>CP178758.1:535000-3738687 GCA_047651235.1 Candidatus Electrothrix yaqonensis
GATTGGAAACCGGCCGCAGAGTGTAAAGGCATAAGGGAGCCTGACTGCGAGAGAGACATCTCGGGCAGGTGCGAAAGCAGGTCTTAGTGATCCGGCGATTCCGTATGGAAGGGTCGTCGCTCAACGGATAAAAGGTACTCCGGGGATAACAGGCTTATCTCCCCCAAGAGTCCACATCGACGGGGAGGTTTGGCACCTCGATGTCGGCTCATCACATCCTGGGGCTGAAGCAGGTCCCAAGGGTTCGGCTGTTCGCCGATTAAAGTGGTACGTGAGCTGGGTTTAAAACGTCGTGAGACAGTTTGGTCCTTATCTGTTGCGGGCGCAGGATATCTGAGGAGATCTTTCCCTAGTACGAGAGGACCGGGACGGACGGACCGATGGTGTATCAGTTGTTCCGCCAGGAGCATTGCTGAGTAGCTAAGTCCGGCAGGGATAACCGCTGAAAGCATCTAAGCGGGAAGCCCCCTCCGAGATAAGATATCCCGTACTGTAAAGTACCTGAAGGCTCGTTGGAGACTACAACGTTGATAGGTCGGGGGTGGAAGTGCAGCAATGTACGGAGCTGGCCGATACTAATAAGCCGTGCGGCTTAACCATATCTTTTCGGACTGAGTTATTGAGAAGATGAGAAGATACCCTGCTGTTTGATTTATAATATATAAAGAATATATAAAGGCGGCCAGAGCGGAGAGGTTCCACCCGTTCCCATTCCGAACACGGAAGTTAAGCTTTCCAGCGCCGATGGTACTGCACGGGCGACTGTGCGGGAGAGTAGGTCGCCGCCTTTTTTTGTTTTTCTGATGTTTTTTTGTACAAAGCCCCTGCCGGGTTATCCGGCAGGGGCTTTTTTGGTTGGCTCCTGAATTCCACATGCTTAAAATAATAAACGAAACGGTTGATCAAGTTCGTCGTGAAGAAACGAAAAACAATCCGCTTGCCAAGGGAACACGTTATATCTTTCTGAAAAACGACGGTGGAAACAGCGGGGAAGGATTTTCAGACGGTAGGGGCGTTTCGCGAAACGCCCCTGAACTTTCTTATTGAAAAAATCAGGAAGGAGTTAAAGTCTACGCCGACATCCGCTCCAGAATGCGGTAGTTGCGGTTGACCATCTCCTGCGGATCAATCAGCAGTCCGGCCTGGATCATGGCGTTGTCATAGATCTGTTCAGCCACGTCCTTGGCAAAATCCTGATCCTTGGTCCGCAGATCCGCCATTTTCTTGATCAGATGGCTGGCCGGATTGATCTCCATTTCCTTTTTGCCTGCCATCATCATGGGATTATCCTGACCGCTCTTGCCCTGAGCCGCCAGAATCCGCTCCATAGATGAAGTCATATAGCCGTCCGCATTGACGATCATGGCCGGGCTGTCCACTAGGCGGGTGGAGGGCTTGACCTCCTTGACCTTGTCACCTAGAACCTCCTTCATCCATTTGCAGAGCGAGGTCTGCACAGCCTCGGCCAGTTTTTCTGCTCCGGCCTCATCTTGCGCCTCTGTCTTGTCCGTGGATTCCGGCAGGCGCAGGTCGGCTCGGTCCGCAGAAAGCAGCTTCTTGCCTTCAAACTCGCCCAGATGGGAGAGGACAAAGTCATCGATGGGCTCCAGGGTGTAGAGGATCTCGACATCCCGTTTCTTGAACATCTCCACATAAGGACCGCTTTCGATAGCGCCCCGGCTGGAGCCGTTGATATAATAAATCTCCTCCTGCCCCTCCTTCATCCGGTCCACATATTCCTGCAGAGAGGTCATGCTGCCGTCCTCGGTGGCTGAGGACTCAAAGCGCAGCAAAACGGCCAGCTCTTTCTGAAACTCAAAGTCCGAAGTCAACCCCTCTTTCAGGAAAATACCAAAGGTCTTCCAGAAGGTCAGATATTTCTCCGTGTCCTTCTTGGCCTCTTCAGCCATGTATTTAAGGAAGCGCTTGGTGATCACCCGGCGCAGTTTGGCCACCAGGGCATTGTCCTGCAGGGACTGGCGGGAGATGTTCAGGGGCAGGTCTTCAGAATCCACCACTCCCTTGAGGAAGCGCAGCCATTCCGGCAGGATGTTTTTGCTGTGCTGATCGATCAGCACCTTCTGGCAGTAGAGATTGACGCCCGGATCCATCCGGCCCATGCCCAAGGTCTCGAAGTTGTCCTTGGGCACAAAGAGCAGGGCATTTATGGCCAGGGGCGCATCCGCAGCAAAATGGAGGCGGAAAGTGGGTTCGTCATAGGCATTGCCCACGAACTTGTAGAATTCATTGTACTCCTCGTCCGTGAGTTCGCTTTTGGAACGGCTCCAGATGGCCTCCACCGTGTTGACCTTGTTGCCTTCCACCTTGACCGGGAAGGGGATAAAGGTGGAATACTGCTTGATGATCCGGTCAATGGTGAATTTCTGGCCGTATTCTTCAGCATCATCTTTCAGTTCGATGATGATTTTGGTGCCCCGGTGCAGACCCTCGCACGGGCTGATGGTATAGCTGCCGTTGGCGTCGGAATGCCATTCATGGCCTTCGCTGCCGTCCCAGGAGCGGGTCTGCACGGTCACAGTCTTGGCAGCCATAAAGGCAGAGTAGAAACCCACCCCGAACTGACCGATCAGGCTGACATCCTTTTTGGCGGCCTCGGCCAGCTCCTGCACAAATTTGCCGGAACCGGAATGGGCAATGGTGCCCAGGTTTTCCTCCAGTTCCTGAGCGGTCATGCCGATGCCGGTATCGGTTATGGTCAGGGTGTGCTTTTTATCGTCGCAGTCAATGTTGATTTCCAGGGGAACATGGGCATCGAATTCCGGTTTCTCGGTCAGGGAAATATGGCGGAATTTCTCCAACGCATCTGCGGCATTGGAGACCAGCTCCCGGACAAAGATATCCCGCTCCGTATAGAGCGAGTTGATCACAATATCGAGCACCTTTCTGGTCTCGGCCTGGAATTGTTTGGTTTCAGTCTGTGCAGTCGTCATGGCAATGAACCTCTCTTGGTCAAATATCTGTCGTTGCGTCTGTGTTTGTATTTGGATCAGACAAAAATATTCTCGAATAAACCAACCGCAACAGTAAGCATGATCAGCCGGGTGTCAAGATGTTCAGGGAAACTCGCCGATAGGACGAGAACCGGAGATGAAGCCGGTAATTTCGCGGAGGCGGTTACGCAGAGAGAAAATTACAGTGGATACAGGTCAATACTTTTCATGGCCTTCTTGAATTTTCTGTCAAACGTGGCAACAGCTGTGCCTGTTGTATCTTTGCAGTAGGCGGCAACAGCAGCGGATGGCGTGCAGGTTCAGCTGACTCCTGAAGAGATGGCTTTCGAACTACGCCCGTCGGGGGTACTGAAAAACTGGCGGAAAATACATCCGGACTTGTTTAAGAGCCTGTTTAAAAACTATTTATATCGATTCAGCACTTTCCTGATTGATGCTATATAGACCATGGTTTCAGCTGATTGCGCCTGTCGTTCATAGTCAATCATCAATCTTCGGTCCCATTGAAACCAGCCGAAAGTTCTTTCAATGATCCAACGTTTCGGCACTACTTGAAACCCTTTGCTTTTCAAAGTGGGAGCGATTTCCAGCCAGCATTGAAAGGCGCACCATAAATAGTCGGCCAGATCACCTCGGTAAGCGGCATCGGCCCAGACCAGTTTAATGGAAGCAAACCACAAAAAAAGAGTCTGAAAGATAGAAACAGACTGTTTTCCATCCGACAGATTGGCGTCATGAACTTTAACGATCAGCGGGAAACCAAGGGTATCCGTAACCATGTGGCGTTTTCGCCCTTTCACTTTCTTGTTGCCGTCAACCCCCCCCGGGTCTCGGCCATCTGCGAAGCTTTGACGGATTGACTGTCAATCATGACGGCAGAAGGCTCAGCGTTTTTTCCCTGGTCCTGTCGCAAATCCGTGTGGACTGCCCGGTTAACGAGAAACCAGGTTCCATCTTGTTTCCATTTGCGGAAATAAGAGTAAACACTGGCCCACTTCGGAAAAAGCAGTAAAGCTTCAACAAGTTTTTAAACAGGCTCTTATGTTTGAAAGACTTGATCATGAGATATATCGTAACCCTAAAGGTTACACTTGTCAAGTCGAGCAAAGAACCGTCTGCTTTCGTTGCACTCAAGCGAACCTACCCGACTAGAGAAACGTACTTCGTCTTCTATTTTCCCAGCAGTTTATCATACTGAGCATGCGTACCTATCCAGAACCAGACAATACCGTCCTGGTCGGGGGAATCAACACCCAGGGCTCTATGGTTGATTCCGGCCCGTACCGACCAGAATCGACCTGCCTTTTTCAGATGCAGCGGTGGATGACGAGGGTCTTTTTTGAGAAGATCGAAGTTTTTGTCCGCAACGGTTCGGATCTTGGCGGACAACCGGTTATACGCCTGCCAATACTTCGGCGAGGTGTAATGTTTCACAGCTCCCTGTATCTGCCGGATTGGAAATCGGCTAATGCCTCGTTCGCCAGATCATCCAGCAGGCCTTTTTGTGCATCTTCCTCGAATTCCCTGTCCCACTTCCGCTGATCCAAGGCGGAAAACCAGTCCCGGAATTTATTGAAATCCTGTCGGGATAAATTGGTCACGGCCCTTTCTATCTCTGTTAATGTCGTCATAATAATCTCTTCCGGTCTGCCGGGTTATTCGGATTGCCCATTCTTTCTTTATACCTGAAGAAAGGTCTTTTCGGCAATCGGAATCTCAGGATATACATATCGTGACAAAATAGGCCCCGGCCTGTGTGTAATCATAATTGCGCAGCCGGCTGGAGCGGCAGTGATGCTGCTCGTTACATTCCCCTCTTGACACGTTGATACCATATTCGGTATTATTTAAACATGGATACAATCATTATGGACACCAATATACTTTTTTCAGGGCTTTATTCCTCATCAGGGGCATCGTATCAAATATTAAGATGCATTGATACCGGCAGAATAATACCTGTTATATCAACTACGCTCCTTTTTGAATACGAAGATGTTCTAAAACGGAAACAAAAGGAATTATGGTTATCTGACAACGAGATTGAGGTAGTTCTTGACAATATCTGCGCCCTCAGCAAATTTCAAAAAATATATTTTTTGTGGCGACCGTACCTGAAAGACCCGAAAGATGATCATGTCCTTGAGGTGGCTGTGGCATCAAAAACAAGAATAATCGTCACCCATAATATGAAAGATTTTAGAGGGGTTGATAAATTCGGCGTGACTGCGTTACGCCCCGGAAAATTATTGGAGGCAATACAATGAGTACACTTAGTTTACGGTTACCAAATTCTATTCATCGTCATATTAAGCAAATAGCAACGCAAGAAGGTGTATCGATCAATCAGTTTATTTCGACGGCTGTGTCTGAAAAGATTTCCGCCCTTACAACAGAAAATTATCTGGAGCAACGGGCGAAAAAGGCGGATCGGGCGGCCTTCAGGGGTATATTGGATAAGGTGCCTGATCGGACACCCTTGCCGGGAGATGAGATTATGTCGGAGAATCCATAGGGATGTTTCGTAAAACGCCCTCACACCATCCACACCTCATAACTTTCATGGCCGTATGCCGGTGAAGGTTCACGGGTTTCACCGGGGAACGGGGGCTGATCAGGATGCAATGCGTCTTCCTGCCAACGGGACGGGTTATTGCGGATGTATTGGCGGATGCGGTATAATTCTGTTTCGTTGCGGATGACGTGGTCCCAATAATTGCGTTGCCATAATTTGCCGGGAAACGGTTGCCAACCGTTTTGTTTGACACCCCGGATATATTCGTTGGTGGTCATTGTTTTGAACCATTGCACGACATCCGACAACGATGTCCCCGTAGGGGCAGACCTATGTGTCTGCCCTGGTTGAACCTGCCGGGATGGTTGCATATTCGGCGGGCGGACACGGACACGCGGAATATCCGGGCGGACACGCAGGTCCGCCCCTACATTGACCACGATGAAATGAACGTGATTGGGCATACAGACAAATTCATCGCATTCGATCTCGTGGAATTTGTTTTCCAATTCGGCAAACCATTTTTCCGTCATCCGGCCCGCATCATTCAACCGCATGACCCCGTTGGTGATTCCCCCGAACAGACATTCCCGATGTTGCACACAGATGGTCACGAAATAAGCCCCGGCCCGTGTGTAATCATAATTACGCAGGCGGATGGACCGGCGGTGGTGGATGTCAGGGTTGTATGACATGGCAAATCATTGAATATCCCGTGGTTTGGTAGGGGCAGACCTGCGTGTCTGCCCGGTTGGAACGTGCCGGGATGGTGGACAAACCGGGCGGACACAGAGGTCCGCCCCTACAGGATCGGCCATGCCCTGATTGATTATCCGGGCAGGGTGCGAACCGGGCATAATCGTTATGGTGCAGGGGGATGGAACGGGTGGTGGGTAATCCCGTTGGGGCACGGCGGGCCGTGCCCTTACATATTCTGGGTTGCGCCTTGCAGGAATTAATACCCCGTAAACAAATACGTTGGGTCAACACTCTGCCCTTGGAAATATCCCTGCCAATATTCTGTTTGATCAGATTGTTTTATAGGATTCGCCATACAGACATTTGCTCTTTCTTGCATTTCCCTCTGTCTCTGCTCTTCTAATAATCGTTCATACTCTCGCCGAACATCTTCAGCCCAATCTTGGCAGTTATATTTCTCCTTAGACCATGAAATTTTATACAATGCATAGTAGTCATTAGGCTCGACATTATCTACAGCTTGCCTCAACAATGCATCATCATACCCTGTTTGACTAACATCATAATCTCCTCGATTTTCGTTATTGTAATGCACTTCTCCGTCATCAAAAAAACCTACATTACTTCCATCTTCAAAAAAAATATGCTCATGAGCTATTACAGTATTATACTGATCGTCTATAGATCCTACAGTAAGATCCTGAGTGTTATACAATTTTCCTAACCATCCATCTAAAGGTCTAGTAGCAAAATACGCATACCCATACCAATCCCAAAACGTCACCGGATTATCCCCCACATACATAAACCGATGCAAACTCGCCGGATCGTTCAACCGTCCACGATACGTATCCTGCCCCATCCACACCCCGGTCTCGGGATCATAATGCCGTGCCCCGAACCAGACCAGCCCGGTGTTCTCATCAAACTCCTTACCGGTCAAAGTGTAGTGGTTATGCGGGTCCGTGAAGTTGCCGTTAGCCGGGATCACCCCGCTGTAGGGATCGTAGCGGTAGGTATGCACGGCATTGCCGTTCTGTTTGGTCAGTCCGGCCACGTCGCCCTTATGGTTGTAGTGGTACCAGCGAAGCTGACCGGTTGCGCCGGAGTTGAAGTGCTGGGCCATGCTGATGTGCCGATCCGTGCCCCGGTAGTAGTTCTCGTACTGGCCGTTGAGGGTGTCGTACTCGGCCACCGGGTCCAGGCCGTCGAACACGTACTCGGTGCGCTTGTCCACGCCCTGGGTGCCCGCGCCTGTACCGTTTTTCTTACCGCCCTTTTTTCTGCCTTTTGATACCCGATGAACGATCCTTTTGGTACTCGATAAACGATCCTTTTGATACCCGATGAATGGTTCAGATTACGGGCGTAGAATACATTACTCTACGCCCGATAAATGATCCTTTTGATACTCGATAAATGATCTGTTTGATACCCGATGAATTTTTGTTGGATCGGGGTGTGATGTGGAGGGTGAGGGGAAGCTGTCAGGATTTGAACATGTGACTACGGCCTGTAATCCGTATGGCTGCGGGGTTAGATTTTGGGGTGTGATACTGTGATATCGCCATGATTACTTTTTATTGACTTTTTCAATTCAACATGTATCTTTGGTAAATTAAAATTGCTGGTGTTTATATTAGGGATCTTTCCCTTATTTATTATCTTTCCCTTATTTATTATTCAAGGAGGAAAAAAAATATGAAAAAGCTCCGATTAAGCTTTGTCTTCGTACTGTTCGCTTTGTCGCTCGGTTTGTTAGCATCGTGCGGCAGTTTAACCAACACTGTTCTCCAACAAACAGAAAAAGCTTTCCGACAAGCAGAAGAAGCAGAGGCAAGAAAAACATTGGAGAGACCGGAAAACTTGAAAAAGGTTGATACTGAGCCGGTTGAAGTCAAGGGGCTTTTTAAAGATCCTACCAGAGCTATTGCAGCACTTAAGAAAAAGGTCGGTGGCGACAAGGTTATGGCCATCAAACTTCTTATCTATCCGACATTCATAACCTTGGAGATACAGGATCAAAATAAAAAAGAGAATGTTGACGCTTATGAATATAAGAACGGATTGGCGTCAGGGCCGGTTCCGGTGAAGCTGATAGGAAATAGCGACCAAAACACGATCGACGCGAATACGTTCAATCTCGACGAATGCGACTTTACCAAAGTTCCTTTTATGGTGAGAGACATTCAAGAGCGGTTTCAGCTCGAAAACGAAGAGGTGACACTTGTATCCTTGGAGAGAAATCTTCCTTTTTCGGACGAAGTTCAATTTCGAGTATATGTGGATGGGACGCGAAAGGACGGCAGTATAACCTACGACAAGAAAGGGAATATAATGAAGGTGTGGAGATAAATCAACTGTCAGGAAGCTTCTTTGTCCCTAAATTTTACGGGTAAAGTTAATGTGTACTAGATCATACTTGATCTGACAGTAGCCGGGTACGTGTTTAGCGCGTCACCCGGTTTCTTATTTGTTCGCCCCCCATCACTGCGCAGTCTAATTTCAAGGGAGGTGTGATACCTTTAAGTTTTTTTGTTTCTCCCGCAATATATTTTTCTTGACTTACAATTATGTCGTTTTGTATTGTGTCTCTCGTAGAAGATATCTTACGGTAGTTTATGTTGAAAAAAACGGAGAGAGAGGGGGATATGAAGGAAGTGCGCTGTTATGATTACCAAGGGACTGAATATAGATTATATGGATTGAACATAAAAAAAATCGTATGGTTTTTCTTATTGGGATTTTCTGTTCTTAATTTCGGGTGCGCTCGATATGAATGGGTTAATCCTCATGTAAGAAAAGGTAGTGAACAGTTTATTACTGATGAAAATTTATGTGATCAGAAGGCACTGGAAACACCAACGATTAAAACCGATGTTGATTGTGTCCGTAGGGTTGAAAAAAAATGTGTGCAATTTGTCCCTCGCACATACACTGTAAAAAATACCGAACTATTTGAAGCCTGTATGCAGGGAAAAGGATATAGGAGGCAGCGAGTAGAAGAGTGATGGGGCGATGAAACTTGCTAAGGAATGAGTCTCTAATAACTGTCGCTTTTTGGGGTAGCAATGCCCGTCATAGCGTGCGTCTCGGAAAGACAAAGGGGAAAGTTATTTCTGACTCATTCCTAACGATAGGACAACTTAAGATTAATGTTCAAGGAGAAAGGAGAATATACCCGTTAATGAAAACACGTAATATACTTTCCTGTTTCTTGTTTTTGGCAATCTTCTTGGCGAGTTGTAGCTATAAACAATTAAAAACTTCGGAAAATTTAATAAATGAAATTACGAGAGCTTTATCTAAACCAGTAAGTTCTTCATTAGCAATCAAAGAAGAGGTAGAAGCACAAATCATTTTCAGTGCTCCTTATGCTATAAGAAACAATGAACGGTACCTCGTTAGGAATCTTGGCCCAAGGTTGGTTGCTCAAATATCAGACATCTCCACCGAGAAGAACGGTATCCATTTTTTTATAATTAATCATGGACAAATAACCCATTATGAAAAATGGATAAATCCAGCGATCACCTTTAACGGTTATTATCTCACCAAAATAAAACCATCATCACGTAAAATAGAATTTATCATACAAGATAAAATATTGGAGAAAATAATTGTTAAATAATCTGTAGTAGTTCAGACTTGATCTGACAATTTGACCGGGTACGTGTACGTGCTTAGCACGTAACCCGGTTTCTTATTTGCCCCCTCCATCACTGCGCACTCTGATTTCAAGAGAGGTGCGCCACCGAAAGAGATAGGTTCCGCACCATAATGGTATCGCTCTTCGTTGCCGTCCGGGTACTCCATCCTGATCAGGCACAGGTCATCATCATAATGATGGACATGGGCATTGCCGTAGGCATCCGTGACCGTGGTCTTTCCGTCCTCGTAACTGAAGCTGTAGGATTCGCTCTCGCCCACGATCTGCTCAGTAACCCGGTATTCGTCATCGTAGCTGTTGCGCACCAAGGGATGCCCCTTGGCTGAGATAATCTCCGTCATCTGGCCCAGATCATCGTATTGATATGCAGTGCGGTTGCCCCTGCCGTCGATAAAGGCGGTCAGCAGGCCGTCCTCGTACTCGTATTGCAGGGTGATGTCTTCCGGCAAACGGGCCTCAATGATCTGACCGTCATCATTCAGGGTGAACTCCACCCGCCGTCCGGCAGCGTTCTCTAAGGCGGTCAACTTGTCACCGTCATAGAACAGATGAACGGCATTGCCGTTGCGGTCGATCAGAGCAGTCAGGTGGCCGTCGCTGTCAAAGCGTTTTTCTTCTGAGGCACAGCCGCAGTCCGCATCCCGCATGACATACTCATCCCCTTCCCTGCTGATCACATCATGGGTGCCGGGCGAGGCTGAGACATACTGAGAGCCGGATTTCTTGAAGTTGGCCGTATGGCCGTCCGGGTAGAGGATCTGCACGCCCTCGAAGGTCGGGATTTTGTAGAATCGATCGCTATCCTTAGGGGAAGCCAAATGGGACGCGCTCTTGCAGAATCGGGTTCTTTTCTGTACAGTGCCTTATCGTTCCTTTTACCCGGAAAACAGCATGCCGCCCGCAGAACATTCCTGTATCCTTCCTCCACCCATGAGCGCAGCCGAAACTGCCGGCAGCCGGAAACTGGCCGCCGAGCTTGGTCTGTCCGGGATCGGTGCCCGACTGCTCTGTCAGCGGGGCATGACGACCCCGGAAACAGCCGGTCCCTTTCTTTCCCCCCGGCTGGAGGAACTGCCGTCGCCGTTGCCCATGAAGGGGCTGTCCGATGCTGTTGACGTGCTGGCGGATGCAATTCTTTCCGGTCAGCAGATTGTGATTCACGGCGATTACGATGTTGACGGCATTACCGCCACCGTGCTGCTGGCGGATTTCCTTGCCCGGCTCGGTGTGGAGGCGGTCCGGCATGTGCCCAATCGGCTGACTGATGACTACGGCCTGACCATGCAGTCAGTGGCCGGGCTGGCCGAAAAGGTAACCATGCCTGCTCTGCTGATTACAGTGGACTGCGGCATCTCTTCTCCTGATGAGGTCAGCTACGCCAAAGAACTGGGCTTCAGCGTCATCATTACCGATCACCATCAGCCCTCCACTGATCCGGCCCGAATGCCTGTTGCTGATGCGGTGCTCAATCCCAGGCAGCAGGACTGCCCGTTCGCCTGTAAAGAACTTTCCGGGGGCGGGGTGGCTTTTTTTTTGATCATGGCCCTGCGCCGCAGGATGGTGGAGCAGGAGTTCTGGACCAGGGAAACTATGCCCAACCTGCGGGATTACCTGGATCTGGTCGCCCTGGGCACGGTCGCCGATGTCATGCAGCTGACCGGAGTGAATCGGATTCTGGTCCGGGCCGGGCTTGAGGTGCTCAGCGAGCGCCGCCGTCCTGGAATCCGGGCCCTGTGCAGACAGGCGGGCCTGAACGACGGCAATGTTTCCTCCGAAGATATCGCTTACCAGCTGGCTCCGAGGATCAATGCGGCCGGAAGGCTGGGCACGCCGCAGCTGGCTGTTGATTTGCTTATGAGTCCTGCGGAGGAGGCGACCGGACTGGCTCAGGAACTGGAACAGGCCAATATCCTGCGCCGGGAACTGGAAGCAGCCGTGCTTGACCAGGCGGTTCAGCAGGCCGAGGCGCAGATCAGCAGGGGGCAGGACTGCCTGGTGCTCTGCGGCAGGGACTGGCATGTGGGGGTGATCGGCATTATCGCCTCCAGAATGGTGGACCGCTACCGGCTGCCTGTGCTGGTTTTTACCGGCGATACCCCGCTGTTTTCCACGGACCAAGGCGAGGTGCCAGTGGTAAAGGGGTCGGGCCGCTCTGTTGAAGGGCTGAATCTCCATCAGGTATTGGAGCAGTGTCAAGCCCGGATTCTCCGTTTCGGCGGTCATGCGATGGCTGCCGGTCTGACGGTGCGGAAAGATGAGTTTGAGGCATTTTGCACTGTGTTCAATGATTGTATTCGGACGGCGGAACGCAGAGAACTGCACCCGGGAGTCATCATTGATGCAGTCCTCAATGAACAGGAAGACTGCCGGGAGCTGCTGCGCGATCTGCAGCGCATGGAACCCTTTGGCGAGGGCAATCCGGAACCGGTTTTTCTTCTGCAGAATATCCGGCTGGAAGAAGTCTATCAGCTGCGCGAACATCTGAAATTTTCCGTACGGATTAACGGCAGCCGCCTCAGCGGAATTGGTTTTTTTATGGCTGAGCAGTATGGGCAGGCAGCCTCCGGCAGGGTTGATTTGGGCTTTAAATTGAAAGAAACCTGTTTCCGGGGCAGAAAACGGCTGGAAGCCCATGCAGTTGCTGTCCGATCATCGGAGGCAGGGTGAGAGCTATACCCTTTCTCCTTGCCGTCTTTCTTTTCCTGTCCGGTGCATCTCCTTTACTCGGCAGGAGCGAGGTGCCCAGCCCGGCTCAGTTTTCCTATAAAATTGTTCACGAGTATCCTCATGATCCTAATGCATTCACTCAGGGCTTGGTCTGGGATGAGGGAACGATGTATGAGGGCACGGGGCTGCATGGACGGTCTTCCCTGCGCCGAGTTGACCTGCTCTCCGGTCGGGTGGAGCAGCAGCGGAACTATGAACGGCAATATTTCGCCGAAGGCATCACGGTTTTCCGGAATACGATCTATCAGCTGACCTGGAAAAACAGTCGGGTGTTCCTTTATGCAAAAAAAGATTTTTCCCTGCTCGGCTCACGGTCGTATCCCCGGCAGGGCTGGGGCATCACTCATAACGGCCGGCAGCTGATTGCCAGTGACGGCACGGCACATCTTTATTTCCTCGATCCGGCAACCTTGGTCGAGCAACGCAGGATCTTAGTGCAGGATGATCAGGGCCCTGTGAATCGCCTCAATGAGCTGGAATATGTCCGGGGATCGGTGTATGCCAATGTCTGGCATACAGACCGAATTGCAATAATTGATCCGGAAACCGGTGTTGTTTCCGGCCAGCTTGACCTTACCGGTCTGTCCGCCAGGGCAGGGGAGAAGAAAAAAATCGACGTGCTGAACGGGATCATGTATGATGCGGTGCATGACAGGCTATTTGTCACCGGAAAGCTCTGGCCTTCTCTTTTTGAAATCCGGGTGATTCCTGCTGCAGAGTGACTTGTACCGTATCCGGCCTGTCGGCTGTTCAGTCTTGTCTTCTCCTCGGCGGAAGAGAAAATAACCTTTTCCGCTGCCGGTATTTGCTTTTCCTCCGTATCAGTGATAATATGCTGCCCATCGTTGTTGAGCCTGTAGAGTTTTCCGAATAATCAGACACCAAAGGAGTTACCTATGTTCGACCAGGACATTCCCCCGGCGTATACTTTTGATGACGTCCTGCTCGTCCCGTCAGCTTCGGAAGTGCTGCCGTCCGAGGTTTCCCTTGTAACCCGGCTTACCGATACGGTGTATCTCAACGCCCCGCTGGTTTCTGCAGCCATGGATTCGGTAACGGAACATCGTACGGCCATTGCCATGGCCAGAGCAGGCGGTATCGGCATCATCCATAAAAATATGTCCATTGCTGATCAGGCCAGAGAAGTGGAGCGGGTCAAAAAATCGGAATCCGGCATGATTATTGATCCGGTCACGGTGACGGATCAGCAGCGTGTTGCCGAGGCCGAAGAAATCATGGAGATGTATAAAATTTCCGGCCTGCCTGTGCTCCGCAACGGGAAACTGGTGGGCATTGTCACCAACCGGGATCTCCGTTTTGTCTCCAACAGTGACCTGCGGGTTGCCGATGTGATGACCAGTAAAAATCTGGTTACGGTGCATGAGGGAATCAGTCTTGATCACTGCAAGGCTCTGCTTCATGAGCATCGGATAGAAAAGCTGCTGGTGGTGGATGAACGGAAAAATCTGAAAGGATTGATTACGATAAAGGATATTGAAAAAATCAAGAAATACCCGAATTCGGCCAAAGATGTCAACGGTCGGCTGCTGGTCGGGGCCGCTGTCGGCGTGAGTTCAGATATGCCGGACCGGACCGAGGCCCTGGTCTCCGCCGGTGCAGACGTTATTGTCTTGGACTCCGCCCACGGTCACTCTGCCGGTGTGCTGCAGGCGGTCCGCGAAATCCGGGCCGGGTGGCCGGATCTTTCCGTCATTGCCGGAAATGTCGCGACAGCAGAGGGGACTGCCGCCCTGATTGAAGCCGGTGCCAATGCGGTGAAAGTGGGGGTCGGCCCCGGCTCCATCTGCACCACCAGAATTGTTGCCGGAGTCGGCGTCCCCCAGCTGACCGCCCTGCAGAACGCCACCAAAGTAGCTGTTGAAAAAGGCATTCCCATTATCGCTGACGGCGGCATCAAATTTTCCGGTGATATCTGCAAGGCCATTGCCATCGGCGCGGACTGCGTGATGGTCGGCTCCCTGTTTGCCGGAACAGATGAAACCCCCGGAGAGACCTTTCTCTATCAGGGGCGCAAATATAAAGGGTACCGGGGCATGGGATCACTCAGTGCCATGAGCCAGGGGTCCGGGGACCGGTATTTTCAGAAAAAAGAAAGCGAACCGGCAAAACTGGTCCCTGAAGGGATTGAAGGCAAGGTTCCCTATCGGGGGCCTATTGCCGAGGTGATCTATCAGCTACTGGGCGGACTGCGGGCCGGTATGGGCTACAGCGGCGCAGGGAGTATCGGCGAGCTGCATAAGCGGGCCAAGTTTGTCCGTATTTCCCCGGCCGGGCTGCGCGAGTCCCATGTTCATGATGTAATCATCACCCGTGAGGCGCCGAACTATCGGATCGAGAGTCTGTATTAATTTTTTTCCATGATTATTCATGCATAACGAAACTATTCTTATTCTGGATTTCGGTTCCCAGACGACCCAGCTCATTGCCCGGCGTATCCGGGAACAGAAGGTCTATTCCGAAATTCACCCCTATACGCTTCCCATTGAGCAGCTCAGGGCCATGCAGCCTTCGGGCATTATTCTGTCCGGCGGTCCGGCCTCGGTGTATGATGAAGATGCACCGATTTCCTCGCCTGAAATTTTTGAACTCGGTATTCCTGTCTTGGGTATTTGTTATGGTGCCCAGCTTATGATGCAGCAGCTCGGCGGTCGGGTGGAGCAGGCCGAGAAACGGGAGTTCGGCAAAGCAGAACTGCAGATCAGCTATACAGCCGGTCTGTTTGCCGGTCTGGAACCTGCACCAGCCCATCATCAGGTCTGGATGAGCCACGGAGACCGGATTGAAGAGGCTGCACCGGGCTTTACTGCCAGTGCCGGAAGTGAACATTCTCCCTTTGCCGCCCTGCGGCATGAGGAAAAGCTCTTTGCTGCTGTCCAGTTTCACCCGGAAGTGGCCCATACGCTCATCGGCACGGATGTGCTGCGCAATTTTATCTTCGGCATCTGCGGCTGCGAAGCCAGCTGGACAATGCACTCCTTTATTGAGACAACCGTAGCCGAGATCCGGGAGACCGTGGGGAATGATCAGGTGCTCTGTGCCCTGTCCGGCGGGGTTGACTCCACAGTAGTCGCTGCGCTGGTGCATAGGGCGATCGGCAGCCAGCTGACCTGTATTCACGTCAATAACGGCCTGATGCGGATCAACGAAAGCGAGACCGTGCTCCGTTTCTTCCGGGAAAAGATGGATCTCAAGGTAATTGATGTTGATGCGAAAGGTTACTTTCTTGAACGCCTTGACAGCATTGCCGATCCTGAAGAAAAGCGGAAACGGATCGGGTACGGCTTCATCGAAATTTTTGAGCAGGAGGCAGGCAAACTCGGCGAGGTCAAGTATCTGGCTCAGGGCACGCTCTATCCGGACGTGATTGAGTCGGTGGTGTTCCGGGGCAAAGCGCCCATTAAGTCGCACCATAATGTGGGCGGCCTGCCGGAGCGTATGCAGCTGCAGCTGATCGAGCCGCTCAGGGAACTGTTCAAGGATGAGGTACGGGAACTTGGACTGGAACTGGGCCTGCCGGAAGAGGCGATTTATCGGCAGCCGTTTCCCGGTCCCGGTCTGGGTATCCGCATCATGGGAGAAATCACCAGAGAACGGCTGAACATCCTGCGGCAGGCTGATGTGATTGTGCTGGAGGAAATGAAGAGTTCCGGCTGGTACCGTAAAGTCTGGCAGTCCTTTGCGGTCCTGCTGCCCATCCAGACCGTCGGGGTGATGGGGGACGGCCGCACTTATGAGCACGTCATCGCCATCCGCTCCGTGGACAGCCGCGACGCCATGACCGCTGACTGGTCCCAGCTTCCCTATGAGCTGCTGAGCAGAATTTCAACACGAATCATCAACGAGGTCAGGGGAGTGAACCGGGTTGTGTATGACATCTCCTCCAAACCGCCTTCCACGATTGAATGGGAGTGACAGCCCGCCGGAATACTCCGGACGTGCTGAAGACGACCAATTATGATCAATACCTTTATTTTATACTTTTTATGTTAAAAACAGGAATATACGTAGATGCTGAAAATATTAAAATGAGCGGCGGGTACGGCATGCGCTATGATGTGCTGGTGGACATTGCCAACACAGACCCTTGGACCATGGTCCGGGCAAACTGCTACCTTGCCGAAGACCGGGAACGAACCAGCAAGGACCCGGAATACCGGCAGAAAGTTTATTATTATCATGATATCCTCCGGCAGTGCGGCTTTAAAGTCATCAAGAAATATGTCCGCCGCTATGAAGATGAAGACGGCAATGTGACCACCAAGGCCAATGCGGATATGGATCTGGCCATTGATGCTTTGCTCCAGGCCAGGAATCTGGACCGGATCATCCTGCTCACCGGTGACGGTGATTTTATCCGGCTGGTCACGGCTATGCAGAATATGGGCTGCCGGGTGGATGTGATCGGTTTTCATAATGTCAGCCGGGATCTGCGGGAAGCGGCAGACTCCTATATTTCCGGTTTTCTTATACCCGGCCTGCTGCCCATTCATCATCCGGAAAATTTCAACGGGGAAGGAGAATGGCAGCGGGGAACGGTGGCCAATTTCAACCCGGACAGAGGATTCGGCTTCTTTCGCTTTTTTCGTCTGGAAAACAAAGACCTGAAACCGGAGACGGTTTTTTTTCATCTCTCCAAATCCACGCTGGAGGGAGATTATTATTTTCAGGATTCAACCCGTATTTTTGAATTCAGAATTGTTGAAAACCCGGCCAATGACGGACGTTCAGAGGCATGGGATATTCGCCTTGTCCGGGAATCGTAATGCAAACGGAACACGCAACGGAACAACCGGATGAAACAACAAAAGCCTGCTCCTGTCATTCTTGCCGGTGATATCGGGGCCACCAAAACGGCTCTGGCCCTGTATGATATTACTGATATTGCAGGTGACAGTGCAGGCTCTCTGCTGCTGAAAAAGACATTCCGCAATACGGAGTTTCGTGCATTTCAGGAGGTGATCAGTGCTTTTCTTGCCGGACAGGAACGGCTGCCGAAGCGCGCCTGTTTCGGGGTTGCCGGTCCGGTCCGGGCAAACCGGGTTCAGATGACCAATCTGCACTGGACCGTTGACGGGGATGAATTTGCCGGGCAGTTCGGCATGGACAGGGTCCTGCTGGTCAACGATCTGGTGGCCACAGCAGCCGGGGCTGTTCAGCTTGCCGATGACGGTCTGATTCCCCTGAATCAGGGACAGAGGAAACCGGACGGCAGTATCGGCGTTCTGGCTGCAGGTACCGGTCTCGGCCAAGCCTTTGCCATGCCGGTCAATAACCGGCTTCAACCCTTTCCCACCGAAGGAGGCCATGCCTCTTTCGCGCCCCGCAATCAGGAGCAGATGGAGCTGCTGCAGTTTATGCTTGCCCGGCAGAAGGAACAAGCCACGGAACAGGCTCCGCATCTTACGCCGCACGTCAGCGTGGAGCAGGTCTGTTCCGGCATGGCCCTGCCTGACCTGTACGCCTTTATGTTGACCCGCTGCAGCGAGCCGGAATGGATGCAGAAAACGCGACTGCAGACAGAACCCGACGACCTTGCCCCGCTCATCGTGCGTACAGCCAACACGGCTTTGCACGAAAGTCCCTCCTGTGAGCCTGCTGTGCGGGCTGTTCAGCTCCTTGTGGATATTCTTGCTGCTGAAGCGGCCAATCTCGCGCTGAAAGTCCTTGCCACGGGCGGCATTTTTCTCGGCGGCGGTATGGTGACGCGGCTTCTTCCCTTTTTTACTCCGGAACGTTTTATGGCGATCTTCTGCCGCGGCATCTACCGGCAGATGCTGGCCGACATTCCGGTGCATATCATTGTTGAGCCGGATACGGCCCTGCTCGGTGCCCGGCAGCTGGCTTGTTGATAATGCGAATTAGGAGTTAAAATTTATTGCGCAAAATCAGCAGGATAAAGATGCCAGATTCTACAGAATCGGAACGACTCTTCTGTAAATATCTGTTTTTACTGAGACCGGATAATCCAATTCCTAATTCGCATTGATACGGGGCAAGATGAAGATGGTCACAAAGCTCGCCCAGTGCGATATGACCAAGATTTAGTGCGGCCAAGGGGAGGAATTGCAGGTCAGCTCAACTTACTGCGTTACAGGGTAAAAATGCAAAAAAGGAGATCAGGCCCGAAGGCCCAATCTCCCTGCTGTGCTCACCAGTGGAGCTTAGCTGATTGTGAAGAGGTGCTTACATAGCGCTTTTGCTGGAGCAGAACCACTTTTCGTCTCCGGTGTACTTGCCTTTGACCTTATCTTCCCGGTTGAACAGCTGAACACAGATTGTTGCCCGGGCTGAAGTGTATCCTTCAGGAATATCGTCTGCTTCGGCCGTACAGCTGAAGCTGAACTCCTGCTGTCCACGCAGTTCCTGGTCAACCCACTCGCCGTCGCCTTCCAGAACAAAGGGGAAGGAAGGATCGAAGGTGCAGGTACCGTGGACCGGAATGTCAAGCCACTTGTTTCCGTCAGGAACCCGGTATTCGATCTCGACGCTGACATCCCGCAGGTAGAGTGCATCAACATCGCCGCTGGCATTTTCCACGACAAAGTTGCCGTTGTTTTTCAGGCCTGATACAGAGTAGTCCGTGACAGAAACCTCAAGGCTCGGCTGCAGCTTGGAGAAGCCGTAGTAATGGCTCGGATCGCAGTCTGTTGCTGTACGTGTCTCCTCAGTGCCGTCTGCATCAATGATGACCGTATAATCGCCGCTTGTACAGCCGTTGTTTGCATACTGACCGAGGGTAGCAACGCCACTGCCTGTGCAGGTGACAGATGCGCCTGCCTCCAGTACTCCGATAATATTGCTTCCGTCCCCGCAGTCGAGCATAACCCCCTGATCGTCAGTTGCTGCAACATTGTCCAGAGCCACATTGCCGGTGTTGGTTATAACATAGGTCCAGACTACGGTGTCACCATCTAGGGCGGGCATACCGGGGGCGATGTCATGGTTGGCATCATCGTTTTCCAGGCAGGCATCAAGACCTGTCGCAGCAGTGCATTTCTCCATATCAATGCCCGGCAGAGCACCGAAGTAATGGCTCGGATCATCATCATGCACTGGTTTTTTAGTCTCTTCGTCATCCTTGAATGTGCTGTCGGCAGAGCCGAGATTTTCGTACTGACCTTCAGCGGCTATACCTGTGCCGCTGCAGTTAAAGCTCTCATCCGGCTGCAGGCTCGAAATGATATTGCTGCCGCCGCCGCAGTCAACCGCAACACCCTTGTCATCGGTCACTGCAATATTTTCCAGCGGTACATTACCGGTATTGGTAACACTGTAGAGCCAGAAGACCGGATCGCCGACTTCGATGAAAGGTCCGGTTTCCGTATCAGCGTCAAATCCCTGGGTGTGCTTCTCGATATCCAGTTCAGGATCAGCACCGAAATAATGGCTCGGATCGCAGTCCTTCACAGTGGTTCTGTCAGTCTCGTTGCCTTCAGCATCACGGGCAACATAGTCGCCATCAATGCAGCCGTTGTTTTCATGCTGACCGGCTTCAGCAAGTCCTGTTGCGGTACAGGTCATGCTTTCACCAACCCGGAGAGTAGCCTGCGGACAGGTGATCTGGCCGAGTATATCGTCGTTCAGCAGAATATTTTCCAGCAGTACATTGCCGGTATTTTCAACGTCGAATGCCCAAGTGACCGGCTGGCCGACCAGCAGCGTCAGACCGCTTCCGGTATCCGCATCCGCACCGTTGATTGATTTTTCAATGTCAATGGCAGGTGCCGGAGTGAAGGAGGGCGTACCGTTGTAATGGCTGGGATCTTTATCTGTTACTTCATTCCCCTCATGTTCGCCGGTGACAGTACCGATATTAGCATACTGACCGACTGCTGCAATACCACTTGCTGTACAGGTCATGGAATCGCCGGCTGCAAGAACGGTATCGGGACAACTGATAATTCCCTCAAGGTTGTCGGTTACAGCAACATTGTTCAGCGTTACATTGCCGATGTTGGTTACAATATAAGTCCACTCAACAGGCTGACCTTCTTCAATATTCGGACCCGGAGCTTCATCCGCATCTATTCCGTTGGTTGCCTTTTCAATATCAATCTTCGGGTCGTCAGGATCAGGGCCGACAGGGCACTGAATATTCAGAGGAATTCGATTGCCCGACTTTCCTGTTGAGGAGGTATCTCCGCCATTCATGTTGACATGGATTTCGATCCCGCTGTAATTTCCCGGCTCAATTTTAAATGAGCCTTCCCAGCCCAGAAGCGTAGATTGTTCAACACCATCAGGTGCTATCCAGGAGAATTCGGGCGGATTTCCTGTAGGGTTACCTCCGTTGTCATCACGGCCATCCACCATATTGCCGTTAAAACCATCTACCTTTACCCAGGCATTATCAGCTGTTTTGTTTGGATAATTACCATCATTCATTACACTGCTGCCGGGAATATCTTTATCCAGCACTAAGACAGACATTGTCTTGCTGTTGCAGTCATACCGCAGATAGGCATTGGAAAAATGCGTTTTGCTCAACTGTCCTGCTTCATGCATGGGGAACGATATATCGTTGGCCAGATCCCACTCGTCAAATGAGCCGTCAATTACAGCTGTATCACTGGTGCCGTTGATGTCCAGGGCCTGTGCAGAGCTGCCGCCAAAAAGTATGGCAGCCACCACAGCCGGTGCGATTTTATAAATTGTTTTTATCATGTTGCTCTCCTCCTTTGTACTATTCGGGGTTGAAGTTGACAGCAGGTCGTATTTTTCTGCGGTCATTAATTGACAATGATACCTTGAATTAAAAGATAAAGATAATCTTCAGCTCTTAGTATCATATTTTCTTATTTTTATCCGTTAAAAAAATAAAATACAAGGTTGACTTTTTTTTTGGGGGGGGGTAGAGGCTGTTTCAATCGGAACTACAAGGAGATATTTTTTATAAAAATTTTCTTTCGCGAAAAAAACGATCTGCCGTATAACGGGTAACGGCACAGGTAATCATTTTTGTATGTCTTTTGCGTGTACAGTCCTGAAATGACCGATGCAGATTGATTCTGCGGGCAGCAGAGAAAAAGAAAAATAAAATGGAGTCGGATGGATTGGGATGCGGCAAGAGAAATTCCAGAAGGATTGTAAAGAGGCGGGAAGGCTCGGCAGATTATGCCGCAGGAATCAGCGCGGACAGGCGGGCCGAGGAATTAAGGAGGAAGTAATAACGCGCGTTACTATATTTTCAAAGAAGATTTACAGAAGCTGGCGGATGAACTGAATATTGAAATTCGTATCGCGCATTATCCGCCGTACACGTCAAAATACAATCCGATAGAACATCGACTTTTTCCTCATATAACGAGATCCTGTGAAGGCGTTGCATTTAAACGTATTGAGATTGTGAACGAACTGATGAGCAAAGCGAAAATATCCGCAGGGCTGAAAGTTTTTACATCCGTTCTTGACAAAGTCTTCGAGACAGGCCGCAAAACGGCTGACGGTTTTAAAGAAAGTATGAAAATTCAATTCGACGAGTTTCTGCCGAAGTGGAATTATGCCGCTGTTCCGTCAGGACTGCTTTGATTCCCGTAGTTATTTAATTCCCGTTCCTAACCTGCGGCGCACAGTCCCCCTGCTCATGGAGAATATCCCGCAGGGTATGATGGGAAGGAAGAACTTCCTGACGGGACAGCTTCTTATCTAAATCCAGAAAAATACGCCCATCCAGCAGGGAGTCAAGGCGATCATTCAAATCCTTGCGGAACTGCCTGAGCAGATCCTGCCGGAGCCTGGGCGGGCAGGCGGTGAGGTCGTCCTGATGTAACGGCGGATAAGGATTATCGCCCTTTCTGCGAAACAGAGCAACCAAGGGTATTTTGAAAAGAAAGGCCAGAATTGCAAGAGCCGTCAGACCGGCTCCGCTCCAAGTTACCTCAGGATGTTTCCACAACCATTGCAGCTTCCCAATAAGCCATTCCATCAGTTCCTCTCTGTTTCAAGGTGTAGACCTGGTAACGCCTCAATCCGGGAAATCCACGCGGAGCCGTGCGGCTGCATGACGCACTCCCGCGCTGTCTCATTGACAGCACGCAGGGTGATATCCAGCCGTTCTTCCGGCTGCAGGCTGCCGAGCCGGTCCGGCCATTCTATAACGGTCAGACCCGCGCCGCCGATATACTCGGCCAGGCCCGCACCCTCAATATCGTCCTCATCGGCAAGGCGGTAGCAGTCCATATGAAACAGGGGAAGACGGCCGGAATATTCGTGCAGCAGAGCAAAGGAAGGGCTGGAGACATACTGATCCGGCGAAACGCCGAGCCCGGCCGCAATGGACTGGGTCAGTGTCGTCTTACCGACGCCGAGGTCACCGTGCAGCAGAATAACATCGCCTTTGCGGGCAATGCTGCCGAGCTGCTCACCAAAACGTGCGGTTGCTGCAATATCTTGGAGCGTCAGACGGAATGATTCCTTTTCAGTACGCATAGCGCCTCTGTCCGTTACTTCTGTTTCTTCTGCCCGTCAATCCACCAAGTATAGAGCAGGCTGTAGGGGTTGTAATACACCGGCAGTTTTTTCGGTCGGTTGAATTTCGCTGCAAAGGCCACCCGATGATAGGCCAGGTACCAGTTGGGCACCACGTAATAGCCGTACCAGAGCACCCGATCCAGCGCCTTGCAGGCTGCTGTCAGTTCGTCCTGATGTTCGGCATAGATAATTGAATCAACCAGGCTGTCTACCACCGGTGACTGCACTCCGGCCAGATTGCCGGAACCGTTGCTGGAAGCAGCAGCAGCCGACCACATATCCCGCTGTTCATTGCCCGGCGACTGAGACTGCCCGAACACGGTCACCACCATATCATAATCAAAACTTTTGATCCGATCCGTGTACAGGGCCGCATCGATTGTCCGGTAGCTTGCCTTGATCCCCAGTTTGGCCAGATTCTTGACATACGGCGCCATGACCCGCTCAAAGGAGGGGCTGGACAGCAGGATCTCAAACTCAAACGGCGTACCATCCTCTGAAGTCAGCACCCCGTTTTTCACCTTCCAGCCCTGTTCGGTCAGCAGCTTTTTGGCCTGCCGGAGATTGCCGCGCAGACTGTTCGGCGGGCTGGTGGTCGGTGGAGTCAGCGGCGTTGTGAAGACCTCCGGCGGAATTTTTCCGGGATATTTTTCTTTGAGCGGTTCAAGGAGCTTCAGCTCTGCCGGGCTGGGCAGACCGGTTGCTGCCAGCTCGGAATTGCTGAAATAGGAGTCCGCTCTGGTGTACTGATCAAAAAACAGAGCGCTGTTCGTCCATTCAAAATCAAAGGCCAAGCCGAGCGCCTGCCGCACCGTGTGGTCGCTGAACAGCTTACGCCGATTATTGAAGACAAATCCCTGCATTCCTGCATTGTTTTTATGGGGAAAGGTCTGTTTGACCAGCTCGCCGCTCTCAAAGCGACGGCCGACTAGGTCGCGCTGCCACTGCTTGGCGATATTTACCCACATAAAATCAAAATCCCCGGCCTTGAAGGCCTCCAGACTGACGATCTGATCTTTAAAGTATTTGATGGTGATGGTCTCGAAATTAAACATCCCCTTGCGGCAGGGATGATCAGCCGCCCAGTAATCAGGGTTCCGCTCATAGGTGATTGCTTTTCCTGGATTGATTTCCTTGATGATATACGGCCCGCTGCCCACCGGCGGCAGCAGAGGATCACCCTTGCTGTCTGCCCCGAAGCCGTGCTGTTCATAAAATTTCTTGTTCAGCACCGGCAGCTGGGCGGCAATCATGTGCAGTTCGCGGTTAGGACGGGCAAAAAGGAAACGGATTTTCCCCTGCTCCTTATCCACAATTTCTGCGCTGCGAATGTCCTGATAATACATCTGATAAAACGGATGACATTGTTCGCTTTTCAGAGTTTCCAGCGAGTACTTGACATCCTCCACAGTTACCGGGCTGCCGTCGGAGAACCGCGCTTTTTCGTTCAGGGTGAAGAGCACCGAGAGTTTATCCTCGGCCAGCTCGATGTCCTTGGCAAGCAGGCCGTAGGCGGCAAAGGGTTCGTCCAGACTGCCCGCAGCCAGTGTTTCAAAAATCAGGCTTCCCTCAATGCCGAACAGCCCGAATGCCTCGGTGCCTTTCAGGGTAAAGGGATTCATCTTGTCAAAGCTGCCCAGAGCATGCAGGGTCAGGTCTCCGCCTTTTCCCGCAGCAGGATTGACATAATCAAAATGACTGAACCCGGCAGGATATTTCAGTTTGCCGTCAATGGAAACGCCGTGTGCTGCGTACAGGACAGCGGGCAGGGCAAGGTAGGTAACAACGGAAAAAAGCACTGCCGACAAAAAAAAGAGTCTTTCTGCAGCAAGTCGCTGTTTCGAGGGCGGCATTTCTGCTGCACATGCCGTATCATTTTTCAGCCTGTTCCCGTACTTCCTGTCTTGCCTGTAGTTCTTGTTTGTTTTCATACTCATTCTCTCTTTTTTCTTTTTTGGTTCGGTTTCTTTTATGATCTCCGGACTGGTACGGTTTGTACCATCGTACCATAATGCACCTGTTCCAGAAACAGGCCGCAGGGAGGGGCTGTCGGTCCGGCCTGTTGCCGGTCTTTGGCCGCCAGAATCGCGGCAAACTGTTCGCAGGTCAGGCGGCCCGTTCCTACCCAGAGCAGGGTTCCCGCCAGATTACGCACCATATGCCGGAGAAAGCCGTCCCCGCTGAAGCGGAAGAAAAAATGCTCCGGCCGGGCCGGGTCAGTGATGCATTCGGCCCGGAATAGGGTGCGCACTGCTCCCCGGCCTGTGGTTCTGCTGCGGTCACGGGAACCGACCGCCTCAAAGCTGGAAAAATCATGGCTGCCCACCAGCAGATCCAGGCAGGGCTGCACCCTGTCCGGCGCAAAGCCGCAGGGAAGATGCGTCCGGTAGAGCCGTTCCGCAGGCTGCTGAATGGAGCCGGTGAAAAAATCATAATGGTAGGTCTTGCCCTTTGCATCGTAGCGGGCGTGGAAATCCGGGCCAGCCTCTGCAGCATCCAGAATACGAATATCCTTGGGCAGCATGGAATTCAGGGCCTTGGTGAAAGTCTCGGCAGGCATCCCGGCGCAGGTCCTGAAGTTGGCTGTCATGCCCTCGGCATGCACCCCGGCATCCGTCCGGCCCGCCCCGTTGACCTCAACCGCAGCCTTGGTGATGATGCCGAGTTTTTCCTCCAGCATTGCCTGAATACTCGGACCGTTGCGCTGCCGCTGCCAGCCCTTGTAGGCAGTGCCGTCATAGGCGATGAGCAGGCGGATATTCCGCTGTTTCATGGAAAACTAGGGAAAAAACGGGGCATGCAGCAGGCCGCAGGTTTCGTCGAATCCGTTCATCAGGTTCATATTCTGGATAGCCTGTCCGGAGGCCCCTTTGGCGATATTGTCAATGGCGGACATCACAATGACCCGGTTCGTGCGGGGATCAACTTTGATGCCGATATCGCAGCAGTTACTGCCCCGAACATGCTGGGTGGCCGGGAAGGAACCCGCAGGGCAGACCCGGACGAAAGGCTCGGCCGCATAGATTCTCTCGTACAGTTCCTGGATATCCTGTTCTGTGGTTCCGGAGTTCAACGGCGCATACATGGTACTGAGGATACCACGCGAGATAGGCAGCAGATGCGGGGTAAAGGAGATGGTTACCGGTGTGCCTGCCAGCACGGACAGTTCCTGCTCGATCTCCGGGATATGGCGGTGGCTGCCCCCGACCTTGTAGGCCCGGAAACCGTCCGTGACCTCGCAGAACAAGGTGCCCACATTGGCGGCACGCCCGGCGCCGGAGGTACCGGACTTGGAGTCGATGATCAATCCGGCCGGGTCGATCAGTTTTTCCCACAGCAGCGGGGCCAACCCCAGAATGATGGAGGTCGGGTAGCAGCCGGGATTAGCGGTCAGCCGGGCTTTTTGTACCTGGTCCCGGTACAGCTCCGGCAGACCGTAGGCTGCCTCGGCAATTACCTCCGGGCAGGAATGCGCCTGATACCACTGCTCGTACACGGCAGCATCCCGGATGCGGAAGTCAGCACTGAGGTCCACCACCTTTTTGCCTGCTTCCAGCAGGGCGGGCACCAGATCCATTGCTGTCTTATGCGGCACAGCAGCAAAAAAGAAATCCGCCCGTTTGACCAGTTCCTCCGGCCCGAGGTTTTCGCAGATCAGATCAACCCGTTTGCGCAGGTTGGGAAAGACTTCCGAGAGCGGCCTGCCCGCATATTGTCTGGAAGTGGCAACGGTCAGTTCGACTTCCGGGTGGGCGGAAAGAATGCGGGCCAGTTCAACGCCGGTGTAACCGGAGGCCCCTATGATTCCTACTTTCAGCATGATTTTTTTCCTGTATGATTTCCTGTAGGAGTAAAAATAATCGCGGCGTTCAATCGGCAGCCGGTTATACTACTATACTGCCGAGTGTTCAAAAACATACAGGATGCTACCGGGAAAGGCAATTGTTAAGAAGCTGTTTTCACCTCCTCCGTTTCAGGATAAACTTCCTGTCTCAGCGCAACGACTCACAAAGGCAGGAGGTAAAAAATGGAAGTCCCATAAAGAGATAAAAACTTTTCAGAAATCATCTCGCGAAACAATTCTGTTGTGTCCGGAGCCTATCTCCCGATATCTGAACTCAAGTATTACGAAAAGAGCGTCCTTCAGAGAAGGATTAATATTTTTGATATATATCATTAGGTTATATTCTCATTATCGAACTCAGGTTGCCGGAAAATAACGTTCAAAAAGGTGACCATCGCAACTTTTTTGCTGGTTATTTTACTGCCACGGTGTAATATTGGTCTGTTCAGAATGAGCCGTTTCCTGTTCTCTTCAGTACAGGAAACGGTTTTCATCAGCAGGATTGACTTTGAATGTTCAGAAATAAAAGGGGGAAGAAATTTCAGCTTTCAGAAAAGGAGGTGGTATTGAGGTGCAATGATCAATTACTCGGGCCTGATATTACAATAATTTTTATTCAACATGGAGGAAAACACGTATGAAAGCAGTGAAGCTGCTGTTCCGGACCTGCATGATACTCGGCTGTATCATGTTGTTCTGTCAGCCTGTTGCGGCAGAGACCGCAAAACAGGAACCGACAGATACGGCCGATCAACATGCTGGCATCGTTGAAAAGGAAGCAGAGACCATTGATGAACTCGTCGAAATACTGGACGAGAAGAAATGTGCTGAGTGCCACCCCGAAATCTACAAAGAGTGGAAAAAATCTTGGCATGCCCAGTCTGTTGTCTCTCCCGGTGCTATAAAAGGTATTCATAATTTCTTCGCCATCGGTCTTCCCAAAGAATGGAAAAAACCGATAACCAAGGCCGAGGTGATGAAATGTTATGACTGCCATGCCCCGGTGATCCAGTATGCTTCTGAAGAGTTAGCCGTTGAAATAGCTAACATGGTCATTACGGCCCATAAGGAAAAAGGCAAACCTGCCGCTGAAAAGGCGGAAAAAGAGTTGTCCAAGCTGAGTGTCGGTTGTGTTTCCTGTCATAACCTGAAGGCGATCACCGTTGCCCGCGGCCTGCGCGGTGACCCCAAAAAAGGTGCCATCTACGGCCCCACAGGGGCTGACAGCGGCGGTGCCCATGAAACCATAGAGACTGTGGACATCACCCGTTCAATTTTCTGTATGCAATGTCACGGTAAGTACAAGGCACCGGACGGAGAAACCATCCAGTGCAACACGCTTTCCGGCAGCTTCCAGAACGCCTACGGCAACCTTGGGGGGAGCAAAACCTGTCAGTCCTGCCACATGGAAAAGGGCGGCAAAAACGGCAAGAAAAGCCATCTTTTCCCCGGCGGACATGACCTGGATATGGTGAAAAAAGGCCTCGGACTTGAGGTCAGTTTCACTCAGTATCGTCACCTGCCCGGCAAAATCCCAGGCGTGAAAAACGACAAAGCCTGGGTACCCAGTGCTGTGGTCACCGCCTTTGTCAAGAACAAGGCGGGACATCGTATCCCGGACGGCTGACTGTGGTCAGGCAAAGTGGTCCTGGATGTGACCGCACGAAATCTGGAAGAAAAAGACCCTGAAAAACAAATCCTCTACTCCGGCCAAAAAACTTGGTTTGAAATCGGTGTTGATATGGACCGGGATATGCGCTACGGTGCCTGGCAGATCAAGGAAATCATTGATCTGACCCTGCCGCCGCAGCAAACCCAGAAGGTGGAGCACCTTATGCACTTTGATACAGATACCGAAGAGGTTGAGATCGAAGTCAAGCTGTCCTATTTCATCAGCGGCGGAAAAGGTGATGTTCTCTTTACCGAGAAGAAACAGTTCAGTTATAACATTGACTGGTAGCTGAGCTGCCGATCAGAATCATCCCGGATGTCCGGTAAATACCACGGCATCCGGGATGCCGGTCTCGCTGAACAAAGAACTGAACACAAAAGCACAAAAAAAAGCCGGGCTGTTGCAGCCCGGTCCTATCAGAAGGAGGAGTGAAAAAAATTCCCAACTGCCCGGCATCATCGCTCCATATGCCGGATTTTTATCTGCTCAACATGCTGTTCCAGCATCCTGGACTGAATGGCTTTCTGCATATAATTCCCTGAAACGTTCCGGTATCATCCTGCCGCGCATCGGGTCCAGCTTGGCTTTGTACAGCTCATTTATTGTTTCCTGCTCGTTTTTAGTAGCGATTTTATCAACGAGCCTGAAAATTTCCGGATTCACAGTGAGTGTACATGCCGATCCCAAGGTCATCAAAAAACTTGCAACAGCTGTCCCGACTATAATTTTGTATCTAATATCTTTAAAAAAGTTCATTGTTCCTCCTCCGTGCTATATTTTATGAAATAGTGCAGCACTGCATATCCTTCATACTGCCAGCAGTTTTTTAGTAAGAGTAATCATTATCTCTTTATTTTCAAGTTAGCACAAAAGAAAAGATGAGTCAAAGGATAAAACTGTTTTATATCAATAATTTATTGTATAAATATTTTTATACAAGTACAAAAAACAATATTCTGAATGCTGAAAGCTGGGGAATAAAAATTGAGAAAGGGCAATATCGACTTATCGCGTCTTCGTTCCGGCAGCACCCGCAAGCATTTTCTTGACAGACTGTGGGGAGCCCAATATGCTGACCTGAAGCCCGAACATTTCCTAATTTCCCCCTACATTCCCCACAGCCAACATGGTACATAATACTGCAACAAAATACCTGAAAGATTATAGCCCGTATCCCTTCACCATCTCCACTGTTCACCTGCGGGTGGAGCTGGATCCGGCACAGACCCGGGTCACCGCCCGCACTGCCATACAACGCAATCCGCAGGCCGAGGATATGCAGGCCCCATTGGAGCTGGACGGCGAGCATCTGGAGCTGGTTTCCGTTATCGTTGACGAACGGGAACTGCATCAGGACGAGTATATTTATGACGGCGCTGTATTGCGCATTACCGAAGTGCCGGATCAGTTTCACCTGGAGATCGAAACCCTGATCAATCCGGCAGCCAACACTGCCCTGGAAGGGCTGTACCTCTCCTCTGGCAACTACTGCACTCAATGCGAGGCCGAGGGCTTCCGCCGCATCACCTGCTGGCCGGACCGGCCTGATGTCCTGGCCGTGTTCACCACCACCATCATCGGCCCGCAGGAGAGCTGCCCGGTCATGCTCTCCAACGGCAACCTGATCGAACAGGGTACATTGGATGAAGGCCGTCATTTCGCCATCTGGCATGATCCTTTCCCGAAGCCGAGTTATCTCTTTGCCCTGGTGGCCGGGAAACTGGTCCGCATTGAAGATGCCTTTACCACCATGTCCGGTCGCGAGGTTGCCTTGCATATTTACGTGGAGGAACGGAACCGGGAAAAATGCGACCATGCCATGCAGTCGGTGAAAAAAGCCATGCGCTGGGATGAAGAGGTCTTCGGCCTGGAGTACGATCTGGATACTTACATGATCGTGGCTGTGGATGATTTTAATATGGGCGCAATGGAGAACAAAGGGCTGAATATTTTTAACTCAAAATACGTGCTGGCCCGGCCGGAGACCGCAACCGACCAGGATTACGAGGGCATTGAAGGGGTCATCGGACACGAGTATTTTCATAACTGGACCGGCAACCGGGTGACCTGCCGGGACTGGTTTCAGCTCAGCCTCAAGGAGGGCCTGACCGTGTTCCGTGATCAGGAGTTTTCTGCGGATATGGGGTCCAGGGCCAAGCAGCGCATTGAGGACGCCAATATCATACGCAGCTTCCAGTTCCGGGAAGACAGCGGCCCGATGGCCCATCCGATCCGGCCTGCCTCCTATGTGGAGATCAATAATTTCTACACCCTTACAATCTATAATAAAGGGGCGGAAGTAATCCGGATGCTCCACACCCTGCTGGGCGCAGACGGTTTCCGCAAGGGCATGGACCTTTATTTTGAACGCCATGACGGCCAAGCCGTGACCTGCGATGATTTTGTCCAGGCCATGCAGGATGCAAATCAGGATGCTAATGGCTTTGATCTGGGCCGATTCAGGCACTGGTACAGTCAGGCCGGAACGCCGGAGCTGACCGTTGCGCAGAAGTATAATGCAGAGAAACAGGAATATACTTTGACCATCAGCCAGTCCTGTCCGTCCACGCCGGAACAGGAGAGCGCGGACAAACAGCTCTTTTTCATGCCCGTCAAAATCGGCCTGCTGGACAGGCATGGCCAGGATATGCCGTTACAGCTCCAGCATGGAGAGCAGCCGGAGAACGGGGTGTTCATTCTGCATCAGGCAGAGCAGCAGTTCCGTTTCAGAGGGATCATGGAGAAGCCGGTCTTGTCCTTTAACCGGAATTTTTCTGCTCCGGTCAAGGTGCAATCGGATCTGGATGAGGAGGCCCTGGCCTTTCTCATGGCCCATGATACCGATTCCTTCAACCGCTGGGATGCAGGCCAGCAGCTCGGTCTGCAATATATGCTGGCCGGAATTACTGCCCGGCAGGAGGAGCAACAGGTCGTTGTGCCGAAATTATTCCATCAGGCATTTGACCGACTGCTCTGCGATGAGCAAAGTGACCCGGCCTTGCTTGCTGCTGCTTTGATCCTGCCTTCTGAAAACTGGATCAGTCAGCAGCTGGCGGTCATTGACCCGGAGGCGGTCTTCGGGGTGCGTCAGGCATTCCGTTGGCAACTGAGCATCACGCACCGGGATACCCTGTATGAAAACTATTCCGCCTTGGGCAGCGAAGACCCGTATCAGTATTCTGCAAAAGAGGCCGGACGACGGGCTTTCCGCAACTGCTGCCTTGCCTATCTGCTGGTCCCGGAACCGGGAGAGGGGGCTTCGAAAGACGTACTTGAAACCGGTATGGAGCAGTACCGGCAGGCCGATAACATGACCGATATGGCAGCGGCTCTGACAGCGGTGGTCAATGCGGACCGGCAGGCCGGAGATGAGCTGCTGGCGGATTTTTATACCAGATGGCAGAATGATCCCCTGGTGGTGGATAAATGGCTCGTCCTCCAGGCCACCTGCACTCTGCCCGGAACCTTGGGGCGGGTAAAAGAATTGCTTCGGCACCCGGCCTTCAGCATGAAAAACCCCAACAAGGTGCGCTCTCTGGTCGGGGCCTTCGGCAGCAATCTGCAGCAGTTCCACGCCCCGGACGGCAGCGGCTACAGCTTTCTGGCCGACTGCATTATGGAGCTGGACCCTGTCAACCCGCAGACAGCAGCCCGGCTGGTCACTCCACTCACCCTGTGGAAACGGTATGATGCTGACCGGCAGGAGCTGATAAAAAGGCAGCTTGAGCGGATTGCTGCGTTGCCTGGTCTGTCCCGTGATGTAGGGGAGGTAGTGAAGAAGAGTTTATAGGTCAATAATCTGCAGGCCATGCAGGCTATTGTTATTTTGTACAAAAAGGTAATCTTGTGAACATCCAGGAACACGACCCGCATTTCAAGATCTTCCACGAGCTGATGGCTTTCAGGGTGCAGGAGATTCTGCTGGTCTCCAGCCCCTACGACGCCTATATCCTGGAAGAAGACGGGTCCATGACCGCCCGGATCATCAACGAGTACCACGGTCTGAACCTTTCCCGGCCGCCCCGCATCACCCGTGCTGCTGATGCCGGGCAGGCAATGGCGCTGCTGGCGGAGCGGCATTTTGATCTGGTGGTGACTATGGCCCATCTCGGAGGTATGGCCGGGTGTGAATTCGGCCGGCAGGTCCGCAGGCAGTACCCGGATATCCCGGTCATTCTGCTCACCCATTCTGTGCGGGACGCAGTGAGTCAGGCCGGTTTTTTCAGTGAACCCTGTTTTTACAACAGCTACACCTGGTCCTGCGATTCCTCCATCATGCTGGCCATTGTCAAAAATGCCGAGGATCAACGCAACGTTGATGCGGACACGGAAAAGGCGATGGTCCGGGTGGTCCTGCTGGTGGAGGACTCCCCTCTGCACCGCTCCGTTCTCCTGCCCATGCTTTACGAAGAGCTCGTCCAGCAGACCCTGGCCGTGCTGGATGAGGGACTCAATGAGCACCACCGGCTGCTCAAGATGCGGGCGCGGCCCAAGATCCTCACGGCAGCCAACTATGAAGAAGCCCTGTACCTTTTTCAGCGCTACCGGCCGTATATCTTTTCCGTGATGTCTGACGTCCGTTTTCCGAAAAACGGGCAGGAATGCGCTACTGCCGGGGTTGAACTGCTGGCGGAAATCCGCTCCCGAATCCCTGATCTGCCCCTGCTCATGCTGAGTGCGGAAAGGGAAAACAGAGACCTGGCCCTGCAGATTCCGGCGGTGTTTGTTGAAAAAAATCCACGGACCATGCACCGGGAACTGCATGATTTCTTTATCCAGTATTTAGGGTTCGGCGATTTTGTCTTCCGTCTGCCTGATGAAAGAGAGGTTGGCCGGGCCTCCACCCTGTACGAATTTGAACAGCGGCTCGCAACCGTGCCGGAGGACTCCCTGTTTTATCATGCCCGGTGCAATCATTTTTCCAACTGGGTCATGGCCAGAACTGAGGTCGGGCTGGCAGCCCGGCTGCATAAAGAACAGGTACAGGACATCACGGACTGTAACGCTCTGCGCAGAGATCTGATCACCAAGGTGCATGAGCTGCGCCGTACCCGGCAGCAGGGCGTGATGACCCGTTTTTTTGCCAGAGAATACGACCCGGACCTGACCGAGTTTACCCGCATGGGTCGGGGTTCGGTGGGCGGCAAGGCCAGAGGAATCGCCTTTATGGCTTCGGAGCTGCATCGGGCGCAATATCTGCAGTCGATCCTGATGGAGAGCGAGGTCAGAATTCCGCGCACCTGCGCGATCGCTGCTTCCGGATTCCGTGATTTCATCCGCCTCAACAACCTGCAGCCGGATGACAACGCCTCTGACGCGGAGATCGAACAACGCTTTCTTGCCGGAAACATGCCGGACTGGCTGCTGGCTGACCTGCAGGGGTATCTGGAAAAAACGCAGTATCCCCTGTCCGTGCGTTCCTCCAGCCTGCTGGAGGATGCCCGCTACCGGCCTTATGCCGGGCTGTACCGTACCTGTATGCTGGAAAATGCCACGCCGGACTGCACTGTCCGGCTGAACCTGCTTGTCCGGGCCGTCAAGCAGGTCTACGCCTCAACCTGGTTTGAAGGGCCGAGATCATACTCCCGCTCCATCGGCCAGACCAGAGAAGATGCCATGGCGGTGATTATCCAGCAGAGCGTGGGCAGACAGTACGGCGAGTTTTTCTTTCCGGCAGTTTCCGGCGTGGCCCAGTCGTATAATTATTATCCGATTGATCCGATGCAGGCTGAGGACGGCATTGTCCATCTGGCAGCAGGATTCGGCCAGACCGTGGTGGAGGGCGAACAGAGCCTGCGTTTCTGCCCGGCATATCCGCAGCATATGCCGCAGTTTTCCACAGTGGACGACATTCTGAACAATGCTCAGCGGTATCTGTACTGCCTGCAGTACAGCAGCGGAAAGCACACTGACCATACTAATAATTCTGACGATACCGGCAGCAGGGTTGTTCGGCGTGCACTTGATGCAGCCGGGGCAGCAGAGCCTTTGCGCCGACTCTGTTCAACCTATATCCCGGAAGAACACCGGATTCGTGATGCAGACCTGCGCGGCCCCAAGATCCTGACCTTTGCCCCGATCCTGAAATATGAGGTCTATCCGCTGGCGACCTTGCTCAGGGAGCTCTTGGCCCTGGGCAAAGAAGGGCTGGGCTGCGAAGTGGAAATTGAGTTTGCCGTTGATCTGGCAGAAAACCCGGCAGACTCGGTCTTTTATTTCCTCCAGATTCGTCCTATTGTAGTCAGCGGTGCAACCGGACGCCTGCAGATAACCGGACAGGAGAAAGAAGCGGCCTTTCTGTATTCCAAGCAGGCACTGGGGTTCGGCCTGCACGAACAGATGCGGGATATCCTTTTTATCCGACCGGATGCCTTTGACCGGGCCGTCACCCGTGAGATTGCTGCGGAAATCGGGAAAATAAACCGCACCCTGCATCAGGAGGAACGGCCGTACCTGCTCATCGGCCCGGGCCGATGGGGAACCGCTGACCCCTGGTTAGGTATTCCGGTGCAGTGGCGGGATATCTCCGGGGTCGGTGCCATTGTTGAGTTGCAGAATGATGGGGCTGTCCGGGCCGAAGCCTCCCAGGGATCGCATTTTTTTCAGAACATCACCTCCCTCGGCATCCCCTACCTCATGGCGGAAAATACTGCTGTGGACTGGGATTGGCTGCTGGAGCAGGAGGCGCAGACCGGCCGCTATATCAGCCATGTCCAGCTGGACAGTCCCTTCACCCTGAGGGTGGACGGAGAGCGGAATGAGGCGGTTGCTTTTGTCCGGAGGAATGGCAGTGCCTGATGCACGGATTTATACTGTCAAGATTTTTTTTCTTGACCTTCTGTTTAAGATTTTATACCCTATTTGATAATAGGTGATCAGATTTTGAACTCTGTAAGAGTATTCGGTGTCTGATACAGATAATGTTGCATTGATCAGCGTTCCCTGATTTTTGGACAGAGAAAATGAAATGCAGCATCTTTTTGAAAAATTTACTGATAGAATAAAAATACCCATCCTATCTTAACTCATAACTATGGCAACGCTTATTCAGTAAGCAGGTGCTGTGCTTTCCGGTTGATGACGGAAAGCTGAAAAAGCCACAACCGCCGTGAGGCGGTGTCGGAAAGTCACGGGTCTCCGCAGGGGAGACGGCCGGGCTGCCTGCTTTTTATTCAATCATATACCGGGAGGTATGTTATGAAATCTATTTTAGCTCCAAAAATTATTTCAACACTCTTTATGATGAGTGTTGCAACCAGTGTTACGGCAGGCCCCGTTGAATATATAACAAATGGGGGTTTTGAAAGCGGCGATTTTACCGGTTGGGACGTCATGCGATCTGATGGTTGTGACTTCGCTTGTGAGGGTGGTTGGACAATTAATGACGGCACCTTTGACCCTCCGGGGCCTGGAGATCCGTTGCCTCCCATATCGGGAAGCTATGATGCTGTATCTTGGCAGCAGGGCCCAGGTCTTAGTGTAATGACAAAACCGATTACTCTTCCATATGGAATCACCTCAGCTGTTTTGCGTTGGTCTGACCGTATACGGAACCATGCTTCAGTCTTTAGTGACCCTAATCAGGAATGGCGGGTTCTGATAAAAGATACGGGCGGGACTGTGCTTGAGGAAGTGTTTTCGACGAACCCCGGTGATCCGCTGGAGCAACTTGGGCCTAATGTTGGGGTATACGATTTGACATCGTTGGCGCAGACCTATGAGGGTGAAGAAATCGTACTCAGTTTTGAGCAGCAGGATGATCTTTTGTTTTTTAATGCGACTCTTGATGATGTCAGCTTGGAAATTGATACCTGTGACGTTGATGCATCCCTTCAATACGGTCAGATGACCATTGATACAACTCCGGGACATGGGGACCAAGATCATGCCAGGTTCAAAATGACCGGTCTGACCGACCTCGGCGATATTGCACTGCCGGGCGATGTTGACCTGACATTTACCGCCGAGACTCCTGACGGTATCGCCTACACCTTCAGCGGCACAGGCACTGTCGAGGGCAACAAGTTGAGCCTGCACCAGGAGGCCGGAGACGGAGAGGAAAAAATAACATGCCGGCTTTCAACGGAACTGTGCGTCATATTCATAGAGCGTGATGTCGATATTGACGAGACCGTGCTTGATGCTAATCCTGTGACTCTCAGTCTTGAGGTCAACGGAACCAAGTACTGTCACAGCGGTGACTGGACTGAAGAAGTCTTTCCGGAAAGGACTGTATACACCTACTGATATCACAGGTATATCGTGAAAGAAAACGGGAGCTGCGGCTCCCGTTTTTCAGTTCGAAGCAACCTACCTTTCTGACGTATCGATAAAACCGAAATTCCCCTCCGCGCTCAGCAGATGGGCAAAGCGGTCCTGATTTTCTCTGATCTGACTGATAACTGACAGGGCCACGGCAAGAGCACGCCGGCCTTCCCGACCGGAGACCGTGGGTTTCCGGCGATTGCGGACGTTGCTGATGAACTCTCTGATTTCCATTTCCAGCACATCCTGTTCGCTGAAACTGTGCCGGGAAACATCAGGCAGAGGCAGTCCTCCCTGCCCGTTCTGTTTCAGCTTGATGGCCATGACTTCCTTTTTGCCGAAATCCACAGCAAGATATTTACCGGGCTGAAAAATACGCATCCGCCGTATGTTTTCCATGGAGATTCTGCTGACCGTAATATTGGCGGTGCAGCCGTTCTTGAAGACGATCCGGGCATTGGCGATATCCGTGAGCCGGGTGATCACCGGAGCACCTACCGTGTGGATATCTTTGATCGGTGAGTTGATAATAGAAAGAATGATATCGATATCGTGGATCATCAGATCCAAAATGACATCCACATCCGTGCCCCGGTTCTTGAACGTGGACAGGCGGTGGGTTTCGATGAACAGGGGGTTGTTCAGCAGGGGCTGCATGGCCAGGACAGCCGGGTTGAACCGTTCCAGATGTCCGACCTGCAGAAGAAGCTTCTTTTTATCTGCCAGGGCGATCAGATCTTCTGCTTCCCGCAGGGTGGTGGTCATGGGCTTTTCCAGCAGGATATCAAGATCATGCTCCAGGCAGGCTACAGCAACAGCATGATGATGCACTGTAGGCACCACAATGGAGACCGCATCCACCTGCTCAATGAGAGGCTGATAATCTGTAAAGGCTTTTGTACCGCATTCCTCCGCCACTGCCTGAGCACGGGCCTGATCAACATCCGCCACCCCGATCAGCCGGACATCCTCCATTGCCGCATATTTCATGGCATGAAAGCGGCCGAGATAACCGACCCCGATGACTCCGACCCGCAGTTTGCTGTTGTTCATTATCTCTCCTGAGTTATGGGCATTTCGGTTTCTTCTGAGCGATTAAATTCCAAGATATGCCTTTTGTATATCTCTGTTGCCCCGCAGCCTGTCTGCCTGATCGTGCATGATGATCCTGCCGTTCTCCAGGACATAGCCCCGGTCTGCTGCCTGCAGGGCCATATTGGCATTCTGTTCCACCAGAAAAATAGTCGTATTGTCTTCCTGATTAATTTTGCGGATAATCTCAAAAATTTGTCTGGTGACCAGCGGTGCCAGGCCCATAGAGGGTTCATCCAGGAGCAGAAGCTGCGGCCGGGCCATCAGGGCACGGGAAATGGCCAGCATCTGCTGTTCTCCGCCGGACAGATTGCCGCCGGGCTGGTTGCGGCGCTCAGCAAGTATGGGGAAGAGCGAGCAGACATAGTCCAGATCCTGCCGGATCTGCCGGGTATCCTTGCGCAGAAAAGCGCCAAGATCCAAGTTTTCCGCCACGGTCAGGTCCGGGAAAATATGCCGTCCTTCCGGCACCTGACTGATCCCCAACGCAACAATCTTATCCGGGGACAGGTGTTCAATGGGCTTGCCCTGAAATAAAATCTCACCGCTTTGGGGCGGAACAACCCCGCAGACCGACATCAGGGTCGTGGATTTTCCGGCCCCGTTGGCCCCGATCAGGGTAATAATCTCTCCCTGATCCACGGTCAGGCTGATGTCGTGCAGAACCTGGATGTTGCCGTAAGAGGTATTGACATTGCGCAGCTCAAGCATGGACGGCAACTCTATTTTCCTTCCGCAATAATGCGGATAATATCCGACTTGCCGATCACACCCACCAATTTGTCCCGATCAAGCACCGGCAGGGTGTGAATCTTTTTTTCCGCCATCAGGGTGGCAAGTTCATCCAAGGGCGTGCCCTGCTGCACCGAGATGACCTTATCGGCGTAGATATCACCCACAGTCACCCCGGCCATCTTTTTCATTTCCTTTTCCATTTTTTCCGGGCTTTCCAGAAAGAAAAAAGCATCCAGGATGGCAACTGCTGTGGGAATATGCACTTTCTTGTTCTGAAAGATCAGGTCGCTTTCGGTCACCACGCCGATCAGTTTTCCTTCCCCGTCAAGCACGGGAGCGCCGCTGATTTTGTTTTCCGTCAGGATGCGCGCGAGCTCACGAACTTCCGTATCTCTGGTGACAGCAATGACGTTTTCCGTCATCAGGTCTTTGGCACATAACATACGTCATTTTCACCTTGTTGGATTTTTTCTTCTGTCTCTTTCTTGTTGTTGCGTGCTGCTGTGTTATTTTCGGCTGCTAAGCTGCATCACCGCTTTCGGCAGGGCTGCTGCCACCTCTGAGGCGGTAAAGCCGTAGGCGCATTCTTCCGCCAGCAGGTCTGCGGCCAGCCCGTGCAGATAAACACCGAGTCCGGCAGCGTTCCACGGCGAGTAGTCTTGGGCAAGAAGCCCGCCGACCAGCCCGGCCAGCACATCGCCCATACCGCCGGTGGCCATGCCGTGATTGCCGCTGCTGTTGATGGCCCAGTCTCCGCTTGTCGAGCTGACTACAGTCCCGGCCCCTTTCAGCACCGTGATGACCTCATGCTGCGGCGCGCGTTCAGCAAGTTCAGTCAGCCATGCTGCTGCCCGGAGACGGTCCGCTTGGATATCGGCTACGTCGTGTCCGCTCAGGCGGGACATTTCTCCCGGATGGGGCGTGAGAATACGCACTCCCTTGTTTTCCGTCAGGCAGGCCGATTCCTCTGCCAGCAGGTTGAGGGCGTCCGCATCAACTACCATCGGTAGAGAAAGTTCCCTGTACAGCCGCCGCACCAGCTGGCCGGTATCAGAAACCGTGCCCATGCCCGGCCCTATAACCAAGGCATCTTTCTCAGCAAGAAGCTCCATAAGCAAATCGTAATCCGCTGCCGAAAACGCCTTGGCTGAATTGGGCAGAGGAACGGTCATTGCTTCAGGCAGGCTTATTTCAAAAATCGGATTCAGCTGCGCAGGGACTGCCAGGGTCGCCAGACCGCAGCCGCTGTGCAAGGCTGCTTTGCCTGCCAGAATGGCAGCGCCGGTTTTTCCTTCCGAACCGGCCAGAATCAGCAGATGGCCGTAGGTGCCCTTGTGAGTTGCTGTGCGGCGGGGCAGCAGGAGATCGGCAGCAGTCTGCCAGTCAAGTACGCTGCCGTGCAGACCGGCATCTTCCACCACCTGCTGCGGGATGGAAATATCCTGGACAAAAAGTTTGCCCACTGTCTCGCCGCCGTGCAGATAATGCCCCGGTTTGGCAAGGCCGTAGGTCACGGTGAGATCAGCTTTGACCGTGCAGTCGAGCGGAACCCCGGTCCGGGCGGAAAGCCCGGAAGGAATATCAACGGCCACCACAGGCCATTGCCGGTCACGGGACAGGGTGTTCATCCAATGTACTGCAGCGGCAAACCGTCCTTCGAGATTCCTAGCCAGCCCGGTGCCGAACAGGGCATCCACCAGACTGTGGACAGGATGGAGGGCATGAAGCTGCCGGAGCTGCTCCGCGACCTGATCTAACTCATCTTCCTGCCGGACAACGCAATGGGCAAAGCCGAGTTTGCTGCAGATTGCCGCATTGATGCCTGCATCACCGGAGAGCTTCTCCGGGCTGATCAGAAAAATAAGAAAAGGCCAGCCGCCCCGCTGCGCCGCATGGCGGGCAATAACCAGTCCGTCGCCCCCGTTATTTCCCGGGCCGATGAAAATACAGACGGTTTTCCCCTTAAACGCGCCGTATTCCTGTTCCATTGCATCCGCAGTTCCCTTCCCGGCATTCTCCATCAGCACGATGCCGGGAATACCGATTTCTTCAATAGCAGCCTTGTCCAAGGCCTGCATCTGGTTCGGAGTGGCAAGTTTCATAGTGCCGATATGTTCTTCGCTGTGTTCTCAAGGGGATATTCGGTGCAGCAGGTGTGCAATCCTGCACAAAAAGTATCCTACTATAAACCTTTTTCAGGTGAACAGCAAAAAAAAGGTAAGCGGTCACAGGGGAGCCGCTCAGGCAGGCTGCCTGCCACTTTTCAGGAATTTTCAGGAATTCCAGCCCGGTCAGTCATCCATTGATTATAACGGATTTTTCAGGTATTCTGCCATATCATAATTTCCAAATTTTCATATGGTGGATGCGGTACGGAGCGCATACTTAAAAAGGAGAAAAAATATGAAACCATTTTTGATAGCCACTGTCGCGCTGATGTTGCTGGGGGCAGCTTCGGTTGGCCGGGCGGAAGTGAAAGAAGTCTATTTTCTGCACAGAACGAAAACAAAGGGCGTACTGAAATTAGACTGTGATAAAGAGCAGAAGGGCAATCGGCCACCAGTCTATACGTGCTATGACAACGACGGCAACGGGCAGTCGATAACGCCCGGCCCAGAATGGCAACTGGCCGAGCTGAGCCGTGTCTGTCTGCACAACACGGTGACAGATACGGTCAGGGACTGTTTGGGTATTGCTGCCCCTGGAAAACAGCCGGAATTTTTTGTCTGTCAGGATGACAAAGGCACCTTCTTCCGCCCCCCGACCGAATGGGAAAAGCTCAATGCCGATGATGGACGTTGCGCTCCTCCGCCGAAAAAACTCGTTGATCTGCTGATCAGAGGAGAAAGTTCCGCTGCTCTGCCTTCTCAAATCGAATGGAGCGAAGCCAATGGCGCACAATAATGAAGCCCTTCCCTGGTCCGGGCTGATCGATATCGGCCTGCTTACAGGTCTCGGCACGGCCCTGCTGTACACGGCGGGCTGGTCGTATGCCTATAATTATTTCGGTCATTTTCAGATCGGGCTGCTGGGGATTACCATTCAGCGGGAGTACTTTTTCCTGTACGGTTTTTGGGTGCTCAAGAAATATTGGTTCTGTTTTCTGCTCTGCCTGCTTCTCGGCACCGGCCTATATTTCCTTGTTCGCTACGGATGGCGAAGGGCACAGACTGGACCTGCCAATCAGGTGAACAAGCGCCTTGCTTTGGTGCGGGCTGCAATATATGTTGGCGGGCCATTCTGTCTGCTGCTCCTGTTCATCTGGTTTTCCTGTCTCGGAGCAGCAACCGCCAAAGCGGTCTTTAAGCTGGAACAGGCCGGAGATTTTACCGATTATCCAAGAATCAAGGTCTGGGTGACAGGGAAGCAGGATAAAAAGGCCGAAAAATGGGCCAGTGGGTGTTATCAGCTCCTAGTGCGGGATAAAGACAATCTGTATCTCTTTCTGGCTGAGGAGATGAAAGACCGGATACCTGCGGATATTATTCCGACCGGTCAGGTAACGGCAGTGCGGGTGATGCAGTGGTATAAGATGACGGGTAAAGAGTGCCTGTAAAAATGCTTTCTTGCAATCTCAAGATAGAACGGACAAATAGAAGGGCATGAGACGGATTACAGAAATGGTGCTGCTTGTTGTTCTGCTGCTTGTCGGTATAACTCAGCCAGCCTTGTCAGAGGAGCTGCGATGGAAAGTATTGTACCGGAAGGCTGTGGAGCATCTCAATCCGAAAAACAAACATGAATTTGAATGGGAACGGCTGAACCAAAAAATCACGGATGCTTCTGCCGGAAACGGTACGCCTGATCAGGTTATCTCCCTTGCTGAACAGACGTATAATTATGCAGCGAAGCATTTTGGATCAGGACACCCGTTCACAAATATTTCACGCAAGCGGTTAGTTTACGATATTTATTACAAGAATTCTGAAAAGTGTCTCAGGAGGTTTCAGGTCCTTTACTTGTTTGGACATCTCTATCCTCATTTGTTGAATGAGAACAGAGATGAGTTCGAACGTGAATGGGAAGAAATTTATAAAGAGAGTTTACGCAGCGTTAAACTCAGTGAAAGCCAGAAACCCGCTAATGCTGCTGAACAGGCGTATAATTATGCCATGAAGTATCTCGGGCCGGAACATCCATCCACCCTGATTTCCATTGAACATCTTGCAGATTTTTATAGCAACCTCGGACGCTACCAAGAAGCTCAAGGGATCTATAAACAAGCCATTCAAATACAGGAAAAACGATTCGGGATAGAAAATCAGGATACGCTTCGCCTTATGAATTACGTGGCAAATTTGTATAACAAATTGGGACGAAGAAATCAGGCAGAGCTACTTTCCGACCGGGTTTTTCAGCTACGTAAAAAAGTATTAGGTGAGGACCATACTGATACTTTAATGTCTCTGCATAATCTGACAATGTATTCCCTTTCACAAGGGCAAAAGCGGAAATCAGAGCCGCTTCTTCATAAATTCCTACAAGTTTATAACAGAATACATGGTGAGCATAATATGCTTACAATCAAAGTATCTATAGAACTTGCAAAATTGTTTAGATCACAAGGGAAGTATAATGAAGCAGAACAGCTGTTGCAAGAGCTGGCTGAAGCACTCCTGGGGGATACTAAATGGAAACCTGAATTGGTAGTTGTATACATAATGCAGAAAAAATACTCTGAGGCTGAAGCTGTGTTGAAAGAAGTCATCAATCAGCCTCAAGAACCTCACGGACCGAATATCGAGTACGATACTCTTCTGGATAGAGAAAGGTTAGCAGCATTGTATATGGATATGGAGCGGTACTCTGAAGCAGAGACGCTTTTTAAGGAAGTGCTCGCACTGAAAGAAAAATATTATGGAAAAGAACAAGTCTATACTATAAGCACAATGCATAACCTTGCCGTATTATATAAAAAGGCAGGGAAACACAGCAAGGCGGAACCACTTTTTCAAAAGGCGCTCAAATTACGTGAAAAAGAACTGGGAAGGCATAATCATAAGACGATAGGCACGTTGGCTGCTTATATATTTTCACTTTTTGCTGCTGATCGATTCGATACCGCCTTTTCGCTGATGCAGGACTGGGAAAGCCGCCTGCTCTCCCGCTCCTTCCAGGAACTCTACACCAGTTCCAGCCATAATGTGCGGCGTCTGTATGAGCGGACGGTCAACTTCTTCCTGAATACAGTTTCTTCCCTTGCTGCCCAATACCCGAAAGAAAAGTATCAGCACTATGCTGCCGACGTTCTCCTGCGCTGGAAGCAGCTCTATGCTGAAGAAGAGGCTTTTCAGTATCAGCAGCTTGCCCGCAGCAGCGACCCGGAAATTATCGAGCTGAGAGCCAAGCTGGCAGAAGCACGGGTCAGGTTGAGTTTAGCCGAACGTCAGAACAAAAAAGAAGAGGAGATCGCCGAGCTGTTAGATGATTTTAATGAAGCTGAAACAGCCCTGCTGACACAGACTAAGCGTTTCAAATCGAATCTTGAGGTGGAAGGAGCGACTCTTGAGCAGGCGTTGTCCAGCCTTCCGCCGGGCAGCGGTTTAATCGAATACCGGCGTTTCCGTGCTGTGGATCTCCATGCCGACAAAACAAAAGAACCCCGCCTTGCTGCTCTGCTTCTTCTTGCCGATCCGAACAACGGACGGCGGTTTATCTTCCGTGACCTTGGACCGTTCGCGGAACTTGACAAGCTGTTGGATGATCTTGAAACGCTGAGAAGCAAAATTGCTGCATTGCGGGATAAAATTGCTGATCTGGACCGGAACGAGCAAAAAAGGGAGTTCTCCGCTCTGCTGGAACAGCTGGCGAATCTGCAGAAAGAAAAGGACAGAAAAAACACCGATGCTTGCAGAATACTGCTTGATCCTTTTGAACAGCAGATCAGAAATCTGAAACAGCTTTATATCGCCCCGGACGGGAGAGTCAATTTTCTTTCTTTTGCTTCCACGCGCCTGCCTGACGGCCGTTTTCTCGCCGAACGTCAGCAGATCAACCGCCTGCAGACCGGCCGCGACCTGATCGAGAACGGCAAAGACTTTTCGAGGGGCAAAGGATTGATAGCTGTTGGTGGTGTAACCTATGGCCCCAAGCCCGCAAAGGATGACGAGGAACAGGAAAAACTCGAGCCGCAGCCTAAATTCGTCCTGCGCACTACCCGCCAGTTTGGGGACGGCTTTGTCTATCTGAAGGGGAGCAGAATAGAAGCAAAAAATATTTTTGCCAAATATGAAAATAATACCCAAGGCAAGCGATTTATCGGCGATGACGCCAGCGAATACAACCTCAAACACCTGAAGCAGCCGCCCCGCATCCTTCACCTTTCCACCCACGGCTTTTACCTCACCGACGAGAAAAAAGAACTGGCAGACGAGGCCCCGCTCCTGCTTTCCGGCCTCGCCTTAGCCGGAGCCAACAACGGCCTGCAAGGCAAGCTGGATAAACACGACGACGACGGTCTCCTCTACAGCCTGGAAGTCCTCGGCCTCAATCTTCAGGGTACAGAGCTGGTATCCCTATCCGCCTGTGACACCGGCAAAGGCGTGGTGGATTACTCCGAAGGCGTGTACGGCTTGGTTCGCGCCTTCCGCACTGCCGGGGCCAAAAACGTCCTCATGACCCTGACCCCGGTCGGCGACAGATCATCACGCGAGTTCATGGAAACCTTCTACGACCATTATCTTTCCGAAAACCTCACCCCATCCCAAGCCCTGCACAAAACCCGGATGGATTTCATCCACCATGAAAAACCGGCTTACCGCGACCCGGCGGTGTGGTCGCCGTATGTGCTGGTGGGTCGGTAAATAATCCGGGACTGGCAAGATAACGAACCCAAAAACGATACCAGGAGGAAAACATAATGCATACCTATCAGATTGAACTGCCGGAGACAGCCTTTTCTTCCTTGCGCAAAACCCCGGCAGAGTTTATCCGGGAAATGAAATATGCCGCTGTGGTCAACTGGTATGAAACCGGGAGGATTTCCCAAGATAAAGCTGCGGAGATCGCCGAACTGTCCCGCTATGAGGTTTCCACCATTCAACTGACCCCGGAAATATTAGCAGAGGAGCTGCACCATGCCCGTGGAAAAAATCATCATTAACGGGCTTGTGGATTTCTGACAGCGTGATTGATCTCCTGAAAAACGGGCCGGAGAGTAGAATAACCCGACAGTTTAAGCCGGAAATCATACCGGAAGGAACCTTGCACCATGCCAAAATACTTCAACACCACCGGCCCCTGCTTTCCCCGCCTGCACTACATGCTGCCGCCCAAGGACCGCCTGGTCGGGGCCAGCTTAGACCGCTATATCCGGGATGAGCTGTACTGGGTCCTGCATGCGCCTAGGCAGACCGGCAAGACCACCTTTCTCCAATCCTGGATGCATGAGATCAATGCCGGAACCGAAGCCGTAGCCTGCTATGTCAGTCTTGAGCGCTGCCAGGAAGTGACCGCCGTGGAACGCGCCATGCCCGCAATGGCCGAGTCTGTGCAGGAATATGCCCGAAGTTATAAACTGCCTGTTCCGGAGTTGTCCTCCGGGGTTTCGCCGGAAAGCATGCTTTCCGATCTGCTCACCGAATGGGCCGCTCTTGTCGCTCCGAAGAAGCTGATTGTTTTTTTCGACGAAGTCGATGTGGTCGCCGGCCCCGCTATGATCAGCTTTCTCCGCCAGCTGCGGGGCGGTTTCGCCAGACGGGGAGTCGGTGCATTCCCTGTCTCGGTGGCTCTGGTGGGTATGCGCGACCTGCGGGATTATCTGGTCACCAGCAAGGACGGCCAGCTGCTCAATCCGGGCAGCCCCTTTAACATCAAGCACGATTCGGCCACCCTGACTAACTTCAGTCAGTCCGACATTGCTGCTCTGACCGCGCAGCATACCGAAGCAACCGGACAGGCATTCGCCCCGGAGGCACTGGAGCGCATATGGGTCTATTCCTCGGGGCAGCCCTGGCTGGTCAATGCCCTGTGCGAGCAGATCGTCTACCGGATTATTCCTGAAACCCGGACAGCTGTGCAGCCCGAACATGTGGATCAGGCAAAGGAGCAGCTCATAGCCTCCCGTGCAACGCACATTGATTCCCTGGGCGAACGTCTCCGGGAGGAGCGTGTACGCAGGGTGATCCAGCCGATGATGACCGGGAACAGTGATCCGACCCTGGGTCGTTCCGACCATGATGTGGAGTTCTGCCTTGACTTGGGCCTGATCGCCTGGGAAGGGTCGCTGGTTATCGCCAATGCGATCTACCGGGAAGTCATTGCCCGCTACCTCAGTCAGAACTATCAGGACAATATTCCTGCCCCGGAATTCCGTTGGCAGCAAAGCGGCGGCAGCTTGGACATGGATGCCATGATGGACGAGTTCCAGAAGTTCTGGGCCTGGAATTCGGAGATCTGGGAAGAAAAGGCTGATTACACCGAAGCCTTTCCGCATCTGCTGCTCATGGCTTTTCTGCAGCGCGTGATCAACGGCGGCGGGACGGTAGACCGGGAATACGCGGCAGGACGCGGGCGCAGCAACCTGGTGGAGATCAAACTGGTCCATCCCCGAATGGGTGGGGAGGTGACCCGTGATCAGGGCCTGGAACAGATCGACCGCTACGCGGACTGCACCAGGCCGGATACCTGCCACTTGGTGATTTTTGACCGGCGTCCTGAGCAGCGCGCCAGGGCCTGGGAGAAACGCCTTTCCAGGGAGAGCGGCACAGCTCCTTCCGGGCGCTCCGTGGAGGTGGTCTGGTGCTGAGGCCAAAGTATGATCCGCTGTCCGATGCTGCCCGAAAACATGTGCTGGCGCGGAAGCAGCTGATTCGGAAACATCCCTGATGATAAAACTGGAAACAATAGCAGCAGGAAAAGCGGAAGGAAAACGCAACGCATACCGTATCTGATATTTATAATGGTGAAAAACAGACGATTTTATGTTCTGTTCAATAAAGCCGTCTGTTGACGGACCTGAAGAAACCGGGACCGGTTTCCGCCGTATACTCTCCGGGATGCGGCAGATATCCGTTATTTTTGCTGATGAGACAGATTATGGCTGGTGAACAGCAGAACAACAAGGTCACGTCACCTCCTGAGTTCGGCGAAATCCTGATTAATCCTCACGAGGAGACAGCAGACGGCGAACAGCAGGAATCCGCTTCTGAGCCGACAAAAAAGAAACCGGAAGAAAAATCACAGCAAAATCCTGCAGAAACAAAGCCGAAGCAGGCCCGGCCTGACCGCTCTTCAAAACGGGGCTTGTGCTGCGGCTGTCTTTTCCTATTTCTGCTTCCCCCTGCAGTTTTTCTGCTCTACTTTGCCGGAGCACGCTACCTTCTTCCCTGGTATATTCAGGGGCCTTTTGCCGACCGGCTCAGTGAGCAGCTAAACCGGCCGGTCACGATCAAGACGGTGGAGTTTTCTCCGTTTTTGTTTGATCTCCATCTTGCCGGGATTGAAATCGGTGCAGAGCGTGGCAGCCGGGATGCAGATGACCTCAAGTTATGCTGGATCGAAACCATTGACACCAAGGTGCGGCCCAAAGAACTGCTGCGCAGACAGCTTGTTTTTGCGGATGTTCAGATCAGCCAGATGCAGGTGAACCTGCTTCGGCGGGCTGACGGCAGGTACAGTGATTTTGCCGGAAACGGAAGCGGGCTGGTCAAAAGGAGGGCTGCCGGTCTGCGACTTCTGCCGTCGTGGGTGCGGATTCACGGCCTCCGCCTGACCGAGGGTACGGTGTCTCTGTACGATGCGGTCAACGAGAAGGAATATCTTCTTGAGCAGATAGAGTGCATCCTGCCGACCGGCAGAGCGAAACCGACCCTGCATGCCGTTATCAACGGCAGTCCGGTTTCAGTGCAGGGGCAACGGCAGGCAGGGGAGGGCGGCATCCCGGAAACGCGGCTTAGCCTCCGGTTTGATGATATTGATCCGCAGAACCTGCTTGCCTGGCTGCCGGGAGCGAATGACACGAAGAACACGCTGCGCATCAGCACGAAGCGGACGGATGCTGTTGCGGAAATCATCATTCCGGATATCCCCGGAGCTGCGGGCGGAGTGCGTCTGTCCGGCACTGCCGAGCTGTCCGGCCTGCAGATCCTTGCCGGAAACGGCACCGGAAAAGCTGAACAGAAGCCGGTCCAGCTCAGCGCCCCCCGGGCAAGGCTGGTTCTTCAGGCCAATCCGTTCCGCAGAGTGTACACGGTTGAAGAGCTGACCCTGGACCAGCCGGAGCTGGTTCTGGTTCTGTCCGGCAATAGCGGACAACCGTACACTGAACAACTGCTGACCGGACTTGCGCAGCTGCCTGATCCGGCTGCTTCTGAGGTCGGGCTTGTGGTCCGGCGCCTGACTGTCAACCAGGGAACCGTGACAACTGGGGAGCGGAACGGACAGCAGTGGGAGAACTTGGAACTGCAGCTGAGCGGCTTCCGCAATATGCGGGCACCGCTTGCCGGAAAAGTTTCCGAAGAAAGGGCTTCTGCTGCAGCCCTAGTGTTTTCTGCTGAACAGGGAGGCGCTCAGATCCACTTTGAGGGGGCTGTAACGCCTGATCTGAACCTGAGCGGCAAAGTTGCTCTGCGCAATCTGGAGAGCAGCCTGCTGCAGTCCTATCTGAGCACAAGCGGGGAGGTTCGGCTGGCTGGCGGTAAAGCTGATCTGACCGGGATCCTGCGTACAGTGGAGGGGCAGGAGAGCAAGACGGTGCTTATGGAGCGCGCTACCATCAAGCTGCGTCATTTTTCCCTGCTGCCCAGGAAAAATGGGAAAAATAACCCAAAACTCCGACCGCTGCTCACTGCGGAAGACATGGAAGGCACGGACTGTGTTGTCAATCCTGTTGCCCGAACGGCTTCCTGTGACAGCCTGCTGCTGCAGCACGCTGAATTTTCTACTGCAGCGCCTGCTTTTTTTCTCCTGTCAGATCCGGCAGAAAACAAGGTAACATTTTCCGGCAAGGCGGTGAAGATAGCCGGCTCCCGTGCCCGTCTGGCACTGGGCGGCAAAGCTCAACAGAAAGATCAACAGGAAATAGAGCTGACCGACTTGAATATGAGCCTGACAAAAGAGCAGGGGAAGAAAAGCAATCTGAGCCTGCAGGCCAAGGTCGGGGAGAGCGGCACAGTGAGCGCGGACGGCATTCTCGGCAGCGGGGGCAGCCTGCTGCTGACTGCCGAGAATCTCGATATACGGCTTTTTCAGCAACCTTTTGCCACGCTGTTTGATGAAAATCATGCCCTTGCGCTGGAGCAGGGCCATCTGAATCTGAAAGGTCGCGTTACCCTGCCTGCAGCCGAGTTTGTCGGCAGTATTCAGATGGATAAAGTTATGGCGCGCAGCAGCAAAGGGACAAAAGGGACAACTGTGGGATGGCAGCAGGGCGTCGGAACCGGAATGACGGTCAGGCTGGTTCCCTTTGCCGCTGATATCAAAGAGCTTGCTGTGCAGGAGCCGGTTATTGAATTTTCTGCAGCCGACAGCAGCCTGCCTGCGGCCTTGGTTGCGCTGCTCCGCACCGAGGAAAACAAGGCGGTTTTTCCTCCGTTTACTGTGGAGCAATTGCTGATCAGCGACGGAAGTCTGATCCGTCCGGGGGAAGAACCGAAGGTTGCCGGTATAAAAGGTTATTTTTCACCCCTGAAGCCGGGAACTGAGACCGCTTTTGAACTGACTGGCAGAATGAACGGGGCTGAGTTCAGTGTTCAGGGAAAGACCGGTCGGGACCGCGCTGCAGTAGATGAATTCACAGTGGCTCGGATGCCGATGGACAGTGCGGCTGAAGAACTTGCCCGTGCACTCCGGCTGCACAGAGGTGAGCTCCTGTGGCAAGGCACCCCGGAAGAGGATGATACCGGCAGGGTGGACTGTCTCGGATTCACCCCTCTGCCTGACTCTGATTTTTCCCTGCTTCTGGCCCTGCTGACCAGACCGGACGGTTCCTTCAGCCTGCCGCTGCCTTCTCTGCCGCCCATGGCCTCTCCGGAAAAAGTCGGTGCGGCTGCCATAAAAGAACTGCAGCGTCTCCGTCTGCAGACCGTTGTTTCGCCGCAGACAGTGCTTGAAAAATTCCTGCCGGATTTCGGCCTGCCGGTGCGGGTTGATTGTACGGTCGGCAGCAGTATGCCGGATTTCGTGGACGGAATGGAAAACTATGCGCAGCTGTTTGCCCTGCGGCCTCATCTGAACCTGACCCTTCAGGGCCGGTATGATGATACGGCGGACCGGCAGTATTTTCTGCAGGAGCGCCGGAAAGAGCTGGAGTATACAACAAAACTGGAAAATATCCGCAGGCAGGAGGAAATGGCGCGGCTGATCGCCGAGGAGGAGCTGCTGCAGGCTGAGCTGATCAGCGCGGGTACCCCTGCAGCAGAGGCTGAAAATAAAATTTCGGCAATTCAGCAGCGCGAAGACCTGCAGCAGCTACCCGTACCTGAAGCGGAACTGCCAGAACAGGCATTACCTGATCTTGCCCGGCAGCGGGCCCAGGTTGTCTATGATTATCTGATTGATACCCTGAAACTGCCGGCAGACAGAATCACACAGGCTGAGAAGGGCGCAGCAGGCAAAGCCGGTGTTGATTTTGTGCCGGTGCCGCACTGGTAAAAGAAAATTTATGACAGGAACGGGATATTTTCTTGAAAAAAATCCCGTTATCTGTTTTGAAGAGAGCTGCATTGCAGTGCAGAAGGATTCGGGGCGCAGAGGATGTTTTTCTTCTGTGCCCTGTTGTTTTCAGGCGTTTTTAGACAACAAACAGTCCGGGAACAACAAAATATGGTAATAAAAAAAGCAACAAGCAAAGTTAAAATACGCGAGACACAATCCGGAGTGAGTAATCTGTCATGGAACCTTTTATGGAACCTTTTTTCCCCGCCGGCAGGCAGCAGAATCAGAAAAACCAGAACCGGCCGACCCATGAATGCGGTATCTGCGGAATTTACGGCCACGAAGATGCGGCGAAACTGACCTATTTTGGCCTCTATGCCCTGCAGCACCGGGGCCAGGAGAGTGCAGGCATTGTTTCCGGAGACGGGCACCGGATGCATCTGCACAAGGATATGGGGCTGGTGCCGGAGGTTTTTACTGAAGCCAATCTGCAGCGCCTCTCCGGCCATCTGGCAGTGGGGCATGTGCGTTATTCCACGACCGGGGAATCCTGCATCATCAATACCCAGCCCTTCATGGTAACTCATCAGGGCACACCGCTGGCTGTGGCTCATAACGGCAATCTGGTCAATTCGGTTGATCTGCGCAATCATCTGGAACAGAAAGGCTCGATTTTTCAGACCACGATGGACAGCGAGATCGTGATTCAGCTGATGGCCCGGACCATGCATATGGGCTTAGTCAGAGCGATTAAAGAGACGTTTGCCTGTATCCGGGGAGCCTACTCCCTGCTGCTCATGACCCCGGATACCATGATCGCGGTCCGCGATCCCAACGGGTTCCGGCCCCTCTGTCTCGGCCGTCTGGAGGGAGGGGCATATGTGGTTGCCTCCGAGACCTGCGCTCTTGATCTGATCACCGCAGAATACGTGCGGGATATCGAGCCGGGTGAAGTGCTGATCATCAACAGCGACGGGATTGAATCTGTTTTTCCTTGGTCACCAACACGCAGAAGTTACTGTATCTTTGAGCAGGTGTATTTTGCCCGACCGGACAGCGATATCTTCGGAACCAATGTCTATGCGGTCCGCAAACGGATGGGCGAAATTCTGGCGCGGGAGGCGAAAATTGAGGCGGATTTTGTCATGCCCTTTCCTGATTCCGGCAACTATGCGGCTATCGGCTATTCCCAGGCATCAGGCATTCCCCTGGAAATGGGCATGATCCGCAACCATTATGTGGGCCGTACCTTTATCCAGCCCTCTCAGGCCATGCGGGATTTTTCCGTCCGGGTCAAACTCAACCCGGTGCGCTCGCTGCTCAAAGGAAAGCGGGTGGTCATTGTTGAGGATTCCATTATCCGGGGCACCACCGGCAGGAGCCGGGTCCGTTCGCTGCGGGACGCCGGAGCAGAGGAGGTGCATATGCTGGTTTCCTGCCCGCCCACCCGACATGCCTGCTATTACGGCATTGATTTTCCTTCCTCCACCGAGCTGATTGCCTCGAAGAAATCGCTTGAAGGAATTCGGGATCATCTGGGGCTGGACTCGCTGACCTACCTGAGCCTGGACGGTCTGGTGGAGGCCACCGGGCTGACCAGAGAGGATTTCTGTCTGGCCTGCTTTAACGGAAACTACCCGATCGCACCGGATATCTCGTTTACCAAAGAAATACTGAGCGGCTGCGGTTGCGGTTGAGTGCAGAGCGGAATGAAGCATACCGGCAGACAGGGAAAATCGGGAAAAGACAGACCTGATGCCGCATCAGAACCGGAACACGCCTCCTGTGCGGCAGGCCATTTTTCCTCCTATTTCCGTCTGCTGCGCAACAACAGCAACTACCGCCGCTATTGGATTGCCAGCTGTATCAGCCAGATCGGTGACTGGTTCAATTATATCGCCATCTTTGTTCTGCTGAATGAACTTACCGGTTCGGGCCGGGCAGTGAGCTGGTTTCTGATAGCCAAGCATCTACCGCCAGCAGTGCTCGGCCCGGTAGCTGGCGTGGTGGCGGACCGGTTCAGCCGGAAGACCATTCTGGTTGCCTGTGATCTGCTCCGGGCAGCACTGGTCCTTGCCTATCTGCTGGTCCGGGATGCGGAGCATGTCTGGCTGATCTATCTGCTCTCCTTTACTCAGGAATCGATCTGGAGTTTTTCCAGTCCTGCCCGTCAGGCATCACTCCCCAACCTTTGCTCCAAAGAGGAACTGAGCATTGTCAACGGTTTGTCCGGCGCCACCTGGTCGGTCATGCTGGCCTTTGGTGCTGCTCTGGGAGGATTTTTCACCGCAGCCTTGGGGTGGCAGGCTGCCATTCTGGCTGATTCCTTCAGCTTTATCCTGTCCGCCCTGATCATGCTTTCCGTTGTTCTTCCTCATCGGAGAAAAAGACCGCAGGCGGATTTTTCCCTGAGCCGGGTCACGGGCTGGTATGATCTGCAGGAAGGCCTATCCTATATCCGGGAACGGCCCAAGGTCATTGCCCTGCTCATGGTCAAGAGCGGCTGGGCCCTGTCCGGCGGCGTTCTGGTCATGCTTGCCGTGTTCGGGGAACAGGTTTTTTCCCAGGGCGGGGCGCACGGAAGCGGCGGATCGAGCGGAATTCTTTTTTCCATGCGCGGTCTCGGCGCTGCTCTCGGCCCGATTGTTGCCTGGCGGCTTTTCGGGGACGGCGTGGTGGCCATGCGCAGGGCTATTGGCGGGGCATTTTTTTTCTCCTGTGCCGCCTACCTGCTGTTCAGTCAGGCGCCGAATATGTTTCTCGCCGCCTTATGGGTGTTCTGGGGCCATTTCGGCGGATCCGTGCAGTGGGTGTTCAGCACAACCCTGCTGCATCGCCGGGTGGAAGACCGGTTCCGGGGCCGCCTGTTTTCCACCGAGATGACCCTGCTCACCTTGGTGCTGAGCCTGTCCACTTGGTGTACCGGGGCGGCGATGGATATGGGGAGCAATCCCCGCACCATCGTCATGGTGCTGGCCCTGCTTTTTCTCCTGCCCGGTATCAGCTGGTTCGCCTATCTCCGGTGGCTTGACCGGACAGGTCAGAACTGCTGAGAGCTGCTCAGCACATTATCTGCTTTTTTTATTCGAATTGTGCAATGTGCAATATATCCTCAAGTCCTGACGGAGCACACAATACGCCCATAGCCAACCCATAGCACAACAGCAGGGATCTGTCCCGCATCCGGTGCTCAACCGATAAAAGTTGTTTTTTTTTTCAGGAAGAATACGGTAGTATAGGAATGTTGTTATGAATCGGCAGATGCTGCCCCGATGGCTATAATCTGATCGGAGCAATTCTGCCGTAATTGTTTTAATATTTTTACCAAGAGAGAGGAGAAAGAATGAAACTTGCAGTATACGCAGTATTCAGCCTGATGCTGGTTGCCGGTCCGGTTGCAGCTGAGGACCAGGTGACAGAACTGAAAACCGAGCAGCAGAAAATCAGTTACGCCCTCGGCCTTGATCTCGGCACATATTTTAAGGGGCTGGATGAGGATTTTGATCTTCCCGTCGTGTATCAGGGTCTGAAGGATTCCTATACCGGCGGGGAAACACTGCTTACCCCGGAGGAAGCAAAGGAAGTGCAGAAGCAGTTTGCGGCCAAGCAGCAGAAAAAGGAGATGGACAAGGCACAGGCAAAGGCAAAGCCCAATAAAGAGGCGGCTGAAAAGTTTCTGGCGGAGAATAAAACAAAAGAAGGGGTGAAAACCACTGACTCCGGTCTTCAGTACAAGGTGATCAAAGAAGGGGAGGGCGACAAACCGAAAGCCACGGACGTTGTCAAAGTGCACTATAAAGGAACCCTGCTGGACGGAACCGTGTTTGACAGCTCATACAAGCGGAAACAGCCAGCCACCTTCCGGGCTGACCAGGTTATTCCCGGCTGGAGGGAAGCTCTGCAGCTGATGCCTGCGGGAAGCAAGTATGAGCTGTACCTGCATCCTGATCTGGCCTATGGTGACCATGGTGCTCCGCCTGCCATCGCTCCCGGTTCTCTGCTTAAGTTTGAGGTGGAGCTGCTTGATATTGTGAAAGGCGGCAACAAGGAAGAAAAGGAAGAATAATCGTTGAGCTTCGGAAGATGGGGGCATGCACCTCCATCTTCTTCCAGTGCAGACAGGGCGGAGCCGGAAGACGGCGCTGCCCTGTTATTTATGTACACAGGATCTGGAATTCCCGCGATCTGTCCGCTGTGTTTTTCAATACTTGACTGATGTTACGCAGGTCTCCTTTACCCTATTGGAGCCGCAAACAGCGTCCCGGAGGGACTGCAGGTAATAGATTTATCGCGGGGCTATAGCTAATTGCGGCATAAAGGCCCAGGGTTAAACCCCTGGGTGTCGCGTCCCGTGTGATAAAGCATCAGGCGGCCAGCAACCGTGGCCGATGCGGTTATCCTGGCCATGGATGGGTATGTGGAAGACGACGGCACCCTGAACAGGGCAGAGGCAGATCTATGTTCCCAATGAATACGTGGCCCGTGAGACGGAAAAATTCGCCAATCTGCATTTCGGTGCCAGTATCAACCCCAACCGCACCGACGCTGTGGAGCGATTACGACAGGCCCGGCGAGACGGGGCCCTGCTGGTAAAATGGATTCCGTCCATTATGAATATTGATCCTGCCGATCCCCGTCATATTCCTTTTTACAGGGCAATGGCCGAACTCGGTATTCCTCTGCTTTCCCATACAGGCATGGAGAAATCCTTTGCCGGATCCCGAAATGAACCTGCCGACCCCCGACGTCTGGAACTGCCCCTGCAGCAGGGCATCACGGTCATTGCCGCCCATATAGCCACTACCGGAAAAACCGAGGGCGAAAATAATTTTCAACGCATTCTGCCTATGCTGCGGCAGTATCCCGGTCTGTACGTTGATATCTCCAGTCTCAGGCAGATCACAACTTGGGCTATCTGGCGCAGGCTGCCGGTAAATATTACGTGGTGGACCGCATGATCTATGGCACTGACTGGCCTATCCAGTTTTTTTCTTTTATTTCAACATGTTATCATGTCAGACATATCTCCCTATCCGATGCCTGGCAGGTGAGCGGCATTCAGAATCAATGGGATAGGGATGTGGCCCTGAAAGCTGCTTACGGCCTGCCGGCTGCGGTGTTTTGTCGCTCCGGGGTGCTGCTGCGGAAGAACACCGATTGACAAAGGGGATGTCGGCAGTGCGGCAGTGCCGGATGTGTTCTGTGATCCTCGGATGTCGTAAAATAATTAATGATTCATGAAGATTACCTGCCATTGTTTCAACCTTTCTGAGCAGCCGAGACTTGTAGTCAGCTTATGCCACTTGGGGCGGGATTAACTCATTTTCCATTTGAAGCAACAGCATTCGATGCAGACGGGAGACAGAGATGAAATACAGTACCCATACTATTCGTTTCGGAATTATTCTGTTCATTCTCAGCTTTTTCTTTTTTGTCGGAAACTATATTTTTTTTTCAAAATACGAATGTCTCCTCGCAGAAAACGAGAAATATTCTGGTAGAACAGAAGAACTGATTGAAAAATTCAATAATACAATAGAGGAGATAGAAAAGCATAAATTAAAGGACAATATCCTGACTCGATTTGGTATTTCTGTTATAGGACACTTCAGCAATTCTGTCCGCGATATTGTCCGGGAAGAGAATAACATGATTGATCAGCGGATGATGTGGATGCTTACCCTGAACGGCCTTCTTTTTACCACTCTGGGTTTTGCCTGGGGAGGAAACAGGGTCTTAAATTGGCTTCCGTGGATATTGAGCGGACTGGGGGCATTGTCAACTTTTTCTTTCGGTCTTATTCTGCAGTGCGGTCTCAACGCATTAGAACATATGAATGAACTTTGGTTCGAATTACAAGACTACTCAGAATACCCATTACCACCGATGACAGGTCTTAGTCGGGAAAGTATAATCTGCAGCCATCTTCTTCCGTGGAACTGCCTGCCTCAGCTGTTGTATTCTGTATGGCTCATAGTTGCATTTGCTATAGCGTTTGAACAATGGGAGAGAGCAGGAAATACCAGTAACTGTGCCTGCAGCTAGCGTGTTCTCGATAAGGCGTGCTGTTCTGACCGTCCGATATGATCTATGCAGGTGAAACGACCCTGCTTCCGGTCTTCTTCAGTCAATGCGACGAGACGGCTGCTTTTACGTAAGGAAGGGCTATTATGAAAGACATGATGCGTTATAAGGGATATCTGGACTCTGTGCATTACAGCGACGATGATCAAGTTTTTTATGGAAAATTAGAGCAAAACCTGATTCCCTACGAGGAAACGGATGTTGCCGGGTTACGACAGGCGTTTGAGGAGGCGATTGATGATTACTTGGCCCTCTGCACGGAAGAGCAGAGCTGCAATGTATGCACTGGAATACGGTTCAAACCTGAACAAGGTTGTAACAGAGGCGCTGGAACAGTATCTTTTCACACATTCTCCATACAGCGGCTCTGATTGATCGACTGGTCACTTGGACACGGACTTTTGCGCATGAGCAGCTGCGCTCCTGCTCCTTGCTTTCGGCAAAACTACCCCTGTACGAACGATATATAGTTTTCTCTCATGCAACAGGTGAAAGCACTCCGGTACTTCAGTCGGGATATAGCGTTATGAAGGGAAAGCTTATAACGCTATAAAGGGAGCGTTCATAGAGAGTACTTTGATACGTTCATAGTGTTATAAAGGAGGAGTTTATAGAGAGTGCGACGGGATGTCCATAGGGCTGAGCCAGCCGGACTGCTGGAGTATGCGCGTGCCGCTGAGGCATTAATCTGCTTGCTGTGTAGCGAGAAGAGAATTATTTTCCTTTTAACCAATCAATATCAGACTTGCTCTTGCCAATTATAGGCGGGATAGAGCTACCTGTTATTTTTCACAGATAAAATACCACAATTAATTAACAGCTATGGACTCATTAATAAGGAATGCCACTCTTTCGCTCAAACTGGGGATTGAGGATTACCAATTAGATAACCCGGAACGAGCACTTTCTGCCGTCCGGAACATAACCGCAGGTGTCCTATTGCTTTTCAAAGAGAAGCTTCGGATTTTATCACCAACTGATTCGGATGAAGTGCTTCTGAAGGAAAAAATTAAGCCAGTTATTGCTGATAGCGATACTGTCAGCTTCAAAGGTAGCGGCAAGAAAACAGTGAACGTATACCAAATAGAGGAGCGATTTAACGCTCTGGGGGTCTCGGTTGACTGGACACGGGTAAAGAAGATCGTTAAACTTCGCAACAATATTGAACATTACTATGCAGGAGAATCTGATGCCCGGATGCGCGAATTAATTACCGATACTCTTTTGGTAATTCGAGATTTTTTAACAACACAATTGGATATGGAGCCAGCAGAGGTTCTTGATGAAATAACTTGGGATGCAATGCTAGCGGTTCAAGAAGTTTATCAAAAGGAACTGTCAGAATGCCATGCAGAGACTGCCAAGATAGTGTGGCCGAAAGATGCAATGCAATCTATCTCTAAGTGTCTACGCTGCGCTACTTGCCATTCCGAGTTACTCAAACCGCAAGACCCAGACGAACAGGATATAGACGCGCTTGTTTTTAAATGCACCTCGTGTGGTACCATAAATCCATTTCAAGATATAGTGGAAGCAGGCATAGATGAATATCTTGGAGGTCATGCGTATATTGCAGCTAAGGAAGGCGGAGAACCACCCTATCAAACATGTCCAGACTGTGGTTTAGAGACGTATCTCATTGAAAGTGATTTCTGCGCCGCATGTTTGTATGAACGCGAATATAAGGAGTGTCTGAGATGTGGCAATGGGATATCGATTGATGAACAGGACTTCAACGGATTTTGCTCATATTGCGATTATATCTTTGACAAAGAACGAAACCGGTAAAGGCAATATACCCCTATGCTCAACCTCTCCCCCGACGACATCCAGGCCATCAAACTCTCCCTGCAGGTGGCAGTCACCGCGACCGTGATTGCCCTGCCGCCCGGCTTTGCCGTGGCCTACCTCCTTGCCCTGAGTAACATGCGGGGCAAGGCCCTGCTGGAGGGTCTGATCAATCTGCCTCTGGTTCTGCCCCCGGTGGTGACCGGTTACCTGCTCCTCCTGCTCTTCGGGCGTAAGGGCTGGCTCGGACAGCTGCTGAATCTGTTCGACTTTCGTATCATCTTTACCCTGCGCGGTGCCGTCATCGCCTCGGCCGTGGTTGGCTTTCCCTTGCTGGTCCGCTCCATCCGTATCGGCATGGAGGGCATTGACCGCCAGTACATCCAGGCATCCAGAACTTTGGGCGCAAAATGGTGGGACACCCTGTTCACCATCACCGTGCCCCTGTGCAGCCGGGCCATCCTCGCAGGCATGACCCTGATGTTTGCCCGCAGCCTCGGTGAATTCGGCGCAACCATCGTGCTGGCCGGTAATATCCCCGGTATCACCCAGACCATCCCGCTGGCCATTTACGAGTACACCAGCACGCCGGGCGGCGACAGCATGGCCTTGTCCCTCTGCCTGATCTCCATCCTGCTCTCCTTTGCTATTCTCCTGATCGGCGAGGCAGCCAACCGCACCCTGGCAAGGAGGTAGGCGATGCTGCTGGAAGTCGATGTGACCAAGAACTTTCCCGGCATCACCTGTCATGCTGCCTTTTCCCTGAACAACAAACAATGCGGGGTCTTCGGGCCGTCAGGCAGCGGCAAATCCACCCTTATGCACATGCTGGCCGGGCTGCTGGAACCGGACAGCGGCTTTATCCGCCTCAACGGGCGCACTCTGTTTGACGATAAGCAGAAGATCAGCCTGCCGCCGGACAGACGCCGGGTGGGGGTGGTCTTTCAGCATGCCCATCTTTTCCCACACATGAGTGTAAAGCGAAACCTATTCTACGGCATGAACCGGCTTTCCAAGGAGGAGCGCGCTATTGACCCAGATCATCTGATCAGGGTTCTGCAAATCGACAAGTTGCTGTCCCGCAACGTGACCAAGCTCTCCGGCGGTGAGCGGCAGCGGGTGGCCCTGGGCCGTACTATCCTGGCCAATCCCCAGCTCATCCTGCTGGACGAACCACTCTCTGGTCTGGACGGTACCCTGAAATATCAGATCATCCCCCAGCTCCAGCAGGTCTTTGCCGAGTTTTCCATTCCCATGCTCTTTATCAGCCATAGCCTCCAGGAGCTGCGTATGATGACCGAGGAAGTATTGGTGATGCGACAAGGCAAGCTGGAGCAGCAGCTGGCCACAGAGGAACTTGCCCGGACCAGCTTCGGCACTGGCGGGCAGGGATATACCAATCTCCTGCATTTGGAGGATATGGAAGATCTGGGGAAGCTGCTCAGCTGCCGCTGGGGTGAGCTGCCTATGATGCTGGTCAAGGTCCCGGATCAGCGTCCCGGCGAATTCTCTCTGAACGGGCGGGACATCATCCTGTTCAAGAAACACCCGGATGCCTCCAGTGCCCGGAATATGCTCTCCTGCACTGTGCGTCGAACCTATGAGACAGACTGGCTGGTCGGGGTTGAGCTGGAATGCCGGGGCTGTCAGGGGCAGAGCCTGATTGCGGAGATTGTGCCGCAGTCGGTTGATGAGCTGGACATCCGACCAGGAAGCGAGGTGGTGGCGGTGTTTAAGGCTTCAGCCTTTCGGAGGCTGTACTGATCGGCAAAGTTCTGTATCCGCCGCCTTATTTTGCTTCCTCCTGCTTCGTCTTTTTTCCCTGCCCATACTGTTGTGAATATATGGGGCGTGGTGAAAAGAAACCGGGCTCGCGCAGAGCACGTACCCGGTGGAAAATTGACTATAAAAAGTATGTTTTTCAGACAGCTTCTGAAGCGGCTGAATTCATCTGGAATCAACCGGTTGTAGGAGTGTCCACCGAGAGACACCCCGCAAGGGACCGCAGTTTCGCAGGGTTTTTAAAACAGCTTCTAACATCTTAACACCCCGGAATCCATTATGAACAAAAATGTATACATTGACCGACTGCTGCATCAGACGGAGAAATCTGCTCGATATAGCTCATGATTCCTGTTTATAATTTTTTACTCACCGTTCTCGGTCTGCTCCTGCTGCCGTTGCTTCTTCCCGTCGTTCTGGGACGGGCAAAATATCGCGGCCGCATTCTGGAACGGCTGGGCCTGAAAACAGAGCGGATCAGAGAGCAGCTCGGTTCTTTCGGCAGCAGACCGGTTATCTGGATTCATGCCTTGTCTGTGGGAGAGGTCACCTCGGCCCTGCCGCTGGCCAGAACCCTGCGCCGGGACATGGATTCCGCCGTGCTTGTCTTTACCACCGCAACAAGCAGCGGCCGAAAGATCGCGGAATCCCTGATCGCCCCCTATGCCGACCTTGTCTGCTCCGGTCCTCTGGACCTCCGCTTTGCTGTCCGGCGTTACCTTGCCGCCATCCGGCCGAATCTGTTCATTCTGGTGGAAACGGATTTCTGGCCCAACTGGCTCGATCTGCTGAACCGACGAAACATCCCGGCAATGCTGGTCAACGGCCGCATCTCGGAAAAGTCCTTTATCCGGTACACCAGATTTTCTTTCTTTTTCCGACCGCTGTTCCGCTGTTTTGCTCTGCTTTCCATGCAGACGGCAGAAGACCGTAGAAAAATGATTGCCCTTGGTGTTCCTGCCGACCGGGTCATGACGCTGGGCAATCTAAAATACGACATGGAACCCCCTGTCCCGGAACGCATGAACTTCACGCATTCCACTTTGCTTGAGGAAAAACGTATCTGGGTCTGCGGCTCGACCCATCCCGGCGAGGAGGAGCTGCTTTTTGCCGCTTTCAGAGATCGCCGAAATGCGACTTCTCCTTCGCGGGATAATTCTTTTCTGATCCTTGCTCCCCGCAATATAGATCGGGGCGATGAACTCGTTGCGCTGGCCCGCAGATTCGGTCTTGATGCCTCCACCCGCAGCAGCGGAGCAGAACACGGCAATGTGCTGATCCTCAATACCCTCGGTGAGCTGGCTGCCTGCTACAGGCTCGCCGATTTTGCTTTTGTCGGGGGCAGCCTTGTCAGAGAGGGCGGACATAATCCCATTGAACCGGCCATACATGGCGTGCCGGTGCTGTTCGGTCCGCACATGGAAGACTTTGCCGAAATTGCCTTGGAACTGGTTGCCTGCGGCGGAGCGCAGGCGGTGACTGCGGAATCACTGACTGAGGCTGCGTCCGCTCTGTTTGCTGATGAAAAAAAACGGGCTGTTATGGGAACAGCGGCAAGAAATCTGGTGGAGCAGCATCGCGGCGGTGTGCTGCGGCATGTGCAGGTGATCAGGGAGCTGATAGGAGATTAAGTGTTGAGTGTTCTCACATCATTTAATTGACGGGCTATTCTGCAGCAGCAGGTTGCCGGGCATATTGCAGATATTGCTCCTTTCCTGTAAGGTATGAGGTGCTGTGCAATCTATGTGTAATCTCTGCTGGAGGAAAATATTATGGAACCCGTTATTGCAACGGCAATCATCAGCGGTATTCTCTGCGGCGCAACCACCGGTGCCGGTACTGTCGCGACAACAGAGCTGGTCGATGCCTACAGGAGGCTCAGAGGTATGCTGCAGAAAAAATTTGGTGAGGACAGCATTCTGCTGCGCTCCATCGGCACCCTGGAGAAGCGGCCTGAATCAAAGGCGAAGCAGGACGGCGTCGTGGAAGATGTTGCCGAAGCCGAGGCGGACAAGGATGCCGAGCTTGTCAAGGCGGCTGAGGATTTGCTGGCAGAAGTGAAAAAGCAGGAGGGTGGCGAAGAAGCTGTTCGGCAGATCGTCAATCAGCAGGTAACCGGAGACAGTAATATTTTTTCCGGTACCGGTAATGTGACGGTCACAAAATGACGGGCGAAAAGATTGATCAGAACGTTGACGGCAAAGGGAATGCTTTTTCCGGCAGTGGGCCTGTGACCGTTAATAATATCACGAAGAATTATTACCCTCCTGAGAAGCCCTCCTCAACAACGAATGATCCTTCCGAATTAGCCCCTCTCTTCGGCGTACCCAATCTCCCACCGCGCTATCTGGAGCGACCCGAATACCTTGATCCCTTCCGCGAGGCCCTGCTTTCCAGGGAAACAGAGGCGGTCGGGATTACCGGCAGGTCGCAGTATATCGGCGTGCAGGGAATGGGCGGGCTGGGCAAGTCGGTGCTTGCAGCGGCTTTGGCTTGGGATGAAGAGGTGCGCCGTACCTTCCCGGACGGTATCTTCTGGTTGCGTTTCGGGCAGGAGATGGATGAGGCCGGGGTGCTGGAGCTGCAAAAGGAAATCCTGCTGGTGCTTGCCCCGGACAGCCTGCCGGAGTCTCCGGCTCAAGGGCGAAACCTCCTCAATCTTGCCTTGCAGGGAAAACGCTGTCTGCTCATAGCCGATGATCTCTGGGAGAGCAGCCAGCTCAACCCGTTTGATCTTGCCGACTCCGGTTCTCGTTTTCTCCTCACTACCCGCAATAACGAGGTCATCCAGGAAACAGGCGCACACCGATGCGAACTGGAACTGCTCTCGGACAAGCAAGCACGGGAGCTGCTGGCAAAATGCTCCGGCTTTGCTGGGAAGGATCTGCCTGAAGAGGCGGAAGCAATCCTGCGGGAATGCGGTCGTCTCCCCTTGGCTGTGGCAGCCATCGGCAGCATGGTAAATGGCAAGGGGCGTAGTCGCTGGCAGTTGGCCTTGGACAAGCTGGAAAATGCCCGGCTGGATAAGATCCCGGCCAAATTTGATCGCTACAGCGGCTATGAAAACCTGTTCAAGGTCTTTCAGGTCAGTGTGGAAGACCTGCCGCCCGAGGTGCAGGACTATTTCAAAACGTTGATTGTCTTTGCAGAAGATACCGAGATACCCGAATCTGTGCTTCAACTCTATTGGGAGCATATTGGTCAGGGGGAGTATGAGCCGCTGGAGGCGGTTGATTTGCTGGTGCAGCGGTCTTTGCTTAGTCCTGCCAAGAATGAGTCGTTTACCCTCCATGATTTGCTGCGTGATTACCTTGTCTTTCAGGCTGACGGTGAGGTTGCCGAGCTGCATAAACAACTACTGGAGGCATATAAAGCTGCTTATCCTGACGGCTGGCATACGATCACAGATACCGATTCTTTCTACTTTGAAAAAAACTGGATGTATCATGCAGAAAAAGCTCAAGCAAAAGTTGATCTTGTTAAAGAGATAACAGCTGACTTTATTGATAATAATCCTCTTGAACATCTTCCTGGATTATCTGCACCATTGAATGGTATTGATGGATTATTTCGAGAGGATCACCCGGAAGCTATAGCTCGCATGTTGAATTTGAATAAAAAGAGTGATAAAGAAACTGTGAGCAACATTCTCGCTGAAGATCCAGCTACAAAGGAAATACAGCAATTGAGGAAAGAGTATGACAGTAACGTATTAGCATTGCGTGATGTGTTTAAGCAGTTGCCTACTGAGAAGCAAGAGCTACTAAGAAATCTTGATCCAACTATACCTTTTTTTAAAGAAAAAAAATCAGATGAATAACAAGCAGAGGCGGATCGTTTTCTGCCTATTACGAGATAGAAAAAACCAGATTTTTTTCTGCCTCAAAATAGACTTGATCCGCCTTTACCCAGCCACACCCTAGAAAAACCCAGAAACCGCCTGGATTCAACCCAGAAAAAATAAGGAAAAAGCCAGAACAACTCTAGCTCAACCCAGGCCTTTGCTGCTTTAAAATACAAAAAATCTATACCCAACGATCATAATCTTCATCAAGAATCTCAAAAGAGTTCGAGAAAAATAAGGAGATCCCCATGCCAATTCCTCAGCAAGAACCGCAACAGCAGATCAGCGAACAGGAATACCTGAACGGTGAACTCCTCAGTGAGGTGAAACACGAATTCATTGACGTTGCTGTTTACGCAATGGCAGGGGCCAGCGCTGACCACGGCAGAATAGCGGGCAACCTTTTTGCCGCCTTCCTGCGCCATCTTCAGGAACGGAAGTCACCGTGCGAGCCTTTCCTGGCTGATATGAAAGTGAAGACCGGCAACAAGTTCTTTTACCCGGATGTGCTTATCTCCTGTGAACAGGAAGAAAATGACTACTACCGCAATGCCCCTCTGCTCATTGTCGAGGTAGTCTCCCGATCGACCCGTAAAAAGGACAACACGCTCAAACGGCTATCTTATCAGACGCTTCCCAGCCTGGAAGAATACGTTTTGATTGAGCAGGATTTTGTCGATATTGAGGTCTGTCGAAGGAGTAAGCACTGGTGGCCTGAACATTATTATCTCGGTGACACAGTGCATTTCTCTTCCATTGACCTGACCCTGTCTGTCGAGGAAATTTATGCACGAGTCATGAATGATGATATGCAGGCGTACAGGAAAAATACAACACCCCATAAGTAATAACCCAACAGGAGGTACAATGCACTATGCCCGGATAATCCTCACCCTAACCCTTGCCTTCCTTGTCCTGGCAGGCCCTAGGCCCTCCACAGCCGAGGAGGAATTTGTCACCGCCCTGACCGGCAAGTTTCCACCCTTCAGCTATTACGATAAGCAAGGGAACCTTGCCGGTTTTGACGTGGACGTGAGCCGGGAAATCGCTCGGCGGATCAACCGCAAATCCCGCATCATCGCCACGGAATGGGACGGCATTCTGGCAGGCCTGCTGGCCGAGAAATACGACGCCATCATCGGCTCAATGGCCATCACCCCTGCCCGGCAGGAGAGCGTAGATTTTTCCACGCCCTATTACCATTCCGGGGCACAGCTCTTCATCCACCGCGATAACCCGGACAAGGTCTACTCCATTGAGGAGTGCAAGGGATTAGCCATTGCCGTGGTCCTGGGAGAGACCTACCAGCATTTTCTCGAAGAAAGGTTCCCGGATATCCAGGTGGTCACCCTCAAGTCAGCAGCCGAGATCTTTGCCATGCTGGAGCAGAAGCGGATCACCGGTTTTGTCACGGATCGGCTGGTCGGGGCCTGGCAAGTCAAGGGCAACGGGCTGCTCTACCGGATGCCAGTCTTTCAGCAGGATTATTCCTGATTACTCGACGAGCGGGATGACCTCCGGCACGTAAACTCGCAAACAATCTGTTCCTCAAACGCGCAACAGAAACATATGCTTCAGGAACTGCATGTCAATAATCTGGCCCTGATCAACCAGCTGGATCTGGATTTTTCCGGGACAGGTACCGGCCTGATCGCCTTTACCGGCGAAACCGGGGCCGGGAAATCCATTATCCTGCAGGCCGTGCATCTGCTGACCGGCGGTCGGGCCTCGGCCTCATGGGTGCGCAATGACTGCAGTCAGGCGGTGATCCAGGCCCGGTTTGAGATCAGCGGCCAGGAGGAAATCATCGGGCTGCTCCGGGAACACGGTCTTGAGCACGAAGAGGACTGCATTCTGCGCCGGATTGTCAGCAGCAAAGGCCGGAGCCGCATTTATATCAATGACCGTCCGGCCACCACCAGAACAGCAGGAGAGCTGGCAGAATATCTGGTCAATATCGCCAGCCAGCACGATCAGCAGCTTCTGCTCAGGAGCAGCAGCCATATTGATTTTCTGGACAGTTATGGCGAACTGCTGAGCCAGCGGGATCAGTACCGGCAGGTGTACAGCCGCTGGCGGGCTCTGTGCCGCCGTCTGCGGGAGCTGCATACCCGGGAGCAGGACCGGGAGCAGCGGCATGATTTCCTCGGGTTTCAGCTGAAGGAAATCCGGGAGGCTGCTCCGCTGCCGGGCGAAGACGAAGAGCTGGTCAAAGAGCGCGACCTGCTCAAGTCCTCCACCACCTTGGCCGAGCTGACCGGCAAGAGCCATTTTATGCTCCTGGACAAGGTCACGCCCCTGCTGACCGAGATCCGCAAGAACATGGAACAGGCAACCACTCTTGATTCGGCAGTGCAGGAGCTTGCCGGGCAGTGCAGGTCCATCTGCTTTGAGGCGGAAGACTTGGAAGGCAATCTCCGGAATTATCTGAGTTCTATTCCGACGGATCAGGGCAGGCTGGATCAGATCGCCTCCCGGCTGGCTGAACTCCGGCAGCTACAGCGCAAATACGGCGTCACTCTGGAAGAGGTGCTTGCCTTTGCCGAGAAGGTGGAAAAGGAGCTGCACGCCCTTGAGCATTTGGATGAACAGATTAACAGCTTGGAAAAGGAGGTGGACCAGGTTGAGGGCGAGCTGCGGGTGAAAGCCGAGGCACTGTCTGCGGAACGCTGTCAGGTTGCAGCCAGACTGAGCGAGGCCATGCAGGCCGAGCTGGTCTCGCTCAGCTTTAACCAAGCTCTGTTTGAGGTTTCAGTTACTGTGGCTGATACCGGGGAGGCCCTGTCCGCCACGGGATGCGATACGGTGAGCTTCCTGTTTTCCGCCAATCCCGGTGAGCCGCCCAAACCCCTGAGCGGGGTAGTGTCCGGCGGTGAGCTTTCCCGGCTCATGCTGGCCATGAAATGCCTGCTTGCCCGGCGGGACAGGGTGGACACGGTGATCTTTGATGAGATTGATGCCGGAATCGGCGGCGAGGCTGCCGGGGCTGTGGCCCGCAAGATTGACGAGCTGGCCGGGCACCATCAGGTGTTCTGTATCACCCATCTGCCCCAGATTGCCGCTTATGCGGATGCTCATTTTGTGGTGGCAAAAAAGGTGAACGGCAACCGGACCTACACCACTATCCGCAGCCTGTCCGCAGAAGAACGGGTGGCAGAGCTGGCCCGGATGATCGGAGGTGACAATCCCACAGAACAGACCTTCAGACTGGCCGGGGAGCTGGCTGCAACGCGAAAAGCAAACAGACAAGCGGGAGATTGATCATGCAGCAGCTGAAAACGCAGATGACAACAGCTTTGGGACTTTTTTCCGGCGGCCTGGATTCCATCCTCGCCTGCCGGGTTATTGCGGCACAGGGAATCCGGGTCCAAGCCCTGAAATTCGTTACCCCGTTTTTTGGTCATGACCTGCTCCTGCGGAAAGAGGAATATCAGGAGGAGATGCGAAAAAAATACCGGCTGGATGTGGAGCCGGTTGATCTGAGCGAAGGGTATATTGAACTGCTGCGCAATCCGGCGCACGGGTTCGGAAAAAACTTTAACCCCTGTATCGACTGCAAAATCATGATGCTGCGCCGGGCCAGAGAGCTGATGCCGGAATACAGGGCTTCTTTTCTCATCACCGGCGAGGTACTCGGGCAGCGGCCCATGTCGCAGCGGCGCGACACCCTGAACGTCATTGAGCGGGATGCCGAGTGCAGGGATATCCTGCTCCGTCCATTATGCGCCAAGCTGATGTCACCCACCCTGCCGGAACGGGAAGGGCTGGTGGATCGGGACTGGCTGCATGATTTTTCCGGGCGCAGCCGTAAGTCCCAGATCGCTCTGGCCCGTGAACTGGGAATCCGGGAGTTCCCTGCCCCTGCCGGGGGCTGCGTGCTCACCGACCCCAACCTTGCTGCCCGGATTCAGCGTTTCTATGCCGGGCTATTTAAAATCGGTCGGGAAGACATCACCACCGGAGATATCCGGCTTCTGCTCCTGGGTCGTCAATTCCGCCTGCCCGGCGGGCACTGGTTGGTACTTGGAAGAAATAAAGACGAAAATTACCATCTGAGCCAGCTCCGCGAACCGGACGACTGGCTGCTGTTCATGCCGGAACATCCCAGCCCCACAGCCCTGCTGCGTCACGCCTCAGCCATGATCACTGATCCTGCAGAAAAAGAAAAAATTCTTGACGCAGTTGCGGGCCTGGTTGTCCGTTACGGCAGGAAAACCGGCGGCAAGCTGCTGCCCGGCAGGGTTTTATTTAAGGAGCGCGGCAAACGGCAGACCATGCAGGCGGAAGCCTTGGCAGATGAGGTTTTCCAGGAATGGGTGGTGTGACTTTCAGATCGGGACTTGTACTTGTGATCTATGGACGAGTGTTTTTTTTCGTGAAAACAGTCTATTTTGTTTGCTTTTTTGGTTTATCCAGATATTTTGTTTTATCAATCGGACGGCGAAGGCCGCCCGGTGCGGAATGGAATACATCAAACAGCAGGAGGAATTCATGGAAAACAGCACCGAAAATCGAACAACCGAAAATGGAAGCGGGAAAGCCTATATCGTCGGCAGCGGTGCCGCCGCCCTCGCGAGCGCGGCCTATCTAATTCGCAACGCCGGTTTCACGGCTGAAAACATCCATATTCTGACGGACCGCGACGTCATCGCCGATGCTTTCAAGCGTGGACCCATGGAGGGAGGATCGTTGGGGGCGGGAACCGAACCCGAAGGGTTCGTCAGTCCCGGCGGCAGAATGTTCGAGAAACACTACGAATGCATGTTCGATCTGCTCAAGAGCATTCCGTCGGTCGAGGCCCCCGAACTCTCCGTGGCGGAAGATATTTTCGAATTCAACGAGAAGGTGGTTTCGGATGCCAAATGCCGGTTGTTGAAGAACGGCAAGAAAATCGATGTCTCGTCCTACGGACTGAGTTTACGCGACCAGTTGGACATGCTCCACTTGGTGCTCGACGGGAAGGGAAAGGTGGACGAGAAAATCGAGGATTGGTTTTCGAAGGAATTCTTCAAAACGAATTTCTGGTATCTCTGGACCACTAGTTTTTCGATGCTGCCACAGGACAACGTGGACGAACTGAGGCGCTACTTTCTCCGCTTCATCCACCTACTTCCGGGCTTCAACCGGTATCTTGGAATTCTGAGGACCAAGTACAACCAGTACGATTCCCTGATTCGTCCGATGGTATCCTGGCTCCAGTCGCACAACGTCAATTTCGACGTGGGCGCAAAGGTGACGGACATTGAATTTGAAGAAAACGAAGGAAAGAGGACGGCGACAGCGATAGTGTACCACTGCGGCGAGAGGGAGGAGCGGATCGAGCACAGGGTCGAGAACCCCGGCTACGTATTTGCGACACTTGGATCGATGGTAGATAATACGACTATCGGCTCCACCACGAAGCCCGCGCCCGCGCCTCCAAAAGAACCCGGAACCTCCTGGCAACTTTGGCGGAACATCGCGAAGGGACGTCCGGAATTTGGAAATCCGGAAGTGTTCCTTGACAGGCGGTCGGAGACCACTTGGCCGTCTTTCACGGTCACCCTCGATAATCCGAAATTCTTCGACTACATGGAGAAGTTCACGGGGAATAAAGCGGGCACTGGGGGATTGGTTTCCTTCACGGATTCGAATTGGGGGATGTCAATCGTTCTTTTCCACCAGCCCTTTTATATCGGCCAGGACGAGAGCCAGTTCATTTTCTGGGGCGACGGCCTGTCGCCGTTCGACAAGGGCAACCGGGTGAAGAAACCGATGGTGGAATGCACCGGGAGGGAGATGCTGGAAGAGGTTGCGCACCACCTCAAGCTGACGGACGCCCAGTACGCAGACATGTTCGGTGGAGCTGTCAGTATACCAGCGCTGATGCCCTACATCACCAGCCAATTCCAGACGAGGAAGCCGGGGGATCGCCCTGCGGTGATTCCGGAGGGGGCCACAAACTTTGCCTTTATGGGGCAGTTCTGCGAAATCGAGGACGACGTCGTCTTCACGGTCGAGTATTCGTTCCGCGCGGCCGCGATGGCGGTCTACGGGCTTCTGAACAAAGACGACGACTGGGACTGGAAGGTACCAGCCATGTACGAGGGGGAAGACAATCCGATCGTGGACTTCAAGGCACTGCTGGCGATCCTCCGCTGAGCCATCAGTGTTTATTTTCAGCCGGGCTAGGAATGAAAATTTAATTCTACTTTGGTGACCATACCATTAACTATTTAATAATATTAATAATGACAAAAACAGGGGTTTTTAAATACTTAATAAAAATAAGATAGTTATGTTTATGATCGCCAAAGTAGAAATAGGAAAACAGCTTTTTGTATACATGAGGACAGGCACAGGTGGAGCTGAAGCGTTCCTTCAGCGGCCTGGTGCCCGGATAATCCGCAGTAACACAGCGCAAAAGAATACCTTCCTCACAGTGAACCCCGTTTTCATCTCCTGAAAAATCGGGTAGTATATTTGTGTGACACGACAAAACCCGCAAAAAATACAAACAGGTTGATACACCATGCCTGAAGCCTTTATTACTCCGCATGTGCTCAGTTGGGCAAGAAAACGGGCGCAGTTCAGCACGGATGCTGCTGCGCATAAGGTAAAGGTGCGTCCAGAGCAGTTCCTTGCTTGGGAGGAAGGCCAAAAAAGACCGACCTTCCGGCAGGCGCAACTCCTTGCCAAGGCATTTCATGTGCCGTTCGGGTACTTCTTTCTGCCTGCACCGCCGAAACAGGAGCCGGATATACCCGACCTGCGGACTGTGGGCAGCAGAACCATGCCCGGTTTCAGCCCTGATTTTCTTGACCTGTACAACGATATTCTGCGTAAACAGGATTGGTTCCGGGAATACCGTATGCAGGAGGGCACACAGCCGTTGCCCTTTATCGGTAAATTCTCCATGACGGATGATTACCGGGTGGTGGCAGAGGATATACGGCAGATGCTGTCTGTGGATGAGGCCCGCAGTTCCGCCCGAAATTGGGAACAGTTCATCACCTGCTTGATTGAACAGGCCGAGGATGCGGGTATTCTTGTCATGCGCAATTCCATTGTCGGCAACAATACTCACCGTCCGCTCTCCGTTGATGAGTTCCGGGGCTTTGCCCTCAGTGACCCGGTTGCACCGCTTATCTTCATCAACTCCCGCGATGCCAAATCCGCCCAAATCTTCACCCTTGCCCATGAGCTGGTTCATCTTTGGATTGGACAAAGCGGAGTTTCTAATCTTCAGCTAAACAAAGAGAAAAAAGGCAAATGCGGAAAGGAGGTGGAAACCTTCTGCAACAGGACGGCTGCGGAGGTGCTGGTTCCTGAAGCGCAATTTCTGACAGATTGGGACAACGAGATTCCGGCACAGGAAAATATTGCCCTGCTTGGTCAACAGTACAGGGTCAGTCAGCTGGTTATTGCCCGGCGCGGATATGATCTGAACGTGTTGGACTATGACACGTTGCAGAATTTTTATTGGCAGGCCGTCCTGTATGACCGAAAGAAGAAAAATAAACTATCTGAGAGTCCAGGCGGCCCAAAATCCGACACCATGCGCAAGTTCAGAAATGGCAACCTGTTTTCCCAAGCTGTGGCGGCTGCGGCCCTTGAAGGAAGACTGCTGTTGCGGGATGCCGGTTCTCTGCTGGGGATCAAACCGGCTGGCCTGAAACAATATGCGGACTTTCTGACAGGAAAATAATATGGATTACTGTCTGGACAGCAACGTATTTATTCAGGCCAAAAATGCTCACTACCATTTTTCTATCTGCCCCGGTTTCTGGGACTGGCTTGTCTTTCGGGTCGGGACAGTGGGTTCTATTAATCCTGTTTTTGAAGAGTTGCGGAACGGCAACGATGAATTGAAAGATTGGGCTGAAGAGATAAAAGGCTCTCATTTCTTTGCCGATGTGACGGAACCTGCTGTTCAGGAAATATTCGGCTCAATTGCCAGCTATGCCGTGGAGAATTACAAACCGCATGTAGCCGATGAATTTCTTTCAGGGGCCGACCCTTGGCTGATAGCTTTTGCCAAAGTCAACGGCTGTATTACGGTAACCCATGAGGCATACAACCCGGTGGCAAAGAGAAAGATTCTCATCCCCAATATCTGCAAAGTATTTGAAATCGATTATACAGACTGTTTCACCATGCTGAGAAATCTGAACGTTCGCTTTGTTCTGGAAGAAAGCCAGAGCGAAGAATGATTTTTTCCGCGTGTCCCTTCCCTGCCTGAAGGTCTCTCTCCTCACATTGACAGATAGCCTTTTTTCACGGCTGCTGTTCTTCAAAAAAAAGAAAACTGAGAAGTACCCCGGAAAGAATTTTCGGGTGTTTTGTGCTTGGCTCTGCTGGGACAGATAAACCGAAAATCCGTTTACCTGCTGGGGATAGTGCTGGGGAAATAAAAAGTTGCTTTCGTGTTGGTTGGCTTAACTTGCTGTTTTTACTTGGTGGGCGAGGCGGGATTCGAACCCGCGACCTTCGGCTTCGGAGGCCGACACTCTATCCAGCTGAGCTACCCGCCCATAAGCAGTACGTAGTACGTTCTCAGTTCAACAGATCGATCAGAGCTGTCTGACTGACAGTAGCATTCGCGGAGACAATATAGTATTATTGAACTGTATCTGTAAACAGAAAATGTTCTCTTTGCCGAGAAAACGGAACTGTTGGCTCCATACTTGCTGTTTTTACGAACAAATCGATTTTCCAGGCAATCCCGGCTAACAGCTAGGTCAGTGTTGTAATTTCAGAAGTACAATGTATACGAAAAAAATGATCGAACCGGCGGCGGTTCTTATCTCTCTGCTGCTGATCACCGCAGTTGTCTGGCTGACTGATGCGGACCGCTTTATTACGTCTCTTGTTCCGCGCGACCAGACTATTGCAGCTGTTCTTCCTGAATGCAGCAGGGCGTGGCCAGCAGGCAATGTTTTTCCGTGGAATTTTTTCTATCGTTCCGCCCCGATTCCGGCCGTGCTGATGGTGGTTTCCGCAGTAATTGCTCTGCTGCTTGGCTTTTTCTTGCCCCGTTACGCCTCTTGGCGCAGAAAAGCCATCTTTCTTCTCCTCCTGCTCGCTCTCGGCCCCGGCCTGGTGGTCAACCTGCTGCTCAAGAATCAGCTCGGTCGGGCCAGGCCGAGACAGGTTGTTGAATTCGGTGGAAAACATCTGTTTACCCAGTGCTGGCAGCCGGGTACCGGCGGTGAAAATAGCTCTTTCCCCTCCGGTCATGCTGCTGTTGCCTTTTTTCTTATGGCCCCTTGGTTTGTGCTGCGGGATGAAAAGCGGCTGGTTGCAGCAGGTTTCCTAGTACTGGGACTGACCTTCGGTACCTTGGTCGGAGTGGCCAGGATACTTCAGGGAGGTCATTTCCTTAGTGATATTATATGGTCAGGAGGCCTGCTGTATATTCTGGGGAATGTGCTGGCGACTTTTATGGGATTTGGCACAAGGGAGCAGAAGAGCGATGGCAGCCCATGAGTGGAGAGGATTAAAATTTGTCCTGTACTTCTGTGTTCCTGTGCATTCAGTGCGCACTCACTCGGTTGTATATTTCTTCATCTGTATCTGTTGCTCACAGTACGGGCATGCTTCAAACCCTGCCTCACGGGCGACAAAGATACTTCTGAACTGCAACGAACAGTGTTCACCGTGATAGTCCCGGCATCCCGGCAGGTGAAAGACTCTGCTTCCGGCATCGGCATGCACAAGCATTCCTTCCCTGGCAGGCTCTTCCTGTCTGTCCGTCATCTTTCTTCTGCTCAGTAGCCAATTGAGCAGGCGGAAAAACTTCTGCAGCGGGATGAAGAACAGGATATTCAGGACTGATTCAAGCAGCAGAGAAAGACGTTCCGGGAGAATGGGCCGTTCTTGGTCAACCCGGCTGAAAATAATACCTGTCATCCCGGCAAAAAGAATATTCGGCAGCCACATCCCCCAAAGCACCGGCAGAACCATATCCTCCGTCATAACCCTGAATAGCGTAAAAACAATATAATACAGGACGAAAAAAGCCAACCCCAGAGGGATCCCGATTGCTCTTCGGCCCTGCCCGGCCTGCAGCCCCAGGGGCAGTCCGAGCAGACTGAGAATCATGCAGCCGACCGGCAGGGATAAGCGATGATGATACTCGGTCAGATAAACAATCCCGGCCTGGGTGTACACTCCGCGTTCGCGGGCAGCGGCCAGCAGCTGTTCCGGCGGCATACTGCCTCTGCTTAATTTTGTCACATCATCCCCGTCGATACGGGTAGGCGGCTTCAGAGGGATATGCAGCTGATAACGCCGGAAGCGGACAATCTGACTGTCCCTGCCGTCAGTGTTGTGCAGGGTCCCGTTCCGCAGGACAATCGTGACGGACATGGTATCGATATCGGCCTGCATACTGCCCTGTTTGGCCATAATAATAATAGGCTGTTCCCGGCCGCGCATGTCTGAGACATACACACCGTTCCACCGTTCATGCTCGTCAATACTATCGACATAAACAACCAGATCGCCCAGGGCTTCTGTGAATTTTTTTTCTTTAATCCCGCTGTTTATTTTCTCCTTTGCCAGCTGAAACATCAGCTGATGCATGGCAATCTGCCCGGCCGGAATCAGCCGGACAGAAAAATATCCTGTCAGCACAGAGATGACCGCTGCAGTCATGATCACCGGCGGCAGCATCTGCCGCAGACTGATGCCGCATGCCTTGAGGGCAAGAATCTCGCGGTCATTGGTCAGACGGGTGAAACCGATGATAACCCCGGCCATGCTTGCCATCGGGATGACATAAAGCAGCATGTGAGGAAAAATATAGGCAAAGAGCCGGACAAAATCCGGAAAATTTATACCGAGTTCAAGAACGACTTCCAGCAGGGGAATTAATCGGATCAGAAAAAAGACACTGTACAGAATAAGAAAACTGGCAAAGAACGGAGCAAGCAGTTCTGTTGCCAAGTAGCTGTACAGGAGAAGCGGAAGACCTTTATGCCGCACTTTACGCTGCATATACCTGCCCTGAAAAACAGGACAGTCTATTCGTTGATATTATTATTATTAATATTGACATCAATCCAATGCTGATCCCACCATTCCACAGGTGTGACAAAGATGCCGTGTACCAGCATGGAAAAATGGAGATGATCGCCCCCGGCCATCCCGGTAGCACCGGAATTACCTACCTGTTCGCCTTTTTCCACCATCCTGCCCTTTTCAGTGCTGATCCGGCTGAGATGGGAATAGAGGCTGGCCAGTCCCTGGCCGTGATCCAAAATGACGGTATTGCCGTAAATTCCCAGATAATCAGCAAAAACTACTTCCCCTCTGTTTGCCGCCTCTATCTCAACCCGTGCTGTCGAGGCAAGATCTATTCCCAGATGGGTCTGGTGGTCAATGGGTTCTCCCTGGTAATAATAGGTACGCTGGTCCGCAAACCCTGCCTTTCCGGCCCCGGGCATCCGGAGAAAACGGTCATGCCACAGCTGTTCCTCTGCAGTCCTGCTGCACAGTTCGGCAATCTTCTGCGCATTTCTTTGTCGAATTGTGCTATTGACAAAGAGATATTTTTCCAGATCTGTTCCGGCGAGTTCCGGATAGCTGTCCTCAAATTCAGGAATTTTCTTCTTCAGAAAACCATCTGAAACATTAATCCGATCTTTTTTTTCCTTTGCTTTTTTGTAATATATAGAAAAGGCGGCATTTCCTTCATTGCCAGCCTGATCTACGGCAACAACCCGAGTGGATTCCGGCCGTTCACTGTTCCACGGCAGAGCAATATAGGCTATCCGTCTGCTGTCACTTCCTTTCAGAGGAAATCCCTGAAAAAAGATGTCATCAATCATTACCCCGTGGTGCGAAGACGGCTCCGAAACACTGTAGACAACAATTCCACTGCCCCCGGAGGCGATGGACAACTGCGCATGTTCAATCAGAACTTTCGGCGGCTTTGTATCAATTGTCACCTGAGAAGAAAGCGTTGCCGCATTGCCCAGCAATTTTCGGTTCAGAGAAAAATCGCTGGCTGTCACCGTGAGTTGAGCCGGGCCTTCCTGTATCTCCTTCACTTCCTGGATATTCAACATTACGGTTTCGCTCACGTTATCAGGACCGGCCTGTGTAAGCCATGCCTGACGGGGATACTGTCTGCTGAACAGCTGATGCTCTTTCCCGTTCTGCTCCAGGGTAACAGATATATTCCGGATACCGCTCTGCGTGTCAACGGCGTGAAGCTGAATTTCCACGGGGCCGCCCAGAAAGCGGAGTTCTTTGTCAAGGGTGAGCTGAGGCTTGCCGTTTTCAAACAGGATAAAGCCTGCTACTGCTGCGAAAGCAATGATCAGCAGGAGAACAGTCCACGCAAATTTGCGTCCCAGGCTTTTTCCGGCTGATGATCTTGTTGAGCTTGTTGAACTTCCCAGTCTGCGTTTGTTTCTCGGCCTCATCATAATAAAAAATATAATTTACGCTGTTATCCGTTATTATTCTGTATTATTCGTTCCAGATCACTTCATAGTGCTGCATATGAAGATCGTATACCGGAAACACGGTAATGTCTTTGCCGGTCAATTGTTCAAGGTGCCGCAGATGATGCGCTTCCTCCCTGGACAGCATGTCCGCAATATGTGGGTGCACCCTGATGTTCACGCTTCCTCCGCCTGCTCCGCGGTTGTCCCGGTATATTTTCCGGAAAATTTCATAACAGATGGTCTGCCTTGACTTGATAATACCTTCTCCGCCGCAGTAAAAACAGGGTTCGCACATGATCTGAGACAGACTTTCACAGGAACGTTTGCGGGTCATCTGCACCAGACCGAACTCCGACATCCTCAGGATATTCACCCGGTTTTTGTCGCTGCTCATGGAGTCCTGAAAGGCTCTGTACAGTTCGTCACGATGCGGCTCATTTTCCATATCAATGAAATCAATAATAATGATTCCGCCGATATTACGGAGCCGGAGCTGATAGGCTATCTCCCGGACCGCCTCCATATTGGTCTGAAAGATTGTCTCGCGCAGATCACTCCCGCCCACATACCGACCGGTGTTGACATCCACCACGGTCAGAGCCTCAGTGGTCTCAATGATAATGTATCCGCCGGAACGGAGCCAGACTTTTTTATCAATTGCCCGCGAGATATCCACTTCAATGCCGTAGGCATCAAAAATCGGCACATCGCTGTCGTAATGAACAATCCTGTTTTTCAGTTTAGGTGCAAAGGTCCGGACAAAATCAAGAAGATGCTCATGCACCTTCAGGGAATCGACGACAAGTTCATTGACATTGTCGGTAAACAGATCCCGTACTGCTCTGTGGGCCAGATCAAGGTCCTTATAAATCAGACTGGGTGCACTGGCGCGTTCCGCAGTTGCTCTGATTTCGTCCCACAGCATGAGCAGAAATTCCATATCCGCCTCAATTTCAGCGGTCGTGACGCTTTCTGCAACTGTCCGGACAATAAAACCAGTTCCTTCCGGCCGCAGTTTCTCAATCTTCCGGCGCAGCTCCTCCCGAATCTGTTCATCCTCTATTTTTCGGGAGACCCCGATATGATCGGTCAGCGGCATGAACACCAGATTACGGCAGGGCAGAGTAATATGACAGGTCAGTCGTGCCCCTTTGGAGCCGATGGGTTCCTTGGCAATCTGCACCAGGATTTCCTGCCCTTCCCGAACCAGATCCCCTATTGAGGGACCTGCTGAGGCTTTCCGTTTATGAACGATACCGGGCGGTGTTGAAGTTGAAGTATTCCCTTTATTCTCTTCTTTATAGTATGTGCCGTTCTTCCGCTGAACAGGCCCGCAGCCCGCAGTCCCCTGCTCAGGCTGCGACATGGCAGTATGGATATCGTCCACATAAAGAAATCCGGTCCGGTCAAGGCCGATTTCAACAAATGCCGCCTGCATACCGGGCAGAACCCGGACTACTCTGCCGCAATAAATATTCCCCACCAGCCCTTTGTCATCCGGGCGTTCTATATGAAATTCAAGCAGATTACCGCGCTCCACTACCGCAATACGGTTTTCATAAGGTGTAGCATTAATTACTATATCTACATACATATCCATAGTATTTCAGACGACCGTCATCCTCGGAGCGATATCTTCCCTGCAGCCGTCAGGCTATGCCGACAGAAATAACAGAAATATATGCAGCAGTTTCTGTTTGCTTCAGCGGAAAAAATATTTTTAACATGGAAAAAATACTTTATGATACTCCACAGGAAAGGAATTTCCCAGAAGAAACTTTTTCACTCCGCAAAAAGCGATAAGTATCCTTCTGAAATACCAACTTTTTTTATCGCTTCCAGGAGCTAAAAATGAAAGAGGATAAAAATCACTGATGCCTGTTTATCAACGAACCAATATCGCCACACTGCTGCAGGAAATCAGAGATGGTGCTTCTTTTCCCGCATATCTGCTGGTCGGAGAACGCTATCTCTGTCAGCAGGCCGCAGACCGCATTGCCGAAGCCCTGTGCGCCCAAGGCGGCACGGTCCACAGTATTGACGGCGACACGGAAGACAGCGGAGCCACACTGGCCAAGCTGCGCAGTTTCAGTCTGTTGGGCGGCAGGCAGGTGTTCAGGGTGAAGAACAGCAGACTTTTTCACTCGAAAAATGTAGCGAAATCCATCTGGAACCGGGCTGTGAAAGCGCAACAGAGTAATGAGCCGGAAAAAGCGGTCAGATATCTGCAGGCTCTGATGGAAGCAGGAGGGCTGGACAGCCGGGATCCGGCAAATGATCCGGCCAGCCTGACTCCGACCCAATGGAAAAAAAGTTTCGGCTTTGCCCGGCCTGCCGGACCACTTGACTGGACCGGACAACTGCTGGCTAATCAGTCTGGTGGGCCTGCTGCAGAATCTGCAGAACCCTCCTCTACGGCTTCCGGCCCGGCAGGGAATGCCGGTGAACTGCTCCTGGCAACCCTTGAAGCCGGAATTCCGGAAAATAATATCCTGATGCTGCTGGCCGAGGAGGCGGATAAACGCAAAAAGCTCTATAAAGCTTTTAAAGAAAAATATGCGGTTATCGACCTGACTGTTGATACCGGGTCAGGTGCACAGGCGAAAAAAGTACAGCAGAGTGTTCTCCGGGAACAGGTCAGGGCCGTGCTGCAGAGCATGGGCAAGAACATGGCTGCCGGAGTCATGGAGCAGCTGCTTGAACGGGTCGGTTTTCATCCTGTTGCCGCCGTGATGGAAACAGAAAAGCTGGCCCTGTCTGCCGGAGAGAATCGGCAGATTACTCTGCAGGATCTGAATACGTTGGTCGGGCGGACCAGACAGGAGGCGATCTTTGAACTCACCCAGGCGATCAGCGACAAGAAAACAGACCAGGCCCTGCTTGTTGCCTCCCGCCTGCAGGAAAACGGGGTGCATGCCTTGGCCGTCCTGGCATCCCTGCGCAATTTCACCCGCACTCTCCTGCTCTTTCGCGCTCTGCTGGAACAGGAACAGTACGGCATCCAACCCGGTATCCCGGCAAAAAAATTTCAGGACCACTGCCTGCCGCTGCTGAAAAAAAATGATCGCTGGAAAAAGGAGTTGTCCGGCCATCCCTTTGCCCTGTATATGCGGTTCAGAACAGCCTCAGGTTTTTCCGCTGTGCTGCTCCGCTCCTGGCTTGGCCTGATTCTTGCTACAGATATGCGCCTGAAAGGATCACCGGTTGCCCCGGATATCGTGCTCCAGCATCTGATTCTCTCCATGATGACCGCCAATTGATCAAGGAAGATAAAGGAAACGATAAAGGAAACTTGCAAAATCGGTATCGGGCATTAAAATAAGAAGAGGAGGAACGTTCATACTGCCGGATTGTCGGTCTCTTTTCAGCCCTCCGACAAGAGGCCGGAAGCTGCTGCAGCCACCTGCCGACAGACGGCTATGAATTGACTGTTGAGATTTACGAAGTATATCATGTGGAAAAATGGGAAAAACAGATTCAGGAAACAGGGAAGAAATACTGACCAAAGAGAAGAAGGAACTCCGGGAACCCCCCCTGTACAAAGTACTTCTCCATAATGACGATTATACGACCATGGAGTTCGTGGTTATGGTCCTGGAAACCATCTTCAGTAAAGACACCTCGGAAGCGACATCCATCATGCTCAACGTCCATCATAACGGGTCCGGGGTCGCCGGAATATATTCCCGTGAAATCGGGGAAACCAAGGTTTCGGAAGTTCATCAGGCAGCCCGGAAAAATCAGTTTCCCCTGAAATGCTCTCTGGAAAAAGCATAAGCAGTTTCCGAGAATGATCCGCCATCTCTGCCGGTACGAGGTGTAAGAGGTATTATTATGTTAAGTCGAGAATTGGAATTGGCCCTGATAAAGGCCATCAAAGAGGCCAAGGCAAAAAAACACGAATATGTGACTGTCGAACATATGCTGTGGGGCCTGCTGCACGATGAGCTTGCAGCCCATATCATCAGCAAATGCGGCGGTGACAGCAACTCGCTCCGGGGTCGTCTGCAGGAATTTCTTGCAGGCGGTATCCCCCTTCTGCGCGGAGGTATGGACGAACCGTCCCAGACCATCGCCTTCAACCGGGTTCTGCAGCGGGCAGTCAACCATGTGCAGAGCTGCGGGAAAAAAGAGGTGGACACCGGCGATGTGCTGGTCTCCATTTTTGCCGAACCGGATTCTCACGCAGTCTATTTTCTCGGCAGCGAAGGGGTGGGCAGAATGGAGGTCGTAGAGTATATTTCTCATAATGTCCCGGAAAGCCTGCAGAAGGCACCTGCTCCTAAACCTGACTCTTCATCATCCGGCAGAAAAAAACAGCAGAAGGCCAAGGAAGATGTGCTGGAGCAGTTCACGGTCAACTTTGCCGTTCTGGCGGAACAGGGCAATATCGATCCCCTGATCGGTCGGTCCCGTGAGCTTGAACGGATGATGCAGGTTCTTTGCCGCCGCCGGAAAAACAACCCGCTGCTGGTCGGCGAACCCGGGGTCGGAAAAACCGCCATTGCCGAAGGGCTGGCCCTGCGTATTCATGAGGACAGCGTTGCCCGAAAATCAGAGAATCCTGATCCGGTAAAACTGGTACCGGAACTGCTGCGGGATACCACGATCTATATGCTGGACATGGGGGCGCTTGTGGCCGGAACCAAGTACCGGGGCGATTTTGAAAAGCGGCTCAAGGCTGTGGTGGCGTCTGTGGAGAAAAAAGACAATGCCATCCTCTTTATTGATGAAATGCATACCATCGTCGGTGCCGGAGCCACCAGCGGTGGGTCCATGGATGCCTCCAACCTGCTGAAACCGGCCCTGCAGGCCGGAACCATCCGCTGTATCGGCTCCACAACCTACGAGGAGCATAAAAGCCATATTGAAAAAGACCGGGCCTTGTCCCGCCGTTTCCAGAAGATTGATATTGAAGAACCGTCGGTCGAGGATACCTGCGATATCCTGAAGGGGCTGCAGTCCCGGTATGAGGAACACCATCATCTGCACTATTCTCCGGAAGCCATCGAGACCACAGCTGAACTGGCAAACCGCTATATCAATGACCGTTTTCTGCCGGACAAGGCCATTGATGTAATGGACGAGGTGGGCGCCTCCCTGCGTCTGGCCGGTAAAGTCGGTGCAACCGTAATGGTTGAGGATGTCGAACAGATCGTTTCCAAGATGGCCAGAGTGCCTGTTGTTTCCTCAACCGGCAATGATACCGAAGGACTCCGTGACTTGGAGGGCGATCTTAAATCAGTCATCTTCGGTCAGGATGAGGCGGTAAAAGAAATGGTGCGGGCTGTGAAGCGCTCCAAGGCCGGACTGGGCAATCCCCTTTCTCCGACCGGCTGTTTTCTATTTGCTGGCCCTACCGGAGTGGGCAAAACCGAAGTGGCCCGGCAGCTATCCCAGGCGCTGTCCATTCATTTTGAACGCTTTGACATGAGCGAGTACATGGAAAAACACGCTGTCGCCCGTCTCATCGGCGCGCCTCCGGGTTACATCGGCTTTGAACAGGGCGGCCTGCTCACCGATGCCATCCGCAAACATCCGCATACGGTGCTGCTGCTGGATGAAATTGAAAAGGCGCATCCGGATGTTTTTTCCATCCTGCTCCAGGTGATGGATCACTCCACCCTGACCGACAACAGCGGCAGACGGGCTGATTTCCGCAATGTCATCCTGATCATGACCACCAATGCCGGTGCCCGCGAAATGAGCGAACGCGCCATCGGTTTTACCGGCAATACAACGGGCAAAGAACAGAAAGCCCTGAAAAATATGTTCTCCCCGGAATTCAGAAACAGACTGGACAGCACGATTACCTTTCATGCTCTGCAGATGGAAGCCGTTGAACGGATTGTCGATAAGATGGTGGGCGAACTCCAGGCCCAGTTGGCCGACAAAAATGTGGAAATCTCTCTGACCCTGGCAGCACGGCGGGGGCTGGCAGAGGAAGGCTATGATCCGGCTTACGGAGCCCGGCCGCTGCGGCGTCTGATCATGAAGGAAATCGGTGATGTACTGACCGAAGAAATCCTCTTCGGAAAACTCAGCAACGGCGGAAAAGTTCGTATCGGCCGTCGCCAGGGGACGATGACCTTCCGGTATTCCGACTGACAGCAAAACAATATTTTTCCTGCTGCAGTAGACGTTATGCCCGGTGTTTCCTGCCGGGCTATCTTTTTGTTTTCCGACCGGAGGATCTGACAGGAGCAGGCCGCAGTTCCGGCAAGGTACAATTTAGCATTATAAACCAGAGATTCAGGTTCCACCGGGATTTTGATTCCGGTATACTTTCAGCTTTTATGAATGGAGGAAGAAATGGTTAAAACAATAATATACATTATCATCGCAGCGGTAATCGGGGTGCCCTCCTGGCAGATCGGCACTATTCTGCTGCAGAAGAAGAAGCTGACCTATACGATCCAGGAACAGGCCAATAAAATTAAAAAGTACGATAATGCAGAACTCGTTAAAGATCATTTAAAGAAAGAGTTGGAACTCATGGATCTGCCGACAGAGTTTTCTTTTGAAATGCTTGAACGGAGAAAAGTCAAAATAGGCTACAAATATTACGGAGCCGCTACGCTCTTCGGCTATACCTATTATGAAACAACAGCCGATATTGAGGCAGTAACAGAAGACGGTAAGTTCGATAGGTAACCTCTGATAAACGGGCCGGGACAGAAAAAAGCAAGCAATCTGTCGTCCCGGCTTTCTGTTCTGCCCTTTTTTCGACAAGTCACACTGCCGATCCTTCCTTTTTACAGCGTTTTCACCTCTCTTTATGACGCGGGATTTGTCTTTGCATGACGCAATGTTCTTCGGTAAATTACCATGCCCGTCCGTATTCTGAAAATTCTCACTGTCTGCTGCTGGCTGGCTCTCCTGTTTCTGCTTGTGCAGCAGGACTTTCTTGTGCCCACCCTGCAGGATGAGGAGCGTGCCGCATTAATCCGGGCAAAATATGAGCAGTATTACGGGGTTCATCTGTACGACAGGCGGATCGGCTATGTGCTGGAGGACTTCCGCCCCCGTGAGGACGGCGGCTACCGCGTCCGACAGAAATCTTCGCTTCGCCTCAAGGTGCTGAACAGCGTTCAGCCGGTCAGTATGGAACTGAATGCCCAATTGGACAGCAGCCTGCGCCTGCAGATCTTTGCCTTTACCTTTTCCTCTCCCTTTTACAGCACCACAGCCGAAGGCAGAGTACAGGGCAATACGGTCCATTTTACCCTGCAGACCAGTGGAACAACAATCAGCGACGCCGTCACCCTGCAGACCCCACCTCTGCTGCCGCTGCATCAGCGGGGTTACCTGCTGAACAAACTTCCCGAAAAGGGAGACAAATTAAAGATACCGTTTTTCGACCCGCTCACACTTGCAGATCAGGAATCTGTTATTACTTATAAAGGGAAAAACAAACGGCTTATCAGCGGCCGGGTCCATAAGCTGCATCATTTTATGCAGTCCTATGCAGGGATGCAGATCAATTTCTGGCTGGACGATGAAGGAAAGGTGATCAAAGAGAAATCACCGACTGGATTTGTCTTCCTGGCAGAACCTAAATTCAAGGCAATGAATATCAGGGATGGCGGTGAGGAGCTGCTGTCCGCTGTTGCAGTCCAGTATTCCGGTGAGCTTCTGCCGGAAAAGACCGAGGTTGCGCGGTATCACCTGCAGTTCCCTGAAGAAGCCGAGGTGAACTTGGAAGGAGGGCGGCAGCAGGTTGTTGATGGGGGTGGTAACGGCAGCACGGTTCTTCTTGCTCAGGAGACATTTCCGCCTCTGTCTGAATCTGATCCCCCTGATGACAGCGGCATAAAGGGAGAAAACAGTTGCGCAGCAGATGAGACGGCCCTGCGGCCGAGCCGCTATGTGCAGGCCGACGATCCATATATCGTGGAAAAGGCAAAGGAAATTGTCGGTGCGACTGCAGACCCTGCTAACCAAGCGGCCCTGCTTGCCAAATGGGTCTATCAGAATATAGAAAAACGACCGGTTATCGGTCTGCCTGATGCCCGAAGCACCCTGGAAAGCGGCCGGGGAGATTGCAATGAACACGCAGCCCTGTTTGCAGCCCTTGCCCGCAGTCTGCAGATACCGACCGTCATTGCGGCAGGAGTCACTCTGCAGAACAATGCCTTTTACTACCATGCCTGGAATGAAATCTGTATAAACGGACAGTGGATCAGCTTGGATACAACCGTGAATCAGCTCCCGGCCGACCTGTATCACATCCGCTTCACCCATGGTGATTTGCGAGGACAGCTCTCCATCGGAGGGCTGATCGGCAAGCTGCAGATTGAGATTCTGCAGCCGGAGGAATAAGGAAAGAGGAAAGGATTCTTTATTTACTCTATAGACTAAGTTGTTGTAATGTTTAAACATTAACCGGCTATCCGGCCGCACCAGCTCTGCTTCCATGCAGCTGTAAGTTTTTTGCGTGCCGATCAGAAAATTGATGTAATCGTATTCTGTTGCCTTGGGTTTATTCATACTGCCTCTGTATAAGAAGCTGTTTGAAAAACATGCTTCTAAAGCCGACAAGTCAATAAGCAGTGGGAACACTATAGAAACTTACTCCGCAAAAAACGCCGGATAATAATGGGCAATCCCTTCCAGAATCCCGGCGCTGTAGCAGCCGTTCATCCCCTGCCGGCCGCCGCAGGCAAGGTAGAGCTTTGCCGCGTTCCCGGCTGCAGCAGCCATTGCCTCGGCTTTTTCCGCCACCTCCGGTCGGGCATTGGCCACCAGCACTGCCGGAATTTCACTGGCCAGCACCTCCAGGTCATTGCCGCTGTCCCCGGAAAACTGCATTTCATCCAGACTGTACCCCATCTGCTGCCGGAGAAACTGGAGGGCCTGGTATTTATCCGCGCTGGCTGGCAGAATGTCCAGCAACTCCTGATCTGCCACTTCATCGTGGCTCCAGATGAGTGAAGCCCGGATATCCTGCTCTGCAAAAATAGAGGTGATGGAGCGGGAAAGCTCCTCTTTATCCGCCCCTGCGTCTACATAATAGCTGAGTTTGAACCGGGTCATCCGATCTTCCTCCTGAATATGCAGACCTGGGAGACCGCGCAGCAGATCAGCCAGGCTGCTGCTGTCCGTCCGGTGCCAGTCCCTGCCGAGCAGTGTATCCCAACCCGCATCCCGGCGCCAGATCCCCTGGCTCCAGGAACAGATCGTCGTACCTACATCAGCAATGAGTATATCAGGAATCGGCACCCGGTATTCCGCAATGGCCTCTTCAGTCAGGCGGACACTGCGCCCGGTCACATAAACGATGCGGACACGTGGATCTTCCGCCAGGGCGGCAAAGGCCGGTCGTGCTCCGGGTGATTCCTCTTGCGGACCGTTGGGCAGGAGGGTGCGGTCCAGATCCGTACAGACAAGCAGTTTCATGCCGTCTCCTTCGGCAGATCTTTTTCTTCCTCAGCAAGAAAATTATAGTGGGCAATCCCCTCAAGAATACCGTGCGCATAGGATTTTTTCGCAAAAAAGACGCCTTCCGGTTCGTCAATATCCGACAGCTCCTCGTGATGGCGGTTACCGACCACCACAGCCCGGGTGTTGCCGCGCATCATGTCCTCGTCCGCCCCGGACCCGCCTGCAACCAGGATATTTTCCAGGGGAATTTCCAGGCGATGGGAAATATAGCGCAGAGCAAGCCCCTTGGAGGCCCGCACCGGCACAATGTCCAGATACTGGCCGAAAGCCAGACTCAGGTTGACGGTCTGGTCGTGCTGGCGCAGATAGACATTCAGCTCGTCAACGGAAGGTGCTTTTTCCTCATCATAAAAATAGGACACCTTGAATCTCGCCTGACTGTCTCTCGGCTGGAGGCGGAGCCCGGGAGTGTCGGCCAGGAGCCGTTTCAGAGTCGCAGGCATCCAGAGATAATCCAGATGGTGCTGCCAGGTTTCATCCGGGGTCAGATTACGGCCGTAGAAAATAGCAGTGCCCAGACTGGTGATCAGCACATCCGGCCGGGGAATGTTCTTTTTGACCATGGCCGCCAGCGCGGAATCCAAGGGGCGGCCCGTGGCAATCCCGAAGAGCAGCTTTTTCCGGTTACTGCGGAGCAGCTCGATCAGTTCTTTCCGGCCTGCGGAGCTGCCGATCAGATTCTGATCCAGATCGGAAAAAACAGCCTTGGTTGCCGGTCTGATTTTCTTCTGATACGGCTCACGCTGCTCCAGTATGGCCTTGTTGGTCCCGATCAGGGATGTGATTCGATACAGGTATTTTTTCACATGGGCCTGCCAGGAATAATGCTTCCGCACCCCTTCCAGTCCGTTGCGCTGCAGAGCTTTCCAGAAGGAGGGATCGCTCAGGATATCCACCAGCCGCCAGCGCAGCTGGTCTTCGTCAAGAGGATCGAACAGCAGGCCGTTCTTACAGTTTTCAATGATATCCACCGGGCCGCCGTTTTCCGTGGCCAGCAGCGGGCAGCCGGTAGCTGCCGCCTCCAGCAGGGTCAGGCCGAAGGGTTCGGTCAGCGCGGGATTGACAAATACCCCTCCGGACGCAGCACACATCCGGTAGATCTCCGCCACTTCCTCGGCCCTGTGATGTTTCGGCAGAGCCACTTTACCGTACAGGTCATAGAGATCGATAAGCAGCAGCAACTCCTGCAGAACCTGCTGTGAGCTCTCATCCATATCCCGGATGTCATCCCGGTTTCCGGCAACGATCACCAGATTCGCCATTTTGCGCAGCCTGGAAGACTGACCGTAGGCATGAACCAGCGTCTTGATATTCTTCCGGTGGTCAGGCCGTGACAGGGCAAGAATGATCGGCTTTTTCCCCTTGCGCAGAAAGGGCCGGAGCGCCTTCAGAAAAGGGGACTTGCTCCCCGTTTTAGGCGGGTAAAACTGATTGAGATCCGCACCGGGCGGGATAACCACCATCTTATCCGGATGATAAAAATCATACAGCTCATACTGATCCTCGATCTCATTCCAGGTACTGGTGACCACCAGTTCCGCCGTGGCCAGGATCTCTTCCTCCGCTTCAATGCGGCGGGAGATATTGTACCGGGATTCGATCTCCTCCTTCTGCATCCCTGCTGCCAGCAGGCGAAGTTTTTTATCCCGTCCCAGTGAATGACCGGTGTGAACCAAAGGAATGCCGGTGAGGTTGGACAAACGAACCCCGACAAACCCGGCATCGGCATAATGGGAATGCAGGATATCCGGAAACCGGTTCTGTTCCTGGAACATGGCCAGCAGGTTGTCGGCAAAGACGTCCAGGTACTCCCATAATTCCTCTTTGCGGAGGTAACCTTCAGCGCCGGTGTCGAGACGGACAATCTGCGCGCATTTGTTGAGCTTTTCAACGGCCTGCGCATAGTCCCCGCTCACCGCATCATCCACAACCCGCTGGGTGATCAGGTCAACCCGGTCCACATCTTTATGCTTCCCCAGGGCATAGGCCAGATCCCGGACATAGCGGGTCTGACCGCCGGTATCCGGGTCACGGCCCAGTTCCAGATCATTGCCCCGGATCAGCCCGTGAATACTGATCAGCGCGAGATAGAGTCCTTTATCTTTTTTCTGCGGCATAATATAATCAATCTCTGTCTGAAATTCGCGGAGATATCTGACGGTTCTTTCATCCATCAGCCTGCTGTCCTGCGTCAATGCTCCGGCGCCGGACTGGAAGGAGACTGGAAGGTAGAACCGAAATACAGCCTTCCACTATACGGTGTTTCGCGGAATGGTGCAAAGGAATGATTTCGGGAGGCAGGTGGGTGCGATTACAAGTGCGGTTTTATCAATTACGGGATGCATGAGAGCGTATTTTTCTGTTACTTTGATTTCTTTGAGAAAGAAACAGCAAGTAATCAGGATGCTGTGTTGTCCGTTCGTATAATATTATCCCGGAGAAGATATTTATGTCCTCACTGTCACAGGAAGATAAGGAATTGCTCAATCAATTGAACCGTCAGCCAAATCTGAAAACGCGTATTCAAGCTATTCTTTCTATAGCCGGTGATGACGGAGACGGGATTGTAAAAGCTGATGAGGCCGAAAGTCGGGTCATTGAGGAAGTTCGCCGGATGGGTAATGAGGTGCTCAGCGGATGGGCGGAGAGTCGAATTGGAAAATCCGGGGCAGCTCTTCCGACGGACGGTAATTGTACCCGTAGCGGTAAAAAAAACACATTGGCATCCGCCGTTTCTGTCAAATCACCAAGTTTTGCAGGAGGTCTATTATGGGATAACATTACCGGTAAGTACTGTCCGAAATATCACGGAGACTCACGCCCGACACATACATGAAAGACGTCGACAGGAGAGAATTGAAGAATATCCGTCTATAAAGGGACGGGACTTCGTTATTGCCGAGACGGACGGCAGCATGGTTCCGATTGTCCTGACGGATACAGATGCCAGGGACCGGCGCAAAGGTAAAAAGCACAGCTGGAAAGAAGCACGCCTGAGTATAGCTCATGTTCTCGGTGAAAGGACGCTTAAATTCGGCGTTGAATTTCAGGAAAACGTTGACGAGTCGGGAAAGGTTCTCTTTGATTGCGCCTGCCGTGCGGGATTCGGTCGGGGTACATATCTGCACTCAGTGGGTGACGGAGCAACGTGGATTTCCGGGCAGGTGAAAAAACAGTTCGGTTCACAGGGGCGTTACCTTGTCGATTTTTATCATGTTTGTGAATACCTGGAGGCTGCTGCACCGGCATGTTCCGGGAAAGACGGAAAAGGATCATGGGGTAAGCAGCAGAAAGAGCGCCTGAAAAAGGGACAGGAAAAAAAACTGATCGAAGCATTGAAGCCTCATCTTGAGCCGGAAAAGACAGAAGATCAAAATGCACCTGTCCGCTGCTGCCTGCGTTACCTGAGCAACCGTCCGGGGCAGTTCGACTATCCCGATGCTCAACAGCTTGGTTTACCTATCGGTTCTGGAGAAATAGAAAGTGCGCACCGGTATGTCATCCAGGAACGTCTGAAAATAGCCGGCGCATGGTGGACACCGGAAAATGCCCGAATCATGCTTTCCCTGAGAGTTGACCGTGCGGACGGATACTGGGATAAATATTGGGAGAATATAAGCTGGGCAGCGTAAGGTGTCAGAAACCGCACTTTTAATCGCACCCGAGGCAGAGGGCACCCCTTGACAATAGCAGGCTGCAACCAGCCTGCGGCGAACGCGGGAAAATGCAAAAAAAAACAATTCTGCAAGGCAGGCAGCAGATTATTTTAACGCCTCCTGCCTGAAAAACGTCGCATCAGGATTCCGTGCCCACCTCCTCCAGCACATTTGTTAACCCGGCAATCAGCATGTCGATATCCTCTCTGCTCACGGTCAGAGGCGGAATAAAACGCAGTACCCGCATTCCGGCAAAGTTGATCAGGAAGCCGCATTGAAACAGCCGCTGCACAACCTCTGCACCGTGCTCGATCCCTTTTTCCGTCAGAACCAGAGCAAGGAGCATCCCCCTGCCGCGTACACCGGAACAGAGCTGCGGGAACTGCTGCGCCACTTTTTCCAGCTGCTGAACAAAATATGCGCTTCGTTCTGCCAGATCATCAAAAAAACCGTCCGCCAGCATGGTTTTCATCACTGCAACTCCGGCTGCTGCTGCGACCGGATTGCCGCCAAAGGTGGAGGCATGGGTTCCTGCTGTAAATGCGGCTGCGATTTCCGCTCTGGTGAGCATAGCACCGATAGGCAGACCATTGCCCAGAGCCTTGGCCAGAGTCATGATATCCGGCGTCACGCCGAGCTGTTCATAGGCGAACAGCGTGCCGGTGCGCCCCATTCCGGTCTGCACTTCATCAAAAATCAGCAGCAGATCATGCTGATCGCATATTCCGCGTATTGCCTGCAGATATTCAGGCTCCAGAGGCCGGACGCCGCTCTCGCCCTGCAGCGGTTCGCAGAGGATAGCGCAGGTCGCCGGATTAATCAGCTGCTCCAGCTCCTTCGGATCGCCGAACCCGGCATGAACGAAACCTGCCGGCATGGGTTCAAAACCCTGCTGAAACTTCGGCTGCCCGGTGGCCGCCACTGTGGCCAGTGTCCGGCCGTGAAAGGAACCGGACAGGGAGATGACCTCATACCGGCCCTCACCGCTGTGAATCCGGGCCAGCTTGATTGCCGCCTCATTGGCCTCGGCCCCTGAGTTGGCCATGAAGACCCGGTCAGCAAAGCTGTTGGCTGTAAGCAGTTCAGCCAGCTCGGTCTGCGGCTCGGTGTAAAAGAGGTTGGAGACATGCATCAGCTTGTTCGCCTGGGCACAGACTGCTTCTGTCACGGCAGGGTGGCAATGTCCCAGGGAACAGACTGCAATCCCGGCCAGAAAATCCAGATACTCCCTGCCGTTTGCATCCCAGAGCCTGCATCCTTCTCCCCGTACCATAGCAGCCGGAAAACGGCTGTAGGTTCCTGCAAACACGGCGTCACCTCGTGTTATCCATTTTGAATTCTTCATAACATACAATCAGCTTGAAATGCCTTGATCCAGCAGGCCGAGACGGTAAAAGTGAATAATTCTGCTCATCCTATCTGGAAAGAAAGAAAAAAGCAATCGTGGAATATCCGGCTTACCCTGTCTGTTAATTACCGTTAATTATCATGCAACTAGCTGACCCTTCAGCTGCACTGCCAAGCCTCGACTCAAAATATCTCAACAGGTTTACCCTATAAGGTCAGGCTGCCTGTTGCCAGAAGTTGATTGATTTCCCCCGCTGCCGACACCTGCCCTTTCTCCATAAACACCCCTTGATCTGCTGTCTGTTCTGCAAAGGGCAAATCATGGGTGACAATAATAAAGCTGGTGAACTCCTGCAGCTCCCGCAGCCATTGGGCAAAATCCGAGGTAGTGGCTGCATCTAAGGCACTGGTCGGCTCGTCCAAGAGCATGAACTTGGGCTTCAGAGCTAGGCCTCGGGCAATAGCCACTCGCTGGGCCTGACCTCCACTGACCTGGGCCGGATAATTTTCTGCCAACTCAGCAATATTGAGGCGGTCAAGGATCTCCATCGCCTCAGCCTTGGCCTCGCTCTTGCTTCGCCCCTGGACCCTTTCCAAAGCCAGCATCATATTTTCCAGCACGTTCAGATGGGGGAAGAGATTCAGGTGCTGAAACACCACCCCGACCTGTTGCCGGAAATCGACTTCCTTCATATCCTGGATATCCTGTCCGTCCAGAAGGATTGTTCCCTGCTGAGGAAACAGAAAGCGGGCAATACAGTTAAGCAAGGTGGTCTTGCCGGAACCGGACAGGCCCATGACCGCAAAAATTCCTTGTTCCGGGAAGGTCATGCTGACATTATCAACTGCCTTGGTGCCGTCCGCATAGCTATAGGCTATATCTTTTACTTCAATCATGGGCAAATCCTTTGGCTTTGATGGATCGTTCAACGCGATCAGAGAGCTTCATCAGCGGGAAGGTCACGGCAAAGAACATGAGTCCGGCGATGAGATAGTAGAGACCCGGTTCAAAGGTGACACTGATAATGGACTGGGCCTCGCGAATCAGCTCCGGGATGGAAATGATCGAGACCAGGGCCGTGTCTTTGAGCAGGGCCACCACGCAGTTCATCAAGGGCGGGATAGCAATGCGGAAGGCCTGGGGCCAGACCACAAAGCGGAAACGATCCAGGGGAGAAAGTCCCAAGGCCCGTGCTCCTAAGTCCTGACCCGGATCAACACTCATCAAGCCTGCCCGGATAACCTCGGCCATATAAGCCATTGCGCAGATGCCCAGTGTAAGGATGGCTGCCGGAAAAGGCGACAAGCCCAGACCCAGCCAGACAAAGAGGAGCTGGATCAGGACAGGGGTGCCCCGGATAAAATCAACAAAGCCCCGCACCAGAAAATGAAGCGGCTTGAGGCTGCCGCGCTGAAAGGTCAACAGCAGGCCGCTGGGAATGGCTAAGATAAAGCCGAGCAGGAGCGCAGCCAGGGCTATGCCGAGACTGATAGCAAAGCCCTTGAGCAGCTTAGTCGCGATCACCGTGGGTTCCATAGTGCCGAGCGTGGTAGAGGAGGTCTTGCCCAGACCGAAATAACGCTGGTGGATGCCCTGCATGGTGCCGTCATCCTCCATTGCGGCCAAGGCCGTGTTGATCTGGCCGAGCAACTCCGGGTTGTCCTTACGCACCGGGATGCCGATGCGCTCCTTATAGAGCATCTCGCCCACCGGCACAAAGGGACGGCCTGCCTCCTTGATCTGCCAGGCTCCGACCAGCCGGTCGGTGACAAAGCCGGTGATCCGTTTCTGCTCCAGCATGGCAAAGATCTCGGCTGCTGATTTGAGGGTGACCACCTCAACATCCGGGAATTTTTCTTCAAGGAAATGCTGGTAGGTCTCGCCGAGCACGACCGCAATGCGCAGGCCGTTGCACTCGCTGATTGAGTAAACCTTGTCCGGGTTGTCGCGGTGGACAAAGAGCTGGGCACCGGAATGGTAATAGGGGGTGGAGAAATCAACGCTCTCCTGCCGGGCAGGGGTGATGGCCATTGAGCCGATGATGGCGTCGTATTTCTTTGCCAGCAAGCCTGCCAGAATGCCGTCCCATTCTGTGGCGATGATCCGTGATTCACGGTTGATGCGTTGGGCGATCTCCCGGCTGACATCCACGTCAAAACCTGCAAGGTTCCCCTGGTTGTCGTAATAGCTGAAGGGTGGAAACTTGCCGGTCAGGGCGGTGACGAATTCTTCCTCGGCTGCAGCGGGCCGGGGGCCTGCCAGGGTAAGGAAGGCAAGGGTTAGGGTGAGGATTATCCGGGCATAGTGCATTGTGCCTCCTGTTGGTGATGGTTATTGAGGCAGCTAGTTATCCTGCAGATTCTCCCGATTCTGCTGTCCGGCGATTTCCAGCAGTACATCAAATAAAGTCGGTTCACAACTTTTTGTGACCTCTTCTCCGTTATGCTTATGGTAAGGGTGGGTTGCGATGTCAGGGTGATGCGGCGCATTGTCATATCGAAAAACACAGGCATTCCGCTGATCCATATATTGATAGCGGTATTTGACCTTTGCCGGTCTGTCAGTATCCTTGAGTTCCATGAACTCAAGACGACAGCCTGTATCGAACTGTACAGAGCCGCTGATATACCCCTGTCTGGCGTTGTACTGTTTTTTTCTGAGTGTTGAGCTTCGGATATTCGGGAACGCCTGAAGAACCTGTTCAACTTCCATGAAATAGGCGGCAATCATGCGAGTTCCCGCAGCCGACGCTCATTGTCCCGCAGCATTTCATAAAGGCCGGCCCACAGCATTGCGTCTTCACTGTCCTCGGTCAGGCCCTGTTCATACTGCTGATAAAAGGTCTCTGTTGACTGATTGTACTTCTCTTCAAAAGACTTTAAATCAAGCCGGATATTAAGCAGACTTTTTTGCATTTCACTGATCTGATAAGCGATGATATTCTGTGCGAATGTCTCTTCATTTTCAGTATGCGCCAAAATCGTTTTCAGGCGTTGTTCTGTTTTCGGATCAAGTTGTAATTGTAGATTAAACACGACGCTCCTTCTTGTTTCGGGGTTAAAAAATATAATCAGCAGCTTGCTGAACCGCCTTTAACCATATTATAACTTCTGTTTCTGAAGATGGCGCAGGAAGGCGGCGAAAAGATTGCCAGCTATTCTGCCGTGATCAGCACTGGCCCCTGCCATTGCATAAACAGAGCCGTCAAGGTATTCCTGTTTGCTGATCTGCTGTTGCGGTTCCTGCTGAGGGATTGGCATGGGGATTACCTTATTTTTCTCAAATTCGGTTGAGATTATTGATGAATTTATGATCGTTGGATAATGGCTATTGCATTTTTAATTCTACTTTGGCACTCACAAAGGCTGTGGTAATAATTTGCAATTCCGTTGTTTCTCATATGCGAAATCAATCGAAGCTTGCCTCTTTTCATGCCGTTGACAAAGCTGTCTTATAACTTCATCTTCGTTTACATCTCGACGTGGAAGAATTGACTTGAGTAATGTTGTTATATCAGCGCAACTCAATAACGGGACACCGACTTGATGGTATAATCGTTGCTCGACCATAAACAACATGGCCATCATGACCATAGTCATATGATGATGCCAAGCCAGCCATCCCCGAGCCTGATAATCACCCATTCCACATTCATTTTTTGCATCCTGAAATGGCCGTTCAACCCAATATCGTTGAGCTTGCATATATGCAAGTCGTCTTGTTGACGTGTTACTTTCCGCATTACTTAGGCTATATTTAATTTTTTTCGGGGACTTAACCTCACGTCTGACAACTAATTCTACTTTGGTGACCATACCATTAACTATTTAATAATATTAATAATACTAAAAACAGGGGTTTTTAAATACTTAATAAAAATAAGCTAGTTATGTTTATGATCGCCAAAGTAGAACTACTTGACAGTTGTCGGTTTTACCAAGCTGCCCGCACCATTGACGAGAAACCCCAACAGACATTTTACCCTTTTTGGGTATCCCGGATTCATCAATTAAAAGAGCGCTATCTTCCTTTCCTCCTAAAAGTTTATCTGCATCTTTAGCTACTTGGTTGTTTACAGGACGCCAATCCCAGTTCGAGTCGGAAAGAAAATACTGGAGGGGCTCATATTTAACGCCCGGAACCTTTTCCTCCATACGTTCCATGTTTTTTTGTCAGACTGGAATAAACCTTTCAAGTATTGGAATGCTTTATCTGACAAACTTACTGTATGTCTCTTAAAAAAGAGATGATATCTTTCGTGAAAAGACGTAAGTTGCCGGGCGATGCCGGTCAACTCAAAGAATTTGTCATGGGGACTTCTTTTTTCGGGGCTGGGAGCGTTCATAAAAAGAATAAAGTTATAATCAGGGCGATTGACGGGTATTTTTTTGATAGCTGTTATCAGGTGCTATCTTGATCAAAAAGCGATAAAATTTTCCTAATGAAAGATACAACTTTATCCGGATACTGCAAGAAGTTTTTACAAATAGATCAAAAGGTTATGGTTGACAAAGTAGAAGTAATCGTATGCTAATCAATCGGTAACTTCTGTTTCAATTTTTCTTCCTCTTCGTACATGCTGTCCAATGTCTGCTCAATAAGATCAATGATGGAATCAATATTTTCTAATTCCTCGGTACCGTGAACAACGTTTCGAACGTAACCAGCAATTTTTCCATAAGGTGACTCTTCCACATATACTTTTGCATATAGGACTGTTAGATCGCCATGCGCGTGTATTTGATCCCGTGCATCTATAATCCTTTGGTGCAGAGATAAATACTCAGGAGGTATACAATTCTGATCAAGTTGATGTTGATTAAGCTTTCCTTTAGCATTCTTGATATTCCCATACGAGTGTTTGTATGGTTTACAGTACTCGATGAGTGCAAACTGAAAAGCAGCATTAACTAATATTGGAGTTCCTGCTCCGGTCTTTATCTCCTTTAATATTCTCCAAGCCGTATTCAGGTGCCAGATGCTCTCTCGGAAGAATACGAAATAGTCTCTTGCTGGTGTCATATATCTAAAGTACAATTATATTTTGGGGTTCATTAATCAACTAACGGTAAGCCTCATAACTGCTTCTGTCAACTGGAAAAGGAGGAGCCTTCTCCCTTCACTCCCCGCCGTTAAAACGGCGCGCTATTCTCTGCCGCCCCTCCGGGGCTGGGGCCGGAGGAAGACAGCGTCCCGGAGGTACTGCCGGAAATAGCCCGGTCTTTCAAGACCGGGATCGAACTTCAAGCCCCTGTCCAGCGTAGACACGAAGAATTTCCCTCTGCCCTTCACCCATCGGGCCGATACCAAAGAAGATTAGTTTCTTGACAGGAGCACACATTCCCTTTGCAACATCCCGAACAACTCTGTATGCTGGGACGACATAAGCAGCATGTGGAGCCTTACCTCTTCAGCAGGACAACCCCGAATAACAAGGAGGAGCGCAATGGATAATGAGAGCAAGTGCCCGGTAACCGGCAAGACCCTCGAAGACGCAGCAGCACAAGGCACCACCAACCAGGACTGGTGGCCCAATCAACTGAACCTGAAGATCCTGCATCAGCATTCCTGCAAGTCCAGCCCTATGGACAAGGACTTCAGCTATGCCGAGGAGTTTAAGAAGCTGGATCTGGACGCCCTGAAACAGGATCTCTACACCCTGATGACCGATTCCCAGGACTGGTGGCCTGCTGACTGGGGACATTACGGTGGTCTCTTTATCCGCATGGCCTGGCACAGCGCAGGCACCTATCGCCTGGGTGACGGACGCGGAGGTGCGGGCACGGGCAATCAGCGTCTTGCCCCGATCAACAGCTGGCCGGATAATGCCAACCTAGACAAGGCCCGGCGTCTGCTCTGGCCCATCAAGCAGAAATACGGCAACAGGATCTCCTGGGCTGACCTAATGATACTGGCCGGGAACTGCGCCCTCGAGTCAATGGGCTTCAAGACCTTCGGTTTCGGCGGCGGACGCGAGGATATCTGGGAGCCGGAAGAGGATGTGTACTGGGGCATGGAAAAGGAGTGGCTGGCCACCAGCGACAAGCCCAACAGCCGCTACTCGGGTGAGCGTGATCTGGAGAATCCCCTGGCAGCGGTGCAGATGGGCCTGATCTATGTCAACCCGGAAGGCCCGGACGGCAATCCAGATCCAGTGGCCTCGGGCCTGGATGTGCGCGAGACCTTTGCCCGGATGGGTATGAACGATGAAGAGACCGTGGCCCTGGTTGCAGGTGGTCATACCTTCGGGAAATGTCACGGTGCAGGCAATGCCTCCCATGTCGGCCCGGAGCCGGAGGCTGCTCCCATTGAGGAGATGGGCCTGGGTTGGAAGAGCAGCTTCGGCAGCGGCAAGGCCGGCGATACCATCACCAGCGGTATTGAAGGCGCCTGGAAGCCTGAACCCACCAAATGGGATATGGGCTATCTCAAAGTGCTGTTCAAATATGAGTGGGAACTGGTGAAGAGCCCGGCTGGAGCCAACCAGTGGCTGGCCAAGGACGTGGCAGAAGAGGACATGATCGTTGATGCCCATGATCCGGCCAAGAAGACCCGCCCCATGATGACCACCGCAGACCTCTCACTAAAGTTCGATCCTATCTATGAGCCGATTGCCCGACGTTTCCTGGATAACCCGGACGAATTTGCAGATGCCTTTGCCCGCGCCTGGTTCAAGCTCACCCACCGCGATATGGGACCGCGTTCCCGTTATCTCGGCCCGGAGGTCCCGGCGGAAGAGCTGCTCTGGCAGGATCCGGTACCGACGGTTGATCATAAGCTCATTGATGCTGATGACATCAAGCAGTTGAAAAAGGCGATCCTCAAGACCGGGCTCTCTGTTGCCCAGCTGGTCTCCACGGCCTGGGCTTCAGCCTCTACTTTCCGTGGTTCGGACATGCGCGGCGGTGCCAACGGTGCCCGTATTCGGCTTGCCCCGCAAAAGGACTGGGAGGTTAATCAGCCCGAGCAGCTGGCAACGGTGCTTAAGGAACTGGACAAGATCAGGAAGGCGTTCAATAAAGATCATAAGAAGAAAAAGGTCTCCCTTGCGGATCTCATCGTACTGGCAGGCTGTGCCGGTGTGGAAAAGGCAGCCAGGAATGCCGGACAGGAGGTGAAAGTCCCCTTTACCCCGGGACGCACAGATGCCTCCCAGGAGCAGACCGACGTGGAGGGCTTTGCCGTGCTGGAACCTAAGGCGGACGGCTTCCGTAATTATCTCAAGGCGAAGTTCACGGTCGGGGCAGAGCATCTGCTGGTTGACCGGACCCAGCTCCTCACCCTGACTGCGCCGGAGATGACCGTGCTTCTCGGTGGTCTGCGGGTTCTGGGTGCGAATTACGGCGGGATGCAGCATGGTGTCTTGACGAACCGCCCTGAAGCTCTGACCAATGACTTCTTTGTCAACCTGCTGGACATGGGCACAGAGTGGAAGGCAAGCGTAGAAGACGAGGGTGTTTTTGGGGGACGGGATCGGGCCACAGGCGACCTGAAGTGGACCGCCACCCGTGTGGACCTCATCTTTGGCTCCAACTCCCAGCTGCGTGCCTTGGCAGAAGTCTACGGATGTGAGGATGCCCAGGAAAAATTTTTGTACGACTTTGTCGCGGCCTGGAATAAGGTCATGAATCTTGACCGCTTTGATCTTGCCTGATCGGAACATCTTTGCCCCGATGCAGTCATCGGAGTGCTGGGCAGAACTGTTCGCAAGCGCTCTGCCTGTTACACCACGCAGATGGTATTGCAGAGTTTCTGCAGGTAAAGGGAGGCAGGGTGCAGCTTTGAGGGAGCTGGAAATTGCTTCGCTCTCCCCAATCTGCAGGACGATCCACAGGCCAGTTTTAAGGTTATGATTTTGCTGCGTACCGTTATCCTGTTGCTCATTCTTGCATTCGGACTAATAGGATCAGAGCAATATGCCTCGTTGAAAATCTGGTCGCATGTGCCCTATAATGTGGATCAGGAAAAGGTATTGGTTGGCGAGCCGGATTATCTATTGGGTACTTAACAAAGTTAATCATTGAAAACAGGTACTCATAAGGTGAATCTGCTGTTTGTCTGTAGCGAAAATAAATTAAGGAGTCCGACAGGAGAGGAGATCTTTTCAAAATATGAGGGTATTAACGCTATCGGAGCGGGCACCAATAAGGATGCGGTCACACCCGTAAGCGGTGACTTGATTGAATGGGCGGACATCATTTTTGTTATGGAAAAATCTCATCGCAACAAAGTATCGAAAAAATTCAGCCCGTTGCTGAAAGGAAAAAAGTTGGTTTGTCTCGATATTCCGGATAAATATGAACGTATGGAACCGCAGTTAATTCGCTCGCTTGAGGCCAGAGTTTCCAAGCATGTTCTGCTGAAATAGACGATCTGTTGAACTAAACGAGAAACAGGAGCAGGAGATGCCTGGAGCAAGGCATGTTTACACGAGAACCTCAGCAGATATCGGCAACAAGAGAGCTCCAGGTGGTCTTTGATACGTTAAACTGGGTGTTCAGTGAAATTAATCCGTGAAATGACCTTTGTGGTCGGAATCATTCAGTTGATGAATTGGCGAAAAAATTATTGTGAATTCTAAATCCAATAGAATAGCTCTGCTGATTGACGCGGATAACATTTCACATATTTCTATTGAACTGATATCAATACACTGAGAAATGCTATTGCGGTATCATGGACAAACGGCGAATGGGTGCCGCTTTCGACAGTCGGTTCATATCTGTCAAAGCATGCTTTTTTTGGTCCGAAAGACTATGGTTTTACCCGGTTGAGCGATCTGATGAAGCAAATCGATCTTTTTGAGATAAAGCGGGGAAAGGGGCAAAGTTATATTGTACGGGATATACGCAATAAAAAGGCAACCTGACCCTGTTATTCCATTTTCTGAATTTCAACAAACAGGAGGATACACCATGAAGAAAGCAATACTCACTGCCTGCAGTCTGTTTGCCCTGCTGGTCGCCAGCCCGGTTATGGCGGAAGATGTCAATGTGGAAGAGGTCATTAACAAGGCCAACTTGGCTGCCTATTATGCCGGTGATGACGGCAAGGCTGAGGTTAACATGACCATCACGGACAGCCAGGGCCGTGAACGCAACCGCGAGTTCATCATTCTTCGTAAGGACAAGGAAGACGGCGGACCGCAGTTCTTTTACGTTTATTTCAAGAAACCTTCGGATGTCAGCAAGATGGTCTTTATGGTCCATAAAAATGTGGACAAGGACGATGACCGCTGGATGTACCTGCCTGCCCTGGATCTGGTCAAGCGGATTGCCGCCTCGGACAAACGTACCTCCTTTGTCGGCAGTAATTTCATGTACGAGGATGTCTCCGGCCGGAATCTGTCTGAGGATACCCGTGAGCTGGTGAAGAGTACCGACACCCATTATGTGATCAAGAATACCCCCAAGAAGCCGGATGATGTGGAGTTCTCTTCCTATACGGTGCAGATCGACAAAAAAACCTTCCTGCCGGTCAAGGCGGTCTACCTGGACAAGAACGGCAAGGAGTACCGCATTGTCGAGGCCACAAAGGTTGAGGAAGTTGACGGCATTCCCACAGTGACCGAATCCAAGGTGACCGATCTGGCAGCAGGCAGTCACACCGTGTCCAAATTCAGTAATGTGAAGTACAATATCGGGCTGAAGGAAAATATCTTCACAGAGCGCTACCTGCGCCGGCCGCCCCGTGAAGCCAGAAGATAGGAACACGTTATGAAGAAAGTACGTTTTACAGGCATCGTCCTGTCCGCCCTGCTGGCCTGCAGTGCCGGGACAGCAGCGGCTGAGGGGGATGACAGGTCGCTGACCGACCGGCTCTACGATGATTACGGCATTGAAATGCTCGGTTTTGCCGAGACCCGCTGGGGATCCCGGCTGGTGGATGATGAGCATGAAGATACCCTGAGCATCGGCGAGGCCCGTGCCCAGCTGGAGTTGACCCGCTTCTTTGATGCCTTTACCCTCCAATTCAAAGGCGATCTGCTGGCTGATGCCGTGACCGAGGAACTGGACGCGGACGTCCGGGAGCTGAACGCGGCGTTCCGGCCCAGCGATATCCTGGATGTCAAGATCGGCCGCATGGTCTCCACCTGGGGAACCGGTGATCTGGTTTTTATCAATGATATGTTTCCCAAGGACTGGCAGTCCTTTTTCATCGGCCGGGATGACGAGTACCTCAAGCAGGCATCCAATGCCGTCCGCACCGGGATCTTTCTCGGCGATTATACCATTGACGTGGTCTACACCCCGCGCTTCCAGGGATCCGAGTACGTTAAAGGCGAGCGGCTTTCCTATTTTAATCCCGGTGCCGGGCAGATTGTCGGCGAGAACATGATCATGGCTGATGACAAGCCGGATGACTATTTTCAGGATGACGAGACTGCTGTGCGCCTGTCCCGCAGATTCGGCGGGGTCGAGGCGGCCCTGTACGGCTATATGGGGTTCTGGCAGGAGCCGGAGGGCATGGATGCCACCACAGGCAAGGCCATCTATCCCCGGCTCAATGTCTGGGGTGCTTCGGCCCGTTCACCCCTACTGGGCGGTATCGGCAATATCGAAGCAGGCTATTACGACTCCTTTGATGACGGGGACGGCCTGAATCCGTATATCCGGCCTTCGGAATACCGTTTCCTGCTCGGTTTCGAGCGGGAACTGGCCCATGAGCTTACCGGTGGATTCCAGTATTATCTGGAAATGATCGACGAATACGAAAACTATGAGCAGACTGTCGCGCCGGGTATGGAGGCCAGGGATGAGTACCGGCAGATGCTGACCATGCGCCTGACCAAGCTGCTCATGCAGCAGACTTTGACTCTGTCGCTTTTTGTTTATTATTCGCCTACGGATCAGGACGGCTATGTCCGGCCCAAATTCAAATATAAAGTAACCGATAACTGGCTGGTGGACGGCGGTTTCAATCTGTTCTGGGGAGAGGATGAGCACACCTTCTGGGGCAGGTTTCAGGACAACACCAACGCCTTTGTCGGTGTACGCTACAGTTTTTAACAAGGTTCCGGAAGGAACCGGGAGGCAGGTATGATTGTAACAGACTGGATTCACAGTATTGCAGGTTTTTTTGTCATCCTCGGCTTGGCCCTGGGCTTTGACTGCGGTGGCAGTCCGCTTTTTGTCCATCAGTATTTTCTCTTTCTGCCGCTTTTTGTCGGCCTGAACCTGTTTCAGTTCGGTTTCACGAAATTCTGCCCGTTAGGCATTATTCTGAAAAAGATGGGCGTGCCGGAAACTAGGCAGGGAGGCGGAAGTTGCTGCGGGAAGTAAGGCTGAGTTACGGGTAGTTTCCGGTCGGCTCACGCTCTCCTGACGTACAGAAGCGGTCAGTGAATCTTTTCCGTTGTCGGCGAGGATTTTGATATGCCTGAATTATGCAGATTCTACAACATCGTCATCAAAATGCTGTTTTCCGACAACGTACAGCACAACAAGCCGCACATTCATGTCTACTACAATGAATACGAGGCATCTGTCGGAGTTGACGGGGAATTTCTGGCAGGCAGCCTGCCGGTCAAACAACTGCGGCTGGTTCTGGCATGGATAACGATCCATGAGGATGAATTGTATGCCGCCTGGAACAAAGCGGTCAGAAATGAACCGTTCGGAAAAATTGAACCGTTAAGATAAGGGAGATGCGGCATGTATACTGTTGATGGCATTGCTTATGCCGGTGAACCTCAGCCCCTTCTCCGGGTTGTCTCAGTGCATCCGCTGAACGACTGGAAACTCCGACTGCGCTTTTCCACGGAGGAGGTAAAAATATTTGATTTCAGTCCTCTCCTTGACGACCCCGGCTTCAAACCACTGCAGGATGAAACCGTTTTCAGAAATGTATCTCTTGAACACGGAGTTCCTGTCTGGTGCAGCGGCCAAATAGATATTGCTCCGGAAAAACTCTATCAGGGCGGAATATCGGAAGATAATCCGCCGTCCTGCGACACTTTAGAGCAGGCCGGAAATTCTTCTTCTGTCGCCTAAAGGCGGAATCTAAAAAATATCATTTTATCGTCTTATTTTGTAACTTCCATTCTTCAAGTGTTTCTTTTGATGGATATTTTGTCTTCGATGTAACGATTACAGACTGTATAGCAACAACCTGATGTTTTGTATTATCAAATAATTGAATCTGAAATTTAGGGCGTTCTTTTATGTCGTCAATAAAAGGAGCGATAACTTGAAATCTTATTTCTATATCACGCCCTTCGTTGTCAATAAATGGAAATATTGTACATAACGGTCTGCTTATTTCTTTTTTATTAATATCTAATAGTTTAAAATCGGTTTTTTTATTAGTTGAATTTATTTGACTTATTGATACATTATCAATGAATCCAGGAAAGAAGAAAGACTTGTTTTTAATACGAAAACTTGTAATAAGAATATCTTTTTTAACTCCATTTTCATAGGTGGAAAGATGTTCAAATGGGAGTATTCCTTTAGGACTATATTTTCGATCAATATATAGTTCAGGTTTTCCATTATATTTAATGTAATTAGTCATAAATGGAGCTGAGAAAGCTGCTGCAATACCTATGATAGGTAGTATTTTACTCAATTTACTTATTATAGATTTCTTCTTTTTTATATTATTTACTCGCGTTACAGGTCGTTTTGTTTGTCGCGTTTTATTAGATCGATTTCTCTTGTTACGTCTTTTCTTTTTCATCGTTACTTTTCAAACTATTATATGATCCGACTAAGGAGAGTACTTGACACCCCGGTCCAAAGGACGGGGTCATTCATTTTCGTTTTTCCAGCGAAGTTCTATTTTTCCTCCTGACGCGGTTTCACCAAGGCTGCCAACCGATCCACCTCCTTACGCAGCCGCCGCAGCTCCCTGAACATCTCCGGCAGACGGCTGAACACGGCAGATGCCCTGCCCCATTTTTTCACATCAATGGCCGGAATCCCGCCGACAACGGCTCCTTTCTTCTGATCGTTATGCACACCGGATTTCCCCGCGACCATCACGCCGTCATCAAGATGTACATGCCCCGTGACAGCGGCCTGACCGGCTATAATAACATTGCGGCCCAAGGTCGTGCTGCCGGCAATTCCGGCTTGACCGACTAAAATTGAATTTTCCCCGATCACGCAGTTATGCGCGACCATGACCAGATTGTCAATGCGAACCCCGCGTTTCACGTGGGTTACGTTGAAGGCGGCCCGGTCCACGCAGGCATTTGCGCCGATCTGCACGTCATCATCAAGCCGTACTGTCCCCACCTGGGGATTACTGACGTGTTCACCGGTGGCCGGGTCTATGGCAAAGCCGAACCCGTCACTGCCTATAATCGCCCCGTGATGGAGCACCACCCGGTTACCGAGAGAGCAGCCGTATGACACAACAGCATTGGCGTGCAACACGCAGTCATCGCCGATCCGGACATCATCCCCGATCACCACACCCGGCGCAATCAGCACCCGGTCGCCGATGCTTACCCGGTCGCCGATACAGGCCAGAGCAGCAATGGAAACCTGCTCACTGATTGTGCAGTCCCTGCCGATAACCGCCCGTTCATGAATCCCTGCCACCTGAAATTCCTCGGCCAGCAGGTAATTATGAATCTTGGCTGCAGAAAGATCGACATTATCGACGCGGATCAGCGGGATTTCCGCCTCACTGAAATCCACCGGAACAATGCAGGCTGATGCCTTGCTTGCGGCCAGCTGGTCAGCCAGTTTTGCGTTGTTAATAAAGGTCAGCTGACCGGGCTCGGCCAACTCCAAATTATTCAGAGTCGTGACCGTGATACGTTCATCGCCGGAAACTGTCCCGCCGACCAGAGCGGCGAGTTCACCAAGGGTTGCTGTGTTCATAGAGTTCCTGTTCTGACATGTTATTCTTCTGTGCAGAAAAACATAGCGTATTTATCCGGCAGGGTAAAGAGGCACCGATTCGGATTTTATTTTTTTTTGACATATACCGCAGCGTGGTGATAGCATACGTCTGTTCATCGAACATGCGAGGAAACAAAAAAATGTATCAGGCAACATAAAAAGGAGAAGAGTTATGGAGAAAAGTGAAAAAGGATTTGTTCCCACCGCGCTGCTGTGTTTCTTTTTGGGCGCGTTTGGTGTGCACAGATTTTACGTCGGCAAAATCGGCACCGGAATTTTGATGCTTCTGACCCTAGTGCTCAGTCATAGCTAAATTTTAGGATTGCTATCTCCAAATAAGATACGAATATTAAACGAGTGCGATATGTTCAACCCTAAATTTTAGGCTTTACAAAGCACTAGGCGGCTTGGGAATCTGGGCGCTTATTGATCTTATTATGATTATTGTCGGTTCGTTTACAGACAAAGATGGGCGGGTGATAAAAAACTGACCTGCAGACTGCACGGCCTGTATCTGTTCCGTCTGTTCCGGCAGTCAGAAAGAAAGCCGGGATACGCTCAATGCTCCCAGGACCAGAGCAGGTCGGCACCGCTTGTTTTTGCATTTGTTGCTGTTTCAACGGAAAAACCGTATTTCAAATCATACCGGGCTTTGAAGGTTCCTCCGGCACCGGTCAGATCCTTACCGTAACTGATATACAGATCCTTATAGATCTCTTTTCCCATCACCAGCGAGACATCCGAGGCGTCATCTCCTCCGCCTATGCTCAGATCCACCAGATTTTCCATATCCAGGGTTCCGAGAGGATCAACCTGCTTGAGGAGCGCACCGCCGCCGACCTTGCCCAGGGTGGCGGCCGCCGGAGAAAGGGCTGCATCTTGTCCGGACGAGGACTTGGAGATATCCTGACCGGTCAGCAGATAAGAAAGGATCTCAGAGTCCTCCATCGGGGTATTTGAATACAGCCTCATATTCATGTCATTCACTTTGCCTGCTAGGCGGAGGCCTACTTCAATTTTATCTGTTTCCCTGGATGCCTGAATATCCAGTCCCGGATCATCTATCGGGCCGCCCTGATAAAAAACCCGTCCCCGGCTGAGCTGCAGAACATTTCCTTCAAATTCAAACGTGGCATCACGCAGATCCAGGCTACCGAGCCCGGTGACAGGGCCTCCGGGCTTTGCGTTGATCTGCAGGCTGCCGTCCAGAAACCCTTTCAGTCCGAAGGTATTTAACGCCACTTCTTTGCCCATGACCAGCTTGAGATCAAGGAATATGGGCGAGGTTCCTTGCTGTTCGGTTCCGTCTTCATCAACCACAATTACATCCTTGGAGGAAGAAACCGCTCCGCTGAATCCCACAGGTGCTATTGTGGCTTTGGGCAGAACCACCGTGCCGTTGAGCGTAGTGCCTGTTTTACCATAAAGCAGATGAAGATCCGGGCTGATCACCACCCGGTACTCCGGAAGGTTGACTGCCTGAAAATCTTTCCCTGAAAGAGTGAAATCGGCGGTCCACTGCTGGTCGGTGTTCTGCTGAATAAGATGCTGAACAACGCCTTCGGCCTGAAGAATTCCTGCCCCGGAGGCTAACTGCACTTTCACCTTGTTGGACCGGCCGTTCCCTTCAAGTCCGAGGCTTATTTTTTTAAGGTTGATACCGGCTGCCGGAAGATAAATTTCTCCCTCCCTGTCGGCACTATTGGTGAGTGCTATCTCACCGTTCAGGCCGGGGCTGCCCGCTGTTCCGGTGAAACGGACCGTCCCGGCAAGACCTCCGTTGGCCTGAACCGCATCATTGCTGAAGCGGGCGAAAGGCTGGAGATCCCTGATGTTCAGATTCAGCTGACCGCTCAGGGGCATTGCTTCAGGTTGACTGAAATCTCCGCAGTTTTTTACTGTAACATCCAGATCCGTATCACTGCCGTCCTGAAACCGGGTCTGCACCTGCAGCATGGCGGTATTCTCACGGAGGCGGGCAGTTATTTTGTTATCCTCCCAGCGCCAGACGGTTTTGCCGCTTTTTTCCTCTGCATCTTCCGCATCATTGACCGTGGTCAGGCTAAGCTGCGGCAAAGTGACTGTCAGCTCTGCCTGCTCCGGGATGGCGCCTTTGCCCTGTGCTGTCAGCGATACGTTTGCCATGCCGTCGAGATCAGGAACAGGCAGATCCCATTCCTTGAGCAGACTGAGGGCAAAATCTTTGGCCTCAGCGGAGTCTACCTGCCAGCCATTTTCTTGGTTCCATGTTCCACTGAGTGCGATCTGCAGGGGATCATGACCAAGGGTAAAATCGGTTACTGCACAGTCTGTTGCGGAGAAAAGCAGCTCCGCCGGGCGCAGGGTTTTCCAGTCGCCGAACTGCCTGCTGAACAGGACGAGCTCAGTCAGTTTTCCCTGCCATTGTTGTTCCTGCATCCCGCCTGCCGCCGTAAGCTGCGCCTTGCCCCGCCTGCTGTCTGCAGAAAAATGCAGGGTATGCTGCTCCGTGCTGCCCTGGACCTGCAAAGAGGCCCTGCTGATTTCTTCCTCTTTGATGCGCAGCCCGTTGATCCTGATTTCTGCATCAATTACTCCGTTCTTTGCCAGGTCCGCTTTGATTCTGCTGTCCAGTTTATTCACGCTGTAGTTCTTAAACTGCAGGGCGGATGCCTGCAGGTCCAGCGCCAGATCAGGCTGCTCCCGCGTGCCGCTCAGCTTCCCCTGAACATGAAACTGTCCTGCAGCATCGGGCAGAAACGTTGCCAGTTTCTTTGCGTCCGCCTGAAAGGTGAGATCAAACTGACCGGTCGGATCAGCCGAGCCGTTGACCTGCAGATCAGCAGTTCCCAACTGCAGGTGCAGATTATCCAGCAGCACGGCTGTGCCGTTGATCTGTGCCCTGCCGCTGCCGCTCAGGGGATGGCTGCGCAGTTCTCCGTCCAGCCGGTCAAGCCGGACATCCGCCACCAATTTGTCTGCGTCTTTCTTTCCCTGACTCCGAATTGCAGCGCTGATCTTTCCCGGCCATTGCGGGAGAAACAGGGACGGATCAAGCTGTTTGCCGGTCAGTTCCGCCTGCCAGGACAGGCCGTCTCCCCAGCCGATATGACCGGTCGCGCTGAGGGGCATGGCCTCATTCAGGAGCAGAGAGAACTTGTTGATTGTCATGCCGCTCTCCTTCCCCTCCATGATCAGGTCGGCATCGAGTTCACTCTGCAGATTACGGAGAGCATAGCCGTTGATATCAAGATCGGTTCCCTGCAGCGAGACAGCAATGCCGGGATTCTTCGGGTTGCCGTTTGCCGTGCCCTGGAGTTGAATGCTCCCGCTGTATTCCGGCAGAAAGGCGGAAATATCCTCTGCCGAGGCCTGAACTGCGAGATCAAGCGAGGCGTCTGCGGCAATGCGTCCGTCAACCTCTGCACGGGCTGACCCGGCCTGCAGTTTGAGGGTCTTGAGGTTTATTCCCTGCTTGTCCAGTTCCATGCCGCCGCTGCCTGTCAGCGGGAACCCGAGCAGCTCGCCGCGCAGTTGGTCGATATTCACAGAGAGCTCTTTGCCGGAGGCCGTCAGTTTGCCCCTGCTGCGGATCAGCCCGCTGATCTTGCCCGGCCATTGTGCCGCAACCAGGGAGGGATCAACTTCCCTGCTTTCCAGTTCCGCCTGCCAAGAAAAACCACCTTGCCAGTGCATCATTCCCCGCAGGGTCAGAGCGGATGCCCCGTGCGAGACGGTGAGAGAGTGAATGGTCAGACCGGCATAGTCTGCCGCAGTCACTTCCGCCTCGGCCCGCACAGCCGGATAGCCCTGATAATGGATGTCCGCAGCCAGGGTACCTTGGTAGCTGCCGGTCGTGCCGGAGGCCTCCACAATTGTCAGGGCACCATCGACTGGCACATCCACCTTGATATCATTGAGATGGAAATGTCCGGTTTTGGCCTTGGCCTGCCAGTGCAGATCAGTGAGGATGTCGGTCAGTTGCCCCTGGAGAGTGACTTCGGCCGGAGCAGCAAGGGCAAGATCAACAGCAAGCCGGTTCATATCTCCTGCAGCCTTGAGCGAACCCTTGAGATCGTTGATGCCGGGATCAGCGACCCGCCATGTTCCCTGCAGGCTCAGAGGCCAGGCATCATGGAAAGCGACCTGTCCTTGGAGATCAGCCCCGTATTGCGGGCTGTCCAGTTTGAGCCGTTGAATATCAACCCGGGTCTTCTGCTGCGTGTTTCTGGCAGAAGCCCGGAGCACAAATTCACGAATAACGAACGGCTCTGCTTTGCCGGGAGAAAAGATACGCCCGTCACGGAGCTGCAGATCCTCGATGTCTATGGCAAAGGGAAGCCTGATCTCCGGCAGCACGGGCGGCCTGTCTTTCTCCTGTTCCTTTTCTCTGCCGGATGCAGGACGGACCGTGAGTCCCTGTGCAGCGACCTGATGCAGGACCAGCCGTTTTTCCAGCAGCTTTTCCGGGGACCAGCTGAGCCGCAGTTCGTCCGCTGCAACATCCACCGTGTCCTGAAGATGCACCTGAACTTTTTCCAGACGCCAGCGGCTCAACAGATGCCCCTCAATCTGGTGCACGGAAAATACCGAACCACTGAGGCGATCCGCCGTGCGCAGCAGCAGCTGAAACCCGGGTTCCGTGGTCAGGGCGACAACAAACGCAATACCCAGCAGGGCAAAGAGGAACAGGACGGAAAGACATTTCCGTAATAGGCTAAAGCTGAAGACAGCGGCTGTTTTTCCGGACTTCATAGATGGAGAACGTATGAGTTGGCCACTTGGTGCGGAACATCTGCCGCATACCCTCCCCTAGGCCAGCCGCACATCCAGCACATCCACCAGCCTGCCGGAGTAGTCGTTACGGATCATATCCCATAAGGCGGTGTAGTCGTTGACCGTGACCTCCAGAGTGCTGACTGCCGAGCCGCTGAACCCGGGCAGGATGTATTCGCCGTTCTGGGTCACGGTCACCTGGTCCGCAACCAAGCCTCCCTCCGTCATGTCCAGCAGACTGAAGCGCAGGCAGTTGTCCGCCAGATCCTGGATCACCTGAATGCGCAGCATGGTGTCCGCGCTCACCGTGCCGCCGTTGATGCCGACATGGGCTGTCAGGCTGCTGCCGGTGAGGATGCCGGTCTCCGGCACTGTGGGCAGGCCCAGCCCGGGCACGGTCAGCGGGGTGCGGAGCATCCGGCCGCAGGTGCCGGTGCGCAGGGTACCGTGCTCGGTGTAGCGGGTGGTCACGGAAAGCCGGTATTCGTTGTTCCAGGGATCCTCCTGGGCAGGCACATCAGGCATGAGCACGATCTCGCTGTTGGTGATGGTGCCGACCCGGCTCTGCACCGCACTGCCGCTGCGGGTGCCCTCGATCAGGCAGTGCTGGCCGCTGTCGTTGCGGTCGAACAGGAGATTGCAGCCCGTGATGCGGAGCATGCCGTCCGGGCGCAGCACATCGCGCAGCCCCAGCACTGTGTCTTCCGCAGCAGTAATCACCGGCGCCTTCTCGGTCGCAGCCAGGCGCTGCGTCTGCGCATTCCGGCGGAATTCCGTGACAAAAGGAGCCGAGACGCGGACGTTGAGCTGCAGGCACTGGTCCGGCGGGGGCAGCGGGTCGTCCGGGTTGTCCAGCCTGGCCGTGAATGAGGGAAACCAGGTGCAGCAGCCCTCCTTGGTCACCTGCTCGCCGCTCAGCAGCCGCAGGGCAATGACCTCATCCTCGGTGTCGAGCAGGGTCAGGATGTCCTTTCTGCTGAAGTTGGGATGGCGCAGGGCAATGTCCGCCGCAATCTCCTCCCGGCCTGCCGAGCCGCGCGGCACAAAACGGATGCGGTAGGACAGGGGCGTGGTCAGCGGATTCTCCTCGATGGTGTACTGAATGGACATGGCTGTTCTCCGTAAAGGTTAAGTACGAGCTGTGAACATACAGATGCTGCAGGTATTCATCCTAAAAACGGGCAGGGGACTTGTCAAGAGTATGCTGTATTTCTTCGGCATCCTGATGGCGGTTTCATGCCGGACCGGTTGACGCTTCCGGAGTCATAGGGTTGACTCGGCGCGAGTCATAGGTATGGTACGACGGGAGTCATACTGTTGACTCGGAGGGAGTCATAGGTATGACTCAGGCGGCATCGTAGGGGCGGCTCCCTGTGGCCGCCCTGATACGGGCGGATGCGGCAACGGGCAATCACGGGGGATTGCCCCTACATTGCCCTGCCTGCCCCTGCATCCCTACCGCCCCTTCATCGCCGCCCGCAGCTCTTCCAATGCCTTGCGGTCGCTCCCCAGATCAGGATGACCAATGGCCTCATCAATCTCCACGGTACGGGCCATGTATCGCTCCGCCCTGGCAAGGTCGCCCTGATCCTTATAGATATGACCGATGTTCCAGCTTGTCACTGCTTCCCCGTATCTATTGCCTATCTCCTGCTGAATTGCCAGACTCTGCTCGTAATACTTCAATGCCGTGGCATAGTCGCCCCGTGCCTTGTAAATCTGGCCGATGTTATTCAGGGAATTATCTTCCCCGGCCCGGTCGCCGATCTCTTGGCGGATGGCAAGGCTCTGCTCCAGGTACTTGAGGGCCGTGTCGTACTCGCCCCGTGCATCGTAAATCTGGCTGATGTTGTTCAGGGTGGTGCCTTCCCCGGCCCGGTCACCAATCTCTTGACGGATGGCAAGGCTCTGCTCCAGATACTTGAGGGCCGTAGCGTACTCGCCCTGAGCATCGTAAATCTGACTGATGTTATTCAGGGTGGTGCCTTCCCCGGCCCGGTCGCCGATCTCCCGGCAGATGTCCAGGCTCTGCTCCAGATACTTGAGGGCCGTGGCATAGTCGCCCCGTGCATCATAAATCTGGCTGATGTTGTTCAGGGTGGTGCCTTCCCCGGCCCGGTCGCCGATCTCTTGGCTGATAGCAAGGCTCTGCTCATACAGGGGCAGGGCCTCGCTGTACCGGGCAATGCGGTACAGGTCATTGCCTGCCTCGTTCAGGTAGTAGGCCCGATCCTTCTTCTCCCCCTCCGGCAGCAGGGCAGCAGCCTTTTGCCAGTACTCTGCCGCCTTGGCATAGCGCAACTGTACTTCCTGCAACTTAGCCTGGTCAACATTGGTTGTGGCCGCAGAGATACGCCGCTGCTTGGCAGCCTGCTCCAGCTCCTCAATAGCCTTCAGGTCAAGGGCCTCTGCCTGATTCAGCAAGTCCTCAGCCTTGTCGTACTCACCCGCCTCAATGGCCTGCCCAGCCTCCTGCTTCAGGCGTTGCACCTCCGGGTCTTCGGACTGCACTGTTGCCAGCCGGGCCAGCAGTTCCTTGTGGGTGGCGGCAATCTCCCGTAGCTTGGCATCCAAGTCATCACGGGGTATCTGTTGCTCCTCCAGTATCTTGAAGAAGTTGCGCAGTGCCAGGTCGGTAATTGAGAGGTGATCCTTCAGCTCATCAGCGCGTTCCTCGGAGATGCCGTAGTGCTTATTTACCGTCACATTACCGGTGCCGGAGAAGATGCTGTTATCTCCATCCACCTCCTGCCCGATGTTGTCCTGCCTGCCTATCGCCCCATCGCCCTGAGCAATGTTCTGGTCACCGTCCCTGTTGTCGAATCGATTGGTCATGGTTGCCTTCTGCTGGCTTTGTTACCAGATCAGCTCAACCGGGTAGGCGGGAAAGGCCCGGTCGCAGCTGATGATCGGCAGCCTTTCGCAGATGGCCTGGGCAATAATCAGCCGGTCAAACGGGTCTCTGTGATGCAGAGGGAGGTCAAGCAGCCGGGAGAGATGGTCGGGGTGTATCTGGAGCAGCCTGATCTGATGCACTTCGATCTGCTGCGGGATAAGGGGGTCAAAGGGCTGAGCAAGCTCCAGCTTGCCGATAGTGATCTTGATCGCGATCTCCCAGAGGGAGGCCAGACTCAGGTACAACCTGTTGTCAAAGTCCTCCATAAGGTCGCGGGCCGGGCGGCTCAGACGCTCGCTGCCGCCGATGAACCAGAGGAATGCGCAGGTGTCGAGCAGCACCCGCATCACATATACTCCTCAAAGTCATCCGGGGTTCGGTCAAAGTCCTCGGCTATGCTGATCAGACCTTTTGCGCTGCCGAACTGCCGCTTCCCGGCCGGTTTTTTCCGTACAGCCACCAGCCTGACAATGGGCTGTCCTTCCCGGGTGATGATGATGTCGCTGCCTGCAACCGTCCGTCTGAGCAGGTCGGCAAAGCAGGTCTCCGCCTTCTTGATATCTATGTTCATGCTTTCCCAAGCGCCTCCGACCGGGTTCCTGTTCCATCGCCTCTGCTGACTGTAGATTGTACTCGGTGCGCCGCGTTTTATCAAGGGCCTGCCCCTATTGCCCCGCGATGAATCACGGGGCTCTTATCAGTTGTCCCTCCGGGACAGGGAAAACAGGCCGTCCCTACCGCCCCTTGATTTCCGCCCGCACCGCTTCCAATGCCTTGCGTTCCCATTCCAGATCAGGATGCCCGATGGCCTCTTCAATCTCCACGGTGCGGGCCATGTACTGCTCCGCCTTGGCAAGGTCTCCCTGCTTCTTGTAGATCATGCCGATGTTCCAGCTCGTCACTGCCTCTCCTGCCCGGTCGCCGATCTCTTGGTGTATAGCAAGAGCCTGCTCCAGATACTTGAGGGCCGTGTCGTACTCGCCCCGTGCCTTGTAAATCTGGCCGATGTTGTTCAGGGTGGTGCCTTCCTGACTCCTATCACCGATCTCCCGGCAGATGGCAAGGCTCTGCTCCAGATACTTGAGGGCCGTGCCGTAATCACCCCGTGCATCGTAAATCTGGCTGATGTTGTTCAGGGTGGTGCCTTCCCCTGCCCGGTCGCCGATCTCTTGGCGGATGGCAAGGCTCTGCTCCAGGTACTTGAGGGCCGTGTCGTAGTCGCCCCGTGCATCATAAATCTGGCTGATGTTGTTTAGGGTGGTGCCTTCCCCGGCCCGGTCGCCGATCTCCTGGCGGATGGCAAGGCTCTGCTCCAGATACTTGAGGGCCGTAGCGTAGTCGCCCTTGGCGTATGCAGTCGTGGCAAGGTTGTTCAGGGTGGTGCCTTCCCCTGCCCGGTCGCCGATCTCTTGGTAGATAGCAAGGCTCTGCTCCAGATACTTGAGGGCCGTGGCATAGTCGCCCCGTGCCTTGTAAATCTGGCTGATGTTGTTCAGCGTCGTGCCTTCCCCGGCCCGGTCGCCGATCTCTTGGCGGATGGTAAGGCTCTGCTCCAGATACTTGAGGGCCGTGGCATAGTCGCCCCGTGCCCGATGAATGCCTGCGATGTTATTCAGGGTGGTGCCTTCCCCGGCCCGGTCGCCGATCTCTTGGCGGATGGTAAGGCTCTGCTCCAGATACTTGAGGGCCGTGGCATAGTCGCCCCGTGCATCATAAATCTGGCTGATGTTGTTCAGGGTGGTGCCTTCCCCGGCCCGGTCGCCGATCTCTTGGCTGATAGCAAGGCTCTGCTCATACAGGGGCAGGGCCTCGCTGTACCGGGCAATGCGGTACAGGTCATTGCCTGCCTCGTTCAGGTAGTAGGCCCGATCCTTCTTCTCCCCCTCCGGCAGCAGGGCAGCAGCCTTTTGCCAGTACTCTGCCGCCTTGGCATAGCGCAACTGTACTTCCTGCAACTTAGCCTGGTCAACATTGGTTGTGGCCGCAGAGATACGCCGCTGCCGGGCAGCCTGCTCCATCTCCTCAATGGCCGCAAGGTCACGGGCCTCGGCCTGGTTCAACAAGTCCTCAGCCTTAGTGTACTCACCCGCCTCAATGGCCTGCCCGGCCTCCTGCTTCAGGCGTTGCACCTCCGGGTCTGCGGACTGCACTGTTGCCAGCCGGGCCAGCAGTTCCTTGTGGGTGGCGGCAATCTCCCGCAGCTTGGCATCCAGGTCGCCAGGCGGCACCTGCTGCTCCTCCAGTATCTTAAAGAAGCTGGCAAGGGCGGACTCGGTGACGGCCAAGTTGCCTGCAAGCTCGGCAAAGTCCTTGGAGGAGAGGCCGTAGTTCACATCGCGGCCCGCAACAACATTACCGCTCCCCCACAGCCTCTGGATGAGTCTCTGCAGCATCATTGCCGCTCCACCTTCACATCACCGGTACCGGAGACGATATTGCTGTCCCCCTTCACTGCCTGGTTGACCCGTACCTCCTCAGCACCGGCAGCACGGCCTCTGCCCCTGTGGAACAGAGGAGCGAACAGTCTGGTAATGAGGAAGTACAGGACACCGAGTGCTGTCAACCCCGTACCGCTCCAGGTTACCTCCGGATGTTCCTTCAGATACTGCAGTATGTCAGCAAGCTGTTCCATATGGACTCCCTCCATTCAGTAGGATATCATCGGTCAACCTCCTCACCATAACCCAATATCCCGCCTTCCTCCAGCAGAAACAGCCTGCCGGGCCGGAGAGCAGACCCCGCCTGCTCCTCCGCCTGAGCCGATTGAGGACAAAGCTGTAGTGCTCGGCAGTCTCCTCAGCGACCGACAGGGCGGGGCCGCAAGGTTCCGCCTTTCTTTTATGCCCGGCCTGCCCAGTTGATGCGCAGAACAAGCTCCCGGACTGTTTCGTAGATCTTCTCGTCACTGCCAGCCCTTGGCCCGGCGATATTCAGTACGCTGACCGCATGTTTTGACAGCCATTGTTCAACCGTGCGGACAGCGCTGTCTATGGCGTAATATTCCATATTGAGATGCAGACAGGGGCGGTCATAGCGGATCGCCAGGGCTTCGGTCAGGGCGGAACCGCCGGTGAGCGGCCCGGACGAGACGATCAGGGTGGCGTCGCTTTCCACCACATTTTTCCGGGTCCGGTCCCGGTAGCGGTACGAGTCGAGTTCCTGCAGGCAGTAATGCTGGGCAAGCGGGCCGTCTTCTGTTATTCTGCCGCGCGGCAGCCAGCCGCCGTGGGGGATACCCAGCTCTATGGCGGCATCCAGAGCAGCGCGGTCAGCCCCTGTCTGCCCTCCTGAAATAATCTTCATATCCTGTTTTTCCTGTCCGTTTGTCGTTTCCGGCTTGGCAGACAGCGGATAATAACGTATTTTTTTCTTATAGGCATCTTCTTCCTGTTGCGCAACCGTTAATTCCCTGAATGCGGAGGGCCGGATCATGAGAGAGGCAGAGCTGTACATCTGGGAAAAGGACAAAATGGTTGCATGTTCTCTCTGCAGTCACCGCTGTCATATCGGGATAGGAAAACGGGGGATCTGTGGGGTCCGGGAGAATCGGGACGGAAATCTGTATTCCCTGGTGTACGGCAGGCTGATTGCCGGAAGCGCTGATCCGATTGAAAAAAAACCGCTTTTTCATTTTCTTCCGGCAAGCCGTTCCTATTCTGTTGCCACAGTGGGCTGCAATTTTTCCTGTCAGCATTGTCAGAACTACCGTATTTCCCGGTATCCGCAGATACATCGGGGCAGGATTTCGGGCACTCGCTTTACTCCGGAGCAGGTTGTCGAGGCTGCGGAACAGAGCGGCTGCCAAAGCATCAGCTATACCTATGTGGAACCGACCATTTTTTATGAATTTGCCCGCGACTGCATGGAGCTGGCCCATGAACGGGGCCTGGCCAATATCTTTGTCAGCAACGGCTACATGACCCCGGAATGCTGCCGGGAACTCACCTCTCTGCTTGACGGTATCAACATTGACATCAAAGCATTTTCTGATGATTTTTATCGGACGGTCTGTAAAGCATCCCTGCAGCCTGTCCTGGATACCGTGCGTTTAATGCGGGAACTCGGAGTCTGGGTGGAGGTAACCACGCTGGTTATTCCCGACCTGAACGATTCGGCTGAAGAACTGCGGAACATCGCCGCCTTCATCAGCAGTATCGACCCGGCAATTCCCTGGCATGTGAGCGGTTTCCATCCGACATACAAGATGAAAGACCGGGAACCGACCTCACTGGCTTCCTTGGATGGAGCGCGGCGGATCGGACTGGACATGGGGCTGCGTTATGTGTATGAGGGCAATATCCGCACTGATAACGGAGAAAGTACCTTCTGTCCGACCTGCAGGGCAGAACTGATCTCCCGGAGCGGTTTTCTGGTCCGCAGCAACCGGCTCGATAACAACGGCAGGTGTCCCTCCTGCGGAAAGCATATTGAAGGCTGCTGGCAGTTTTCCGCTGAACGATTGTGACTGAAAGCTGGAGGCAATAATGCGGCTTCAGAGTTCTACGTCTCCTTTTTCGGGTCGGGGAAGAATTATTCTTTTTGCTGCAGCCCTGGCAGGAGCTTTTCTGGCCGGGGTTTTTCTGGCAAAGAAATATTCGGCACGTCAGCCTCCGGAAGAATCGGAACCGCTGCACGTTGAACAGCCGAAGATGCCCCCCGCAGAGGAGACCGGAAAACCGGAAACCTCGCCCTCCCCTGCCGCACAGGAAAAATTTTCCTTTCTGGAACAGTGTACAGAACCTCATCTTGTTTTTTCTTCTCCTTTTTTTCTACCTGAAGAACCCGATCAATTGAACCTGGTAGAATTTGAACAACTCGCGCAGGTAAAGGAGGAACAGGAAGAAAAGGAAGAACCTGAGCAGCCGGATCAACAGAAAATTCTGGAGGAACAGGAGAAGGCGGAAACGCCGAAACCGAAAGTGAAAGTACTGGCTGCACGTGCTGCTCAACCCGGCAAATTGAACCTAGTAAAATTTGAACAGCTCGCACAGATAAAGAAAGAACCTGAGCAGCCGGATCAACAGAAGAACGCAGAAACGCCGGAACTGAAAATATTGGCCGTAAATGCCAGAAAAAAAGCAATACAGAACAAGGCGGAAATTCGCAGGAGAGGTCAGGCTCGATTTGTTCAACAGGAAATAGTTACCTGCAGCGGAGGTATGCTGCCTGCCTTGCGCCAGGTCGTGGCCAACTTGGAGGCACAATCAATCCGGTACGCCAGGGGTCCGCTGAGTGATTGTTCCGGTATATTTCATCGCGTCCTTCAGGGCATGCAGCGGTGTTGTCCCGGATATGCCTATCCCTCGGTAACGCAGTATCGGGATTCCAGAGCGATTGCCCGCTGGTATCATGAGCGGGGCAGACTGGTGCTTGTCAACGATGCTCTGCAGAATACGCATCTGATCAGACCGGGCATGGTCTTTTTTTTCGGACGGACCGGTAAGCGCTATAAAAAATTAACCGTACCGCAGGTGCTGTCACGCTGGAGCGGTATTTATCATGTCGGTATTGTGGTCCGGGTGCATCGGGATAAACGGGGCAGGGTAGTACGGTATGAGCTTTTTCACGGCCACGGCAGAAGAGGCAGGACTCCGGCCTCCACCACGGCCTGGCACCGCCGGAACCCGAGCAGATCGGTCTATCCGCCCTTCGGCAACGGTCGGCAGCAGTGGATCGCTGCTGCGCCTCTGCTGGGGTCCGGGAAAAGATGATGGCGTTATGCTTATACGGATCAGTTAGAAGATAATAATTTCATACAGATAGGGGTTACGCAGTTTGTTTTACAACCAGTTGATTTTGTTCAACTGATGGTTTGTAGTTCTAACAAACGAACCTACTGTAACAACTGTACTTCCTGTTTTAACTGCTTGATTGAAAATCAAGAGGTTGTTATGCAGATTAACAGAAAGAAAAATTTTATATCTATGTTATCAGTTGCTGCTCTGATCATTTTTACCGGCAGCTCTGCTGCAGCATTCGCCGATGATACATCAGATCAAAACCATAATACAGAAACGAACTGGATGGTGGAGTACGTGCAGTCACGGGTAATAGAAAGAACCCTGAGGGACATTCCGGACGGTACTGCCAAGGCACAGCTGCGCTCTATAATCACAGCGAGAATAGTTGGCGGTACAAACGCCGGAACGGATGATAATCCATTCCAGGTTGCATTGCTGGACAAAGCGCAGGCTGATAATTATCAAGCGCAGTTCTGCGGCGGCACTTTGGTGCAACCAAATTTTGTAGTTACTGCAGCGCATTGCAGTGATTTCACTACTGCTGATCAGGTACAGGTGCTCACCGGCACCAGACGTTTAGATGGTACCGGTGAACGCCGCGATGTCGTAAGAATTGCTGTCCATCCGGAATGGAGCGACATCACATTCGATAATGACGTTGCTGTCTGGAAATTGTCCACCAACGCAACCGATATCCCCTTGGCCTCGCTTGCAACGGCAGATGGAGCGGTGGGTGAAAACCTGCTTGCAACCGGATGGGGCACTCTTTCCGAGGGAGGTGTCCGCCCAGTCGATCTCCAACGGGTGGAGGTACCTCTTGTCGATAGAACAAATTGCAACGATTCCGACTCATACAACGGGGCAGTTACAGAAAACATGCTTTGCGCCGGTCTGGATGGAGGTGGAAAAGATGCCTGCCAGGGTGATTCCGGCGGCCCGCTTACACGGGGCAATGTATTGACCGGAATTACAAGTTGGGGGACGGGGTGCGCTCAACCGAATCTCTACGGCGTCTATACCCGTGTTTCAAAAGAAAACATCAGGCAATTCATCAAGGAAGAAATCGGCAGTTACAATATACTCCTTTTTATTCCGGCTATCTTGGGCGGAAATTGAGTGTTCAGCCTCACAATTTTTTTTGCTGATTTAACAGGAGGTCCAGCTGCGTAGCAGTTATATTGCTGGCAGAGTTGTCGTGTGGTATGCAAAGGTCTTCTGGATGGACGGCCTTTTTCTATTTCAGGTAGATCAACCAGTATCCGGAATGCGCTGGAATGAAATGCGCTTTACTTCAGGCCAGAGGGCTGTTAAAAATAGCTGTGCACCGAGCGATTGGTGCAGGCGCTGGTGCGGGGATTGGATTTATTTTATTTATGACTACAGTTGCAGCAGGATAAGATGAACGATTTGTCATCAGCAATTGAAACATTATATGAAAACAGGCAGAAGTTTATCGTAATTGGGCTGACAGGGAGGACAGGTTCAGGGTGTACTTCAACAGCTGAATTGCTCAAACAGGACATTCAGACTTTAAAACTCCCTAAGCCACATATTGTAAATAAAAATGAAGAGAGAAAATATCGAATTGTTTACGAATTTGCTAGCAGTAATTGGAAGCCATTCCATGTGATCCAAGTAAAAGATGTAATAACTTCATTTATTTTGGAAAACCCCTTTGATAAATTTCTCGCCTACGTAACTGAAAAAATAGAACATGAAAATATAGAGTCGCTTCTAAAAAAGAATATAGAAGAAGAATATTCAAAGCTTCACGAGGAAAGAGTTTTTCTTAAAAAATTAAGAAAGAAGATGGAAAAACGGAATAAAGTAAATAAGAAAAAAACAGAAGAACGTCGAGAGAAGTCCTATAAATTTTATTTTGAAAAACTTCCTCCATTCACAGAGAAACTAAAAAAAATTTTAAACGATCTTGCTGGTGATAGCTATACGTCACTCTATCAAGTTGCTGGAAACAATATACGGTCATCAGGTAATGCCCTTGACGAAAATTTCGATTCAAAAAATATCCTGAGACTGGCCATAAGAGCAAATAAACTAATAAAAATATTTACAAACTTGGCTAAGGCAAACAAAGAAGAAGTATATATTGTTATTGATGCTATACGGAATCCATTTGAAGCAATTTTTTTTCGAGAACGCTATGCCGCATTCTACTTAATGTCTATTAACACAGATAATAACGATAGAATTTATAGATTGAAAAAACTCCTTGATCTTAATGACAGTCAACTAGCAAGTATTGACAATAATGAATATGAAAAGAAATTAAGAGAAGCCGAGGTATTCTACTCTCAAGATATATCAAAATGTATAGAATTAGCAGATATACATATAAATAATCCTCAAAAAGGTGAAAACGATTTCATAACGCTCAAAAGACAGTTATCTTGTTATATTGCTCTGATAATGCATCCTGGGTTAATAACTCCTTCAAGTACAGAACGTTGCATGCAGGTAGCATATACTGCAAAGTTAAATTCAGCATGCCTTTCCAGGCAAGTAGGTGCTGCTGTAGCAGACAGAAATTTTTCGATCAAATCTATTGGCTGGAACAACTCTCCTGAAGGGCAACCTCCATGTGCTTTAAGAAATATAGAGCATCTTATTGATAACGAAGACCAAGAAGCATATAGTCACTATGAAAAGTATAATAAAAATTTTAGAGATTTCGTAAGAAATAGATATCAAGACAAAATTGATTCTCAAGAGATACGAGATAAACTTTGCGGACGAAATATATCTTATTGTTTCAAAGATCTTCAAAATAGTTTAGAGGAAGAAAAAAATCAAGTTCATACCCGTTCATTACATGCAGAGGAAAATGCATTCTTACAACTGGCAAAATATGGTGGATCAGGTATTCAAGGAGGAATATTATTTACAACTGCCAGTCCTTGTGAATTATGCTCAAAGAAAGCCTACCAGCTTGGAATAAAGAGAATAATTTTCATTGATCCCTATCCTGGAATTGCCAAGGAGCATGTTTTAGATATTGGTGCAACAATTCCAAAGTTAGAACTTTTTCACGGAGCAATAGGCCGGGCTTTCAATCAGCTTTTCGAGCCTATTTTACCCTATAAAGATGAGCTGTCTTTCATTCTCAATACCGAATGGCCCCGACATATTGTCGAACTGGCAGGGAGCTGGAAAGGCGCTTTTCCTTCTGCCGAGGAGCTGCGCTCGAATAACGGTAAGGATTTTCCGAGAGAAGATCTGTAGTCCATGTATCTGCTTGATACCAATACGCTGATCTACTTTTTTAAGGGCAAGGGCAGGGTAGCTGAAAATTTACTTTCCAAGTCACCAAAAGAGATCGCTGTCTCTTCTATTGTATTGTTTGAGCTGGAAGTGGGTATCGCCAAATCGGACAGCCCTGCAAAAAGGCGGCAGCAGTTGAATGTATTGACGTCGGTTATCACCACAATCCCTTTTACATATAAAGAGGCAAAAACTGCGGCAATTATCCGGGCAGAACTGGAAAAATCGGGCACTCCCATCGGGCCGTATGATACATTAATCGCAGGCACGGCCTTACGTGCCGATTGCGTTCTCGTAACAAATAACACGAAAGAATTCTCGCGGGTTGAAAATCTGCAGCTCGAAGATTGGTTTTGACGGAGAATTTCCGTTGCCCATACAAGGAAAGAAAAAAATGCTGAAAAACGAACTTGATGTCACCCTGAACAGGACAGAAACCCTGAAGAAAAAGCCGGATCAGAATAAGCTGGGATTCGGTCAGTATTTCACCGATCACATGCTGACCATGCGCTGGAACAGGGAACAGGGGTGGCATGATGCGGAAATCAGGCCCTACGGCAACTTCAGCCTTGATCCCGCTGCAATGGCCTTGCATTACAGCCAGGAGATCTTTGAGGGGCTCAAAGCCTACCGAGGGGCTGACGATTCGGTGCTTCTGTTCCGGCCTATGGATAACCTCCATCGCTTCAATGCCTCGGCAGTCCGCATGTGTATGCCTCGTATTCCGGCGGACAAGGTGCTGCAGGCTCTAAAAGGATTAATTTACCTTGAGCGGGACTGGATTCCGCAGAATGAAGGTGCAGCCCTGTATATCCGGCCTGCCATGATTGCCAGCGAAGCGGCTCTGGGCGTCCGGCCGGCCAATGAATATCTGTTTTTCATTATTTGCAGCCCGGTGGGCGCCTATTATGCGGAAGGCTTCAGTCCGACCAGAATTTATGTTGAAGATCAGTATGTCCGGGCTGTACGGGGCGGGGTGGGCAATGTCAAAACCGGGGGCAATTATGCAGCCTCCATCAGGGCTCACACCGAATCCCGACAGAAGGGCTACACCCAGGTACTATGGCTGGATGCTGTTGAGCGGAAATACGTTGAAGAAGTGGGCACTTCAAATATCTTTTTTGTCATCAATGATGAACTGATCACCCCGCCGCTGGGCGGCACCATCCTGCCCGGCATCACCCGCGACACTGTACTGCAGCTGGCTGCGGACTGGAGTCTCAGCACCTGCGAACGCCGCATCACCATTGACGAGGTCATGGCTGCGGCTGCGGACGGCTCGCTGAGCGAAGCCTTCGGCTCAGGTACGGCCGCAGTGATTTCACCCATCGGCGAACTGGGGTATCAGGGAAACTCTATCATGATCGACAACGGCACAACCGGGCCGCTTGCCCAACGTTTTTTTGATGGCATCCAGCAGCTGCAGCGCGGCGCAGCCCCGGACCCGCATAACTGGACTGTCCGGGTAAAATAATCCTCCTGTTTTCTCTTTTTTCTTGATTTCAGACAATTGAGATGTGATTTTTTTTTCTCTCCCTCCCTTGATTTTTCAAAATCCATCCCTATTGTTTCTCGCAACCCGATGACGGAACCGGATTGCAACGGTTTCTGTTCACGAGAAACAGAGAAAGCCGGAACACTGCTATAGAAAAAAAGTTCCGGTTTCTTCTTCAAATCATAAAAACAATCTATGTACCAAGGAGGATCAATCCATGAACATTCGTCCGCTGAATGACCGCGTGCTGGTCAAACGTCTGGAGGAAGAGGACAAAACCGCAGGCGGTATCATCATCCCCGACTCTGCCAAGGAAAAACCGGCTGAAGGCGCAGTGATTGCTGTCGGCCCCGGCAAAATGAGTAAGGCGGGAGAGCGTTGTGCTATGGATGTCAAGGCCGGTGACCGGGTTCTGTTTTCCAAATACGGCGGCACAGATGTCAAACTGGACGGCCAGGATTATCTCATCATGCGCGAGGACGATATCCTCGGTGTTGTGGCCAGCTAATCCGTTGCTGTCTGTTTTCTGACTATTCTGACTATTCTGATTATTCTGATTTAACACCTGATTAACACGCATAAAACCATAGAAGGAGTTTAAGTACGATGTCCAAAGAACTGAACTACAGCGCCAAAGCCCGCGAGAAGATGCTTTGCGGCGTAAACAGCCTGGCAAATGCAGTAAAAGTTACCCTCGGTCCCAAAGGCCGCAATGTTCTGATTGAAAAATCCTTCGGCGCTCCGGTCATCACCAAAGACGGTGTGACTGTTGCCAAAGAGATTGAGCTTAAGGATAAATTCGAGAACATGGGCGCCCAGATGGTCAAGGAAGTTGCTTCCAAGACCTCTGATGTTGCCGGTGACGGAACCACTACTGCCACAGTTCTGGCCCAGGCTATTTATCGGGAAGGCGCAAAAATGGTTGCTGCCGGTTCCAACCCGATGGAGATCAAGCGCGGTATTGACGCTTCTGTAGCGACTGTTATTGCCGAGCTGTCCAAGATTTCTCAGCCCACCAAAGAGCAGAGCGAGATTGCTCAGGTCGGCACCATCTCTGCCAACAACGATTCCACTATCGGCAACATCATTGCCGAGGCCATGGACAAGGTGGGCAAGGAAGGTGTTATCACGGTAGAGGAAGCAAAATCCATGGAGACCTCCCTGGATGTTGTGGAAGGTATGCAGTTTGACCGCGGCTACCTTTCTCCCTACTTTGTCACCGATGCCGAGCGCATGGAAGTCAACATGGAAGATCCGCTGATTCTCATCAACGAGAAGAAGATCTCTAATATGAAGGATCTCCTGCCCGTACTTGAGTCTGTTGCCAAGATGGGCAAGCCGCTGTGCATTATTGCAGAAGATGTTGACGGCGAAGCCTTGGCTACCCTGGTGGTCAATAAGCTGCGCGGCACCTTGAACGTTGCTGCTGTCAAGGCTCCGGGCTTCGGCGATCGCCGCAAGGCAATGCTGGAAGACATCGCCATCCTCACCGGTGGTCAGGTCATTACCGAAGATCTGGGCATCAAACTGGAAAATATCACAGTTAACGACCTCGGAACCGCCAAGCGGATCGTGATCGACAAGGACAACACTACGGTTGTGGACGGTGCCGGTGACAAGGACAAACTGGCTGCACGGGTTAAGCAGATTCGTACCCAGGCCGAAGACTCCACCTCCGACTATGACCGTGAGAAACTCCAGGAGCGTCTGGCCAAGCTGATCGGCGGTGTTGCCGTGATCAATGTCGGTGCTGCCACCGAGGTTGAAATGAAGGAGAAAAAAGCCCGTGTTGAGGATGCCCTGAACGCCACCCGCGCTGCCGTTGAAGAGGGTGTGGTTCCCGGCGGCGGTGTTGCCTTCCTGCGCTGCATCAAAGCACTTCAGGAGATGAAACTGGTAGGCGAGCAGGATCTCGGCCGTCAGATCATCATGCGCGCTCTTGAAGAGCCAGTTCGGCAGATCGCCTGTAACTGCGGTCGTGAGGGTTCTGTGGTTGTGGAAAAAGTGAAATCATTGGAAGGTGCCAACGGTTTCAACGCAGCGACTGAAGAGTACGGTGACCTCATTGCTGCCGGTGTTATTGATCCCACCAAGGTAACCCGCACAGCCCTGCAGAATGCGGCTTCTGTCTCCGGTATGCTGCTCACTACCGAGTGCATGATCGCTGATGAGCCGGAAAAAGAGGACCGTGCCGGAATGGGTGCCGGAATGGGTGCCGGCGGAATGGGTGGCATGGGCGGAATGGGTGGCATGGGCGGAATGATGTAACCTGCTCTGCTCCTGACTGCTTGTCAGACCCGTCACTCCATGACGGAACAGGCGGCATTATCCGAAAGGGTGATGCCGCTTTATTTTTTCTGCTGCAGGTATGTTTTTTTCTTGACAGAAATACGCAGATAATGCTATATAATCGCCTCATAAAAAAATTATGGCGATGTAGCTCAGCCGGTTAGAGCGCACGGCTCATATCCGTGGTGTCCGGGGTTCAAGTCCCTGCATCGCCACCATAAAGCAATCCGGTACAGTCCGGTTAAGTATATAGCCCCGATTCCTGACAAGGAATTCGGGGTTCTTTGTTTTCTGCCTGTAAGAAGCTGTCCGGGGCTGTGTTTCCGGCAGGGGCTTTGCACCGCGCTGCGGTCAGGCCAGGAAAAGTTGCACGACGTTATGTGTGGCAAATATCTTGATCCAGAAAGGACAAATTTTATGCAACGAGCTGAACTCCACTTTATCGGCACCGTGCACAGCGATATAGCTGGAGCAACATAATTTGAATATGCCCACAAGAGGCATAAGTTTTGCCATCACGCCTTTCAGATAGCTGATCCTGTATTCAGTTTATACTGCTCCAGCTATATCCGGGAGGCTGTAACATCTTCCGGGCATCTGATCGAGTACCTGCCTGTTTACTCTCCCGACCTGAATCCCATCGAACATAAATGGGCGCAGGCCAAAGCTCTCAGGAGAAAACATCGCTGTTCCGTTGATGAGCTTTTTCAGCGGTACAAATTATAGTCAGTTTATATTGCTCCAGCTATAATTACCAATTACCCGGAAGGAGCCGGTCTCTGTTCCTGGCCCGCGAACGGATAAAATGTCAACCGAGCCGAAGCTGTCGCCAGCATGGAGTCAGGAGAAAGAGCCAATGGAGAAAATTGACCCGCAGGGGTTGACAGCTGTCCGAATGTACAATAACCTCGAAATGATATCAGATAGGATTGTCGCACCCTGCGCAGTCCTGATTATTCATTCCGGCCATCCTGCACCAGGATAAGGAGTCTGTATGACTGCAGCAAAACAAGGAGACAGCGTCAAAGTCCATTACACCGGTTCCCTGACGGACGGTACCCAGTTTGATTCTTCCGTGGGGGTTGATCCCTTGGAGTTCACCTTGGGCAGCGGCCAGGTAATCGCCGGTTTTGACGAGGCCATCACCGGTATGGAGCCGGGCGAGAAAAAGACAGTGACCATTTCGGCGGATAAGGCATACGGCCAGCGCAATGAAGAGATGGTCATCAACGCGCCCCGTGACCAGGTGCCGGACAACATCACCCCTGAAGTGGGACAGCAGCTGCAGCTCTCCGGACCGAACAACCAGCCTATTATCGTCAAGGTCATTGAAGTGACAGACGAGCATATCCAGCTTGACGCCAACCCTCCCCTGGCTGGCAAAGACCTCACCTTTGATCTCGAACTGGTTTCTATTGCCTAATTTCCCGCCGGGGTGCTTTTCCCGGCTGCAGATACTTTCTTCAGCCCGGATCATCCTCCGGGCGTTGCTTCCTTCTCCTGCCCTGTCAAAATCCAGCGCTGCAGCAGCGGCACCCGGAATGACCAACCGTTGTCCTCCTGCGCGAGGATTTCCTTGCGCACCAGCATGGATGCCGCCCTACCCGTCTCTTCGATCGGCTCCCGCTCCTCTGCCACCGCCCGGAGCAGCTTCCGCTGGGCGTCGTTGAGGGCATTCCAGAATTCATCAAAGTAATAATGCCCATGCTCAAAGGCGGCAGGGAGAATGGCCTCCACGTCGCCGGGCTGCACAGCTTTGGTTTTATTTCTGTTGAGGTGATCAACAGCTTCAGAGCAGAGGAGCTGGATGAGATAGGGCTGGCCCTGGGTGAGCTGCCAGACCGCCTCTGCCGCCCCATCCGGCCAGATTGCCGGGAAGTCCGGCACCGGGCGGCAGATCAGCTCCAGCGCATCGTTCTTGTCCAAGTAGCTTACGCGCAGACTGCGGGTGTTGATCAGGCAGTCGCTCCAGTGTGGGGTCAGCTCGTCCGGTGTGTGCGCCCCGGCAAAAAGGAGCTGCCAGCGGTCGCGGTGCTGGATCAGGTGGCGGAGGAAGTTAAGCGGGGCTTGGCTGCCGCTGGCAGTGACGATCTCCTCTATCCGCTCGAACTCGTCCAAGCAGAGCAGGAAGGTCTTGCTAGGCGCGGCCTGCTCGACCATATCTAACCAGCCGAGCAAGGCGGCGAACGGGTCGGTCTTTAGTTCTTCCTTGTCTGGGGGAGATAGACTCAAACGGTGTGTTGTATGGGCTGAGGCGGCAATCTGATCAGCAATGCCCTTGGCCAGACCATGCAGCGAGATAGACACTAACGCGCCTTGAAGGTCCACAAACAAAGGCAGGATGTCCGAGGGCATCTGCCTGGGCAGGTAGCGCAGGGCCGAGCTTTTGCCGCTGCGCCGGTTGCCCTGCATGACCAGGGTGGGCGGCTGGGCCGAGAGCAGCAGGCTTTCGATCTGGTGGAAGAGGTCACGGCGGCCCTTGAACAGCCTCCCGGCCTTGTCCGGCTCCAGGGTCGGACCGGGCAGATAGACCGGGGGAATCTCGTCGCTCTGTGCGGCCTGCTCGCGCAGAGTCTTGCGGGCGGTCTCCAGGATGCGCTGCCAGTGATCCAGCACCGCGCCAAGGGCGGTGGCCTCGCGGGCAGAGGCAGCGGCCAGGGCATTGCGCTGCTGGTCGATTCTGGCGCAGACCTTCTTCAGTCGCTCCTCCCTGCGAAATGGGGTGGTGGAGTTCAGGGCCGAGTCCGTGTCCTGGCTCAGGTCAAGGCAGGTGGTGATCTGCCCGGCCTGCTCAGCAGACAGCCAGTCCAGCTTCTTCCGCACCTCGGCAATATCCTCTGCGCTCCAGCAGCGGCGGAACTCCTCTGCCGCAATGAGGAGCATGGCCTTGCTGGCGGCCTTCTGCTGATTGGTGGAGCTGATCAGGTGGTTCACAGTCTGGCGGGCGGCGGCTTGGTTCTCCTGATATGCTTTGGCGATGAGGCCGGGCAGGAAAGGCATGGGCAGGATAAACTGATCGAACTGCGGAAACAACAAGTCCAGTTTAGAGCAGGCTTGATTATTCGGAAATAGGAGATAAGGCAGCTTCAGCAGCCAGAAGCAAAGACGCAGCACGCCGACAATAAAGGAAACACCGAATGCTATAGTAGTTACTTGCTCGACCGTTGTTGCAACGGTCATTGCTCCAAACATAACTACAAATACTGTGCTACCCATCACTATAACCACTGAGCCTGCAACGACCTCCGCCCCGCTGAACACTGCTGCAAACGCTCTGCCGACCGCCACGCCGACCGCTACGCCGACTGTCACACCTCCTGCAATGCCGACTGTTGTGCTTCCTGCAATACCAATCGTTGCACCGACTGCCGCGCCTATTGCTACACCACCTACAGCACTGACCGCTCCATCAATCGCTATACTGACGATTATGCTGACCGCCACAATGATTGCTGCTTCATTGAGAAAATTATATTTGAGCATAAATATGATTGGCAGGGTTATTACCGAAATTATTACCGGCCAAACTGCTCTTTTCCTTACTATCCGAAGAAAAATTTGGCCCAGCAGCCATCCAAGGGAAAAAAAATAGCTCAACCACCAGTTGAGCTGCAAGACAGCAGTTCCGACAATAAGCCGCGAAATACTGTCTGCCAGCGGCGCATACAGAAATATCGTCGCAATAGGCACCAGTGCAGTCAGCCACCAGACCTGATCATCGTAACGCTTCAGACGCGGATTTGCCCGTGTCTCCGCAGAACGGCGGTAGATGTTGTCGTTGTACGGATCAGTGATTTCCGGGCAAATCTCCCGTACATACTGCTTCAGGGTGTAGGGCTTGAAATAAATCCAGTACAGCAGCTGGAGGCATTCTTTGATGTATTGCATGGAAAATCCCTTGTGACTAGCAAGCAGACAGTGTACACTATGATAGTGCTAAATCTTAATCGGGAGATACGAGATGATAAAAAACATAACCCTCAGTGCTGATGAACGCCTGATCTTCAAGGCCAGAAAAAAAGCTCAATCCGAACATACAACCCTGAATGCCCGCTTCCGTCAATGGCTTGACAGGTATACCGCTTCCAATATTGACAGTGAATACGACCGTCTTATGGATCAGTTAAGCCATGTAAGGGCGAGCGGTCCCTACAGCAGAGACGAGTTGAATGAGCGATAAATATTTTATTGATACCAATATCTTTGTCTACTCTTTTCAACGGGATGAACCAGAAAAACAAAGTGTTGCCCAGAAGCTGATTCGGAATGCCCTGAAGGAACAGACAGGCTGCATAAGTTCTCAGGTCATACAAGAATTTCTGAATGTTGCCACGAAAAAGCTCAACCCTCCCCTGTCGCATCAGGAAAGTCTCAAATATCTGGATACAGTGCTGGCACCATTGTGCGAAGTGTTCAGCTCACTTGAACTGTACCATAAAACTATAGAAATCACAGAGCGATGGAAATACACTCTATATGATTCTATGATTATTACTGCGGCCTTGCAGGCCAATTGTGCCGTCTTGTATACAGAGGATCTGCACCACGGGCAGCAGGTCGAATCTCTTGTTATTGAGAATCCTTTCCGTGCCGGATCATGATAAGAGACAGTCTATCATCTTCTATTTCACCAGCTTGCTCAAAAAATCAAGAATGTCCTTTACCGGTAATTGCCCGCTCCACCACGCATACCCCACCGCAAGAACAACGACCAGCACCAGAACACAGGACATAATCGGTTTGCAATCGGTAGCATGTTTGGGCAACTTGGGAAATATTTTCAGTATCCAGCCTGCGTATCGTTTCCACACACTGACCGGTCTGATCCGGCACCGCTGCTCCTCAAACAGCTTCCTTGCCCACTTTGTCTTTTTCCCGAACTGCCGGGTCTCGAACAGAGCCGTCGCAGCCAGCTGGAGCAGATAGGGATGCCTGCCGCCCCATTTCCGGGCTAACCGCTGATCTTTCGGCTCCAGAGCAGGTGGGGCATGAGCGGGCAGACACACCAGCTTCTCCGCTTCTTCCTCGGTCAGCTCACCCAATTTCAGCACATGGCCGAGATTGAAAAAGGCTGAGGTGAGCTGGTGCTCCCCGGCACAGACATCTAGGGATTTCCGGCTGGCCGGGATCAGCATCAGCCGGTTGGCATTCATGAATCCCCGCAGCCGATCAAAAAAGCTGTCTGTAAACTGCTCCTGCCGCTTGAGCAGCTTTTCGAATTCATCCAGACAGAACACCGGCAGCAGATCCTGGGCAGCAAAGGCATCCAGTAGCTTGCTGAAGTCCTTATGCGTTCCGGGAAGAGGAGACAGCGCGGAACGCAGCGGTCCGATCTGGGCAACCGCAGGCCGGTCCAGCGCACCTGCCAGCAGCCGATAAAAATCCGCTTCTGTTGGCGGGTCATCTTCCTGCAGATCAATATACACCACCACGAATCGGGCCGGGTTGTTCACCCGCTGTTCCCAGGTCTGAAAAAAATGATAGAGCAGCGAGGACTTGCCGATGCGGCGTTCGCCGATCACATTGACGCTGACCGGCTGGGCACCGCTCATCCGGCGGGCAAGGAAACGCAATTCCTCTTTCCGTCCGACAAATAGACCGGGATCAGTGATCTTCGGTCCGGCAACAAAGGGGCATGAACTTGATGCGTGCATGATGTTCTCCCTGTAAAATGGGTCGTAAAGTTTACCCCGCAGCCGGAGTATTTTCCCTTTCCCGGCCTGACAAGAACCGCTCCGGCAGGGCAAGATAGCGTTCCCCCTCCTCCGGCCTGCCGTGTTTGATGCAGCCGTTCCCGTAAATATTGCATTTTTTCTCCAGCTCCGCAACAGCCAGACCGTACTGCTCCACAGTCAGCGGGCACTCTTCCAACAGGTGACAGAGGGAGCGGATGCGCCAAGTGTCCATACCCAGCCGGTGCACGACTGAGAGTTGATCCGGCCGGCCGCCGTCCTTCAGGGTCAGCGGTTCATCAATCAGAAGAAACTCTTCTTTTCTGCTCACCCGTAGCCAGAGGTCATAGTCTTCGCAGCAGGGCATGTCTTCGGCAAAGGTGCCGTAGCGCGTGAACAGCTCTCGGCGCACCATGACTGTGGACATGCCTACCACGCACATGGCCAAGGCGCGGCGGAAGATGTTCCCGTGGGGCGGGGTGTGTTTCTTTTTCTGATTCACCTGCCTGCCGTGCCGAAACCACAGTTCCTTGGTGTGTGAAATCAGATACTGCGGCGCTGCCTGCATGGCCCTGAACTGCAGGTCCAGCTTGCGCGGCGCCCAGCGGTCATCGGAATCAAGAAAGCAGAGGAGATCGTACCGGGCCTCGGTAATGCCTCGGTTCCGGGCGGCAGAGGCTCCCTGGTTCTGGTGAAAAAAATACCGGATCGGTACGTTGCTGCAGGCGGCAAGCCGCCGGATCAGCTCCGGGGTCGCATCGGTGGAGCCGTCATCGATCACCAGAATTTCGGCGCAGGCAAGGGTCTGCTTCTGCACCGAGGTGATGGCCTGTTCAAGAAAGTTAGCCCGGTTATAGGTGGGGATAATGACGGAGATCATTTGCCGTGTTTTTTTCAGGCGGATTTGCCGGAATTCATTTTTGCCGCAATGGGCTGCAACGGTACCCGATAACCAATTCAGTTTTCTGAGCTACACAAGGATGCCTATAACTCCCTTCCACGTCTTTGCTGCAGAAAAACTGTCGTGCAATCCAAGGTATAATGGAGTATGATGTTCATAGGAGCACTATGCAATAACATTCACAAAGGAGTATGCAGAATCACTGGCTGTCAGACGGGTCAATAATCCGGACAAACAACTATACGAGGGAGGACATCATGAAAAAAAAGATACTACTGATAACTCTGGCTGCTGCCAGTATCGGCATGTTGAGTGGCTGCTACTACTATCCACCGACGAACTCGGCAGTTGTCGTTCCCGCACCGTCACGACCGAGTGCGGCTGTTGTCGTTCCTGCTCCGGCTCCGACAGTTGTTGTGCCAGCACCTCGTTCTTACCGTTATTCCTATCCTAGGCGTTATCGAACGTATCGAAAATATAGAAGATACAGAGCGCCATCACCTCCATCATCTCATTATCGTTATCGTTCCTATCCCAAGCGCCACCGGAGATATTGAGCAATAAACATCCCATCTGCCTTGGTGTTGAACAAAAAGCCGCCTGTATGTTCATCGCCCGGCAGATGGGTGGCGATCAGCTCAACCTGTTGGCGGAATGGTGACTATCATTTCGCTTCTAATAAAAAAGCTGCTTGTAACGAATTCTACATACGATCAATCGCAAGTGCCCCCACGCTGCTTCCCGTTTCTTCACCGCCTCCGAACCTTCTATCCCCGCGTGCTCCTGATCCGCCCTGCATGAACAGAATTCATATTGCATAAAGAACCGGAATATTCTACTCTGCTGGCAATGACCTGGAGTGCAGTAAAAATCAGTCAACCTTCCGGGCCCTCTGGACTCCGGGCCGCAGAAGCATTCTGTGTATCTTTAGAATGTTGTATGCTTTCCTGTTGCTGCTGTTGCTGATACACCCGATCATTGCGCTCATACAGGGCAAAGTAAAAGCCGAACAGGATGCCGAAGGTGAAAAAAATACGGGCAATCCTGTCCCAAGCAGGCCGTTTTCCATTATGGAGAAAACGGATCACCGCTACCAGAATCCAGGTAAAGCCGATACAGTAGGGCGCTGTGGTCAGCAGCTGCTCCACAGTGCCTGCCAGGCTGCTGCCCGCAGATGCTCCTAACCGGAGATGAAAGAGCAGATAGACTGCGGCTGTCAGCGCAAAGCTTATTTTTTCACGAATTGTCTGCATAATGTCTTTTGAGATCGCGTATATTTTTCCGGACACCCTGCCTGACGAGGCGCTGGTCTTTCCGCTTGTCCAGCTTGTTGACCGGGTTGTGTTCCTTCGGCCTGCGGAAAACGATGAACCGGAAGCGGAGGAGTTGACCCCGTTCCTGCGGGAAATGACGGAACAGCAGTGCATCAGCTCTGCCTGTCCGGCTCCGCTGCGGCAGGACCGGGACCGGTTCATGCAGCTGCTCCAGGATATCCGCTCCCGGCCTGATGATTATGCCGGACATCTCAGCAGCCTGTCCGCAGGATTCGGCAGCATTGGCAGCATCGGCGAGCGGCAGGAAAGCGAACATGCCATCATGGAGACCCTGCTTGCCCAGACCGGTATCCGGGCACCGCTCCGGGACACTCTTCCTGAACCTACCCCTGAACCGGCAAAGGGGCAAGAGGAGAAACAGCGTTCTTTGCTTCTCTGGCAGGCTAGGCTGCTGCTCAAACTCGGGGAAACCGTTGACCGGAGCCGGGCGGAAATCCGGCGCAATCTGGATGCCCTGGCTCGGCGGGAAAAAACATTGCTGCAGGATCTGCGTCAGGAACAAGAAACCGGACAGCTTTTGTCTGCAGCAAACCTTGGCGAGCAGGAGGAGATGTCAGCCGGGCAGCAGCGGCTGCGCCTAAAGGCATGGGCCCGGCTTTTTGCCGCCGGAGAGCAACCGCCCCAGTCCGCTGTCTTTATCACCCGGAGTGCTAATGCCTTTGAAACACTCTTTGATCACTTTGAGCACAGTAGAGAGACTGCCCGGCCGGAGCAGCTGCTCACCCTGTCCCTGCCTGCAATTCTGAACAGGGATGGAAGAAAATTTATGCAACAGCGGTGCTGTTTTCAGGAAGCTGCGGCGGAGCTGCTCAGGCTGTTCAGTACAGCAATACATGCACAGCAGCCGTTGACGGAGAAAGCAGAGAAAGAAATGCAGGATGAATGGGCCGCTCTTCTGGAGCAGCATTATCCGGCAGGGGAAACCGGACGCTGCAGGCTCTCTCTGTATTCGGTTCCTGAGTCCACTCCGCAGAAACTGTTTGTGGAAACCTTTGCGCCCGGAGACAACAGGGCGGACAGGGTACGTTCAGCCGGAACAGAAGAAAAAGGCAACAAAGGGAACGGAACGGTTATCGGGCTGCTGGAGGTGTAAAAAAACTGAACAACTACCGGGAAGGCGGACAGCATCCGCCGCCCCTTTCTTCTTTCTTTTATGCACCTGAGCTTCAGTTACTTTTTGGCAGGAGCAGCAGGATATCCCTGCTTGGGGCCGTATGCCTGGCTTAATGCCTGCAGCCCGCCTTTCAGGATGTAGACATTGTCAAAGCCGATATGACGGAGCGCTGTGCCCGCAACGGTGGCCCGTGCACCGGACTTGCATATGATCATCACCGGCTTGTCCGTGGGAATGCGCTTGAGATTTTCCTCCTTGAACAGCTCGTTAATCGGGATTGCCATACTGCCGGGCAGGGTCATGCCGAGCATACCGGCCTCTTTCGATGTCCGCACGTCTATGGCCACGAACTCCTTGCCAGCCTGCACATCCTTGATGAACCCGTCCGGCTTGACAAAATGCAGTTCTTTTCCCACTTTGGCACCATCTGCCGGGGCGAACAGTTCTGCGTAGCTTGCAGCCATCTCAGTATTATAGGACCACGCTGCTGAACTGGTGCTTATGCATATTCCGACGGCAGCAAGCATAAGAAGTTTTTTTCTCATTGAATTATCCTCCGGTTGCTCCGATTTTGATCAGAAAATCAGGTGAAAAGCGGAGCCTGCTTTTTCCCTGGAAAAGAAACAGGCTCTTTCTTACCTGAAAACAAAAGAAGCCGCAAGTTTTTTATAAAATGATATCAGGAGGGAGCAGATGAGGGATGAAGCTCGGTTTTCCAGCAGGCAGTCCTCCCGCAATCTGAAGAACAAGCCGTTTCCTGTTCAGGAGTTTCTTAAACCGGGTAATGGACACTTTCAGACTGATTCCAGGAGTACTTTTGTCGTTTTTACCAATTTGTAAATTTTATTAAATATGTTTAGTGTAACTATGAAATTATCAAACAAAAGTACAGGAACGATAATCTCTATTACATATTATATTAATGTTGATATGTTTTTTTCTGGAATAGGCATTGACAGGGGGGGGTAAATTTTGTACTCTTCATTTAATAATGTTAAAAAGCTATATAGAAAGTAGCATTAGTGGCCTGACGCCTTCTTTTGTACTGATAGAGGCGGGCTGCAGTGCAGTTTTCGGGCAAACAGAATTCATTGATCATAAGTACCGATATTAACTCTATCCATTCATAAATTCATAACAATGGCAATGCTTATTCAGTAAGCAGGTGCTGTGCTTTCCGGTCGATGACGGAAAGCTGATAAAGCCACAACCGCTGCGAGGCGGTGTCGGAAAGTCGCGGGTCTCCGCAGGGGAGACGGCCGGACTGCCTGCTTTTTATAAATCTATATACCGGGAGGTATGTTATGCAATCCGCCGAAACGGGGTTCACCCGATTCTTTCACTCCTGCCGTAATCATTCTCCTCCTTCCGTCCTGAAGAAAGAGCGTTTCTGCCGGAAGCGTTTACAGACGGACGGCTTGGATATTATTCAACGCAACAACATAACGGAGGAAGAGAAGTGAAGACACATTGGTTTAAAACAGTACCGGTGACAGCCGGTCTGCTGCTGGGCTTCGGCCTGACGGCTGGCCCGGCCTTTAGCGAGGTGCAGTTTACGGACAGCGGGCAGATTCTGGGAAGCAATTATACTTGGGAGGCGGTGCTGGGTGATCTGGATGGTGACGGCGATCTAGATGCTTATTGTGCGAACGCTGGAACTCAACCCGACAAAGTATGGCTGAACGACGGAACGGGTATCTTCAGCGATAGTGGGCAGGCTCTTACTGGCAATCTGCACAGTGGTGCTGTAGCACTGGGCGATCTGGACGGTGACGGTGATCTGGATGCCTTTGTAGGTAAATCAAACTACCTTACAGTGTTGATGAATGGCGGGACAGGCAGTTTTTCAGACACGGGACAGCGATTGAACAGTTACGGCACTCACGCTGTGGCACTGGGTGATGTGGACGGCGACGGTGATCTGGATGCTTTTGCCGGAAGGTGGGGGCAGCCTACTCATGTATGGATGAATGACGGATCAGGCATTTTCACCGACAGCGGCCAGGAGCTGGGCGATTCGGGATCACTTGATTGTGATATCGAATTGAGGGATTTAGACGGTGACGGCGATTTGGATGCTTTCGCTGCGAATCATGGGACAAGCGGCAATCCGGTCTGGCTGAACGACGGTGCCGGAAATTTTTCTCTCCACGCAAAGCTGGGCAACTTAAGCAGTCATAGCATTGCCTTGGGCGACTTGGATGGCGACGGTAATCTGGATGCCTTTGTCGGAAATGTATATGATCCGGATCAAATATGGTTGGGAGACGGAGCAGGCAATTTTATCGATAGCGGCCAGAATCTTGGCGACACAATGAGCCTTGAGGTTTCCCTGGCAGACCTAGACAGCGACGGCGATCTGGATGCTTATGTGGCGACCGGCAATATCTGGACCCGGCGTAGCGAGACCGACAAGATTTGGCTGAACGACGGATCAGGTGTCTTTTCCGACAGCGGACTGCCTTTGGCATATGCGGCCAACAGTTCCATCCCGTTAGGTGATCTGGATGGCGACGGTGATTTGGATGCCTTCAGTGCGGCCTATGGGAACAATGTGGCCTACGGGAACAATACGGTTTGGATGAATGAGTCGGATGGAGTTATTGTGTATTACCCGCTGGACGGCAATGCGGAAGAAGCAAATAACAACGCATATGACGGGACAATTCACGGTGCCACGCCAACGACGGATCGTTTTGGTCAGACTGACGGGGCAATGCACTTTGACGGAGATGACTATATTGTCACACCGTTTAATATGAGTCAGGAATTTTCGCCTTACGCTCCGGTAACCGTTTCTTTCTGGTTCAAAGTTGATCCGTCAGACGCTGCTCAGCAAAATACTCTCATTTTTGGTGGAGCCCCTGGCGGAGGCCCAGATTTTATGGCGGGGTTAAACAATGGTATTGTGAGGAGCAGACTGTACGGCGGTGCTCCGTTAGGAGAATCGGATACAACGTATGCCGATGGAGAATGGCACTATGTAGTATTTGGAAATTACGGCAGCGGAATCTATGATACCTATTTCTATATTGATGGGCAAAGGCAATCGAACACTCCTTCATTATATTATAATGGAAACGATGTCGGCGGTTACAATCGGGAGGAACAGCTTACACTAGGATGCAGGGTCTGGAATTTTACGACTCCAAGTAATTTTTTTATCGGTGATATTGATGACTTTAAAATTTTCTATAATCCTTCACAACAGGATGCCGACGAAGATGGTGTTGCAGATGACGAGGACAACTGTCCGAACGTAGCCAATGCAGATCAATCTGATGAAGACAATGACGGCATCGGTGATGCCTGCGATACCTGCGGGCAGGATCCGGAGAATGATGCGGACGGCGACGGCGTTTGCGGGGATGTGGATGTCTGTCCGGGACATAACGATGCTGTGAATGCTGACGGCGACAGTGCGCCGGACGGCTGCGATGCCTGCCCGAACGACCCGCAGAACGATGCGGACGGCGACGGAATCTGCGGGGATGTGGATACCTGCCCGAACGATGCCGACAACGATGCGGATAACGACGGAATCTGCGGAGATATGGATACCTGTCCAAACGATGCTGCTAACGATGCGGACAACGACGGTGTCTGCGGGGATGTGGATGCCTGCCCGAACGATGCGGACAACGATGCGGACGGTGACGGAACCTGCGGAGATGTGGATACCTGCGCAAATGATCCTGATAACGATGCGGACGGCGACGGAGTCTGCGGAGATGTGGATATCTGCCCGAACGATGCTGCTAACGATGCGGACAGCGACGGAATCTGCGGAGATGTGGATGCCTGTCCGAACGATGCGGATAACGATGCCGACAATGACGGAATCTGCGGAGATGTGGATGTCTGCCTGCTTGGTGATGATAATCTGGACACAGACGGCGACACAGTTGCCGATGACTGCGATGTATGTCCACTGGATATCGAGAATGATGCAGACGGTGACGGCATTTGTGAATCGGATGACAACTGCCCGACTCTGGCCAACACCAATCAGTCGAACGTGGACGGCGACGAGTACGGCGACGCCTGCGAGCCTGACAATGACGATGACGGCGTGATTGATGATAACGACAATTGCCCGCTGGACGTCAATGCCGATCAGGCGGACTACGACGGTGACGGTGTCGGCGACGTCTGCGATGCGGACACGGACGGCGACAACGTGATTGATGCGGATGATGTGTGTCTGGAAACGGCTGTGGGCGCACCGGTACTTGCCAACGGCTGCTCAGTGGATCAGGAATGCGTGTGTGAGGCGAAATGGAAGAACCACGGTGCCTATGTACGATGTAATGCACATGCCTGTGAGGATCTGGTTGATGCAGGTCTGCTCACCGAAGCGGAGAAGGACGCGATCATGTCCGAGGTCGGAGAATCTGACTGCGGGCATAAGAAGAAATAACAGACTCTTTTAACAGATAATACTGAACAGGGCGGGGCCGTGAGGCTCCGCCTTTTTTGTTGCGGCTGTACAGAACATCCGGCAAGGAATCATGAATTGATTGCGCAGGCGCCCGACTATGCGGACTTTCAGCGGAACTTACAGCAGGTGAACAAGGACTTGGCGGCGTTGGCTTCTCCTGACACGTAAGGGCGAAAAATCTTTCGCCCCTCCAAAGCGCCCCGGCTCCCGCATTGACACCCTGCACATCATTCTTATCTTTTTCTTCAGGAGAAGAAAACCCTCCCCCACGGTTTTGCACGCAAAAAGAGAATACAGGCAGAAGAGAGAGGAACTATGCAGCTTGATAAATTCACCGTAAAATCCCAGGAAGCAGTCCAGGCAGCCCATGCTCTGGCCGAGCAGTTCGGCAACCCGGAGATGCAGCCGGAACATCTGCTCAAGGCCCTGCTGGAGCAGCCCGAAGGCGTGATCGTGCCGGTGATCCAGAAGATCGGCGTGACTCCGGCTGTTGTGCTCAGCGAGACCAATCAGCTCATTGAAAAGCTGCCCAAGGTCTCCGGTGCTCCCCAGGCATATATGTCAAAAAATTTCAGCAAGCTGATGGATCAGGCATCCCAGGAGGCTTCGGCCATGCAGGATGACTACATCAGTCAGGAGCACCTTTTCCTGGGCATCCTGAAAGGAGATCCCCTATCACCTGCCGCCCAGATGCTCCAGCGCATGGGGATCAACGGGGTCAGCTTTCTCCAGGCCCTGACTGGCATCCGGGGCAATCAGCGGGTCAGCGATCCCTATCCGGAGGCTAAATACCAGGCCTTGGAAAAATACGCCCGCAATCTCACCGATGTAGCCCGGCGCGGCAAACTGGACCCGGTCATAGGCCGGGATGAGGAGGTTCGCCGGATCATCCAGGTGCTCAGCCGCCGGACCAAGAACAACCCGGTGCTCATCGGCGAGCCGGGCGTGGGCAAGACCGCCATTGTCGAGGGGCTGGCCCAGCGCATTGTCAACGGCGACATCCCGGCCACCCTGGAAGGTAAGCAGGTCATTGCCCTTGATCTCGGTCTGCTCATTGCAGGTGCAAAATACCGGGGTGAGTTTGAAGACCGGCTCAAGGCCGTGCTCAAGGAAGTGGAAAAAAAAGCGGGTGAAATCATCCTGTTTATCGATGAGATTCACACCTTGGTGGGGGCAGGTTCTGCCGAAGGCTCAATGGATGCCTCGAATATGCTCAAACCTGCCCTGGCCCGGGGCGAGCTGCACTGCGTCGGTGCAACCACTCTGGATGAGTACCGCAAGTATATTGAAAAAGATGCCGCCCTGGAACGCCGCTTTCAACCGGTCCTGATCCAGGAGCCCAGTGAAGAGGATACGGTCGCCATCCTGCGCGGCATCAAGGAAAAGTATGAGGTGCACCACGGGGTGCGCATTCAGGACGGTGCCACCGTGGCTGCAGTCACGCTCTCCAACCGCTACATTTCTGACCGCTTCCTGCCGGATAAGGCCATTGATCTGATCGACGAGGCGGCATCCCGGCTGCGCATCGAGATCGATTCCATGCCCACCGAGATCGATGAGCTAGACCGAAGACGTATCAAGATGGAGATCGAGCAGGAAGCCCTGAAAAAGGAAAAAGACAAGGCCTCGCAGGAGCAGCTGGAACGGCTGAAAAAGGACTTGGCAAACCTGAATGATCAGCTCAAGGCCATGAAGGGCCAGTGGCAGCTGGAAAAAGAGGTCATCCAGCGTATCCGCGACATCAAGGCCCGGATCGACGAGACCCACAGCGAGGAGCAGCAGGCCGAGCGGGCCGGTGATCTGAGCAGGGTGGCGGAAATCCGCTACGGCAGGATCGTGCAGCTCAACAAAGACCTAGAAACGGAAAACAGCCGCTTGGCCGAAATCCAGGAACACAGCCAGATGCTCAAAGAGGAGGTCAGCGCAGAAGATATTGCTGCGGTCGTGGCCAAATGGACCGGTGTGCCGGTGGATAAGCTGCTGGAAGGAGAAAAGGAAAAGCTGGTCCATGCCGAGGGCGAGCTGGCCCGGCGGGTGGTGGGCCAGAAAGAAGCCATTGCCTCGGTGGCCAATGCAGTGCGCCGGGCGCGGGCGGGCCTGCAGGATCCGGACCGACCGCTCGGCTCCTTCATCTTTCTCGGTCCGACGGGCGTGGGCAAGACCGAGCTGGCCCGCAGCCTGGCCGATTTCCTGTTTGACTCGGAGCAAGCCATGATCCGCATTGATATGAGCGAGTACATGGAGAAGCACTCTGTGGCCCGGCTGATCGGTGCGCCTCCGGGCTATGTGGGCTATGATGAGGGCGGCATGCTCACCGAGGCAGTGCGGCGGCGGCCGTACTCGGTTATTCTGCTGGACGAGATCGAAAAGGCCCACCCGGATGTATTCAACGTCCTGCTCCAGGCCTTGGATGACGGGCGTATGACCGACGGCAAAGGCCGGACCGTTTCGTTCAAGAACACGATTATGATTATGACCTCCAATCTGGGCAGCCACCTGATCATGGAGCTGGGCCAGAGCAACCCGGACGAGATGCGGCAGCAGGTGGACGAACTGCTGCACCGGCAGTTCCGACCGGAATTCCTCAACCGGGTGGACGAGATCATCACCTTCCACGGCCTGAGCCGTGAGGATTTGATGCAGATTGTAGATATCCAGATCGGCCGGATGGTCAAACGGCTGGCAGAACGGAAGTTCTCCATTGAGCTGACTGAGGCAGCCAAACAATTCCTGGTCGAAACCGGCTATGACCCGGCCTTCGGTGCCCGCCCGCTCAAACGGGCGATCCAGCGGCATATTGAAGACCCGCTGGCTCTGGAGATTCTGGAAGGGCGTTTTATTGAAGGTGATACGGTGCTGATTGATCGGGGGGATGAGGGCCGGTTGGTGTTTGGGAAGAAGTAACGTAACCGCTCCAAATCGATTTTACTGCACCAAGGCGGACATAACGTCCGCCTTTTGTTTTGACATCGGTTCTGAAAAAAGTTACCGTACCCCAAGATAACCTGCAGCTCATTTTGCTCAAGAAATAACAAAAAGGGTTAATTCTACTTTGGCACTCACAAAGGCTGTGGTAATAATTTGCAATTCGGTTGTTTCTCATATGCGAAATCAATCGAAGCTTGCCTCTTTTCATGCCGTTGACGAAGCTGTCTTATAACTTCATCTTCGTTTACATCTCGACGTGGAAGAATTGACTTGAGTAATGTTGTTATATCAGCGCAACTCAATAACGGGACACCGACTTGATGGTATAATCGTTGCTCGACCATAAACAACATGGCCATCATGACCATAGTCATATGATGATGCCAAGCCAGCCATCCCCGAGCCTTAGCCTTAAGACAACGTTCCTTGTCATCCGTCCAGCTTTTCGGTAAATACAGCCGACAGTCGATCGGCGTTGAAAAGCGACCATATCCCAAAGTTGCAAACACTACTACTTGACAGTTGTCGGTTTTACCAAGCTGCCCGCACCATTGACGAGAAACCCCAACAGACATTTTACCCTTTTTGGGTATCCCGGATTCATCAATAAAAAGAGCGCTATCTTCCTTTCCTCCAAAAATGTTATCCGCATCTTTAGCTACGTGGTTGTTTACAGGACGCCAATCCCAGTTCGATTCGGAAAGAAAATACTGGAGGGGCTCATATTTAACGCCCGGAACCTTTTCCTCCATACGTTCCATGTTTTTTTGTCAGACTGGAATAAACCTTTCAAGTATTGGAATGCTTTATCTGACAAACTTACCGTATGTCTCTTAAAAAAATGATGATATCTTTCGTGAAAAGACGTAAGTTGCCGGGCGATGCCGGTCAACTCAAAGAATTTGTCATGGGGACTTCTTTTTTCGGGGCTGGGAGCGTTCATAAAAAGAATAAAGTTATAATCAGGGCGATTGACGGGTATTTTTTTGATAGCTGTTATCAGGTGCTATCTTGATCAAAAAGCGATAAAATCTTCCTAATGAAAGATACAACTTTATCCGGATATTGCAAGAAGTTTTTACAAATAGATCAAAAGGTTATGGTTGACAAAGTAGAAGTAACGGGGGCTTGTTTTAGAAGCATGTTTTTCAAACAGCTTCTCAGACAGGCTGCCATAAAAATTACGCATCCGCTTTTCTGTTTCGGGAGAATATGCCTGTATCTTCATGACCGAATGAGCATAAACGCAACTATGAAATTCTCAATGACCTGTCAGCAAGTTCCGTAGTTATTAAATTTTCATTCCATATCAGCATGGAGCGGGATGATTCCGTAATTTCTGAGGCCAGAACCTCCATATGCACCCTTTACCAAGGGCACTTCTCCCGCTACCTTTCCATCCCCCTGTTCCGCAGTCTGCACCGCAAAAAACTTGACATTTTGTGCTCGTTAGAGTTACATGGAAGATACAGGGAGCTACTTCTCATCTTTGCACCAGTTCTCTGATATAATATGCTTTCCGGGTAGAACAGAGCCGGAAAGCTGATAAAGCCACAGCCGTCGTGAGACGGTGTCGGAAAACCACGGGTCTTCCTGAAGGAGACGGCCGGGTTACCTGCTTTCACTCTTATAATCGGAAGGTGTGTTATGCAATTCACATCAGAAGTAATCCACAGAAGCTTTATCTCCGCAGCAGCTTTTTTGTTTGCTGCTTCTTTTGCCGCTCAGGCAGTCACCGTTAACGCTCAGTATCAGCGACTGGAATCAGGACAATTAATCCTTTTCCCTCCACGTACAGGTGGGCAATTATGAAAAAGGATCATTCTCCAAAGGATTATTTCCATGAGACGCTGTTTTTAACCATGTTCTAATAAAGTATTTCTTGGTTGCCGGAAGGGAAATGCCAATAAAATTAGAACAGCATGTTGCTGTATCTTTTAACGGGCGGGATTGCGCTGCTGTGTTCCCGTCTGCACAGAGTCAATACCATGAATAACGGAGGGTCACGATGAAAAATGCAGTTGTTGCTTTAGGGTTCAGTGTGCTGCTGATAAGCCAGCCGGCTTTTTCTGCAGAAGAGGAGGCTCCAGTGTCAACGGCGGATACGGTGCTTCCTTCTTCAGGTTCTGAAGGAAAATTTTACGACCGTGAACAGCTCATACAAACGCTCCTCGGTGATTTAAATGAGGAGGAGGATGGTACCGAAGAAACTGCAGATGATTCCGGAGAGGTTGCGGATGGTACCGAGGAAGCTGCAGATGATTCCGGAGAGGTTGCGGATGGTACCGAAGAAGCTGCAGATGATTCCGGAGAGGTTGCGGATGGTACCGAGGAAGCTGCAGATGATTCCGGAGAGGTTGCGGATGGTACCGAAGAAGCTGCAGATGATTCCGGAGAGGTTGCGGATGGTACCGAAGAAGCTGCAGATGACTCCGGAGAGGTTACGGATGGTACCGAAGACGCTGCAGATGACTCCGGAGAGGTTACGGATGGTACTGAAGAAACTGCAGATGATTCCGGAGAAGTTACGGATGATTCCGGTGATCCGGATGCTGAACAGCCCACGCAAGAACAGATCACGGCTTTTGTTGAAAAATTGTCCGATGAACAGGTCTTTGCCCTCAACCGTTCTTTGAACAATGCTGTAAACAATGGTCTGCCGATGGCATACGATAAAATCCTGGAAAAAATTGTTGAGGAGAACTATGACGGCAGGCAGATTAATGCGCTGACCAAAGCGTTGGAGGAGGATGCCAAATTCCAGGCCCTGTATGAGAAGACTGGCAATGCCAAGTTTCTGGAACGGGCAGAACAGCAGAAAGAGAAATTTCTGTCAAAAGTAGACAGATTCCGAAATGACGACATGGAGAGTCCGCTGACAGAAGAACTGCAGGATATGGCTCAGGATACAGTCAAAGATATCTCCAAGGAGACTGCCAGAGAGGCAGCAAGAGAGATGGCAAAGGAATCTGCCCAGGAAAGCGCAAAGCAGGCAGCCCATGATGCAGTTAAAGAAAGCATTAAGGATATTGTCAAAGCGACAAAGAAGGAGACCGTTAAGATAAAGCAGGCGGAGAGGAAAGCTGCCAGAGAGGCAGCAAAAGCGGAGAAAGTGAAACCGGAAAAACCTGGAAAGCCGGAGAAAGTGAAGTCGAAGAAGGAAAAGCCGGAAAAACCGGAAAAGGCAGAGAAGTCAGAAAAGGAATAAGGGCAGATCAATAGACTTCCTGCAAATCCAAAAAAAAAACGTCTCGCAACTTGCTGATATAACCTATTTTTAAAGAGCGGAAAGCTGAGTTTTGCAGGAGGTCTAATCTATTACAGCAGGCAGGAGGAGTATGATGAACACAAATACAGCAAACAGCCTGAAGAGGAGTGTTCCGCAATGGGTCCTACTCCTCCTGCTTGCCTTTATGGCAAGTACGGTAAGTACAGCTTGGGCTGCAGCGGATGAACAGACGGCATTTGAACGGGGATTGGCATTGTTCAGAAATGGAGACCTCAAAAATGCACAGCAGGCCTTTGAGGATTCAGTTCAGGTGACCCCTGATAATGCGGAAGCATATTTTTATCTCGGCTTAACCTGTACACGCCTGCATGATTATGCCGACGCTGTATCGGCCCTTGAAAAGGCCCATACTCTTGATCCTGCCCTGCCGGGTGCGCAGCTGAACTTGGCAATCAGTTATTATAAACTGAAGGAATATGAACCCGCCCTGACAACCCTGCAGCAGGTCCTGGCGAAAGATCCTGAAAGCGGCGAAGCCAATCTTTTTACAGGGCTTGCGTTACAGGGGCAGGAGCAGTTCAGTGAATCAATCCCGTATCTGAACCAGGCTATCCTGCTCGATCCCGACTATGCCCAGATGGGACTGTATTACATAGGGCTTGCTCGATACCGGACCGGACAGCGTCCGCTCGCCCGGGAGGCCCTGCAGCAGTCTGTTGCCATTGATCCGACATCTGAAATCGGGAAGATGGCAGCAGAGCTTTCAGCTGTACAGCAGGAAGGTAAGCGGCCTGGTAAAAGATGGCGGATGCGGGCGGAACTCGGCTATGAGTACAATGACAATCTGACTGTGGAACAGACAGATACGGTCTCGGATGAGGCAGATCATGCCGCTGTTGTTGAGGTCGGCGGAAGCCTGAAGCTGCTGGAGCAGCCGATTGAAGCTGAAATAAGCTATGATTTTTATCAGAGCCTGTACACCGAATATTCTCAGTTTAATATGCAGTCGCACCGGGCCGGAATTTCAGCTGGTCACGATTTCGAGAGCTGGAATGTGAGTCTCGGTTACGATTATACGTATATCTTTCTGGATAGTGACGAATTCATGCAGACGCAGAGCGTCATGCCCTCGATAGGCTTCTCTTTTGCCGACCTGTACGCTGACCTGGGATATACGCTGCAGGTGAAAGACTTTCTACAGGATGAAGATGATGACAGGGATGCCCTGAATCATTCAGGAGGAGTCAATCTCTTTCTCTTTTCCCTGAAGAAGATAGATATGGTACAGATCGGGATTCGGTATGAACAGGAAGATGCCGAAGATGACGAGCTGGATTATATTGGGCCGGTTGTGACCGGTTCACTGCGTTTCACTGTGCCGTGGGGCATCACGGTCCGTCCTTCCTATAAATATCATCTGAAAAGTTACGATGACATGATCCTGGATACAGGGGAAAAACGGGAGGACACCAAGCAGACCTTTGCCTTAACGATAAGCAAAAAGCTGCCTTACGGACTGAAGCTGCAATGCGGCTATAAGTATATTGACAGCGATTCCGAGTATCAGCCGACTGACTATACAGAAAATACAGTCTTTGCAGGGTTAAGTTACTCGTTGTGAAGACAGCTGTAGACAACTTGTACCCGGCGGCATTCGCCGGGTATACTGTCCTCTCCTGATGACCTCAATCCTTCATTCCCCCGCCATCAGCTCTGTACTTAAATACCGCTCACCTGTATCCGGCAGCACAACCACGATTTGTTTACCCTGATTTTCCGGTCGGGAAGCAATCTTCAAAGCAGCGGCAGCAGCAGCACCGGATGAAATGCCGCAGAGGATTCCTTCCTGCCGGGCCAGGTTCCGGGCTGCTGTCATGGCCTCTTCATTGCTGACCTGTACCACCTCGTCAAGAAGCTGCTGCTCCAGGATTGCCGGAATAAACCCGGCTCCGATCCCCTGAATTTTATGCGGTCCCGGATTACCGCCGGACAACACCGGAGAGTCAGCGGGTTCCACGGCTACAAGCTGAATCTCCGGGTTCTGTTCCTTCAGAAATCTGCCTGCCCCGGTGATCGTGCCGCCGGTCCCCACTCCGGCTACAAAAATATCCACCTTTCCATCGCTCTGCTCCCAAATCTCCGGCCCGGTAGTCCGGTAATGCATAGCAGGATTGGCCGGGTTTTCAAATTGATTGGGCATCCAGCTCGATTTGTATTCCTGCAGCAGTTCCTGAGCACGGGCGATGGCGCCTTTCATGCCTTCAGTTCCCGGGGTCAGGACAAGTTCTGTACCAAGATAGGTGAGCAGTTTTCGTCGCTCCAAGCTCATAGTTTCCGGCATGGTCAGAATCAACTTATACCCCCGGCTGGCACAGACAAAGGCTAAGCCGATACCGGTATTGCCTGAAGTCGGTTCGATAATTACAGTTTCCGGGAAAAGCAGGCCGTCTGCTTCGGCCGTATCCAGCATGGCTGCGGCAATCCGGTCCTTCACGCTGCCCAGCGGATTAGCGGATTCAAGTTTGACCGCCACCTCGGCCGCACAGTCGGCACTGAATCTGTTGAGCCGCACTATCGGGGTATTGCCCACACTGCGGGATAGATTCTCAAAAATCTGCATCATGCTTTCCTCCTTTTTCTTTTTTCCCGGCACCGCGATACACCAGTTCCGGCTCTTTAAGAAGCACTCTGGTATCCGGCCCGATACTCCTCGTCAGCCAGACATTACCGCCCACAACGGATCGGGCACCGACCACGGTATCGCCGCCCAGAATGGTTGCGTTGGCATAAATAATAACGTCATCCTCAATAGTCGGGTGCCGTTTGGTATTCCTGAGTTTCCTACCTGCGTCTTTGGGCAGAGAAAGAGCACCAAGGGTCACGCCCTGATAGAGCCGGACCCGGTTACCGATGAGGCAGGTTGCCCCGACCACCACACCTGCACCGTGGTCAATAAAGAAAGAATCCCCAATCTCGGCTCCGGGATGAATATCAATGGTTGTAAGATGGTAGGCATATTCGCTCATAATCCGGGGCAGCAGCGGAACTTCCAGCTCAACCAGTCTGTGAGCCAGCCGATAGACCAGGATAGCGAACAGACCGGGATAGCTGAAGATCACCTCATCCACATTACTGGCTGCCGGATCTCCCTCAAGTGCTGCGTTGATATCTGTTTCCAGCTTTTCCCTGATCTCCGGCAGCGAGCGGACAAACTGACCAGCCAGTTCATGGCTGCGCTCGCCGCACAGGGAACAGGGGCGACTATGCCGGAAACAGTCATGCCGGATCGCCGAATTCAGCTGTCGCGTCAGGCTCTTATAGAAATCCGTCAGATGATGGCCAAGATGATACTCCAGACCGGACGGGTGGAGCATGGTGGCACCGAAATAGCCGGGAAAGAGGATCCGCCGGGCCTGCAGAATCAACTCCACTACTTCCTTTTTTGAAGGAATGGTTACCGGTTCAATATGGCTGGACCATTTCCGGGAGGTGAAGCCGGTGACCATCCGGCTGACTACAGAGGGAATAAAATCCCCCGGTCCGGGCGGCTGTACAGCTGAGTCACATTGACAGGTTGCGGCTTCTTGTTTGCTCATTGCGGCATTACCTCAGTGTGGGACAATTTCTCTGTCAAAGGAAACACAGTCAAATCAAAAAGTCAACAGTAACCGCCTATATTTTTTGGATGCAGGCCGACCCGGGAAAACAAAGAGCTTTCGTTTTTTTTCTATTTTCTTGACATGCGTCAAAGAATGTGTGAGGTACATGGTGGTATGGTATGCGTATACAATAACGAATGATGTTTAACGCACAATAAAAAAAACTGGGGGAATTATTATGTTTTGTAATCAATGTGAACAGACTGCGCAGGGAACAGGATGTACGAAGGTCGGTGTATGCGGCAAAAACGGGCAGGTCGCGGATACTGAGGACGTACTTATCTACGCGCTCTGCGGCATGGCCCTGTTTGCCAACGAAGCCAGGCAGAAAGGCATCGTTGACGAGCAGCTTGACCGCTTCACAATGGAGGCTATTTTCTCCACCCTGACCAATGTCAATTTTGACCCGGAACGTTTTGTCGGCCTGATCAGCAGGACTGTGGAACTGCGTGAGTCGTTGAAGGAAAAAATCACAGAGGCAGGCGGTAATACGGATTTTGCCCATCCGGCAGCCTCCTTCACCCCGGCGGATTCAGTGGACGGACTGGCTGCGCAGGGTGTGGAGCTCCAGTTCATCCCAAATCTGGACAGCGATGAAAACGTCCGTTCCCTCAAACAGACCCTGCTCTACGGTCTGAAAGGTATTGCTGCCTACACCGACCATGCTGCCATCTTAGGACAGACAGACCCGGCCATTGCCGGGTTCATGTACGAGGCCCTGTCCGCCCTGCTTGCCGACAACCTGACCATTGATGCCTGCGTGCCGGTTGCCCTGAAGGCCGGGGAGATAAACCTGCGGGCAATGGAGCTGCTGGATGCAGGCAACACTGGGACTTACGGCCATCCGGTGCCCACCTCTGTGCCCTTGGGACATCGGAAAAACAAGTGCATCCTGATCACCGGTCATGACCTGCGCGATCTTGAGCTGCTGCTTCAGCAGACCGAAGGCAAGGGCATTGATGTCTACACCCACGGCGAGATGCTGCCCTGTCACGGCTATCCGGAGCTGAAAAAATACGACCATTTCTACGGCCATTTCGGTACAGCTTGGCAGAATCAGCACAAGGAGTTCCCGGAGTTCCCCGGCCCGGTGCTGTTCACCACCAACTGCATCCAGAAGCCCAAGGATGAGTATAAAGACCGTATCTTCACCACCGGTCTGGTGGGCTGGCCCGGCGTCACCCACATTGCAAAGAAGGATTTCAGTCCGGTGATCGACAAGGCCCTGGCAATGGACGGCTGGCAGGATGATGTAGATAACGGCTCGGTAATGGTCGGGTTTGCCCGCAACGCAGTCTTGAGCGTGGCCGATAAGGTGATCGAAGCGGTCAAGGGCAAGCAGATCCGGCATTTCTTCCTGGTCGGCGGCTGCGACGGGGCCAAGCCGGGCCGGGATTACTACACCCGCTTTGTCGAGCAGGTGCCGGATGACTGCATGGTATTGACTTTGGCCTGCGGCAAATTCCGCTTCTTTGATAAAGACCTGGGCAATATCGGCGGCATTCCGCGCCTGCTCGATGTGGGCCAGTGCAATGACGCCTATTCCGCCATCCAGATCGCTGTGGCCTTGGCCGGAGCCTTTGAATGCGAGGTCAATGATCTGCCTCTGTCCATGATTATTTCCTGGTACGAACAGAAGGCTGCGGCCATTCTGCTGACCTTGCTCTATCTCGGTATCAAGGATATTCGCCTCGGGCCGTCCCTGCCTGCCTTCATCAGCCCGCCGATTCTGGATTTCCTGGTGGCAACCTTTAATATCAAACCGATTGCAGAAACACCGGAGGAGGATCTGGAGGCGATTTTGGGATAACGGATCGCGTAGGGGCAGACTTGTGTGTCTGCCCGGTATGAAAGGGCGAACACGCGGGTTCGCCCCTACAGGAGGAGGACACCATGCAATGCCCGGGACAGGACAGCCGTTACTGGAGCGGCGAGGATGTATTTGAGAGCAAATGCCAGAAATGCGGTCATCCCGTTGAATTTTTTAAGGATGACAGTCAGCAGAAATGCCGGAACTGCGGCTACAGGATGCTGAACCCGAAAATAGATTTCGGCTGCGCTTCCTATTGCCCTCATGCGGAACAATGTCTGGGTTCCATGCCGCCGGAACTGCTGGCTAACCGGGGCGATCTGTTCAAAGACCGGGTTGCGGCTGCCATGCGCCGCTATTTCGGCAGCGACAGCCGCCGTATCCGTCACGCCGAGGCTGTGGCCGAGCAGGCTGAAATCATCGGCAGACAGCAGGATGACGGGGACATGATGGTCATCATGGCTGCTGCCTGTCTGCATGACATCGGCATCCGGGAGGCAGAGCGCAAGTTTGACTCCTCGGCTGCCCGCTATCAGCACAGCGAAGGACCGCCGGTAGCTCGGGAAATTCTGACCCAACTCAAAGCAAAGCCGGAGTTGATCGATGAGGTCTGCGATATCATCGGCCATCATCATGCTCCACGGGATGAGGAAACGACCAATTTTAAGGTGCTCTATGATGCCGATCTGATCGTCAATAAGACTGAGCTGTATCAGAAAAAAGCACCGACTCAGGAACAGCTGGATAAATTGGCAGCCTTATTTTTAACCAAAGCCGGGGCAGAACAGGCAAAGGCTGCTCTGCAGAAATTTGTCCGCAAAAACTGAACAGTGACAGGATAGATTCCATGAAAACAACACGAAAAATCATTGAAATTGACGAAGACCTCTGCACCGGCTGCGGAGAATGTATCCCGAACTGTGCTGAAGGTTCCCTACAGATTATCGACGGCAAGGCCCGACTGGTAGCGGATAAGCTCTGCGATGGCCTTGGTGCCTGTCTCGGCCACTGCCCGGTCGGGGCGCTGCAGATTATTGAGCGGGAGGCGGATGAGTTTGATGAAGAGGCAGTGGAACAATTCTTGAAGGAACAGAAAAAAGCGGCAGCAGGCAGCGGGTGTCCTTCTGCGCAGTTCAAAACCCTGCAGCCGAGTTCCTGCGAAACAGCCAATGAACCGGCTGCTCAATCCGGCAGTGCACTCAGCCATTGGCCGGTGCAGATCCGTTTGATTCCGCCCAATGCACCCTTTCTGGAAAATTGCGATCTGCTGATTGCGGCAGACTGTACCGCTGTCGCCTACGGCAGCCTGCACCATGATTTCATCCAGAGCCGGGTTGTGATGATGGGCTGCCCGAAATTCGATGACCAGCAGCTCTACGTGGACCGCTTTACCGAGCTGTTCAGAACCGGAAAACTCAATTCGGTGACTATGCTGATTATGGAGGTGCCCTGCTGTTCAGCCATGCTCCAGATCGTCAGAACCGCCTATGATCGGGCCGGGGCAGGCGTACCGGTACGGCAGGTTGTGGTTTCTACGCAGGGGCAGATTCTTGATGAGCGGAAGTGGTAATTCTACTTTGGCACTCACAAAGGCTGTGGTAATAATTTGCAATTCGGTTGTTTCTCATATGCGAAATCAATCGAAGCTTGCCTCTTTTCATGCCGTTGACGAAGCTGTCTTATAACTTCATCTTCGTTTACATCTCGACGTGGAAGAATTGACTTGAGTAATGTTGTTATATCAGCGCAACTCAATAACGGGACACCGACTTGATGGTATAATCGTTGCTCGACCATAAACAACATGGCCATCATGACCATAGTCATATGATGATGCCAAGCCAGCCATCCCCGAGCCTTAGCCTTAAGACAACGTTCCTTGTCATCCGTCCAGCTTTTCGGTAAATACAGCCGAAAATCAATCGGCGTTGAAAAGCGACCATATCCCAAAGTTGCAAACACTACTACTTGACAGTTGTCGGTTTTACCAAGCTGCCCGCACCATTGACGAGAAACCCCAACAGACATTTTACCCTTTTTGGGTATCCCGGATTCATCAATTAAAAGAGCACTGTTTTTCCTCCCTCCTAAAAGTTTATCTGCATCTTTAGCTACTTGGTTGTTTACAGGACGCCAATCCCAGTTCGATTCGGAAAGAAAATACTGGAGGGGCTCATATTTAACGCCCGGAACCTTTTCCTCCATACGTTCCATGTTTTTTTGTCAGACTGGAATAAACCTTTCAAGTATTGGAATGCTTTATCTGACAAACTTACTGTATGTCTCTTAAAAAAGAGATGATATCTTTCATGAAATGACGCAAGTTGTGGGGCGATGCCGGTCAACTCAAAGAATTTGTCATGGGGACTTCTTTTTTCGGGGCTGGGAGCGTTCATAAAAAGAATAAAGTTATAATCAGGGCGATTGACGGGTATTTTTTTGATAGCTGTTATCAGGTGCTATCTTGATCAAAAAGCGATAAAATCTTCCTAATGAAAGATACAACTTTATCCGGATATTGCAAGAAGTTTTTACAAATAGATCAAAAGGTTATGGTTGACAAAGTAGAATTAGGCAGCAGAGGTGCCCCGATCTTGGCATCGTTCTGTCGTGTATTTTCCAGCTCAACGATGTACGCTCCATTGTCAAGTTCCCGGAGGGACGGTTGCTCAAATTCGTAAACAACACTGTATTCTCCTGCAATCAGGGACGCAGGGAATGCCAGCATGAAAAGGACCGTTCCGATAATACTACGTAACCAATTTTTTGCCATTTTTGGTCTCCTTTTATTGAAATTTTGTTTTTGCAGACAGATGTTGTCCAGCCTGACTTCATCAGGCTGTTCTGCGGAAAGAATGATTGTTTCGTTCTGCGATCACCTCCTTGATTGTTTATTGCATCGACTGAAACTCCTGTTATTAAACAGAATTATTACAGAAATATTCCGGTAATAATTATTGTTCATTTAAGCCTATATTATTGATTATACGTTACTTTAATTTGACGCATAACATTAATTACAGAAAACCGCAAGAAAAACTATGTGAAAAAGATGCCGGAGAAAAGGATAACCAGGAGAGAGCGGAATTGGAACCGGCGAGAAGTTAATGACAAAACCGTACTCTTCTTCTATACTGTTGCCTCACATTTCTGTGTTGCCGAGAGAAAAGGACGGATGTACGCCGCAGTAGAACTTGCCCCTCCTGCAGACGTACCCGGTTGTTTCAGAGGACGGAGCGAGCATGTCTGAGGTTTTTGTTTTCGGGATCAGCGGAGAAAGGCTGCCGAAAGACCAGATGCAAAAGATTTCCCGGTGCAGTGCGGTGGTGATTTCGTCACGGCACCATTTCCTGCTCAAGGGGATGAAGGTGCACCGCATCCCCATTGCCCCGGTGGAGGAAATGGTCTATGAGCTGGCCGTGGCCCTGAACGAGGGTGATGTTGCGGTGCTGGCTTCCGGTGACCCACTTTTTTTCGGGATCGGCAGGACATTGCTTGAACGCTTCGGCGCGGATCGGGTGCATATCACCCCGGCGCTGTCCGCTGTCCAATTAGCCTGCGCCCGGTTCAGACTTGCCTGGGATGACCTGCCCCTGATCAGTCTGCATGGTCGTGCTCCGGGGGCACTAGCGGGCAGGGTTTTGCCTCACCCCAAGGTGCTGCTCTTTACGGATCACCGCAACAGCCCGGATAAAATCGCAGCCGAATTGCTTGCCGTGCTGGAGGAATACGGCGATCACAAGCGGATTGAACAGATACGGGTCCGGGTGGGAGAAAATCTTGGGCTGAAGGACGAGCGCCTGTGCAGCGGAACTCTGGCCGAAATTGCCGGGCAGGAATTTGCTCCGCTGAATATGATGCTGATTGAGCGTGATTACGGTGAAGAAGAGTCCGGAGAGCCGCCTGATCCGCCCGGGACCGGATTCAGTCTGGGGCTGGAAGAGGAGGAGATTGCCCATTCACGGGGTCTGATCACCAAAGATGAAATCCGGGCCGTGATTCTGCATCGTCTCCGGTTGCCGCCGACCGGAGTGCTCTGGGACGTGGGCGGCGGTTCCGGCTCCGTGTCCGTGGAAGCGGCCCGTTTCTGCCCGGAACTGGCTGTTTATACAGTGGAACAGAAAGAGGAGAACCAGGAGAATATCCGGGCCAATATCGTCCGGTACGGTTTGTATAATATCCGGCTGATCTGCGGCCAGGCTCCTGACGAGTTTGCCGGACTGCCTGATCCTGACCGGGTGTTTATCGGCGGCAGCAAGGGGCTGCTGGCTGAAATTATTCCTCCCTGTGCGGAACGGCTGACGCCCGGAGGCAGAATGGTGGCCAGTGCGGTGCTGAAGAACACAGCGGAACAGGCACCTCTGCTTATGGCGGCAAACGGCCTTGAGGTGGATGCCCGCACAGTGGCCGTGACCAGGGAAAAGCAGCCGTACACTGACGACAGGGAGCCGGGCGTCCGCCTAAACCCTATCACGATTATTACCGGGAAGAAATGAGCAGAACTGAGCAGACAGGCCGCCTGTATCTTGTCGGGGTCGGGCCGGGTGATCCGGAGCTGATGACCTGTAAGGCCGTGCGTATCCTGGAAAGCGTACAAGTCTGGGCCGTACCCAAGGCACGGGAGGACGGAACAAGCAGCGCCCTGCAGATCGCCTCAGCCATGATCAGCCTGAAGGACAGAACTGTGCTGGAGCTTTGCTTTCCCATGAAAAAGATCCGCCTTGAACAGGAGCATGACCCGGAGGTGGTCCAAAGCTGGCTGAAGGCGGCCAGTACCGTGCTGGAGCATCTTGATCAGGGCAGGGATGTAGCCTTCCCGACCCTTGGTGATCCGGGCGTCTATTCCACCTCGTTTTATCTCCTGCATGTTCTCCATGGACTGCGGCCGGAACTGCGGGTTTCGATGGTGCCGGGTATCACGGCCATGTCTGCCTGCTCGGCCCAGGTCTGCAGGCCGCTGGGCCTGGGTGATGACATACTGTCCGTGGTGCCGGCAGCCTTTGACGACGACCGGCTGCGGGAGATTCTGCTCACGGCCGATGCCGTGGTCCTGATGAAGGTCTTCCGCCGCCTGCCCCGGATCATTGCCCTGCTGGACGAGCTGGGCCTGACTGGACAGGCCGTGCTGGTGGAACGCTGCGGCATGGACGATCAGCATATCTATACGGATATCCGGGAAGCAGCAGACCTAGACCTGCATTACTTCTCCACCCTCCTGGTCCGGAAAAAACAGGTAAGCAGGACGGAATAATGCAGACACCGATTGTTTTTCTCGGGGCCGGACCGGGTGACCCGGAACTGATTACTCTGAAGGGCCGCCGCTTGCTGGATGAGGCGGACGTGATTGTCTATGCGGGCAGTCTGGTCAATCCGGCCCTGCTGGATGGAATACGGGCGGAAATCCATGATTCTGCCGGAATGACCCTGGATGAGGTGCTGGCCGTACTGATTCCTGCCTGGCAGGCAGGAAAGAAAGCGGTGCGCCTGCATACCGGCGATCCCTCGATTTACGGGGCGATCCGGGAACAGATGCAGCGGCTGGATCAGGAAGGCGTCCCGTATGAGGTGGTGCCAGGGGTGACCTCGGCGATGGCTGCAGCTGCCGCACTCAAGGCGGAGTTGACCGTGCCTGAAGTCACCCAGACGGTGATTTTTACCCGTCAGGCCGGGCGGACGCCGGTACCTGAGTCGGAGTCCCTGCGCAGTCTTGCTGCTATCCGGGCATCCATGTGCATCTTTCTTTCTGTATCCATGATGGACACGGTGGCCGGAAAGCTTATGGAGGGCGGTTATCCGCCGGATACCCCGGTAGCAGTGGTGGAAAAGGCATCCTGGCCGGATCAGAGCATTGTCCGGGGCACATTATCCGACATTGCCGAAAAAATTAGGGCCTCGGCCATCCGCAAGACCGCCATGATCGTGGTGGGCCGGGCCCTGTCCGATGATCCGGCTGCCGCCTCAAAGCTCTATGATGCCGGGTTCAGTCATGGGTACAGGGACGGCCAAGGATAGGAGGAGCAGGGAGACTGACGTTCCTTTTCATTTCATTTAAATACTAACCTTTAGTGCCATTTTTTCAGCCTGCAAACTGAACTTAGCGGTGCCGGGTCAAATCCGCTGATCTGTATTTTAACTTGTTAGCTACAAGATGAGACAACGGGAGGATGTTTATGCATGAGCTCGCCATAGCATTCCTGTTTGCAGTCGTTGTTACAATAATTGTTGCAATAAAATATATCTCAAGCAGTACAATAAAGAAAAAAGAGCATATCGACCTGCTGAAAGATTGGTACAAGGAGAACTACAGTAAGGATACAAAGAAAGATTTTGAATGTAAACTGGAGTGCGCATTTCCCGATTTTCATAAGTGGGTAAAGGCTAAAAATGAAAACAACGCACGGAAGAGTGCTGATATTCTCACAAATAGTAAAAAAATTCTCTGCGTGGCTATTATTATCACCACCATGCTGTTACTCATGCGTTTCGACAAATAGTTATGGTATGGAAAAATAAAAGACTACCTCGATAAATCCCCGTTCCACCGTGGGCACGGTGACCGAAATCTACGACCATCTACCGGCGAGTGAGCATTCAAACCAGATTACCTGAAAACATCAGCCTCATCAACAGATGGATGTCCCTCAAAAAACTCCTTAAAACACACATTGGCCCGCAGGCTCTCTTCGTTCTGAGCGATAGCAGTGAAAAAGGTCTCGCTGCCCACGACAATGAGTTTATGGCGGGCGCGGGTGATGGCAACGTTGAAGCGGTTGGGGTTGTTGAGAAATTCGCCCAGTACCTGAGCCGAGTCTGAGCAGGTAAAACCGAACAGGATCACCTCCCGTTCTGCACCCTGGATGCGTTCCACGGTATCAATTAGGGGCAGATCGTCGCTGCTGCCTAACAGTTCCGTTAAACGGCGGCTTATCCGGTTATTCTGGGCACGATGGGGCGAGATCAGGGCCAGTTGTTCCTTGTGCAGACCGTATTTGCTCTGTAGGCGATGGGCCAAGCGGGTCATGATTTCCGCCTCCACGATGGATTCCTGGCCGCAGCCCTGATGGTCGGCACGGACTAGGACCACGGGTTGTTCTGGATCAATGATCCTATCCAGAGGATCGTTGCCGAGTCGGCCCTTGAGCGACAAGCGGGCAGCAGCATTTGCCGGGGCCGGGCGTAATTTGGAATTGTACCAGGTGCGGCTGGGAAAGGCGCAGATTTCCGCGTTCATGCGATAGGTCAGGTCCAAAAATACGCTTTGCTGCGGGTAGCGGTGCAGCATGAGAGTGAGCAGGGAGCGACGGACCTCGCTTTCCAGAGCTTCATCATTCTCATGATCCTCTTGGTGCTCAACGTGGTGAAAGTGGTTAATTGTGTCCTTCTTGATCGGCGCTGAACGGATCACCGGCGGCAACTGATGCACATCGCCGAGAAAAAGAAAGTTGCCCTTGCCGTGCACCAGACTCAGCATGGCCTGCGGCAGCAAAACCTGTGATGCCTCATCAAAAATCACCCAATCAAAGGGTTTGGCAGGCAGCTTTTTGTTTTTCTGCAAATAAGTCAAACCATAGCCGGTGGCACCGAGAATGAGGTGGGAAAAGCGCAGTACCTGGTCAGGGGCTTCCAGCAATTCCACCTGCATTTCGTCACTGTTTTCATCAAACTCCGGCCCATCCCACCTGCCCCATTTGCAGCAGCGGCCCGGAAAGTCAGGCAAATCATGTTGGTTGACCAGTTTAATCACCTTGCTGAGTACCTGATCAATGGCCTGATGGGTCAAGGCACTGATCGCAATGCGAAGCGGCTCATCCCTTGCCTGGGCGTGGCGGACCAGCGCAATCAAAATCCAGCCCAGTAGATTGGTCTTGCCTGTGCCGGGCGGCCCCTGAATCAGGCTCAGGGCATGGCAAAACGGCATTTGAAGCCCCTGTTCTTGCGCCGCATTCAAGCCGGCAAGCTTGCCTTCCGTGTGCAGCCATTCCTGTACCCATTCCTGCCAATCCGAAGGCTGGGCAAAATCCCAGGCTCCGTCAAACAGATCCTGCAAAGGATGGTGGATTTTTTCCGAATAAACGCTTTGCACTACCTCAATGAGCTTGGGCGTGGTCCAATCATCAGCGTCTTCTTCCAGCGAATAGGAGATATTTTTCTGCAAGCGGAGCGTGCTGCGTTGCCGCGAAGAAAGGGTAACTAATCCTTGGTGCGGCTCGTAGCTGTTCACAATCACCGGCATACCGCTTTGCAGGTCTTTTACTCCTTGGGGAACCAGCTTGAGAAAATCCCCTTGGCGAAATTTGGAAACTCTCGTTCCTGCCCCATCGCTCTCTTCAATTGCTTCAAAGAGATAGAGAAAGCCTCCTTCATCATCCAGACCGGTGCCGGTAAAACGGAGCGGCCCCAAGGCCCGAAACCGTTCCACCCGCTCGGCCAGAGACAGTTCCTGCACGTCTCTGATATCTTTTTCTTGCACAGCCTGTTCCGCCTCGATGAAATTTTGAAAGGCTAGGCCCCTGCTCGACCCGGCTTGCGCAGGCTCATCCGGATTATCCCAAGTAGGGGCGACTGGCTGGTCGCCCCTACTCCAATCACTGCTTAGGTGAGAGGCGATCCATTGCTGAACTTGCCTGTCAATGTTCAGAACTGCGGCAAGGTGCTCCTTTGCTTGTAGGGGTCGACCTATGTGTCTACCCTGTGATGTATTATCGGAAAAGGGCGGACACACAGGTACCGCCCGTACAGTGTCCGGCAAAAAGTCAAAGTGGACAAGGGACGCAGGGGCTGGCAAATTCTGCTCCGTGTGCAAGCCCAAAACGCGGGCCAGATCATACAGGGTGAGCGTGGCGGAAATGGGCAGGGCAAAATGCTTGTGCAACACCTGGTCAAGATCGGTCCAGGAGGGATCAAGGCTACGACGAAAAAGATTGCGCAGCGGCTTATCCGCCATTATTGCTGCCCAGTCATCAAGCCCTTGCCGGATACCTGCACCGAAAAAGAAGATATGCGGCCTACCTTGCTTTTCGACAGCCTCTTGCCAGAATTTGAGGAAACAGTCCGAAAAAGCACGCCAAATCTGTTGTCGTTCTGCCTTCGCCGCTTTATCCCCGACCACCCAGGTAAATATCTGCAAATCCTCAGCACCCTGACCACGTTGCCCAACTCCCAAACCCACAGCCTTGGGCAGCATGGTCACGGGATCATTGAGCAGATGAACGAAAAAACAGGTTGCAATATGGGCTGGAAAGAGATCTGTCCGTTGCCGGGTCAGAATGATTTTATTTTCGTGCAAGGCAGTGACAGCATTGTGCAGACCTTCTCTTTGCGCCGGGCTGAAATCGGTATTGACGATACATGTTGTAGGGGCTGGCCCCTGTGCCTGCCCGGCACATAGGGGCACGGCGCGCCGTGCCCCTACAAAACCATCGGCAAACCAGGCCGAGGCATCCTCAATATTCCGCAGATCCAAGGCCCGCATTTTCTCCAAAGCACCTTGAGAAAGCCGGGGAATGAACTGGATATCTTCTTCGTGCAAAGCTTGCTGATAACAAGAGGGAAAATAGGGACAACTCAGGCAATGCGCTTGTATTTGCCACCCGGCTTGATCTGGAGGATGCGAGAGACATTGTGCAAAATTACGTAAAAGCGCTGGCAAGCTGGCCAGATAGGGCTGGAGAGCAAAGGTATGCCGTTGCGGTTTGTCATCAAGGGGGGAGCGAATCAGAAGAAACCCGCTGTCATCAACCTGAACGCCTTTTGTATCAAGCCGCTCCTGCTCCAAAAAGGTCTTGAGCAAAAACGCATAAAAGGCCACCTGCCATCTCTGATGATAACGTGGTTTGGCAACGCTTTTAATGTCGCCCACTTCCAAGATGATATGTTGCTCTCCGGCTGCATCTTCGGCTGAAACACGGATGAGATCAGGAATGCCGACCCCGTCCACATCCACCCTATCCACATTCAAAGGTGACAACAGCGCGGGCAAGAGAAACACGCCCTGGGCCAGATAGACGTTCCCTGCCAGATCCTTTTGCCCGAAAACACGTTGCAACCAATCTCGAGTTTCCGCATAACGGGACTCCAGAGAACGTGGCATCCCGGACTGATCCTTTTCCTGGACAAGATGAAATTGTTCTTTGAATCCGGCAAGCTCAGCCATAATTTCCTGTTCAAAGGCTAGGCCCCGTGCCAAACGAAGGCTGGCATACTCGTCGTCCATCGGGCTTTGTCGGGGGGGCTGATCCTCGGGCCGGAGAAAAGAAGCGCAGAACTGACGATCACATTGGTGGTGGCGAAAATATTCACCGATCATGGTGCCGGTCAAGGGTCTGGTCTGATAGCGAACCTTCTTGTCCTTGACAAAGACCGAAGCAGCATCTCCGGCATCTTCATACCGCTCCTTTTCCAAAGCCAATAATGGTTGACTCTGTACCTCAAAAAAGGTGGGCGCCTGTTCTTCAGTCTGCTCAGGATGAAATTCAAGATTGCGCGGATCACCCTCTACGATCTCGGAGGAACTGTCTTTGTATTGCTGAAAAAAAGCAATCAGTCGCTGATCAAAGATGCAATCAACCAGTTCGTGGCGCAATATTTCCGGCGGCAAAGTCGTACAAAAGGCATTGAGCGGAAACATGGCCCGCAGCTGCTTACAATGGCTTTTGACCCAAGCCGTGAAATCATTGCGTTGCACGGGCAGGGGCAACTTTTCAAAAGGAATCCATTGACTACAGATCAGGCCGATCTCATCGGAATCCACCTCAACATCTTCTGATTGTGCAGCAAAATATTCCTTCACGCTCCAGGCGAGTAGCATATTGCCCACCGCGCCCAGATAAGTGCGGTATTGAAAAGATCCTTGATCGGCAAGGACCACCTCAATGCCGTTATTGAGCAAGACCGCCTTTGCATCTTGGGCCAGCTGCTGGCGGATGAGTTTGCGGGTTCGGGAAAAAAGCCCGGCAGCAGCCTCATTATCAGCAGCATTTGGTGATTTGAGGACTGCCCGCATAGCCTGCGCTGTCTCCAAAAAAACGTGACAGCCCATGCCGAGCCAGAGCAATTCCTTATCATCCAGCCGCTCCTGAGTGGGTTCCGCAAAAATCCGTTTATCCGCTTTGGTACTGATCCAGAGAATACGTAAAGGCCGACCGGCTAGTAAAACCTTGTCGCCGGGATCAAGCTGCTTGACAATGGTCTGCGGAATATCAGCCACAGGCTCGCCTGCCACATCCAGCTTGTACTCAATCTCGGTTTCCGGGAAATTGGACCAAATTTGATACTCCGTCAAGGCCTCCCAATATCGCCATCCTCCTGTATATAAGCCCTCAGTCTTGTCCTTACGTAGCCATTGTTTCTTGATCAGCGATTGGAAGATGTTCTCAAGCCGGGTCGCCGCTTCCTCGTTGCCCGAATCAACCCCCGGATCACAAAAGAGTTCCTGCACCGATGGTAAAGAAAGGCGTTTTTTTTCATACAAACAGGAAATGACCTGCTGGCTCAACACGCTGGGAAAGTTTTTGGGCAGGGCTGCTTCCACCTGTCCCTGCCGGGCCAGACTGAGCAGGGCGAGAAAACGCAAGACCTGCTGGCCTGCCTGTTCGCCCCGGCATATTCCCCAAAAATGAATGGCCTTTTGCCGTCGATTGGCCCGACCAATACGTTGCAGAAAGGCGGCAACCGAATCCGGCGGCTCAAAGAGAATGACCGCATCCACATCCCCCACATCAATGCCCAGCTCCAGAGTCGAGGTAGCAATGCAAATTGACCTGCTCTGCTTGCGAAAACTGTGCTCCACCTTTTGGCGTTGTTTAGCGGTGAGATTGGAGTAATGCAGATGAGCCCTGCCGCGAAAGGAACCAAGCCGATTCAACAGCCCGAAAATTTTATCACAGCGTCCCCGGCTGTTGGCAAAGAGCAGAATTTTGCGATAATCCCATTCACGGTAGAGATCATCCAGAAAACCGATCAGCTCCTGTTCATCATTTGCAAGATGCACCATCCTGGGCACGATGTCCCTACTCACCTTATCAGCAAGAAAGACGGTATCCGACGAGCAACCCAAAAAGCGGCCCACTTCATCGGGATCGGCAAGGGTGGCGGATAAGGCAAGTCGTTGCACTCTTGAGCCAATACGCCGTTCCAGACGTTGGAGCAGATAGACCAGTTGACGGCCACGATATTGATGGATAAAGAAATGGGCCTCATCGATGATCACAATGCGCACCCGTGCGAGAAAACCGCGCAGATCCTGATTGGAACTGCCCATCATCACGTCCAGCGACTCAGGCGTGGTGAGCAGCAGAGCAGGGCGTCCACCGCCTCTTTGTTTGAGGTCACCGGTGCGAATGGCGAATCCGAGCCCCAGTCGTTCGGTGATAACCGCTTTGAAACGCCGATACAGATCAGCGGCCAGGGCTCGGGTGGGGACGATATAGAGGACGGATTTGTTGGACCCGGAACGGATGACCCGTTCCATACACGGGGCCAACACGGCTTCGGTTTTGCCGGACCCGGTAGCAGATTGAAGAATAAGATCTTTTTGCGCCAGTACCGGTTCAACGGCCTGTTGCTGGATGGGATGCAGCTGCCGGAATGCGCCGTAAAAGGCGCGATAGGTATTGGGGAGGTGGTTGATCAAGTCAGGACGGTCTGCTGATGGATAAAATTCAATTGATTGAGCAAGCCTGTTTCACTTTTATTGAAGCAGGAGAAAACAGCTGAGGTCGGAATCAAAAATAAACGACTCATGGCCGGTTGGGATAACGATTACTTGCTGAACGTACTGACTGGTCTATAAATTAAATGCGTTTACCATGGAGTTCATTCGCTTTTTCTGATTCATCCTTCTTTATAAATTATCCTCTCCGAATTTATTGCCGACCGTACCGATATGATGAGAGAATTGCATTTCCTCGTTCTGTCTGTGCCAGCGGCAGGCGGCCTTCCTGCTACGACCTTAACAGATATTTATTGTGCTGCCGGGCAATGTCGGCATCCTCCCCCTCCGCCATTCCCACAATATCCAGCAGGGCATCCTTTTTCTGTGCAGCAGGCGCACCATGGGATATTGAAGCCGTGTCTTCTTCCTTTGAGAGCTTTGACAAAATAAATCGCATCAGTTCAAACTTGTCTGCACAGGGAAGCGCATCAATAAGCGGTATAACCTCGGCAAGTGTCATGGGAGTCCTCCTCAAGCTATGGGAAAATAGGTAGATCGGAATGTGTAATTATACCAAGGGATACCTGGCTCAGCAAGGGAGACCAAACGCAATCAGCAGGCAGGTTCCAGTAAGGTGTGAGGAAGGGGTGGAAGTTCCTCCCCACGGAAGATGAACGTGCCCCCTGTCACTGCTGCACCTTGGAATGCTTTACCAAGCGGGTTGATGCCGCTGCCAGTTCCAGCAGAGAGCGAAGCGCATTATTCACAGCTTTATCATTGGGAAAAGCTTGGGCAATATCGGGATCCAGAAGGACAATGTTGGATTCCTCTTTAATACGGTCCGCATATTTACCACGCACAATTTTTCCAAAATCCGATCTCTTGTATTCGGGTCGGAGTTCATCCGCTTTCTCTGATTCAGCCTTCTTCATAAATTATCCTCTCCGAATTTGTTGCCGGGCGTGCCGATATAATGCGAATCGCATTGCCTCTTTCTGTGTGTGCCACTGTAAGCAGGCGGCCTTTTGAGGACATGCCGAAAGTCACAAAGCGATCTTCATTTTCTGAATGGTCAGGGTCATACGCAGTCGCTGAAAAGGAATCACGCAGGGCGCTGGATGCTTCCTCGAATGTAACACCATGTTTGCGCCGGTTTATTCTTGCCTTGTTCGGATCCCACTCAAAATGCATATCTACCCGACTCCGTCATTTTCCTCTGCCTGTTCATACAATCAGGGTAGACAGAACCGGTTATCCCGTCAAGTTTTTTCCTATTTTGCTCGCTCGTGGATTATGGAAGGATATGTCGGTGGGAGATGCTTACAGGAAAGCCAAACGCAATCAGCAGGCAGGTTCCAGTAAGGTGTGAGGAAGGGGTGGAAGTTCCTCCCCTTGGAGATCATCCTTCGTCACAAGGGGATTGCATTTCGCACCTTGGGGATCATCATGCGTCACAGGGGGATTACTTCTACTTTGGCACTCACAAAGGCTGTGGTAATAATTTGCAATTCCGTTGTTTCTCATATGCGAAATCAATCGAAGCTTGCCTCTTTTCATGCCGTTGACAAAGCTGTCTTATAACTTCATCTTCGTTTACATCTCGACGTGGAAAATTGACTTGAGTAATGTTGTTATATCAGCGCAACTCAATAACGGGACACCGACTTGATGGTATAATCGTTGCTCGACCATAAACAACATGGCCATCATGACCATAGTCATATGATGATGCCAAGCCAGCCATCCCCGAGCCTTAGCCTTAAGACAACGTTCCTTGTCATCCGTCCAGCTTTTCGGTAAATACAGCCGATAGTCGATTGGCGTGGAAAAACGGCCATATCCCAAAGTCGCGAACACTGCTACCTGACAGTTGTCGGTTTTACCAAGCTGCCCGCACCATTGACGAGAAACCCCGACAGACATCTTCCCCTTTTTGGGCATCCCGGATTCATCAATAAAAAGAGCGCTATCTTCCTTTCCTCCAAAAATGTTATCCGCATCTTTAGCTACGTGGTTGTTTACAGGACGCCAATCCCAGTTCGATTCGGAAAGAAAATACTGGAGGGGCTCATATTTAACGCCCGGAACCTTTTCCTCCATACGTTCCATGTTTTTTTGTCAGACTGGAATAAACCTTTCAAGTATTGGAATGCTTTATCTGACAAAATTACCGTATGTCTCTTAAAAAAATGATGATATCTTTCGTGAAAAGACGTAAGTTGCCGGGCGATGCCGGTCAACTCAAAGAATTTGTCATGGGGACTTCTTTTTTCGGGGCTGGGAGCGTTCATAAAAAGAATAAAGTTATAATCAGGGCGATTGACGGGTATTTTTTTGATAGCTGTTATCAGGTGCTAGCTTGATCAAAAAGCGATAAAATCTTCCTAATGAAAGATACAACTTTATCCGGATATTGCAAGAAGTTTTTACAAATAGATCAAAAGGTTATGGTTGACAAAGTAGAAGTAGCCTTCGCCCCTTGAGGATCATCGTGCGTCACAGGGGGACATCCCTTCGCCCCCAGTGACGGAACATGCGCCCTTTGGGGAGAACGTCTCGGAGCAGGGGGATGAATTTGTTTTCCGTGCTCCGATATCCTATTCAGTGGCCTGTTGGGGTTGACCGGCAAAACGACCAGCATGGGATCGGAGGCAACTTGACCATGTCCCATCTTTTATGATTCAATGAGATATGAATCTACAGAGTAATTATACAACAAATGGAGGATGATCATGAACCGAATTCAATGTACTATGGACTGAAAGTCGCTATTTCGGCTAAAGCCGATTAAAACCGCTGACTCAAGTCAGTGTGTAACGACTGAAAGTCGTTATTCTATTTTAAAATCGTCATTATTATGATTTGGGTCATTTCTGTGATTTTCAATATAATTCCGTATCATTTCATCAGTAACGTGTCCGGAACTCAAAGCAACGCAGCCAATACCCCAAAAATGTTTTCCCCAGTATCTTCTGGACAGTTGAGGAAATTCTTCCTGAATCTTTTTTGAAGAGCGGCCCTTGAAAAATCGCACCATTTCACTCACGGATATCTTGGGAGGATACGACACATAGATATGGACATGGTCCTGACTGATATTTCCTTTGATGATCTGAATATCTTTCGAATCACATGTTTGGCGTATTATCTCTCTGATTCGAATACTTATATCCCTGCTTAACACGTTGTAACGATATTTGGTTATCCAAATCAAGTGAACTTTCAGATCATGTACGCTGTGCGATGATTTTCTATAAGGCCTCATAAATGAGAATCTACTAAAAGTCTTGGACTGAAGTCCATAGTTTTAACTGACGATTAGTTCTACTTTGGCGATCATAAACATAACCAGCTTATTTTTATTAAGTATTTAAAAACCCCTGTTTTTAGTATTATTAATATTATTAAATAGTTAATGGTATGGTCACCAATAGACCTCCTGCAAAACTTGGTGATTTGACAGAAACGGCGGATGCTGATATTTTTTCGGTCACTTTTTCGATTATCAACCCCGGAGGTCTGAAAATCATGCTCACATTCGAAAAACTCTCCCGCCGCCCTGAAACATTCCGCCGTCTGACCGGTGTCGATATTGATCTTTTCAACGGAATGACGGAAAAGATCCGCCCTTTATGGGAAGAGCGGAGAGATAATTTTGAAAAGGGCGGGAGAAAGCACAACTTGGAAGGAGCTGAAAACCACCTTCTCGCCATGCTCCTGCGAAGTCTTCGCTTATCTATTACCGTTGTTACGTGACATATGAGTTCCTCAGTTTTTTCTTCGATTCCGATGAGACGACGGTGATGCGCGCAGTGAAACGGATGGAAAAAATCGCGGTACGGGTGATTCATATTGAAAAAAAGCGTGAAATCACACGGGAAGATGCGGAATACCTGATAATCGATGCGACGGAGCAGCCGGTTCAGCGCCTGAAGAAAGGACAGAAGAAGTATTACAGCGGAAAGAAGGGAAAACACACGCTCGGAACGCAGTTTACCGCCGGTCCCGACGGACGGATTTTTTCGGTTTCGGCGTCGTATCCCGGAAGTGTTCATGATTTCAGGATATATAAGGAACAGAAGGGGCGGGAGCGTTTTCACGGTATTCCGAAGAAGGCCGACAGCGGATATCAGGGAATCGCGGCATATGACCGGCGCGCCGAAATTCCCTTTAAAAAGCCCCGGAACGGTGAACTGACCGCCGAACAGAAGGCATATAATCTTGATTTATCGAAAAAACGTATCAAAGTTGAGCATGTCATAAGAGAGGTGAAGGTATTTAAAATCATGTCGGAAACATACCGGAACAGGCTTAAAGGCCATAATATAAAGAAAAATATCATATCCGGCATAGTGAATATGAAGGTTGCGGCACGGAAAATGAAGAAAGCTGCCTGAAGCGGAAAATTTTGAAAAAGGGAAAAACCTCACCGCCTGAGAAGAACAGGCAGTTCTGCAGGAGGTCTTGTGTAGCAGCAGGTATTTTGCTTCTGGCCACCGGTTCAAATCAGGCAGCAGCTGGCCCGTCTTTACAGGCTGGCAAGATTACCATTGACAAAAATAATGCCGATAGGGATTTTGCCATCATCAGAATGAGGGATATGACCGGTCTTGAGGCGGATGTTTATCCTAACGCTGGTCTGTGGGTGGGGATACGTGGTACTGGTTGGGCGTACACCCATTGGGCGGGGGGCATCCCTGCCGCAGATATAGTCGGCAACAGACTGCTGTTCGAAGATGATGCGATCGAGTTGACCTGCAATCTGCCTAACGAGCTGTGCAATCTTGTTGTAAAACGTACTCATATCAATGAGAATAAGCTGCCTGCTGGGAGCGGGTTGATTTGGGTGGGTATTTGGGTTAGTGGCACATACTATAGCAACTGGTCTAACTGGTCGGGGACAGCCTCATCCAGCCAGATCAGGTATGACACTCCGTAATAGAGTTGTTCCTGTATAAGATTACAGGCCCATTTTTCGTTTTTCAAGTGGTTGTTTTTGGGGACTCGGAGGTTATTCAGGAACAACTCTAATGTAATGTTCTGTAATTCTGAACGACACACCTGACCAAAACGCGCGGGGACTTCGGTTCCCGCGTTTTTTTCTTCCCGTCAAAGCATTGCGGTTATTCGTTCCGCTTCTTTCCACGCCTTCCGTTTATTTCATTCCAGTAAAGCAGATATTCCGTTTCCCCTGAATCCAACTGACAGGATTCATTCTTCCGGTTTTACAGAGCCTTTTTTCGGAAACTCTCCTCTGTTCCCCGGAGCAGCCGTCTGATATTCTGAGAATGCCTGATCCAGATGAGCAGAACAGTACAACCAGCCAGAATGATTTTCCAAGACGGTTCGGAGAAAAAATACAGGCAGGGCAGGACTGCGGCTGAACCCAGCAGGGAACCGAGTGAAACGAAACCGGTTGTCGCAACTACGACGATAAAAACAAAAAGGCTGAACAGAACTGCTGCAGGGGCCAAGTACAGAAAAATCCCCAGTCCGGTCGCCACCCCTTTGCCTCCCCTGAAGCGGAGATAAACAGGAAACATGTGGCCGACAACAGCCGCGCCGCCGCAAAGAGCGATAAGCAGATTGCGGTGTTCCGCACTGCCCGCCAGAATATCGGCAGCCAGCATGGGCAGATAGCCTTTGCCGCAGTCAAGCAGGAAGGTAAAAGAACCTGTTTTTCTCCCCGCCAGACGGGAGACATTGGTGGCCCCGATATTTCTGCTGCCCTGCTCGCGGATATTCACGCCCCGGCTGCGGGAGAGCAGCAGGCCGAAAGGAATTGCGCCGATCAGGTAAGATGCTGCGATAAGAAGGAAGTGCGGGACAGGCATGATCGTCTGTTCAGGTTTGTATTCGGATTCAGCGGTCGGGCAACAGCAGTTTTTTTATCATATTTGGCCTATGTTTTATTCTTTTTCAGGAGAAAGTCAAGCACCCATGCCGGATCAGGGAGCGATTTCTTCCTCCGGGCGTGCTTTCCTCCGCGAATTTTCGTTGTATAAAGTTCCACATTTCATCAGGCTGTCCGGATATTCAGTGAAGATAAATCATCACCTTGTTGCAGGACTACCAGATTCCGATTGCCGGGAGAGTGCTCTGTGTGATATAATTATACTGTGATTTTGCTGGAAATATCAGCAGGTCAGCAACCTGAAATCTCACCTGCGGTGAGGCAGAGTATAATCCGAAAAAGGAGGAAAGAACATGCAATGGCGTTTTGTTATCCAGGCAGTAACAGCAGCAGTGTTTTTGACGGTCAGCAGCGCATCAGCTGCTGTTCCGGGTGTCGGTCTTTCCTGTCTTTCGCAGTCGATAAAGTCTCCGACTGATGACCTGTTCATCTGGTTTTATCTCAAGGTGGTCAACAACGGGTCAACAGCTGTTGACCTGAACCGTATCAGGATAAAATACTGGTTCACCTATGAACAGCGAAACGAAAATTCAATAATACAGCATCCCAAACTTACGTATCCTGATGTAGAGTTCAGTCCGGTAGAAGACCGTGAAGGGGTTGATACAGTCGCGGAAATTACCTTCAGCAGCAGTACCGAAAGCATCAGTCCCGAGTCCGGAACAACCAGATTCGTCATGAAGTTTCTGGATAGCGGGTGGGGAATACATCAGGATGAAACCAATGACTACTCATACCGCGCCGAGAATCCGATGACGCTTGCGCCTAACGAGAAAATAACTGTCTATTACGACGGAGTACTGGTCTACGGCACTGAGCCGCCTCTGCTTCCCTGTTTTGATGGGGTACAGAATAATAGCGAAACCGGGGTGGACTGCGGCGGTTCCTGTCAGCCCTGTACTGATGATGTACTCCGCAGTGCGGTGTATCCTGAAAATTGGACACCGGGCTGGCAGACAGTCCGGCCTGAGGACGGCGCCGTGCTTTTCCTGCAGGATTATTCCTATGCAGGCTACAAAAACGGTGAAGAGGCTCTTCCGTCCGACCCTGTGACTGTTACGGTCACAGCACCGAATGACGGCTCGGTTGATGTGAAGGATCAGATTCAAGCAGCTCTGGACAGCGCAGCAGCAGCGGAAGGCGGGGTTGTCTATCTCCCGGCAGGGCTGTATCGGCTGGACGGAGAGCTGAACATCGGCAGCTCAAATGTAGTCCTGCGCGGCGCAGGGGAAGAGCAGACGCAACTGTTCTTCACAGATGCCGTTGATGCGGTTACTGTGGGCGGCTCATCCTTGGGGCTGATCGATAACGCCGACTGGAAAATCACGGCTGACGGAGATGTATTTGAAACCTCTGTTGAGGTGCAGAACGCTGCCGGGCTCTCTCCGGGTGATGATATTCATATTGCCTGGAATATCACGGCTGATTTTAAAGCGGAACATAACAGCAGCGACTACTGGTTCCATATTCCGCTCAATACCCAGCGCACTTTTTTCCGCAGAACAATTACAGCTGTGGACGGCAACAGAGTTTATTTCAAGGTTCCGCTGCGCTATCCTGTCAAAGCATTACGCGACAGTGCCGTGGTACGCAAAGCTACCTCCTACGTCTCCGGCAGCGGCGTTGAACATCTGGGCATCAGCACCGCCCTCGGCAGCGCGGAAGAAAACTGGAGCAGCGGTGTTGATCAGACAACAGCCATCCGGATACGACAATGCAGGGATTGCTGGGTGCAGCATGTCCGGAGTTTCGCCCAACTTGGGCACGATTATCATCTCAGGTCACACGGCATTTATATTTATGAAAGTTTCCGGGTAACCGTTGATAACTGCGTCCTTGAACATGCAGAAAATCTGGGCAGCGGCGGTAACGGCTACCTGTTCCAGATATCGACCACCAATGAAGCGCTGATCAAGGACTCGATTGGTCGGTATGGACGGCATAACTTTGCGATCAACTGGGATTTCGGGGCAACAGGTAACGTTTTTCTGCGGGTGGAAAGTTCTGAAGCACGCATCTGCAACACCGTAGATGATCAGATCGATGATACCTGCTATGAAGGCGACAGTAATATCCATCACGCTCTGGCGACTGCAAACCTGTTTGATTCCTCGACGTTCAATGACGGGCTTGCCGTGGGAAACCGTCAGACTGCTTCAATAGGAGCCGGGATGACCGGAACCCAGAATGTCTTCTGGAACCTGAGCGGCAGCGGAATGATCCGGTCATATAATTTCGGCATGGGGTATGTTATAGGAACAACGCCGGAGCTGCAGGTCGAGACGAACATGACCCTGACCGGCTACCCGTATCCTGATTATTATGAAGATACCGGGCCGGAAGATTTTACCGAGTATCTCGGCTTTGCCACCCAGCTTGAGCCGGCTTCTCTGTACGAAGACCAGCTGTCGAAACGACTCGGCTCTGCTCCCTGATCCCCCGCCTGTTTTATTTTTTTAAGGGCAGGGGATTTTTTTATTAGTGCGGCTTGGGAGGGGCCAAGCGATCAGTCCTCCAGCGCGGCCAGAGCCGTTTTGACCCGCCCCATACCTTCCTTTATGACCTCCATAGAAGTGGCAAAGGAGAAACGGACAAAATCATCTGCACCAAAGGCGATACCTGGCACAGAGGCGACTTTGGCCTGATTAAGGAAGTAGGCCGCCATGTCGGCTGAATCCTTGAGCTGCACACCGTTAAAGGACTTGCCGTAGTAGGCCGAAAAGTTCGGGAACACATAAAAGGCGCCGCTCGGATTGACGCAGGTGACGCCGTCAATGGATTCCAGATCGCTGACAAAAAAGTCCCGCCGGGGCAGGAACGCCTTTTTCATGGTTTCGGGAAAATCCTGCGGTCCGGTCAGGGCAGCCAGAGCAGCATACTGGGCCGGAGCACAGGGGTTGGAGGTGGACTGGCTCTGAATTTTATTCATCGCCTTGATCAGATGTCCCGGCCCGGCGCAGTAGCCGATCCGCCAGCCGGTCATGGCAAAGGATTTAGAAACCCCGTTCAGCACCACGGTTTGTGCCTTCAGAGCAGGTTCCACATCCAGGATATGCGGCAAATTGCCATCCATATAGGTGATGGTTTCATAAATATCATCGGTCACGATGAGCCAGCCTTTTTCCAGGGCCATTTTTGCCACTGTCTGCAGGGCCTCGGCGGAAAAAACAGAGCCGCTCGGATTGGACGGACTGTTGAGAAAAAGAGCCCGTGTCCTGTCCGTGGCTTTTTCGGCCAGCGTGTCCGGATTCAAATCAAAATGCATGGCTTCATCCAGGGGAACAGGAACCGGCACACCGCCTGCCAGCTGAACCATGGGCGGATAGGAGACCCAGTACGGCGCCGGAATCAGCACCTCGTCACCGGGATTGAGCATGGCCTGAAAGATATTGTACAGCCCGTGCTTGCCGCCGCAGCAGACCTGAATTTCTTCCGGCGTGTAATCCCAGCCGTGATCTTCCTTGAAGCGCATACAGACCGCTTCCCGCAGCTCCGGGATACCGGGCACGGCCGTGTAGCGGGTATATCCGTCGTCAATGGCTTGTTTACCGGCTGCGCAGACATGCTGCGGCGTATCGAAATCAGGTTCGCCGACGCTGAAATTGAGAATATCCTCACCTGCCGCTTTCAGGGCCTTGGCCTTGGCATTGATTGCCAGAGTCGGGGAAGGCGGGACCTGCAGTACACGTTCAGCAAGGGAGATTATTTCCTGAGCCATGATGGTTTCCTCTTCACGTTGGATAATATATTTGTTTATTGAACGGAAATTTTTTTCCAGCTCTATCAGGTTCCGCTTTTTTTAGCAACAGCAAACGTACTTTTTCTGATGGTCTTTTTGAGAGTATTTTCGGCACAGCTCACAAAAAGAACTGATGAGCGCATCCATTTTTCAGAAGCTATTTTCAAAACCATCCTGCTCCAAAATGCCACCTCGAATGGATCGGGCAAGGTTGCTTTTCAAAGGGACACTATAGACTTCCAGCAAATCTAAAAAATACGTCTCTCAACTTACTGATATAGTGCATCTTGCGAGAGACAACCGAGATATCCTGCCGCTTCCGTTTGGTTACCTGTCAAGCCCCGATTTAAATCCCCCTTCATGAAACGGATCGTTTTCCCTGTCCCGTTCTGCGGCACAACATACCCTGCCCCTTGACATTTCACAAAGACTTCTTACGTTACACCTGCAGACTGTGCTGATGCAGCGGCAGCCCCTGCCGGACAATCCCTTCGTCATTTACTTACCGATATTCCGATCAGATAAGGAGAAATACATATGAGTGTGTCCATTGATGCTGTTTCTGCTCCCCCGCCTGCCGAGCAGAGCGGAACCCAGGAGAATGTTTCAGTTCAGGCCATCAACAAAGCTGTGCAGGAAAGCTCGGCTTGGGTTGGTCTGCTGAAAAGTGAGGTAGGGAAAAATATAGTCGGTCAGGAGGGGCTGGTGGAACGGCTGCTTATCGGCCTGCTCACCGGCGGGCATATCCTGCTGGAAGGCCTGCCCGGTCTGGCCAAGACCCTGGCCGTGAAGACCCTGGCTGCAGCGGTGTCCACGGAATTTCAGCGCATCCAGTTCACCCCGGACATGCTGCCAGCAGATATCATGGGCACGGAGATCTACAATCCCAAAGATACCTCTTTTGAAGTTAAGCAGGGGCCGATTTTTTCCTCCATCATCCTGGCGGATGAAATCAACCGGGCACCTTCCAAGGTCCAGTCTGCCCTATTGGAAGCTATGCAGGAAAAGCAGGTGACTATCGGTGAGTCCACCTTTCTCCTGCCCAAGCTATTTTTGGTCCTGGCGACCCAGAACCCCATTGAACAGGAAGGCACCTATCCTCTGCCCGAAGCCCAGATAGACCGCTTTATGCTCAAGGTAAAGGTAGACTACCCGACCCGCGAGCAGGAACGGCAGATTCTGGACATGGTCGAGCACACCGACTCCAGCGTCAGCGTGCCGCAGATTATTGCGCCGGAAGACATCCTCGCCGCCCGCAGGGTGGTGGACTCCATCTATCTGGACGACCGGATCAAGGACTATATTGTCGAGTTGGTTTATGCCACCCGCGACCCGGCAGGCATCAGCGCGGAGCTGAAAGATTACATCGAGACCGGGGCTTCGCCCAGAGCGACCATCAATCTGAAGGTGGCGGCTCGCGCCTTGGCTTATCTCAACGGTCGCGGTTATGTGATCCCGGATGACATCAAGAACTGCGCTCTGGATGTGATGTGCCACCGGCTGCGGATCAGCTATGAGGCCGAGGCTGAAGGGATTACCAGCGAGGATATTATCCGCAAATTGCTGGATACGGTACCGGTGCCGTAAGATGGAAAAAACAATCACCAAGGAAATCCTGAAAAAGGTCCGCCGTATCGAGGTGCGCACCCGGCGTATGGTGGATGACACCCTGGCCGGGAGTTACCATTCGGTGTTCAAGGGCCAGGGCATGAATTTTGACGAGGTGCGGGAATACGTGCCCGGCGACGAAATCCGCAGCATTGACTGGAACGTCACGGCCCGGACCGGGGTTCCCCATGTCAAGAAATTCGCTGAAGAGCGGGAGCTGACCATCATGCTGATGATCGATATCAGCGGCTCCGGCGGATTCGGCTCCGGGGAGCAGTCCAAACGGGAGATGATGGCCGAGCTGGGTTCAGTGCTGGCCTTTTCCGCAGTACGCAACAACGACAAGGTCGGGCTAGTTCTGTTTTCCGATTTTGTCGAGCTGTTCGTTCCGCCGGACAAGGGCCGGAAGCATATCCTCCGGGTTATTCGAGAAATTCTTTTTTTTCAGCCCCAAGGCAAGGGCACCAAAATCAATGAGGCCCTGGACTTTGTCAACCGGGTGGCCAAAAGCAAATGCGTGACCTTTCTGCTTTCGGATTTCTGTCTGCCCGGTGATTTTGACGATGCCCTGGAGGCCATCCGGCCCAAACTGCGGATCACCGGTCGGCGGCATGACCTGATTGCCGTGTCGGTCACGGATACTCGGGAGCGGGAGCTGCCAAATGTGGGCGAGATCACCTTGGAGGATGCAGAGACCGGCGAACAGATCGTCCTCAATACTGCTGATCCCTGGACACGACAGGCCTATGCCAACTTGGCTGGTGACCGGGCAGAGCGTTTTGCCCACACCGTGCGCAGTGCCGGGATTGATCTGCTTCGGCTCTCCACAGATACGCCGTATCTCGCTCCTCTGATGGGGTTTTTCCGCTCCCGAAAAAGGAGGCTGGCCCGATGAAGCGTTTGTTTTTCGGAATAAGGGGTGTAGGGGCGAAAGATTTTTTGTCCTTGCTGCTTATTCTGCTGAGTATTTTTTCCGGCATTGGATTCGCCGATCAGGTGACCGTTCCTCTTACTGATCCGGCGGCGCAGAACCAGTCCGCTGATCAGCAGACGCAACCACCCAAACCACCTGCTATCGGGCCGGACCAGCTTTATGATATCAAGGAGCCAATTCTTATCCCTGAGCATAACCGTATTCTGTGGATAGTCGCAGCGACGGTGCTGGCAACTCTGCTGCTTATCGTTCTGATCCTCTTTCTCCGCAAACGGAGCAAAAAGCAGAAGGCCGTCCTGGCCCATGAAACTGCTCTGCACGAATTGAAGCGGGCCGGGCTGCTGATTGAAGAGGAAAATATTGCTGCCTTTGTCAACCTAATCGACCAGACTCTGCGCCGGTATATTGAGCAGCGTTTCGGCATCTTTGCCCGCAGGCAGACCACCCGCGAGTTTATCAGCGGTTTGGCTGAAGACCGGGAAGATGTGCCGGTGGACCTGAAAAAAAATTCCGACAACCTGAAAGCCTGGCTCCAGCACTGCGATATGGTCAAATTTGCCAAAGCTGGGCTGAGCCGGGAAACCATGATGGATATGGCTGCAAATCTGCGTGTGTTTATTGAAGCAACTAAGGTGGAGGCTGAAGAAAAATAATGGACAGCCTTGGTTTTGCCTATCCCCAATTGCTCTGGTTCCTGCTTCTTCTTCCCGTTCTGGGATTTCTCCGGGGCAGACGCGGCCCGGCACCTGCCCTGGTATTCTCCTCTGTTGCAGTGGCCAGAGCGATTTCTTCGGAAAAAATGACCCGGCCGGGCAGACTGCTGGCCTGGCTGCGCTTGGCTGCCCTCGGTCTGATTATCCTGGCAATGGCCCGTCCCCAATGGGGCAGCACCAGCACCGAGGTCGAGGCGTCAGGCATTGATATTCTGCTGGCCGTGGATGTATCAGGCTCCATGCAGGCCATGGACTTTACGCTGAAAGGCAGGGCTGTAGATCGTCTGACAGTAGTCAAAGCGGTGGTGAAAAAATTTATTGAAGATCGGCCCAATGACCGAATCGGCTTGGTGGCCTTTGCCGGACGACCCTACATGGTCTGCCCATTGACCCTGGATCATGACTGGCTCTTCCAGCGGCTGGAATCCCTGCGCACCGGGATGATTGAAGACGGTACCGCGATCGGGTCGGCCATTGTGGCTGGGGTCAACCGGCTGCGAGATCAGGAGGCCAAGTCCCGGATCATGATCCTGCTCACTGACGGGGTCAATAATGCGGGCAAGGCTGCGCCGCTCACTGCTGCCGAAGCGGCAGAGACCATGAAGATCAAGGTCTACACCATCGGGGCGGGAAAACAGGGGATTGCCCGAATGCCGGGTGTGGATATATTTGGCCGACCCAATATGGCTGAGGTGGATATTGACGAGGATACCTTGGGCAAGATTGCCGAGATGACCGGAGCCAAGTATTTCCGGGCCACTGACACCCGTTCGCTGGAAAAAATTTACGAGGAGATTAATGCGATGGAAGCCACGACCAGGAAGATCAAGCATTTTTCTCAGTATAGGGAGCTGTTTTCCTGGCTGGTTACTGCGGCCGTGCTGCTGCTGGGAGTGGAATTGGTTGTTTCGCGGAGGCGGTTGCCGTAGGATAAAAAAAATCAGGGCCGTACAGAATTCTCTGTATTGCTGTTTGGCAAGGTGGCCGGGGAGGAGTCTGACGGAATACAGGAACTTCCGGGTATCCATCTATTTCGCATCATATTTCCGCAGAGCCGGAAACAGTTTTTTATCCTCTTTGTCTGTATGCGCCAGCACGGCAGTGATCATTGTCTCGCTTGAAGTGATGATCTTTTTGACCTGCCCAGTATTCGGCTGCGAGCCGAAAGAAAATATGATCTTCCGGAACTCGGTGAGAAGACGTAATATCGAAGCATGATCCTCCTGCAGTTCCTGCACCAGCTTTTTTTCCTGAGCATCACTCCGGGCAAGCAGAACTGAAAATACCTCTTTTTATATGTGCATGAATACGCATTACCCCCACAATGTGTACACTTTTAGCTTTACTTTTTCGTTTCAGTATGTATAAGATTTCTGTAGATCATTAATAATTGCAAAATGTTTCTGGAGGAGGACAGGTGAAATGAGTTTAAAAGAAAGCAGAAGGATCGGCAGATCCGGCAAGATCATTCGGCAGCGTATCCGTTTGAAATCGTTGACGGCCAGTATTATCATCGTCATGGCATTGACTGTATCTGGAAATCCTGCAGCTGCATCAAATCATTCGTCAGAATCTCCGGATATCAAATTTCTGGATCAGGGCTGGAATCCCGAAATCCGTGAGTCTTTTTATTATACCCCTCAAGGATCCCGCCTGATGCCTTATAAGTGGTTTATGGCCCTGGAACAAGCGGGCAGCACCAAGCGATTTTCTTCTGCAGAGAACTTGTCCCGATACGGTTGGCTGAAGCCTTCTAAGGGAGCTACGGAACTCAACCCGGGTGAGTTGCCGGTAGGTTTTGCTGTTGATCCGGTTGAAGTGGAGGGGACAGGTAAATGGATGGGGCTTACCTGTGCTGCCTGCCATACAAATGATGTCATGTATAAGGGAAAACGGCTGCGTATTGACGGGGCACCTGCACTGGCTGATTTCGGTGCCTTTATGCAGGATCTCTCCACAGCAGTAAATGCCACATTGCTGGATGAGAAAAAGTTCAGGCGTTTTGCGGCCAAAGTACTTTCCCCTGATGCCAAGGAGGATGACGTCACCAATCTTCGTGGGGCCTATCTTGCTTTTACGAACCGAATTACAGGACGTGCGTGGATGCGTACCCCGCCGCTTCCCGCCGGGGCAGGACGGGTTGATGCGTTGGGGCAGATAATAAACGCCCTGGCTGTATTTGATCTGGAAGTGCCGGATAATCTGCGTCCTCCCAGTGCACCGGTAAGTTATCCTTTTCTCTGGTATACACCCTTTCTCTCTTGGGTGCAGTGGAATCCTATTGCCAGTAATCCTATCGCCCGAAACGCCGGAGAAGTACTGGGCGTGTTCGGATCTGCTCAGTTCACCGGTTCCAGATTGGAACAGGCCGATCTGGCCGCAAAAATAAAGATTCACGAAAAGCTGCAGCAGCTGGCCAAGGATCTGGTCCCGCCTGATCTGCATAAGCAGGCTCCTCCTGCCAGCCGGAAGCTGAAACAGCTTATCGATAAAATACAGCATGCTGAAGGGAAGGATTCTACAGGCATGCTCTCTTCCACAGTACTGTATACAAATCTTAATGATCTTGAAGGATGGCTCCGGGAGCTGAAAAGCCCGCGTTGGGATGATGAGCTGTTCGGACCGATCGATATGGAACTCGGCAAAAAGGGCGCTGAACTCTTTACAAAAAACTGCCGTGGCTGCCACAACATGCCTCCCTTTGACATGACCCCGAAGGAAGAAAATATCGTCGGTAAGCAGTTCATCAAGATCGGTCGGATCAACTATCAAGAGGTGGGGACTGATCCTGCCTACATCAATAATTTGATTGCACGTTTTACTGCCACCGGTGACCTTGCTTCCATTTTGTTTGAAGGGAAAGGGGTTGTACCGGCAGCCACGTTTTTTCTGGGCAGTGTAAGCGCGGTGGTGGAAAAGGGCTTGAATGACCTGGGGCTGAGCAAAAAACAGCTGCTGGAATATTCCGATTACCGTTTTTATCCCGCAAAACCAGGTGAAGAACCAAAGCCTTATCAACCGGACGATGTAACCAGCTTTAAGGCCGGACCGTTATTGGGTATGTGGGCCACCGCTCCTTTCCTGCACAACGGTTCCGTACCGAATATGTATGAGCTGCTCTCCCCGCCTGAAGAGCGTTCCAAGGTTTTCTGGGTAGGCAATCCGGAACTGGATCTTGAACGGCTTGGTTATGTTTCTGTTGAGCAGCCCGGCCTTTTTCGTTTTGATACCTCACTGCCCGGCAACAGCAATCAGGGTCACATCTATCCTGCCCGTCCCTATACGCATGAACAAAAGATGGCGGTAATCGAATTCCTGAAAGATCCCTACAGATTCCTTGAGGAGGCGGAATTATGAGCTTCGGTGAAATTTCCTTTTTAGAGCAGTATGACAAGGCTGCGGAACATGAGAAATTCCCTTTGGTACGGGAATGGATGGACAACAACCCAAGGGCGTTTTTCAGAGAATTGCGGAAGAACCGACCTGTCCTCACAACGCCGGTCTGCATCCTGGTGGCCTTGTTTGATGATGTAGTGGAGGTGCTGCGGCACCACTCAGTCTTTACAGTGGAACTCTATTTCCCTAAAATGGGCGATTATATGCTTGCCCAGGACGACACTCCCCTCCATTACCGCGAGAAAGCAATTATGCAGTCAATGCTCAATCGGGATGACCTGCCCAGGGTGAGGGAGCTGATCGGTACATTCTCCAAGGAAACTCTGGAAAATGCAGGTTCGCAGATAGAATACGTAAATAATTTCTGCCGCCTGATTCCGGCTCTTCTGGTCCAGCAATACTTTGGTCTGGATGGTACTGATCCCCGGCAGCTGATTGAATGGTCATACTGGAACCAGTATGACACCTTTCATAACCAGCCTTTCGATATCGTGGATGATCCTGACGCGATTCACGCTAAATCTCTGAAAGGGGCGCAGGAGATGCGCGGTTATCTGGGTGACCTGATAAAACGGAAGATAACAGCTGTCCAGAAAGGAGAGCATGCAGATGATATCGTTTCCCGTCTGCTGCGTACTCAATTTCCGGAAGAAGTGACTTTTCCTCTGGACCGGCTGGCCCGGAATATTGGCGGACTGCTGATCGGTGCAGTGGAAACCACCGCCCAGGCAGTGGCCCAGATTCTCCAGGAACTGCTGCGCAGACCGAATGTGCTGGCTCAGGCCAAGAGAGCGGTTGATGATATTGCACATTTTGACAGTATCGTCTGGGAGGCTCTGCGTTTTAATCCTATTTCTCCCTATTTGTTCCGCAAATCTATTGCTGATTACACATTGGCACGGGGAACGGACAGAGAGACCGTCATTCCGGAAGGCAGCTTAGTTCTGCCGCTGATTCTCTCAGCCACTTTTGATGAGCGTGCCTTTTCTAAACCGGAGAAGTTCAACCCGGACCGCCCTTGGCTGGACACCTTTCACTTTGGTTTCGGGCTGCATGAATGTCTCGGTAAATATATCGGCATGGTGATGATCCCGGAAATGGCGCGCCAAACCTTGATGCGTCCCGGTCTTCAGGCGGACAGTGCCATTGACTTTAAGGGAGGTCCCTTCCCGGAACACTATCAGCTCTCCTGGAGGAAGCGGTAGAATTGCATCCTAACGAGAAATTACTGCATACTTTTTATACCTGTTTTCAGCGGAAAGATCATAAAGGCATGGCAGCCTGCTACGCTCCTGACGCAGTATTCAGCGATCCCATTTTCAATCTCAAAGGGAAGACTGAGGTGGCTGCTATGTGGCATATGCTTTTCAATGCCGGGAAGGATTTGAAGATTGATTTTACCGTGCTCAAAGCAGATGACAAGCAGGGACAGGTACACTGGGAAGCCACCTACATCCTCCGGCGTACTCAGCGAAAAGTTCACAATATTGTGGAGGCGGAGTTTTATTTTGCCAATGGTAAAATTTTTCGGCATCACGATGAGTTCGGATTTTACCGCTGGGTACGTATGGCACTTGGCCCGACCGGCCTGACTTTAGGTTGGCTGCCCATGATGCGTAAAAAACTCCAAGGTCAGATGCAGGAAGCACTCAGAGAGTTCATCGAAAGACATTCATTCTGAATAGTTATCTGTTCGTGGACCAGGCACAACGGCTGATTTCTTCCGGCTGATCATCCGCAGGACACGGTAACAGAATATAAAAATCAAGGATATCCCTCTATTTCGCATCATATTTCCGCAGAGCCGGAAACAGTTTTTTATCCTCTTTGTCTGTATGCGCCAGCACGGCAGTGATCATTGTCTCGCTTGAAGTGATGATCTTTTTGACCTGCCCGGTATTCGGCTGCGGGCCGAAAGAAAATATAATCTTCCTGAACTCGGCAAGAAGACGTAATATCGAAGCATGATCCTCCAGCAGTTCCTGCACCAGCTTTTTGTCCTGAGCATCACCTTTGGTAAGCAGAATCGGGAATACTTCTTTTTCCTCAAAGGAAAAATGCTGCACAATGTACTGATCAAAGAACTGGTGCAGCCGTTCCGTATAGTCTGGGATTTCATTGCTGGTGATGGTTTTGAGGAACTGTTCAAAAAAGACCATTGACTCAACGATCCTGCCGTGATCATGCGCCTCTCTGGTCAGTTTGTCCATTTTATCCGTCGGTAGCATTGTAAATTTTATTGACAAGAAGAACGGGATATTGTGCCCGATCCGTTGTTCCGGTCATCCCGTCGGGGGGGCGGCAGGTACCTGCAGGCCGCGTTCCTGCCGTGATTTCTTGGCTCCCTGATAACATCAGAAAACAAGAAAGAGTATTTCCATCCATATACGTATGGCCTGTGCCTATATGATGACAGGAAACGGAAAAGAAAACAACTTCTATTTATTTGCTGAATTTTCTTTGCACACAGACAAACAGGGCAGAATAGCGTATACTGCCCGGGGCGGCGGACGGTTCAGTCCGCAGAGCCTGTGCAGAGTCTGACATGCCCGCTCTGTCGGACAACAAACTGACCTTGACTGTCCTTGTCTACGCTTAACCAGAAAACGCTGCAACAAGTTTATGTTTTACCATCTGCTGTATCCGCTGCATACTCACTTCAGCGCCTTCAACGTTTTTCGTTATCTGACATTCCGTTCCATCGGGGCGGCAGTGACCGCCTTTCTCATTCTATTTCTGTCCGGCCCTTTTTTTATCCGCTGGCTGCAGAGCAAACAGATCGGCCAGATCGTCCGGGATGACGGGCCGGAAAGTCATTTCAGCAAACGGGGTGTCCCCACTATGGGCGGGATGCTGATCCTGATTGCCATTACCGGTTCTACGCTGCTCTGGGCGAATCTGAGGACCGGACTGGTCTGGGTCTGCCTGCTCCTCACCCTGTTTTACGGCCTGATCGGCTCGGTTGATGACTGGAAAAAGATCACCAGGAGTAATACCAAGGGGCTGTCTCCGCGCGGCAAGCTGCTGCTCCAGGTGGCCGGAGCCTGCATGGTCGGCCTCTTTCTTCATCTGCATTCCGGCTATGACGGCAACTTGAGCCTTCCCTTTCTCAAAGGCGTGTATCCTGATCTCGGCTGGTGGTATATTCCCTTTGCCGTGGCTGTAATTGTCGGGGCATCCAATGCGGTTAATCTGACCGACGGGCTGGACGGCCTGGCCACCGGGACCGTGATGATCACCGCATCAGTCTATTTTATCTTTGCCTATGCGGCCGGGAACGTGCTGATCTCCAAGTATCTGCAAATCCCGTATGTGCTGGGAGCCGGTGAGGTAGCTGTATTCTGCGGAACCATTGTCGGAGCCTGCCTCGGCTTTCTCTGGTTCAATACCTATCCGGCCCAGATCTTCATGGGCGATGTGGGCTCGCTTGCTCTGGGCGGCGCCCTCGGTGCAGTGGCGATTATCATTAAACAGGAGTTCCTGCTGGCTATTGCCGGAGGAATCTTTGTTATGGAGGTGCTGTCGGTGATTTTTCAGGTGAGCTACTTTAAAATGAGCGGCGGCAGGCGTATCTTTCTGATGGCTCCGTTTCATCATCATTTTGAAAAGAAAGGATGGGCAGAACCCAGAGTGGTTGTCCGTTTCTGGATTATTTCGATTATCCTTGGTCTGATGGCACTGGCGACCTTGAAGTTGAGATAACCGGCAGAGGGAGTTTTCCGGAAACTCTGTCAACAACATGGAAAGTTTCCACTTCTGGATACTGTTACCCTCCAAAAAAAAAATAATCCTATGAAAAAAATTATCTTTCTTATATTTTTACTGTGCAGTGCAGCTGTACAGGCGGAAGTCAGATTAAGGCCTTCTAAATGGGCTGTCCCGGTAATTGGATCATCCCTGCAAAACTTCTATGCTCTAGACAGCAAGATATACCGATCTGAACAGCCAGACAGTAAAGCCTTTGCTGAACTTGAAAAATTTGGCATTCAAGAGGTATTGAATTTACGGCAATTTCATACAGACAATGACGAGGCTGAGAAAACAGATATTAAGCTTCACCATGTAAAAATGAACACCGATGATATCAAAGTTGAACAATTAGTTCAAGCTCTTAAAATAATTAAAAATTCAAAAGGTCCTGTTCTTATTCATTGTTGGCATGGCTCAGATCGTACCGGCATTGTCTCCGCATCGTATCGAATCATTTTGCAAAATTGGTCAAAAGATCATGCTATCGAAGAACTGAAAGATGGGGGATACGGCTATCATGCTAAGATATATCCAAATATAATTGAGATGCTGAACTCTCTTGATGTTCAAGCTATCAAAGCCGAATTGGGCTTGTTGCAGACCCCTTTTTAACGCGTGTTAGAAATGAGGCAACATGATGAATCAACGCATTGTCGTGGTGGGAGCAGGTATTGCCGGTCTCACAGCAGGCTATTTTTTTAAGCAAGCAGGGCACCATCCAGTTGTCTTGGAGCAATCAGACCGGGTCGGCGGCAGGATGGGCACTGACTTTGTCAACGGCTTTACTGTTGATTATGGCGCCCAATTTCTCACGGATAAATTCACATTAGAACTCGACTTGATTGACAGGCTCGGTCTAAACAAGGAATTTATCGAGACAAGTCAACTCTTTGGAATAGAAAGAAAAGGCAAGGTTCGAACATTATGCGCAGCAGATGCGTTATCGGCATTGAAAACAGGAGGCCTAAGTCTCTCAGGGTGGCTTCGCTTTGCTTATCGCGGCTACAGGCTTTTGGCCAAGACTAAATCAATTCCCCTGACGCAATTCTCCGCATGGTCAAACTACGATGACATAGATGCGGAAACGTGGAGCAACCGCTACTTCGGAGAGGAAATTACCGATTACCTCATAGAACCTCCACATGATGCATTTTACTATCAATCACTCAAGGATACATCAAGAGTGGTGCCTATGTTTACAACTTCTTTGCTGTTCCTGAAAAGAGCTAAATACATGTCGTTAACCGGTGGCATCAATGTTTTGCCTCAACGTATGGCTTCCGAATTGGACGTGAGACTTAATACATCGGTACAATCGATGTCGATTGATAAAACCGGCATAGAACTGAACACGGACAATGAGCGGATTTCTGCCGACAGGGTCATACTCGCAACCACTGCATCTGTTTCGAGAAACTTATTGAAAGAACCGTCGGCCATTGAACGGAAGCTCTTAACCACGCCATACAGCTCAGCAATCGTTATCGCCCTTGCAGTCAAAGACTCATTTGGCATTGCACCCGAAATAGCGCGGCTCTTTGGTATCCTGATACCGAAAAAGGAGAGAAATGTTGTTAACGCAATAGCGAATGGGGATCTGGGGAAAAAAGACAAGAGCCGAGTTGCCGACGGCAAGTTGCTTGTGGCTTTCTTGTCGGGTAAAGCGAGTTCAGAAATGATCGATTGGAATGACAGAGATATCCTTGCCGTTGTTTTGAAAGACATGGAAAAGTATGTTGTCGGCATTTCGGCAAATCTGCTTTTTACGAAAGTATATCGTTGGAAAGAGGCAGCGGCTATGTCCCCACCGGGAAGAAGCAGAAATATTGCCCAGTATAGAAAGAACGTTCATCATTCTATGAAGGTTTTCCTCGCAGGCGATTATATGGGATTTCCCTGCACAGAAGGGGCGGCAGAGAGTGGAAAATGGGCTGCAGAGGCCGTTATGAGGAATCTCACCTAACCTTAATGCAGCGAACGCCCAAATCTGCGCCGCTGATTTCGGTCGCTATGTAAGAGGATATTTTTCTTCGATATAATTTCGTGTCATTCTGATCAATCGCTCCACCGGACCGCGCTGGCGTAGCTGGTATACAGCCATGAAGCTACGATAGGCGGCAACGGAATCCCGTCCTGTTTTATTCTTAATTATTAGAAAAGCTGGCAACAGACTGAACCGGGTCCCTCAAGGCTCGTTTTTTTTACAGGCAGTAAGGAGGCGTCCATCGGATGAACGCTCTCTGACGAATAACTCTATCTATAGAAGGAATTAGTAAAATGAACGTAAGTATCGGCCTGATGTTTATGGCTCTGACAACTCTGATGCTGGAACTGACGCTGGTCAGGGTCTTTGATGTAATTTGGTATCCTAATATGGCCTACATGGTCATCACTCTGGCGATGTTCTGTTTCGGACTGTCCGGCGTTTATTCCTCCCTGCGGCCTTTGAGCCGTGACACGGATCCGGGACGTTATCTTTCTGTTCTTGCCCTGTTGTTCAGCATTTTCGCCCTGCTGATTCTGCCTGCATTAAACAGCCTGCCGTTTAACTTTGACATTTTATATGAATCACCTGTGAAAGGTGCGGCACTGTTTCTTATTATGTACCTGATTCTCATCCTCCCGTTTTTTTTTGCAGGTCTGGCCTTTACTACGGTTTTTTCTGCCTATGCGGGAAAAATTCAGCGCCTCTATTTCTGGGATCTTGCCGGAGCCGCTGTGGGCTGCCTGATGCTTATTCCCTTTTTACCGCCGATCGGTCCGGGAGGGATTCTCTTTCTTGCTGCCGCCTTTGGTCTGCTTGCCTCCGGCTGCTTTTCATCAAGTAAAATCTGGACTGCTGCTGCAATAGTTTTCTCCGTTCTGCTGACTGCTGTTCCCTTTATCCATGACGGGTATTTTGAATTTAAGGATCATATCGATAAACGCGGGGTAAAAAAAGCCAGAGATAAAGGATTTGTGCAACTGTCGCATTGGGATCCGATTTCAAGGATCGATATTATTGACTACGGCAAGATGAAGCATGTAGCCTATGACGGGGGGTCCCAGTCATCCTTTATTATCCCGTTTAACGGCGATTATGTGCAGCTCCGCCAGGATGTACTCAACAACATAGGATACCATTTCTACGGAAGCAATGTCTGGCTTTCCCATGCTCTGAAAAAAGACAGCAACCAGGAGGTGCTGGTGATCGGTGCTGCCGGCGGTTCTGAAACAAAGGCGGCATTGATGTTCGGTGCCGCTCATGTGGATGCTGTTGAGCTGGTCGGGTATGTCGTTGAGATCGGAAAAAAAATATACAATGAATATAATGGCGGAATTTTCAATGATTCCCGGGTGAACGCCTTGCGTGGCGAGGGCCGGAGTTTTCTCCGATCCAGCAATAAGATGTATGATATCATTCAGATGTACAGCAATCATACCAGTTCCAGCATTGCTGCCGGGACCGGGGCTATGGCCACAACCTACCTGCAGACCGTTGAAGCCTATAAAGAATACTTCACCCATCTGAAAGAAGACGGGATTCTCCATATCAATCACCATGTCTATCCGAGGATGGTGGCCACAGCCGCTCGGGCCTGGAAGGAACTGGGCAGGAAAAATTTCTATCAGCATATCATTGTCCTGGAAGCGGTAAAAGAAGATTTTCAGGATAACCTGCCCACCATGCTGATTAAAATGAAACCTTGGACAGAGCAGGATCTGGAGCAGATAACGTCCTATTTTCCGGCAGTGATGCAGCCTGTTGTCAATCCCCTGCAGCCTGAAGCCGGTATGCTGTCTGCTGATTTTTTTACCGGAGAGCTGCCGGAAAAAATTATCCGCAACGCAAAATACCATCTTGCGCCGTCAACGGACAACAGACCGTATTTTAACTTTTTACGGAAGAGTATCCGAGAGCTTGAGGCTGATCCGTCCACCTTCTTGAATTATTCCACAGCCTCGCTCCTGAATTCGCAGCTGAAGAACGGCTGGATCCCGTCGGATGTCATCCATCTCATTGTCACCGCTGCCGCCTCCCTGATCTTTACGTTTTTGTTCCTCCTTATCCCCATGCTGTTTTCTGCGGCAGGCAAAACTGCCTGGCCCGGAAAAATCGCCTCTCTGGTCTACTTCTCCTGCCTGGGAGCCGGATTCATTATTGTGGAGCTGGTCTGTATCCAGATTTTTATGAAGCTGGTGGGCTATCCGCTCTACACGTACAGTGTGGTGGTCTTTGCTCTGCTGCTGGCCGCCGGGGCAGGCAGTGCTGTGTCCCAAAAAATGAACATCACCCCGAACAGCCGGTGGCTGATTCCCTTTATCGGTACTTTGGTGACCAATATCCTGCTGCTGCTGAGCTATCCGCTGTACTTTTCGCTCTTTCTGCAGACTCCGACCCTGGTTCGGATTATCGCGGCAGCTGTGCTGATCTTTCCGGTTGGCTTCTTCATGGGCATGCCCTTTCCTCTCGGCATTCTGACGATCAGAAACAAGCCTCGGGGCGCTATTGCCTGGGCTTGGGCCATGAACGGTCTGTTCACCGTTATAGGAGGAATCAGCAGTGTGCTGCTCTCTATTTATGCAGGATTCCGGGTTACCCTGATTGCAGCGATGCTTATCTATGCCGTTGCCTTACTGGCCTATCTGCGGCTCCGGGCAGCAGCGGCATAGCTGCTTCATCCTGGTATCATGCCGAATACCTGTTGAAATCATATGCAAGGGAGGATAGTATTATCCAAAAGATGCGTCAGGCCGAATAAGGTAAGCTCCGAATGTCGGACGAAATCTCAACTTCCGGGGGAAAAAAATGCGGGGAAAGATATTCTGGGGACTGGTAATCCTTCTGTTTCTTGGAATAGTGATTATTCCGTTTCTTCTGCCCTCTGATGATGCAGGTTACGCTGAAGCCCAGTATTACGAGGATGACGGCGGGGATGGCATAGATATTGACTTCAAAAAACGCAGCAGAAAGAAATACACAACCAAAAGAGCCTCACGGAGCGTCCGTTCAGTAGGCGGCTCCCGAAGCTACCGCAGCGGCAAATAATTGCTCTCCATGCCTGCGGAACACTTCCGGCTGACCGCCTCACGGGCGGCGGTGCTCCAGATTTCAGTGCTGGTGGTCGCGCTGTGCGGCATTGTCTACGAGCTGCTCATCGCCACGGTTTCCTCGTACCTGCTCGGCAACTCGGTGCGCCAATTTTCTGTGACCATCGGGCTGTTCATGGCGGCAATGGGGCTGGGTGCCTACCTCACCCGCTTTGTCAGGCAGCATCTCATTGCCCGCTTTGTCATTATTGAGATCTTGGTGGCCCTGACCGGCGGTCTTTCCACGATCATCCTCTTTCTGGTCTTCCCCTGGTCCGAATTCTACGAGCCCACCATGTACAGCCTGATCGTTGTGATCGGTACCTTGGTGGGCATGGAGATTCCTCTGCTTACCAGAGTCCTGAGTGAGAGCAGCGATATCCGGCGTTCCATTGCCGATGTGCTTTCCCTGGATTACGCGGGCGCCCTGATCGGCTCAGTTGCCTTTCCGCTGCTCCTGCTCCCCTTTCTCGGCCTGTTCCGGGCCGGATTTATGATCGGTCTGTTCAATGCCGGGGTGGCCCTGTTTAATGTTGTTGTCTTTTCCGCCCTGCTCCGTTTTCCGCGCCGCTATGCTGCCCTGGCAATTCTGGTCTGTGCCCTGCTGATCTCCGTGCTGATCACCAGTGAGCGGATTACCTCCTTTGCCGAGGGACAGCTCTACGCGGACCGGATTATCTTTTCCAAACAGACCCCGTATCAGAAAATCGTGCTGACCAGGGAGGAGGGGACCCGCTGGCATCGGCTCTACCTTGACGGCCACATTCAGTTTGCCGAGGTTGATGAGTACCGCTATCACGAGGCCCTGGTTCATCCGGTGCTCTCAGCCCCCGGTTCCCGCGCAGAGGTGCTGCTCCTCGGAGGAGGTGACGGTCTGGCAGTCCGGGAAATTCTCAAGTATAAGGACGTGGAACACATTACCTTGGTGGATATTGACCCGGCCATGACCAGAATCTGCTCCACCTTGGTGCCGATCACCCGTCTGAACAAAAACGCCCTTCAGGACAGCCGGGTTACCATCCGCAATGAGGATGCCTTTGCCTTTCTTCGGCAAAGCAGCGCGTCTTTTGACCGGGTGATTATTGATCTGCCGGACCCGCATAACGAGGCCCTGAGCAAACTGTACAGCGTGGAGTTCTACCGGCTGCTCAACAGGCGACTGGCAACCAACGGCTTGGTGGTCAGCCAGTCCACCTCACCGCTGCTGACCCGGGAGACCTTCTGGGCAGTGGGCGCAACCATGCGCAGGGCAGGTTTTGCGGTTTCCCGCTATCAGGTCAATGTCCCTTCGTTTTCCGGAGACTGGGGCTTTACCTTGGCAGCCCGGCCCGGTCAGCTGCCTGCAGCTTTTTCCATTCCGGAAGAGAAAACCCGTTTTCTTACTGATGAAGTCATGGTTGCTGCGGCTGTTTTTGCCAAAGATGAACAGCCTAAGCTGGCACTGACCAATTCGATTTTTGAACCGAAACTGTACCTGACCTATAATCGGGAAGTCGCCCGATGGTAACTGCCCGATAGTAACCTATTGCACAAGGAGGAGGATGTGATGATGAATCTTTCAGAAACCGGTGAGTTATATTACGGCATGCTGTACGTTGTCCTGGGCATTGCGGTACTGATGCTCAGTAAAGTTGTCGTCAACCGGCTGACTCCCTACAAAATCAATCACGAATTGATCCGCTCGGATAACCCGGCCCTCGGTGTCACCCTGGCAGGGTATTATGCCGGGGTGATCATCGTCTTTCTCGGCGCAGTTGTCGGCGACAGCAGCAGACAGCTCGACAGTATTTCTGCGGCACTTGCCGAAGCTGGAATTGACCTGTGCTATGCCGTCTTCGGCATCCTGGCCCTGAACTTCTGCCGCAGGGTGGTGGATCTGGCTATCCTCTACAAGTTCAGCACAGTGAAAGAAATCATCAAGGACCGTAACGTCGGCACCGGCGCGGTGGAAGCAGGCGCCATGATCGCAACTGCTCTGATGATCGCTGGGGCTATTCAGGGGGAAGGCTCCTTTGCCACCACTCTGGTGTTCTTTCTGCTTGGCCTGTTTCTCCTCATCCTGTTCAGCCGTTTTCATGCCATGCTCACGCCTTATGACGATCACGATGAGATTGAAAAGGATAACGTGGCAGCAGGCGCTTATCTTGGCATGTCCATGATCGCGCTCGGCATCATCGTGCTCAAGGCGACTGCCGGAGACTTTGTCAGCTGGGGCTACAACCTTTCCTGGTTTGCCGGATACGCGATACTCGGCTTTCTCGGACTGGCTGTGCTGCAGAAGATGATTCTGGTGGTGTTCCTGCCCGGCGCTGATATCGAGGAGGAGATCAGCCGTGACCGCAATCTCAATATCGCCTGGATCGGTGGCACACTCAGCATCGGCATTGCTGCTGTGATCTTCTTTCTGCTGTAGCAGTCAAACCCTGTCAGATAAAAGCAAGCAAGAAGGAATCTGCCCGGTGCGGGTGGGTTCTTTTTTTGTTTTTCAGGGAGCAGGTTGCCGGGCATATTGCAGATATTGCTCCTTTCCTGTAAGGTATGAGGTACTGTGCAATCTATACGTAATCTCTGCTGGAGGAAAATATTATGGAACCCGTTATTGCAACGGCAATCATCAGCGGTATTGTCAGCGGTGCTGCCGCTGCTGCAACCCAGACTACTATTTCTGGAATCGGAGCAGCCTATACTTCGCTCAAGAATTTGCTGGTCAGGAAATACGGCGAAGAGAACAAGGTGACTGAGGCGGTGGAACGATTGGAGCAGGAGCCGGATTCTGAAGGCTGGAAGCTCCTTCTGCAAGAAGCTGCGGCAAAAGCTGAGACGGACAAGGATGCCGAGCTTGTCAAGGCGGCAGAAGCGCTGCAGGAAGAGGTAAAGAAGGTGCAGGGCGGTAATGTTGATGATGTCAGCATTGATCAGAAGGTTTCCGGTGATCACAACAAGGTGATTGCCATCGGCAAGGGCGATAAAGTGAATATCACCGCCTGATTGTAGGGTCACGGCGCGCCGTGACCCTACAGCAGACTATTGGAACAATGACCGACATCAAACAGGACGTTTCCGGCAGCCATAACGTGGTGGTCGCCACCGAGACCGGTGACGTCATCATTAATCCCCAACCGGAAACCTCGCCCCCGCCTCTCCCCCTCTCCAACAAATTCTACTTCCGCCCCCTGCCGACGACCGATGCCCGGCTTTTCGGCAGGGAAGAGGAACTGAATCTGCTTGACCAAGCCTGGCAGGACGAGGACACCAGGGTGCTGGTACTCACCGCCTTTGGCGGCATGGGCAAGACCGCCCTGATCCAGGCCTGGCTCGATAAACAAGGCTATGCAGGTGCGGATGCGGTCTATACCTGGTCGTTCTATTCCCAGGGCACAGCCGAAGACCGGCAGGCATCGGCGGCGGAGTTCTTTGCCAGTGCCCTGCCCTGGTTCGAGCATGACGGCAGCCCGCTGCCCTCGGAGCATGACCGGGGCCTGCGGTTGGCCGAGCTGGTCTGCCGCCAGCGTACCCTGCTGATCCTTGACGGCCTGGAGCCGCTCCAGTATCCGCCCGGCCCGCTTGACGGCGAGCTGCGCGACAAGGGCCTACTCTGCCTCTGCCGCCAGCTTGCAGCTGCCAATGCCGGGAGCAGCGGCCTGCTCCTGATCTCCTCGCGCCAGCCGGTGCAGGAGCTGTCCGGCAGGCCCGGTGCGGAGCAGCACGAACTGGAACCGCTCTCCGAGTCAGCCGGGCTTGCCCTGTTCCGGGCGGCGGGCATTAGGGGTGAAGATGATGAACTGGCTGCTACAGTAAAAAACTATCACGGCCATGCCCTTTCCCTCTCTCTGCTGGCCACCTATCTGCGCGAGTACGAGGACGGCGACATCCGCCAGCAGGACGGCCTGCGCTGCCTGACCGAGTTCCCGGAAGAGACCCGCATCAGTCGTCACGCCTTCAGGGTGATGGCTGCCTACGAGCAGCAGCTGGCCGGAAGCGCGGACGTGCAGGTGCTGTACAGCCTGGGCCTGTTCGACCGCCCGGTGTCTGCCAAGGCAATGGCCTGCCTGCGTCAGTCCGGGATTGCCCAGGTCGGCGGGCCGAGCAATAACAAGGTCTTTCAGGCGGCCTGCAACCGGCTGCGCAGACTGGGGTTACTGAACAAGGAAGAGGCGCAGCATCCCGGTTCGCTTGACTGCCACCCGCTGGTGCGTCAGTACTTCGGCACACGGCTGGAGGAGCTGCACCCGGCAAGCTGGCAGCAGGCCCATGCCCGGCTGTACGAGTATTTCAAGGCCCTGCCGGAAAAGGAACTGCCCGACACCCTGGAGGAGTTGGAGCCGCTCTTTGCTGCGGTGCGCCACGGCTGTGCCGCCGGGATGCACCAGCAGGCCGTGGAGGAAGTGTACTGGCCGAGGATCCAGCGGTCAGGAGACAACTATCTCTGCAGTAAACTCGGTGCCTTTGCCGCAGACCTGGCCGTGGTGGCCCTTTTCTTTGCCCGGCCCTGGCACACACCGGCCCCGGCATTGACCGAGGCAGACAAGGCAGTGGTGCTCACCTGGGCTGCCTTTGGCCTGCGCGCCCTGGGCCGGCTGGCCGAGGCAGCAGAGCCGATGCAGGCCGGGCTGGAGATGCAGATTCAGCAGGAGGAATGGACGAATGCCGCAATCGCAGCCTCCAATCTCAGCGAGCTGCTCCTGACCATCGGTGCCGTGGCCCGTGCGCTTGCGGCCGGGCAGCAAAGTGTGGACCTGGCAGACCGGAGCGAGGATGCCTTTCAGCGTGAGAGTAAGCGCACCACCTTGGCCGATGCCCGGCACCAGGCCGGGGAACAGGCAGAGGCCCGCGCCCTGTTTGCCCGGGCCGAGCAGCTGCAGCAGGAACGCCAGCCCCAGTTTGACCGCCTCTATTCCCTGCGGGGATTTCAATACTGCGATCTGCTCCTGGGCCTGGGTGAATATGAGGAAGTGCGCGGGCGGGCAGCGCAGACGCTGGAGTGGGCAAAACAGTATCTTGGTTTATTAGACAATGCCCTGGACCAGCTCTCCCTGGGCCGTGCCGCCTTGCAGGAATCGATTGCCCAGGCTGGCCTGCCTGCTGTTTCCGGCCCTGCCCCGGACTTGGCCTGTCTTGCCCTGCCCGACAGCACAAGAGCATCGGATAGCCGAGGTATGGAAACCATGCACCGGGCCAAGGATTGGCTGGACCAGGCAGTGGCTGGTTTGCGGAAAGCGGGACAGGAAGACGACTTACCCCGTGGCCTGCTCGCCCGTGCCGCTTGGTGCCGCTGGGCCATTGTCCTGCTCAAGCAGGCAGATGCCATCACCCAGGCTGTGCAGGACGTGCAGGAAACAGAAGAGATTGCCCAACGCGGCGGCATGCGCCTCCACCTGATTGACTTCCACCTCGAAGCCGCTCGCCTTGCCCTTACCGCAGACCAGGACATCCTCAACCGCAGTGCTGCCGAGCATCTGGCCGCTGCCAAAAAAGGCATCGAAGAAACCGGCTACAACCGCCGCCTGCCGGAGGTGGAGAATATCGAGGAGGCACTGGAGGCATAGGGGTCGTTCGCGAACCGCCCCTACCTGCCACTGATCGAGATACACCCGTTACTCACATCGAGACACGCCCGTTACTCGCATCGAGACACGCCCGTTACTCGCATCGAGCAACACTCATTACTCAACCTGAGACACGCCCGTTACTCCTCCGGTTGAACAGAAAGAGCAGTCCTTTCCTGCCGGGCATCAAAAACGGGGAGATATGCTCAGGGCCGACAGACGCCGCCTCCCGGAAGTGGAGAATATTGAGGAAGTGCTGCAAAAGACGACCCCTGGTGTCCGCCGTTAATGTCCAACGTAATGCCCAACGGAACAACCATGCCCGTCACTTACATATCCATTAACAGAATCTGAGAAAAGGGAAGGAAAACTCATGCCACTGCCTCAGCAAGAACCGGAACAGCAGATTAGTGAACAGGAATACCTGGACGGTGAGCTCCTCAGTGACGTGAAGCACGAATTCATTGACGGCTCTGTTTACGCAATGGCAGGGGCCAGTGCTGATCACGGCAGAATAGCAGGCAATCTTTTTGCTGCCTTCCTGCGCCATCTTCAGGAACAGAAGTCGCCATGTGAGCCTTTCCTGGCTGACATGAAAGTAAAAACCGGCAACAAGTTTTTTTATCCGGATGTGCTTATCTCCTGTGAGCAGGAAGAAAATGACTATTACCGCAATGCGCCGCTGCTCATTGTTGAGGTGGTCTCCCGGTCAACCCGGAAAAACGATAACACTGTAAAGCGCCTATGCTATCAAAATATTCCCAGCCTGGAAGAATTCGTTTTGATTGAGCAGGACTTTGTCGATATTGAGGTGTGCCGGCGGAACAAGCACTGGCGGCCTGAGCATTATTATCTCGGCGATGCAGTGCACTTTGCCTCCATTAATCTGACCCTGCCGGTGGAGGATATCTACGCACGGGTGATGAATGATGAGATGCGGGCGCACAGGGGGATGTTATGAGTCACAACTACTCATGAATACAAAAAACAATCGCAGGCCGCTCAGGGTGCGTGAGACAGCCTGGGCACAGAAAACAGCCCGCCTGTTGAGCAGAAAGAATATAACCCCGAATCAGATTTCTCTGATCAGTATATTCTTTGCTGCTGCAGCCGCTGTCAGCCTGCTTATGCTTCCGTATGTTTCAGGAGCAGGAGCATTTCTGCCGCCGATCCTGGCGGCTATCTTTATCCAGTGCCGCCTTCTCTGCAATCTGTTTGACGGAATGGTTGCGGTGGAAGGAGGAAAGACCACTCCTGCCGGGGAATTATTCAACGATATCCCGGACAGGATCGCTGATCCGCTGATCCTGATTGCAGCCGGTTATGCTGGTATGTCCGGCAACGGAGCGGAAAGCGTCGGATGGTGTGCCGGACTGCTGGCTGTCTTTACCGCATATATTCGTGTATTGAGCGTCAGTATCGGTGCTCCTGCCGACTTTCAGGGCCCGATGGCAAAACAGCACCGCATGGCCCTGATGACTGTTGCCTGTCTTCTGACAGCAGGTGAAGGACTGTTCGGGCAGCAGGGGACAGTTCTGTTTCTTTCCCTTGTCCTGATCGTGATTGGTTCCGTTATCACCGCCTTTCGTCGAATCTTTGCGGCATATCGATACTTGGAGGATACGAAAAAAAATGTTTGACCTTCCGATATATTCTCTCCGGTTTATGCTGATCGTGCTCTGCCTCCTGGCATCTGCCACGCTCGTCCGGTTCATCCTGCAGAAGAAGCATCCGGCAAAAGACTTCACAGAGCTGCGCCAGCGCATCCGGTCCTGGTGGATCATGATCGGGTTGCTGTTTTTTGCTTTGGCAGGCGGCAAAACCCTTTCCATTATTTTTTTCGGCCTGCTCAGCTTTCTGGCCCTCAAGGAGTTTCTCTCTATCGTGCCGACCCGATGTGCCGACCGCCGGGTCATATTCTGGGCCTATCTGTCGATTCCGGTGCAGTATTACTGGGTGTCCATCCACTGGTACGGCATGTTCATTATTTTCATCCCGGTGTACATCTTTCTCTTTCTGCCTGTCCGGATGATCCTCACCGGCGAGACAAAGGGCTTTATCCGCTCGGCAGGCATTATCCATTGGGGCACCATGCTGACGGTTTTTTCATGCAGCCATATTGCCTACATGCTCACCTTTCCGGTGAAAAATTCCGGTGCCGGGAACATCGGTCTTGTCCTCTTCCTCCTGTTCATGACGGAATGCAACGACGTTGCCCAGTATATCTGGGGAAAATCATTGGGCCAGCATAAAATTATCCCGAAGATCAGCCCCAACAAGACCTGGGAAGGCTTTGTCGGCGGCATGGTCACGGTGACCTGCTGTGCCGGTTTTGCAGCTCCGTTCCTCACTCCGCTGAGTATTGCTCACGGGCTTCTTGCCGGATTAATCATCAGCGTGAGCGGCTTTATGGGCGATGTTGTCCTGTCCTCGGTGAAAAGGGATTTACAGATCAAGGACAGCAGTACCCTGATCCCTGGACACGGCGGCATCCTGGACAGAATGGACAGCCTGTTCTACACGGCCCCGCTTTTTTTTCATTACACCTATAGCTGGAGCAGTATAAACTGAATACAGGATCAGCTATCTGAAAGGCGTGAAGGCAAAACTTATGCCTCTTGTGGGCATATTCAAATTATGTTGCTCCAGCTATACGCCCATTGTAGACATCAAGAATAAACCTGCCCGGATTACGGCCACAGCGTCATGAACAAACTGTGTAAAGATCTGCAGTACGTTGACCGGATGGATCATCCTGAAGATTTTGTCAGCGTTGTGAAGACCTTTGAACTGCCCGAAGGTGTAGACCCGAAGGATTATGCCCGTCCGGGGGTTGATCCTGTTGCCCTTCTGAATGCATTGGATAAGAAACATGTTTTTCAAACAGCTTCTCAGGAGAAATCGAGAGTGCGCATCGGTATATCATTCAGGAACGTCTGAAAATAGCCGGGGCATGGTGGACACCGGAGAGTGCCCGGTTTATGCTTGCACTGCGGGTTGATCGGGCGGACGGATACTGGGATCGGCACCGACAGTATGGGCAGTGCTGCGTAGAAAACCGCACTTTTAATCGTACCCCCCCCTTTCGGTGTCCACCAGTTGACCCGAATTACATCTTGCTGTAAAATGGAATCTGTTTTCTTGCGGAAAAAAGTAGCGAAAAACGGTAAAAAGGGTACCGTTGTGGACTTGACCGATTTTTACTAAGGTAGAGGATCAGAATGATTTCGGCCCTGCAGGCGGGGAGAAAAACTGAGCGGCATTTTTCCAGTGCGGTTGAGTCAGGCGATTTGTTCAGGAGATTCTGAGTATCGAGGATGGAAGATGACGCGGATTTTCACATGATATAATATCGTTGGTCTGGACTGGTTATGAGACAAAAAGGTGATCAGCAGTCAGCACAAATTCCGAATGAATCCAAAAATCTTTTAGGATGTTCAAGGATTCATGAACCATGCTTTCCGTATTTTGGAAGCGTCTATATAGCCTTGCTTAGCGTAATGCAAGGTATAGTCCTTGCCGCAACACTTTCTCCTTTTGCATATTTTGTATACAGGGGAAGTTATGAAGCTATCCTGTTTATACCTATACTGATTCAGGCAGTTGTGATATGGCACAAGTATGTCAATCATCATCAAGTACTTGGATGGCAGCTTGGTCCGCTGGACACAGTGCTTGTTGCAACTTTTGGCCTATTGCAGGCTTTTATGGTCAGTGCCGCTACTCAAAACTATCCAGTTGCTGGTAACAGTTTGTTGCTGAACATCCATATATTTGACAGTCAAATAATATGTATACTTTTTGAGATATCAATATCTGGTTTACTGGGTGTAGCTGCCTACGCTTATTCAGGGGCAACTGCTTCAGATTCTTATGTCAAAAATGCTCTTGCAGCACATTTCAATTCTTGTCCAAAGTACGAGCAAAGAAAAATACACTGCATGTTATCCCCAGAAGAGTTGTATTCCTTCCTGATAGGATTTGAAGTTTGGTGTATTGTTGGAACATTGGAAATAAGTATCCTTCTTTTCTTGAATCTGTCTTTCTATTTGTTTCTTACAATATTTCTTGGTGTATCGGTTATTCCCTCTTCCGTCATTTCGATAACAATATCTGCCATAATTTTATTTTACTATGCATGGCGCTACGATTTTAAAAGAGCAGTATCCGACTTTGAGAGGATACTGCATATAATAAGTTTTGGAGATGAGAGCTTGCTGTTAACAGAAACAGGAAAAAATAAATTTCTATGCTGGATGGTCTTTATTCCAGTGCACTTTCTGGATTCCTTACCATTGGTAAGATGGTTAGACGAACGAATTTAAAATAAATTTTTATTACCAAAAACAATCTTTTCGAGTAGTTTTATCAGAATGAAAATCCATACCGTTATGACACTGCTGCTGAGTGCTCTATTTACTGCTGCCGGAGCACATGCTGCGCCCATGCAGGTTTTTGTTTCCATTGCGCCGCAGAAATGGCTGGTCGATCGGGTGGGCGGAGAACTGGTGGATACGCATATTTTGCTGGATAAAGGCCAGGATCCGCATCTTTATCAGCCCACTCCTGAAAAGCTGACCGCCTTATTCCGTTCCCGCCTTTATTTAATCGCAGGTATGCCGTTTGAGCAGGAGATCGCTCGAAAGATTGCCTCCGACACCGGCGTCCGGATCATCGACGTGACAGAGGGTATCCGTAAAGTCCCCATGATCGAGCATGATGGCCATAACGATCCTGACAAAAATGAGCATGACCAGCATGAGGAACATCAGCACGAAGATCCGGAAGATCAGCATGACCATCTTGATCCGCACGTCTGGCTTGCTCCGCTCAACCTCCGGCAGATGGCAAAAAATACGGCAGCAGCTCTGGCAGACGCGGACCCGGAAAATGGCGCCGTGTACCGGCAGAACCTGCAGACCGTTACCGAACAGCTTACCCGGCTGCATAAGGAGATCAGTAAGCAGCTCGCCCCCTTCCGTGGGGCTGCTTTTTTTGTCTTTCATCCTGCTTTCGGGTATTTTGCCCATGCCTACGGCCTGCATCAGGAAGCTGTGGAAACAGAAGGAAAAGCGCCTTCAGCAAAGCAGCTCTACGCTCTTGTCCGACAGGCAAGAAAGAAGAAGGTGAAGGTGCTTTTTGTCCAGCCCCAATTTGACCGGAAAAACGCTCATACAGTGGCGCAGGCTATTCACGGCACCCTTGTCGAGCTTGATCCCCTGGCAGAAGACGTTGAACAGAATCTCCGGCTGATGGCTGACCGCATCAGTGCTGCCCTGACCCCGCAGTAGGCTGCTGTTATGCCTGATGCCGCAGTCCAAATCCAGGATCTCAGCTTTTCCTATGGTGATTTTCATGTACTCACCGATGTCCATCTGGATATTTTCCTCCAGGATTCCGCCTGTATTGTCGGGCCGAACGGCGGCGGCAAGACAACGCTGATCAAACTGATCCTCGGTATGCTGGAGCCGGACAGGGGTACAGTGCGCGTTTTCGGCAAAGCAGCGGGCAGGGACCCGGCCAGAATCGGCTATGTGCCCCAATATGCCCGTTATGATGTCAAATTTCCGATTTCTGTCCAGGAAGTGGTCAGCATGGGACGGCTGGGCAGTTCGCTCAGCGGCCGCTACACCCGGCACGACAGGGAAATTGCCATGACCTCACTGGAAGCGGTCGATCTGACCGATCTTGCCCGGCGGCCCTTTGCTGCGCTTTCCGGAGGGCAGCGTCAGCGGGTGCTCATCGCCCGTGCCCTTGCTTCGGAAGGAGATATTCTGATTCTTGATGAACCGACCGCCAGTCTTGACCGTGAATCGGAACAGCATTTGCTGGCGTTACTTGCGGAACTGAACAAAAAAACAACGATCCTGATGGTGACCCATGAAATAGGGGTCTCCTCTTCCTTTTTCCGGCGGATCATTTGTGTCAACAATCAGGTCTATGTTCATCCGACCAGCGAGCTGACCGGCGAACTGCTTCGTAATATATACGGCGGCGATCTGCGGATGATCCGGCATGATCATCGCTGTTGTCCGGGAGGACATGAGCATGACTGAGCTGCTGGCCGCGCTTTTTGATCCTGATCTGCCGTTTCTCCGTTATGCCCTGATCACCGGTCTGCTGGCCTCCATCTCCTTCGGCGTAATCGGTACCTTTGTCGTTGTCCGACGGATCAGCTATATTGCCGGAGCCATCTCGCACTGTGTGCTGGCAGGCGTCGGCGGCGGACTCTATCTGCAGACTGTTGCCGGTATTCCCTGGTTCACGCCGATTCACGGGGCTGTTACGGTTGCCCTGCTGGCAGCCCTGCTCCTGACTTGGGTCAGCCGACATGCGGGCCAGCGGGAGGACTCGGTGATCGGGGCGCTCTGGGCGGGAGGAATGTCCATCGGTTTTCTTTTCATTGCCGTAACACCGGGGTACTTTGATCCGATGTCCTACCTGTTCGGCAATATCCTGCTGATCAGCAGAAACGACATCTTTTTTGTGATTGCGCTGGATATCGTGATTCTCCTGGTCGTCGGTATTTTTTACAATAAACTGCTCGCCATCTGTTTTGATGAGGAGTATACGGAGCTGCGCGGGGTGCATACCCGGTGGTTGTATATGCTGCTCCTCTGCCTGACTGCCCTGACCATTGTTCTGCTTATCCGTATTGTCGGCATTATCATGGTGATTGCCCTGCTGACCCTGCCGGCGGCAATTGCCGGAAATATGGCCTCCGGTATCCGCCAGATGATGTTGATCGCCACGCTGCTCTGCGCCGTATTTATAGTTGCCGGTCTCGGGGTCAGTTTTTCTCTGAATCTGCCCGGGGGTTCGGTTATTATTTTAATTGCAACATGCTCCTATCTGTTGAGCACAATAATTCATATGCACAGAAAGCAGAAAGGATATTCTGCCAAAAAAGGACGCTGATAAAAAAACTTGAGTATTTGAAAGAATTCCTATACCATGCGTATAAGAAAAAAAGAAAGAAAAAAACTGTATTGTTTTATTCCTCAGGAGGTGACGATATGATAAAAATCAAAAGACTACTGCTGGTCCCGTTGCTTGCCGCTCTTTTGCTGTTAAGCGGATGTTACTATTATCCTCCCGGCCCGACATCCCGGTCAGTCCATACATATTCCTCGTCAAATCACGTTGTCCGGACGTCAACCTACTACGGGGACATGCACCGATAAAAAATACAAAGATGTATTAATCAATAATGCAGGAGATGAAGAACTCATGAAGATTGTCCAATTGCTGCTGACTCCCGTGCTTGCTGCCGGTCTGCTGGCCGGTTGCGCACCGTACCCAGGTCCGACGTCACGATCAGTTCATACGTATACCTCGACAACCCAGTCAGTGTCCACCTCCACGCACTCCGGCAACAGAAGAGTGATGCGTCGTACCTATGCCCCCACGCGCCGCAGTCATTCACCGAGAGTCCGTACGTATTCTCCGGTGGTTCGCCGCACCTACTCTCCGACTGTCCGGACGTATTCTCCGGTGGTTCGCCGCACCTACTCTCCGACTGTCCGGACGTATTCTCCGGTGGTGCGTCGTACCTATTCCCCGAAAGCCCGGATCTATTCACCAGTGGTTCGCCGTACCTACTCTCCGACTGTCCGGACGTATTCATCATCACCCCGCTATGTTTCACCGTCACGGTATATCAGAACACGGTATCGCAGCAGGGCTGTGACAGAGACTCCGGCAATAAAGGTTACTGTGCCTTCCGTTGTCAGGACACCGACATCGCGGACAGTTGTTCAGTCAACAATCACTACACCGGCAACCAAGACATACAGCCCGACAACCAGGATTTATTCACCGGCAGCCACCAGGACATACACACCGAAAACCAGGGTTTATTCACCGGCAGCCACTATGACGCCATCTGAAATACCTAAATATACTCCGGATTATATCCCAGGATACAAGAAGATATCATCCAGGTATACAAACGGATACAGCAGCAGATATTATCCGCGTCCGCTTCCGAAACCTACACGGATTTCACCGGCAGTCATCAACAGGATGCCATCTGTTACTTTGCCGCCGATGAGAAGGTATATCCCTCCCCCAGCACCGAAGTATGTACCCGGATACAAGACAATAACATCCAAGTATACAACCGGATACAGCAGCAGATATTATCCGCGTCCGCTTCCGAAACCTACACGGATCTATCGGGTTCCGGAGCCGGAACCGGAACCGGACTACTGTCCGCCGGAATCGGAAAACCCTGACTACTGTCCGCCTGAGCCGGACCCTGACTGCTGTCCGTAAAAATTTTCCGCTATCCTCCAAAAAAGGTGAACGTATGAAAAAAGTCACAATTTTTCTTTTTCTGGCAATTTCGGCGATGATACTCAGCGGCTGTTATGTCTCACCGTATCATTACCGGAATTACCGTCCCTATGCAAAAGCAAAAGGCTACCGATGTCCGCCTCCGATGAAGATAGATAAAAAAGCGGAATACAAACCGGAATGTGAGACTGAATGTGAAGAATGTGAACCTGAGTACAAACCGGTCTGCCGACCGACTTGTGTTTATTCACCGTAATGCGATAAAGTCGGTTTCTATAACGGGGAGCCCTGTTCAGCAGGGCTGATACCCTTTACTTTTATCCTTCCCACAAGGTGAGACCATGAAAAAAATGACCTTGTTCCTTGCTCTGGCAGTCACAGCCGGTATGCTCGGCGGATGTTGTTTCCCGCCACCTTATCATCATCCGGGTGTAATGCGTCCGGCGTCCTATCGGCATCCGAGACCGAGGGTGATTGTACCTGCGCCGAGAGTTCCTGCTCCGGCAGCACCGTGTCTTTTCTGCTATCCATAAACAGAACAGGGTGCACGGAAAAAGAGCAGCAGGCTCACAAACGTTTCCGTGTACCCGGCCTTTGCTCTCAGTTTCCTGTCACACAATATATTCCTTACTTTCCCCGCCTCTGACCGCCATCCTCTTGTACTTTTTATTTTTTTTTCAGGAATTGTAAATTACAGTTTGACTTTTCAGGTCCAACACGGATAATATGCGCCAACAGATGAGGTGAATTCTGAAGATTTCAACTGAGCACTGAACTGAAACAGAACCAGACGAATATTAATTAATGGAAAAGGAGGAATTCCTATGCACTTCAAAAAAACACTTCAGACCCTGATTGTCCTGTCTTCTGCTGCAGGATTGCTTGCAACAACAGGTATTGCAAAGGAACAGGAGCAGCATACTGCTCCTGCCGAGACATCGGGAAAAATCTGTGAAGGCTACGGTCCGCAGACACCGAGAGATATCGACAGCAAATCAGGAAAGAATGAGCGGCTTTTTTCTCTTGCTCCTGACTATAAGGAGATGAATCTGTGCAATATTCATTTTCACGTTAATGCCGAGCATAAAGCAAAGGACTTCTCCCTTTATGCTGGGGAAGGTGAGCATGGACATGGCGGGGGATATCAGTGCAATGACACAAAAACATTATCCGAGAAAGAACTTGCTCCGACAAAGCTTTCAGGGTGTGAAGGCGTAAAACCCGGAGATACCATTGAGGTGCATTGGGTACACAGTTCCTGCGATGTGAAACCGGGGAAAGGACTCGGTTCCTGCCTGTCCGAAAGCTGTAATAATCCGAACCTGCGGGTAGAAACTCAGGTCTTTCTGGTGGTAAATGATCCGGAAGCTGTAGACTTTAATGATCTGTCCTATGGCGGTAATATGGTGGACGGGTTACATCAGGCAAAGGCTCTGCCGACCGATACCGGCGATTCCGTGGTTTTCCTGGGTTCCACAACCGGTCCCAGCTATACGGAAGAACAATGTTCTCCTTTTCAGGTTACTTGGAGCGTTCGTCCGCAATGCGCCAAAATCGACATCAACACCCTGCATAAATGGTGCGAGAACAACGTATTCGAAGAGGATCATGCGCATGGCGTCAGACAGCTCGTAAAAGATCCGAGCCTTCTGTCTGAAATCAAATAAAGCTGCTTTTCTGCGCTGTTCAATAAGCAATAACCTCACTAAATAAAGCCTGCTTTCCCGGATAAGGGGAGCAGGCTTTTTTGTGGGCTAAGATCGATCACCCGGTCGCCGACTGTGACCTCCGCTCTGCCCCGCTGTTTGTGCAGATCGATGTGCCCGCTCTGCTCATCAGTTCATTCATAATATCGATATTTTTGAATACCAATGGTTCGGTAAATAATTTTTAGTTCAGCAATTTCAAGATGTTAATCGAAACAAACAGAGATGGTTAACCGCAATAATTTTAAACAGTTACCATCAAATAGCTGTCCGGAATAAGAAAAGTTACCGAACCATTGTTAAAGATCGCCCTTCCATTTGACCGCAGGAAAAAAGCATTGACAGATACGGCAGCCGCTGAGTATTTTGCATAGGAGGTAAACGCAACGACGCACAGGTTATGATGCATTATTCAGGAGATATCCAAAAGGAGGAATGTTCATGCAAAATAAGAGAAACAAGACAAAACAGAGAGTACGCATTAAAACTATAAAAATAGCTCTCGCCGGTTGTCTGGCCCTGCTATGCACAAGTACTGTAACGGCGGTGGCAGCGGATGCCGTGCAGAGCCAAGTGACTCCCGAAGAATTCCAGCAGGCTCTCAACAAAGTAAAAACAGAATTAAAAAAAGAATCTGCGGCACCGGGAAACACGGCTCCTGCGTCCGCCTCTGGTCAGGCGGCAGCCGGAGTTCAGGTTCCAATTCCGGCTTCGCAAATGAATGCAGAGGGAATAAAGGGACTGAAGCTGGACCAGGAAACGATCACCAAGATGCAGGAAAGTATAATGCAAAGTATGGCAAGCTCCGATATGGTCGGGGAAATGCAAAAAAAGGTTATGGCCGAGCGCATGCAGAGCCTGCAGAACAGCAATGCCCTGCAGGGCAAAATTCAATCGACCATGCAGGACAGTATGCAAAGGCCCGCTCAGAAAGACGCCGAGGTCAACAGCACAAGTCCGCCTGTCAATCAGTAGTTGAATCAGCAGAGGGTAACCGCTGATTTTTTTTCCTCTCTGTAGGGAAGAAGGAATGATCGGCATAAATCGGCATGACGCCCGTTCATGCCGATACATAATTTCGTTGAATTTACCGGGAGGAAACAGCGTCTGAACTGCAGCTCCATGCACTGCGGACACTTGCATACAACAGGCTGCCGAGCAGACCAATTCCTGCGGCCCAGAGCATAATACGCAATTTCTGCGGCCTGACCGGCGCTAGGGGCAGCACCGGCTTTTCAATAACCCGGACATGGCTGGTATATATTGATTTTTTCCGCTCCGCTTCAAACTGTTCAGCAAATTCTCTATACTGCGCTGTCCGGTTGTCCAGTTCCGAACGCAGCTTATCCAGCACCTTTTCCTGTTCCGCCAGACTCTGCAGCTTGTTTTCCTGCTGCCGGATTGTCCGCTGCAGAGCATCGTTTTTTTCCTGCTGATGCGTGTACTCGGCCTTGGCAAGAACAATCCGGTCCGCCATTGCCTCCAGTTCTTCTTTCTTTTCCGCAGGCAGTTCTGCTTCGCCGTAAAGATTCTTTCTCAGAAAGCTGAGCTGCTGCCGGACATCAGCGATCAGCGGGTCGTCTTCTCCATGCCGTTTCACCAGTTCATGCTCATACACCTTCAGGCGGAGAAAATCGGCCATGTCTTCCTGAATTTTTTTTTTGCCTGCTCTTTCCGGAGCAACTGCAACCAGAGCTTCTGCAAACTGCTGCTCCAGAGCATTCTGCGCAGCTGACTGCTTTTCCATTTTTTTCTGCTCTCCGGCAAGCAGATTTTTCCTCTGCGCATCTTGGACAGCAAGCTCTTCTTTCCGGTTTCCGACGTGGAACATATGGTTTGTCTGCTGAAACATTGCCAACGCATTTTCCGCCTGCTGCATCTTTCTGAGATAGGCCAGCAGTGCTTCCTCCTGCAGCGCTATCTCCGGGTTCAGCAGCCTTCTGTATTCTTTTTCAAATAACTGCAGCAGGGTCTCAATGACCTTGACCGCTGTTTCCGGGTGTTCATGCTGAAAGGTCACTCTGAGGGTACGGGACAACGCAACCGGCTCAACTGTCAGCTGCTGCTGAAAAGCAGCAAGGGACAGGCGAAGCAGTTGTCTTTTATCCCGTGTTTCCCGGGCAAGGTCAGGAAACAGCCGGGCCGCCTGCAGAGAGGTGATCACCTGTTCGGCCAGGACATTTCCCTGCAGCACCTCAAGTGCGGTCTGAAAGGCTTTTTCCTCTTGGTCATATTGTTCAGCAGCAGAGGCAGGATTTCCTTCAGGCACTGTGGCTGCATCTTGTTTATCCTGTGTTTTTTCCAGCTGTCCGTTCCGGACAATAAGGGAGGCACCGGCCTCGAAAACCGGCGTCATGTTCCAAGTAATTATTGCGGCAGCTGATACAATCAGGACAAAGACAACACACATTCCAGGAAGATACTTCCGAAATTTAAATAAAGAAGCTGACATGACTGTAGGAGGTACGTTATTTTTTTCGTAAAAAAGAAACAACCGATTCTGTCTCTCCGGACGGACCGGGTCTCGAAACTGAAACAGCATTTTTACAGCAGCAGGACAGTTGATCAGTAATATTCATAATCATTGCTTTATGCAAGCTGTTTCTGCGTATAAGAAAAAGGTTCCGCAGATGAATTTGCTTGACCTTCTTTTTGTCAACGGGTAGTAATATTTCCCTCCGGCTTCCAGACAAATTTCGCCAATTTTTTTTACCCATGCCGTCTTCAGCAAAAAGTATTTCCGTAAAATTAGTCCTTAGCGGCGCAGCAGCAGCCGGAGCAATCTATCTGCTGCACTGGGGACCGTCTTCTGTTGTCCCGACCGGGGCAGCTGCGCTTGCCCTGCTGACCATTGTCTTCTGGGCAACCGCCCTGATTCCTGAGCATCTGACCTCCCTGCTTTTTTTTCTCCTGGCCATGGTATTTTCCCTGGCCGGGCCGGAGGTCGTTTTTTCCGGGTTCAGCTCCGGTGCCATCTGGCTGATCTTCGGCGGACTGGTCATCGGCATAGCCATTACCTCAACCGGTCTGGGTGCCAGAATCGCCCGCCGCACCGCAGTCTGGCTGCACGGCAGTTATCTGAAGATCATCAGCGGCCTAGTTGCAGCCGGGGTTCTGTTCAGTTTTCTGATGCCCTCGGCTATGGGCAGAGTGGTTCTGCTGACCCCTATTGCCCTGTCTGTTGCTGAACATCTCGGTTTCCGGGAAGGAAGCAAAGGTAGAACCGGTATCCTGCTGGCCGTGATTCTCGGTACCTATATCCCGGCCTTCGGCATTCTGCCCGCCAATGTACCCAATATGGTTCTGGTCGGCATGGCGGAGAGTCAATATAACTTCTCGATTTTTTACGGCACCTATCTGCTGCTCCATTTTCCGTTCCTGAGTCTGGCCAAAGCCGCCCTGATTGTCGGGCTGATTCTGTTCTTTTTTCCAGACCAAGCAGTTAAAGCTGAACAACAGCCGCACTGCGCGCACCACAAAAAGCAGGAGCAGGAGCCGTTATCCCGCAACGAAATTTTTCTCTCTATCGTGCTGGTCATTATGCTCTGCCTGTGGATGACCGATTTTTTGCACCATATTTCCCCTGCCTGGATCGCTCTGGGAGGCGCAGTCATTCTGCTGCTGCCGGGTGTGGGCCTTGTCGGTAAAAAAGAATTCAACCAGAAAATCAACTGGGCCTCCATTTTTTTTGTTGCCGGGATTCTCGGACTGGGCAGCATGATTAACCAGACTGGCCTGGGCCGCAATATTGCCGCCGGGATTACCGGGCTGCTTCCCCTAGCCAAGGAGCAGGATTTCCTGAATTATATGTCCGTCAGTCTGGCCTCTGCCCTGACAGGAACAGCCACCACCCTGCCAGCCGTCCCTGCCGTGCTCACGCCCCTGTCTGATACTCTGGCCCAAAAAACCGGACTGGAGATTTCCTCTCTGCTCATGATGCAGGTTGCTGGCTTTTCCACAGTCCTGCTTCCCTATCAGGCTCCGCCCATTGTTGTGGGCATGGAACTTGCCGGGGAGAAACTGTTTAACGCCTCAAAAATCTGTCTTTCTCTTGCCCTGATTACCGTCCTGTTTCTGCTGCCGGTCAATTTTTTTTGGTGGAAACTGCTGGACTGGCTGTAATGGATATGATATTTGTTGATTAAGTTTATCCTGCTGTTCCGCATGTGGTCAATCAGGCGGAATTCCGTTCAGGAGCCATGTTGCCGCTGCTGCGGACACAGGGAATAATATTAAAAAAGGAGTGAAACGAAGAACATGCAACGAAGAACAACCTTAACAATAACCGCTCTTCTCGCAGCTTTGCTGCTGCTGACCCTCAGTTCACCGGGGTACAGCTGTGTAGGCCGAATTCTCAATCTTACCGTGAATGATTCTCCGGAACAGCAGCTTGTCGCGCAGATTCTGAAAACCTATATCGCCGAGCGCACCGGGACAACAGTCGAGATCGTCACCGGTACGGAAACCGACAAGGCGCAATGTCCCACCGACATCTGTATCTTTTATCTCAACACCGGGGTGTCCGGGATGGGCAGCGACACGCAGAGCAGCGATGATGCAGAGATCTACAGTCTGGTTAAAGAATATTATATAGAAAACAAAAACATAGTCTGGCTGAAGCCCTTCGGCTACAAGGGACCGGTTCAGCAGGACGATGCCTCTCTGGCCGTGCCGGTTGCCAACCGGGAATCCTTGGTCAAATTTCCGATTCTTGACCGGGTCATCAACAAGCTGGGCGATCTGATTGATGATGCTTCCCTGCAGCAACTGCTCCAGCAGACGGAAGGCGGTGATCCTGCAGCGGTTGCCAAGGATTTCCTGAAAGCAAAGAATCTTATCTGATCAACAAACGGTACCAAGAACGAAGAGGAAGAACATGCAGAAATTATTTTTTGCCCTGCTTCTGCTCGCAGTCTCTGCCGGTTCGGCAGCAGCGCACGGCGGGATTTCCAAACTGCCGGATTCCGTGCAGATCATGCAGTACAAGATGCTGCTCTATATGGATGAGAATGATGCTGAAACCAGAAATAATCTGGCTATGGCGTATTTTCGGACAAACGAACTGACCGAAGCTGCACAGCAGCTTGAGGCGGTTCTGCAGAACGATGCAAATAATTTCGATGCCCTTGACGGCATGGGAATTGTCCTGCTCAGACAAAAAAAAGGCACTGAAGCGCTCAAATATCTGGATCAGGCTTTGGCGATCAATGCCAAGGACATTATGCTGCATGTGCACCGTTCTCTGGCCCACCAGCAGCTCAGCCAGCCTGACCTTGCGCAGAAGGCAATGGAAACCGCAAAAGAACTGGCCTCAACTCCGGAAGAAACTGCGGCAATTCAGGAAGAAATCAAACTAATCAGTAAGTCGTAGTCCCTGAGTCCATCCCTTCAGACAACCCAACTGTTTTTTCCGACCAGGACAGCGACTTTTCTTTTTATCAACGATCAGCACCCGGCGGAAATACCTTATTTTCTTTTCAGACAAAACGATATGAACAAAATTGCCCGATATATTCTTTGTATTTTTCTTGTGGCCGCTCTGCCAGCGCTCCAGGCATGCAGCAATAACGCAGACAGACCCGCAGCTGCGGGAAAAAACGAAAAACCGCTCAGATTTGGCTTCATGATCTGCGACAGCCGAACACTGTCCCAAGCACGTTTTGCTCCTTTTACCGCTTATCTTGAGGACAAACTCGACCGCAAGGTGGAGATGGTGCTCAGAAACACCTTTGAGTTTGAGCAGCTGATTAAAAACAAAGAAGTTGATTTCTTTCACGTCAACCCTGTTGTCGCAATTCTGCTGCAGGAAAAATACAAGGCTGACCTGCTGGCCGTTGATATCCGCGGCAGAAATGGGTACAAGGCCACCGGCACCATTATCGCCCGTAAGGACAGCGGTATAAAAACCATTGACGACATGCGCGGCAAGAGCATGGTCTTCGGGCCAGCTCTGGCACCGTTCGGCTATATGGCTCAATATGCGCTGCTGTTGGAAAACGGCTTTGATCCGGAAACAGATTTCTCCTCGTATACGATTCCACGCGGGGCTGCCAAGCATGACAAGGTGATTTACGGCGTGGAATACGGCAAATATGATGTCGGGGCCGCCCCCCGCATTGATCTGGATCGATTGGTGGATGAAAATATTATTGATCTTGATGAGTACACCATTATTGCCGAAAGCGATCCCATGCCGTACTGTACTGTCGGTGCCCGGGCAGAAGTGGATACGGCCCTGAAGGAACAGGTCAAAAATATCGCCCTGAATCTGAAACAGGACGAGACCGTACCTGTGGACGGCGAGGTCCTCAATGTACTGAAGCGGATGCTCATCGAGGGCTTTGCTCCGGTCGTGGACAGCGAGTACGATGCCATACGGGAAGACCTCAAGCTCTGCAATATGCCGCCGTATAGTAAATATTAATCTTTCTCAAGCAATAAGGATTAAGGATAAACAATGTCTGTTATGAAGAAAAATATATTTCTGTCCCTGCTCATCAGCATCGGAACAATTCTTCTGACCCTGCACCCGGCTCTGGCTGAAGAGCTGGTCGTCAGCAAAGGGATTATTGATAAAGACACAATCTGGTCAGGAGATATCCTGATCAAGGGAGATGTGGAAATTGCTGAAGGTACAACCCTGATCATCATGCCCGGAACCACGGTCCGTTTTGCCAAGGTCGAGGCGTTCGGACCGGACAAGATGTTTACAGACAAGGAACAGCATTTTTCCCGCGCTGAACTTTTTATCCGGGGCAAACTGTATGCTCAGGGAACTGAAGAACAGAAGATAACCTTCACCAGTGCGGCAGATGAACCGAAACCCGGGGACTGGGGATCGATCAACTTTCAAAGCACGGTGGATAACATTCTTGAATACTGTGTTGTTATGTATGCTCAGACAGGGGTGCATTGTCATTCGTCGCAACTGGTTATTACCCGCAGCACATTTAAGTACAACGGCACTGCAATCGGACAGAAAAACCTTAAGGACAATCCGATCAAGTGTGCTATCCCTATGTTGTATAACCAGATAAGCGAAAATGGCGGCGGAATTTTGTTCGGCGGCGGCACATCTCCTACAATCGCTCATAACGAAATAACCGGAAACGAATTCTTCGGCATCTATATCAAAAAGGGCGGCAAGGCAAATATCCGCTTGAACAACATCACGAAAAACGGCAAAGGGGTTATCTTTTTCCGGGTGAAAGAGGTCGTGCTCCGGGAAAATAATATTGCCGATAACGAAAACTACAATATTTCCATGCTGGAAGACCAGACCGGAGATATTACAGCCCGTCAGAACTGGTGGGGTTCGACCGATGAAAAGGCAATCCTGGAGAAAGTCATGGACAAGGCGCGTGACAAAAATCTCGGCACGGTTGATTTCGGTAATTTTCTCTCTGCGCCTGTTGCCGGAGCAGGGATTCTCTGAAAAACTAAAAATCTCCCTGAAAGACAACAGTGCAACAGCTGTCCGGTCGGAAGCCTGAAGAGGAGAAAGGTTTTCCCGACCGGATATTTTTTTCTACTGACTGCCAATGATGAACATGCTACACAACCTGACCGGCAACCTGCTGGACACGTTCACCAAAGCCGCTCTGGCTGCATTGGTCGTGATCACCACGGTCATGCTGGTGCAGCATCGGACTGCGGCGCATTATGAAGAAAACGCCGGTACTGACAGAAAAGAACAGCTGGAGAAAAAGTATCAGCAGCGGCTTGAACGGGATGAAAAAATATACCGGGAAGTGGAAACCCTGCTGGGACAGAAGCGATACCGTGCAGCGGCAGACAAACTGCAGGAAGTGCAGGAGGCATATCCTGATAATCCGCGTTCCCTGATCTATCAGGCGCAGCTGCAGTACAATACCGGCAAAATGATGAAAGCCATTGCCTCCTACCGGGAGGCTGTGGACAAGGAGCCGGATTTTGTGGATCAAAATACGCCCCTTTTTAACGTTGTCGGCAAATTCATTGTGGCGGATGTAAAGGAATCCAAAGAAAAAGTCCTCCGGGAAATGAAACTGCGTCCGAATGACAAAGAGGTAAAAAAGGCGTTTGATGAAATTCTCTATTTACAGCGAAGAGTGGCCGGAGGGTGTGAATAAATGAGCCGTTTTAAATTTCCGGAGCTTGCCATTGTTACAGGGGTGGCCCTCGGTGCGGGTGCCGTCATCCTGACCCTGCTCGGCAATCCTGTCAATTCAGGCATCTGTATTTCATGTTTTCTGGAAAATCTTGCCGGATCCCTGGCTCTGCAGGACAGCCTGCGTATGAGCTATATTCGGCCGGAACTGCTCGGTTTTCTGCTCGGTTCTTTTCTGATGGCCAAGCAGAGCCAGCGGTTCCGGGTAACCGGCGGTTCCTCACCGCTGATCCGTTTTCTGCTCGGTTTTTTTATGATTGTGGGCTGCGGCGTTTTTATCGGCTGCCCGATCAAGATGCTCCTGCGCTTAGGCGCCGGTGACCTGACTGCGGTTGCGGCCCTGCTCGGCCTGCTCCTCGGGATCTGGCTGGGCGGCAAATATATCCGGGCCGGTTCCGTTTTGGACCGCGCACAAAATATGCCGACCATCAACGGCTATATTCTGCCGGGTATCTCACTGCTCCTGCTTGTCTTTTTGCTTCTTAAACCGGGTTTTATCCGTCTCGGCCTGACCGGCCCGGCTGCTCAGCATGCGCCGCTCTGGGTTTCCCTGGGCCTTGGGCTGCTGATCGGGGCGCTGGCCCAGCGGTCCGGCTTCTGCATTACCGGAGGCATCCGGAATTTTTTCCTGTTCCGGGAAAAAACCCTGATGTGGGGGGTGGTCTCCACCCTGGTTTCCGCCTGGCTGGTGTCCTTGGTCAGCGGTCAGTTCAATCCCGGCATTCAGGCCCAGCCCGGTGCCCATACCTCGCACAGCTGGACCTTTCTGGCTATGGTGCTGGTCGGCCTTGCCGCAGTCATTGTGGACGGCTGCCCGTTCAGGCAGGTTGTTAAAGCTGGACAAGGTGATGTTGATGCGGGCCTGACCTGTTTCGGGATGCTCACCGGCGCAGCAATGGTCATTACCTGGCAGCTGCGCAGCACCTCGGCAGGCCCTGCCTTTAACGGCAAAATCGCCACCCTACTCGGTCTGATCTTCTGCTTGACGATCATCCTCAGCTACCGCAGAAAGGCCCGGTAGTGAGTCAGGTCCATTGACCATCGTTTTTTGTTCGCTATATCAGACGCTTTTCCGTCTCAGTACTCATAAATTTGGGAGAGGGAATGATGTCTACCCGCGTCAGGTCCAAGCGGTCCGCATCCCAACAGGTTCCGATGGTCACGTTCTGATGCGTGAAACTATCCGCGACTCAGACAGAAAATATAGCTGGAGCAGTATAAACTGAATACAGGATCAGCTGTCTGAAAGGCGTGAAGGCAAAACTTATGCCTCTTGTAGGCATATTCAAATTATGTTGCTCCAGCTATACCAGTCCAGAAAGAGTGGTGAGCATAAGGGGCCGTCAAATCAGAGATCTCCGAGATCGATATCAAAATCATCAAGTGCTGTGCCGGTTTTTGCCGACGGCTTGAAACGCTCACCTGTCGCGCTCCCGGCCGGAGCTTTCGCAGGTGCATCAAAATCAAGACCGTCAAGTTCCAGATCGGGCAGCCCGTCGTCCTGCTGTGAACTTCCCCCGGAGACATCACCCGCCTTCTCAAGAGTCAGTTCTTCGGGAGCTGATCCGCTCTCTCCGGTGGAAGAAGGAGAGAGGTCGGACAGATCAAGCCCGTCCAAATCAAGCGAAGATTCCTTTTTCGGCTTTTTCTCAATCTCCATGCCAAGGTCTGAATCCGTATCATCCAGAGAAAGATCCAGGCCTTCGAGTTCCTCGTTCCCGGCAGAATGCTCCAGCCCTTTATCATTATCTCCGCTGTCAGCAGAAAGGTCTAACCCGTCGTCATCATCCAGGGACAGATCCAGCCCGCTGTCATCATCATTATCCCCCAGAGAAAGATCCAGACCGTCATCATCATCTGTTGACAATTCCAGATCCACGTCAGTCTGTTCAGCAGTCTCTGAACTGTCCGGCAGATCAAAGTCAATGCCTTCATCCTCCGGCTCGTCAGTCTCTTCCTCCACTGCAAACTCGACTTCCTCTTCACCCTCCGTTTCTGCATCGACCTCATCGCCGCCTGTCAGATCCGTATCATCATCAAAGACCTCCACCTCAGCGGATGCCTCCTCAAGCTCCTCCTCCGGTTCGTCTTCCTGTGCACCGAACTGCAGAAAATTAGGTATTCTTGCTCTGAAGGTAACGCCCAGCAGATCCTTGGAGAATTTTGATATATCTTTATTACAGCTTGGGCAGGTTTCCAGCTGATCAAACGTGATGTAACTACATTTAGGACAACGCATAATGTATGCCTACAGTTTACAAATTTATACAGGAAAAGAACTATGATTTACTCTATTATCTATTATAACTCATAGAACACATAGGAGGCGCAAAAATCAAGACGAAAATGAGAAATCATCCGCCAAGAGAGAGCAGGTGAGCAGCGGATGCTGAGCATAAAACGGACGATCAATCTGTTTTTTTTAGAAAAGTCATAATGTGACAGGCAGCCGCCCATGATCCGGAGCGCACCCGCTTTCCCGGCAGACTCCGCTCGATGAATTGCTTGACATCAATCAGGATCACTATATACTTTCTACAGGATAAAGTTATTCCTCCCGAATTTCGGAAGACCGCCGCCAACTGCCTTCTACACTGCTCTGACTGCTACTGCTCATCATCCCGGAGAAAAAAATGAAGCTGGATAACAAGAGCCTTATTCTCGCCTGCCTCCTCAGTTTTTCTATTGTGATACTCGGCGGCTGTGACCGGGACAGGCCGGAGAAAAAACAGACCGCTGCATTGAAACAGAAACAAAATGCAGCCCCGCTCTCTATTGTTTCCGGCTCAGAAAACAAAACCCTTGAGCCGCTCCTGCAGCAGTTTGCCCGAAAAAACGGAATCAATATCTCAATGCAGTACATGGGGTCAGTGGATATTGCCCATGAAATCGCCAAAGGGAAATCTTCGCAGTTTGATGCGGTCTGGCCTGCCTCTAGCCTCTGGCTTTCGCTGGGAGACAAACAGGGCGTGGTCAGACATGCCCAATCCATCATGCGCAGTCCGGTGGTCTTTGCGGTCAAGAAATCCATTGCTGAAAAACTCGGCTGGGACAAAAATGAGGTCAGGGTCATGGACATCCTTGATGCTGCGGAGCGGGGAGATATCCGTTTTGCCATGACCTCGGCCACCCAGTCGAATTCCGGCACCTCGGCCTTTCTCTCCTTTTTATCCGCTTTTGCCGACAGTCCGGAAGTCCTCACTGAGGAACATCTCAACGACCCGCAGGTGGATGACAAGATTAAGCGCTTTCTGAAAACAGTCAACCGGTCAGTGGGCAGTTCGGGATGGCTTATGGAAATGCTGCGCAAAGATTATCTTTACTATGACGGCATGGTTAATTATGAAGCCATGGTCATTGAGCTGAACAAGAACCTGCCCCCTGGCCAGGAGCCGCTCTATGCGGTTTATCCGGTCGATGGTATTTCCATTGCCGACAGTCCGCTGGGTTTTATCGATAAAGGCGACAGCAGGATAGAAGAGACCTTTCTCCAACTGCAGGAATATCTCCTCAGCGCTTCTGTTCAGGACAGCATCCAAGCGCATGGACGGCGGACCGGTCTTGTCGGCATGGAAGCGGACGCTGCAAAGAGCAGAGTATTCAACCCGGCATGGGGCATTGATCTGCAGCGGATTCTCACTCCGATCAGAATACCGGCTGTTCCTGTGGTTGAGGAAGCCCTCAACCTGTACCAGACTTCCTTCCGCAAGCCGTCACTCACCGCCTATGTCTTGGATTACTCCGGCAGTATGGAGGGAAACGGGATTCAGCAGCTGAAAAAGGCCATGCGCACTCTGCTTGATCAGAATATTGCCAAACAGTTTCTCCTCCAAGCCTCATCGGAAGATATAACAATGGTTGTCCCGTTCAATAACCAATTGATTGATATTGATTTTTTTTCTGTTCAGGGCAATAATCCTGCTGAACTGAACAAACTGCTGCATCAGGTGGAGACCCTGCAGCCGGGCGGAGGCACCAATATGTATATAGCAGCAGCCGCTGCACTGACGACGATGAAAGAGCTGGCTGCCTCCGGAGAATATCATCCGGCAGTCATTGTCATGAGCGACGGAGTCAGTGAAGGCAGTGTGGATCAGTTTCACAGGATGCTGCAGGGAAGCGGCATGGGCAGCGGGGATATTCCGGTGTTTACCATTCTGTTCGGCCAGGCCGATAAGAAACAGATGCAGGCCCTTGCTGACGCGATGCATGGCCGCATGTTCGACGGCCGCACCGATGTAGTTAAAGCATTCAGGGAGGCCAAGGGGTATAATTGAGTACCGTACGAATATCGATACCGAGAAAACTTGCCGCACTGGGATGTATGTATTCAATTGTCAGAGAAGTTGTCTCCGGGATGGGGGCAACCTTTATTTTTATCCTGCTCTGGATCATCCTGCCCGGCGAATATGATGCCCTGCTTGCCTTTCTTCTTTCTGTGGCGAGCTATTTCGGCATCCGGTTGTTCTTTCCGCCCCCGTATAAAAAAGTGGAGGTGGAGCTGCCGGACGGCTTTTCCAAAGAGGCATTCAGAACCTTTCTTACCGCCTGCAGAGACAATCTTGCTCTCCTGAGAAAGGATGCGGCCGCAATCAGAAAGCTATCTTTTCAAAGGACTGTGCTGCACCTCTGCGAGCTCGGCGACGAGCTGCTGGTCAATTTTGAAAAGGATCCGGAAGATGTACGCAAGGCGCAGGTTCTGCCGGACCGCCTGCAGCGGCTCCACGAAATCCTTGCCGGGTATCTTGATCTGGCCAATCAGCGAAGTCAATCTCCGCAGACTGTACGGGCTTTGAAGGAAACAGAAAAAGCCGTAACCAAGGCGGTGGGAAAGTTCGAGCAGCTCCATCACCGTCTGCTGGAAAATGATGCCATCGACCTGAGCACCAGCGCGAAAACCCTGGACAACCTGCTCGACTTTGATTGAGCGTGGAGATAAAAAAATATGCAGAAATTTTTAGGACTGATCATTCTCTTGATCGTGGCGGCAGTGGCAGCAGGGTATTTTCTTCTCCAGAAAGGTGGTGACAGCCTTCCGTCCTTCAGCACGCCCAAGGAGACAATTACCGTTATCGGCAGGGCAGGATCCGAAAAAATAGACTTTCTCCAGTCGGAAAAGGTGCAGGATATTCTGCTGGACCACGGCCTGAAACTAAATGTCCGGAAAGCAGGCAGTGTGGAGATGATGCAAGAGACCACGGGACAGGATTTTCTCTGGCCAGCCAGTCAGGTCAATGTGGAGTTCTTCAGATCTTCCGGCGGCAGGCCCCTGGCTTCGGAAAATATCTTTAATTCTCCCATCGTCCTGTATTCCTGGGATATCGTAACCGATGCGCTGGTCAAAATCGGGATTGTCGAACATCGGGAAGGGGTCAACTATGTTGTTGACCTGCCCCGTCTGCTCTCCCTGATCACCGGCCGCAAGGACTGGAAAGAAATCGGCCTGAAGCAACTGTACGGTAAAATTACCATCCGCACCACCGATCCGACCAAGAGCAATTCCGGCAATATGTTCGCTGCTCTTATCGCCAATACTTTGAACAACGGCGAGGTCGTCACAACGGATACTCTTGACAATGTGCTCCCCCTTGTCAAAGACCTTTATGCCCGGTTGGGCCATATGGAACATTCCTCCGCAGTCCTCTTCAACATGTTTCTGCAGCAGGGTGTCGGAGCCTACCCTGTTATTGTCGGCTATGAAAATCAGCTGGTGGAGTACTCTCTGGTACATAAAGAGGCCTTGGAGCTGCTCAGATCAAAGGTCAGAATTCTGTACCCGGTTCCCACCATCTGGGCCACCCATCCCTTTATCGCCCTGACAGAAAAAGGAAAAAAAGTGCTTGAGGTGCTGAAGCTCCCGGAGGTACAGGAGCTTGCCTGGGAGGAACACGGGTTCCGCAGCGGCCTGATGGGCGTGGAGAACGACCCGTCAGTTCTGGAGGTGGTCGGTCTTCCCCGGAGTATTGATGCAGTCATGCCTGCGCCAGGTGTCAGGGTAATGGACAGGCTGGTTATGGATCTCAGCTTTTGATTCTCTGCACAATTCTGCTTATCACATATCACCCAGCTCATGAAGGAGAGAAGAAATGGATAATTTACCGGTTCTGGCGTTATCCGGCCAGAAGAACGATCTTCTGTACCAGAAGTTTGCGGAAAAGGCCCCGGATAAACTGCAGAAGGCTAAAGAACGGGTCACCTCGCTTGATTTCAGCAGGGCCCAGTCCGTGCTGGCCTTCGGGGTGAGCGACCAGAAAGGGCTGGTGGATTTTACCGACTCTGTGCTGACCAATATCAGAGCAGGTGATGCCGGACCGGCCGGACATCTTATGTCTGATCTGAAAGGGAAAATCCTGGATCTTGATGTGCGCGGTCTGCCCAAGAGCGCTGGAGGAAAACTCAGCGCCCTGCTCGGCGGCATTCCGGTTGTCGGTGGCTGGCTGTCCGCCAAGTTTGATGATGCGCGTGCCTTTATCCGGCGCTACGAGACTCTCAAGGTACAGATCGATCAAATCACCAGGAAACTGGAAGAGGAAAAAACAAACCAGATCGCCCATGTCAACCGTCTCGATACTCTGTATGAGCGTAATGAGGAATACTTTGATTCTCTGGAGGTGACTATTGCCGCCGGTGAGCTGAAGCTGGTGGAGATGGAGGGGCAGTTTGAACAGCGCCGCCAGGAGCTTGCTGGCCAGAGCGCTGTTGATGCCAAAGAACTGCAGGAGCTGAAGGATTTCGGTGATGCCATTCAGTCGCTGGACCGCCGCATCTACAATCTGAAATTGGCCCGTGCTTCTGCCGTGACCTCCGGCCCGACCATCAGGATTGCTCAGGAAGGCTCCAAGGCCATTGTGGAGATGATTCAGGATTCCATCCTGATGATGATTCCGGAATGGAAAAAACAGCTGGTCATCGCAATTTCCCTGTTTGATCAGAAACGGGCAATGGCTATGGTCAATGAAACCAGAGACATGACCAACAACCTGATGATGTCCACCGCCGATATGCTTGGCCAGACCCAGGCGACCGTGAAAAAGGCCCAGGGCGAGGGCTTTGTCAAGGTGGAGACCCTGCAGAAGATGACCGATAAGCTGATTCAGACTATTGACCAGGGGATCAAAATGGATGCCGAGAACAAGCAGAAGCGTGCGCAGGGGGTGCAGAAACTGGCTGAAGCCGAAGGCAAGCTGAAAGAAGCCCTGCAGGCAGCCAACGAATCTGTCTTATCCTGAACAGGTTTGCTGTAAAAATTTTTATGTCCGTCTTTCAATTCATCCGCAGCCTGCTGGCTGCAATTTTCTTTGTTCCGCTTACGATGACGGTCTGCACCGGGGCTGCTGCGGATGTCCGCTGGTTCCGCAGATCAAAGGGAAAGGCGCAGCAGTTTCCCCGCATCTGGGGCAGTGTTTTCTGCTGGCTTGCCAATGTCAGAGTACGGGTGGAAGGGCTGGAAAATCTTGATCCTGCCCGCACCTATATTTTTATCGGTAATCATGCCAGCATGTTGGACATCCTGTCTTTTTCAGGTTATGTTACGCATGATTTCCGCTGGCTCTCCAAGAAAGAACTGTTTGCCATTCCCTTTCTCGGAGCCGGGATGCGGGCAACAGATTGCATTTCCATTGACCGGTCACGCGGCAGACAGGCCCTGCAGAGCCTGAATGAGGCTGCGCAACAGATCGCCAGGGGTGCTTCGGTTATTCTTTTCCCGGAAGGAACCCGCAGCATTGACGGTCGTCTGCAGAAATTTAAAACCGGTGCCATTGTCCTGGCCATAAAGGCCGGAGTAGAGGTTGTGCCTGTGGGCTTTAACGGAACCCATCAGGCCATGCCTGCAGGAAAAAAACTTGCACGGGGCGGCGACGTCGTGCTTCGTATCGGTTCTCCTTTTTCGATACAGCAGTTCGATGCAAAGAAGAAGCAGGAGCTTGCTGCTGTATTACGGCGCCGGGTGGCTGAACTGCTGGACGACTGCCATCTGCCGCTGCCGGAGCCGGAAAAGCAGGCCGTTGAAGGGGCAGAGAATGATCCGGGAACGAGTATTTCTTTGCAAAACAAGGAGCACATGGCATAATGCCATCAGGTTTGTCCAGTTTTCTGCTGATTTTTTGCGCAGCAGCCCCTGGTAAACAGGCAGGTCAAAGCGGCTGAACAATGCGGCAGGCAGAGCAGGATGCATTGTTTTTTCACCAGAATAAAAAATATCTTCTGACAGAAAGGAAAAATCTATGAGTCGTCCATCCCGAAATCATGTTCCGGGCGCAGCGAAACAGGACGCGGCCCGCTCATCTCTCTTTTCAGCTCTGCTGCTCTGGTGTTGCGTGCTTTGTGCCGCCAATACGGTTTCAGCGGTTGAGCAGAATACGGTTTTTCTGCCCCTGAAAATCAATGCCCCGGACAGTGAAACCGTGACCCCGCAGGTTGATATCGCCCTGGAGGGCGCGCTTGATGCCAAAGGGCTGGCCATGCTTCCCCGTCAGGAGGCCAAAGAACAGGTGGACTACACCGGTGTCTGGCCGCCCCCTGCTGACGTTCTGACCGCAGTGGCTGAAAACGCCGGACTGGACTATGTGGCTGTGGGCAGCCTGACTATAATCGGTGAGCAGATTTCCGTGGATATACAGGTTATTGACCTCTTAAAGCCCCAAATACCCCAGTCCGCCTATCGCGAGGGCACCTCGCTGGCTGATATCCACTCGGTTATGGAAGGCATTCTCTTGGATGTCCTGGGCCATACCAATCGGAAACTCATTATCGCCTCCATTGTTCCCCAGGGGAATGAACGGATTGACTCCGGAGCGATCCGCCGAAAAATTTCCGCGAAACCGGGTGATGCCTACAGTCCGGACAGACTGCGCAAGGATCTGAAACAGGTCTTTGCTATGGGGTATTTTGATAATGTGGAGATTGAGGTCAATGATTCCGAAAAGGGCAAAGAGGTGATTTTCCGGGTCCAGGAAAAACCGCTGATTAAAACCGTGTCGTTTACCGGAACAGATAAGGTCAGCGAAGAGGATGTTAAAGATGCGGCCAATATTAAGGAAAATACGATCCTGAATCCTTCTGAGCTCAAGGATGCGGTCAAGCGGATCAACGGGCTGTATAAAAGCAAGGGATATTACTCGGCAACAAGCAGATTTACCATGGAGAATCCTGACCGGGATACAGTAACTGTGCAGTTTATCATCAATGAAGGCGACAAAATGGCCATTTCCGCCATCCGGTTTGTCGGCAACAAGTCCTTCAGCGCAGATGAACTTGAAGACGAGATTCAGACCTCAACCTGGACATGGTATTCCTCCTGGATTACCGATGCAGGGACGCTGAAGATGGATGTCCTGGAGCAGGACGCAGCCAGACTGGCAGCCTTTTATAACAATCACGGCTTTATCGAGGCAAAAATCGGAGAGCCGGAAGTGGAGCAGGCAGAGGATGATCTGTTTGTCACCTTTACCGTTCAGGAAGGACCGCGTTATCAGGTCGGGACAGTGGATGTACAGGGTGACCTGGTTGAAGGCAAGGAAAAGATGATTGACATCCTGCAGATCCGGCAGGAAAAATACCTCAACCGCCAGACCCTGCGTGACGATGTGATGCGCCTGACCGATCTCTGCGCGGAACACGGATACGCCTTTGCCGACGTTCGTCCCCAGGTGGACAAGTCAGAGGTCGGGAAACGGGTCAACATCACCTTTACAGTGGAGCAAGGGGAGCTGGTCCGCTTCAATAGAGTGAAGATTGAAGGAAATACCCGGACCAGGGACAATGTTATCCGGCGCGATCTGGAAGTGGAGGAAGGCGGGGTGTATGACTCCAAGGCAATCCGAACATCCACCAAGAAACTCCGGAGATTGGGCTACTTTGAAGATGTCTCTGTGATCCCGCAGGAGACCATGCATAACGACCAGATGGACGTGATGGTTGCGGTTAAGGAGCGCCCGACAGGCCAGTTCAGCATCGGCGCCGGTTACTCCTCCTCGGATAAACTGATGTTCATGGGCGAGATTTCGGAAGATAATTTTCTGGGACTCGGCACCAGGCTGGCCTTTTCCGCCAATCTGAGTGCAGTGACCAACCGGTTTAATCTGTCGTATACAGACCCGAGAATTTTCGACTCCGATGTATCAGCCGGTATTGACGCCTTTAACTGGGAACGGGAATACACTGACTATACCAAGGGATCAACTGGCGGCGGCTTGCGCTTCGGACATAATCTTTATGAAAAATGGCGTATCTATTACGGATATACCTGGGAAGATACCGAGTTGAGTGATATCTCTGAGGATGCATCAGATTACATCCTGGAATCCGCCAAGATCAACATTACCAGCGCAGTCCGGATTTCCTTTGTCCGCGACACCAGAGACCGCAGATTCAATGCCAATTCCGGTGCCAAGCACAGTCTGAGTATTAAATATGCAGGCGGCCCGTTGGGCGGGGAAGCAGCTTATACCAAGCTGGAGGCTTATACGAGCTGGTTTTTTCCCATGCCGTTGGACATGGTTTTTCATACCAAACTGGCTGCCGGGCAGGCCTTTGAAAACGAAAACGGCAAACTGCCAGTCTATGACAACTTCTACCTCGGTGGCATGAATTCCATCCGCGGATTCAAGTCCTCCTCCATCAGCCCGATTACACCGGAAAATGACGAGAAGTACGGTGGCGACAAGATGTGGTTCACCAACATAGAGGTGTTTTTTCCCCTGCTTACCGATGCCGGAATACGCGGTGTTGCCTTTGTCGATGCAGGTAATGTCTATGACCTTGATGACAGCTGGGATTTCGGCAGCATCAAAAAGTCAACCGGCCTTGGTATCAACTGGCTTTCGCCCATGGGGCCGTTGCGCCTGATCTGGGGATATAATCTGGATTCCCAGGAAGGCGACGAAGATGCCCAGTGGGATTTTGCTATGGGCGGCAGTTTTTAGGCAATCCTATAATCATACCGCATATGAACCCAATTACCTGAAGCAACAAGCCGCAGAGAGCTACGTAAAAAAAATATGAGTACATTCTTCCTCCCCGAACATTGCAGCCCCATCACAGAAAGCAACGTATTCTGTTTTTCCTGTCACCCCGAGGTGCCCTGTTTCAACGAGTGCTGCCGCCAGCTTGACTTGGCCCTGACCCCCTACGATGTCCTGCGCTTAAAAAATGCGCTCAAACGGCACTCCGGCATGTTTCTGGAGCAGTTTGTCATTATAGAATGGGAGGAAGGCATGCTTTTTCCGGCCTGTTATCTGACTATGGTGGATGACGGTCGGGCAAGCTGTGTTTTTGTCAAAGAAAACGGCTGCCGCGTGTACGAAGACCGCCCAGCGGCCTGCCGGGCCTATCCGGTCGGTCGGGGCGCTTCCCTGCAGGAAGACGGCACTGTGGCGGAACAGTATGTCCTGCTCCGGGAGCCTCATTGCCGGGGGTTTGAAGAAGGACAGGGATATACTGCCACGGAATATTTTCAGGATCAGGGCCTGTCCGAGTACAACCGCTATAATGACCAGCTGATGAAGCTCCTGCAGCATCCCCGGATTCATGCCGGTTTCAAACCGACCAAGGCCCAGGCTGAGCACTACATCATGGCCCTGTATAATCTGGATACCTTCCGGCAGGAACTCACCACCGGCGGTATTCAGCTGAATACGCCCCTGTCGCCTATGGAAGAACAGGCCATGCAGAACAGCGACAACGTCCTGCTGCTGATCGCCATCCGCTGGCTGATTCAGGAATACTTCGGCGAATAAGAGGAAGCTGAGAGGACGTCGTGCATATTTCTGATCCGGCGGTCCCTCCGGACCTGCTGGCTGCTCTGCACCGGCTCAGCGTAGAGTACTGTCTGGAGGAAGGCGGCTCCCACGGCCCAGACCACAGTGAACGGGTCTTTCAGACAGCCATGAGCATGGGCCGAAAAATGAACGCCCGCCTTGATATCATCGCTCCGGCTGCCCTGCTCCACGATATCGGACGCAGGCAGGAGAGCAGCGCAAAAGGCAAGGTCTGTCATGCCGAGCAGGGGGCAAGCATGGCGGAACCGCTTCTTCTGGAGCTTGGTTATGCCGCAGCAGATCAGGCAGCTATCTGTCACTGCATCCGGGCGCACCGCTTCCGCAGTAGAACGTCTCCGGGAACCTTGGAAGCTGAAATCATCTTTGATGCCGACAAGCTGGATTCCATCGGCGCTATCGGCATCGGGCGGGCCTTTCTCTTTGCCGGGCAGATCGGCGCCCGGCTGCACAACGCTGAGATTGATCCGGCCTGCAGCGCGCCCTATTCCACCGAAGATACGGCCTACCGGGAATTTCAGGTCAAAATGTCCAAGGTGCGGGACCAGATGCTGACCCCCATCGGCCGTCAGCTCGCGCAAAAGCGGCATGAGTTCATGGAAGTTTTTTTTGCCGAACTGCACCGGGAAATTTACGGGTCCGAGCTTCTGTAGGCAGATTTCCCTTTTTTTCCTTTTCCGTACCCGCATAACCGCATTTCTGCTTCCCATCCTCCAAGGGTAAAAAATATGCTGAAACTTATCATCTTCGACTGCGACGGGGTGATGTTTGACTCCCGTGAAGCCAACCGGACCTATTACAATCATATTCTCAAGACGTTCGGCTGTCCGCCCATGAACGAAGAAGAACTCGGATATGTCCATATCCATAATGTTGTTGATTCGGTCAGGTATATTTTCCGGCACCATAAGCAGATCAACATGAACGAGGTGGACAGCTTTCGGGAACAGCTCGACTACTCCGCTTTCCTCCCCTACATGACTATGGCACCGGATCTGAAGGAATTCCTGGAGGTCATCACTCCGGACTACCACCGGGCCATTTCCACCAACCGGACCAACACCATGGATATGATTCTGGATATCTTCGGGCTGCGGGAAAATTTTGAGATGGTCATGACTGCGTCCAACGCTCCCCGCCCCAAACCTGCGCCCGATGCCCTGCACATCATCCTTAACCATTTCGGCCTGACCGCAGATGAAGCAATCTTTATCGGGGATTCCAGCGTAGACCGGGATCACTGCGCTTCAGTGGGAATGCAGCTGATCGCCTTTGATAACCCGCAGCTTGAGGCGGCATATCATGTGAACACCTTTATGGAAATTATGGAACTGCCGCCGTTTGTCGGATAAAGCCGTCCGGGAACAAAGGCTGGCTCAAGCAATCGATTATCGCTGTTCTGGTAAGCACTTCGCGCTGACCCCGTTCCTCGGATTCCTGTTTCGCCCACCATCTTACGGGGTCGTAATTCAGCTAGTCAGAATGCCAGCCTGTCACGCCGGAGGTCGCGAGTTCGAGTCTCGTCGGCCCCGCCAGGAAAAATCAAGGGTTTAGCGTTTTTTAACGTTAGACCCTTTTGTTATTAGTCGTACTGTCTTCGGCTGTTGAGCAGAGTTTTTTTATAGGGACTCCTGTCGATTTTACCGAAAAGGCATTCTGTGGTAGAATAGAGTTGTTTCAAGGCAAGCCTTAACTGGTTGTTTTGGTGACTTCCGTATTTGTTCAAAAAACAACCCTCATGCTTTCAGGAGACCGCAATGATTGCGAAAATAGCAACAGAAATAAAAGAATCGGAGAATATCTACCATATTAAACCGCATATAAAAAATGCGATTATACTTACACCGATCGTTATTGTGCTGCTGCAGACGATTCTCTGGCTTTATCCTGCAACACGCTATTTAAGCATATGGATGCTGAAGGAAAATAGCCCTGTAGAACTCTTAACTTTTATGCTGCTCTTTGTGGATGGAGTTGTCGGTCTCCTGTTCGCAGCAAAGATCAAAGAATGTGGTGAGGAGAAACTCGTATATGGCTTCTATGCTTTGTTTTCCATTGGTCTGCTTTTTGTTGCTCTGGAAGAAATAGCATGGGGGCAATGGTTGTTCGGATTTGAAACGCCTGAAATTTGGAAATCGATTAACCGTCAGAAAGAAACGACGTTGCATAATCTTGCCGGTCTGCAGGGTCATTCCGAGATAATGCGTCTGATCTTCGGGGCAGGGGGACTGATTGGCATTCTTCTATCTTTTCATCCCGTATTCCGAAAGGTTGGAGCACCGGCACTTCTCCTGTCTTGGTTTGCAGTTATTGCTCTTCATGCATCAATAGATGTTTTGAATGATTTTGTCGCTATCCAGAAACGATTTGATTACGCAATAATGAAAACCTCAGAGCTTATTGAATTACTCATCGCAATAAGTGCTTTTTTATATATCCGGTTAAACGCGCGGAGATGGTCTTCCCGCTGAACCTTTCTGTTTGATAACGATCGTTTTCCTTGAACAGCCTCCAGCAGCCATCGCGGCTGGATATTGGATATTTCTTCTTTCCGTACAGATAGTTGTCAGCTGCTTGCCGGATTACTGGTTGGGCTGCTGCCAGCATCTGTATGGTTTCCTGATTATCTTCCCATCTGTCTGAAACCGTCATCAGAAACGTCCGTTTCTTTCCACCTTTCTGCCGAAGCCCTCCGTCCGCAACATGTCGTCCGTATAAATGGGAGTAAATATTATTATCCCGGCCCATTAATGTAGACTGAAATTTTTGGGCAGGCTTTTCGATAATATGGGTGACTGTATCTTAATATCGTCTTTTCAGTTGGTTAGCCCGCAGGTGATGTACAGAAGGGAGGAGAGAGTAAATTAATCGAAAAAAAAGGGTGATTATGTTTGACAAAAAGGCTGTAATTTATTTAAATTTGGTTTCATTTCTTACAAAGAGCATCTGATGGATCTCTTCCCCGGATGCGATACGCAACATTGCGTCATGGTCGGGAAGTATATATCGCCCGTGTTGCACATCCGCTGGTAGAACAGAACGCATGTTTTTTCATGTAACGACATGGTATTGTTGATGAAGCATACAAAAGCCTAAGAGCTGTTCGATGAAGAAAGTATTGCTGGTCGATGATGATGAGATGATCCATGAGATCGTTGATTCAACACTGAGTAAGTATGACAAGATTTTTAAGATTGTCCACGCATTTGATATCAAGAAGGCGATCAGGCTTCTGGAGCGGGGCGATATTTCACTCGTCATCACCGATCTTGTCATGCCGGGCGGAGACGGGTTTCAGCTCCTCTCCTATCTGCAGAAGAAACATGCCGGTATGCCCAGTATTGTTATCACCTCCTACGAACTCCCGAACCTGAAAACAAAGCTGCTGGACAAAGTCTTCCAGGTTTTTAAAAAACCCCTTGCTTCCGAGGAGCTGGCGGACGCGATTATCCGGGCCCTGAAAACCACCAAGAAGAAAGGAGATTTGGGTAAGTTTTCCGTGGTCGGCATTGTTCAGCTCATGGAAACCGAAGAGACCACCTGCCGTCTTGATGTACATAATTGCGGCGAGCATCAGGACATTGAACATTGTATTGAGAATAGTTGCCCGGAATATAAAGGCAGTCTCTATCTGATAGAGGGGAAAATTTATGATGCTGTCTGCGGCAAGCTGGTCGGCGAGGATGCTGTTCTTAAGCTGCTGAGCATGGAGGGCGTGCAGGTCAGCAGCTGCACATTGAAGACAGAAGTTATCAGAAGGGTCCATAAAAGCAATCAGAATCTGCTCATCAATGCCATGATCCAGAAGGATCAGAACTGTGAAGATGAGGAGGTTGAGCCGATGCCGCCGCGCCAAGAACTGCTGGATGAAGGGATCATGCTCTGTGAACGGTTTGAACTGGGCCGGGCGCAGAAGGCTCTTATGTCCTTTGTCCGGGATAACCGGCAGAACGGGTCGGGCTGGCTCTGGCTTTCACGTTCCCTGACCGAAGTACCGAAGATCAAGAAAGCGCTCAGTGAAGCATATAAATATTCTCCGCAGGATGCAGCTGTACTTGAAGATGTGGAAAAGATGCGCCGGTTCGGTGGTACCGGAAAAGTTGCCCGCTGTCCCTTCTGTTATGCTCCCCAGGAAGCAGATGCTGTGTTATGCGGGTACTGCAGGGCAAACGCGCAGCCTGACTCTTCAACTCTGGGGCAGATTAATCCTTTATCAGTGGACCGCAAAGTACTGCTCCGGGCTACTGATCGTTTTGATCGGGTACTGGCAGCCGAGGTGAATCCGAGAATTCTCTTTTATGCCGGTACAGCATATCTTAATCTGAATGATTTTGACAAGGCATTGACCTATTTTGATCTCCTGCAGCCCATTGTCCGGGTTGATCCCCTCTACCAGAAGGTTGCCGGTCAGGTCAGTGAAATTATAGATTACATAGCCTCTGGCCAGGGAGGTGAGTCCGCCGGAACAGAAAAGAACAACCAGCAGGAGAAAAAAGCGGGAAAGCTGATTGCCAACCGGACAGCCAGTAAGACCGTACTGGTTGTGGAGGACAGTCCGACAACAAGAAAAGTTGTCAAGATGACGCTGACCAACGGTGATTTTCGGGTTATTGAGGCGTCAGACGGGGTGGAGGCGCTGAGCAAACTGAATGACGAGCGGCCGGATCTGGTGCTGCTGGATATCATGCTGCCCAAAATTGACGGCTACAAGGTGCTTTCCATCCTGAAGAAAAATCAGGATACAAAAGATATTCCTGTGGTCATGCTGACCAGCAAGAACAGAATCATCGATAAGGTAAAAGGCCGTCTTTCTGCGGCCAGCGCTTATCTTACCAAACCGTTCAAACCGGCGGAACTTATTAGTATGGTTGATTCAATCATCAACAGGGAACCGGTCGGGGCGGAACGGCTGGCTGAGCAGAGCAAAGACCCGCTGCCCGACTGAAGAGCGCTTACTGTTCTGGCAGCTGTTGCTGAATATTTCAGGCCTGCATTACCCTGCCTGCGGGCGGGATATTTGTTTTTGAATGATAACTACGTATAAGGAAAGAGTATGTCTGCAAAAAAGATTCTGATTGTTGATGACAGTCCTACCGAGCTGAAGCTGATAACCGAGGTTTTCAGTACGCCGGAGTATGCTATTGTCACAGCAACTGATGGTGAAGCCGGAGTGGCGAAGGCCATGTCGGAGCAGCCGGAACTGATTGTGCTTGATGTTGTTATGCCGAAAATGAATGGATTTCAGGCGTGCAGAAAAATCAAGTCCACCCCTGAACTCAAGGATACCCCGGTTATCCTGCTGACCAGCAAAAACCAGAAATCAGATGAATTCTGGGGAAAAAAACAGGGCGCTGATGTCTATCTGACCAAGCCCTTTGATGCTGATGAGCTGCTGGCAGCTGCCAACGGCCTTCTTTCCTGATTTTTTTCCGGCGGGCTTTTTCAGATGATCCGGCGTGATGTGAGCGACACTCTTGTTTTCTCTCCTGATCTGGCAGCGCTGCTGACAACGATCGACAGGGAGGTCGCCGAGGCAATGCAGGCCCAGGGACCCGGCCCGACAGCAGCCGCTGACGATGAACGCAGGGAAATCGGCAGGCATATCTGCTTCAGCCTTGCTGGTACCCAACTGGCTGTACCGTTGGCGCTCGTGACGGAAGCCGGGGAGCTGGAGCAGGTTCAGCCTCTGCCGTTTCTGCCCGCATGGGTGAAAGGCGTGACCAATCTGCGCGGCGAAATCGTTTCTGTTACCGATCTGGCCGCATTTTTTGGTCTTTCTGTGCCCGGAACAAGAAGAAAACGGATGTTTATCGTGCTGCATAACAGCGATGGGATGAAAACAGCCATGCTGGTGGACCGGATTACCGGAACCCGTCTGCTGTACAGCGCAGAGGACAGCGACAGCGGAGTAAAGACGCTGAAGACACAGGCTGCAGCATCCGACCGATCTGTTCCGGCAGAATTTATGGCAGGATCGGCTGTTTTTCTTGCTGATGAGGACGTGGAAGACATCGGGCTTCTTGACGGAGAGCGGCTGCTTTCAGCTCTGCAGATATGACGACGGAGACAATGAGAAATCCGGTCAGTGACATTGTAGACAGCTTCCTGGAGGAAGTGGAAGGCTATCTCCCGGATATGCGCCGCTGTCTTCAGAGCCTGCAGCAGAATCGGCAGCACAGGCAGGCTCTTGCAGAATTCCACCGCATTGCCCATACGATCAAAGGGGCGGCTGCTATGGTCGGGCTTGATGATTTGAGCGGTATCGGTGAGCTGCTGGAAAAGGTCATGGAAAATGTCCTTGCCTCTGCCCTGTCGCTGGACGATGAGCTGCTCACGCTGCTGGAAGAGGCCACGGGCCATATTGAGCGCTATTGTATGGCGCAGCGGGAAGGGGACACCGACCCGGGGCTGTTGCCTCAGGAGATAGAAGAGGAATTCCGTAAAAAACTCGGTGATTTGCCGTCTGAGCCGGATGAGAACATACTTGAAATAGTTCTGGCGGCAGGAAGAGAGGGCGCGGAGCAGTCTTTTCTTTTTGAGGAAACAGAGGAGGCAGGGCACTCCGACACGGAGACCGAGGATCTGTTTTTTCCGGATGAGGAGGGGCTTCCGGTTGCTGCCGATGATGATCTTTTTCTGTCTGATGAGATAACAGAGGAGACAACAGAGGAGACAACAGAGGATACACCGGAAGCAGGTAACGATTATGCAGGAGAGGACACCGGGGCTTCTGCTGTTGACCCGGAACTTCTGCAGTGCTTTGCCGAGGAAACGGACGAGGAGCTGGGAAATATCGACAGATTCCTGCATACTCTTGCCGATGCTGTTTCTGCCAGTTCTGACGGCAAGATTGCGCTGTCCGGTTCCAATCAGGAAAATCTGCATTCCGTGCGCCGTTCTGTCCATACCCTGAAGGGCGCGGCTGCGGTTATAGGTATTGATCCGGTCGCTGCCTGGGGCCATGATTTTGAAGATTTTCTTGACTGGCTGCATGATGAGGCCCAAGCGGTGGATGCGGAAACCGTGGCTGCCGTCCAGGAAGGCGCGGATCTGCTGGCAAAACTTGCCGAAGAACCAACCTGTCCTGTTGCAGAGGAAAAACAGCGGCTCACGGCATGGTTTGCACGCCTTACTGCGGCCGGATCTGATCGGGCCGGAGCAGGGGGAGAGTCAGGGTCTGCTGCAGAGGCTGATCCGGTCGCTGATTTGTTTGGTGGTGCCGGGGAATCTCTTATTTCGGACGATGCTGATGGCGGGCTTTTTGGCGACGTTTCCGATGATTCTTCCGGAGATGCGGCAGACGAACTGCTGTTTCCTTCAGATGATTCTTTGGATGATCGGACAGGTGCGCCGGAAGATACCGCAGCAGAAGAGGCGATTGATCCGGAACTGCTGGAATGCTTCCATGAGGAGGCGGAAGAGCATCTGGAAGATATCGACAAACAGCTGAAAGAGCTGTCCGCTGTTGTCAGCGGGCCGGTGGAGATTTCTGATTCTCTGCGCAGCATGCTGCATTTGCTCCGACGTTCCGTACATACGCTGAAAGGCGCGGCTGCAGTGATCGGTATTGATTCCATTGCTGCCTGGGGACGCGAGGTCGAAGATTTTCTTGACTGGCTGCATGACGAGGCCGGGAGCTTGGAGCCGGAAACTCTGGTGCTGGTCCGGCAGGGAACAGATCTGCTGGTCCGGCTTACCGGCAATCCTGCCTGCTCAATTGAGCAGGAAAAAGCAGCCTTGGCTGCCCGGTTTGGAGAGATAACTGCGGCTGCCGGAGATACTGCATCCGGGAGGGACAATGCGTCTGCGTTTGAAGAAGATGAAGCAGACGGGGCAGATGAAGAAGAGGCGCCTGAAGACGAGACCGGTCACAGAGGTGCTGGTACTGACAAAGAACTTTCTGCTCTGTTCGGAGATGAAGAGGAGCTGACAGATGATACCGGGGACAGCTTTTTTGATGAGCTGTCCTCAGCTGATACTGATTCTGACAGCGATGATCTTTTCAGCCCTGCTGCACGTGATATTCCGGAGACATTGCCGCAGGAGCCGGTTGCGCAGGCGCAGGATACCGGAGCTACTGGAGTCGATGCTGTTGATCCGGAACTGCTGGAGTGCTTCCATGAAGAGGCGGAGGAGCATCTGCAGAATATCGACAGACAGCTCAATCATCTCGGTATGACTGTTTCCGGTCAGGTCCGGCTTTCTGACCGCAGACGGGCTCCTCTCCACTCTGTCCGGCGTTCCGTGCATACGGTCAAGGGTGCTTCCGCTGTGATCGGCATTGACCGGATTGCTGCTTGGGGGCATGAGTTTGAAGATTTTCTTGACTGGCTGCATGATGACGCCCGGTTCATCAGTCCGGAAACCGTATCGGCCATGCTGGACGGTGGGGATATTCTTGCCCGGCTTGTTGAAGATCCTTCCTATCCGGCTGCAGAAGAACAGGAAGCAGCAAGGGCGCAGTTCCGGGAGGTTATTGCGGCGGATACCGGTGAATCTGGACCGCATGGAGCAGATGAACCGGCCGGACCGATCCGAGAGGCAGCTCCGGAAAATATTTTGAAAGATGTTGCCGTACAGAATGAGAAGGTACGGCAGGGACAGGAAGATGCTGCGGAAGTAGAGACCGGAAGCGCGGCAGAGGAAGAGGCTCCAGCTGGACAGCCTGCGGAATCTACCGAATCCCCGTCTCCGGCTGCTCCTGCCCAGCAGAAGAGCAGCAGAAAAATTGCCACTCTGCGCGTGGATGTCGATAAGGTTGACCAGATGGTCGGCCTGAGCGGTGACATGGTCATCAACCTGAGCAGTTTTGAGGGGTCCATGTCTGCCATGTCCGGGACCATGAAGGAACTGGACATGATCCTGCAGCGCCTGAAAAACATCAATTCCAGCCTGGAAGCGGGTTATGAGCTGGCCTCGATTCCGCATCTCAGGGGTGCAGCTGAGGCTGACAGCACAGATATAACGGAAGATTTTGATCCGCTAGAGATGGACAGATATTCCGAGCTGAACATTCTCATCCGTTCTCTGAGCGAGGCGGTCAGCGATCTGGATTCCATGATGGCCCAGAACGTGCTGGATAATATCACCTGGCAGGAAACGGTTGAACGGCAGACCCTGGTTCTGAAGGAGCTGCAGAACAGGATGGTCAACATCCGCATGACCCCCCTTTCCACGCTGTCGGCCAGGATGTACAGAACCGTGCGGGAGGCGGCGCGGACAACCGGTCATCCGGCCCGGCTGAATATTGAAGGCGAGTCCATCATGATGGATACCCGTGTCTGGGATGTGATGGCGGATCCAATGATGCATATTCTCCGCAACTCGGTGGCTCATGGCGGCAGGCCGATACAGGAGACCGAGGGACCTCCCCTGTCCGTCCAGATCAGAGCGCTCAGGCGGGGCGGTCAGTTCACCTTGGAGATCAGTGATAACGGCAGAGGCTTGAACTATGACGCCATCCGCCAGAAGGGAAGGAAGCTGTACCCCGGTGAACGGATCGATCTGATGAGCAGGCGTGAACTGGCCGCCCTGATCTTCCGACACGGTTTTTCCAGTGCCGGTGCGGTAACCAGCGTTGCCGGACGCGGTGTCGGCATGGATGTTGTCCGGGATGCGGTGGAGCAGCTGAACGGCTCCATTGAGATCAGTTCCGAGCCGGGTCAGGGGATGGAACTTATTATCCGGCTTCCTGTTGCTGTGGCGCAGCTGGCTGTCATTCTTGTCTATTTCGGGACGCAGCTCTATGCGATTCCCATGCATGATGTGCAAAGTATTGTCCGCTGTTCACCTGAGGAGATGAACAGCGGCGATTATGATTTTGACGGAAAGATTATACCGCTGCTCCGTCCTGCCGAGGTGCCGGGCTTTGCAACATGGAGCCAAACAGACAGCGGGCAGCTCTCCGCACATGATCAGGCCCTGCTTATTGTCCGGGTGGGACGGGAGCAGGCAGCTGTGCAATGTGACCAGCTTGTGGGACAGCGTGATATTGTTTTCAAGGATCTCGGTGTTCATCTGCGGAGCAGTGTGCCCTGTATAGCCGGGATGACAGTAATGGGTGACGGTACTCTGATTCCTATTCTGCAGACTGAAGAATTTCTCCGCAGGGGCGGGGCAGCCACGATCCGGGAGGAGCACGGGACAGCAGTGCCCGAACATACAGAACATGCGGAAGAGGAGCAGCTGCGGATTCTTGTGGTGGATGACTCCATCAGTGTGCGCAAGGTGGTGTCCAATGTGATCACGCAGCAGGGCTGGCTTGCCGTGGCGGCACGCAACGGTATTGAGGCTGTGGAAAAGATACGCGAGGAACGGCCTCATTTTGTCCTGCTTGATGTGGAAATGCCCCGTATGAACGGCTTTGAGGTTCTGCAGGCCCTGCAGGCTCAACCCGAACTGCGGGATATTCCAGTGACTATGCTGACTTCGAGAAGCGCTGAAAAATACCGGGAAAAGGCCCGGCAGCTCGGAGCACGCGGTTTTCTGACCAAACCCTTCAAGTCGGAGGAAGTTGTCAGTCTGATCCGCAGTATGACATCCGACTGACAGATACGCCGGTAGAAACAGCGCCCCGGAAGGCGGAAGGCTGGAGATTGTCAGGGCCGGAATCAGAACCGGAGTTTTGCGATGAAAAAAGTTTGTCTGGTACAGGGAGGCGATTTTGTTCTGGGAATTGATTCGCGTTCTATTCTTTCCCGTCAGAACGGTACTGTCGCTGTACAGTCTGCAGCAGAGAGGAACCGAGAAATTATTCATCTCGGCGCCTTGCTTTCTCAACAGCCGTTTGAAACGGAAATCCCGTCCCCCGATTGCGTCATATTGGAACTGCGGACCGGAAAAACAAGTTTTTTTCTCCTGGTTGACCAGGTTGTTGATGAATTGGAGGTTACCCGGCAGCCGACTGCTCTGCCGCCGTCCTCTTCCGCACGTACCGGAAAGTTATGCCCTGCGGCAGTGGTCATCGGAAATAATGTGGTGCTGCTCCTGAATCCTGCCCGAGTTCTTCCGGTTGCAGACCAGTTAGGGAGTCGGGCCGGACGGGCAGCAAAGCCGCTTTCTTCAGATGCTGCCGGAGCACGGAAAAAGAAAGTGCTGAAAAAAGCACCGGAGAAAACAGCAGCACCAGCAGCACCAGTAGCTGAGCAGTCTTCCTCTGTACCAAAGACAAAGCTGCATAAAGCGGAACCGGAACAGGCAAAGAAACGGGCAGCGCCTTCCGGAACGGGAACGGCTCCTGCACCTGCAGAGCGCCGTCAGAAGCGGAAGCAGCAGAAAAATCATCCTGCTGTTGTGGACGAAGAAACCTTTCACAAGGTGATGACGTGGACGATTGCGCAGTTCAGCCAAGGCAGGGTGGAGCATGAGCAGATCACGGCAGATCAGCTTCCGCCTGAACTGCTGCCCAAGAACGGAGTGAACAGGAAAGTCATTCAGTACCTGATTGATCAGATTGCTCTCCGGTGTCAGGGGAATAAGGAGACTATGAACCGGAATCGACCGGGAGAACAGCATGGGGGCTGAGCAAAAAAAGCCTGTCAGCGCAGCCGCAAAGTCGGTAAAAACTGTTTCTGTTCATCTGGCTGCCCGCCGGGTGCATGGGAGACTTCCTGTCCTCCTGTTTACTGCCGGTCAGGTGGACGAAATCCTCGCGGATGTGGAAGTACAGCCCATCCCGTTTGCAGCTGATCATATGCCGGGATTGTGTGCATGGCGGAATCAGGTGCTCCCGGTTATTGATGCTGTCCGGCTGTTCGGGCTGCAGCCCCTGTCCGGAGAGGGGAGGACACGGTATCTCGTTGTGCGCACTGCCGTTCCTGCAGCAGAGCAGAACAGCGGTGCTGAAAAAGAAAGAAAAGAAATACTGCGCTGTGTGCTTAGAATTTCCGATCAGATCGGGGGAGGGAACAGTCCGCCGGACTGTATTGCTGTTTCCCCGCAGTCAACAGGAATCCGATCGGTCTTTGTTCGCGGGCTCTTTCAGCGTGAAGACGAGTTGTTCATTGTTCCTGATCTGGTTTCTGTTCTCCGCGAGAACAGCGGGGTTGAATCGTTCATGCAGGCATCATGATTATAAGCATAATGATGGAATCAGGCTTTGTTTTCCCCGGCTGCTCCGCAGGAAAAAATATTGATTAAGTGATTAAATATTGGTTGGTTGTTGCTGGCCGCCGTACACAGAGGATGTATATTCTCTTCTCTACTATATACATCGATTTCTGTCTCCGACTCTTGGAATAATATTATAAAATAAGCAGTTACCCGGATGTTTCACTGTCCCGGTAATTTTTTAAAGGAGAAAAAATGGCACATCCGTCAGAAAAATCAGAAAAGCCCAAAAAAGACAAGAAAAAAAACAGGGTGGATATAAAGAGGATATTCACTGGCCAGCGGAGTATCCGGGGACGGCTGCTGTTCTGGCTTCTCATTATCTCTCTGGTGCCGATGGCCGGTATGGCCCTTGTCAGTTATAAATATTCATCCACCGCCTTGCGGCGCCAGTCCTTTGAGCAGCTGGAAACCACGCTGGCGTTCCAGCATCAGGCTCTGCAGCGGTATTTTGATGAGCAGGCCAAAAAACTGGAAAATATTGCCGGGAATATGCAGATTCTTCAGGAGCAGGCCTATACAAAACTGACCGCTGTCCGGGCGCTGCAGAAAAAACAGATAACCACCTATTTCAGGATGCGTTTCGAGGATGTGCAGATGTTCGGCGACAGTCCGCAGCAGCAGCAGGCACTTGCCGGTCTGCTGGACAATGCTGCCGCGTTTGCACCGTTTGCACCGTCTGTCCCGGAGTCTGGCAGTCTGCCGGAAGAGGCTGTTTCCGAACCTGCCGAAGCTGCACAGGAATCTGAATTTGACGATCTGTCGGAGGAGGCTTCCGCCGAAGTTTTACAGGAAGCTGACAATCCGGCAGAGCATTCAGAAATTTCACAGGATTCACAGGAATCCGGATGGTTGCCGAAAAATGCCGCTGCCGCACCTGCACCGGAGTTTGTCGAATTTTTGGAGAACTGGCTCCGGAATCGGGATTTTGTTTCCCTCACCATGCTCAGCCCGGACGGAACTGTCGCGTATTCGACGGACCGGAATGTGGAACGGGGTGCCCAGGTGCAGGAAGGCACAGCAGAGCGGGAAGGACTGGAGAAAGGGATGCAGGAAACCCGCTTTATTGACTACGGGGCCTCTTCTTTTCACGAGGAAAATTATATTGCCTATTTTGCGACGCCGCTGCTGCATGACGGAGTACCGGCTGGTGTTCTCCTGTTCAGACTGGATAACCACGCTCTGGATGAAATTATGAAGGATACGACCGGACTGGGAGAGACCGGAGAGAGCTATATGGTCGGGATGGATGGTATGTTCCGTTCCAACTCCCGCCATTTTGAGGAAGCGACTGTGGCCAACCCTTCTTTTCTCGTGGATAACGAAAGTATTGTTGAAGCCTTTGCCGGGGAAGACGGGGAGGAGATCACGGTCAACTATCGCGGCGACTATGTGCTTTCCGCCTATACCAGGGTGACTATTTATGGAACAACCTGGGTGCTGATGGTCGAGGTGGACCAGAGTGAGGCGGTGGTGCCCAAGGTGGAGAAGAAAGCAGCTCCGAAAGAAGGAGAGATAGCAGAAGAGACGGATTATCTGTCCCAGCTTGTCGATATGTATAAGTTTCCAGACTTCTACCTTGTTTCGCCGGACGGCTATGTCTTCGCTTCTGCCAGGGAGAAAAAGGATTATCTGACCAACATTCTTGACGGCCCGTATGCTGATTCCATGTTCGGCAGAACTGTGACCGAGGTGCTGAAAAACGGAGAGATGGCGGTCAGTGACTACGCTTTTTATGAGCCGGTAGGCGGGCAGGCAGCCGCCTTTATGGGAATGCCGGTCAAGGACCGGGGCGAGATTGCCATGATCGCTGTCCTGCAGATTTCCATTGATCCGATCAACCAGATTATGGATGTTCGGCGGCAGTTCGAAGAAGCGGCCGGACATGGGGCCTTGGGAGAACATGCTGAAATGATTCACGTGGAAACCTATCTGGTCGGCCCGGATAAATTATGGCGTTCAGAGGCCAAGGATGTACAGAAATACAAAGTGAAGTCCACCCTGTTGGAGCCCAAAGCGAAAGTGGATACAGAGGCAACCAGGGAGGCGCTTGCCGGAAAAAGTGATACCCGTATTATTGTCAACAGCATAGGGGAGGAAGTCCTGTCGTCCTGGGCGCAGGTTCAGTTTAAGGGACTGAACTGGGCCGTTATCGGCGAGGTACCACGGGAAGAAGTTGACCAGCCGGTTATGGGTCTCTTGTGGACAGTCGGTCTGCTCGCGCTGCTTGCAGCAGCAGCTATTGCTGTGGTCAGCGTACTGGTTGCCCGTGGTGTGACCGGACAGGTCGGTGAGATTATGCAGGTCATGGAAAAGGTTGAGCAGGGTGAATACGGCGAGCAGGTCAAGGTAACCAGCAGCGATGAGCTGGGCCAGATGGCTGCCTCGTTCAACCGGATGACCACAACTATTCAGGAGCTGATTGAAAGCAGGCAGAAGGAGCATGACGCGCTGCAGGATTCCATCATTCAGCTGCTGGAAGAAATTACCAATCTTGCTGAAGGTGACCTGAGTATCCGGGCGACAGTAACCGAAGACGTGATCGGGACGGTTGCCGACTCACTGAATTTGATGCTGGAGGAACTGGGAACGGCATTTGCCCGGATTAAACAGTCTTCCGAGCAGGTCGGTTCAACAGCGAATATCCTCAGTGCCTCCACCGGGGAGCTTGCTGACAAGAACAACAACCAGGCCAGCATGATTAATGAGGCGGTCCAGGAAATCAATCTGCTGACCAACGCGATCCGGGATGCGGCAGACAAGGCGGATCAGTCCTCCCGGTCATCCAAGGAATCCAGTCAGGTGGCGGAAGAAGGAGCACAAGCGGTACGGGAAACCAGTCAGTCTATGGAGGCCATCCGAAGCAATGTCCAGAATACAGCCCGTGCGATTAAGCGGCTGGGAGAAAGTTCACAGGAGATCAGTGACTTTGCCCGGACGATTAATGAAATTTCCGATCGTACCTCCATTCTCGCCCTGAACGCCTCTATTCAGGCGGCTGCCGCCGGTGAGGAAGGCCGCGGTTTTGCCGTTGTTGCCGAGGAGATTCAGCGGCTGGCGGAACGGGCCGCTGTCTCCACCAGACAGATTGAAACCCTGATCAAAAATATTCTGGGCGAGATCACCGAAGCCGGGGTCAGTATGGATGCCAGTATTCAGGAAGTTGTGCAGGGAACAAAGCTGTCGCAGAACGCGCTTTCCCGTCTGGAGGAAATTACAGAGCGTTCCAATCAGGTGTCCGAGCTTATTCAGGGGGTGGCCCTCGCTGCGCAGCAGCAGGCTGAGACAACGGCTGTTCTGGCCACCTCAATGGGCGAGATCGGAGCGATCAGTCTGGAGACTGCGGAAGAGGCGATGGGGGCTTCTGTGTCCATGCAGGAAATGGCCGGTATGGGCGAAGACATGCTCCAGGCCGTGGCTACCTTTAAGCTGGAAGCGGAACAAAAGGCCGATGATGCTGTTGATGATGCATTGAAGGGAGCCTGAACTGACGGCTGAAAGCAGCAGGAGTTTTTCTGCCGGAATGAACCGATTCATCTGAAATCTGCAACTTCATATAACTGAAAAAGGTCGGAAGGAATGAACAAGAAAACATGGAGTATTCTCTGCGGCTGCTGTCTGTTTGCAGCAGTCACGCTGCCTGTACAGAGTTTTGCCGTCCCCAGACTCGGCCAGTCCTGCGCATTAACAGGTCCTACTTCGTTTCTCGGACAGGAGATGCATAAAGGGGTAAAGGCGTATTTTGATCAACGGGCTTCCGGAGAGGTCGAGCTGCTGGTCAAGGATGACGGCTATGAACCGGGCCGCTGTTTTGATAATACAGAGGCGTTTCTCCGGGAGAAGGTTGATGCCCTGTTCGGATATGTAGGAACGCCCACCGCAAAGGTAGCTGTGCCTCTGTCAACAGAAAACAACCTGCTGTTTTTCGGGGCATTCACCGGCGCAGGCTTTCTGAGTGATGTGACGGCGAATCCGTATTCATTTTCTGTCCGCGCCAGTTATGATGCCGAGGTTGAAAATATGATGCGGCATCTGAAGGAAGATCTGGGGATTCGTCGGGTCGGGCTTTTTGTCCAGCGGGATGCCTTCGGCATGGCCGGTGTGCAGGCCGCTGTACGCGCCCAGGAAAAAGTGAAAGGCATTCAGATTGTTCCCCCTGTGCCCGAGCTGCCGGGAGATGAGAGCTCTATGGATGAATGGAATGCTTTCTGGAAAAATGTGCCGAATTATCGAAGAAATACTGTTTCCGTGGGCGGCGGGGTCCGGCAGGTCAGGGGACAGGCTGTTGAGGCGGTGATCCTTATCGGGGCCAGCCGGCCCTGTGCGCTGGCCATTAATCAGTGGCATAAGATAGGCTATAATGTACCCATGATCAATATTTCCTTTGTCGGTTCGGGAGCATTGGCCCGCCGGCTGAAAAAAACCGATAATGTCTATATCAGCCAGGTTGTGCCTGATCCCTGGGATGAATCCATCCCGGTGGTAAAGGAGTATCATCAGGATCTCGGATCAGATGAATACGGTTTTGTCAGCCTGGAAGGCTATATTTCCGCGAAGATATTTCATCATGCCCTGAATACGGTTGCTGGTGAGGTGACGTCCAGTTCCCTGAAAAATTCTCTGGAAAAAATGACAGGGGATGACATAGGGGGCATTGAGATCTCTTTCGGCCGGGAGGATCATCGCGGAATGGATGCAGTGTACTTAACCAAGATCGATAAGTCCGGTGATGCGGTAAAGTTCACCTATGTTGATGCCCTGTCGGCAGCGGAGTAGTTTTTCGGAAAGCAGAGTCGCTCTGTCAAGGAGGAGGCGTTGATTATTTTGCCGCAGAGAATATCCCTAGGGTTCGCTGGAGTTGATGCCTGACAGAGCTTTCACCAGAAACCGGCCCCTCTTTGAGGTCCGGTTTTTTTTATTGTGCCGGTTGTCACGAGAAAAAGAACAAAGAATACTCCGCCTGGAACCGCAGAGAAAGCAGAGGCGGACGGATTTTACAATAAGGAGGAAAAGACAGAACAATGGGCAAACAGAACTGTTGGGAAGCAAAGAAATGCGGTCGTGAACCGGGCGGGCCGAAGGCTGATGAGTTCGGGGTATGTCCGGCAGCTGAAGAGAAACGGGCTGACAGTATTCATGACGGCAAAAACGGCGGCCGCTGCTGCTGGGTGGTGGCAGGAACCCTGTGCAAGGGTGCTGATGCGCAGGGGTCTTATGTGGAAAAATTTCTCGGTGACTGCAATAAGTGCGATTTCTACAGCACGGTCAAACGGGAGGAAGAACCGAATTTCAAGATAGGTCTTTCTATTTTAAAAGAGATACGTCAGAGGGAAGGGTGACCGCGCTGCGTGCTCCGTCATGTCATATAGGGACACGGGTGCGAAAAAGTGCCAGTAAAGGTTCATTGTCGCGTCCCGTGTAAACTATAAATATACCCGGAAGAAGCTGGCCTTTGTTTCCGGCCTGCGTGTGCAGCTCGTCCAGGCGTTATATGCCGCCAGACCACATGGTGTCCCGGATGCTCTCCACCTTGGATTTCAGTTCTCCGGTGATCATAAGTTACTCCTGCGCTTTCCGTCCGTTTTGTTCTGGTCTTCCCGGCCGATGATCCGGCCGCAGCACAAGCCGGTTTCCTTCCTGTTCACAGGTGCCGGTCACTGTATCTCCTCTCCTCTCGGACTGGTAAACTCCACTGTATCTCCGGCTGATTTCCCCTTGCAGGCGGTATAGCTGGAGCAGTATAAACTGAATACAGGATCAGCTATCTGAAAGGCGTGAAGGCAAAACTTATGCCTCTTGTGGGCATATTCAAATTATGTTGCTCCAGCTATATCATGAGCGAAGCCGCTTTCATCAATATAAATCAGAGGAAAACCGGATTCCTCATATGTGCTGATTTTATCGACAAAGACAGAGCGTTTCTTTTCATCCGCCTTCGGATGCGAAAGAGTTTTTTTTACGGCTGATTTTCAGGCGTTTCAGAGCTTCCCCTATACCGCGCTGGCTGCATCCGAACCGTTCCGACCGTTCATACTGATACGCATCGGGATACAGTTCAACATCACGGGCGAGCAGTTCCATGTCAATATTTGTTGCCGGTTTATTTCGGCTCCGGCAGGGTTCGACACGTTTCGTCCATCGGCTCACGCTGGATTTACCGACTCCGAAACGGGCTGCGGTTTTTTCGAAACTCAGACCGTCCCGCTCTTTGACTTCCAAAATTTTACGGCGAAAATCTATTGAATATGTCATGCCGATATAATACTCATTTTATTCTGCTTCAGCTATATGCGCCCGGAGATTGTCCAGAATGCAGCCTATGAAATGTTCGGCGAAGATCCGAGAAAAACCCTTATTGAGCCTCCCATTCAGGCTGAAAGCCATCTCTACCAGACAATACAATGCGCGGACTGGATATGCGGGATCATCGGTCGCCTGAGCTGCTACCGCTCTGAACCGGATCACAGGAAAGAATTTGAATGGGCGGAAAAATACTTCGGCCAACGTCTGGAACGGATTTCAAGAAGGAGCAGTATCAGGAGGTTATGCCCTGCTTGAGTGAAACGCAGCGGACACAAACTCTGTCAGCTCTCAATGCCTTTCACACCCGGATCGGAAAAAATTGGGGCTGTTCTCCTTGCGTGACAGTGTAGGGGCGAACCCCTGTGTTCGCCCTTTTATGCTTGTCCATTTGCCTGTCCACCATGAGTGCTGTATATTGAAATCATGATGAAGATATTTATTGATATAGCTGGAGCAACATAATTTGAATATGCCCACAAGAGGCATAAGTTTTGCCTTCACGCCTTTCAGATAGCTGATCCTGTATTCAGTTTATACTGCTCCAGCTATAACTCAACGAGGCCAACATGGAAGCGATTCGAAAAATCCAGACAGTAAAAAACGGGCGGGTTCATCTGCATCTTCCTAAACAATTTTGGGGAAAGCAGGTAGAAATTATTGTCCTCTCTACGGCGCATCAGAAAAAAAGCACAGCCCCGGAGGAAGGAAGCCTTCGGGGTTGCCTGCGTCGGTATGCGGATTCATCCTTGATTGCCCGTGAGCATGAGGCATGGCAGGATGCTGTGAAGGAGAAACATGGCCCTTGTTGATGCAAATATTGTCCTGCGTTATCTGCTGGACGACCATGCTGAACTGTCGGCAAAGGCGGTTGAAATCATTGAGGAGAAAGATGTTCTTCTTCCAATGGAGGCGGCATGCGAAGTCGTTTATGTTCTGCAAAAAGTCTACAAAGTGGACAGAGAACAGATTCAGCAGTATCTCAGTGAACTCGTCAACAGGCAACTGGTTGCAGTAGAAAAGCCCGAGGTGTTTCTGAAAGCTCTTGAATGCTATTCCACAACATCATTGGACTTTGTTGACACGTTGCTCTGGGCTTATCATGCCGTTAACCAGCAGGAAATCCTGACTTTCGATGAAAAGCTTCGCAAGCATATTGAAAAAACGTGAAACTTCTTCTTTGCGGCGGGACAAAACAAAGCCAGCCCAGTAGGTTGGGGTGAGGCTCGAACCCCAAAAACTGGCGCACCGGAAACGTTGGGGTTCGCGCCGCTCACCCGCAACCTACCTGCTTTTCACCTGATGTGCTGGAAAGCAGTCAAACAAGTTGCGCAACACTTCGGATATGGCGTATGCTTAAAATAAGCGGTTTCAAGTACAATAGATTTCAATCGGAGGTGTTACATATGACCACAATCCAGAAGACCATTAGGATTCCCGCAGACCTTCAGGTCCATTTTGACCTGAAGGTTCCGGTCGGCGTTCCGGTCGGTGAAGCCGAAGTGCTCATGATCATCTCTCCGTTGCCCGTCTCCCGCAGGCGGACTCTGGCCCGACTTGCCGGATGCCTTGCAAACAGTCCTAATTTTTCGCGCAATCCCGTTGAACTGCAGAAAGAGATGCGGGATGAGTGGGAATAGACTGGTACTTGACACCAACATCGTCCTCGGCTTTCTCGCAGGCAGAACAGACACGACTTCGTACCTGAACGGACAGCAGGGTGCCGATCTCTACGTAAGCACGGTTACCCGGATGGAACTCCTTTCTTTTCCGACCATAACCCCAGAAGAGGAGCAGGCAGTCAATGTCATGCCTCTGGATGATAGGATAGAGGACATTGCTATTCACCTGCGTCGTACTGCACGCAACAGGCTGCCCGATGCAATTATTGCCGCTACGGCCATTCGGCTTGACGCCACCCTTGTGACACACGATGCTGACCTTGCCAAGATCACTTATCCCGACCTGAACACTGTCAATCCTGCCGCAAGGAAACACTGATGCCCGGCATCAGCCAAGTAGGTCTGATTAAATAAAACGAAATCGGACACAAACCCTGTCAGCACCCAATGCCCTTTCACACCCGGATCGGGAAAAACCGAAGCCGTTCTCCTCGCGTGGCAGTGCGGGAAATAAATCAGTGTCCACCGATAAGTATAGCGATTTCAGCTTGAATGAGTATCAATTGTAGGTTGATAACCTATTGATTATAGATGGCTATAAAGTCAAATATTGATTGTCACTCAAATTGAAACTGCTATAACATACCGGGTACAGAATTTTTTTTGCGGTCCCAGTGCAGAAAGAAGAAAAGGCTTGTCTATCTGTTGCTTAAAAGCTACCATTACAGCATGGATACGTCAAAGATCGAATTGCTTGAGTATGTCAGTGATGACGGAAAGAATATTTTTCGGACATGGCTCCGCAAACTGAAAGACAGCACAGCAAGAGCGCGAATTCGAGTTCGATTGAACAGAGTCAGGCTGGGCAATTTCGGCGATTGCAAGTCTGTCGGGAAGGGTGTCAGTGAACTGAGGATTGATTACGGCCCCGGCTACCGTGTTTACTTCGGAAAAAGCGAGGCAGCCGCAGCATTCCGACAGGGGACGGACCTCGGCAACGGGCAGCCGACCGCATCTTTTGGTTCTGCCCAGACAGCGGGACAATATATTTCGTTTTTTTCTCATATGTGCAGAATACGTTACAGGTAAAATATTAGGCGAAACGAACTTTTCTTCCTGTCAACATCTTTTACAAGGATTTTTCCGGAAAATCAAGTATGAATTTACCTGAATACCGACTGTATCGGCTGCATCCACGACAACCGGATCCCGGCAGCTTTTCCAGATAGCAAGTCTTTCTAACTTCCTAGACCTCCTGCAGAACTGCCTGTTCTTCTCAGGCGGTGAGGTTTTTCCCTTTTTCAAAATTTTCCGCTTCAGGCAGCTTTCTTCATTTTCCGTGCCGCAACCTTCATATTCACTATGCCGGATATGATATTTTTCTTTATATTATGGCCTTTAAGCCTGTTCCGGTATGTTTCCGACATGATTTTAAATACCTTCACCTCTCTTATGACATGCTCAACTTTGATACGTTTTTTCGATAAATCAAGATTATATGCCTTCTGTTCGGCGGTCAGTTCACCGTTCCGGGGCTTTTTAAAGGGAATTTCGGCGCGCCGGTCATATGCCGCGATTCCCTGATATCCGCTGTCGGCCTTCTTCGGAATACCGTGAAAACGCTCCCGCCCCTTCTGTTCCTTATATATCCTGAAATCATGAACACTTCCGGGATACGACGCCGAAACCGAAAAAATCCGTCCGTCGGGACCGGCGGTAAACTGCGTTCCGAGCGTGTGTTTTCCCTTCTTTCCGCTGTAATACTTCTTCTGTCCTTTCTTCAGGCGCTGAACCGGCTGTTCCGTCGCATCGATTATCAGGTATTCCGCATCTTCCCGTGTGATTTCACGCTTTTTTTCAATATGAATCACCCGTACCGCGATTTTTTCCATCCGTTTCACTGCGCGCATCACCGTCGTCTCATCGGAATCGAAGAAAAAACTGAGGAACTCATATGTCACGTAACAACGGTAATAGATAAGCGAAGACTTCGCAGGAGCATGGCGAGAAGGTGGTTTTCAGCTCCTTCCAAGTTGTGCTTTCTCCCGCCCTTTTCAAAATTATCTCTCCGCTCTTCCCATAAAGGGCGGATCTTTTCCGTCATTCCGTTGAAAAGATCAATATCGACACCGGTCAGACGGCGGAATGTTTCAGGGCGGCGGGAGAGTTTTTCGAATGTGAGCATGATTTTCAGACCTCCGGGGTTGATAATCGAAAAAGTGACCGAAAAAATATCAGCATCCGCCGTTTCTGTCAAATCACCAAGTTTTGCAGGAGGTCTAATAACTACGGGATTCAAAGCCGTCCTGACGGAACAGCGGCATAATTCCACTTCGGCAGAAACTCGTCGAATTGAATTTTCATATTTTCTTTACTTCTACTTTGGCACTCACAAAGGCTGTGGTAATAATTTGCAATTCCGTTGTTTCTCATATGCGAAATCAATCGAAGCTTGCCTCTTTTCATGCCGTTGACAAAGCTGTCTTATAACTTCATCTTCGTTTACATCTCGACGTGGAAAATTGACTTGAGTAATGTTGTTATATCAGCGCAACTCAATAACGGGACACCGACTTGATGGTATAATCGTTGCTCGACCATAAACAACATGGCCATCATGACCATAGTCATATGATGATGCCAAGCCAGCCATCCCCGAGCCTGATAATCACCCATTCCACATTCATTTTTTGCATCCTGAAATGGCCGTTCAACCCAATATCGTTGAGCTTGCATATATGCAAGTCGTCTTGTTGACGTGTTACTTTCCGCATTACTTAGGCTATATTTAATTTTTTTCGGGGACTTAACCTCATGTCTGACAACTAAATGCCATTTTCTTGCTTCAGCCTCTTTACCGTCCCATAGCCACTTCCCTATGCAGAATATCCACAATGAGTTTGCCTTTGGTCGTATTTCGAACTTTCACCCGTTTCCATGCATTATTAAGTTGTTGCATCACCCATTTATCAACACGTATGCCTTCTTTTTGTGCTTCGAGCTTGCTCGGGCGTTTCCCTTTGTTCGATTTTGCTTTTGGAACGACAGGGTTGGGATCTTCAATATAAATTATAAATTATTTGGTCTTTATGAACATCTGCCATGAACTTTTCATCGTTATTATCAAGTTTCCGAAGAAATTGAGAATTCTTCCCGTAAAAACCATCACAACCCACCCAGTTAAAACGAACGCCATTCTTTCGCGCATGGAAGACCATGTCAAGAGCCTGTTCATGCTTTGTTTTGAAAACAATTTTGTCGGCGGGAATCTTAGCCTTAAGACAACGTTCCTTGTCATCCGTCCAGCTTTTCGGTAAATACAGCCGACAGTCGATCGGCGTTGAAAAGCGACCATATCCCAAAGTTGCAAACACTACTACTTGACAGTTGTCGGTTTTACCAAGCTGCCCGCACCATTGACGAGAAACCCCAACAGACATTTTACCCTTTTTGGGTATCCCGGATTCATCAATAAAAAGAGCGCTATCTTCCTTTCCTCCAAAAATGTTATCCGCATCTTTAGCTACGTGGTTGTTTACAGGACGCCAATCCCAGTTCGATTCGGAAAGAAAATACTGGAGGGGCTCATATTTAACGCCCGGAACCTTTTCCTCCATACGTTCCATGTTTTTTTGTCAGACTGGAATAAACCTTTCAAGTATTGGAATGCTTTATCTGACAAACTTACCGTATGTCTCTTAAAAAAATGATGATATCTTTCGTGAAAAGACGTAAGTTGCCGGGCGATGCCGGTCAACTCAAAGAATTTGTCATGGGGACTTCTTTTTTCGGGGCTGGGAGCGTTCATAAAAAGAATAAAGTTATAATCAGGGCGATTGACGGGTATTTTTTTGATAGCTGTTATCAGGTGCTAGCTTGATCAAAAAGCGATAAAATTTTCCTAATGAAAGATACAACTTTATCCGGATATTGCAAGAAGTTTTTACAAATAGATCAAAAGGTTATGGTTGACAAAGTAGAATTAGGCTCAGGATTATGGGAGATCTGATCCGCAAAAGTCATAATGTATCGTTGCTGATGTATCATGTATCATTTCGTCTGCGTAGCCAAGTATCGGCGTTTTGTGATCACGGAGGAAGCGGATGAGGTTCTTCAGTCTGTTTGCACCTCGGCATTGACAGGCTCCGCAGAATAAGCAAAAATGGTCGTTTTTACACAGCAGATTCAAATCATCGAATTTATCAGCTCCACAGAGTAAAGGAAAAAGAAAAGGCTAAAAACGAGGAAGAATAATGAAAATTATATGCGTCTCAGCAAGTCCGAGAGAAAACAAGTCCACCCGTTTTCTGCTGGAACAATCTCTTGATTCAGTCCGACGGACAGCAGAAGAATCAGGAAGTGACATCGAAACGGAACTGATCGATCTTGCCCCGCTGCAGTTTCAGGGCTGCATTGCCTGTGATGCCTGTAAAAAAGGCGTCCTGTGCAGTCTGCAAGATGATTACCAGGACATCATCCCGAAGCTCGCCGACCCGGAAATGGTCGGACTCATCATGGCAACGCCTGTATATATGGGCTGCATGTCCAGTCAGGCCAAGGCGTTTCTGGACCGGACTGTCGTCTTCCGGCGGAACGGTTTTATGCTGAGGAATAAACTCGGCGGCGTGATCGCGGTGGGCGGCTCACGGAACGGAGGCCAGGAGCTGACTGTGCAGGCTGTTCATGCGGCCATGATGATTCATGATATGATTCTTGTCGGTGACGGTGACCATTTCGGCGGTGCTGCCTGGGGTAACCATCCTGACGGGTATCAGCATGATACGACCGGAATTGCCACGGCACGGAATCTCGGCAGGCGCATGGGCGAAGTTGCCGCCATGATGCGGAGATAACCCATGTATGATCTTCATTGCGCGATGCTGCAGAGAATGGTAAAACGTGTCGGCATAAAATACTGCAGGCGAAACTTCCCAGTCTATCACGGAACAAGAACATATGAAAGCATGCATCGCGCTTGAAGACGGCACTGTGCTTACCGGACGTTCCTTTACCGGCCCCGGAGAAGCAGTGGGTGAAATTGTATTTAATACCAGCATGAGCGGTTACCAAGAGATCTTAACCGATCCCTCCTACACCGGCCAGCTGGTCACCATGACCTATCCGCTGATCGGCAACTACGGGGTCAACGCAGAGGATATGGAGTCCCTGTCCGTGCATCCCCGCGCCTTTCTGATGCGCGAGTACCAGGCCGTGCCCAGTAATTTCAGGTCCACCGGTACGCTGGCGGATTTTCTGAAACAGTACGGCAAAGCTCTCGCGGAAGAGGAACCGGACGGAGAATTTATTCATTGCGACGGCAAAACTCTCCGGGGAAGTTTCGATATAGCTGGAGCAGTATATTTACCTTCGACGCCCTTCATTGTCAGAAAAAAACTCTTCAGGCCGCCGCTGAAACGGGAAACGATGTGATTGCTCAGGTTAAAAAAAATCAGAAAACTCTCCTGAACGACTGTGAAAATATCGCGAATACGTCTGTTCCTGATGATGTTTTCACGGAGCCTTTTGAAAAAAAAACGAAACCGTATAGAGAGTCGCAAAGTGGAAGTTTTTCTGTCCCCGCTGCTTACGGATGCGAAAAAATGGAGTTCGGCCGAAGCCGTCATCAGAATCGATCGATTTCGTCAGGTGTTTGATACAAAGAAGAAAAAATGGAAAAACACTCATGAGACATCCTTTTATGTTTCAACAGCCGGTTCGGACGCTGAAGAAATATGTCAGGGAATCCTGGGGCATTGGCGGATCGAGAATGGAAATCATTATGTTCGGGATGTTTCTATGGGCGAAGACCGCTCCCGAATTCGTTGCAATCCGCACATATTTGCGAAACTGAGAAGCTTTGCTCTCAATATTCTTCGTAAGAACAAGGTGAAGAATGTCAGCCGGGAGCTTTTCAGGAACTGTATGGATATAAATCGTCTGTTTGATTACGCCGGGATTTTCTAGAATTGAACAGCCCAGGGGGGTGCAGACAGGAAGGAAAGGAAGGAATACGGGTATACCGGCAGAAAACGCGGCATACCCGTGAGTCGGTCGGTTTTAGTACTTGTAATAGTACTCTTTGTAATTCGAGTTGTAGTCCGAGTTATAGTATTCTTTGTACCTTTTGTGCATAGGCTTCCGGTCGTATTTGGTGCATCGGCTGCCGACCCAGTTTACAAGATGATCCCAGTGTCTGGGAGAAAGTCTTTTTCCATGTCCGATTTTCCGGAAGGTATCGGCGAGATAGAGCATCACGCCTCTAGCTGTTGCTTTACCGTACCAGCCGTCGATAGGGCCGGAGCAGTAACCCAGCGCAGTCAGCATGCACTGCAGCTTTTTCACCTGCTGGCGTTTATGCCGTCGCGGACCGGGAAAACCGTCCCGATACTTCAGACCGGAAAACTGATCATCCATAATCTGTGGTCGCGGCTGCGGCGAATAATAGCCGTCCTGACAGGTTCTGCAGCTGCTGCAGCCGGAGCGGCTGTACCCCGGTCCGGCAAAAACAAAAACGGCCAGCGTGACAACGGCAGCTCCGATCATTCCCTGCAGTATTTTTCTGTTCTTCATTACATAACCTCTTACCATAATTTATAAACATGTTGCATTCCCCGGCAGGAGCGCAACGCCCGTCCTGAAATCGTTCCTGTTTCTGTGTTGCCTTTATTGTATCTCGTTCAGTGCAATTTCGGTATATTTTCTTTTTTTCGATTTTCCGAAGCATCCGACGTTCCGCTTGCTGCAGGAATACAGAAAATTATTTCTTTTTGATCTCTCCAAAAAAACGTCCGATCTCTCCGGCCCAAACCTGATAGCCGCGCGTGGACAGGTGGACACCGTCGTTCAGGAAGCAGGGTTTGGTCACCGGCAGGCATTGTTCGGTGAACGGCTCTGTCATATCCAGAAAAGAGCAGCTATTCTGTTCCGTCACCTTGCGGAGTTTCCGGTTGGCAGCGGCGATGCTTACTTCAGGCAAACCTGAGCCCCGCATCGGCATGATGGAATTTACAGTAACGGTGCTGTCCGGGCACAGGTTGACCAGCCGGGGCAGCATTCCGGCAAAAATGGAGGAGAAATACAGACTGCCCATCAGGAGATTATTGGTGCCTGACATGAGCAGAATATAATCGGGTTCCTGCACGGCCTCCAGTTCGCAGGCCAGCCGGGCAGACAGCTCTTCGGTGTGCTCTCCGGCAATGCCGCAGTTGATGACCTGCATGTCCGGCAAAAGCGTTTCCCAGTCGCCCCATTCTACCAAGGAGTCTCCGATCATCAGCAGGGATTTTTTTGTCTGCCCGTACATTTGTACATTTACTGTTCTATTTTTCAGATGTTTTCAGAAGATCTGCCGGTTTGACTGACAGCCTCCCGCTATCATGCCTTCAGACTGAAACTCTGCTATAAGAGGTACAGAATAACAGTCTGAAAGTCAACCATTTTCTCCTGCAATAGTATGAGCAGATGTCCGGAACAGGCCGGATGAGAGTATGCTGCAGAGTTTCGGTGCCGACCGGTGGATCAACAAAAATGCAGAAAAAATATTCAGCCTCACTGTCACATCTTTCTGTCGGCCAGCAACGGAAAATTTTTTCCTGTCTTTTCAGGCATAGGGGCCTTGTTTTGACTGGTCGGAATCTGCCGCAGGCAAAGTACAACTTTGTGAACCGGTTGACATCGGCACGAATTTCCGGTTGAAAAACACTTCGGGATGAGATACAATCGGCATCTCCTGCAACAAGGAGTTACTCTCAATTCATCCGATAAAACAACCGGCTGCCCTTGTCTGCCGGTTTGCTGTATGTGAACCGAGGATAGAGAGTCAGAGTCAAGTTATCCTCAGTTTTTCACTTACGGAATATTTTTTAAAAAAGGAGCAGCCATGAGTGCAAAAATTATCAGCGGGACTGAAACCGCCAAGGAAATACGGGAAGAATTGAAAGCTGAAGTCGCCGGGCTGGCGGAAAAACATAATGTTGTGCCCGGACTGGTGACCATTCTGGTCGGAGAAGATCCGGCTTCCCAGTCCTATGTGGCGGCCAAGAACAAAACTGCCCATGCTCTGGGCATTCATTCCGAGCAGGTAACGCTTGATGCTGAAACCAGTGAGGCTGATCTGCTGGCCTTGGTGGAAAAATATAATATTGACGAAAAAATCCACGGCATTCTGGTCCAGCTGCCCCTACCCAAGCATATTGATGAGGCCAAAGTGCTGAACGCCATCAATCCGGACAAGGATGTGGACGGTTTTCACCCGGTCAATGTGGGCCGCATGGTGCTCGGTGAGCAATGCTTCCTGCCCTGCACACCGCACGGGGTGCTGGAGCTGATTCAGCGCAGCGGCGTGGAGACCTCCGGGGCCGAGGTGGTGGTTGTCGGGCGTTCCAACATTGTGGGCAAGCCGGTGGCCAACCTGATGCTCCAGAAGCGGGAGGCAGGCAACGCCACAGTGACCCTCTGCCATACCCGGACTAAAGATATGGATTTTCATACTAAACGGGCAGATATCCTCATTGTTGCCGCCGGAGTGGCCAATATGATCAAGGCGGATCAGGTTAAAGAAGGCGTGGTGGTGATTGATGTCGGAGTCAACCGTATCGGCATGACTGAATCCGGCAAGGCTAAGCTGGCCGGTGATGTGGAGTTTGACTCTGTCAAGGAAAAGGCTGCCGCCATTACCCCGGTGCCCGGCGGTGTCGGCCCCATGACCATCACCATGCTGATGAAGAATACCGTGCAGTCCGCCAAGCAGTTTGCCGGACTGGCGTAACGCGGTAACGCGCGGGTGTCGGTGTCGTAGGGACACGGCGCGCCGTTGCCCCTACAGTTCCGAACCGAAAACGAGGATATTTTTTGAGGAACCTGCGCTGTAAAGGTATATGAAAGGAACAGGCAACCGTGCAATCCGTTGCCTGTGCTCAGATTTCTGTTTTTTAGCTGTTTTTGAGGAGACCGCACTATGGCCAAGCCTAACCGCTGCGAAAGCTGTAACGATATAACCGCCAGCTCAACCCGTGACCTGCTCAACCAGGATCTTGCCAAACAGGTCCGTACAGCCTATGACCGTATTGAAGACCGCGGCATGTCAGCCTGTCTGTTCGGCTCCGGCGGGACCTGCTGCCGGAACTGCAATATGGGGCCGTGTCAGATTATTGACGGGGTTGAGTCCATGGTCGGTATCTGCGGGGCCACGGCAGATACGGTTGCAGCCCGTAATTTTGCCCGTGTCGTGGCAGCCGGTTCCTCGGCTCATACGGATCATGCCCGCGAAATGGTGCGCGGCTTTATCGCCACCGCCAAAGGCGAGACCCCGCACGAGATCAAAGATGTGGCCAAGCTGCATGAGATGGCGCAGCTTTTCGGGGTTGAAACAGAAGGCCGGGATAAAAACGAAATCGCCATTGATTTGGGTGAGCGGGCTCTGGCTGAATTCGGCAAGCAGAATGACACACCGCTGACCATGCTGAAACGGGCGCCGGAAAAACAGCAGAAGATCTGGAAAAAACAGGGTGTTGAGCCGCGCGGGATTGACCGGGAAGTGGTGGAGATGATGCACCGGACCCACATGGGCGTGGATCAGGAATATCATAATATTACCCGTCAGGCCTCCCGTTGTGCGCTGGCTGATGGCTGGGGTTCCTCCATGCTCTCCACTGAACTCACCGATATTATGTTCGGGACGCCGGTACCTAAACGGGCTATTGTGGATCTTGGTGTGCTGCGGGAAGACATGGTCAATGTGACCGTACATGGTCACGAGCCTCTTTTGGCTGAGTCCCTCTGTCTGGCAGCCGAAGATGAGGAAGTCCAGACTTTGGCAAAAAAAGCCGGTGCCAAGGGTGTGAATCTGGCCGGTGTCTGCTGCACCGGGAATGAGATCCTAATGCGTCGGGGTATCCCGGTTGCCGGTTCCTTTATCCAGCAGGAAATGGTACTGGCAACCGGCGCAGTCGAAGCTATGGTTGTGGATGTTCAGTGCGTGATGCAGTCGCTTGCTCAGGCAGTAAAGGGAAAACATACCGACATCATAACCACCAATTACCGGGCCATGATGCCGGATGGCATTCATATCCAGTTTGACGAGCATGATGCCTATGCCTCGGCCAAAAGAATTCTGGCCCATGCCATAGGTAATTTTAAAAAGCGAGGTCCTCATTATATTCCTCAGGATAAGAAATTCGATGTGGTGGTCGGCTTTTCCCACGAGACCATCAATTATATGCTCGGCGGTCGGTTCCGTCAGTCCTATCGTCCACTGAACGACAACATCATCAACGGGCGTATCCGGGGTGTAGGCGCTCTGGTCGGCTGCGAGCATTACAAGCATTCCGATGATGTCCATTTTACCATTGCTACTGAGCTGATCAAAAATAATGTACTGGTACTTGCTACCGGTTGTGCAGCCCAGGCTCTTGGTCGACGTGGTTTGATGCGACCGGAGGCAGCAACCGAGTATGCCGGAGACGGGCTGCGCGAGGTCTGCGAGACCGTGGGTATGCCGCCGGTCCTGCATGTGGGATCCTGCGTGGATAATTCCCGCCTGCTTATCGCTCTGACCGCAATGGTCAAGGAAGGCGGGCTGGGGGATGATATTGCCGAACTGCCAGCAGTCGGTTCCGCGCCCCTGTGGATGAGTGAAAAGGCAGTAGCCATCGGCCAGTACTTTGTCACCAGCGGGGCTCATGTTATCTTCCAGGATCTGCCCATCAGCGGGGCCAAGAAATTCTCCGAGTATCTGCTCAAGGAGATCAAAGAGGAATACGGAGCCTGCTGGGGTGTTGCCAGTGAGCCGTTGGATATTGCCAAAGCCATGATTGACGCCATCGAGGAAAAACGCGAAGCCTTGGGCATCAACAAAAAGAAAGAGCGCGTACTCATGGATATGGCCATGCGCCGTGAAATCGAGGCCGGAAATGGACTGGCCGGGGCCGGTTGCGGCGGGCATGGTTGATATGTATGCAGGGGCGGTTCGCGAACCGCCCCCACGGCACATCGCAAGAAAAAATGTATAGATAATTTCTGCCCACAGCGGCGGATCACAGGCAAGGAGGATTGATGAAATCGGGGAGCAATTTGGAGCGGGTGCTCCGGAGCGGCGCATTTGCCGTGACCGGTGAGCTGGGACCGCCAAAGAACAGTGACCCTGATGTGGTCAGAGAAAAGGCAAGGATACTGAAGGGCAATGTGGATGCAGTCAATATCACCGACTGCCAGACCGCCATTGTCCGCATGTCGTCCATCGGTGCCGGTCTGCTGGCGCAGAATGAAGGCGTGGAGCCGGTTATTCAGATGACCTGCCGGGACCGGAACCGGATTGCTATGCAGTCGGACTTGCTGGCCGCATCTGCCCTGGGCCTGAAAAATCTGCTCTGTCTGACCGGTGATCACCAGAAATTTGGCAATCATCCCGGTTCCAAGGGCGTGTTTGATATGGATTCCATCCAGCTGCTCGGCATGGTCCGGGATATGCGGGACGGAAAAAAATTCCAGTGCGGGGAGGAAATTAAAGGCAAAACCACCGATCTTTTTCTCGGCGCAGCCGCCAATCCCTTTGCCTATCCTTTTGAATTCCGGGCAGTCCGTATGGGCAAGAAGATTGCCAACGGCGCCGACTTCATCCAGACCCAGATCATCTACAATGTGGAGAAGTTCACCAAGTTCATGGAAATGTCCCGTGATCTTGGGCTGCATGAAAAGGCGTATATTCTGGCCGGGGTAACCCCGCCCAAATCGTTGGGCATGGCCCGGTACATGAAGAAATTCGTGCCTGGAATGGATGTGCCGGATGAGGTGATCAAACGGCTGCAGGGTGCCAAGGACAAAAAACAGGAAGGTATTAATATCGCGGTTGATATTATCAATCAGGTCAAGGAAATCTCCGGTGTAGCCGGTGTCCATGTCATGGCCATTGAGTGGGAGGAGGCGGTTCCTGAAATCTGTGAAAAAGCAGGCCTGCTGCCGCGTCCGACCTTTGATGAGGCTGCCGAACCTGCCTTGGCTGCGGAGCCGAAGACCGAGGCAATTGAGGCTGTTGAGGTCAGAGGGGCTGTTGACCAAGCTGCTGCCGATGATATTCTGGAGAAGGCCAAGGCCGAAGCTGAGAAAATTATAGCTGCCGCCCGGACGGAAGCTGAGGCGCTCACTGCTCAGTCCGGCGGAGCGACAACAGAAACTGCTGCATGTGAACCGGCAGCAGATGATGCAGGAGAACATGCAATGAATGAAAATGGACGTCGTGCGGCGTTGGAATCAGTCAATAAGGGACTGGAAGCCTTGAAGAAGGCCTACGGGCTGAGTGATGATCAATTTAATGCCCTGATGAATTTTGTCGATGCAGCTTCGGTTCTGGGACAGGCGCCGAAACCGTACAGCCGGCCTGCAGCTCCTTCTGCACCGACTGCTCCTGCTGTTGAAAAGCCTGCTGCAGATGATGCGGCCAGGGCGGAAGTAGAGGCCAAAGCTCAGGCAGAGGCCGAAGAAAAGGCAAAAGCTGAAGCTGCTGCAAAGGCCGAGGTAGAAAAGAAAGCGCAGGCAGAAGCTGCCGCCAAGGCGGAAGCCGAGGAAAAGGCAAAAGCCGAAGCTGCTGCCAAAGCGGAGGCAGAAAAGAAAGCACAGGCAGAAGCTGCCGCCAAGGCGGAAGCCGAGGCCAAAGCTGAAGATAAGGCTAAGGCTGCTTCGGCTGCTGCAGCGCCTTCTGATCTGGATGCTCCGGTGCTGGCTGCCGATGAAACACCCTTTGCCGAGCGGGCCACCAAGGTGCCTGCATCCAGCTACAGTATGGGCTACTCCGGCGCCATCCGGGAGGTCACCCTGGGTAACGGCGAGAACACCGTCACTGTAGGCGGGTCCACTTCTCTGCCCTTCCATCTTTTTGAAGGCGAGATGGGCAACAAACCGCTCATCGCGATGGAGGTCATGGATGTCCGTCCTGACAACTGGCCGGAGACCCTGAGCAGACATTTTGACGATGTTATGGACAGTCCGGTAGACTGGGCCAAGAAATGCGTTGACGTGTACAAGGCTGATGCCATCAATATCTGGCTGGCCGGAACCGACCCCAACGGAGCCAACCGTCCGGCAGCAGATGCGGCCAAAGATGCTGCCGCTGTCATCAATGCCGTGGACGTACCGATCATTGTCTGGGGCTGCGGCAACGCGGAAAAAGATACCGAGACCCTGCGTGAAGTCACCGCGCAGATCGGCGACAAAAAGGTCTGCCTGGCCCCGCTGGAGGACAGCAACTACCGGGCTGTCGGTGCAACGGCAATGGCCTTCCAGCATCCGATGGTGGCCGCCTCACCCATTGATGTCAACTTGGCCAAGCAGCTGAATATCCTGCTGGAGAATCTCGGTGTGCCCCTGGATACCGTGATGATGGATCCCTCTGTAGGTGCCTTGGGCTACGGTATCGAATATACCTACTCGGTTATGGAGCGCATCCGTATTGCCGCCTTGACCCAGAAGGATGAAAAACTGCAGGTGCCGATCATCTGCAATCTGGGCCGTGAAGTATGGAAGGCCAAGGAGGCCGGGCTGCCCACAGATGACATGATGGGCGACCAGGAAAACCGGGGGGTCATGATGGAGGCAATCACGGCTTCCTGTATGCTGACGGCCGGTGGTGAGGTGCTGATCATGCGCCATCCCAAGGCGGTCAACATGACCAAATCGCTGATCAACGGTCTGATCGGCTGATGCGGCCCGGCAGGGTTCAGACGCCTGAACCCCGGAACGATGAACCTGAACTCTGAACCGTCTATACCATAAGGGAGTTGTCTCAATGTCAAAGATTATCTGTTCCGCAGCGATCCGCGGTGCGCAGAAGATCGTGGATATGGCTGAAGAATCCTATGAAGAGGCCCTGAAAAAATACGGCCCTGATCAGGAGGTTGCCTTTCCCAATACCGCCTATTATCTGCCGATCATCTATTCCATGCTCGGTGCCAAGGTGGAAAAGCTCGGTGATATGAAAGATATTTTTCAGGAGTGCCGCACGCTGCTGCCTGCCATTGTCACCGAGGATATCTGGCTGCCCTATCTGGGCCAGGCGCTGGACGCAGGCATGGCCACATATTTTGCCGAGGAGATGTACGAGGCCATTGATTACCTCAATTCACCGGATTATTACACCAAGACAGAGGATCCCACTGCAGATAATATCTGGCTCGGTGCAGCAGATGACGTTATTTTCCGGAAGCGCGGCGTCGAGTTTGTTGACGGCACAGCACCCGGATTTGCCGCCATTGTCGGTTCCCCGGCAGACCCGGCGGCTGCCTCGAAGATTGCCTTGGAGCTGCAGGAGAAAAACCTGTACATCTTTATGCATACGGAGTCGGACGGGAATTTCATGCCCGAACTGCTGGTGCAGAACGGCGTCCAGGTGGGCTGGAATACCCGGCTGGTCCCCTTCGGCAAACGCTATACCTCGGTGGTCTTTTCCATCGGTTTCGCCTGCCGTGTAGCCTTGGCCTTTGGCGGTGTCAAACCCGGCGACTCCAAGGGGAACCTCATATACAATAAAGAACGGACTTTTGCCTTTGTTATGCCGTTCGGTCAGGTCAGCGACGAGTGGTATGCCAATGCTGCCGGAGCCATCAACTGGGGCTTCCCCACCATCTCCGATTATGCCATCCCGGAGATCCTGCCCACCGGCGTCTGCACCTACGAGCATGTGGTATCCAATGTGCCGCATGATGAGATTGTGCAGAAGGCCATTGAGGTGCGCGGCCTGAAGGTCACGATCAGCAAGATCGATATTCCCATGTCCTTCGGCCCTGCCTTTGAAGGTGAGCGTATCCGTAAGGACGACCTGTTTATGGAATGCGGCGGCGGTCGGACCACTGGAGTTGAGGTCCTGATTTCCAAGGAGATGGACGAGATCGAGGACGGCAATGTCATTCTTGAAGGCCCGGATATCTCGGACATTGAACAGGGTCAGAACCTGCCCATTGCCATTCTGGTTGAGGTGGCAGGCCGCGAGATGCAGTCCGACTTTGAGCCGATCCTGGAGCGCCAGTTCCATCACCTGATCAACTATGTGCAGGGCATTATGCACATCGGTCAACGGAACATCATGTGGGTCCGTATCGGCAAGGCTGCGGTAGAGAAAGGCTTTTCCTTCAAACATATCGGTACGGTTCTGCACGGCAAGCTGCATCAGGAGTTCGGCGCGATTCTCGATAAGGTGCAGGTCAAGATTTTCACCGTGCAGGACAAGGTCGAAGAGGTTATGGAGATTGCCAAGCAGGTGTATACCGAACGCGACCTGCGCCTCGGTTCCATGACCGATGAGACCGAGGAGGTCTTCTACTCCTGTACCCTGTGCCAGTCCTTTGCCCCCAGCCATGTCTGCGTGATCACGCCGGAGCGAATCGGTATGTGCGGGGCCTACAACTGGCTGGACGGCAAGGCTTCCTATCAGATCAATCCGACCGGCCCGAATCAGCCTATTGACAAGGGGGAGTGTACAGATCCAGACAACGGCTACTTCACCGGCATCAACGAGTTTGTTAATCAGGCTTCACGGGGCGCGGTGACCGATGTCAGCTGCTACTCCCTGATGAACAATCCCATGACCGCCTGCGGCTGCTTTGAGGCCATTGCCGCAATGCTGCCGCAATGTAACGGTATTATGGTGGTCAACCGCGACTACATGGGTATGACCCCGTCCGGGATGAAATTCACCACCTTGGCCGGTATGGCGGGCGGTGGTATGCAGACTCCCGGTTTCATGGGCGTGTCCAAGCATTACATGACCAGTAAAAAGCTGTTCAAGGCTGAAGGCGGCATCAAGCGGGTCGTCTGGATGCCGAAGATCATGAAGGACGAAATCAGTGAGAAGCTGCAGGCAATCTGCGAGCATGTGGGTATGCCGGAACTCTACGACATGATCGCCACGGAAGAGCAGGGCACCACTGAGGAAGAAATTCTTGAGTTCCTCAAGGAAAAAGGTCATCCTGCGCTGGAGATGGAAACGGCTATGGGGTGATTCGGCCAAAAAGGTAGTATAAAACGGAGATCAGGGATAGAAAATTGTTAAGATCTTGATCTCCGTTTAAAGCTGATATTGAAAATATTACGCTCTTGCTCTGTCTAACAAAATGAAATGATTAATCGACTGAAGCAAGTTTATTCTGAAAATACAATAGTAGGAATTGCCCTTACCGCATTAGCAATATTTTTTGGACAGGTAATATTTCCAGAACAGGTTAAAGGTTTAATAGAATATTTAATTCCGCTGTTTATTATAGTTGCGTGTCTGGAAATTTTGTTTATCAGGGAAAATCTTAAAAAATTTAATTGCGACTCAGAATTTGAATACAATTCATTTAATTCCGGTGAGGAATTTGATAATTATTTAGCAAATCGATTTAAAACGGCTAATTCTGTAAAAGTTCTACATGTTGATGCGCAAACAATCCCTAAAAGAGAAAATAGAAGATACTACGATATAGCAGATGATTTCATAAAGTCAGGTAAAAGTTTCAGGAGGATTTTTTCTGATACAAGCAATGCAGATGTGTATCAGTGGATGCAAGAAGATCTTGAGAAGTTCCAGAAAGATAGATATTTTGCTCATCTTTTGGACAAGGTAACAATACATAATATCCGAACAATAGGCATTATGTTAATTGATGACGAGGAAGTATGTCTTGGGGGCGGATATGTTACTTCCTTTAAGCATCCAACAATATCGATCAAACATCCAGACATTGTTAAGTTCTTTTCCGATTATTTTGATTATTTGCGGGATAACTCTATTAATCTGAAAACAGATGAAAAGATAAATATGGATATTTTGGAAGAACGTATTAATAATTTACCGACTTAATTATTTTAGAAAAATGAAAGAGGGCCTGCAGGATGCCGTACAGCAGCTTCAAATCAGTCGGTGAAGTAAGTCAGAAATTTGATATCGAAGTACGAGCCGAATCGTTTATAGAAACAAAAGAAATTCAGGTGTTGGAATATATTTCTTCCCGTCTTGAAGAGAAGTTACGAGAGGACGCCTACTTTATTAATGAATTTGCTATCTGCGAGCAAATTATCAGCCATATACTGGATGCAGTTGCGGAACAGCATAAGCAGCTCCTTGTCTGGTCGCACATTTCTTTCAATGTAGACAGAGAACAGGATTTGGTCGGTGAGCCTGATTACCTGATTGCCCCAAAAACAAAGCACGGTGTCATGTCTGTTCCGCCTCTTTGTATCATGGAGGCAAAGCAGGAAAAATGGAACGAAGGTTGGGCACAGACCTTGGCGGAAATGTACGCAGCATCGCTTAAAGGGGCAGAAACATGTTACGGTGTTGTCACCACGGGTAAGGCATGGGAATTCGGCAAGTTTGAGTACAGCATCTTTACCAGAGACCCGACGCAGATATCGGCTACAGAAAATTTACAGAAAGTGTTTGATGTATTGAATTGGTTATTCGGCAAAGCCTACCCTGGCAAGCAGAATGCACAGGATAGGGCGTAATTATAACAAATTAACAGCTGCCGGGCGGACAGGAGAGCGTATCCCCCGGTGTTCTGATTCTGGTTTTTGAACAGGAGGATAAATAAATGGCGTTAACCGGTATACAGATTCTCAAGATGCTGCCCAAGACGAACTGCGGCAAGTGCGGCATCCCCACATGTCTTGCCTTTGCCATGAAAGTGGCTGCCGGGCAGGTTGAGATTGAGACATGCCCTGATGTAAGTGAAGAGGCAAAGGCCACTATCGGCGAGGCGTCAGCACCGCCGATCCGGACCGTCAAAATCGGTGCCGGTGATGCTCTGTTTACCGTCGGTGGCGAGACTTGCCAGTTTCGGCATGAAAAACGCTTTGAAAATCAGACCGGGCTTGCCGTCCTGATTGCTACGGACGAGGATGCGGCCTCGGTGGACGGCAAGCTCAAGCGGGCCAATGATTTGGAGTACGAGCGTGTCGGCGTGATGATGCGCAATAATCTGGTTGCGATCAAGGATAACGGCGGTGCCTCGCTGGCTGACATGGCGAAAAAGGTCATGGAGGCGGCTCCCAAGCAGGCCATTATCCTGATGAGCGATAATGTTGATAACCTCAAGGCAGGTGCCGAAGCATGCGGCGACAATCAGCCGCTGCTCTACGGTGCAACCGGCGAGAATGCGGAGGCCTTTGCCGACCTTGCCAAGGAGACCGGCTGCGTCATCGGTGTGAAGGGCAAGAATCTGGATGACTTGGTGGAGACGGCAGACAAGCTGATCGCCGCCGGAGTCAAGGATATGATCATTGACTCCGGAGCCCGGACGCTTCGCGGAGCTTTTGAAGATAATGTCGTGGCGCGACGCTCTGCAGTTAAAGAAAAATTCAAGGCGCTCGGCTTCCCGACCATCACCTTCCCCTGTGAGATGTGTGATGACCTGATGATGGAGGCCATGATCGGCTCTGTACTGATGGCCAAGTATGCGGGCATCACCGTGTTCTCCGACATTCAGGGGGATGTGCTGTTTCCGCTCCTGCTGGAGCAGCTCAACATCTTCACTGATCCGCAGCGGCCTATGGTCGTGGCTGAGGATATCTACCCGATCACCGGGCCGGATGAGAATTCACCGGTGCTGATCACCTGTAACTTCTCGCTCACCTACTTTATTGTTTCCGGTGAAATTGAAGGCTCCAAGGTACCGAGCTGGCTGCTGATCAAGGATACTGAAGGTCTGTCCGTGTTGACTGCTTGGGCCGCTGGTAAATTCGGTGCTGATCTGATCGCCATGTTTGTGAACAAGTCCGGTATTGCGGACAAGGTCAAGCATCGGGAGCTGATCATTCCGGGTTATCTGGCCACCATCAAGGGTGAGCTGGAAGAAGAGCTGCCTGATTGGACCATCACCATCGGGCCGCGTGAGGCCGGGCATCTGCCTGCCTTCCTCAAAGAGTGGAAACCGGCAGCATAGCAAGGGCTGGCGGTGCAGTTTTGCTTTGTACAATACAGCCCTGTCGTCCATCGGATGATGGGGCTGTTTGGTGTGGGGATATCTATAGGAAATAAGGAGGTAAAGTTGAATTATTGAAAAATGAGCCTGCAATTTACAACCGGATAAAAGTAAAGTCGATAGCAATCTCAAAAAAACATAAAGTCGGTTTTGAAGAGGCTTCCAGCGTTTTCAGAGAGCCTCTGGCTCCTGATTTTGTAACGAAATAATGAGGCTTGATTTTTGGTAGTGCCCCTCTTGAGTGTTGTTAAAATGAAAATTACGTAATCATAAGGAGTTGTCCCGCCGAAGACATAAGCCATAAAGTGAGTCGTTTTAGAGAGCTGCTGGCGTTTTTAGACTTCAACAACACTCAACAAGGTGACTACCTGATTTTGAATCATTTGTTTATATGAATTTATGGGGCTTGAAATGCATTGTCGTTGTCGAAAATATTATTATCTCTCAATCAATGGTTCGGTAATTTTTCCTGCGTTGGATACCTTTCTGGTGCTAGCCGATTGAACATATTGAATTTGCTAAATTAAAATTTATTTACCGAACTATTGTTAATACAGAACTATCTATATTCACTATCGTTATAATTCATCTTTTCAAGGTAGCGCCCTGTGATTGTTGAGAAAATTTTTAATATAATAGTTGGTATTTGTGGATTATTAGCTTTCGCTATCACAATAGGAGGTATATACTATACCTTCGTACATATCCCATCGCCTACAGGAATCAATAAAGATTTAATAAAAATTATATATGTACTCGGAACAGCTATAGTTACATTAGTAGCTTCTTTTCTGTTTTTGTCATTCATTTCATTCTATTACATAATAAAACTGCAAGAAAAATTAGGTAAGCTTCCTATAGAAAATAAACAACAAGAAGGCATCATTATTTCTAAGCAAAGAATGTTAAGAAATATAACAGCATCTCTGCACAATATAACACATCATCATAGAAATATAATTATCCTTTTGGAGGGAGCGATAAACGATTTAAAAGAAGATGCGCATAGCCTAGACGATAAAAAGTGTGAAAAAATTTGCAATAAATTTGAAAGATATATCTGTTTAGTTTTAATGAACATCAACTCAACTATGAGTGTTATGACTCAAGATGAGTGTTCAACTTGTATAAAAATAATAAAAGATAATAAAGTAAAAACTTACTTTAGAGACTCAAATTCTTATAGAGAGAGAAGATACTCTGATTATACACAAAAAGGAGAATATAATATATATGATATTTCTGAAAACACAGCATTTCATTCAATTGCAGATCCGAATACAAAAGCTTCATTTTTTGTGTCTGATAATTTAGAAGAATATTCAAATTACGATAATAAAAATCCAAATTGGAAAACTTTATATAATGCAACTATAGTGGTTCCAATCCAATTTAAAATAAAAGAAATTTTTAAAAATGAAGCGTATGTAGTAGGCTTTATATGCTGTGATAATTTCAGAGGAAGATTTGAATCAAAAGAGGTTAAAGATTTCCTTTCTTCAATAGGGGATTCATTGTATAGTTTGTTCTTTTTATATGATTGTTATTATAAATTATGTACAGAAAAAGGATTTAATAATGGAAGGCTACGAAAATATGGTAAATGGGACATATGTTGACAAGACAAAGGCTAAACAAGATTCTTTACAATTTTTTTTAGCTCCCACTCCTTATTATAAATCCTCAATATCCAAAGAGATAAAAAAGGACAATATTCAAACGATGTGGAAAAAAATTAAAAATGCAATTAAATTAATATGTTAACAGGGCAGGATGCATTTGCGCACCAATCATGGCATTAATTAGTTATAGTCTTTATCATTCAGCGATAGCTGTCAATATAAGCGGTGAACTGGTCAAGCAGAAGGAGTTCAGGGCGCATTCCGAACTGACAACGGTGATTGACGGGGTCGATTATCAACCGGACATTTCGGTTTATAAAAGGAAGAAACTGCATTATATAAGCGAGCAGGATGAAACGAAAACGCAGGAACTTCCGCTGCTCGCTATAGAAATCGTCTCACCCAGTCAGACGATGAATGAGTTGATCAAGAAAGCTGACTTTTATGTCCAGTCCGGTATTCATTCTGTCTGGATAGTGCATCCGCAGACACATAGTATTACAGTAAAAACACAAAGCGAAACAAGCATTTATCACGAGGGGCTGTTGGAGGATATAACCGGTATTAAAGCTGATCTTGCTGTTATCTTTGAGGATTAAGTTTTTTGTATGAAAAAATTCACGTTGACTTCCTTGAAAAGGGAGCTGAGAGAGAAGACAAAAGAAGAATTAATCAAAGAGATCAGTTTGCTCTGCAAGAAGTTTCCACAAGTGAAGGGATATTATCAGGCTCAGGCAGGTGATGTTCAGGAGATTGTTGCAAAATGTAAGAAGATAATTGAGAAGGAATTTATTGACGGGAAAACAAGAGGTCTGCCAAAGGCAAGGTTGTCGGTAGCGAAGAAAGCAATAAGAGATTTCAACAGATTAGTTGATAATGTAGAACTGACCGCCGGGATGATGTTCACGTATACCGAAAGTGTCTCGCAGTTTAACTCTCGGTTTGCTCCTGATACTGAAGAGTTCTATACCGAACCTGAAGATATGTTCGAAGAGGCTCTGGAACTCTTAGCTCAACATAACCTTCTGGCCAAGTTTAAAAACAGAGCCTGTAAAATTGTTGCAGGTTCGACTGAGGGATGGGGTCACCGTGATTCTTTGCAGGAGAGATACGAGGCTGTCTATGGCGAACAAGTTTATTAACATGAATCCGTGCTGGTTCCTGATAAATTACTATATCCCGTGCCTACACGGGACAACCTGTATTTCTGCGCCAGAGACTGATAAAAAATATACTTTAACCATTAAATAACTACTGGAGACTGCAATGGGAAAAGGAATGGAACACAGGGCCGGATCAGTCATGGTCGTGGGCGGCGGTATCGCGGGAATTCAGACCGCCCTTGATCTGACAGAACTGGGCTATTATGTCTACCTGCTGGAAAAAGCACCGGTTGTCGGCGGGGTTATGGCTCAGCTGGACAAGACCTTTCCGACCAATGACTGCTCTCTTTGAATACTCGCGCCCAAGCTGGTAGAGGCCGGTCGGTCTCCAAACATAGAGATGCTCACCAATGCCGATTTATTGGCATTGAACGGAAAGCCCGGTGATTTTACGGTTACGGTCCGTAAACGCCCACGCTATATTGATGCGGACAAGTGTACAGCCTGCGGGCTCTGCACTCAGTATTGTCCCAAACATCTTTCTGATGCCTACAACGAAGGATTGGCCCTGACCCGGCCTATCCATATTGATTACGCCCAGGCAGTGCCTGCGACCTACTATATTGATCCTTCGGCCTGTCTGCATGTCCAGCATGAAACCTGCCAGATCTGCGTGCCGGTCTGCCAGAGTCATGCCATTGACTTCACCCAGCAGGCGGAAGAGGTCGAGGTCAAAGTCGGGGCGATGGTGCTGTCTCCCGGTTTCGGTCGGATTGATGACGCCACCTTGGAAAAATATTCCTATGGCAAACACCCGGATGTGGTCACGGCAGTTGAGTTCGAGCGCATGACTACAGCCTCCGGTCCATTCATGGGCGAGGTAAAATGCTTCTCCGACGGTCGGCATCCCAAATCCATCGCCTTTATTCAATGCGTCGGGTCCAGAGATCTGGGCTGTGACAACGGCTACTGCTCCTCGGTCTGCTGTATGTACGCCATCAAGGAAGCAATGGTGGCCAAGGAGCATGACCCGGAAGTGGATATCACCATCTACTACATGGACATCCGTACCCAGGGCAAGGAGTTTGATAAGGCCCGGCAACGGGCGGAGAACATGGGGGTGAAGTTTGTCCGGGCCAGGGTTGCCGGGGTAACGCCTTGGGAGAAGCACCTGCAGCTGACCTATTCCACTCTAGACGGTCAGCATGCGTTCAAGGCCTTTGACATGGTTGTACTTTCCGTCGGCCTGGAAGCGCCCAAGGATGCCAAAGGTATTGCCGATACCACCGGTATTACTCTGAACAAATACGATTTTGCCCAGTCCGAGACCTTTACCCCGCTGAACACCAGCGTCGAGGGCGTGGTGGTGGCCGGGGCCTTCCAGGGACCCAAGGATATTCCTGAATCCGTTACCCAGGCATCAGCGGCAGCCGGGCTGGTCGCCGGGATGCTGGAGAAGCAGCGTGGTCAGGGGATCATCCACAAGTCCTATCCGGATGAAAAGCCGATGGACGAGGAGGTCCGCATCGGGGTCTTTGTTTGCCATTGCGGCATCAACATTGCCTCGGTAGTAGATGTCCACAAGGTGGAGGACTCGGTCGAGGGCATGGAATGGGTGGTCTATCATACTGATTCTCTCTACTCCTGCTCGGCAGATGCAGTGCAGACCCTCAAGAATCGGATCATTGAGCATAAGCTGAACCGGGTGGTGATTGCGGCCTGTTCACCGCGGACCCATGAGCCGCTTTTCCAGGAAACTCTGCGGGATGCGGGCCTGAACCGCTGCCTGATCGAGATGGTCAATATCCGCGATCAATGTTCCTGGGTTCATGCCGGAGAGCCGGTCGCAGCCACAATCAAGTCCGAGGATCTGGTGCGCATGGCAGTGGCCAAGGCCCGAGGAATGCAGCCTCTGCCGGAGCAGACCGTGCCGGTCACGCCCAAGGCCCTGATCATCGGGGCAGGCATTGCCGGAATGACGGTTGCTCTGACCTTGGCCAAACAGGGCTTTGACTCTGTTCTGGTGGAAAAGGGCGAGAAACTCGGCGGCAGCCTCGGGCTGCTCAACCATACCCTGGATGCCGATGCAACCGCAGGCCATCTGCAGCAACTGGTGGCCGAGGTCGAAGAAAATGAGCATATTGATGTGCTGACCAATGCCGAGCTGAAGGACTTCTCCGGTTTTATCGGCAACTTTTCCTCAGTGCTGGCAGAAAAGGACGGCCAGGAGCATACGGTAGACCACGGCGTCATCGTGCTGGCCACCGGCGGTCATGAACACCGGCCTGATGGCTACCTGCTGGAAGAGAACGACAAGGTGGTCACCCAGACCGAGCTGGAGCAGCAGCTGGCCGGGACCGGCAAGGCGCCGGAATCGATTGTCATGATCCAGTGCGCCGGTTCGCGAGGCGATGACCTGAACTACTGTTCCAAGGTCTGCTGCAACCATGCGGTCAAGAATGCACTCAAGATCAAGGAGCTGAATCCGGCCAGTCAGGTAGTTGTCCTGTACCGGGATATGCGGACCTACAGCTATGCCGAGGATGCCTATCGCGAGGCCCGGCTCAAGGGCGTGATCTTTATCCCCTACGAGCTGGACCGGAAACCGGAGATTTCTGTCAAAGGAAAGGGCAAAAAGCTGACCGTCAACTTCTTTGACAGCCTGCTGCAGGAAGATGTGCAGATGACCCCTGAAATGGTAGCCTTGTCTGTGGGGATTGTCCCGGACAGCACCGAAGACCTGAGCAAGCTGCTCAAGGCACCGCTCACTGATGACCGTTTCTTTTTGGAAGCCCATGTCAAGCTGCGGCCCGTGGAACTGCCGGTCTCCGGGGTCTATGTCTGCGGTCTGGCCCATGCCCCTAAGCCGGTGGATGAGACCATTGCCCAGGCCCAGGCTGCTGCTGCCAAAGCGGCTATCCCGCTGGTCAAAGGCAAGGTGACCATTGACCCGATTGTCTCGGTGGTCCAGCAGAACAAGTGCATCGGCTGCGGTATCTGCGCCAGCCTCTGTCCCTTTGGAGCCATTGAGATGATCAAAGTGGAGAAGAAGCGCAAGGCCCAAACCATTGCTGCTTCCTGCAAAGCCTGCGGTATCTGTTCCAGCCATTGCCCGACCTTTGCCATCTCTATGGGCGGGTTCACCAATGAACAGATCATGGAGCAGATTGCTGCCTTCGGCCAGGTGACGGCAAAGGAGCCGGTTGAGGCGTAATGGTATATCGTAGGGGCGGTTCGCGAACCGCCCCTGCAGCTTGATCTGAAACAACAACATCTACATGAGGTGTTTTAATGAATAACGATTTCTCTCCCAGAATCCTGGGCTTTCTCTGCAACTGGTGCTGCTATGCCGCAGCCGATGCGGCCGGGGTCTCCCGGTTTCAGTATCCGCCCAACCTGCGTACCATCCGGGTGATGTGTACGGGCCGGGTTGATCCGGCCTTTATCCTGCGCGGTTTTATTGAGGGTGCAGACGGCATCTTCACCGGCGGTTGACAGCATGGCGAATGTCATTACCAGGTAGGTAATTACGATGCTATGGGTGTGGATGCGCTGGTCCGAAAGGTGCTGGAGGAAGTGGGCATCCGCAAGGAACGATATGATCTGCAATGGGCTTCAGCAGCGGAAGCGCCGCGCTTTGTCAAGCTGATTACGGACTTTACCGATCGGATGCGGGAATTCGGTCCGCTGGGTGAGGCGGAAGGTCTGTCTCAGGAGGAGATCAAGGAGCGGCTGGAAAAAGCCTTGGCTGCGGTCTCGGATCAGAAGGTCCGGGTTAGCTTTGGTAATGCTGCCAAGGCCGTGCGCAAGGATGCGGTTTGGACACCGGAACATATTAACGAGGTGGTCACCACCAAGATGGCTAAGTCTTTGGAGAAGGCTTTGACCTGATGTAGCTTAAGACATTTTTTAGTAAATTTGTGAAGCGGTACAGCCCTGCATGGGTTGTACCGCTTTTTTTATGTAGCATGCAAGAAAATGCTTGACAAATTATAAAATATATTAAGAATATTCTTTTTATAAAGTCAAGATATAGCTGGAGCAATATAAACTGACTATAATTTGTACCGCTGAAAAAGCTCATCAACGGAACAGCGATGTTTTCTCCTGAGAGCTTTGGCCTGCGCCCATTTATGTTCGATGGGATTCAGGTCGGGAGAGTAAACAGGCAGGTACTCGATCAGATGCCCGGAAGATGTTACAGCCTCCCGGATATAGCTGGAGCAACATAATTTGAATATGCCCACAAGAGGCATAAGTTTTGCCTTCACGCCTTTCAGATAGCTGATCCTGTATTCAGTTTATACTGCTCCAGCTATATCCCGACGTTTATGAAAAGAGGCGTTGTCCATGACAACCACACTGCGTTCAGGCAGTTTCGGTAATAAATCCTGCCTGATCCATGCATAAAACACATCGGAATTGACGGTCCCGTCGAACAGAGTCACCGTCAGCAGATTTTTCCCGGACAGTGCGCCGACAGCATTGATACGGCCCTTCTCCCGCCAATTATGAATACCGGAGCATCGTTCACCTACGGGCGCATATCCGCAGGTGCGCGGCATATCATGAGCGAAGCCGCTTTCATCAATATAAATCAGAGGAAAACCGGATTCCTCATATGTGCTGATTTTATCGACAAAGACAGAGCGTTTCTTTTCATCCGCCTTCGGATGCGAAAGAGTTTTTTTTACGGCTGATTTTCAGGCGTTTCAGAGCTTCCCCTATACCGCGCTGGCTGCATCCGAACCGTTCCGACCGTTCATACTGATACGCATCGGGATACAGTTCAACATCACGGGCGAGCAGTTCCATGTCAATATTTGTTGCCGGTTTATTTCGGCTCCGGCAGGGTTCGACACGTTTCGTCCATCGGCTCACGCTGGATTTACCGACTCCGAAACGGGCTGCGGTTTTTTCGAAACTCAGACCGTCCCGCTCTTTGACTTCCAAAATTTTACGGCGAAAATCTATTGAATATGTCATGCCGATATAATACTCATTTTATTCTGCTTCAGCTATACTATAAAAAAAGAGGGGTAATCACTTTTCCAGTAGATTCCCCCCCTTGTAAATATTAATCATCAAGAAAATTAAAGTTGTAATTTTATACTCCTAAAAGTTGCAACATCCGGCCCGGCCAGAGAAACGCAGATTTTTCCTCGTTCCATTTTACTCTATCCCTGTCTTCAAGGTGCCGATAATATCAACAAGATGGTCTTCCCCTTGCTCTTGCAGATAGCTTGTTACTCCATGAACTATATTTTCTGCTGCCGAAGGATCATAAAAATTCGCTGTGCCCACTTGAATCGCCGTGGCCCCGGCTAAGAAAAATTCCAAGGCATCGTTAGCAGTGGTAATGCCGCCGATACCGATCACAGGCACCGAAACAGCCTGGGCAACCTGCCAGACCATGCGCAGGGCCACCGGTTTAATAGCAGGGCCAGATAGGCCGCCGATCACATTGGCCAACCTCGGTCTGCGGCTGATTGGGTCAATAGCCATACCGATCAGGGTGTTGATCAGAGAGACCGCATCTGCCCCGGCCCCTTCAACCGTCTTGGCCATAAGGACAATATCGGTCACATTGGGCGAGAGCTTGACAATGACCGGCAGGCCGGTTGCTCTGCGCACCGCTTCGGTTACCCGCGCTGCCATCTCCGGCACGGTGCCGAAGGCGACCCCGCCTTTTTTTACATTAGGACAGGAGATATTCACCTCCAGGGCGGCGATGCCGTCCACTGCATCCAGCCTGCGGGCAATCTCGCTGTATTCTTCTACTGAATCGCCGAGGATGTTGACTACTACCGGTGCGGTAATGGTCCGCAGATACGCTATCTTCTCCTTGATGAACCGCTCAACCCCGACATTTTCCAGCCCGATGGCGTTGAGCATACCGCAGGCAGTTTCAATAATTCTGGGCGGCGGATTTCCTGGCCTGGGTTTGAGGGAGATTCCCTTGACAATAATGCCGCCGAGCTGATCAAGATCCACCAAGTTCTCAAATTCACGGGCATAGCCGAAGGTGCCGGAAGCGGTCATGACCGGATTGGCCAGCTCAAGGGGGCCGATGCAGACCCGCAGGTCAGGCGTACTGCTCCGAGCTTTCTGTACTCTCTGTGAGGTCTCCATCATCGGCTCCATTGCAGCTGATCGGCAAAAAAGACAGGCCCCTGTTTACAGACATGCACCAGGCCATCTTTGCCCTGCACGGTGCAGCCGAGACAGGCGCCCATGCCGCAGGCCATGTGCGTTTCCAGGGAGACCTGACAGGGCATCTCTGCCTGCCTGCATTGTTCGGCAATAGTCCGCATCATCGGATGAGGGCCGCAGGTATAGACCTGGTGTACCGCAGGCAGGACGGCATCCAGCAGATCCGGAATAAAGCCATGATGCCCCATGCTGCCGTCATCAGTGGCAGTCCGCACTGTATATCTCAAGTCGGAGAATGCCTCGACCAAGGGAGCAAGTTCATCTTTATTGCGGGCACCGAGCAGGACATAATCCTCTGCTGTTCGGTATGCTGTCCGCTGACCGCTGCTGTGCAATTTGTGCAATTGTTCCGCCAGGAAGAGGAGGGGGGCGATGCCCATACCGCCGCCGATCAGGCAGAAAGGCCGGTCATCGGGCAGGGTGAAGCCCTTGCCCAGCGGGCCGACCAAATCCAGTTGATCGCCGACACCACGACGGGCCAGCATCTCGGTCCCTTTACCGAGTACCTTGAAAAGCAAAGAAATATTTCCATCAGCAGAGACACGATGAATGGACAGAGGCCGCCGAAGCAGGGGATCAAGACTGTCCGTCACCCGAACCATGACGAATTGGCCCGGCAGCGCGGCTGCAGCGATATCCGGGGCCTGGAGCTGCAGGCGAAATATATCGGCTGCCAGCCGGTCAACGGCGAGAAGAATACATTTCTGCTGGAATTCTGGCATGAAACAGGCTAATATTTAAACGTTGAAAATGAAAGAGGAAGCAGGTTACTGATTCCGGTATAATAACCGGCACAGGCTTTTGATTCAAGAAAACATTATCTCCTGTTGAAAAACAGGAGCAGGACCATAATGGAAATAATCTATCTTATATACAGTTTTATTGTCGGTGCCCTTGTCGGTTCCTTTCTCAATGTGGTTATACTCCGGCTGCCGGAAGACGAATCCGTCGTCTTTCCGGCCTCACACTGCCCGAAATGCGGAACTGATTTACATTGGTATGAAAATATCCCCATCCTCAGCTATCTTGTCCTGCGCGGGAAATGCAGAACCTGCAAGGTCGGGATCTCCCTCCAGTACCCGGCTGTGGAGCTGTGCATGGCTGTACTCTCGCTGGCCTTATTCCGACAATTCGGTCTTTCTTTTCCCTTCTTTCTCTATTTTCTCTTTGTCGCAGCCCTGCTGGCGATCATTTTTATTGATATTCGTCTTCAGATTATCCCGAATAAAATCAGCCTTCCCGGCATTTTAGTCGGTCTTGCCGGATCCCTGTTCAACCCCTTGGTCTCGTGGCAGGAAGCTGCGCTGGGAGTTCTTTTCGGCGGCGGGATCCTGTACGGAGTCGCCTATGGCTACGCTCTGCTCACTAAGCGGGAGGGAATGGGAATGGGCGATGTCAAGCTGCTGGCCATGATCGGGGCCTTTCTCGGCTACAGGTGCCTGCTCTATGTGATTTTCTTCAGCTCCCTGACCGGTTCGGTTGTCGGCATTGCTGCAATGTTCTACCAGAAAAAAGGCGGCCAGACCCGGATACCCTTCGGGCCTTTTCTGTCTCTGGCAGCTATGTCCTGGATCTTTTTTCAGGATACTATTTTTTCAGTCTGGTACTGGTATCTTTCGATATCGGGATGATGATGGAAAAAGATGCAGGGCTTCCCTCTTCAATCTGCGGGCCTGCTGTGAAGTACCGGGTCTGCTCTTCTGCAGCCTGCGGCATATTTAGAGAGATCGAAAAATCATTTTATCTTGATACCCTGCTCATAAGGACGGGAAAATTTATTCAGGAGAACAATAATGAATAAAAAGAGTTACAGGAAAGTACTGGTTGAAGATATTATCGGATGGACTGACAGCGTTCTGGTCCTTGCTGCCTTTATCCTGCTGAGAAAATATTATATTGAAGGCAAGGCGCACGATTTCAACATTGTTTTTCATATGATTAAAAATATCAAGGACAACTTCCTTTATTTTTCAGTACTTGACGGTGGTAAATTTCTTGTCCTTTTCTTTGCTTGCCATACTGCTGTCTCCTATACGAGGCTGAACCGACTTTCGCTGCTGGAGAACGAAAAATGGAAAAAGTTGATTGCAAGGCTCCTCATCACCGTAATAGTGATCGCCTCAGGCTTGATTCTGCTTGCCCATCCGCTTGGAATTATACCGCCTGATTCTTCTTTTTCCTTTTGTTTTTGTCTCGTATTACTGAGTCTGTTTTTCTGCACCAGGCTGCCTCTGTCCGCATTTCTCCGCTGGAGAAAAAAACAGAGACCGGCAAAAGAAAATCGGTGTCATGCCCTGATTGTGGGCTACTTTAATCCCCGGGCGCGCTTATTGGACAAGAAACTCTCAAAATTTAATTCGGGGTATTCACCTATAGGTTTCGCGGATGATAAAGATTCTGATGCCATTAAAATGGAGTTTAGTGAGTTTATTCAGGACGAAAAAGACGTTGAGAGAATTTGGCATGATTTGAGGCAGGATACCATAGTTTGTTTGCTGGAGGAATTTGAAGAGTACATTTCGGTCCATCGGGTAGATGAAGTTTTTATTACGCTACCTATCAGAAGTTTTTATGAACAAATCGATACCATTATAACCAGCTGCAGAAAACAGGGAATTAACGCCCGACTGTTTAACGAGCTGTTTAACGGTGATGCTAACGATTCTGCAGATCGTTCATATGGTGAAGGTTACATTCTGGAAAATCTTACTGATTTTCTTGTTGATTACGATTTTATCAATCAGTCGGAATTTCATCAGGATATCAAGAGGGCCTTTGATGTGCTGCTTTCCCTGACAGCACTTGTACTGCTCTCCCCCGTCTTTCTGGCAGTGGCCGGTTTTGTGTTTCTGCTGGACGGACGGCCCGTTCTTTCTGTTCAGGAACGTGTCGGGCTGAACAAGCGGCGTTTTAAACTGTTTCAATTCAGAACCACTGTGCGGAATGCCGGAGAATCTGCTCCGAAGATGACAAAAACAGGGAAATTTCTGCTGAGAACCGGGCTGGATAATCTTCCTGAGTTGTGGAATATTCTCAAGGGCGATATGAGTTTTATCGGGCCCCGCCCATTTTCTATAGAACGGTTTAAGCGGATCCAGGAAAATACCCATCTGCGGCGTTTCAGCGTTAAACCCGGCATGACCGGACTGCAGCAGATCAACTGCGGAAATGACGTAACACTTGAAGAAAAGATGAATATGGATCTTCAGTATATTGCGGAATGGACTCCCTGGGGGGATATCAGGATTCTGCTCAGAACGTTTTTTGCGCCGCTGTAGTTTATGGAATAATTCCTGCGTGTCCTGAAAAAGGTGCATGCAGGAGAGAAGCAGAGCAAGAAACGGCCTGTCCCGCTACCCCAGCACGGTCTGGAGTACTTCCCGTTCCAGCGGGGTGTCAAAAACAAAATGAAGGGTATACCGGTTGGTCTTTTCGTCCGCCTGACTGATTGACATGACAGTCCCCTGGACGTTCAGCTGCGGAGGAACGCCTGCGACCGGAACAGTGATGTGCAGCCGTCGGCCGAAAAGTACTCTGATGTGTTTTTTCTGGGCAAGGTGGAAATTCATGGCAAGGCCGCCCTGGGAAATATCCGAGAGCCTGCCTTTGAAACGCTGCCCCATAGCGTGCCCCAGATTGTTGATGATCTGAAATTCTATCTTGCGGGCAAGACGGTAGCGTTCAAACATCCGTCGGTTCAGCCCCTTGCGCAGAAGCAGGCCGTGCACATCATTCGAGCGGTTGTAGAAATCGCGCAGTTTGGTTTCCAGACCGGGAAATGCCTCCTGCCAGCGGGCAAAGCTGGAGCGCTTGAGGATCGATATGCGGCTTTCCGTCTGCGCACTCATACCGACGGTCCAGACAGAAGCCTCAAAAAAGTTTTCACCGGCCAGATCCCCCTCGCTGAGGGTTTTTACGTAGAATTTCCGGTCATTTTTCCGGTAGAACACCCGTATCATGCCCTGATTGACAAAAAACAGCTCGTCGTTTCTGTCTCCCTGATGAACCAGTATTTCTTCCGGTTCCAGCTGACGGTTTTCCAGTTCATGGTAAATCGCGCTGAACTCCTCTGCGGTAAGTTCATGGAGAAGGTTTGACCAGATATCAAGATAACTGCGTACCCGGACGCCGCTTTTTTTCTGCTCGATCAGCTCGGAGGACTGAATGATTTCCGTCAGCGCATTGGGATTGATTTCATTAAAACGTTCTTTGAGCCGTTCTGCATTATGTAAATCGTTACTTTCCATACATTCGACAATAAGATCAAAAAGCCGGTGTGTGGCTTCCGCCTGATTACCGGCCATGGCAATCCGCAGGATATTGGTTTCTCTGGCCGCAACAGGATTATTCTTCACAGGGACATGCAGTGCCTCAGCAGATGAACGGTGCAGCTTGTGTTTTCCGCCGTGGTTGATGTTCCGGACAGCCTGTTCCGCTGCCTGCAGGAGCTTTTTCACCGAAACAGTGCTGTCATTATCGTCCGTTGTATTGGAGGCGATAATTTTTTTCAGGGAGGGCAACGCCTTGACGGAACCGATCTTGCCAAGTGTTCTGCAGATCGTGGTCTGCAGCTGATATCCGGCTTTGGTACGGATCAGACATGCTTCGTCCAGCAGGTCCACCAGCGGCGTGACCAGACTGTTGTCCGGGATATCCCCGAGCAGAGCAACAACAGGTTCTTTCAGTTCCCGGGGGACAGTCTGTAATGCATGGAGAAAAAAAGATTTTTTTTCATGTGCATCAATTCTGCTGGCTGCTCTCAGCACCTCCCCCTTGACCCGGAGATCTTTATGCTCCAGGAGCGCAGTTACCGGCCCGAAACAAAAGGGAGAACCTATTTCTCCAAGGAGTTTTATCGTGTTCCTGAGAAGGTACCAGTCCTGTGTCTGCTGCAGCAGAGCACACAGGCTGTTTTCCGCAGACGGCCCGATATTCTCGAAAAGTTTGAGCAGTGCATCCGGTTTATCCTTACTTTGCTGCAGACTCTGTTCTTGAATAAGAAATTCAGCAGCAGCTTCACCGAAGAGAACAAGCAGGCGGCCGGCATCATCGCTTTTATCTTTGTCGTATAGGTATTCGATAAGCAGCAGTTCCATTAACGGTCTGGTCGCTAGGTCACGGGTAAGATGCCCGGCCTGCTTCCGAATTTTCTTGCTGGCGGCAGCCAGTCCGTCAGATTCGCTGAATATCATCAACGCCTTCCGGGCAGCGGCATATCTGCCGATCTCAATCTGATAGGCTGCAAAAATAGAAAGCGCTGTAATCAGCTGCCAGGAAAGGGGATCATTCTCTGCAGCAAGGCTGAGGGCCCTGTCAACAGCTGGCAGCAATTTTTCCATGCGCTGCCATTCCCGGTGGGCAATCAGCAGCTCCAGGGTGTCTGTCAGACGGACAGCAGCCTTGGCATGCAATTTCGGTTTACCGCTGTGGAGCCAGGATGTCAGCTGGTTCAGCAGGATATCCAGCTGTCTCTCCTCCTGTTCCACAAGCAGTCCCGAAAGGGTTTCCGAGAACATTTTTTCGTTTTTATCAGCTGCTGGCCGATTATGTACGTATCGGGGAGATTCTTTCCCGGTATAGGTCTTCATAGAAATCATCTTGGCCGGGTGGACAGAATATTGAGCCGGATACGGAGTAAGAAACTCCGGAACAGCAGAATACAGGCATAACCGGTGCTGACGGGTACACGGCAGGCAGAACCGGGCCTGTTGTTCTGGTTTTCTGCAGACCTTTCAGGAACTCTGAAAGAAAATACAGGAGAAAGGATAACAGTTCAATAATGAATATGCCATCATTTTTTTTGCTGTACCGGTGTAATGATATTGCACTGCAGGAGAAGAGAGATGCAGGTACTGAGCGGCAGCCCGATCACGTTTGTACATGATCCTGTAATACTGCGGACCAGAAAGCCGCCTTTTGCTTGGATGCCGTAGGCTCCTGCCTTGTCCAGAGGCTCTCCGGTGCGGATATAGGCGGAGAGCACTGCGTCAGGGACATCAGCAAAACTGACCTCGGTGGTACGGGTCAGACTTTCCTGCCGGTTCTTGTCCATGCAGGCAAGAGCGAGGCCGGTGATCACCTGATGCGTTCTGCCCCGCAGGCTGCGCAGCATTTTCAGAGCATGTGCCGCATCAGCCGGTTTACCCAGAATCCTACCGTCAAAAGTGACCACGGTATCTGCACCGATTACCCAGGCTGCCGGATGCTGTCGGGCGATACATGCTGTTTTTTCTTCAGCCATGCGCAGGGCAAAGCCTGCAGAGGTCTCTCCGGCCTGCGGGGTCTCGTTAATATCGGCTGGCAGCACGGTGAAATCTATACCGAGATCCCTCAGGAGCTGTTGACGTCTTGGTGAGGCAGAGGCCAGAATGAGCGGTTTTCGGGTCAAGAACATGGGGTCAAAGGTGAGAAGGTGACGTGGTATTCATGAGGCGTTCTTCTTCCGGTGGAAAAAAGGCGGTACTGAGGTACCGCCCTGTGCGGTGCAGAAAGAAAGATAAAGCGGTCAGGCAAGCGCCTGCTTTATCCGCTCCATTGCCCGGTCCACATTTTCACGGGAATTGAAGGCGGAAAGCCGGATATATCCCTGGCCGCATTTGCCGAATCCTTCGCCCGGTGTGCAGACCACTCCGGCCTCGTTCAGCAGCATATCAAAAAACTCCCAGGAATCGCGGTTCCCCCATATCCAGACATAAGGAGCATTGGCCGCTCCGGCATACGTAAAGCCCAGTTCTCCGACTGCCCGGGCAATCAGGTCGGCGTTTTCCAGATACGAGGCCACCAGTTCTCCTGTCTGCGCCTTGCCCTCCTCGGAATAGACAGCCTCGGCAGCCCGCTGCACCGGATAGGAGACTCCGTTGAACTTGGTGCAGTGACGGCGGTTCCAGAGGGGATGGACAGCCTGCCGGTTGCCGTCCCCGTCATAGGCCGTGCATTCCTTCGGCACCACAGTATAGGCGCAGCGGGTTCCGGTGAAACCGGCATTTTTGGAAAAAGAACGGAATTCAATAGCTACCTCTTTGGCACCCTCGATTTCAAAAATGGAATGGGGCAGTGATTCATCCCGGATAAAGGCTTCATAGGCAGCATCAAAGAGGATCAACGCCTTGTTCTCTTTTGCATAGTCTACCCAGGCTTTCAGTTCCTCTCTGGTAGCAGTCGAGCCGGTCGGATTGTTGGGAAAACAGAGATAGATCAGGTCAACCGGCTCTGCAGGCAGGTCCGGCACATAGTTGTTTTCTGCTGTAGAATCAAGATAGACCAGCCCCTGGTAACGGCCGTCGGCAAATGCGCCTGTCCGCCCGGCCATGACATTGGTATCCAGATAGACCGGATACACCGGATCGGGAATGGCAACTCTGGCATCTGTGCTGAACAGCTCCTGGATATTGCCGGTATCGCATTTTGCCCCGTCAGAAACAAAAATCTCATCCGGACTGATATCCGCTCCTCTGGCCTGAAAATCGTTTTGAGCTATGGCCTCACGCAGGAAGGAATAGCCCTGTTCCGGACCATAGCCGCGGAAAGTGCTGTCTTGCGCCATTTCATCGATGGCCCGGTGAAATGCGGCAATACAGGCAGGCGGCAGTGCCCTAGTCACGTCACCAATCCCTAAACGGATGATTTCTTTTTCCGGGTTGGCCTCCTGAAAGGCTGCCACCCGCTTGGCGATATCGGAAAACAGGTACGAGGCCTGCAGTTTCTGGTAATGTTCATTGATTTTCAGCATGATGTCTCTTTGTAACAGTTATATTTTTTTGATTTTACGGCTTACCCGTTCCGGGAAATCATTCATCCTGTTCATCAGCTCCGGAAACTATACCGGATAACGAATAACAGCAGAACCGGATTTTTTTATTGCAAAAAGCTGTACATATGGTATAAAAAATTGTACTATAAAGATAAGAGAGGACTTTTTCTTCCCTTTCCCACACGAAGGGGAGGTTATACTATACATGTCGTGCAAAAAATCAAGGTACATACAATGACTCCCCGTGATGCCGTCCGGATTCTGATACTCAGCCCGATTTATTTCCGTCTGACACCGCCTCAACGTCTTGCGCTGGTGAAGGAATATTGCCGTTCAATCAACAGACCTCAGCATAACTGATTCTCCGGTTCGTCTGGCCTGAGCTGAATGCCTGCATTCCGGCTGCCTGTCTGCTTTCACTGCAGGGTCGCAGTCCGCTGATGCTCGGCATAGGAAAGCACCCCGGCGACAATCTGCTCGGCAAGGGTCTGCAGATATTGCTCATCTTTGAGTAAACGTGCTTCTTCCGGGTTGGTGATAAAGGAAATTTCAGCCAGAACAGCTGGCATCTCAGCTCCGATAAGCACATAAAACGGCGCCTGTTTCACCCCCAGATCCTTAACCCTGTACCTTTTCTCTTTCAGTCCCCTGACTACATTGCCCTGAACAAATTCAGCAAGCTGGGAAGACTCGCTGATCTTTTCGTTCTGCATCAGCTCGGAGAGAATGTCCTGCATCTCACTCATATTATGGGTTGAGGTGGCGTTTTCAAAGGCCGCAACCCGCATGGCCTCGGTCTGGGTGGCAAGGTTCAGGTAGAATGTTTCCACGCCCCTGACAGCATCTTCCGGGTGAGCATTGACGTGGATGGACAGAAAGAGATCCGCTTCTTTTGTATTGGCAACAGCTGTACGTTCTTCAAGGGACAATGAGGTATCTCCCTCTCTGGTCAGGATCACTTCATAATTATATTCTGTCTCCAGAATTTTTCGGATCTTTTTGGCCACGTTCAGGACAATATCTTTTTCCTGCAGGCCGAAGGCAGTAGCGCCGGGATCTTTTCCCCCGTGCCCCGGATCGATAACGATCCGCCGGATCCCGAGGCCAAGCTGCTGGGCGAGCGTAAAATTTTCTTCTGTCCGCCGGGATCGGGATGCCCTGCCAGCGACAGCCCTTTTTCGTTCCTTCGGGGTGATAATCTTTTCTGTCTCTTTCTCCGGTTCTGCAGTTTCTTTTTCCTTCAGTGCAAGATTTTTTGCGGCGGTTTCCTTCAGTTCCTTTCCTGCTTCCGCAGATTCTGCGGGTTGTCGTACATCTGTTCTGAGATCCGGCGGCCTTTTCTTCGGCGGGACTCTCACTGCCATTCCCTTCATGCCGCGGACATCCACCACGACCCGAAACGGATCTTTGAGATTGAACACCTTGTAGTCGGCAATGGATCGTGTTTCAAGATAGACCCGGACCGTTTCCGCATCAAGCTGGTCCGTGTAAATACGTTTGAGCAGACCGTCCTCAATGGATACCGGAGAACGGTATTTCGGCGGGATATAGCTCTTTTTAAAATCAATGGACAGGTATTTCGGCATTCGGCCCGTTTTATCAAGCAGGTTGGCCCGATAATCCACCGGCTGTGAGGCCTTGATCACCACCCGGGTATAATTGTCCGAAGACCAGTATTGAACCGGCAGCACCTTGACTGTTCCCTGCGGCTGGAAGAGGTATTTTTTTGTGGGGTCCACCTTTTTTCGGGGAGAGGGCGGGTGGATGACGGTTTTTTCCGGAGCACCGGCCTGCTGTTCAGCAGTATTTTCTGTGCCGCTGTTTTGTTCGCTGTGCTCCGCATCGGTCTTCTTCACAGAGTTATCTGTGTCATCTGCGGAAAGGTTGCCGACAGTTTTTTCTTTTTGCTCCCGATCGGCTGCTGCCGCTGCTGCCAGTGCCTGCTTGACAGCTTTCTGTTCAGGTACCTGTTCCTGTTTCTTTGCCTTGGAATCAGTCGCCCCCTCTTCTCTGCCTGAGTCTATTTCTTTTAAAGCGGACAGAACGATTTTCGTTTTCGGCACAGATTGTGTCGGCTGTTCAACCGGTCGGGGCGGCGGGTCGGGATTGTCCTGCCTGTGCGAAACAATGTCCTCTCCGGAATCCGTTTTTTTTTTCAGAAGAATCAGCAACTCCTGCAGCTCCCTGTCTGCCAGTTTTCGTTGACTGCTGTCAGGATAGTTGCGGATCAGCCTGTAATAATAGTTTGCAGCCCGTTTAAAATTCTTCCGTTCCTCCTGTTCAATCCGGGCAAGGGCATAGAGCGCATTGTCCGCTTTTTTTCCCTGCGGGAAAAGAGAAAAAACATCCGTATAAAAAGAGACTGCTTTGTCAAGATCTGCCGAACTGCCGAACTGTTGATACATTTTGCGGTACATCCGTGCTACTGTATATAAGCAGGAAGATGCAATGTCACTTTCCGGATCTATCCGATAAATACGCTGTAATTCGTGAATACCGGTCAGCCAGTTTTCCCGTTCTGCAGCAAGAGCCGGAGTGCCCTTCAGCTTGTAATAATAATCGCTCGCCCGCTTGTACTGCCATTCCACAGTCTCTTTATAGGCAAGTTCTGAAGAGGCTGCCCTTGCCGTCAGTCCGGCAGAAAAGGACAGGATCAGAAGAGGGATGATCAGGAGGAGAAAATGAATATTGCCGCAGCGCTGAAACTTGTTGTAAAACCGGCAGGCACAGGACATGCTGACAAATAAACGGGAGTCTGGGGGTAATAGAGCAGCAATGCTGGAGTACGTACAACAGTACAACAATACAGTCAGGCACGGAAAATTTCGGAGGCTGATGATCAGGACACTGATGCACCGCAGTCATGACCTCTTCTATCTGTCGGAACAAGCTCTGCTGATTATACTCCATTCCGGTTAATTCGCAAACAGATTAGACTTAAACTGACAGTCCGAAAAAAACGCCCGGCAGTCGCTGCGCTTCGGATCATCGGATATGGGCACCCGCTCACTCACCTTCAGGCCCTGGAAGCTGCTGTTGATTTTCCGTAGAGTGAGCATAATCACGGTGAGGTAGACCTTGCGCTTCGTGCCGGAGACCGCGATGTGGATACGTCGGGCCTCGTTGTCCGCCCGAATCAGGGCCTCTGCATCGAGCATGGGATGGCACTACCCCTGTTCGTTTTCCTGGTCCGGATCGCCGAGTGCTGTTAATTCGGGTTCGGACTCCGGCGAGACCAACAGCAGTAATTGCAGCTCCCTTGCGGTTCGGTTGATGCGCGGCGGACAGTGACTTTGTGTTTTATTTTGCAGGCGAAAACATCAAAGTGTTGCAAAAAAAGGAGAAGGTATTTAAGGCTATCTGAAAAAAGGGGCCACCGTGAGTATGTCTGGCGGCCCCTGCGGGAAAAAGATTACCAAGTCCTGACCCGACCGGTATCAATGTGCACAAAATTTGATTTGGCGTAATAGCCCACGCCGCCGGATTTGAGGGCAATGGCGCAGTCCCGGACATCCCGGGTTTTTTTGCCGGTAAGCCGGATATCAATAGCCATGCCCTTCATATGCAGGCTGCGTCTGGCCACTCCTCTGCTTCTTCTGCGCAGCAGTCTGTTGGTTTTCGGGGAACGGTAGCCGGAGATCACCTGATAGGTACTGCTGCAGCACATCTCCTGCTGGATGCCCCAAAGAATATCCAAAACGGCAGGGTCAATGGGATACTCTTCTGCAGTGCGGAAATCACGGAGGTAAGTTGTGATTTTTTTCAGCGCCGCAGGATTATATTTCCCGCCTTTTGCATAGGTGATCTCAAGACATTTCTGTGTATGGGTGTGATAAAATGACAATGTTTTTTCCTCATCGCCGGGGGAGGAAGGAATAGCTGCCCAAGTCGGAGTAACCTGAGCAAGAACAAGCCCGACAGCAGTTTTTGCTCCCAGGGCCAGAAAAGAACGTCGATCCATAGCCCACTCCTTGTATTGTTTCTCTCTGTAAACAGATTATTCCATGTGTCTTACCGGTTTTTTGACCGGATAGAACAAGAAATAATAATAACAAGTAATATAGATACATTAAACGGTATAATTTTTTTTCTGTCAATAGGATTCCCCAATAAAAATCAGCAGGGCTTCTTCCGGCTTCTCTCCGGTATGACTGTTTTGCGGTTCTTTGGATTCATTACAGAAAGCCATATGGCCAGCTATACGGCCGGTACCGGCTATCGGTACGGAAAAATCTTTTTAATATTAATTATTGACAACAGGATATTTGTTCCTGTACAATAAAAGGTCGCTGACTGTCAATTACTTCCATTCAGCGACCGGACAGAAACCCGGATCTGAATGTCTCTGCATGTTGCCTGCAAAAAATCTTTTTTCATCCGCTGTAATCTGTTATTATCTCCTGCTCCGACGCATTTTCTTTTTTCTACAGGCAAGATATGATCGATAGCAATTCAAAAATTCTTATTCTCGGTTCCAATGTCAGGATAACCAATCTGCCGGTCAAGGAGGTCAGTCTGCTGCAGGAGGGAAGTCTGCCTGCCTACGGGTATAATCCCGGCGATAATATTGAGCTGCTGGCCGGACCGGCAAGTGTGGAACATGGGAGACTTGAACAGTGCCTGACCTGGCTGAATGCCTATCTTGCTGAGTCCGGTCTGACACCCAGGGTCGATACACTGGCCTACGGCACAGAAAAAGAAGTCTATCAGATTTTCAAAAAGCGGTCCGGCGGCAGGAGGAAGGCTGATGCGGATTACGGCTGGTTTATGGTTAACCAGCTGCTCCCTTCTGCAAAACGCCTAAAAAAATCTCCCCCTTTTGTCCTTGCTGAGCATGAGTGTTCTGTTGTGGGCAACAATACGGGCATGGTCCTGATTGATGATTCAGGCATCCCGCCACGGGTCTGCGACGATATGCTGGCCCTGAATCCGGATATGTGGTGCATTGCTATGGGGATATCCGTGGCTCACTGGCAGGAGTGGGCCCAACGCCTCGGCAAGCGCTTCACCCTGTTCTGCCGTCTTTCTGATCTGGAAACCACCCGGATGGAGATGGATTCCGCTGTCACCTGGGAAAGTATTGTGGCCATGTGCCTGCGGGCTCTGCGGACCAGCGAGGTGGGGCTCTGGGATCCGGAAAGCAATCGTTTTCTCTGTCATATTGTCGTGGAGATGTTCCCCCATGCCATCCTCTACGTCGGGCCGGACGGTACCTTTTTCCGATACCGCAAAGGAATGCTGCCGAAAAAAAGTCCGTCGGGTCAGCGCGGTTCCGTGCCCTGCTACGACACTATGGTCACTGCCATGCTGACCATGAATGTTTTCCGCTTCAACTGCCTTGATTTCTGCCGGAACTGCTTTTTTGCCTTTTCCAACCAGGTTCTGGTCAACTGGAAAGTGCTGCATGAGCATGGCTACCATTTTAACGGTCAGCTGCAGCTGCCCAAGCTGGACTTCAGTTCCGTGTGTCCGGCTGATTGGCCCTGTTCGGCCACTGAAACACCCGGAGGGCGACCAAAACAGCGACTTGCCGGACTGCAGCGTGCCACAGTCTGTGAAGAGGACTGCCCCTGTGTTTCCTCCGATGAAATTACCCATGATCCGAATTTTATCGAGCTGCCGGACTTTTCCGTTGATTTTTCCAGAACCTTGGATCTGGTGGCCTCCCAGTCCTGGGATGAGGAAAAGAAAAAGGCCCTGCGCTCTTTTTTTCACCGGAGATATGCGCCGTACTATCCGCTGAAAAAGGATATTGCCCGACCTTCCGGCTGTATAGAGACGATTGTTTCTGTCCTCCATTATCTTAAGGAAGAGGTGAACCGGGGCACCGGGTTTGAGCAGCTGCCCATGTTTCAGATCGGTCATCTCCGCACCACGGACCCGGCCGAGATTGATCCGGTGATCACCCTGCATCAGGTCATGGATTCCTATGTCTCCAAGGATGCCGTTCTGCGGCCCCTGTGTATCGGCGTCTTCGGCCCGCCCGGTTCCGGAAAATCCTTTGCAGTCAAGCAGGTGGCCACTGAGATCGCCCGGCATTACCGGGACGACCCCTTTGACTTTTTTGAGTTTAATCTGACCCAGTTTGCCAGTCCGGAGGAGATCAATTCGGCTATTGATCCGGTCAGGGCTTCGGTTGCCCAGGGCAGGCTGCCCATTGCCTTCTGGGACGAGTTCGACTGCCGGTACAACGGGGATGAATTCGGCTATCTCCGTTTTTTCCTACCCTCCATGCAGGACGGCGTCACCTATGTGCAGGGTATTCCCTACCATATAGGCCGGGCCATCTTTGTCTTTGCCGGCGGGGTCAAGGCAAGCTGGGAAGGTATGGAAAAACTGCTCTCGTCCGGCAATCTGAAAGGGGTGCAGCAGGTCCGTACCCTGAAAATACCGGACTTCATGAGCCGGCTGCGGGTGGTCCTGGATATTGACGGCATTGAGATACCGGAACACCTGCTCAAGGATTCCGCCTCCAGCGAAGAGCTGGAAGAGCTGCGCCGTATCCTCCATAAACGCTCCCTGATCATTGCCCATCAGATGCAGACCCACTGGAAAAAGGCGGCCCGGAAGAGTTCCGGTCTGCTGCTCCGGCTCCTGCTTGCAGAGTACAAATTCGGGGCCCGCTCCATTGAGGCCGTGATCGAAGCCAGCCGGGCGGCTGATCGGCTGGTGTACGGCCTTCCGGAACTGATCGCACCGTCCGCTGCCCGTATCCACGCTAACTGGCGGGTGGAGCTGGAGCGAAAAATTGACCGGGTCCGCAAGTCAACCGGGTTACGGGCTATCTGGTAATCCGGGACCCTGCCCGGTGCTTTTCTCTTGATTTCTTCTTGCACTGTATCAAAGGAATTTGTTACCTTCCCGCTGTCTGAGTTCTCCTGCAGCATTCCGGGCTGAGCAGATTTTATCGATTGCCGGAGGATTGCTGAAGAAGTCATCTCGCTGTCAGTGCCGATCCTCTGACCGAAAAGAGGCAGAGGTCGTTCCTCCTTTACTTATCACCAGAAAGAACTATGGGTTTTCAGTGCGGTATTGTCGGTCTGCCCAATGTGGGCAAATCCACTATTTTTAATGCGTTGACCGCTGCGGCAATTGAAGCGGAAAATTATCCCTTCTGCACCATCGAACCCAATGTGGGGGTGGTGCCGGTGCCGGACAAGCGGCTTGATCTGCTGGCGGACCTGGCAAAAACCCGCAGCAAGGTGCCCACCCAGATGGAATTTGTCGATATTGCCGGACTGGTCAAAGGGGCCTGTCAGGGCGAGGGGCTGGGCAATCAGTTTCTCGGCCATATCCGGCAGGTGGACGCCATCCTCCATGTTGTCCGCTGTTTTGAGGACGACAATATCGTCCATGTGGACGGCTCCATTGACCCGATCCGGGATCTGGAAGTGATCACTATGGAACTGGTGATGGCTGATCTGGAAACCGTGGGCAAGCGCCTGAAAAAGGCTGCAAGTCAGGCAAAATCAGGGGACAAGAAATTCATTGCTGAAGCCACTTTTCTGGAGCAGCTGCAGGGGGTGCTGGATGAGGGCAGACCGGCTAGGATGCTGGAGTCGGAGAATAACCAGCAGCGGGAAATCCTGCGGGAACTCTGTCTGCTCACCACCAAGCCGGTCCTCTATGTGGCCAATGTCAGTGAGGAAGATATTGCCCAAGGTAATGATTTTGTTGATCTTCTGAAGGAGGTCGCAGCCCAGGAGGGCGCCTCCTTGGTTATGATTGCCGGGGCCATTGAGCAGGAACTCAGCCTGTTAGATGCGGAAGAGCAGCAGGAATTTCTTACCGACATGGGCATGGAGGAACCGGGCCTGCACCGCCTGATTCATGCCGGGTACGACCTGCTTGGGCTGATCACCTATTTCACCGTCGGCGAAAAGGAAACTAGGGCCTGGACCATCACCAGGGGGACAACCGCTCCCGGGGCAGCCGGAAAGATTCATACGGATTTTCAGCGCGGCTTTATCCGGGCCGAGGTCATTGCCTACGAAGACTACATCGCCTGCGGTTCCGAGGCCGCAGCCCGTGACAAGGGGCTGATGCGGTCAGAAGGGAAAGAATATGTGGTCAAGGACGGGGACTGTATCCTGTTCCGGTTTAATGTGTAAAGTCGTGAAAGTATCAAGCCCCGCATGATGCAGGGCTGTGACGAAACTTCTTCGTACCCGTTCAGGGACGATCAGTTATCCTTCCTGTACTTAGTCCAGGTACCGCTGCCGCTGTCAATCTGGGTCCAATCGCCGGTATTGGTGTAGTTTGTATCACCGATCTCAAAACTCACCGTCATGTTTCCAGGGAGGAGATTATCCAGAGCTTCTCCGTCAAAATCCACATATCTGATTTTAACGGTACAGATTTCCTTGCTGAAGATACACCGCACCATATTGCCTTCGTCATCACTGTAGATCATCCGGTTGCCTGCCGCATCAAAACCGGTTCCCGTGAAGCTGTATCCCGGAAACTCGAAGCTCAGGGGAGTTCCGGCTGCTGCGGCATCCTTGGCTACCGTTTCAATATCCGTCACTCCTGTCATTCTAAACGAGGCAACATCTCTGTGGTCCGCCATAGGTTTGTCAATAATCAGGCCGGTGGCATCGACATTTATGACAGATGATGGGGGATGCATAGCGAGATCTTGCAGTATCGTGGATTCTTCAAGCAGGCTGCCTATACGAACACCAAAATTTGAGCCACCGGTAACGCTGCATCCACCATTAGTATGAACGCCGACGATTTTTCCGCTAGGCGAATGCCAAAGAGCGGAACCTGAATTTCCACCCAATGTGTCAATGTCATTATAACGGATTCTATCTTCCTCGAAAGAAGTCACTGGACCTGCCTCAATCCGTTTTGGCTCACCAGCAGGGTGGCCGATGATAGCGATCATGTCGCCTACTTCAGCATCTTCTTGAGCTAAAATTCCGATTCCGAAAATCTCACCGGGCGAATCTGCCAAGCGTACGATGGAAAAATCTAAGTCGCCAAGACGATACTCCACCAACTCATCAATATCATATTTAATTTCTTGTCGAAGGTTGTCGTCCTGATCAACTTGATAGTTGAAATTGACGTGCATATTGGTAGCAATTTCCTCCGGCGAAATCACATCATCCGTGCCATCGATTTTTGGTCTTTGCCAACCTCCTCCAGACTGATCAAAACAGTGACCGGCCGTTAAAAATAAATCGGCACTGATCAGCGTTCCTGTGCACCATCTTACACCAGAAATATTCCCCGGCTCATCATAGAGATCGCTCAGATTGTCATTCCATTGAATCTGCCCGACTTTCTGTTCATGCGTATCAACAAATTGTTTTGTTACGCCAAGAGTACCATCGTACTGTTCCACCGGTTGCGAATCGTCAGTTGCTCCACATATCGTCCTCAAAAGAGCATCATATGGGTCGTCCGAACCGATAAAATCCGGTGTACTTCTTAGCGTCATGTTATATTCATTGGGCATCGGGGGATACATTCCGGTTGCATCAAATGAAATTGTATCACCTAATGACTGACCAGCTAATCCGAGCAGCAGCAGAATACTGACAGCCGAGTATATAGCTGGTTTATTAAGCAACTTCCTCATTTTCACTCCTCCTTTTCGTAAAGGTTAACCTGTCTCTAAAAACAGGTTCTTGTTTCTCTCTATACATTCTTATTTTCCGCAAGAATTTTTTCAACTCTAACCTGTTGAATAATCGTGAATAATTATCAATCCCGAAGCGGATGAACATCATCGTCCCGCCCTGAATCGCTGCCTCAGCCCGCCTTTGGGCAGGATACAGAGTGGTATATTTTCCCCTCGCCCTGCAAAAATTTCCCTTTTTCCTCTTCATAAAAAAAATATCCTGTCCGCGCACCCCCTCTTAGAGCCTGTTTAAAAACTATTTGAAGCTTTACTGCTGAAGCGCTTCATACCATAATTTCCTTTTCAACGGCAACAAACAACGAAAGGGAAAACAACATGGTACGAGCTGGCTACAGCACAGATCTTACTGACAGACAATTTGAAATTATTCAGAAATATCTTCCGTTGCCTTCGAAGATGGGCAGACCGCGACTTTATGCTCTCAGGGAGATTCTCAATGCCATCTTTGCCATCTTTTATCTGGTTCACACCGGGTGTCAATGGCGGGAGCTTCCGCATGATTTTCCGAAATGGGCCAGTGTTTACTCTTATTTCCGTAAATGGAAACAGGATGAAACCTGGTTCCTTATAAAGCAGGCAGTCCACACGGATTTGCGACAGGACCAGGGAAAAAACGCTGAGCCTTCTGCCGTCATGATTGACAGTCAATCCGTCAAAGCTTCGCAGATGGCCGAGACCCGGGGGGTTGACGGCAACAAGAAAGTGAAAGGGCGAAAACGCCACATGGTTACGGATACCCTTGGTTTCCCGCTGATCGTTAAAGTTCATGACGCCAATCTGTCGGATGGAAAACAGTCTGTTTCTATCTTTCAGACTCTTTTTTTGTGGTTTGCTTCCATTAAACTGGTCTGGGCCGCCGCTTACCGAGGTGATCTGGCCGACTATTTATGGTGCGCCTTTCAATGCCGGCTGGAAATCGCTCCCACTTTGAAAAGCAAAGGGTTTCAAGTAGTGCCGAAACGTTGGATCATTGAAAGAACTTTCGGCTGGTTTCAATGGGACCGAAGATTGATGATTGACTATGAACGACAGGCGCAATTAGCTGAAACCATGGTCTATATAGCATCAATCAGGAAAATGCTGAATCGATATAAATAGTTTTTAAACAGGCTCTTAGGAACCTGTGGAAAAAAAGTGAAAACAACAGTACATTACTGCTGAACAGCAATAACGTATCGACCGGAAAAAAACAAGGGAATTAACAGGCTTGATTCCTGCTTAAATAGAGGACGGGGCAGCGGGACGCAGCGGTTTACACGTCAAACAAGGATGGGAAAGATGTGGTATATTATACTGTTCGCAGCTGTCGGCTCCTGGTTTGCCGGGGCCAAAGGATTGGTTGCCGGAGCCTTTCTGGGGTTTGCCTATCACAGGATACAGGAGGCGTTCAGCGCTATAGAACGATTAAACGATCGATTAAACCGCTCAGTAGATGCTCTGCAGAAAAAGCTCGCCTCAATCCCGGACCAATCAAAGGGGAACCGGTCTGAAAAACCGGAACATGCTGAGAAGGAAATTCCGTCTCCGCCGCAGACCGCAGAGGAACACGTACCGGAACAGGAAAGTGTTCCTTCATCAACACCTCTGCCTGAAGAACCTGTGCCGTCCTCGCCCCCGCTTCCGGCCGCTCCGGTGCTGCAGACCGCTGACGGTATCTATATAGATACGGACAATTTTTTCAGGAATCTCGCCAAACAGCTCCACAAAACCAGCACTGTGGTGCAGACCGGCATCGTAGTGCTGCTGTTCGGGCTTGTTTTTCTGGTCAGATATGCGGCCAGAAATCAGCAATTCACCGTCGAAACAGCTCTGATGGCGACAATAGCGGTCGGCATACGTGAGCGATAGATAGGTCTGCCATAGAGGAGATAAAAGATCGGCCTTTCCCTCCCTTGACAGAGGATTTCTCCATACTTATTGTTGCCCCCAGAATTGAATTGATTGTTCCGGATGCATGCCGTTTTTTGCGCAATGCTGTTCGGTTAAGCGGATTGACCACTCAACATATGGAGATCATACGTGAGCGAAGAACATATAATTGAAGAAGAAAAACTGGATGATGAGCAGCAGAACGGGGAGAGTGCGGAGCAGGTTTCCCCGGAGGCTTCAGGAGAGGCAGGAACAGCCGAAGAGGCTGCTGCGGAAAACGGAGCGGAAGAAGAGCAGGGGCCGGACATCAAGGCCCTGCAGCAGGAGCTTGAGGAGACCCGGAACAAGATGCTGCGGATTGCCGCTGATGCGGAGAACTTCAAAAAACGGATGGAGCGGGAAAAGGAGAAGCTGGTCAAATATGCCGGTGAAAACATTCTGCGTGAGCTGCTGGTCACCGTGGACAATCTGGACCGTGCTCTGGAGCAGGGCGGTGCGGAAGGCGGTGACCCGGAGCAGAAACTGGAAGCCCTGTTGTCCGGAGTGGAGCTGACCAGAAAGGGACTGCACACCATGCTGGAGCGCTTTGACGTCAGTCCGCTTGACTCTGCGGGCAAGGCATTTAATCCGGATGAAATGGATGCCCTGACTATGGAAGCCAGCGACGAGATCCCGGTCAATCATGTGGTAACCGAGTTCGCCAAAGGGTATGTATTCAAGGACAGGGTGCTGCGTCATGCCCAGGTGGTGGTATCCAGCGGCCCGGGTAAAGAGGAAGCACAGGCAGAATAATCCTGTTGAGGGAATAACTTCCTTGACATTTTTTTTTTGATGCACATTGTAAAGAAAGAACGAACAATACCGGCTGCAGACGCGGCGGCCTGCAGGTTGGTTAGACGAATATACTGAACCAAGGAGAATAAGTAATGGGCAAAATAATAGGTATCGATCTCGGCACCACCAATTCTTGTGTGGCCATCATGGACGGTGGTGATCCCAAGGTCATTGAAAACAGCGAAGGCAACCGGACAACGCCGTCCATTGTCGCCTTTTCCGACAGCGGGGAGCGCCTGGTCGGGCAGGTGGCCAAACGTCAGGCCGTAACCAATCCCACCAAGACGCTGTTCGCCATCAAGCGACTGATCGGGCGGAAGTTCACTGATCCTGAGGTCGAAAAATCCATTGAACTCAGCCCGTTTAAAATAGTGAAAGGCCCGAACGGTGACGCAGTGGTTGAGGTGGACGGCAAAACCTATTCTGCTGCCGAGATCTCCGCTATGACCTTGGGCAAGATGAAAAAGACTGCTGAAGAGTACCTAGGGGAAAGCATCACTGAGGCTGTGGTCACGGTACCGGCCTATTTTAATGATGCCCAGCGCCAAGCCACCAAGGACGCCGGTAAGATTGCCGGACTGAACGTGCAGCGCATCATCAACGAGCCTACGGCGGCTTCTTTGGCCTACGGGCTGGACAAGAAGGGTGAAGAAAAGATCGCGGTGTTCGACTTGGGCGGCGGTACCTTTGACGTCTCCATTCTGGAGATCGGCGACGGCGTGTTTGAGGTCAAGTCTACCAACGGCGACACCTTTCTGGGTGGCGAAGATTTTGATATGCGCATCGTCAACTGGCTGGCTGATGAATTCAAGCGGGATCAGGGCGTGGATCTGCGCAACGATAAAATGGCCCTGCAGCGCCTCAAGGAAGAGGCGGAAAAGGCCAAGAAGGAGCTCTCCTCCTCTATGGAGACAGACATCAACCTTCCCTTTATCACGGCGGATGCCACCGGTCCCAAGCATCTGAACATCAAGCTGTCCAGAGCCAAACTGGAAGCTCTGGTCGCGGATCTGATCGACCGCTGCGCAGGCCCCTGCCAGACCGCACTCAAGGATGCCGGACTGGGTGCTTCAGACATTGACGAGGTCATTCTGGTGGGCGGTATGACCAGGATGCCCAAGGTGCAGGAAAAAGTAAAACAGATCTTCGGCAAAGATCCGCACAAAGGTGTCAATCCGGACGAGGTGGTGGCCATCGGTGCGGCCATCCAGGGTGGTGTGCTCAAGGGCGATGTAAAAGATGTGCTGCTGCTGGATGTTACCCCTCTGTCTCTGGGTATTGAAACCTTGGGCGGAGTCATGACCAAGCTGATCGAGAAGAACACCACGGTGCCGACCAAGAAGAGTCAGGTTTTCTCCACTGCAGCGGATAACCAGCCAGCCGTGTCCATCCATGTGCTTCAGGGTGAGCGGGAGATGGCAGGGGACAACAAGACCATCGGTCGTTTTGATCTGGCCGATATTCCGCCTGCACCGCGCGGCGTACCGCAGATCGAAGTCACTTTTGACCTGGACGCCAACGGCATCCTCCATGTCTCTGCCAAGGATATGAGCACGGGCAAGGAACAGTCCATCCGCATCACCGCCTCTTCCGGCCTGAGCGAGGAAGAGATTGAACGGATGCAGAAGGATGCGGAACTGCACGCAGACGAAGACAAGAAGCGTAAAGAGCTGGTTGAAGCCAGGAATAATGCCGACTCTATGGTCCATATGACCGAAAAGAGCCTGAGCGATCTGGGCGACAAAGTCGATGCCGAGACCAAGGCCAATGTGGAGCGGGAAATCGAAAATGTGAAAAAGGTCAAAGACGGGGATGACCTTGAAGCCATTAAGCAGGCCACGGAAGCCCTGACCCAGGCTTCCCATAAGCTGGCCGAGCTCATGTATGCTCAGGCTTCACAGAATCAGGGCGGCGACGCAGGTGCGGCAGGCGGAACTGCAGGTTCCGGTGATGCCGGCAAGGCGTCAAGCAACGATGATGACGATGTTGTGGATGCGGATTTTGAGGAAGTGAAGTAGGGTTTATCGTGGGTATCTCTCACTGCATTCCGCAGTGACCGTACCATCGTGCCATACTCAGTACAGTAAGGGAGAGCAGGGGAACTGGCTCTCCCTTTTTTGATGGGCCTGGTGGGCGGTTCAGCGGATTCTGCAGAGAGAAAGTAGTTCCTTTTATTTTGACTTGAGACCGGAAAAACAGCAGAAAAAGGAGGCGGCTCTGAAGAAACAGCAGTTCTCTTCTCCCGGTGCAGGAAAATATCTGCAGCTTTTTTCCCTGCTCGTGCTGGCTGCAGCTGTCGGATACATCGTCGGATACTCTATTTTTCATAATGACAGGAAGGCTTCCCGTCAGGGACTGAAGCAGATGCAGGAGACGGAAAAGCAGGCGGTATCCGCTGCTTCAGCTGCAGAAGCGGGTACTGCGTCCATGTCCGCTTTATCCCCTGTTGAACGGGCAAAGTTGGCAACAGTTGCCGTTGCAACGCCGTGGGGCACAGGATCGGGATTTTTTATCAGCGAAAACTATATTGTCACCAACAGGCATCAGGTTGAGTTTGATAGGAAAAAGTTTGATGAATTTGTGCAGAATGTCGAACGGAACAGAAAACAACTGGACCGTGCGGAAGAAAAATTGACCGAATACCGTGCACGACTGAAAAAAATATCTAAAACTTCTTCCAGGAATCAGCTGAAGATACTGATCAGTGAACGGGAGGACGCTCTTCAGGAGCTGCGGAATGAGCAGGAAAGGGACGAGCAACGGGTTGCCGAACAGAAGCAGGCGCTGCAGGAACCGGAAATAAAAATCATTCTGGCTGACGGTTCTGAACATAGTGCAGGGCAGCCCATGATCAGCCAGCGGTATGATCTGGCGCTCCTGCCTCTGTTTTCCCATAACGGCGTCTACCTGAACAGGCCCCCGCGCGATCTTCCTCTCAGGCGGGGAGACAAGGTCTATACGGTGGGCAGTCCGGTCGGACTGCGCCATAACCATGATACAGTGACCTCCGGTATTTTTTCCGGCTATCGGAGGTGGACGGATAATCAGCTACTTCTGCAGACCAATGCGCCGATCAGTCCCGGCAACAGCGGTGGCCCCCTTGTAGATGAGCACGGCTATGTCCTCGGGGTAAACACCACGATTCTGCGTGATACCGAAGGGATCGGCTTTGCAGTGCCCATTGACAAAGTATTTGATGAATTCGCATCGACCATCCAGCAACCATCCTCTGATTCAGCAGACTGATTGTGACAACCGAGCAGAACACTGCAGAAAAGCCGTCCCAAAAACGCAGTCCCCGCAAAAAACGGCGACCTGCCGGAAAAAAACAGCCGCAGTATGATCATGTGCCGATCATTATTTTTCTGCTGATTATCTTCAGCTTTGCCTTGCTGTGTATCGGCCTCGCCCTGACGCCGTTTCTTGCTCCGGATGCACCCAAGGTTCCGGCAGCGGGCAGCCTAAAACGGAACAGGGCTGCGGAACTCCAGCCGTTTGCCGGTTGCAGAAAGGAGAGCTTGGCCGCATGGAGGAACATGGGGGCAAACAGCTTCTAAATTCTGATTTTTACAGCCTGCCGTGCCGGAGAATGGAAATCAGCAGCCAGAAACCCATTACCCCGGCGAACAGAAAGCCGATCAGGCCGATAACAGGGATGCCGTGCCAGTGGGGTTTGATGCCGGAAAGAACAATCAGGGAGGAGCCGATAATCAGGGCGGCCAAGACAATAGCAAAGGCAATCCGGTTTGAGACCTGGTACAGGGCCCTTTCCAGGGGACGCAGGCCGCGGTGCTTGAATTCCAGCTTCATCCTGCCCTGACGGAGCAGCGAAAGAATGGCACGGGTTTCTCCGGGCAGATCATGAAACAGGCTTAGGTACTGATAGGCGGTCTCGGAAAACTCATCAGCCAGACGACGCGGATGAATCCTGCCGAGTCTGATCTTTTTCATAAACGGCTTGGCCAGAGAGAGAAGCTCAAGATCCGGGGAAAGCATCAGGCCGACCCCCTCCACCGTGCCCATAGCCTTGAACATCAGATACAGATTCGGTTTGAAAAAAAGCTGATGGGAGCTTAGTAGTTTCAGCATTTCACGATGTATTTTACCCACTTCCAGCTCGCCGATAGATAAATGCATATAGCGGCTCATCAGGTCGCTGATGTCCAGAGTCAGCCGGTCCCGGTCCGGTTCCCTGCGCTGCACAGTCATCTTCAGAATCCCGTTGACCACCCTGTTTTCATCCCCTGAAGCGATATTGAGAATAAGATCGGTGAACTCCTCCCGTTCCTTCAGCAGCAGTCTGCCCATCTGGCCGAAATCTATAAAACAGATCATATTGCCGGGCAGAACAAACAGATTACCGGGATGAGGATCCGCATGAAAAAAACCGTGCGCAAAGATCTGTTCCATCATCACCCGGGCACCGCGTTCAGCAAGCAGGGACAGATCATACCCCTGTTCTCTGAGTTCGTGCACATGAGATGCCTTGATGCCGTCAACCTCCTCCATGACCAGAATCCGTTCCGTACACAGAGCAGGAAATACTTCCGGCACATAAACATGGGGATGGCTGTCAAACAGACGGGCAAAATGCTGGATATTGGCCAGCTCGATATGAAAATTAATCTCTCTGGACAGACTGAGGGCAAATTCGTGCACAATGGCCATGGGCTGATGGCCCTGCACCTCCTCAAAATGCTCTTCCATCAGCCGGGCGATCTGGGAAAGAATTTCCAGATCCACTGCAATGATGCGTTCAAGTCCGGGGCGCTGCACTTTGACCACTACATTGCGTTCCGGTACCTGTATGCTTTTTCCTGAACCGGCATGCTTGGGGGACAGGGCGACTCTGGCCCGGTGAACTTGACTGATGGAGGCGGCCGCCAGAGGTTCCTGTGAAAAATCAAGAAAAATATCCAATGGATGTTTTTTCCAGTCCTCCTGAAAAATCTGCTGTACCTCCTGATAGGAAAACGGTGGCACTTTATCCTGGAGTTTCTCCAGTTCTTCAATATAATCAGGCGGGATAAAATCAGGGCGGGTGGACAGCAGCTGTCCGAGTTTGATAAAGGTGGGGCCCAGCTCTTCCAAGGCCATACGCAGGCGTTCCGCTCTGGAATGACGGAATATCTGCTCACGGGGACTGCGGTTGATCATCTGCAGGCCGGTTTCCAGATACTGGTCAATATGCAGATAATCAACCAGATCATGAAAACCGTATTTAAACAGAACCCGCAGAATCTGGCGGTACCGGTTCAGATGCCGGTAGGTGCGGTTGATGACCCCGAACGGCCAGATACCGGCCATCAGTTATTCGCTGTCCTGCGCGGAATTTTTCTCTTCGGCCTCGCAGTTTTCCTCTGTTTTCTTTGTTCTCTCTGTTTCCTCTTCCTCCAGAGCACCCTGCAGCTCTTCGACTTTTTGGCGCAGTTCGGCAACCTCATCTGCTGTGGCAAGATTGAGCTGCCTGACGCGCTCCTCCACCTGACGGTGCAGCCAGATTTCCAGCTGGTCTTTCGCGCCTGTTGATCTTTTCAGCAGCTCATCAACAAATTCTTTACCTTCCTCTCTGGTCAGGTTGCCCCGTTCCACTAACTCCTGCCGCATTTCTTCCAGTTTTTCACGGGTAAGAAAGGCTGCTCCAACCCCGGTGTACAGTAAATTTTTCAGTAAATCTTTCATGCCGCATTCCTCCCTGTTCAGACAAAGTACTGTAGAGATGAACCTGGACATCCGTCTGTTCTTTCTTCGCCAAACTGGGCAATGCAGACATTCAGGTCCGTTCTTTTTCCTTTTTTTTATTAAACTGTCAAACCTTATCAATATCCCGATGATACACGGCAGACTCATCGCCGCTGTCCAGATACTCCGACAAAAAATGCCGCAGATGCTCGATGACAGCCACAGAACGGTGCCGCCCGCCGGTACAGCCCACAGCAAAACGGAGTTCCTCCCGGCCCGCCTGTTGATGCCTGTGCACGGTAAACGCGACCAACGGTTCAAAATGCTGAAGAAACTGCCAGCCGATTTCATTGCTGAGCACATAGGCGGCCACTGGTTCTTCAAGACCGCTATGCTCCCGTAGCTGCGCATCCCAGTAGGGATTGGGCAGAAAACGGACGTCCCAGATCATATTCGCCTGCGGACAGCCGTGTTTGAATCCGAAGGAAAAAAGAGTGAGCTTCATATAAAGTATCTCCTCTTATGATGAGGAACAGAGCAGCCGGATATCTTCGGCTTTCTCACTGATTCCACGTTTCAGAACTTCGTGATTATAGGCTGAAATAACATCCCTCCGTTTGAGTTTTCCCACGACCCAGCGGTGCTCCATGCTTTCGACCACCGGGATCTCCTCAATCCCCTTGATATCGAAAAGTTTCATGGCATGAAACAGATTATGATCCGGGGTCAGGGTCATTACATCGCGGCTGCAGATCGAACCGACCAGATGGCAGCACCGTTGCTCCTCATCGTGCAGGATTGTTTTCACATCCTGCATGGACACCACCCCGACCATTTTTCCCTCATGATCAACAACGGGAAAATACAGGGAATCCTGGGCAATGGCAAACAGTTCCAGCAGGTGGTTGATATTGGCGGTCTCGCTGATAAAATCAACATCTTCGGTAATCGCCTTGCCCACCCGGATGGACCTGAGGATGGCGACCTCCCGGCCTTCATGAATATTAATCCCTTCCCTGGTAAAATCCACCGTATCAATGGAATCCCCATAAAATTTATGGGCGGTCATGGTCCCCAGAATGGCCGTCAGCATAACCGGCACGATGATCATATAGTTTCCGGTCATCTCAAAAAGCAGAAAGATGGCGGTCATGGGCGCATGAGTGGAAGCAGCCAGAAAAGCACCGATCCCGATGGTGGCATAGGCACCCGGCGTGGCGGTGAAGTTCGGCAGAAGGTTGTGGACGATCCCGCCGAAAGCCCCTCCGATCACCGCGCCGATAAACAGGGCCGGGGCAAATATACCGCCTGCACCGCCGGAACCCAAGGTCACAGCGGTAGCGATGGATTTCAGGGCAATCAGGGCCAGCATGACCCAGACTATCCCGTCTCCGGCCAGCACCTCTCCAATATACTCGTACCCGTCTCCCATAACATCAGGAAAAAGAATCCCGATGCTGCCCACGATAAAGGCGCCGACAATCGGTTTGACCTGTGCATGGATGTGCAGTTTGCCGAACCAGTCCCGGACCAGATAAAAAAAACGGATATGAGCCACAGCCAACAGGCCGATGAGCAGGGCCATGACGGCATACAGGGGGATCTCCACAAAGGGGTTGACCATGTGATAATCCGGGATGGGAAAAGCAGTCACTTCTCCGTACTTGTGCCGTGAGACCACCGTGGCCATAGCCGAAGCCACCACCAGTGCGGAAAACGAAGAGATCTTGTAGGTGCCGAGCAGAATAATTTCAGCGGCAAAAAAAACACCGGCAATAGGTGCATTAAAGATACCGGCAATGGCCCCGGCACTGCCTGCGGCAATATAGACCTTCAGTCTTGTTCCTGAAACCCGCAGACGCTGGCCGAACTGGGAACCGAGGGCGCCGCCGATCTGAGCGGTGGGCCCTTCTACTCCGGCGGAGTTCCCTGATCCGATGGTGATGGCGGTCGCCACAATCTTGATAAAAATATTCCTGGCATTCAGCACCCCGTTCTCCAGGTTGACCCGGCGCAGAAACTTGGTAAAGCCGTATCCATTGACCTCGCCCGGAAAAAGCAGAGAAAGAGGAATGAGCAGCAGCATGCCGAACATGGGAATCAGAGGGAGCAGGAGCCTGTGCCATCCGCCCTCATGAATATGGAGCAGTTCAGAGCCGTACTCAAAAATATACTCATGGACAAACTCGACAGATTCCCTGAAAACGATAATCACAACACCGGCCAGCAGGCCGATAAGAGCAGCAGTAACAAGAAGCACTGCATTTTCACCCGGCAAAAAAGGTTTTACTTTATTATACATTTCTTCTCCGGCATGACATTTCCCCTGTCCGAAAAATTAATCTTTTATCTCACCAAGTTAATCTGAAAAAAGCGTCTGCGATAACCTGCCGGCAGTAAAAGAAGTTCCGACAACGCAGTCTACTCTATCAGAAAACCTGTTTCGTGCAAGCCGGTTTTTCGATATCCTCCTCCTGAGCCAGGAAGAAGTACAGAAGGGTTGCGGTGGCAATAGCATCAGATTCGATTTTATATCTGATTGGGCCGTCTCACTGATAAGTCAACTTCAATCCCGCGCTGATGGGAAGTCTGAGGCTGCATCAACGGATTTGAGCCACTACCGAAAAATTGGTCTGATGATCTTGAAGATAGGGGAAAAGCTCCAGACAGTCTGGAGAGAAATGCCTGTTTTTTTGACGGGTGCAGCTTTTGTAGCTTTTGCCGGAGTATTTTTCTTTGGTGCGTCAACGGGCGCGGAGAAATATTCCCGCTGCAAGGGCCGCATCAACTATCAGTACTGCAGATTCTTTTTCAGGGTTTCTACAGCCCCGCAACCGCAGAAGAATACGGACGGGGCTTCATACCTTTGCGGACAACACACTTCAACCTGTGCAGTTGTCCCGGCTGATCCGGTTACCTTTTCAGAGCCGGTTTTATAGGCGGTCAGTTCAACCTGAATATGACTGTCTTTATTTGTTATGATTCATACGGAGCGATGTATACCGTTCCGTTCTGCAGCCTGAGCTGAGAAAAGGAGGAGAAAAACTGAACTGGCCCACTCCCCTCCCCCGAAATATGGCAAGTCTTGTCAAGTCATGTCAGTCTATTACCCTGCGGGCACTTGCCTTTACGCCCAAAAGGGCGCAGAGAAATATTTCCCCTGCCAGCGGCAACATATCTCCGTTGCCGGAAAGCAAACCAACTGCCAATAACATCAAGTAAAAGAGGGAGAAATCAGTCAACAAACTGAAGAATATCCGGATATTGTCGCGGATTGGCGGAGTGTTTTTTTCTTTTCCTGCGCCTTTCTCTTTTTGCTTGAAACCAGTACCCGGTACTGCGCGCAAGCCCGAAGGTGACGGCAGTCCGAGCGACCTGTCGAGACGACTGGAGAGCAGACTTGAATAGAATAAGGATCTCATAACATACCTCCCGGTATAACGGTAATAGGTAGAAGCAGGGAACCCGGCTGTCTCCTCCCTGGAGACCCGTGGCTTTCCGACACCGCCTTGCGACGGCTGTGGCTTTATCAGCTTCCGGTTTCCGCCGGAAAGCAGAGCACCCGCTTAGTTTAATTCAACTAAGGATTGCCGATTGTTATAATGATAGACAGTTGAAGAAATCCCGACCGACATAAGTCACTCTGTCCCTATTTTATTCGGCGATTATAATCTATAATTAATTCATACGTATCATCTGTCCGTGCCTTATCGCCAAATAACAGGTCTGAGAGATAATCCGTATCAATATCTTCATTATCGCTGACATTATCCAGAATTCTTTTGACAAGCATTCTGTAAATTCTTTCTTCAAGATCACTGCAGGTCTTCACATCATCCACTAACGAAACCGATTTGTTCTCAGAATTTACCTTAAAGCAAAATGCTTTATATATCAGGTCTTTAATCTTCGCAGCATCAGTATCCTGAATATCCGGGATTGTTTTTTTAAGCCGTATCAGGAGGTTATTCCTATAATCTCTATACGATGAAAATATTTTTTCTTCATGGAAGATATCAAAAGTATCTTTTATCCCCTGCTTCATAATTTCCGGCCTGACGAGTCGTATTTTCTGCTTCTTAAGAATTATTTCATACAGATGCGGAACCTGCACAGAAGGAGTCTCAACATGTTTAGAAGAACTTCTGAGTGATACAGTTACATCTTTGTCAGATTCTTTAATTACGATACTCTCCTGACATTGATTTAAAAATTCTGTAAAATTACTACAACCGTAATTATTTTCATCAAATGACGGATCAAGCCGCAGCATAACCGGTTTTATGCTGACGCGAGGTGCGCTGCTGCTGCCTGATTCGGAAAAAATTATCTTCAATGCCTTTATAAGCAGATTCTTTGCATCATCAAAATCTTCTTGACTGCCATTTTCTGATATATCGTCCTCCTTTATAAGGGCGGAATAAAATTTAAATTTATTACATGCTTTGATCCAGAACTGATTCGTCGTTTCCTGAACTCCAATTCCAATTATTCTTTTTCCCCTCTGTCGTACTTTTTGAGCAATTGATATATAATCACTATCTCCGCTGATCAACACAATAGTGTCTAAATGCGGTTGCTGAATGCAGTCATCTAAAATATCAATGGCTATTCTTATATCAGAACCATTCTTTCCGTATTTCCCGCAATGATACATTTGAATCAGATCAATAGAATAATTCTGCAATTCAAAACTGTAAGCATGAAAAAAACTCCAGTTTGCATAAGATTTATTAATATTCACTTCTCCAATACTTGATATATAATCCATTATTTTTCTGATATCAATAAAAGCAGGTTGCTTTGAATACATGTTGTCCTTATACCAGGACTCTCCCATTTTTAATGAGGAGAGAGATATATGGATATTTTCAAAGTCCCAATATACAGCTACATTACACTCTGTGTTCATTGATTACGCTCCGTTTCCTTTAGCTAACGACCCAACATGCAACGTTTTAGTGCACCTTGATCAATCTATAGGAAATCCATAGGAAATGCTACCCGAAAAAAAGATACGGCAGCCCATCCGGCTACCGGTGGCTTTTTGACACCGCCTCGCGACGGCTGTGGCTTTATCAGCTTCCGGTTTCCTCCGGAAAGCAGAGCGCCCGCTTAGTTTAAACTAAGGAACGGGAATTAAATAACTGCCGCATTTCGTGGAAGCGATGCCCGTCATCATGTGCATCTCGATCAGGCAAACGTACCAGTTATTAAATCCTCATTCCTAAGGATTGCTTTATTTGTTATGATTCATGCGGAACGATTTGTGGCCGTTCCGATTCCGCAGCCTGAGAAAACGCGGCAAAGAACTGAACCGGTTCAGCCCTCTTTTCCCGAAACCCGTTCAGTTCTTCAAATCATGTCAAAGGATTATCCCGCTGCCGGAGCAGTCTCCTCTGTGCCGGAAAGATCGCGGAGAAACATTTCCGCAGTCAGGGCCGCATCAACGGCTAAGATGGAATAAAAGAGGACAACATCAGGTAACAGGCCGAAAAACAGTTGGATATTACCGCGAACTGCCGGGCTGTTTGACTTGCTGAAACGGCTGGAGAGAAAGTTTGGATGGAATAAGGATTTCATAACATACCTCCCGGTATAATAACGGTTAGAAGCAGGGAGCCCGGCTGTCTCTTCCTTTGGAGACCCGTGGTTTTCCGACACCGCCTTGCGACGGCTGTGGCTTTATCAGCTTTCCGTTTCCGTCCGGAAAGCAAGGCGCCCGCTTAGGTTAACTAAGGATTGCCATTTGTTATGATGCATACGGAACGATCTGGGCCGTTCCGGCTCTGCAGCCGGAGAAAAAGCCGCAGAAAATTGAAGCAGCGTTTTCTTCTTTTTTGACGGGCGATAGAACATCGCCTGCACCCGATAAGAAATGCACAAAATGCATTCGGGTACGGACAGTCAGTTGCTGCTTCAAATATAAAAATGAACTTACCGTTTTTCGACTGCTCTGTCAACGGAAAAACAATGAAAAAATCTTTCAAATCAATATGATATATAGAAATAGGTATCATTCCCGAATCAATACTGAGCCGACTCTCATTTTAACATAGTTATTATAGTAAAATACATATGTTTCAATAATGAGAAAAAGTAAATTTGCTGTTCAATAACAGCGGAAAAAATAAGCAGTCCTGCATGAAAAAACTAATCCGACTGCGGCAGAGAAGGCCATGCTTGTCAAACATCTTCTGATCCGGTATGTTTGTTGTTCTCACAGCAACTGTGAAACCGGGGCGGCAGCAGCCTGCTCCACTTTTTATTTTTGGACAAACGGCCCAAGAAATATCGACATGGAAACACAACCGAGCAGAAAAACAAAATTTATTTTTATCACCGGCGGCGTTCTTTCGTCCTTGGGCAAAGGGCTGGCAGCGGCCTCCATCGGCGCTTTGCTGGAAAGCCGGGGCATGACCGTCACCTTTCAGAAGCTCGACCCCTATATCAATGTCGATCCCGGGACCATGAATCCCTTTCAGCACGGCGAGGTCTACGTCACTGATGACGGGGCTGAGACCGACTTGGACATGGGCCATTATGAGCGCTACACAGATGCAGTCATGGCCCAGATCAACAACTACACCTCCGGCAGGATCTACTATTCGGTGATCATGAAGGAGCGCCGGGGTGAGTATCTGGGCGGTACTGTGCAGATGATCCCCCATATCACCGATGAGATCAAACGTGCTGTGATGCAGCTTGACGGTACGGCAGACGTGGCAATCATCGAGATCGGCGGCACAGTCGGGGATATTGAGGGCCTGCCTTTTATCGAGGCCATCCGCCAGCTGCGCGGCGATCTCGGCCATGAATACTCCCTGTATATCCATCTGACCTTGGTGCCGTTTATCAAGACTGCCGGGGAAATTAAAACCAAGCCCACCCAGCATTCGGTCAAGGAGCTGCTGGCCTCCGGAATCCAGCCGGATATCCTGATCTGCCGGACAGAAGTGCCGCTGGAGCAGTCAATCAAAAAGAAAATCGGTTTGTTTTGCAATATCGATGCCCGCTCCGTAATCACGGCCATTGATGTGAAGACCATCTACGAGCTGCCCCTGCGGCTGCATGAAGAAGATGCTGATGACCGGATTCTGGAAAAACTGGGGATCTGGACCGGTGCCCCCAATATCCGGCCCTGGCAGGATCTGGTCAGCAAAATTAATAATCCCAAACATACCGTCATGATCGGCATTACCGGAAAATATGTGGACCTGAAAGAGGCCTACAAGAGCCTGCATGAGTCCCTGATCCACGGCGGTATTGCCAATGAGACCAAGGTGGAGCTGAAATACATTGCTGCGGATAATCTGGAGGACGGACAGGATATCGGCGATTCCGTGGCTGAGCTTGCCCAGTGCGACGGTATTCTGGTGCCGGGCGGCTTCGGCAGCCGGGGGACTGAGGGGAAAATCAGGGCCATTACCTATGCACGGGAAAACAAAGTGCCTTTCTTCGGAATATGCCTGGGAATGCAGCTGGCTGTGGTGGAATTCTCCCGGGCAGTCGCCGGTATGGAAGAAGCAGATTCCAAAGAGCTGAACCCGGCAACCGATGATCCGGTCATCTACCTGATGAAGGAATGGTATGATTTCCGCAGCGGCAGGACTGAAGTGCGGGATGAAAATTCCGATATGGGCGGCACCCTGCGCCTCGGAGCCTATCCCTGCAGGCTGCGCCGGGATACTCTGGCCCATGCTGCCTATCAGCAGGAGGAAATCAGCGAGCGGCACCGGCACCGCTATGAATTCAACAACCAATACAGGGAACGGCTGGAACAGGCCGGGCTGACAGTTAGCGGTACTTCTCCGGATGACACGCTGGTGGAAATTGTCGAACTGGCAGACCATCCCTGGTTTCTCGGATGCCAATTTCATCCGGAATTCAAGTCCAGCCCCATGCAGCCGCATCCGCTGTTCCGGGAGTTCATCAAGGCGGCTCTGCATAATCAGTGAGACAATAATTAATGAAATATCAGAATACTGCCCCGTTCTTGCGGACGGGATAATGTACTTCCTGAATAATTTCTGAATGCATGCTGTACAAAAAAAATTCGGAACCTCTCCTCTTCCATGAAAGATTTTGCCATTACAGCTCCTCCCGGAGTAAAACCTGTTCAAGTCGGCCCCGGTCACCCTCTTTTGCTTATGGCCGGTCCCTGCGCCCTGGAATCCGGTGAACTGGGCTGGCAGATTGCCAAGGAAATGAAGGCGATCTGCGAACGCCTGGGCATCTCCTATATCTTTAAAGCCTCATTTGACAAGGCCAACCGGACCTCGCTGGATTCGTTCCGCGGCCCGGGCCTGCGGAACGGGCTGCGTCAGCTCCAGCGTATCCGGCAGGAGGTGAGCGTGCCGGTGATGTCGGATGTCCATGAAACCAGCCAGATGGATCTTGCTGCCGATGCGCTGGATATTATCCAGATTCCTGCCTTTCTCTGCCGCCAGACCGACCTGCTGGTGGCGGCGGCTAAATCGGGCCGGACAGTCAACCTGAAAAAAGGTCAGTTTGTCTCTCCCTGGGACATGCAGCATGCTGTAAAAAAAGTTCGATCAGCAGGCTGTGACCGCATTCTCCTGACGGAACGGGGGACAAGTTTCGGGTATAATAACCTAGTCGTGGATATGCGCTCTCTGCCGGTCATGCGCTCCTTGGGCTGCCCAGTCATTTTCGACGCCACTCATTCGGTGCAGCTGCCCGGTGGGATGGGCGGGAAATCCGGGGGCCAGCGCAAGTTCATCCCTTCCCTGAGCAGGGCTGCAATGGCTGCCGGGATTGATGGCCTGTTTATGGAAGTACATCCTGACCCGAATCAGGCCCTCTGCGATGGCCCCAACAGTGTTCCCCTGAACAAGGCAGAGCCGCTGCTCAGGCAGCTGCTGGCAATACGGGAAGCCGTTTGTGCAGTGACGGCAGCGACAGATGAGTAACTGTTCCGACTCCTCCGGCTGTTCCGGCTACTCTGACTGCAGCCTGACCCAGGCCCTGCGGGAACGAGCCATGCAGCGTGCCCGGCCGGTGCCGCGCTCTGATGCCTGGCAGGCCGCCCTGATGCGGGCAAAGAAGGTTGAACTGCTCCTGCTGGATGTGGACGGCGTTCTGACCGACGGCATCCTGTTCTACTCCGGTACTGCAGAGGAAATGAAAGGCTTCAACACGCAGGACGGCTTCGGGCTCCGCCTGCTGCGGGAAGCCGGTCTTGCTGTCGGCCTGATCACTGCCCGCAGCTCCGAAGCTGTGTTCAGAAGGGCCGAAGAGCTGAAGCTGGATCATGTCTATACGGACTGCCGCAACAAAGCTGAAATCTATAATGAAATACTTTTCCAAAGCGGCCGGAAGCCGGAACAGACTGCCTATATGGGAGATGACTGGCTGGATCTGCCGGTGCTGCTGCAGGTCGGGTGCAGCTTCGCCCCGGCTGATGCTGCTCCTGAGGTGCGCCGTCAGGTTGATTATGTCACAGAACGGTGCGGCGGACACGGCGCAGTGCGCGAAGCCTGCGATCTGATCCTGGAAGCACGAGGTCTGCTTGCCCCGCTGCTCAAAAAATACACCACAGGATGACTTCACAGATGATAGGAAGCTACAGAAATCTGCTTTGGATTCTCCCTCTTGGTGTGCTGGCAAGCAGCCCCTTATGGAAAGAATATGCGGAGAATTTTCTGAAGCCCCGGGGCGGCTACGACGAGACGGCTGAAAAAGCATATCAGGAGCAGCCCCAGGATTTTGTCATGGATGATGTCAAAATCATCTTTACCAGCGAGGGGCTGCGGACCTGGACCATCAAGGCCGACCAGGCCCGCACCGGAGAGACAGACCGGGAAATTGATATGATCGATGTCGATGCCCTGTATCACAAACAAGGAGCATCACCCCTGACCATCACCAGCAGGAGCGGCAAATACCATATGGATGATCACCAGCTCACCCTGACTGAGGATGTGGTGATCATCAAACCACTGCAGCACGAAGAGCTGTATTCCGACCTGCTCCATTATTACGATACCAGCAAGATGCTGATCAGTCCGGGGGATGTGGAAATCCACGGCCCTAAATTCGATCTCCAGGCCGGAAGAATGGATTATGATATCGCCATCGGCGGCTATAATTTCAGCAGGCGGGTCAAGGTACTGCTGTAGTCAGGTGGTTATGCGCAGCATTTCATTGCCGCCTTTCTGGAACTCGTATGCCACCCTTTCTCTTCGGACCTGATATCCGTCATTGCGCAGTTCTGCAGTAATGCCGTTGAGATGGCGCGATCTTTTTCCTCCGAGCTCCAGCAGAGGAAAAAACCTGACCTCTGCAGCGACCCGACAGAGTTCTCTGATTGCCGCACGATGGAATTGCCGGGAAAGCTGCCCGCTGTAGAGAAAAAGAAAGTGGGAGCACAGGGCAAGACCAAAACTCCGGTCGGCAAAGCTGAGCCGGGGCAGGCTCTGGTTGACTTAGGAATGAAAATTTAATAACAACGGAACTTGCTGACAGGTCATTGACAATTTCATAGTTGCGTTTATTCTCATCCGGTTATGAAGATAAAAACATATTCTCCTGAGATAGAAACGCGAATGCGTAATTTTTACGGCAGCCTGTCTGAAAAAGACCGCCGTCGGCCTTGATGACGCATTTTTCGCAGTGCTGAAAAATCACACGGCGGATTCGCCTATGGACTGTATAATATATACAGTAATATCGGCTATATCACATTAGAGACAAGCGGTGACACCTCCGAGTTCGGGTGCGCCTGTATTCGGAACTGGTGGACGACACATGGAAAATCTGAATTCCTCTTCGAGACAGGCCGCAAAACGGCTGACGGTTTTAAAGAAAATATGAAATATGAAAATTCAATTCGACGAGTTTCTGCCGAAGTGGAATTATGCCGCTGTTCCGTCAGGACGGCTTTGAATCCCGTAGTTATTTGATTCCCGTTCCTAACAGGGCGTATATTCCGGCAGGAAGACTTGTGCCGGAGGGCGGCTGGCTGGTCGTGATGCAGTATTACAGGTCACTTGGTGACAGATACTATAATTCGCTCATCGACATGCTCATTTTTGATGCAGTTATCTGCAACGAGGACCGCAATTTCGGTCTGCTCATCGACAACGACAGCAACACGATTGCCGATACGGCCCCGATCTTTGATAACGGCCTGTCGCTGTTTAACTATGCAATGGACGATGATCTTCAGGACATGGGAAATTATGTCGGTACACGCTTGATGGCAACCTCACAGGATTTTGTGACCTTTGCCCAACAGGTGATCACCGCCGCACAGAAGAAGAAGCTACGGAAGCTGATCAATTTCCGCTTCAGAAGGCATCCCCGGTATAACCTGCCTGCTCATCGATTGAAAATCATTGAAGACTTTATTCAGAAACGGGTGCATGAACTCCTGCGGCTTCAGACAGGATAGGCCCGGGCGTATCTACGAGTTGGGGGGCTGCCTACTCAGCATCGGGAGAACTTGAGGCTTCTGCCCCCCTTCACTGCCCACCTCCGGGGCAGATATACCCGGAAAACAGCGTCCCGGAGGGACTGCCGAAAATAACCCGGTGTTTCAACGCCGGGTACAGAAAATTGGCTCCCCCCTAACTCGTATATACGCTCCTAAGCTTCAACCACAAACTTCCGAATCTTGATTTCCGGCAGATGCTTATAATGCTTTTCGTTCCCGGTGACCAACGCAACCTGCCTGATCACCGATGATGCACCAATCAACGCATCAGCCAGTTCCATAGAATGACTCAGAGCGTACTGCTCGACATAGAACATCGCTTTGGTGGAGATCAGCTCATCAATCTGAATAACTTGAGCGTTAAGTATGCCCAATGCCTTTTTAAATGCATTCAGTTCCCGTTTATCCCTTACTCCTTGGACAATTTCCATATAGGTCACCACGGACAGCGAGAACCGATCAAAACTGTGCAGAAGATCTATTGCGCTTTGATACTCTCTTGAGTACCAGATCAGCACATCTGTATCGACAATCAAAATGACCGTCCTTTTCTGATCTTCCGGACGTATCCCTCAACATCCTGCATATCTTCCCGATCTTTCCACATCCCGCAGAATTCATTCTGCTTGTCCTTTGTTACCTGTTCGTCAAGAGGAACAATTTTCGCATACGGCTTTCCGTGAAAGGTGATAACAACCTCCTCGCCCCTCCTTGCCGCATCAAGGATTTTTTTTGTATGAAATCGCAAATCTTTGCTGGTTGCCTGCATAAAGCCGTCCTCCTTATCGTTAAAGTTTATATTTCAAATTGTAAACTATACGGACGAGGCTGTCAAACAAAAGCTGTAGCGGGCTGGGAAGTGAAGCTGGAAGAGGAAAAAAGAAAGAGTTGCAAATGGGGAGTTTCTAATCGTCCGGTGAGGCACAAAAAAAAGCGGAGCCATCCCTGATGACCCCGCCTGTCCTTCCTCTGCGCTTCTTGTACTTCTTGGACAGTCCTTCTCTTACAGCACCAACTCAAACTTGGTCTCAGGATCATCCCGATCCTTGCGATCCATTATCGCAGAGAGGATCTTCTCCAACAGACGCAACCCACCCTTATACCCGACCGTGGGGAAATACTGATGCCCCTGACGATCCAGGATAGGAAAGCCCCAGCGGACAAAAGGTACGTCCTCGTCACGGGCGATGTACTTGCCGTAGGTGTTGCTGATCAGCAGATCAACCGGTTCGTTCTTCATCCACTGATGGAGGAGGAAAAAATCGCCTTTGGCCTTCACATTGACCTCATACGGCATGTCCGCCGTGATCTCCTTGATCCGCTTCTCAAACTTTTTACCCGGAGTACCGGTAACAATGTGAACCGGACACATATCAATGGAAACCAGGAACTCGGTCATAGCGATGACCTGATCCGGGTCACCAACCAAGGCTACCTTTTTATTGTAAAAGTATTGGTGCATATCGGAAATCAGGTCCACCAGCTGACCGCGCTCGGTCATGATTTCTTCGGGCACGCTCACACCGGCAACAGTGCGCAGGGCATCGATAAAGCGATCCGTGGCCTTGAGACCGAAGGGCATATCCAGTACCGTGCAGGGCACCTTATTGGTCTTGTCCAGGGTGCGGGCGGCATCAGCTGAACACCACTCGCCCAGAGCCAGGGTACCGACTGCATCGCCGGAGGCCTTGAGCTCGGCGATTGTGGTGCCGCCTTCCGGGAACATCTTGTACTCGCCGGTGAGCGGGCTGTTCAGGACACCGGAAGTATCGGGGAACATGATGGTGGAAACGCCCATCAGCTTGCTCATCCGTTTGAGTTCTTCCATGTCGCAGGGTTCGACCCAGCCGGGGATGAGGTTCACCTTGCCGTTTTTCTTGCCGGTCGTCTCGGCCAGCAGGGTCATTCCTTTGACCATATTGGAGAAACCGGTCACGTGCGAGCCGACATAGCTGGGCGTGGACGCATAGATAACCTCTTTGCCCTCCGGGATCTTGCCTTCCTTGATCCCCTTTTTGCGGATCTGGGGCAGGTCGTCGCCGATGGTCTCGGACAGGCAGGTGGTGTGGACCGCGATGATGTCCGGGTTGTAGACCGTGAAAATATTGTTGAAGGCCTGCATCAGGTTGGCCTGACCGCCGAACACGGATGCGCCTTCGGTGAAGGAGCTGGTTCCGGCGGAGATCGGCTCTTTATAATGCCGGGTCAGGGTTGAACGGTGATAGGCGCAGCAACCCTGGGAACCGTGGCTGTGCGGCAGGCATCCGTGGATGCCCAGGGCCGCGTACATGGCGCCGATGGGCTGGCAGGTCTTGGCCGGATTCACGGTCAGGGCCTTGCGCTCGCTGATTTCTTTGGGGGTATGTCGTAATAACATGGTATTTTAACCTCATAATGATCATCCATAGGGGCACGGCGCGCCGTGCCCCTACGGAAGTATTTCCGCATGTTGAATTTTATTCCCAGACAAAGGTGCCGGAAAGCTGCGGATTATCCTGCCAGGGGGCCTTCATGTAGCCCCAGACCCTGCTGCTCACCAGGCGATCGATCTCTTTATAAAAATTGATCGCGCCTTTGAATCCGGCATACGGTCCGCCCGAGTCGTAGCTGTGCAGCTGCTTCATGGGCACGCCCAGCTTCTGGATGGAGAATTTTTCTTTGATCCCGGCGCAGAAGATATCCGGCTTCATCAGCTCGACCAGTTTCTCGGCTTCGTACTGATTCAGGTCGTCGATGACCAGGGTGCCGTCCTCCATATCCGGGGCCAGGCCGTCATAATCCTTGAATTTAAGGCCGCCTTCCTCCAAAGCCTTCAGCTCCTCTTCACTCTTGCGAGGGCTAAAGCGGGTCTCATCGGCCTCCACCTCGATCTCCTCGATGTTGCGGCTGTCCGCATCCACCTTGATGTTCGGCAGAACCCGGCGGCCCTCGTAGTCGTCCCGATGAGCGAACTCGTAGCCGGCGGAGATGGTCTTCATGCCCAGTTCCTTGAACAGCTCCTGATAATGATGCGCTCTGGAACCGCCTACAAACATCATCGCGGTTTTACCTTCGGTACGGGGCAGCACGTCCGCCGCTGCCGCCTCGACATCGGGCATCTCCTCGGCGATCACGGCTTCCACCTTGTCGATCAGCTCCTGATCCTCGAAATAGGCCGCGATCTTGCGCAGGGATTTGGCTGTGGCCTCGGCCCCGATAAAATTCACCTTGATCCACGGAATACCGAACTTGGTTTCCAGCATGTCGGCCACATAGTTGATGGATCGGTGACACATGACCGCATTCAGGTCGGCCTGATGCGAGGTGGCGAACTGGTTGTAGGTCGAGTTGCCGGAAAAGGTGGCCAGGTTGGTGACCCCGCATTTTTTGAAAATCCGGTCGATCTCGAACCCGTCACCGCCGATGTTGTACTCGCCCAGCAGATTAATCTTGTATTTGCCCTCAACCGGCTCGTCGTTCTCACCGACAATATGGCGGAAGACCTGGTTGTTGGCGATGTGATGCCCGGCAGACTGGGAAACCCCCTTGTAACCTTCGCAGCTGAAGGCATAGACGTTGCAGTCGCCGAACTTCTCTTTCATATTCCTGGCCACGGTATGGATATCATCACCGATCAGCCCTACCGGACAGGTGGCGAAGATCGCGATGGACTTGGGGTGAAACAGGTCGTAGGCTTCCTGAATGGCTGTGGCCAGTTTTTTTTCCCCGCCGAAGATGATATCCTGATCCTGCATATCCGTGGAAAAACAGTAGGGCATGAAGTTCTCGCCGTCCGGCCCTTCCGGTCCTGGATCGGTCTGATTCCGCCGGGTCAGCCACGAATAAAAGGCACAGCCGATGGGGCCGTGGGTGATGTTGACGATGTCGCGGGTCGGTCCCATAATAACGCCCTTGCAACCGGCGTAGGTACAACCCCGCATGGTGATGATGCCTGGAATCGTGCGGACGTTGGCCGTAATTTCCGGCGTCCCGTTCTCCAGGGCCTCGTTGATCATTATCTGTTTGGCGCGTTTGCGGGCCACCTTGGGCGGGTACTTCTTGATCAGCTCCGCCTTGATGTCGGTGGGTTCCCACTGCACCAGTTTTTCTGCTGCTCCCATATTGTTCTCCTCAAATTTCCTGTTCAGGTTCAGACGATAGCCGCTTCACCCGTCTCTCCGGTCCGAACCCGAACCGAGTCGGCCACAGGCATGACAAAAATTTTGCCGTCACCGGGTTTTCCGGTCTGGTTGGGCGCGATGATAGCCTGGACAACGTCATCAACCTTGTCGTCCTCAACCACCACGGTCACCACCCGCTTGGGATAGAGTTTTCCTTTTTCACCCAGCACGGCCGCCGCTTCTTCGTATCCTTCATCAACGCCTTCAAGCACCTGCGGATTGATAAACCCTTTGCCCCGGCCCTGGGCCTCGCGGACAAAATAGGCGTCAACCCCGGCATCGCTTAAGGCCTGCTTGGTCTGGTTCATCATATTGATGCGTACCACAGCGATGACTTCTTTCATTACGCGGCCTCCTCGGCAACGCCTTCCTTCACGCCGGAGCTGATGGTATAGACTTCCTCGACCTCGCTGACAAAAATTTTACCGTCACCGAACGCGCCTTTGCCCGGTGTTCTGCCTGTATCCATAATGGTCTGAATAACAAAGTCCTTGTCTTCATCCCGGACAACGGACATAAGCATGGTTTTGGGAATCTCATCATAGGTAACATCACCGATCTTGATACCCCGTTGTTTCCCGCGACCGGCCACTGAATATTTGGTTACTGCCGGGAAACCGGCATCCATAAGCGCTGCCAGCACTGCATCTGATTTTTCCGGCCTGACGATAGCTCTGATCATTAACATGAGAAGTTCTCCTTATATTTCGTATCTGTAGGGGTACGGCATGCCGTGCCCCTACCGTTTTATTCCCGCTGTAGGGGCGGTTCGCGAACCGCCCCTACCATCATGAAACCACCGCAATATGTTTAATTCATCAGCCCGTAATCCATGAGCAGCTGCTCCAGCTCCTCGATCTCCATCGGGGTGGGAACGACAAACATCTCGTTTTTGTCAATAGCCTCGGCCAAACCGCGATAGGCATCTGCCTGGGATACTTCCGGGTTCCATTCGATAACAGTCTTTCTGTTGATCTCGGCCCGCTGCACATCGTTGTCACGCGGGACAAAATAAATCATCTGGGTGCCCAGCTTCTTGGCAAACTCCTCAATCATCTCCTTCTCATTATCCACAGCGCGGGAGTTGCAGATCAGGCCGCCCAGACGTACATTGCCGGACTGGGCAAATTTGGTAATACCCTTGGAGATGTTATTGGCCGCATACATAGCCATCATCTCGCCGGATACAACAATGTAGATTTCTTCCGCTTTACCATCGCGTATAGGCATAGCGAACCCGCCGCAGACAACATCACCCAGTACATCGTAGAAAGCATAATCCAGCTCTTCGCTTTCCTCGTAGGCGCCCAGTGATTCCAGCATATTGATCGAGGTAATGATACCGCGGCCCGCACAGCCTACACCCGGCTCCGGTCCGCCGGACTCAACACACCAGGTTCCGCCGTAGCCTGCTTTGCGGATATCCTCCAGTTCGACATCCTCACCCTCCTCGCGCAGGGTATCCAGCACAGATTTCTGGGCCAGACCGCCGAGCAGCAGACGGGTGGAGTCTGCCTTAGGGTCGCAGCCGACCACCATAACTTTTCTGTCCAGTCCGCACAGTCCGGCGACCGTGTTCTGGGTTGTTGTAGACTTGCCGATGCCGCCCTTGCCGTAGATCGCTACTTTTCTCATTGTTTCTTTCTCCGCTGTATTACAGGATTATTCGTTGACAACGTGAACGCTGTGCTCCAAATTCAATGCAGTTGCCTTGAATAAAGCAAGGGGTGTGCCGGATGGCGACTATAAATTTTTCTGCAATGATGCAGGTGTGTTGATTGAGAAAGGTGCAGGATAGAGAATGATGGGCGGATTTCGATCGATGGACAATTTTGTTAAAAACTCGACATAGAGGTAGTTTGTGAACACTTTTCTACCGGAATGTTCAGCGGAAAAATTTAGCTGTGATGGACAGCATATCCGATACAGGCCGGGTCCGAACTTGGTAATATTTTTCCCCACAGGGACACCGCAGACCTGCAGCCGGTGTCCCTCCCCCCTTCTCTTGCTAAACAACCTGTATAGAACCTGTGCCTTTCTACCAGAGTAAACCTGCAGGATCAGCTGCTGTCCAGTCATGCGGCAGAAAGGGCAGAGCCTGATTTCCTGCCCCAATGGTTAACTGCGCGGTTGCATGCGGAGCACGGGCGATCTCCATTAATCTGCTGTCATGGCAGTTAAGGATAACAGCATCAAGCCCCGCATCAAGCAGCATAGGCAGAAGTCGATGCTCCAGGCTGGCCCGGCCGTCCGCGTTCAGATACCGGGATGCCCCGGAAAGTGCGATAATCGTGCGCACCCTTTCACTACTCAACTGGGGCAGCAGGGTAAGGGTTTCCAGAACAGAATCAAGATCAGGTACACCCCGGCTGAGCTGCCAGGTCATCGGAGCAGGCTTAGGCTGAAAAATCGGGTCAAGATACAGCCGGGACAGGGGAAAACCGACGTGGACGGCTGTTTCCAGGACATCCAGGGCGATCTGCAGGCGATCCTCTGCTGTCACCGGAACCAGTCCTGGTCTGACAAGCAGAACAACCACCTCTGCATCGTACTGTAGGGCCTGCTGCAGGGAATCGGCAAGAGTTGCCGGATCAGCCGTGATTGAATTGACGGTCAGCGTTCCCTGATGCGCTTTTATCACGCCGGGCTGCGATAGAATCTGCGCTGAGGCGAACAGAGGTACCGGCACAGCCTGCTGCATCACGTCAACAGCCCAGGCAAACAGATCATCCTTCCGGCCTACCGGACCAAGATTCAAATCCAAGGCGTCTGCCCCGGCAGCAACCTGTTTTTTGGCCATATCGGCCAATGCTGCGCGGTCCCGTTGTTCAACAGCCCGGAGCAGTGCAGGGTTCATGAGATGTATATCCTGGCCGATGACACGCAGCTGATTTTTTTCTTTTCCGGTACCAGCAGATTCAGGGTAGACAGAGTGGAACGACATACCTTTCTCCTTTCCTCGAAGGGATAAAGTTGCTTGATGTGCGTTACCGGCAGGTCTTCGGACTTGCGGACCCGGAATAAGGCCGGGAGCATTATGCTCTCCGTGCTTATTCCGCCTACTGGCTGTCGCTTCCCGTGCATTTCCGTTCTATGCTTCGTGCGCGCACAGTGCTTTTCCCTGATTCATTTTAAGGGAGACAGCATTCGTTTCCGCTCACCGCTGCGGGACAGTTTCGGATTCTCACCGAATTCCCTGCTGCTCTGTTGCCAAAAACAGATGCAGCACGCTTTCCATACAGCCGTACAGCGTACCGGTAACTATGTATGATGGATATGCAGAGCACAATATATTGTACACAGAGAACGGTCAAGCACTAAATACACAGACTGACCATTCGTCCCGCATAAGGGCGCCTGATGCAATGCACACCCTGTGGTCAGGCAGCAGAACTTGCCCGGAAAGTCAATTTTGTTGCTCCTTCTGCCGTAACTCGTTACATTACGATAAAATAATCTGCAGTCAGTCAGACGGACATCCGGTACGCCGGTATAGGAGATTACGGAAGACCATGTTTGATATTCAGCAGTACCTTGAAGAGCAGCGGCATCTTGTGGAACAGGGGCTGCAGCGCTATATGCTGCCGGAGGAAGGCAATTTTGCCGAGCACATCAAGACCATGCGCTACAGTCTCTTTATCGGCGGTAAACGGGTCCGGCCGATCCTCTGCCTTGCTGCAGGACGCTGCGTCAGTGATGACCGGAAAACGGAAGAGCGTTTACTGCCAGCTGCCTGCGCCCTGGAATGCATTCATACCTATTCGCTGATTCATGACGACCTGCCTGCAATGGATAACGACGATCTGCGTCGCGGCCAGGCTACCTGTCATAAAAAATTCGGAGAGGCAGAGGCGATTCTCGCCGGTGACGGCCTGCTGACCTATGCCTTTGTCCTGCTCAGCAATACGGAGCTGCCCGGCCCGGCCCCGGAAATACGGCTGCAGCTCATTTCCGTGCTGGCCGAGGCGGCCGGTTCCCTATGCATGGTGGGCGGCCAGTATCTTGATATTGCCAGTGAAGAAAAAGACATCCCTTTTGAGTTGCTCAAAACGATTCATCGGTCCAAGACCGGCGCTCTGATAACAGCGGCAGTGCGTATGGGCGGCATCGGTGCCCAGGCCGATGCCGGACAGCGCCGGGCGCTGACCGATTACGGCGATGCTGTGGGGCTGGCTTTTCAGATTGTGGATGACCTGCTGGATGTCACTGCCTCAACCGAGCAGTTAGGCAAACCGGCAGGCAGCGACACCCGGCAGGGCAAGGCGACCTATCCTGCTTTTTTCGGGGAAGAAAAAACCCGTGCCCTAGCCGGAGAGGCGGTGGAGCGGGCACTGGACGCTGTTGCCTCTTTTGATGAACGGGCAGAACCACTGCGCGCTTTGGCCCGGTATATTTTCAGCCGGACATACTGAGTTATACTGAATTACTGAATGCCTTTTACCCTGTCAGAAATAGTCCCTTGGGGACGTTCGTATGATGAATACGTTACCATGTTTTCCCTGTCACCCCCAGGGCTGTTCAGTTCTATAAGAGCTTGTATTTTCAAGACGTATGCAGTAATTGATACAGAAAAACTTTACACGAGGATTCTGCATGCTGTTTTTTTGCTGAACACAATCAAAGATCATCGACGCGGGCAGGGCCGGCGATATGAGCTTACGCATATTCTTCTGTTTTCGATCATGGCGATCCTGAGCGGTTCGGATTCTTATCGCAAAATCCATCTGTTCGTTGATGCGCATCGTGAAAGGCTCAATGAATATTTCGGCCTGGACTGGAAAAAAGCTCCTGCATATACAACGATCCGCACTGTCATTCTGAATACTTCCGGTTCGGAACTTGAGCGGATTTTCAGGGAGCACGGCAAAGCTCTCGCGGAAGAGGAACCGGACGGAGAATTTATTCGTTGCGACGGCAAAACTCTCCGGGGAAGTCTCGATAACATGAAGGATATTAATCAGCTTCAGATATTGAGTGCTTTTGCTGGCGACCGCGCCGTCGTTCTCGGCCATGAAGAAATCAGGGAGAAAAGCAATGAAATCCCGGCGGCGCGGAAACTGATGAAAGAACTCGGTTTATCCGACCGCATTTTTACCTTCGACGCCCTTCATTGTCAGAAAAAAACTCTTCAGGCCGCCGCTGAAACGGGAAACGATGTGATTGCTCAGGTTAAAAAAAATCAGAAAACTCTCCTGAACGACTGTGAAAATATCGCGAATACGTCTGTTCCTGATGATGTTTTCACGGAGCCTTTTGAAAAAAAAACGAAACCGTATAGAGAGTCGCAAAGTGGAAGTTTTTATCAGAATCGATCGATTTCGTCAGGTGTTTGATACAAAGAAGAAAAAATGGAAAAACACTCATGAGACATCCTTTTATGTTTCAACAGCCGGTTCGGACGCTGAAGAAATATGTCAGGGAATCCTGGGGCATTGGCGGATCGAGAATGGAAATCATTATGTTCGGGATGTTTCTATGGGCGAAGACCGCTCCCGAATTCGTTGCAATCCGCACATATTTGCGAAACTGAGAAGCTTTGCTCTCAATATTCTTCGTAAGAACAAGGTGAAAAATGTCAGCCGGGAGCTTTTCAGGAACTGTATGGATTTCAATGTATTATGGGCTGAAAGTCCATAGAATGAAAGGCAACTGAAAGTCGCTATTTCGGCTAAAGCCGATTAAAACCGCTGACTAAAGTCAGTGTGTAACGACTGAAAGTCGTTATTCTATTTTAAAATCGTCATTATTATGATTTGGGTCATTTCTGTGATTTTCAATATAATTCCGTATCATTTCATCAGTAACGTGTCCGGAACTCAAAGCAACGCAGCCAATACCCCAAAAATGTTTTCCCCAGTATCTTCTGGACAGTTGAGGAAATTCTTCCTGAATCTTTTTTGAAGAGCGACCCTTGAAAAATCGCACCATTTCACTCACGGATATTTTGGGAGGATATGACACATAGATATGGACATGATCCTGACTGATATAGCTGGAGCAACATAATTTGAATATGCCTACAAGAGGCATAAGTTTTGCCTTCACGCCTTTCAGATAGCTGATCCTGTATTCAGTTTATACTGCTCCAGCTATATCGATACTGCAACTGGCAATTACAAATTAAGTTCGGAGAGAGAAGATGGAAATATTAGGAGGACCATTATTTGGAGTAGCGGGTGCTGGTGAGTCACACGGCCCTGCCTTTACCACAATTGTTTTTGGTTGCCCACCAGGGGTACGAATATCACGGCAGAGAGTGCAGAAATACCTAGATAGGCGACGACCCGGCAGTAATAAATATGGTACAACTCGTCAAGAGGGAGATAACGTCGCTTTTCTATCAGGAATCTATGCTGAAGGAGAGCATGATTTTCTGCTGTCCGGTCCAGATATCTGCATTCAGGTTGAGGGAGAGAGGTATCAAACTGAGACATATGAAGGTGGCTATACGACTGGAGAGCCGATTTCTGCTGTTGTTTTGTCGGCCTCCAAAATATCGAGACACTACCAGCAGTTTGTCGGGTCTAGCGGGGAAGTCCGTCCTGGACATACTGGTTTGGTCAAGCATTATAAGTCAAAGGGATTTGTCGATGTCCGTGGCGGAGGGCGTTCCAGCTACCGCTCGACGATTTCTGATGTGATCGGTGGATCAATTGCACGTATTTTTTTAAAAAAACATTTTGACACAGTGATCTTGTCTTCAATTTGTCAGGTAGGGCCGTTGAAGGCTTCACAGAGTTTGGCTACTCATTTTGAACAGCTTATTCTGAATTCCCAGAGTCCAAAAGTATCATCGGAGGAAATCACACGGGTTGAGGAAAAACTGGCTGGCGCAGAAATCTATTCACTGGATACAACGTTCGCCCTAGAAGCTGCCAAGTTGATCGAAAAAACGCACGAACAAGGTGATTCACTGGGTGCGACCTTGGAAGTGGTGGCTTTAAATGTACCGCCTTTGGTTGGAGAGCCGCTTTATCAAAGTTTAAAATTACGTTTGATGGGGATATTAGGCGGGGTAAACGCTGCTCAATTTTGTGAGGTAGGCGGCGGTAGCAAGGTAGTAGGTCGTTTGGGGAGTGAAAATAACGATCCTATTCGTCGTAGCGGTTATCAGGCTAATAGTCATGGTGGGGTAATTGGAGGTATCACTACCGGTATGCCCTTAGTTTTCCGGGTGGGATTTAAACCCACTTCTACGATTAATAAACCTCAGCTATCCGTATGTAAGGATTTAAAAGAAATTGATTTTATAGCTGAAAAAGGACGGCATGATCCCTGTGTCGGTGTAAGAGCCGGGGTTACGCTTGAGTCACGAATGGCGATTGAGCTAATGAACGCCGTTTTAATGCACCAATCACATCAGTTGAACACAGACCATTTTGAGTTGTTTTAAAAGACCTCCTGCAAAACTTGGTGATTTGACAGAAACGGCGGATGCTGATATTTTTTCGGTCACTTTTTCGATTATCAACCCCGGAGGTCTGAAAATCATGCTCACATTCGAAAAACTCTCCCGCCGCCCTGAAACATTCCGCCGTCTGACCGGTGTCGATATTGATCTTTTCAACGGAATGACGGAAAAGATCCGCCCTTTATGGGAAGAGCGGAGAGATAATTTTGAAAAGGGCGGGAGAAAGCACAACTTGGAAGGAGCTGAAAACCACCTTCTCGCCATGCTCCTGCGAAGTCTTCGCTTATCTATTACCGTTGTTACGTGACATATGAGTTCCTCAGTTTTTTCTTCGATTCCGATGAGACGACGGTGATGCGCGCAGTGAAACGGATGGAAAAAATCGCGGTACGGGTGATTCATATTGAAAAAAAGCGTGAAATCACACGGGAAGATGCGGAATACCTGATAATCGATGCGACGGAACAGCCGGTTCAGCGCCTGAAGAAAGGACAGAAGAAGTATTACAGCGGAAAGAAGGGAAAACACACGCTCGGAACGCAGTTTACCGCCGGTCCCGACGGACGGATTTTTTCGGTTTCGGCGTCGTATCCCGGAAGTGTTCATGATTTCAGGATATATAAGGAACAGAAGGGGCGGGAGCGTTTTCACGGTATTCCGAAGAAGGCCGACAGCGGATATCAGGGAATCGCGGCATATGACCGGCGCGCCGAAATTCCCTTTAAAAAGCCCCGGAACGGTGAACTGACCGCCGAACAGAAGGCATATAATCTTGATTTATCGAAAAAACGTATCAAAGTTGAGCATGTCATAAGAGAGGTGAAGGTATTTAAAATCATGTCGGAAACATACCGGAACAGGCTTAAAGGCCATAATATAAAGAAAAATATCATATCCGGCATAGTGAATATGAAGGTTGCGGCACGGAAAATGAAGAAAGCTGCCTGAAGCGGAAAATTTTGAAAAAGGGAAAAACCTCACCGCCTGAGAAGAACAGGCAGTTCTGCAGGAGGTCTAAAGAATGTTCTCTCTCCTCAAGTTTTTATAGTTCTGATTATTTTTGATTCTATAGGGAGGCTGTATGAGCAAAAAGTACCAAAATTTGATTTACAGAAATGTACTTGCTCCTCTTTCTTCAGTCCCATTTCATTCAGATTGCTCATGTATTGAGAGAGCTGTTGCTGAAGAATTTCCTGTACATTTAGCAATTCATAGAATAACAAAGGCTCAAGGCTTACCACAAAAGTATGTTGAACTCCATGAACATAATGCCCCCGAAATAAATATCTTGATAGGAGATGAGGGTGAAATGGAGTATCAGTTTCAACTTGAGGACGAAATTTATCATGTTCGTTCTCCTGCTAGTATTTGGATACCATCCGAACTCAAACATGCTGCAAATCTCATTAAAGGATCAGGTACTTATGTGTGTGTAATATTGAGCGGCACCTATGTTACACAATGACAGGCTGTTTGTATTAAATTTTATAGAATGTGGAGGTGACGTTGTGGAGATATTGGGTGGGCCACTATTTGGGGTAGCCGGAGCTGGTGAATCACATGGACCAGCTGTTACTACAATCGTATTTGGTTGTCCTTCTGGGCTGAAAATATCACGCCAAGGGGTGCAGCAATACCTGGACAGAAGGCGACCCGGCAGCAGCAAACATGGTACAGCCCGCCAAGAGGGCGATAAAGTAGCTTTTCTTTCAGGTCTTTATGGAGAAGGAGACTATGAACGTTTGTTGTCCGGCCCAGATATTCGAATCCAGGTTGAGGGAGAAGAATGCCAGACAGAAACATATGAAGAGGGATATACCACTGGCGAGCCAATTGCGGCAGTCGTTTTATCGACTTCTAAGATATCAAGACATTATGATCAGTTTGCTGGCCCTGGTGGTGAAGTTCGTCCGGGTCATACGGATTTAGTGAAGTATCATAAATCCAAAGGATTCGTTGATATTCGAGGTGGTGGACGTTCCAGTTATCGTTCCACCATTTCTGATGTGATTGGTGGCTCAATTGCTCGAATATTTTTAAAAGAGCATTTTAATACTGTTATTCTGTCTTCAATTTGTCAGGTTGGGCCTCTGAAAGCCTCTAAGAGTTTGGCAGGTCATTTTGAGCAGCTTGTTATAGAATCCAAGGATCAGAAAATATCATCAGGGGAAATCAAGCGTATTGAAGGAAAGTTAGCCGACGCGGAGATTCATTCTTTGGATACAGAATTTGCCCTTGAAGCTGCTCAGTTAATTAAGAAAACTCACGAAGAAGGTGACTCCTTAGGTGCGGCAGTTGAAATAGTGGCACTTAATGTACCATCTTTGGTCGGAGAGCCACTTTATCAGAGCTTGAAATTACGTTTAATGGGCATATTGGGGGGATTAAATGCCGCTCAATTTTGTGAAGTCGGTGGTGGTACCGAGGTGGTAGGCCGACTAGGTAGCGAAAACAACGATCCCATTCGCCAGACTGGTTATCAGGCTAATAGTCATGGTGGGATAATTGGAGGCATCACTACCGGTATGCCGTTGGTTTGTCGAGTTGGCTTTAAACCTACCTCTACCATTAATAAGCCCCAGCTTTCTGTGCGTAAAAATAAGGAGAATGTTGATTTTATAGCTGGAAAAGGACGGCATGATCCTTGTGTAGGGGTGAGAGCAGGGATTACGCTTGAGTCTCGAATGGCTATTGAGTTGATGAACGCAGTTTTACTGCATCAGTCGCATCAGGTGGATACTGAGCATTTTAAGTTGTTTTGAGGTTAGGAAAGCGGTAGCAAAAAAGCAAACTTCAAGGAGAAAAACAATGAAGACGTCAATCCAATCCATTGAACTCAAAGAAGGTGCGCAACTGCTGATTGAAGTAGAGGAAGTCGAGCTTCCTAAAACCAGAAAAGGAAGCGATTCAATTCCAAACTTGCCGCCTGGGACTGAGGAAATCGGATTCAATGATAAGGTTCAGGATATCAAAGAGCTGCTGCGGCAAAATTTGAGTGGTATTTTTGAAACCGTTGCCGAGTCAGTTAAGGAAAAACAGCCTGATGAATGGGGCGTGGAAGTAAATATCGGGTTCAAAGGGAAAACCAACCCGGTACCGGTCATACTCAGTGGCGAGGCTAATGCTGCAATCAAAGTTCACGCCAAATGGACTAAGGATAAATCGGAAGCGCAGAATGGTTGACTGGAAACGGGCAGTCGCACGGGTTTATAGCGGAATTCCAGGTGAAAGAAGACGATTCTGCGGCACCGCCTTTATGATTTCGGACCGCCATCTGCTAACCTGTTGGCATGTGGTTCGCGATGTTAAGGAGGAAACGCTGTATATTCGTGATGCCACTTCCTGTGGAGGAGGAGATTTACCGGTGCGCCTTATAACTTCGAAGCAAGATGTCGATATTGCCCTGCTTGAGCTTAAAGAAGTTATTGAGGAGGGGGCCGAACGAGTTTCCTTGTCTCTTGAGAAAGCTTGTCCCGTTGTTAAAGACAAGACTGTCGAGTTGGCTGGATATGCCAGCGAGGATCGACCTCGTGATTATTTTAAAGAGATAATAGGTCAATATGAAGGTAAATATAGTCTCTACGCTATTGCGGTAGCGGTCGGTAAAGGAATGAGCGGCGCACCGGTACTGTATCAGGGCAAGCTGGTCGGTATCTCACGTCTACAGGGAGACAAGAGAACCTACCTGATCCCTCTCAGTGATTTTCGGGGCCTGCTGAAGGATCATGTTTTTTCAGAGAAGGAACAGATTCAAGCTATTACGTCTGAAAAAAAAGCAATATCGTCAAATGAGACTGCTATGTCATTACGCCGCAGTGTGTATATTTCCTACTCTTGGAAAGCAGCAGGTAAAAATGATACAGTGGAAAAATTGCTGGCCGCTTTTGATAAGCAGGGGATTGAAGTCAAAAGAGATATTAATGAGATTGGTTACGGTGCCCCTATCAAGGCGTACATGGATGAGCTGGCTGCTGGTGGGGCGATTATTCTGGTATTAAGCGAGCCGTATTTCAAGTCACCAAACTGCATGTACGAGTTGCGGGAGATATATCGCAATAACCAAAAGGATTTTCGTAAGCTTATTTTTCCCGTGGTTATGCAAGATACTCACTTTCATCGGGCTATTGATCGCATCCCGTATATTTCTTTTTGGCAGGAGGAAACAAGAAAACTGGAACAAGCATTAGGCACAGTTGATATAAAGAATATTGGTCCTTCTCATCAAGAACTTCTTGATTATGCTGAATTTTCTATGATTATTGATAAGCTTCAATATTTGATCGCTGATATGAATCACCTGAGTGAAGAGGAACATCTCAAAATAGATTTCTCCTCTTTAATTGAACGTGTCGTTGATGTTTATCCTTTTGCTTCTGGCAGATTGGTTTCACAAGAGAACATTTTGTCGAATATCTCACCCAAGGAAGAGTTAAGATCGGAGGAAATATCTGAAGTTGAGAATATGTTAAAATATACAAAATTACCTCATGTGAGAGAGTCTCTTGAACGACGCTTGAATAAATTGAAATCACAATAAAATTAAACAGCAAAGAGAATGCTAATCAATGGAAGGTAAACAGGTGCTGATGATGAGTAATAAGAGATTTGTCGGACGTGAAGAGGAAAAAGAATTGTTTAAGGATTTTTTAAAAAAGGATAAGCGGCTACTTATTTTCCTAGGGGAAAGAGGAATCGGAAAAACAGCTTTACTTGAAGAGTTGCATTGTAGTGCCACAGAAAGCAAGCATATTTGTGCCTATTTTAAATGTACCGGTTCAGCGGATGAAGAGACGGGTATAATGAAGACGTTTAGAGAAAAAATAGGCAAAGATGTAACGGGGGAAATGATATTCCTTTCTAAAAATTTTTTTACATCGTTTGATGATACTCTTAGAAAGATTGAGAGCAGGAAATCTCAAAAAGATTCTGGAAATCTATATAAAAAACTACGGAAGTCATTTAGTTATGCCGTAGACGGTCTGTCTAAAAAGATAGGTAATGATGGTAAGCGATTAATATTTTTTTTTGACGAAACAGAAAGGTTAAGCCCCAGTATAAAAAAATGGCTACGGCTACGTGTTGAAGAATCTTTAAGAAGAGATAATAATGTTTTTTTTGTTTTTGCGACAATAAATGATATTGATCAAAGAATAATATGGAAAAGACGACAAGATATTTGTGAGAAAAAAATTTGCGAATTTACTGAAGATGAAAGAAAAAAATATTTAGCAGAGAACTTGCAGGAAGAAAAAGACAGTGCTTTGATGAATTCTCTCTCGTCTGTAACTGGTAATCCTCTTGCACTTTCATTGTTTTGTACTATTCAGAGATCAGAAGAAATAAGAGATGTTATTAATAGGATTGGAAACGACAAAAGTCACTTAGATATTTCATTGATAACTATTATAAACGAAATATTACAAAAAGTTTTAAATGAATGTGATTGCAAAAAAATAGTACATCGTTCTTCTGTGTTGCGATCCTTCAACGAAGATATTCTTAATAATGTTTTAGAAAAAGAATGTATTCAAGAAAAATGCGGTAATCTGAAAAAATGTTTTGAAGAAGGATATCTTAATAAGATTAAGAAAACTTTACTTGTTGAAGAAGTATATATATTAGTATGTAAAAATATTTATAATATATATAAATATCATGACCAAATTAGAAGATTATTATATGAGGAATTGCAAGGTAATATTCATGTCAATTGTGAAAATTTGCATCAATCGTTCTTGGACTATTATGAAAAATGGTACGATAGAGTGAGTACCGATGCAGAGAAATCAGACCTCGTACTGCTGGAAATAATCTATCATCAATTAAAAATTGATGAGAAGAAAGGGTTAGAACGTGCTCGTAATGAGTTTAACGACGCTCGTCAATCATTTAATCTCAGTCGTTGTACAAGAATAATTTCCGAGCTGGAAAAGTTTTTTTGGAAGGATTCCCCCAATGCTACGAAGCAAGTAATTGACTTTCTTCAAGGTAAATTAGCAGTAACACAAGGCCGTTATGATTATGCCATAAAAAAATTTGATCAGGTATTGCGTAGACGTGATTTGTTAATAGGTAAAGATGAGTTAGCTTCAGAGGCACTTGTTGCGCTTGGTGAGTCTTATTTCCTTCCGGGAAAGCATCTTGACTCATTGGAAAAATCAAAAAAAGTACTTGAACGTTTAAATGAGCAAGAAGAAAAATACCCTATAATCAGTGCTTCTGCTCATTGGATTATAGGACGAATACATCGCAGTCAGGGAAATATGGAGAAGGCCGATGAGCATTTGAAACGCTGCATTGATCTATCAATTAATACAGGAAATTATTATTTTGCCGGATATGGGTTATGCACTTTGGGAGAGATATATCAGATGCAGGGTGACTATACACAGGCAATAATAAATCTTGACGATAGCCTGCACATGATGTCGCTTAATGGTGATGAGAATAGAAGGAAAAGTAAGGAGATTATTGGCAGAACTCTGCATATCCTTGGGAGAGTACATCAGTTTCAAGGGAAATGGGAGAAAGCAAAAGAAGAGCTATCTGTAAGTTTAGAAATTCGTCGGGAAGTTACCAAAGATAAACCACAGCACAGTCTCGGTTATGCTTATTGGGGGTTCGGTTGGTTCTACTTATTTCAGCGCAATGCCTCTGCTGCTATTGATGATTTAGAGAAAAGTGAAAATATATTCGAAACCCTTAATGAGAAAGACGGTATTGCCAGAACATATCGTTTACAGGCTGAAGTCTATCTCATGCAGGGGGATAATGAACAGGCCGCTGAACTTTTACGCAACGCTATAGCTATTCAAAAGGAAAAAAAGGGAAACTATGAACTGGGCCTGTTACATCTCGGCTTGACCAGATACCATATTGCTATGGAGAGTTGGCAGGAGGCTATAAAGACTAATGAAAAGGCGAGAATGCTTTGTGAGGGGTCTGGAGACCGTTGGGCGCAAGTCAAATCTGACATTTTACAATGCCAGATTGATATGCACTTATCTCAGTATGATGATCTGGAACCTCGAATAAGTAAAGCAAATATTGAGGTAGAAAATTTTCCAGACTTAATGTTTGAGCTTGAATTGGTGCGCGGTGAGTATGCTGTTAAAACAGACCGCTTGGACGATGGCGTTGAAGCATACAGCAAGGCGTACAACAAAGCAAAAGAGTTTTATCACCCTGACGAGCATAACGCAGACTATGTTGCAAGAGTTATCTACGGACAAGTGCAGAGCTTACCCCAGGAAAAAAAGGAGTACCTTACAAACGCGCTTCCAGAAATAATGTCCGTAGCAGCAGAGTAATCTACTTTATGCTCTCCATAGCTTCCTCCATAACTTCAATCGGAGGTTCAACATCGGTATACATCTTGAATTTCAAAACCCCTTGCCACAGCAGCATCCTGTAACCGTACACGAGGGTACAGCCTCGTTTGCCAGCATTCTGAAGAAGTTTTGTTTCTCTGGGCTTACTCACAATGTCCATAACCGTCATGTCTGGTCCTAAGAGTTGTTCAGGGACTAATGACTCTCCTTCGTGGGCAGTATTTGCCATGCCCACAGGGGTTGTATTGATAAGAATTGTATCTTTTGTGACAAGGTCAGGAAGAGAATCGTAACCACCAAAAGGTACGCTGTCGTCTACTGCCGTCGCTAATTCTTTTGCTTTACTAACTGTACGATTTAGAATAGTGATTCGGCAGCCTTCATCTTGTAGAGCAAAGGCGATGGCTCTTGCCGCTCCTCCGCATCCGAGTATGATGATATTCCTGTCTTTCATCGATGTCTTTTCCTGCAAGGCTCTGAGAGCACCCTCACCGTCCGTATTCCCCCCTATCAACTTGCCGTCCTTGTTCAAAACAACGCTTACTGCACCAACTCTCTTTGCGTTAGGATCAAGTTCATCTATATAATCCATTATGTCTATTTTGTAGGGGATTGTTACGCCTACAGCGGCAACCCCCAGATTCCGTATTCCTGCCACGGCCTTTTCAAGGTCATGCACGGCAAAAGGGACATAAAGAAAATTGAGCTCCATTGCTTGTATTGCCGCATTATACATAGCATACATCTTGCTGGTTCGGTATGTTGAGCCGAAAAAGCCAATAAGCTTTGTTTCTCCATTAAGTTGCACTTGCTTCTCCTTCAAGTCGTTCCACAATTTTTTCTACCAGTATGTCTGGAGATTCTGAACTGCACTTCAAAGTTATGTCTGCTACCTGTTCATACATCGGCCTTCTTGTAGCAAGCAATTCTTTAAGTGATTTTTCCGGGTTGTCTGGGTAAGGGAAAAAAGGCGGAATTCCTCCTGAGATTATTCTAGGTAAAAGAGAATCTGAACTGATATCCAGAAAGACTATTGTTCCCATGCCGTTCAGGAGTTCACGGTTGCTCTCCTCAAGCGGAAGTCCTCCGCCGGTAGCTAAAACATAATCTTTACCTTTTAGCGTACTGTGAAGTTTTGTTAACGTCCTCGTCTCTAGCTCTCTGAAATAGTCACGACCGTATTTTTTGAAAATTTCTCTGAACGGAAGTTGTTCTTTTTTAGCAGCACAATGCTCCTGTTCAAGTTCAGAGTCGATATCAATAAATCGGACGTTCAGCATCTTTGCCAAGGCATTACCTGTGGTGGTCTTGCCACTTGATTTCATGCCGATGAGGACTATTGCTGTGCCATGTTCCATAACTCATTAATCCTCTTCGACCAATTCGAAATTTGCCCCGGCATTTTTCATTTCAGGGATATACGTACCAAAAGACTTTTCAACCATTTGAGCATCAGAGATTTTTGTTTCACCTTCTGATGCCAAACCGGCCACAGAAAAAGCCATTACCATACGATGATCATAGTAGCCGTTAATTTCAGCTCCTTTCAGTTTCCAGGTTCCGTCTTGGTGGATGATCATGCCGTCTTCTTTTTCCGTGATTTTTGCCCCCATCTTTTGTAATTCCTTACAGACTGCAGCAATCCTGTCGCACTCTTTCCACCGTGCAGTCAGGGCATTTTTTATGATGGTTTCGCCTTTGGCAAAACATGCGGCAACAGCCATTGTCGGCACCTGATCAGGAAGCAAATTCATGTCTACTTCAATGCCTTTCATTTCTCCTGATTTTGCTGTGATACAGTTATCCTCTATAGTAATATCCGCGCCCATTTTCTGTAATATATAGATCATCTGCCTGTCACCGTACGGGTCATCCAAGTCCATCCCCTGAATAGTAACGTGTGAATTCGGTGTAATGATAGCGGATAACAAAGGATAGCCCGGGGTTGACCATTCCAGAGGAATCGTCGCCTCAAACGGTCGGGGCGGTTTGTTGCCGGGAAATGCATAATGTTCATATGTCCCCCCGACATTTTCATAGTGCAATCCGGCCTTATCAAACCAGTATAAGAGGAGATCAATATAAGCTGTTTCACCGGGGTTCTCGACATAAACATCAACAGGTTTTTCAGATAATGCCGATGCAATCAAGACGCTAAATACCGGTTGGCAGCCTATACCATTCATTCGAGTCATGCCGCCATTCACTTTTCCTTTAAAAACAAAGGGAGCCATGCCATCTTCTTTGGTAGAGATGACAGTTACACCTAGGTCTTCAAAAGGTTTGATGAAATCTTTTGTAATTTTTCTTAATTTCCGCAAGGATTCATCACCGGTCAGGATTGTCCACCCAGGACATGCGCCAGCCACACCGGCAATAAAAACCAGCATTGTTCCAGAGTTGTTGACATTAATGATATCTTCAGGGGTGTGTAATTTTCCAGCAACTCCTTTGACCCTGAAGCAGTTATCTGCCGTTTCATTGATTTCGGCACCATACATTCGCATGGCTTTTACCGCCTCGTGCCAGTCACTGCTGATTTTCGGTCGATGAATAGTGGAAACTCCATCCGCCAGAGATGCTAAAATGAGCGCCCGAAATGAATGCGTTTTTGAAGGAGGCATAGAAATTATGCCGTTAATTGCATCACTTTTACGTACTTTTAAATACAACACAACACAACTCCTTATTATTGATTATATTTATTTTTCAAAATTTCAACCAGGCTTCTGAAGCCTACGTAATAGCTTTCTTCTTTCAGTCCGGTCACACGGTCGATGCGCACATCATCAAGCACATTGATAGTCTTATTGATTCCTGTTTTATCAATATTGGACATATGCACTTCCATAACAGGCTTGCCGAGGTCCACCAGGGCCTGGCGAAAGCTGTATGCGTATCGTATTAAAGCTCCCGGATTGACGAGAACTCCGTGTGCACTTCGCGACAGGTCGCTTTGCAGATAATCAATAATCCCCCCTTCATGATTAGATTGGAAAAAGTCAACCTGCACATCCAGCTGTTCTGCCAGCCGGGACAGTTCCCGGTTGATTTCTTCCATAGTGATGGACCCGTATTTTGACTCATCCCTTTTTCCTAACAGATTGAGGTTAGGACCATGTAGCACAATGATTTTAATTTGATGCTCCATTTTTATTGAATTCCTTCCTTGTTGCCTTGTTGTAACGGGGTGAACTTATTTGAGTGTCAGAAAAAATCGGTATATTATCACAGATCGGGCAGGAGATATAGTCAAATGTGGCGTTTGAAAAAATAGCCGTCTATGTTGTCCGTAATTATATTTAAAATCCGTATAGTTATTTGATTGACGCTGCAGCTCTTCCTCCACTGCGTCCGCGATTAACTTCCCGGCACCGGTATGCAGTAATCCGGCCAACGGATCGAGCAAACTTTCTTCTGGATTTTTCAGATCAATAATTTTATCTTGAGTCGTGGCTTTCTTCAACGTGACGGTTGCCAACGTGCCGGATCCTTCGCTACATCGCGACCTATGAGGATCATCGGATCGCCATGTGTTTTGCCGTGGCCGGGCTGGGGGTTCCGGGGGTGAAGATCCACGGCGAGGGCTGCGTGGCCAAGTCTTTTCCTGATTTTTGGGAGTGGTTTGAGGGGATGGTGAAGTAGAGGGCCGGGGGGATTTGAGGGCTTAACTAACCCAAGTTGCTACCTATGAACCCAACATGCTGTTTTTTCGTTCGGGTAATTTTTCAGGCGTACTGTAACTGTCTGATCTGCTGTCACCACGTTGTAGGTGGCAACTTGAGTTAACTAATATTTTAAATTGGCTAAAAAATACGCCTTATGGCCTTAAATCGGATACCTGCTGAAATACGAAAGCGGTACGAAATCCATGAATGGAAACATGCCAGTGCCATTCTCCACAGCGATTTCCCTGAAGAATGGGCGGACATAATGGACGTGTTGACGGAGTTTCGCCTGTACAAAAGCTGGATCACGAAGCGCGGGGGCAGTAAATCTAAAATATCCGGTTTCATAGATGAGTTTCTGTATCAGAGAGGCTGGCTGGAAAAAGACTTTTCAACCCAAGTCGTTGTTGATGATCAGATCATGGAAACTCCGACTCATAAGATTGACTGCTACAAAAACCGCATTGCTTTGGAGATAGAGTGGAACAATAAGGATCCGTTCTTTGATCGGGATCTCAATAATTTCCGTTTGCTTTTTGATCTTCGGGCTATCAGTGTCGGCATAATCATCACACGATGTGATGATCTGCAGGACATCTTTAATGATCTCGGCAGGGGGCAATCTTTCGGAGCATCCACCACACATATGAGCAAATTATTGCCGAGGATTGAAGGAGGAGGCGGGGCCGGTTGCCCGTTGCTTGTTTTCGGTATTTCCAAAAGTCTCTACATAGAGGATGAATAAGTATGTCAGAAATATCAGCTAACGATGACCTGCTGGCCTTTGCCGGAAAAAATAAGTTCTCTACAATACTTGCTGATCCACCTTGGCAGTTCCAGAACCGTACCGGAAAAATGGCACCTGAACATAAAAGGCTGTCCCGTTACCCGACCATGACAATCAGTGAAATCTGTGAGCTTCCCGTAAAGGCAATCGCTAACGAGACTGCTCACTTGTATTTATGGGTACCGAATGCTCTGTTGGCTGACGGTCTGAAAGTTATGGAGCATTGGGGTTTTACCTATAAAACAAATCTAATCTGGTACAAAATTAGAAAAGACGGAGGCCCGGACCGTCGGGGAGTAGGCTTTTATTTTCGCAATGTCACAGAAATTATTCTGTTCGGCGTCAGAGGAAAAAACGCCCGTACCCTCCAACCCGGCCGCAGCCAGGAAAATATCATATCTGCCAGAAAAAGAGAGCATAGCCGAAAACCGGATGAGCAATATGATATAATTGAAACCTGCAGTCGGGGACCGTTTTTGGAAATGTTCGCGCGAGGCCCCCGAACAGGCTGGGCTTCCTGGGGAAATCAGGCGGAACAATATTCCCCGGACTGGGCAACCTATAAAAATCATTCTCAGTCAAAAGTCATTCCCTTACAACTGGCTCTTGGCTGAAATCGTCCCGCAAGCCAATGCATTGAACATCCGCAGGCACGTTTTCCGGGGATGCCGGAACGGGTAAGGAAAAAGAAAAATCCGGTGCCTCTGCGCACGGAATCTGGTATATATTTTTGAATGGATTTAACCAATAAAAAACAGAGAAGGAGAAGAGCGTTATGGCAAGTGAACATGTCATTGAAGTGAGTGACGGTGATTTTGAAACGACTGTGGAGCAGAGCGAACTGCCCTGTCTGGTTGACTTCTGGGCCCCGTGGTGCGGACCCTGCAAGGCTATCGGCCCGGTGATTGAGGAGCTGGCTGAAGAGTTTGCCGGCAAGGTGCAGATCGCCAAGATGAATGTGGACAACAGCCCGGCCACTCCGGGGAAATTCGGCATCAAGGCCATTCCGACCCTGATCCTGTTTAAAAACGGGGAAGCGGTTGACCGGCTCACTGGTGCTGCAGGCAAGGCCCAGCTCAAGGACCTGATCAGTAAAGTTATCTGAGAGGGCGGCTAAGAGCAGGGAACTGAACAAAGCGTCTTTTCTGTTCACTGTTCAGCTCCCTGCCCGCTGATATTTTTCTTTTTATTTTCAAAGCATGCCTGTTTTTGGCCATTTTTTTTGCAGAACAATACTCATGAAGAAAGCAGATTATCAGCTGATCATTGTCGGCGGCGGCCCGACCGGCCTGACAGCCGGTATGTACGCAGCACGGGGCCGCCTCAAAACCTTGCTCATTGAAAAAGGCGCAACCGGGGGCCAGGTTATGCAGACTGACTGGGTGGATAACTATCCCGGTTTTTCCGACGGGATCAGCGGTTTTGATCTGGTTGAGAAAATGACCGCCCACGCCGAGCGGTTCGGTCTGGAAACCAGATTTGCCGCTGTCGCGTCAATGGATCTGCAGGGCGGACAAAAAAAGATCACTTTGGAATCAGGCGAGGAGCTGACCGCCCAGACTGTCCTCATCTGCACTGGAGCCAAGCCGAGCAAACTGGGAGTTCCCGGAGAAGAGGAGCTGCAGGGCAGGGGAGTATCCTACTGCGCCACCTGTGACGCGCCTTTTTATCGGGATCAGGAAATTGCCGTGGTGGGCGGCGGCAACACGGCAATTCAGGAAGCCCTGCACTTGACTAAGTTCGCCGCAAAGGTGACCGTGATTCACCGGCGGGATACCCTGCGGGCCACGGCAATCCTGCAGGAAAAAGCCTTTGCCGAAGAAAAAATCGAGTTTATCTGGGATGCGCAGGTTGCGGAGATCATCGGCAACGAGGAAAGCGTAACCTCGCTGCATATCCGGCATAACAACGGTTCGACCTCAAGACTTGACGTAACCGGGATTTTTGTGCTGATCGGTGTGGTGCCGAATAATGATATGCTGCCCACAGACCAGCTGGAGATGGATGAGGCTGGCTTTGTGGTCACGGATCACGAAATGTGCACCCGGCTTGCTGGCGTTTACGCAGCCGGAGATATCCGCAGCAAAAATTTCCGCCAGATCGTCAATGCTGCCGGGGAAGGGGCAACAGCCGAGCTTTCTGCTGAGCATTATCTCAGCAACTTGGCAGACAGTACAGACTGAATACGGACTGAAGCGGTCCCGCCCGATACTTCCGCCTCATGAATGTGATATATCCTCGTTTTTCGGCTGGTTCTGCTCTGCCTGTTCCTTTGCCTGTGTCAGCCTGACAACACTCCAGATTGTACAACCGATGCCGGTGAATCCGGCAACAACGGACAGGGCGATGCTGCCGCAAATCTGTTTCAGCATCTCGAAAAACACCGCGCGGGAAAACGAAAACACGCCCTGGTCACTTTCCCCGGTGATATCAAGGGCAATTCTGCACGGCTTCTGCACCTCAATATAGCCGATACTGCGTTTTGCGCTGCTTCCGCTGCTCATGGATATTGAGGAGGACGCGATAAAGGCAAACGGTTCCCCGGTTTCTGCATTGGTAAAGCGGATATTCATGCCGTCCGGCAGCTCCTCGGAGCGGTTGTAGCTCCTGCCGTCAAAGACTGTCTGGTAATTGTTCCATAAATAATATCGTCCCGGTTCTTTGACAGCAACCTGTATGCTTCCGGGAACTATGAACTGTTCGTTCACAGAATCACCCAGAAAAAGGGGCACGATGATTATCAGGGGAATGACAACTCCGCCGAGAACAAACAGGCTGACTCCGACAATGATGGTTTTTACGCCGCGTTTCATAGGCCCGAACCTTGATTCAATGATGGATGATTGGCATATAAGAGAATTGTATATCCTGAATGCTCTGGCAGCAAAGGGATTCAGTATAAAAAACAGAACAGGAGAAGAACAATGCCCTATGTAAGTATTCGTGTTGCCGGAAAACTGACCAGAGAGCAGAAGAAAAACATCGCCAAAGGCGTCACCGAGGTTATTGCCAAGGAGGCCAACAAACCTGAGTCCTCGGTTCTCATCTTTATTGACGAAGAACAGCAGGAAAACATCGCCAAAGGCGGCAAGTTGCTGGATGAGTAAGAAAAACAACAGGACTGCAATGATCGACCGCCAGGAAGCAGAAAATCGCCTCAAGGAGCTGCGTACGCAGATCACCCGATACGCATACCATTACCATGTTCTTGATGACGCTCTTATTTCCGACGGTGAATATGATCAGCTCTTTCGGGAGCTGCTGGACTTAGAAGAGCAGTACCCGGAGTTGCTTACCCCGGATTCTCCCAGCCTGCGCGTCGGCGGCGAACCGCTTGCCGCATTTGCCGAGGCCGAGCATGCTGTGCCCATGCTCAGTCTGGATAATATCTTCAACGCTCAGGAACTCCAGAGCTTTGAGGAGAAGATCCAGCGCTATCTGAAAACAACAGAGCAACTGACCTATCTGGCAGAACCCAAGCTGGATGGCCTAGCCGTTGAGTTGACCTACGAAAACGGACTGCTGGTTGAGGGATCAACCAGAGGTAACGGGTTGGTCGGCGAAAACATTACAGCCCAGCTTCAGACTGTGGAGACTATCCCTTTGAGCCTGATAGCAAAAGAGGGAACTTCGCTCCCTGAAAAGCTGGTTGTCCGGGGGGAAGTTTTCCTGCCCCGCAATGGGTTTCTTATGCTGAATGAACAACGGGCGGCACAGGGAAAGTCCCTGTTTGCCAATCCCCGCAATGCAGCAGCCGGTTCTCTGCGCCAGCTTGACCCCAAGGTGACCGCCTCCAGACCGCTCGGCTTTTATGTCTATGGGGTGGCAGATACCGGACCCGTACCGTGCAACAATCAGGAGGAACTTTTCCACTGGTTTTCCCAACTGGGCTTTCGGGTCAATTCGTTGATAAAATGCTGCCGCACCCTTGCTGAGGTGGAAGCTCAGTACCAGTATCTCCTTACCATTCGTCATGACCTGGAGTATGAGATCGATGGCATGGTGATCAAGGTGACTGATTTTGCCCTGCAAAAACGCCTGAGCAATACCACGCGGGCACCACGATGGGCCACGGCCTGGAAGTTTCCTGCCACCCAGGCCACCCAAGCCACCACTGTCATGACCGGGGTTGATTTTCAGGTCGGACGGACCGGGGCCATCACGCCGGTGGCGATTCTGGAACCGGTTGCCGTGGAAGGCGTCATTGTTCGCCGGGCAACCCTGCATAACCAGGATGAGATTGAGCGCAAAGGCCTGATGATCGGCGATACCGTCCTGATTCAGCGGGCCGGAGACGTGATCCCGGAGATCGTCAAGCCTATTATCGAACAGCGCAGTGGTGCGGAACAGCCCATTCCCTTTCCGAGCCAATGCCCCGTCTGTACCTCCCCCCTGCAACGCTTGGCAGGTGAGGCCGTGACCCGCTGCATCAATCTCCTCTGCCCGGCCCAGCAACTGCAACGGATGATCTATTTTGTCGGCAAGGCAGGGCTTGATATTGACGGCTTCGGTAAAAGAAACGTTGAGCAGCTCATGGAAGTCGGGCTGATCCAGGAAATCCCGGATATCTTCCGCCTCCGCAAAGAACAACTGGCCGTTCTGGATGGCTGGGGAGCAAAATCTGCGGAAAAAATGCTGCTGGCAATAGATGAGGCCAAGCATCCTACCCTGGCCCGGTTCATCGGGGCCTTGGGGATTCGCTATGTCGGGGAAATGACCTCGGAGCTGCTGACCCGCCATTTCAACAGCCTTGATGCCCTGCTGGCAGCGGAAAAAGAAGACCTGCTGGCGGTGGAGGGCATCGGGGAGCAGGCCGCCATGAGCCTGACCGAGTATTTTTCCAATAACGAAAACCGGAAGATGATCGAAACCCTGCTGGAGCTGGGCCTGACCATAGAAACGGCGGTGCAGGGGAATACTGAAAACAACCCGCTGGAAGGGGCTATCTTTCTCTTTACCGGCACCCTCAGCCGGATGTCGCGGAACGAGGCCAAGCAGCTGGTCAAAGATCAAGGCGGCAGGGTGGTTTCCGGGCTGAGTAAAAAAGTGACCCATCTGGTGGCCGGGGAAAAGGCCGGGAGTAAGCTGAAAAAGGCGCAGGAGATGGGGGTGAAGGTTGTGGATGAGGAGGAGTTTTTGGGGATTGTTGGGAGAGCATAGATATGGTTATACTCAACATTGGAAGGACTTGAGCTTTCCGATCTCGACACCCACCGTTAAAACAGTGGGCTATTCTCTGTCGCCCCACCGGGGCTGCGCGAAAACAGCGTCCCGGAGGGACTGCCGAAAATAGCCCGGTCTTTCAAGGCCGGGACAGGAATTATTCCGATGGAAAGCATACCTGCTGGAGGAGTAACATGAGCAAAAAAAGAAAGGTTGCCGATCTGCCTGATTTTGATCCGGCAAAATTCCTGAAAGACGATGAAGATATTGCCGCTTACCTCACGGTCGTGATCGGAGAAAATGACCCCTCCCTCTTGGCTGCTGCTTTGGGGGATATTGCACGAGCCAAAGGAATGACGGAACTATCTCAATCCACAGGAATAACCCGCGAAGCTTTGTATAAAACACTTAGGCCGAATGCCAAGCCGCGATTTGACACAATCAACCGAGTATGTGCAGCCCTTGGAGTTCGTTTGGTAGCCCAACCTGCTCATTCTCAGTGAATTATAGCTGGAGCAACATAATTTGAATATGCCCACAAGAGGCATAAGTTTTGCCTTCACGCCTTTCAGATAGCTGATCCTGTATTCAGTTTATACTGCTCCAGCTATATCGACACAATAGCCGCGTGCCCAAAAACGATTACCCCAGTACGGTTTTTTCTTCAATTTGCGAAACTTGTTGAATACACGAATCGCGGTTCTGCCTTTAATGATGCCCATATAATCCGAAATCGACAGTTTCGGAGGAATCATCACGATAATATGAACATGATCTTTTTGAACATTCAGCTCAATCACTTCACACTTTTTCTGCTCGCTGAATGCGCAGGTACAATTGAACACCTCCTGTCCGACTTCACCCTCAAGTATTCTTAATCGATACTTGGGAACCCAGACGATATGGTACTGGCAATGCCAAATTGTATGTGATAGTTTTTTAAATCGACTCATAATTTGCTCCTGATATTGTTGTGGGGACAACACGTCATGGAGCTTATTATGAGCTTTTGAGGTTCAACCGGCAAAGCCGCTGAACTCTGACCACCCCCAGAGGGGGTGGTTTTCTACTACGAAATAAAGTTGTATAGCTGGAGCAGTATAAACTGAATACAGGATCAGCTATCTGAAAGGCGTGAAGGCAAAACTTATGCCTCTTGTGGGCATATTCAAATTATGTTGCTCCAGCTATATCAAAAAAATACCCGTCAATCGCCCTGATTATAACTTTATTCTTTTTATGAACGCTCCCAGCCCCGAAAAAAGAAGTCCCCATGACAAATTCTTTGAGTTGACCGGCATCGCCCGGCAACTTACGTCTTTTCACGAAAGATATCATCATTTTTTTAAGAGACATACGGTAAGTTTGTCAGATAAAGCATTCCAATACTTGAAAGGTTTATTCCAGGCTGACAAAAAAACATGGAACGTATGGAGGAAAAGGTTCCGGGCGTTAAATATGAGCCCCTCCAGTATTTTCTTTCCGAATCGAACTGGGATTGGCGTCCTGTAAACAACCAAGTAGCTAAAGATGCGGATAACATTTTTGGAGGAAAGGAAGATAGCGCTCTTTTTATTGATGAATCCGGGATACCCAAAAAGGGTAAAATGTCTGTTGGGGTTTCTCGTCAATGGTGCGGGCAGCTTGGTAAAACCGACAACTGTCAAGTAGTTCTACTTTGGCGATCATAAACATAACTAGCTTATTTTTATTAAGTATTTAAAAACCCCTGTTTTTAGTATTATTAATATTATTAAATAGTTAATGGTATGGTCACCAAAGTAGAATTAGTTGTCAGACGTGAGGTTAAGTCCCCGAAAAAAATTAAATATAGCCTAAGTAATGCGGAAAGTAACACGTCAACAAGACGACTTGCATATATGCAAGCTCAACGATATTGGGTTGAACGGCCATTTCAGGATGCAAAAAATGAATGTGGAATGGGTGATTATCAGGCTCGGGGATGGCTGGCTTGGCATCATCATATGACTATGGTCATGATGGCCATGTTGTTTATGGTCGAGCAACGATTATACCATCAAGTCGGTGTCCCGTTATTGAGTTGCGCTGATATAACAACATTACTCAAGTCAATTCTTCCACGTCGAGATGTAAACGAAGATGAAGTTATAAGACAGCTTCGTCAACGGCATGAAAAGAGGCAAGCTTCGATTGATTTCGCATATGAGAAACAACCGAATTGCAAATTATTACCACAGCCTTTGTGAGTGCCAAAGTAGAATTAATCGTCTCGTCCATAGGCGAACCCGCCGTGTGATTTTTCAGCACTGCGAAAAATGCGTCATCAAGGCCGATGGCGGTCGAGAGGACGGATTTACGTCCCCCGCCCGGTTTGCGAATTCGTTCTTCTTTTTCAGACAGGCTGCCGTAAAAATTACGCATTCGCGTTTCTATCTCAGGAGAATATGTTTTTATCTTCATAACCGGATGAGAATAAACGCAACTATGAAATTGTCAATGACCTGTCAGCAAGTTCCGTTGTTATTAAATTTTCATTCCTTATGAAACCGTAAGGTTCTCCGACTGGGCCCTGATTTTTCAGAGTTCTTTTCAAGATAACCTCTTTTTGTCCTGCCTGAAAAGCAAATACTCCCCGCATCAATGTGGAAGCAAAACCTGTTGCACTCTTTTTACAGCCCTGTTTAAATACATAACCACGAAATTCTGCTTGAACATACAGGTCTTACCCTGTCCGATTTTCCATTCAGATCATGCCCTGAGAACAAACAGGGAAAAGGAAGCTGTCGTGATACATGACGCCACCCTCGGTATAGCCGTTCTGCTGGCTGCCGGACTTTTTGTTGCCAAACTGGCCCAGCTCCTCCGTCTCCCGTCGGTGACCGGCTTTATTCTTGCCGGACTGCTGCTGGGCGAGTCAGGCATCGGGCTGATCACTGTTGACCTGATAGGCCATCAGCTGGATCATTTCACCAGTATCGCCCTGATGCTGATCGCCTTCGGCATCGGTGAACATGTGGAGCTGCGCCGCCTTGACGGCATGGGCCGCGATGTTGCCTATATATCGGTGATTCAGGCTGCAGCCGCTTTTCTCCTAGTCCTGCTTGCCGCCCTGCCGACCACTTGGCTGGTCTCCGGCACCGAGGAAATCACGCGGGATCAGGTGGTTCTCTCCGTGCTTCTCGGCGCGATCGCCGTGGCCACTGCACCGGCAGCCATTCTCCATGTCACACGGGAGCTGGGCACACGCGGTCCCATGACCTCCACCCTTATGGCCGTGGTTGCGGTGGATGACGCCATTGCCATCATGATCTTCGGGATAGCTGTTTCCACGGCCCATAACCTCACCGGCACGGACGGACTTTCCCTGCAGTCGCTCCTGTTCTGTCTTTACGAAATCGGCGGTTCTCTGATCGCCGGTGTCATCACAGGATGTCTTATCGGTTTCATTCTGGACAAGCTGCGCAACCGGGGTGAAATGCTGACAGCCGGACTGGCCCTGCTCCTGCTCTGCGGCGAGCTGACCCGGCTGCTCCATCTCTCCCCCCTGCTGGCAGGCATGATGACCGGTTTTGTGATGATCAACCATGCGGAACGGGACGTCCGGCTGTTCCGGATCATCAACGGCTTTGAGCCGCCGATCTATGTCATGTTTTTCACCCTGGCCGGTGTGCATCTGGATCTCTCCGCCCTGCGGCTGGCCGGGTGGGTTGGGATAGCCTATTTTCTGGCCAGAATTCTGGGAAAATACAGCGGCAGCTGGCTTGGTGCCTATCTGTCCGGCGCAGAAAAAAATGTACGTAACTTCCTCGGCCTCTCGCTGATCCCCCAGGCCGGGGTGGCTATCGGCTTTGTCTTTATGGTCAGTACAGACCCGAAGCTGGCTGCCTGGTCGGATACCATCACCCCGGTGGTCCTGGCCGGAGTGGTCCTGTCCGAGCTGTTCGGTCCGCTGCTGGTCCGTATTACGGTCGAAAAAGCCGGAGAAATCGGCCCGGATCAGGCCCGCAGTACGTCCAGTTCCGCAATCTCCCGGTTTTTCGGATTCAGCACAGGCAAGGACGACAACCCCACTCTGCCCCCGTGGCAGGAAAATACGCTGCATCCGTCAGGTTCCCCTGCAGGGACAGTGCTCGTCGGTACCTGCCATTTTGCCACTGCCAGAGCACTGACTAGGGTGGCGACTATTCTGGCGCATCATTTTGACTCCCTTCCCCTAGCTGTCCGGGTGCACTGCAGGACAGAAAATGCAGAAAACGGAAAAAACGGGCAGCTGACTGCGGAAGAACAGCAGGATCTCTTTCTGCCGGAAACCGATGAGGCGGCATTGTTAGGTTATCCCCTGCAGACTAAGGTTATATACCACGAACGGGCCTCGGCCCTGATTGCCGCAACAGAAGAGGAAAATATCCGAGCCCTGGTCCTCGGTTATCCCCTCGGCAGAACTCCGCTGAAATTCCGGAAAATACTTGACCCGGTGGTGGCCAATGTCCGCTGTCCGGTGATTGCTGTCCGTTTTGTCGGCACAATGACCTGGGAACGTATCCTGATTCCGTTTATCCTGCCGGAAGAGCTGGATGAGCTGCTGCCGGTTATTGAGGCGCTGGTGACCTCATGTCAGCCGAAACTGACCTTTCACCACCTCCTTTACGCGGACAGCACCAAGGATGAACGACGGAGCAGGGAAAAAGAACTGGAGCAATGGGCGCGGTCCACGTTTTTTGACGCCCGTGAAATCACCTGTATTGCCGAAATAACCGAATCCCGGCGGGAATCAATCCTGACCGAAGCCCGGCGCCATGATCTGATCATTCTGAAAGGCATGCGGACCGCCGGGCTGCAGCGCAGAATTTTCGGTTCGTTGACTGATGTGGTGGTGAAAAACTGCAGAAATCCGGTTTTTGTAGTATATCCTGCTGAGAGAGCGCATAATCATTTGTGAAGATGGCTAATCGAGAACAGCTGAACATACTCTGGCGAGGGGTTGCGGCGTGGAATGCGTGGCGCGAGGAGCATCCTGATGCGGAAATTGATTTAAGCGGAGCAAATCTGGATAGGAGGGATTTGAGCGGAGCGAATTTTAGGAAGGCGAATGTTTGTGGGGTGAGTTTCATATCTGCGGACCTTGTAAAAATAGATTTTTAATGCGAATTAGGGGTTGAAATCCATAACACAAAATCAACAAGATAAAACTGAAAAAATCTGCAGAATCGGAACAGTTTTTCTGTAACTATCTGTTTTTGCTGGGGCCGAATAATCCAACTCCTAATTCACATTTTTACGGAGCTATTATCGGGGATGATTATTTCTACTTTGTCAACCATAACCTTTTGATCTATTTGTAAAAACTTCTTACAATATCCGGATAAAGTTGTATCTTTCATTAGGAAAATTTTATCGCTTTTTGATCAAGCTAGCACCTGATAACAGCTATCAAAAAAATACCCGTCAATCGCCCTGATTATAACTTTATTCTTTTTATGAACGCTCCCAGCCCCGAAAAAAGAAGTCCCCATGACAAATTCTTTGAGTTGACCGGCATCGCCCGGCAACTTACGTCTTTTCACGAAAGATATCATCATTTTTTTAAGAGACATACGGTAAGTTTGTCAGATAAAGCATTCCAATACTTGAAAGGTTTATTCCAGTCTGACAAAAAAACATGGAACGTATGGAGGAAAAGGTTCCGGGCGTTAAATATGAGCCCCTCCAGTATTTTCTTTCCGAATCGAACTGGGATTGGCGTCCTGTAAACAACCACGTAGCTAAAGATGCGGATAACATTTTTGGAGGAAAGGAAGATAGCGCTCTTTTTATTGATGAATCCGGGATACCCAAAAAGGGTAAAATGTCTGTTGGGGTTTCTCGTCAATGGTGCGGGCAGCTTGGTAAAACCGACAACTGTCAAGTAGTAGTGTTTGCAACTTTGGGATATGGTCGCTTTTCAACGCCGATCGACTGTCGGCTGTATTTACCGAAAAGCTGGACGGATGACAAGGAACGTTGTCTTAAGGCTAAGATTCCCGCCGACAAAATTGTTTTCAAAACAAAGCATGAACAGGCTCTTGACATGGTCTTCCATGCGCGAAAGAATGGCGTTCGTTTTAACTGGGTGGGTTGTGATGGTTTTTACGGGAAGAATTCTCAATTTCTTCGGAAACTTGATAATAACGATGAAAAGTTCATGGCAGATGTTCATAAAGACCAAATAATTTATAATTTATATTGAAGATCCCAACCCTGTCGTTCCAAAAGCAAAATCGAACAAAGGGAAACGCCCGAGCAAGCTCGAAGCACAAAAAGAAGGCATACGTGTTGATAAATGGGTGATGCAACAACTTAATAATGCATGGAAACGGGTGAAAGTTCGAAATACGACCAAAGGCAAACTCATTGTGGATATTCTGCATAGGGAAGTGGCTATGGGACGGTAAAGAGGCTGAAGCAAGAAAATGGCATTTAGTTGTCAGACATGAGGTTAAGTCCCCGAAAAAAATTAAATATAGCCTAAGTAATGCGGAAAGTAACACGTCAACAAGACGACTTGCATATATGCAAGCTCAACGATATTGGGTTGAACGGCCATTTCAGGATGCAAAAAATGAATGTGGAATGGGTGATTATCAGGCTCGGGGATGGCTGGCTTGGCATCATCATATGACTATGGTCATGATGGCCATGTTGTTTATGGTCGAGCAACGATTATACCATCAAGTCGGTGTCCCGTTATTGAGTTGCGCTGATATAACAACATTACTCAAGTCAATTTTCCACGTCGAGATGTAAACGAAGATGAAGTTATAAGACAGCTTTGTCAACGGCATGAAAAGAGGCAAGCTTCGATTGATTTCGCATATGAGAAACAACGGAATTGCAAATTATTACCACAGCCTTTGTGAGTGCCAAAGTAGAAGTAAAGAAAATATGAAAATTCAATTCGACGAGTTTCTGCCGAAGTGGAATTATGCCGCTGTTCCGTCAGGACGGCTTTGAATCCCGTAGTTATTAGACCTCCTGCAAAACTTGGTGATTTGACAGAAACGGCGGATGCTGATATTTTTTCGGTCACTTTTTCGATTATCAACCCCGGAGGTCTGAAAATCATGCTCACATTCGAAAAACTCTCCCGCCGCCCTGAAACATTCCGCCGTCTGACCGGTGTCGATATTGATCTTTTCAACGGAATGACGGAAAAGATCCGCCCTTTATGGGAAGAGCGGAGAGATAATTTTGAAAAGGGCGGGAGAAAGCACAACTTGGAAGGAGCTGAAAACCACCTTCTCGCCATGCTCCTGCGAAGTCTTCGCTTATCTATTACCGTTGTTACGTGACATATGAGTTCCTCAGTTTTTTCTTCGATTCCGATGAGACGACGGTGATGCGCGCAGTGAAACGGATGGAAAAAATCGCGGTACGGGTGATTCATATTGAAAAAAAGCGTGAAATCACACGGGAAGATGCGGAATACCTGATAATCGATGCGACGGAGCAGCCGGTTCAGCGCCTGAAGAAAGGACAGAAGAAGTATTACAGCGGAAAGAAGGGAAAACACACGCTCGGAACGCAGTTTACCGCCGGTCCCGACGGACGGATTTTTTCGGTTTCGGCGTCGTATCCCGGAAGTGTTCATGATTTCAGGATATATAAGGAACAGAAGGGGCGGGAGCGTTTTCACGGTATTCCGAAGAAGGCCGACAGCGGATATCAGGGAATCGCGGCATATGACCGGCGCGCCGAAATTCCCTTTAAAAAGCCCCGGAACGGTGAACTGACCGCCGAACAGAAGGCATATAATCTTGATTTATCGAAAAAACGTATCAAAGTTGAGCATGTCATAAGAGAGGTGAAGGTATTTAAAATCATGTCGGAAACATACCGGAACAGGCTTAAAGGCCATAATATAAAGAAAAATATCATATCCGGCATAGTGAATATGAAGGTTGCGGCACGGAAAATGAAGAAAGCTGCCTGAAGCGGAAAATTTTGAAAAAGGGAAAAACCTCACCGCCTGAGAAGAACAGGCAGTTCTGCAGGAGGTCTAAAGCAACATAGGAATTACAGGCGGCACTGTCCCTCACGGGATGGTGTCGCTTTTTTTATTTTACCAGCTGATGTTACGCAGCCGAAACGCAAAATCGGCAGATTCCACGTTTTGGGTGTCTCGTAACTTACTGATTTTTTATTTGCGTGCGTAACATCAGTTACCAGCTTGGGTTATCTTCTGATCGGGAAGTATTGTCCATTGCATCATCCGGCCTACCTGCTTTAAGGCATTTCTATCGTTTTTTTCTCCCAATCAAGCTATATTCTTTGTTGAATGTAACTTTTTGCCGACATGTCTGTACTGTTTAGAACATAAAAAAACAAGCGCAATTTATCCACAATAAATCCTACGAGAAAACCATGAATGCCCATATAAAGTTTAAGGAAAATTCCCCCTCTGGAGAAAGTTCCTACCGTTTAAATAGTCTTGCAGAGTTTATAGAGCAAGAGGCTGACATCCCCGTGCAACTTGAAAAAGGTGAGCCCCAAAAGGGGAGTAAAACAGACTTGACTATCGCGCTAAGTATTGCTGGACTAGCCCTGTCTGCGGTTGCAACTCTTGTCTCAGTTCTCTCGTATTGGAAATCACAACAACCGAACTACTCGGTTTCAATAAAGTGCGGCAATACGACAATCCAGCTCAATAATGTTTCTTCAGATGAGCTTCAAGCTGTAATCAAAAAACTGGAAGAACAAAACCATTCCTCTGACCTAACCGTTCTTCTTGCGGAAGAATAACACATGTCTTCCGCAGAAAATAATCCGAGACGCATAGCTGTTGTTGTAAACTCTCTGACCGGAGACGAACTGAAAGCTGGCAATAGAGATGTGTCACGCATCTACAGCCTTCTTACAAACCATGAACTCGGGGCATGTTCAATTGATAGCCCTAAGCCACTCCATGAATGTAAGAGTTGCAATGAATTAAGGGGGAGTGTTGCACCGGTAATTGAAAACTGGCATTTGACTGACCAGTTTATATTTTATTTCTCAGGACATGGAACAGTCCTAAATGGAAGGTATTGTTTGCAATTAGGTGCTTCTTCTGAAATTCTTCCTTTTGACTGCTTAATGATTGACCTAGAAGTTAAAGGAGTACAACGGGCTATTATCATTCTTGATGCTTGTCATAGTGGTGCCGCAATACAGGGAAGCAAGAATTCTGATATCCTTGCCTCAATCAATAAGGGGACTATTCCAAAAGGAATTGCTATCATAGCCTCATCCAGGGCCAGTCAAACAAGTCATGAAATGCCGGATGGCTCGGCGAGTGTTTTTACAGACCTTTTATGCAACGGTATTGAAACAGGCTTAGATCTGCAATGTACTGCTAACGGGCTGATCTCTGTCGATGACATTGTCTCTTATATCAGCAATAAGCTGAAAGCAGATAAAAAGTATTCATCATTTCTGCAACAGCCTGTATTCAAGATTGATAAAGCGGAGCGACCTATTTGGCTTGCAAAGAACAAAAGCGGAAAAACCTCAAAAAATAAAACAACACGCATTCAACAGAACATCAGAACACCAGAGGAACTGAAATTACTCTACGAGAAGACGGTCTATACAGAACATCCCTGCTTGGGAGCTTCATTGGATGATTTAGATTGGTCATTAGTAGAGAGTTATGCAACGGAACTTGGTGAAGATAAAGGCGACATGCAAGATAGAGAGATTGTGCTCACAAAGCTCAAATTTTTCTCTCCCCTTGAAAATAATCCTACATTACATCAGTCAGCTGTACTGTGCTTTGCTATGTATCCAGAGAGGATGTATTCTCAGGCTAAATCAAATTTTGTCCTTGGAGATCAAGGAGAGGAATCCTTTGAACGACATGAAGTGAAAGGGCCGCTGAGTATTCAGATAGAGGAATTAATAAGAAAGACCAAGCAGTCTCTCCGCAAAACGTCATCAATAGCGGATAGCGGAAAACGAGTAGAACAGTACGAGATTGATCAGAATCTAATACGAGAGCTTATCTCTAATGCAGTTACTCATAGAGATTACCGATCCAACGGTGTCGTTAAAGTAACCGTTAATTCAGATTATATAGAAATTCAGAGTCCTGGTTCCTTTCCAGGCCACTTGTCATGGGCAGAACTTCTCAAGTGTTCAGCTTATCCCGTTTCCAAACCTGTAAACGGAGCAATCTCTCAGTATTTGGCTCAGTTATTGGTATTTGAGGGAATAGGGCGTGGTTTTCGTATAATTCACAATTACATAACCGAGCATGGCAAGGAGAGCATTAAGTTTAAAGAACTACCTGGCCCGACAACTTCGGTGCGAATATTACGCCCTCGTGATCGAAATTTTGCTCATGGAGTGGTTACTGCGGCAGGTGAACAAAATATTGTTCAAGGAGCAGGTTCGCTAGGCAGGCAGGTCAATATTGCTCAAGATGTGAAAGGAGATGGCAATATATTCTCTGGCAGAGCAGAAAATATAACCTATCATCATTATCCCCGTCCTTCTGTTCCCCAACTCTTTCCGCCGCAAGACGACATCTTTCTTCATCGCGAGGAGGAACTCACTTGGCTGTATGAGCACCTGCATCCTGATAGGGTGGTTGCCATCTGTGGGCCGGGAGGGATGGGAAAGAGTGCCTTAGCCGCCCATGCGGTGCGTAAGTTACCCGCTGACCGCTTCTCGGACGGTATAGTCTTTCATTCCTTTTATCATCAGCCGGATACCACAATGGCCCTCCAGACTATTGCTCAAGCTTTTGGTATTGCAGCGGAGGCAGACCTAGAGCAGCTTGTGCGTAATGCCTTGATTGGTAAGCAAGCTTTGCTCATCCTTGACGGTACAGAAGAGGCTGAGGATCTTCGGGCCGTGTTAGATCTGCGAGGTGGCTGTGGCGTGCTCATCACCACTAGGAAAAAGAGTGACTCTGGATCACTTCGCCTAGAGTTGTCGCCCCTGTCTGATGACCAAGCTGAAGACATGTTGCGTGCTTGGGGCGAAATCAGTGACAACCAGCAAACCATAGAACAGCTCTGTAGTTTGTTGGGTGGTTGGCCCATAGCACTGCGCCTAGCCGGGAACTATTTACGTAGCACCGGCGAGTCTGCAACGGACTACCTACGCTGGTTACAGGAGGAGCCGTTCAAAGAGCTGGGGGATAGTGAGGAGCATCAGCGTGACAATGCAACCCTACTGCTCAAGCAGAGCACGGCCCAGGTGGGGGAGGATGCCCGCCTTGTGCTGGAACTGGCAGGCACCTCGGCTTATGATCTGCTGTCCGTTGCGCCCATGACCGTTCTGCTGGAGGACGATGAACTCCGCACCCGCAAGGCCGTGAACGAGCTGGTCAATTACGGCCTGCTGGAACGCCGGGGAGAACGCCTGCATATAGGCCATGCCCTGATCCATGAGTACGCAGCCCGGAACCTGCCCCTGAGCAGGAAGGCACTGGCGCGGGTGGCCAGCTATTATATAGCTTGGTGCAGGGAACAGAGTGCTGCCGGCGTACCGGGTTATGCCCTGCTGGATGATGAGCGAACACATTGCCTGCGCCTGATACGTGCCTGTTTGGACAGTGGGCTGTGGCAGGAGGTGAAAGGGTTGGTTGAAGCAATCTCGCAGTACCTTGACCGGCAGGGTTGGTGGACAGAGCGACTGACCGCCTTGGAGATGCTCCTGACTGCGACCCGCAAGGCTGGCGAACGCATGGATGAAGGAGAATGTCTGAATAACTTGGGCTACACCTGTTGGCGACGCGGGGAGTTTGAGCAGGCTCTTGCATGGCACGAACAAAGCCTGCCCATAATCCGTGAGCTGAGAGACCGACAAGGAGAAGGCGTACTTCTGAATGACATTGGCAATATTTATAGAGAACAAGGCAAGTATGAGCAGGCCCTGCAATATTATCAGCAGAGTTTGAGCATCCGGCAGGAAGTCGATGACCGGGAGGGGGCAGGGGTCGCACTAAACAATATTGGTCAGCTTTATTATTACCAAGGCAACTACGAGCAAGCCTTGCAGTATTATGAGCAATGTTTACCCGTCATGCGAGAAGCAGGCGATAAAATCGGGGAAGGGACAACCCTGAACAACATTGCCACTATCCGCCGTACCCGAGGTGAGCCGAGCAAGGCTCTGGAGTATCATCAACAAGCCTTGACTATCAGCCGTGAGCTTGGTGACCGGGCCGAAGAAGCACAAAGCTGCTTAAATATCGGTCTTACCTATCATGACTTGGACGATCTAGTTCAGGCCGAAGAGCACATTGCCTTGGCTGTGGAGATCGCAGAGGCCATCGGATATCCTGCTTTAGAGGAATGGCGGGAGGAGTTGGGGAAGGTTCGAGAAAAGCGACAAGACAAAATGATATAAGATGGCGGGCGGCGCTGGGACCAGTGTGATATTCATCGCCATGCTGCCTCAGCACATACGGGCTGCTGTTGAATAAGGCGATGTCTCCTGTGGGGGATCATCGCCTTGTTTCGTCTCTGATCGCCTCAATTTCATCCTTTGATAAACCTGTCAGGGTTGAGATTAACTGGATATCAAGCCCTTGCTTCAGCCCGTTGCGTACAATTTCTCTCCCCCTTGCAGCCTTTCCCTCTTCATAATAGGTGTCCATGGAGCTTTTCAGATCCCAGTAATCTTTTAAACTCTCCTGATAATCCTGTTGTTCCAAGGGATCAAACTTGGCCAGCTCAGCAATCTCAATCAGTCGTTTAAAAATGCCTGCGGCGAGTTCTTTGGGATGATCTTGGAGGCGATGAAGATTTTTAAAGGCATAGAGCCAGCGGTCATAATCTGAGCGCAGCTCCTCAAGGGCCTTTTTGAATTTAGGAATCTCCAGATAGATAAAGGTCAATTTATCGTAAAAGACCTGCCTGGTCTCCTGTTCCATCAATTTTACCCGATGATGAAGCTTGTCCTGATCAGCATCATCAAAACAGAAATCCAGGATGCCGATGGTGTAGACGCTCTTCAGCTCGTATTTCCAGTCTTTACCCTTTGCGGCCTGTTCCTGCACGGCAAAGGTGGAATAGTAGAGACTGCGATCTTTGAAGAATTTCTGTTTGACCCGTTGTATCTCAACGATAAATTTCTCGCCCTGTTCATTGGTGCAGTAGAGGTCAAAGACGGCGTTTCGGTCCCTTGTTGTTTTGCCCAGGCGTTCACCGTTGAGGTAGGTGAGGTGCTTTATCTGTTCTTTATCATCCAGGAGTTCGTTTAAGAAAGCAATCAGCAGGTCCTTGTTGGGTTCTTCGCCGAAGACCTTTTTGAAGCCGTAATCTGTGAACAGATTGATATAGCGATCCATCTCAGTTTATAATAGAGTGCTGATTGTCGGTTCACCGCTCAGCTGCGGATCAATTGTACAGTACCCTGCCCGTCGGGACAGGCAGGCCCTGAATCTGAATCAGTTATGCTCCCTGGTCTTGTGAAAGACAATATCCGGGAACAGCTCGGCAATGTGATTGAGGCGCCACTGCCCGTCTGCCAGAAAGGCCAGATGACCTTCCGCATCATAGGCGAGATTGCCCTGATTTCTGGCCTCAAATGCCTTGAGTTTTTTGGGATCGTCGCAGCTGATCCAGCGTGCCAGGTTGTAGTTGACGGTTTCGTAGATTGCATCCACGTTGTATTCGGCCTTGAGCCGGGCCATGGTCACCTCGAACTGCAGCACACCCACAGCACCAAGGATGTAATCGCTGCCCATGATCGGTCGGAAGAGCTGAACTGCGCCTTCTTCGGCCATCTGCATCAGACCCTTGTGCAGCTGCTTGGTTTTGAGCGGATTTTTCAGCAGCACCCGGCGGAAATGTTCCGGGGCAAAGTTGGGAATCCCGGTGAATTTAAGCGGTTCCTTGTCCGTAAAGGTATCGCCTATCTTGATGGTCCCGTGATTGTGGATGCCGATGATATCACCCGGATAGGCTTCATCCACATTGGTGCGGTCCTGAGCCATAAACACGGTGGCCTTGCTCAGATTCACCTCTTTGCCTAACCGGTGGTGTTTCACCTTCATGCCTCTGGTGAACTTGCCGGAACAGATGCGGAAAAAGGCGATCCGGTCCCGATGGGCCGGGTCCATGTTGGCCTGAATTTTAAAGGTGAAGCCGCTGAAAGTCTCTTCTTCCGGCGAGACCGCACGGGTGATTGCCGCACGGGGGCCGGGAGCTGGCGAGAGCTCGACAAAATTGTCCAGCAGCTCTTTGACCCCGAAATTGTTGATGGCGCTGCCGAAAAACACCGGGGTCTGCCCGGCGTTGAGATAGTGTTCGTATTCAAAGGGATCGGCTGCACCCTGGAGCAGTTCGACATCCTCCCGCAGCTGATCAGCATCATGACCAAGCAGCTCGTCCAGCCGGGGATCATCCAGCCCCCTGACCACCACCCGGTCTTCCGGCCGGGTATTCTGGCTCGGGGTGAACAGGTTGAGTTCGTTGCGGTTCAGGTCGTACACACCCTTGAAGCCCTTGCCCATACCCACGGGCCAGGAAAGCGGTGCGCACTCGATCTGGAGTTTTTCTTCAATATCAGCCAGGATATCCAGCGGGTCCATGCCGTCCCGATCCAGCTTGTTGATAAAGGTGATGATCGGGGTGTCGCGCATCCGGCAGACCTCCATCAGCTTGGTGGTCTGGGCCTCCACGCCCTTGGCCGAATCAATCACCATCAGGGCCGAGTCCACGGCTGTAAGCACCCGGTAGGTGTCCTCGGAAAAGTCCTGATGGCCCGGAGTGTCCAGTAGGTTGATCTCAAAATCCCGGTAATTGAATTTCATCACCGAGGTGGTCACGGAAATGCCGCGTTCCTGCTCGATGGACATCCAGTCACTGGTGGCGTGGTTCGCTGTCTTGCGCGATTTGACCGCCCCGGCCATTTTAATGGCCCCGCCGAAGAGAAGGAGCTTTTCCGTCAGGGTGGTCTTGCCTGCATCCGGGTGGCTGATAATGCCGAAGGTGCGGCGTCGCTGTATTTCTTTTGTCAATCTGCTGCTCATAGAATATCTGTGATAGGGATTTACCCGGTAAAAATAATGTAGTCAGAACGACCCGCTGCTCATAGCATTGTTAATAAAACTCCCAGGCCGTGACGGCCAGCAGCAGGCTCAGCAGCATCGGCCAGTAGGAGAGTTTGAAGAATATATCCTTCTCTCCAAAGAGACCGTGCCCTTTGCCGAATGAGACCAGGAATCTCTTGGTCGGCGTCATGATCACAGCAAAATAGATAACAAAAAAGAAATATTCAAGATAAAACAGCTGTCCTATAGCTGGAGCAGTATAAACTGAATACAGGATCAGCTATCTGAAAGGCGTGAAGGCAAAACTTATGCCTCTTGTGGGCATATTCAAATTATGTTGCTCCAGCTATATGGAAATACTGCGTCGTATTGCCAGATGAGAAAAAACAACCACAAAAAACAGAGAAGAACAGATACCCAGCACCTTGCTGATATCAGTGTCAGAAGGGAGAAGAATGATAAAAAACAGAATGATACTTACCACGATCAGCGGTGTAAGGTTGGAAATGAAGGCATTGATAAAAACTCTTCGTATACCGATATGATAGGATAATACCGGCAGGTCATTATGTTGGTAACCCTTTGTTGTAAAAAAATCTGTTTTTTTATCTCTTTTTGAAAAGGCAAAAAACGTTTTGGTCACTTCCCAGCCGGGAAGATCGATTTTTTCGTTCAGTCCGGGAAAGAGTACTGATGCCCCGAAATGTTCGCTGTCAAAATCAGGCACAAAAACTACCCGATCACTTTTTCGGGAGAACATCTGTATGGTCAGCTCCTCGATTTCCAGAGGATACTTTGCAGAGGAGATATAGGCCGGTATGGTGGCATGAAAGCTGGACAGAACGACTTTTTCATCCTTCGTCTCCCTGATGTCCAGACTGCCGATAGTCTGTTGCTTGGCCGGAAAAAAATGAATATTGCTCAGGTCATCATGAAAGTCGGCCGGATACCGCCGCCATATATGTCCGGACATGGACAGCTCGTTTGCAGTGGAAAAATCCAGTGTTTCAATATAAATCCCCGTAGGAATAAAAATTGGCCTGTCAGGATCTTTTTCCTGATAACGCTGCGTATAGTACACTGTTTGTTTTTCCACAGCCTGCTTGTTTTTCAGCTCCCTGGCCTCGGGATATGGTTTTTTATAGTACGTCAAAGAGGTTTTCCAGATTATGCCGATACCGGCTGCCAGGATCAGCGATAGCGCAGCAACAAAACGCCAGGCAACTTCTTTGGATAGCACTCTGTTTTCCTGACACCTGATCTGGATCAGAATCAGCAGGGTGGTCAGAAAAACAACCGCGCAGCAGACCATCAGAATGAGTCGATGCCGTAATTTATCTCTATTGATGACGATATCGTTTTTCATAAAGGTATTCTGCACAGACCAGCCGGAACTCGGCACAGGCTCGGCAATCAGCCAGGACGCCTCACCGGTTGTCGTGCTTGTATGATCCAGAACCGCGCTCTCACCGAGCTTCGCCTTTTCTGCGAGTTCCAGTCTGTTGGAATCGTCTTTTATTTTCGCAATCTGCTGCAGCGTCTTTCCCGAAACAACATATTCTTTCTTCGGATGATAAAGATATGTCCCTGCAGCAGTTGTCAGACCGCCGAATCCTTTCCCGGAGCTTTCCACAGTCTTCTGCATGACAGTATTGAAATATTCCAGAGAAAGGTCTACAGCGACAACACCGGCAGGTTTCTTCTCCGCGCCGTCCTGCTCCGGCTGATAAAACAGGGCGGAATAGGTTACCATGCGGACATTGCGGGCTGTATCCCAATACGGTTCACTCCAGCTGTTTTTTTTCTCCTGAACAGGCGCCAGATACCAGCAGGAAAAGTAATCATCAATTTCATCATTCTTAACAGCCGTTACCGCAGCATCCTCCTGTCCGTTTTTCCCATGCCAGCCTGCAGAATATAATTTCATTTCCGATGTATAGGCAGGAGGTTGAAAGACAATTCCTGCCCCGGCAAAGGCTGAATTCTCTTTGAGTACTTTGCGCAGTTTCTTGCCAGCTACTTCTTTTACAGCCTTATCCGTCTTTTTTTGAGATTTCAGATCAGCTGTTATCTCTGCAGCAACAGATTCAGCAGAATCCATGACCTGCCGGGCAAGAGTATCCAGCTCCTGTGCCGCTCTCAGGGTTATTGCCTGAAAATTATTTTTTGATTTTCTATACACCTTTTCTTTATAAAAAACGTAATCATATATCATAAAGACCATGCCGGACAGACTTAACAGACAAACGAAAATTAAGAATCTACGCATTGCATTGCTCCTGAGTATATTTTTAAACAAAATAGTCCTTTAACTTTAGTTTCCTTTCTTCTGTAAAAAGAAGAATTGTAGACTGTGCGCGATGTCCTGCTGCAAACAGAAAAATATAAAAAACAAGACAGGTAGGAGTTACGCAGTTGGATTTACAACCCGTTGATTTTGTTCAACTGACGGTTTGCAGCTCTAACAAGCGAACCTATTGTAACAACTGCGCTTCCTGTTTTCAACTGCGTAACTCCTAACAGGGTAAAAAATATTGTATCCTGTTTAAATTAACAACAAAACGATAACAATTGTCAAGGAATGTTACAATGTTGCTGCCAAAGGGGCAGGGCAGGGCAGCTCAGGTCGGCAGGTAAATTAAACAGGAGGGGAAACTGACGTTTTGATGCGGCGGTCCGGGGAATCACCCCGGACATGAAAAGCAGGTTAGCAGGTTAATTCAGGGGGGAGAGTGCTCTCAGGAAGCAGGAGGAAATCAGTTCTGACTCTGAGCCTCACCTGGTTTTTTCTTGTCGGTTTTCTGCGTCTTACGGGCAGCCTCAAGTTCCTCTTGCAGCTTGCCAGCCTCCATCAATCTTTTGAGTTCCTCTTTTGCGTTCTGTTCTGCTTTTGCCTCGAACTTGCGAGCCATATTTTCCAGTTCCTGCTCAACAATCTGCGGCTTCCCGTTCTGCGCTTCCTGTGCATCGGCAGACAAAGCAACGGAGAACGGGACCAACAAGACGATTGACATTGCCGCTGCTGCGAATACTTTTTTCATACTCTTTCTCCTCATCTTTCTTCCTCCTCTGATATCACATGATGTCCATGCAATACCGCTCACACGGTACGGAAAAGTAAAAAAATCAGATACCTGTCACTGTCACCGCAGACTCTGAACCTTTTATCTGTTACCCGCTCCGTCCCGTAAAACAAAGGGTTGTATCGTTCTGCCGCTAATACGGCCGCATCGTCCAGATACCACAGGGGCAGGTGTCGGCGCAGAAGCCGCAGGCAATGCACTTGTTATCATCAGACACATACTTGTAGTTCACGCCGTCCACTGCCTGCTCATCAGGAATTTCCTGGCGGGAAATAGCGTGGGTCGGGCACATGGTCTCGCAGAGATGACAGTCCCGGCAGGCACCGCAGCTCAGGCAGCGGGCTGCCTGCTGGTTTTCCGTATCCCCCTTTTCCTCTGCCGGGTCGTAATGGGCAATGGTCAGAGTCTCGTACTGAATAAGTTTCTTGGCAAAGGGCTGCCAGGTCTCATTGTTGATGGCTGCCACCAGATACTCTGCTGTCCGCTTGGCCGCGCCTAGGGCATTGGTGGCTAGACCAGGCCGTTCCACATCGCCCACAGCCAGAATTTTTTCATCGCTGGTCCGGCCTGCCTCATCGGTTTTGATCCACGAACCACCGGCAATTTCCATAACCTCAACGCTGTCCGGCAGGAAAGGTAGACTGGGCACATCGCCGATGGAGATGATCACGGTCTGGGCCGGAAGCAGCTCGTCCTTATCCGTGACCAGCCCTTCTTCCGTGATTTCCTTGGTCATGATCGGCCACTTGAACACCGCCCCCAGAGCCTCGGCTGCCTCACGCTCCTTGCCGAAAGCCAGCGGCTTCTGGATATCTACCAAGGTTACTTCCTCGGCACCGAGGCGATAACATTCAGCTGCCACGTCACAGCCCACATTGCCTGCCCCGATGATGACCACCTGCCTGCCGGTGGTCATCGGTTCCTCACTCTTGGCCGCCTTGAGGTAATCCAGGGCCGGGATAACCCGCTCATGGCCGGAAAAAGGAATGGTCTTGGGCTGATGGGTACCCACTGCGACAATGATGTACTCGTACTCGTTCTTCAGCTCCTCCAGCTTTTCCCTGGTCATGTTCACGCCGAGATGAACTTTGATCAGGTCATTTTTGCGGAAACGTTCCACCTCCATATCCCAGATTGCCTTGGACAGCCGCTCCCAGGGAATAGTCTGGGCCAGTTTGCCGCCCAGCTCATTGCTCCGTTCATAAATATGGACCTCAATACCGGCCAGGGCCAGATGCCAAGCCGCACCCATCCCGGCCGGTCCTCCGCCGATGATTGCCACCTTATGGCCGGTGGCCGGTTCGGAAGGGGGAGGATCAACATTGTGCACTGCCTGCCCGAGTACGGCAACATCAATGGAGTAGTCCACCTTTTTCCGGGAGCAGTTCTGGATGCAGAGATTGGGGCAGATGGTGCCGCAGACCGAAGCCGGGAAAGGCGTGTAGCGCAGCAGCATCTCGTAGGCTTCGTCGTTCCGCCCCTCGCGGATCAGCCGCAGCCGGTCGATGGTCGGGATGTGCATGGGGCAGTAATAGGTGCAGGGCGCGGCAGAATCACGGTTGACCCAGTAGGGCCTGCGCCGCCGCATTTCGCCGGTCTCTACCACGCCGACAACTGACCGGTCCAGTCCCGGCGCCAAGTCACGCAGCGGGTCGCCGCCGCCGAAGCCGTTGTTCCAGATGCGATGGGCAAACTCGGCCATAGGCATGGGGCCGGAAAACATCAGGGCCCGTTCCTGAGCAGTTACTGCAGTGAGCAGATTCCATTCCTCACGCCTGCTCATAGTCTCCAGCAATTCCGGACGACCGATGGCCTCCAGATAGCCGGACATTCTGTCCATAAGCCACTGCCATTCCTCGTCGTTCGGCTGGGTCAGCTTGGCGTTGGTCCGGGAATAGCTGTCATCGGTCTCGCCCCGAAAATAGACTGTCCCACCGACCATACCCACGCAGGGACGGTAGCCGAGCACATTGTCGGGATTCTTGGCTTCATGGCCGCAGATGACGCCGATGCCGCCGCAGTTGAATTCGGCAAAGGTATCTCCCACAGAGCCGAGCACCCACATCTCCGGCTTTTCATAATCCGGATTCCACTTGGTCATGGTCAGGCCGCGCGCCCCGATGGACCCGCCGATCATTACCCGCCCCCCGGCCATGGCGTTGCAGACCCCGTTGGTGGCATCGCCCTTGACAATGATATCCGCGCCGATATTCAGGTAGCCCACGTCGTCCGAGGCTGACCCTTCGCAGATAACTGTTGCACCGGGCATTCCCATACAGCCTACCCGCTGGCCCACCGGTCCTTTCACCTGGATAGTCAAGGGACGTTCCAAGTTACCGAGCCGCAGACCGATATTATGCTGGCCAAAGGATTCCAGGATCAGCTCGTCAGCATCAACGGCTGCACCGCGCACCTCTTCTTCAAATATTTTGGACGTCAGCCGCAGACCCTTTGCGTCCGTGCCGCTTATGGTAATTGTTTTTCGCTCGCTCATAGGTATAAGGATCAGTGATTATGGGCTGCCCGCCCGTGTATCTGTTCTTCTTTCATTATCCGGATAATCCGTTCATCAAGGCAGGAACGGAGAAAAACGTTCATTTGCTGCTGGTCGCCGCTTTCATAAAAAGTGAGCATCAGCTGATTGAATTCCAGTTGCCGCTTCGCCGGAAGGTTAATCGCCGGGTAGCCGTGAGTCAGCAGGAAACCGTTCATCATAAACCGGCCCGTACGTTTATTGACATCATAGAAAAACTGACATCGGGCCATAGTCAGAAAAAAATGAATGGCCCGGTCATAGACATCAGCAATTTCTTCGGCCTGTTCGAGCATTTTGTTAAACAGATCCGTCAGCTGCTCTGCCGGAGGCGGCATGTATTCAGTTCCCGCAATGGTTACGCCACCGGAGCGGAACTTTCCCCATTCCAAGGCATCTTCTTTGGCCGCAATCCCATGCAGCGTACAGGCTATCTCGGCACTAACAGTAAACCGGTCGTTCTTCACCAAGGCAAAGACTTCCTGCCAGGCATTGGACTGATTCAGGACAATCTGCTGATCACTCAACTTATGACCGCCAACGGTTATGCCGTCCAGCAGGGTCTGTACTTCCGGCAGGGTATAGTTGAGCCCCTCAAGATTAACCGCATCGCAAACCAATTCGGATAATTGCCGCTTGGCCAGCATCATGGCCTTGGCCCGGTTCGGCGGCATGTGCCAGTGGGAATCTATCATCAACCTGAAAAATTCCGTCAGTTAAATTTCCACTTCTTATATTGCAGGCTGACAGGACTTTTTGTAAAATCCGAACGGGTCATCTGTCCATCAACGGAAAAATGACTGACGGTTCCGTCATCCGCGCAGAGCCATACCTCCACAGCTCCTTTGGCGAGATACAGTTGTATTTTTTCTTCCATTTCTTCCCGGCTGTTGGACGGGCTGACGATTTCAATGCATATTTCCGGTGCTTCTTCATACGGGGTTGCCTCGCCGTTCCGCTGCATAAATTCTTCTGAAGCCCAGGCGACATCAGCAACCTTCACGCCGTCATCAGTCTTGATGGAGCATTCGACGATCACACGCCCAGCGGGAAGTTTCCTGCGGAGGTAATAAACAGCCTCTGACTGGAGAATGCCGTGATGATTGCTGGCCGGGCTCATCAGAATTTTCCCCCATTTATTCAGCTCAATCTTAAAGGGGAGATTCTGAAGATACGGATTCGCTATGACGCTTGCCCAGTCCATTACTGTTTGCTCTGCCAGTATTCAGTCTGTTTTTTCATACAGTATTTTTCCAGTCTTCTTTATTTCATTGCAAAAAGAGCTTTTATTTTTCTGGATGATATCGTACTCACCCTTTTGTATATACGAGTAGATCAATGGGAATTTTTTTACTCAATTTATAAATTTTCTTGCGGACCAACATCTTATTCCGCATCTTCTCGGCATAATTTTTTGCTATTCCAAGAGAGTCCAGCACGACGAGTAAATCAAGGTCGCTGTCCTCTGTAAAGGAATCGCCAGCATATGAGCCGAACAAAATTATTTGATAGGGATCAGTCTTCCTGATATTTTTTACTATTTCAGGAAGATATTTTTTTTATCTTCCATTTATTTTTCCTTCAAAACAAAATTTATACTATGGTCACCTTTCCCCACAATTGAGACTTCTTTTTCAAGATAATACCAGCATACCATTTCGAAAAGATTCATAAATTGATAAATCGAATTGGCCAAGTTGTACTCATCTGTATCTTTTTTTACAATTGTCTTTCCTAATAACTGTTCTGACTCATCAACATCAATAACAAATGAATGATCCTTATAATGATTAGTAAAATGATCTCCTAAACTTTCGGGGGTTGAACCAGATGGGAGTTTTTTATTACTTAATAACCTAGAAGCATATTGAGCGGCAGATTCATTGACCCTTTCAAAATACCCTAAAACAGAAAGACTGAGATTATCCTTTAGAAAACGACTAAACATTTCAGATGACTTCGGATATTCAGAAGAAAGTTCAGCTATTTTTCTCAGAGCATTGGACATTGCTACAGCAGGAAGTTTGTTTATTTGAGGATCTATCGGTCCTATTTCGCTCATAAGGCCCATATGAATCTCATCGGCTCCTAATGAAATAAGAGTTGCTGCTGACTTAGCACGCCTTGGGATAGCAACACTAAACTTTTTCTTTGCAAGTCTTTTACATGATTTACTAATCAAATATGCTGGCTCAATGCTTCCGCCACGACTGTGAATAATTAACAAAACATCAATTTGTTTTTCTACACTACTAAGAGCCCGATAAATAGCATCCGAATGATTATGGCTTATTGAACGATTATCGTCATATAAAAAAATTATATTATATTTCTTCTCAAGACCAGATGACCTAATCAAAGAATCAATATGACCAAGAACGGTATTCTTAATAAACTCTTCATTTTCCTTGTGATTTTGAACCAGATTAATCACCTCTGAAAAATCATCAAGATCAAGTTTTTCTTCTTCTTGTTCTACTTCCTCTTTTTCAGGCATTCTTTTCCTTTAAAATAACACGTTGTAATGCACCGCCTCATTCTTGGTAAGGCGGTGCAGAAAAAACAACTGCTAACAGGCGTACTTAATCCCCAGCTTCTCCGCCGCATCCGCATCATCAATGCCGAGGGCGTCGGACATGCCGATGGGCAGGCTCTGGGAACGCCCAAGCGGAGCCATGATTTTCTTCATCTCCGTCCTGATGGACATGAAGGTTTCAGCCACCCGCTGGGCGACATCATCCGGGTCCAATCTGCGAAAGAGCTTTTCGTTCTGGCTGGTGATGCCCTTGGGACAGATGCCCACGTTGCAGACATTGCAGCGGCCCAGCTCATTGCCCAGGCAGCCCGCGCAGGCCTGCATGATGTACTTGCCGATATGTACGCCGGACGCGCCGAGCATAATCAGGGCCATACCGTTCTGGGTCACGTTGCCGTTCTTGCCCACCCCGCCCGCAGCAAAAAGCGGAATTTCGTTCTGGCGGCCCTGGGCGACCAGTTCCTGATAGCATTCGCGCAGGTTGGAGGCAATCGGATGACCGGTGGCATCCATAGAGACGTTATAGGCTGCCCCGGTACCACCGTCGATGCCGTCGATGAGCAGCCCGGAAGCATAGGGATTGCGCACCAGATTATTGAGCACCGACTTGGCTGAGTTGGAAGCGGAGATCTTGGGATACACCGGTACCCGGAAACCAAAGGCCATCGACAGGGTCTGGATCATTTTCATGACACTCTCCTCAATCGAGTAGAGCGTCTGATGCACGGGCGGGGAGGGCAGGTCAACGCCTTCCGGCACCCCGCGCAGGCGGGCGATCAGCTTGGAGACCTTGAACCACATGAGCAGGCCGCCATCACCGGGCTTGGCGCCCTGACCGTACTTGATCTCAATAGCTGCCGGATCACACTGCATCTCCGGGATAGCCCGGATAATCTCGTCCCAGCCGAAATAGCCGGAGGCGATCTGCAGAATAATATACTTGAGGAACGGGCTTTTCAGCACCCAAGGCGGACATCCGCCCTCACCGGTCGCCATGACCACCGGAATACCCAGAACCTCATTACAATAGGCAACCCCCTGAAGCAGGCCGAGCCACATATTGGGGGACAGCCCGCCGAAGGACATGGAGCCGATGACAAAGGGAAAAATTTCCCGGGTCGGCGGAATCCACTCACCGGCAGCCTTGCGGCGGATGTACTCTTCCGGCGGCAGAACCCGACCGAGAACAGTGTTGGTGTTGAACTCATGCCGGCCTGCATCCAGAGCCGGGTCGGTAAGCATGGAGATCCGACCGAAGGAAATGCGGTCCAGGATGGTCCGGCCCGGCACATTGCGGCGGCCGCCCCGTTTCCAGGATTCACCCTTCTGGTCCATATGGAATTTGGACCGTTGTTCGTTGGAATTCGGCTTGGGACTGATGGCCTCATTCGGACAGACTGAAGCGCACATACCGCAGCCGATGCACATTTTGTCCACCTCGGTATTCTGCCGGATGCCGACAAAATGGCGGTACTCGTTGCCGCGCTTCTTTTTCAGGATATCCAGCTTGGGCACCCGCTGCCTGCGGTAGGTCAGGTAGATAGCCTGCTTGGGACAGACTGCCGTGCATTGACCGCACAGGGTGCAGCGGTCTTCGCGGTGCTCTATAATCCAGGGCAGATCAACAGGGGTCAGGCTGCTTGGCTGAGTGTAAACTGATCGAACTGAGACCATATCAGGAGTTCCTTTCGTTCTGGTGGAATAATAACAGTGTGTTCACGCATGGGCTGGAAATCAAGGGATGGGTCGCGGTCCGGCACCAGAGCATCGACGCCGCACATTTCCGAGGCAATGGCCCAGGCTCCGGGGCGACCGCCGACCGTGGCAGGACGCAGTTTTTTGGCATCCATCACCAGCATGCAGGTTTCATCGGGCAGGGTGCCGATCACCGCATTGGGACCGTCGATGATCAGGCGGCGGCAGGCTGTGCGCAGCCCTTTGAGAAAATCCCCTTGGGGATGGGCATCCAGCTCTTCCGTCTTCAGCGGGGTGATCACATGCTTGTAGGCAGCCAGGGGCAGGCCGAGCTTTTTGGTCACATAATGGAGGATATGGGCAAAAACCTCGGAGTCGGACTGGTAGCCCATGTAGCCGGGAATTCTCTTACCTTCCAGCCATTCCTTAATCGGCACAAAAGCGGTGTTCTCGCCGTTGGTCATAGTGGCGACGCCCTGAATGAAGAAGGGATGGCAGGCGTAAAGATTAATACCGTAATTGGTGTTCTGCCGCCCCTGAGCCATAACCACCCGTGCCTTGATCCGGCCATCGTTCAGGCCGAGAGCATCCCCCACCTCCAAAGGCCAGCCCACCTCTTTGATCATAACCACATCAGGCCAGAAAGAGAAGATGGTCAGGTCATTGCCGTGTTCCTCGCCATCTTTCCGCAGATTGAGACGGGTCTGCATAAACCGGTCTTCGAGTTCCGCTTCAGTCAGTCTTTCCGGTTTCTTATAGACCCGGACAATATACTGGAACCGGTCTTTTGCCTCGATCAGATCCGGATTGATTTTAAACCAATGGTCGTATTTCTGCTCAAAGCCCTGTTCCTCCATAAGCCGCTGCAGGCGCCGGGCAGCTGCCTCGGTATGGGCAATACCGGACAGGATGACCTGATCCTCTTTTTTATATTTAAAATCTTCAAAACTGACACCGCGCAGCAGCAGACCGAGACCGCTGCCGTCATACCCCTCCTGCATGGCCTCCATGCCGGTCAGCACCTCATAGGGTGAAAAGGGGATATCTGCGGTTTTCAGGGCTAATCGACACATAAAATGGCTCCCGGAAATTCAATAATGCATTTTTTCGACAAAACTGCGGAAACGACTGAGCAAACGGAACTTCAGCAGGTTAGCTCGTCGATACAGAAAGAACTTGACAATACAAAAAAAGGGGCAATCTGTCAACAGAAAGCACCCGGCACAGCTTGCTTCTGCTGTCTGGGGCTGCAGCAGGAGCGTTCTACGAGGCTGCGGAATTTTGAAAAAAGGAAAAAAGCAGGAGATACGACCGGCAGGAAACAGGAATGTCTGCAGGAACTTTCGGTAAAAAAACTTGCATGATTGCTGTCAGGAGGGTATAAAAAATTATACTCAAAATGGAGAAATCTCATGATAACATGAAAGGAGGCATGATACCATGAAAGCAACACATGAAAAACGCAGACATTCGAGGATAAACCTGTCAGGATATTATACAGCGGATCTCATCGGCAGGACTTCAGTGAATATCGGGATAGTGCAGAATGTATCCCTTGAAGGAATCCAGCTTTATGATCTGCCGGATAATTTTACAGCCGAGATAGGCAAGCAGTTCAAGATTAAAGTTTCAGGTTTTCCGGATACAGCAGAATACGTTCTGACCGTCCAGTCAAAATGGAGATGCAAAAACGGACCGCACTTTGCTGTCGGTTTTGAGATTGTTCAGGCTCCTGCTGAATGGAACCTGTTAATTTGGCAGGTTATTCCGCCGAAAAACGCTGTCAGCAGCAAAAGCAGCAAAAACAAGACGCTTCAATCTCAGCAGCATCTTGCCTACGCCTAATGCATAGAATCATTCAGCTATAACAAATATCTCCGGGGATAAACCGAGCTTATCTTCCGGAGATTCCATTTTTCTATTCCGCCTCTGCCGCAGCCTCAGCTTCCAGAAAATCCTCTTCTGTCAGCTCAAAGTCCGCCCCATGTGCGTCGTCCACTTTGAGCACGATGGTCATCTTACCCTGATAGGGCGGTTCAAAATCAAATTTTCCTTCCGTGTCGGTTTCTCCTTCAAGGATTTTTTCTCCCTTGGCATTGACCACAATCACCGTGCCGTTCTGTACTTTTCTCCCTCCCATAAAAAAGGCTTCCACGTAGACCCGGTTATTTTCCACATAACACCATAATGTGGTGGCATGGGCATAGACAGAAGCGGCAATGGACAGGAACAGCATGGTCGCTGCCAGGAGCACAGCGGTTTGTCTGAATGATTTGAACGTGTACATGACGGATTACCTCCTTTTGTATGAGAAAAATGGACTACCTTTTCCCGAAAAAAGATCAATCGGAAATCAGGCCAGTTGTTATTTCATTGTTTCACCCTTCTCCCTGATTCGGTCCGCTTCGAGACAAAAGCGGACGCGAGATCAGAGCTCCGTAAAACAGGATACTGGAGACCAAGGCGATTACAGCACCGCTGGGCACAGGTAGTAGTCCGGAAAGCAGCAGCCCGGAGGCTGTACTGAGCGTGGAAAAAATAACGCTGAGCCAGACAAAGCAGCGCAGATTTGGAGCAACCAGCTGGGCTCCGGCGGCCGGAACCACAACCAGAACCAGAACCAACAGCGCGCCGATCAGCTTGAGGCTGGATACGACCACAATGGTCATCAGGGTGACAAACAGGTATTCCAGAAAGACCGGCGACAGGCCGCGCGCCTTGCCCAAGGTCCGGTTGAAGCTGGCGAGCATGAACTGGTTAAAGTTGCAGGCAAAGATAATGCTGACCAGCAGAGAGGAGATAGTGAGAGCGATCAGATCCTGATCGTTCAGGGTGATCAGGCTGCCGAACAGAATACCTTCCACCTGATGGATATTGAACTGGCTGGTCACCAGGATCATCAGGATAATACCGAGCCCGAGCACCTGGGCCAGGACCACCCCGATGATGGTATCATTGGCCAGCCGGGTCCGGTTTTTGACAAAGGTCATCAGCAGGGCAACAATGAGGCAGAAGCCGTACAGTCCGGCATAGGTGCCGTCCACCGGCTCACCGATCAGCAGGCCGATGGCAACCCCGCTCATGGCGGCGTTGCCGATGGTCTGGGTGAAAAAGGACAGCTTCTTGGTCACCACCACCGTACCCACAGCCCCGAGGAGCGGACCAATGATCAGGGCGGCCAGCAGGCCGCGGATCATGAAGGTGTGCTCAAAAATTGCCGGAAGATAGCCTGCAACGGCCCAATTCTTAAAAATATCGTAGAGAGAATCCATAGATGAATCCGTGTATCTCCAGTTCAGGGTTCAGAGGTATCTGCATACGGACGCATGCCGGAATCACCCCAGCAAGGTATACTGTTCCAGCAGACTGGAATGATCCAGCCCCTTGGCGGGACCGTCATAGAAGACCGTCCGGTTGACTGCGGTAACGGCATTGCAGATGCGTGAAATCATATCCATACTGTGACAGACCATCAGAATGGTGATCCCCTGTTCTTCGCGCAGATTGATCAGCATCTCCTCAAACTGCCGTATCCCAACCTCGTCGATATTGCTGGCCGGTTCATCCAGCAGAAGAAGCTCCGGTTTCGGCTCCAGGGCCTGAGCCAGCAGTACCCGGCGGAATTCCCCGCCGGAAAGCTGGCCCACGCAGCGGTCAATGAGATGGCTGCAGTCTGTGGCGGCAAGAATCTTTTCGATCCTCGCCCTCATAGTCCGGCGGAGCCCTAAAAAAACCGGCAGCTTCTTCAGCATGAGAAAGAGAAAATCAAACACCGTAATCGGTACGGAATGATCAAACTCCAGAAACTGGGGCACATAGCCGATCCGGCTGCTTTCCCGGAAGAGAAAGCGGATGGTCCCTTTATGGGGCATACCGCCGGTAATGCTGCGCATCAGGGTAGTTTTTCCTGCCCCGTTCGGGCCGGTCAGGGCATGAATATGCCCCTTTCTGACGCGCAGATTGATGTTGTCGAGGATTCGGTTTCCCCGGAGGGAAACCGAAAGGTTCTCTATTTCAAGCAGGTTATGCTGGTTTTCGGCAGTCATCTTATTGAGCCTGCTCCTCCTGCACCTTCGGGACAAGGTTCTCCTGCACGTTTTTCTGCATATCCTTCATACGTCCCTCAATCTGCTTCTGCTGCATTTCCGGCACAGTTTTCTGTAGGGTTTCCCGCATGCTGTTCTGCATCTGCTTCGTGGTATCCTGCACCTGCTGGTTCATGCGTTCAGACATCTGCTTCTGCTGCATTTCCGGCACAGCGTCTTTGAGTTGTTCCTGGACGGAATCCCGCATCTGTTTTGTGGTATCCTGCACCTGCTGGTTCATGCGTTCGGACATCTGCTTCTGCTGCATTTCCGGCACAGATTCTTTGAGTTGTCCCTGGACAGAATCCTGCATCTGCTTTGTGGTGTCCTGAACCTGCTGCTGCATACGTTCAGACATCTGCTTCTGCTGCATTTCAGGTACAGAATCGTTGAGTTGTTCCTGAACAGTGCCCTGCATCTTTTTGGACATATCTTTCGGTATATTGCCGGGCATACCTGGCATACCCGGGGCTGCGGACGGTCCTCCCGCCACCTCGGTCAGGGCTGCAATAATGGCATCGATATTTCTCTGCATGGCCTGCTCAAAAAATTCCTTGGTGTACTGACCATTGGAAATATGGGAGAGGGCATAGAGGCGGCAGCCTGTCTCCTGGTAAATAATATCCACATATTTCTTCTCATAGTCCAGCTCGCCGAACAGGATATTCACGTTGGCGCGTTTAATCCGCTTGATGGTATCCTGCAGCTGTCTGGCGCTGGGCCGCACCCCGTGTCTCGGCTGCACCACGGCACTGACCTCAATCCCCAGCTCCTGAAAGAGATAGGAGTAGCCGTCGTGTACTGTGGCGATGCGCACATTGTTCAGATTCAGCCTGTCCAGCTGCATCAGGGCGGACTGGAGCATATTGCGCAGTTCTGCTGAATAGGCCCGCACATTTTGTATAAAAGTTCCGGCCTGATCCGGGCAGAGCCTTGCCAGCTTTCTGGTGATCTTCTGCATCTGCTGGATCGCGCCGGTTATGGCGATATAGGTGTGGCTGTTATAGGCAACCTTGTTGTCCTGTCCCTCAAAAGAGTAATGCTTGTTGAATGCAGGAATCAAAGGGAGTCCCTTGCTGGTGTCTATGACCAGCATCTTGTCGTTCTCAACAGCCTTGAGCATGGGTTTGATGAATTCATCATGCCCTACGCCGTTCACTATCACCACATCCAAACCCTCCAGCCTCTGCATATCCGAGGGCACCGGCTGGTAGGCATGAGGATCCGAGCCGGACGGAATCAGAGAGACGACCTCTGCCGCATCTCCGACAATATTTTTGGTCCAGGAATAATACGGATGCAGAGAAGCACCGATCTTGAGACCGCAGTTTTTTCCCTGGGCAAATCCCGAACTGCAGCTCAGGACAAGACAGACGACAGCTGCGGACAGGCAACGCAATGTTTGTTTCATGTTGATACCCTGTTCTTCTGTATTAAAAAGTGAAAGGAGCCGGAAATCATGGCGATCAGCTTCCGGCTGGTTCTATAATCTTTCCATCAGCAACCTTTCCATCAACAGGAGCATTGCCGCTGACAACCCATTTCCAACCCCGCTTGACCAGACCGCCCTCCGGGTAGTCAACCGTCTGCGGGTTGACCCAGATCTGGGCGGAAAAACGGTTTTCCGATGCACTCTGCACATAGGGATACGGATACTTCCCGGCCTGCAGATCAATAATACGGAGGATAAAACTGTTTTCCAAGGGGTCAGCCCCTTTTTCTTCATCCAGCTTCGCGTTTTTGTTGACTCCGTAATAATCCACCCAAGTTGCTCCCCGGTGCATTTCCCAGACAAAACCGCGCAGGCCTGCAGGGAGAAAATTGCCGACAAAAGGCGGCAGAGCTTCCGCCTCAAGCGCAGCAATGTCCGGCCAGTTGCTCCCGGCCTCGTAGGTCCAGGTGATGCTATCCACAGCTCCCAGCAGCGAGCGGTACATAACCGGGGCCTGATTTTTCAGACGGATATCCCTGATCTGGTATGCTTTGCTGCCGGAGGAGGTTTCCTTCGGGGCAACCTGGAAAGAACGCAGGACGATGAAACTCAGAATAAGACAGATGGCAACCATAAGCCCGGCAAGCTCCCGGCCCGCTGCCAGAGGGGAGACAATGACCTCCCGGTATTCCTTTGTGACTGCAGCACTCATGGCTATCTCTCCTCCATCTGGCCTTTTTTATCTGATTATAGAAGTTCTGTCCTACAGCGAAGTATTACTTTGATAGAATACGTAACACTGTTTGCGGGGCTGCGCAATATTTTTTTGCAGGGAGGTGTAAAAAAAATACTCACCGGCCGGTGAGCAGGAAAATTCTGCAGGGGGCTGAACTACCTTTTTTACCAAAGCTTCTGACGAATCCCGGCTTATCCTCCCAGCACAGCAATAAGCGCCTGCACCACTTCGGGATCAAAATCCCCTTTTTCCACCCCATGCTGCAGTTCATAGAACGCCACCTTCATGTCCCACCGCTCCCGTCTGGAATGCCAGGAGGTGAGGGTGTCATAGGTATCGGCAACAGCAATAATGCGTGAACCCAGAGGAATATCCTTTTCTTTCAGACCGGACGGAAAACCGCTGCCGTTATATTTTTCATGGCTGTGGTAAATCATTTTGAGCAGCTCATCATCGTGATAGCCGTTTTTTTTCAGAATTCTGGTGCTCTCAACACCGTGACGGAGAAATTCCTGATATTCGTCTGAGCTGAGACTTCCTTTGCTGCGGTTCAGCAGATGATGCGGTACTGCCTCCAGCCCCACATCGGCAAGAAACCCGGCCCGGAGGATAGTCTTTTTTTTCTGCTCAGACTGGATGCCGAGTTTATCGGCAATGGCATAGGAAAGCAGAGCAACCACCTTGCCGTGCCCGATGCGTCCGTCCAGAACCTCGGAAGGAAGAATGACATCATCGGGTATATTGATGAATTTTTCAGCAGCACTGTATTTCTTGTAAAAAGCAGGGGTGATTTTTTCCCGATCCAGTAAAGCATTTTTTATACCGACGACCTCATAGGCCGCTATCCTCCGGCTTTTTCCTTTCACCGAAAGACAGTTCCTGTCTTTCTGCATGGTTGCTTCGGCAAAGGCAATTTTAAGAGCATTATCTTCAGGCTTCAGATGCAGGGCCTGCGAGAAACAGGACAAAGCTTTATCGACCTCCATAATCGCCAGATTCAGCTGGCCGATCTGATGATAGATATCTGCCTTGACATGCGCATTGTCTGTTTCCAGCTGCTGTTCAAGTGCACTGATTTTTTTCTGGACCCCGGTCACCAGCGAGTCGGAGAGTTTGACCTCATGTTTAAGTTTTACCTCAATAAACGACCGGACCCCCTCCATTGTGGAGCTGTCGATAAGAACTGAACCGGGAGAACATGCCTTTTCAAGACGCGATGACAGGTTGACGACATCGCCGATTGTTGTGTATGCCTGCCTTTTGGCCCCGATCAGGCCGACAATGGCCATTCCGGAGGCTATGCCGATCCGCATCTGCCAAGGATATTTCCGGGACAGCATTTTTTCCTGCATCTTGATGGCGCAGACCACAGCCATGAGGCGATAATGCGTAAAATCAAGCGGTGTCCCGAATTCGCACATAATGCCGTCACCCTGGTATTTATCAATATGGGCATTATAGGCGAACATAATTTTTTCCATTTCACTGAAATACCTATTCAGATCCCGTGTCACCAGCTCCGGCTGCCGGGTTTCGGAGTAGGCGGTAAATCCGGTAAGATCAGTAAACATGACGCTGATTTTTCTCTTTTCATCCCGCAGGCGCCCCTCAATAATAAGTTTGGCCACAGTCGCATCCATTGTGGAATATAGGGCATCCTCCACCTTCCCCTTCATCATTTCCAGCATATTGCGGGATTCCTCCAGTTCCGCAGTCCGTTTGGATACCTCTCTTTCCAGGTCGCCGGCATTTTTCTGCAGGGAAAGGTTAGCCTGACGGAGTTCTTCCTGCTGCTCAGTCAGTACGTCGTTCAGGCGAAGGGCTTTCCTAGTCTCCCGAAGCAGTTTTTCCTGCAGCCCGCCGACAACCGCACCGGCAATGATCAGAAAAGAACCCCATAAAACAAGATGGATAATGACCTCCTGGCTGTTGGAGTTCGCTGTGAAATGCTCCGGAAAAAGAACAAAATAGAGGACGTTAAAAACTATGCAGAGCAAAGCGCTCAGCACCGTGTTGCGTCTTCCGAGATAGTAGCCGGAAACAATAACCGGCAGGTAATAGAAATTCAGAAAAGCTACTTTCTGAATAATAAGAGAATTGATTACCGCTACACTGACAATGAGCGAAAAAATAAAGAACAGTTCAAAATGTCTCAGAATAAAAGATTTCAGGAATTCCATTTTTCCGTCTCCGATAGTTTTTCTTATCTGTCCCCGCCCAGACCGCCTTCCAAGTGAATATATTCGCACCTTATCAGGAATAAAATTCATTATATACGTTATACTGCAAAAGTAAACAGGAATAGGGGCAAGCGGGGCAGCGTCCTGAGAAAGGATAAGGGAGAGACAGGGCTGTTCAATTCTATAAGAGCTTGTATTTTCAAGACGTATGCAGTAATTGATACAGAAGAACTTTACACGAGGATTCTGCATGCTGTTTTTTTGCTGAACACAATCAAAGATCATCGACGCGGGCAGGGCCGGCGATATGAGCTTACGCATATTACGCATATTCTTCTGTTTTCGATCATGGCGATCCTAAGCGGTTCGGATTCTTATCGCAAAATCCATCTGTTCGTTGATGCGCATCGTGAAAGGCTCAATGAATATTTCGGCCTGGACTGGAAAAAAGCTCCTGCATATACAACGATCCGCACTGTCATTCTGAACACTTCCGGTTCGGAACTTGAGCGGATTTTCAGGGAGCACGGCAAAGCTCTCGCGGAAGAGGAACCGGACGGAGAATTTATTCATTGCGACGGCAAAACTCTCCGGGGAAGTTTCGATAACATGAAGGATATTAATCAGCTTCAGATATTGAGCGCTTTTGCCGGCGACCGCGCCGTCGTTCTCGGCCATGAAGAAATCAAGGAGAAAAGCAATGAAATCCCGGCGGCGCGGAAACTGATGAAAGAACTCGGTTTATCCGACCGCATTTGACCGCTCCCGAATTCGTTGCAATCCGCACATATTTGCAAAACTGAGGAGCTTTGCTCTCAATATTCTTCGTAAGAACAAGGTGAAAGATGTCAGCCGGGAGCTTTTCAGGAACTGTATGGATATACATCGTCTGTTTGATTACGCCGGGATTTTTTAGAATTGAACAGCCCTGAAGGGAGAGAAGTGTACAGGGGAAGGATATGAAATGAATTTACCCCGTCCTGACGAGGCAGGGGAGCAAACTCCGGTTCAATTTCCGGGTCATTTTTTATTCGGGGTTCTGATGTCAAACCTCGGTGCCTGCAGCATCCGACTGATCTGCGCCTTCAGGTCAGCCAGATCAGGATTGACGCTGTCCTGCTCGGCAATCAGGGCGCAGAGGCGTTCCTGTTCCACCGGATGGATATATTCCGGCGGCGTGCCGTCCTGCAGCTGGATATGGGCCGCCCAGGGGACAAAGTAGGTGGTGGCCGGGCAGTCTTGGTGTTCTGAGATATCCAGGTTCAATCCGGCAACGTACAGCAGATTTCTGCCCTTATATTCCGTGCCCCGGCGGATGGATTCCACGGCCCGGGCGAACTCCAGCTGAATATTTATCTTGGCGGCCCGCAGCGGCGGATTTTTCGAGGTAACAATGATGGGCATAAATTCAATCAGATTGCGCTCCAGCAGGATAGAATCGTCGGTTTCATGAAAATCCTCCCGGAAATAAAATAGATCCTCAGTGAGATAATCACCGATGCTCTCTCCGGCCCCGCTCTTCCAGGTATATCCGGCCCCGTCAAGACGCCTGCGGAAGCTCTCGGATACCTCGTAGGTCTGACTGGTGCTGACCGCCCCGACCGGCTGAATATTGCCGTTTTCATCCGGCGTGACAATGCGTTCCAGATGCACGACTAGACCGTTCACAACCGGATGGGAGGCAAAATCGATAAGGGAATTTTTTACCGTGATCAGATGGCGGCCCCGGTCGTCCCGATGCAGGAATATCCGCTGCCTGGCAAACTCATACTGCTTCAGATACGGCGTGATCACATGGGTTATTTTTCCGCAGGACGGCGTGATGCAGATGCCGTCCCTCTTGGGCCGGGTGCAGGTGCCGTAGATATCGGTCCGGGGATCATAGCCCACATGGCTTGCCTGGACAATCACGAAATCTTCCCCGTGATTGGCATGGGGACCGTGACGGTCAATGGCGACGATTCCTCCCACCTGCCCGTGGTCAAACGGAAAGGTATCAAAATGCTTGGTCAGCAGAATGATGGGCCAGCCCTGATTTTCGTCCGAGCAGAAAGCTCTGGAGGGCATGATCCTGCCTTTGCGGAACCCCAAGGTCATACAGAGATTATAGAGCTTGGGCACAAATTCAGCATAGGGAATTGCAAAGCCGTCTACCCTGAACGGAGCCAACCGGCGGATAATTTTTGACTGGAGATAAGTATGCTGCATTTCCTTACTTTCTTTTTTCTTGGAAACAGAACGAGGAACTTACGGAACGAAACATTCTAAAAAAATCAACTCAACTCTGTTGAGAGTAGCATCATCTTTTTCTGATGCACAGAGAAAAAGGGGCGTCAGACAGAACATTTCAACTTCAAACCACCTCAATCACCATCAGCCCCGCTCCGGCCACCAGCAACCCGACCAGCAGCAGCACATCCCGCTGCTGCATCTTTCCTGTTGTATACAAAGAGTGAAACTGGCCGGAAAACCCGCGCAGCTCCATTGCCTGCTGTACCCGTTCGGCCCGGTTCCAGCTCCGCACCAGCAGCATCCCCAACATGGAACTGTAGCTCCGATAGGTGTGCAGATTGGTCTGCGGCCGGAAGCAACGCAATTCTGCGGCCCGCTGCAGGCGTTGCAGCTCCTCGTAGATCAGAGCTATGTAGCGGTAGGAAAACAGGAGGAGCAGGCAGATCTTCGGTGAAACCCGCAGAGTCTGCAGGGCATGACCAAGCTGAGCTGCACTGGACGTGGCAAGCAGGCTGATAAACACCAGCAGTACCGCATTGGATTTGATCGTGATCAGAATAGCCATGGAGAGTCCTGCGCGGCTCAGATCGATGCCAGCAATCTCCAGCACGAGTCCGCCGTAGGTCAGAGGCAGAACCAGGAGGAGCAGGAGATTGAAGGTGTTGACGACAAGAATTCTGCGGAGAACTATTTTCCAGGGCAGGCGGGCTGCGGCCACCAGAACAAGGGCGAGCAGCAGCCCGATAAGGGCGGTGCTGAGATTACGGCACAGGGCGATAATCAGACTGAGCAGCCCGGCGCTGATCAGCTTGCCGCGCGGGTCTGCCCGGTGCAGAAGTGAGGCCCCGCGACTGAACTGTTCAAAGGTCATACGGCTTCCTACCACAACTGCACCGGCAGGTTCAACAGAAATAATTCATTATTTATAGGCATCCAGGTAGGTCCAGAGCACAGCACCGAGCTCCACGCCCTTTTCGTTGCCTTCCGGATCCTTGATGGTATAATCGGCCTCATTCAGCGCGGAAAAACCCCACCATCCCGGCTGGGGACAGGCAAAGGTAAATACGCCGTTTTCATCGGCCTTGACCACCTGGGTGACATGATAGTCGCTGGGTGCGGTGAATTTCTTGTCCTTGTTATAGAGCTCCACTTCCACTTCCGCACCCGGAACCGGCTTGCTGTTCAACAGCACCTGACCGCTGAAGCTGTTGCCTGCATAGTTGCCGAAAGGACGGGTCAGGGGCACGATCTCCGTGGCAACGCCGATCGGCTTATCCCAGCCCTGGTCATCACCGAAGGCGGCAATCATGGTTTTTGTGTAATGGATGATATGGAGATCTTCGGCCGGTTCCCAGTACGGGGTCGGCTCCATAACAAAGGTATACACGCCGGGACGCTTGATGGGTATTTCTGCTGTCCAAGCAGTATGATCCATTACTTTGGCTTCCTTGAGAGCCGGAACCAGATTGGTCTTCTGTCCGCCTGCAACCATGAAGAACTCTTTCGGTTTGGCCAGATCCATGCCGATGATCTCAAAGGGATGCGAAAAGGAGAGGTCCAGCTTGACGCTCTTCTTTTTCGGGGTGAGGATGTTGTCCGAGGGAATGATCATGCCGAAATGGGCAAAGGCTTCGCCGGTCAGGCAGGCAAGAAATACTGCGGCCAAGGAAACTGCACGAATCTTCATCTTGTGTTACTCCTTTTTTTAGAGGGATAAAAACGAACTGCTCCCCGGCACATCCGGAAGAGCACATCATACACATACACGGAACAGAGAGCAGCGCTCAGGTCTGCCCTGCTTTTTGCTTTTTTCTGGAACGCAGCCAGGCAAACAGCCCGGCCAGCCCGATGATGCAGCCGATGCCGCCGAGAATATCCTGCGGAGCGATTTTTCTTTGCTGCTCTTCTGCCAAGGCCTGGCGGACAGGAGCCAGCTGCCGGTTTACTTCCTCACGCACAATACGGCGTATCTGCGCTTCATCCGGGCCTGCGGTTACCGGCTGTGTCCTGCCGCCGGATCCTGCAGTAGAAGATTTCGCAGGATGGTCTGCTGCAGCCGAGGAGGCAACAAGGTACTCCTCGGCTGCTAGCGGCCATTCGGCACGATGTCCGTCCCCAGCATCGGCAATGATCAGCAGGTCAGGCTGCTTTTCCACTGTCTGTGCAGGCGGAGAAAACTGAAACTTGCCCTGTCCGTCCGTGCGGGTTGTCAGCAGGACGGCTCCTGACGCGGCATCCTCTACCGTGACTGTAATGTTTTTAGCGCCCCGTCCGCCGCTGAATTTAGCTTCGCCGTAGATTAGCTGGTCTTCTGCCCAGGCGAAAACATTCATTTTATGGGCCGAAGCCAGCAGCGGTGCCAGCAGGAGCACCAGCAGAATAGCGGGCCGGAAGATTGTCAGAATGCGCAGGTTCATGCGTACTTCTTCATGCATATTTCAGATGGAGAATTTCCGGCTGTACCCTGGCAATGAAGCTGACCGTGAACATGGTGACACAGCCTTCAATGACCATAACAGGAAGATTGGCCGCAATAATGAGTTTGGCCGCCGCCAAGAAGCCGGTATCTGACAGGGCAAGAGCCGAGGCCGTGAGCAGTGAGGCCAGCAGGATGGCCAGCGCCCCTGCGCTAAAGGCGGCTGCAGGTCTTGTTTTCGGATCATCCAGCCAAGGGCGGGCCAGATAAAAACAGCAGACCGCCGGAATGGACATGGTTGCCGTGTTCACTCCGAGGACAGTCAGGCCGCCGAACTGAAAGAAAAGCGCCTGCAGAAACAGGCCGGTCAGAATGGCCGGGAACGCAGCCCAGCCCAACATGATGCCGAGCAGACCGATGAGCATCAGATGCGCTGATCCCGGCCCGATGGGCACATGCACAAGTCCGGCAACGAAAAAGGCCGAGGAGAGCATGGCAGCGGGCATGATCTCCTCCGGATCAATCTTCTTCAGCCCGATATATGTGCCGATTGCGCTGATTACCCCGCCGCTGAGCAGGACTGGTGCAGCCAGAACTCCTTCTGAAATATGCATAGCAGGTAATATTTTTTTGTTGTTTGTAATACTGCCTTCTGCTCTATAGTATAAAGCAGAAGGCTTGTCAAGCAGTCCGGCAGGAAAAAATACAAATCAGCAGATCAGGCTGCCGGAGCTGCGGACTGCGGCGGCGTTCTGTTACCCGGCTGAACCGGCAGAAATATTCCGCCAGACAAGCGGATTTTCCGGGTTGGGAGAAAGCGGAGAAAGGAAAGCAGTGTTTTGTTTTCAGGAGACTTTTTTTCTTCTTTTACAGTAAAAGCCAAAGAGGAAAACTGCACAGCGGAATCAATGTATTTTTCTTGGGCAAATCATGCAAAAAAAAATATTGACACCAAAAATATTAAGGGTATCTTTGCCCAAGTCAGTATATATCAGTTGTATGCAAGGAAGCGTGAAGTTATTTTTCGTTATCTTTATAAAATGGCTCTGCACTGAAGAGCCGCTACCAAGGAGAAAGATATGTTTGAAGTAGTTGTTGATAAAGAAAAATGTGTCGGTTGCGAAGAGTGTGTCGGTTCCTGCCCGGCAGGCGTATTTGAGATGGTTGACGGCAAGTCTGATCCGGTGAACGAAGATGAATGTCTGGGCTGTGAGACCTGCGTCGAAGTCTGTGAGGTAGAAGCCATCACCGTGACTGAATCCTGATCCACCACCCGGTTACGAGTTCAGGGCAGCGGTCAGCCCGGCGCGCCGTTGCCCCTTCTTTCTGCCCTCCCTGCCGGATTTTCTTTTCCCCTTTGTTCACAGCAGAATAACAGAATAGACTTTTTGTTCTTCAGCTCTGCAACCTCGACGGGCTGCAGATAAAAAAAAGGCACAGAGCAGATGCCCTATGCCTTTTCCGGTTTCCCGGTCTCCGACGTGAGGTGGGGAGGGAATAAGTCTCCGCCTTACCTTACTGCTGGAAGCGCAGCCCTATGCCGAACCGTCCGTACTCCGAGATGCTGTCCAGTTCATCGACCGCATTGCGGGCTTCCAAGAAGACAGAAATGTTGAAGTCGTCCGGATCGCCGTACACACGGGCCCCGATATTGGCCAGAAAATCAATATCCGTGTCCTCCGAATCAGAGTCATCGTCTCCTGAGCTGATCCAGGTGCCGAGACCGATGCCCAGGAATCCGTCAAAGCTTTCAGACCAGTTGTACTGGGCAAAGAGATCGACCAGCAGGGCATCGTCGCCGTCAGAACCGCTCACTTTGGGCGCTGCACCGACTAAAGCCAGGAAAGAGACATCTTCCAGCGAAGTATCGGTAAAGGGGCTGTACTCAACACCGAGCCGGGCAAAGAGATAATCTGCCGGATCCGAGAGCCGCAGATAACCAAGATCTCCTATAAAACGGAGAGCCTTCGACCCGCTACCCTCTCCGTCATCGGTGAAATCATCATCAGGAACAGGAGGTGCATCGGGATCAAGCAGACATTCTTCCGGGATACCCTGACATCCTTCCGGACAGTCTTCAGCATCCTCAGCACCTGCTGCGCATGATTCCGGGCAGTCGGACGGAAATTTGTCGCAGATGTTGCATCCGAGTTCATCGCATACAGGCGGGCAGTCTTTCCCGTCCGGATTCTCAATGCATGCAACAGAACAGTCATCGCAGGTGTAACAGCTTATATCTCTGCAGATATCCGGGCAGGTTTCACCGAAAGGATTTTTTTTGCAGGCAGCCGTGCAGTCACTGCAGGACTGACAGGCTACATCTCTGCAGATATCCGGACATCCCTTGCCGTAAGGATTTTTTTTGCATGCCTCCGAACACTCGTTACAGGATGCCTGACATTCCGGATCAGCGCAGATCGGCGGACAGCCCTTGGCATAAGGATTTTCCAGGCATTCATCTGAACAGTCGTCGCAGGTCAGCGCTCTGCCTCCGGCAGAGGCGATACCGGCTGACAGCAGGATAAAGACAGCCGTCTGTGCCAATACTTTCAGTTTCATGGTTTTCACTCTCCTTTTTCTCTGAAGTTCATCTCATTGCCCGCAGTCATCACCAGCGGGCCGTATTCTGTTTTAAACATTTCCGGGTGAACGGTAAAATTTTTTATACTCTTTTTATATAAGCTCTCTTGTCATCTGGCAAGATAAAAAAAGAGCAGGAAGGAAGACAGGAGGACAATTTTCTTCCACAGTACTTTGAGATATGCCTCGCCTGTGTAAAGCTTGTAAAAAAAAATCTGCTGTAGTCCTTCTTTGCCGGGAGCTCTTGATCCTACTCTAACTCCGTAATATCGTCAAACAGTCCGGCGTCTGCTCTGATTTTTCCGCTGCTGCCGATGCTGGCCCGTACACCATTGTCCTGCAGTCTTTCCAGCAGTGGTGCATAGCTGCGTATGGCCTCCACTTCCGTATCAATCGCCCGTTCAATACGTTCCTGTTTGTATTCCGGCGTAATACCGAAGAGGTATTCATTCCGGGCGGCAACACCCTGCAGGGCAGGGGAAAGCAGCGGGGTCAGACTGCCGTAGGTTCCGATGATTAATTGATCCAGTTTTTCCCGGCTCAGGTCGAGCTGCCGCACAGCAGCAGCAATGGCATCATAGGCTGCGTAGGTTCTGGCAACCTGGGGATCCCGGTAGCTGACCAGAGCGAGATTGCCGGTGGGCTGGTGGAACTGGACAAAACAGCCGTAGGCTCCGCCTAATTGACGCACCGTGTTCCAGAGATAATCCCGTGACAGCCAGGTTTTGAGAACCTCGAACTCACCGCTGTACTGAGAATGATCCATAAACAGGGTACAGCCCTGGACATTGTAGACCACATCAGCCGAAGTGCAGAATCCCTGTCGGGCAGGCAGCTCCGGAAAAGCAAGCTCAGCAGGCGGTTGCGGTGTTCCCTGCAAAGAACTGCAGATACCGGCTGCATATTCCCTGACCCGATCAATATCAGGAGCAGATGCGGTCACCGCGATTTTGAGTCCGTCCGGCTGAAAAAGCAGCTGCCGGAGGGCTTCCAACCGGGCAAGGAACTCCTCCTCCTGACCTGCATAATCAGCAACCAGAGCCTTGAGCTGCAGGTAGGCTGTCGCGCCGTTGACGTACTCGTTCAGCATGCCGGATCTGCCGAGATGAGCAAAAACCCTGGAGGAAGCCAAGGCATATCCCTCGCTCTGCACTGAATGCTCGTTCCAGGTAAATTCTCGGAAGACAATTTCCCGGATACGCTGCCGGTTGCTGAGGTCGAGATCGGCAAAGACCTCACGGACCAGTTTGATAGCTTCGGGCAGATAATCGGACAGGGCCTTGAGCTGGAACCAGAGCACCGAGTGCATGGATTCCGGCCTGTTCATATGCTGATAGGTGGAGAACGAGTGGCTGAATCCTCCTGTGCAGATGTTGATATCCTTGGCAAAGCGGATGTAGTCCCGCGAGCCGGTGCCGATTTCGGTGGCAATGGTGGCGAACAGATCCAGCCAGGGCAGCAGGTCCGTCGGCACAGCCGAACAGTCCAGGCCGAACTGGATATAGACGATGGAGTTGGTGTCCAGCTCACTGGCAATGCAGGTTGCGGAAGCGCAGTCCGTAACTTTGGGCCGCAGAAACTCCGGTCTGCGCTCCAGATCCTGCCGGGAAAGGCGGGGCAGCAGGGCAAGGGTCTGCTCGCTGTTCGGCGTCTGCTGAAGCCGCATGAGTTCCTGGGTATTGGCGATCAGGGCCTGAACTTGGTCGGCAGCAAGGGTCTGTTCATAAGCAGCCAGCCGCTCCTGCTCCCTGGCCATGCTTCGGCCTGTTTTTTCCGGATCAGGCGATAGGGTTACGGCAACAAAGGCCGGCGTTTCGACAAGATGGTCTTTGATCAGCTCTTCAAAATAATTTTCTTCCAGAGCCTTGTGCCGGATTGCGGCAAACACTTCCTCGATAGCCAGGGCTGCAAAGGGATCAGTCCCGTGCTGGAGGGCTGGCAGGGCTTTGCCAATCAGATCTAGGCCGCGCTGGGCCTTGGTCAGATCCTCCCGAAAAGCAAACTCGTATTTGTTCAGCTCTGACAGAACAAAATCCCGGTCAAGTCCCTGTGCAATGATCCCGGCCAGCGTTTCCCGGTACAGCTCCAGAAAACGGTCCCGCTGATCCGCCTCGGACCCGATCAGATAGGTCATCATAAAGGTTTTATAGCAGGAATCAGCCAGAAACATGCCGCCGAAATCCCGGCACAGCCCGGCTTCCAGGATAGCCTTTTTTAGGGGTGAGGCATCGGAGTTATAGAGGATATTGGCAATGATCTGAAAAGCAGTGTTGCGCTGACGATCTAAGATTGTTCCCACAGCCGTACCCACGGCCAGATAGGTCTTGCCGGTCAGCTGGCTGCCCGGCTGCACTGCATAGCTGTCCTCGATAAACACCGGTTCACTGATGCCCGGGCCCCGGATGATTTCAGCCTTGTCACCGGGCCCGTCGTATTCAGCCAGAAAATTTTCCTGCACAGCAGCCAGCTCCTGCTCCAGATCAGCATCGCCGTAAAAAAAGAGCATGGCATTGGAGGGATGGTAATGCTTTTCATGAAAGGCAACAAACTGCTCATAACTGAGGTCAGGGATGGCGGCAGGATCACCGCCGGATTCATGGGCATAGGTGGAGTCCGGCATCAGTCCGGCAAAGGTGTGGTGAAAGATGGCCCGGATGGGATCGGAATAGGCCCCCTTCATCTCATTGAGCACCACGCCCTGAAACTGCAGCGGTGCATCCTCGGCCTCCTTATGATAATGCCAGCCCTCCTGTTCAAAGGTGCTGCGCGGAAGCAGCGGATTGAACACAACATCGCAGTACACGTCCATGATGTTGAAGTACTCGGTCATATTACGGCTGGCAAAGGGATACCAGGTGGTGTCCGAGCCGGTCATGGCATTGAGAAAGGTGGTCAGGCCGCCCTTGTTGATCTCGCCGAACACATCATGCACCGGATATTTTTTCGATCCCATAAGCACGGAATGCTCCAAGATATGGGCCACGCCGGTGGAGTCCTCCGGCACAGTCTGAAAGGCAATGCAGAAGGTCTTATTGGGGTCGGTATTCTTGATGGCCAGAGCCGGGGTGCCGAGCTGCTCATGCTCAAAAAGATAGACGTCGGAACGGATATCAGCAAGATGCTCCTGACGCCGGAGAATAAATCCGTGATAGCTGGAACCGATAGTGAAGTTTGTCATATGTGATATTTTTCGGTTTGCGGTTGTGATCCGGGACTGGAGAACAGAATAACAAAACGATAGCAAAACAGCTATACGGAAATAGTATCCTAAAATTTCTTATGAGAATCAAGGAGAATGGTCACCGGCCCGGTATTGACCAGACTGACATCCATCATGGCCCGGAACTCACCGCTGGCTGTAATGACGCCGTAAGTCTCAACAGCGCGGATAAAATCAAGATAGAGCTGTTTTGCCTGCTCCGGCGGCGCAGCAGACGACCAGGACGGACGACGTCCTTTGCGGCAGTCAGCCAGCAGGGTAAACTGGGAGACAACGAGCATGGACCCGCCGGTATCAGCAAGGGAGCGGTTCATCTTCCCCTGTTCATCTTCAAAGATGCGCAGATGAACGATCTTCTCTGCCAGCCAAGCGATATCCTTCTGCTCATCATCCTTATGCACCCCAAGCAGAACCAGCAGGCCCGTCCCTATGGTCCCGGTCTGCTGCCCGGCAACCGTGACCTCTGCGGAACTGACCCGCTGCAGCACGGCCCTCATCGTCCGCTCTCCGTATTATTCACCGTACTGTTCTTCGCAGCCGGTTGTCCGGGGAAGGCGCAGAGATTATGCACGGTATGCTGAATCAGCGTGACAGCAGAGAGAGCCGCTGTTTCAGCCCGCAGAATGCGCGGGCCGAGCGAGAAAGTCATAAATCCCAATTCCAGAGCATATTCGACCTCGTCAGCATGAAAGCCGCCCTCCGGCCCGATCAGCAGAACCACAGGACGTCCGCAGTCCAGCCGGACAGCGGAGAAAGAGCAGTTCTGTTCTCCTTCCCACGGCATAACCTTATTGCAGCCCTCCGGAAAAAACAGATCCTGCAGCGGGGTCGGCGGGCTGATATGCATGGGGACCGGCCGTCGGCACTGCTTGCATGCCTCCAGCATAATCCGCGTCCAGCGCTTGAGCTGCTGCCTTTCCCCGGTCTTTCCTGCACAGTAGCGGGTGATGACCGGAACAAAGGCATTTACACCCAGTTCGGTAGCCTTCTGGATCAGCAGGTCCATTTTCTTTCCCTTCAGGACTCCCTGGGCCAGAGTCAGGGGAATTCCGGTTTCCGGTTCCATATGCCGGGTCATAACCTGAAAGACCACCTGACCGGAGCAGATCTGCTCAATCCGCCCGGCTACGACACTGCCTGTGCCGTCAAACAGCTCGACCGCATCACCGCACTGCATCCGCAGAACGCTTCTGATGTGATGGGCTTCGGCCCCGTTGATCAGAACCCGATCCTCCGTGTCCTGAATGTCGGAATCGTAAAAAAAACGTCGCATGAAAACCGGTTGTTCCGTAAGCGGAACCTCTGCTGCCTGCTGATATATATTCTGCCGGACGAACAGTCACTCCTCGGACTGCTGCCCCCAAAATACGCATACAAGAAACCAGATATCTTTGTCTCCTGCAAGCCTTTTTTGTCAAGAAAAACAGAAAGACGGATTCTTTCCCGACAGGAAGGGAAACGTGCACTGCAGTTTCAGGGCGGCCAGCTCTTTTTTGACGATATGTCCGCAATGGTGTAGAATGGCGTCCGGTTTCAACGCAACCGGAAAATTGTCAATCACCTGTCGCCATTTTCCGCAGGTATTACATTCTCATTCCTTACTCCTCTGATTTCGATTGACGAACAGCTCTCTTTCTGCTTTTCTGTAAGCTCAATTGCCTTCAGCCCCGACTTTGCAAAAACATACGATGCGCAATTTTTTTATTCGCCTCCCCTTGCGCCTGATCCTCGGCGTTGCCTGCATTTTTCTGCTTTTTTTGGGGTGCAGCTTTCTCTTTTCACCTGCGCCGTCGGATACCGAAGCCCAATCTTCCCCTGACCTGGAAATACAGAAAGCGGTACAAAAAGTGGAGCTGGCTGTGCTCAAAGATCAGTCCATTGATCCTGATAAAATCATGCGCGTACAGGTGGAAGTGGACTACGATGAGGGAGAGGAGGGAGCATGGTATCCCAAGGCGGAATCGCCGGTTCTGACGCCGCTGGTGGAAAAAGGAAAACTCCCTCCGGTGGCTGAGCGGGTCGGGGAAGAACCGCTGGTGCTCAAGGGTCTGCATGGCGCTGCCGAGTACGGCGGCAGCATGTACCGGCTGAACAGTGTCCCGGCCCCGCGCCTCACCCCGATCAATCTGGTGCGCTTCAGTCCGCAGGGCTTTCCCATTGTTCCCAATGTCGCCAAAAGCTGGACCATCAGCAAGGACGGTCGCCGCTTTACCTTTAGCCTGCGCAAGGGCATGAAATGGAGTGACGGGCAGCCCTTTACTTCAGAGGATATCCTGTATTGGTGGCGGCACGAACAATGCGATAAAAGCGTCAGTCCCGGCGGCCCTGCGCCGCTGTATGTCCATCACGGCAAACCCATGACCGTGACTGCCCCTGATCCGCAGACCATTATTTTTTCCTTTGCAGATCCCTATTTCACCTTTCTGGAGAAACTCGCCGCTTCACCGGGGTATTACAATGCATCGCCGCGCCATTTCCTGCAGTCCTATCATCCTGAACTGGGCGATCCGCACCTCATCCTGGATGTCATGCAGACCCATAACTTGGTCAATAAACGGGCTGTGTACGCGATGGTCAGCAACCGGGTTGAGCGCCCCAGCATCGGCCCCTGGATCACGCGGACGGAGAAGATGAGCTCACCGGAGACCATGGTGCGCAACCCCTATTACTGGGCCGTAGATACCGAGGGGCGGCAGCTTCCCTATATAGATCGCATCGTGATAACGGAAAAGTCCAAGGATATGGTGGGGATTTCAGCTGCCCAGGGCGAGGTGACTGTGCAGGCGCGCTCTATCCGGAATGAAGAGTACACCATGCTGATGCGGCAGCGGCAGACCTACGGCTACCAGGTACATCATTGGGTGCAGGGAAAGGGCAGCGCCTGGGCTATGGCCTTCAACCTGAACCGCAGGATTCCCGAAGGAGACCGGGAAGCGGCCCATAAAGCCAAACTGCTGGCTGATAAACGCTTTCGCCAGGCCCTCTCCCTTGCCGTGGATCGGCAGACCATTATTCAGGCCCTGTTCGGCGGTGAGGGGGAACCCCATGCTGTGGGCCCGCCGCCGACCTCCCCGTTCTATTTTCCGGAACTGCAGCAGACCTACAGCCGCTTTGACCCGGCAAAGGCAAATGCATTATTCGATGCCCTCGGCCTGATCGAGCGCGACAGGGATGGTTTCCGCCGTTTTCCCGACGGTCCGTCCCTGCTTTTTGATATCAACTACTGCTCCTTTACCGGCGAAGGTCCCGGACAGTTCATTGTCGAGGACTGGCGCCGGGTCGGTATCCGGGCGCGGATGCGTTCCCAGGACCGCTCAATTTTTTATGTCGAAAAACTGGCCGGGCTGCACGATATCACGGTCTGGCGGGGCTACGGAGCCTATTTTCCCATCCTTGACCTGCGCTATTATGCTCCGCTGAATTCGGAATCCAACTTTGCCATCCGTTACGGCTCCTGGTATGCTTCGGGCGGTTTGTTCAAGGAAGACGGGACTGTGCGCGGCACACCGCCACCCAAGGATCATCCCCTGTATCAGGCCCTCCTCCTGAATGAGCAGATCAAAGAGGCCCCCACTTCTGCCGAACGCCGCGCCCTGTTCGGCGAGCTGCTCAAACTGGCTGCCGAGAATGTCTATATTCTGGACATTACCACGCCACTTCCAGCTCTGGCCGTGGTGAAAAACGGGGTCAAAAATGTGCCGATCAAGGGGGTGTATTCTTGGTCCTTCCAAAGCCCGGCCAATCTGGGCCTGGAGACCTGGTGTTACGCAGAACCCAAAATGAGCGCAGCTGAGATCCGGGATATTACCTCTGAGCTCAGCCATATCACGCCGGTGCGCCCGCTCCACAGTACCGGGGTGCAGAAGCCCTCTGCTTCTGCCGTTACAGCCCCGGCATCTGAGCCTGCTGCTTCCCTTGTCGGGACGCTGATCCGTTACGGTATCGGGCTGGCCCTGCTCCTTCAGCTGATCCTGCTTATCTTCCGCTTTCCCTTTGTCGGCTATCGGCTGCTGATTATGATCCCGACCCTGATCCTGATCTCCGTCATCACCTTTGTGGTGATCGAGCTGCCGCCCGGCGATGCGATCAGCAGCAAGATCATGCAGATGCAGGAAGCAGGCGGTGAGGTCAACCAGAAGGAGATTGATGAAATGAAGGCCCTGTTCCGCATCGACGAATCGGCCTGGCATCGCTATGCCTGGTGGATGGGACTGGACTGGTTTGCCAGCCGAGAAGGCAGGGATGAGGGCCTGCTGCAGGGGAATATGGGGCGCTCCATGATGGACCTCAAACCGGTGAACGACAAAGTCGACGACCGACTGCTTTTCACCATTCTGATCTCCCTGGGCACGATCCTCTTCACCTGGGCGATGGCCCTGCCCATCGGTATCTACTCGGCAGTGCGCCAGTATTCGTTTTTTGATTACTTTTTTACCGTGATTGGATTCATCGGCATGTGCATTCCCGGGTTCCTGCTCGCCCTGCTTCTGATGTTTGCTGCCGAATCTTGGCTCGGGATCAGCGTGTCCGGGCTGTTTTCCCCGGAATATGCCGTTCAGAGCGGCTGGAGTCAGGGCAAGATTCTGGACCTGCTGCGCCATATCTGGCTCCCCATTTTTGTGCAGGGCGTGGCCGGGACCGCCGGGATGGTCCGGGTCATGCGGGCCAACCTGCTGGACGAGCTGCAGAAGCCCTATGTGATTACGGCGCGGGCCAAGGGCCTCCGGCCCATGAAGCTGCTTGTCAAATATCCCATCCGCCTTGCCCTCAACCCGTTTATCTCCGGGATCGGCAGCATTTTCCCGGAACTCATCTCCGGCGGGGCCATCATCGCCATTGTCCTGAGCCTGCCCACCATTGAGCCCATGCAGCTCAATGCGGTCATGCAGCAGGACATGTATCTGGCCGGTTCTATCCTCATGCTCCTGAGTCTGCTCAGCGTGCTCGGCACCCTGTTCAGCGATATCATGCTCCTCCTCCTTGATCCGCGCATCCGCACTGCCGGAGGCTGGAAATGAACAGGAACAAGGACATCGCCTCCCTGAGCCAGTGGCAGCTCATTGCCTTGCGCTTCAACCGGCACCGGCTGGCCACGGTCGCCCTGCTCCTGATCGGGGGGCTGTATACCTTAGCGTTTTTTGCCGACAGCTTTGCCGTCAACACCCCCTATGATAAAGACGTGCGGTACATTTACGCGCCGCCCATGCTGCCCAAGTTCAGCCTGGAGCAGGGATTCTACGCAAATGCCTCTATCCAGCAGACCGATCCTGTTACCCTGAGAAGGTCATATCAGTTCACCCCGGACACCTCTGTACCGTTAGGCTTTTTTGTCAAAGGTTATACATATAAATTGCTGGGCCTGATTCCGACAGATATCCATTTTTTGGGGGTCCGCCAGAGAGGAGCAGATGCACCGAAATTCCTCCTTTTCGGCGGCGATAAATTCGGTCGGGATATCTTCAGCAGAATCCTGCTCGGCACCCGGATTTCTCTGTCCATCGGCGTGGCCGCCATTGTGATTTCCTTTGTCCTGGGCGTGAGCATCGGCGGCATGTCCGGCTATTTCGGGGGCTGGACCGACACCCTGATTCAACGCCTGATCGAGGTGATTGATGCCTTTCCCAAGCTGCCCCTCTGGCTCTCCTTGGGAGCTGCTCTGCCCCGAAACTGGTCCAATCTTCAAGTCTATTTCGGCATCACTATCATCCTCTCGCTGGTGGGCTGGACCGGCATGGCCCGGGTTGTGCGTGGAAAAATTCTCAGCCTGCGGGAGGAGGATTACGCCTTGGCGGCCCGCCTGATGGGCGCCGGGCACAGCCGGATCATCTTCCGCCATCTTGTGCCCGGCTTTACCAGCCATATCATCGTCTCGCTGACCATGACCGTGCCGGGAATGATCCTGGGCGAAACCAGCCTGTCTTTTCTCGGCCTGGGCCTGAAGCCGCCCATCATTAGCTGGGGCGTGATGCTCCAGGACTGCATGAGTATGCAGGTGGTGAAGAATTATCCTTGGCTGCTTCTGCCGGTGCTCATGATTATCCTGACCGTGCTCTGCTTCAACTTCATCGGCGACGGCCTCCGCGATGCCGCTGATCCTTATACTGCAAGCTGACTGCGAGATCGTCTATGTCGGAAAATGTTCTGGAAATAAAAAACCTGCGGGTTGCCTTCCGCTTGGAAGAAGGCGAGATCCATGCTGTGCAGGATGTCTCGCTCGCCATCCCGCGCGGTAAGATTGTCGCCCTGGTCGGTGAATCAGGCTGCGGCAAGAGTGTCACCGGTCTCTCCATTCTCCGCCTGATTCAGCGGCCCGGTGAAATCACCGGCGGCGAGATGCTTTTCAACGGTCAGGACGGCAGAAGCGTTGATATTGCCCGGCTGAGAGAGAAGGACAAGGAGCTGTACTCCCTTCGCGGTAATCGGATTTCGATGATTTTTCAGGAGCCCATGACCGCGCTTTCGCCGGTGCATACCATCGGCAACCAGCTCTGTGAGGTTCTGCTTCTCCACCGGAAGGTGCGCAAAAGACAGGCGGAAAGAAAGGCCATGATGATGTTGGGGCGGGTCGGTTTTCCTGCCCCGGAACGGAGCCTCCGGCAGTATCCTTTTGAGCTGTCCGGCGGAATGCGCCAGCGGGTGGTGATCGCTATGGCCCTGCTGGCGGAACCGGAACTGCTGATCGCCGATGAGCCGACCACTGCCCTTGATGTGACCATCCAAGCGCAGATTCTGGCCCTGATGCATCGGCTCCAGCGGGAGGAAGGCAATTCCGTCCTCCTTATCACCCATGACCTCGGCGTGGTGGCCCAGGTCGCTGATGCAGTGGCGGTCATGTACCTTGGCCGCATCGTTGAAAAAGGCCCCATGCGCGACATCATGCAGTCGCCCCTGCACCCCTACACCCAGGGGCTGCTCCAATCCCTGCCTGGTCTGCACTTGGAGCATAAACGCCTTCCCGCCATCAAAGGAACCGTGCCGGGCCTGAACGAGCTGCCCGAGGGCTGCCCGTTTCATCCCCGCTGTCCGCATTGCACAGCCGGTCTTTGTGACGGCCAGGCTGTGCCGTCTCCTGAAGCCTTTGGCCCGGAACGGGAAGCAGCCTGTTTCCGCATCAACAAACTGCAGGGAGTGCCGATATGAGCCTCCCTCTGCTCAGGGTCAGGAACCTGAAAAAATATTTCCCCGTCTGCAGCAAAGGCTTCTTCAAAAGGCGGCTGGGCATAGTCAGGGCCGTGAACAAGATCAGCTTCACCCTCGATGCCAAGGAAACCCTTGGACTGGTCGGTGAGTCAGGCTGCGGAAAAACCACCACAGCGCGCACCATCCTGCGGGCCGTCACGCCGACCGAAGGAAACATTTTCTTTGACCACAGTGGCACAGGTGAAGCTGTTGATCTAGCCGGTCTGCGCGAAGCCGGGCTGAAGCCGCTCCGCCAGCATATGCAGATGATTTTCCAGGATCCCTTCAGCTCGCTTAACCCGCGCATGACTGTGGGGCAGATTATTGCCGAGCCCATGCGGATCCATAAATTGGCTAAAGGGAGTGAGCTTGACGACCGGGTTGAGGCAATCCTGAAAAAGGTGGGGCTGAAACCGGAGCATAAGGCCCGCTATCCCCATGCCTTCAGCGGCGGCCAACGGCAGCGTATCGGCATTGCCCGGGCGCTCATCATGGAGCCTGCCTTAGTGGTTGCCGATGAGGCTGTTTCAGCCCTTGATGTTTCGGTCCAGGCCCAGGTTATCAACCTGCTGGACGACCTGCAGGATGAGTTCGGAGTGGCCTACCTCTTTATTGCCCATGACCTGGGCGTGGTCCGCCATATCTGCGACCGGGTCGCGGTCATGTACGCCGGACGGATCGTCGAGATGGCCCGGACCAAAGACCTCTTCAATAATCCCCTGCATCCCTACACGCAACTGCTGCTGGCCTCGGTGCCCAGTCCTGATCCGGACGTCATAATGAAGATGGAAGAGTTCAGCGAAGTTGCCTATACCGGCAACCTGCCTTTCGGCTGCGCATTTCAGCCCCGCTGCGGACAATGCTCGGACGGCTGCCAGAGCGGCATTCCTGAGCTACTTGAAGTGGAAGCAGGGCATTTTGTGGCCTGTCTGTTGCGCAGGGGCAGCAAGGTATCCGGCAGATAGGCGGAGGAAACATACCTCCGAAAACGGAGGCATGCAGAAATGAAAACAGGACTGACTGATCATTTATGGACGCTCAAAGAGCTTTTCGCAACGACCGTTCTCGGTCGGCAACATTCAACAACTCACCAGGGTGACTGTCGAAAAATGAAATTCAAATTTACCCTTCTGTTCTTTGCAATATCAACTCTGCTGTTTGTAGTTGAAATTATTTTCAATTGTGATTTGATTGAAATCATCTATACAATGCACAGTAATATGCTGGATCGGTGCGCTTCAGTTGCTGTTTTAGCGGCAACCGGCTTGGTGATCGATTATATTATCAGCATAAAACGCAGAAAAGAACGCGAGAAAGTAGCAGCATATAATGCCGCCATGAGAGCAGCCAACCAGCTGCTGCGTGATTTGATGAACAGCATGATTATATTGTCCGCCTCAGAATCTGTAAAAGAAGAATTCGGTGATGACATTTCAGAGATAATAAACAAAAACATTAAAGATATGGAGCAAGTCCTCGAAGCCCTGACCGGTCTGAAAGAAATTACTCCGGAGATGATCAGGGAGATATCTGCTCCCTCGTATGCGGAAAATGAATCAGACTGAACCGGAGTTCATTGTCCTGGAGGGTTATCTGAATTATCTGAATTATCTGAAAACAGTATTGTACAGCAAGGGTGCAAAAAAATAACAATGAAGTCCATCAATCCATTACTGTTTATCGGCATGATCGGCGTTTTTACCATAGGAAGCAGTCTTGCTGCTGATCTCATGCAGGTATTTTACGGGGACTAGGATATGTACTGGACGCATAAGGATAAGCCGTTGCCCCTTGAAAAAACCGGGGAACACTTTCAGATCTTTATCGGGGGGAAACCTCTGCAGGATCATCTGGACGGACAAACATTTTTTGCTGCGGATGCGGAGCTGGTGCCGTATCCGGTTGTTTCACAAGATGTTACAGTTCGGGTAAATAACTGGCATAAAGTAAAAGCGAGGACTCTGACTAAAACAACAATTACCGGTTTTGTATTCGGGGTTAACCTGACATTGATGATTGTGGGCTTGGTACAGACCTGTCTTCAGCGGAAGAAAAAGGCCGGTAATCGTCCAAGACGTTAAGGGAAAATATGTTTTCCGCATTGAAAAAATCATTACACAGTAAACCATCGTATGCGGACATCCAAGCGAATGTGCTGGCAGGCTTGACGGTCGGCGTTATTGCACTTCCGCTTTCAATGGCTCTGGCGATTGCCAGTGGTGTTCCACCCCAGCATGGCCTGTACACAGCAATGGTTGCCGGGATTGTTATTGCACTTACCGGTGGTTCAAAGGTCAACATCTCCGGGCCGACCGCAGCGTTTGTGGTCATTCTGCTGCCCATTGTGCAGAAATTCGGTATAGGGGGGCTGCTTGTCAGCGGTATGATGGCAGGGATGATCCTTATCCTGCTGGGTATAGGAAAACTCGGCAGGCTGATTGAAATTGTTCCGTATCCCGTGACGGTAGGATTTACCGCAGGCATCGGCGTGGTGATCGGTACTTTTCAGATAAAGGATTTTTTCGGCCTGCAGATAGAATCAACGGGCGGCCATTATCTCGACAAACTGTCGGTTATCCTGCAGGCATTGCCATCGATAAACTGGCAGGAAACGTTCATCGGGGTTTTGACCCTGGCAGTCCTGCTGATCTGGCCGCGATTCCGCTCAAAGGTTCCCGGTCATCTCATTGCCCTGTTGATAGGCAGTCTGACGGCCTGGCTGTTCAGCCGCTTCATTCCGGATTTTTCCGTTGCGACCATCGGCAGTCGATTTCAGTTTGAAATAAACGGGATAACGGGTAATGGAATCCCCCCCATCCTGCCCTCCTTTGAATGGCCGTGGAATTTGCCCGGTGCCGATGGAAAACCCATCGGGTTGGATTTTGCTCTGGTCAGATCGCTTTTTCCGTCAGCAATGACGATAGCTATTTTAGGCGCTCTGGAATCCCTGTTATGCGCGGTAGTCGCCGACGGGATGTCCGGGAAAAAACACAATCCCAACGATGAGCTTATCGGTCAGGGGATCGGAAATCTGCTCGTGCCGCTCTTCGGGGGGATTCCGGCGACCGCTGCAATTGCCCGGACAGCAGCCAATATCAAAGCGGGCGGCAGTATGCCGTTGGCCTCGGTTGTTCATGGTTTGTTTATCCTGATCGGGATATTGCTGCTTGCTCCTTTGTTATCCTACATCCCCATGGCTTCAATGGCAGCCTTACTTTTGATGGTTGCATGGAATATGAGTGAGGCCAAGCACTTTATGCGCACAGTCAAGATAGCACCCAGACAGGATGTCTTTGTCCTGATTATCTGTTTTCTTTTAACTGTGCTGTTTGATATGACCGTCGCCGTCGCCGTGGGCATGGGGTTGGCAGCGGTATTATTTATTCGAAGAACTATCAGCCTGATGCAGACTTCTGCAATTGAAAGCAGTCATGCAAAACGTGAACTTCCGAGGAATACGGTGATTTACGATATTAACGGCCCGTTATTTTTCGGCTCTGCGCAGAAAGCCCTAAAGACGATTTCAATGGTACGACCTGATGTGCGGGTCGTGATCCTGGATATGTCGGAGGTCACCATGCTGGATATGAGCGCCATTGTTGCTATGGAATCGATAGCAAATGATTTATCAGCAAGAAATATAGGTTTAATTATAAATAACCTGCAGCCCCGTATGATATTGAAGCTCAGGCGTGCCGGGATACGAAAGAGAATCGGCAGGGTGGCCTTTTCACGATCCCTTGAAGATGGTTTTGAGGCAGCAAAAAAGATGCTCACGTTGCCGCCCGCGTGAATGACCGGAGTAAATTCCGCAGGGTGACAGGGAAAGCAGAAAAAGAGACCATTTTCTTGTAACCGTGACCTTTTATCCAATATTCAGTGCCGATCAACAAAAAGTGATGGGCGGTAAGGGAGCCCAACGTTTTCTGCGGAAAACAGTTGACAGCACCTTTCCGGAAATGGTAGATAAATGCATTCTCGAAAGAATGATATATCGGAACGTAGCGCAGTCTGGTAGCGCACCTGAATGGGGTTCAGGGGGTCGGAGGTTCAAATCCTCTCGTTCCGACCAGCAATATCAAGGAGTTAAATGGCAACGCTTAACTCCTTTTTTGTTTAAAGGTTCCAAAAAGGTTCCACTGGCACACCCTCTGAGAGTTTTTAAAGGCTCATCCTCTTACTCACAATCCCACCAGTTTCCCGGCAAGATGTAACAAACGCAAAACCACCATTTCAAAAAAGCTCCCGTGAACATCCCTTCCAAGAACATCACCCCGAATATCAGCCAGGTTTTCAAAGCGGATCAAAAAGAACGGGTGGACTCCCCCTTTTTCTTGGTGGAGTCTCTGCGCTATGGGTGTACAGGTCTGCACAGGAAGTGGAGTTCTAAACGGTTGATGAAGTCACCGGACTATACAACGGATTGGGGAGAATTGCCGGTTGCCAAGGCATGAAAAACCCATTGCCCCGAAATCAACCTTTGGCAGCCCCACGTTCTGAGATTGAGCAGGGCGCACCGGAGGGAGAGAGGGGGGGGAGTTCCTACGGCAGCTCTTCACGTTCAAGAAGCCGGTTGACCGCCTCTTTCAGCGCAGGCAAATCCTGTTCCACCGTCATCCAGACTTCGGCCATGTCCACGCCGTCATACTGATGAATGAGCACATCCCGGAAGCCTGCAATCTCTTTCCAGGGGATATGCGGCACAAGTTGGCGGACTTCTTCGGAAATGCGTTTAGCAGCTTCGCCGATAATCTCAAAATTGCGGATAACCGCATCCTGTGTTTTGCCGTCCGCTGAAAATGTGGATTCCCCGTCCCCGGTGTATTCCTCTATCTTTTCGATGCACTCCCGGATATGGATGAGATACAGCCGTTGATCCTTCATAAGGGCACTGCCTCTTTGATGATTTTATCCCGGACATACCAATGAACGCTTCGTTCCGTCACAACATCGACCTTGCGGCCCAACAGCTTTTCCAGCTCCTGCATAAAGGCGATACGCTTCAGCAGGCTGCCTTCCATATTCACAAGAAAATCAGCATCACTTGCCGCCGTGTTCTCGCCCCGTGCGAACGAGCCGAAGATTCGGATATTCTTTGCCCCGTATCTGCGGGCAAGCCGCATTATTTCATCTTTTCTGCTGTGCAGTTCATTCGCCATAAAGAGACCCTGGTTGATTCCGCCTGTGCGTTTTTGCCTTGATTCTACAGGACAGTATACCGTAACTGACAGTGCAGCGGCAATATGATTTCCTTTTTGCAGCGGGTCGCCCGTAGTTGTTTACCTGGTGGGGGGAATTGCCGGTTGTCAGGGCCTGACAGACGTTACCTGCGTATATTTTCCGGCTTTGCTTGGCTGGCAGAGTTGGGCATGTTTTGGTAGCATTGCACCGGGCCGCATGATTTGAGGCCGTGAAGAAAGAAAAGGGGTGGTGGCTAATCAATTTCAACGATTCGGTATATCCCTACCCTCACCCTCTGAATTGTAATTGCCACAACGGACGGTATGCGTTGAATTCTGAAGTGATTTAAACACAGGTTGGTGAGATTGACAAGGGGGGAAGTGCGGCGGGTTTGGTGGTTCGGTGTCCGTTGCAGTGAGAACACAGCCTGAAAACTAACTAAAAAATCTCAGCTATTCGTTATTATCTGAACGCATACAACATTTTTTATACTTTTTCCCCGACCCACAGGGACATTTCTCATTTCTTCCATATTTTACAGCCATTCTTCTATATGGTTTATTATTTTTGTTTCTTTCTTCAAACAAGGAAATGCGAGAAGTAAAAATATCATTTAGTATCTGCTTGTCTTTGATAAGACTTTTAGCTTCATCTTTTTCTTCCTGAGTTAGATCATGAAAATATTCTATCGAAAGAATATCTTCTGATCGCCCTTTTGCCTCTTTAGGCTCTGTCGAAATACATACTAAATCCTTGGCTGTTGGATATAAATATTTTGCAACAAGTAAATATTGCTGCATGAACGTCAATCGTTTACTTCTACAGTCATTATAAATAACACCTTTAACCCTTGGCAAAAAAAGAAAAACAAATAGTTTCTCTGGCCTATCAGGTGAATATACTACCCTGCCAGATCGTTTATCATGAGGGACTTCATCAAATTTTTCGATAAATGCCTTTGAAAGAAGGGTTCTTGATAATCTATTTTCAGCCGATAGCTTTCTTACTGCTCTCTCATGATATTCAAATTCAATTTTTTTTGCTTCTTCATAACCAGTTGCTTTTAAAACATGATTCGTAAAATGTCTTATAAGACGATCCCATAAATAACTTTTCTTGCGTTCGCTGCATAACAGCTCATATTCTTGGCTATTTTTAATATTATTCCATAACCCCTCTGATAATAAAATCGGTTCATTTGTAGTTGAAAAAGCAAAAAATGGATTATTTTTCAAAAAATAGTAGGCCAACATTTCTTCTTCGCCGGAAGAATAAATTACAGCTCTATCCTTGATATTTTTTTCTTTAAATTTTAAATAATCAGTAAAATCTGAAGCTGTGTCTAGCTCAGTCATTAATAAATCAAGAGAAAACTTATCTAAAACGTGAATAAATGTTTTATCGGGGGAAAAATTACCTAGTGTAAATGGATACTCAGAACATTGACTTTCATCATAAAGATAATTCTGTATGAAAGTACCTGAGCTTTCACCACCAAAATGATGAACAGCGGCTTTGTAAGAGTTCCAAGTAACCGCTATCAAATGAATCTCATAATCATGTTGATTAAGGAAAATTGGAAATTTTTTTTTGCATTCTTTATCAAGATATAACCTGTCTGGATATTTTTTTATCCATGATTCAGCTCCATATAGTTGCTTCGATGATCTTATTACTGATTTTAAAAACCACCTTTTCCACGCTACATGAAGATCAATATTAGAATTAAACGATATGTCTTTATCAGAAAAAACTATTATTTTCCTTTCAAAAACCACTAATAAATCACATAATTCTCTACCTTGACCTGTTTTGGAAATTCCTTCATCAGTATAAATATTTGGATAAGACCAAAGACCAAAAAACGTATCCTCAGAGAGTTTTGCAAGATATTTTTCGGTTTTGGTTGAACCTTTTTGTTTAAGAATTGGCCTAAGCATTTTCAGGCTCCCATGAGCTTTTTTCACTTTTTCTACAGCCCCTTTTTTGTCCGTAATCTGACAGTCTACGAAGCCTCCTATTTCCTTTGACAGTCTTTGATCAGTTGAGAACTTTAACGTTGTAGAGAGTTATAGCTGGAGCAACATAATTTGAATATGCCCACAAGAGGCATAAGTTTTGCCTTCACGCCTTTCAGATAGCTGATCCTGTATTCAGTTTATACTGCTCCAGCTATAGCGGTAAAAAAAACACATTGGCACACGACGTTCGGGATAATTCACGTAGTTGAGCAGGAGTACAGACAGCCGGGAAAACGGTACCGGCCGTTCAGCCGAAGTGCCGGAATAACCTGCCGATGCTGCTCGCTGCCTCTGCAGCGTGCCGTAACAGATTTCGGGGCAGACCATTCCTTTGGTCGGGTTCCTGAAAAACTGAAGGAACATTATGGGATAACATTACCGGTAAGCACTGTCCGAAATATCACGGAGACTCACGCCCGACACATACATGAAAGACGTCGACAGGAGAGAATTGAAGAATATCCGTCTATAAAGGGACGGGACTTCGTTATTGCCGAGACGGACGGCAGCATGGTTCCGATTGTCCTGACGGATACAGATGCCAAGGACCGGCGTAAAGGTAAAAAGCACAGCTGGAAAGAAGCACGCCTGAGTATAGCTCATGTTCTCGGTGAAAGGACGCTTAAATTCGGAGTTGCATTTCAGGAAAACGTTGACGAGTCGGGAAAGGTTCTCTTTGATTGCGCCTGCCGTGCGGGATTCGGTCGGGGTACATCTCTGCATTCAGTGGGTGACGGAGCAACGTGGATTTCCGGGCAGGTGAAAAAACAGTTCGGTTCACAGGGACATTACCTTGTCGATTTTTATCATGTTTGTGAATACCTGGAGGCTGCTGCACCGGCATGTTCCGGGAAAGACGGAAAAGGATCATGGAGTAAGCAGCAGAAAGAGCGCCTGAAAAAGGGACAGGAAAAAAAACTGATCGAAGCATTGAAGCCTCATCTTGAGCCGGAAAAGACAAAAGATCAAAATGCACCTGTCCGCTGCTGCCTGCGTTACCTGAGCAACCGTCCGGGGCAGTTCGACTATCCCGATGCTCAACAGCTTGGTTTACCTATCGGTTCTGGAGAAATAGAAAGTGCGCACCGGTATGTCATCCAGGAACGTCTGAAAATAGCCAGCGCATGGTGGACACCGGAAAATGCCCGAATCATGCTTTCCCTGAGAGTTGACCGTGCGGACGGATACTGGGATAAATATTGGGAGAATATAAGCTGGGCAGCGTAAGGTGTCAGAAACCGCACTTTTAATCGCACCCCAAGTTGATAGGTTCCAGATTATCGCCTGCCAGTTCTTCAAGTGCTCTGCGGGCCTTCTCCTGCCCTTTGCAATCGGTTGGTAATGCCGCCCTGTTCACTTCCTGCTGAAACTTGTCGATCAGCTCCGGGGCCTGTTGCCGCCCGATCTGGACGGCCTTTTCTCTATTGGGCAAACTGATCCCCAACAGCCAGCCTATTTCCTGATCAAAACGAACAGCACTCAGCAAGTCCATTGCTTCAATCCAGCCGGAAGCCCGCTCAAAGGCGGCCTTTAAAGCGGGGTTACGCAGTCCAGGTTTTTGCCGATACACTCTATCCGGCGTTCCCAGCTCTTCAGGCCATTCTCTGCCGCAGATAATTACAGTGCGTTTGCCGGGATTGTTCACAGGGCGGATTCTATGTACTGCCTGGATGATTTCCGCTGTTGTCAATGATGACCGGTAGCCTTGGTTCTTCTCCGGGTCATCAGGAAAAATAAGGTCGCTGTCATCCTTGGACTGTTGCGGGTGAGGGGTGGGACAGCCAAGGAGCAGCACTGCGTCAAACTCTTCCCAGGTGTTTTTTCCGCGAATATTGCCGAAATGCTCACTTGCCCACTCTTTTTCCGGCCATGCCTGCTGACAATATGCAAGAACCTGTTCCTCAACCGCCATATAGGTAACCAGCAGGATACGGTTTCCAGCCTTTTTCACCTCATCAGTCACTTTGTTCAGCAGTTCAGCCCCCTTTGTAAAACCATGCTCTTTGTCCTTAACCGCAACCTCTTTGCCGTATCGAGCAAAGGCAAACACCCGGCGTTTCCATGTTGTTTCGGTCTGCAATCTGATTTCAGCAAATTCCCGATTGAAAATTCTGGACATGGTTTCCGGGTAATGGGTGCCGTCAAGAACCAGTATTTGCAAGGTTTTGTTCATCTTCTCCCGGATCGGAATACTTGTGCTGCTGAAGGTTATTCTGTTATCCTTGCCCTCCACATACGCTGCCAGGGTGTCACTCCACCCGGCAGCCACCTGGAGCCAGTGATACACATTATTATGCAAGTTTTCCTCAAAACGCTTGGCCGGTGAATCTTTATCTACCCCGTTATCTACCCACCCGTAACGTTGATTTATTCGCAAGATAGCCTCACTGAACAGGCTCCTTGCAGTCTCTTCTTCAATATCCAATTCCTGAAATAAATTGACCCCGCTGTTTCCGCTCTGCTGCCCGTAGAGGTAGCCCCGTATATGTGGCTTATTGATCCCCTGTTCTCCGGCTTGAGCAATGATCTTTTCCATCTTTGTACGGATTGTTTGAATCAAGTCCAGGCATTCAGGCCCTATCAATCCGTGGTAGGGGCTGAAATCCTCTGTTGTCGCATTCCGCTTATCAACAAAATGTTGCAGGCCGGGTTCATCAACAATCCAGAGGCTGTTCCGTCCATCCATGACACCCAGCACTTTGATAGCCTGTTGGGTTGTGCAGAAGACCACCTCGGCTGAACTGTTCTTTAAAGCAGCAAATCCCGCATTGTATTCACAGTTCAAGGCGCGGGTACAGTTGCCGCAGACAACAGCAGCAGGAAAATAACCGAGCTGGTTTGCCTCCTTGACCTTATTGAATTCCAGGCAGTTTTTCTCATTGCGGCCATACATATAATGGGCCGCAGGGTGGCCGGGTAGCTCACTGAAGCGGTTGAAGCTTTCTTGGACAAGGGCATGGTTCGGGGCTGAATAGAGAATCTTTCGCTGATGCCCAAAGTTCGCCGCCTGCTGCAAAGCTGTCCGGGTCTTGCCCACGCCCGGATCAACCTCAAGAACCAGGTTGCGTTTATCCTTGCGGGCCATCATGTCCCGAACAATACGCTTGAGCTTGATCCGTCCTCCTGCAAGCGAATTGCAATAGACTGCTTCCATTACAGGTCGCCGGACAGATCAAACGTTTTCCCCGGAAATTCAGACCTAACCAGCCAATCTTTATGCTTAAAACTGCTGATTGCCTTTTTCTGCTGTTCAAAACGGCTCTCTGATCGCCTGTTGTCTCCGAAACCAGCATTCAGGGCTGATTGAAACTGCTGCCGGAGATAGCTTTCTGCGCAATAGGTTTGCTGAAACTCCGTCTCTGGTTTGCCCATGCGGTCGGCCTGCTCCACATGTTCCCGCAGTAGATCAACATAATGTTCCAAGCCCTCTAAAACAGCCCCCTTTCCCTCGATGGCAACAATGGCCGCCGCCGCATTGCGGATCGGTTCATGGTGGCCGTCCACGCCGATCCGGGAAAGGCGATACTCAACCCCGCTGCCACTGCTGAAGGTGTTCTGGCCCTTCCTGCTGTTATTGTTTTTGGATTGATGAGCTTTATCATGCTGCTTCTGCGCATGGCGTACAGCTTCAAAATCTACCTGTTTGCCGGGAAGAAAACCGATCATGGAAGGAACCGGATCAGAAGCCCCATGACAAACACGATTCTTGGTATAAATCGGTTGCTGAGGCTGATAGACTGCATCATCAAAGGTTTTTGTGACCTTGTTGCCAGCAACATACCCCCGGCTCTTGTTGTAGGATTTTGCCCACTGCTTGGCCGTAGACATGGTTACCGGGTCAGCCAGCCAAAAAAACAAATGCACCTTCAGCTTGTCCCCGGTCAGACCGAAAGAGGATGAAAACTGATAGACCACGCCCGCCTTGTAAAACTCCACGGGCAACGCTGTTTCAATCAGCCATCTGATAGCTGTATCCGGTTGCTGAATTGCATCAAGATCGGCTGGACAGGAAATAGAATCAAAGTCAAAGGGGAGCAGATAACCGGCCCTGTCCGCAAGGGAGGGGGGCGTTCTTTTTTCTTCCCCGTTATGATCAACAAAAGAACGTTCCCTGATCCGCCGCATCATACCTTTGAGATTGGCGGCGGCTGTGGGCAGGCCCATAACCAGAAATACATTTTCCTCTGCAATACGCTGAAGCAGGCCGTACCATTCCGCCAGATTGTTGACCTCATGCAGCTGGCAACGGAAGTTTTTAGCCTTGCCGTACCCGGAAAGGAGCTTCCAGGAATCCCCGTACCATCGGTATTGCTTGCCAGCGAATAACTTACCCAAGGGCTTGAGAAAGGTCAGGGTGGTGCCGATCTTTCCGGTGTTTACATCCGGGTGATAACTAGTTAGGATAGCATTGTTTTCCAACACAATACCCCTCCCGTTCAACCCACTGCCTTTCGCTGCCGCTGATTGACGAAATCCATTACTTCGTCACTGTACCAGCCGATATTTCGTTTGGAGATTCGCACCCGGCCCGGAAAATCACCGTTCTTTTCCATGCGCCAGATAGTTGTTCTGCTCAGTCCGGTTGTCTGAATAACCTTGGCTGTCCGCCATATTTCACGTTCCATGAATATCCTCTTGGTTGCGATAATGAGTAAGTTGTTGCTTAACTGCTCATATCGTAACAGTTCGGTATCCTTAGAATTGCAAAGTACGGATGGACTGCTGAAAAAAATATTCAAAAAGAGCTATCCACCTGAATAACCAACAAAAAAAAGACAAAAAAATAGAGCAAGGAAGGTACGGAAAAAGAAAAATATGGATTATCCGCCAAGAAATACGGATTCAGAGAAAAAATACGGATCGGAAAAGACGGAAATAGTCTTCCGGGGCGGCTTGGTTCTGATGAAATAAACGGGGAGTTCTTCGGTTAGTGCGGTGAGAGGGGTGAAGAAAACTTGAGCATGTCAAGCTTCTGACAGGCTCAAATTCTAGGGGGAGGAGCGCGGACTTTTACGACTTGCCGCTTATTCCCAGTTCCTTTCTGGCCCTGGTGCAGCGTTCCTGAAATGCCTTGAGTTTGATCGGGTTGTATACTGTACCCCGTACCGGGTGGACGTACCGAATGTAAGCTTCTTCATTTCCCACTATCGTTTCAATACGTTTAGGCTCCTGTTCTTCTATTATTCCATCGGCATCATAGTTTTTGAGCGTGTTCCAAATCTCTACGTTTTTTGCTTCAGGATTGGCCTGCAAAACGCGATTAATCAGCTCCTGAATGGGTTTTTCCTGCTGCTTTGTTGCAGTGGCCTGCAAAGTATTTGCATCTTCATCCCCTTCGTCATTATCCCACCAACGAGCAAGCAGGCATTCATCAGGTAAAGGCCATTCATCATTTTTGAGCAGCCATTTTTTAAACTCACTCCTGTTCACCTTGTACAAACGAGGGGCCATATTTTTATCAAGGAATGACATTTCGGAAGTATCGCCAAGATGCCCGCCGATACGATCCTGCGGCACCAAGTCCGCTTCACTCATCACAAGAACGGAAAATTTACAATCAACACCGTGGTTTATAGCGTTCAGATTCGGCGGCGGCGTTATTTTGGGCGGTCTTGCCGGGCTTGACAGTTTTCCCCACTCTTGAGAAAGTGCTATCCACTGCCCAATGGTTATGCAGGCAAGCTCACCGTCTTCAATGTCTTGTTTGAGCAGTTTAACATAGTTTTCTTGGGGAAACGTCGTCCCTTCAGCCCAAAGCTCTGCCAGCTCTTTTACTCCGAGAAATGGGGGTAACGTTCCTAACTCGGCATGTTGCTTTATTGTAACTGCGTTTGGATCAAATGCAGCTAACCGACGGTTTAATGACATTATTTACTCCTCAAGATTTTGCCTTAACCAAGCAATGCTTCCGGGTGTCTGTCCGCCACCCGAAGCAACGCCTGAGCTGGGCCTTTCGGTCTTCTCCGCCCCTGCTCCCATTCTTGAATTGTCCGAACACTGACACAGAGTAAAGCAGCAAAAGCAGACTGACTTAATCCAATCCTGCTGCGGATAGTCTTTACATCCGGGGGGAGTTCAACAGCTCTCCGTTTTCCCTGCCCCTGTTTAATTGCCTGGATGCCTTCAAGCAATTCCTGCCCAATATCTCTTTTCATGATTCCATAGCCTCTTTTATCTTTTCAGGATATGCGCCGGAATATTTTCAGCAGTCCTCCGCTTCTAGGGTGTAGGATACGGCATTGACGTATAACTTGCCATACTTATTTTTCACCTCATGCCGCTGCATGTAAATGGAGAATCTTTGCTGTATTGCCTGTCAAAATCCTGTTCAACCGATCCGCCCATTTTTCCAGAGCACGGCGTTTTTCCGCATCATACGCATGTCTGTTGTATACCTGAGTAATAGAATCCGAACTGTGATTCAATACCTTTCCAATATCAAATTCAGAAACGCCCATTTCAGCCATCATAGAAGCAGCAGTTCGTCGCAGATCATGGAGACGAAAATCCTCAACCTCTGATTCGCGCTGCACGGCTTGGGCCGCTTTCTGCACATTGTATATATGCCCCCGTGCAGAGCCGTGAGACGATGGAAAAACCCATTCACTGCGGGTATCCTCTCGAAGGGGAGAGAGTATATCAACAACCGCAGAAACAAGGGGCACCCGATGCGCTTTCTTGTTTTTCGCCACATGCGCCGGAATCGTCCAGACCCGTTCAGCAAAATCAATATCCTCCCAGCGCATTGAACAAACCTCCTCGCCTCTCTGAGCCGTCAAGGTTCGTATCTGCATAATTGCCTTCATTAACGGCCTGAGCTTATCATAAGCCACCCATACCGCCTTGATTTCATCCTCTGAAAGCACCCGGTCACGGGACTCTTCTTTTCCGCCAGGCTTCTTCATCCGATAGCATGGATTGACTTCAACCAATTCCCGGTCAATCCCCACGTTGAATATAGTGGAAGCCAGCGCAAGCACCCGATTAGCCATTACAGGCCCTCTACTTGCCACCCGGTCAAGCAGATCAATAACATGTCTGCGGGTAATATCCTTGCCCTTCATATCACCCCAAGCAGGCAGCAAATCTTTCTGTAAAATGCGTTCGTCTTCACGAATGCTTGATGCTTTCTTATGGCGTCGGGCATGGAATTCAAGATATACATCGGCAAGCATGGAAAAGGTGGGTGCCCCTTTTTCAACCTTTCTCTCTCCTGCCGGGTCTCCGCCGTCGAGTATGTGGCTCAATGTTTGAACAGCCTGATTGTGGGCCTGTGCAAGCTTCATGTCCGGGTAATGGCCCATAGTGTACCGACACCGTTTCCCGTTCAAACGATACATCAGAACCCAAGTCTTTGTTCCTTTTACTCCGACACGCATTAACAGTTTACCACTCTTCCCCGGTAGCGGCTCCCAAGCATCATAATAATCCGTCTGTTTACTTCCCGGCTTAATCTGCTTGCACCATAACTCTGTCATTTTTACTACGCCCATTTTTTAACCCACTGACTTTATTTTTCAAGGTTCCAAAAAGGTTCCAGAAAGGTTCCGCTCGAATCGGCAAAGCAGTGAAACATCCTGAGCACAAATGAAACACGTAAGTAATGAAAAGTCAATGAATAACTGGAATGGGTGATTGTTTCAGATCAGCTCGAAATTATCCAGAAGAACTCTGGTTTTGCTGAATGGGGTTCAGGGGGTCGGAGGTTCAAATCCTCTCGTTCCGACCAGCAATTTGAAGGAGTTAGGCGGAAACGTTTAACTCCTTTTTTGTTTTTTGCAACAAATTTCTCATCGATTGGTCAATAAAATTCCATTACTTTTATTGCGAAGCCTTGGGGTTAATACCCCGCCGCTTGCGGCGAAAAAAACGGATTAGACTTAAACGGCATGGGGAAACTGATCCGTAAAAGTCATAACGTATCGCTGCTGATGTATCGGCCTGCGGGCAGTTCGGCCGAGCTTGACAATCCGGATACACCTGATCATGGAGACGATCGGGTATTTGGAAAGAATATAGTATCCGTCATCTGCCCCGGCAGAATGACAGGGCGGGGCAGAAAGGTTCCGCCTTTTTTATTTTGCCCGGATTGGTCGCAGAAATATAGATGCAGAAAGCTGGAGAGGGAAAACAAGAAAATGGCTGGGGGACAGGGATTCGAACCCCGATAAGCGGAGTCAGAGTCCGCTGTCTTGCCATTAGACCATCCCCCAGCAGGATTGAAAGGCTGGCACCAAAATAAAGAAAAACAGTGCCTCTGTCAAGAGGATTTTTCGGGCTTGCTGTCATTCTTCTTTACAGCCTGAGGATGCGCCCTGTCGTAGACTCTGGTCAGATGCTCCAGGTCAAGATGGGTGTATTTCTGAGTGGTCGATAGGCTTACATGGCCCAGCAGCTCCTGGACCATCCGCAGATCCATGCCCATTTCCAGAAGATGGGTGGCAAAGGAATGGCGGAGGGCATGCGGGGTCACCCGTACAGAGATTCCGGCCCGCAGTCCGTATCCGGCAACCATCCGCTCCACGCTGCGGACAGTGAGCCGGGTTCCCCGGTTGTTCAGGAACAGGGCGTCCCGTTCCGGTTCATGCCCACGGGTAATGCGGTCGGCAATAAGCTGACTGCGCTGCTGGAACCAGTTCTGCAGCGCCTCTGTCGCTGCGCTGCCGAACGGCACCAGCCGCTCCTTATCTCCTTTTCCTTTTACTTTGATCAGCCCTGTTTCCAGGTCCGCATCACCTATGTCCGTTGCCACTGTTTCGGAAACCCGCATCCCGGTAGCGTAGATCAGCTCCATCACAGCCCGGTCGCGTAAAAAAAAACGGTCTTTCTTTTTCGGCTCCTCCAGCAGACTGAAGACCTCATCTACGGTAAGATAAATCGGAATATGACGCCCTTGTTTGGGACCGGCCACCCCGGACAGCGGATCAGACCCAAGATGGCCCTGCCGGATGCAGAACCGGAAAAAGGAGCGCAGGGCCGACATCTTTCTGGCCACCGAAGAACTGGAATTGGTCAGAAAAAGCGAGGCAAGATACTGCTGCACATGGTCCCGGCTGATATCAGCTGTTGCTGTTGCATCACCGATACATTGAAAAAACTCTCTGACGTCCCGGCAGTAGCACTCAACCGTGTGCCGTGAGTAGCCGCGCTCGATCTGCAGCCAATCGACAAAGGCGGGCACATGAAGAGGCAAATGAGAAGTATTCATCAATCAGGTGTTGAAAGCATATGGTATAAGGTTTAGAATAAAACTTTTTCCAAACGGGAATGAGATAAAATGAGATAATCAGACAGCCATTGTACTCCCGAAGGAAAACGATGCCAACCGGGAAAGTTTCCTGCAGCCGCACCAGCACTCATGGCCAGAAAAAAAACATTTGAACATGCCCTGACCAGACTGGATCAGATTACCACAGAACTCGAACAGGGAGAACTGGGCCTGGACAAAAGCCTGAAGAAATTCGAGGAAGGGGTTCAGCTGGTTCAGTTCTGCAGCGAAAAGTTGGAAGAAGCCCGCAGTCAGGTGGATCTGCTGCTGAAAAAAAACGACCGACTGACTGCTGTGCCTTTCAGTGAACCTGCTGCTGAATTTCCTGAAACTGAAGCGGAAGATACACCGGGACCGGAAAAAACGCCTGCCGGAGATACTGCCGACTGACCGGCCTTTTTGCTGTGCCGCCTTTGCTGCAACCCACTGAAGTCCATAGTCCATAAGCCAGCCTATAAAGCCCATGACAGAATACGCTCCCCTCTCTCCCTCTCCTGATTCGACGTCTTCAAAGGACGCCGGAATGCCTCTGACAGATATGACCAATATTCCTGTCCCGGAAGCTGCCGGTCTGCTGGATACCGTAGATTCCCCAGAGGATCTGCGCGGATTCAATCTGAACGAGCTGGAACAGCTTGCCGCTGAGATACGGGAACGGATCATCACCACGGTTGCGGAAAACGGCGGACATCTTGCTCCCTGTCTCGGTGTTGTTGAACTGACCTTGGCCCTGCATTATGTCTTTCAGACACCAAAGGATAAACTTGTCTGGGATGTGGGCCATCAATGCTATGCCCACAAACTGATCACCGGCCGCCGGGACCGGTTTCATACGCTCCGGCAGTATCAGGGGATCAGCGGTTTCCCGAAACACTCGGAAAGCGAGTACGATGTGGTGGAGGCCGGACACAGCTCCACCTCCATTTCCTACAGTCTGGGGATCGCTGCGGCCAAGGCGCTGCAAAAAGACGACAGCAGGGTCATCGCGGTTATCGGTGACGGCTCAATGACTGCCGGGATGGCCTTTGAAGCGTTGAATCACGCCGGAGACCTGCACAGAAACCTGATCGTCATCCTCAATGACAACGAGATGTCCATCTCGCCCAATGTCGGGGCCATGTCCAGTTTTCTGAGCAGGAAACTCACCTCCAGAACCATGCGCAACCTCAAGGGACACGTGGAGGAAGGCCTGAAGTCCATGTCTTCGGTGGGCGAAAATATCCTCAGTGTTCTACGGAAATCCGAGGAGAGTCTCAAGGCTTTCTTTACTCCGGGTATGCTCTTTGAGGCCCTGAAGTTCAAGTATATCGGCCCGATTCCAGGACATGATATAGAAGGTCTGATCGATACCCTGAAAAATGTCCGCGAGACTCCGGGCCCGGTCCTGATCCATGTCCTGACCACTAAGGGCAAAGGCTATGCCCCGGCGGAAAAAAGTCCAGGTGATTATCACGGGCTGGGGCCGTTTTCCGTTGCCACGGGCAAGCCTATGCCCTCATCCGGCCCGGCTTCCTATACTGCAGTGTTCGGCCGCACCCTCTGTTCTCTGGCGGAAAAGGATCAACGGGTGACAGCTATCACTGCGGCCATGCCTGCTGGCACCGGCCTGACCGAATTCAGTCAGAAATTCCCGGATCGTTTTTTTGATGTGGGCATTGCTGAGCAGCATGCTGTCACCTTTGCCGCCGGACTTGCTCTGGACGGCCTGCGCCCGGTGGTGGCGGTCTATTCCAGTTTTATGCAGCGCTCTATGGATCAGGTGATCCATGACGTCTGTCTGCCTGATCTGCCGGTCACCTTTGCCATGGACCGGGCCGGAGTGGTCGGTGATGACGGCCCGACCCATCACGGGGTCTTTGATTTCTCCTTTCTCCGCTTTATCCCCAATCTGACGGTCATGGCGCCCAAGGATGAAAATGAGCTGCGCCACATGCTCTATACGGCTGTCAACAACGACGGGCCCTGTTCCATCAGGTATCCACGCGGCAGCGGGGAAGACGCCGCACTTGATCAGGAATTGCAGATTCTGCCGGTCGGCAGAGGGGAACTGTTGCGCGAAGGGGACGACGTGCTCCTGCTTCCTGTGGGCAACAGGGTGTATTCTGCCCTGGAAGCTGCTGATGGACTGGCCAGGCTCGGTATTGATGCTGCTGTGATTAATCCCCGTTTTGTCAGGCCGCTGGACAACGAGCTGATTGCCTGCTGGGCGGAAAAATGCGGTCGGGTTCTGACGGTGGAGGATCATGTGAAAAAAGGAGGATTCGGCAGCGCTGTCCTGCAGATGCTGCATGAGCTGCACCTGCTTGTTCCTGTCCGCACTCTGGGCTACGGCAATCAGTTCATTGAACAGGCCCCGCAGAGTATTCTGTGGAAAAATGCCGGAATTGATGCCGCCGGAATCATCAAAGGGGGGCTGGAGGTCATGAAGCAGGAGCGCTGATCCCCGGTTCCATCAACCGAGGCCCGATGCTGCAATCAATCGGGCCGGGTTCATTGATCCTTTATGCACCGCACACCCATTCCGGTTGCCCTGGAATCAGACCTGATCTGCGCACCATCCCATTTGTTAAAATACATATATTCAGCATATTGCGGAGATTCAGGTGAAATAGTGCTTGACCAGTAGTATCCTTCTGTTCCGGGTTCCGCACACATGACCGCAGTAACAAAGCCTGAACAGCGGCTGCCGGTAGCTGTCAGCTTCAGCGGCGAATTGAACAGCGCCTTCATAGATGCGCCATACGCCTTGATCTCCGCCTGCCACTCCTTGCTGGTGGGCAGCCGGAATCCCGCCGGACAGGGATTATTCGTGCCGTCTACTCCCTGCCAGAGCGCATCATTCCGTTTTGTCAGCCAATCCTGCGGCTGAACATACGCATAGATAAAAAAGCTGTGATCGGGCACTGCAGAAGAACTCAACGTTGAAAGAATTTTACTGTTACGTTGCTCATGTCCGTCAGTTCCCCGTCCCCACTGGTACAGAGCGCCATAGGCAGCCCGGTCATCCAGTGCCGTGGCCACCTGCGTTGCTCCAAGATTGCGGTCCATCCAGACCCGGCCGGTGTCTGATGTAACCGTAGGAACCGTCTCACCCTTCTGTTCTGCAGAGGATGCGGAGCCGGTCAGAGAGACCCAGGCTGTACCGGTACACCCCTCGAAGTCCTCGCCTGTCCAGCGTACCGTGCCGGCTTTTGCCGAGTCGCAGGCAGCCGAGTCGTTGCCCATCTTTATCCCGCCATCCACATGCAGCATCGCATCGGGGGCGGCGGCATTGCGGCCTATGCCGACAGCAGCAGGTGTGGTCACTTTATCCGTTCCGCCCGTCCAGGAACTCTTCTTCGCCGCCTCAGATGCCCCGGTCAGTATCAGCAGAGCAAGACCGGCAACCGTCGGTATATATTTTTTTTGACTCCTGCAGGGTTTCATAATGGCGGCGCTCCGGGTTAATTGATTGATATATCAAATTTCTGTCTGTACCTCACTTGCCTCACTTTTTTGCTTTTGCAACAGCCCGCTTGAATCCGTCCGCAGATTTGGTAATGACTTCATCATCCACACAAAAGGCCAACCGGATATGGCCGGGCGTACCAAAGCCCTGACCGGGAACGGCAAGAATCTTTTCCTCCTGCAGTAGCCTGCAGAATTCCACATCATCAATGGGCGTTTTCGGAAACAGATAAAAGGCTCCTTTGGGACGGACATACGCAAGCCCCGCCTCGTCCAGAATGCTGCAGAAGAGTTCCTGCCGCCGTTCATAGACAGAGACATCCACGCGTTCGTCCTGCAATTCCGTCACTGCCCGTTGCATCAGGGCCGGGGCATTGACAAAACCGAGAATGCGGTTGGCCAAGGTCATGGCATCAAGCAGGTGTTCTTTTTCGTGCATCTCCGGGTGAACAGCAATATATCCGATCCGCTCACCGGGGAGAGAAAGATCCTTGGAAAATGAGGAGACCACAATGGAGTTGGTGGTCGTCGCCATGATGGAAGGTGCCCTTGCCCCGTCAAAGACAATATTACGGTACGGCTCATCAGAGATCAGATAGATGGTGGTGCAGAATTTTTCGCCTGCGCTGTCCAGCAGCTGACCCAGTTCGGTCAACGATTCGCTGCTGTACATCTGGCCGGAGGGGTTGTTGGGACTGTTGATCAGCACGGCCCTGGTCCGGTCGGTCAGGGCTGCTTCAATGGCTTCGAGGTCCGGATTGAATTCCGCGTCTGTGGACACTACTTTAGTCACCCCACCGTGGTTGTCCACATAAAAATTGTATTCCACAAAAAAAGGGCTGAGAATAATCACCTCGTCACCGGGATCAAGCAGGGATTTCATGATCACGTTCAGGCCTCCGGCAGCTCCGCAGGTCATGATGACATCACCTGTGCCGATGTCTGCGTCCTGTTCGCCGGACAAGCGGGCCGCCACCGCCTCCCGGACATAGGGATAACCGCCGTTGGGCATGTAGGCATGAACTCCCGGTGTGTCGCATTCGGCCAGTTCCGTCAGTACCTGAAAAAATTTTTCCGGTGGCGGCACATCCGGATTGCCGAGGCTGAAATCAAAGACATTTTCCGCGCCGAATTCTGCCTTCATGGCCGCGCCCTGCTCAAACATCCTGCGGATCCAGGAAGAATTTTCGGCAAAGTCCTGCATTTTTTTTGCTACAGTCATTATTTCCTCTTCTGTTGCGTCATGGCGAATATCCGGAGCTGCCCGCCCCCGTATGTTGCGGCCCGGCAGCATATAGTTGAAAGCTGATCTTATGCGCTCTGCAGAGAAAAAGCAACTGCCTGCTGCTCTTTCTTTCCGGAAGTAGGGGCACGGCATGCCATGCCCCTACTGGATACAAAAGGTAAGTACATGGACAGGACAACAGGAGGAAAATATGGCTGAATCTGCAGAACCCGGTACTTTCTTCCGAACCTTATAACCATCCGGCAAGGCTTTGCGTCTTGCTCTGTTTCGTTCTTTCTGGTATGACTGAATATGTATGCTTGGAGAATACCGGCCTGGCCGGGCACCCGGAGCTGCAGCCGGATGATATATGCACCACCTACATTGCTGAAAGACTGCCGAAAGTAACCTTTATCCTCCATGAAAAGAATACCACCATTACCAGAAATCCCGCCTTCCTGCGCCCTGATTGACTCCCATTGTCATCTTGATATGGAAGATTATCAGGATGATTGTAATGAAATAATCAGTTCGGCCGCCTGCTGCGGAGTCCGGCAGATTGTCACCATCGGCATTGATCTCGCCAGTTCCCGCCGGGCTGTCGAGCTGGCTGCGTCGTATCCCGATGTGTATGCTTCTGTAGGTATTCATCCGCACAACGCGGGCGAGGCCGACCGGGACGTATACGAGCAGCTGCGCGAACTGTCCGCATCGCCCAAGGTCGTGGCTTACGGAGAAATCGGTCTGGATTATGCCAAAAAATACGCACCAATGGACATTCAGCAGCGGGCCTTTGCAGAACAGCTTGAGCTTGCCAAAGAGCTTAACCTGCCGATCATCATTCATGACCGGGAAGCGCATGAAGATACGCTGGAAATGATCAGGCAGAAGGGGCCGTTTCCGGCAGGCGGGGTGATGCACTGCTTTTCCGGGGATACGGCATTGGCCAGCCAACTCCTTGATGCAGGGCTGTATATTTCCATACCCGGCATTGTCACCTTTAAGAATGCAGCGGAAATGCAGCAGGTGGTCCGGGAAACACCTCTGGACCGGATGCTTCTGGAAACAGACGGGCCTTTTCTGGCGCCGGTTCCGTATCGGGGCAAACGCAACCTGCCGGAGTACCTGCTGTACACGGCTGCTGCCGTTGCTGAGCTGAAGGGGATTCCCCTTGAAGAGGTGGCCCGACAGACCACAGCGAACACGAGGGCGTTGTGCTCTCTGCCTGATGACGGGATTAACGGGACTAACGGGATCAGGCAATGATCTGCAGCAACGTGGAGCATATCCGGGCAGTTATTCGGGAAACAGCCCTGCGCTGCGGTAGAGGTCCGCAGGATATCGAACTGGTGGCTGTGTCCAAGCGGATGCCTGCGGATGCCGTGGACGCAGCATATCAATGCGGTCAGACTGTTTTCGGGGAAAATTATCTCCAGGATGCTGAGGAAAAAATCAGGCAGTGTGATCCGTCAGTCCGCTGGCATTTTATCGGGCATCTGCAGAGCAATAAGGCCAGGACAGCAGCAGAACTGTTTCAGATGGTTGAAACCGTGGATCGGCTGAAAATCGCCAGGGCCCTGGATAAATATGCAGGCCGTTGCTCCAGAAAACTGGATGTGCTTGTCCAGGTAAATGTGGGCAGGGAGCCGCAGAAATCCGGGGTGCTGCCTGAAAAGGCGAGAACGCTACTCCGGGAAATGCAGGCCCTGCCCAATCTCAGAGTACGGGGACTGATGACCATGCCGCCTTACGGGCGTGCGCCCGATGCCAGTCGTCCCTGGTTCCGGGCTTTGAGGATATTGTCCGAAGAGCTTGCCAGGGACAATCTTTTTTACGCCAAGGAGAAGGTTGCCCTGTCTATGGGGATGTCCGGTGATTTTACGGTGGCCATTGAAGAAGGGGCGACTCTGGTCCGGGTGGGCACGGCGATTTTCGGCAAAAGACCTGCCTGAATGGCGTGTTATGTATTTCGGCCAGATTCAGGCAGTTGTGTGACGGGGAATGTCATTCTGAATCTGATCCATTGAACGAAAAAAAACTGAAAAAGGAAAAGGAAGAGCATGAAAATAGCAATGATCGGTACAGGGTATGTCGGTCTGGTAACCGGAACCTGTTTTGCCGAGTTCGGGCATGATGTCATCTGTGTGGATAAAATAGAGGAAAAAATTGAGCTGCTCCGGGACGGAAAAATACCCATTTACGAGCCGGGGCTGGATCTCATGGTAGCCAAAAATGTCGCAGAAGGTCGGCTGCAGTTCACCACGGAACTGGCCGATGCGGTCCCGGAAGCAGATGCCGTATTTATCGCGGTGGGCACCCCGACCTCACGCCGGGGCGACGGCTATGCCGATCTGACCTATATTTATGCGGCAGCCAAGGAACTGGCTGAATTTCTGGAGGGATACACGGTTATTGTGGATAAAAGCACAGTACCGGCGGGAACGGCCCGGCAGGTGGCGAGGATTATCCATGAAACCAGCCCGGAAGCGGATTTTGATGTGGCGTCGAATCCTGAGTTTCTCCGGGAAGGAGCGGCCATTGCCGACTTCATGCGGCCGGACAGAGTGGTGATCGGGGTGGAATCAGAGCGGTCCGAGCAAGTTCTGCGGGAAATCTACAAACCGCTTTTCCTGCAGGACACCCCCATTGTCAGCACCACCATTGAAACGGCAGAGCTGACCAAGTATGCTGCCAATGCCTTTCTTGCTGTAAAGATAAGTTTTATCAATGAGATGGCTGCTGTCTGCGAGGCCGTGGGAGCTAATGTCGTTGACTTGGCCAAGGGCATCGGTATGGATGGTCGGATCGGCGGTAAATTTCTCCATCCCGGTCCCGGATACGGCGGGTCCTGTTTTCCCAAGGATACCTTGGCTCTGATGCGTCTTGTCCAGGAATACGGGACAAGCATGCGCATTGTTGAAGCTGCGGTAGAGGTCAATGCGGCTCAGAAGGCGCGTATGGTCAAAAAGATTCGGGATGCGCTGGGTGGTTCGGAGGCCGGAAAGACCATTGCTGTGCTCGGCCTGACGTTTAAACCGGAAACCGATGATATGCGTGATGCACCGGCGCTGACCATTCTGCCTGCGCTTCTGGAAAAAGGAGCAGTAATCAGAGCGCATGACCCAAAGGGCATGGAAGAGGCAGGAAAATATCTGCCTGAGGATGTCAGGTATATGGAGGATGCCTATACTGCCTGTGCTGGAGCAGATGCTGTTGTGCTGATGACGGAATGGAATCAGTACCGCGCCTTAGATCTGGACCGGCTGAAAGCCGAGATGAACACACCGGTGTTTATTGATCTACGCAATGTCTATGAACCTGAGAGAATGCAGGAAATGGGATTCAGTTATGTCGGCGTAGGCAGGCAGTAGGGGAGGGGGCTTACCCATTCTATATCCCGCCCTAATGGGCGGGTAATTAAGCACGGTCGTTCTGAACCCTGAACCTCTGCTTCGGATTTACCGGGGTATTATTTGCGGCGGGAGGAAGAAGCACGCTTTGCGGCTTTGAGGGGGTTAAGCCGTACCTTAACCGCCTTGATTTCCGGTTTCGCGTGGGTAGCGAAATTACATATGCCTAAGCGCCATTTTGCTGCCGGATTAACATACGTTTTGCAGTACTGGTTCTCGTTTTCCTCAACAATGCGGTCACAGCCGTTGCACTGCTCAATAACCGGCTGAAAGGACGTGGTGCTGTACGTCCCTGCTTTACTGGTCTGCATTTTACGAACCTCCTAAAAATATAATATTTCTCTTGAATCAGAACGGAATTTTCCATACAATAGAGAGGATATATGTTGTTTGCTTAGAGCTAAAATAGTATCTTATAAAGACTATTTCTCCAGCTGTCAAGCTGATTATCCGGTCTTTCCGGTTATACTAACCATTTCTGGAGCTTACATTATGCCTGTCTACGTTTGGAAGGGAAAAAATACCTTAGGCAGTAAAATCAAAGGTGAAATAGAGGCTGGAAATGAAGCAGCTGTTCTCGGTCAGCTGAAGCGGCTGCGTATTCAGAATCCGAAGGTCAAGGAAAAACCGAAGGATATGTTTGAAAACGTGGCTTTTCTGCAGCCTAAGGTGACCGGAAAGGACGTGGTTATCTTTACCCGGCAGATGTCCACTATGATTGATGCCGGGCTGCCCCTGGTGCAGAGCCTGCAGATTTTGTCCAAGCAGCAGGAAAACCCCAGCTTTAAAAAAGCGCTGGTTGAGATTGTCGGGGATGTTGAGACCGGTATGACCCTAGCTGACGGTATGCGGAAACATCCGAAATGCTTTGATCCGCTTTTCTGCAATATGATTGAGGCTGGTGAGGTCGGTGGTATCCTCGATACCATTCTCGGCCGCCTGGCTGAATTCAAAGAGAAATCTATGGCTTTGCAGAAAAAGATCAAGGGAGCCATGACCTATCCGGTAATCTGTCTCGGTATTTCCATTCTTATCCTTGCTGTTATTCTGATTTTTGTTATTCCGGTTTTTCAGGAGATGTTTGCCAGTATGGGCGGTGCGCTGCCGACACCGACCCAGATAGTTGTTGATATGAGTGAGTTTGCCAAGTCGAACTTTCTTTATATAATTATAGCCGCATTTGTTGTCAGTTTTATCTTTAAAAAGTACTATGCCACGGACAAGGGGAAGCTGAAGATTGACGGTCTGCTGCTCCATGCTCCTATTGCAGGCGTCCTGATCCGCAAGGTGGCTGTGGCCAAGTTCACCCGCACCCTCAGCACCATGCTTGAGAGCGGAGTGCCTATTCTTGATGCCCTGCAGGTTGTGGCCAAGACCGCAGGCAATAAGGTGATTGAACGGGCTGTTTTTCATGTGGCGGATTCCATCGCCGAAGGCCGCCCGATTGCCGAGCCGCTTGAGGAATCCGGGGTGTTCCCCAATATGGTCGTGCAGATGATCAATGTCGGTGAATCTGTCGGTGCCCTTGACGCCATGCTCTCTAAAATTGCCGATTTTTACGATGAAGAGGTTGATCAGGCTGTGGAAAACCTGACGGCCATGATTGAGCCGTTTATGATGGTTTTTCTGGGCGGTATGATTGGCGGGTTGGTTGTTGCCATGTATCTGCCTATTTTTACGATGGCTGATGCGATCTGATGTTCAACGAAGAAAAAAATGGTGACGAATAATCAGGATGGAGGTGGGATAACAGCCGATTCTGATTGACATGGCTGTTATATTTCGTATCATACAATAGATTTAGATTGAAAAATCAGAAAAACCATTTTAATTATTCTGGAGGTATTGATACATGACCCTGACAAAAGCCAATCTCGTGCAGGAGGTCTATCAGAATCATCCCGGCCTGACAAAAGCCCAGGCCACGGATTCTGTAGAGACGTTTATCACGCTGGTCAAGGAATCCCTGATTTCCGGGGAGGATCTGCTGCTGAGCGGTTTCGGCAAATTTAATGTGAAGGACAAGCGGCCGAGACGCGGACGTAACCCGCAGACAGGTGATGAGCTGATTCTTGACGCCAGACGGGTGATTACCTTTAAGCCGTCCGGTATTCTGCGGAATAAGATCAACGCAGCATAACTGTTCCGAAGCGAGTATCGCTGAATACTACTGCAGAACCGGGGGGCGCTCAAAGCCTCCCGGTTGCCTCTTCTTTTTTTCTCCCCCATCCTCAACATTTCAACAGCCTTAGGAGTTACGCAGTTGGTTTTATAACCCGCTGATTTTGTTCAACTGACGGTTTTTACCTCCAACAAGCGAACCTATTGTAACACTTGAGATTCTTGTTTTCAACTGCGTAACTCCTAAGCCTATTTCATCTGCTTTCAACGTGAAAAAGCCACCAGTCCGCTATTGTCAGGTTAAAATTGCAGATATTGATCTTGCGGATACGAGTTACGCCCTGAATCCGTTCATCGGAGAAGAGATTAACGATGAGCTCCTGCAGAGTATACTCCAATTCGGGATACTGCATCCCCCGTTGCTGCTGGAAAGAAAGAATGATACCGTGGTTGTGCTTTCAGGAAGAAAGCGGATACAGGCTGTTCGGGCTGCCTGTAAAAAAGAACAGGAGGGTTGTTTAATTCCTGCTTTTATCATTGAACATGCCCGTAACGATGATCTGCTGTTTTTTATGACGCTGCTGCGTCACCGACAGATCGGCGGCAACCTGAGTGTTGTTGAACAGGCAGTTTTTTTGCGCAAGGCGATGAATACGTTGGCCGCCGAGGAGGTGCTGGAACTTCTCCCTATGCTGGGCCTAAAGACAAAAAAGCACCTGCTGGACCAGCTTATCAGCCTGCTGGAGCTGGATGCTTCTGTGCAGTCGGGACTGCATCAGGGAACGATTGCACAACGATCAGGACAGAAGCTGGCCCGTTTTTCCCGGACTGATCAGAAGACGCTGGCCGATTGTATTGATGCATACCGGCTTGGAGGTTCAAAACAGCAAAAGCTGATTGATGCTGTTTTTGAGCTGACCAGACGACGGCAGATTTCAGCGGCGCAACTGCTCAGTTCCTGGCAGCAGGAAGAAGGGGAAAGGGAACAACAGGAGAACGGACCGCAGAGAGTTGCCTCGCTGTTTCGCTGGCTGGAGAAAGAATGTCATCCAAAATCCACTCAGGCCGAAGAAGAATTCAGGGATTTCTGCAGGCAGCTGCAGCTTCATCCGGGTATGCAGATTGAGCACAGCCCGGCCTTTGAAGAAGAACGGGTGACGTTACATATGGAGTTCAGCTCAAAGGAAGAATTAACAGCAGCTCTACCGCAGCTGCGTTCAGCTTTTCAGCAGGCAATGAATGAAACGGCTTCAGAATGAGTCTGCGCTGGCACGCTATCCGCTATCACCTTATCGAGTAAGCCCTGCACCAGAATATCCTGTCCGACCAGTTCCGTGGTGGTTTCCGCCAGACGGATTTTTTCTTTCCCCATACTGTATCCTGCGATCAGCGGAGTGCCTGCTTCGCCGATGAAATACGGAGCCATAAAAAGATAGACCTGATCAACCAGATGCTCCCGTAAAAAAGCACCGTGCATACCGGCTCCTCCTTCCACGAGCACCGAGGTGATATCTGCGCTGCCCAATTGCTGCAGTATCTGATGCAGATCAGGCCGTCCGTCCTGATTACTCTTCACCCGGTGGACAACTGCTCCTGCCTGTTCTAGTTTTCCCTGACGTTCTGCTGGAGCCTCTTTGCTGCAGAAAATCCATGTCCCCGCATCGGACTCCTGCCGGAGCATCTTGGCATCAGCAGGCAGCCGGAGCTGCGAATCCAGAATCACCCGGAGCGGATCTCTGCTCTCGTTTCCCTCTTCCAGCAGCCGGGTGGTCAGAAAAGGATTATCGATCAAGGCGGTGCCGCTGCCGATCAGGATGGCATCCAGCTGATTGCGGAGTTCATGCACCCGTTGTCTGGAGACAGGCCCGGTTATTGCGCCGCCTTGACCGCGTTGCGGACTGATCTTGCCATCCAGGCTCATACCCGCTTTCATAACCACCCAGGGAAGGCCGGTGGTCGAATGCTTGAGAAAGGGGTAGTTGAGCTGTCTGCACTCCTGCTCCAGCACACCGATCCTGACTTCAACTCCCTGACTGAGGAGGAACTCTGCTCCGCCTGCGGCAATTGGATTGGGATCCGGCATCCCGATGACCACCCGCCGTAGCCCGGCAGCAAGGATTGCCTGGGTGCAGGGCGGGGTTCTACCGGTATGGCTGCAGGGTTCCAGTGTCACATAGATGGTTGCCCCGGCACAACTCTTTCCGGCCTTTTCGGCATCGGTAAGGGCATTGACTTCGGCATGAGGCGTTCCGGCCCGGCGGTGATATCCTTTGCCGATGACTTGCTCATCCCGGACAATCACCGCGCCGACACAGGGATTGGGGGAGGTCCGGCCCAGCCCTTTTTTTGCCTCCTCAAGAGCAAGACGCATATAGCGGCTGTCGTGTTCCATCGGCTTATTTTTCCTGCTCTTTGCCGAGAAACTGCTTCAGCTCATCCACGAACTCGTTGACATCCTTGAACTGCCGATAAACTGAGGCAAAGCGGACATAGGCGACCTCGTCCAGATCGGGCAGGGCTTCCATGACCCATTCACCCATCTGAGAGGTCGAGATCTCCTTGCCGCCGACGTCCTGGAGCCGCTGTTCAATATGATCAACAAAGACATCAATCTCCTCAATGCTCACCGGGCGTTTCTCACAGGCCTTTTCCAGGCCGAGGATCATCTTGCCCCGGTCCCACTGCTCGCGACGACCGTCTTTTTTCACTAACATGGGCAGCATCATTTCAATACGCTCATAGGTGGTGAAACGCTGGCTGCAGGCTTCGCAGTGACGCCGACGTCTGGTAATGGTTTTATCCTTGTTCAGACGGGAGTCAATCACCCGGTTGTCCAATTGGCCGCAGTAGGGGCATTTCATATTGCGCTGTGCTGAGAGTGCTCTGCTGAAAATTTTTCCTGTTGCATCTCCGGGTAGAGCGGCAGCGTTTCGCAGAGCTGCCTGACCTCCTGCCGCACGGCACTGGTCTCTGCCGGTTCTTTGGAGACCAGCACCCGGTTGATCCAGTCGGCAATTCTAATCATCTCAGCTTCCTTCAGCCCCCGGCTGGTCACTGTCGGTGTGCCGATGCGGATGCCGCTGGTGACAAAACGGGGCTGGGTATCAAAGGGGATAGCATTCTTATTGACCGTCAGACCGGCATCTTCCAGCAACTCTTCCGCTTCCTTACCGGTAAGCCCTTTACTGCTCAGGTCAATGAGCATGAGATGGTTGTCCGTGCCGCCGGAAACAATGCGGAAACCATGCTCTGCCAGCCGTCCGGCCATGACCGAAGCATTAGTCACCACCTGCTGCTGGTACTGCCGGTATTCCCCGGTCATGGCTTCCTTGAAAGCGACTGCTTTGGCTGCAATCACATGAACCAGCGGGCCGCCCTGAATACCGGGGAAGATATTTGAATCTAATACCTTGGCGAATTTTTTCTTTGCCAGGATCAGGCCGCCTCTGGGGCCGCGCAGAGTTTTGTGGGTGGTGGTGGTGACAAAATCAGCATAGGGAACCGGCGAGGGATGCACTCCGGCAGCGACCAGACCGGCGATATGGGCCATATCCACCATGAACAAAGCACCGATCTGATCGGCAATATGGCGGAATCCGGTAAAGTCGATGATGCGCGGATAGGCACTGGCTCCGGCTACAATCATTTTGGGCCGGTTTTCAAAAGCGATGCGCTCCACCTCAGCCATGTCGATGGTCTCGGTGTCCCGCCTGACCCCGTAGGAAATGAAATTGAACAGCTTGCCGGAAAAGGAAACCGTGGCCCCGTGGGTCAGGTGCCCGCCGTGGGCCAAGTCCATGCCCAGCACCTTGTCGCCCGGCTTGAGGGTGGCGAAATAGACCGCCATGTTGGCCTGACTGCCGGAATGGGGCTGCACATTGGCGTATTCCGCCTGAAAAAGTTCTTTGGCCCGTTCACCAGCCAGCGACTCTACCGCATCAGCATAATCGCAGCCGCCATAATAGCGCCTGTTGGGATATCCTTCCGCGTATTTATTGGTGAAAATGGAACCCTGGGCCTCCAGCACCGCCGGAGAAACAAGATTTTCCGAGGCGATCAGCTCCAGTTGGTTGGTCTGGCGTTCAAGCTCGTATTGAATCTGCTGATAGATATCCGGGTCTGTTTCTTTTAGTGTTGCCATGCCTTCAGTATTCTGTATCTATGAATTAAAACCGGCAGCGCACCTGTTCCGGGGCTGCCGGTCAACTCGCCGAGAACAAATAGAAATATTCTTCATCTTGCCGCCTTATCAGCCGGTTTCGCAAATAATGTCGGCTGAAATAACGGCAGTTTTGCTGTATTTGTGAACTGAACAGCCTGCTCAAGCCGTTTCAGCGAGCTGGTATGATACTCCGGGTTTACTTCAAAACCAATAAAATTACGATGCAGTATTTTTGCGGCAACTGCAGTTGTACCGCTTCCCATAAACGGGTCAAGAATGAGCTGATTTTCTTTCGTTGTCAGTTTTATCAGATACTCAATCAAACCAAGTGGTTTTTGTGCTTCGTGAATTCTTTTTTCATCTTTTGCAAAGCCGAATTCAAGGAGATTTGTCGGGCTGGCACCATTCAGCCTGCACCCGTCAATATTCATTGCACCCACGTCATTTTCCAAAATATTATCCGTGATTGTGCCTCCAATTTTATACGGCTTCATAAACCATGCGACAGGTTCCCAAATCGGAGCCAAATTGCCAAGCCTCCAGCCCTGCCATTTTTCAGCTTCATCCTTCAGTCCTCTGCGCTCAAGAACAATACTCAGTCTCTGTGCTCTATGGTGGGCAGACGGTTTCTTCCACGCCAAGGTGTCTTTCAAGAGGAAGCCGTTTTCCTCAAATGCGTTGATAACTCTGTGAATTGTTCTTCTGGCACCGAAAACAAATAAAAAGGAACCGCTTTTCATTTTCGGGTAAACTTTGCTCGCCCAGTTTGCGCACCATTGCTGATATTCCAAGCCGATGTTTCTGTCAGATTGCGCCCAACCGTTGATCGGTTTTCCTCTGCGCTTAAAACCAGATTTTCCTTCCTGTGCTGGCGATTTTCCTAATAATGCAGAATTTGTATTATTATGCAGCACATCCCAATCATCAAGACTGATTCCATAAGGGATATCAGATAGAAATAGATCAACGCTGTTGTCTGTCAGACGGGGCAGATACTCCAGACAGTTACCTTGTATGATTTTATTTAAGAAATTTTTATTCATACTGTTTTTCAAACAAAGCCGAGGATCCCGTTATCACTGACTGAGTTGATTGCTTTGATCTTATTATCTATTTTGCTGGATTTTAAAATTTCCTTTATGGCTTCTTCCTTGGAAAATTTCATAATCCGCTCCCGTTCCGATGCGAGAAAACCAAGAGCTTCTTCTCGTGAGACCTGAATTGCCTCCACAGATGCTCTTTTTTCTTCCTGCCATATTTCACGGAGAGCAGCATCAAGCTGTAAAATTGTTCGGTTCACAGTTTGCCAATAAGCATTCGCGTCCTTCGAGGGATTCATCGCCTCAACGGTTTTGAACATCTCATGCACTAACTGCATCGCCTTGCTTTTTCCGCTTATCGCGGCATAACGAGAAAAGACGGCAAGATGTGTATACGTCGCGATACAAACAGATCTTGCCCCGGCCTGCTGGTATATTTGACTGGTACGTGAAGGCAGTTGATAGACCGGACAGACAACCATTGCATACGGTTTTCCGTGCTTCCAGCTATCCATTGCCTGCACTTTGAAATCTTTTTGATTTTTGGCTGTTCGGCTGAGTCTGAATGCCTTTGCATCGGCAACGAAACTGTACTCCCCACTCACACATTCCACATCGGCAACATTAGCCCGTTCTTTCAGGACGATGCTGTTGAACCCCATTGACAAGTATGCCTCATGAATAACGATATCAGTGTATTTTGAATATAATTTTTCATCAGTCGTATCATGAAGATATCTCTCCGGGATGGCTCCGCACAAACGCAGATGCCCAAGCAATGAATCAAGACCTTTTTTGACAATCTCCTGTCCAAGTTCTTTTTCTATTTTTTCAGCATCAACACCGAAATCACCACTTAACCGACTGATTTCATCAATCCAGTACAGTCGTCTTTCAACCTGTTCTTGTGTAATTATTTCAGTCATTTGCAAGCGGCTAACTCAGCATGTCCAGCCGCCGCTGATGCCGTCCGCCGGAAAACTCAGTATCCACCCAGGTGCGTACAATGTCCAGAGCAATCTCCGGGCCGATCACCCGGCCGCCGAGGCAAAGGACATTGGCGTTGTTATGCTCCCGGCTCATCCGCGCGGTAAAGGCTTCATGGCAGAGCGCAGCCCGAATGTCCCGGTGCCGGTTGGCGGCAATGGACATGCCGATACCGGTGCCGCAGACCAGAATTCCCCGTTCGCAGCTCCCCTCCTGAACCAGCTTGCAGACCCTGTCCGCGAAATCTGGATAATCCACCGAATCCAGAGAATGACAGCCCACAGACTCCACCTCCAGACCCATCTCCTGCAGGGCCTGGATGACAAGCTCTTTCAGCTCAAAGCCTCCGTGGTCACTGCCCACAGCAATTTTCATGTTTTTTCCTCCGAAGCGGCTGTCGTCAGCCTTCAAACCGCTTCATGATGATGACCCCGTTGGTGCCGCCGAACCCGAAAGAGTTGGACATGGCTGCCCGGATATTCATCTCACGGGTCGTGTTGGGCACATAATCCAAATCGCAGTTCGGATCAGGGGTTTCCAGATTCATGGTCGGAGGAATACACTGATGATGCAGGGTCAAGGCGGTAAAGGCCGCCTCAATGCCTCCGGCTCCGCCCAGCATGTGTCCGGTCATGGATTTGGTCGAGCTGATCGCCAGTTTATAGGCATGGTCGCCGAAAACTGTTTTGATGGCCAAGGTCTCGCAGCGGTCGTTCAGGGGTGTAGAGGTGCCGTGGGCATTGATATAATCAATATCTTCGGGCTGCATCGCCGCATTGCGCAGGGCCATTTTCATGCAGCGGACAGCACCCTCACCGTTTTCAGGCGGTGCCGCAATATGGTAGGCGTCGCTGCTCTGACCGTATCCCACCATTTCGGCAAGAATTTCTGCTCCACGGGCACGGGCGGATTCCAGGTCTTCCAGCACGATCATTCCGGCGCCTTCGGCAATGATGAAACCGTCCCGGTCCAAATCAAAAGGCCGCGAAGCATGTTCCGGATCATCGTTGCGGGTGGACAGGGCCTTCATAGCGGCAAAGCCGCCCACACCCAGTGGAGAAATTACAGACTCGCTGCCGCCGGTTATGGCAATATCGCAGTCACCGAACAGAATATGGCGGTAGGCCTCACCCACGGCATGGGTTCCTGCCGCACAGGCGGTGGACAGGGAGAGATTCGGCCCTTTTGCATTGAGATACATGGAAATATGCCCGGCAGGCATATTCGGAATCATCCGGGGCACCAAAAACGGGGTGATCTTGCGCGGCCCTCTGTTCAGCAGCACGCCATGATATTCCTCAATGGTCGGCAGACCGCCCATGCCGCAGCCGGTGATTACACCCACCCGTTCAGCCAAGGCATCTGTGATTTCCAGGCCGCTGGCCCGGACAGCCATATCTGCAGCAGCAACCCCGTACTGGACAAAAGCATCCAGATGCTTTGCCTGTTTTTTCTCAAACCATTTATCGGACTCGAAATCCTTTACTTCAGCGGCAATTTGGCAGGCATGGGCAGAAGCGTCAAAGCGGGTTATGGGGCCGACGCCGCTGTATCCGTTCACCAATCCATCCCACGTCTTTTCTGTTCCGGTTCCGAGCGGGGTGACCAGACCGACCCCTGTTACAACAACCCGTCGTTTCACGTTACTGATCCTGTTGAAAAGTATACCGTATTCTTATTGTCACCTTATTCCTGGATCTTATCGACATAATCGATAGCATTCTGAACAGTTACAATCTTTTCAGCATCTTCGTCCGGGATCTCCACATCAAATTCTTCTTCCATAGCCATGATCAGCTCCACCAGATCAAGGGAATCCGCCCCGAGATCATCGACAAAGGATGCGCCGGGAACAATTTTCTCCCGGTCAACGCTGAGCTGCTCTTCAATGATATCAAACATTTTTTCTTCAATTGCCATTCTCTTTCTCCTGAATTACTGTTGAGATGTATTCAAAACAGTTCGGCAGCCTGCCTGCAGGCCCGAACAGTGGTTTTCCGTATTTGTGCAGGGTTGTGCAGGATCATCTACATGAAAATCGACAGAAAATTAATTACCCATGTACATGCCGCCGTTGACATGCAGGGTCTGGCCAGTCATGTATCCACTTTCTTCCGAGGCCAGATAGGCTGCTGCTGCCGCGATATCTGCCGGTGCGCCCAAGATTCCCAAGGGAATTGCAGCCAGAATACTTTTTTCTATATCCTCAGGCAGATCAGCCGTCATATCGGTTGCAATATAGCCCGGCGCGATACAGTTGACCGTCACCTGCCGAGCAGCCAGTTCTCTGGCCATGGATTTGGTTAACCCGACCAGCCCGGCCTTTGCCGCAGCATAGTTCACCTGCCCGGCATTGCCGAGAAAACCGACTACTGAAGTAATATTGATGATCCGGCCCCGGCGTTTTTTCATCATACCCCGCATGACCGCCTTGGAACAGATAAAAGCACCTTTGAGATTGGTGTTCAGGACAGCATCCCAGTCATCGTCCTTCATCCGGGCCATCAGCCCGTCCCGTGTAATTCCGGCATTGTTGACCAGAATATCCACCCCGCCATGTTCGGTCGTGATATCTTTGACAGCCTTCTGCACGGCTTCGCTGTCCGCCACATCAAAGCCGATGACAAATCCCTTGCCCCCGGCAGCGGTAATTTTAGCCAGAACCTCTTCTGCCGCAGCAGCATTGCTGACATAATTAATCCCGACCGTTGCTCCCTGAGCAGCGAGCCGTTCACAGACCGCCCGGCCGATTCCCCGGCTACCGCCGGTCACCAGAACGATTTTCTCTTCAAGCTGCATGACTGCGGACCTCCCGTATTTTTTGGCTTAACAGAGGGACAAGTTCAAAGAGATCGCCCACTAGACCGTAGGTGGCCAGATCAAAAATCGGGGCTTTTTCGTCCCGGTTAATGGCCACGATGGTTTCAGCGGCCTGCATCCCGACCGTGTGCTGCACGGCCCCGGAGATGCCGCAGGCAATATAGAGCTTCGGGCTGACGGTCTTGCCGGTCTGGCCGACCTGACAGGGATAGCCTATCCAGCCCGCATCCACGGCCGCTCTGGAGGCAGACACTGCACCGTTCAGCTCCGTGGCGAGTTCCCGGAGCAGGGCAAAACCTTTTTCGTTTTCCACACCGCGACCGCCGCTGATCAGCACTTCCGACTCCCGGATATTGCCCTGTTCCTCTTCTGTCAGCACGCTTTCCAGGACTTCAACCCCGGATGTCAGCAGCTCAGAAGCAAGCGCGGACCGGATGACCTCACCGGTGCGGGTGATATCAGGCTCGGCAGGGGCCATGACGTTGGGCCTGACCGTGGCCATCTGGGGGCGGGAACGGGGACACTCAATGGTGGCCATGATATTGCCGCCAAAGGCAGGGCGGGTCTGGAGCAGCACGCCATCTTCCGGGCGGATGGCAAGATCGGTGCAGTCTGCAGTCAGCCCGGCTCCCATGACATTGGCCACGTGGGGGATAACGGAGCGGCCGATGGCAGTGGCACCGGCAAGCACAACCTCCGGTTTATATTCCGTCATTAGGTGCTGGAGCACCTTGGCGTACACATCTTCCCGGTACTGGGCAAGGGCCGGATCATCGGCCAGCAGCACCTTGTCTGCACCGGCAGCGATCAGGTCGGCTGTTTTGTCAGCAAGTTCTGCGCCGAGGACGACCGCCGTCAGGAGAACGCCGCGCTGGTCAGCCAGTTTTCTGCCGATGCCGAGCAGTTCAAAGGCAACCGGTGCAACCTTGCCGTGCCTGGATTCGGCAAAGACCCAGATACCGGACCAGGCCGACAGGTCGGTCTGCATCTTTTTCTCCGCCCCTTCAATGCGCAGGGCCTCGACCTCGCAGTTGTCCACGCAGGAGCCGCACAGGGTGCAGTTGTCGCCGACCACGGCAACGCCGTTCTGGAGGGTGATGGCGCCGAAGGCGCAGTTTGCTTCGCAGACGCCGCAGCCGATGCAGGTTTCGGTATTAACTATGAGCATGATATTTTTTACGATAAAAAGAGACGTTAACTTTGTCGTTACGTCTTTTTATAATTGTCTATAAAATTCCGGCCTCAGCAGCGTTGTTGAGCCATTCCGGGAATTCATTAAGCAAGCGGTTATATAATACAGAGTCTTCAATGGAAGCGATATCGTTGATATGCATAAAACCGGCATTATCTAAAAAGCGCTCTGTGAGATTATCCAGCTTCTTCAGGTATGGAAAATCTTCTTTTCCTATCCCGACAAATTGAAAAAATATTTTTTCTTTAGAAAGGCTGCGGATCAACTCCGTTGTTTCTTTCTTGTCGCTATTATTTCCATCTGTAATGAAGATGACAAAAGCTGGATCAGACTTGTTTCCCTGGTACTTTTTGTAAATAAGCTGCAAAGCAGTAGCGTATTTTGTGGCCTCAATAATTTTATATTTTGACATGATTACGCGTTCTACATAGCCTTCCAGCTCATCGAGCGAGACGCTTGGCAGTTGATACGCATTCGTGCCGAAGAGCATCATGTCAATGCTGCCGTCATCATCAAAATTAATAGCTAATCCAAGTATTCGTTCAACAACCTCCTGGATAACGCCGCACTTAAAAAGGCGATTCATAGATTTGGAAATATCCAGTACCAGAACCACTTGAGCTTTGGTGTCTGCTAATCCCTGCTTCTTTATTTCGAGCTTAGCTTTTTTACTCAGTTCGATAACATGTTTTTTTAAATTAACAGACACGACCTCTTCTTACAGGTGTTTAGTTTTTTTAGCATCAGTGAAAGCGTATTCATCTTCCACTCTATAAATACCCCCTGATTGCCTCCACCAGCTGCTCAACCTGTTCCTCGGCAGTCCCGGAAAACACCTGCCGCTCGCCTCTCGGTTCCGGTGAAAAGACATTGACCACCTGGGTCGGGGAACCGGCCAGCCCGATGCAGTCGGTATCCGCACCGATGTCGGCAGCAGATAATACTCTGATTTTTGCTGTTTTGGCTTTCATCTTGCCTTTCAGCGAAGGCACTCTCGGCTCATTGATATCCTTGACCACGGTGAGCAGGGCAGGAAGGGGCAGCTGGACCACATCATACCCGTCATCCATCATCCGCTCTACCTGAATAACGGTATCGTTCACCTCGCGGGTTTTCTGCACACAGGTGACATAGGGAAGATGCAGCTGTGCAGCCAGACCAGGACCGACCTGGGCAGTGTCGCCATCAATGGCTTGCTTGCCGCAGAGGATCAGGTCGGCATTACCAAGAGTTTTGACCGCCTTGGCCAGGGTGTAGGAGGTTGCCCAGGTATCAGCTCCGGCAAAGGCCCGGTCAGAGACCAGCACGCCTTCATCAGCACCGCAGGTAATAGCCTCCCGCAGGACATCCTCCGCTTGGGGCGGGCCCATAGAGAGTACGGTCACCTTGCCGCCCAATTCTTCTTTCAGCCGGACAGCTTCTTCCAGGGCATGGCGGTCAAAAGGATTCATAATGGACTCCACCCCTTCTCTGGCCAAGGTGTTGGTCTTGGGGTCCAGGCGGACATCCTTGGCGTCAGGTACCTGCTTTATACAGACGATGATATGCATGTCATTTATTGCGCTGCTTAATGTTTCCAATGAAGAACAGTAGGGGCAGGCCATGTACCTGCCTGAAAATTTTGCGGTTCCAGTAGGGGCACGACGCGCCGTGCCCTACTGTAAAAACGAAAATCTTAAATTCAGGCGTATTCCCGGTTCAGTTATCTTAAATTCAGGCGTATTCCCGGTTCAGTTCCTGGCCGATCACATTGCGCTGGATCTGATTGGTGCCTTCGTAGATCTGCAGGATCTTGGCATCGCGCATCATTTTTTCCACCGGATACTCTTTCATATAGCCGTAGCCGCCCATAACCTGCACGGCATCGGTGGTGACCTTCATGGCCATATCTGTGGCAAAGACCTTGCACATGGAGGATGCCTTGCTCATGTCCTTGGGATGGGCATCAATATGCCGGGCAGCGCCGTACACCAGACCTCTGCCTGCTTCAACCTGAATCGCCATGTCCGCCAGCATATGCTGCACTGCCTGGAAACTGATGATCGGCTTGTTGAACTGAACCCGCTGCTTGGCATAGACTGCCGCTTCATCAAGAGCAGCCTGGGCCAGACCGACACCGAGGGCGGCAATGCTGGGCCGGGAAACATCTAACGTCTTCATAACTGTGATAAAACCCGTACCTTTCCGCCCGACTATCCGGTCTTTGGGAATGCGGCAGTCCTTCATGATCAGCTCACGGGTGGCTGAAGCGCGGATGCCCATCTTGTCTTCTTTTTTCCCATAGGAGAACCCCGGATCACCGTCTTCCACCACAAAAAGGGAAGCGCCGCGAATGCCTTTTTCCGGATTGGTCAGGGCCAGAATGGTGTAGATCTCCGCTTCACCGCCGTTGGTGATCCACTGCTTGGTGCCGTTGAGTACCCACTCGTCGCCGTCAAGTACGGCAGTCGTTTTGACACCGGCAGCATCGGAACCGGCACCAGCTTCGGTCAGCCCGAAAGCAGCCCAGCGCGAGCCCTCGGCAATAGCTGGCAGGTATTTTTCTTTCATCTCTTTGCTGCCTGCGATAAGCACCGGCAGGATACCCAGGCCGTTGGCGGCAAAGCTGGTGGCTACGCCCACACAGCCCCGTGCCAGTTCTTCCAAGGCTAGAACGATTTCAAAACAGCCGCCGCCGAAGCCGCCGTATTCCTCCGGGACAAAAAGAGCAAACAGGTCCGCTTTGGCGATATCTTTGAGAATGTCGCCAGCAAATTCGTTTTTCTCGTCAAGTTCCGCCCGCTTGGGAATAATTTTTTCTTCTGCAAGAGCGCGGGCAGTCTCTTTGATCATCTGCTGTTCTTCCGTCAGAAAATAATCCACCTTGTTCTCCTTTTTCTACCAGTGCATGAGCATGGAACCCCATGTGAATCCGCCGCCGAAGGAGCAGAACAGAATAAGATCCCCTTTGCGGAGGCGCTGCTGACGGTTGGCTTCGTCGAGCGCGATAGGGATGCTGGCTGCAGAGGTATTACCATATTTATCAACATTTATGAACATCTTTTCCTGATCCGCACCGAGGCGCTCGGTTAATTTGCTCAGAATTCGAATGTTTGCCTGATGCGGAATAATCAGCGAAAGGTCATCCGGGGCAATCTGCTGCCGTTCAAGCAGTTCAACAGCAGCATTTTCCATCGCCCGGACTGCGTACTTGAAGACATCACGTCCGGTCATCTGCAGAAAACAACCGTTACGTCCGTTGATCAGCAGATCAGGATTGCGGCTGGCCGGGCTGTCCATGTAAAGGAGTTTCCAGAGGCTGCCGTCGGAAAACAGGTTGCAGTCGAGCACCCCCCGTTCTTCCGAGCCGGTGAGCACACAGGCTCCTGCGCCGTCGCCGAATAGAATACAGGTATTTCTGTCTTCCCAATTGACCCGTGCGGACAGGGTTTCCGAGCCGATCAGCAGGATTTTCATATCCGGCCGGGCAGCAATATATTTTCCGGCCATATCAAGCCCGTAAAGAAAACCTGAGCAGGCTGCATTGAGATCAAAGGCAAAGGCGTTTGCAGCCCCGATCTCGGCCTGAACAAAACAGGCGCAGGAAGGCATCATCATATGGGGCGTCAGGGTGGCAACCGCAACCAGATCGATTTCTTCCGCCCGGACTCCGGCTGCCTCCAATGCCCGTTCCGCAGCCCGTGCTGCCAGCTGAAAATTCTGTTCGTTCTGTCCGGCAATCCGCCGGGTCCGAATGCCGGTACGGGTGGTGATCCACTCGTCCGAAGTGTCCACCATCTGCTCAAGCTCATCATTGGTCAGGATTCGTTCAGGTAGACAGGAGCCGGTTCCCAGAACAACAGCACGGTGCATAAAATTTCCTCTAAGACAGAACTACGCAGGGGTATATTGCTGCAGAAATTGGAGGATCGATTCGTTCACTCTGTTTTTCACCATCTTGGCGGCTTCGCCGATGGCATTGCAGATGGCAATCGAGGAAGATGAGCCGTGACAGATAATCCCCACCCCGTTGACGCCCAGCAGAGGAGCTCCGCCGTACTCGGCATAATCCACCCGTCTGCGGAATGCGGCAAAGGCTTTGCGGATAAAAAGATAGCCGATTTTTGCCCGCAGAGACTGCATGATTTCATCCCTGAGCATCTGCATGGCTGCCTCGGCAAGCCCTTCGCTGAGTTTGAGGGAAATATTACCGACAAAACCGTCACAGACCACAACATCAAGGTCACCGCTGTAGATATCCCGGCCTTCCACATTACCGACAAAATTAAGCTGGCTGGCGCTGAGCAGTTCATGCGTTTCTCTGATCAGAGTATTGCCTTTTCCCGGCTCACTGCCGATGCTGAGCAGTCCGACCCGGGGACTTTTTTTGTTCAGCAGCACAGTATAGCAGGAGGAGGCCATGACGGCGAACTGAAAAAGATGCATGGGACGGCAGTCCACATTAGCACCGATATCCATCAGCATGACAGGCGTTTTCCGCGTAGGAAACAGACTGGCGATACCGGGACGGGAAATTCCTTCCAACCGCCCGAGCTTGCGGACGGCCGCAGCCATGGTGGCCCCGGAATGACCGGCAGAAACCATGGCGTCCGCCTGCCCGTTTTTAACAAGCTCGAACCCCCGCATAATGGTGGAATCTTTTTTTTTGCGGATCGCCTCTACCGGCGATTCATGCATGGATACGGTCTGCGGAGCATGCTCAATGAACAGGCGGTCAGCAGGTACACCGGAAGCACTGCGGCGGGCCAGCTGTTCCTGCAGCAGTTCCTCAGGACCGAGCAGGATGACTGACAGCTCCTTGTCTTTGTCCATGGCCCGGAGCGCACCGTCGATCAGCAGCTCAGGCCCCTGGTCGCCGCCCATGGCATCAAGCGCTATTTTCACGGAGCGGTTATACCCGGTTAATCCAGTTCTTCTTCAAACTGATAAAAGGATTTTCCTTTATAGGTACCGCAGCCGGAACAGAGCTGGTGGGGCATTTTGGGTTCGCCGCACTCCGGGCAGTTACCTACACTGGGGCCGGTAAGGAAATCATGTGCTCTGCGTTTGCGGGTCCGTGAACGGGAATGCCGTCTTTTCGGTAATGCCATCTTTTTCTCCTGAATGAATTTAACAAAAAATAATATCTGTTGCCTGAAGACAGAAAACGGAACTCGGAACTCGGATTTTCTTTTCCTCCGGTCGTGCAGGCTCTCCAGCAGTTTATGCCTTTTTCAGATTCGCCAGAACGGCAAACGGAGAATCTGCTGCCGTCTGCGGACAGCAGCATTGCCCGGTATTCAGATTCTCACCGCAGCTCGGACAGAGTCCCCTGCAGTCTGCTGAACATATCTGTTTCACAGGGAGACTCAGGTACACCTGCTCCCCGAGTATGTCCGAAATATCCACGGTCGGTTCCTGAACCCGGATAATGTCCATTTCAGCGCCGCTGCATTCCATATCCCTGATATGAGTGTGCGTTTCACCCTCTGTTTCCGGGGCGGCTTCCAGGATGAAATGAAAGGCGGTCCGGACAGGCAAGCTGTACTCGGCAAGGCAGCGGTCACAGACAAGCAGCACACCGGTCCGCAGTTCGCCGTCCACTTCAATTCGGGTATAGTCTTTCCGGGTGAGCGTAATCTCCGCATGCGGCGAAGCATCTGTCTGCAGATCTGTTCGGGCAAGCCAGGTATCGTCCGTAATTGTATAACGGCTACCAGAGGTTGCAATATCTCTAAAAGGAATTCTCATCCGTACTGTCCGGCAGGCTGATTGTACAAAGAGCATCGTTGCTGCAAAAATAGCCAACATACACAAAAAAAACAACCTGTGACAAGAAAAAAAGAACAGAGTTGCAGCAGGACGTGAAAAAAGAGGAGGAAGAGGGAAAGAATAACTTGTCGGCTGCGGGGAAAAGCTGTTGTCTGTTCGGCTGTTCATCTCAACAGAACTTGACAGAAACAGCGGATTAAGGATACCCTGTTTTTGCCGACCCGGTTATTCTGACCGCAAAAAACAGATGGAGGGATGCAGTATATGATGCATCGACCGCTTACCATAGGGTACTCGCCCTGTCCCAATGATACCTTTATATTCTATGCCCTGATGCACGGCAGGACTGCGCTCCGGCAACTCCGCTTTGCTGCGCCCCGGCTTGAGGATGTGGAAACCCTGAACGCCTGGGCTCTCAGTAGCAGATTGGATGTAACCAAGCTGTCCTTTCATGCTCTGGGCCATGTGCGGGACAGGTACGCCATGCTCAATGCAGGGGCGGCCCTTGGTCGCGGCTGCGGCCCGCTGCTGGTGAGCAGAGCTGAAAAAACAGAAAAAAAGGACGATCCTTCCTCCTGGACAATTGCGGTTCCAGGCAGGTACACGACTGCTGCGCTGCTGCTGCGGCTTTTCCTGCCGGAACACCGGGAAACGGAAACAGTTATCCTGCGCTTTGATGAAATTATGGCAGCCGTGCAGGCAGGCCAAGTCGATGCCGGTGTGATCATTCATGAGAGCCGGTTTACCTATCCGCAGTACGGCCTTGTCTGTGTCCGGGATCTGGGCGAATGGTGGGAACAGGAGACCGGCCTGCCCATTCCCTTGGGCTGTATTGCAGCCCGCAGGGAGCTCGGCCCGCAGCTGATCAGCGAAATTGAACAGGCCGTTGCCGCCAGTGTGCAATGGGCCTTCAGGCATCAAGAGGAATGCGCTGCCTATATCCAGCAGCATGCCCAAGAGCTGGATGATCAGGTGATTGCCGAACATATCAGGTTGTATGTGAATACTTTTTCCATTGATTTGGCGGAAGAGGGGAGGGCGGCAGTAAAGGAACTGCTGCACAGGGGAAAGGAAGCCGGGCTGTTTGGCGAGCCTGCTGCAGCAGAGACTGATCGGTGAGCGGACGAACGGAAACAGAATCGTCTCTGCTTGACCGTTATCCGGTCCTGGGTATCTGCGGCTGCAGCGGTGCCGGCAAGACAACCCTGATTGAGGCCCTGATTCCCCGGCTGCGTGCTTTGCAGCTGCAGGTGGTGGTAGTCAAGGATGGCGCCCGGAATGTCCGGATTGATGCGCCCGGAAAAGACAGCGACCGTTTTTTTTCCGCTGGAGCAGATGTTGCCCTGCTGGGAGAGCAGCATTTTATCCGGCACCATCGGCAAGGCAACCTGACCGCCTTTCTGGTCACGCTCTGTTCTTCCTATGATATTGTCCTGGTGGAAGGCCATGCCGCCACAGATGTACCCAAGATCTGGCTGTCCGGCCCTGCAGGCCGGAGCGGTACAAGAGGAGGTACACGTGGTACGCCGCCGGAAAGCAGGGGGAAAATCATTGCTGCACTGACCAGAGAGGAGGCCACAGTGGACCGGGTTTTTGCGATGACCAGCTCGCTGCTGAAAAAAGCGTGGCAGCAGACACCGACCTGGGGCTGTGTACTGATCGGCGGCAGAAGCAGACGGATGGGGCAGCCCAAGCACCTTATCCGGGAAGGAAAAAAAAGAAAAACCTGGCTGGAATATGCGGTGGAAAAACTGACCCCGCAGGTGGATCAGGTGGTGCTTTCCGGCTCAGGCCGGATTCCTGCAACCCTTTCTGCGCTGCCCCGCGTCCCTGATGCTCCGGGGCTGGCCGGGCCGCTGGCCGGAGTTCTGTCGGTCATGCGCTGGCAGCGTGCTGTTTCCTGGCTGGTTATGGCCTGTGATCTGCCCGATGTACAGCCGGAAAGCCTGCAGTGGCTTTTGGCGCAGCGCAGGCCCGGTCTCCGGGCTGTTGTCCCGGATCTGCAGAATGACGGGCATCTTGAACCGTTGCTGGCCTGGTATGATTTCCGCTGCCGTCCGCTGCTGGAAAACATTGCCGCCTCCGGTTCTCTGCGTGTCAGCCAGCTGGCCGAACAGACCGGAGTCCTCCGTGGGCAACCTCCGGAACATCTGCACGGCTCCTGGCGAAACGTCAATACCCCTGCTCAGCTTGTTTCAGGCAGGTAAGCGCAAACAAAAAGAGGATCTGCCGTACAATGGAGATCAGATGCTGATTATCCCTGTGTCCGACAGCCGCCGTTTCCCCTGGCTCACCCTGCTGCTCATTCTGCTGAACTGCGGAGTGTATTTTGTTCTGCAGCATGGCGACCAGCAGGGATACATGGGAGCTCTGTCCTGGGCGCGCTCTTCCGGGCTGCTGAAAATAGAACTGCAGGTCTACCAGGAATTTCTTCAGCGCCGCCATGAACCGATTCCTGATTTTCTCCGGAATACGGAAAAATCTACAGCGGTTTTTCAGCACCTTGCCGGAGACGATCAGTTTCAGTGCGCCCTGCGGAAACAGATTCTGATTCCCCCTGCTGATCCGCGTTTTGCCGACTGGTTGCCCAAGCGGCAGGTGTTTGAGGCAAAGCTCAACCAGATACCGGCGTACCGTTTCGGGTATTCTCCGGCCCGGAAAAACTATCCCGGCATCATCACCTATATGTTTTTCCACCAGGGGATTATCCGTTTTATCGGGAATATGCTTTTCCTCTGGTTTATCGGCTCCTGGATGGAGATCGGCGCTGGCCGCTGTCTGTATCTCAATCTCTATCTGCTTACAGGCGGATTTTCTGCCCTGACCTACGGATTTCTGTATCCGCTCTGTCAGGGACCGTTGCTCGGAGCAGCCGGGGCGATTGCCGGGCTTATGGGCGCGTATCTGCTGCTGTATGGTGGTCAGCGGAGCAGGATACGCTGTTCGCTCGGCTTCTGCGGCGGACATACTGCTGTATTCGGTTGGTTCCTCTTTCCATTCTGGCTGAGCAAAGAGGTGTACCTATATATTCATGGAATGGAGTCGCAGGAAAGCTGTATTGCGCAGTTGGGCGGTCTGCTTGCCGGTCTGCTGTTTGCTGCTGTGCTGCTGGTGAAAAGAAGAAATGCTCCGGCAGTTCCTGTGATGCAGGAGGTGCAGGAGAAAAGGGAAGAGCGGGAGGAGGAAAAGGAACAGCTGCCCGATATATCCGGGAGGGTGCTGCCTGATCTGTCCGGGATGCCGGAAACGATCAGCGAGGGGGACAGAAAAGAAATTCTCCGGATGCTGGAGCAGGAACCGGAGAATCTGACCGCTCTGGTTCAGCTGTTCCGGCTTGATAAACGCACCCCGAATACGGAGCGGTTCCACCGCACTGCGGGAAAACTGCTCCGGTATTTGGCAGAGCACGAACAGGGCCGGGATATAGAGATGTATTTTCAGGAGTATCAACAGGCCAGCGGTATGCCGCGTCTGCAGCCCCCGGTGCTGCTTGCGCTGGCAAGGGCATATATCGCTTCCGGTAAAACAGCCCGGTCTGGCCGCTTTCTCCTCCTGCTCCTCAAGCAACGGCCCGGCTATCCGGGCCTGCCCTCCTGCCTGTTCAAGCTGGCCTGCGCCTACAGAGAACAGGGCAACGACGTGCGGGCGGAAAAATGCTTTCAGCTGATCTGCAGGAAATATCCGCAGACCCTGATCAGTCAGGAGGCGGAAGAGCAGCTTACCCTGCCGTACAGGGTTGCGGTACGGTAAAGTTTATGCTATCATTAAACACTGCAGTAATCCGGCAGAAACAGTTTTTTCTGCGTATCCTCCTGACAACCGCCTACCTGCTGACCATCTATTCAACCCTCGGCATTGCCCGGCCTGCAGCTGAATTTCTCCGCACAAAAGGACTGCTCATCCCGACAGTCATTCTTCTTTTCATCGGCTTCACCCCTCTTATCCTGTTCTGGCGATACACAGCAATCCGGCAGAAACAGCTTTTTCTGCGCATCCTCCTGATGACTGCCCTACTCTGCATTGCCGTCCTGATCCCGGCCCTCCCTGAAGAACGCCTGCATTTCCTTACCTACGGGCTGGCGGGTTGGCTTATCTGCTGGAGTCAGGAAGCGATGATAGGCAGGTCGGAAGCAGCAGAGAGGAATCGCCTGAAAAAACTTTGGCTCGTTCCCTGCCTGCTGGTCTGGCTGGCAGGCGGTGTGGACGAACTGATCCAGTGGGTGCTGCCCACACGGGTGTTTGACATTCGGGACATACTGTTCAACAGCATAGCCGGAACAGCAGGCGTTACGCTCTTTGCCACCGGCAGAAGAGAGAAGAAAGGACAGCGGGACGGAGAGAATCAGGCCGTCTGATTCCGGACCATTTTTTCAGAACAGAATACAGATCTGTGCAGATCAGCTTATCCGCATCCTCCCCAGCACACTCTCCCCGGCCCGTACTTTCTGTCCTTTGCTGACCGTTACCTCGGTTCCCTTGGGCAGATACAGATCAACCCGTGAACCGAAACGGATCAGGCCGTAGCGCTGCCCGGCCCGGAGCCGATCTCCCGGTTCGGCCCGGCAGATGATCCGGCGGGCAATAAGCCCGGCAACTTGGACGACGGCATACTGCTGCTGCGCTGCTGTGCTGACGAGCAGAGCGCAGTATTCATTATGCAGAACCGCTTTATCCTGGTCCGCAGAATAGAATTTTCCCGGCTGCAGCAGAACACGCTCCACTATTCCGGCAAAGGGCACCCGGTTGACATGCACATTAAATACGTTCATAAAAATAGAAATCCGGACAACATCTTGGCGGAGAAAACGGTCATCAGCCATCTCCTGCACTGCAATAACCTTGCCGTCTGCCGGACAGATAATTGCGTCAGGGGCTTCCGGCAGAATGCGGGCTGGATTACGAAAGAACCAGGTCACAAAGGCCGTACAGGTCAGCCCGGTGAAAGCGGCGATCTGATAACCGAGCAGGGCGCAGATAAGGGTGGCAAAGCCGCAGAACAGGATAAACGGGACGCCTTCTTCGGCAATGGAAAATGAAGGTTTGGTCATGTCGATATCTTTGAAAGAAAAGGGAGAAATGCTGCGAAAGACAGGCAGGAAAAGAGAGGCGTTCTCAGAGGCATGAGAAAAACAACCCATACCTCTGAAAAACGTATATCATAGAAGGGGCTGGTTTATTTTTTTGGCGCCCGCGCCATCGCAATGGTGCCTGTCCGGATAACCTCTTTGATGCCGATGGGACGGAGCAGGTCAATCACTGCTTTAATTTTGGACTCCGGACCAGTGATCTCCACTGCATAGGAGGTCGGGCTGACATCCACCACCTTGCCGCGAAAGATATCGATCACCCGCAGCACTTCGGCCCTGGTTCCGGCTTCGGCCTTGACCCGGATAAGCACCATCTCGCGCTCAACATATTCGCCTTCGCTGATATCAGACACCTTGATGACATCGATCAGCTTATGGAGCTGCTTGGTGATCTGCTCGATAATCGCATCACTACCCCGTGTTACCAGAGTCAGGCAGGAAACCTTGGGATCAAAGGTCTCGGCCACGCAGAGGCTTTCAATATTAAATCCCCGACCGCTGAAAAGACCGGTAACCCGTGAAAGGGCCCCGGGTTTATTCTGAAGTAAAACAGAAAGAGTATGTTTCATTGGTTTGATCCTGTTCGATAGTTCATGGAATGTTCAGCTTCCTGACAAAGCCCTGTCGGCTCTTTCTTCTTTCTTTACACAAGCAGCATTTCCGTGGTCGCCCCTCCGGCAGGAACCATCGGAAAAACACACTCTTCACGATTAACGGCAAAATCCATGATCACGACTTTGTCCTGCACAGCCAGGGCTTCTTTGATTACCGGCTCAACCTCGTCCTTTGTCTTGGCGCGTAGCCCCACAGCACCATAGGCTTTGGCCAGCTCGACAAAATCCGGGGTAACCTCCATCGGGGTCCCGGCATAGCGTCTATCGTAGAACAGCTGCTGCCACTGGCGGACCATGCCCAGGTAGTTGTTATTGAGGATGGCGACTTTCACCGGGGTGCCATACTGTTTGGCTGTGGCCAGTTCCTGAATGTTCATCTGAATGGAACCGTCCCCGGCGATATCAATGACCGTGGCATCGGGAAAGGCCATTTTGGCCCCGATGGCTGCCGGCAGGCCGTATCCCATAGTGCCCAGTCCGCCGGAGGTCAGGAGATGGCGGGGTTTGTTGAATTTGTAGAACTGGGCCGCCCACATCTGGTTCTGCCCGACCTCGGTGGTGATAAGAGCATCTCCGCCGGTGAGCCTGTTGATGACCTCAACCACATACTGCGGCTTGATGACATCTCCTTCCTCTGTATAGGCCAGGGGATGCTTTTCATTCCACTCATTCACCTGCTTACGCCAGGGGGAATATTTTTCGGCAAAGGCAGCGGAATCAAAGTCCTCACAGCTGTCAAACCACTCGTTCATTGCCTTCAGGGCTTTTCTGCAGTCCGCAACAATGGGGATATCCACTTCCACATTCTTGGAAATAGAGGTCGGATCGATATCAATATGGACAACTTTTGCATCCGGGGCGAATTTATCCAGCCGCCCGGTAATGCGGTCATCAAAACGGGCACCCACCGCGATGATCAGATCGCTCTTGGCCACCATCATATTGGCGGCATAAGAGCCGTGCATCCCTAACATGCCCATGGAGAGCGGGTTGGTGCCGGGAAATCCGCCCAGTCCCATCAGCGTCATGGTCACCGGAATCTGGGTTCTCTTGGCCAGCTCGGTCATCTCTTCACTGGCATTGGATAGGATAACCCCGCCGCCGATATAAAACACCGGGCGTTCCGCCTCAAAAAAGGCCTTGCAGGCCTTGGCAACCTGACCGGGATGCGGTTCCGTATTGGGCTGATAGGTCTTCATCCGGATTTCCTGTTTTTCCGGAAAATCGACCATGGAGCCGATCACGTCTTTGGGCAGATCAACAAGGACCGGCCCGGGTCGGCCCGAAGAAGCCAGATAGAAGGCCTCCCGGATAACCGGAACCAGATCATCCGGATCGCTGACCAGATAGTTATGTTTGGTGCAGGGACGTGTTATCCCGACGATGTCCACCTCCTGAAAAGCGTCGTTGCCGATCAGCGCTCTGGGCACCTGGCCGGTGAACACGACAACAGGGATGGAATCCATATAGGCTGTGGCAATGCCGGTCACGCCGTTGGTGGCCCCGGGGCCGGAAGTCAGCAGGGCCACACCGGTCTTGCCGCTGGCCCGGGCATAGCCGTCCGCCGCATGGACAGCACCCTGCTCGTGACGGACCAGGACGTTTTTGATTGCCGTATTGGCCAGCTCGTCATACAGATCGATGATCACGCCGCCCGGAAAACCGAAAATGGTATCAACCCCTTCTTCCTGCAGACATTGGATAAAGGCCTTTGCACCTGTAATTTTGCTCATCGGAGATTCCTTTCCTTGTTTGTTGGAACGCCCGGTCATCCGGCCCGCGCGCAGAGTCGATGACTCAGTATTTCAGTGAATATATGAAGATTAGGTTCGGAATATATAGTTGATAAAAAATCATGTCAAGGTGAAACAGGGAGGACATCCGTAGCAGGCGGAGTTTTTTCTTTTTTTTAAATATACAGGCGGGAACTCCGCCGGTCAGCCAGGGCTGTTCAATTCTATAAGAGCTTGTATTTTCAAGACGTATGCAGTAATTGATACAGAAAAACTTTACACGAGGATTCTGCATGCTGTTTTTTTGCTGAACACAATCAAAGATCATCGACGCGGGCAGGGCCGGCGATATGAGCTTACGCATATTCTTCTGTTTTCGATCATGGCGATCCTGAGCGGTTCGGATTCTTATCGCAAAATCCATCTGTTCGTTGATGCGCATCGTGAAAGGCTCAATGAATATTTCGGCCTGGACTGGAAAAAAGCTCCTGCATATACAACGATCCGCACTGTCATTCTGAATACTTCCGGTTCGGAACTTGAGCGGATTTTCAGGGAGCACGGCAAAGCTCTCGCGGAAGAGGAACCGGACGAAATAAAGTTATAATCAGGGCGATTGACGGGTATTTTTTTGATAGCTGTTATCAGGTGCTAGCTTGATCAAAAAGCGATAAAATCTTCCTAATGAAAGATACAACTTTATCCGGATATTGCAAGAAGTTTTTACAAACAGATCAAAAGGTTATGGTTGACAAAGTAGAAGTATACAGAAGATCCATCAGCAGGCCGGAGAACAGGTATAGCAGAAGCCAGCACCGCCCGATGGAAAAGGAGAAACCGAGCAGGAAGAGATGACGTAAACTGTTCAGCTGGCGTGGGTAGGAGGATTGGGCAGGAGGAATTTCCGTTCTCTTCCTCTGCCACCCGGCAAGGTGCGGTCATGCAGGCCCTCCGGCGCAGTGCGGGCGGCCTGTTCTGTTCTGCCGGGCAATTGCTCAAAGTCAGAGAGGCTCATTGCGTTGCTCCTGTTTTCAGCGCAACACGGGATTTTTTTATCAAAAATCAAATTTCCAGATGCCGGTGGCGGCATCAGCCAGCCGTTTCTGCCGGGCCGCGATCTTCTGTTCATTCCAGCTGTCATAATGCTCGGCAACAGCGCGGGTCATCTGAAATGCGCTCTCCTGATAGACTGCCCGCTTGACTGCGTAGTCCTCATTGCCGAGGTCCCGGTTGCGGCTGGTTTCCAGCGGTGTCATATTGCCGATCCGGTAGATCATCTGCTCCTGTTTGGGTTCCTCCATAAAAGACCATGCTTCGGAAGGATGTTCCGGCAGAATGTGCTCCAGACTGTACGACGCGCTTTCCAATTCAAAATCATTGCCATACAGCTGACGCTCTATCTCAAAGAGGATATAGCGCACCACCTTTTTATTGCGGCGGTTTGTGGTGCGGAATTCTTTTTCCGCAAAGGCCGTCCTGAATTGATTGTCGTCAGGATACACCTCCCGCAGTGCAGCAAACAGCTCGACAGGGTTTGCGTACTCTCTGCCGGAAACCTTGCGGGAAATTGCATTATACAACCTTTCCTGCTCATGCGTCTGCAGATTGCAGATTACATTGTAGCGGAAAGACACTACCGTAATGGCCCGTATGATGCGCGTGAACAGCGACCGATCGGATTCATAGTACTGGTCATGGCAGGTCAGCAGCATGGCCAGCGGCTGCCGTACGCTGAACATCCTGAGCTGCTTAAGGTAATCTCGTTCATCAGAATTCCACAGACTGTCCTGAGCATCCCGGAGGGCTGCGTACACAGCGGCTGACTGATCCAGATTCCGTAACAGTTCAAAGGCGGCTTCCCGCGAGGCGATCTGTTTGCGGATGGTCTTGAACAGCTCCGATTTCCGGGTCAGCTTGTTGCGGCTGTTCCAGAAAACCCGGAGAAATTCCGGAAAGCTCTCGCTGCCCAGCAGACCGACGATCCGCTCCCAGCGGTCCTCCAATGCCTTCAGTTCTGCCTCATGGATGTTCCGGGTGCTGATAATAGAAAAAAGATAATTTTTCAGCAGGTCAGTTGCTGACAGTCGCACCCCGCGAGCGTTCAGGGTTTCAAAGACTTTGAAGGCGTTCAGCTCGTCCGTTACGGTGATGACCGTGAACAGGAGTTTGTCTACCAGACTGTCCACAAAGGAGGCCAGCTCTCTGCCGCTCTCCGTTGTGGTTCCGCAGCGGATTCTGATGCGTTCTTTGAACCAAATGAACGCCTTGCGCAGCTTGTGCTCGGAGGCATTCAGTCCGCGCTGCGGCAGTTTCTCTAAAGGCACCAGATAGGTCTGATAAAAGCGGTTGTTATGCCGATTCAGTTCCAATTTGGAGCGCGGCACCAAAATCACCGGATCAAGATAACCAATATAGCTGTTCTGCAGCTGCTCCCTGCGTCGGTCATTGTTCTGCGCGTCCAGATCAGCCGCAGCCAGGTCTTTCAGATGGCTCAGGCCGGCCAGAATCATTACGCTGAGGGTTGCCAGCCGCTGCTGGCCGTCAATGATGTCGAACTGCTTGCTGTCCGAGGATTGCAGTACCAGATACCCCATGTAGTGGGCCGGTTCGCCGTCCGGATCAAAGAGGCCGAGCAGATCCTGCCAGAGGTCATCCCATTCGTCTTCTGTCCACGAATAATCGCGCTGAAAGGGCGGCACCTTGTAGCTGAGTCCGTTGCCCAGCAGCTGCCGGAAGGTGGAGTTGTTTGTGTTGAAATTCATTTGTATCAGTTTTTAGAGTAATGCGGTTTTTCCGCTGCCAGAGGGGCATTCGTGATCCCCAAGTCCCGGTGCCCCCGGCTGCTTGCTACGTAAGGCCAAGGCCGCAGAGCATGAATCCGAGAATCGGATAACATTTTGACCGGCAGGACGGATACAATCTGCCGTGTTGCCGGGTGCCAGAAGAGTTTTCCCGGCCTACATAAAACTCGGCCAGACCCAGCGGTTGCAGACTATATTTTACTGCATGCTGCAACAGCTTGGGTGCACAGCAGTCCCCTGTCCCGGTGGGGATACCTGTTCCCGGCGGAAAAAGCTCCTCCAATCCGGCGGCCTGTCCCTGAAAATTCCGCAGCCGGTACAGGCCGTGAATTGTCCGCATGAGCTGCTGCGATTTTTCCCTCCGTTGCCGGACAAGCTGCCGGTGTTGTTCGGTGCCCGGAGGAAGTACATCAATCTGTCTGCTCAACACCTTGATTTCCCGCTCTTCAGCATCATGCACCTGGTGAAAGGCTGCAACATCGAAGACAGGGTCAACCCAGCCCGGAACCTGCCACATGCCGTTGTATTGCCCGGAAAAAGCGCGCAGACATACCTCTGTCCCATTCGGGGCAAGGGCAACCATTACCCCGAACATCTTGCCCCGCGCCGCTCCCCAAAGGTATTCTGTTGCAGCAGAACGGCATGTTGTCTGCTGGGCGGAGCCGAAGAAATCGATCCGGTCCCCGTTTTCCAAACGATGGAGCAGGCGAAGAGCAGTCTGCAGAGCCGGGGCCGCAGGAAGATGGTGTTCTTTGCCGCAGTTCGGGCAGAACCCTGCCGCACCTGCCTGCTTTTCATCTGAAAACAAAATACTACCCTGTCTGCAGGACAAATCAGGACAAATGCCTCTGAAACCAAGAAAAGATTAATGCATTTTTCGCGATTCACGCTATAGTTACCCACGTATAGACTCTCGGCAGGGAAACCGTGCCCTATGCCGCGTCAACCGGAAACCTGCCGGAAGGATAAACATAAACCGGAGAGAACTTCATGTCAAAACAAGAGAGCACCTTTCACCTTAAAGATTTGCGGGATACGGCCCATGTCCAGCATAACGGCGTCCTTGATCAACTGGACCTGCCCCCGGGGCTGGTCGAATTCCTGCAGAAAAATCAGCGAAAGATTTGGACCATGGTCGGTATTGCCGCAGTGGTTGTCATTACTGTTTCCCTGTATACTTCGTACCGTACACATATGCTGAACAATGCGGTCACAGCGTATGATCACGCCCTGCTGCTGGACGGTGACCAGAAAAAGGCTGCTCTGCAGAAGGTGGCGGAGGACTACAGTTCCACGCCGTCTGCAACTTGGAGCCGGATTGAGCTGGCCCATATTGAGCAGGAGACCGGCAATCTCAGCGCAGCAATCGACAGGCTGGAAGAGCTGAAGAGCGGACTGAAGGAAAAAGATCTGCTCAGGCCCTTGGTTCTGGCTAATCTTGGCGGCCTGTACGAGCAGAACAAACAGGCAGACAAGGCGATAACGACCTATGAAAAACTGAAAAAAATATCCGGTTTTGAAGCAATGGCCCTGAGCAGCCTCGGGCGGGTGTATGAAACCAAGGGCGAAAAAGACAAGGCCGTGGCTGCGTATCAGCGCTACATGAGCCTGACCGGAAAAAAAGATGCACAGGATGGTGACGGCAGGACACCTCAGATGCCTGATTCACCGGATCGGGAACTGGTGCAGTTCAGCTTGAACCGGCTGCTACAGTAAGCGGTCATAAGCTGTCCCTGCCATGATGCCATGAAAATCATCCGTCAACCTGCCGGAATGACGGCCTGGGCCAAGAAACAGGCCGCAGCCGGAAAGACCGTCGGTTTTGTTCCAACTATGGGTTTTTTTCATAAGGGCCATCTTGCGCTGATGCGCCGGGCCGGGGAACTTGCTGATCGGGTCGTGGTCAGTCTGTTTGTCAACCCAACCCAGTTCGGTCCGCAAGAGGATCTGGCTGCTTATCCGAGAGATTTTGAACGCGATCGGGAACTGACTGCCGAATCCGGGGTGGATGTGCTTTTTGTCCCGGAAACCGAGGATATGTATCCGGCAGGCTGCAGTACCACCGTAACCGTGGGCGCGGAACTGACCGACCGGCTCTGCGGGGCATCCCGGCCCGGCCATTTTGCCGGGGTTGCCACGGTGGTCTGCAAGCTCTTCAATATTGTCCGCCCTGATCTGGCCGTGTTCGGGGAAAAGGATTTTCAGCAGCTGGCCGTGATCCGCCGGATGACCGGGGACCTGAATCTGGGCGTGGAGATTATCGGGCACCCCGTTGTCCGGGAACAGGACGGCCTGGCCATGAGCTCCCGCAATACCTATCTGGAGGCTGCACAGCGGGAATCAGCCTGCAGTCTTTGCCGTGCCATCAACCTTGCCCGAAAAATGGCTGCCGACGGTGAACGGGACGCAGAGCGGCTCAATGCTGCCCTACAGGAGTTCATTCTTTCCTTTCCTGATACTGCGGTGGATTATATCAGCTTTGTCCATCAGCTCACCCTGCAGCTGGTGGCCGAGGTGGATGAGGAGACCGTACTGGCTCTGGCTGTGAAGATCGGCGGCAAAGTGCGGCTGATTGATAACGGTTATGTGGTAATATGAGGTATGAGGTGCTATTATGAAACCTTTTTCTCAATGGACAATTGCCGAAGTTGAACGAAAATTCCATCTCAACCGACGCAGCTATCTCGAAACGCTTGAGCAGTGGCTGCAGGCAGAAGAGGAAATTACACCTGAGGAAGAAAAATTGTTCACAGCGTTCCATGAACGCCTGCAGAACCATATCTGGGACTGGAATGAACAGGAGCTGAAAGGAAAATTCATTTTTCCCCTGCTGGCGGCAATCAACTTTGATAATGAGCAGTCTCAGGTATTTATTGAACGGGAAATCTCTGTTGCAGCGGGGAACACCACCTTGTCCGGGACGGTTGATTTGCTTGTTGCCGGCGGCAGGGGCTATCCTGAACGGCCATATTGTTTTACCTGTGTCTTCAGTCAGGAACAGGAAGGGAGGATTGACCCTTTAGGGCGGCTGCTCATCGCAATGGTCGCTGTTCAGAAGCTGAACGATGACAACAGACCGATTTACGGCTGCTATGTAACAGGAAGGCTCTGGTTTTTCGTTGTCCTGGAAGGAAAATATTATGCGGCAGCTCCGGCCTATGACGCAACAAAAGACGGTATCAGAGAGATTTTTTTCCCGCTGAAGGCAGTAAAGACAATCACTGCGGAATATGTCATATCGGAAGCAGAAAAAAAGAAGGAGACGCTGAACGCCACCGGCAACGCAGAAGAAAAACAATTGAGCCCTCTCCTGATGAATAATATTTTCGTCACCCTGCCTGCCGACCTGAAACATGAGCGGTTTGATGAACTGCTGCGGGACGGAAATGTCCGGATTGAACGGATTGTCTCCAAAGGGCATGTCTCACCGAAAACAGGCTGGTACGATGAGAGGGAAAACGAGTGGATACTTATCCTGCAGGGAGCCGGGACCATCCTGTTCGACGATGACAGTCGGATCACACTGCGGGAAGGGGATTATCTCCATATCCCGGCCTATGCCCGGCACAAAGTTGTCTGGACAGAACCGGATGAGCTTACCGTCTGGCTGGCTGTGCATTATCCTGTTGAAAACATTCCGCCGGACCGGTAAACAGATTTACATTTACAGCTACAGCAGCAAAAAAAAAGCAGGAGAATATCCGATGGGCAGCCCGGCTCAGCTCTTCTGGGGAATCATGTTCGGAGCAATCGGCTCTGGATTTTTTATCTACGGAAAGAAGCAGAACGCCTTGATTCCGCTTGGTACAGGGATAGTTTTATGTGTTCTGCCCTATTTTATCTCCAACATATATCTGATGCTGCTCGTCGGTGTCCTGCTGATGAGTGTTCCGTATTTTTTTAAAGGATAACCAGTCCTATAATTTTATAGATTATAGGGCGCCACAAAAAAAAGGCTCTTCTGATTCCATGCAACGTATCGCTACTATTTCATTAATATTCATATCTTTTGTTTTTGTGTACTCATCTGCGCAGGGACAAGATGCGGTAGATGTTTCTCTGGCCTATTATGAAAAAGAACTGCTGCCTGAACGGTCAGCGCAGAGACCGAAACATCATGGACATACGATTGATGAATCACAAGCAGTCAATATTTTTTATGTTGACTGCAATGATCCGGATGCAGACGATCAGAATCCGGGAACTGCTGATAAACCTTTCAAGGGCATTGCCTATGCTGTGCATTTTGTTAATGAACAAAAGATACCGGCCAGAATCATCATCAGGTCCGGAACGTATCGGGAGAACGTCGTGCTGGCCGGTGAGTATGCGTCCAAGAAGAAAGATCCTGTTCTGATCATCGAAGCTGAAAAAAAAGGAACAGTTTTCATCTCAGGTTCCGAGGCCCTGCAGGGTTGGAAAAAAGAGAACAAAGGAAAGCAGTACAGTGCTGCATGGCCGTACAGATGGGGGTTCAGCAGGTTGGAGCACGAAGAGAAACTCGAATATACCCAGCTCGGACGCAGAAAAGAGCTGGTCACCCTGAATGATACCCTGTTAACCCAACGGCTGTCCCGCAGCGAACTTGATGCCGGATCGTTCTTTGTTGATGAACAGGGTGGAAAAATTTATCTGCATCCGCCGGAGCATCCTGATAAAAATATCGATATAAACACAGCTGGTGCTGAAGTCGGCGTCAGGACGAAAATATTCGAGATTAAACGAAGAGCCAATTTCATTCTTCGCGGCATCAATATACAGCATACAATGGGCACTATGCATGAGGTTGCTCTGCGGCTGGCTAATGTAGCCAATTTTCTGATTGAAGATTGTACCATCTCCGACAACGCGACAACAGGAATGCTTCTCGTTCTGGCAGCAGACGGAACCCTGCGCAGGGTCTCCAGTGTCAATAACGGCGGCAATGGCCTGGATATGTATATCGCCCAGTCGATTCTTGTCGAAGACAGCGAGTTTTCCTATAATTGCTGGCGGTCGAATCAGGCCCGTGTATGGCATTATTTTCCGGCAGGGGCAAAATTATGCTATGCCAGAAATATCGAACTCCGCAGAAATAAATTTATCGGTAATCTGGCCAGAGGCTTCTGGATTGATATTAATGGTGAATTTAATCTCTTTACAGAAAATCTGGTGATGGATAATACTGATTTTGGTGTATTCATTGAAACCAGTCACGGGCCGACACGGATAGAAAGAAATACGATAACCGGCAATAAGTACGGCATTATGGTCGGAGAAAGCTGGCTCACTGAACTGGTCGGCAATACCATCTTTCAGAACCGCAGGGGCCAAGTGGGCGTAAGGGCGATAAAAAACCGGACCCAGCAGGATATCAAAAACAGAGAATTCTTTTATGCTCAGGAGACACGGGGAGAACATCTGAGATTCAGGTACCTGCCCATGAAGCTGACCATGAACAACAATATCTTGTTTTCAGACCGTAAAGAGGATGTCCTGTACCGGCACGATACAGATTTGGGAACAGGTTTTGCTGAACATATAAAAACGTACAAGGGAAAGAACAATATATTTTATCACACGAAGAAAGAAAAGGTATTCCTGCCTGAACCTGTCTATACTGATTTGACCTTGGAACAATGGCAGCAGAAAACAGAGGAGGATACACAGTCCCAATGGCAGGAACCGAAAATATATTACGTAACCATACAGCAGAAAGGGAAGAATATTGCTGTTGATATCCATAATCCGAAATCAAACGTGACAAAAGTGGAACTTTACGGGGCGAAGAAAAGAAATCTCACCCGGAAAGAACTTTACGTTGTTGATTGGAATACTGTACAAAAGAGAGCGGTCAAGGATTCGCCGCCCTATACCTTTGTCGTTCCTGCTGAACAATCAGAAGGCAACCGGATGTTCTTTGCCAAAGTATATACAGAAGACAATCAGGTGCTCCATTCAGGGAGAATCTTTGTTGCTCAGTAACCACAGGAAGACAGGTAATTATTCCTGCAGCCGAAAATAACTCCTGACACCCCGCTGTAACCGTTATGATTCCGAACAATATATATCAGGAAATCCTGAACAGGCTTGCTCAGGCGGAAAAAGAACATGATGTCCGCGTCCTGTACGCTGTGGAGTCCGGCAGCCGGGCGTGGGGCTTTGCCTCCCCTGACAGCGACTACGATGTGCGCTTTATCTATGCGCATCCGAAAGACTGGTATCTTGCTGTTGACCTGGAAAAGCGGTGTGATGTTATAGAATATCCGATAGTTGATGAAATTGATCTCAGCGGCTGGGATGTGCGCAAGGCCCTGCGGCTTTTCGGGAAATCAAACCCGGCTATTGTGGAATGGCTGCACTCTCCAGTTGTCTACATTGAGCATCAGTCGTTTGCCGACAGGGCAAGACAGCTTCTGCCTGACATCTATTCTGTGGAAAAAGGCATCTACCATTACCGCAGTATGGCGAAAACAAACTACAGAGGCTATCTGAAAGAGGAGAAAGTACTTTTGAAGAAATATTTCTACGTCCTGCGTCCGTTGCTCTCTGTTCTCTGGCTGGAAAAATATCGCTCTCCGGCACCGATAGAATTTGATAAACTGCGACAGCTTGTCCAACATGATATAACCCTGGAGGCGGCGACAGCAAAATTGCTTGTCCGGAAAAAAGCCAGCAGAGAAAATAAAAAAAAACCGGCAATTCCGGTACTGAATGCGTTTATTGAGGCAGAGCTGGCCAGACTGGAAGACTTTAACGCCAAGCCGGAAAAACAACAGGGCGGAATGGACGCTGTCAACGCACTGTTTCGTGCCGTTATCTCCTGAATCTCTCTGAGAGTATAATATTTTACAGAAACAACCATATGCAGCGAACAATGCTTAAATCCAAGATCCACCGGGCAACGATCACCGAGGCGGATCTTAACTATGACGGCAGCCTGACCATTGACCAGGATTTGCTGGATGCCGCCGGAATCATCCCTTTTGAACAGGTCAAGGTGTATAATATCAATAACGGAGAGCGCTTTGACACCTACGCCATCCGGGGTGAGCGAGGCTCCGGGGTCATCGGCCTGAACGGGGCGGCCGCCCGCAGAGGGCATGTGGGGGATCTGATCATCATTGTCAGTTATGCTCAATATGATGAGAGCGAGCTGGATGGTTTTACGCCGAAGATTCTGCTTTGTGATGAACAGAACAGAATTCGGGAACGAATTGAGATATAACCCGGCAGCTCTCCGGCTTCTGTCGTGGCTGTATGTCTAAACACAAAATATGAGGAACAAACTACGTTCGGTGAAGAAGCGTCCTTTTCCTTCTTCAGCCCGACCCTTCCGCTTCTCCATAGACCGGGGCGGCACCTTTACCGATGTCTATGCCGAGGTGCCAGCCGCTTATCCCTGCTCCCGCAGCTTGGCGCGAACTTCCTGCAATGCCTCGCGCCATTCTTCCAACTTCGGGTGTTCCAGCTGCTTTGCCAAATCCACAGCACGGCTGAGGTATGGTTCGGCCTTGGTCAGCTCGCCTTGTTTTTCGTAAAGCAAGCCTATATTCCCACAGGTGACTGCATCACCATCTTTGTCGCCAATCTCCTGTGCTATTACCAGAGCTTGTTCACACTGTTTCAGTGCGGCTGGATAATCTCCTTTTTCCTCATAAATCGCCGCGATATTGTTCAGCGTTATACCCTCGCCCTGACGGTCGCCGATTTGCCGGGTGATCGCCAAGTCCTGCTCTGAATACTCCAAGGCTGCATCGAGCTTGCCTTGCGCCCGATATACTTGGCTGATGTTGTTCAGCACCTTGCTTTCCGTGGCCTTATCCTTGATCTCCCTGGCTATAGGCAAAGCTTTAGTGTAATATTCTAGGGCCGCTGCATAATTGCCCCGCGTATAGTGAATCATGCCAATATTGTTCAGTGACCAACCCTTGCCTGCCTTGTCGTGTATCTCCCTAAGCAGCGCCAGGCTTTGCTCGATATATTGAAGTGCCTTCGGATCATCGCCCTTGGTGAGATAAGTCATGGCGATATTGTTCAGCGTTATGCCTTCCACTCGCTTGTTACCGACTTCTCGGCATATCAGCAGGCTCTGCTCCAGATACTGCAAGGTATTGCCATAGTCACCCTGTATCTTATAAATCTGGCTGATGTTGTTCAGCAGTATGCCTTCGCCTTTACGGTCACCAATCTCACGACTTATAGACAGGCTTTGCTCGTATAATGACAACGCCTCAGAATAGCGGGTTATCTGTTTAAGGTTATAGCCAGCCGCGCTAAGGTAGTCCGCTCTTTTTGCTTTGCGCCCCTCAGGTAAGACAGTAGCAGCCTCTTGGTAATACTGCGCAGACTTATCGTAGCGATATTGCAGTCGTTGCAGGTCAGCTTGTTCTGCACAACTTGCTGCTTCCGAGAGCTGCCGCTTCTCTAATGCGGCCTGCTGTTCCGCGATAGACGCCTTCATCCGGGAAACAGCTTCTCGGTCTCGCTCCCGTGCTTGAGCAAGCAAATTTTCTGCTTCGGCAAATCGACCGTCCTCAATGGCATCCTTTGCCTGCACCTTGAGGCTGCGCACCTCTGGATCATCAGACTGCACTGCCTCGAAGCGCAACAGCAGCTCCTTGTGCCGGAAAGCTATTTCCCGTAGCTTGCTGTCCAAGTCACCACGAGCTACTTGCTGCTCTTCGAGTATCTTGAAAAAGCTGGCAAGCGCCGAATCGGTGACTCCAAGCTCACTCACATACTGCGCGAAGAGCTCTGGCGAAACACCGTAGTTGTTGATCTGCTTGCCAATCGCATGGTCGCCCTGCGCAATGTTTTGCTCGCCGCCATTACAGTTGAATTTGTTGCTTACCGAAGACTTCTTTTTTCTCCGAAACACACATGAAGCAATAACAAGCACAGCACTGCCTGTCAGTGAAAGCGCATAAATACCACTGCCGCTCCACGTTACTTCAGGATGATCAAACAGCCATTGCAGCTTATTGATTGCCAAATCTATAACGGTTCCATCCATCGCATCGTTTTCGCAAGACTGCTGATTCGTTCTCTTTGAACATAGGCTATAATTTATATTCATTCAATCTACGCCATATCGCATGATTATAGCAGGCATGAAGCAGAATAACGATGTTTTCATTCAGATGTACGTTCGAGTGTATGTCTTCTGCCTGTCGTTTCAAATGCTGGCTGAATTGACAACTCATCCAGTATGAACTATTCTGACAGGTAACCAGATAGCCCAAAAAAGCAAAGGAGACGATATGATTTCACTAAAGAAAACTATTGAAATATGAGAGTGTCACTATGAATAACGCAGTTTCATTTAATAAAGTATTGGATGCCGTCGAACAACTGCCGATAAATGAGCAGGAGTCGCTTATTGATCTGATCCGCCGCCGTATCGCTGAATACCGCCGTCAGGAGATAGCAACACTGGTATCCTCAGCGCAGGAGGAATACAACACTGGAAAATTAACTCCTGAAAGTCCGGACGATATTATGCAGTCTATCTTGTCATGAAGAGACTGCTGCTTAAATCCAGAGCCTTTGTCCGCAGTGCCAAACGAGAGTTGTACGAAAGAATCCTCAGTTGGCAGAAAATATCCGCGCAACCTTGGAACTGCTTTCCGCTGACGCCTTTCATCCGTCATTGAAGACCCATAAACTGAAGGGCAATCTTGCTGATTCATGGGCCTGCAGCGTTGCCTATGATTCGAGAATTGTCTTTTCCTTTGTCGAGCATGAAGGAAAGGAGGCTATTCTCCTGGAAGCAATAGGCACACATGATGAAATCTATTGAGATCAGTTTATCTTTCTCCTTCCCTCCTTATGAAAGATACCAGAAAGTTCCGCTTCTCCATAGACCGAGGCGGCACCTTTACGGACGTCTATGCCGAAGTGCCGGATACACCGGAAAAGCCCGGCTTCCGGGTCATCAAGCTGCTCTCCGAAGACCCGACCAATTACCCGGACGCTCCCCGCGAAGGCATCCGCCGCATTCTGGCCGAGTTCGGCATCCCGCTGCGCAACGGGCTCGTGGACGGCTCCCGGATCGACTGGGTGCGCATGGGCACCACGGTTGCCACCAATGCCCTGCTGGAGCGCAAGGGCGCACGCACCGCGCTGGTCACGACCAGAGGCTTCGGCGATGCCCTGCAGATCGGCTACCAGGACCGGCCCGACCTTTTTGACCTGCGCATCCGCAAACCTGAGCTGCTCTACGAGACCGTGCTGGAAGTGGACGAGCGGGTTCGCATCGTCAAGAACGACGAGGAGGCGGCGCGGCTGGCCGCACAGGGCTTTCCCTTGGTCACGGCCCGCAGCGGTGAGCGTTTCGCTGTCCTGGCTGCGCCCGATCTGACGGTCCTGAAGCCCCGGCTGCGGCAGCTCCTGGACCAGGGTATCAGCAGTCTGGCCATTGTCTTTCTCCATGCCTACGGTTTCCCGCAGCACGAGGAGCAGGTCGGCGAACTGGCCCGGCAGCTCGGCTTCACGCAGGTCTCTCTCTCTTCCCAGGTCATGCCTGCAGTCAGGCTGGTCTCGCGCGGCGACACCACCACGGTGGATGCCTATCTCACCCCGCATATCCGCAGCTACCTGGACAGCTTCCGGGCCGGTTTCGCAGGCGGGCTGGAGGAGGGACAGCTCCTCTTTATGCAGTCGGACGGCGGCCTGGCCCGGGCGGACAGCTTTACCGGAGCGCGGGCCATCCTGTCCGGGCCTGCGGGCGGGGTGATCGGCTATGGCCGAAGTATGTGGGATACTGCCTCCCGGCAGCCGGTGATCGGCTTTGACATGGGCGGCACCTCCACGGATGTGTCCCGCTTTGCAGGCGAGCCGGAGCTGACCTTTGCCACCCGGACCGCCGGGGTGCGCATCCATGCGCCGCAGTTAGATATTCGCACCGTAGCGGCAGGCGGCGGCTCCCGTCTCTTCTTCGACAATGCCATGTTCCGGGTCGGGCCGGAGTCGGCAGGGGCGCATCCGGGGCCGGTGTGCTACCGCAAAGGCGGTTATCTTACCGTGACCGATGCCAATCTGGTGCTCGGCCGCCTGCAACCTTCGCATTTCCCAGCCATATTCGGGCCAGAGGAGAACCTGCCTTTGGACAGGGAGGCGGCCCGCAATGCCCTTGCCGAGCTGACCGCAGCAATCAATGCTCAGTATACCGCCCAGAGATGCGAATCGCTCTCGGTCGAGGAGGCCGCCTTGGGCTTTCTCCGGGTGGCCAACGAGGCTATGGTGCGCCCCATCCGCGAGGTTTCGGTGATGCGCGGCTTTGACATCCGCGAGCATGTGCTGGCCGCCTTCGGAGGTGCGGGCGGGCAGCATGCCTGCGCTGTGGCCCGCATTCTCGGCGTCTCCAGGGTGGTGATCCACCGCTTTTCCGGCATCCTTTCCGCCTGCGGCTTGGGCATGGCCGATACCGTGATTGACCGTCAGCGGCCTGCTGCTGCCGAGCTGGGAGCAGACAGCCTGCCTGATTTGCTGGCTGCGCTTGGCCGCCTGCAAGCTGAGACGGAACAAGAGCTGCTGGATCAGGGGGTTCCGGTGGAGCGGATCAGCAGTCAACGCTTTCTTCACTTGCGCTATGCCGGAACCGATACAGCCCTGATGATTGAAGAGCCGGAAGACGGGGACTTCGCCGCCCGCTTCAGTGCAACCTGCAGACGGGAATACGGCTTTGTCTTAGAGAACCGTGCAGTCTTGGTGGATGACATCAGGCTGCGTTCCGTGGATCAGGCAGGGAGGATGGAGCGGCCTCGCATCGCCCATGCCACAGCCTCGCCTCAGCAGGAAGCCGTGGTGCCGGTGTACTTTGACCAGGGCTGGCATGACACTGCTCTCTATAATATGGAAACCCTGCTGGCCGGGCACGAGCTTCCCGGTCCGGCCCTGCTCGTCCAGGATACAGCCACCATCCTGGTGGAGCCGGGATGCACGGCCCGGATCAGGGAATACGGGGATGTGGAGATCGAGGTTGGTCAACAGGAGCAGGCCAGGATCGGCACCGAGGTCGATCCCATTCGGCTCTCGGTCTTCTCCAGCCTGTTCATGTCCATTGCCGAGCAGATGGGCCGGATGCTGCAAAAGACAGCAGTGTCCACCAATATCCGGGAGCGGCTGGACTTTTCCTGCGCTCTGTTCGACCGGGACGGCGGCTTGGTGGCCAATGCCCCGCATGTGCCTGTCCACCTCGGGGCCATGAGCGAGGCGGTGCGCGGGCAAATCCTGCGCTGCCCTGACCCGCAGCCCGGTGACGTGCTGCTGAGCAACCACCCGGCAGCCGGGGGCAGTCATCTGCCCGACATCACGGTCATCACGCCGGTCTTCAGCCCGGCCAAGGAGCTGATCTTCTGGGTGGCAAGCAGGGGACATCATGCCGACATCGGCGGCATCACGCCCGGTTCCATGCCGCCGGATTCCACCTGCCTTGCCCAGGAAGGCGCAGCTATCGAGTCCTTCCGGCTGGTTCGGGATGGAGTGTTTCAGGAGAAGGGCATCACTGCGCTGCTTCTGACTGCCGCGCCGGGTAGCAGCGGCACCCGCCGCCTGGCCGATAACCTCTCCGACCTGCAGGCCCAGGTGGCGGCCAACCAGAAGGGCATGGATCTGATCTTGGAAATGGCGGATCAGTACGGTCTGGCTGCGGTGCAGGCCTACATGGGCCATGTCCGTGATGCGGCGGAAGCGGCTGTGCGTACCTGCCTGCGGGAGATCTCCCTGCGCCGCAACATGGCGGAGCAGGACACGGTCGAGGCGGTCGATTACTTGGACGATGGCAGTCCCATCCGCCTGCGTCTGAGCATTGATCGACGGGAGGGCAGCGCAGTCTTTGACTTCAGCGGCACTGGTAGCCAGTTGCCCGGCAATCTGAACGCACCCAAGGCCGTGACCCAGTCGGCCCTGCTCTACAGCCTGCGCTGCCTGGTGGAACGGGACATCCCGCTCAACAGCGGCTGTCTGCAGCCGGTTGAGCTGCGCATCCCACAAGGTTCCCTGCTCGACCCTGCACCGGAGGCCGCCGTGGTCGGGGGGAATGTGCTGACCTCACAGCGGGTGGTTGATGTGATCCTGCGGGCCTTCGGCGCTGCAGCAGCCTCCCAGGGCTGCATGAACAACCTCTCTTTCGGCAATGCCTCGTTCGGCTATTACGAGACCATCGGCGGCGGGGCAGGAGCCGGGCCGGACTGGCACGGGCAGTCCGGTGTCCACACCCATATGACCAATACCCGCATCACCGACCCGGAGATCCTGGAACGCCGCTATCCGGTGCTGCTCAGACAATTTGCCCTGCGTCGAGGTTCAGGCGGCAGGGGCCAATTCCACGGTGGCAACGGGTTAGTGCGGGAACTGGAATTCCTGGAATCGCTCCAAGTGTCCATCCTCTCTGAGCGACGGGTTTATGCGCCGTATGGCATGAAGGGCGGGGAAGATGGAGCAAAGGGAGAAAATGTGCTGATCCGTAAGGATGGAAGCCGGGTTGATTTGGGCGGGAAGGGGTGGGTGCAGGTCGAGGTTGGGGAGAGGTTGAAAATATGCACACCGGGAGGTGGTGGCTGGGGATTAAAATGAGATTGCTGGATACCAGCATGAAAGCATATGCGCTGTTTGTCATCAGCATTCTTTGCCTGTTCTGCACCCGCAACAGTCATGCTGACGGCAAGATGTATCTGCGTCAAGATCGTATCCCGGCAAATATTCCTTACCAGCGAGCTCTGATCTTGTTTGATCACGGCAGAGAGACACTCGTTGTGCAGAGCAAGTATTCTGCTCATGGCCTGAAAGAGAATGCTGTCGGCTGGGTGATTCCTGTGCCGAATGTTCCTGATGTGACATCAGTCGCCGCAGATGCCGCTGCAACAGCATTCTGGAAACTTGAAGACATATCGTATCCAGCAGTCACGCATTTTCTTCCGCAAAAATTTTGTCTTAGGATTTTAGGCATAGTTTTTCTGTTTTCACTTGCCTATATGTTCTTGATGCCGGTCATTGTCCTTACCCGATGCGTCAAAGACAAATCATGCAGGCCGCTGAAACAGGCAGTTGCTCAGCGAACATGGCCTGCAAGCTATGCCATGAATTTTCTTGTCTTCCTGCTGACTCTCATCATCCTTCCAAATTTTATACGCTACCGAGGGGGCAATGATGTTGATATAGTGCAGGAGAAAGAAGCAGGGATTTACAACATACGCGTCATTCGCTCTGATCAAGGAAAATCCTTGGTCGAATGGCTGAACAGCAATGGCTTCAGATTCAACGCAGCTGATCAGGAAGCGTTCGATTTTTTCATTCACAAGAACTGGTGCTTTGTTACAGCGCAGATTAACGCCCAGAATCTTGCGGCCACGGATGAGCTTATCTCAGAAGGACTTGCCGCGCCCCTGATACTTGGCTTCAACACAGAGCAGCCTGTCTATCCTCTGAAGCTGACCGGCACCGCAGGCAGTCCGACAGAAATCTTGCTGTATATCTATGCAAAAAAGAAAATGCAGTGCGGCGACAAGCTGGAACTTAATTTTGCAGGTGAAAGCAGCTTTGACTTCTTTGCGTCAATCCTTTCTGAGATGATTGATACTATCACAGATAAACAGCTTGAACAGTTTATGCCGATTTCAGGAAAAGGCTACCTGACAAAATGCAAAGGCACCTTGCAGCCGGACCAGATGAAGAGCGACATTTGGTTTCTCGAAGCTGAGAACAGCACGGCTTATCGAAAAAAAATCAAAAAAGTATTGTAACAGGGCAGGCAGCGGTCAAGGGCGGAGCGTGACCATATCTCTTGAAATTTGCAATAGCATACGATAGTGATGTATTATTTGTGTTATACAAAAATATAACAGCCCGGAACGGTTCCTGCCGCCCCGGTCGTCAATCCGAGAACCGCCATGAAACCGATGCCTCTGCTGTTGATCTCCGTTCTTTTACTGCTCTCCCTCCTGTGCCCCCTGTGCATTCCGCCGGTGCTCTGCAGGGCTGAACTTCCTGCCCTCCCGGACACCCCTGTACAACAGAACATCCGCATTACCTTTGATGTGGAACAGGCAAAGATGGCAGGAGAATCTACCATCACTCTGCCGCCGGGCGGGGCGCTCAAGCTCCTGTTTGGTGATCTTGAACAGGTACGGATCATGATCAGCGAGGGTAAAGCGATGGAGGATAAAGTGGGTCAGGAGATTGCGCCCAACGACGATAATACTCTGCTGCTACCCTCTGCTGCTCTGCAGCGCACCCTTCGGATCTCCTGGCAGCTCACTGCCCCGCCTCCGGGGTATGGTTCCGGGAATCTGATCAGCCCGGAAGGCATCACCCTGACCGGCTTCTGGCATCCCGCAGCAGACCAGGACATGCTCTTTTCCCTGACTGCTGACCTGCCTGCCGGGTTCAACGGCATTACCGAAGCAGATGAGATCGCTCTGAAAAAAGATGAGGAAAACGGCATAGAACGGCTCTCGGCAGCATACCCGCATCCGCTGCCCGGCATCAACTTTGCTGCCGGGCAGTATACCGTACAGACCCGCGAACTGGATGAAGTCACGCTGTTTACCTATTTCTTTGCCGAGGACGCCGAGCTGGCGGAAGGGTATCTCGACCGGGCAGCAGAGTATATCCAACGGTACGAAGACCTGATCGGCCCTTTTCCGTTTCCCCGCTATGCCATTGTGGAAAACCGCCTGCCCACCGGTTACGGAATGCCCGGTTTCACCCTGCTAGGCCAAGCTGTGATCCGGCTCCCGTTTATCAAAGACACCTCGCTGGGCCATGAGATCCTTCACTCCTGGTTCGGCAATGCGGTGAGGAACGACGATATCGGCAACTGGTGTGAGGGGCTGACCACCCTGCTGGCCGATCAGAGCTATGCCGAGGAAAAGGGCGAGGGGGTTGCATTCCGCAAGAAACAGCTCCTCCGTTATCAAGCCTTTGTGGAGCAGGGCAGCCCGACCTCTGTGGTTGATTTTCAGCACGGTGGTGACGGGCAGCCTATGGCCAGGAAAATGCGGGCTGTAGGCTATGACAAAGCAAGCATGATTTTCCATTCCCTGCGCAGGGAGATCGGTGATATCCGTTTCTTTGCCGGACTCATGCGCTTGTACGAGGAGAAGAAATATCAGCAGGCCGGTTGGGCGGATCTGGAGCGCATCTTTGAGGAAATCAGCAGGACAGACCTGACCCAGTTCTTCAAACAATGGCTGCTGCGCAACGATATTCCTGATTTTGCTGTGGAACAGGTGGGCATGGAACAGAAGGAAGGGCAGACTGTAGTGTCCTTTCATATTGTCCAGCAAACCACGACGCCCTACCGGCTGCGCCTCCCGGTATTTATCAGAACACGGACGGAAACGGTGCAGCAGGTGGTCACTGTTGAGAAGGCAGACCAGGAAGTCTCAGTTACAACAGACAGCCTGCCTGTTGAGCTGCGCATTGATCCGGAATATGACCTGATGCGTACATTGACTCCGGCCGAGCGCCCGCCTGTCTGGATGCAGTTCATGGGAGCAGAGCAAAAAACAGCAGTGCTGCCGGACAACGACGAAGAAACAGCACGGTATCAGCCCCTGCTTGCCTACCTGGAGCGGCTCGGTTGTTCTGCGGTCCGGGCTGAGAAGCTGCAGAACAGCGAGCTGGCCCAAGGCAGTTTTATCTTTCTCGGTAGCTCAACGCATCGCCGGGGACTCTTCGGGCCTGTACAGGCTTCTGAAGGCTTCACCCTTGATGTGCGGAAAAATCCGCTCAATCAGGACCAGGTTATGGTGCTGGTCACCTCCGCCTCTGCAGAGGAGACCACCCGGATTCTCCGCAAGCTCAGCCATTACGGCAGCTACTCCCGGCTTCATTTTGCAGAAGGTCAACTTCAGGAGAAATGGATTGCCCCGGCGGACAACGGTATCCGGCTGCCCCTGGTGACCCCGCCTGCCGGTATCCCGGTCAGCCGGATCAGAGATTTTTCCGCCATTCTAGATGATATCGCGCAGAGCCGGGTTATTTATGTGGGAGAAATTCACACGGATTTCGGCACCCATCTTCTCCAGCTCCAGGTGATTCAGGCTCTGCGGGAAGAGCAGGAAAAGGCAGGCAGGCACGACGGGCTGGTTATCGGCATGGAGATGTTTCCCCGCACAGCCCAGCATGTTCTGGACGACTACATCAGCGGGATAATCCGCACCGAGCAGGAATTCCTGCAGCTCTCCCAATATTATGCTGTCTGGGGCTATGATTTTCGCCTGTATCGGGATATTATCAATTATGCGCGAGCGTACCGCATTCCCCTGATCGGGTTGAATTTGAACAGGGAGATTGTCAGTACCGTGTTCGATAACGGGGCAACCGATGCACTGACCCCGGAACAGCTTGCTGAGGTGGCTCAAGAGCGGGATGTGGATCTGCCCGGCTATCAGGAGCGGCTTCAACAGGTCCATATTTTGCATAAGAAATCAGAAAAACCGGCGGCAGAAGAAGCGGAAACAGGGGGGCCGGAGACAGAAGAAATAGGGAAAAAAGGTAATTTCGGCGGCTTTCTTCAGGCCCAATCCATGTGGGACGAAACTATGGCCGAATCCATTGCCGAGTATCTGCGGGCCCATCCGGAACAACAGATGGTCGTCCTGGCCGGGGCCGGTCATGTGTACAAGGACAGTGCTGTGCCGCCCAGGGTTGCCCGCCGGATAGATGTCCGCCAGTCCGTGCTCATTGCCGGCAACGGTCAGCAGACCGGTCGGGAAAAAGGCTGGCAGGCCGATTATCTGCTGTTTGTTGAAGATGCGCAGCTACCCCCTGCCGGGAAGATCGGGGTGATCCTGCAGGAAGAGGAAGCAGCAGAGGAACAGCCTGCCCGGGTAAAAATTACCGGGATCAGTCCGCACAGCAGGGCCGGTGAGGCAGGGCTGCAGCAGGATGACATTATTTTTGCAGTGGATAGCTCTCCGGTAAGCGAAATAGGTGACCTGAAAATCGCCCTGCTCGACAAAAAGCCCGGAGATACGGTCCTGCTGAATATTGTCAGGAAAAGAGAAGTAATGGAGATCAGGGTGGAGCTTTCTGACTCTTCAGATCCGGGGATGAGCGCCGGGATGTCGCCGGGGCATCCGAAAAAGTAGAATTCTCTGTTGGTAAGGGAATTGAAGAATCATATTGCGTATTGAGGAGGGGAAAAGCAGCATTGATGGAAGCAGAAAATAGAGGCTGGACTGCGCCGGAAAAGTTTGTATGCGCAGAGTGTGTCGGTGACGAGTTTTTAGCAAACGTTATTGAATCAAATCTTTCCGCATATTTTTGTTCATACTGTCATAATCATAAAGAAAAGCTTATCGCAACTGAAGTGAAGAATATAATGCCTTATGTCGCTGATACATTTTTTCATTATTTTGAAGAACCCGGCTCAGCAGGTTTGCCGAGAGACCTGAGAGACCTGAGAGAATGTGGTGGGGAACAACTTATTATAAATACAGTCGATGCTTTTATTTTATTAGGCTGGAAAAGCCACGATGACTTGTTTAATGATATTTGTAAGGCTTTTATACATGATACCTGGGTTCCACATTCCGACGGGTGGTGGTAGGGGAGGACACGAGAACATACACCGCAGGTACGTATGGGAGGGATTTGTTCAATGAACGAAAAGGGAAGAAGGATAGTGTATGATAATTATCTGCAGGATAATATTATTTTTTTTAGGAATGTGTCTTTCTGTCCAGATTCTGGCCGCATTCTACCGTATTCTTGATCTGTGGTACACGATTCAGACGGAATACCCCCAGGTGATCCGGGAAATTGTAACGTGGGTAGGGGTAAGCGCTCTGATTGCCGGGCTGGTGGGGGAACGCCTGCGCAGCGCTTTTTTCTGGGGAATTGCCGCATATCTTCCCCTGTACCTGCTTATTTTCGTTGTGCTTCGCCATGCCCTGCGATCCAGAATCCGGGAAAAAGAAAGAAGAAAGGGGAATGTTTCTGCCCGCTCAAAATAATCCGAGTGAATAGGCCCGGCAGCAGGCTTCCAGATCAAAGACATTCAGCACCCGCAGATTGCGTTCCCGTGCCGCTTCTGCAAGGGGAGGAAAAGCCGGGTATTGCTCAGCCAGCTCTGCGGCTTGCTGTCGGTCAGGGATTGCCTCTATGCCGGAAGCCAGCACTTTGCCGGTTTGGCTGTCCAGAAGCTCGGCGTCCCGGCCGTTGGTGACCACAGCCAGCGGAATGCAGTAGGCCGGGTCCAGAACCCGCGCCGCAGCCAGCGCAGACTTTTCCCTGGTCACAAGGGAACCGGGGCCGTAGCGGAGGACAAAAAGCCGCTGTCCGTTGACCGACACGGTCAGATCGATAATGGAGCGGACAAAAATATGGTTGAACAGGGTCTCAATGGTCAGGCGGGGTTCCAGTTCTTTTTTGGCAAAACCTTTTTCTTCCACCATCATCCGTTCCAGCTCCTGCCGAAGCCGCTCATCATCCGTGTCCGGCAGCTCCTCTCCGGTCAGATAATCCTCAAGTGTACCGTAAACCAGATGATGGTCGGGAATATTCCGTTTCATTGGTTTCTCTTACTTCGACCGTCGATTTTCACGGAACATCATTGCGTTCCGCCCTGGTTTACCTTCTGCTCCATTATATAAGAATGCACGGTAAACTCTCCGGAATTCCACAGGGGCAGCAGTTTATTATTTTCTTCCCCCTCAATAAAAACAAGGCGGAAACGATCAGGCCGGGCCGGTTCGCCGATCACCTGGTAATCAACCGTATAGCTCGGCACGTCCGGGGTTTCCCAGAGCGTATTCATCTCTGAACCGTTCCAGCGCAGGGCACAGACGGAAGAGCCTTCAAACGAGCTGAAGCGCTTCAGAAATTTTACTGTCACCAGGCGGTTGCGCCCGATAATGATTTCCGGTTTTCCGTCCTGATCCAGATCTCGGGTAAGAAGACGGGTATGCAGATGCCTTGCCTCCGGGTTATTCGATGGATTCCGGTCGCCGTCCGCCGTACTCCCCAGACTGCCGAGGATGGCTCTGCCCGCTCCGTATATATCCCCGCTTTCCCATATTTTTGCGCCGTTGCTGTCGAAGACGGCAAGTCTGTTCTGCCGGGTGACAGCGACAAATTCCATGGTGCCGTCCTGATTCAGATCGACCCTGATGAAATCATACAGCATTAGCCCCGGAGGAACAGCGAGCTTTTCTGCCTGCTGCAGCATTCCGTTCTCTCTGACCAGCCGGTACAACGGGCCGTTTCCCTGCCAATCTCCTGCCTGACCGAGCAGGACAGGGTGTCCTGCCGCATCTGTTCCCGGTCGGAGATAATAGGGCGCATTCTGGTACAGAAAACGGAACATCCGACCATCCCATTCGATAATCTGCGATGCAGGCTGCGTTCCGTTGCTGGCGCCTATGTAAATCTCCTGCCTGCCGTTTTTGTCAAGGTCTGCAAGATATACCCTGTGCGGAGCAAGATGATGGGCTATGAGCTGGGCCGCAATCCGCCGCAGACCGTTCGGCCCTGTGTGATACAGGTTCAGGCGACCATGTTCCAGAACCACAAGCTCCTTTTGACCGTCACCGTTCAGGTCACCGATATCCATCGCCAGGGCTGAAGAGGACGGCAACGGGTCCCGTCGGGCTGACAGCACGCTGAAACCGGATTCTGCCAATTGCGGCTCAGCGGTCTGCTGCTGATATTTTCCTTCCTTATACATCCGTTCCGGGTGCGCTGTCTGAAACCCGTCCATGCCTCCGGTGTCCGCAACAGCCTCAGGCTGTTTTTCCGGGCGGGGTTTGCTGAAGACTTGTTCCGCAATATCAATGGAAAGATCATCCAATGCAGGAAGAGCACGGGCAAGGTTACTCATTGTTGCTGAAAAAGAAGTCGCTGCTTGCTGACGACGGCTGAAGACATGAATCCTGATGATATAGCCTGATTCCTGTTCTGTCAGACTGCCCAGCAGCACGTATGCAGCCGGTACATTGTCGATAATCTGCTGAACAGCTGCCCCGTCTTCCTGCTCGACCAGGGCAGCCGGTTCAGCAACCCCGATGTCCTGTGGGACAGCCACAAGTCCGGTCCGTTTTGCCATGCGCGTTGCCAGAATATTGGCAAGCCCGGTCCGCAGGTACGTCTCGGCTGTTTTTGTCTGCACAGTAAAAGGAGGTATGATAATTTTTTCTTTGCTGCTCTTCTCCTCATCCACCGTACTGTCTGCTGCCCCTGCTGCTGTCGGCAGAGCAGCAAGAAGACAGCAGAAAACGACAGACAGACGAAACATCTTTTCTGCCGCAATCCGTATCGTATTGCTCAACTGAGCAATCTTCTGTAATTTCATGTTGGCACACTCCAATTTTATGTGGCGTTCACAATTATTCTGTTTTTGTTTCGCTGTTTCAGTGAGTAAAAGTGATCAAAAACAACTGCTGCCGGGAGCAGCACGGAGAAGCAATTCCCCACCCTGAAAAGAGAGCTGTGACTGCACAACGCTCCGTTCGCGTAATCGGGCAGAAAAATCGGGAAGAATCAGGATAACCGCAAGTTGATTATAACGTAACAGACCGGCATTGTCGATAAGTAGCGACAAAAGCACGTTGCGTTGCGGATTTTATCGGAACAACAGGAAAGAACAGAAAAACCGCTACAGAGGGTGAGCGGCCTCTGTAGCGGCTGATCAGCCGAAACGGCGTGGCTGATGTGATGAAGAAGAGAGGGGAAGGAAACGGTTAATATGAAAAACTGATGGACATACCTCCGTAAAATGCATTTTTGTCTTCATCCGGGTCAGCAAATGCTTCGAGATCACTTACCGTCCCCTGTCCGCCGTCCACTGTGCGTGACCACTGCACCTCCGGCGTTATGGTCACAAGCCCCTTATAAGAAACAGGCAGGTTAAGCGACATTGCAACGGCCTTGTTTCCGTTTTCCTCGTCATTCAGATTATTTGTCAGCAAAACAGCCTTGGAGCCGATACCGACAGCCAGATCCTCGCTGACCTGAAATGACCGGGAAAGATCAAGGGTAAAATACCACGGCCTTTCTCCTATGTTATCCAGAGTATTTCGGCCGCCGTACTCATCCATGCCGAGCAGAATGGTCTCTGCCATTCTGTTCTCTTTCACTGCCGTATAGATATACCCGGCTGAAAAACCAAGGCGTCCTTCAGAACCGGTATAGGAGAACGTAATGTCCTGCCCGTCAAACTGGCCCTGCTCGGAAAACATCCCCCTGAGCATATCTTTTGACTGTTTCAGAGACAAGTTGACTTCTCCTGATGGATTATCATCAAAGCCGCCGTACATTCCTGCTGCCAGCAGAAGATTGCTTACAGCAGTCTCGTCATAGGAACTAAGCAGGACATTCTGCCCGGAGTTCTCTGCAAAAGCCATCTGATTGCCGGTCAGCAGAGCTGAAACGGCAACAAACAAATATGGAATTTTTCTGAAGCTCATCATTTTTCCACCCCCTCAAAACATACCTTTTCATCGTATACTTTACTATAACCTTTGATGAACAAAATAGCAATACAAAAAACTGTACAGCATGAAAAATAAAATTATTCCACGCTACCACTCTATTAACAACTGCCACTTTGAGGTATTATGGTTCAGTAAATTTTCCGGGCAATCAGGGCGAAAAAAGCATCAGTGTTTTCTGCACTGTTTTTCCTGCTGCTGAATAACCAGCCCAGATGAGACAGGCAGCTGCCGCAAAGGGCATACTGCCATTGATATCCGGTAAACCAGCTGAATTCTGCTGTCGGCTTTCCCTGCACGAGACAGCCGGGTGCCTCCCGGAAACAACGGATTTGAAAGGCAATGCCTGTCGGATTGAAAAAGGCATGTTCATGGCGTTCCTGCCTGCTGACAGCCTGAGCAGAATCGGTAATCGGAGCATCACAGGTACGGCAGCGCAGAGCTTCCCGGTTCCTGCTCTGCGCTTTGTCGTCTGTCCCGGAGTGCAGGCGGCTTTTCGATCCGGCCTCCGGGGCGGGACGGCGCAGCAGAAAATCAGACCGGATCGGAACAGTTGGAACAGCCGGAGCAATAGTGGTCAACAATGGCGTTCACCATATCCGGAATGGTATAGTTACCTGGCTGGACATCAACGCGCAGGCCGTTTTTTCTAACCGTCTCTGCAGTAACCGGGCCGATGGCCGCGATCTTCACCCCGTCCAGCAGCTGATGCAGCTCCTGTTCATCCGCCGCGTCAACCATCGCGAGAAAATTCGTCACCGTGGAGGAACTGGTAAAGGTCACCATGGTAATATTACCATTGACCAGCTCATCCCGCAGTTCGTCCTTCCGGCCCTGGGGCGGGACATTGCGGTATACCGGAGCCACTGTAACTTCTGCTCCGGCATCCTCCAGCATTTCCGGCAGGGTCTCCATTGCCTTGAGAGCGCGGGGCAGGAGCACCTTTTTGCCCTGCATATCCCCTGCGGTCAGGGACTCGGCCAACCCGGCACCGGTGAATTTTTCTGGGATCAGATCGGCCCGGATGCCGTGTTGAAGCAACTCGTCCGCTGTTGTCCGTCCCACCGCCCCGATGCAGCACCCGGCCAGAATACGGGCGTCCAGGCCGATGGCCTCCAGCCGCTTGAAAAAATAGGTGATGGCGTTGATACTGGTAAACAGCACCCAGTCATAGGCTGCCATGTTCTGCAGGGCCTGATCCAGCAGGCTGTAATCATCCACCGGCTCAATATGGATAGTGGAGTATTCCAGACAGTCGGCCCCGTTTTCCTCCAGCAGGGAGACCAGCTCGCTGGCCTGTTCCCTGGTCCGGGTAACTACAATCCGTTTGCCGAACAGAGGCCGGCGTTCAAACCAGTCCACAGAACTGCGCAGATTGACCACCTCGCCGATGATCACCAGGGCCGGCGGCTTGATGCCTGCGTTCTGCACCACCTCGGTAATGCTGGACAGGGTACCGACTACGGAACGCTGAATCGGAGTGGAAGCCCAGCGGACCACCGCCACCGGCGTATCCGGATCACGTCCATGTTCGAGCAGCTTGCCGGTGATGACGGGCAGGTTCTTGATCCCCATATACACAACAATGGTGCCTGCACCGGTAGCCAGCTTATCCCAGGCAACCGAGGATCTGGTCTTGCCGGTAGCCTCATGGCCGGTGACAAAGGCCACTGAAGCGGTGTATTCCCGGTGAGTGATGGGGATGCCTGCATAGGTAGCTGCTGCCGTCGCCGAGGTCACGCCGGGAACCACCTCAAAGTCGATCCCGGCCCGGACCAGTTCCTGAATTTCTTCTGCCCCGCGCCCGAAGATAAAAGGGTCACCGCCCTTGAGCCGCACCACCCGTTTACCGGATTCGCCGTACTCCACCAGCATCCGGTTGATGCCCTCCTGGGTGAAGGCGTGCAGACCGCCGCCCTTCTTGCCCACATAAACCAGCTCGGCAGTGTCCGGCACATAGTTCAGCAGTTTCTTGTTGACCAGATAATCGTAGAAGACGACTTCCGCCCGCTGAAGGAGATATTTGCCCCGCAGGGTGAGCAGACCCGGATCACCGGGACCGGCACCGACGAGATAGACTTTACCTTTTTTCGAAGTATCACTCATAAATTACGATTATTTTTTATATTGAAGCCGGGGAGACATGCCGGACGTAATCAGGTTGATGCTCATCTTGGATCAGCACCTGTAAAAAAGCCCTGCTTCCAGAGATAACCCATCTGATCACCATCATTCATATAGGCCGCTATCTGCTCATCGTCTCTGGCCCGCCTGACCTTGGTATATCCGTTCTCCTTGACCAGCCAGAACACTTCATCCAGCTCGGCAGCATTAAGGAAGTCTGGCGAATGGGTGGAGACAAAGACCTGACCGCCGCGCCGGGCATAGGAGCGGAACTCCTCGGCCAGCTCCAGCAGCAGGGTCGGATAGAGCTGATTTTCCGGTTCCTCAACACAGAGCAGCGGATGCGGACTGGGATCATAGAGCAGAACCAGATAGGCGAACATTTTTATGGTGCCGTCAGAGACGTATTTATCAATGAACGGATCTTTGAACGAACCGTCCTGAAATTTCAGCAGCAGACGGTTATCCGCTGTGGCTTCCGGCTCAATACTGCCGATCCCAGGCACCCGTTCCTTCATACTGGCAAGGATATGGTCGAATTCCTCCCGATGATTGTCGTACAGATGCTTGGCAACAAGTTGCAGGTTATCCCCGGAAACAGAAAGATGCTCCGCATACCCGGTGTCATCCTTACTGCCTCTGGCAAGGTTGATGTGAAAGTCGGAGACATGCCAATTCTCCAGCATCTGCCGGAAGGCATTGGCGGCCTTGAAACGCTGAAACTGCCCCAAGCCCTTAATGGCGAGTATATCCGGGCTGTCTAACTGCTGCTGTTCCCGGTCCAGATCTTCTTCGGTTTTACTGAAATCTTCTTCATTGGTGACAGCGGAACCGCAACCTCTTTGGAAATTAAGAAAATGATAAGGAGAACCGTAAGCCCCCCGTTTATAACGAAGAATTTCCCGCTTGACAATAGTCTGCCCCTTCTCTTGAGCTATTTCGAGAAGATAAGTAACCAACCGTTCACTGCCGGTGATATTGAGCCGAAATTGCAATTCAATTGAGATTGTTTTATCTGCTCTACCCCGGCTGACCACCTCTTGGAATCCACCCCGGCTGCGAAGAGCCCGCGATACATTAAAGGCAAGACAGTCTTTCAGGAAACCGAAGATATCAAAGAGGGTTGTCTTGCCGGTGCCGTTTGCGCCCACCACAATGCAGAAAGAGGGGATGTCGGTCAATTCAACATCTTCAAAGGTCTTGAAATTTTTTAGACGGATCGTTTCGATTTTCATCGCGTTGCGTGTGTTTTCGGGCAACAGGGTCGGGAGGACTGAACAGGATGCGGAGTAGGGGCGGTTTGCGAACCGCCCCTACTCTGATCACCCCGCATACACCTCATCCAGAATTGCCTTGCCCCCTCGGTCCAGCAGAGTTTCAGCGAGCGTGACACCAGTTTTTTCTGCATCAGCAGCCATTCCGCTAAGTTGTTCTTTCAGGATCGTCTTGCCGTCCAGAGAGGCGATCAGGCCAGTGAGGGTAACGGTGTCGCTGTCAATGGTGGCAAAACCGCCGATGGGCACCTGACAGCCGCCTTCCAGGCGCAGGAGAAAGGCCCGTTCCGCAGCGACCGTTACGGCTGTCTCGCGATGGTGCAGAAACTGGAGGCCGTCCAGCAGCTCCGTATCTACCCTGCGCAGTTCAATACCCAGCGAACCCTGCCCGATGGCAGGCAGCATCTGTTCCGGGGTAAACAGGGTAGTGATGCGCTCCTGCAGCCCCAGCCGGTTCAACCCGGCTCCTGCCAGAATAATGGCCTCGTATTGGCCCTCATCCAGCTTTTTGAGCCGAGTGTCCAGATTGCCGCGCAGATCCCGGATATCCAGATCAGGCCGCAGGCAGACCAGCTGGGCCTTGCGCCGCAGGCTGGAGGTCCCCACTGTCGCCCCTTGGGGCAGTTCATCCAAAGCCGCATACTTTGCGGAAACAAAGGCATCCAGTGGAATCTCCCGCTCCGGCACGATAGCGACCTGCAGGCCCTCGGGCAGCTCGGCAGGCACATCCTTCATGGAATGCACAGCCAGATCCACCCGCTCGTCCAGCAGGGCATCTTCGATCTCCTTGACAAACAGCCCCTTGCCGCCCACCTTGGCCAAGGGTACATCGAGAATCTTATCGCCCTTGGTGACGATTTTCACCAGCTCAACCGTAGTGTCGGGATGATGCTCTTCAATTTGCGTTTTCACCCAAGTCGATTGGGTCACGGCCAACTGGCTGGCACGGGTTCCTATGCGTAGTATCTTTCTCATTCTTTTCCTGAAGTGTGCTGCACGCTTTACTCTGATGTGCTGATTTTCCGTTTACTCCTGTCCGACCCAGCGGATAAAATGTTCCGACTCCCGCTTTCGCCGTTTCTCTTTAGGCAGATGTTTCGGCATCCCGATAACACAGCCGCTCAGGGCCCACTTGTTCCGGGGCAGGCCGAGGAGCTGCATAAACTGGGTGTTTTTTGCCAAGCCGTTGGTGACGGACAGCATCTGAAAGCCGATCCCATGCGCGGTTGCGGTCAGCCACATATTCTGCATGACATGGGCCAGGGCCTGCTCCGCAATGAGAGGAAAGCCTTTTTTCTCTGCGACCACAATATAAAATGATCCCTCGGTAAGACCGGGAATACCTTTTTCTGCTGTGGTGCGGATCCGGTCAGCAAAGAATCCCATCTTTTTGCGGAGAAAGGGAAGAAGTCGAACAGCCATGCCGATCTTGAATGCCCCGCTGCGGAGTTGGGCTTCAATGATCTGTCGGGCCTGATCCATCGGTTTTGTCCCTTGGCGGAAGATGAAGATACGCCGTCCCTCTTTGAGGGGGATTCCGGCTCCGGCTGCAAAGGGAGCGTACACCGCAGCCTCGACGATTTTTTCCAACACCTCATCCGGTATTTGGCCGGAAAAGCTGCGGCACGAACGGCGGGAGCGGATGACCTCCTCAAGGGCACCAATCCTAGTGATCTGTTGTGGATCAGCCATTATTAATACGGGGGTTCCGCCGGTCCGGCATAGCCGCATCGCCCTGTCCTGGGGGAGTTGACAATGGGCATAAGGGTATGGTCTTTATGCTCCTTATCTTTTGCATGCTGCTCGCATAAGAGGGCAACTTCGTCCTCATTGCCTCCGCAATCCATACAGAGCCAGCCCCCTGGTTTACCGCAGGTACAGGTTTCTACCTCTGGGAGCTGGTTACGGGCCATCAGGTAGATGGGATGCTCATTCAGGGGGGTACCTTCTCTTTCGCTGACGACCTTGATTAGCGTTTCTGAGGAGTCTCCGAAATCATAGATATGTGTGAGTTCGAGCCCTGAATGAAAAACAGCACTGACTTCCGAGTCCATTGCGATCTCTTCACCAAGGTGCCCTTTGGTTGAAAATTGGCTGAGGTGGCCGCAGCATTCTAACCAGATTGCTCGTAGGTAGCTGTCCAGATCCTTTAAGGTCGCTGAACCGCATATTTCTAAATGGAGCCAAAAATCGTTCAACCAAGCGTCTTGGACTTTGAGATGATAGATTTTTTGTTCTTTTCCGGCTTTTGGGTCGCTTTTGCCGAGGGTGTCTTTGCGTTTGGGGCAGGCGGACAGATGTTTTACCATGCCGTTTCCTGTCATTTGTCTGCCGCAGAAGGCGCAGGCACCGCGAGTTTGTTTTGTTTGAGCCATTTTTCTATTTTTATCTAGGAGTTACGCAGTTGGTTTTATAACCCGTTGGTTTTGTTCAACTGACGGTTTAAACCTCCAACAGGAGAACCTATTGTAACAATTGAGCTTCTTGTTTTCAACTGCGTAACTCCTATTTATCTTTCTAATTTGTTAGAACTTCTTTGTAAACTATGGTTGTTTCTGGACTGATGAGGTCAGTAGTTTTGTATGTCCGTCTATTGCCTTCTGTACTTCGTCCGGTGAGTTGAAATCGGTGAATTCTATATCGTATTCCTGTGGTTGTGCTGTAGATCTTCCTCGTTATTCGCTATTCCTTGCCGTGTAAAGCGGGAACTCTTTCATACACCAGAGTGTAAGCTTCAGAAACAAATTTGTATTGTGCGTTACATTGGTTACATTTGTATTTAACACCTACTTTTGCCTTGTAGTTTTTTATCGAAAGAGTATTTCCGCATTCATCGCATTTGACCTGCATACATTTTATCTGAAGGCAGTGTGTTCCGTTTTTATTCTTAATATTATAGATAGCTTTACAATTTTCATTTCTACATTCAACGTACTCCATCTTTTGAATTCCTTCAGAATTGATCAAGATGGGTTTCTTGCATTCTTGGCATTCAAAATGGATAATTTCTGACAGCCCAGTAGAAATCAAAGTTGTGTCTTCGATTACCTCAGTTAAATGATCAATTATCTTCTTGAGGAAATTCTTTATTTTTTCATTATCTTGCTTATCAGACTGATTAATTGATGGAGTATGCAGGTAACTTCCGAGCTTATTGTAATTCTTAGCTAACCACCTATATTTTAATTTCTTCTGTACTCCTAAGTGAATTCCATTCTTCCAGCTTGGGACCCCCGGAGACGATTCGGGAAAAACAACAAGTTCGTAATCTTCGTCAGCCAACGGTTCTTCTATACAAAGACTCTTCACCAGTTTTGCAGGTTGCCACGTTTGGATTACAGAATGAGACAGTCTTTTTTGGTCTGCATATATCTTAACGGTTTCGTATACAATTGCTTCAATGCAATATCGTAGTTCTAAACATATATACCGCAATAAAACGTCATCATTCTGACCGAATAAGTCTTTGGCTCTGTTAAGGCAATTTTCTTTATCAAAATACATGTTGCTTCGTTGTCAGCCCTTACATTTTTTGAGAAGAAAAGAACTATATCAAGTCGTCCCCAACCTGTCGACTATTGCCGCTGCCAGCAGTGGGATCATCAGCTCGTGGTGGCCGGTGAAGTTGAAGCCCTTGCCCCCTTCCAGGGTAGGCCGATGCACCACATTGGTGGCGGGGCGATAGGCCCGGATAAAATCAAAATTCGCCGTGGTGAACCGCTTCACCTCATGCCCCAGATTGCGCACCACGGTCAGGGCCTTGAGAAAGACCTCGGGCAGCAGCACGGCTGACCCCACGTTCATATACACTCCGCCTTCCAGCCCGCTGACCAGACGGCAGAAGACCCGGAAATCATAATGGCTGCACTGACCGATGGCCGCGCCGTCGGCATCCGGATGAATATGAATAATGTCCGTTCCCACAGCCACATGCACGGTCACCGGGATGTTCATCCGGCGGGCCTGAGCCAGCAGGCTCTGCTCGTTAAAAGAGAACCCTTCTCGGAGCAGCATATTACCCACTGCCTCACCCAAGCCGATATCTTCTTTTGCCCCCTGATTGATCGCCCGGTTGAGCACCTCGCCGGTCTCTTTGGCCGCACCAAAGGCTCCGGCGCCCAGCACATCCGCCACATCCTCGGAGGTCCGGCCGACCATCGCGATTTCCGTGTCATGAATAATCCCGGCGCCGTTCAGAGCAATGGCCGAGATCACGCCTCTCTCCATCAGGTCGATCAGAATCGGATTCAGGCCCACTTTGATGACATGGGCACCCATGCCGAACAGCACAGGTCGTTTATTGCTGATGGCAGCAAGCAGTCGGTCGATGAATTCAGGAAAATCTACTCCAGCGAACTGTCTGGGCAGGTTGCTGATCAGCTCGGCAACGGTCATGCCCGGACGGACCGGACGGGCGAAATCGTCCACTGTCACCTTGGAATGGCGGTCGTGGACGGAGTAGGTGTTGAGATTGCTGAAGTCGAGGGGAGATACGGCTTGTTTTGTCATGGAAGAAATGTTCCGGCGGTACAGAAGGCAAAGAATAAAGGAATCAGACCTGAAATGATTTTTTGGGAAATTTCGGACAGGATATGCGGATCCGCCTGCCCGGTCGGACAGGCAGGCAGACCGTTACGGTTTAATCTTGGGTAATCTTGGGCAGAGGCTCGGAAAAATAGTACCCCTGAAGAAAATCCACCCCCAGCGATGCGGCAAGCTCGGCAGTGGCCTGATCAAAGACAAACTCTGCAACCGTCTGAATTTCAAGTTTCTTTGCCACAGCCACAATGGTTTCCACAATGGTTTGGGAAATGTCATCCTTGGTCAGTTTCCGGACAATGGAACCGTCAATCTTCAGGTAATCCACCTGGAGCTTCAGCAGCCGCTCATAATTGGAGTGGCCGCTGCCGAAATCATCAATGGCGATCTTACAGCCCATTGCCTTCATTTCCCGGATAAATTGCGCAACCTCGTCATAATTCTCAAACCCTTCTGTCTCAACAATTTCCAGAATCACTCTCTCGGCCGTGGAGGTTTCCAGAAGCCGCTTTTTCAGATGCCGTACAACCGCAAGATCAAGAATATCCTGCGTGGATAAATTCATGGAAAATTCCAGCTCGCTGTCTGCAAAGGCCGCACAGGCGTTGTCAATAACCGCTATGGTAATTTTGGTGTATATCCGTGCTTTCTTGGCTGCCTCAAGAAAATGCCCCGGCGGGATGACCGTGCCGTCTTCCTCGATAATCCGTACCAGACATTCATACTTGTCCGCTTCTCCGGTATCAGCCCGGACAATAGGCTGAAAAAAGGTCACAACCCTGCCGTCATGCAGGGCATTACGGATATCAACGGCAATGGAATGATTTTTCTCCAGCTCCAGCCTGATATTACCGCTTTCTTTATTGATCACATACTCCTGCCGATTTTTCTTTGCCTGTTTCAGCGCAATATCAGCCTCAAGGAGTCCGTTCTTGAGATTCCAGGCGACTCCGCAGGTGACATGGACAGCGATTTCGCTGCTGTTGACCAGAAAAGGCCGACTGGTAATACAGTCTGTCAGCCGCTCGACAGTGGTCTCCAGTTCGGGCAGCTGACATTCTCTGTTCACCAGCAAGGCGGTCTGATCCCCGGGCAGTTTGTAGAGCTGACACGGTCCGTCCGCGCATTCCCGCTGCAGCCGCCGGACAAGTTCAATCAGGATCTTGTCCCCTGTTTCAATGCCGAAATAATCATTGATATCGGCAAAGGCATGGATATCAAAGAGGATGACCGTTGTCCTCTCCACTCCGTTCAGGTCCAGCAGCATCTGATAACGGTTCGGCAGACCGGTCAGTTTATCTGTTGTCAGGAGCGCCTGCATCTCCTGCCGGTTCTCCACCAGTTCGGTCACATCTGCCTTGACTGAAATATATTCAATTATTTCACCGCGATCATCCAGGATTGGACAGACCGTTGTCTGGGCCCAGCAGTAACTGCCGTCTTTTTTGCGGTTCTTCAGCAGACCCTGCCATATCTGTTTCGCCTGAATCGTCTCCCATAAGTCCTGAAAAACCTTCTCATCCACATCCGAATACTGGAGAAAAGAATGCGGCATCCCAATAAGCTCATGCTCTGCATACCCGAACACCGCACACATCTTGTCATTGACATAGCTAATCCTTCCTTCCAGGTCACCTTTGGAGACAATGACACTTGCATCCAGTACCTTTGAATATTCCTGCAGCAGGTTGATCTGTTTCCGCAGTTCTCCGGTCTGACTCTGAACAGTTTCTTCAAGGTCCTCGGTATACTGCTCATCCTGTTGCTTAATTTTGCGGATCAGAAAAAAGATAATTGTTAAAAAGGCAATACTGCCTGCAAGCGTGACAAGGGTTGTTTTGCAGAAAAACTGTTTGATCAGTTCATTGCGGATATTGGCCCTTTTTATTTTGATACTGAGAACCCCGCGTAAATCTCCTTCCTTGTACCCGAAAGCGGTCGAATACTTGTCTGCAATCTCCGGCAGAACTTCTTCCTTGGCGCCGTGGCACTGCAGACACATTTTCTCAATAAGAAGCGGAGAAGCATAAAAAAAATACTGTTCATCATCTGATCCGATCTTTTTAAAATACTCCTTTTCCGAAGGATTTTCCTTGAAAAACCGGATAGCCTTCTGTTCCGCGCTGTCAGCCATATTCTTCCGGTTTCTCGGCCTGTCCGTGACCGTGTTCACTGTTATCTGGTTGCCGGTCACGGCGGCGAACTCTTCGGAAATACTGGAAATCGCCATAGCAGGCAGGAGCCGGGCATTGCCAGCGTTGACGGAAATGTGATCTTCGACAAACGTCTGCTGATACACGGAACGGTAGGCTTCAATAAAATGCTGCAGTATTTTTGCATCCTCATAGTAGATCTTCTCTTCAATCTGCGCGAGGTTGCTGTACTCCTCGCTCATCTTGAACGCCATGAAGATAGCGAAGAAAATAAAAATACACAGAAACAGCCTGTTGGTTCTGGTCAGCTTTCTCATGTCAGCCTGCGGCAGTTTTCCGGATATATCGCTTTAATTTTAATCTCCATACGCTTCTCCCTGCCGCTGTCAGTATCCTGTGAAAAACAAAAAACAGTTTCTGTGCTCCGCTCAGGAAACCGTTTCCGGGTACCAGAGTGTCAGGGTGGCATAGCCGTCCCTGTAGGCTGTTGCGGAAAGTTTGCTCAGTATGGCTTGGTGGCCTGACAACGCGTTGAGCAGATCCAGAATTTCCTGATACATTTCTTCCTTGTACCGTTCTGTCTCAGAGGCATCGGCTATGGTGTTGACATCAACTTTGACCCACTCGCTGATACTCCGGCCTGCAGGGATAGACGGAACAGAGACCGGTTCCGGATAATATACCACAGCTCTGGCAGAACCGCCCACGATATTGGTCATGACGACCTTTGCATATGCTGCCGTCCCCTGCAGGGTCTCCAGTTTTTTGGTTATCTTATGTTCCAGCTCAGTGACCCCTTCCCTTCCCGAATGCATCGAGGTAAACATCTCATAATTCCAACGTATCATCTTTTTCACCATCTTTAAACTATATACAACGACTGCTCTGCCCTATGCCCTATTGTATTGTATGCCAGCCCGGCCTTTACTTTTCCGCTGGCCGTACATGCACAATGTTTTTTCCAAAATTCCTACCATATACAGTATAGTAATCTTCTGTCAAGGATTTCGTGATTCTCAGAAATGATGCACACGGAAAAATTTCCCGAACCCGGCAGGATACCGGCGTACCGGAGAGTGCTCCCGGAACTCGGCATCAGTCCTTCTGCTCTTCCTGCTGCACGTCATCTACGTCATTATCTCTGATGATTCTGCTGATGCCGGTGTAATCGGTTTTACCGGTTCCTAACAGGGGAATCTCATCAATCCGGCGGACACGCCGGATATTATGAAGCGGCGACAGCCCGGCGTCCCGGAGCGCCTGATTGGCCTCCTGCCTGTCTGTTGCAAAGGTGGTCAGCAGGACCAGTTCCGGATGATGCTCGTCACCGGTAGCGGCTACAGCCAGCACCGGACCGTCCCCGCCGGGATAATGGGCCTCCAGAACCTGTTCAATGGCGGGCAGGGAGATCATCTCACCGCCCATTTTGACAAAACGCTTCAGCCGTCCGGCAAAGACCAGCACCCCGTCCCGTTCGAACATCAGATCACCGGTATCATACCAGGATTTGCCATCGAATTCTACAAAAGGCGAAGGTGCATCACCGAGATAGCCGGAAAAAACATTAGGGCCGCGTACCAGTAGACGGCCATTCTGGCCTTCCGCGACCGGCTTCCCTGTTTCAGGGTGAAGAAGGACATATTCCATAGAGGCCAGAACCCTGCCGATGGTTCCGGCCTGCGGTGCCTCCGGGGAATTGACCGAGACCACAGGTGAGCACTCGGTCACGCCGTAGCCTTCACAGAGCACGGCCTGCGGACATTGCTCCTTCAGGGCGGCAAAGACATGGTCCGGGCATTTTTCCGCCCCGGAGAAGATCAGCCGCAGAGCATCCAGGTTCTCCGGTTCTCCGGCCCGGAGAATGCCGTACAGAAAGGTCGGCGTGGTGATCAGGATGCTTGTTTTGTAGGCCCCGATCATCCGAGCCAGCTGGATACTCTCGGTCGGATTGGGCCAGTACACGGTACGCAGCCCGGTACAAAGCGGCAGGATGACGGTTCCGGCCAGTCCGAGGGAATGAAAAACCGGCAGGATGCCCAGAAGGCGGTCATTGCTGTGCAGAGACAGGATCCGGGAAAAATCCTGGGCGTTTGTTAAAAAATTACTGTGCGTCAGAGGCACCGATTTCGGTCGTGCCTCGGAACCGGAGGTAAAGAGAACTGCTGCATTCTCCGCTATTTCAGCCTGCTGCAGGTCATTCCAGGACAGTTTGCTTTTCAGCAGGGCAGTGATTTTGCGTCCCGCGCTCATCCCGGCCGCCATTTCTTCCAGATACAACCAGGATACGCCCACCTTGTCCAGTTCAATCCCCCGCTGGAGAAGTTTGTCCGTCAACGCTCTGACTGTGATGACCCTGTCCGCCCCGGCAGTACGCAGAGAATGCTCCATATTGCCGGTGCCGCTGGTCCAGTTGATCATTACCGGTTCTTTGCCGCTGAACATCACGGCCAGCCAGCTGATCACCGCGCTGACGGACGACGGAATCATGATCCCCACCCTGTTGCCGGGGATTTTTCTGATCTCCGGCAGCAGGGCATATACGGCCATAATTAGCTGCCGCCAGGTTTTATCGCCGCTGATCTGGTCGGACAGGATAACCTGATCCGGATGCTGCCGGGCCTGATAGAGAAAAAGATCGGCAATGGTTGCGCCCTCAGGCAGCACCAGCGGTTTCTTTTCGATCTGCTCAAACCATTCCGGGGAAATCGGTTTCAGCCGGGCGCCTGATATGACCGGCATGATCCCCCCGGCGGCAAGAATACAGTCGGAAACCGTCTGCAGAGCCTCCAGATTTTCCGCAGCCACGCCGAACTCCTGGTGCAGCCAGGAACCGAATTCGGCCAAGGTCAGACTGTCCATGCCGAGGTCCGCAGCAAGGCTGTCTTTCGGCCTGATGTCCTCTGCATCGGCAAGTTCTCCCAGTTTTTTCAGCACCATTGTCCGGATACTCTTCGGGATCTCACGGATATCATGATCAGCAAAGGCCGTCTCTGCCTCCTCATGATAGATCGGTCGGCTGCCCTGCCACCAGTACTGCGGAATTTCCGTTTTTCTGTCCGGTTCTACGTTATAAAATTCTTCAAGATAGCGGTTGATCTCCTGTTTGCTGCCGTGGATCGGCAAATCGTCCGGCTCAACAATCTCGATATGCACCTCCCGCCGGGGCATAAAAAAAATACCGTTGACCAGGACCCGCAGGAGCACACCACGGAGATTGCCCAGCAGCGAAGGCACACCAGAGGCCCGGCTGAACTGACTGCCCCACAGCCCCCGCATCCGCAAAAGAACAACTCTTGCTTCCGGCACGGCATGGATGACCGAGGCTGCGCCGCTGTTGGCGCCGATGATATCCACATTGCTTCTGGAAATCCGCCCGGCAGGATACAGAAGAATATTCTCTCCTCTTTTTAGAGCGACGACGATTTCTTCAATCCCGATGAGCACCTGTTTTTTGGCATCTTTGCCGCTGGTATTCAGATCAGGAATGAGGATGGCCCGGATCATTCTCATCAGCTTTCTGACCAGGGGCTGGGAAACCTGTCCTTCATCTGCCAGCGGTCTGGGCGTAAAGCTGCGGTACAGCAGAGTCATGACAATGACCGGATCAATCAGGGCCTGATGGTTGGGCAGAAACAGAATGGGACGCTTATCCTCTGTTCCCCTCCTGAGTTCCTTCAGGCCGGTGGCTGTGATGCGGTAACGGAGGCGGAGGAGAAGGGACAGGAGGATACTGATCAGCTTGGTCATCATGGAATCCCGGTAAGAAAGTTTTCAGAAAACGGGCAATAAAAAAGCAATGAGCCACCCTGCTTCAAGGGGCGGAGCTTTCCGGCGAAACGGCGATAAGTGTACAGAATTATGAAAATTATCGGTCAATACCACTGAGAACGGCCTCTCTGGCTGCTGTGCGCAGTTCCGCTCTTTTCCGGCCTTGGGGCAGAATCAGCGGATGGATAGTGACCCGTACCCTGCCGGGACGCAGCAGTTTTGCGTGTCTCGGCAGGATCTCTCCTGTGCCGGACAGACTGACCGGCAGAATGGGCACGCCAGTTTTTGCGGCCAGACTGAAGGCACCGGGATGAAAACTGCCCAGAGCTGCATCAGTCGGTATGGTGCCTTCCGGAAAAATAATCAGCGACGCCCCTGCCCGGAGAGCTTCCAGAGACTGCTGCAGACTGCTGCGGTTGCCAGCTTTCAGTTTTCTGTCAATGCTGATGTACCCGGTCGCTTTCATGGCCCAACCGATGAACGGCACCCTGAAGACTGCATCCTTTGAGACAAATTTGCAGTGCAGGGGAAAAGCGGCGAGCACGACCGGGATATCCATATAGCTCCGGTGATTCGCCACAATGATAACGTTCTGTCCCTCCGGGATATTCTCCATCCCGATCCGTTCTGTACGTATCCCTATCGCCAGCAGATTCCATTTTCCCCATAGCCTGTTGAAAGAATGCGAAAGCCTGCCGCTTCTGTCAATACACCCGACAAGGACGGAAAGCGAGGTGAAAATAATGGTGTTGAGTAGTAAAACAGGCCATGCATAGCAGGAGTATAACCATTGAAGCATTGTTGCGTTCCTTAATGTGTGCTTAATGTGGTGAGCGGGTGACCGGCCAGCACAAGGCAGGTCCCTGATGACGCTCAGATGTTCAGATCATCAGGTCATATTAATTATGATGTCGCGCAGCTGTTCGGCAAAGGTATCTTTGTCTTTCCCGGTTTTTTCGCCGGGATACACCGGTTCACCGATGATAACCGAGGCCCGGCCGGGCCGAAAACGCAGGCTATGCTTGGGCAGAACCTCTCTGAAACCTTCAAGCCGGATCGGCAGCAGCGGCACTCTTTTCCTGATGCCCAGATAAAATGGACCGCCTTTAAACTCTTGTATCTCACCGTCCGGTGTTCTGGTGCCTTCCGGAAACACGACAATGGAAAACCCCTGGTCAAGCGCCTCACCCGCCTGCCTGAGAATCTGCATGCTCTGTCTGGGATTGTCCCGCTCAATGCCGAAATACCGGGCCATGCGCATGAGCCATCCCATGAACGGCACGCTGTAATGCTCTTTTTTCGAGATGTACTTGAACGGTTCCGGCACCAGAGCGCCCAGCAGCACAATATCAAAATGACTCTGATGGTTGGCCACAATGATTCTCGGCTCTCTCCGCTGCAGGTGCTCCTTTCCTCTGACATCCAGCCGGACGCCGGAACAGAACACGATCAGTTTGTAGAGCAGGACAGCCCCGCTGTGGACCAGTCTGCCCCGCAGCCTGAGGGGGAAGTCAATCAGAAAGAGAAGGAAGGAAAAAAAAGTCCAGACTACTGTCAGACAGCCGACCATGGACCAGAAATACCCGGACCACAGCATATCGGCCGGAAATTTGCGGGTTGATTTTTCTGATGTATTATTCATTCTTCATTGCAGCGCACGAATTCAAATTTCACAAGTTGCATGAACAACCTGCAGGTACAACTTACTGCTGACCATGATTAATATCTTTTATTAAAATAATCGTCCAGTATCAGGGCATGATCAAAGGCCAACTCAGGTAGATTTTCCTGGGTGAAGATACCGGCCTGAACAGCATCATCCGCTCCCTTGGGAATACCCGCAGCCCGGGCGATAAAGATGGTTGAAGCGGTATGCTGACGCTGATCCCGGTCCGGGGCCGAATAGGTATGAAACTGACGCACCAGAGTGACATCCAGTCCTGTTTCCTCTTTGGCTTCCCGCACAGCAGCATCTTCAAAACTCTCTCCGTAATCGACAAAACCGCCCGGCAGGGCCCAGCCGTAGGGCGGATTGCCGCGCCGGATAAGCACGATACCATTTTCCAGTTCAATAATAATATCAACAGTGGGAACAGGATTTCTGTACACCGGAACGTCTGCGCCGCATTGACTGCACTGCATGACTGCACTCCTTGACGAAGATATAGAACTATAAGAACAAGAGGACAATAAAATCAGATCGAGATAAACAGGGAATAAGCAGAAAAACAAAAAGATCACTCCTGTTGGCCATGTTTTCCGGGAGGAACAATTTTATATTTTTTTACAATAAACAACTCGAGCTCCGGAAGAAACACGACAAAAAAATTATTGACAAGTTTTTCCAGCCTGAGGGTACTACTGCGAAACATTTCTTCTTTTTCAGCGAGATATGCAATAAACTTCTTTCTGTATCTGCTGAGTCGATCCTCATGCAGTTCGTGAGAGTCTTTAAATAAGACAAAAAGGCTCTGTATCCTTTCCAGTTCAGCCTCAGCAAAACAGCCTGAAAAAGCTATCTTTTTCCGTTTCACCCTGAACTCCTCGGTAAACGTGTTCAGCTCCACCAATGTGGTTTGTATTTTTCCCTTATGTGTCAATCTTTCCTTTGCCGCCGGATAGTTCGCATACTCTTGCAGAGAGATACTCGTTCCGGATATAATGCTTGATAAATGCAGGCACTTATCGAAAATAAATGTCAGTCTGAACAGAATGTCCTCAATCAAGTAGACAGAATATTTGACATGGCATTGTTTTTCCTGCTTCTCCTTGGCAAGAAGATCAATCAGCATATAAATCTGCTCTATGGAATCTAATATATCAATAATCCTTTCAAGAAAATCAATATCTGTCTTTTGATATTTTTTCTCGGATTCCAGAGCTTTCTGAAAAATCGGAACAATATACGGAAGAAGATCATTCAGGACAGGGTGTTTTTTAATTTTCTTATATGCGGTATTCAATTTCATGTCAGGATTTGTCGGATCTCAAAGCGTCAATCAGCAAGGGAGCGCTTTTTTCAATGTCCGGGCGGAAAAAAAGCCTTTCCGGTTCCGTGAAAATATTGTACTGTTTCAGCCCTGTCTCAGGCGCCCGTAGCTCAGCCGGATAGAGCATCGGACTTCGAATCCGAGTGCCGGGGGTTCGAATCCCTCCGGGCGCGCCAAATTATTTCAACAGCTTGCCTTGCCGTTTAAAAGATATCTGATTCTTCGCAACACGAATTATGCGATTGGCTTGATAACCGGTGAATTTTGTTCAACTGGCCCCTTTGTATTCATACGGAGTAAACTTATTGTAGCAATTGAATTTCCTGTTTTCAACTGCGTAACTCCTCCTATGTTAAGCCAACCTGCTTTTTTCCGCCCATAACCGTTGTTCTGTTCTCGAAAATAGGCAGCTACCGGGATCTTTCTCCTCAGCTCAGTATTCGATATTCGACTCTCCGAATTCCCTCCGAAACGCCCTCCTTAACACTTCTTTTCTTTACCCTGCATGACTGGGCATCGAATACTCGGACTGTATAAAAAGAACACGTTGCCGCCGGATATTTCGGTAAAAAAACACCCACATTCAAGCAGGATAACAGAACGCCTATCGGTCAGTCACAAATAGGAATACAATTTTGTATCGATACTACAAGGTGTTATCTTTTTGTTAGACTTCCGTTAGGATTTCATTAGAAAACAGGCATGGATTTGGCATTTAAAAATATAAGGAAATCAAAAAGATGACTCCGGTCGGAATTATTGACGGGGGTCGAAAAGTTCAGCTCAAGATTCATACAATACAGGGGGCCAAATTATGGACATTCTAAATCTGCAGGCAGCAACGATAGCGCATTTGCAGTGGAAACTGAAACTGTCTGAGTTTGTCAACGGAGTGGAAGACCTGTCCTCTTCACAGGTACCGGATCATACTACCTGTGAATTCGGGAAATGGCTGTATAATTCCGGCCTGCAGGAGCTTTCCGGATTTCATGAGATGAAGGAACTGGTCCCCCTGCACAGAGAGATTCACGACAAGATCAGGCATGTGGTCGGCATGCCGAAAGAAGCGAGAAAAGCAGCTGAGGGGAGAAAAGCCATAGAAGAATTCAGATCAAAATGTGACAGGTTTGTCCATCTGCTTGACTCTGTGGAGGCACGGGCCAAAACCATGTAGCAGCAGTTCAAGCAGTTCATATAATTCATCCCGACCACTGAATATTTCAACCTGATCCCCCATCCTGCCCGGATGGGGGATTCCCTTTTGTTTTTCAGCGGTTTTTCAACGATTTCCTGTTCCGCTTCTTCCCAAGTCAACCTGATACGCTTTGCTCAAAAGCGCATCGGCACGGCGTAACACTCCGGAAAATCAGAGCGTTACCGTCTGCTTCGCCACAGGATACAGCTTCTCATTCACCCCGTCTTCAGGTATGCTGAAACCCTTGATCGCCTTGGGCGGGAACAGACGATAAAACAGGATGATATCCACCTCGGTTATGCTCGGATCTGCAAGCGTATAGGTCAGCTCACGGCTCTCCCCGGCCTTGAGCCGTGTATCAAAGGCCACTCCGTCTGCCGCCCAGGAAGGCACGCCTTTTTCCTCACCTGCCTTGAAGGCTTTGAAGAACAGGGCCTGCTTGTCCTCCATCGGGCTGTCGGTAAAATTCTCCCAGACCTTGTTGCCCTCCTTGTCCTTGGCCACGACCTTGATAAAAGCCATCCGCATGGGGTTGGTGGACGGAAAGGTGTGTTTGATCATGTTGTTGACCGTCACGACAAGGTGCCATTTTTTCCCTTCTGTTTTGAGCTCAGTTTCAAGGGTTGCCGCCTTTTCCAACATCTCCATATCATGGCCGCCGGGCATCCTGTGTGAGCGGTGCGTTTTTGCTGCAGCGTTTACGGTCGGGCTTCCTTCCGCTTCGGACATATGGCAGGAGATGCAGTTGCCGTCAGCCTCATCCTTCATCATGCAGATGGGTACATCCTTCCCGTTCAGCTTGTGGCTGTGGCAGCCCATACAGACTTGTCCCTCTGCAAAAAGGGCAGACTGCGCCATTTTGTGCGGCGCCTTTGCATTGACCGGACGGCTGGTATGGAAGGCGCCGTCTTTGTTGAGGCGATACTGATTAAACATCTTTTTCTCAACAATACTGTCAATGCGGTGACAGAAGGTGCAGCCTGTTCCTTCGTTATGCGTCCAGTTGCTGCTGTCCAGTTCCGCCTTGCCGGACATCAGATCTTTTAGATTATCCGCCATCGGGGCATGGCAGTTGGCGCAGTGGTAATTTCCCTGTTTGCCTTGTTGCTCCATAGCCTTGAGAAAGGCCTGATGGACAGCGCCGTGGGCAGGATCTTTCAGGGCCGAAGAATTAGCGTGAAAGGACTCCTGCCATTCTTGGTAGATAACAGGGTGACAGGAAGCGCATGTTTCGGATTTAACCAACGGCACAGCACCTTCGGGCAGCTCATGGCTGTATGCGTTCGAGGAACAGCAGAAGGCTGCGCCGCAGATCAGCGCCATTGACCAATACTTCATCTTGTTCAACTTCGTCTTTATCATCAGGAATCTCCTTGTAAAATAGCATTCTGCAAAGGAGCCGATTCGCAGACCGGCTCCTTTGCCGTATCCTTGCAGCGTTACAAATAAAATTACAGCTCCAGCCCGGTCAGATCCTTATTCAAAATCTCACAGCCGTCCTCCCGGACAACCACCATGTTTTCCAGTCGGATACCGCCCCAGTCAGGCAGATAGATACCCGGTTCCACAGTGACGATCATGCCGGGCTGCAGTTTCTGTTTGCTTCTCGGACTGAGACTTGGTGCCTCATGGACTGCCAGTCCGACCCCGTGCCCCAGGCTGTGGCCGAAAAAATCACCGTATCCGGCTTCCGCGATCACCCTGCGTGCAGCTTTGTCCGCATCCCGGCAGGAAACTCCGGCCCGGATTGCCTTCATCCCGGCCAGCTGGGCCTTGCGCACCACCCGAAGCCGTCGGACAAACTTTCTTTTCGGTTTACCGACCACAAAGGTGCGGGTCATGTCCGAGCAGTAGCCCTGCAGGACAAGGCCCATATCAATCAGGACGATCTCGCCAGACCGCAGCACCCGGTTCGTAGGCACAGCATGGGGTTTGGCCGCATTGCTGCCGAACGCGACAATCGTGTCAAAACTCGACCCTTCCGCGCCCATCTTCCGCATAGTCTGCTCCAGGGCCAGGGCAATCTCAATCTCACTCATGCCCGGTTCAATGATTTTGTACACGGTCTGAAAAACCTGCTCATTGAGAAGCACGGATTTTTTCAGGAGCTGAATTTCTTTTTCCGTTTTGATCTTCCGCATCCGTTCAATCAGCCCGGTCAGCGGCTCCAGTTCAACCCCGATCTTGCCCGTCATTTTCTGCAGCCGGGCTGCCGAGGAGTGGAGGAAGTAATGGGATTCAAAACCTAACCGCTCTATCTTCAGGGCGGGCAACAGTTTTCTGAGCAGGGCCAACAGTCCCTTTTTGTAGAGTTCAACCGTGAACTCGGCAGCCTCCTGCTCTGCCTGCAGTTGAAAACGGGAGTCGGTCAGCAGCAAGGGCCTGCCTTTTTTCGGAATCAGCAGCATCCCGGAACTTTCCTGAATACCGTGGTCAGCAGCTGTGTAGCCGCTCAGATAACGCCGGTTTTCCGGTTGGGAAATCAGAACGGCATCCAGCTTACGCCGCTGCAGGGCTTTCCGGACTTTACGGATTCGTTGTTTTATCTGGTCTGTCATAGAGGTTCATTCGGAGGATTCGTGTTGTACCTGCGTTCATTATCAGGGGAAGTCAGCCATCATAGCATCCTGAGTATGTTATCGCAATTCGGCAGTGCGCAGGCAGGGATTTTTTTTGTGAAGAGAAAAGGAAAAAAAATTTTAGGGAAAGAAGAAATTGTACTACTCTGCACCTATTTCTACTTTGGCACTCACAAAGGCTGTGGTAATAATTTGCAATTCGGTTGTTTCTCATATGCGAAATCAATCGAAGCTTGCCTCTTTTCATGCCGTTGACAAAGCTGTCTTATAACTTCATCTTCGTTTACATCTCGACGTGGAAGAATTGACTTGAGTAATGTTGTTATATCAGCGCAACTCAATAACGGGACACCGACTTGATGGTATAATCGTTGCTCGACCATAAACAACATGGCCATCATGACCATAGTCATATGATGATGCCAAGCCAGCCATCCCCGAGCCTTAGCCTTAAGACAACGTTCCTTGTCATCCGTCCAGCTTTTCGGTAAATACAGCCGATAGTCGATTGGCGTGGAAAAACGGCCATATCCCAAAGTCGCGAACACTGCTACCTGACAGTTGTCGGTTTTACCAAGCTGCCCGCACCATTGACGAGAAACCCCAACAGACATTTTACCCTTTTTGGGTATCCCGGATTCATCAATAAAAAGAGCGCTATCTTCCTTTCCTCCAAAAATGTTATCCGCATCTTTAGCTACTTGGTTGTTTACAGGACGCCAATCCCAGTTCGATTCGGAAAGAAAATACTGGAGGGGCTCATATTTAACGCCCGGAACCTTTTCCTCCATACGTTCCATGTTTTTTTGTCAGACTGGAATAAACCTTTCAAGTATTGGAATGCTTTATCTGACAAACTTACCGTATGTCTCTTAAAAAAGAGATGATATCTTTCGTGAAAAGACGTAAGTTGCCGGGCGATGCCGGTCAACTCAAAGAATTTGTCATGGGGACTTCTTTTTTCGGGGCTGGGAGCGTTCATAAAAAGAATAAAGTTATAATCAGGGCGATTGACGGGTATTTTTTTGATAGCTGTTATCAGGTGCTAGCTTGATCAAAAAGCGATAAAATCTTCCTAATGAAAGATACAACTTTATCCGGATATTGCAAGAAGTTTTTACAAATAGATCAAAAGGTTATGGTTGACAAAGTAGAAGTAAGCTCGTTCTTCAGATCATCTATCTTCTCCGCTATATCCTCCTGCTCTTCCTTCATTAAGGAATCAAAATTTCCCCGCATTTCATCCAGCTTTCTCTCAATTTTGTTGATTGCATAGACTGAAGGAGCTGCCGCTCTGATCTTTCTCAGCATATCAAAATAAAGCTCCAGCGAAAGGCGTATAGCTGGAGCAGTATAAACTGAATACAGGATCAGCTATCTGAAAGGCGTGAAGGCAAAACTTATGCCTCTTGTGGGCATATTCAAATTATGTTGCTCCAGCTATACCTGCTCAATCTCGTCCGCTGTAAAATGCAGCTCATCCTGTTCCGAAAACAGGGAAAAATTCATTGCCTATTATTTCCTTTTTCAGGAAGCTGAATTTTTTTTCAGAAAGATGTGTTTCCAGGGAGGAAATCGCTTCCTTGCTGATTGTCAGCTTTGTCTTCTGAGTGCTGGGTGCTGTTTCGGCTGGCTCTTCGGCAAAACAAAGAGAGGATGCCGGAAACATCAGAAACATCAGGCAGAAAAAAAAGAGAAAACTACGTTGCAACATCGTGATAATCTTTTTGAGTTGAATAAGCATTTCGGTTGCCGTGACTGTTTGTCACGGCAGTCTCAATCTGATACCCGCCGGGCAAGGCGGAATAAATAGCAAAATTATAAGTTCGCACAAGATGAAGAGGATACGTCAGCTACCCTTTATGCAAGACTCCGCAGAGCATTCCGGATCAGTTCATCCACCTTCATGGCCGCAGCACGGTCCGGGTCTGCCTGCTGCACGGCACGCAGGGCCTGCCAGGCTGTTTCTGCGGGATAGCCGAGATTGACCAGGGCCGAGGCCGCATCCTGCAGGGCAAAGCCTTCGCTGCGGGGCGGAGCAGACTTTTTAGTTTGACCCGGTACTTGGGCAGACTGATCTCCGGTAAAGGAGCCAACCTTGTCGGCCAGTTCCATGCAGAGCCGCTGGGCTGTCTTTTTTCCCACCCCGGACAGGGCGGTCAGCCGGCTCATATCCTTCAGGCTGATTGCACTGCACAGGTCAGCCGGGTCAATGCCGGAAAGGATGGACAGGGCCAGCTTGGGCCCGACCCCGGACACCCCGGTCAGGAGGAGAAACAGTTTTTTTTGTTCCATATCCGTAAACCCGTACAGAGTAATGGCGTCTTCCCGGACATTGGTGTAAATATGCAGTAGGATCGTTTCTCCTGGAGCAGGCAGAGCATCGTACGTACGCCCGGAAAGCTGGACCCCATATCCGACCCCCTGCACATCCAGAATGACCGCACCCGGGGTTTTATGAAGAACAGTTCCGGAGAGACTGGCAATCATTTTCGGTTTCCTCGTTTCTTCGACATCGGCTTTTCTGACGAAACCGATGAAAAGTTCGTTTTTTCCGATTAATTATAACGGGCACTGACAATCCGGCAACGTCTTTTCTGCAAAGCGCTCCCTCTGCCCGGCCTGATTTCCGGCAGGTGCCTGAACCGCAGAGCTTCATCAGACAGCGGGCAAGAATTATGAATACCTTGACATCATGTTTTCTTCCGGGATATTGTTTGTAAAAACTGTATGAATTTCCTTTGGCGGCAATCTCTGTCCGCCCTTGCCTGTCCTGTCATTATTGCCTCAGACCGATGAGCCGGATTTGTCTGCACAAAATACTTATCGTTGATGATAAGAAAGAAAATCTCTTCACCCTGAAAAAAGTTCTGGCTGATCTGGAGGTGGAGTTTGTCCAGGCAACCCGCGGCAATGATGCGCTCAAGGCCACGCTGCATAATGACTTTGCCTTGGCTCTCCTAGATGTCCAGATGCCGGAGATGGACGGATATGAGCTGGCTGAACTGCTTCGCTGCGACGCTGCAACCGCAAATCTTCCCATCATCTTCCTTTCTGCTGTTTATCATGATAACTATCATGTGTTTAAAGGGTACGAATCGGGAGCAGTTGATTTCATCACCAAGCCGTATGAGCCGAAAATTCTGCTCAGCAAAATAAAATTTTTTCTTCAGCTCCATAGCCAGAAGATCGCCCTCCAGAAGGCCGTTGAGCTAGAACAGGCGAAAAGTTACCTGGAAAGCATTCTTTTCTCCATGACTGACGCTGTTTTTGTGACTGACCCTGCAGGGAAAATTACCACCTGCAACCAAGGCGGTCTGTCTCTTGTCGGTTTTGCGCAGGGTGAGATGACAGGCAGAGCACTCCACGAGCTTCTGGGGGATGCGCTGTGCAGCGAATGGCTGGATCAGCTGGCATTCGGCAGCAGGCCGGAATCGCTGCGCAATCAGGAAGCCATTCTGCAGACAGCCAGTGATGCGGCAATCCCGGTGCTTGTCTCTGCCTCCCCGATCTGCCCTGAATCAGAAGATGAACCAGGAAAACTGCGCGGCGCTGTTTTTGTGCTCCGGGATATCCGGGACCGGAAAAAAATGGAAGAACGGATATACCGGGCGGAAAGGATGGAGTCTATAGGACTGCTGGCTGGCGGGGTGGCCCATGATCTGAACAATATCCTGGCCGGTATTATCGGGTACCCGGAACTAATGCTGAAAACTCTGTCCGAAGACAGTCCGCTCCGGGAACCGATTGAAGCCGTTCTGCAGTCCGGGCAGCGGGCGGCAATGGTGGTGGCGGATCTGCTCACTGTTGCGCGCGGCGTTGCCATGAGCAGAGAGGTCCGCAATCTCAACCGTCTGGTCCGGGAGTATCTGGCTTCGCCGGAATGCAGACAGCTTCAGTCCCTCTACCCCGGTATTACCTGCAAACAGCAGCTGGCGGCTAAACAGGCTGATATCTTCTGCTCCCCGATTCATATCAAAAAATGCCTCATGAACCTGGTCACCAATGCTGCGGAGGCCATTGATGCGGAAGGCACCATCACCGTTTCCACGCAGAATGAACAGGTTGATAAAGATATTGATGCTGAAGGCCCGGAGGAACATGTGCTCGGCAAAGGTAAGTATATCGTGCTCCGGGTGGAGGATACAGGCTCAGGTATTGCAGAAGAAGATATGCAGCATATTTTTGAGCCCTTTTATACCAGAAAAGTCATGGGGCGAAGCGGTACCGGGCTCGGTCTGGCCGTGGTCTGGAATACGGTCAAGGACCATGACGGCAGGATATTTGTAACCAGCAGCGAAACCGGAACCTGCTTCCAGGTCTATTTTCCGCTGAGCACAGAGAAATCCGCCGGCAGCGGGGAAGACTGCCAGCAGGAGATTGTACCATCCGGCAGCGGAGCTGCTGTTCTGATTATTGATGATGAACCGCAGCTGCGGGATGTTGCGGCCAGGATGCTGCAGACTCTGGGCTACATCGCAGATTCTGTCTGCTCCGGTGAGATGGCAATCAAATATCTTATGGAAAACCAAGTCGATCTTGTGGTGATAGATATGCAGATGGAACCGGGGATGAACGGATACGAGACCTACCAGGAAATTCTCTATATCCGTGCCGACCAGAAGGCGCTTATTGTCAGCGGGTTCTCGGATAATGAAAACGTGCAGGCTGCCCTGGACCTGGGTGCTGACGGTTTTATCAAAAAGCCCTATTCCATGGAGCAGCTGGGCCGGGCCGTCAGGGAAGCGCTGGAAATCTGACCGCCCCACCGCAGGGCAATGCTGCATCGCTGACAGCGGTTTGGTGAATTTTCTATTGCAAATTTCCCTGATGCTCACTAAAAGAGGAGTACCGAAAAGAAAGAATAAGCCCGACACAGAATAATGAATTTCAGAAAAAGATTACAGCCCCGGCAATGCTGTCTCTACGTGATTGATCCGCAGGAACGGCTGATGGCCCATATTCACGAGGCACGGCGGGTGATCAGCAATATTGAGCTGATGATCCGGCTGGCCGACACCCTGGATTTTCCCGTGATTGCCAATACCCAGTATACCCAGGGTATCGGGCCGATCGTGGAGGAACTTGTTCCCCTGCTTGCCGACTGGCCGTGCATCGACAAGGTTGAATTCAACGGCCTGGACAACCCGGCTGTCCGTTCCATGCTTGGTAAGCTGCCCGCAACAGCAGACACCCTGCTGCTCTGCGGCGTGGAGAGCCATATCTGCGTGTATCAGACCGCGATAGGGGCGATGCAGGTCGGCTATGATGTGGTGGTGGTTGCAGATGCGGTTTCCTCCAGGACTCCGGAAAACGATGCCTACGGCAGACAGCGTCTGCAGGAGATCGGCGCGGTTGTCGTTCCGGCAGAACTGATTATCTACGAGCTGCTGCAGAAAGCCGGAACACCGGCCTTCAAGGCCATGCTGCCCTATCTGAAATGAAATAACTAATCTATAAATCTCTGCAATACTCTGCCTGCGGCCTTCCACGGAGTTCCGAGTTCCGCTGTTTTCCTTCTTCTTTTATTTTTTTATTTGAGCCCGATTCCAGTCAATTTCACATTACGCAATTACGTACAGAATGACCGGCAACGAAATACGAACAAAATTTTTCAGCTATTTTGCAGAAAAGGGACATACTGCGGTTGAATCCTCCTCCCTTGTTCCCCAGGACGACCCGACCCTGCTGTTCACCAATGCAGGCATGTTTCAGTTCAAGCGGGTGTTCATGGGCGAAGAGCAGCGCGAGTACACGCGGGCTGCTTCCTGCCAGCGCTGCGTGCGTGCTGGCGGCAAACATAACGACCTGGAGAATGTCGGGTATACAGCCCGGCACCACACCTTTTTTGAGATGCTCGGCAACTTTTCGTTCGGCGATTATTTCAAAAAAGAGGCCATTGCCTTTGCCTGGGAATTTCTGACCAAAGAATTAGGCCTCAACCCGGAACAGCTCTGGGTCTCGATCTTCCGCGAGGATGATGAGGCATATGAACTCTGGGAGCAGATTAACGACCTGCCCAAGGGCCGGATTGTCCGGCTGGGTGAGAAAGACAATTTCTGGGCAATGGGCGATACCGGTCCCTGCGGTCCCTGTTCCGAGATTCATATTGACCAAGGTGCGGAACACGGCTGCGGCCGCGCCGACTGTGCCCTCGGCTGTGACTGCGACCGCTTTCTTGAGCTGTGGAACTTAGTTTTCATGCAGTTCTACCGGGATGCCGACGGCAGCATGACCCCGCTGCCCAAGCCCTCCATTGACACCGGCATGGGGGTGGAGCGGGTGGCGGCCGTCCTGCAGGGCAAATACAACAACTTTGACTGCGATCTGTTCACGCCCCTGCTCAGCACAGTGGAGCGCCTGTCCGGCAAAAAGTACAATACCGACAAGGCCGACGACGTGGCCATGCGGGTCATTGCTGATCATGCCCGCGCCACCGCCTTTCTGGTTGCTGACGGCGTGCTGTCGTCCAACGAAGGCCGGGGCTATGTCCTGCGCCGGGTGATGCGCCGGGCCATCCGTTTCGGCAGGACGCTCGACTTGCAGGGCGCTTTTTTCGGCGAAGTCTGCCGCGAGGTGGTGCGCACCATGCAGGATGCTTATCCGCACCTGACCGACTCCGGCCAGTTGCTGGACAAGGTGACGGATCACGAAGAAACCCGTTTCGGCGAGACCCTGGACCACGGTCTGGCCATGCTGGACGAGGAGATCAAACGGGTGCTGTCGGAAAATCCGGAGGAACCGGTCATCAGCGGTGATTTTATCTTCAAACTGTATGATACCTACGGGTTCCCCAGAGATATTGTCCGGGATGTGGCCCTGGAACATGAAATCGCTCTGGATGATGCCGGTTTTGCCGCAGCCATGCAGCAGCAGCGGGATCAGTCCAAGCGCTCCTGGAAGGGGAAAAATCTCGACCGGTTCTCTGCCGGACTGATTAACCTGCTGGAGCAGGAAAAGACAACGGAATTTCTCGGCTACACCACAACCTCTGCCGATTCTGTGGTGGAAGGCATTCTGGACAGCCAGGGCCAGCTGGTGCTGGCAGCAGCCGAGGGCGCGGAGGTGCAGGTATACTGCCCACAGACCCCGTTTTATGCTGAATCCGGCGGCCAAGTCGGCGACACCGGCACGATCAGCTGGTCGGAAGGTTCCTTTACTGTCCAGTCCACCAAAGCGGCTGCCGAGGGCCTGATTCTGCACAGCGGTACGGTGACGGAAGGAACATTGGCTGCCGGACAGCAAGTCTCCATGCAGGTGGCGGACAGCCGTTTTGCCACAGCCCTGAACCACACGGCTACCCATCTGCTCCACGCGGCCATGAAGCAGATCCTCGGTGCCCATATCAAGCAGGCCGGTTCTTTGGTCCGGTCAGACCGGCTGCGCTTTGACTTCACCCATTTTTCCCCAGTCACGCCAAAGGAAATCCGGGCCATTGAAGAACTGGTCAACCGGGAAATCCGCAGAAATTCCCCAGTGAAAACAGCAGTCCTCTCCAAAGAGGCCGCCATTGCCGACGGTGCAACAGCCCTGTTCGGCGAGAAATACGGCGATGAGGTCCGGGTGGTGACAGTACCCGGTTTTTCCAAGGAACTCTGCGGTGGTACCCATACCTCGGCCACCGGCAATATCGGTCTGTTCAAGATCATTGCCGAAACCGGAATTGCTGCCGGGGTGCGCCGTATCGAAGCGGTCACCGGCCAGGCTGCGCTGAGTTGGGTTCAAGATCTTGCTGCTCAGGCCGATGCCCTGGGCAAAGCCCTGTCCGGTTCTTTTGACGATGCCTTTGCCAAGGTAACGGCCCTGCTGCAGCGGCAGAAGGAGCTGGAAAAAGAGGTGGCAACCCTGAATGCCTCCAGAGCAATGGGTGATCTGGACAGCCTGCTGGCCGGAGCTGTGGAAGTGGACGGCATCAGGGTGATCAGCGGCCAAGTGCCCCTGGATTCTCCCAAGACTCTGCGCGAGGTCGGCGATAAGGTTCGAGACAAAATGGGCAGTGCTGTTGCCCTGTTAGGCGGCGAGTTCAACGGCAAGGCTGCCCTGCTGGCCCTGGTCAGCAAGGATCTGACCGGAAAAATCAGGGCTGGTGATCTTGTCAAAGAAGCAGCAGCTATTGTGGGCGGTAAAGGCGGCGGCAGGCCGGATATGGCCCAGGCAGGCGGTCCCATGCCGGACAAGCTGCCGGAGGCTGTTCAGGCGGTACCGGCGCTTATCACAAAAATTATAGGAGCAGGCCGATGAACAGTACAGCCTTACCGGATTCCGCCCGGATCGTGATCACCGGGGTCGGCCTGACCGCACCGGGCAATGCCTGTACCCTTGCCGAATTCCGGGAACAGGTTCTTGCCGGGAGGAGCGGTATCTCCACCATTGATCTGCGCTATATGGGCACCCATCCTGCCGGAATCTGTGAATTCCCGGAAACTAAGCACCGGAAAAAGCGGGAAAACAAGCGGGGTACCAGGGCAGGCTGTATCGGGGTCTACTGCGCAGGGGAGGCCTTGGCTGATGCCGGGATAGATTTTTCTGAATACGAGCGTAGCCGTACCGGGGTGTACATAGGCCTGACCGAACACGGTACGGTGGAAACAGAGAACGAAGTCTACAATATCAGTCAGTTTGGCTATAATGTGGACTACTGGACGCATCACCACAATCCGCGCACTGTGCTCAACAACCCGGCCGGGGAGATCACCATGACCTTCGGCATCACCGGGCCGCATTACGCGGTAGGCGCAGCTTGTGCAGCCGGGAATGCAGCCCTGATTCACGGCACCCAGATGCTCCGTCTCGGTGAGGTGGATTTTGCCCTGTGCGGCGGACTTTCCGAATGCATTGGATCTTTCGGCATTTTTGCCAGCTTCCGGGCCCAGGGAGCACTGGCAGAGCACGAGGATCCGACCAGAGCCAGCCGACCGCTGGATCAGGATCGCAACGGTATTGTGATTTCCGAGGGGGGCTGCATATTCACCTTGGAACGGCTGGATAAGGCTCTGGCCAGAGGAGCAAAAATATACGGCGAAATTGCCGGGTATGCCATGAACTCGGATGCCCGCGATTTTGTCCTCCCACACGGGCCGCGCCAGGCCGAATGCATCCGTCTGGCCCTTGACCGGGCTGGACTCCGCCCGGCAGATATCGATCTCATCAACACCCATGCCACCGGCACCCGCCAGGGCGATGTGGAAGAGTGCAGAGCGCTGGCCAAGGTCTTTGCCGACTGCCCGGACACGAAAATCAATAATACCAAATCCATTATCGGCCATGCTATGGGAGCCGCCGGGGTGCTGGAGCTGGCCGCCAATCTGCCCGCCTTTGAAGATAACCTGGTGCATCCCACCATCAATCTGGACAGCCCTGATCCTGACTGCGCCCTGCCCGGTCTGGTCGCCGGAAGACCGGAGAAAGTCGGGCAGGTGGAAACGATTCTCAACAACTCCTTCGGAATGGTCGGGATAAATTCGGTCGTTATTCTCAAGAGATTTGTGGAAAAATAAAATCTGCTATGGTAAGGTGCTCAGCTTCGTTAAAATGATGACAGCTGCATCGTGGCCGCAGGCAGAATTAGGTGCTTTAAGAAATTGTTACGCGTATTTTTTTTATTGAGGAGCAGGCATGACCCGTGATGAAATCAAGGATGTGATTCTTGAAATTATTGAAGATATCGATGAGGATGCGGAGTTTGACAGTCTGGACGCAGACAAACCTCTCCGGGATCAGCTGGATCTTGACTCCATGGATTTCCTTGATATCGTTATGGAGCTCCGTAAGCGCTACAAACTGCAGATCCCGGAAGATGATTATCCTGAACTCGCCACCCTGACCAGCTGCGTCAACTATCTTGAGCCCAAGCTGCAAGACGCCTGATAGAGTCCCTATCAGCGATATTCCGTTCTTATGCACACAGGGGAAGGCCGTTCTGAAACAGGAAGAACAGGAACAATAACGCGGCATACTTTTCTTTCCCTGCGTTTTCATCATGGCTGACTACCAGCTCATCATTCTCGGCGGCGGTCTGGCCGGTCTGGCCGCCGGTATCCGTTCCGCCCGTTTCGGCCGAAAAACTCTGATTGTCGAACAGCATCATCTGCCGGGCGGCCTGAATTCCTATTACTTTCGCCAAGGGCATCTGCTGGAGACCGGTCTCCATGCGATGACCAATTTTGCCCCGCAGGGCATCAAATACGCGCCGCTGAACCGGCTCTTCCGCCAGCTCAAACTTTCCCGAAAAAAATTCATCACCCGCGAACAGCTTACCTCCGAGGTCATCTTCCCCCAGACTGTCCTCAGCTTCTCGAACGATCTGAATCTGCTCTGTGAAGAGGTCGCTGCGTCCTTTCCTGCCGCAATTGACCGCTTTCGGACAATGATCAGGGAAATAGACAGCTATGATCCCTTTGCCGATGTGCCTTGGCAGTCTGCCAGGAAATTTCTTCATGAGCGCATAGCGGAACCTCTGCTGGAAGAGATGCTCCTGCTGCCCCTGATGGTCTACGGCAATGCGGAAGAGAACGACATGGATCTGGGCCAGTTTGCCATCATGTTCCGGGCGGTCTTTCTGGAAGGCTTTTTCCGGCCGGAGGGCACGATCAAAGAGCTGATCGATCGGCTCCTGGCCCAGTACGAACAGTTCGGCGGCGAACTCCGGCTGCGCACCCCGGTTGCCCGGATCATCAGCCGAGACAACAGGGTGCAGGGGGTCCGGCTGGAGAGCGGTGGAGAGCTGACTGCGGATGCCGTCCTATCCACGGTCGGGATTCCCGGTACAGCCCAAATGAGCGGTTGGCCGCTGGAGATCGAAAAATACATCGGCAGAATGAGCTTTATGGAAACCATTTCCATGCTGCCCGACCTGCAGTTGCCGCCGGATCGGACAGACCGGACCATCATCTTTTATAATCTGAAGGAGCAGTTGGCCTATCATCGCCCTGCTGCACCCATTGACCCGTCCTGGGGAGTAATTTGCTTTCCGGAGAATTTTCAGGGGTTGGAAAAAAGTAATCCTGTTCAGGTCCGGGTGACCAATGCGGCAAACTACGATATCTGGCAGCAGGCAGCGGCTGACAGGGAGCAGTACCTGCAGCTCAAAGAAAAATGCGGGCAGCAGTCAGCCGCAGCAGTCAGCAGCATTCTCGGCGAATACAGACAGGAGGTCGTGTTTCAGGATAGCTTCACGCCCATGACCATTGAACGCTACACCGGCAAATGCGCCGGAGCTGTGTACGGCAGCCCGATCAAGATCAAGAGCGGCAGAACCCCGTGGGAGAATCTCTTTATCGCCGGGACAGATCAAGGCTATCTCGGTATTGTCGGCTCCATGCTCAGCGGGGTGACCATTGTGAATCAGCATCTTTTGGGATAATAATGAGCTGAGATCATGTATTGTAAAGGAAAACTGACATCTTGGAACGAGGAGAAAGGGTTCGGCTTTATTACACCTGCTGACGGAGGAAAACGGATCTTTGTCCACGTCACATCTTTTCTCAACCGTGGGCGACACCCGGAAGCTGACCAGTCCGTAACCTATAAAATATCTTCGGATAATCAGGGACGTCCCTGCGCAGTACAGGTTGCATTGCCCGGTGATAAACGTAAACGGAAAAGCAGAACCTGCTCCTACGTTATCGCCCTGCTTTTCTTCGCAGCTGTTGCCGGTTCAGTTTTGGCGAATAAAATACCTCCTTTAATTCTCGGCCTCTATTTTGTGCTCAGTCTGCTCACGTTCCTTGTCTATGCCAAAGATAAATCAGCAGCGAGGAGAGATGCGTGGCGGACTCCTGAAAGCACGCTGCACCTGTTCTCACTTATTGGCGGCTGGCCGGGCGCATTGATTGCGCAGCAGCAACTGCGTCACAAGTCAAAAAAGCAGCCGTTCCGCTTTATTTTTTGGACAACAGTATTGCTGAACTGCGGTGCATTCTCCCTGCTGTTCATTCCGAAGGTATCTCTTGAGGTTCAGTATTGGATTGATGTCAGGCTTAAATTCTGGATTGATAATACGCTAAAGCCGCTTTTCTGAACGAACTTGGAGCTGACTATTCCAGACTATTTCAACAGCATCTTTTGGGTGATTAACTGTACAAATGCGATGCAGGATCTGTCAGAGAAAGTTAGATGAATCATCTACATGCTGTCCGGAATGTAATATTTCCTTCTGCCCTTACTGCAATCATTGCAATATATTGCATCAGAAAGTATCTATAGGGCGTGCTGTAGCGTATTTTTTTACATTCCCTTTTTTCGTGCTGGCAATGCTGCTGATTCCGGAATTGGTTACTCCTCTGCTAACATCCAAAAAATGTACAAAATGCGGTAAAAGGTATCGGGAATAAAGATTATTCAAAAAGCAACATACTGATGCCATGAATGAAAACAGGATGCTCAGGGAGGTTTTCGACGCCCTTCCCTCAATGGTGTTCGTGGTTGACCGGGATGTGCGGATTCAGGAGTACAACGCGGCTGCCGCTGAACTCATCACGGCTGAACGGGCCATTGTCCTGCAGCAGCGGGCTGGTGATATCCTGCGCTGCATTAACGCTTCTAAAATGCCGGGAGGGTGCGGCTGTTCTTCGGCCTGCAAAGTCTGTATTATCAGGAATTCCGTAACAGAAGCCTTCCGGGGAAACCGGGCGGTCCGGCGCCGCACCAGAATACAGCTTGTGCAGCACGGCGAGAAAATAGAAATCTACGCGCTGGTCACGGTTTCGCCTTTTTCCTTTCAGGGAAATCCTCACGCCCTGCTGGTGATAGAGGATCTCAATGAAATAGCAGAGCTGTACAATATAATTTTCATCTGCCCTATATGCGGTAAAATGCAGGACCAAAAGGACTCGTGGATGCGCGTCGAAGCCTATTTCAAAAACAACTGGGATATTGACTGCTCGCACGGTTACTGCCCTGACTGCTTTAAACTGGAGATGGAGAAAGTTAAAGCATACGACCGCTCCCGGTCAGGAAATTCCCGTTGAAAAGAGAAAGTATCCAGTTAGAAAAACAAGAAAATCAGAAATTACAATATATACAATGATGCCCTTTACCCCTCTTGATAAAGTTCAGAACAGCTACGATGTCATCGTGATCGGCTCCGGCCTTGGTGGCCTGACCTGCGGCAACCGATTGGCCAAGGCAGGCCATACAGTCCTCCTGCTGGAGCACCACACCCAGCTAGGAGGGCTGGCCACCTGGTTCAAGCGCGGTGGTCATATTTTTGACGTCTCCCTGCACGGCTTTCCGCACGGCATGGTCAAGACCTGCAAAAAATACTGGTCCAAGGAAATCCGGAACTCCATTGTTCAGCTGAAAAACATCGTTTTTGATAATCCCCAGTTTTCGCTGTCCACCACCTTTTCCAAGGATGATTTTACCCGTATCCTGCATGAGGATTTTAAGATTGATCGGACTACTGTGGATGATTTTTTCAGCACGGTCAGGGCCATGAATTTTTATGATGACCAAGGCATGACCACCCGCGAGCTGTTTGAACAGTTCTTTCCAGGCCGCTCCGATGTCCACCGCCTGCTTATGGAACCCATCACCTATGCCAACGGCTCCACTCTGGATGAACCGGCCATCACCTACGGTATTGTGTTTTCCAATTTCATGAGCAAGGGCGTGTTCACCTTTGAGGGCGGCACAGACAAGCTGATCGGCATGATGGCAGATGATCTGCAGCGAAACGGGGTGACCATCTGCACCAAGGCCAAGGCGGAGCGCATTCTGGTCGATAAGGGCAGGGTCAGGGGCGTGCTCGTCAACGGGCAGGAGATTACAGCCAAGTCCGTAGTCTCCAATTCCGGCATCACCAACACTATTGATAATCTCGCCGGTCGGGATGCCTTCACCAATGACTTCCTGTCCCGCTTTGATAAGGTGGTGGTGAACAACTCTTCCTGTCAGGTCTATTTCGGTATCCGTAAGAGTGAGTCCTTCCCTGATGTGGGCGATCTGCTTTTTACGTCAACGGCGAAGGAATTTTCTTCCAAAGAAATGCGTCGGATGGATACGCAGAGCCGCACCTTTTCTGTCTACTATCCCAAGACCCGGCCGGAATATCCGGATTACACCGTGGTAGCCTCCATGAATGCCAATTACGATGACTGGGCCGGGCTTGACCCGCAGACCTATACCCAGAAAAAAGAGGCTATGGTGGAACGTTGCTTTGCTGATCTGGAACGCTACATCCCCGGCATCCGCGACAAGGTGGACACTATCTCCTCGGCCACACCCAAGACCTTTAACCGTTACACCCTGCACACCAGAGGCACCTCCTTCGGCACCAAGTTTGAGGGCTTGGATATCTCCCGCTCCATTTTTAAAGAGGTGGGCGGCCTGTTCCATGTCGGCTCCGTGGGTATTATCATGAGCGGCTGGTTGGGTGCGATCAACTACGGGGTTATTGTGGCTAATGATGTGGATGCGTATGTGAGGGGGTAAGCAGAGAATTCCATGATTGTTCTTGAGGGCTATCAACAGCGGATCGCCAGTATCTGCCGAAAGTATCAGGTAAAAAGTCTGCGTGTATTCGGCAGTGCACTCACGGAAGATTTCAGCGAAAGCAGCGATATCGATTTTCTCATAGAGCTCAACAGCACAGCAGGCGGTATCACAAGATATTATGAATGTGAAGTTTGAACTTGAAGAACTGTTTGCCCGCCGAGTTGATCCTTCATGCCCAAGGCCATCAGAAACAGCCGCATCCGGGAATACATATTTGCCAATATATAGCTGGAGCAGTATAAACTGAATACAGATCCAGCTACCTGAAAGGCGTGAGAGCAAGGCTGATGCCTCTTGGATGCGCAGTCAAATTATATCGCTCCAGCTATAAGGACTGATTATGCCGCCAATGCCTGTCAGCTAATTCTGCAGTTTTCTCATAAATGAAAAACATTGAAATTATTATCTACAAAAAAGTGCGCGAAGCTTGTGACCGAAATTATTATATACTTAACGCCTTCCATAAACCTCTGTGGATTATAATCCTCTCATTAGGGTTGAAAAAAGTATGTCTATCTCTATACTTAAAACAGTAATAATTACGATCAAGATTACCTATTGCACTACAATCAAACAAGTAGTTTAAGACCTTATAAAGATCGTGGCGAGTTATAAGACTTGTTTTTTGATAGCACTCGGAAATTTCATCTAATGTAAAACGAGTTTTCTTTAAATAAGAAAGACTTTTTAATAGTGCATCAACATCATCAATGCTTAAATAACCTACAAGCTCGTCCTTTATCTCAGGCAGAAAGTAATTAAAAGAGTATCTTCTTAACCCTGCCAAAACATGATTTAGCTCAACAGGTCTTTAACTGAGCTGTCTTTCAATTGCGCTCTTTTGTTTACAAGATGCACCAACTTAGAACTCGATGGCTTTCGAGGATTATGATACCAGTCAAGTTCAACAGATAAATCTTGTCTTATTTTATTTTTATTCGGTCCAGGAATCCTCTCGTATAACTCCGTACGGCATAATACTACTATTTTTATAGGGATATCTTTTTCTATAAAAGATATATTTAACCTCGTAGATTCTAATATTAAAGCCGCAATTGATTGATATTGAATTTCTTTTTGTAATAAAATGTCGTCAAGGCCATCAATAATAATAATATGATTGTTATCAAATTTATCGAAGCTAAGCAATGATTCTTTCAAAGATGAAATAATCCTGATAAAACCAAGATCGTTAATTTTCTTTTGATTTGAATCGTACTCTATATCTAGTAGTCCTGGAAGCTTAGCCTTGTACTTGGGCTTAGATGAGGCTATTACAGTCTCTTTTAAATTTTTTGTTGGCAATAACCCAACTTCACTTAATGCATTAATTGAAGACATTACATTACTGTCAGAATAAATACTTTCATCTCTTGATAATGAATTCAATATACTTAAAATTAACAGCCATGACCATGCCGAAGGATATCTCGACTCTGGTTCTGCGTCACCAGTTACTATTTTTTCAAAATTTCCATAAGGAAAGTCAGATAAAAATAAATTACTAACAAAAAGATTAAATTTTTTTTTCGATAAAAGTCTAAGATGTTCGCCAATTGAAGACTTTCCAGAACCTTTATAACCAAGAAACAGAAATTTTGGACTATCGATTATTTTATCAATAACGTCCCACGGATCAAGAAAACCATCTAATAACAAATCAGGGTATAGAGCTCCTTCTAATTCTGCAGTTGCAGAACCAAACAGTATGTCTTTGAAATAAAGCATAGAATCGCATGACAAGTTATTAAGGAAAATGCTCTTCTCACGTATCCAGCCTCTAACATTTTCCTGATATTTTCATCCGTCAATACAGACAAGCCCTCTCTTCAACTGTGTAATTTCAAATAATAAAATAAACATAATCAACAGAGAAAGTAAATAGTTTTTTTGTAAATGTTACACGAAAAGTCCCCCGCCGGTATCACAGCCTTAAATCAGACAGCACATTGACGGGACACAGCAGGGTGCAGATTCGAATACCGAGGCCAATTTACACCTTAGCTCATGTCTCTTGACGCTCGGCTTTTCCTTCTTGCTGTGACAGGGGACAACTCTGCGAACCTGCTTTCAGTCAATCTCTTCACCTTTCCTGCATTGCCCGACGCTCTGTGCTGTGGTATCTTTTAACTTCACAATAATTCCTGTTCGCCGACAGGCCGCTTTTACGCAAGAAAATTCCCCAGAGAGCATAATGAATCGATCTCCGAAGAATATATTAAAAGCAGCGATCTGTGCGTTGCTGCTGATCAGCATCCTACCGATTTCCATCGTATCCGCAGCAGACACCTCTTTCCGAAACTGGATAGATGCCTTTTATCCGCGCGCGGCAGAGCAGGGGATCAGCAGAACTGTGTATGATCAGGCATTTTCCGGAGTGACGGAGCCGGACAGCGAAGTACTACGCAAGGCTGCTTATCAGCCGGAGTTCACTGTCGAAATTTGGGATTATATTGATACGGTAGTAAATAAACATACCATTGAACGGGCCCGTGCGGCAGCAGTGCCGTATGCCGGATGGCTCAAAAAAATTGAGCAGCGCCTCAAAGTGGATGTCCCGGTCCTGCTGGCGATCTGGTCCATTGAAAGCGGCTGCGGAACCGTGCTGGAGCGTCCGGGCCGAATGCATTATGTGCCCCGTGCCCTGGCCACGCTGGCCTATGCGGATAAAAGCCGTCGGAAATTCGGTGAACAGCAGCTGATCGCCGCTCTGCAGATTGTTCAGCAGGGCAATGTTTCCCTGCAACAATTCTATGGTTCCTGGGCCGGAGCAATGGGGCACACCCAGTTCATCCCGACCAGCTACCAGGCCTACAGCGTGGATATGGACGGCGACGGGCGGCGGGATATCTGGAATTCCGTTCCTGACGCGCTGGCAACCGCAGCAAATCTGCTGCATAAAAACGGCTGGCGCACTGGAAAAGCCTGGGGATACGAAGTGCGGGTTCCGGCGCGCGGGGCACAGTATACAGGCAAAACAAAAACACTTGCCCAATGGCGCGAGCTGGGGTTTACCCGGCCTGACGGGATCTGGTTTCCGGAACCTGCAGCACGGGCGGAATTGCTGCTGCCCGCCGGTGCTGCAGGTCCGGGCTTTCTTGTGCTGCGCAATTTTTTTATGCTCAAGCGGTATAATAATTCGGATTTTTATGCTCTGGCTGTGGGGCTGCTTGCTGACCGGCTGGCAGGAAAAAAAGGAATGCGGCAGAACTGGCCCCGACCGCCGGATTCCCTGGTTGTTGCAGAAAAGTTTGAGCTGCAGCAGCTATTGCAGAAAAAAGGCTTTTACGATGGTGTAATTGACGGGGATCTCGGTTCAAAGACCAGGCAGGGCATCAGGGAATTTCAGCAGAAGCTCGGTCTGCCTTCTGACGGCAAGCCGACCCGAAAAGTTCTGCAGGCACTGCGGAACTGACCGACCCGACAGCGCATCGTTTTTAATTTCGCTTGTGCATGAATCATTTTTCTTATACAACCAAGGATCGTCTGTTGCAGCTGCCCCTTGCTGCCGGAAACTTGCCGGAGCCAAGTACAGGCAGCCCTTTATGTTTAAAACAAAACCGACAGATTCCCTGCAGATGCAGGCGGGTCACCCGTTCAGGAGGAAATATCATGCAGACAAAAAACAGGCTGTACCTTCCAGTTGTTCTTGTTGCAGCCGGAATGATGTTTTTTTCCTGTTTCACTCCAGCAGAGGCTGTTACAACGACAAAATGGTACACAACAGCATCAGATTACAAAAAAGTATCTGTTGCTGCAGAAAAGGAAAAGAAGCCGTTTATTCTGTTTTTTTACACGGACTGGTGCGGATTCTGCAAGAAACTGAACAGCAAGTATCTCAGCAACTCCCAAGTAGAAAGCGTATTGAATCGTTGCTACCGGGTTAAAATAAATCCGGAAAAGGGCAAGAAGGAATTGGCGTTGGCGCACAAGAAACATGTGCGGGGCTACCCCGACTTCAGAGTCGTCCTGCCGGACGGCAGAAACGTCAAACTCCATCCGTTCACAAAACATGGCTCGTGGACTGTAAAAGAATTTACTGCTGCCCTGAAGGATGTGTTGGCGCAGGGCAGCTGAGAAAAAAGAAAGCGGTAGCAGGCTTTACTTTTTATTCCAAACCCTTGAGAGGAACCAGAAGTTTTCCCTGATCGAAACTCTATCCTCCTGAAATATTCCCGCCCGACCCCTCCGGGCAAATCTCCCGAAAAAAATGAGGCGATCGCCTCATTGCAAGGGCGCCTTCCGTATGTTTTAGTAAAGCATAATCGATAGAAAGATATCTTGTCGGACAGCTTGGACGGCGCAAACGAGATAAAAGGGAGCCTTTCATGAAAACACAGCATATTAGTGAAGCATACGACTGTCCTCTGACCAAAAAACATGTCCATGTTCAGCTCAGGCAGCATTCGAAACATGTCGACAGAGAGCCTGAGGTCTGTTCAAATATCGGTGAATGCGGCTGCGGGGTCGTGCAGATTATTTACGGTATGAGTTATACTGTTGACTGGAAAAAATGCTGCTTATATCCTACAATTAAAAAACAAAAACAATATATTGAGAATTAGGGGCGGTCGTCAAGTAATAACGCTCTGTTCTCTCCTGATCTTCCTCTGCGGCGGCCGTGCCCCTCATCTCACGGTCGCCGTTTTTTTTTGCCGTCGACAGTACAACAGTTCAACAGTTTATCAATTCATTGCCCGGCCTGCTTTAACCGTATCCTTTCTCTTTTCTCATTCTTTCTGAACATTTCTCCTGTTCAATATACCTCTGAGACGCAGCGTTTTTTGTTTGCAATCTCAGGCACGCTGTGGTAATTATAACCGTGTTTTTTTACCTACTTCATCTATTCGAAATAACTGCTCAATGTTTATCAAATCTGTTCGACTATGAAATTGCCATGACGGCATCCGGCCCGGGTCAGGTCGGTATACAATGTCAGCGGCTTTCATCCTCTCCTGATTTTTCCTTCGGTCTCTTTCGACCTGCATTTCTTTTGCAGTGGCAATCAGGCGGACAAAAAGCTGTCTGAGCTGATTATTTTTTTTCAATTCAAGGGCAACTCGCCTCGATTTGAAACTGCGCGTGATTAGCTGTCACGCGGGAAAAGGAATGTCATGTCTTCTGATTTGGTAAAAGAATCAGCAGGACATAGTTCTTTGCGGGGAAGCAATATCTGCAATCCTCGTGTCAACTATTCCCCTGATAAGGAAGGAGAAAAGGTATGAATAAGGAGAAGTTAAACTGCTGGGAATTTAAAGAATGCGGTCGTGAGCCGGGCGGAAAAAATGCTGCAGAACTTGGAGAATGTCCGGCTGCGGCTGAAGAAAGGGCTGACGGCATTCATCATGGTGACAACGGCGGCCGCTCCTGCTGGACCGTTACAGGCTCTCTCTGTAAAATCGAGAATCCCGGAACGCCTGCAAATGAATTCGGCGATTGCCAGCAATGTAGTTTCTACAACATGGTCAGGCAGGAAGAACACGTTGACTTCAAAGTGACGACAATCATTCTGAATGAAATAAGAAAAAGAGCTGCCAGGATTTCTGTGTTTTCCTGACTCTTCCGTACACTGTCCGTGCCGGCGAGCAGCAGGCGGGTCGATGGTACTGATCCGCCTGTCCGCCCGTTTCTTCCCGTATTCAGGGAGGAAATAGATTTTCCATTCTGTACTGTATCCTGCTTTATCCTGCAGAATCCCTGTCAGAAGTTGTTGAATTTCTGACCACACCCGGAGCTGTATCCGACCTGATCGGGCTGAAGGTGATTTCATATTTCGCCAGGCACTCGCCTGTACGGAGAAAAAATTGAAACTGTTTTCAGCTGCATCAGCGGATTCTCCCCAAAGAAGGTTCATACTGCGCACCCCGCGCGGGCGAATGACCACGGCAGCGGTGTATGAGATTTCGGCAGGCCGGTGCCGGATGATCCCGGTGTCTCCACTGCAGCCTGATTTTTTATCGAAAATACTGTAGAATACCAGCTCAGTTTCACGTTGACAGCAGCGTCTGTTCATTCTATGTTACAATCAGTCAACAGGTATCGTGGTTTCTGAAGCAGACCATAAAACAGGAACAGGGGTTAAAACTGAAGAGGAGCTGATGCGGTTATGAGAAAAAAAATAATGTTCAGTCTGTTATGCGGGATCATGCTGATTCTTCCCGGTTCAGCGTTTGCTGGCGATGCTGCCAAGGTTGCAGATTATATCGCCAGATCATCGGTCAGAACAATATACAAGAATATGAGGGCTGAGGGGATCTCTTGGGAGCAGATTCGAGATCAATATATGCCCGGTATTCTCAACAGATCTTTACGGAGCATCAGGCGTGATTATTCTCGTACTGTGATTCTTGATGAGTTCTTGCCCACCCTAGTCAACTCCTACTACAGCGAGATAGACAGAATCAATAGAGAGCACAGTACCACCTGCATGGATTCCGGCTTTATCGTGGCCACAATGGTTCCGTTTATTCAGGCCTGCGAAACAAGCCTCGGCTCCTGGAGGATTACAGTCACCCAGGTTATTGATGTGCTGCTGGATGTATCCTATCCTTACCAAGTCTGCAAGGTATCCGAGGGGAAATCATGCAGCAGCAGAGTACAGGAGGAGTTCACCTCGGCATTCAACTATAATGCTGCCCGTAGGCGATACAGGAATGTCTGTTCTGAACAGGGCTGGCTGTAAATTTTAACCAGACGTAACAGGAGAGTATATTGTGAGAAAAATATTTTTTGTATCTCTGGCAGTAACGGTGCTGTTCACCGGGATTTCGGTCGATGAGTCTTTAGCCCGCCGCGGCAGTTTTTACAGTATGGCGAAAAGACAGTCTTCCACCATTGTCCGCAGTTCCTGGAGAAGTCTGGGGGGCGACTGTCACAGGGCGGATCAGCTCATGCAGATCATCGGCGATGCAGTGGACCGGGTAACCCGGGATATCCGAAACAGGAAGTTCAGGGGCAGAATGGCGGTGGACTTCGGCAATGGTTATATTGATGGACTGGTCGGCTCTCTGGATGATATTGTCAATAAATGTTCCGATGAGTGCAGCATGATCGGACAGGCATCCGGTGAGTGGTCCTCCGAAATTTTCTGCGCTGTCTCGGAAGTCATCGGCTCAACTGCAGAATTTGACGGCTTGACAGATATACCGAATCTGATCTGCGGCGAAGCATACCGGATCAGCTGCGAATCCACCTTTGTCGGCAAAGCAAAAGGAATGTGCGGCCAATACGCCCGTGATAACGACCCTCGTTTTGATAACTACTATCGGGCGAGCAGCAACGGCTGCTGTGCGTATAATCGTCAGGACTGATTCTGCTTTCCATATAAGCTAACAGATAGCTGACAGCGATTTTTTTAAGGGGGAAGCGGAAGTTTCCCCCTTTTTTATTTTTTTTTATTCTTATTCAGCAAACGGAGGAAGATACTATGTTGAAAAAAAAAGGTTTGTTTTTTCTGAAATACTGCCCGCTTGCCTGCGGCCTTATGTGTACGGCTGCCTGGGCCAATCCGCATGGAATAAACAAAGGATATTGGGCACTTCATGTTCCCTTTGATCTGGAACCTGTTGAGGCTATGGACGGCAGATCACTGGGCATGGGCAATGCAGCAGCAGCTATTGCTGATGAGACAAGTGCGGCGGTCATCAACCCGGCCGGACTGCTGGCCGTACAGGGAATCGAGGTCACCGGCAGCTTGGGCATGTCGTCCTATGATATTGATTATATTGATACCTACGCCTCTTTAAACAACATAGGGCTTGGTCCGGATATGAACGAAATCAGAACCTTCAGCGACGATGTGACCAACCTGCCTTTTTTCGGGGTTACCATTCCGATACTTCCTGAACAGCTCGTCACAGCAGTCTATTATCAAAATACCGGCTTCACCGGTGCGGATTCTCAGACTGTCGGCCCATTGCCTGTTCTTGATGAATCACTGAATATTCAGCAGCAAAGTATGTCGGAAAAAAACATTGAGGAATATGATCGGTCCGTCTACGGCCTGGCCGGAGCCTTCCGTGTCAATGACATGTTCTCCATCGGAGCTTCCGTCAACATGGAGACCTTTGATGCGGATCTGTATGAACGCTGGAGAAGCAACACCTTTTCTAATTACATTCTTGACTCGGCTACCGGATATGAAAACCGCATTCAGGGGGATGACACCGACCTTACCTTTGGTCTGGGTGCACAGGTTGAACTGGATACCGGTTTGTCTGTCGGCCTTGCCTACCGCCAGGGAGGAAGTTTCAGTATTGATTACAGCAGTACAGAGAACAACTGCTCGGCTTCGGGGCACTGCACAGCCAATACCGAAACAGATACAGCAGCCTTTGATGTTCCTGATGTCTGGAGTATCGGTGCAGCCTGGAGACCTGCGCAGGATTGGCTCCTCTCGGTGCAGACTGATCTGGTGGAATACTCTGTGCTCAGTGACAGCACGACCCAGGGGATTACGACGGATGAGGAGATAGAGGACGGCGTTGTTCTCCGTTTCGGTGCGGAAAAGACGTTCTTTATTTCAAATATACTTGAGTATCAGCTTCGGGCCGGACTGTTTACAGAACCGGATCATGACGGGTTTGAGGCAATTGATTCGGACAAAATCTACTATACTCTCGGCGGCGGTTTTACCTGGAATCAGCAGATCAAGGTTAATCTCGGCACCGGTTTCTCCGAAGACGTCTTTAACGGTGTGCTGACATTGTCCTGCAGCATATAACCTTCCGCAGTCAGCGAGGGGCTTCGGGGAGTTAATGACTGATGTTACGCACGCAAATAAAAGATCAGTAAGTTACGAGACACCCAAAGCATAGAATCTGCCGATTTTGCGTTTCGGCTGCGTAACATCAGTTAATGATATTTCCGTCGGAAGCCCTTTTGCACCTTCTCCTGACCGACCCGGATTCCGATAAAAATCAACAGAAAGTTTCCAGGAGGCTGGGAGAAGAACGGCATGCCTCCTGGGAGGCGGATTCCCAGCCTGCTATGAATCAGACACCCAACCTACTGGGAGTTGGATGACATGGGAACAGGAGATAACCCCTTCAGGGCATTCCGGAAAATAACTTGTATTTTCAGACTAAATATGGCAGCGTACGTTTTAAACAAATTACCTTGCGGCAATCCGGGATCAGGCTCTGCCGCAGCAGACCTGTAAGGAGGATAGGATGAAAAGACAACTGGGGTATTTCTTTTTCTTCACCGCGTTGTTTATGGTGGCCGCAACAGCCAGTACGGTGCAGGCGGAATGGCAGCAGGTAGGAGCAGCTGGATTTTCCTCCGATGAGATCTGGTTTCCGAGCCTTGCTCTTGCTGGCGACAGCACGCCCTATGTGGCGTATGAGGATAATGCCAATGGCGGGAGAATCAGCATGATGCGCTTTGACGGCACCAACTGGGTTCAGGTAGGTGAGGCCGGATTCTCCGCCGGTAAAGCCGAGTCTCCGAGCCTTGCCTGATACGCCCTATGTATCGTACAGGGATGGTGCCAACGGCTATAAAGCCAGCGTGATGCGCTTTGACGACACCAACTGGGTTCAGGTGGGCGAGGCTGGGTTTTCCACTGATAAGATCCATTTTCCGCGCCTTGCCTTTACTTCTACTTTGGCACTCACAAAGGCTGTGGTAATAATTTGCAATTCCGTTGTTTCTCATATGCGAAATCAATCGAAGCTTGCCTCTTTTCATGCCGTTGACAAAGCTGTCTTATAACTTCATCTTCGTTTACATCTCGACGTGGAAAATTGACTTGAGTAATGTTGTTATATCAGCGCAACTCAATAACGGGACACCGACTTGATGGTATAATCGTTGCTCGACCATAAACAACATGGCCATCATGACCATAGTCATATGATGATGCCAAGCCAGCCATCCCCGAGCCTTAGCCTTAAGACAACGTTCCTTGTCATCCGTCCAGCTTTTCGGTAAATACAGCCGACAGTCGATCGGCGTTGAAAAGCGACCATATCCCAAAGTTGCAAACACTACTACTTGACAGTTGTCGGTTTTACCAAGCTGCCCGCACCATTGACGAGAAACCCCAACAGACATTTTACCCTTTTTGGGTATCCCGGATTCATCAATAAAAAGAGCGCTATCTTCCTTTCCTCCAAAAATGTTATCCGCATCTTTAGCTACGTGGTTGTTTACAGGACGCCAATCCCAGTTCGATTCGGAAAGAAAATACTGGAGGGGCTCATATTTAACGCCCGGAACCTTTTCCTCCATACGTTCCATGTTTTTTTGTCAGACTGGAATAAACCTTTCAAGTATTGGAATGCTTTATCTGACAAACTTACCGTATGTCTCTTAAAAAAATGATGATATCTTTCGTGAAAAGACGTAAGTTGCCGGGCGATGCCGGTCAACTCAAAGAATTTGTCATGGGGACTTCTTTTTTCGGGGCTGGGAGCGTTCATAAAAAGAATAAAGTTATAATCAGGGCGATTGACGGGTATTTTTTTGATAGCTGTTATCAGGTGCTATCTTGATCAAAAAGCGATAAAATTTTCCTAATGAAAGATACAACTTTATCCGGATATTGCAAGAAGTTTTTACAAATAGATCAAAAGGTTATGGTTGACAAAGTAGAAGTAATAACGCAAAGCTGGCTGACCGGCTGATCTTTTGCTTGACAAAGCCCTGCTGCCGTTCTACGCTGAATTACTCAATTGATTTCACCAAGCCCTGGTTCAGGACCGCCCGGCCAGACAGTCCGGCGGACGTCCTGAATGTGAACACAGGAAATTGATTCCGTACATTATTTCCTTTTTCGCACACCTTCCTTTCAAGTTTCTCCGAACAGCAATGGACAAAAAATACGTTTTCCCGCATGTTGTTTTCCTGCTCATCCTGTCCCTGTTTCTCAGCGGATGTGCAGACGAACAGTTTGCATATACTGCAGCATATGCGCCAACAGTGAGAGAAGAGGTCGAACCTCCGAAGGATCTGTTTGCCGAGAAGACTGTTGAGCAGGATATGTTTGATCCGGCGCTTGCAGCCCAATCTGATGAAACTGCATCCATGCTGGCGCCGGGATGTCTTGTTGTTGTCAATATCCTTGAATTACAGGAACTGGTCAATACTGAAGCACGGGTCAATGCAGACGGGTATATCAGTCTTCCCGTCCTGGGGCAGGTGGATGTGCTCAATCTGACACCTGCCGAGGCTGAAAAGAAAATCGGCCAGCTGCTGCGGGAACAATCCCCGCAGGATTACCATGTCTCGGTCTTTATAAAGGAAGATGTCAGCGAGCCGATCACTCTTGTCGGCGCCTTTAATGCACCGGGCAGTTATGAGCATGTTGCCGGAGACCACCTGCTTGATATCATCGCGACAGCGCAGGGCGTGGCAGACAACGCGGCTTTGCTGGCCTACCTGCTCCGTCCAGATGAAACTACCGGGCAGCGGCGCGCTTATATTATTGATCTTGATGCCCTGACCAGGCAGGGTGACATGAAGTATAATATACCGATGGCCGGGGGGGATGTCCTGTTTATCCCGGAAGCAGGGCAATACGTTGTTGACGGCGCAGTCGGAGATCCCGGCGCCTATCCGGTTTACGGCGGCACGACCATTCCGGAAGCCCTTCGTCTTGCCGGTGGTCTGACAACCGATTTTATGGAGAATGATTCCGTCAAACTGATGCGTTATGCAGGGGACGGCAAACGGGAAACCATCAGCTTCACGCTCAATGATCTTCAGGAAGGGCAAGGGGACGGCCTCGCTCTGAAAGACCAGGATATTATTTATGTGGAATCCCGCAGCGCCGGTCTGTCTCCAGGCGGACTGGGCTTTAATCCTGCTGTTATGCGAACGCAGTAAAGGAAAATACCATGTCAACTACCGGCAATAATGATCTCGGCACCGCCGATGTCCTTTGGAACCTAAAGGATCTGTACGAATCGCCGGATGATCCGCAGATCACGGATGATCTGGAATTCTGTGAGCAGGAGGCCACGCTGCTGCAGGAAACCGAAGGCCGTCTGGCCGAACTTGAACCTGCAGTCTTTGCCCGTACAGTCAAGCGGTTGGAGCGCATTCGGACCAATCTCAGCCGGATGCAGACCTATGCCTTTCTGCATTTTGCAACCCAGGTCAAGAATGCAGAGGCCGGGGCCTTTCTCCAGAAGATGCAGGAGAAAGACAGCAGGATCAGCCGGAATCTTGTCTTCTTCGCTCTGGAATGGGCCAAGATGGATCAGGCTGCTGCAGAGCAGTTACTTGCAGATGAAGAGGTCGCTCCGTACCGGTATTATCTGCTCAATCTCCGCCGCTATGCCGATCACCTGCTTTCCGAGGCAGAAGAGGAACTGCTGGTCGAACTTGAACCGGTGGGCACCGGGAGCTGGCTCAACCTGTTTGAAAAACTGATGGGTCATCTGGAGTTCGGTGCAGACAGGCGCACTGAGGAGGAGGTACTCTCCGATCTGTACAACAGCGACCGGGAGGTGCGGCGCAGGGCGGCACTGGAGCTGACTCAAGGGCTGCAGAGCCAGCTGCACATCCTCACCCATATCTTCAACACCATTCTGGCAGAGAAGATGATCACCGACCGGCTGCGCAGATACCCCTCCTGGATCAGGACCAGGAATCTATCCAACGAACTGGAAGATACAACAGTTGAGGCCCTGATCTCTGCTGCTGTGGACCGTTATGATCTGGTGCAGCGCTATTACCGTCTGAAAAAGGATCTGCTGGGCCTGGATGAGCTGCAGGATTATGACCGATATGCACCGCTGCCTTCTTTGCCGGGCCAGCAGATTTCCTGGCAGGAGTGCCGGGAAATGGTACTGGTAGGATTTCGCGAATTTTCTCCGGATATGGCAGACATTGCTGAACTTTTCTTTGAGCGGAACTGGATTCATGCTCCAATCATGGAGGGCAAGCGGGGAGGGGCTTTTGCTCATCCGGCCGTGCCGGACGCCCATCCCTATGTCCTGGTCAACTACACCGGAAATCTGCGGGATGTCTCCACTGTGGCCCATGAACTCGGGCACGGGGTGCACCAGTACCTTGCCAGAGAGCAGGAGTATTTCAACAGTGATACGACTCTGGTGCTGGCCGAAACCGCCTCGGTCTTTGCCGAGCTGCTTATCTTTTACCGTCAGCTGGAGACCCTGAACAGGCCGGAACAGCGGTGGGCCTTTATCTGCCAGAAGCTGGAATCCATCTTTGCCACAGTCTTTCGCCAGATCTCCATGAACCGCTTTGAAGAGTTGATTCACAATGCCCGCCGGGAAAAAGGCGAATTGTCTGCAGATGCCTTGTCTGATCTGTGGATGCAGAGCCAGGAGGCCATGTTCGGGGATTCAGTCAACCTGGGCGAACAGTACCGGATCTGGTGGTCCTATATCCCTCATTTTCTCCATTCGCCCGGATATGTTTACTCTTATGCCTTCGGGGAGTTGCTGGTCCTGGCCTTGTACCGAATTTATCAGAATGAGGGCGCAGCTTCCTTTGTGCCCAAGTATCTCCGTCTGCTGGCTCAGGGCGGCAGTCAGTCACCGTATGATCTGCTAAAGCCGTTTGATATTGATCTCAACGAGCCGAGCTTCTGGCAGGGCGGTCTGGCAGTGATTGAGGAGATGCTGGTCGGCGTGGAGAAGGGATAAATGGAGAAACGACTGCGGGGTAACCGGATAATTTCGGTTACCTGCAGTGGTACATCAGGCGTATCAGACGGTCCCGCAGCTGTATAACGCGTTTTTTCTGTCGCGAAAGTTTCATGGCCATCTGATATGCCCTGCTGCTCTGGAGTGTTGCAAGTTCACGTGATTTGTCGATCCATATCTCAGAAATAATTCTGGCGACCTGGTCAAGTTCTGAGGCGCTCAAGCTGCAGCTGCCTGTGCGTGAAATCCGCTTTGGTTCGAATAGTTTTTGTCGGGAGGGAAAATATTCGGACCGCACCCATTCATTGCCTTCTCTGAAGGTATCTTCGTATTGCTGGCGCAGGTCCATCGGCATGGAGTATGTTTCACCGTCTTTCAGGTTGCTCAGTACATACAAAATAATATTTCCCCGCAGCTCATTCGGCTGCTGATCTTCTGTCAGTGGCGGTATGGCTTTATTTATCCTGCGGATAATCTCCAGAGCGAGGGTCGGTATGCTTTCATTCTGCCGCATCGGTATAACATACTTTTCCTGTGCCAGAGAAAGTCCGATGATCTCGGCAAAATCATCAAGTATTGATCCGTTCACCAATTCTATCGTGCTGAAGATGCGCGGGATAACTGTTTCCGTGCCGAACTGATTACGAAATCGCGTGAGGGTAGCGCGGTGGTCGCATACATTATGCCAGTATTCGTTCTCCGGTCCTGGAGGATGGGCTTCTGTTCCACCAAATATGACATACGTGGTGTACAACGAGTTGGCAATGTCTGCGGGTGGCCGGAGATAAACTACAATTGAAATATCATACAATCCCAAATCGTTGAGAATTATTTTCAGCCGGGAGACTTCTTCGTCTGTCTGAAGCCTGGACTGAAAATGCTCGGATGAAAAGATGACCGTATGGATTCCTTGTGCCTGCTTAAGCTCGCCTTTCAGAGCCTTGATTGTAGCGTTTTGGTATTGAATTAGGTCCTGCTCACAGCAGATTCTAAGAGACTTTGTAAAGGCATCACGTCTTTCTGAATCGTAGGCTGCAAGCGACAGCAGCCGGTTGTTGCGCAGTCCGGCTGATTTCGTATACAGATATCCGTTTCTGGAGAGAATCTCCCTGTTCTGATGGAAAAACTCCTGCAACGAGGTTGTGCCGGTTTTTTCTGTCCCGATGTGGAGGATGCATTTCATCGTGCAGGATACTGTTGTTCTGTCACCTCTCGGCTCCGCAGATTTTAATTATCCAGTTTTCCTTTGTTATACTTGACCGTAAGATTCAGCAGCAAGCTGTCATGTATCCCGAAATATTTTGCCTGCTTCAGGGCAATAGCAGGGGAACACTTCATTTTTCGCGCTACTTCTGCTATCATTCTGTCAAGTCTGCTTTTTGGAATCCCGGTTTTTTGGGCTACGTCATCCGGCGTCATGCCGAACGATTCTGTAAATTCCTTTTCCGGGATGTTGAAGGAACGGTTCGGAGGGGTCAGGGTCATCATTTTTGACAGTTCATCAGAGGTCATACCAAATGACTCTATGAACTTTTTTTCCGAAATACGGGGGAGACGTTTTCGTGATATTTTCCGTGCTGCCAGACGCGCCATTGTATCACCCTCCTGCCGGACAATTAATCCGGGATAAATTCCTGCTTTTGACCAAGGTAATATATTATTTTTACTAAATAATATCTAATTTATGTTGTAACATGTAATTCAGATTTTTGCACTAAAAATGTTTGTATAGTTCTATTTTTTTTACTAAAGAAATTGTTTGTGCCGTACTGCACAGCAGCATATCCTCGGCACAGAACAACAGCAAAAAGGACAACGCAATGGATGATCATTTATCAGGAGCTTTTACCAGCTCTCTGACACGGAATAACAAGGAGATCAGAGCTGACAGGGCTGCGGCTATAGCTGAAGATGCGGAGCTGGTCTACAAACGGAAGATCGAGGATCTGGAAATCAGCATCCGGAAGATGAAGCGAGAGCAGGAGAACATGCTGGATCTGTCGCCGACAACAAGCCAGAGCCTGATTCTGGCCAGTGATTTCAACTGTGATGAATATGTGGCCGGGGATATCGAGCTGGGAATTAAAATCAGAAATGCCGAGATCACTTTGGAGATCGCGCGGCAGCGTTACGAATATCTGTTCGGAGGCAAAGGATAATTATGGGATGGGGAAGCTATTCACTGGACAACCGTGCTGAACGGTCCAAAATCGAGGGATATACCACACGGTCTGTGCAGGAAATTTTTTCGCAGCAGGAAATGAACCGGGCCATGAGTCCGTATGGCGTCAAGGTACGCGAGGCACGGGACTCGGAGGAACATCCCAACTCAGTGGCCATTATTCTGGCCCTGGATGTCACCGGTTCAATGGGGTCTATTCCCCATCATCTGGTCCGGGAAGGGCTGCCGAATATTATGGGCCGGATTATCCAGAGCGGCACCAGAGACCCGCAGCTTATGTTTCTCGCTATCGGTGACCATGAGTACGACCGGAGCCCGTTGCAGGTCGGTCAGTTTGAATCCAGCGATGAGCTGCTGGATAAATGGCTGACCAATGTCTATCTGGAAGGCGGAGGCGGAGGTAATACCGGGGAGAGCTATCTGCTGGCCTGGTATTTTGCCGGATTTCATACCTCTATTGACTGCTTTGAAAAAAGAAAGCAGAAGGGGTTTCTTTTTACTGTCGGAGATGAACCGACCTTGCCGGACATTCCGGCCAAGAACCTGCAGCATCTTATGGGCGGAGGACAGCAGGTTGCCTGTCATGCTGCCACGCTGCTGGACAGGGCACGGGAGATGTATCACGTCTATCATCTGCATATCCGGCAGACCTATGCCGGAGGTATTCAGGAAACCATAGACGGATGGAAGCAGCTTATGGGGGATCATCTGATTATCCTTGAACATCATGAGGAAGTCTCCAGGATTATTCCGGAGATTGTCGCTGAGGTCACCCATCGTGAATCCGGAAACGGGGATTCCTCTGATTCCTCTTCGTCTTCGGAAGGGACAAAGATTATTCTCTGAGTCGATCCGGACAGACTGTTTTGACGAAGACCGGGATCTCTGCAGGGGATTCATGCATGGCATGGAAATAACAGCGCGCCATAAGATCGTTCTCGGAGCCGGGTTTGGTGATGAAGGCAAAGGAATGTTTACGGATTACCTGTGCCGAAACGCTAAACGCCCTTTGGTTATCCGTTTTTCCGGGGGACAGCAGGCCGGGCATACAGTCGTGAGCGACGGTATCCGGCATGTTTTTTCCAATTTAGGTGCAGGTACCCTGCAGGGAGCACCGAGCTATTTTGCCCGATTCTGCACGATTGATCCGGTAGGGATTATCAACGAGCTTGAGGCGCTACGTGAAAAAGGAGTAGAACCGCTGCTCTACATTGACGCCGAATGTCCGGTCACAACGCCCTATGACATCCGCTACAATCAGCAGCATCACCCGCACGGGAGCTGCGGGGTCGGGGTCGGCGCAACCGTCAATCGGGAAGAGCATTTTTATTCGCTTACCTTTGCGGATCTGTTTTACCCGTGGGTCCTGGAAACCCGTCTTGAACTGCTGAAAAGGTTCTACAAAGGATATACAGATGTCGATCTGGAGGATTTTCTGGAATGCTGTGCTGTTCTTACCGGTTCCCCCTGGATTCGCAGAACCAGCGGACTGCCTGCCGATCCGCCTGATAGCCTGTACAGCGACTATATCTACGAAGGTTCCCAGGGCCTGCTGCTTGACCAGCATTACGGTTTTTTCCCCTATGTGACCCGTTCCGATACTGGAACAAAAAATGCTCTCTCCCTGTGCGGGGAGAACGAACCGGAAATATATCTGATCACCAGGGCGTATCAGACACGGCACGGCAAAGGGCCCATGTCCAATGAAGAACTGCCGCACAATATCCGGCGAAATCCTCTGGAAACAAATACCTGCAACCGATTTCAGGGAGAGTTCCGGCGCACTCTGCTGGATCTTTCTCTGCTTGAATATGCCGTCAGCCGGGATACTCTGCTCCGTTCCTCATCGAAGAAGCATCTTGTTATCAACTGTTTGGATCATATTCGCGATGAATATCGGTTCACCTGGCAGGGCCATATTGTTTATTGTGATAATGAGGCAGACTTTATCGGAAAAATTGCTGCCCAGCTGAACCTCCGTAAGGTGTATATCAGTTCGTCTGATGATTCCGGGGAGATCAGGCGGTTTTCTTTTTGACTCACTGTCGCTTCCGTGGGGGTGCCTTGCTTGCGGTCAGCCGGTCAGCCAGCTTTGCGTTATTACTTCTACTTTGTCAACCATAACCTTTTGATCTATTTGTAAAAACTTCTTGCAATATCCGGATAAAGTTGTATCTTTCATTAGGAAGATTTTATCGCTTTTTGATCAAGATAGCACCTGATAACAGCTATCAAAAAAATACCCGTCAATCGCCCTGATTATAACTTTATTCTTTTTATGAACGCTCCCAGCCCCGAAAAAAGAAGTCCCCATGACAAATTCTTTGAGTTGACCGGCATCGCCCGGCAACTTACGTCTTTTCACGAAAGATATCATCATTTTTTTAAGAGACATACGGTAAGTTTGTCAGATAAAGCATTCCAATACTTGAAAGGTTTATTCCAGGCTGACAAAAAAACATGGAACGTATGGAGGAAAAGGTTCCGGGCGTTAAATATGAGCCCCTCCAGTATTTTCTTTCCGACTCGAACTGGGATTGGCGTCCTGTAAACAACCAAGTAGCTAAAGATGCGGATAACATTTTTGGAGGAAAGGAAGATAGCGCTCTTTTTATTGATGAATCCGGGATACCCAAAAAGGGTAAAATGTCTGTTGGGGTTTCTCGTCAATGGTGCGGGCAGCTTGGTAAAACCGACAACTGTCAAGTAGTTCTACTTTGGCGATCATAAACATAACTAGCTTATTTTTATTAAGTATTTAAAAACCCCTGTTTTTAGTATTATTAATATTATTAAATAGTTAATGGTATGGTCACCAAAGTAGAATTAGTTGTCAGACGTGAGGTTAAGTCCCCGAAAAAAATTAAATATAGCCTAAGTAATGCGGAAAGTAACACGTCAACAAGACGACTTGCATATATGCAAGCTCAACGATATTGGGTTGAACGGCCATTTCAGGATGCAAAAAATGAATGTGGAATGGGTGATTATCAGGCTCGGGGATGGCTGGCTTGGCATCATCATATGACTATGGTCATGATGGCCATGTTGTTTATGGTCGAGCAACGATTATACCATCAAGTCGGTGTCCCGTTATTGAGTTGCGCTGATATAACAACATTACTCAAGTCAATTCTTCCACGTCGAGATGTAAACGAAGATGAAGTTATAAGACAGCTTCGTCAACGGCATGAAAAGAGGCAAGCTTCGATTGATTTCGCATATGAGAAACAACCGAATTGCAAATTATTACCACAGCCTTTGTGAGTGCCAAAGTAGAAGTAACCAACTGTCCTTTATCGGGTGAAAGGTCACTTTTTTACCCCAAACCCATATTTTTCCAACACCTTCTTCGCCTCCGGGCTGCTCATATACGCATACAAGGCCTTTGCCGATTTGTTTTTCGTCCCGGCAACAGTCAGGCCCAAAGGATAGGCCACGCGATCATACAAGTCATCCGGCACGGTGAAGAGAATCTCCGCATTGCGGGCCAGCAGGGCGTCGGTCCGATAGACAAAGGCCCCGTCCACCTCGCCCCGATCCGCATAAAGAAGCGCCTGCCGCACATCCTTGGCCATAACCAGCTTTCTCTGCTGCTCAAGCACCGTATACATCTTGGCGTGTTCCAGAGCCTGCTTGGCATACTGCCCTGCCGGAACGCTCTGCGGGCTGCCCAAGGCAATGCGGTCAAGCTCGGTTATTTTTTCCAATGTCAGGGGTGCAGGACGTTTTTCGCCGATAAAGACCAGCTTGTTATAGGCAAAGATACGGTCGGTCTTCGGGGCGATCAGCTCCTTTTCCAGCAGATAGCGCATCCATTTGGGATTGGCGGAAATATAGAGATCAGATGGTGCGCCTTGATCAATCTGTTTGGCCAGGGAGCCGGACGAAGAAAAATTATTCTGAATTTTTACCGCTGGATGGCCCGCCTTAAAGTCGGTGATGATCTCCTTCAGGGCATCGGTCATGCTGGCTGCAGCGGAAAGATATACCGTCTCTGCCTGAACTGTCAGAGCAGCACAGAACTGAAATGCCAGAACGACGATAATTGTTTTGTATCTCATGATCTTCTCTTTGTTATTTATATATGGTGATTGCCTGAAGTTATGGTTACGCCCAGATCCGCAGGTTTTGCATGAAAGACTGAACTGAGCACAATGCCGTCCACGCCGGTGCAGGCGTACTCCTGCACATTCTTCGGCCCGACCCCGCCTGCGCTTAAAACAATCAGACCCGGGAAGCGTACCATCGAATGCAGACTGGTTTTGCCGCTGCCTGAAGCACTGTTCAGGGTACCGCGCAGATCAAAGCTGAGTGGCTTCATGAGAACAGACTGCAGACAGGTTGCCGTGTCCGGACAGCAGATGGATACAGCGACAAGTTGGTCATGATATTTACATGAAAAAAATTATACCGCATAAATATATATATATCAATATGGACAAATATTTTTTTTTCATGGAAAATAAGCATTGAGAGGATATATAACGGAAGAAGATAAAATAGGAATTTTTCATATGAGGATATACTTATGGTGAACAATATTCATTATTATGGATTAGATTGGATAGCAATGCTTGTAACATGTATCGCTCTCATTAAAATAGGAAACAAAAATAAAGACGGATTCATTATTATGATGAGCGGAAATACAACATGGGTTGTTGTTGGCATTTTAGCTGACAGCATGGCAATGATATTGGCTAATGCTCTTTTCTTTTCAATGAATATCAGAGCAACCATAAAATGGTCAAAAGAAATGTCATCGCAGGAGTTAAATACCATCCAAAATATACCTTGTTCTTGTCAACGTGATCCATAGAGATGCACCTGAAAAAGAGATTGGAGACGAAATTGGCCTCCAAATCTTATGTATCAAACCAAAGAAGCTCAATGATCACGAATAGATCAGCGATTTTGACATGAAAGACCGAACTGAGCAAAATGCCATCCACCCCGGTGCGGGCATAGTCTTGGACATTCTTCGGCCCGACCCCGCCTGCGCTTAAAACAATCAGACCGGGGAAGCGTACCTTCAGTTCCGCGCACCAGCCACTGAGCTGTTCCGGCGGAACCTTATCAAACTGCACAACATCTGTTCCGGCCTCTGCAGCCTGAACTGCCTGTTCCAGATCATCGCATTCCACGGTGATTTTCTGCTCACAGGCTGCGGCCTTCATACCGGCCAGCAGGCCGGGCAAAGCCTCCCGACCGCCGAGCAGGTTGAGATGATTTTCAAAGATCAGAATGGTTTCGGACAGACCGAGCCGGTGCGGAATGGCTCCTCCGGCCAGAACAGCCTTGAGCAGCGGTTTTTTCAGACCCGGTTGATGCTTGCGGGTCACCAGCAGCGGAATATTGCTACACGATTTCAAAGATCCTCCCGGCCTCTTCGGTCAGGGCCAGTCGGGTCGGATGCCGGGTCGTCACCTGCAGGATGCCGGGCTGATTGTTGATCCCGAGCAGATGGCTGGTCAGATCAAGCATCGGCGCATCTTTATTGATCCACTGTTCGATTTCTTCGGTTGTAAAAAATATCATTAATGAGATCTATCGGAGGGAAGGGGGGACACAGTTGTGCATGCCGAAAAAAAGAAAAAAAATAACCGTCATCCGAACCGGGTAAGCTCGGCAGAGATGACGGTTATTTTTGAAGAACAACAGAGAACTGTTACCTGCTTACCTGCTGGCTGCCTTGTGATGAAAGTCGTCCAGATTTTCGAGTTGCTTCTCTAGCTTTTCCACTGAAGCAAGAACGATCACAGGCAGGGCGGCTTTCTGGAGATCGACGAAGAACTCCTGGGCCACCGGCCAGAACTCATTGATCTTGTCGCGGCTTTTCTGCGCACCGGCCGAATATTTTGTGTAGGCATTGATCTTGGACAGAGCGGCATCAAAGTCCTGCACAGCCTGCTTCAGCTGGGTCACGTTATTGTAATCCTTGAACTCGGCCTGGTAGGCGATGTAGAGCTTGTTGATACGCTCCAGCAGAAAGAGCATATGCTCTACCATAATCAGCATTGCCTCTTCCGGGCTTTCCTTGTGCATGTGCTGCTGAGCGATAAATTCCGCGCCTTCCAGCAGAGACTCGCTGTAGTCAATGATAAGCGCACCGTTTTCTCTGCTGTAGGGTTTGTTGAGCATACCATTCAGCTCGTTATAGGTGTAGTCAAGAAAGACCGCTATATTCCCTTCCTCCTTGTTTTTTCTGTCTATACCATCCTGAATGATGATCAGGTCTTTCTGCAGAATGGTGACGCTTTTTTTCAGGTCTTCTGCTGCCCGGTCAGGGCGGACTCCCTGCTGCTTGTAAAAATAAGCCTTGGCGATTTTCTGGCTGAGGAATTCGACATTTTTTGCCGCTTCCAGCATAATCAGTTCGTGTTTCTTGTCAGCGGCAAAGGATGTGCTGCTCCACACTGTGCAGATGAAGAAGACAGCAGCTGATATCTTGAGAGCTGTTTTCCTGTTCATGTTCATGATTTTACCTCCCCGTGTACATATGCGATTTCTGTGATGGCTTTGAAGATCTCTCCGGCGTTTTTCTCATCCGCGATAGGAATGAAGTAGGATACGCTGCCCTCCACCAGGGTCTGTTCCATATCCAGAATGGTTTTCAGTTCCTCAAAGATTTCAGTTGCCATTTTTTCTGCGGCCGACGGCATCATGCGTCCTGAATCGCTGGTCGCCATCACGCTGAAGGCTATAAACTGCTTCTCGACCTTTTTCAGTTTTTCTTTGATTTCTTTTGAGACCAGTTTTTCGTCCTCTTCCAGCAGCTCCTTGTAGATTTTTTCTGTTTGATCAACGACCTCTTTGATTTCCTCTTCGTAATTGGAATCAGCGACCCCCCAAGCCTTCATCAGGTACAGAGCGGCCAGCCGCTGGGATTCCATACCCAGCTCGGCGACCAGCACCACGTCATGCTCCCCTTTGATACCGGTATCCCTGGAGATATCCTCAGCGACTTCCTCACATCGGGTGGTGTAGGCTTCAACTTTTTTGCGAAGCGCACTCATCTTTGTTTTTTCAGGTTTCTTCTCAAATTCAGGTTTGAGTTCGTTCCAGGTCTTTTCAATCTCAAGGATTTCGGCAGTCAGCTTTTCATCCAGTTTATGGCTTTTCAGATCCTTGAGTTCCTCATCCATAATTTTGAGATTTTCTTCAAGATCTTTTTTGGGATCGTGATAATCCACGCCCATGCCCACCAGGGCATAATCCTTCAGGATGCGGTTGGCCTGCATGCAGAGCGCTGCCATTTCATGGACATCTGTTGCAGAGGCATTTGCCGATACCTCGGAAGTGATCAGCAGCATAACAAGAGCTGTCCCCATCAGCAGGTATCTGGCAGGCAGATAAATCAGTTTTTTTGTCGTGTGTTTTCGTTGCATGAGTTTCTCCTTCTTGTGTAAAATGAATATTTGTACAAAATACTGCGGGGTATTTTGTACGGTAATAGAGAACGGTAAATCCGTTCATATTTATACTGTTTTGTTTTGACGGAACTTCTTCTTCGCCCAATTGGAACGGGGAGAGGATAGAGCTATGGGCTCAGGATAAAACATTTTCGCTGGCCAGCAGAATATGGGAAATTCAGGTACGCCGGAAAGAAAAAGGCGTGCAGAATAAGCGGGAGATGACCCATGACGCTGAGCAACCTTCGCAATGCAGCGCCATCCGGGTGATCGTTCCGAAGTATTTTTTGTGCGGTAAGCAGAAGGAATCGGCAGCAGAAAGGGAGGCTGAGACGGGAAAAGGCTCTGCTGCAGTATTCGGGTGTTTGGTGAGCGGAGTTCATAGCATACTTTCCTGGTCAGAAATAAAAGCAGGTAACCCGGCTGTCTCCCCCGGAGACCCGTAGCTTTCCGACACCGCCTCACGACAGTTGTGGCTTTATCAGCTTTCCGGTTCTGACCGGAAAGCGACTATTCTGTTCCTATAATTTTTTTTGTCTTTTCAGAAACAGAGATAGTTGATCAGTTTATTTTATCTATTATAGCTTTTCCCTGTATATCAGCGAGAATCATGCCAGTTCTGTCAGCTTTTTGTGGTGGGTCAGATTAACCTGTTGTAAATATTTAGAATAAACAAGACATTGTTCTTTCATCCTCGACGGGATTGTTCCTTTATTCGACATTAAATGTATAATGATTACTCAGTTTGCACATGGCTGGTATAATTTTTTTGTTTAATTCCAATATGTTTGGCCACTGCGTGGGAGTTATCAGGCATAATTGTCCGGCGAAATCGAGGTATAATTTACGACTGAACTAATTGTTTTTTTTATTTATTCATGCAGATACACTCGTAAAAACAATGACCGACCGTTAAGCGCCCTTGCGCATCATCCACCGGAAGGGGTGATTCTTTTTTACCGGGATATTTATACGAAAATTCAGGACTTCAGTCCCCAGCTGCAGATGCAGGGAGGCGGAAATCGAGGACGGTCGATTTTTTTACTGTTTCAGGATTTATGCACTTGGGTAAACTGAACGTAAGGTTGCGCTCCGCCCCTGACTATCTGATTTCGGCGGTCCCGACTAAATCAATTTGAATTTTTCTTTTTATCGCATATTATGCAGAGTCTTCCTGTACGGAGAATCAGGAAATGATGAATAACGATGCCTGATTCGCATCAAATAAAGAAAGAAGATTATCTGAAGGAGAGCCCTCATGAAATACCCGATTTTTTCCATCCTGTTGTCCTGTCTGCTCCTGACTGCATTCCTCAGCCCTGCTCTTGCCGAGGACGATCCCCAAGCCAGGGCGATTATGCAGAAGGTGGAGGATCGGGAGGACGGCGACAATCAGGAAAACGACATGACCATGATTCTGATCGACAGGAACGGCAGTGAGCGGGTCAGAAAGATTCACTCTTTTGCCAAGGATTTCGGCGAGGATACCTACCGGATCATGTTTTTTCTTCATCCGCCGGATGTGAAAGACACCGGCTTTCTGACCTATGATTACGATGATGAGGCCAAGGACGATGATCAGTGGCTTTACCTGCCTGCCCTACGCAAGACCAAGCGTATTGCAACGGACGATAAGAGTTCCAGCTTTATGGGCTCAGACCTGAATTATGCGGATATGACTTCCCGCGATTTGGAGGACTACGACTTCACCCTCCTGAAAGAACAGGAGGACAGAGGCCATAAGGTCTGGCTGATCCAGGCCGTGCCCCGCAGGCCGGAAGTGATTGACGAGACCGGCTATGAAAAATCCATCGTTTTTGTCCGGCAGGATAATTATTACGTGGTCAAGGCGGTTCACTGGGTCCGTGACGGCGGCTATCTCAAATATTTTGATGTCAAAACGCTGAAGCAAATTGACGGCATCTGGATAGCCACCGAGACCCATGTTACCAAGAAAAAAGGCAAGGTAACTGAACATAAAACCGTCCTGAAGCTGGACAACGTGGCGTTCAGGGATGCAATGGATAAGGATATCTTTACTGTGCGGCGGCTGGAGAAAGGGTTGTAAAAAGCCATCGACCTTCAACAATTTAAAAACTGTGGGCCGGTTATTTTTTCTCCCTCGAATAAACCATCGTAACAGAAATATACGCAATCACGCACCGGATAACTGAGAAAACCGCACTTTTAATCGCACCCGGAAGCAACAGGCACAGCACGTTGATCAGACTCTATTCTGATGAAAAGTCGGTTGATTTCAGCAAGGAGCTGCTCCTCTGTTTTCTGCTCGCCCCGGTAATAGAGATATTCGTCTTCATACTCGTCCTCTTCACCGGGAACGATGACCTTGAAGGGCAGGGCCTGAAAGCCTGCTTTTCGCACAGCCTTTTGAGAAGGGGTATTATCGGGACAGATCTTGGTGTAGCAGCTGCGCAGGCCCGGATACCGGTCAGCCCAGTTCAGCAGGATATTGACCGCTTCAGGCCCGAAGCCGTATCCCTGAAAATCAGGGCCCAGCCAGAAATAAAAAAAGCCGACACGATCTAATATTTCAAGGCTGATTGAGCCGAGAAACCCCCAGTATTCGTGCTGGATAGCAAAGAGGTGTTCTGTTCCGCTTTGGCGGCATTGCAGCAGCCATTGCTGCCAGTTTTCTTTCTTCTTATCGCTGAATTCGGGCAGGACGCAGAGATCGGCAATCTCAGGGTCGGCGTATTGCCGGAAAAAATCTCTTTCGTGACAGGGTTCCAGGGGAGTGAGCAGCAGAGTATCTGAGCAAAGGGCTTCGGCGCCTTGGGGCAGGTTGCTGATCCTCTGTTGCAGCTGTTGATATTCATCAGCCAAGGCGCGATGGTGTCCCGGTGCAGCTTGGCGCAGGCATTGCTCCGCCTCTGCAAACAGGCCCTGCTGCTGATAGGCACGGATGAGCAGACGGAGATTACTGGCCGCCTGTTTCTGCTGCTTTTTTCCGGGCAGGGTGTTTTTCAGCCGGTTCTGGTATTCTTGGCAGCAATATATGATTAAGGGCCAGTCGTCCAGCCATTGGCAGGCTGTTAGGAGCTGAATGAGGGTTGGTGTGGGGAAGCGGGTGATGGCGGCTTCTTGGGTTTGCTGATCCTCCGGGAAGAAGAGTTCCCGGAGAAAAAGCATATGGTCAAGCCGTTCGTCGGCTTTGATGTGGTGGCGGCATAGGTGGTTGATTTTTTGCTGCCAATCAGGATTGGTTGAAAAAACAGAGTGGGGTCTGACAACATTCTCCATGAAGAGCCCCTGTCTCTGATGGTTTAATTTTCCGCTCCCTTTGCCCCAACGAACCAGAGGGAGATCAATCCGTAGGAAGCAGCTGGGTTGGCATACCATTAGCTTTCCATTTCTCAATCAGTCTTTTATCAACGTTCTTACCAATATACTCAGCGATCTTTTGCTGCTCTTCCCGGACTACCCCTCCAAGGAAATCAATCCAGTCTTGTTGACTGTAACTATGCATTTCGCCCATTGGACCACTCCAATCATAAAACATAACAGAATCGCCAACTTCTGCTGCAGCTGCGATATTGCGAGCAATTTCACTCCTATTAAGCAAACCCGACGAATCAGAACCTGAGGCTGGCTTCCTTCTTATACGAAATGAATATCCGTTCTCATCGCGGAACTTAATGAGATCTTTCCTAATGTTCTCTGCATTCGTCTCGTCATCACCGACAACTATTTCATCAACATCCTGCCAGCGCAGCGGACCATGAATCTGGGTCTCAATGTAAGAATCTGTCTTTATACCGCCCTTTGCCTTTAATTCATTAAGAAATTTGTTTTCTTTACCGGTGGCTTCAGCGGCTGCCAAACGCAGCAATTCTTCATCGGTATACATAAATAGTGCTTCAGGGTGATCACTGCTGACAAAGCTGGTTAGTGCACCTTGCCCCATTAAATTCCAGCTGTCACCAGGTGTGTGTGTCATACGGTCACGTACATTGGACTTCCAGTTTATGAAACTTTTCCCATAACGTGCTGCGACACCATCTGACTGATGCTGTGACACTAAAGCAGCATATTTCGGCATGACAGAACTGTCAAATGGATCAAATGTACCCTTCGGTTCATACAGTACCTTACCATCCTTAATGATTGGTGCTCCACTGCCATCGCGTTTTGCTGGTGTAGTTTGTTGCAAGGGCACACCCTCCTTACGTTTAAGAGCGTGACCATATCCCATTGACTCCTCTACAGCACCACGTCGCTCTCGATCTGTTGAAGCTTGGCTCGCACCAATCTCCCACATATTCCGAAACTCTGTATCTTTCATCAATAAGTTGACTAACATTTCAGAACTAACATTGCTACCGGTATTAGCGCCAGGGGTAGTGCTGAACGTGTAATTTGTAGTAACACGAGTCCCGTTAACTAAATGCTGCATAATCCTGTCGAAGTCTTGTTCTGTATAGTTTGTTTTCCACTTACCATTAAGATCTGTTAGACGTCGCAGTGCTGCTGCTCGATACTCTTGCCGGTAAACTGCCCCGCGTTTGTCGGCCAATACCATTGACCATGCTTGATCTTCAGTCAATTTAATGCCGGTTTTTCGTTCCACCTCGCGCTGTTTGGACGTGATTTCAGCAAATTCAGCATAACTCGGTACAACATAGGTACTTAGTGCCTTTCCTGTTGGTGGTGCGTTATCAAAAGCACGTATACGCGCGTCAAAATCTGACCGCTTTGCAGTCACCTGGGTACCCAGATGGCGATCCGGGTTGGCAATATCCATTAAACGTGACATCTCATCAGGTTTTGCGGACATCTTTTGTGACGCGATTAGTTGTAATATTTTTGTAGCCGCATTAGCATTTAGTTGATCCCAATCGACACTACTTAAGCTTTTGCTGCGTTGTATATCTGCAATTATCTCATGAGTTGTTTTTATATCATCGGTGGATTTGGCACGGCTGGTCGATTCTGAAGATTCCCGGAGGCGGGAAGAACCGCCACCAATATCATCCGTGGTATAAGCTCTTCTACGTTGTTTCTTTTTACTTTTCTTAAGCAGATTGCGGCTTGACATAACTATCCTCCTGAATAAACGATCAGATTAAAATTCAGACTCCCTGCACTTCACTCCACTCCTGCTGCAACCCCGGATTCTCCCTCGCCGCTTCACGAACCAGCCGGGCAGAACGCAGCACCAACGACGGTGCCACCTCAAACGCTTTCTCTATATCCTTCTGCCCATACGCCTTCACCTCGCCCAGTTCCGTGTCAAAGGTTCTGCGTTGAACCCCGTTCCCTGCATCGGCAAGAAAATCCTCCAGAGGCTCCGGCGGCACAAAGGCAGCATAACGCCCGTCAATACGTTCATCGGTCGTGGCATCGTCCTGCAGGGGCAGGTATTCGATCTTGCCTTTGGCTGTTTCCACAGGATAGACCATGCGCTCCTTGCCCAAGTCATACTTGGGGCGTACCTTCTCCAGGGTCTCCCGCTGTTTTGCCTCACTGACTTCCGGCAGCTCGGAACCGTTCCAGATTGCCGTGCCGTCCCTGGCCTCGGTTACCGGATCGGGCCTTGTATCAATATTCTTCGCCGTCACCTCTCCGGCCAGCTTATCCGCCCGCCGGGCTCGCCGCAGGGCATGGTCGGCATCGTTGTCTTTCAGCGCGGTTCTGCGGCGTTTGCGTTCATGCCGATCAACCACATTATCCGGGATATAGAGACCGCGTGCCTTTTCAAACGCCGTGGCATCGCTTGCACTCGGCAGATGAATAATCTTGATTTTTTCGCTGCCGTCTTTGTTCTTGACCTTGGTCTTGACCGGAAACACCTTGCGGCCTTTGCCCATATCGTACAGCGGCTTTGTATTGCTCATGCTGTTGGCCGCACCCAGGGGTGCCTGCAGGCTGATATCATCATCGCTCACATAGCGGCCTTGTTTCAGTTCCAACGAATTCGCATCGCTTCTTTTCGGCAGATATTCCGTGTCGCCGTCAGCAGCCTTGGTGGCAAAGAGATTGCGCTGATTGGCAAACTCGAACAACGGCTTTCTATCCAGCATTTGATTACCCACTGGCGGCACCTCTACGGCGCTGTCCGACACATATTTGCCCTGACTTAACTCCGCTGCCGTGGCCTCGCTCTCAGCTGGCAGATACTGAATTCTGCCGTCGCCCATGTCCACCGGAAACAGAGTCCGACCGGTGGAGAAATCAATTTTAGTATCGCTGCGGTTGAGCGATGTTTTACCGGAGCCACTGGGGGCGGGCGGTTTCACCACAGCATTGCTGCGCGTCCGGGTGACCGGATTGACCACCGACGGTAAACCCAGTTGGTCGGCACGGGCATCAGCCCTGGCCCGGCGGGCATCAGCTCTGCCCGCCTGTACCTTTTTGCTGCGCCGCAGTATTGCCCGGCCTGAGCCGGAAGACGAAGCATTCGAGGTACCTGAGCCGCCGCTGTCCCGTCGCTGTTTGCTCCGGCCGGACCTACCGCTCCTGTTCTTTGCAGGGCCTGACCGGGAACGTATTTTTTTCAGCCTGCTGGATAAGCTCATATCACTTCCTCTCAGACCTTGGCCTTATACACCAGAACCATCTCGGCATTCTTCAGGAAAGTCTTATCTCCTTTCAGGGTAAACTTCCAATCTGCACCCTGCTGCCCGATGCTCAGGGTCGTCGGCTGTAGATAGGTATTGTTCGGCACCTGCAGATCATCGTTAATGGTAAAGATGGCGCCGCTGTTGCCTTCTTCATACTCGTACCGGATGAACAGCCCGATAATCCGGCTGCTGCTCATATTGGGGAACATCTCACGGGTAAAGCTGATGGTGATGTCGTTGCTGTCCCCCTTGGTCACCGCCTCCCACTCATCCGGGAAGTTATAGGCCAAGTCAAAGAAGGCTGTGGCATTATACGGCTTGAGCAGCCCTTTGACCTCGGTGGCAAAACGCTGGCCACCCTGACTCGCTGTATAGCGGAGTTTGATGGTCACATCCAGCAGGTCCGCCGGGTTATAGGAACCTTTTTTGCCGTTCAGCTCCAGGCGCCAGTTGGACACAGCTCCGGTTCCCTCAAAGGGCAGGTAGCGTTCATCATGAAAGTTCAGTTCAAACATGCCGTTGTTTTCCGTGTACTGGTCCACATGCGACAGTGCCACCTGCTGGTTGGCCCGCCAGTTGACCCGCACATTGGTGTTGGCCTCATTGGCCGGATCAAGCAGATGCTTCACCGCCTTAATATCCGCCGCCATCACTAGTTTGCTGTTCAGCTGGGTCAGGGTGGCGTTGACCGACTGGCCTTCGCCGATATCAAAGGCCAGAGAGATGGTTTTAATCTGCCGGTTATAATGCCCCGGGAAGTCATAGTCAAACAGCTCTTCGGATAAGCGGAAGGTACAGTATCCCTTGGTCTTAAGCTGCAGCAGGGCCAGGGGATCCGTTTCCAGCAGAGAAATACTTTTGGTGATCTCCATACTGCGGCTGTTGCTGTCCATATAGTCCTTTTCCATACGGTCCATGTCCAGATCTAGGGCAGCACCTGCCAGCAGGCCCTTTCTCCGGCTGTCCCAATACATGCCGCTGATATAGTTCAGCTGACCGGCTTTGATGCCCTTTTCAAAGATAAAAGCCTGTTCCGCCTGCTTGGCATAATCATGGGCCATTTTATAAGTCTGGAAAAACAACCCGGCAAGCCTGTTGCTCATCCAGCTATACAGCTGCTGATTGGAGAACTTGCTCTTCATAAAGGTGGCAATGGATTCATTATTCTCCATATCTTTTTCATGCATCAGCAGCTCATGCCGGGCCATTGCTATACGCAGTTTCTGGGCCTCGATCTCGTGTTCCAACCCCCTGATTTCGCTGGCCGCCATTTTCTGTTGCAGTTCCCAGTCCTGTTTTGAGCGCTTGTACTGGGCAACCACCCCGGCCACTTCACCGCCCATACTCAGGGCCTCGGCAGCAGACTGGGTTGCTTCGGCAAACTGACCCAGCATATCTCCTACGTTGCGTCCGCCGCTGGTAACCCCGAAACTGAACGGCCCGGCAGTAACCTGCGGTACCACATGGGAAAGCCCGGCAACAACTCTGCCCAAGGCAACAACCCCGTTCAGCACGGCTCCGGCGGTCATCATCCCAATCTGGGTTTCCTCTTCTGCCAGGTAACCTGCCGAAATAAGTCCTTCGTAATGGCGCTTCTGCTCCTTTGCCCGCTCCCTGCTCTCTTTCAGGTTTTCCAGCGAAATTTCCGCTTCTTTGATCTGCTCTTCCTTCAGGAAGGTGCTCAGTTCCAGCATCATGGCTTCCTGCTTGTTCTGCAGCAGACTCAGCTCTTCCGAGTCTTTCTTCTCCAAGGTGGACAGCAAATTATCGCCAAGGCTCTTCAGTTTATCAATCAAGGTGCGGGCCTTGGCCAGCAGGGCACTGAAGCGGTAGTCAGGCACTGTTGCCGCCCCTGCGGCTGCCAGAACTGCAGCGGCTGCTCCGCCGCCCCCGGCAACCGCATTGACCAGGGCCATGGGATCAATGGGCGGCTGAAACAGAGGCAGGGGCTGGGCTATGCCGTCAATATTCAGACAGGCTCGGATCTTGCTCAGCCGGTCTTCTACCCGGTCCCAGTACTCGGTAAACAGCTCATTCTCCTTCAGATAAAAATAGGGGTTGGTTACCGTATCGAACTGAGTGGCGGCAAAACTCAGGCTCTGCTCGTAAACCACTTCACCCTCGTTGGTCAGGCTGTTTTCCAGATCAATAAGGAAATCATAGTCTTCATAGGCTTCGTTGTCAGCTGCACCGGTGTACTGATTAAGCTCCGCATAGGTCTTGGTTTTTTCCAGAACCACCTGGCCCATGTTTTCCGGTTTTTCACCCAGTAAATCATAGGCCAGGATGTAGAGCATCCGTGCTTCGTTGATGCTTTCACGGGTGTATTGCCGGAACAGCATGTCGCCCCAGTCAAGCAGGTTGTCCACGTAGCGCATAACAATGGCCTTGCGGTAGGCAATGGTGCGCAGAGCGGCAACGGCATGGGGATCAAAAGGGTCTTCCAGGTATACTTCCAGCTGCGAGGAATAGTTCTGCATCAGGCCGATGCGGTAGTCCAGCCGCTTGATGATTTCCAGTGCTTCCTGCATTTCGCTCTGCCAAGTGGTCAGTAGAGCTTTATCACTCGATGATACATTCTCCGGAACGGTATCCAACAATTCATCTACGGCATCGGCCAACGCTATATAGGTACTCCATGACTCTATGTCTTCCAGTTTGACACTTTCCGCTTCTTCAACCGAAGACTGACTTGCCAGCCCCAGAAATACGTCCTGAAAAGGTTCCAGTACATCAGCCAGCCCGTCCTCTTCATCAGAGCCGTCCAGAGCGTCTCTGGCATCCTGTACTGCCTCAGAGCTGGTCAGTGCTTCAAAATTGTCCAGATCGTTCATCAGGGTCGCCATCAAAGCCTCCGGATCAGCAGCCAGGAAGGGCAGGAACTTCCAGTAATCTCCTGTCTCCGTAGGATCGTAGATGTATTCGTACCATTTTTTGGCATATTCAAACTTTTGATCCGCGTTCAGGGTCTGGGCAATCAGGAACGGTGCATGGAAAAAGATCTCCCAATAGTAGATGCCGTTGGCACTGTTAAAATCAAGATGACTGTTGACCGGTTCGGCTGAAAACCTGCCTTCGGCCATCCCGATATTATCCGGTGCCGAAGCATCAAAACTGATAGTAGGGGATTCATTGATTTCCTGGGTCGAAATGGACAGCAGGTCTTCCACCTCACCGGCAAACAGAATCTGATTCAGTTTCTCGGCCGTGCTGGAGGTCAGACGGATCAGCTCGTAGTTGACATCGTTGAGTTCGTAAGGAACGGCATCAGTGTCATAGGATATGGCTCCCTCTTCATCAACGGTATAGGTGTAGGAAAGGTAATTGCTATTCTGGATAAAATACAGGGTGATCTCTTCACCGACAATGGCGGAATAAGCGGCGCTGAGGCCGCCCGTACGGATATCATAGGGGATGTTTCCCCAGTTGCCGGTAATCGGCGAAGAGCTGCCCAGTTCCGTCGGATCAATACCGGCGTCCAGGCGGTAATACGCATCACCGCTGAAAAAATAGATGTACTCACCCAAGGTAAAAGTGGCATCAATATCCGAGACACCATCAGGCAGCGACTGCGGATAGCGGCTGTCGATATACTCCGGTACGGAACCGTTATCATTCAGAGTATAGCGGTAGATATCCGTTCCGGCAAACAGATATAAGTAATCACCCGAACTGTACGCTGCATCCACGATCCGGTCTAAAGCAAGATCGCCGGGGATGTACACCCCCCATATTCCAACAGTGGTTGCGGTTACTTTTGAATCATCCCGATAGTATTCGTGCAGGTTGTTATTGAACAGATACGATACTCTGTCTTCCGGCGAAGTAAAAGCCGCATCCACTTGGGTCCAGTCGGCAGGAAATCCTTCTTCGTTTCCTTCAATATTTTTCGGATAACCGTCATCCGCGGTATTGCTGTATTCTCCGTCCTCCTTGGGAGTGAACCGGCAATACTGTCCTCCGCTGAACAGATACAGCGCACCGGGCTCTCCAAGATTTTCTGAGCCGACAAGGGCCGCATCAACCTGATTGTTCAACCAGATATTATTGTCCTGCAACTTAGTACCGAGATATACGCCCATATCCAAGTCAGCCAGATTACCGCTGACACTGCTGCCGTTTTTTAGCTGTTCCAATATTTCTTCCGGGAGCTGTTCATTGGAAAACAGATGATAAGTATCACTATTTGTAATAATAATCAGGATACTGCCGTCACTGGAGGGAAACGCTGCAGTTACATGTACTCCTATCTTATACCACAAGCTTTTATTGGAGCTGTTATTGTTATCAAAATAAATAGTGTTAATCTCTTTATTATCATTATCATCGTCCCAAACTCTGCCCCAGCTTGAACTGGTGCCGAAATCAAAAAAGACGATATAATACATTACACCGTTACTGTCGGTATAATGCAACCCAGAGGTCCAGTATTTTTTGGTGACGTTGTCAAACAGAACAGGAACAGCATTGCTCACCGTGATGTTTGTCTCCGTGCCATCCGTAACCAGAAAATACTGCTGCTGATCACTGCAGCGAGCCAATACCCCCCCATTTATGGTCATCATCCCGGTAACTATGTCCCCGCCCAGCTCGATTTCACCACTAATCTCACGACCATCAGTCAGAGCATTGACCACAGCTTCAATGTCAGCCGAGACTCCTTCAAACTTACTGTCAGCAGCGTTGTATACTGTATACTGATCGTTATCAATAAGATGCAACTTTCCTTCGTAAACTGCCGCAGCAACACTGACCGAACTGATAGGTCCGCCGCTTCTTCCCGATAGACCAAACAGGCTTCTGATGGAACAAACATCGCTGTTATCTTCAGCATCGCTGCGTAATACTGTTCCGGTCTCGTTATTAAACCAGAAGGTAACATCATTGCTGTTGGTAAAAGCGGCATCAATGCTTGTCCAAGCATCAGGAAAGCTTTCAAACAGTTCCGCTAACGTATAGGGTTGTTTGATCAGCAAGTCAAAGGAAGAGCCATCATATTTATAAATGTACCCATCCAGGGTCAAGTAGACAGAATCATCAACGACAAAAGCCGAATCCACTGTCCCTGTATCTTCCATCTCCGTTGATTCAATCCCCCAACGACTGCTGATGGGTGCGGGGTCAGAAAGCGTATTGCCAGAGAGTGTTTGGTACGTTTTATCACTGAGGAAGAAATAGATATCACCGTCAGTTGCCGCCTGAACCGCCGCAGTAATGGTAATCTCACCGCTTTCGTCATAAGGCATGCCGCTTTTAGTGAATTCGTTTGTCCAGTCACTGCTGTCCAGTGGCTCAGCATCCGGTTTGACCAGAAAGCCACTCCCCTTATGGTTATAGGCAAACCAAGGGCCGTCCAGAGAATTCTCAATTGCGTTCAGCATCACCGCATTATGTTCTTCAATCTGATCTTCATGGAAAAGCGTTGTAAACACTTCCTGAGCACTGTTAGCAAAGCTCTGCGGGGAATCAATCCAAGAAGAATACAGTTCCGGCGTTAAGTTAAAGGCTTTGTAATGATCACCAGCAGGATCAGAATAATTCTCTCCAAGTTCTTCTTTAAGTTCTTTGTCAAATTCTTCATATGCCGTGGCCAACTCTTCAGCTTTTTTTCTGGCAGCAGCAGCAGCTTTTTCTGCTTCTTCTTCATCTTCTGTCCCGACAGCCTTCTTTGCTTCTTCTTCTGCGGTCTGAGCCTTCTCCTCTGCTTCTACAGACTGAATATAGAGATCATAAGAATAGCGGACCCGGATATGGATATTTTTGTAATCGTGGCTGGCGTCGTTCTGCTCCAGATTAGTAGAATTCTCCACAAACAAAGAGATCTTCTTCTCTGAGAGAGCGTAATCGAACAGTAATTTATCGTCATCTTTAAATGTAGTAACCAGCAACTGCGGCTGTGACCAGCGTTTGTTGAGATTGTAGAAGGAATAATAGATTTTGATCTGATACTGAATATTGCTCTCGGAAGAGACATATGTCGATTTTCCATCCTCTGACTCTGTTGTAGTGACAGTACCTGAGGAGGCATCCGAGGTGGTTTCCTCCAGCACAGCCCAGAAGACAAAGACGCGATTAAAGGCGAACATCGGCTCGACCCGGGTGCTTTCGATCTTGATCTCCAGCTCTTCCCAGGGATCCCAGGTAATTGTACTGCTGTCGCCATCAGCAAAGGTGGCAAAACGGTAGAAATACCGCATGGGGTCAGTGCGGGTGCGACCGAACAGAACCAGCACCTTATCGTCGTCATCGTCATACACATACCCGCCGGCAATGGTCAGCTCCGAGACTTCGGTATAGGCATCCAGATATTTGAAATAAGCCTCTTCAATCATGTCTTCGGTCAGTTCTCCCTGAGACAGACTTTCCTGCAGGGCTTCAAAGGCCGGGGAGACTGTATCGCGCAGTTCCGGACGGATATAATTTTCCGGATAGAGAAAAACTTTCCGGTTGGCCTCCCAGACGCGATAGCTGCGCATCCACTGCCACTGTTCTCTCAGCGCGTCTTTTGCTGCCTGCTGATCATCGGCATCCAAATCCACCTCTTCCAGGTTGACAAGATAACGGTGCAAATACAGCTGGGTCGCGGCAATGGCCTCTTTAATCCGGGAGGTTCTTGCTTCGCTGGACATCTGGATGTCAATCAGTAACTTCTGATACAGCTGCCGCGTTGTGCTGATTTGCGTATCATTGGCAATGACATAGGGAACCAAGGCATCGCGCTTGATCGTATTCAGTTCATCCGTAATCTGATTGACCAGCACCTCGTAATTATTATCACAGTCCACCTGGACCAGCACGTCATAGGCACCTTGGGCAGCAGCAGCGTAATTCGGGTAATCCGTTGTTGTGCCGTACAGGTTTAACCATACGTTGTTATACAGAGCAGAAACATCTACCCGAATGCGTTGAGTGGTGGACAGGATATCGTAGAGCCGCAGGACCAGTTCCAGATCAAAATCTTCTTCCAGAACATTGACCTGATCCGGGAGAAAGGCATTGCGCTGTTTGACCCAGCGGACCTCTTCTTTCTCAAAACCGAAGATGGCGGCAAAATGCATATAGGGTTCCTTAACTTCCCCTTGGGCACCGCTGACAAATTCGGTCAGGGTGATGTCCCCGGCGTTGAATTTCTGGCCCAGATCTTTAAACCGGCTCAGGGCATGTACATCACTCAGCAGGTAATCCGACCATTCCCCCCAGCGGTAGGCCAGGACCTGGACCGGCTTTTCATGGTCATGGTCGCTCAGATTCACAGCATAGGTGACAAAATTACCATCCGTGTGAAAATGAATTTCATCCTCGAATCTGAAGACAGTATCCATACCGTTTTCGGTCAGGATCGAGCTGTCCAGCTGCGGCCATTGATCAGTAATATCCTGCGGATATTCTTCATCCACATAGCGCGCTTCATCATAGGGATTCAGGGCGAACAGCTCCTCAGTATCGCTGTAGCGGATAAACTGCTCCCCTTTAAAGACATACAGGGCGCCGTCATCATCCACATAGGCACCGTCGATGGTCTTGTCTTCAGCATCAGCAAAGGCATTGTCAATCTTCCCGAAAACATCAGTGGTATTACCCTCTGTGCTGCCGCCGGAGTTGATATGCAGATAGTTGCGTTCGTTGAAGAAGACGATGCCCAGGCCGGAGAGATAAAAGGCCGCATCAATGCCGTCTCGATAGTCTTCTCCGATGCTGTCGATTCCCAGCTCATCGGCCAGACTTTCCGCAATGATCTTAGGATACCCCGCATCCATGTACCGGTAATTATCCCCTGTGTAGCGAATATACTGCTCACCGGAAAAAAGGTAGGTCTGTTCCTTTTCCGCATTGACGAAAGCAGCATCAACATAGCCGCCTGCGGTAAAGTTGTTTTCAATATGGCCCAGCCCGTCAATGGAGTAGGCAGCATATTTATCCGCTGAACCGGTAAACAGGGTATCGCGGGTGAAGAAATACACACAGCGCCCGTTATCCACCACCCCGTTGAAGAACGGACTGTAGCCGTCCGTCTCCATCTCATCCAGGTGCTGCTGGAATTCCTTGGTCATAAAAGCAAAGGTGGGCTCGCTGCGCAGATAGGTAGCAATCTCTTTGGGATAGCTTTCGTCCACGTACCGGTAATCCTTGCTCGAATAGCGCGCATATTTTGTGCCTGCAAACAGGTAGGTGATGCCTTCCGGTGTGACATAGGCAGCATCCACTCTACTATCAAAGATATTGGCCTGCAGTCCCCAGCTGTCTTTAATATAGCTGACATCACTCCAGCCCTGAGCAGGATCGTAATACACCCAGCACTGCTCGCTGAAAAAATACGCCTTGCCGTCAGCATCGACAAAGCCGGTTTTCAGGTCTTTAAAATTGGTTTTATTAAAAGGAATGCCGCTGTAGATCAGGTCCAGCTCTCTCGGATATCCCCAAATCTCCCGCTTCAGATCAAAGCTGATGAACTTCTGATCGCTGATAAAGATCAGATTGTCTTCGTGGACAAAAATTGCATCAACCTGGTCAAATCCTTCCTGCAGATACTGCTCCGGGATCTGCCAGAAACCGTGATCTCCTGTCTGCGGATAGCCAGCATCCGGGCGTTCGTAACTGTCTTCAGAATAGCGCAGGTAACGGAACCGGCCCTCTGTATCCGGGCGTTCAAAGAGATAGGTCACTTCCTTCCAGACATAGGCCAGAGCAACATTATCCAGGCCGTGCCATTTATCACGGATGCGTCTGGGTGGATAGACCACGGGCTGGTTCATATAAGTTGCAGACGGATCTTTAAATTTATCATACTGAACAAACCACTCTCCAGAAAACACATAGGTGATGTCGTCACGACCGACAAAGGCGGCATCAATGGTCTCCTGATCGTAAATCGGGTTTCTTGAACGACCGAACAGGCCGCTGACGGGAAAAGTCCGTTCCAGGGCAACATCGTAGACCTGATCACCGGCAAATACATAACTTCTTCCATCTGTACCGTGCAGCACAGCGGAAATAGCGCTGCTCAGGGGTACCGGGGCATCCGCCGCTTTTTCAGCAGCACGCGGGGTTGCCAGCGTGGCTTGCAGGGTGCGTGCGTCCAAGTGATTGAGTTTATTCCAGACAGCTTCTTGCCCGTTGCCCAGCACGTAGGTCACTCCGCCTTCCTGGGTCACAGCGGCAATATCGGTAAACTGCCAGTCCTCGTACTGTTTGTAATTATCTTCGTCACCGATAACGACGTGGAAGGTATCGCCTCTGAACAGATAGATCTGGCGCTGATCCCCAAAGGCAGCGTCAATACCATCCGGAAAATCAACTTCCAGCCCCCGGAAGCGGGGTTCTTCTTTGATCCGGCTGATGGAACGGGGATAGCCCTGCTCCACGGCGGAATAATCAGTGCCCTTATAGCGGAACATCTGGTCACCGGAAAAGAGGTAGGTATGCATCTCCACATAATCGGTGAGCTGGCCTTCTTTATCCTGTTCCTCCCAGCGGGACTCGACCACCAGGGCGGCGTCAACCCGACCGGTCTTTTCAATATTATTGCGGACTCTGCCCCAGTATTTTTTGGTCGGCCGGGGATAACCGTTGTCCAGATTGTACAGTTCCGCATCAGAGAAACGCAGAAATTTACTTTCATAAAACAGGTAGGTCTTGCCGTCTTTCCCGGTAAACGCGGCCACCACTTTGTCCAGGCCGTCCGGCACCCAGTCCCACTGCTCGGACATGATCTTCGGCTCCGACCACCAGCGGTTGGCATGGTCGTGCTCGATGAAATATTTATCAAAGAACAGGAAGACCTTGCCGTCCGGTCCGTTCATGACCGCATCGATCTGAAAGTCTTCTGCCCCGCCGGTCAGGCTCTCCGGCAGACTCCAGAATTCCTCATTGACCACGGCAGGAAAGACTTCAATTTCATCTACGTCCGTCCGGTTGGCGAGCACGGTTTCAATGGTCCGGGCATTGGAGTCTTCTTCATCGACCTCCAGATAATCGTCCTCGTCCATATGCAGGGTGGAATAGCGCACATAGACATTCTTTTCCTCACATCCACATGTGCAGGTACACTCAGCTTTACAGTCGCACTCACATCCATCTTCACATTTACATTCCCACTTGGTGCCGAACAGATAGGTCTTATTGTCCAGCACGAAAGCAGCTGTAACTGTGGTCAGACCTTCCCAGTCCTCCACGATATCGCGGGGAAATCCGTCATCCACATCCTGATAGTCACTGCCAGAATAGCGCACATACTGACTGCCGGAGAACAGATAAGTCCTGCCGTCTAAACCGACAAAAGCAGCATCCACTGTGCCGTTCTCCGCAATTCTGTTGGTAACCTGCCCCCAGATAGTATTAGTTTCTACTTCATCGACAGTACCGTTCTGTTGAATGGTCGCACAGTCATCATCGCGGAACAGATAGATTTTATCATCCAGACCGTGCAGGGCAGCATCAACACCGGACACGAATTTATCCGGCAATGAGGTGAACTCCTCGTAGATCGGTTTCGGGTAGCCTTCTTCGGGCTGCAAATTGGCCAGCTCAATGCTGCCACAGTATTTAACCACCTTGTCATTCAGAAACAGCAGATAATCTCCGTTGCTTGCCATAGCCGCATCAATATGGTCCGCATGACCGAAGTCGTACTCGCTGTGGCCCCATTTTTCCGCTACTGCCCGCACCTGTCCGTCTTCCGAGGAAACAAACTGATCTCCGAGAAAGGCATAGCTGTAATCATCCGTGCCGTCGAACATCGGGCCCAAATCGCGACTGAACGCTTCAGGCAACTGCACAGGCTGATTTTCATCGTTCCAGTCTTCAGCAATGCTCTTGGGATATCCCTGATCGACCGAGGGCAGTGCAGTAATGTCCGTATCGACATTCGAGTACCGGATATATTTATCATTGCTGAACAGGAACAGCCGCCCTTCCTCATCCACATAGGCGGCATCGATCATTTCCAGATTGTCAAATTCATTATCAACCTGGCCGAAGTTGTTGTCACGCCGGTCCCAGGAATCTGAATCAGCGTATCGCACGTAATGATCCGCTCCGGAGATAACGCACCAGGTGCCGTACTGATCAATAAAGGCGGCATCAACCTTACTCAGATCTTCTTCTTCATCAAACAGCTGCCGGATCGGGTCCTCTTTCAGCCGTTTCTGCCGTGCCTCATCCTCTCTCTGCAGATCAAGCAGATCATCTTCTTCATCGCTGCGCCCGGCCACCACCACCTTTTTATCGATCATGGTGTAGTCTTCAGCCAGATAGATCCAGTAATAAGCATCTTTGAACAGATAGATGAATTCCTCGGTCTCCAGCAGGGCGTCGATGTCAGTGACAGGATTACCCTCGTCATCGTCGGGCAGAATCAGATCTTCCGGAAATTTTGCTACCAGATCCTGGTCTTCCAGGGCAATAGTGATCTCATCATTGTCCAGCTGCAATTTTTTAATCAGCAGGGCCAATTGGCGGATACGTTTGACGGCCTGGGTGTAGAGCATATTGCGGGGCAGTTTGTCCAGCCGGTTCAGAACATTGGCCTCTGCAAACAAGGGCTGTAACCAAGCAAAATGCAGGTTGTCTTCGACCTTGAAAATCGCCTTGGACAGCATTTTTACTGCGTCCGGATCAATACCGAGCATCCCCTGCAGCTGTTCTATGACAAAATTCTCCTGAGCCATGCTCTGCTCTTTCATGGCCCCGTCAATTCCTTTTACGGTTTTATCAACTGCCTGGGCTGCCTCGTAGAGCAGGAAGAAGATCTCTTTATCGTAATCCTCAAACTCGGGCACGGTGAAATCAGCGGCATTTTCCGGGATCAGGAAAAAGGGCACCTGATCGGGATTCAGAACATTCCGGTCATTCAGCACCCCGATTTCCTGGAGGGCTAAGCGCACACCCTTGATTTCTCCGGCGTCAAAATCCAGCGAGCTTAATGCCGTTTCCGTTAAGGTATAGGTATCTGCGTAGGTAATAATCCCCATAAGGTGGGTAAAAACGATATCTGACTTGGCCTTATCAAAATACGGGCGCAGGCTGAACTCCGCCTTGTTTTCTTCCTCGCGGAAAAAGGAACCGGCCTCCGGCAGGATCTGATGTCCCTGCAGCCAGTTTTCCTGCAGGTCTTCATATACCCACCGGGACACAGCCTTGTCCGCAATTTTACGCAGCACAGCCTTATCAACTTTCAGGTAATTGGCCTTGTCATCGGCCACAGCATCCTGCAGCGCCTGACAGATCGCCCTGCGGTGGGGATAAAACTGGAGGGCAAGCTCTAGGGTAGCCGGGGTTTCCCGGATAATCCGTACCTTGTCGGTAAGGTAGTTATCTTCATCGATATACCTGTTCATCCGCAGGTTGGTCATCAGGTCGTCAAGCGCAACCGGTTTCAATTCCAGCGACTCAAACATCTGTTTGCTGATCATCACCCTGCTGGCTTCAAATTTTTCCAACTGCATGGTGAGATGATGCAGTACATGCCGATCCAGGTCATTCAACCCGACACTCAGCTGCATTGCGTCTGCATTGCCGGGTTCGCTGAACATCTCGACATCCTGGGCGTACCCCTGTTCATCAATATACCCGTTGAATATCAGGGTGTCGTACAGCTCCTTGGCTTCCGGTTCTGCTAGTCCCAGCTCTTTGAGATCGGATTTAAAGACCTGGATTTCAATCTCCTCAGCCTGCTGGTCAGCATTTTCCTGATAAATTCCATGAAACAGATCAAACACCTCATCCTGCACTTCACTAAAATCGTACTCAAGGCTGAACTGATCTGATTCGGAGCTGTCCCCTTCAGCAGTCTCTGTTTCTTTGGGAACAATACTTTTGGAAAGGATGTTGCCGCTGCCGTCAATTACCTCATGAATAATCAGGTTGCGGAAGATTTTTTCCTGTAATTTATCTTCCAGTGACAGGCCGATAAATTCCTTTGCATGGATCCGGTCCAGTTGTCTGATAAAGTCTTCAGCCAGTTCCCGAGTCTCCCTATGCATATATTTGAGCAGTTTATGCATATGCCTGCCCTGAGGATGGCTGCAGCGGCCCTTGACCAGACCATAGGCAAAACGTGCTGCCCGCTCATCTCCCAATGCCTCTGTAAAAGTTTCCGGGGTCAGTTCCTGGCTTTTGAATCCCTCCAGCATGGCATTGTATATTGTCAGGTTCTGCTTTTTCTGCGCCTTTTCCTCCTTGTCGGTCATGGGGGCACCGTTGACGATTTTCCACAACATCTCAGCGGAATACCCGAACTCCTTCATCCATTTGTTCAGTGCGGCCAATGACTCAAACAGCCAGAGCCGGTCATTGACGTTACCGTTGACAAAAATATCGAAACATTTTCTGGGGGTTGAATCTGCTGTCTCCGGATAGATGAAATAGGTATGCGGATCCAGGCGCCCGATAAAGGGATCCTGCTCCAGCAGATCAAACATGATGAACAACTCAAGGAAATGCACGTCCAGCATTTTGGATAGAGCATGAATCCGATATAAGATGTTCAGCAGCTCCCATTGGTTTTCTGTTTTTTCCCAAAGCGAACTGTCCGAAATTTCCTCGTACTCCAGCCGCTCAGTAATATTGATCAGGTCGGTTTCTGTAAAACCCAGGGTATGGCGGAGACGCTTGCGGTAATCATCATTATCATCGGAAAATAAATCCGCATAGTATGTAATCGGTTCGTAATCGTGGTAGGTGGTATCGGCATACTGCTCAGGCTTATCTCCCATCACCTCATCGATATGCAGATACTTTTCATCTACTTTCACACAGGGCAGGTTGAAAATCCGGTTGAACTGATCCTGCGGATAGTCTTCGTTGCTGCGGCCGGTAGAGCTGATCAAACTGAGCACAGCAATGATGGTATCAATGGGTTGATCAAAGGTTTTATGCAGCCAGACGACCTGGGCGATGATCAGCAGGGTGTCTTCACTAATAGTAGGAACATCATCCACCTGGCAGCAGAAGCCGAGTATCTGGTCCAGTTCAGTAAAGCTGAGGCCGGTTTTCTGCGCAAAGCGTACAAAGCGGCTGACGCGGTCAAACCACTGCAGGGGCAGCGTGGTCGTATCGGTGCTGCTCTCATCACTGAGACTGTTCCATTCCAGAGTGGTCTCGTCAGCACTCAAGGCAACGTAGCCGGAGGAGTAGGCACTATTTTCATCGTCGGCGAGTCCGGTGTTGATATAGAAATTTTCACGCCCGGCTTCCACATTAGAGTGGTTCGAAGGATCAATGTATAATTGCTGGTACAACAGCTCACGTACTGCTTCCGCTTCAAGATCTGTGGTTTCCATAAAGGCGGACAGGCTTGACATATCGCTGACAAAACTGCTGCCGACATACCCGTAGGATGGCATAAAAAGGCTGGAGGAGACAGCGGTGGCTCCGCTTACAGTACCGTCGTTTCCGTTTCCTGTTGTATCCGCAGCTGTTCCATTTCTTTCGTTAAGCTTCCAGTAACCAACAAGTCCGTCTTCGGTTCCTGACAGCCTGTCATTCATATAAGACTTTATTTCATCAGCACTTCGGGCAATGTTCCAGACGCGGACATCGGCAATTTCTCCTTTAAAATACCAGTCGCGTTTCTGGTTTCTCCCTATGTTCAGATTCTGAGAAGGAATTCCTATGGATTGGGCAAAAGAGCATGTGCGGCTTTGTGCCTTGCCATTAATATAAGTAGTGATGGTTTCCGAAGTTTTTTCCCAAGTGAAAGCGACATGTGCCCATTCGCCATCGCTTGGAGCAGGATTGTCGCATACTGTTTTGCTTGTATCCTTAAGCTCGACGCGAATATTGCCTTTATACCAGAACAATGACCATCCTTTGTCGGTCCACCCTCCGCCGCAGTTGACGATATGGCCGCCTTGTCCCGACTGATCGTGTTTTACCCAGGCTTCAACAGTCACAGAGTCGGTCACGCTTATATTGCTTCCGCAATCCACATAATCGTCTGAACCGTCAAAAAAGAGGACTGACGGTTCCTGAACAAAGTCAAACTCTTCCTCCGACAGGCCCAGATATTCCCGTGCTACTGTAGTGTAGTCGGTGTTCGTGGCAAACAAGCGGCGCAGCTCGCTGGCGGAAATCCCTAGATGTTCAAGGTGATTCTTGATCTTTTCATTATTCAAAGAGAACGGCATGTTAAATGGATATTCTGCTTCCAGCAGTGTACTGTACACAGTATCCGTATCGCTGCTTACCCGGCCTTCTAAGACCTCATTAACAACATCCAGATAAGGAATCAGGGTATTGGTGTTCTCTTCATCCAGATCAATCTTTTTGATATCCTTGCGGCGGTCGTGGAAATCGATGGGGTGTGTCAATTCATCAGAGGTTACAAACTCATCATCCAGCACCTGTAATAAGTCAGTCAGATACGCTGCCGGAGAATACACGGAACGGGCTTCATCACCTTTTTTAAAATCAATATTACCGAAAAGACTCGCATAGGTGGGGAAGTTGTTTTTCATGCTCATGAGATGTGGTCCTTTTTATATTGATTGGCTGGAGAAATCGTTGAGGTTCTATCCGGCAAAGCTATATACGGTTCACTGTATTCAAGCATTCAGATTGAGCCGATATCCGCTCCGGTTAGAAACGGTACAAAGGCCGGTGGCAGGTTGAAGACTGACTGATCGAGTGAGCAGGCAAGTCTGCCGTGATAACGGCTGGAAGCACGAAGTAAGGTTACCTGCTGCGGTTCACAGGTTCAAAGAATTACCGGTTAAGACCGGTAGCCCGTGCATGGGGTTCCAGCTGCTGGGAGCGGTTTATATATTTCAATGCTACCCTTTTCCGACATGCAACAGCTCTTTTGTAGACTTGCCCGGCGAGTTCTGCATCATCAGCAAAGATGCTGAGATTATCCTGAATAAAGGCTCTTCGCGGGGAGGCTGCAATCTGAAGCGAGGATTCAAAACCTTTTTTGAGCAGGTCTCCGGCAATTTTTTTTGCAGCCGATTCATCAAGATTATCCGGCAGTACGCGCAACATACGCTGGTACGCTTTAAGATGCCGGAGCAAAGCCTCTTTTTCCTCTCCGGAGACATGCCATCGTAATGCTTCAATACTCGATTTGCGGAGCAGGTCTGCTCTGCGGATATCAACAGATCTGTTTTTTCGCAGAAGGGTATTCAGTTCTTTCAAAACAGCCCGTTTATAGACCCGTCCTGCGAGTCCTTTATTATCGGCAAAGATGCTGAGATTCTCCTGAATAAAAGTTCGCTGTGGAGTAGTTGCAATCTGAAGCGGGGACTGAATATCTTTTTTCAGTAGGTCCTCGGCAATTTTTATTGCGACCGACTCGTCAAGATCCTTAGGCAATACCCGCAGTACACTTTGGTAGATTCTGAGCTGCCGGAGAAGGGTCTCTTTTTCTTCCCCGGAGACATGCCAGTTGTATGTTTCGATACTCTGTCGGCGGCGCAGGCTTGCTCTGCGGAAATCAACAGATCTATTTTTTCGCAGAAAGGTATTCAGTTCTGTAAAATCAATTTTTGCAGCTTCATTCATAATAGAGCACCCTGAAGAGTTTTTCGAGCGATTGAACCGGGTTTTATGTGCTGTTTAATATTGCAATGCAATATCGTGAAGACGGCAGGTACGGCGGGTTGAACTCCGCTCGGAGTCCGTATTAATCAGGCTGCTGTTTAAAATCCGGTACGGGGAGAAAGTGCTTTTTTAAACCACAACCGCTGATTATTGTACGTTGATTATTGTACAAGATTTTAAAAAGATACTGCATATCTCTCATGCCCTGTGAATTATGTCAAGACAAAATGCCTTCTGCGTAAAAAAAAGGATACAGAGTAGGAGCAGGGCACTGAGTTTGCATTATTCCGCTGATGTTATGCAACTGAAACGAAAAATCGGCAGATTCTATACCCCGGCTGTCTCGTAACTCCTGCTTATGTCCGACTCGGAATCACTCGTTTTAATGTTTTTTCGAGGCGTTGGCCGCAACTCAGGAAAAGATATCATCATCTGGACTACCAGAAATGTGCAAAGCAATTGAACACCGCCCTGCTGAATAGCCGTTGCCGAATGTTTCCTGTCGTGCTACAAATTGAACCGGATAATGTGCGCACAGAAAAGAAAAAATACATCCCTGTGCACTTCCTTATATTCCAATTATCATTTTTACGGCCGACTTTATATCATGCTTGAATTACGTTTTATCCGGGAGAATATTGACCTTGTCCGCGAAAAATGCAGCCGACGCGGCATGAACACCGACCTCATTGATACCTTTGTCGAGGTCGATACCAGACGCCTGGCCCTGCTGGGCGAAGTGGAGCAGCTGAAAAATCGCCGCAACACGGTTTCCAAAGAAATTTCGCCGCTGAAACAGGCCGGTGAGCATGACAAAGCAGAGCCGCTGATTGCGGAAATGCGCCAGGTCTCCGAGCGGATCAAAGCGATGGACAAAGAACTCGCCGCAGTGCAGGAAGAGCTTGACCGGGTGGTCATGGCGGTGCCCAATCTCTGCGACGATTCAGTTCCGGCAGGGAATAACGACAGCGATAACGTGGAGATCAGAACCTGGGGTGAAATTCCGAAATTTTCTTTCACCCCGAAACCGCACTGGGAGATCGGCGAAGACCAGGGTATCCTGGATTTTGAAACAGCTGCCAAGCTCTCCGGGGCCCGGTTTGCTCTGCTTAAGGGATTCGCCTCCAAGTTATCCAGGGCGCTGACCAATTTCTTTCTTGATCTGCATACCCAGAAGCACGGCTATACCGAGATGCTGCCGCCCTTTATGGTGAACTCAAAGAGCATGACCGGGACCGGTCAGCTCCCCAAGTTCAAGGAAGATCTGTTCAAGATCGAGGACTGGGATCTCTGGCTGATCCCGACCGCCGAGGTGCCCCTGACCAACATCCACAGCGATGAAACCCTGGCCGAGGCGGATCTGCCCATCAAATATACGGCCTATACACCCTGCTTCCGTTCCGAAGCCGGTTCCTACGGCAAGGATACCAGAGGGCTGATCCGGCAGCATCAGTTCGACAAGGTGGAGCTGGTGAAATTCACCACCCCGGAGACCTCGGATGCCGAGCTGGACTCCCTGCTGGCTGATGCTGAAGAGGTTCTGCAGCTCCTGGAACTGCCCTACCGGGTGGTCACCCTCTGCTCCGGCGACCTGGGTTTTTCCGCTGCCAAAACCTATGATATCGAGGTCTGGCTGCCGGGCCAGAACACCTATCGGGAGATCTCCTCCTGCTCAAACTTCCGCGACTTCCAGGCCCGCCGGGCAGGCATCCGCTATCGTCCGGAAGGTAAGAAAAAAAGCACTCTGGTCCACACCCTGAACGGCTCCGGCCTGGCAGTGGGCCGCACCCTGCTGGCCGTGCTGGAGAATTATCAGCAGGAGGACGGCACCGTGCGCCTGCCCAAGGTACTGGAACCGTATTTTGCCGGGCGGTTTTAGAATGGTGAAAGTTCTGCCGGAGAGGCAGGAAAGGAGTTCATTATCATTAAAGGGTAGGGTGGTCTGGAATCCGTTGTCAGAGCAGGCCTACAAGCTCCAGGATATTTCTGACAAACTGCCCATGGCCTTGGTCAATATAAAGTCCCATCTGGGCAATCAGCGAGTATGCTGCAGCATACTGGGCCAAGGCAAAACCTGCGATGGTGAACTGACTGACGCTGACCAGACCGATGCCGAACTGCGACAGGGTCAACACACCGCTGGCGAACTGGCCGATCGCCACGACGCCTTTTGCTGGCACCGGACAGCGGGCAGGGCTGTACTTAAACGAGATATGCAGCCACGGCAGGCCGAAGACAGTTGCTTTGGATCTATACTCAAAACCCCAGCCGTTCCATTTGTCCTTTGCCGGGTATGGCGCCCCGCATTGCGGGCAGGCCATAGCCTGTTCGGAAACAGTATGACGGCATTCGCGACAGAGTTTCATGATATTCAGATTTGCTGTGCTGTGGTGAACAGATCACGGGAGCCGGAACTCCCGCGATCTGTTTAACTGTGGTTCCAAAGGCGCGCCCCTTCGGGCCACGCCTTTGGAATGCCGAGTTGACCGTACCGGCCCAACATTTGATTCCTGCGGCGCTGCGCGCCTTCGGAACCAAACGTTGGACTCGAAATTTTCCCGCAATAATCAACCGCAAGCGGCCATTATACCAGGAAAATTACGGTCAACTCGGCATTATTTTTTCCAATACTTGATCCAGTTTTTGCGGTCCTTCTTTTCCCAGCCGCTTGTGTTGGTGAGTTTCTTCCCGCCGATTTCAAAATCAACCGTCATATCTTCCGAGAGCAGCTCTTCGCTGATATCAGAGTCCTTGAGTTTGACGAGACATTTGTCTTTGTGGAACCGACAGAGAATCTTCACTTTGGAATTGCGGTAATAAACCCGCTTATCCGGGACGATATCAAGATCACTACTGTCAAGAACCAGACTATATGCGGGTTCCTCCCCGGCAGTTCCGAACTGGAATCTTAACGGAGAAGATTCGATGGTAGCTAGATCGGGATCATTTATACCTGTCATCACAAACCAGGCGGAATCACTGTTCTCCTGATTTTTTCTGATGTTGATTTTGCCGGTCATGTCAACCGGAATCGTTTCGGCCGTAACTTCAATAAAGCGATCCTTAGTTTCCGTGTAGGTTTCACCACCGGCAGTGGTGATGGTCAGGGATACGGTGTAGCAGCCGCTCAGCAGATAGGTGTGGGTCGGGTTCTGCTCATTGCTGCCTGTGCCGTCGCCGAAGTCCCATGTCCAGCTTGTAATGTCCAGTGGTGTAGACTTATCCGTGAAGTTGACCGTGAACGGAGCAAGGCCAGCTGTCTCCTTTTTATCAGCGTCGAAATATGCAGCCGGAACCGGGTCTGCCAGCAGGTCGGTGAACGGACAGCCGAGGAGGTTGGTCATAAAAGCTTCCCGGCGTCGATATTCTTTATCCTTACCGAATTCCATGAATACATCCATTTTGGCCATCTGGAGGGCCTCTCCTATCCTTTCTCCCTCAAAAACAGCGGCAGCAAAACTTTTATGAAGCCAGTTGTTAACGTTTTCAAGGTCTGTATTGGTATACGAATACAATCCCATTTGGGAATTCCCGATCACGGCAAATGCTCCGACGTCAGGTTTTGCATTCACCATATTTTCGAGAACGGAATCGTTTACTGTGAAATTGCCAGAATAGCAGGCTTGGGTATAGAGGAAAAAAAACTTGTTATTGGTCATAGAGTTACTTCTACTTTGGCACTCACAAAGGCTGTGGTAATAATTTGCAATTCCGTTGTTTCTCATATGCGAAATCAATCGAAGCTTGCCTCTTTTCATGCCGTTGACAAAGCTGTCTTATAACTTCATCTTCGTTTACATCTCGACGTGGAAGAATTGACTTGAGTAATGTTGTTATATCAGCGCAACTCAATAACGGGACACCGACTTGATGGTATAATCGTTGCTCGACCATAAACAACATGGCCATCATGACCATAGTCATATGATGATGCCAAGCCAGCCATCCCCGAGCCTTAGCCTTAAGACAACGTTCCTTGTCATCCGTCCAGCTTTTCGGTAAATACAGCCGACAGTCGATCGGCGTTGAAAAGCGACCATATCCCAAAGTTGCAAACACTACTACTTGACAGTTGTCGGTTTTACCAAGCTGCCCGCACCATTGACGAGAAACCCCAACAGACATTTTACCCTTTTTGGGTATCCCGGATTCATCAATAAAAAGAGCGCTATCTTCCTTTCCTCCAAAAATGTTATCCGCATCTTTAGCTACGTGGTTGTTTACAGGACGCCAATCCCAGTTCGATTCGGAAAGAAAATACTGGAGGGGCTCATATTTAACGCCCGGAACCTTTTCCTCCATACGTTCCATGTTTTTTTGTCAGACTGGAATAAACCTTTCAAGTATTGGAATGCTTTATCTGACAAACTTACCGTATGTCTCTTAAAAAAATGATGATATCTTTCGTGAAAAGACGTAAGTTGCCGGGCGATGCCGGTCAACTCAAAGAATTTGTCATGGGGACTTCTTTTTTCGGGGCTGGGAGCGTTCATAAAAAGAATAAAGTTATAATCAGGGCGATTGACGGGTATTTTTTTGATAGCTGTTATCAGGTGCTATCTTGATCAAAAAGCGATAAAATCTTCCTAATGAAAGATACAACTTTATCCGGATATTGCAAGAAGTTTTTACAAATAGATCAAAAGGTTATGGTTGACAAAGTAGAAATAGCAGTGACGATACGCCCTATGTATCGTACAGGGATGGTGCCAACAACGGCTATAAAGCCAGCGTGATGCGCTTTGACGACACCAACTGGGTTCAGGTGGGCGAGGCTGGGTTTTCCACTGATAAGATCCATTTTCCGCGCCTTGCTTTTTCTAGTGACGGTACGCCCTATATAGGAGGCTACACGGTAGCCGACATGGCATATGAAGCTGGGAAAGCCAGCGTGATGAAGTTTGTCCCCCCTGCCGATGCCGCCGTGCAGGCACTTGAAAGACGGTAAGGAAGAAAGCGGCAGGATCAAGTACGACAGAGCACGGAGGAAGCTCCTGGAGAAGCTCGTGCCGAGGATTGACGGTTGCGCGGTATCAGGCAGTCCGGATGAGAACGACTGGATTTGTGACTGCGAAGGTCAGGATACCGTATATCCTCTTATCATGAAGGCGATAGGGTATCTGGAAAAGCTGATGTAATTCTCTGCAGATTCCTCAGCGATCGACAGGGCGGGGCCGAGTGGCTCCGCCTTTTTTATTGCCCGACCTGCCCGGTCAGTTTATGTTCTGATAAGAAGGTTCCCTCTTTACCATATTCAGCTTCCTCCGAGCAGGATCATGCCGCCCAAAGAACAACAAATTTTCGTCTGCAGTAAATGCGGCTGCCAGAGCCGCAAGTGGCTGGGCCGCTGCCCAGAATGCGGGGAATGGGACAGTCTGGAGGAGCGGAAAAAACAAAAAATCCGTCCGGGTCGGGCAACATCGGAAGTCTTTCCCCTGACCGGCGAAGGCGGTGAAGAACCTGTCCGCCTGGTGACCGGGATCAGTGAACTGGACCGCACCTTGGGCGGCGGCATTGTACCCGGCTCAATGGTCCTGCTGGGCGGTGATCCGGGAATCGGCAAGTCAACCCTGATCCTCCAGCTGCTGGCAGCTTTGGCCGGGCAGCAACGCAAGGTGCTCTATGCCAGCGGCGAGGAGTCTGTCAGTCAGATCAGAATGCGGGCGGAACGCCTGCAGGTGCGGAGCAAACATATTTTTCTTGCTGCGGAAAATTCGGTGCAGGCCATTATCAGCCTGGCCGATGAGCTGCAGCCCGCCTTTCTGGCCGTGGATTCCATCCAGACCATGTTCAGCGAGGAGCTGACCTCAGCCCCCGGTTCCGTCACCCAGGTGCGGGAGTCTGCCTCCCTGTTTGTCAACTTGGCCAAGCGCACTGATCTGCCGGTAATCCTGATCGGCCATGTGACCAAGGACGGCTCCATTGCCGGGCCCAGAGTGCTGGAGCACATGGTGGACACGGTGCTTTATTTTGAAGGCGACAGCGGCCAGATGTTCCGGGTGCTGCGCACGGTCAAGAACCGCTTCGGTTCCACCAACGAGATTGGTGTATTTGAAATGAAGGAGAGCGGTCTGGCCGAGGTGGATAATCCGTCTGCCCTGTTTCTGGCCGAACGTCCGGTGAACGTGCCCGGTTCTGTGGTCATGCCCAGTGTGGAAGGTACCCGGCCGATCCTGGTGGAGGTCCAGGCCTTGGTCAGCCCGTCCAGCCTAGGAACAGCCCGGCGGACGGCCATCGGCGCCGATCCGCAGCGACTGGCCCTGCTGACCGCTGTGCTGGAGAAAAAAATTGGCGTCACCCTGTTTGACCATGATATTTTTCTCAACATTGCCGGAGGTATCCGCATTGATGAACCGGCTCTGGATCTTGCCGTGATTGTAGCCCTGCTTTCCAGCCTGTATGAAAAGGTGGTTGATCCCACCACGGTGGTCTGCGGTGAAGTCGGGCTGGCCGGAGAGATCCGGGCTGTAGGGCAGATGGAAATGCGCCTGCGCGAAGCCCGGCGACTCGGCTTCAAGGCCTTCCTCATGCCGGAATCCAGCACACGCCAGTTGGAGTCAAAATCCGCAGCCGGAATTCAGGTGCATCCGGTACGCACGGTGCATGAGGTGGTGGAGCGGCTCTTTGTGGAATAAGTGTACGTCCCGCCTGATAATTACCGAGAAGAAATCGACAGCTGTTTCTGCCCTCAAGTTCATCTTCCTGCCATGGACCGGGCATGGTTTCAGTTTCTACTGCTTATACCGCCATACTCCCTGAATCGCTTTCCGAATATTATCAGGAAAAGACATCAATTTCCCCTGCCGGTTGATGCAGGCATGGTTGGTAAACCCCTTGACCAGCAGTTGTTCCCGGTTTCGCTTTTCCTCCTCACGGGTAATTCTGAAATGAAAACGGCAGGAGACCCGCTTAATCTCAGCAAGGGAAGTGGCTATGGTAATCAAATCATCATACCTGGCCGGAGCCTTGTAACGGAGGTAACTTTCCGTGACCGGCAGAATAATTCCCTGCTCTTCCATCTCGCTGTACGGAATGGCCCGGCTGCGCATCATCTCTGTACGTCCCATTTCCATAAAGCGGAGATAATTCGCATAATATACGAGACCTCCAGCATCGGTATCGCCGTAAATAATTCGGTACTGCATGCGGAAAACCGGCTCGGTCATTTCCATCTGCAGATCAGCCACGCTGTGCCTCCTGCCGGATAAAGCGGCTGAAAAAAGCAGCTCCGTTCGGGAAATATTCCGCAATGGTCTTGATATTCGCTTCAGTATAGCTGACCCCGGAAGGACGGCCCGTCCCTCTGGAAGCATAGAGAAACATGGGTACCGGCCAATCCTCATGAGTACGTCGTGCCAAGGGGGTATAATGATCCATAGTCACCACCAGCCGGTACTCCTCGCCCCGACGGTCCATCTCATCGACAATCGGCGTCACGATCCTGGCATCAAAATCCTCAATGGCATGCACCTTGTCCTGCACAGCCCCCTGATGGCCAGCCTCATCCGGGGCCTCCACATGCACAAGGACAAAATCCTTCCCTGTCAGTGCATCGAGCGCAGCCTCAGCTTTACCCTGGTAATTGGTATCCAGATAACCGGTAGCGCCTTCCACCTCCAGCACCTCCAGGCCGCTGCACACGCCCAGCCCTTTCAGCAGGTCCACTGCAGAAATCAGGCTGCCGCTGATATTATGCCGCTCCTGCAGCAGGTTCATGGCAGGCTTTTTCCCTTCCCCCCAGATCCAGATGCTGTTGGCCGGGCGTTTGCCCTCGGCCTGCCGCTTTCGGTTTACCGGGTGATCGGCCAGCACTGCAGCTGACTTGCGCATCAGCTCGGCAAGATAATCAGCTGCAAGGTATTGGCGATAGAACTCGGTAACCTCCTGATCCATGTAGTCATGGGGCGGTACTGTATGTAAAGATTCCGGTACTGCTCCATGATGAATGAGCAGATGACGATAGCTGACTCCCGGATACAAGGCAAGCCGTTCGGTGCCGCATTCCTCCTGGACAGCGGCAATCAGCTCTGCTGCCTCTGCCGTGCTGATATGACCGGCACTGTAGTCGAGCATGGTCAGACGATTATCCTCCTGATAATCCACTGTGACCAGATTGCAGCGGAAGGCAAGGGCATTCTCCGGAATATCGATTCCCATACTGGCTGCTTCCAACGGGGCGCGACCGGTATAGTATTTTTCCGGCTCATACCCGAGCAGGGAGAGGTTGGCCACATCACTGCCCGGAGGATAGCCTTCCGGCACAGTGCGGACCAGCAGCGGTTCAGCCAGGGCGCAGAGCCGGTCAATGGTCGGCTTGTGTGCGGCCTCCAGCGGCGTTTGATAACCCAGTTCCGGCACCGGAGTATCACCCATGCCGTCGCCGATGAGAAGAATATATTTCATATAACCAGAAAATCAGAATATTTACGAATCAGCCCGGTTGGATCAGCAACAGGGAACATCCGGAACATACAAAAAAGCATCAGCAGACGATCCTTCCTGGAGATCATCTGCTGATGCTGTATGTACTGCAACGTATTTTTACTGACGTTATTGAACGTTATTCAGCTCCGGGAGCAGCCTGTTCAGGCTTCATTTCCTCCTCAGCATCTTCAGTATTCATCATTTTTTCGCCACCCTCTTCCTCTGCACCAGCCTGTTCGGCCTGCATTGCCTGGTCAGCGTCTTCACCTGCAGGCATTGCCGATTCTTCGGAGCCATCTCCAGCTTCCATCATTTCTTCACCGGCTCCATCTTCCTCCATACCATCCTGCCCGACCTGCATTTCCTGATCAACCCCCTCATCACCGGCTGTCATAGCAGATTCTTCAGAAGCATCTTCGGCGTCCATCATTTCTTCACCAGCTCCTTCATCCTCAGCAACTTCCGGTTCACTCTCCGGCGCTGCAGGTTCAATCTGAGAACTTTCTACAGCCGGAGCCGCAGTCGTCTGCTCCTCCTTCTGCTGTTTACAGGCTGATACAGAAAAAACAAACAACACACTGGCAAGTACAACACCTAAATTTCTGATACGCATTTTGCTCTCCATCCTTTGTTGAAATTACAGTTTACATACACACCCATTGTATCGGCTGAACTTTCACTCTGTCAATTGTAAAACACAACGTATTTATTGCCCGTATTCATTACCGCATTTTGCCGCGCAGCTTTTCTTCCAGCCCGGAATGCCGTTTCGTCCTCCGGCCGACCGCTGTTGCCAGAATATCCCGGTCAGTGCAGAGGATAAGCCTGGTGCGGGCACGGGTGATTCCGGTATACAGCAGCTCACGGGTCAGAATCCTGCTGTCCTCTTCAGGCAGAAGCAGCAGAACCTGATCAAATTCCGAACCCTGCGCCTTATGAATGGTGATGGCATAGGCCGTCTCATGTTCCGGCAGACGGGACAGACTGACTGAAGCCAAGCCTTTCTCCGGCTGCCGAAACCAGGCCCGCAGCCGCCCCTGCCCATCCTTCCACAATATTCCGGTATCACCGTTGAACAACTGGAGTTCGTAGTGGTTCCGCAGGATCATGACGGGTTTTCCGGGATACAGCTCCGTCCTGCCGGAACTTCCGGAAATCAGCCGGTTCTGCCGGAGAATCTGCGTCACCATCGTGTTGATTCCTTCAACTCCGGCAGGACCGTTGCGCAGGGCGCATAAAAAACGGAATTCTTCCAGAGCGCACAAGGCATCTTCCGGCGATGCTGCTTCCAGTATTCTCCGAAATCCGGGGATAATCTGTTGTCGCAGCCATGTTTCCCGTTCTTCTCCGGTGTGCTGCATCACCTCAAGATCAGCATAATCCGAAGTTATCACCTTATCAACCTTTTCCATATCCCCGCTGTTCACTGCTGCAGCCAAGGAACCGATGCCGCTGTTCCCCTGAAAACGATAGCTGTTCCGCAACACCACGAGGGAATCTGCCAGCGGATCAGCAGAGGATGCATTCTGCAACACGTTCTGCAGGCCAGTTATCCCGGTCAGCCCTTCCAGCTGCGCACAGAGCCGGGCAGACCAGACCGGTTCATTATTGGCGCAGAGATCGGCAAACAGACTGCCCGCCTCCACCGAAACCAGCTGATGCCGGTCACCGAGCAAAATGATCCTGGTCTTTCTGGGCAGGGCTTGAAGCAGAGCGACCATCAGGCCCACATCAATCATGGATGACTCATCCAGAATCAACAGATCAAGATACAACGGATTGGTCCGGTTATACCGGAATGCATCAGCTCCGGGACGGGCACCGAGGAGCCGGTGCAGAGTATGGGCCTGTTCCGGGATATCCTCTGCCAGCTCCTCCTGCATTCCTTCCTTTGCCCGGCGGATAGATTCCTCCAGACGTGCTGCAGCCTTGCCTGTGGGAGCAGCCAGAGCAATCCTGAGTCCCGGTTTCTCCTGTTGTTTCTGAAGAGCCAGGAGCAGGGCAAGAATCCGGGCCACCGTATATGTTTTGCCGGTTCCTGGGCCCCCGGAAATGATAACCAGCGGTTTGAGCAGGGCAAGCGTCGCTGCCAGCTGCTGAAAATTGACTGCTCCGCTTTGTTTATTGCCGGAAAAAAGCCGGTGCAGCAGTTCTCCGGCAGTCTGTCGATTGCTCAGATCCATCTCCAGATCACCGGTTGCCCTTCGGCGCAATTCTGCGGCAAGAAATTCTTCGTAGCAGTAATAACGGTACAGATACAGGCGATTCTGCTCATCAAGGATCAGCGGACAGACTTCGCCCGGTTGCCCGACAACAGGCCCGGCAAGCAGGCTTCTGCGCCATTGCTCCGGATCAGGAATCAGCTCCTCCTCCGGACTGAACGGCCACTCCTCCGGCTGGTCCAGCGGCTGACAGACGTGTCCGTTTCCAATAGCCGCACCGGCAAGGGTTGCTGCCAGCAGAAGCGCAGGATTGCCATCCTGATCCGCCCCGATCCCCTGCCGGATGGCGCATTTTTCCAGAAAAAGACCGAGATGAAAATCAAGAAGCCGGATTTCTCCTTTTTCGCAGGCATGCTGCAGATAGTCGCGGAGCAATGTTGAAAACTCTGTGGATTAAACTGTTGGTAACCTGTTGACAACGACGTTTAAATTTTGTTGATAATCTTCAGATCGAATATATACACAAGTTCCACCTATAAAGTAAACAAATTCTTTTAACAGGTCTTTTTCATACAAATCAACATCTTGAATGTATTTTCCACAAGCCGGCAGGCTTATTAATAATAAGCTATATTTTATAGATATAAATAAGATATTATAAAATTGCTTCAACTTTCTTTTCTCCCGGTAGTCTCGAAGCAAGTATGGAGGTATGGAAAACGAAGATGAACTTACGCCGCTGACCGGCATGTTATACATCCCGACTATCCTATGAGTTTTGCTTATGATTAAACGATCGTCAATATACCTCTATTCAGCTGCCATGATCTTATTCGCAACCTGGGCTTTCCTCCCGACTTCATGGAAAACAGAAACATATAGGCCATATGCCGCAGGAGAGATATTTTCGTACGACACGATTACGATTATAGCGCCTTTCGTAACTAAGATTTTGTTATGGGCTTCAGTTATAGTCGCTGCCTGTTTGCTGATCCTGTCAGTGCTGGCGTACAAGTGGCCAGTAATCAGATTCCCATCTGTCGCACGTTTGTTCGCGATTGTCATTTTTCCATGCGCCGGACTGACACATACTTTCCTTAATCTCGGCCCTTGGACAATCTATGGTCGCGTTACTGACTCTGCCGGACAGTCATACGTGTTCTGTGACAGCAGCTTTTTGCAAGGACAAATCATGGCGATCGCGAGTGTTGAAACAGAGAACTTACTGTTTTCCCGCCTTAAGGTTCTTGGAACCAATAATGGTGATTCACCTCGTAGTTGGGCCTCGGTTATCAGGCCAGCAAATCCACAGAATACATATGGGCAACTTTACCTGACCGATCAGCACATGCTTGCAGGAGTACGTTTCAATAACAACTGTTACCTGGCGTATGACCTTGCTTCAAAAAAAATTTATGGCCATGGCGACATTGAGAAAATATCTCCGTTCATTTGCCTTGACAAGGACGACGAGATCCATCTTCCTGATATAGATACAATCTGGAAACGAATTAAAGAAGGGAAGCCGGGTGTTGCCGGATATCCACATCGTGACGCTTTGGAATCCGCAATCAGGCATCCAAATCAGAAGGTGAGGGATGTGGCAGAAAGTTTTTTGTCCCAGATTGCTGAACAACCGGTACAACCTGGGCCGAGATAAGATCCGGAACCATTTCCTGCAGCGGACCCGGTCCTGGCCAGCGCTTAGTGCAATACTTTTACTCACTGTTCTATTTATCATTTTACAATGAAATTCAAACAGAGCCTTGCCTCAATTTATTCCTGGCCCTGACACCGATGATTAGGAGATGGATGCGTCGGCGCAAACGACGCTGGGTAGCGTTTCTGCCCCTTTACGGGGTGGCCTTCTTCCAGGGGCTGGCCGGTGCAGGCTGGTTGTACATCATGATGCAATCCTGAAGAAGGCGCAGGGTATGCCCGCAAAAAAATACCATAGACTGCCCTGCCTGACGGCAAGGAAACCGTATCTGACTGCTCTCTGTTATTATTGCCTTGCTTTTTCTGCCCGGCATTGATAATGAATAGAGACTGCTGTTTTTCTAAGAGAATTCAACGAAGGGAGATGAATGATGAAGAAAAGTCTAATGATGCTTGCCGGTGCTGCCGTGCTTTCGTGCTCGTCCATTGCATACAGCGCACCGGGTTATGACCCGGGCCCTGGACCGGGATATGCACCGGGATATATGTATATCAGCCTGAACGGAGGACTTGCTGCGCTGGGTGATCTGGATCTTGCTGATAAAGACGGCTACGGCTATGGAACCTTGGAATCTTCATCAGGACTCGCGCTTGCAGGGGCCATCGGATATGATGCCGGAATCGTCAGAATGGAAGCAGAAGTTTCCTATCAGGAAAATGACGCTGACCAGGCGGTCAGCAATACCGGGGAAGTCATCGTGTATGGCAGCGGCAATGCACTGTCAACTTCGGCAACTGCGCTGTTGTTTAACGGGTATTTTAACTTCCTGAGCAACAGCCCTGTCACGCCGTACCTTACCGCCGGTATCGGAGGGATAAATGTTGAAGCTGAACAGAATAATATTTCATCTGATGACAACGCGCTGGCCTACCAGGTAGGGGCAGGTTTTGCCTGTGCTGTTAATGAGATGGTTTCTCTTGATCTCAAGTACCGCTATCTCGGCTCTGATGAACTCCAGTTTGACAGGTTCGACGACAGCGGCTTTGATAAGTATGAAAGCCATAACGTTTACGGAGGATTCAGGTTTATCTTCTGACCAGGAGCATCCATTCTGCCTGCATCGTGGAGTGGGTGCGGAAGCTGCAACCGATCTGTTCATCCCCGGCAAGGGAGCGGATAGACGGATCCACCGCCTCCGTTCCCTCCTGATCAACCAGATTGATGATAACCGGACCGAGACCACCATATCCGCCTTATCCTTCTGATGCCGCCCGCCGGGATATCCCGAATCTTCTTCAACCTCTCTTCACCTTGCCTTGTATGCCTGAAAGGACAAAACACCTCACCCCGCTTGCCGATACCCTCTCTGCCGTGTACGGGCGGCAGCAATGGGGCAATCAATGGCATCTGTATACCTTGGTCCGCCACTGGCCCGAACTGGCAGGTTCTGCATTTGCCGAACACAGTATGCCTGCCTATTTCCGCAGAAAAGAACTCTGGGTCTATGTGCAGAGTTCGGTCTGGATGCAGCAGATGCATCTGTGCAGGACAGATATTCTTGCCAAGGTGAATGCCTTCCTGCCCGGCAGGAGTATTGCGGAGGATATCCGTTGGACCCTGCAGCCTGCAGAGCTGGTGCCTCTGCCTGACCGGCCGGATACTGCTCCACCGGCTGAGGTTGATCCTGCTACGGAACAGCGGTTCCGGGCAATGGCGGAAAATGTTGCGAATCCGGAAGCCCGTGCCGCTCTGTGCAGGCTGTGGCGCATGATGGAAACAAGACGAAAGAAGTAGTTTTTTCTGCCTGCCGCTGGTATAGTACCGTCTTTTATATTTATGTTTATGTAAGTGCTGTATAGACGGAACGGTGAAGCATACTGACCGCAAAGATGATGCAAAGAAAAGGAAAACAGGAAAATGGTACGATATATAGAAGGCGGACTGCAGGGAGACGGCTGTAAAATCGGGATTATTGTTGCCCGGTTCAACTCCTTTATTTCGGAAAAACTGCTGGAAGGAGCGATAGATACTCTGGTGCGCTCCGGGGTCAAGGATGAGGATATTGATGTGGCCCGTGTCCCCGGTGCTTTTGAAATTCCTCTGGTTGCTCAGAAAATGGCCAAGTCAGGGCGGTATGATGCAGTCATCTGCCTCGGCGTGGTGATTCGGGGCGCAACTCCGCATTTTGATTTTGTCGCCAATGAGGTTGCCAAGGGCAGTGCCCAGGTTATGCTGGATGCCGGAATTCCGGTCCTGTTCGGCGTGCTGACCACGGAGACCATTGAGCAGGCCATTGAGCGGGCCGGAACCAAGGCAGGCAACAAGGGCGCTGATGTGGCTGTGGCTGCTCTTGATATGATTAGTCTGATCAACAAACTGTAGGACCAGCCTGATGATGAGCATAATGAGCATTATAAAAACACATCGTTCAGAAAATTGGCTGGCAGCCTGTCTGCCGGTTGTCGCGCATTGATATGGGACTGCGAAGAAAATCACGGGAGTTGGCCCTGCAGTTTCTCTACGCACATGATCTGCAGGAGCGTTCCGTCGCTGCAGAGGCTGTCCGGGACGGGCTGCAGGAATTCTGCACCTGTTTTAAGACGGACAGTAAGGCATTTTCCTATACGGAAGAGCTGATTACCGGGATCTGCGGACGGCAGCAGGAGATCGACAGCGCGCTGGCCCGCTGTTCACACCACTGGCGGGTCGAACGGATGGCCCTGATTGACCGGAATATTCTGCGTATCGCTACCTACGAAATGCTCTACGGCGGCGATGTCCCGGCCACCGTGGTCATCAATGAGGCGCTGGAAATCGCCAAGCGGTATGCTGAGCCGGAATCGGTTGGGTTTATTAACGGTATTCTGGACAGCCTGCAGACTGGGAAGGCGGAGTGAACACCCGGCCCGGTGCAGGAGAAGGAGAAAGAAAAGGCTTGTTCAGGCCGGGTCTGCACTACATCGTGCAGTACACCGGTCTGCTCACCGCCGCCGGAGCAGTTGCCTGTGTAGGCACGGTGGCCGGTTTTTTCGGATATTTTTTTTGGTTGGCCGATCTGTTCGCCCATTTTCGGGTCCAGTATTTGCTCGGCCTGACACTGCTCAGTCTGCTTCTGCTGCTGGCAGGGCGCCGGAAAACAGTAGGTATTTTTTTAGTTTTTGCTGCGGTGAACCTGGCGCTTCTCCTGCCCCTGTATCTCGGCGGTCAGAGTGGGACAGCACACGAAGGGCAGGATGGGCCCGGCTTCCGGGTCATGCTGCTCAACGTGAACAAGACGGACGGCAACCCACAGCGTGTCAGCAGGCTTATTCGGGAGACAGCCCCGGATATCATAGTGCTGGAAGAAATCAGCCGACAATGGCAGACCGATCTTGCCCGGCTGTCCCGTTCCTTTCCCCATGCTGTTGTCCGACCGCGAGAAGACAATTTCGGCATCGGCCTGTTCAGCACCTTCCCCCTTGTCAAGCACAGTATAATCTCTCCGGGCAGAGCAGCCCTTCCCACTATCTTGGCTGTTGTCAGGATAGAACAGCGCGACGTTCAGCTAATCGCGACGCATCCCATGCCGCCCTTGGGGCCGGAACTGTCCCGGCTGCGGAACGAACAGCTGGACCAGCTTCCGCAATATGTCGGCTCTTCCCTGCCGGTCATTCTGCTCGGCGATCTCAACACCTCCCCCTGGAGCCCGCATTTCAAACGATTACTGCAGCGTACCCGGCTGCGCAACAGTATGCCGGGATTCGGCGTGCAGGCAACCTGGCCGGACTCAAACCCTTTTTTACGAATTCCGCTTGATCACGTCCTGCATTCGGATCATATTGTTGTCCGGAACAGAGAAGTCGGGCCGGATGCAGGCTCGGATCATCTGCCGGTCATTGTTGATTTTTCTTTTAACCTGAACGGTTTTTCGCCGGATAAAGGTTGAAATTTTTTAGCTTTTCTATATGGTAAAGCAGGTAATTAAGAAGTTGGGGACTCTGCAGCGGCGGCTCTTTTGCGCAGCAGGTGTATTCATCGTTGTTTTTCTGCTTTGTATTCCAGATGGAGGAAAAGGTATGGGGACTGTGGAAGCCGGTAAATTTGTCAGGATATCAGGCGAAGTTTTGGAGGTTGAGGATGTAAGCGCTGTGGCAAAAATCAATTCCTTATTGGTCCATCGGTTCCGATGAAGCCGTCGGGGAAGAGGAAAATGAAAATTATATCCAGCTGCTGAAGAAGACAGAGGACGGCTATGCCGTGCACAAGGATATCCTGGTGCTGGAGGGCGATGAAGATGAAGGTTTGGAGCTGGATATCGAAGGCATCGGGGTGGAGAGGAATCAGATCTACGTGATCGGGGCTCATTGTACGAAACAAAAAAAAGTAAAACCAACCAGAAGCCGGAAGAAAAACAGGAAACTGTTCCGGGACAGCAAAATTGAAGAAGAATGGAACCGTGACTGGCTGTACCGGGTCGCGATTGATGCTGAGGGCCGCGAGGTTGACGAGCAGCGAATCACCCTGCGGGATATCATAAAGAACGATTCTGTCCTGAAAACTTTTGCCGGTATTCCGAGCAAGGAAAACGGCATCGATATTGAGGGTATAGCGGCAAAGGACGGCTGGCTTTACGTCGGGTTCCGAGAGAACTATGTGCCAGTCATGAAGCTGCAGTTCGATAAACCGGAGAAGAGCTACGAGCTGCTGTACGTGCAGTTGGGCGGGCGCGGTATCCGGGATCTGGCTGCCGTGTCCGACGGTTTCCTGCTCCTGGCCGGGCCGGTGGGCGATGGTTCTGATTCCTACCAGCTGTACCACTGGAATGGCAGGGACGTCATTCCCGGAAGCGACGTCAAAGATGATGAGCAGGGAAAATTGCATCTGCTCGGTGAGATAACCCCGCCTTCGGCTGGCAAGGTTGAGGGTGTTACTGTGCTGGAGGAGCACGATTCCCGGTATGAACTGATTATCGCCTATGACGGCGCGCCGGACAAGGAGCACGTACTCCAGTATTTCCGGGCTGCACGGCCCTGAAATTTTCTGCCCATTTCTGTTCGGAAGCACGGGATTTTTTAACTTGACCCACCACCGAAAAGAGCAATGAGCTTTAACCGCACCATCGACTGCCCGATCATTGTCCTTGTCGGCCCCACCGCCGTGGGCAAGACCGCCCTTTCTCTGCATCTTGTCCGGCAGTTTGACTGCGAAATCATCAGCATGGATTCCATGCAGGTCTACCGGCACATGGATATCGGCACGGCCAAGCCGAGTCCGCAGGAGCAGGCCGAAGTTCCCCATCACCTCATCGATATTGCTGACCCGGATGAACAGTATGATGCGGCCCGCTTTGTCACGGATGCTTTGGCGGCAATAAAAAAAATCGCTGCCCGTGGCCGAACCGTGCTGCTCACCGGTGGCACCGGTCTGTACCTCAAGGCCCTGTTTGAGGGCCTGTTTGATGCCATGCCCGCAGACCGAGAAATTCGGGCGCAACTCCGCAAGCGGCTGGCGGAAGAGGGCAGGGCGGTGCTCCATGCTGAACTCTGCCGGATCGATCCTGCTGCCGGGGCACGGATTCACCCCAACGATACCCAGCGGCTTCTGCGCGGTCTGGAGATCTATCAGGCGTCAGGTAGAACCTGGACCGAGCTAATCGCGGAACAGGAGGCGGAGCGCAGCAGGGCAGGGCGGAAGGAATTTACCAGGGTGTTTCAAGCTGCCCTGAACTGTGAACGGGAGGAGCTGTATCAGCGGATCGCCCGGCGCAGCAGCATGATGCTTGAACAGGGTCTGATCGAAGAGGTGGAGCGGCTGCGGGCAATGGGGTATGCCCCGGAACTGCCGTCCATGCAGTCCATCGGCTACAAGCATGTCAACATGCTGCTCTCCGGGGAATGGAACCGGACGGAAATGCTGGAGTATCTGATTCGGGATACGAGACGCTATGCCAAACGGCAGATGACGTGGTTTCGGAAAAATAAAGAGCTGCACTGGTTTGACCGGCAGGAGTACGGTCGGATTGCCGATGAGGCTGCTGCGCGGCTTTTTGTAGCAAGCAGAGGGAGCAGAGTAAAAGCGTAGAAAAACTGATACATCCAGCAGGCCACCCTTTGATGATAGGAGCCGGGAAGGAGGACATGGTTCCGATCAGAACTGCTCTGTCCTTTTATTGTTCCTGAGCAAGTACACGGCGAAAGACAGAAAATATTTTGTCTGGATTATAAGGTTTTGTTACATAATCATCCATACCTGCTTCAAGACACTTTTCCCGATCTCCTGACATAGCATGGGCGGTCATGGCGATGACAGGAGTTTTTGTCCCCTGCACAATCGCTTTCACCCTCTGAAGCAATTCGTGATGTTCTTCTCCAAGGATTTCAGCACCTGCCTCGCACTGTCGAATGAGCCGTGTAGCTGTAAGGCCGTCCATTTTAGGCATCTGAATATCCATCAGGATGATGTCAAAACGTTTATTGCTTATCCGCTTCAGTGCTTCAAGACCATTCTCAGCCGCAGATACTTTTATTCCCGCCTTTTCAAGTACAATCCGGGCCAGTTCTCGATTGAACTGATTGTCCTCGACAAGAAGGATTTCCAGTGTTGAAAGGTCAATAACAGGTTTTTCTTCAACCAACTGCGAGACAACTGATTCGGAAGAAGGTGCCATGCGGAAACTGGCGGTAAATAAAAAGGAACTTCCTTCTCCCGGAACGCTTTCAATCCAGATTCTGCCCCCCATTAATTCAGATAATTTTTTGCAGATCGAAAGGCCAAGTCCTGTGCCGCCATATTTACGTGTGGTGCTGTTGTCAGCCTGTGCAAAATTTTCGAACACTTTGTCCTGTAATTCGAATGGGATGCCGATTCCGGTATCAATTACAGAGAACTTGACCATTACATCGGTGTCACTCTGCTTCATTGGCTCGGCTGAGATTTTTATACTCCCTGTATGTGTAAATTTGACCGCATTACCAACTAAATTGATTAAAATCTGGCGCAAACGGTATTCATCACCGACAAGCTCAAGGTGCATAGCCGGTGATATTCTCAATGAAATGGATAATTCTTTCTCCTGAACCTTCAGCATGAATGTACTGACAATAGAATCCATCAAATTCTGCAGATTAAACGGTCGTTGAATGAATTCTAACTGTCCGGCTTCGATCTTGGAAAGATCAAGAATATCATTAATCAGAGTGATAAGTGTCTCTCCTGATTCGTTTATAATATCAAGATAGTATTTCTGATCAGGTTGCAGTTCTGTCCCTGAGAGTAATTTGCACATTCCGATTACTGCATTCATCGGTGTACGGATTTCGTGACTTATATTGGCAAGAAACTCACTTTTTGCAATATTGGCCATTTCTGCTTTGATTTTAGCTTGAGCCAGATCGTTCTCTGTCTGTTTTTTTTCAGTAATATCCCTGATTGTGACGGCTGCACCGATTATTTTTTCTTTTTTTTGATCAAAACAGGGAGAATACTTAATATCCAAATAGGATTTTCCCTGTGGTAAATCAAACCATTCTGAATAGGATACGTGTTCTCCATGAAACGCCTGGTCGAGCTTTTCCTTAATGGTGGAAACAAAAACTTCCGTACCTAAGAGTTCCGCAATATTTTTTCCTGTAATTTCATGTTTTTTTTTGAAAAACGCTTTGCAATATGCATCGTTCACAACCTTGTAAATGTACTCCCTATCGATAAAGGACATCATATCCTGAGTTGACGAGGCTATTTGTTTATATATTTTAAGGTGTTCCTCGGCCTGTTTACGATTAGTAATATCCTGACCAATGGCCAGCAGTCCATCTATTGCACCTTTATCATCTTTCAAAGTTGTATCGTGCCATTCAATGAAAATTTCATGGCCATCCTTTGCCAGAATAGGGTTTATATACCCTGCGGTCTGAATGTCTTTAATAGCCTCCTTGAAAACTTCTTTGATTTTTTTCCAATCCTGATTCGGCAAAAAAGTTTCAAACCAATCTTTACCTATTACTTCTTCCAGTTTATAACCGCATATTTTTTCCATATACGGATTAAAAGAATTGATGGTACCATCAGGATGTAAAACGAGGATTATGGCTTGAGCCGTATCGATCAGGCTTTTGCAGAACTTATGCTCATAGAAAAGCTTCTTTTCGACTTCTATTCGCCTCGTTACTTCCGCCAAAGTCAGAACTACTCCTTCCACTCTGCCGCCTTCACCTTTTACAGGGAACAAACTCCAGTTCCAGTACGTCACTCCTCGGTCAGGTTGATCAGGATACTCGAATGGCTTGGCCTCAACAAAATAAGGCTCGCCTGTTTCTACAACTCGCTGAAAAATCCATTCATTTTCACGGTCAGGGTACAGGTCAAAGTGATTTTTTCCTGTGAAATAGGAAGGAGATTTTCCATCAGCATCAGCATATCGATTATTGACCCAAATAAAATTGAATCTGCAGTCAAGATATGCTGCCGAGATGTACGTATTGTTCAATATATCCAGTAAAATCTGACTGGAAACATTTAGATCCCCTGTATTGTAACTCATTTTCTTTTCAGACTTTATTTTTTGAGTTATTATTGATCTTCAAGCATTAGATATGGAAGAGAGTAATATTTCCGCCAAATTAGAATTGGCCATGCTGAATCAAAAAAGTCAATAAAAATCCTACACCATTTAGAAATGTTCCCCCGCCGGTATCACACCCCAAAATCAGACCGCGCAGTAACGGGACGTCTTGCAGGTACTAATCCTGTTCAGTTTAACCGGCTAACAAATTGTCTTTGCAGGGTAAAATCTTCAGACTTTCGGGAAGTGCAGAGCAGATCCGTTATTTCTACTTTGTCAACCATAACCTTTTGATCTATTTGTAAAAACTTCTTGCAATATCCGGATAAAGTTGTATCTTTCATTAGGAAGATTTTATCGCTTTTTGATCAAGCTAGCACCTGATAACAGCTATCAAAAAAATACCCGTCAATCGCCCTGATTATAACTTTATTCTTTTTATGAACGCTCCCAGCCCCGAAAAAAGAAGTCCCCATGACAAATTCTTTGAGTTGACCGGCATCGCCCGGCAACTTACGTCTTTTCACGAAAGATATCATCATTTTTTTAAGAGACATACGGTAAGTTTGTCAGATAAAGCATTCCAATACTTGAAAGGTTTATTCCAGGCTGACAAAAAAACATGGAACGTATGGAGGAAAAGGTTCCGGGCGTTAAATATGAGCCCCTCCAGTATTTTCTTTCCGAATCGAACTGGGATTGGCGTCCTGTAAACAACCAAGTAGCTAAAGATGCGGATAACATTTTTGGAGGAAAGGAAGATAGCGCTCTTTTTATTGATGAATCCGGGATGCCCAAAAAGGGGAAGATGTCTGTCGGGGTTTCTCGTCAATGGTGCGGGCAGCTTGGTAAAACCGACAACTGTCAGGTAGCAGTGTTCGCGACTTTGGGATATGGCCGTTTTTCCACGCCAATCGACTATCGGCTGTATTTACCGAAAAGCTGGACGGATGACAAGGAACGTTGTCTTAAGGCTAAGGCTCGGGGATGGCTGGCTTGGCATCATCATATGACTATGGTCATGATGGCCATGTTGTTTATGGTCGAGCAACGATTATACCATCAAGTCGGTGTCCCGTTATTGAGTTGCGCTGATATAACAACATTACTCAAGTCAATTTTCCACGTCGAGATGTAAACGAAGATGAAGTTATAAGACAGCTTTGTCAACGGCATGAAAAGAGGCAAGCTTCGATTGATTTCGCATATGAGAAACAACGGAATTGCAAATTATTACCACAGCCTTTGTGAGTGCCAAAGTAGAAGTAAACTCCATGACTGCTGAACCGACAGCAAGGACCGTCGGTTTCAGACCCGGTGAGCGCAATGTGTTTTTTCACCTGCTCACGGCCTGCAACCTGTCCTGCCAGCATTGCTATATCAACCCTGGCCAGCACGGCACGGAAACCTTGCCTGCAGCAACCGCGCTCAGATGGCTGCGTCTGTTTGCCCGGCCTGAGCAGAAGAGCAACCTGATCCTGCTGGGCGGCGAGCCCACCCTGCATCCGGAGCTGGCCGCAATCATCCGGGCAGCCAAGTCCATGCGCTATGCCGTGACTGTGGATTCCAACGGCTACCTCTTTCATGATCTGCTGGAGCGGGTCACCCCGGCCGAGCTGGACTTCCTCAGCTTCAGCCTGGACGGGCCGGATGCGGCGACCAACGATCCCATCCGGGGGGACGGGGTTTTTGCCGTGTGCACGGACAACCTGAGCAAAGCCGTAGCGCTCGGCTTCCGGACCAGCCTGATCTACACGGTTTCATCGCGCAATATTGATCAGCTGCACCGGATGCCTGCTCTGCTGGCTGAACTCGGGGTGCAGCGCTTCTTTATCCAGGTCATCGGGCTGCGCGGAAAACCTGCGGCAGGCAAACCCGCTGACGGGGAACAGTGGCAGGTTGATCCGGCCCACTGGCTGGACGTTGTGCCGAAGGTTGCCCGGCAGGCGGCCCGCGCCGGTATCCATGTCACCTATCCCAAGGTCTTTCTTGATCCGGAGGATACATTTTCCTGTGCTGGCCGGGTGGCGGAGAATTACTTTATCTTTCCCAACGGCCGGGTATACCAATGTCCGCTTTGCGAAGACTACCCCATCCACAGTCTCTGCATTGAGCAGGGCCGGCTGGTCCAACGGAACGGCCTGAATGAGGACCGTTTTTTTGCTCTGGATATCGCGGAAGGATGTGTAATGAACAAGTTGCTGCAGCCCGACAATATCGAATATCTTGCTGACGGCAGGCCGAAGCATAGAATTTCCTGCTGTCTGCTAAAACAGGAAATCATCCCGTCGGAGAAGTAAAGATGCCTGAAATCCCCTCTGATTCCCCGGAAGATCTGCAGCAGATATATGCCCAAGCTGTTGCCGCCCATGAAAACGGCGATGTCGCCCTGGCTGCCGAACTGTACAGCCGGATTCTCGAACATTTTCCGGATGCCGATGTGGTGCTCTATAATCAGGGACTGGCCCTGTTTGCTCTGAACCGTTTTGCCGAAGCCGCAGTGGCATTTGCCGAAGCCGCGAAATTCCGCCCGGATGATCCGGACACCTGGTTCAATCTGGGCTTGGCATTGAAAGAGGAGCAGCGTTATGCTGCAGCAATCAATGCCTATCAGCAGGCGTCAGCACTTCAGCCGGAGGGCACGGACATCCTGTTCAATCTGGCCAACTGCTGCCGGGAAGGTGGAGAGCACGAACAGGCAGCCGAGTACTACAGCCGACTGCTTGCCCGTGCACCGAAACACGAAGCAGCCCTGAATAATTTTGCCTATCTCTGCCATCTCCAGCAGGATTATACGCAGGCCGAAGAGCTGTATCAGCGGCTGCTCGCCCTGCGGCCCGGCCATCCCGGTGCCCTGCATATGCTGGCTGCGCTCAGGGGCACGGCAGAACAGACCCCGGAAAACGAATATGTCCGCGACCTGTTTGACCGGTACAGTGAGACCTTTGAGCAGAGTCTGGTCAACCGGCTGTACTACCGGGTGCCGGAGTTGCTGTTTGGGCTGGTGCAGCAATATACGCAGCAGGATAATCGGACGACCGGAAAGGAAATAGAGTCGCGATTTACCTGCTGCCTTGATCTGGGTTGCGGCACAGGGCTTGCCGGAGAGATGTTCACTGCTCTCTGCAGCAGGCTGGTCGGAGTGGATCTGTCAGAAAAGATGCTTGCCAGGGCAGCAAAGAAAGGCGTGTATGAGCGGCTGGTCACGGAGGAGGCTGTGCAGTTTCTGGAAAATATGGAAAAAGAAGAGCAGCAGTACGATCTGCTGGTGGCCGCTGATCTGCTCACCTATCTGGCTGATCTTGAACCGCTGCTGCGGGCTGCTTTTGCCCGGACCATTCCAAGCGGCCTGTTTGCCTTTTCCACGGAACACGGTGAGGAGCCGGGCTGGCAGGTACGCCCGACCGGACGTTTTGCCCATCATCCTGACTACGTTGCCGAAACAGCTGAACGTATCGGCTGGCAGGTCATCAGCTCTGAACAGGCGAAGCTGCGCAGGGAGGCGGATGCCTGGATACAGGGCGATCTTTTTCTCCTGACCAGACCGCTTCAGCCGGAATAACCTCTGTTCATAAAAAAGGCACCTCCCGCTCAGCGGGAGATGCCTTGCAATGATTATGAGATGTTGAAGGAGCCAGCTTTATTCAGCAGCCTCTCCAGAAGGAATAGCAGGTGCTGTTTCCTCGTCCTGCGCTGTTGACGCAGCATCCGCCTCTTCAGCAGCGGGTACCACTTCTTCCTCAGCGGCAGGTCCTCCCTCATCTACCTGAGTCTGTTCAGGTGATGCTGTATTCTCCACCGGCTCAACAACAGCCTCATCTTTCTGCTCCTCCTGCACAGGGGCAGCGTCCTCGTCATCAGGAAGCTCAGGAAGGACCGCCTGCTCTGCTTCCGGTTCAGGCAGAGCAGCTGCCGGAGTCTCTTGCTCTACCGCTGCTTCATCTTTCTCTTCCTCATAGCTGACCAGCAGCTTTTCCCGCTTCATGCCGGTCAGGTCTTCCACCTGCCACTTGCCGACCTTGAAGTACAAATCGCTGTCCGACATTTTGAGGACATAATGATCCTCCTGCTTGGCAAAGGCATAAGTTGCTGTGCTGTCATCCTGCTTGGTGACTGTAAATTGGACAGCCGGAGTCTCTTTGAACAGAGCAGCGGCCTTCTCCGGATCAAGCACGGACTGCACCGAAATGCCGGTGACCTTGTTCAGCAGCCTGTCCACGGCCTCCTTGTCTGTTTCGTCGGCAGAGATACCTTCCGGAAGCCAGACTGTCTCTGTTTTCTCCTCCCCGTCTTTCTCCTTTTTCTTCTCCTGCTTTGTCAGGGAGATATCAGCCAGAGCGACCGACTTCAGTTCATTCCGGTTCAGATCGGCCAGGGTGCGGTCCAGCCAGCTGTCCGCCTCAGGATCGATCTCATCGCTGCCCACCGGGATGGTGACCACCGCATCCTGTCCGGCAAGCCGGGCATGGCTGGTGCGGCGAAGTCCGGCCGAGGTACCGAGATAGAATTCAGCCGCAACCTTATCTCTCTGTTTCAGGACAACATGACGCTCAAACTCGTCCTCTGCCGTTTTAAACCGGGCAACAGCCTCTTTGCTGGTGGCCACGGCCAGTCCCTGTTTGGTCTTAGCCAGTTTGTCCAGCAGATCGCTGACCTGATTTTTCCCGGTCAGCGCGGCAAACGCGTCTGGCATGATCCAGCCCTTGTCGCCTTTGCTCAGGACCAACTTTTTATCCTCCGGGCCGCTGATCTCCACCGAGGTGATTTTATCGGGATCAAAGGACAAAAACGGTGCGTCAGGCGCTAAAGACTCCAGATTCGATGTGTTCCGCAGATGAACGGCAGCGGTCACCCCGATCTGGAGTACGAGCAGGACTGCGGCTGCATAGATAATTGTTTTCATTATAATGATACCCTCCATTTTCCTGGCTGCAGGAGTGCAAGCTGCTGCGCCTCCGACCGCTTTCGGAGACTGAGTCTGAGCAGCCAGATTACGGCCAGTCCGAGCAGCACCAGCCCGTAGTTGAGATATTCCCAGAACAGCTGCCACTTCTTACTGATCGGATTAAGCGGACGGGAGAAATGACTTCTTCCCCGGATGGCCAGCAGACCCCGGTCCTCCAGGGACCAGTCCACGGTATTGGCCATGAGGTGAATCGTGTTCAGGTAACCAGTCTGCTTTACATTGGAAATAGTACCTATGATCCTGTCACGAAAAAAACTGTTGGAGGCGAACAGGATGATTCTGGCCGTATCCGGAGATTTATCCAGCTGGCGGATAATGATCTCTTCTTTCTCCTCCTCCTTTTCCTGTTCTGTCGGAGTCTGTCCCATTTCCGATTGATCACCCTCTGTCTTGTCCCCGTCCTTTTTCAGCAGGGGCGACGGTTTGCCGGTAAAATAGGAGGTAAAGCCGCCCTCCACCGCTACAGCCAGCAGTTGTTGCCCCTGTTCCCCTTCAACCGGGAAGCCGAGATCGCCGTGCATCTGGAAGTTCGGCTGCACCTGCATGGATTCGGAAACCCAGCTTTTTTCCGAGCTTTCCAGCAGGCGGGTAATCTTCCTGTTCCTGTTTTTTTCCTGATCCACCGTAATGGGCGAGGTCCAGCTCATAGTGATCTGGTGCAGACCGGAGGTGATGCCGCTGTCCTCGTTCATGCCGTCCGGACGGATATCGACAAAGTAGGGGTAGTTGACCAGATGGGTCTCCCGCACGACAAACCCGCCCAAGTTGCGCTCCGCAGGTACGGGAAAGGGAGTGTTCTGCGGATCGAGCACCATTTTCTTTTCCAGGGTGATGCCGTTGTGGGCCAGCCATTCCTCCAGACCGGACTTGTGTTCGTCCACGGAAAGCCTACCCTGCAGGTTGACCTCATACGGCGAAGTGGCCAGCACCACGGTGCCGCCCTGCATGAGGAACTGATCCACGGCAAACAGCTTCTTTTTGTCCAGCTTATCCGGCGCGGCCAGCATGAGCAGATCCGCTTCCCCGGACACCTGCCCCTTGTCCAGATCCGCATCTGTGATTATATGCTCCTGGGAAAGCAGCTCGCGCAGAGCCTCGAACTTAGGGCCGCCTCCGCCGGGAATTCCGTACTGGGGCATGGGCGGCATGGAAGGCGGCACGCTCAGGGCCACGGTCTTGGTGAAACCGGCGGCAAAGCGTTTCAGGCCTGCATCAATGGATCGTTTAAGACCGTCTTTGCTCAGGTCTTCCGGCAACGGAACTTCCAGCACCCGATCCCCGCTTGTCAGGGTCATATAGAACCAGATATCCTCAAAGAGACTGATCGGAATCGGTCGGAATCCATATTCCGTCCTGATCTGCTCGGCAACGCTGCCGCCGTCCGCCTCCGGATCAACCACGGAAACGGTGAAACGACCGTTGCTTTTTGCCTGCAGCTCGTCGGTCAGGGCCAGCAGATCGGTCTTCAGCTTGACCAGCTCTTCAGGCAGACGTTCATCGGCAGAAAAATAGCCAGTCAGCTCCACGGGTTTGTTCATGGCGCTGAAAATATCTCCGCCGGCCTGATAACTGTACAGCACCTTTTTGATGGCGCGGGTGATGTCGTATTCCGGATTGCGCAGTTCCACGTCTAGGCTCTGTTCGTTTTCAGCCTTGACTTCGATGAGGTCGCGGAACCCTAAGGTCTCATACTGATCGCCGTAGCGGATCAGGATGTCAAAATAGGAATTGGTGACCGATGCCTGGTATTTGCTGGCGATCTGGAAGGGCACGGGCCGGATGCCGTATTTCTGCCCGGCCTCCCGCTCCAGTTCCGGGTTATCCGCCGGATCAACAAATTCCACCCGCACCTTGTCGCCCCCGGCAATAGCGTATTCCTCCAGCAGATCCCGCAGGCGGGGTACCAGCGGAGCCAGCAGGGGATGGGTCTGAGCGGAGAAATAGCCCCGGATAAGCAGGGGTTCCCGAATCTGGGTCAGATAACTGCGGGTAGCGTCGGAGATGGAGTAAATATCCCCGTCAGTCATGTCGGAACGGAGCGTGCCCATCGGCGCAAGCCAGAAATTAGCCGCCAGAAAATTGGCGATCAGCAGGCCGCAGGCGATCTGCCAAGTCCGATGGTTGCTGTTGCCCGGGTTTTCGGCCCAGCGGATCCGCTCCAGCCCATAGATATTCAGGCTGAGGAAAACGCCCATGATGCCGAGATAGTAGTACAGATCTCTCAGGTCAATCACCCCTCTGGTGATGGAGTGAAACCGGGAACCGGTGCCTAACATCTGGAGAATTTCTGCGCCCTTGTTGCCGACAAATGCAGCCAGGGTATCGGAGCCGATCAGGTAGAGCAGGCCGCAGATCAGCGAGGTACTGATCAGACTGACGATCTGGTTTTCCGATTTGACGCTGACAAACAGGCCGATGGAAATATAGGCGGCAGCCAGAAAGAGCGAAGCCAGATAGCCTCCCAGAACCGGACCCCAGTCTAACGGTCCGAGAAAGCTCACTGTCACGCCCAGCGGCAGGGTCAGGAGCAGGGCCAAGGCGATCAGGCCCAGACAGGCCAGAAATTTCCCAAGCACCAAGGTCACCGGTCGGACCGGCGAAGTGAGTAGAAATTCCAGGGTTCCGGCCCGGTGTTCCTCAGCCCACATGCGCATGGTGATGGCTGCGACCAGAAAAATGAGCAGAATGGGCATCCACTCAAACAGCGGCCGGATTTCCGTGATATTGCGAGCGAAAAAAGTCTCTACCCAGAAGAAAATAAACAGGGTTGCGGCAAGAAAGGTGCCCAGAAAAATAAAGGCAGTCGGCGAACTGAAAAACGAGCCGAACTCCTTTCGTGCGATGCGGAATAATGTACTCATGCTGCTCCTCCTTTCTCGCTGATCTCGGCAAAGACGGTCTCCAGATTTCTGCTCTCAAAATGCATAGAATACAGGGGCCAGTCCTGCTCATGGATACTTCGGGCCGCAGCGGCAGCGGTTTCGTCCCCGCCTGCCTCTTTGTTCAGTTCCAAGGTAAACTGTCCTGCTCTGCTCTTCACTGCCGAAGCAACCTGGGGCAGGGCGCTGAATAGCTCGATTGCCTTGCCGCTCTCCGCATCCGTGCTGATCAGCAGCTTTGAGCTCTGCCAGAGTTCCTCCAGCCGGGAATCCAGAGCTACGGCCCCGTCCTTGATGATGATGACCCGATCACAGACCGCCTGCACCTCCTGCAGAATATGGGTGGATATGATCACTGTTGCGGTTTCGGCCAGCTCGGCGATCAGGGTACGCATATGCTGAATTTGGGTGGGATCCAGGCCATTGGTCGGCTCGTCCAGGATCAGGATGTCCGGCTTATGCAGGATGGCCTGGGCCACGCCGGTGCGCTGGCGGTAGCCCCTGGACAGGGTGGCAATCTGCTTGACAGCCTTTTCTTCCAAAGCCGTACGCCGTATCGCCTCCCGGATCAGGGCGGGCCGGTCTTTCTTGGCGATCCCATGCAGAGAGGCGCAGTAGTCCAGATAGTCAAAAATGGTCATCTCCAGATAGACCGGGCAGTTTTCCGGCAGATAACCGATCTTTTTCTGGATCTTGCGGCGGTCCTTGCCGATGTCCAGTTTGTCGATGGAGATGCTGCCGCCGGTCGGTTCCAGGTACCCGGTCATCATCTTCATGATCGTGGTCTTTCCTGCACCGTTATGGCCGAGCAGACCGACGATCTCGCCCGGTCCGATCTCAAACGAGACATCATCGACAGCAGTAAAGTCGCCGTACTTTCGGGTAAGGTGTTCAACGTGAATCATGGATACAACTCCACAGGCTGAATATTAAAAAATGCAAAAAAAAGAACAAAGTTCCGCTGGAACAGGTGAACAACAGGGAACACATCAGGGCAGATGGAGACAGGGCAGGGCGCACGGCAGTATAAAGAGGATACAGTGTGCGTTCGTCCAGCCAGAGCCGGGAATATCTCTCTGTTTTCACAGATCTTCCAGCGGAGAAAATAACCGACAGAAACAATAAAAGCGATGCGGGAAAAGTCAAGAGGGGAGGGGGACGTTTTTTTTTGCACCACGTGCTGTGCTGTTTTCGGCATACCGAGACAGATGACCACTTGCTCTTGGCATCCTGAAATGATATAGTCTCTCCATAGAGTTGTATAACCTCGTTCAGCATCTATAATCTAATCCATAATCCGGCCTTATGTTTCTTGAGAAAACAATTGCTGTTGTCATCCCGGCCCATAATGAGGAGCGGCTGATCGGCAAGGTTATCAGTACAATGCCGGAATATGTGGATTATATTGTGGTGGTGGATGATAAAAGTCAGGATCGGACAGCGGCTGTTGTTGAGGAACTGCAGCAGGATAACAAGAGGATTATCTGTCTTCGTCACCAAGAAAACAGAGGGGTAGGGGGGGCGATTTCAACCGGATATATATGGGCCAGAGATCACCAGGTGGATGTGACGGCTGTCATGGCAGCGGATTTCCAGATGGATCCGGCAGACCTGCCCCGCATCTTGGAGCCGGTCTGCAGCGGTGAATGCGACTACACAAAGGGCAACAGGCTTTTTCGGGGCCAATCTTGGGAGATGATTCCGAGATACCGCTATATCGGCAACTCCTTTCTTTCTATGTTTACCAAGATTGCCTCCGGCTACTGGCATATAGCTGATTCGCAGAGCGGCTACACGGCTATTTCTCTGCTGGCCCTGCAGCGCATTGATCCCGAAGCGATCTATCCCCGGTACGGGATGCCCAATGATCTGCTCATCCGCCTGAATATTGCCAGTTTCCGGGTCCGTGACATATCCATTCGTCCGGTGTACAATGTCGGCGAGGTTTCCGGGATTAAACTAAAAAAAGTTGTCTTCACCATCCCCTGGATACTGCTGAAAGGTTTTATCCGGAGAATGGTGGAAAAATATATTATCCGGGATTTTCATCCGTTGATTTTTTTCTATTTTCTTGGCCTGGTATTTTTCTTTTTCACAGTAATCCTGACAGTCCGGGCATTTGTTTACCTGAACATTGACGGGCACCTGCCTCCTATCAATACTTTGGCGGCCATGTTTTCCTTTATGAGTTCCAGTCTGTTCACATTGTTTGCTATGTGGTTTGATATGGAATATAATAAGGGTTTGAAATAATAAGTGTTGTTTTAGTGATCTGCGGGTACATGTTCCATCCACAGGCTGTTTTACCTGTCCTGATATTGTCATCACATGCGGTCAGGAGGAGTTTACGGATGCTCACAATGATATTCTCATGAATAGTATCCAAGCGACAAGAACAAATTGACCAAACGAATCAAACAGTTTATCCAACGCCTGTTGCCGGAAAATTCTTTCGCCCGCAGCGTGAGTGTTCTCATAGGTGGAACTGCTGGAGCACAGCTACTTACCGTACTTGCTGCTCCACTACTTACCCGTCTATACAGCCCGGAAGACCTAGGGCTATTAGCAGTTTTCATTGGTTTGTTAGCACTCATCAATGTCGTTTCCTGCCTGCGCTACGAATTAGCTATACCCTTACCGGAAGTTGATCAGGAAGCCGCAAATTTGGCTGTTCTGTGCCTGATTCTTATTGTTGTCACAAGCTTCGTTACCAGCATGCTCGTCTTTTTTCTTGGTGATCCTATTGCTCAGGTATTGGCTGTGCCACAACTCGCCGGTTATTTTTGGCTCTTACCGATTGGAGTCCTGTTTGGCGGAGCCTACAACGTATTCAACTACTGGGGCATCCGTACCAAGCGGTTCAATATCATAGCCGCCACTAGGCTGCGTCAATCCATTACATCACTAGCTATCCAGCTGACGGCATTCAAGTTGGGGGGCATCGCACTGTTGCTTGGATACGTGGCTGGACAAGGAGTAGGTACAAGCAGTTTGGCTGCTCCAGTATTGACCAAACCTGAATTTAAACAAGCCAGTACAGAAAGTGTAAAAAAAGTTGCTATCCGATACCGTCATTTTCCTTATTTTGCCACATGGGGAGGGCTGTTAAACACGGCAGGCATGCAATTACCTTCACTGTTATTTGCTTTTTTCTTTGGCCCTGCTGTTGCCGGAATTTATGCGCTTGCGCACAGAGTTATCTCCTTGCCCATGTTCATAGTAGGACAAGCGATTGGCAATGTTTTCCTGTCAAAGGCGGGTGAAGCAAAACGGGAGGGAAACTTGGCACCGCTTGTAGCTGAGGTTCATGAAAGATTGGCTCAACTGGCCATGCCTCCGGTGTTGATCATAGCTGCAATCGGACCGGATTTGTTTGCTTGGGTGTTTGGAAACGAATGGAGAGAAGCAGGTGAGTTTGCACGTCTTTTGACACCGATGCTTTACTTTCAGTTTGTACTTTCTCCTATTGCAACCTTATTTAGTGTTCTTGAAAAACAAAAGGAGAGCATGATACTACAGGCCATTATGCTTATAATTCGTTGTACAAGCATTTTAATGGCAAGTTTATTAAATAATATCAGACTGGCAATATTTCTGTTCTCTATAGGGAGTTCTTTGTGTTATATTGTCTTTTTAATCCGGGTTGTTATGATGTCAAAAAATAGTTTGTATACGGTTTTCCGAGCAACTTTTCGTGCTGCTTGTTTTGGCGTTTTTTGGACGGGCCCTTTGCTTATTTTTATAATTTACCTGAATAGTTGAGTAGCAGCATGTTATATCCATACAAAATGCTATACAAGATTTGTTCAGGTATCAAAGGGATACGCTTTCTAATCCTTTCACGAATTCAGACTTTTCTTTTTAAGAAAATTTTACGAAGAGCTGGGGATGGCCTACATACCTATTTTCCTTGCGAAATAACCGGATGTGAATTTGTCGAGGTAGGTGATAATGTACATATAAACAAAGGTGCTTATATCAAAGGAGAAGGCGGTGTTATTATTGGTGATAATGTTCATATAGGAAGAAATTTTACATTATACACAACTAATCATAATTATAAAGGAAAGGCGCTGCCTTACGACAGTGAAAATATAAAAAAAAATGTAACAATAGGAAACAACGTATGGATAGGAATTAATGTTACTATCATACCAGGCAGAAAAATTAGTGATGGTGCAATTATTGGCGCAGGTACAGTTATCACTAATGATGTTCCAAGATTAGCGATTGTAGGTTCCTTATCTCAGATAAGATCATATAGAGATAAAAAACACTATGATTATTTGGTAAAAAATAATAAATACGGTGGAGTTAATGGCAAATTATATTCAATAAAATAGCAAGTGATTGGTATGTCTGTAGATGGCTTATGAAACTGAATAATCATAGGACTTCGATCTGAAGGATAGAAAGATATTTTCGATATGTTATTTTACGACAAGACCTTAAGTTATATAAATAACTTCAAGAACAACTTAAATGTAAGATATTTTCATTTCATATGGAAGAAAAGAGCAATGCTAAAGGAACTTTCTCGGATTCAGATTGTCGATTCTGGGATAGATGATTCTGATGGAAAGAAAGTTCCATTTGCTGTTTTGAAAGATGAGACTATTCTTTATGGGCAACTCCCGGATGCTCTAGAAAAAAGAATCTATTTTAAGAATAAGAATAAGTTCCCATCCTCTATTACAGAGGATACAATTCGTGTAGCCATGGATGTAGTTCTAAGATACTTGTATCCTCACTCTATGCCTCATTTGACCATGCCGTATCCTCTAAAGAAACGAAAAGCTTTTCATCCCCAGCATGTTGGAACTATAGAAGATATAAAGGGAATGTCTGATAGTGAAAAGAAAGAGTTAAAAGGAATTTATACTCCTAAAAAAGAAGAATCATTTCTTGATATTGGCGCTTATATGGGGTATGGAGTAGTCCGGTTAGGTAAAGAACTAGGAAATGATACTCATATAATTGCCGTTGAAGCTGATCCAAATGCTTATGATTTGCTTAAACGGAATGTTAGTGTTAATTCTTTATCTAATGTAACTCTTATACAAAGAGCTATATGGAACCAGTCTAATTTAGCATTAGATATGGTGAAGTCAACTCGTCAGGCTAATTCCTTGATTTCAGGGATAGTTGACCCAAATAATACAGAATCGGTTACAACCATTACGACAGATGATATCATTAACCTGATCGGCTTACAACGTATTGATCTTATAGGGTTAACTGTAAACGGAGCTGAAGTTGAGGCTGTTGAAGGTATGAAAAAAGCAATTAACAATGCTGAAAAAATAAGATTATGCATCGCAGGCTGGTACCGGAGAGACAAAAAAAGAATTTATGAGATAATATCTCCAATATTGCGTCAATACGGATTAAAAGTCAAAATCGGACCAAATGGTGGTGTGTTCGCATGGAAGTAAACAGAATATTAGATTATTCTCCAAGAGAAATATATTTTCACCTAAAGCTAAAACTTAACATAGAGCCAAGATTAAAGCAATTTGACCATCAGTTTCCCTGCGTGTTTGTTCTGTCAACCGGAAGGGCCGGGACTCAAACTTTATCAGAGTTATTTAAACTAGCACCAAATATAATCTCTTACCATGAACCAATGCCAACACTTTATAGATTATCAAATTTAGCCTATAACCAGTTGAGGTGTTGGAAAAATTGTAAAGATATCTGGCAAGAATCTTTTGTAACAGCAAGAGCCGCTTTGTTAAGGCGTTCGCTCTGCTGTCATAAGGGGTATGTAGAAACTAGCCCTCATTCCACCTTTTTAGCTCCCGTTATTGCTTCTGTCATTCCAAACGTTAAATTTATTCATCTCGTTCGAGATCCTCGGTGTGTTGTACGGTCGGGAATGCGCCGTAACTGGTACAACGGGCATTCTTTTGATAGTACGAGAATTACGCCTCAAATAAAAACGGAGGAAGGGGAAAAATGGGAAAGCTATACACTTTTTCAAAAAAATATTTGGCTATGGAATGAGACAAATAAATGGATTGCTGACTTCTTGTCAACTTTTCCACGCAGCAAACAGCTGATCGTTCACTCAGAAGATATGTTTTCAGGTAATAGAGAAACTGTTGAAAAAATATTTAACTTTATCGGGGGAACTGTTCCTTCTGAGGGCAAAATGTCAAAAGTTCTTAAGAAAAAAATGAATGCCCAAAAAAAAGGAGATTTTCCAATGTCTGACTCTTGGAGTAAACAAATGGACAGCGAACTCAAAGCGAGAGCTGGTACTGTAGCTATGAGGTTAGGTTATATTCTTTAATATTTACAGTTACTATATAAACTCTACAAATTTTATTACGAAATTTATACGCATTGGAATGCAAATCGTTGCTGTACCTGCCACCGGCCTGCGCTGGCTCGAAGTCATCCTTACCGAACGTTTCGGACATGAGTGGCTGATCGAGCCCGCTGCTCAGGGCCTCATTCTCAAACTGAAAGGCTCGGAAGGTGCTGTTACTTTCGATCAACTTGTACATTCTTTTTTCCAATCTCGTTCCGATTTACCCCTTACCCATTGGGATGTGGAAGCAGAAGGATGGGAATCGGTTCTTGGAGCTAGTTTATCTGCACCTGGAGCAGTATGTTTAGCTCATCCGCTGATTGAACGGCAGGGCATAAATCATGTTATTCACTATGATATTATGGGACTCACCTACTGGATGTTATCCCGCCAGGAAGAAGTGGGCTGCAGCGACTTAGACAAACATGGACGCTTCCCGGCAAAATCATCCCATGCTTATAAACATGGCTATTTAGAGCGTCCAATTGTTGATGAATGGCTCCATATTCTTGGACAGGTTATCCAGCGGCAGTGGCCCTGTATTAAACTGAAGCAACATCAATTCCAGATAAGAGTTTCACATGATGTGGATATCCCCAGTCACTACGGTTTCTATAATACCAAAAGATTTATTTATGCTGTAGGTGGCGATATTATTAAACGGTGTGATCTTAAGAGTGTGCTGTTTGCCCCTTGGATTCGCTTTAACACCAAACGTACCTTGCACCCTCAGGATCTCTACAATACCTTTGACTGGATCATGGATGTATCTGAACAGCATGGGCTCACCAGTGCATTTTACTTCATCTGTGGTGGAAATACGACTCAAGATGCAGATTACCAGCCTGAACATCCGGCCATCCGTGCTTTAATGCGCCGCATCCATGAACGGGGACACGAGATTGGATTACACCCCAGCTATAGTACATATCAAAATCCAGAGGCTATCGTACAAGAAGCTAAGCGCTTACAGCGTATATGCAAAGAGGAAGGTATAGAACAGGAAGTTTGGGGAGGGAGAATGCACTACCTGCGTTGGGAACATCCAACTACCCTGTACGGCTGGGAACAGGCAGGTATGGGCTACGACAGCACCTTGACCTATGCTGATCATCCAGGTTTTCGTTGCGGAACGTGTCTGGAGTATCCAGCCTTTGATCCAGTAAAAAAAAAGATGCTCAATGTCCGTCTCAGACCTTTGGTCGTGATGGAGAGCTCAGTTATTGCAGAATATTATATGGGTTTAGGATACAGCAAACAGGCATTGGAGACTTTCTTGACATTTAAAGAAAGCTGCAGAAAAGTAAATGGAGATTTCACTTTGCTTTGGCATAACAGTCATTTTACCAACAAACAGGACAAAAGACTTTATCAGGATATAATTGCATAAGCTTGGAAACCGAGTGAAACCATCACAAAATATTATGGAAAAAAAAATAAACGTTCTTCATGTAGCATCAATGATAAAATATAGGGTTGGTATTGTCCAGCAGATGCAATGGGAGACAACTTCGGCAAAAGTATTGAAAATCCCATGGGAAACAAAGCTTTATTGTCCGAGAAATTTAACTGACGATACTTTTTCTTGTATTAAACACTCTCCCTGTATAAGAATTGATAATTCCCAAGTTTTTTTGAGAGAATTATATACCTGGTTGAGACTGCAAAAAGAATTTTATCAATGGTTAGAGAATGAAATTAAGCAATATGATCTTCTCTTGCTTCGCTACAGTATCAATGATCCCTTCCTGTATTCTTTCCTTCGTCGCGCTGGCATTCCGGTAGTATTGGTACATCACACCTTGGAAACCTTTGAACTCGCTATGAGACCTGGGCCAGCATCCGTCCTGCGGGCGTTGGCTGAAAAACTGATGGGCAAGCGCTCGTTACAAGCAGCATCAGGTATCATTGCTGTGACACAGGAAATCGTGGATTATGAAATCGCGCGAAGAAAGGGCAACGATATCCCTACAACCGTTTATCCTAATGGTATATACTACAAGAAGACACCGGCAGATGATCACAGGACGAAAGAACCAGAGTTAATAATGGTTGCCAGTTTCTTTCATGCATGGCACGGACTTGATTTGCTTCTTGATTCTATGGAATCTTGTTCAGAATCCTTTACGCTTCACCTTGTCGGAGAACTTCCCGCTGTATATAAAGCAAGAGCTTCAAATAAAAAGAGAATCCATATACACAATTCGCTCACCCACAATCAGATCAAGAGACTTGCAGCAAGTTGCTGGGTTGGGCTTTCATCATTCGCATTGCACAGAAAGCATATGCAACAAGCATGTACTCTGAAAGTGCGTGAATATTTAATGATGGGGCTTCCTGTATATGCTGACTATGAAGAAAATTTTCCTCCTGCTTTTCCATATTTTTGCAAAGGAGAGGCCAATATTGAAAACATCCTGTTATTTGCAAAAAAAATGCGTTCTGTATCAAGAGAGAGCGTAGCAGAAATTGCTGAACCATACATAAGCAAAACGGGTTTGCTGAAAGGGCTTTATCAATGGCTATTGAAAAGTTACTGATGAGGTATATCCGTCAAAATCTGCCCCGGCAAGCGGGACAGATCATCCACGAATGAGGGATGAAAGACCCGGAAAAGACATAAAAACGATTAATGTCGCATAATATATATTATGTTAAATTTGTGACCGAAACAAACAACATCTATCTGATATTGATCAAATTAGTTACTTTACCATCTTCCAGCACCCGTTAATAAGGACTTCATAGGGTTTGAAAGACGTCTTATACTGCATTCCTTGCACCCGATTGATCCAGTAACCAAGATACAGGTTGTCAATTCCATGCCGACGGCAGAATTCTATCAGGTATAATATATTAAGGGTTCCCGGACTGCGCCGCGCCTGTTTGGGATCAAAATAAAAATACACCGCATTGAGCCATTGATCTGAACAATCCACAATCGCCACACCAAGTAGCTGGTCCGCAACGCGGTAGCGGATTTCGAAACATTTGGTCATTGAGGTGATAAAAAAACCGCTGTAGTAACTCTCTGCACTGGCCTGACCGTCCGGGAAACGGGTGCGGAGAAACCGGTCCAGCAGAAGAAGATTTTCACCGGACATAGTCAACGGTGCCAGACCGACACTGACGTCCCTGTTTTTTTTCCAGACCCGCTTCTGATTTCGGTTCGGGAAAAACGTATTTGGGTTCAGGCGAATGGGCACACACTCCCGGCAGCCCGGACAGCGCATGGAATACATGCAGTTGCCGTTCCGGCGATAGCCGTTGCGGAAAAAAACTTCCATAGTGGTATCAGGAAGCGCACCAAAAAACGCTTGATGATATACAGCTTTCCGCTGCATTCCATATGGGCATTCCGATGTTATATCAACAAAATACCTCTTTAACGCGTCTTCGATCCCCTGCTCAGTTTCTTTGTTCAGTTCACTTATTGTCATTCCTCCCGGTAAATCCGTTTTTGTTCTTTTATTCTTTATTGTTCCTTCTGTATAAAGAATAGCTTATTTGATGATTTAAATCCAGAATTTTTCATTTTCCTGTGCTCCCTTTTATCATCTCTTTAAACGGAAAATACAAGATATTTTATGCGACATTTATTCGGCTTATCCATGATCCGGGCAGCTCAGCTTGATATTGATTTACTTTCTGCAACCAGCATGTTAAAACCTTTCCGGTTCTGATCGGGAGGCCGATCAGATTACGTCAGAAATATCTCATTAAGAGGTCGACGAAATGTCTCTGAAAAAAATCAAGTCAAACTGCATCATTCCGAGTTCAGCCTTTTCCATTCTCAAGTCAAAAATCAAATTGTACGACCCGTCAAATCGGAAAAAGCCGGAGGTCGGAGATCTCATCTTCGGTAAAATCGCGGAAATCGGGCATCATAAACGGGTGGAAAGCACGTCGGCCCGGCTGCATTCAATCAACATCGGCACACCCGCCATCTTTGTCTTCGGCAACCGGTATGCACCGGATCAATATGAGGGCTTGGTTCCTGATACTTTGGCAGAACAGGTTGATTTGTTCAGTCAGGGCGGCGTGATCGGTGAGGTGAAAACGCAGAATCAGCAGCTCGGCGTGCCTACCAAAGTGCATGTTCTTGGCTATATATCCGATACCGAAGGAAAAGTGGTCAACACCAGAGATCACGTTCTCGTGAAGCCGAAAACTGTTGACCGGGCCAAACCGGGTTCCAAGGTTATTCTCTGTATCGGCACCAGCATGAACAGCGGCAAGACTCATGCCGCAGCAGCCTGCTGCTACGCCCTCTCCTCAGCGGGAAAACATGTGCGGGCGGCAAAAATTACCGGCACGGCAAGTCTGAAGGATATCCTGCTGATGGAAGACTGCGGCGCCGAGCATATCGCGGACTTCACCTATTTCGGCTACCCGTCAAGCTATCTGATGGATGAGGAGAGGTTGCTGTGGATGTTTCATTCCTTTGATAGGAAATACGGCAACAATGCGAGAAATTATCTGGTGATTGAATTTGCCGACGGTATTTTTCAGCGGGAAACCGCCATGTTGCTCAGGATGCCTGAGGTGCGCAGCCGTATTCACAAGCTGATCTTCTGCGGTCCTGATTCATCAGCGGTTTTTGGTGGTATTCATGTGCTCAAAGAAGAATTTGACCTGCAGCCGGATGCCATTTCCGGTCTGTGCTCAAGCTCTCCGCTGGCCATGCGGGAGATCAGTACCTTTTCAAATCTGCCGGTGCTGCGCAGCATAGAACGAAACTACGAAGATATATTCAGCATTATAAAGTGATTAAAATGTAATACGTCAGCTGGCGTAATTGCTTTAAATCCATTTGAAAAGCTGCACAATCCTTCCATATCTGCAAATCTGCACGCCCTGCCCTACCTAACGGGCGGGGTTTTATATCGGTTTTCTGAACACATCAGCCTAACCTCCATTCTTTGAGGCAGACCTTCCAGTCTGCCCGGCTCCTTCTCTGATTGAAAATCTGATCAAGCTGCAGTGATTATGTTTTCACGATTGTAATACTCTGTGTATTTTTATGTAAAAATATTTCAAAAATGAAAATAAAAAATGTCGCCTTTTTCAAAAGGCTGTTCGGAACAACGTAAAATAGCCCTTCAGAACAGTCTGGTGCGATATGCGCATGTCAAAAATGAAAGGCATGGCACAGTCGTTGCTGAATACCCTGTATCAATTCTGCCGAGAATACATTTTCATTCAATACAAACACGGGAACCGACCAGGAGGGTTCAGTTATGAAAAAGATAGAAGTCATTATCAAGCCGTTCAAGCTGGATGCGCTGAAAGACGCGCTCAATGAGATCGGCATCAAAGGTATGACCATCAGCGAAGTCAGAGGATTCGGGCGCCAAAAAGGGCACACCGAAATCTATCGCGGCGCTGAATACACAGTGGATTTTATCCCGAAAAACAAAATAGAAATCGTTGTCGAGGCCGAACTGGTGGACAAGGTGATCGAAGCGGTCATCGCCAGCACCCGCACCGGTAAAATCGGCGACGGCAAGATTTTTGTCCTGCCGGTGGACACGGTGTGCAGAATCAGAACAGGCGAAAAGGACAAAGAAGCCATCTGACAGTCTTTTGCAGACTCTGCAGAAATCAATTAATTCGATCCCGCAACTCAATAAAACAATAAAATACGACGGATAAAGAACAGAAGGAGAAGATGAAATGAAAAAGAAGAACCTGATGACAGGAGCGCTGCTTGCTCTGCTGATACTGCCGACCGTTGTCGGAGCCGCTGACGAACCGACTGCAGAAGCTGTACAGACCAATCTTAACTACATCTGGACTCTGGTTGCTGCAGCCTTGGTCTTTTTCATGCAGGCCGGATTCGCTATGGTGGAAGCCGGATTCACCCGGGCCAAAAACGCGATCAACATCATGATGAAGAACCTGATGGACTTCAGCATGGGTTCCCTGTTTTTCTGGGCCATCGGTTTCGGCCTGATGTTCGGGACCAGCGGCACGGGCTGGTTCGGCACAGACGGATTTTTCCTGAGTGACTTCGAAGTCGGCGGTGATCCCTGGGTCCTGGCGTTCTGGATGTTCCAGTGCGTTTTTGCCGCAACCGCTGCAACCATTGTTTCCGGTGCTATGGCTGAGCGGACCAAATTCACCAGCTACCTGATCTACAGCGCCAGCCTGTGTGCCTTTATCTATCCTGTCTTCGGCAGCTGGGCTTGGGGCAGCCTGTTTCACGGCAGCGGCTGGCTTGAGGGCATGGGTTTTATCGATTTTGCCGGTTCCACAGTAGTGCATTCCATCGGCGGCTGGGCAGCTCTGGCCGGAGCCATCGTGATCGGACCGCGCGTAGGAAAATACGGTAAAAATGGCGAAGTAAAAGCAATCCCGGGTCATAATATCCCGATGGCCGCTGTGGGTGTGTTCATCCTCTGGCTGGGCTGGTTCGGCTTCAACCCCGGTTCCACCACCGCCGGTATCACCGATACAGCCATGATCTTTGTCAACACCAATCTGGCTGCCTGCGCCGGTGCAGTTGCCGGTATGGCCACCTCCTGGATTCTGTTTAAAAAGCCGGATATCAGCATGAGTCTGAACGGTGCCTTGGCCGGTCTGGTGGGCATTACTGCCGGATGCGCCAATGTCAGCCCGACGAGCTCGGTCGTTATCGGCGTAATCGCCGGTGTCCTGGTGGTCTTCTCAGTAGTCACCTTCGACCGGATGCACATTGACGATCCGGTGGGTGCGGTTTCTGTGCACGGCGTCTGCGGCGCCTGGGGAACTTTGGCTGCCGGCATCTTCAACATGGAAGGCATGACAATCAAAATTATCACCACCCAGCTGATCGGCATCGGCTCCGCCTTTGTCTGGAGCTTCGGCTGCGCCTTTATCCTCTTTTCCGTCATCAAGGCCACAGTGGGTCTGCGGGTCACGGAAGAGGAAGAGGTCGAAGGGCTTGACTACGGCGAGCACGGTTCCCATGCCTATGCTGACTTCCTGACCAAGTAAACAAAACACCCTCCCCTACTCTCTACCGGGCGGACCTTCGGGACCGCCTTTTTTTGTGGATATTGATGCGGCTTATCGTCTACAGACTGATTCCTGCTGTTATCTCAAAAGGCAGATCCAAGGTTTCTGCTCCCTGCCATACCTCCATCTCGAGGTTCAGCGTTTCCGGTATTGATTCCATTTCCAAATAGTAGATCACATGCACGACACTGCCGTCCGACGAGGTGTTGCGTCCCGATGCATCCACAGGTTTGCCGTCTGCCGTGGTGAACCGGACCTTATCCAGATTTATATTGTCCGTAAGTTGAAACGTCAGAGCTACATAACGGTCTTCCTTCTCCACCTTCAATACCTTAATTTCCTCTCCGGCAACCTTTACTTCTGTACCGGCTTCGAGTTTCAGCGCCTCAATTTTCTCGGTCTGCACGGAATCTGCAACGCGCAGATGAAGCGTGCCTTTGGCAGTGAGACGGGAGGCATCTTGAGAGGGCCTGTTTTTTGATGACACTTCAATCAGGGCAGCACTTCCGTCTTCCGATGTCTTCGGCCAGCTGCCCCAGTAGATGCCGTCCATCAGGTTGCGGTTGCGGTCATCGGTGAACTGCGTCAGGGAGCATTTTGAATCGTCCAGCTCAATAATCTTTTTATCTTTTGGAGCTTCAACAGCCAGGGCAAGCGTTGTGCCGGAAGACTCCTGAAATGCCTGTAGTTCGGAGCCGTTCGCCCCGTATCCCGGACCTACAATCCGCAGGCCTGCCAGCTGTACAGTGCTTTTTTCCTGTTTTTCCTGCGCGAACATGTTCAGCGGCAACGCAAGGACTATTCCTGCCATGACGGCGATACATACCTTCATCTTCATTTCCCAATCCTCCTATAAAAAAATAAAAATCCGGTGCAGCGGAAATAATGCCGGAGACATTCCGGCTCCTCTTCTCCGCCTCAATCAGCCCGACACTACCATGTCCAGCGTAAAAAGCAATGAAGAGATGGCAGCAACTCCAAGGGTATCCGAAGAATCCCCGGTCCACCCCTCAGTACTGACAGAGACGTGGATCGGGGAATGTTAACATTGCCGACCGTCTTTATCAGCGTCCTGCCTGCCTTCTGTTGCTCCCGGCAGAACTGCAGCTCAGGATGATGTCCGATTTCTACGTACCGGACTGATCGGTCTTCAGACCCTTGACTACCTCCGGCGTCAGCCCGGTCATCACCGCAATCTTCTCAATATCAAGCAGACCGGACTGCAGGAGGCTGAACGCAATCGCCTTTTTCTCCTCCTGCCTTCCTATTGCTTCCCCTTCCCTTCTTCCTTTCTCTATCCCCTTTTCCTCTCCTTTCATCATCCCGGCCGTATAGGTGGACTCTACCATACTGGCCTGATAATGCAGATCATCCTGATACCGGCCATACGCCTGACGCTCCTCATCGGAGAGCTTCATGATGTCCAGCTTAAACCGGGCAGTTTACATTCTGATAATATTGTATACACATGTACGGGAATGATAACTTTTATCATATACTGAATTGATATTGTAGTGCATTTTTTCTTGACCGAAAGTTAAAAGTCTTGTAGCGTCATTGCAAAAAATGGGTTTGACAGCCTGCTGCCGCCTTCTCTCGGTTTGACGGAGGCAGGCTGCAGTGCAGTTTTCGGACAAACATAATTCACTGATCATAAATCCAGATATTAACTGTATCCATTTATAAATTCATAACAATGGTAATGCTTGTTTTTTAAGCAGGTGCCGTGCTTTCCGGTTGATGACGGAAAGCTGACAAAGCCACAACCGCTGCGAGGCGGTGTCGGAAAGCCAGGGGTCTCCGCAGGGGAGACGGCCAGGTTGCCTGCTTTTTATAAATCTATACCGGGAGGTATGTTATGCAGTCCTCAGTAACGGGCTTTGCCCGAATTTATTCCTCCTGCCGTATTGGCAGGTTCCCTGACCGCAGTTATTCCCTGTCCAGAAACCTATGTGTTGTTTTGTCCGTGTCGTTTTTTTCGTTCTGCCTGGCCGCTGTCGCATCAGCACAGGGAACACCGGTCTTTATCAATGAGATTCACTATGATAATGAAAGTACTGATACCAACGAATTCGTTGAAGTGGCCGGTCCGGCGGGAACAGATTTACTAGATTGGTCGATTGTGTTGTACAATGGCGGCAACGGTGAAGTTTATGCAACAGAAAATCTGAGCGGAACGATTCCTGATGCGGGAAACGGGTTCGGCATGGTCTCTGTCAGCCATACCGGGATACAGAACGGAGCACCGGACGGAATCGCCTTGGTTGATGCAGATGATACAGTTGTTCAATTTCTCAGTTATGAAGGTTCGTTCACCGCGCTGAACGGGCCAGCCAGCGACACCTCAAGCGTGGATATCGGTGTTGCTGAATCCAGTTCTACACCGACAGGTCATTCTTTACAGCTTACAGGGAGCGGTATGGTGTATGAAGACTTTGCTTGGACCGACCCCGTCTCAGCCACTCCGGGGAATCCCAATACCGGTCAGAGTTTTCAGCATCCACCTGTTGCTGATGCCGGACCGGACCAGACTGCTGTTGCAGGAGAGACTGTCTGCTTTGACGGCAGCGGCAGTTCCGATCCTGATAATGATTCACTGACCTTTCACTGGACGCTGACCGCACAGCCTGCAGATAGCTCGGCAACGCTTGACGCTCCGACTGCTGAGAAACCCTGCATCACGACCGACCTCCCCGGCACCTATCAGGTCAGCCTTGTGGTCAATGACGGAACGGATGACAGCCCGGCGGATACTGCCCAGGCTGTTGTGCGTATCGCGAACCAAGTCCCGGTTGCCGATGCCGGACCGGATCAGACTGCTGTTGCAGGAGAGACCGTCTGTTTTGACGGCAGCAACAGTACTGATCCCGACAACGACGAATTGACGTACACTTGGGATCTAACCGCATGGCCTGCGGGCAGTGCAGCCGAGCTTGATGATCCGACTGCGGAGATATCCTGCATTATCGCCGACCTCCCCGGAACCTATCAGGTCAGCCTCATCGTCAATGACGGCACAGAGGACAGCGAACCCGATACTGCCCAAGCTGAAGTTGAAATAAATGTCCTCTCTGATCACGATGCCGCCATCCAGGTACTTGAGGAGGCTCTGGCTGTCCCTGAGACCTGCGGAAATTACAAAAATGTACGAAGGATAATCGAGCGTGCTCTCCAACTTACGCAGACGGCCAAAGAGAATCTTGAGGCAGGCAAGGAAGAAAGCGGCAGGAAAAAATACGACAGAGCCCGGAGAAAGCTCCTGGAGAAGCTCGTGCCGAAGATCGACGACTGCGCAGTATCGGGCACCCCGGATGAGAGTGATTGGATCTGTGACTGCGACGGTCAGGATGCCGTATACCCGCTTATCATGGAGGCAGTAGCTTATCTGGAGAACCTGTAATGTAACGATCCGCAGATTCGTCAGTGATCGACAGGGCGGGGCCGCAAGGCTCCGCCTTTTTTGTTGCCCGATCAGTCAAACAATCCAAACGGAATCCTGAATCCCCTCTCCCCGTTGATCTGCCCGCGCTTTTTCCTCTCGCCCTCCTTCCCTTTCTTCCCGGACCGAAAAATCTTTCAGACTTTTTTGTCTTTTCTGTAGAAAGATTTGTAAAAAATGTTACATTCGTCTTTTGAAATCCAGCGGACTGAAAAACTTTTCATTTTTGTCAACCTATTTCGTAAGGAGTGTATGATGGAAGCAAGTGCAGTCAATGCGGGAGATACCGCCTTTATGATGGTTGCTGCGGCCCTGGTCATGTTCATGACCCCGGGGCTGGCCCTGTTTTACGGCGGCCTGGTACGTTCCAAGAACGTGCTTTCAACGGTTGTCCAAAGTTTTTTTTCGTTAGGCATAGTGGCGCTGATCTGGGTGATGTACGGATATTCTCTGGCCTTCGGGCCGGATATCTGCGGTTTTGTCGGCGGGTTGAACTGGGCTTTTCTGAACGGAGTGGGCCTAGAACCCAGCGACACCTATGCCACCACGATCCCGCATCTGGTGTTCTGCGCCTTTCAGCTCATGTTTGCCAGCATCACTCCGGCCCTGATCACTGGTGCCTTTGCCGAACGGATCAAGTTTACCGGTTTTCTGTTTTTTACCGTTGTCTGGACAACCGTTGTGTATCTGCCGGTCTGCCACTGGGTTTGGGGGGACGGCGGCTGGCTGCTCGAACTGGGTGCCCTGGACTTTGCCGGCGGCACGGTTATTCACCTGAACTCCGGTATGGCGGCTCTGGTTGCGGCAATCTTTATCGGCAAGCGGCGAGGATACGGTCGCGATTCCTTCATGCCGCATAGCCTGGGCATGACCATCCTCGGGGCAGGCATCCTCTGGTTCGGCTGGTTCGGTTTTAACGCAGGCAGCGCAGGCGCAGCCAGTGCTGTGGCCGGATCCGCCTTCTTTGTCACCCATGTTGCTGCAGCAGCGGCAATGGTGTCCTGGGTTGCGGCAGAATGGATCATGCAGGGCAAACCCACCGCCCTCGGTGCTGCGTCAGGGGCGGTAGCCGGGTTAGTGGCCATCACTCCGGCTGCCGGTTTTGTCGGGCCGGTGTCCGCAGTGATCATCGGGCTGGCCGGAGGCGTACTCTGCTTTCTTGCCATCAGGCTTAAAACGAAATTCAAATACGACGATGCCTTGGATGTGGTTGCCGTGCACGGCTGCGGCGGAACCTGGGGCGCGATTGCCACCGGCCTGTTCGCCTCAACAGCAGTCAATCCGGACGGCGCAGACGGCCTGTTCTTCGGCGGGTTCAGTCTGGTCTTTATTCAGATTGCCGGTATCCTGGTCACCTTTGTCTACTCCGGTGTGCTCACCTATGGTATTCTGAAGCTCACGGAAAAACTTACCGGATTCCGGGTCTCCGATGAAGATGAGGTCATGGGACTAGATCTGTCCCAGCATGACGAAGTCGGCTACAACCTGTAATCCCGGACTGACAAGGAGATATCGACATGAAGAAAATAGAGGCAATCATCAAGCCCTTTAAACTGGATGACGTCAAAGCGGCCTTGGGCGAACTGGGCATCAGCGGCATGACCATCAGTGAGGTCAAGGGCTGCGGCCGTCAGAAAGGGCATAAAGAAATGTACCGGGGCGCCGAGTACACCGTGGATTTCAACCCCAAGGTCAAAGTCGAGCTGGTTGTTGCCGAGGATATGCTGGACAAGGCTGTCAATGCGGTCCGGGAAGCCGCCCTGAGCGGTAAGATCGGTGACGGCAAGATTTTCGTCCTGCCGGTGGAAGAGGTGGTGCGGGTGCGCACCGGGGAACGGGGGAAAGAGGCGATTTAAGGAGCCTATAGCTGATATATATCAAAAGAAGGGGAGACTTGCGGAAAGCTCCCTTTCTTTGATGAGTTGCTTATCGCTGTTTACGAAATTTTCTGCCCGTTTTTTTCACCCAACTGTAACGGATAGTATCCGTTTTGAGCAGATATCCCCGCAATTCCTGCAGCTTGGGCTTATCAGCCCGCCTGAAAATATTCCGCAGATCATCATCTACGTCCTTTTCAGTATAACTTTGCTCGACTGCTTTATATGTACCGCACCGAGCAAAGTGCAAGGACGAAAATTCTGCGGAGTCAGTAGATGTGCCTGCTTTCCAAGACTAAGTGCTTCGTCCCATTTCCCTAAATCCCGCTTCACTCCGCCGTATGTTGTGTAAAGTGCGGACTTAAGCTTGATATTTCTTAAACGATTTAATTCAATGTATAGCTGGAGCAGTATAAACTGAATACAGGATCAGCTATCTGAAAGGCGTGAAGGCAAAACTTATGCCTCTTGTGGGCATATTCAAATTATGTTGCTCCAGCTATACTACCGGGCTAAAGCCGGTAGATTGCTTTGCGCGTAAACGCATTTTAAGGCTGAAACCATCTGAACTGACCGGATAAATCCGACTGAAGTTCAGAGTTTCAGGGCTTCGGATCGGATTCATCCCAAATCTTAAAAGATTCAGGGGGGGTCATGTGATATAACCGATATTACTATATATATCATACAGTCCATAGGCGAACCCGCCGTGTGATTTTTCAGCACCGCGAAAAATGCGTCGTCAAGACACCGACGGCGGTCGAGAGGACGGATTTACGTCCCCCGCCCGGTTTGCGAATTCGTTCTTCTTTTTCAGGCAGAGGCTGTTTCAGCTCATTCATCCCGCGACGGACCCGGTCAGAATCACACCGCAACACGTCGCATATATACGTTATGCCGCCGTATCCGAACTTTCCCGCTTCAACTGCGGCGTATCGACGGCGGTCTTTTTCAGACAGGCTGCCGTAAAAATTACGCATTCGCATTTCTATCTCAGGAGAATATGTCTTTATCTTCATAACCGGATGAGAATAAACGCAACTATGAAATTGTCAATGACCTGTCAGCAAGTTCCGTTGTTATTAAATTTTCATTCCTATGGTAAGATAATAAATATACAGGTCTGCTGTCGGCAGTTATGACTACCGACAAGTATAATACTTTCAGGTTACCACCTCTACCTGACAAAATGAACTTTTTTCTCGGATTCCATGAAACAAGCTGAAAGAATACGCCGAATACAGTACAAAGAGGCGATGATAATGCAAGCCGTTCAATGTTCCATTCCTGTATCAGTTCCTGTCTCATGAAGCCTGAATCGCCCGCCGGTACCCTGTACATTGTTGCCACGCCCATCGGCAATCTTGCCGACAGCAGCCGACGTATGCAGGAGGTACTCGCTACCGTGGATATCATTGCCTGCGAAGATACCAGGCATACCGGCAGACTGCTTACGCATCTGGGCATCAGGGCTGATCTGACCAGCTATCATCGGGATAACGAGCAGAAGAAGACGGAGGTGCTGCTGAAAAAACTCTGTTCCGGTCTGGATATCGCCCTGGTGTCTGACGCAGGGACGCCCGGCCTGTCTGATCCGGGTGCGGTTCTGGTCCGGGCAGCGCGGCAGGTCGGAGTTACTGTTCTTCCCATACCGGGACCTTCAGCCCTGGCAGCAGCACTTTCTGTTTCCGGTATGGAAGGCTCCGGGTTTTATTTCGGCGGGTTTCCGTCCGCCAAAAGGAAAGAACGGTGCAGGCAGTTCAAAGCGCTCAGGGGATTTACCTGTCCGCTTGTCTTTTATGAGGCCCCTCATCGAATTCATGCGACCCTGAAGGACTGTCTGGAGGTGTTCGGGGACCGGCAGGCGCAGCTCTTCCGGGAGCTGACCAAGCTCCATGAAGAACATTTATTCGGAATGCTTTCAGAGCTTGCAGCGCGGACGGTTGGCAGAGTCCGCGGAGAACTGGTCCTGATTATCAGCGGACAGCCGGAAGAGGAGGGACGGCCGGAGAACATCGACGAGCTGATTCTCTGGTACCGGGATAAGGGCGGAACGTCGCTCAAAGATGCGGTACGGCTTATTGCGCGGGATCTGGGGGTTTCCCGATCCAAAGTCTATCGGGAAGCCCTGACGCTGTGGCATACTGAATGACAAACGGAGAGGTTCGGGGCACGATCTCTCAAGAAAAAAACGTCTTTCCTGCGCTTTTTCCGCCCCCCCTGAAGGCCCGGAAAAATTCCACAAACTCCTCCGGAGAAAGCGGTTTGGCATAATAATATCCCTGTGCTTCATGACATCCTGCATTCCGGAGAAAGGCCAGCTGTTCTTTTGTCTCCACCCCTTCTGCAGTGAGTGCAAGGTGAAATGTCCTGGCCAGGGCGATGATGGCGTGAATAATTGCCCGGCTCTCTTCAGAACCCGGCAGATCATCAACAAAAGATTTATCAATTTTCAGCCGGGTCACCGGAAATTTCTGCAGATAACTCATCGAGGAGTACCCGGTGCCGAAATCATCGATGGCCAGCTCAATCCCCATTTCCCGCAGGCGTGTCAAAGTGCGGAGTGCTTTGTCCTCATCTGTGGCCAGAGAACTTTCTGTCAGCTCCAGCTCGATCTGCTGCGGCAGCATCCCGGTATGCCGGATGGCCTGCTGGACAGTGGCCGTCATATCGCTGTGCAGCAGCTGCACGCTGGACACGTTGATGCTCACTTTGCTCATCCGGCAGCCATTTTCCCTGAAATGCAGAAAATCCCGCATGGCCTGCTCAAGAATCCATGCACCTAAGGGGATAATGAGTCTGGTCTCTTCAGCCAGAGCAATAAACTGATCCGGCCGCATGAACCCGAGTTCCGGGCTCTGCCAGCGCACCAGAGCCTCCATCCCCTCAATCCTGCCGGTGAGCAGCGAGATTTTCGGCTGATACAACAGATGAAATTCATCAGAATGCACCAGCGCTTTCTTCAGGGCATTGGTATGCTCCATACGCTGCCGTACGTACAGGGCCAGATCAGCGGAAAAAAAGCTGTAGCCGTTACGGCCTGTTTCTTTAACCTGATACATAGCCATGTCGGCATGTTTGATCAGGGTTACCGTATCCCTGCCGTCATCCGGATACAGGGCAATACCGATGCTGGCGGTTGTGCTCAACTCGTGCTCTTCACAGAGAAAAGGTTCTGTAAATTCAGCAAGAAGCTTTTCAGCTGTCTGTATAACCTCTTTTCTGCTCTGCACATCCTGCATGAACAGGGTGAATTCATCCCCCCCGAGCCGCGCCAGAATAATGAAAGAAGGAACTGCAGCAGCCAGGCGTAAAGATATTTCGACCAGAAGCCGGTCGCCCATATCATGCCCCAAGGTGTCATTGACCTGTTTGAATTCATCAAGATCCAGAAACAGAACAGCCAACCGTGTTCCCGCGCTTTCAGCTTCCTTCACCGCTTCCTGCAGACGGACATTGAACAAGCGGCGGTTCGGCAGATCTGTCAGAGGATCGTGATGCGAGAGGTATTCAAGTTCTCTCTGCGAGGCTAACAGGGCCTTTTCCCGGTCCTGGACAGTACAGGACAGATGATTGATATTTCTTGATATTGTTTCTAGCTCATCCCCAGTCTGCACCAGACTGCACTGGGCGTAATCCTGCTGTTCAATGGTCCTGATCTGCTGCATCAGCAGTTCAAGCGGATTGATCAAGGTTCTGGAGAAAACAGCACGCAGCAGGACAAGAACCAGCACCGCAACAAGAACGAGCAGAGCAAAGAAGTGCTGTCTGTTTCGGGCCAGAGTGGACAGCAGCTTTTCTTTGTTCAGCACAACATGATAAAAAAAGTCACTGTCCAGTGTCGTCATTTTCGCCGCACTGAAGTAGGCCCGCTTTCCCTCGATAACGGATATTTTTTTTGTCCGATTGATATCAGACAATGTCGGGACATCACCTGCCTTTTCCTGTTCAGTTCTGGACCGGACAATAAGATCCAGATCATTGGAGAGTTCTCTGAAGTACGCATCATCAAAGAGATGCGACATTTCAATGTGCATCACCATTGCATGCTTCAACGAATCAAAGAAACTCAGGTGGGAGGTGATGAGGAACTGGCCGTTCCGTATATGATAGGTTACCGTGCCCTGTTCAGCAGTACTGTCTGAATAATATGCGCGATGATGAAAATCCACAGGCAGGGTTTTCGGAAAGGGATGCCTGCTGTACTGTTCCTCATTCTCACGACGGCTGCACAGTACCTTACTGCCGTTTTCATAGGAGACGAAATGCAGATAATATGCGCCGTCTGGCCGCTGTTCAACAAAAGCAATCAGATCCTCATCCTGATCAAACAGGACAATATAATGATTCAATGAGAGCTTGACCCGGTTCAGCAACTGCCGTGCAAGAAGTTTTTTTTCCTCATCCAGCAGGATAGCGTTATATTTTTCCGTCTCCTGATAGTTGTTGATCAGATTGACTGAGGCGAGAAAAGAATCATCTGTCCGGACAAAGGAAATTCCCTCCTGCAGTTCCTGGGACACGGCCGCCAGATCGGATTCCAGCTGCTGAAATCCGTACAGCATCCGTTTATCAGCATCTTCACGGAAGTTATTTTTCAGGAAATAGTCAAAATACACTCCGAGCAGACCGACTGAGACCAGAACGCCGAAGGTGATAAGCAGCGAAAGTTTACCGGCCAGACCGACACCATCTGCCCGGTTAAAAGATTGGCGACACCTGATCAACATCATCTTTTGTCACTAACCTGACAGGCAGAGAAATATGTTTGGGCACCTCTTCTCCGTTGAGGATTTTCAGGGCGACCTCAACAGTTTTTCTTCCGCCGAGAGGAAAAAGGATGGAGGCAGTCTGGGTACCGTTCCGGATGGCCTCCTGTGCTTCAGAGGTATAATCGCATCCTGTCATAAAGATCTTCGATGGATCAAGCCCATGCCGAGTCATGGCGGAACGCACTCCGCTCAGCATGCTGTCGCTCTGGGAAAAAACAGCATCAAACTGAATGCCCAGGGTAAGCAGTTTTTCCATTATAAATATCGTATCCTTACGCAGATAATTCCCGGTCCGTCTGATCATTTTGATATCAGGATACTTACTGATAACATCAAGAAATGCCCTGGTGCGCAGTCTGGTCACATCCGCCTTGGGCAACCCTTCGAGCAGAAGCACTGTGCCTCTACCGTTGATCAGTCCCGCAGTATACTCAGCTCCGATTGCCCCGATCCGGAGATTATCTGAATTGATAAAGCAGGTGTATTTTTCTCCGCTGATTCCCCGGTCCAGAATAATAACTGGGATTCCCAGGTCATATGCTTTTGTGACAACCGGAACAACAGCATCCGGGTCATTGGTGCCCAGGATCAGCAGATCAACTTGGTCGGCAATAAATTGTTCTATATGCCAGATCAGCAGGGACGTCTGCCCTTTAGCGTCTGAATAAACAAATTTGATTCCCGCATGTTCGGCAAGCGCATCGCGCACTTCAACAATCTGGGCTCGGCGAAAATCGTTAGCCAAGGTATCCTGGGCAAAGGCGATAACCTTTTCTTTTTTTTCTTGTTCTTCACCGGCCTGCAGACTGCCCGCTGCTGTGCAGCAGAGCAGGAACACAAAAACAAACTGTACGGTACAACGGAACATACTTCTTGCCTGATCCTTCCTGAAAAACACAAAACAGCATCAACAAATGTGCTGTGCCGAATCCGGCAGCGGACCGGGTAAATCTGTTGTGTCCACCGATCCGCTGCCAAGGCTCCCATATTTCTATGGTATGCACTCTGCGGCAAAGAAGCAAGGCATCAGCTCTCTGCTGCAGATTCTTCCGCGTACAAATACCCGATATCCTGAAGCCGTTCCGTCACCCGCTCTCTGCCCAGGGCAATCAGAATATCAAACATGCCCGGCCCGGCCAGCTGACCGGTGAGCACGGTTCGCATCCCGTTGATCAGGATACCCGGTTTGATGTCCAGCTCGGTCGCCAGTTCGCGGGCAGCTGCCTCGGTGGTTTCTTTACTGAACTCCTCCAGGGCGGCAAAGCGTTCCGACAGCATGGGCAGCCAAGTTTTCAGGTCAGGATGCTTGAGGATATTTTTTTTCAGGGGCTTTTCCTCCACCGCATAATCATCGGCAAAATAGGCGCGGCCAAGGGTGGCGAAATCGCGGATGGTATGAAAACGGTCCCGGATCAGATCCAGGGTGGACAGGAACCAGTCCTTTTTTTCACCTGCATACGCCTCATCCCAGATGCCCTGTTCAAGAAAATTCTGCCTGACCAGTTCAGCCAGCTCTTCGATTTCCATTGAACGCAGGTACTGCTCATTGATGGCAATCAGTTTGGGATCAGTAAAAAATTTTGGATCACCCTTGCGGTGGTTGAATACCGAATTGACCTTGCTGATCCGCTCTAGGGTAAAGGCGTCAATCAGTTCTTCCCGACTGAAAATTTCCTGAGCCGTGCCCGGATTCCAGCCTAACAGGGCCAGAAAGTTACACAAGGCCCAAGGAATAAAACCCTTTTCCCGGTAGAACTGCACAGAGACAAGCTCGCCGTGGCTGCGCTTGGAGATCTTGCGTTTCTGCAGATCCAGGGTCAGCGGCATGTGGGCGAACACGGGCAGAGGCGCATCCAGAGCCTGATAGAGCAGCACTTGCCGGGTGGTGTTGCTCATGTGGTCCTGGCCGCGAATGATGTGGGTGATCCGGTCACGGATGTCATCCACCACATTGCAGAGCAGATAAAGGGGCTTGCCGTTGGACCGGACAATAACGAAATCCTCAATATCATCATAGGCCCGTTCAATAGTGCCCAAGACTTTGTCCTCATAGGCCAATTTGCCTTCTTTCTGCGGCACCCTGAAGCGGATGACAAAGGGCAGACCGGCAGCCTCTTTTTCTGCAACCTGTTCCGGCGTGAGGTCGCGACAGGTACCGTCATAGCCGAACTCCTTTTTTTCGGCCCTGGCAGCTTCCCGCTTCTGCTCCAGCTCTTCCTTGGTGCAGAAGCATTTATAGGCATGCCCGGACTCCAGCAGCTGGTCTGCTGCCTGCCGGTGTTCTTCAGCAAACCGGGTCTGAAAATACGGGCCTTCGTCCCAGTCCAGCCCCAACCATTGCAGGCCGTCCAGAATGCCTTCGATGGATTCCTGAGTGGAACGCTCGGCATCGGTATCTTCAATGCGCAGCACTAATTTGCCGTTATTTTTTTTCGCCCAGAGCCAGTTGAGCAGGGCCGTGCGGGCACTGCCGATGTGGAGGTAGCCGGTGGGGCTGGGGGGAAAGCGGACACGAACTTCGGTCATTGTTGTTCTTCCTTATTTTGCTTTTGAATGGTCATTAGAGGGCACAGCATGCAGGGCAGTGCTTCCTTAGAAGCATGTTTTTCAAACAGCTTCTTACAGCAGAATCAATCTGTTCCGTGCCGGAATCATCGCCTCTCTGTCACATTGCATTCACATCATTCACGTTCAGGAGTGCTCTGCGTGCAGCCCTTTAGCCCCTTTGCGGTCATAGAGGATGAAAAATACAAGCAGGCTTATGAACAGGGTGATATGGGTGAGCAGGAGAACTGCTGATGTCATCATAGAGGTGAACAATATCGTGCTTCTGAGTCTGAGGTCTTTGGCCGTAAAAAAATTCTTTTTATACTCTTCTTTGTCCGATTCACTTGGCGAATACAGGGTGCGGGATCCAATATCGTTTTTATACGACAGAATGATGCCGTGTTGCCGGTAGATAAGCTGCGCTGCGAGCCTGCGCTTGCCTCCACTGGCTGCTGTCTCTACATGTTGAGCCAGTCTCGGCTGTATCCCCTTGTTCACTTCTTTGACCAAGGCTTGGTGTGCAACGTACTCTCCCCGCACAACAACCAGCAGGGCTAACACATTAAAGCAGAGTATGCCGACAAAGAACAGGGCGAATTTTTTTTCCCCCGTCGTTGCCAACTGCCAGAAACTGACAGGGAGCAAAACAGATAAAATGACCGCTGTCGGCAATTGAATCGTAAATCGTATCCTGCCTGAAGGCCTCGGGCAGGAACCAGGAGCCGAGCAGGAAAGCACTCCAGAGCAGGATTGTTATTACTGGCAGCCTCTTCATATTATTCTGTTTCCTTTCGATTTGGTTTTGAGTCGATATACTTGTTGATTCGCCTGGTCGCTCTTAATTCCACTGTTTCACACTCCAGCCGGATACCGGTCTGCAGGCGTCCGACGATCCTGCAGCCGTCATGTATAATCCCTAGCAGGCTGGGGATCAACACCGGGAGGAGAAGCTGTCTGTATGACCAGGTTGTTCAGTGCACTGTGCTACCCATATTGTTTCGTATCCTCTCTGTCAACAACCCGTTGGCCGGAGTTCTGTCATTTTGCTATAGTGCTTTGTAAAGCCTAAAATTTAGGGTTGAACATGTCGCACTCGTTTAATATTCGTATCTTATTTGGAGATAGCAATCCTAAAATTTAGCTATGACTGAGCAATAGGTTCTGGACTATAGCGTTGAGGGAGACTTCTGCTGTATTCTCCAGGGAAGGCGCATTTCTCTCTTTACGATCAGCGGGCATTTACACGGTCAGACATACCATCAGTCGGGGCTTGACTGATCTCCAGTCGCGGGTAGTCCAGAGCCGGGACTGAAGGCGGCCTCAGCCCTGTCTTCCTTATTCAGAGTCGGGATGATGACAGAATCAAGGCAGGTCCGGCCTGTTCAAGGGGGTAACCGAACCGAGCCTGCGGAGCTGCCGCGTCCGCCTATGATGCTTTCAGAGAAAATAAACAACTGATGTTACGCAGCCGAAACGCAAAATCGGCAGAGTCTACGCTTTGGGTGTCTCGTAACTTACTGATCTTTTATTTGCGTTTGCGTGCGTAACATCAGTAAACAATAAGCAGGAGACTGCAAGAATGAAACAGGGCAAGACAAAACAGGAAAAGCATATGGCAGGGGATCTGCTGTCACTCAGGTCTGTCTTGTCGTTTTTTTACAATGCTCCGGCCGGAGAGCTGCCGAGCGTGTTGATGATCAGAACAAACAGGCTCTCGTCCTTGAAAAAAACCTGCTGCAGATCGTAGCTGTAATTCGGCGTCAGATCTAGGACGACCCGCACTTTGTTCTCTGCCGTTTTCTTGCCGACCCGAATTTTACGGATATATTTTCCTGTGGTCGGGATGGTTTCGGGAATATCTTCCGCAGCAACGGTCTTTGTAAAATCACAGACCACTCTGGGGTCACCTTCTTCAATGCCGAACACCGCAGGAGGGTGAAATTCATTGACCTTGACCAGCACCATTTCCCCCCGATTTGAATCATTTTCAAAGGTGACCGAGGAGATAGTCGGCAGTTCGGGCGAGGCTATTTTTCCTGTTCTTGTCTTTGCAGGAATCTGCGGTTTGGTTTCGGGCTGTTTCGATGCTGGTTCTGGTTCAGCATCAGCAGCCGTTTTCTGCTGCTGTTTTTTTTGTTGTTTTACCGGTGCAGGCGGCGGTTCGGGTGAAGCTGCCGGAGCCGGTGCGGTTTCCGGTTCCGGTGCAGGCTCATCCTTTTCCGGTACTTCGCTCTCCGGTACTTCGGCAGTCTGTGCTGCCAGGCCTGCCAAACCTGCTGAACTATCACGTATCGTGACAATCAGTATTTTTTTCTTTTCATCAAAATCCTGTCTGATGTCCACCCGTTTCGTCTGCTGCAGATCAAGCACGACCCGTGTTTTCGGTCCTTTATGAATCCCGACCCGGATGCGTCGGATGAGTTGTCCGTTGGTGTTGATAGTGTTTTTGATGGTCTTTGCCGCTGCGGTATTATTGAAATCAAAGACAATTCTGGGCTGTTTTCCCTGCAGAGTAAAGACCTTCGGGATATAGGTGCCGTTCAGTTTAAAAATGACGCGCTCTTCTCCGCTGTTCGGAGCGGCAAAACTGATGTCCTCAAGCATCTTCTGCCCTGCCGCTGTCTGCCAGCTCTGCACAAGCAGGAAGACAAAGGCAAGGGTCAGTGCTGAAATATGTTTCAACATTGTTCCTCTGCTGCTGATTGATGGAAGATCGGTAAAATAGAGAACGCTCATGGAACGCAAACGGCAAACATGGATTAAAAAATATATGACATTGGAACAGTTATTGTATATAACGTCAGGTGTTGCAGTGTCAACTGATTTTTGCGCCCAGCGGACTGCCGGCAGGGAAAGAAAGGGGGAAAAGAGCCGCAGACTTTCCCCGCATCCAACTGAACAACATAAAATTATGAATTATCCGTTTTTCCCGGCAAACTCCGCCATAAATGCCACCAGTTGTTCAACACCCTCTTCGGGGAAAGCATTGTAGATGGAGGCCCGGCAGCCGCCGATGGAACGGTGCCCTTTCAGGCCGTCCAGACCGACAGCTGCGGCCCCGGCAATAAACTGGGCCTCCAGCTCCGGAGTAGGCAGGTTAAAGGTGATATTCATCAGGGAGCGGGATGCTTTCTCCGCATGGCCCCGGTAGAACGTATTGCCGTCAATGGCCCCGTACAGCAGGGCGGCCTTGTCTTCATTGCGCTGCTGTATGGCCGGAACGCCGCCCTGTTCCTTGAGCCAGTTCAGGACCCGGCCCACGCAGTAGATGGCAAAGGTCGGCGGGGTGTTGAACATGGACCCCTTGTCCGCATGGGTTTTGTAGCGCAGCATGGTGGGCACATTCTCCGGGGTTCTGTCCAGCAGATCTTCCCGGATGATCACCAGGGTCACCCCGGCAGGCCCCATATTCTTCTGCGCCCCGGCAAAGATGATCCCGAAACGGGAGACATCAAGCGGACGGGAAAAAATATCCGAGGACATATCACAGATCAGCATATGTCCCTTGTCCGGAAACTGGGCAAACTGGGTGCCGTAAATGGTGTTGTTGGAGCAGAGATACAGGTATTCTGAAGCGCTGTCCACGGTATATTCATCCTCTGCCGGAACCCGGTTGAAGCTGCTCTCTTCGCTGGAATAGGCCACATCGATCTCTCCGAAGAGCTTGGCCTCCTTGATCGCTTTCTTGGCCCAAGTGCCGGTGTTCAGGTAGGTCGCCTTTTTCCCCGGACCGAGCAGGTTCATCGGGATCATGAAAAATTGCGACGAGGCCCCGCCCTGAAGAAAAAGCACCTTATAGTTCTCCGGTACCTCCAGCAGTTGCCGGACCAGGGCCTCGCTTTCTTCGGCCACTGCCATGAATTCCTTGGACCGATGGCTTATCTCAATCAGGCCGATGCCTTTGTCCTTAAAATTGACAACGTCCTGTGCTGCTTCTTCAAGAACAGAATACGGCAGAGTGGCCGGTCCGGGGCTGAAATTATAAATTCTTTCAGGCATGGTATATATTCTCCTTTAAATGAAAGATCTGATAAGGATAAAAAAATATTGGGGCAGGAGTTTCAATGCGCATTTTCCCGTTTTTTCTGCCGTATGGAAAACGTGCTGAGGCCTGCGCGGATATGCATTTTATCTCGGAATGATATAACAGCGGCGGCTGTGAAGCGCAAGGATTAAAAGAAAATATGGCGTGCTGAGAGATGCCAGAAATTCCTGTATCGGAAAATGCTGCTTCCTGCTGTTTCCCTTTTTCCGGATCGGGTCCGGGAGTTTTTCCCCTTGTTTTTCCTGTGAGCATACTGTAAAAACAGGCGAAAGGGGGTGTAACATGCCCCTTCCCTCTTTTGTATTTTGCGTATTTTGCCCGTGTACGAAAATCTGCTGGAGAACGGGAGAAAGCCGTATGCTGCAGCTACTTGGTACTGTCGTAATTCTGCTGAAATACACCAAATACTCAATAGAAGTATATTCCTGCCATCATGCTGAACAAAAAAATATTTCATAGACTGCCGGTCATTTTTCTGCTTTTATTCTTTTTTCTTTTTATTCAACCGATACGGGACACCAAGGCCTTATCAGCAGGAAGTACACCTCCTCCCGGTAAAGCAGTTCAGGTGCGGACCGCCTGGTCCGTGGACAGCGCCCAGCCCGGAGATCTGGCAGTACTGGCTGTTATTCTTGATATTACCGATGGATTTCATGTCAACGCGGATAAGCGACAAATTGTGCCTCTGGAGAAAATCACTCTTCTTCCGACTGAAGTGACTGTGGTTGATGCGGATAAAGGACTCAGATTTGAAGTGCCCATCTACCCTGAGGCAAAACCGCTTACTGTGCCCTTTATCGCTGGTACGGTGATGTCATTTGCCGGGAAAACCGTTATTCATCTGCCGGTCAGTCTGGCCGGTACCTTGTCGCCGGGAACACGGGCCAGCGTGGTTCTGGAGGTCGCCTGCCAACCCTGTTCAGACCAGTACTGTCTGCTTCCCCAAAAAATCAGGCTGGATGCGGACCTGCCTGTTGTTGCTCCCGGAACTGCGGTGAAAAAAATAAATCAGGAGCTTTTTGCCGGATACAGGCCCGAGGCAGCCGCTGGGTCCGACAAGGTGGCCTTCGGTCTGTTCGGCTGGACTTTTTCTGTTGACGGCTCCTCCTGGGGCGGCATGCTGCTCCTCCTGCTGGTTGCGGCGTTCGGCGGTATGCTGCTCAATTTCACGCCCTGTGTACTCCCGCTGATTCCCATCAAGATCATCAGCCTGTCCTATGCGGCAAAAGACCGTCGCCAATGTATCCTTCTGGGTCTGTCCATGTCCCTGGGGGTCTTGGTCTTCTGGCTTGCTCTGGGCAGCATGATCTCGCTGGTCACCGGTTTCAGCGCCACCAACCAGCTGTTTCAGTATCCTGTCTTCACCATTTCGGTAGGCGTGATTATCGCGATCATGGCTGGAGGAATGTTTGACTTTTTTTCTCTGCGCCTGCCGGAGTTTGTCTACCTGATCCATCCTGAACAGGACACCCTGAAAGGTTCGTTCGGGCTGGGCATTCTGGCTGCTGTGCTGTCAACGCCGTGCACAGCGCCGTTTATGGGCGCAGCTGCAGCCTGGGCAGCAACTCAGCCTCCGGCGGCGACCCTGACCGTTTTTGCCGCTATCGGGCTGGGAATGGCCTTTCCGTACTTTATCCTCTCTGTTTCACCGCATCTGGTCAGCAGAATGCCCAAGGCCGGACCTGCCAGCATGCTGATCAAGCAGGTGATGGGGCTATTCATGCTGGCAGCAGCAGCCTACTTTATCGGAGTCGGGCTGGAAGTCCTTCTTTCCTCCTCTGCGGAACCCCCGGGGAAACAGTACTGGTGGCCGGTCATGCTCCTTTCCCTGAGCGCAGGCGGATGGATGGCATGGCGTACGCTGCAGATAGTCTCCAGCCGGAAAGTAAGAACGGTGTTTACTGCTATTGGGATAACCATCATGGCCATTTCGGTGGTCGGTGCAGTCCGGCTCACCCGGACCGGGCCGATCGACTGGGTGTATTATACCCCGGAACGGCTTGAGCAGGCAGCTGCAGAAGGAAAAATCGTGGTCATGGTCTTTACGGCGGAATGGTGCCTGAACTGCAAATTTTTGGAGCGGGGCATTCTGGACAGTCAGAAAATTGTCGAACTCATGGAAAAGGAAAATGTTGTGCCCATGAAGGTTGATATCACGGGCAATAATCCGGAAGGAAAAGAAAAGCTTCGGGAGGTCGGCAGTCTGACCATCCCGCTGCTGGTTGTTCTGTCACCGGACGGAAAACAGGTATATAAGAGCGCTTTCTATACAGCAGATCAGATTTATAAAGCAGTCAGCGAAACATTGAACAAAAATACGAACATCGGAGAGGAAAGGATCGATGTAGCATTGCAGCACCATCCGGGCAGTTCAGCAGAATAATATTGAGGTAACAATCTTATACCGAGTTATCCGATTATCGGAACGTCCAGCTTTTTCTGCCGGATCCCTGCGGAATACGCCGGGGCTTCCGGCAGCCCCTCTCCCTATAACCTTTTTCTTCAGGATAATTCAGGGTAATTTTCCATGCAGAACTTTGTCTTCCACAATCCGACAAAAATTATCTTCGGTCGGAATACGGTACCCTCTGCAGGTCCGGAAACGGCAGAGCTGGGCCGCAAAGCCCTGCTGGTGTACGGCCGGTCCAGCATCAGGGAAAGCGGCCTGTACGACCAGGTGCTCGATGCACTGAGCAATGCCGGAGTGAGCGTTGTCGAGCACGGCGGCACCCGGTCCAACCCGGTGCTTGAGCATGTCCGGGCAGGTATTGCCAAAGCCAAAAAAGAGCAGGTCGAGGTTGTTGTCGCAGTGGGCGGCGGTTCGGTCATCGACACGGCCAAGGCCATTGCAGCCGGCAGTGTTGTGGAGCATGATGTCTGGAAATTTTTTACCGGGAAAAAATCCGTCAAAGCGGCCCTGCCTGTCCTCACCGTGCTCACCCTTGCGGCTGCCGGTTCGGAAATGAATTCTGGCATGGTGATCACCAATCAGGACTCGCAGGAAAAATTCGGTTTCGGTCACCGCCTGCTCTATCCGAAAACTTCTATTCTTGACCCGGAACTTACCTATACCGTGCCGCCCAATTATACAGCCTACGGCGCAGTGGATGCCATCGCCCATGTGCTTGAATTCTATATGACAGTACAGGACGACGACACACCAGTGCAGGGCCGGTTCATAGAAGGACTGATTCTCGACGCGATGGAATCCTGTGAACGCTGTCTTCTTGATCCCCACGACTACGGCGGTCGGGCCAACCTGATGTGGACAGCCACCCTTGCCCTGAACGGCCTGACAGCGGCAGGCCTCGGTCAGGTCGGATTTCCCATGCATATGATCGAACATTCCCTAAGCGCTCTGTATGATGTGCCGCACGGGGCCGGGCTTTCCGTGGTTATTCCGGGCTGGCTGCGCTGGCAGCAGCGGCAGGATCCGACCCGTATCGCCCGGCTGGGACGCGGTATCCTCCCGATAGTTGATCGGCACGAAAGCGCATCAGCGGATAATACCGAAGTTGCGGAGCGGACAATCGGCTTTCTCCGCGACTGGTTCATCAGGGTGAACAGTCCGGTTTTCCTGGAAGAATTGAATATTCCGACAGCAGATATTCCCAAAATCGCTGAAAACGCTCTGGCCCTGGCCCGTGTCTGGCGGCTGCACCAGTACTCCCAGGAGACTATTGAAGAAGTCCTGCATCTTTGTCGGTAAACGGAGGGTGCAAAGAATTCATAAGAAAACAGCACCTTCAGAGAAAGCATTGTCACTTGCCCCCTTTTTCGTTCATGCTCCAATAATCAAATATTTTTTCAACGGTTTCTCTGATTTTTCCGGCTTCTATCGGCTTCAGGATATAGCTGTTCGCGCCGTTTTTATACGCCATGTTTATATCCTTCCGGGAATTTGACGTGGTAAAAATAATTATGGGAACACTTCTTAATATTTCATTTTTCTTAAATGCTTTTAATACTTCGTGTCCGTCATATTTGGGCAGCTTCAGGTCGAGTAAGATAAGGTCGGGCGGAGTGTCCGAAACATGAAAACCTTGGATAAAGCCCATGGCCTGTTCCCCGTCTGGGAGCCTTTTTGTTTCCACGGTTTCTTGACAGACCTCATTTATATAGAAATCGATGAGTTCAGCATGGTCATCATTATCCTCAATAAGAAGAACGGAGCATTTTTTAATTTCTTCCATGATAAAGATTAGTTGTTGTTAACTTTTTGTTCGGTGGGAAAAGAAAGCCAGAATGCAGCTCCTTTTCCGGGAGAAGATTCAACCCAGACTTTTCCTTCGTGGAACTGCATTACTTTTTTAACTACGGCGAGGCCAATTCCTGTTCCCTCTATCGTATTGTCGAGACGTTGAAAAAGACCGAAGATCTTTTGATGAAAATCCGGTTCTATTCCGGGGCCATCATCTTTGACATATAAAAGAGCCTCGTTCTTCCTGGTTATTCCTCCAATCGTTACCTTGCTCCCTTTCGGTTTGACGGCATATTTCAGCGCATTGCTCAGGATATTTTCAAAAACCTGGAGTACCCGGCTTTCATTGCCATAAATAAGCGGCAGGTTTTTCTCAACTATAAGGGTTATCTTGGCATTATGGAATCTGCGTTGTTTTTCTTCTTTTAATTTCTGTAAAAGAAGGTTCATGTCCAGTTGTTTTTTGTCGAGATCGATTCTTCCAACCCTGCTCAGCTCCACCAGATCGTTGATCAACTGCCCCATCCTGTTGTTTGCCTCAACCACTTTCTTTAGTTTTTCCAAAGCCTTTTCGTATTCGCCTCTTTTGGCCAGCTTATTTACAATGCCAATGAAGCCCATACTTGTCACCAGGGGGGATTTCAGGTCATGGGAAACCGTGTAAACAAATTGCTCAAGTTCGTCATTTGACCGGGCAAGCTCCCTGCTCTTTTCTTCCAGCTCCCTTGTCATTTCTCCGGCTAAGGCTTCAGCCAGCTTTCTTTTTCTTGAATTGATAAGAATTACGAGGAAAAGCATTACGTCAACAAGGATGCCGCCAAAGGCAACAAACAACGGCTGGTTTTCCTCTTCCTGAGACGTGAAGCCCGGTTTTGAATAGAGGTAAAGCGACCAGACCCTGCCCGCAATGGTTACCTTATATAAGCCGTCATATTGAGGTTTATGCGCGCTGTTGTTATAAAGAAGTTTTTCCGGTTCCGCATGGTTATACAGGATTGTTTCAGGCGAGGGCGTTTCGCCGTCATATATTTCAAAACTGATGTCCTCCTGCGCGGCAAGGAGGATTCCCCGCATGAGGTCTTTCACCCGGAAGGGGCTATATACGTAGCCGACAAGCTCTTCCTGACGTTGGAGCACCGTTTCCAATGCTTTGTTTTTCCGGTAGAGAGGCAGATAAAGAAGAAAACCGTATTGGACGTCTTTATCGGTCTCCTGCACCAGGGTCACCCGCCCGGACATGGCTGCCACGCCGGTGTCCCTGGCTCGTTCCATGGCGTTTTTCCTTGTCTCCTGGGAAAACATATCGTACCCAAAGGCCCGTTGATTCCTCCAGTCAAAGGGTTCCAGATAGATGATCGCACTGTACATGTCCCGTTCCCCATCGGGTTTGATCCGGTAATCCGGGAAACCTTCTGAGCGGATGGACCTTTCATGCTCCTCTTTTTTTTCAGGAGGCACCATCAGACTGAAGCCGATACCCTGAATGCCCGGATAGTATTTCTCGATATTCAGGTTGTCCGTAAGCGCCTTCCATTCCTCCCGGCTGACAACTTCGGATGCTTTGAACAAGCCGAGACCGCTCCGCAGCACCACTTCATATTCCTGCATTCTTTTGGTAATTGCAGATACAATGTCCGTTGCCTGGTATTCGAAACGCTCAGCAATTCGCTTTTCTACCGCACGATCCGCTATATGCCATGCAAACCCGGTGATAATAAGGGAAATAACAAGGACCACCCAAGGCGTCGCCTGGATTTGAAGAATGCGGTCAAGAGCAGTTTGTCGCGCTGTTTTGGGAAGTTTATTCATGCAATTTTTTTTGAGAAGGAGGTATCCTGAGTCTTCGCCTAAAGATAGTATACATTATTACATGTGCAACATATACCAGTATATGCTGCTTCAGCAAAATTAGGGGTAAATTAACCTTTTCTCATCAGTTGAGTTGATCGATTTCCGATCAACAAAATGTATGCGTTAACTTATGTCATATCGAGCTTGTTTACTGCTATGCTAACCGATTTTCTTCCAACTGCGTAAAATTAACTTTGCAGGGAGTCCTGTAATTACTTGTCTTATAGCAGTATTTTTCAATTTGCATTCACTTTTTGTCCTCTCCCCCTGGGTCTGCAGAAACAGCAGTCCGATTTCACGAAGATTAAGCGTCAGACGGACTCAAAAAAGTAAATGTGCCCAAAGAAAACAATCAGGGCAATCAGCTATCCACTATCTTACGTCAAACTTAGGCTAATAACTGATGTTACGCACGCAAATAAAAGATCAGTAAGTTACGAGACACCCAAAGCATAGAATCTGCCGATTTTGCGTTTCGGCTGCGTAACATCAGCTGATAAGATGACAGGTCAGGAACAACGGTCAGCTACAACGCCCTGAACCAGTTCTATATCTTTCCGGCTGACGGATTCAGCAGGAAGGGAGATTCCTTTCTATATCGAGATCAAACCAGAGGACCAGATCAAGGATCCGGGGATTATCCGAATGGAAAAAGAAGAACAGGGCAAGGCAATGCAGCAGGGTGAGCAGAAGGACTATGGAACGGGAATTAAATAACTACGGGATTCAAAGCCGTCCTGACGGAACAGCGGCATAATTCCACTTCGGCAGAAACTCGTCGAATTGAATTTTCATATTTCATATTTTCTTTAAAACCGTCAGCCGTTTTGCGGCCTGTCTCGAAGAGGAATTCAGATTTTCCATGTGTCGTCCACCAGTTCCGAATACAGGCGCACCCGAACTCGGAGGTGTCACCGCTTGTCCATAATGTGATATAACCGATATTACTGTATATATCATACAGTCCATAGGCGAACCCGCCGTGTGATTTTTCAGCACCGCGAAAAATGCGTCGTCAAGACACCGACGGCGGTCGAGAGGACGGATTTACGTCCCCCGCCCGGTTTGCGAATTCGTTCTTCTTTTTCAGGCAGAGGCTGTTTCAGCTCATTCATCCCGCGACGGACCCGGTCAGAATCACACCGCAACACGTCGCATATATACGTTATGCCGCCGTATCCGAACTTTCCCGCTTCAACTGCGGCGTATCGACGGCGGTCTTTTTCAGACAGGCTGCCGTAAAAATTACGCATTCGCATTTCTATCTCAGGAGAATATGTCTTTATCTTCATAACCGGATGAGAATAAACGCAACTATGAAATTGTCAATGACCTGTCAGCAAGTTCCGTTGTTATTAAATTTTCATTCCTGAGTATATTATCCGGCGTCCGATTGTGAACTCTCTGGGATAATCAGGAAGGTTAACGAAACAAGGAGACGACAGATACTACACTGCAGGCTATAGTTGTTCCCATATAAGCTTCCAGGCCCATTTTTCGTTTTTCAAGTGGCTGTTTTTGGGGACTCGGAAGTTATTCCGGAACAACTCTAATCTAACCTGTTGACCTTTTCTGTTCCTCATTCCACACCCACACAGATACTGCTGCAAGCGCAATGCAGAAGATCAGATTTCCAGCGGCCAACAGGTCAAATGGACTTCAGGCAGCATTATCTCTCAAACAGATTGGCGATATTGCCGATTACAGAGCCTTCGCCCACGTTCTTTCCTCCGGCCTGCGGTGCTGCCGACCAGATGCGTCCGGCCAAGCGGGAGAAAGGCAGGGACTGCAGCCAGACATGGCCCGGTCCGCGCAGGGTGGCAAAGAAGAATCCTTCCCCGCCGAACACGGCGGACTTCACATTGCCCACGTATTCGATATCATATTTCACGGTTTGGGTCAGAGCGACCAGACAGCCGGTATCCACCCGCATGGTCTCGCCTGCCTGCAACTGGCGTTCGACAATAGTCCCCCCGGCATGGACAAAGCAGAGCCCGTCGCCGTCTAACTGCTGCATAATGAAACCTTCCCCGCCGAACAGGGCCACGCCGATTCGCTTCTGAAAGGCCACCCCGATGGCAACGCCCTTGGCTGCGCAGAGAAAGGCATCCTTCTGGCAGATGATTCTGTTGCCGTATTTGCTCAGATCAAGGGGAATAATCTTGCCCGGATAGGGCGAGGCAAAGGCAACCTTGCCCTTTCCCTGACCGAGAAAGGTGAATATAGTGATAAACAAGCCTTCTCCGGTGATCAGCCGCTTGCCTGCCCCGAGCATCTTGTCGAAGAAACCGCCCTGCTGCGAGGCAGCGGACCCGTCGCCAAAGATGGTGTCCATCTTGACATTATCGCTCATGTACATCATACTGCCTGCTTCAGCCACCACGCTTTCCTGCGGATCCAATTCAACCTCGACAAACTGCATCTCATGGCCGAAGATCTCGTAGTCAATCTCGTGGGACTGACGACCGGTCATGGGTGGCGGCGCATTGCCTGCTGTACCGGGATCAGTCAGCTCCGTCACCTGTGCCAGAGGCAGCCAGTCAGTGAAGCCGTCCCGCCAGACCATAGTGGACTGACTGTACTGGCCGGAGCGCACTCCGGCGAGCATCTTCTGCTGGGAAAGAGGACCGACAGTCTGGCCGTTGACAGCCACATACCAGTTGGACATAATGCACCTCACAGGTAAAATTTTTCAGAATCCGCTGTGTCGATGAGACCTGCCATCCAGGGCAGGACATCAGGGATGAGCCAGGAGAATATCTGCTGTAGTCTGCTATAATTCCAGATATGGACAAAAAAATCATAAAAAAAATACAGGAGGCGGTCGGGAAAGGTAATCTGCTGACCAGTGCCGAGGAGTGTGCCTGCTACAGCTATGATGCCTCAGGCCGGACCTTCATGCCGGACGCCGTAGCCTTGCCGGAAACATCAGATCAGGTTGCCGAACTGATGCGGCTTGCTGACGAATACCGGTTTCCGGTGATTCCGCGTGGAGCAGGCAGCGGCACTACGGGCGGTGCTCTGCCTGTTGCAGGTGGCGTGGTAGTGGGCTTCAGCCGTATGAACAGGATCCTGGAGATCGATCCGATGAATATGATTGCCGTGGTAGAACCGGGAGTTATCACCGGCGAGCTGCAGACGGCCTTAAAAAAACACGGCCTGATGTACCCGCCGGATCCGGCCAGCCTGAAGTTCTGCTCCCTTGGCGGCAATGCTGCTGAATGCGCAGGCGGTCCCAGCGCGGTGAAGTACGGAGTGACCCGTGATTACATCATCGGGCTGGAGGCAGTGCTGCCCGACGGCAAACGCATCCGCACCGGCGTGCGCACGGAAAAAGGCGTGGTCGGGTATGACCTGACCCGGCTGCTCATCGGCTCCGAAGGTACCCTGGCTCTGTTCACCAAGCTGATCCTCCGGCTCCTGCCTCTGGCCGAGGCCAAGGCGACTTTTCTTCTCAGCTTCTCCTCCCTGGACAGGGCCACCGGACTGGTTGCGGAGATCCTCTCTGCCGGACTTATGCCCTGCACCCTGGAGTACATGGATAAAACCGCAGTGGAGGTAGTGCGGAACCGGCTTGGAACACCACCGCCCCCGGACACGGCAGCGCTGCTACTGGTGGAGTTTGACGGTACAGCTACGGAGGTAGCAGGGCAGGGAAGGCTGTTCACCGAGTTTGTCCGGCAACGGGAAAACTCGGTGCTCCGGCAGGCAGCGGATGATACGGAAACCGAAGAACTTTGGCAGGCCCGCCGCTCCATCGCACCTGCCTGCCTCTCCCTGCGGCCCCATAAGATTGCCGAAGACGTGGTGGTGCCCCGTTCACGAATTCCGGAACTGGTCCGGTTCACTGAGCGGCTGGCCCGGGAGCTGAATCTGATCATCCTCACCTTCGGTCATGCCGGAGACGGCAATATCCACGTCAATATCATGGTGGATAAACAGAACGATCAGGAGCTTCGTGCTGGCCTTCAGGCAAAAGAACGGCTCTTTCCGTTTGTGCTCGACCTCGGCGGCACCCTGTCCGGTGAACACGGGGTCGGTATCACCAAATCAGCCTTTCTGCCTCTGGAGATCGATCAGGACACTCTGTTGCTCATGCGGCAGATCAAAGAACTGTTTGACCCGCATAATATCCTCAATCCGGGGAAAATTTTTTTCTGATTGCCGGGCATTTCTTTTACAGGTCTTTGACCTAACGGAATGTCAGAGGCACAGATGGTCCGGTCTAATCGTCTTATCTGCGGCGCTTCTTCCGCCACTCCCAGGGAGGCGTCGGCCTTTTATCCCGCCAGAGACCAGCCTTTTTCTTTTTCGCTCTTTCTTCGAGCTTCCTGAACTCGGTGCAGAGCGGCTGCTTTTTGCAGTAGGCGGGATAGACCCAGGCATAACCGGCCCGCACCAGTTCCCGGTTGAGCATTTTACGGCCTATGCTGACCAGACCGACAGTGCGGCCATACTGGTCGGTATGCATAGTTTCCACCCGTACCTTCTTACCCAGAACCATCTGCCTAGCAAAGTCTGTTGCCTCTTTCCCGTATTTCTGCCTGCTTTCCGGGCAGTCAACGCCGTACAGCCGCACCTTGACGATTTTCTTCCCCTGCTGCACATGCAGGGTGTCGCCGTCCGACACCCTGACCGCCTCGCCCTTCCAGCCGTGCGCAGAACTCGGCAGCAGCCAGTGCAGGCAGCAGAACCATTGTAGAGTTTTTTTCATGTCTTATCCGTTAATTATCTGCGGAAAGATACCACCTGATTTTTAAGGTGACGGCTTTGACAAAAGGCCTCTGTTGTTCAGCAATTCTGCACCGGACGCGAGATAAAACCGCTCTGTCCATTTCTGCTGCAGAATAAAAATTTGTAGATTGCAAGCCGTATGTTCAATGTACAAGGTTGCAGCATTACAGCAAAGAAGAAAAAATATTTTGTCCGCCTGAGACAGCCGGTGCGGTTATAATCCCCGCATTCCTTCCGTTTTTAAAGCAACATTTCCGGCAAGGGCACGGTCAATGGTTGCCAGAAAGTTTTCCCTGTCTCTGGGCAGACGACCGTCAAGAGTGAAATAATTGGAGGCATGGTTGGCCTGAAACTGGCAGTGGAAATCCTCCAGTCCGGCAATCATGGTGCGGAGTTCCCGGAACAGTTCGAGCTGGTCCGGCGGCTGAAAGGAACCGTCTGCCGCAGCACGACCCAGTTCGGTATAGCTGGAGCAGTATAAACTGAATACAGGATCAGCTATCTGAAAGGCGTGAAGGCAAAACTTATGCCTCTTGTGGGCATATTCAAATTATGTTGCTCCAGCTATACTTCTTCGCCTTTTGCTGCTGTTCTGCCCATTCCAGTACTTGATCGAATTTGCTTTGGCCAGCAGGGGGGGCGGAAGAAACACGGGGGATAATTGCGGAAAACTCAGAGTGAACTTGAACACACTTAACCTGCTGAAAAAGTAAGTTTTGCATTACCAAGGCAACATCATCCGGCCTCCCAGTGAGGCCAATTCCATCATCCTCCAAGTCACGGTCGGCTGTTCGCACAACCGCTGCACTTTCTGCGGGGCCTACCGCGATCCTGAACAGCGGTTCTGGATCAAAGACGAACGCATTGTTACGGAAGACATCGCCTTTGCCGCCTGCTACTGCAGCCGTCAGAAGACCGTCTTTCTTGCCGACGGCGATGCCTTGGTTATCCCGCAGAAACGGCTGCTCAACCTTTTTGAGCAGATACGGAATGATCTCCCTTGGGTGCGACGCATCAGTCTGTATGCCAACTGCCGCAATATCCTCAAACGCTCTGCTGAGGAACTGGCTGAGCTGAAACAAGCCGGTCTGGGACGCATCTACATGGGCCTGGAAAGCGGCCATGATCCAACACTGAAGGCAATCCGTAAAGGGGCAACTGCAGCCGAAATGGTTCAGGCCGGCAGACGGGTACGGGAAGCAGGCATTTTTTTCTCTGTCACCTGTCTGCTCGGTATTGCCGGACCGGCTTATTCGCAGCAGCATGCCGAGGCCACAGCAGCCGTGCTCAGCCGGATGCAGCCGAACCAGATCGCTGTGCTGACCCTGATGCTGCTGCCTAATATAGCTGGAGCAACATAATTTGAATATGCCCACAAGAGGCATAAGTTTTGCCTTCACGCCTTTCAGATAGCTGATCCTGTATTCAGTTTATACTGCTCCAGCTATATCCCGACGTTTATGAAAAGAGGCGTTGTCCATGACAACCACACTGCGTTCAGGCAGTTTCGGTAATAAATCCTGCCTGATCCATGCATAAAACACATCGGAATTGACGGTCCCGTCGAACAGAGTCACCGTCAGCAGATTTTTCCCGGACAGTGCGCCGACAGCATTGATACGGCCCTTCTCCCGCCAATTATGAATACCGGAGCATCGTTCACCTACGGGCGCATATCCGCAGGTGCGCGGCATATCATGAGCGAAGCCGCTTTCATCAATATAAATCAGAGGAAAACCGGATTCCTCATATGTGCTGATTTTATCGACAAAGACAGAGCGTTTCTTTTCATCCGCCTTCGGATGCGAAAGAATTTTTTTTACGGCTGATTTTCAGGCGTTTCAGAGCTTCCCCTATACCGCGCTGGCTGCATCCGAACCGTTCATACTGATACGCATCGGGATACAGTTCAACATCACGGGCGAGCAGTTCCATGTCAATATTTGTTGCCGGTTTATTTCGGCTCCGGCAGGGTTCGACACGTTTCGTCCATCGGCTCACGCTGGATTTACCGACTCCGAAACGGGCTGCGGTTTTTTCGAAACTCAGACCGTCCCGCTCTTTGACTTCCAAAATTTTACGGCGAAAATCTATTGAATATGTCATGCCGATATAATACTCATTTTATTCTGCTTCAGCTATATCACACAGGAACACGGCACATGTCCTGATGGAGACAGATACGGGACAGGAGGATCCCTGTCCCGCAGGAAGGTAACAGCAAGCAGTATAGAAAACAGCAATCAGGCTGCTTTTGAGCAGCAGTCTTGGGAAGGTTGTTCAGCGGGCTGTTTCAAAACTGACATGACGGCTGCCAGCTCCATCAGTATACCCATTCCCTCCTGAACTTCCGGACGTTTCAGGGCGGACAGCATACCGAAGATGCCGGTGACCGGTTTGACCTCGTCAAGGTTGATTGCCTTGACTCTGGCACTGACCCGCTCACCGATTTCCATCATCCGTTCAAAATCATCAAACAGGCCGCGTTGTTTGAGGCTGTCCAGACGTTCAACCACGTCATCAAAGATCGGGCCGCTCAACTCGGCAACATCGCGCTTCATATCCATCATTGAACTGAGCATCTTCATGACCTCGGCAATATTGCCCATGTTGACGATGAACTGTTTGATCAGCTCCTGCAGATTCTCCCCCTCAAAGCCATGCAGGGCGGTCTGCAGGCGGAGCGTCGCCTCTTGAAAGATGTCCTTTGTGTACGGCTCAAAATCCCTTTTAAAGTCCATGATGCTGTTCAGGGTCCGGAGAGCATCGGCAATATTTCTGCTGGAAGCCAGTGATTGGCCGACCATATCCCCGACCTCTTCCAGCTCCACATGCTTATTCAGGCCGTCCAGGCGGGCCGTGGCCTCATGGACCATCGAGTGGACCAAGGGTTCCAGCTCCTGCTTCAGCTCCACATAGGGCCTGACAGCCTGTTTGGCCTCCCGCACTTCCTCGGTGAGTTCATCGAGGCGGGCGAGAATTTTTTCTTCATTGGTCATAATACGCCCCCTTATTCCTGAACCTTGCCCGCAAGAGACATCTGGGCCTCAAGCGGTAACTCCTCACCGGTCAGCAGTTTGTTCCAGTACACCCATTTGAACATCATCTTGCCCCAATGATTGGCCTTGGTGTCGCCGAGGAGAGAAAAGGGCCCGATGCCGGGCAGGGGAAATTTACCGGGCAGGGGCTCATACTCATAGTTGAAGTCAATGAGAGAGGCCTTACCATAGCCGGTCTCAATGAAACAGTTGGAATGACCATCATAGTCCGGTTGAACAGGCTCGCCGTTGATCTCACGCATGAAGTTCTCTATCATGATTTCTGCGGAGAAGTGGGCCACTGAACCGGCCTTGGAGGTGGGAATGGTTGTATTGTCCCCGAGGACATACATATTTTTATGGTTTTCCGCCTGCAGGGTATTATTGTTGGTCTTGACATAACCGACTTCATCCATAGCGACCCCGGAATTGACCAGATAGCGGGCTCCCACATTGGGCGGAATGGAAACCAGCAGATCCCATTCGATTTCATCCCCTGATGCGGAGACCAGTTTATTATTGGTGCAGTCAACCTCGGCAAGGATAAAATCTGCAGTGACCTCGATGTTTTTGTCGAGCATCATCTTGGTAAAGTAGGCGGATGCCTTGGGCTTGGTAAAGGCGCCGGTCATGGGGGTGACAAAATGAATGTCGATCTGGTCACGCACACCCCGCTCGGCAAAATACCAGTCAGCAAGATAGACAAATTCCAGCGGCGCCACCGGACATTTATACGGGAATTCTGCAATGTTCAGCACCATCTTGCCGCTTTTGAAGCTGCGCAGTTTCTTTTCCAGATTTATCGCCCCTTCTAAGGTGTAAAAATCAAAGACCTTGGTCTGCCAGCCGTCCATCATGCCCGGAACTTCTTCCGGGGCCAAACTCACACCGGAACAAACGATGACTTTGTCGTATTCATATTTACCTGCTGTGGTCTCAACGACTTGCGTCTCTGTATCAACACTGACAATTTCATCAATGACAAAATTGATCCCCTTGCCGATAAACTCGCTGCGGCTGCGGATAATCTCCTCGGGCTTGTACATGCCGAAGGGGATAAAGATCAGGCCGGGCTGATAAATATGTTTGTCATCTTTATCAATAAGTGTAATGGACCATTCGTTGCGGTCCAGCTTCTTGCGCAGGCTATTTGCCACCATTGTTCCTGCACAGCCCGCTCCAAGAATAACCAGTTTGTTCATTGTTCATCTCTCCCTTTAAAATTTCTTCTGTTGGCTGACCGGCTAATCCGACCGGCTCAGTCCTGACTGTCACCAGAGGCAGGTATGGGAACATATGATCTCAATGCCTGCATGAGCTTCATAGCCTCTGAAGCGTCAACATTTGATGTACCACAAGGCATCTCGGCATGTCAAGAGAAGATGACTGCACTGTGGTACCTTTTAATATACATCACGTTTATTTTTATGTAACTTATTGTTTTATTATAAAGATAAGAAGGGAGCTGGCCCTGCAGTTCCTGCTTCACGCTGACAGCTTGCTGCGCATATAGCGATTTCAGCTTGAATGAGTATCAATTGTAGGTTGATAACCTATTGATTATAGATGGCTATAAAGTCAAATATTGATTGTCACTCAAATTGAAACTGCTATAGCTGAAAATACCGCATCCGGCCCGGTTAAGGAAAGTCGTCAATCTGATTGATTCTCCTGCTATAATCCATTAAGAGCTGACGTTACGCAGCCCAAATGCAGAACCGGCAGATTCCACATTTGGGCTGTCCCGTAACGGACTCAAGACTCCGATACTCAGAAAAAAGAAAACCGTCTCTGATCCGAGATCATCCGGTTCGGATCAGAGACGGTTGTTTCTCCGGATAAGGAGAGGGAGGGGATTGGTTACTTGCTGGCTGCCTGATGATGAAATTCTTCCAGATCCGTGAGTTCTTTCTCCAGTTTTTCCACTGATTCCAAAATAAGCACAGGCAGAGCAGCTCTCTCGATATCCACGAGGAACTCCTTGGCTACCGGCCAGAATTCATTGAGCCTGTCGCGGCTTTTCTGCGCACTGTCTGAATACTTTCTGTAATTATTCACTGTGGACAGAGCAGCATCAAAGTTCTGTACAGCCTGCTTCAGCTGGGACACATTGTTGTAATCCTTGAATTCTGCCTGGTAGGCGATGTAGAGTTTGTTGATACGCTCCAACAGAAAGAGCATCTGTTCGACCGTGACCAGCATTTCTTGCTCAGGGTTCGTTTTATGCACGTGCTGCTGCGCGATAAATTCCGCGCCTTCCAGCAGAGATTCGCTGTAGTCGATGATGAGCGCGCCATTCCCCCTGCTGTAGGGTTTGTCGAGTGTATTCTTCAGCTCATCATAGGTATATTCGAGAAAGACCGTTATATTTTTTTCTCCCTTGTCTCCTTCTCCTTTTTCTATCCCCTCCTGAAGGATGCTCAGATCCTTCTGCAGAAGGACGAGGCTTTTCTGCAGGTCTTCTGCTGCCCGGTGAGGACGGATCTCCTGCTGCTTGTAAAAATATGCCTTGGCTATTTTCTGACTGAGAAATTCGACATTTTCCGCAGCCTCCAGCGTAGCCAGATCGTGGGCAAAGGATGTACTGATCCACAATGCGCAGGTGAAAAAGACTGCGGCTGATATCTTGAGAGCTTTTCTGCTGTTCATGATTTCACCTCCCCGACCTGTACAATTCCCGTGATTGCCCTGAAAATCTCTCCGGCACCTTTCTCGTCCGCAATCGGGATGAAATAGGATACGCTGCTTTCCACCAGTTCCTCCTCCATGTGCAGGATTTCCTGTAGCTCTGCAAAGATTTCACTCGCCATTTTTTCTGCAGCTGACGGCATCATGCGTCCGGATTTGCTGGTCGCCATCACACTGAAGGATATAAACTCCTTCTCGACCTTTTTCAGTTTCTCTTTGATCTCTTGTGAGACAAGTTTTTCGTCCTCTTCCAGCAGCTCCCTGTATATTTTTTCCGTTTGATCAACGACCTCTTTTACTTCCTCTTCGTAGTTGGGATCAGCAACGCCCCAGGCCTTCATCAGGTACAGAGCTGCCAGGCGTTGGGATTCCATACCCAGCTCGGCGACCAGAACTACATCGTGTTCGCCTTTAATTTTAGTATCCTTGGATAAATCCTCAGCGACATCTTCACAGCGCACAGTGAACTTCTCCACCATCACACGAAGATCGTGCATCTTTGTTTTGTCCGGCTTTTTCTGAAATTCAGGTTTGATGGCATTCCAGGATTTTTCAATCTCCACGATTTCCGCCACCAGTTTTTCGCTCAGTTTGTGGCTTTCAAGATCCTTGAATTCTTCTTTTATAGCTTTGAGGTTTTCTTCAAGGTCTTTCTTAGGATTATGATATTTCACCTCCATGCCGACCAGAGCATAATCCTTTAAAATACGGTTGGCCTGCATGCAGATATCAGCCACTTTGTGAACATCCTCTGCAGAGGCGTTTGCCGATACCTCTGAGGCGAGCAGCAGCATGATAAAAGCTGCCACGGTGAACAGGTACCTGGCAGGCAGACAAATGAATTTCTGTTTCGTGCATCTTCGTTGCATAGTTTTCTCCTTTTCGCATGGGATTGATACAAAGTGCCGCACTGCAGGGGACTTTGCAGGGCAGGGCAACAAAGAACGGCATGGCCGTTCGTAAGCACAAGTGAGTACAACTGTTTGTTCTTGTGGCAAGACGATGAGGGAAGTTCAAGCTTTTCGGAAAGAGAGAAACAGCCGGATGATCACCCAGAGTATTTCCTGAGCGATAAGCAGAAAAAAATGGCAGCAGAAAAGATAATGAGACAGGAGGAGAAGGGAATCCTGCTGCGGGAGCGGGAATTGAGTATTCTTCTGGCAGGATGTAGAACATGCTTTCCGGTCTTCTGAAGTAGAAGCAGGTAGCTCGGCTGTCTCCCCTGGAGACCCGCAGCTTTCCGACACCACCTCACGGCGGCTGTGGCTTTATCAGCTTTCCGATTCCGACCAGAAAGCAGGTAATATTCATTACATGACTATTACCATTTATTATCTTAATGGTATAAAAAGTTTCTTTGTGCTTGTCAATATTTTTTTAAAAGTAAATACCACGTAGTGTGTTGCCAGTATCGGGCCGAACGAGCAGGACGGTGTGCCTTTTGATGTATTATAAGGAATATGTGGAGTTGGGCAGGGGGGGGGAGGTGTTGTGCGTGCCGAAAAAAAGAAAAAAGAAAACCGTCCTCCGAACCCAGGGCTGTTCAGTTCTATAAGAGCTTGTATTTTCAAGACGTATGCAGTAATTGATACAGAAAAACTTTACACGAGGATTCTGCATGCTGTTTTTTTGCTGAACACAATCAAAGATCATCGACGCGGGCAGGGCCGGCGATATGAGCTTACGCATATTCTTCTGTTTTCGATCATGGCGATCCTGAGCGGTTCGGATTCTTATCGCAAAATCCATCTGTTCGTTGATGCGCATCGTGAAAGGCTCAATGAATATTTCGGCCTGGACTGGAAAAAAGCTCCTGCATATACAACGATCCGCACTGTCATTCTGAATACTTCCGGTTCGGAACTTGAGCGGATTTTCAGGGAGCACGGCAAAGCTCTCGCGGAAGAGGAACCGGACGGAGAATTTATTCGTTGCGACGGCAAAACTCTCCGGGGAAGTCTCGATAACATGAAGGATATTAATCAGCTTCAGATATTGAGTGCTTTTGCTGGCGACCGCGCCGTCGTTCTCGGCCATGAAGAAATCAGGGAGAAAAGCAATGAAATCCCGGCGGCGCGGAAACTGATGAAAGAACTCGGTTTATCCGACCGCATTTTTACCTTCGACGCCCTTCATTGTCAGAAAAAAACTCTTCAGGCCGCCGCTGAAACGGGAAACGATGTGATTGCTCAGGTTAAAAAAAATCAGAAAACTCTCCTGAACGACTGTGAAAATATCGCGAATACGTCTGTTCCTGATGATGTTTTCACGGAGCCTTTTGAAAAAAAAACGAAACCGTATAGAGAGTCGCAAAGTGGAAGTTTTTATCAGAATCGATCGATTTCGTCAGGTGTTTGATACAAAGAAGAAAAAATGGAAAAACACTCATGAGACATCCTTTTATGTTTCAACAGCCGGTTCGGACGCTGAAGAAATATGTCAGGGAATCCTGGGGCATTGGCGGATCGAGAATGGAAATCATTATGTTCGGGATGTTTCTATGGGCGAAGACCGCTCCCGAATTCGTTGCAATCCGCACATATTTGCGAAACTGAGAAGCTTTGCTCTCAATATTCTTCGTAAGAACAAGGTGAAAAATGTCAGCCGGGAGCTTTTCAGGAACTGTATGGATTTCAATGTATTATGGGCTGAAAGTCCATAGAATGAAAGGCAACTGAAAGTCGCTATTTCGGCTAAAGCCGATTAAAACCGCTGACTAAAGTCAGTGTGTAACGACTGAAAGTCGTTATTCTATTTTAAATCGTCATTATTATGATTTGGGTCATTTCTGTGATTTTCAATATAATTCCGTATCATTTCATCAGTAACGTGTCCGGAACTCAAAGCAACGCAGCCAATACCCCAAAAATGTTTTCCCCAGTATCTTCTGGACAGTTGAGGAAATTCTTCCTGAATCTTTTTTGAAGAGCGACCCTTGAAAAATCGCACCATTTCACTCACGGATATTTTGGGAGGATATGACACATAGATATGGACATGATCCTGACTGATATTCCCTTTGATAATTTGAATATCTTTCGAATCACATATTCGGCGTATTATCTCTCTGATTCGAATACTTATATCTTTACTTAACACTTTGTAACGATATTTTGTTATCCAAATCAGGTGAACTTTCAAGTCATGTACGTTGTACGATGATTTTCTATAAGGCCTCATAAATGAGAGTCTACTAAAAGTCTTGGACTAAAGTCCATAGTTTTGACTATCGATTGAAACAATAAAGGCTTGGGCAGCAAGGAAGGTATAGCGATCCAGTATGGTAATCTGGGCCTTGTATATCAGAAACGTAAGGATATTGAGCAGGCGGAATCTTTATTGCAGAAGAGTCTGAGTCTATATCAGGAAATGAGGGCAATGGGGCACCCCGGTGCCAAGGAGGTGCAGCAGGCACTAAATGAGCTGGCCGAACAGTGCAGCACCACTACCCAATAAGCTCAGGGTCATCCCTCGCCTCAGTTTTTTCTATCTTCCTCGCCGACCTTCGCCGAAGCTCCTGCTCCGGCAACAATCCCGTTAACCTTTTTTCATAACGCATGACATCCGTATCAGATACCCGAAAAACCAAAACCACCCTTTCCCTCAAGGCCCCGGCCAAGATCAACCTCTCCCTGAGAATCCTCGGCAGACGGGAGGACGGCTATCATGAGCTGGAGACCCTGATGCAGAAGATCGCCCTGCACGATGAGCTGCAGCTGACCCTCACTGCAGAGCCGGGAGTGCGCCTGCGTTGTCCCGGCGCGGACTTGCCGGAGAATGAGGATAATATTATTGTCCGGGCTGCGCAGCTCTTTCTGACCCGGACCGGCAACAGCAAACAGGGTATCCATATCACCCTGAAAAAGAATATCCCAGTAGCTGCCGGGCTGGGCGGCGGTTCCAGTGATGCAGCCGCTGTCCTGAAAGGGCTGAACCAGCTGCTGAAGCCTTCCAGCTCATCCTGTTCAGTGGAGGAGCTGGCCGATATGGGACTGGAGCTCGGTGCGGACGTGCCGCTGTTTGTCTATGATTTTCCGGCGGCCCGGGCAACAGGGATCGGAGAACGGCTGGAACCTGCTGCTCCCCTGTGCGGTTATCAGGTGCTGCTGGTGAATCCGGGGATTGCTGTTTCTACCCGCTGGGCCTATACGGCTTTTTCTTCAGCAGCCTTTTCCTCGGCAGGGGAAAAAATTGCGTTGACAGGACAGGGAAAAGCGTTTACTTTATCCTGCTCTGCAGACGGCAGAAATAACCCATCCTCAGACGGTTCCCCGGAGCAGCACAGCTTTCATCCTGATGACCTGTACAATGACCTGGAACCCGTGACTGCGGAACGATATCCTGTTATCCGCGCCCTGAAGGAGCGGCTGCTTGCGGCAGGAGCTGCCGGAGCAATGATGTCCGGTTCCGGCTCCACCGTCTTCGGCCTTTTTCAGGACACGGACGAAGAGCAGGCTGAAAAATGCTGCCGTCAATGCAGCAGAGAATACGAACAGGTCTATCTCGTCCTGCCTCTCGACGCTCCGGAAGGCGGCTGTGTTCCTGCGCACCAGGACAAATAGAAAAAAAGACAAGAACGGCATGGGGCGTCGTCAAGCGGTAAGACACAAGGTTTTGATCCTTGCATTCGGGGGTTCGAATCCCTCCGCCCCAGCCATTTTCCATTTTCCGCTGCTCAGGTATTGACGACAAGAGGCGACGATACGAGGCCCTGAAATGCCCAATATAATGAAGGTGTTCACCGGTAACGCCAACCCGGAGATCGCTCAGGAAATATGTAACTATCTGGACATGCCCCTGTCCCAGGCTGATGTGAAGGCATTCAGCGACGGAGAGATTTCCGTTGACATTGGCGAAAATGTGCGGGGAACAGATGTCTTTGTTATTCAGCCTACCTGCACGCCGGTCAATGACCATCTGATGGAGCTGGTGATCATGGTTGACGCCCTGCGTAGGGCCTCAGCTAGGCGTATCACAGCGGTCCTACCCTATTACGGCTATGCCCGTCAGGACCGGAAGGTCCGCCCTAGGGTTCCCATCACGGCCAAAGCAGTTGCCGAGATGCTTATGGCTGTAGGTACCAGACGGGTTCTCTGCATGGATCTCCATGCCGGGCAGATCCAGGGGTTCTTCAACATTCCGGTGGATCACCTCTATTCCGCTCCGATTATGTTGAAGCATATCCGGCGGAATTTTGAAGACGTGGTCATGGTTTCACCAGATGCAGGCGGGGTGGAGCGGACCAGAGCCTTTGCCAAACGTCTGAATGCGGACCTTGCCATTATTGACAAGCGCCGCGAACGGGCCAATGAATGCAAGGCCATGAATGTTATCGGCGATGTCAGCGGCAAGACCGCCATTCTGCTTGATGATATGGTGGATACTGCCGGGACCCTGTGCGGTGCTGCAGCCAGATTGAAAGAGAAAGGGGCAAAAGAGGTGCATGCCTGCTGCTCTCATGCCGTGCTTTCCGGCCCGGCCATTGACCGGATCAATAATTCGCAGATAAAATCCCTGGTGGTGACCAATTCCATTCCCCTTGGCGACAAAGGTGATCGGTGCGACAGAATTACAGTGCTGTCCGTGGGTGAGCTGCTCGGTGAAGCGATCAGCCGCATTCATTCGGAAGACTCGGTCAGCTACCTCTTTGTGTAGCCTCTGAAGACCGACCGCTGTACGTTCTCCGGTTGCGGCAAAATATTTCAGAACATTAATTTGGACAGATAACGAAAGAGGATTAATATGATTCAGGTTGATATTCCGGCTTCTGTACGGACAGTTTTCGGAAAAGGTGAATCACGGCGCCTGCGGCAGGACCAAAAGACACCGGGCGTGGTCTACAGCAAAGGCCAAGATGCGCTTGCGGTGCAGTTTGACGAAGGTATCCTGTACAAAGACCTGCTGTTTATTCACGGCCGCAATGCCGTTGTCACCTTAAAGGTGGACGGGGACTCTGCAGATCAACGCCATGTGCTTGTTCAGGAAATCCAGAAACATCCTGTAATAGAAAGGGTGCTGCATGTGGATATGCTGGAGATAGACCTTGACAAAACCTTGGAATTCAAGGTTCCCCTGCAGCTAAAAGGAACGGCAAAAGGCGTGGATATGGGCGGCGAAATGTCCGTGTTCAAGGACTCGGTTGTCCTGCGCGGTCGGCCTCTGGATATTCCGGATGAAATTGTGGCTGATATCACACCGCTGGAACGCGGCGGCAAAAGCCTGAGCTGTGCAGATCTGGCCATTCCGGAGAACGTGGAGATGCTGGACGATCCTGCGGTTACCTGTGCCTCTGTTGAGTAGGGTTACTGCACCGGGCAGGAACCCTACTTTCTCCGCACAACAAAACCGAAGGAGCGGCCGCCGTTCTTTCGGTTTTTTTTCTGCAGTTTGAGCAAAAAGACATTTTTTGCAATGGATGATTCCCCCTACCTGATTGCTGGTCTGGGTAATCCCGGCCCTCAGTATGAGCTGACCCGCCATAACGCCGGATTTCTCGCGCTGGATTATTTTGCCGATCAGCACGACTGCACTGTGCAGAATGAAAAATGGCAGGGACTGCACGGGTCGGGGCGTCTGGGGAGACAGCGGCTTCTCCTGCTTAAGCCGCAGACCTTTATGAACAAATCAGGTGAATGCGTGGCCCGTTTTGCTGATTTTCACCGCATTGATCCGACCGGAATTCTGATCATCCATGACGACCTGGACCTGCCGCCCGGCAGAATCAAGGTCTCTGCCGGAGGCGGACCCGGCGGACATAACGGGATACGCTCCGTAATCCGCCATCTCGGTACCCCGGAATTCGCCCGCCTCAAAATCGGCATCGGCCGCCCGGCCCGGAATGACCAGGGCCAGGGTATCCCTGTTGACCGCTATGTCCTGAGCCGTTTTTCCGACCAGGAGCTTGCCCTGTTCAATGACCGCCTTCCTCTGGTGGACGAAGCCGTTGAATTGTTCATCAGTCAGGGCGTGGACAAGTGCATGAACATGGTCAACGGACGTTCGTCGTAAGCCGCCTTCCGCAGAGTTCACCGTCAGAGTCTGTCCCGACATCAGCAGGATGCTTTTCCCTGCTTTGCTAAAAATGAAAAAATATGTTATAGTATAATTCTATGCCTTACGGCTTTTACTACAATTTACCTATAAATTGTTGTCATCCGGGGTTTTTTATAAAAGGTCAAGGAGGGAGCAATGTTTACAACAGGTGATATGGCGGTGTATCCTTCACATGGTGTCGGTCAGATCGAAGATATTGAAATGCAGAGCATCGGCGGAATCGATCAGGCGTTTTATATTCTGAAAATTCTGGACAGCGACATGACGATCATGATTCCTACTGCCACCAGTGACAATGTCGGGCTCAGGCCCATTATTACCAAAAAAGATGTAAAAAAAGTCGTTGATATTCTGAAAGACCGTGAAGCCAAGCTCACTTCCCGGACCTGGAACAGACGCTACCGTGATTACATGGAGAAGATCAAGACCGGTTCTGTTTATGAAGTTGCTGCAGTACTGCGTGATCTGCTTCTGCTCAAAGGAGACAAGGACCTGTCCTACGGCGAACGAAAAATGATGGATACGGCCAAGAACCTCCTGATCAAGGAAATGTCCCTTGCTGGGGAGATGGATGAAGAAAAAATGGCGCAGCAGATTGACGGCCTGTTTGTCTGACGGCCAACGCCTTGTCCGGTTCTTCTGTTCTACTGTATCCGGTCCAGCCGCCGGAAAGCAGGATGCGGCTGGATCATTATCTGGCCCTCCGCCTTCCTGATTATTCCCGTTCCAGTCTCGGCAGGTATATACGATCCTCGCATATTCTGGTCAACAACAGAGCTGTCAAGCCCGGTTACCGGCTGCGGACCGGGGATGATGTTCAGGTCAACCTTCCGGCCTTTCCTGATGCTGCTGATACTGCGGGCAGACCGGCAGCCCAGCCGGTGGAGTTTGAGGTGCTGTATGAAGACCGGGACTTGGTGGTGATCAACAAACCTCCGGGGCTGGTTGTGCATCCGGCTGCCGGACATACTGACCGCACCCTGGTCAACGGACTGCTTCACCGGTATCAGGACATAGCTGCTCTGGAGGGCGACAGGCCGGGTATTGTCCACCGGCTGGACAGAAATACCTCGGGTATCATGCTGGCAGCCAGAACAGAAAGAATGCAGCAGTTGCTGGCAGCCGCCTTTAAAGACCGAAAAATCCGCAAGACCTATCATGCCCTGCTCCTGCACACCCCGAAAGAAGCAAACGGACGAATCGTCGCGCCCATAGGAAGACACCCGGTACACCGGAAAAAAATGAGTATCCGCCCGGAAGGCCGCTATGCTGCAACCTGCTGGCAGGTTCTGGAACTCTTTGCAAACAGCCTTTGTTTTGCGGAAATCAGGATAGAAACAGGACGCACCCACCAGATCCGAGTGCATATGGCCTCGCTCAAGGCCCCTGTGGCCGGAGATACCCTGTACGGCGGCAAACCGGACAGCAGTGCGGGAATAAAGGCGGAACGGCAGCTGCTTCATGCCTCCTCGCTTGCTTTTGTGCATCCGTCAACGCAGCAGGAATGCCTGTTCACTGCACCGCTGTGGCCGGATATGGAACAGGCCTTGGCCTGTCTGCGGGAACGACACAGGGCCGGTCAGCAACCAACAGTGGTAAAGTAAAATAATCTGACGTGCATTCGGCCAGAAGCAAACCGTATCTTATTGGGATAACTGGAGGTATAGGTTCCGGCAAGACTATGATCTGTCAGTTCTTGGCTGATGCATACAGTACACCGGTTATTTCTCTGGATGCAATCTGCAGGGAGCTGCTGCATCCCGGCAATTCCGGCTGGTCCGGCCTGAAGACTCTCCTGTCAGATGATTTTTTCATCAGTTCCGGTGAAGTTGACCGAGGACGCTTCCGGCAGGCTCTTTTTTCCGATGCGGCTCTGCGCATCCGGGTTGATGCGTTGCTCCATCCCCTTGCCCGCCAGGAAATGGAAAAACAGGCGGCTGCGGTCAGCGGGCCGGTACTGGCTGAAATACCGCTTCTCTTTGAAGCAGGCTGGCAGGACGCTGTGCAGCAGATTATCGTGGTTTATGCCGATTTATCTGTGCGTCTGCAGCGGATTATGCAGCGGGACAGGGTTAGCGAGGAACAGGCCCGGCAGGCCATTGCCGCGCAGCAGAGCCTTGCCGAAAAAGCAGCGGTTGTCGATTATGTTATCGATAATTCAGGGAATTTGCTGGATACTTGTATCTTGGCACGGCAGCTCGCTGCTGAACTCGGTCTGGCCTGAAACTGACCTTTTCTGATTTTTCCCTGCATCCGGAATATTCCAGCAAAAAATCTTGACAAAGCCATGCAAAGCGAATAAATAATAGTAACACATATCAAATTTATCCGTTATATTCGTTCAGCCGCTCTGCGCAGTCCGTATTCCACAGCCTGATATTCCATTATACAACGTCACTGTCTCCTATTATCTGTCTTTTCAGCAACAGATCGGATCAATCAACAACCGCCTGTAAACAACACCATTCTCCTGCTCTCATTATAACAATATATAACAATAGCTTCAAAGGCTCCGAATTTACCCTGTCCTGTTTTAAAAAAAATAAAGCGGTTGTCTCCAGCAGTACCGACACCGCTATCTGCAGAATTTTATAACCACCCGTAGATACGCAGATAACCTGACAACAACACAAATCGATGGATCAGAAAGTTTGATTTACTCTTTCGACACACTACAGTATCTCCGGCAATGCATTCCGCAGTGCCTTCGCAGCAGAGACCGGATGATCTATTCCTATTTAATAACAGAGAATTTCTGACATAATATTGTTCCGTAACCCTTTACCTGCCCCCTGAGGAGGAAGAATCCGTTGATGAATCCTACCGAGTTAAAAAATAAAAACATCAAGGAACTCGTTGCCTTGGCCGCATCGTTACGAATTGAGGGATACAGCTCCATGCGCAAACAGGAGCTGATCTTCGCCATCCTCAAGTCCCAGGCTGATGCGGACGGCAAGCTGCGCGGCAGCGGCGTTCTTGACGTCCTGCAGGACGGATTCGGTTTTCTCAGAGCACCGGACTACAACTACCTGCCCGGGCCGGACGATATCTATGTCTCTCCTTCCCAGATCCGGCGGCTGAACCTGCGCACAGGCGATACAGTGGAGGGAGAGGTCAGAGCGCCCAAAGAAAATGAGCGCTATTTCGCCCTGCTCAAGGTGGACCAGGTCAACTACGATGATCCTGAAGCATCAAATAATAAAACCCTGTTTGTCAACCTGACTCCTCTGCACCCGGAAGAGCAGATCAACCTGGAAGACGAGCCGGGAAATTATTCCACCAGGGTGATAAATATTGTTTCTCCGCTGGGCAAGGGACAGCGCGGCCTGATCGTGGCGCCTCCCCGAACCGGAAAGACGGTCCTTATGCAGCAGATTGCCCGGGCTATTGTGAAAAATCACAAAGAAATCATTCCGATCGTCCTGCTGATCGATGAACGGCCCGAAGAAGTCACCGACATGCAGCGCAGCGTGGACGCCGAGGTGGTCAGCTCCACCTTTGACGAGCCGCCCCAGCGCCATATTCAGGTGGCGGAAATGGTCATTGAAAAGGCCAGACGCCTAGTGGAACATAAAAAGGATGTGGTGATCCTGCTTGATTCCATCACCCGTCTTGCCCGCGCCTACAATACAGTCACCCCGGCATCCGGTAAGATTCTTTCCGGCGGTGTGGAGGCCAATGCCCTGCACCGGCCAAAACGGTTTTTCGGGGCAGCCCGGAATATCGAAGAAGGCGGCAGCCTGACTATCCTTGCCACTGCGCTGATTGAAACCGGCAGCCGGATGGATGATGTTATTTTTGAGGAGTTCAAAGGCACCGGTAATATGGAGCTTGTGTTGGACCGAAAAATGTCTGACCGACGGATTTATCCGTCTATAAATATCCAGAAATCCGGGACCAGAAAAGAGGATCTGCTCCTGTCGCCGGAAGACCTGAACCGGATGTGGATTCTGCGCAAGCTCCTTTCTTCCATGAACCCGGCTGATGCTATGGAATTCCTGCTCGGTAAGATGAAGCACACCAAAACAAATGTTGAGTTTTTTGCGTCCATGAACCGCTGAACCCGATAAAGTTCAGCAACCATCAGCAACTAAATCTGTTCTGCCGGAAAAAAGCGTTTTTTGAATTTTTTCCTTTTGCAAAAAAATTGCAGCAGGTAGAATGCATTTCTTTTATCGGAAAACAGTAACCTGTCAACAACAAAACAACAAAGAACAACAACCCGCTCTAATGCGAAGATGTTCTTCGGAGGCCGAAAATACCATGAAAGCTGATATCCATCCTGAATATCATAAGATTAAGGCAAAATGCGCCTGCGGTAACGAGGTGGAACTGGGATCTGTGAACGAGACAATGGATGTTGAAATCTGTTCCGCCTGCCATCCTTTTTTTACCGGCAAGCAGAAACTCGTTGATACTGCCGGTCGTATTGAAAAATTCAAGAAAAAATACGCCAAGCACCTCAACAAAAAGAACGCATAGGCTCTCCAGGCTCTGCCGTCCGGACAGACACATGGCCACATGGCGGCGGTCAACCTGTCATGTGGTTTTTTTTCTTTCCGGGCCATTCTGCTTGTTCTGTCGATTCTGATCATCCTTAGTATCTTCAGCATCCTCATTCTGCTGCCTGCCGCACATATCCATGTTTGAAAACCTCATCGACATTCACGAAAAACTTTCTGCTCTTGAACGACAGCTTTCCGAGCCGGAGCTGCTCAGCAACCAGCAGAAGTATCAGGAGATTGTGCGCGAACATGCACGGGTCTCCAGGCTGAACGAGCTCTATACGGCCTATACGCAGGTCAGGAAAAACTTGAAAGAGAGCCGTGAGCTGATTCGGGAATCTGAAGACGACCCGGAGCTGGCGGAACTGGCACAAGCTGAAGTTGAGGAACTGACCGAACAGGAAGCCCGGCTGGAGCAGGGCATCTGCCTCCTCCTCCTGCCGCCGGATCCCAATGATGAAAAAAATATTTTTCTGGAAATCCGGGCCGGAACCGGCGGGGACGAGGCTGCGCTTTTTGTGGCGGATCTGTTCAGAATGTATTCCAGATATGCGGAAACCCAAGGCTGGAAAATCGAGGTTATGAGTTCCAACCCTATCGGCATCGGCGGATTCAAAGAGCTGATCGCCATGGTCTCCGGGGGGCGGGTTTATTCCCGCCTGAAATACGAGTCCGGGGTGCATCGGGTTCAGCGGGTTCCGGAGACCGAGACCCAGGGACGCATCCACACCTCGGCAGTCACTGTGGCGATTATCCCGGAAGCTGAAGAGGTCGATCTGCAGATTGCCCCCAATGAGCTGAAATTCGATGTCTACCGGTCTTCCGGTCCGGGCGGGCAGTCGGTCAATACAACGGATTCTGCTGTTCGGGTGACTCACCTGCCCACCGGTCTGGTTGTCACCTGTCAGGACGAAAAATCACAGCACAAGAACAAGGCCAAGGCCCTGCTGGTTATGCGGGCCCGACTTCTGGACCGGCTGGAACAGGAACGGCACGACAAAATTGCTCAGGACCGCAAGGGACAGGTGGGCAGCGGGGACCGCAGTGAACGGATCAGAACCTATAACTTTCCCCAGGGCCGGATGACGGACCACCGCATCGGCCTGACAAGCTACCGGCTGGATCAGATTATGTCCGGTACCCTTGATGAGGTTATTCTGCCGATCATCACCCATTACCAGACCGAGGCCCTGAAGGAGCTGGACTGAGCTTTCCTCTTTTTTGTTGCGGAATCGGACAATGCAGATACAGCATCTTCTTGCAGAAGCAGCGGATGCGCTTGCTGCTGCCGGAATCGAAGACAGCCGTCTGGAGGCGGAACTGCTGCTGCGGGGCTGTCTGAACCTGTCACGCAGTGAACTGTTTCTGCGCCTTGCTTCGCCCCTGCCGCCAGACCGGGAGACTCATTTTCAGAAGCTCCTCAGCAGAAGATGCCTGCGGGAACCGCTGCAGTATATCCTCGGCAGCTGCGAATTTTGGTCGCTTGATTTTCTGGTCACCCCTGCTGTCCTGATTCCCAGGCCGGAAACTGAATTTCTCCTTACTCACGCCCTTTCCATCCTGCAGAAAGAGGCAAAGATCTCCCCCCGGCATATTCTTGATCTCTGTACCGGCAGCGGGGTGATTGCCGTTGTTCTGGCCAAAGAATTTTCCGGAGCCCAAGTTACTGCTGCGGATTTTTCTTTGGAAGCCCTTGCCGTGGCCCGCGAAAATATTAGCCGCCATGAACTGACGCAACAAATTCGGCTGATCTGTGCTGACCTGCTGACCTGTTTCCGGCCTGCACCGCTCTTTGATCTTCTTGTCAGCAATCCCCCGTATATCAAATCGGGTGATCTGCCTGTGCTTGCCCCGGAAGTCCGGGACTGGGAACCGCACCTCGCCCTGTCCGGCGGCAGTTCCGGTCTGGACACTATCAGGAGGATCTGCCGGTCTGCCGGACAGCTCCTGCGGCCCGGCGGCTGGCTGTTCATGGAAATCGGCGCAGATATCGGCAGGGAAACAGAGCAGGTCTTTCTGCAGGCAGGAGAGTATGAGCAGGTAAAAGTCGTTCCGGACTGGGCAGGCAGACCCCGTGTGCTGCAGGCCGAAAAATTAGGGTAACCGGGGTTGCCCGATCAGCCCGCAGCCATTCTGCGCAGAGCCGATATCATACTCCGCCGCAGCTGTTCCACCCGTTTGAGAATATACGGTTCTGTTATTTCCCTGCTCATATCCTTGAGGAGCAGCAGGCTGCCGAATGCGCGGGCATTCGGCGAATCAGCGGAAAAATCATTGAGCGGCAGTTCAACTCTGAACCAGGATTCCCGACAGTCAGCCGGGAGCATCCCGTGATGGCGCGGAGCTGTCCAGCTGAAACGCTGTTCTGCCGGACCCGATGCGGTGCAGGATGAGGTGGTGGCAGGATGATCGGGCTGTGTCACGAAACGAAATTCCGCATAATCAAACTCCAGAGCCTCCAATGCAGCGTAGACCCCGTTCCAGAGCGCATCCGGCTCGGAGGCACCGGATATTCTGCGCTGATGGTGATAAAAAGAACGGCGCTGCATACTGATACCACTGATACCGGCTTCATCAGTGAAATTCCTGAACCAGGAAGAAACACCGTACCAGCTGATCAGGTCGGAGGCACAGAGATAACGGGTCATCCCGATCACCCCGATCCCCAGAACAAACAGAATAAGCGCAGCCATGTCGTTCTGGCTGTGGACCAGGACCAGAGAGCACAGGCCGAGAAGAATGGTAAAGGCATACAGCACCAGCACGGCCCGACGGTGGGTATATCCGAGCCGGACCAGCCGGTGGTGAATATGACGGTTGTCCGGCAGAAAAATATTCCGGCCGCTGGCAAGGCGTCGGAGCGGTGCCCACAGAGTGTCAAACAGGGGCACGCCAAGAGCAATTACCGGGATCAGCATGGCCGTGGTCATCTGGCCCTTGATGGCATCGGCAAGGCTGAGCGCGGCCAGACAGTAACCGAGAAAATAGCTGCCGCAGTCTCCCATGAAAATAGAAGCCGGATGAAAATTATAGCGCAGAAAACCGATCAGGGTGCCGACCAGGGCAGCAAAGGCCAGAGCAGCATTGATCCGGCTGTCCGCTATGCAGACAAAAAGCATGGCAAGGGAAACGAACAGGCAGATGCCGGCGGCCAGCCCGTCAAGCCCGTCAATCAGATTGATGGCATTGATCACCAGAACAAGCCAGAACACCGTAACAGGCAGAGCAAACAGGCCGATGGAAAAATCCGCCCCGAAAAAAGGCATGGTGACAGCGGCAATCCGAAAACCGCAGAAATAGACCAGCAGAGCAACAAGAATCTGACCGGCGAGTTTGAGCAGCGGAGACAGCCCCCGGATATCATCCAGCAGACCGAGGAGAAAGATTATTCCTGCGCCGGCCGCAAAGCAGGCAATGCGCTCATCGGCAAACAGATTTTGGACAGCGAGACTGTATTGCTGCAGTGGCAGCAGAAGGAGGAAGGGAAAAAAGAAGCCGGAAAAAAGGGCAACTCCTCCGGCTCTGGGCAGTTGTCCTGTGTGAATTTTCCGTGCTGACGGGGCGTCAGTCAGGCCGAAACGGACAGCCTGTCTGCCGACCAGCGGCGTCATAGCCAAGGTGAACAGACAGGCTGTGATCAGAACAAACAGAATGGTGGTCATTCAGCATGGGGCAGAAAAGCTGGCTGGCCCTCCGACAGACTAAAAGGCCACGGAAACCATTTCGCCGAACGTGATCACGCCCCGCACCATTTCCAGCGTCCTGGCACGCTCCATCGCCTCATCAAAGTTGTCCAGAGTAAAACGATGCGAGATCAGATCAGAAACAATAATCGCCTCTTCGGTGATCAGCTGCAGACATTTTCTGAAATCAGCCGGGGTGGAGGCATAGGTACCGGTCACTGAAATTTCCTGCCGGTGCAGCCAGCGCGGATCGATTTTTACCTCCGTATCCGGGGCAGCAGCGAAGATATTACACACGCCGCCTCTGCCTGTCAGTTTGAGACAATCCTCGATCACATCCGGAATGCCGATGGAGATAATCACCACATCAGCTCCGCGCCCCCCGGTACGCTGCATCACCTCATCATGAAGATTATCTTGGGCGGAATTAATCAGATGATCCGCGCCCATCTGTTCAGCCATGGCCAGCCGCGTATCAACGATGTCAGCGACAATCACTTCGCATCCGGTCCATTTCGCTGTCTTCAGATGCATCAGACCCATCGACCCGCCGCCGATGATCAGGACAGTCTGGCCATCCTCCATCCTGTTTGACCGAGATGCAGCAAAGGTGCAGGAAAGCGGCTCGGCCATGACAGCGTCTTCAAAGGAAATCTCTTCGTCAAGTCGGATCAGACCGCCGATATTGAGTATTTCCTTAGGAATCCGGACATATTCGGCAAAGGCGCCGTTCAGGCCGTGTCCAAAGCCAAGAGAATTCTCACAGAGGTTATGCCGTTTCTGGCGACAGTATCGGCATGTTCCGCAGACCGCCATCGGATAGACTGCAACCGGATCGCCGACGGCAAAGCCCTGCACGCCCTCGCCTGTTTCGCTGATTTCTCCGGCAAGATCATAACCGAGAATCGCGGGCAGGTCATCGGTTAGGCCCTGGCCGAGCATCGTTTTTACATCTTTTCCGCAGATCCCTGCGGCCTTTGTTGCCACAACCACTTCACCCGGCCCGGCAACAGGATCGGTATGTTCTTCTATACGGACATCATCTGGCCCGTAAACAACTGCAGCTTTCATAATACACGATTTGGCGTTGAAGGTTCAGGAGGAAAATTTCAGACTTTCCATCTCGGTATTCCATAACAGCCATCACAGAATACTCAAAACCGACTGGAAATTCAATGGGAATTCAACAGGACTTTTTAACAGAGGGCAACAGGGATTACGTCGGAAGGGAGAGGAACGTCCGGGCCTGCGGGTCCGGCGAATGATGAGCGGTGTATAAACGTATAAAAAAAGCGCTGCAGGCCGATAGTTCGTATAGCCTGCAGCGCTTCAGATATTATGGGGTGAGCGATGGGACTTGAACCCACGACCTCCGAGGCCACAACCCGGTGCTACCACCAGCTGAGCTACGCTCACCACAATCAGATCAGAAAAATTATGTCACGCCTATATACCCTTTCAGGCACATTTTGGCAAGAAGAAAGTCAGGGGTCAGTCAAGTTCCCTGCTGCAGTGCTTGCATATTTTGGCTCTGGCCTTGATCAGTTCAGCGCAATACGGACATTCACGCAGATAATGGCTGGCCAGAATCCTGCTGATGGCCATATTTATATCCTGTTCCAGATCGGTACTGGTAAAATTATGATTACGCAGCGGCTCGATACAGGAGATATCACTGAACTCGGTGAGCAGAGAGGCAGCCCGCCTGCGGTCGTGAATATCAGCGGCATTATCCGTGAGCAGAAACATGACCGGGCTGATGTCGCCAGCCTCCACGCAGGTGTCAAGCTGCGCGACCGCTTCTTTTTCCTGCTGATACCTGACATTCTGCTGCTTCAGGGCCTCTATATCGACAATGCTACCGGTAAAGGCCGCTTTTCCGGCAACCATCATATTGTAGCTTTCCTTGCTGCCTGGAATTTCCATATAACGGTATGATCCGGCATGACCGTATTGATTTTCAATGAACTCCCAGCCGTTGGTGAACAGCGAGCATTCATCGTTGAGGCAGATGAACAGATATTCCGATCCCCAGCCGAGGCCGTCCCCCACATGCATGGGCGGCGCATGACAGAGGGTAAGCTCCGTGCTGCAGTGCGGACAGGTGTGTTTTTCTTCAAGATAGGCAAGTGCTCGTTCCAGCATATGGACTCCGACAGGTAAAAAAGAGGAAATATATGAAAACAGATAAATAGCGGGTTAATTAATTTTCCTGTTTGAAAGAGATGAGAAGAGAAAGTTAGTGCCCGCTTTCCCTGCTTTCCTGATATGCAGCAGGCAGCTCGCATTGCGCCCCGCCGGACCGCAGGGTTCCGGACTTGCGTCAGGAAAACCCTGCCCCGCTGATAAAGCGGAAAATCATCAGAGCAAGTATCCCGGCAACCAGAAAAATCAGCAAGGTATCCGGATTGAATTTCTCTTTTTTCATGGCAGTGATGTTGATCGACAGCAGAAAAAGGATATTGGCGTTTGACAACAACCTAAGCACGAACTCTGCTGGCGTCAACCGCGATCTTTTCAAGTTCAGCAACGTAAGGGGTGTTCAGGAGGAAGAGCCTATCATTACAAAAAATAAACCCTACTATTGCCCTCACAACCTCAGATATTAAACATCCGACAAATATAAATCCCAAGAGTAACTGCCTACCCCTTCCCTGTTGAATATGTTAAAAAGGCGGTATGAAAAACCTTCAGGACGACATAAAGGCACTGAAAGCACTTGCTGAACAGCTTCCGGAAAGAATTGACCGGCTCGAAAACAAGAACGCCGAACTGCGGCGGCGTCTCGGTCTGAACAGCAGCAACAGCGATAAACCTCCCTCAAATGACGGATACCGTAAAAGACTGCCCTTCCCGGCCTTCCGAAAGCGGGAAAACGTGCGAACGGCGGTCATAAAGGGCATAAAGGAGATACGCTGAAACGGGTGGAAAAGCCTGACTGGGAAGTCTGAGGCTACATCAACGGATTTGACCCACTACCAGAAAAAGTATTACAGCGGAAAAAAAGGAAAACACACGCCCGGAACGGAAGATGAGACAGGCTGCCTGAAGCGGAAAACTTTGAAAAAAGGGAAAAACGCAGCACCGCCTGGGAAGAACGGGCAGTGCAGGAGGTCTATTCTCTGCTCTTTCTCCGGGCAGAGGACAGGAGAGCCGCACGGGCTCTCTGCAATATTATGCTCAGGAAAATCCGGATTTGGACGGACAACCGGACGGCAGACCGCCTGAACCCACGCGGAGACAACTTGACGACATCTCCTTTCTGACATCTGAACTTTGACATGCAGGGCAGCGGACCGGTTCCGCACTGCCCGACGAGGTGGTGAGCACCTCAAAACGTTTTGTACAGTCTTTACAGACATATTCGTAGATCGGCATACTCTTTCTCTATATCTTTTGCGTGAAGTGAACGACGGAAATACAGGTGCCCGGCAATCTGCCGGTGTTCCTGAGTGCTTTCTCGGCTCTCTTTACCATAACCATCAGATCAGCTCTTGTCAGCCCGAAAAAACAAAACTGAGGAGTCGGCCAAGCAGGCGGAACCGGTCGTTGATCCGGCCTCCCTCGCCCTTGTGGCGCAGGAGACCCGTCATCTGCTTGCCTTTCATCTGCAGCTCGGCATACGCAGCTATCCTGCTGACCCGACGTTACGGCAATTTCTTCAGCAGGCGCAGAATTTGACCGCCCGCCCGGTACCGGCACCTTCGGAGCAGCAGAGACGGCAAGTATCGGCATCTGCACCCTCTGCGCACATCGGTTCGGAAAGTGCAGCACAACAGGCTCCTACCCGGCCAGCAAAAATCGAGAGACTCGATCATGAAGAAAAACAACGCCAGATGGAGGGCCTTGTCAGAGAACTGGCCCGCTGCCGCTCCTGCCCGTCTGGTGCGGAACATCCGGCACTGCCGGGACAGGGCAATCTGATCCCGCGCCTGCTGGTGGTCGGCGACTGGTATTCTGCTGCTGATCAACAAGGCGCGGTCTGGGGAAAGGAAGAAGACGAGATGTTGTGGAAGATGATGGCAGCAATCGGGCTGGACCGGGCTTCGGTCTATGTTACCAATGCGGTGAAATGCCCTCAGCAGGAACCGATCCGTCCTGATTCAGCAGCAACGCAGTCCTGCTTTGCCTTTCTTGAACAGGAGCTGCAGATCATCCGGCCGCAGCTTATCTGTACGATGGGCGAGATTGCCACCCGCGCCCTGCTCAGAACCAAAGCACCGGTGGCGCGCCTGCGGGGGCGCTTTCATCCCTACCGTTTTCCGGACGGCAGCAGGGCCAAAGTCATGCCCACCTTTCATCCGCGTCTTCTGCTGCAGCACCCGGAAATGAAACGTGCTACCTGGGAGGATCTGCAGGCAATACAACGGCTGCTGTAAGAAGCTGTTGTAAAAACCTCGCCGGAACTGCGGCCCCTCGCGGGATATCTCTCGGCTGGTTTTTATTCAACTGGTTAATTTTAGATGGAATAATCCGATTCAGAAGCTGTTTAAAAAACATGCTTATACTTCTACTTTGGCACTCACAAAGGCTGTGGTAATAATTTGCAATTCCGTTGTTTCTCATATGCGAAATCAATCGAAGCTTGCCTCTTTTCATGCCGTTGACAAAGCTGTCTTATAACTTCATCTTCGTTTACATCTCGACGTGGAAAATTGACTTGAGTAATGTTGTTATATCAGCGCAACTCAATAACGGGACACCGACTTGATGGTATAATCGTTGCTCGACCATAAACAACATGGCCATCATGACCATAGTCATATGATGATGCCAAGCCAGCCATCCCCGAGCCTTAGCCTTAAGACAACGTTCCTTGTCATCCGTCCAGCTTTTCGGTAAATACAGCCGACAGTCGATCGGCGTTGAAAAGCGACCATATCCCAAAGTTGCAAACACTACTACTTGACAGTTGTCGGTTTTACCAAGCTGCCCGCACCATTGACGAGAAACCCCAACAGACATTTTACCCTTTTTGGGTATCCCGGATTCATCAATAAAAAGAGCGCTATCTTCCTTTCCTCCAAAAATGTTATCCGCATCTTTAGCTACGTGGTTGTTTACAGGACGCCAATCCCAGTTCGATTCGGAAAGAAAATACTGGAGGGGCTCATATTTAACGCCCGGAACCTTTTCCTCCATACGTTCCATGTTTTTTTGTCAGACTGGAATAAACCTTTCAAGTATTGGAATGCTTTATCTGACAAACTTACCGTATGTCTCTTAAAAAAATGATGATATCTTTCGTGAAAAGACGTAAGTTGCCGGGCGATGCCGGTCAACTCAAAGAATTTGTCATGGGGACTTCTTTTTTCGGGGCTGGGAGCGTTCATAAAAAGAATAAAGTTATAATCAGGGCGATTGACGGGTATTTTTTTGATAGCTGTTATCAGGTGCTATCTTGATCAAAAAGCGATAAAATTTTCCTAATGAAAGATACAACTTTATCCGGATATTGCAAGAAGTTTTTACAAATAGATCAAAAGGTTATGGTTGCCAAAGTAGAAGTATAAATGGTTTTCAGAATAAAAAATAGCCGCCCGCTGCTGGGACAGCGTGGACAGGTAAGGAAACAGCGTACTGTGCCCGGACAGGCCGCAGTGCCCGGCTATGAATTGAATCCCGTTTGCGGAAGAAAAAGCTGTTCTCCTGTTCGTCAGGTGCAGATCATAACCTGCGTCCTGAATCCTGTACACTGTCAAGCAGCCGCCTTATAAAGGAACCGGTCCTCAACCGCATACTGTACTTGGATATTCTGGTGGACACGAATCGTAATAGTTCCCATAAAAATACTCTTTTCTTTTGACTGGAAAATACGTCTCAACGTCGTTAAAAAAGCAGGATACCCGTCTTCTCATCATCTTGCAAACAGTTCGGGATTTTTTCCGATTCAATTTTCTGCATCACCTTTCCTGACGGAAGGCGGCAGGGGAGATACGGGTGAAGGAGGAGAGGCGATTCTACAGGCCACGGGAAAAGGTATGCCGGAAAGTGGAACCAGGACATTTTGTGGCCTGTCTGCTGCGCAGGGGCAGTACGGTTTTCAGGAGTTAGGTGAAATCTGTCCAGCTTCCACGATCATAGCGGTTGACGGCATCAATCATGGCAGGAGCGGCGGGCGGGCCTGCTGGGCTCTGACCGGAACCATGTCCGGTCCGGCGGAAAAAGTCCAGGGGACGTTTGCCCGCCTCCTGCCCGGCAGCTGCTATGACTGTGAATTTTATGAACTGGTGATGATGGAAGAAGGGGAGAATTTTGAAGGAACTGTCCGGATTGTCCAGAAACTGAAAGAGGTTATTGATGCCGTTACAACCAGTACTCCATCAAAACCCCCGTCCCGGTCGGGTTGATGCACTGATGCACATATACTGCCGACCGGCATAACCCAAGAGAAACAGCACCCGGCGTTTTAGCAAAAAAACGTCGGGCTGTAATGCTCTTGTATGCAATTTTGACTCATTTACAGTATTATGCAAGGTCTGAATCATCACGTTTTATTTGTGTAAGTCTTTTTTGTAGGTCATTTAAAATAAGTGATGTTACCTGTTCTGACCGGTAAGCTAATTCAGAGAATTCAGAGGTATCTCTTTTTATGGCAGCCAGCTCAGAAACATCTCTTTCTATGCCAACAATTTCGTAACTGACTTTTTTTAGTTGACTTTCAGCTGTGCCTTTATTTTTGGTATCTGTTTTCTCTATCCTTGATTCTGGTGTTTTTGGTATTTCCAAGAGATCAGTATTGTTAGTAGCAAATATTGCACTACCAAGAACTGGCCATATTAGCAGTGCAAGCATTGCTGCAATGCGCAAAGCTGCTCTTGTGAATTCGATTATTCCAGGTAAATAATCACCTTGCGTTGACGGGGGAGGTTGTACCTCATCATTTAAAGTTATATCTATTTCTTGCATCTCTTTGGCCTTATTGTCCCACCATTCTAAATTAGGAAAAATATTCTTTGCATCCTCTAAAATTCGCAACCAGTAAATTACTGTATTCCCGCTATTGTTTTTTGCAAAATCCAAAATATGATCACATGCTTTTTTTGAAAGAGACATATATCTGCCTGCATCCTCCTTGTTATCGTTTTTTTTATAAAACTTGTATATTGCTAATAAAATGTTTAATCTGTTCCAAGCACAAACGATATCATCAGGTGAAAGTTTAGTAGCTTCATTGGCAAACGCCTCCGCCTCCTCCGCATGGAAAATATTATTTGTATTTATAAAGAAGTCAAATGCAATACCACTAGCCATATCCCACACTTGACTACGTGGTTTTTCGTCATCACTCAATACAAGTACGCCACCTGCAACAAGTAAAGCTTGAAATGGTTGATCTGTCTCTATTAGATATTTCATGGTGCGTACACGGGAGCCAACATAAGAAGGATCTTTTTCAGTAGCTTCTTCAAGTGATTCTATTGCTTCTTCATATCTGCCTTGCTTTGCTAAATTTGCAGATTCTTGAATTATTTTTTTTACTTCTGCCCCGCATTTTTCTAAAGGATGATCCTTTGCAAAGCTCCAAGTAAGGATTTTTTCGATAGACTTATTCAGGATAACTCCATAAACTTTATCATGATTCATTTGTCTTTCCTCCGTATTTTATACATTGATGGATTTGTACGCCCAATATTTAGTATCAACCGTCAACGGGGCCTACACTGCGATGATTATGATCGATATAGCTGGAGCAACATAATTTGAATATGCCCACAAGAGGCATAAGTTTTGCCTTCACGCCTTTCAGATAGCTGATCCTGTATTCAGTTTATACTGCTCCAGCTATAACAATCGATTACATAATAATTATATTGCAACAACTTGCAAAAGTAAATAAGAATTATTTACTTTTATAAAAACCAATCTTATATACTCCTGTAGTTAGTTGGTAATCTACCTATTATATAGGTAGAAATAATTAGAGAAAAAGATCACCCTTCCGCAAAGCTGCAGAGCCTCCGCATCGTAATTTGCTCCGGTATACCGCATGATTCTCCATCGACGGCTGCACCGCGTCAGAATCGAAAGCATCGCAGGAAAAAAATACACCTCTACTCAACCAGTTAAAACAAATCGTCGCCATAAAAAATTCCCTTTGCTTTTTATCTGCAATCGGATACCATAAAGGTAATAACTACAGGGCGGTAATACTTATGTTTCAATCTGTATTTTTTTACTGCAGGCCGAACAGAGGCTGAACAAAAAAAGGAAGAGAACTATGAAGAAGATACTGAGCGCAGCAGCAATATCCACCCTGCTTTTCAGCGCAGGACAGGGTATTGCAGGCAATATGAGAATTATGCCGCCTTCCTTGGGGCAGGATTGTCCGGAAGGCTGTCAGGATCAGCTCGATGCACTGAATTCCAGTCAGGCCCGCCAGGACGAACAGCTTGAGGCATTGGAGGCAAGCCAGGCCCGCCAGGATGAGGCTATTCAGGCCAACGCGGATGATATTAAAAGCAATCTGCAGGAAATTGAAAACCTGAAAAACCTTCAGCATGAAGAAGTGTTCCCTTGGTATGTCAGGGCAACCGGTCAGATCAACTGGATGGGATCTATGGATCTGGATAAGGCTGCCTATGGTTTCCAGGCCGATACCGATACCGGATACGGCTTCGGTGCTGCGTGTTGAGTTGTGATGGTCTGGTCCCTGCTTGCAAGATTGCCCGACCCGATGTTGATCTGCCGCGCCGGCGTACTGTCTGGTCGGGTTGTCTCCTTCCTCCGAGTATCCTCTTTGCTTCTTTTCCAGAAAAGCCATCCGGCAACAGTGATAAGTGCTGTCACAATTACCCCTCCGACTTTGACACCCACCCCACTGAACAGCCATTCCTTATTCTCCATAATCCAATCAAGCATACCTTATCTCCTTTCCCCTTCATGTCCCAATGTTCCTTATCTGCACATTAACAGATATCTCTCCGTATGTCCGCTCAATATATGACAGAAGCGTATAGATCAACCCGACAACCGCGATCATTTCAAGGAACTCCTCAATGGTGTAGAGCGTGCAGTACATCACGGAATCAAAACCGTGCAGCTCCGCCTCTCTGCCACTAAGGAATGAGGATTTAATAACTGGTACGTTTGCCTGATCGAGATGCACATGATGACGGGCATCGCTTCCACGAAATGCGGCAGTTATTTAATTCCCGTTCCTAAGCATATCGAAGACAACGGCCCTTATTATTATCCTGGCCACCAACCAGCGGAGTAATATTATCGACGATGCCTTTATCCGCCGCTTCCAGACTATCGTTCATTTCCCCCTATCCAATCCTGAAGAACGGTTTCTGCTCTGGCAGAAGACCTTCCCTTCTCAATGTAACCCATTATTGCTCCCTTGAAGCCTTGGCAGGCAAATACGATATGCTTGATGCAAAGCGATTGGAAGCCGCCGTCTTGCGGGAATATGTGAAAGAAGGTAAGATTGTCTGATTGTTAACGGCGGTCTGCCCACCCATCTCGGTGTGGTATCGCCTGGGCAGTACCTTGGTCACGGAAGTGCTGACCTCCACGGTCAAGGCCGATGAAGCCCTGCTCGCAGTGACCGACGAACATTCACAGGGCGCGATATCCAACCCCTTCCGAACGTCTGTCTGACAAATGCAGGAGGATGAAAAAATGACCGAATTTGTTTACCATGATCCGTTCCCATTGGGAAAAGACCAAACCGAATACCGCTTTGTTGATGATTCATCCCGCTACGTCGGGACGGACAGCTTTGCCGGACAGGAGATGATCCGGGTGGCTCCGGAGGCTCTGCAGGAACTGGCCCGGATTGCCATGCACGAGGTCTCATTTTTCCTGCGGTCGGAACATAATCAGCAGGTGACCGCTATCCTGGATGATCCGGAGGCTTCGGATAATGACCGGGCCGTAGCTCTGGCTATGCTCCGCAATGCGGAGATCGCCGTCCAAGAGATTCTGCCGATCTGCCAAGATACCGGCACTGCCATTGTGATGGCGAAAAAAGGTCAGCAGGTCTGGACCGGCTGCAACGATGCAGAGCAGCTCACCGCCGGAATATGGGCGACCTATACGCAGGAGCATCTCCGGTATTCGCAGAATGCCGCTTTGAGCATGTTCGAAGAGGTGAACACCGGCAATAATCTGCCTGCCCAGATTGAAATATACGCCGTGCCAGGTGGGGAATACCGCTTTCTCTTTCTTGCCAAGGGCGGGGGCAGTGCTAATAAAAGCTATCTGTATCAAGAAACCAAAGCCGTGCTTAATCCTGGTTCTCTGAAAAAATTTTTAACAGGAAAGATGCGGACTTTGGGAACGGCCGCCTGTCCGCCCTACCATCTGGCCATTGTCATCGGCGGGACCAGTGCCGAGGCCAATCTGAAAACCGTGAAGCTGGCCAGCACCAAGTACCTTGACGGCCTGCCTGTCAGCGGCAATCCGCACGGTCAGGCATATCGGGATACTGCTTTGGAACAGGAACTGCTGCAGGAAGCCTGGAAGCTTGGCATTGGAGCGCAGTTCGGCGGTAAATATTTTGCCCACGATGTCCGAGTGATCCGCCTTCCCCGTCACGGCGCATCCTGCCCCATCGGCATGGGGCTGTCCTGCTCCGCTGACCGCAACCTGAAGGCCAGGATTGACCGGAACGGCCTGTGGGTGGAACAGCTTGACCGCAAGCCGGGCCGTCTGATTCCGGCCGCCCTGCGCCAACAACGGGACGAAGGCGCGGTTGCCATCGATCTGAACCGGCCTATGCCGGACATCATCAGCCAGCTTGACCGACTGCCTGTGGCTGCACGGGTGCTGCTCAACGGCCCGATCATCGTGGGCCGCGATATTGCCCATGCCAAATGGAAAGAACTGCTGGATAGCGGCAGCCCCCTGCCCGAATATCTGCAGCGGCATCCGGTTTATTACGCCGGTCCGGCCAAGACCCCGCCGGGTATGGCCTCCGGTTCTTTCGGCCCCACCACAGCCGGACGCATGGATTCCTATGTCGATCTGCTGCAGCGGCACGGCGGCTCCATGATCATGATCGCCAAAGGCAACCGGTCCCGCCAGGTCACTGAGGCATGTCAGCAGCACGGCGGCTTCTATCTCGGCTCCATCGGCGGCCCGGCTGCTCTGCTGGCCCAGGAAAATATCACCGGCGTGGAGTGCATCGACTACCCGGAACTGGGCATGGAGGCGGTCTGGAAAATCGAGGTCATGGATTTCCCGGCTTTTATTCTGGTGGATAATAAGGGAAATGATTTTTTTGCTCAATAAACGACCCAAGTTGCTGCCTTATTTTTACACTCCGGATTGGGGAGAATCGGAACCGTCGCCCTTGGATAATTTGGGCGAAATTTTTGTTTACTCGTTCCAAATTCCATGTTACCTGTTGTATTTGTATGATAAGAGGAAAAATGCAGGTGAAAATTGATAAGAGGGAAATTTTTCCTGTTTTTCGTCTCAATATCATTAAGATGGACCGCTTCACGCTCCATCTTGACGGGGCTTGCAATCGAGTATTGGTATTGCATGGATAGATAATACGGGTTCAACTAGGTCATACTAAAAAAAACTAAGGAAAAACGTATGTACTTAATTACTAATCGTAAGTTGACAAAAGCAAAAAATTTAAATTTTTTTGGAAAAACTCCAAATTCAGAGGGCCCCAATGAGCTGAGATTGGTCAGTGTAGAAAAATCAGGAAAGGATTGGAAAGTAAAACCGATAATTGATCAACTCCCTACTGCAACAGTAGAGGAGTTAAAATTAAAGTATATGCTCGACATTGATACTGAAAATCCTTGGCATGGAAGTCTTATGGTAGCTTGTGAACTTTTTGAACGTGCGCGGACTGAAAAAAAATCAATATTATTTTTTGTGCATGGGTATAACAACGACGTTGCAGATGTATTGAAGGCCGCTCATAAGATCGAATCTCTTTATAATGTGATTGTAGTTCCCTTTACTTGGCCAGCTAATGGTGGTGGTGCTCTTTCAGGGACTGCAGCATATCTGAGTGATAAATCTGATGCTCGAGTTTCTGCAGGAGCGCTCAATCGTGCTATAGGTAAAATTCAGCAAATGCACCTGTTGCTCACGCGTTCACTGCAACAACGGCATCAGGCTGCAGCCTTAAAAAAACACCCTGACAATCCCAATGCCGCTGCTTCTCTTTTTACACGACTAATGGAAACGGATTGTTCTGTAACAATAAATCTACTTTGTCATAGTATGGGGAACTACGTGTTAAAGCATTCTTTTTCTACAAGTGAAAATGTTACCTCTGAGTTAGTTTTCGATAACGTTTGTCTTGTTGCCGCTGACACAAATAACGAAAGTCATATCCAGTGGGTAGGCAAACTTGATGTTCGAAAAAGAATTTATGTCGTTATTAATGAAAATGATTCTGCTCTCAAAGCATCTCGTATAAAGCCAGGGAAACAACAGAAGGCCCGTTTGGGGCATTACCTCAAGCAGCTCAATAGTCCCAACGCAACCTATATAGATGTTACAGATGTTAAACATATAGGTTCTGAACATACATATTTTAAAGGGGTAGCTGTTCAGAAGAGTGCAAAATTAAAAGCCCTTTTTAGTGGAATGTTCAATGGAGAGTCAGTTGAACATACACTCAGTTACCATGCTGATATCAACACGTATAGACTTTAGTAACCTTTGGTGCTAGTGCTCCGTCATGACTAAACTCTAGGATCGTTGTATCAAAATTTTCTCCTCAAATTAATCGGTTGCGATACACCAAGTCCTAATCTTTAGATTTTACAAAGCACTATTTGCTCAAACAGGCCAACTATATGGTATGGATTTTCAAAAACAGTGTTCTTGATCCCCCGGAAGATCAGGCGGTATTACTTGTAAAATAGCGCCCCGGAAAGGTTCGTTGGTAGTGGGTCAAATCCGTTGATATGGCCTCAGACTTCTCATCAGCGCGGGATTGAAGTTGACTTATCCACAGGTTTGACCCACTGCCGGTTCGTTTTTTTGAACTGCTTGTTTTTATGTGCTTCTGAACTGGCGCCAAAAGTTAGTATAACGACCACGGTGAGCCTTTGGCAAATTCGGCCTGCCTTGTTTGCCATTTAAATGGACCGAGCTTTAACTCCCATATCCTTCTTCTTGCCCCCCGCTCAAACAGCCCGCCACGCCGCAACCTGCCTAGAATGCGGCCTCTGCGTCCGTGAATGTGCCTTTCTGCAGAAATACGGCACCCCGAAATCGATTGCCTGTTCCTGGCACCCGGAAAAAGACCGGCTGCTGCCCTTTGAGTGCAGCCTCTGCGGCCTCTGCGCAGCAGTCTGTCCGCCAAAAATCAACCTGAATCCCGCTGTCATGTTTCTGGAGATGCGGCAGGAGCTGGTCCGGCGCGGGGCAGCTCCTCTGCCGCAGCACCGCCGCCTTCTTACCTACGAACGCCGGGGCGTGTCTGCCCGATATGCCTGGTGCGGCCTGCCGGAACGCTGCGATACTGTTCTGTTTCCCGGCTGCGCCTTTGCCGGAACTCGGTCGGGCCGCCTGCTGGAGCTGTTTCAGCATCTGTCCCGGAGCATTCCGAATCTCGGCATCATGCTGGACTGCTGCACCAAACCTTCCCACGATCTCGGCCGGACAACGCAGTTTACGGCCATGTTCGGCAGGCTGCGGCATAGCCTGGTGGCGCAGGGTATCCGGAGAGTGCTGGTCATCTGCCCCAGCTGTTATGCGGTCTTCAGGCAATACGGAGCGCCGCTGGAAGTGCAGTTTGTCTATGAGCTGCTTGCTGAAATGACTCTGCCTGTAGACAGCACAGCAATCTTGGGACAGCAGGTCACGGTCCATGATCCCTGCGCCACCCGGCAGCATAGCCAAGTTCACGAAGCTGTACGTGCGCTTCTCCGGCAGGCTGGACTGGAGATAACGGAAATGCCGCATCATGGCCGCACAACCCTCTGCTGCGGCGAAGGCGGAGCTATCCCTTTCTTGAACAACGCACTGGCCCGTCGCTGGGGCGATCGGCGCCAGCAGGAAGCCGGTTCCCTGCCTGCCGTAACCTACTGCGCAGGCTGTGTCCAGTTTCTCCGCTCCCGGCTGCAGACCGTCCATCTGCTGGACCTGCTCTTTGCTCCGGCACATGCCCTGCACGGCAGAGTGCGGGTTGCCCGCGCCCCATTGACCTACCTGAACCGGCTGTTCCTCAAACGGCGGCTGCAGAAGCTGCTCTCTGATTAATGTTCTTGTTTTTTTTCTTTTTCCGGTGTAGATTAACCAGTCTTTTTCTAAGAAATATCAGAATGATTCAGGTGCGGCAATGCGCCTTTTTTTATTCATACAGGAGTCAGAATGGATCAGAGCAAGATCAGAAATGTAGCTATCATCGCCCATGTTGACCACGGCAAGACCACACTGGTTGATAAATTATTTCATCAGAGTGGTATGTTCCGCGAAAACCAGGACGTAGCCGAACGTCTCATGGACTCAATGGATCTGGAGCGCGAGCGCGGTATCACCATTGCGTCAAAAAACGGTTCCTACACCTACGGTGAGTGTAAAATCAATATCATAGATACGCCTGGCCATGCCGATTTCGGCGGTCAGGTGGAACGGGTTATGCGGATGGCAGACGGCGTCCTGCTCCTGGTGGATGCCCAGGAAGGCCCCATGCCGCAGACTTTTTTTGTGGTCAAGAAGGCCCTTGCCGCACAGCTGCCCATCCTGGTACTGGTCAACAAGATCGACAAGGAAGGCGCCCGCTGTGAATGGGTGGTGGATGAAGTATTTGATCTGCTGGTCCGGCTGGAGGCCCCAGATGAAACGCTGGACTTTCCGGTGCTCTATGGTTCTGCCAAAGAAGGCTATATGGTGGAGGAACCCGATGATCCCATTGTGCCTGGCCAGGGCATGGATCTGATTTCAGAAATGATTGTCAAGCATGTGCCGCCCCCTGCCGGAGATCCGGCAGCACCGCTGCAGCTGCAGATCAACACCATTGATTACTCACCGTATCTGGGCAGATTGGGCATCGGCCAGCTGACCAACGGCACCCTGCGCCTGAATGAAAATATTGCCGTGGCCCGGCGGGACGGTTCCGTCAAACCGGTGCGGATCAGCAAGATCTTCAGTTTTGTCGGTGATGAGCAGGTACCGGTGGACACGGCCTGTGCTGGTGACATTGTGGCGGTTGCCGGAATGGAGGACGTCACCGTCGGGGTCACTTTTACGGATCCGGATGATCCCCGCCCCATGCCGCTGATTGAGATTGATCCGCCCACCATCTCCATGCATTTCATTCCTAACGATTCCCCTTTTGCCGGACAGGACGGCAAGTTTGTCACCTCCCGCCATCTTGAGGAACGCCTGAACCGGGAGACCCTGGCAGATGTGGCCCTGCAGGTGGAGCCGCTCACTGACGGGGTAGGGTTCCGGGTGTCCGGTCGGGGCGAGCTGCACCTCTCCATCCTGATTGAAAAAATGCGGCGGGAGGGCTACGAATTTCAGGTCACCCGGCCCCATGTCATCATGCGGGAGGAAAACGGCCAGCCTGTTGAGCCGTACGAGTCCCTGACTGTTGATGTGGATGAACAGTATCAGGGTGTGGTGATTGAAAAACTCGGCAAGCTCAAGGGCGTGCTCAGTGACATGCAGGTGGAGAACGGCATGTCCCGGATGATCTTCAAAATACCGACGCGCGGCCTTCTGGGCTACCGCTCCCAGTTCATGACTGATACCAGAGGCATGGGCGTGATGAACTATGTCTTTGCCGAATGGGGGCCTCATGCCGGGGAAATCCAGAACCGCCAGAACGGGGTCATGATCGTCAAGGAGAACTGCACCAGCGTGGCCTATGCCCTGTTCAATCTCCAGGAACGCGGCATCCTGTTCATCAACCCCGGAGAAGCGCTGTACCAGGGGCAGATCATCGGGGAAAACTGCCGCCCGGCGGATATGGTGGTCAACCCGGCCAAGGGAAAAAAGCTCACCAACATGCGGGCCTCCGGTTCCGACGAGGCGGTTATCCTGACCCCGCCCCTTGCCATGAGCTTGGAAGACTGCATCTCCTATATCAATGATGATGAACTGGTGGAGGTGACCCCGAAAATTATCCGGCTGCGCAAGCAGAAGAATGCAAAGATTCGGGCCTGAAGCATCCATCACAAAACAGCTCCTGCCTGATCCCAAAGGGAGCTGTTTCCGCTAATTGCGTAATTCTTAGCTGAAACTGTGAATCATTATTACAATGTTGATATAATTATTTTTATTGACATGAGCTCTACCGCAAGATACGCTTATATTAATAATAATTGAACTTTCTGTTTAGAAAAAAGGGGGCGGGAAAAATGATGACAAAGAATACATATATAATTACAGCTACATTGTTTTTTATTGCAACCAATGTGCTACCGGTTCATGCCAGTAATGCTGATAGGCCGACTTTATCACCTCTAACCGGCGCCATCGAACATTCAATGAGAAATAAAAAACTATCAATTAAGAAGAATGCCACACTGAATTCTGCTCGTCCGGAGCTGAGGCACTCTTTAATTTCAGGCGGACTGTACGGTACAGATGGAAAAAAATTGTATCTGATTAACAAAAATACTGGTGCCGCAACGTTGATCGGACCTCATGGGCCAGTTGAATTTTATCTTGGAGCATTGGCTTTTGACAGCGAAGGCGTCCTGTATGGTATTTCCGCTGGTGATAATGCTCAGTTATACACAGTTGACCCCACCACAGGCGCTGCAACTCCTGTCGGACCATTAGGGATAGGTTTTGTTTTCGAAGGTGGATTGTGTTTTGATGCTGATGAGCAGCTCTTTGGCGTTGACCAGGGAAATTCTGCTGCTGCAAAAACGTTTACTATCAATACAGCAACGGGAGCAGCTACAATCGTCGGGCCGAATCAAAGTGAGGAGCGCGATATTAACGGGCTAACTTTTGATGGCGAGACATTCTACGCAATTGATCGTATTAGCAATACATTAGGTACAGTTGATCCGATTACCGGAAGCTATACACCAATCGGATACCCTGAGACTACGATTGGTGTTGCAGGCGGACTGGCACATGATCCCGAAGATGGTACACTTTACGCTACCTTTGCAGACACCGGCGGATTTTATATCGTAGATAAAGCATCCGGGAACGCAACATTAATCAGTATAAATAATGTGGATTACGGTTTAGCCTTTGCGCCATTGCCTCCCCCAACCTGTGATGGCATAGCAGTTGACGCAACCGGCCAGATCAATATCAAGAACTGGGATGAGAACAGAGATATGGCCGCGTTCAAATTGAAGGGTGTCGAGGATATCGAAACTGCAGCATACGAAGCTGTAACAAACGGCACAGGTTTACTGTTTCAATTCGGTTCCTGTGGTAATCCGATAGACAGCTTCACCGCAGCCGGCAATGAACTCGATGTGGGAGGCAACAGAATGGTATACAGCGACGCTGACGGCAATATGGTGCGCTGTAAATTCAGTACAGAGGAATGCGTCGTCAGAATCAGGTATACAAGTTTTGACGGAGCTGCTCTGAATGATCTTCTCAGCGGCGTTATGACTGTAAGCCTTCAAGTTGATGAAACGACATACACCAATACCGGTGAATGGCAACAGGTTGACAGCGGCAGCGGCAGCTGGACCAAGTACAAGAAAGCTAACTGATTCACGCGGTATTCTCAGGAACTGAAATCTGACCACACAGCGGGAGCCGAACCTCCCGCTGTATTCTTTCTCTGCAATTCCGACTTGTTTCATCCTCCCCTTCATGTTATTTTTCAACGCATCATAACAAATATGCGGGCCTCCTGGTCTGACGAGGCGGTTATCCTCACCCGGCCCCTTGACATGAGTCCAGAAGACTGCATATCATATATTAATGATGATGAACTGGTGGAGGTGACGCCCCGGATTATCGGGCTGCGCAAGCGGAAGGATAATCCGGGCCTGAGAGAGTAACTTGCTCCGAAAATATATGGTGAGCAATATGGGTAAAGACCCCTTTTTCCTTCTGGCTGCCGCAGCAGGTGCGGTGGCTGTTTTTTATTTTCTTCCAAAGGTACTGGCTGCCCGCGGCGTGGGCTGCCTGCCCTGAATACGGATGTACAGCTCCGCAGGTGCGGGGGTTCTTGTATATTTTTTCTTAAAAGCCGTGTTGTAAATAAAGATAACAGCGTGAAAAACGATAACCCTCAAGAAAAAAAACGATTCGAAGTTTCTTTTTACCACGACTGGTGCAAAACCTGCGGTATCTGCATGGCCTTCTGCCCCAGAAACATTATCCGGCCGGATGAGAGCGGTAAACCTGAAATTACCGACAATACCAGCTGTATAGGCTGCCGGTTCTGCGAAATGCACTGTCCTGATTTCGCCGTAACCGTTTCGGAACGAATAGTGTACGGGAGGCGGGCTGATGACTGAAGGAAAACGACAACGCCGCCTGCTGCAGGGCAATGAGGCTATGGTTCAGGGGGCACTTGCGGCCCGCTGCCGTTTCTTTGCCGGCTATCCCATCACCCCGGCTTCGGAAATTGCGGAACTGCTTTCCATGCATCTGCCTGCAGTGAACGGCACTTTTATTCAGATGGAGGATGAAATCGCCAGCATCGGTGCAGTGATCGGGGCTTCGCTGGCCGGGGTCAAGGCCATGACCGCGACCTCCGGCCCGGGTTTTTCTCTGATGCAGGAGAACCTCGGTTTTGCCTCTGCGGCCGAGGTTCCCTGCGTGATTGTCAATGTCATGCGGGGCGGCCCGTCCACCGGCCTGCCCACCAGCCCGGCCCAGGGGGATGTGCAGATGGCGCGCTGGGGTACCCACGGCGATCACCCTGTTGTTGTGCTGGCCGTCTCCACTGTGCTTGATTCCTTTACAATTACGGTTAAGGCATTTAATATTGCGGAAAGATACCGGGTTCCGGTTATCCTGCTTTCCGATGAGATTGTTGCTCACACCCGCGAAGCTGTGGAACTGCCTGCAGAGGAGGAGGTCAAGGTCGTGGACAGAATTTCTCCCAATGTGCCGCCGGACTGGTATATTCCCTATCAGGGGGATGCGCGCGGAGTTCCACCCATGGCCGCCTTCGGGGACGGCTACCGGCATCATGTGACCGGGCTGGTGCATGATCCTCTGGGATTTCCCACTCAGACTTCCCATGAGGTGGAAGAATTTCATCACCGACTGACCAGGAAAATCACCCGGGGCCTGCCTGATATCCAACTGACCAAGAAATACTGTATGGATGACGCGGACCTGTTTATCGTGGCCTACGGCGCGGTTGCCCGTTCAGCCAGGCGTGCGGTTCAGGAGGCCAGGAATGCCGGGCTCCGGGCCGGACTTGTCCAGTTGATCACTCTGTTTCCCTTTCCCCGGAGAACCTTGACCCCGTATCTCCAGCAATGTCATTCCGTGCTGGTCCCGGAAATGAACATGGGGCAGATCAGCCGGGAGGTGCAGCGGATCAATCAGGGCAACTGCACGGTGGCCAAGCAGAACAGAGTTGACGGTAGGCTGATCACGCCGCAGGACATATACGATCAGCTGGTCAGACTCAGCAGCAGACGTTAAATTTACCTTTTTTAACAGTTTACCAGCAGGAACAGATGTCTACTCCAATGCAGGCGTTGACCCATAAGTATTTTCGCCATAAAAAACTCTTTCCCCATGTCTGGTGTCCCGGCTGCGGTAACGGTATTGTTATGGGCGCCCTGCTGCGGGCCGTTGCCGGACTCGGCCTGGAAAAAGACCAGGTCATGCTGGTTTCCGGAATCGGCTGTTCCGGCCGGATGCCCGCTTATCTGGATTTCAACACCCTGCACACTACCCATGGCAGGGCCCTGACCTTTTCCACCGGTATCAAGCTGGTCAAACCGGCCCTGAACGTGGTGACCATCATGGGCGACGGCGACGCCACAGCCATCGGCGGCAACCATTTTATCCATGCGGCCCGACGTAATCTGAATCTGACGGCAGTCATCATCAACAACTCCATTTACGGCATGACCGGCGGCCAGTATTCACCGACAACACCCTTGGGATCCCTGACAACGACCTCGGTATACGGCCATGTTGAACGTCCCTTTTCCATTGCCGAACTGGCAATGACTGCCGGAGCCTCGTTTGTCTCCCGGACAACCGTCTATCATGCTGCAATGGCTGATCAGCTTATTGCCCAGGCCGTGATGAAACCAGGTTTTGCCGTGGTGGAAATCATTTCCAACTGTCATGTGCAGTACGGCAGGCGCAACAAACTGGGGAATGCTGCTGATATGCTGACCCAGTTCAAGGAGCAGTCCGTAACGGTCAGACAGGCCGAAAGCATGAGCCAGGAAGAGCTGCAGGAAAAAACTATTATCGGCGTTCTGGCAGACCGTGATCTGCCTGTTTCCACAGATGAATACGAAAAAGTCCGAGAGCAGGCCGGAAAGCAGCAGGAGGCACCGTGAAACCGGGATCGGGAACAGCACAGAACGCCCAAAACGAAGCGCAGCGTTATGAAATCCGTTTCAGCGGCTCAGGCGGCCAAGGGCTGATTACTCTGGCAATTATTTTTGCCGAAGCTGTAGGCGTATACAGCGACAGAGATGTCTGCCAGACCCAGAGCTACGGGCCGGAGGCCAGAGGCGGAAAATCCAAAGCTGAAGTGGTGATCAGTACCGGTGCTATTGATTATCCCAAAGCCTTGGGCCTGGATCTGCTGCTGGCCATGACCCAGGCAGCCTGCGATGCCTATTTTTTTGATCTCAATCCGCACGGTATCCTCGTGGCTGATAAAGGGCTGGTGAAACAGCTCCCGACCAGCCGGGTCGTGGCCATCCCATTCACCGAGATAGCCAAAGAAGAGATTGGACGGGCAGTGACGGCCAATATGGTTGCTCTCGGCGCAGTGGGTGTGCTGTCCGATCAGGTTGATCCTGCTGTCCTGGAACAGGCCCTGCTCACCAAAGTTCCCAAAGGCAGCGAAGACATGAACCGCCTAGCCCTGCAGCGGGGGATTGAAGAGGCAAAAAAAATAAACCTCGATACTCTGCCAAGATCAGTCATATCTGATGACGAAATGTAGGAAAGAGACGCCGCCTTCTTTATTTTTCCTGAAAAACCGTTTACACTGGTAACCCGTCAGAATCTGTCAGCACTGTTATCAATTTCTGAAGACTGAAAAGAAGTCCCCTGCCCTGCTGCCGCTGTTGTTCGGACCGCTGCAGGACTGGCGGGACCGGGAGGAGGAGTCTTCATGCTGGTTATCTGTGAAGATTGCGCGAAAAAATACAGTATTGATGAAGCCAGGCTGACATCGGCCAAGGCAAAATTTTCCTGCCGTGCCTGCGGTCATATCATCGTGGTGGAAAAGCCGGAAACAGCTGCGCCCTCCCTTGCAGAAAACAAAGCAGCAGGTCAGGAACAGGCAGAAAAGGCAGATAAAAACACAGAAACAGTACTTTCCTCTTCCGCATCTTCACCCCGGGCAAATTCTGCTCATGCAGCTGCCGCAAAGGGTGTGCCCCTTGCCTTTTATCTGTTCGTGTTCATGCTGACAGGCTTTCTATGTATCAGCGTTTTTTTCCTCTATCTGTATGCCGGTTCCATCCCGGAAGCGATCAACCACCAGCTTGAGCTGCGGGGTCAGGCCCTGGCCGAGTCGTTAAAAGAGGCTGTTACCAAGCCCCTGCTGGGGAAAAACTATCTGGAGGTCAACCGGGAGGTCGAACGGATGAGCAGGCTGCCCGGCGTAGCCTATGCTGCTGTCCGGAACAAAAAAGGGATTGTTGTTGCCGGGTTCTTCAGTCATCTGAACAGATTTGAGCCGGAATTCGCACGGAGAATCAAAACAAAAGGTTTTCCGTCTGATATTTTCAGAAAGAATACTGTTCGTTCCGGCAGACAGGAGGGCGGGGCCAGAATTTCGGTCGGCGGTGAGCCTGTGTACGATCAGGTGACTGCTCTGCCTGAAACCATGGGTGAGCTGCATGTGGGCATTTATCCCGAAGAACTGAGCAGAAATCTTATCCGAACACTGTTTTCACTGCAGACTCTCCTTGTGATGCTTCTGTTTCTGGCAGCAGCCTATGCTTTCTTTATTCTGCTGGACAAAATGGTTACCGCCCCGATCCGAAATCTGACAAATATTGCCAATCGGATCAGTCTGGGAGAAATTGACCTGGCCATCATATCAGCGGGCCCCCGTGAAACACGGGAGCTCGGAACCGCTCTTGAACGTATGCGTCATGCTGTCAGAGTTGCTCTGGAACGCAGTGCAAATAACGTATAACAAAGGGCGTTCAGCCCCTACGTCGCGCAATTGCATGGAACAAACCCTCGCCCCCCAAAGGGCGGCGGACTGAGATATCAAGCGACCTCTGCAGCAGCCCGGCAAGTTGGTAATACCTTTTTCTTCATGAATAAAATACTTTTTTTTCTCATCCTCCTCTGTTCCCTGTTTTTCCTGTTTTGCGGCGGCGTCTGTGTGTCCGCTGCGGCAGAAGAGTATACGCTTTCCATGCAACCGCTTTTTTCACAGGAAAAAACAACGGCTGTACTGACATCTCTTGCAAAGGCGCTGACCAAAGAGACAGGAAATACCATCAGCCCGTTGCCGGTACAAAATACGGATCAATATACAGCGGATATCCTGCACGGCAATATTGTTGTCGGATATGAAAATCCCTCGGTGTATGTCAGGCTTTCAGGTGTCCATGAGGTGATTGCCGCTGCTGTGCAGGGAGAAGACGATAAAGGACTCAGAGGCATCATTATCAGCCGGCCCGAAGCAGGTATTACCAAACTGACAGATCTGAAAGATAAAAACATCATGATTGTCAGCCGGAACTCGGCAGGAGGATTTTTATCGCAGAAACTGTCGCTCAGGGAAGAGGGCATTGATGTGGAATGGGACTGCCAGCTGAGCGAGGCGGCAGAAGGGCGCGAGGAAAATATTATCATTTCGGTGAGCATCGGAGATGTTGATGCCGGATTTATCAGTAAAGCAGCTCTGCATGCTGCTGACCGCTATATCGTGCCGGGATCAGTCACCACTGTTGCGGAAACTGCCCCTCTGCCCAACTGGACCTTCTCTGTGAGCCGCAATATGCCGCAGGAACAGAAAGATGATCTCCGGGAAGCACTTCTTCGCTTACCGGAAGATACCCCCGCATTCAGGGTACTGGGTATTACCGGATTCAAGGCTGCATCGGATACTGACTATGATATAATACGCAGTATTACCGACTGAAAGAACGCAGCGTTTTCAGAAAAATATGTTCACGATATCATCAGGGCTGCTCTGAATGCTTTTACCGAGGGAAAAACCGTTTCTGACCGGACTGAACAGCTATTATCTTGATCTTGAAAAATTTATTCAGCATCTGCAGGGTGAGATAGGTAGCGGCTGTCTGTACTGCAAGTCTGCAGACCAGGAACTGCTGGTCTATTTTGACGAATATGACGTCATCCGCGGCGTTGTCCAGGATACCAGTGAACATGCCCGTGTCTCTCCGGACCTTGACCGGGTCATGGAATCCCTGCGCAGGAAAAATTTTCTGGTCACCATATATTATCTCGACCCTGATTCTATTTTTTTCTGGGGCCAGATGCCTGCGTTCAAGCGGGCAAAAGGTCTGCTTTCCTCAGACAACATCAGTCTTCCTGACCTCATCTTCCGGTTGAGCGAAAAAGAATTTTCCGGCTTTATTGAAATTGATATGGAGGGACGGGAGGACTGTGCAGTGCTCTTCTTTCATCGGGGACAACGTCGGGGTGGCTCTTATTACTGGGGAACAGGCGGTCTGAGTGCTTCTGATACGGATTATAATATTCTGCTCGGTATGCTGCAGCAACACACAGGGCATTATAAATTAGCCTATTTTACCAGCGACCCGCTTTCCGTTGCCGCAGAATATGAAGACGAGCTGCAGGAACCTGAGACCGGAGAGCAGGAGGAGAAAACAGCAGAAGAGGAAAAAGCGCAATCCCCGGATCAGGCTGCGTTGGCCGTAATCAACGCGCTCAATGAATTCACAAAAATTTTTATCCGGGTTGCGGGCACGAAAATCAAAACTGATCCGATTGTCGATTTGAAGCTAAAATTCGTTGATTTTGTCAGTATTTACCCGCAGCTTGATCCGTATCAGCATCTTTGTGCAATCGATACGGACGGGACAGTGACGCTGACAGGCGACATCCCGGCCAAGGAAGCTGCTGAAGGAATTGTTGACTGCGCTTGGATGGTTATTGAGGAAAACAGGCTGCGTAAAAAATTCAGAGCAGCCCTGCAGGGAATGGCCGAAATGGCCTCAGGCGATCTCCTGCGCACTGAAGGTATCGATTTTATCCGCTGATTCCTTTATCATCCCTTTATCCATTTGTATTTCTTTTCCTTTGTCATCTACATCCTCTGCGTTCTTCCTGCCAGCTGCCCGCAAGCCGCTGAAATATCTGCTCCCCTGCTCTGGCGGATAAAAACCGTATAATGGGCATCCATGAGGATCTTTTGAAAACCGAGGAGCCGATCACGCGGTGGACTGCTGTACGGAACATCCCCTCCCTCATTCATGGCCAGCAGATTGATCTTGCAGGGAATGCCCCGAAGCAACCCGGCCAGTCTGCGGGCGTCATCATCCGTATCATTTACCCCGGCAAACAGGGTATATTCAAACATGATCCGCTGTCGTTTTTTGCCCGGATATTCCCGGCAGGCTGCCAGCAGATCCTCAACGGGCCAGCGGTCATTGACCGGCATCAGGCTGCTGCGGATCGTATTGTCCGCCGCATGGAGAGAAACCGCCAGATTAACACTGGTCTGTCTGCCGAGTTCCAGCATCTGCGGCACCAGGCCGCAGGTGGAAACCGTAATCCTGCGGGCGGCAAAATCCAATCCCCGCTGTTCCGTCAGGATGGACAGGGCAGCCAGCAGATTATCGAGATTGGCCAGCGGTTCCCCCATGCCCATAAACACAATGTTGGTCAGTTCCTTTTTCAGGCCGATCCGCGCCTCGTTCTTCAGCATCCAGTCACGGACTGCACAGACTTGATTAACAATCTCAGCACGGCTCAAATTGCGGGTAAAGCCCATCTGTCCGGTCAGGCAGAAACGGCAGCCCATTGCACAGCCAGCCTGGGAAGAGACGCAGAGGGTATTGCGGTCTTCCTCCGGAATCAGAACAGACTCGATCATCGGGCCGTCCTCCAGCCGGAAAGCGAATTTCACGGCCCCGTCCGCAGAAACTTCCGTGATCGGCTCGGTGAAGCGGCTCATGCAGGCATGTTCGGCCAGCACTGCCCGGAACTCCCTGGCCAGATCAGTCATCTGGCCGAATTCAGTAATACCGGGGCGGTACAGCCAGGCCAAGATCTGGCGGCCGCGAAAGCCCGGTTGCCCCAAGGATTCCACATAGGCGACCAGCTCGTCCTGAGTCAGATTTTTCAGATCGATTTTTCTGTGCTCTAGGGGCACCTGCTTATTCTTTTGTTCATTCTTCTGCTGCAGCGGCGTCATATTGCGTTGAGTTTCATAGATTTATGAAGTTATGAATTTCACGGATCGTTTTTTCGGTCCGAAAGAAGTTCGGCGTATTGTTCTGGTGCCAGCGGTCTGCTGAAGTAATATCCCTGTACCTCATCACAGCCCTTTTCCCGCAGAAAATCAGCCTGCTCCTTGGTTTCCACTCCTTCGGCAATCACCTTCAGATGCAGGCTGCGGGCCATAGCAAGAATTGACTCGACAATAGCCGCATCATTCGTATCATAGGTGATATCAGCGATAAAGGCCCGGTCAATCTTCAGGGTATTGACCGGAAATTTCTTCAGATAGGCCAAGGAAGAATATCCGGTACCGAAATCATCAATTGCGATCCGAACCCCGAAATCATGAATTTTTCTGAGCAGCATGACTGCGTCATCAGGGTACTCCATGAGGACACTTTCTGTAATTTCCAGCTCCAGCATTTCCGGGGTAATGCCGAATTCATTCAGACACGCCATGATGAGCTGAAACAGCCGGTCATCCTGAAACTGCCGGGCAGACAGGTTGACCGCGATCGGCACATTGCGCAGTCCCTCCTTCTCCCATTCCTTCATCTGGTGACAGGCCTTCCGCAGCCCCCATTCTCCGAGAGCGACAATCAGACTGCTTTCTTCGGCAATGGGAATAAATTCTGCCGGTGAAATGATGCCTTCCTCCGGATGCCGCCAGCGGATCAGGGATTCCACCCCTGTTACCTGCTCTGTGGCCAGGGAATACTTGGGCTGGTAACAGAGCATGAATTCCCTCTGCTCCAGAGCCCGGCGCAGCCTGTTTTCCAGTGCAATCCGCTGGCTGAGATTTCTGTTCATCCCGGCATGGAAGAACTGATAACTTCCCTGCTCCCGTTTTTTGGCAAAATGCATGGCTGTATCCGCGTTTCGGAGCAGCGTTTCAGCGTTTCTGCCGTCCTCCGGGTACATGCTGATGCCTATGCTGGCGTCAATAAAGATCTCTTTTCCGGCAAGATGAAAGGGCTGACGCAGGATATGCAGGATATGCCGGGCAAGATGGCCCACTGCTTCTTTCAGTTTAATCCCGGCAAGCAGCACAACAAACTCATCACTGCACAGCCTGGACACAGTATCGGTTGCCCGTACATCTCCTCTGATCCGTTTGGAGACCTGCACCAGAAGGTCATCACCGGCTTTGTAGCCTAACGTACTGTTGATATTTTTAAACTTATTCAGGTCAATACACAGCAGAACCAGCGGCGTATTATGAAACTGACTGTTGATCAGTGCCTGGGAAAGCAGTTCCTCAAACAGGGTCCGGTTGGGCAGGTTGGTTAAAGGATCATAAAAGAGCAGATTTTTCAGCTGCCGCTCCACCCGTTTTTTTTCTGTGATATCCGTGAATATTCCGACATAGTTGATTGTTTTTCCGGCATGATCACGTATGGCGTTGATGGTGAGCCATTTCTGATATATTTCACCGTTTTTGCGGCGGTCCCAGATTTCTCCGGACCATTTTCCGGTCTCCAGCAGCTGTTTCCACATGTCCACATAGAAGGTCTGCTCGTGGCGGCCGGACTGCATCACCCGAGGATTTTCCCCGATTATTTCCTGCGGTGCATATCCTGTAATACGGGTATAGGCCCTATTGACGTGCTGAATGACGGCCTCGGCATCTGTCACCACAACAGCTTCCCCGGCGTTGTCCAGAATTTTCTGATCCATCTGCAGCTGGTATTCCAACTCTCTCTGCCCGGTGATATCTGTCCGGATATAGCCGATTCCGACGATTTTTTTCCCTGCGCCCGCCACAGGGAAACGGGAGGTGGCCAGCACCCTGTTTTCATTTCGCAGAAAGATGTTCTCCTCATATTCCAGCTCCTCCTTCTGTATACCGGAGGTACCGATATCAATACCGGTATCAATCTCGGTTTCCCGGCCGAGCCGCAGGATTTCCTCCTCCAGCCTGCCGATAATATCCTTCCTGTTCAGCCCGAAATACTTTTCAAACTGCCGGTTGACCAGAACAAACCGGCCCGCAATATCTTTCACTGCAATCAGAGAAGGAGAGTGCTCCATAAAATCGGCAAGCCATTTCCGTGTTTTCTTCAGCTCATCGCGATGATGCAGGAGTCTGTGCGTTTCCCTGCGGCAGGACAGAAGAAAAAAGGCGCAGAACAGAAGATAGCTGAAAAAAGACAGGATATGCCAGCACCACCACAGGGCTGTCCATTGCGGAGCAAGAGGAAAGAGAAACGCAGCTGCTGCAAAAAGAAAACAACCGTTTGCCAGAAGCAGGCCATAGCGAAAAAAATACCGCTTTTTCCGCCGGATAAAGTACAGCCAGGCTGTCATGAAACCGACACCGCCTGCAACAGTAAAAAACTCTGCGCCCGGAAATGGTTTACCGCTGATCTCCATTTCAGGATCAAGACCGACGCAGAGGATAAAGGCTGTGCCGGAAAACAGTCCGGCAGCCGCAGTCAGCAGGGGAAGGACGTTCATGCCGCGCCGGGAAAGCAGGCTGTCCGGCAGGACAACCAGGGCCAGGGTAAAGCCACCGATCAGCAGGGCCGGGCTGTGCAGCCAGCCGGAAGACGCGCCCGGATACCCGGCATGAAATCCGTCCATAATGCCCATACCTAGCAGAGCCGCGACAAGGAGAACAAAACGGGGATCCGGGTATTCTTCATGCTGGATAGTCATGCAGAACAGGGCAGAAAAAATTCCGGCAAAGGCCCCGCCCGAGGCAAGCAGCGTATGCAGCGGAACATGGACCCATTGCTGCCCCAACTGTTGACCGTCCGTGCAGATTGTCACTGCCGCAAGCAGGCAGAGGACGACCAGCGGGACGCCTGCTGCGAGAATCCCCTGCCGCCATCGCAGCGCACTCCGTCTTTTCATCACGCCATCACACCTGCAACCGTTTCAAAGCTCCCACAGGCAGGCCTATCAGGACTGTCAATCTTCACTCTTGCGCAGAACCCGCTTGTCGCCGACCCGGATGGTCAGCTTGATTTTATCGAAATACTCCAGCAGAGGAATGGAAAATTTACGGGTCAGGCCGGTGAGGTCTTTAAAGCCGGGAGCATCAATCTCCCCTGCCCTGCCGAGATACTCTTTTAACTTGCCAGCCAGCTGATCCAGCGCCTCGGCGTGAAAGATCAGGGCTTCATTGACCCTGACCAGGGTACTGTTCTGCAGGAGCAGGTCAATGACCTCCCGTATCCGCTGCTCAGGAAATTCCGCAAACGAGGTCAGTACGTCCTTAAGATTGGGCGGCTGCAGTCCTGCTTGTTTATACAGGGCACCGATCTTTTCCTGCATTTCCTGTTCATCAACCTGCAGCGTAACCTCGTGGCTGCTCAGGCGCATCTCCGCGCCTTCCTGGACAATGAGATTTTTTTTGGCAAGAGCGTTGATTGTATATTGGAAAAGTTTCTGATCCACCGGCGGCCGGAGCCGGGAACGGACTTCCTCCCGCGCCGGTCCGTTTTTCAGCGGATGCTTCTGATGATACTGTTCCAGCAGGGCGAGGATCTTCTGATTAAGTTGTTCGATGACCTGAGCTGCGACCAGCCGCTGGCTGTCCGAATCGATCACCAGAACCTTTTTTGCTGAAACAGGCACCTGCAGTTGTTTTTTCAGCTTTTTGCCGAACAGGCCCAGCCGGGTGGAAAGCTGATCTGCAGTAATGCCCTGCAGACCGCTTTCTTCGAGAAAAAGCAGCATCTTCTCTGTGATGCTGCCTGCCCCCTCCCCTGCTTTGTAAACGGCAAAAACTTCATGATTGCGCTGCCGGTCCAGCTCCACCGTCCGTTTCCGTTTCGGCGGCGCATTATTGAGGATGACCCCGCCGCCCAAGGTGCTGATGGGCGAATAACTGCGGAGGACAAAACGGTCTCCCGGCCAGACCGCCACCGGTTCCTGCAGGACGAGCTGAATGTCCGCATCCTGGCCCGGCTCAACAATATCTTCCTCCATCAGCACTGCCCGCGCAAGGATCTCTCTGGTGCCCACATGCAGACGGACTTGGGTCCGGTTCTTCAGCTTCTTCGGATTCCCGGCCAGATAATGGAGATCAGCGTCCAGCAGGGTTGAGGGCTGCATAGTACCGGACGTGGCGGCCAGATCACCCCGCTGAATATCTTCTTTTTCAATGCCCTGCAGGTTGATGGCCGTGCGATGCCCGGCCTCGACAACTTCCTGTTCCTTGCCGTGCACCTGAATGCCCCGGATCTTGGCGGTCAGGCCGCCGGGATAGAACATCAGGTCATCGCCCACAGAAATCCGCCCGGACAGGGAAGAACCGGTGATCACTGTGCCGAAGCCCTTCATGGAAAACACCCGGTCCACAGCCAGCCGGAACGGACCAAACTCCTCCTGAAAGTTGATCTTCCGCACCTTCTCATCCAGCACCTTTTTAACGTCCTCAATCCCTTCGCCCGTGGTGGAAGAAACAGCCAGGATCGGGGCCTCTTCCAGAAAACTGTCTACAAAAAAATCCGTGACTTCTTCCTCTACCATCTCCAGCCACTCTTCCTCGACCATATCCTTCTTGGTCAGGATGATCAGACCGTCTTTGACCCCGAGCAGACGGCAGATGTCGAAATGCTCCCTGGTCTGCGGCATGATGCCCTCATCAGCAGCGATGATAAAGGCCACCATGTCCATGCCTGCTGCTCCGGCCACCATATTGCGGACAAACTTCTCATGACCGGGTACGTCCACGATGCCCAGACGATGGCCGCAGGCAAGGTCGATGTAGGCAAAGCCCAGCTCAATGGTGATGCCCCGTTTCTTTTCTTCCTGCAGCCGGTCGGTTTCAATGCCGGTCAGGGCCCGGATCAGGCTGGTTTTACCGTGGTCAACATGACCGGCAGTGCCAAGGATTATTTCACGCATGAATCTTGCTGCTTATTTTCACTGATTGGGTTGTGAACGGTTCCGGTTGGCCAGATATTCAATCACCGTTTCTTTCTCCTGCTGATTCAGGAAATTCATTTTGGTGGAATACCGCATCATTTTTTCTACAGTCTGCGTCCATTCCGCATGATCTTTATCCGCCGCATACACCCTGTCAATTCCGTGACAGGAAGAGCATTTCTGTTCGACCAGATTTTTTTCCGCAGCTCCGTCTTCCTTGGTAATTTCCTCAGCCGTTCCGGCGGACAAAGGTGCTGCCAGCAGCACGGACACAAACAGTACGGCAGCGAAAACATACCCTGAAAAAATTCTCCAGCTCTTCATAACAACACCATCCTTACTTATTGCTTTCAGCCTGTATACGGTTCCGGGTGACCAGATATTCGACCACAGCCTTTTTTTCCTTCTGATTCAGAAAATTTACCTTGTCAGCATAACCGATCATCTTCTCCACGGTCTGCACCCATTCCGAACGGCTTTTATTTGCCGCGTAAATTCTCTCAACCTCATGACAGGAAGGAGAACATTTCTGCTCAACCAGCAGTTTACCGACCGTTTTTTTAATGCGTTGCGCTACAGAATCCAACTTTTCCCGCCGTTTCTGCTGGGTGATAAGATAATGAATAATCTGTCTGACCTCATCGTCGAGAATATGCGGAGTATCAATAAATGCCATGCGGTTGACCGTGTCCGTCCAGCCCTGCTCCGATTTGAAGGCTTTGAACACCCGTTCCAGGGTATGACATTTGACGCATTTTACCGTCACCAGCTGCTGGCCGAGAGCTGCCGACATGGATGTTTCCTGCGGAAAAAGGAAAACATGATGCATATCAGCATGCTGCATAAAATAATAACCGCCGGTTATAGCGTTGAGGACAAACAGAGCAAGAAACACGGTCAGACCGAGTCCCTGCAATCGGGTTCCCGTCCGTTTAAAACGCCGGGTAATCAGTATCTTGATAGCAAACAGGGGAATAATCAAGATGCCCAGAGCAATATGCAGGATACTTCTGGGTGAAAATTCTTCCTGATAATTTCCGGCCTTGAACAGCATAACCATCAGGATGACACAAAAAAGGCCAAGGAAAATATAGCCTGTAATCCTGTGTGTTCTGACCAGCCACTGATCGGCAGCCCTTTTCTTGCCGGGCTTGCCCCGTAATTCCAGCATCAGCAGCATTGCCCAGGCCCCGGTCAGCGTGATGATCAGTCCGGCAAGGGAGGTTAGAAACGGATTCATGGTAATTTTCTTTAAGATGTTTGCTCACAACGCAGTTTGCTTACAACCCAATATGCTGCGGAAAATCAGACATCAGAGCAGAGCGCTCCAGTTTCCCTCCTTTCATTGAAACCCTTTCTTTTGTTTTCAGTCACCTCAATAGCTTTTCAGATTGTGACCGATTGCGATTGCTCAGATATTCAATCACAGCCTTTTTTTCCTTCTGATTCAGCATGGGAAGCTGGTCAGCATAACCGATCATCTTCTCCACAGTCTGCACCCATTCCAAACGTTCTTTATTTGCTGTATAAATTCTATCGACCTCGTGACAGGAAGAGCATTTCTGCTCAATCAGCAGTTTACCGACCGGTTTTTCGTTTTCTTGCGCTACGGACGCCAACTTTTTCCGCCGTTTTTGCTGGGTGATAAGATAATGAATGATCTGCTTGGTGTCAAAGTCACGGATATTCGGCGCATCAATAAGCGCCATGCGGTTGACCGTGTCTGTCCACCCCTGTTCCGATTTAAAGGTTTTGAACACCCGTTCCAGGGTATGGCATTTGGCGCATTTTTCAGTCACCAGCTGCTGGCCGAGATCCGCATCCAACATATCAGTATCTTTTGCGGAAAGGGAAACATAGCGCATATCAGAATGATGCAGAAAATAATAGCCCCCGGTTATGCTGTTGAGGACAAACAGAGCAAGAAACACGGCCAGGCCGAGTCCCGGTACCTGGGTACCCAGCCGTTTGAAGCGCCGGATAATCAGGAGCTTGATGGCAAGCAGGGGGATAATCAAAACACCCAGAGCAATATGCAGAATGGTTCTGGGTGAAAATTCTTCCTGGTAATGTGCGGCCTTGGACAACATAACCACTATGATTGCACAAAAAAAGGCAATAAAAATATAGCCTGTAATTTTATGCGCTCTGATCAGTCGCTGATTGGCCTTGCTCTCCTTTCTGGGATTGCCCCGCAGTTCCAGCATCAGCAGCATGGCCCAGGCCCCGGTCAGCGTGACGATCAGTCCGGCAATGGAGGTTATTAAGGGGTTCATGACAATTTCTTTTGTGTTTTCTGCCTGCCAGTTCTCAGGTCACCGGTAACAGGATTTCAAACTCCAGAATAAACTTCATGTTATCCAGATACTTGAGCAGGAAGGTGTTTCTCGGTGCAGAATTGCCGGTCAGAATTTTTTCCACCGTCAGGGTGTTGGGGAGCCTGCCCGGCGAGATAATCTCCAGGCGGTCACGGAAGATGTACACGGCTGTCCGGCGGTTGGCAATGGAGTAATCCCGGTGACAGACCGCATTGAAAACAGCCTCTCTGATGACGCTGTCCGGGACAGCAGGACGTTTCTCCCGCCGGAGGCCGGAAAATCTTGCAGAGCAAGGGCAGAAAAGTCCGGATTTCCTCTTTGGATCTGCCCTTGCTTCTCTATCGCCCGGCAGTAATTCAAAAATACGGATTGCTCTCTGCCTCCGTTGCAATGGTTGACTTAGGGCCGCCGTATCCGTGACCGGGCCAGACAACTGTTTCCGGCGGCAGGGTCAGCAGCCGCTCCTGAATAGACCGGATAAGCTCCGGCATGGAGCCGCCGGGAAAATCCGTGCGCCCTACCCCGCCGACAAACAGGGTATCGCCGGTAAAACAGTCAGGGGCATTGTAGAGACATATTCCGCCGGGAGTATGACCGGGTGTATGAATGACGGTCAGCTTTTCTTCCCCGACGAAAATATCTTCCCCGTGTTCAACCTGGATATCGGCCGGAGGAGACTCCCGGAGACCGAGCATGGAAAAATAACTCCGTGCATCAGCAGTACTGAAGAACTCGGCATCGGCCCGATGCATGATGATCTGCGCGCCGGTGGCCTTCTGAATCGGACCGTTGCCGCAGACATGATCAGGATGGCCGTGCGTATTGATAATATAGACCAGCTCAAGTTTATCCTGCCTGCAGGCGGCAAGAATTCTGTCTTCATCTCCTCCGGGATCAATCACTGCTGCTTTACCTGTCTGTTCACAGGAAACAATGTAGCAGCAGACACTCATCGTACCGACGGTCAGTTGCTGTATTCTCATATTCTCTGCTGACAATGGATTATTTTTTCAGGTCAACCGGGCTGCAGGAGAACTGCAGATATTACTGAAAATGCAGCCCGTTTTTTTGTATTTCGGATAACTTGCAGAACGGAAAACGCATTACTCATTACTGGACTGAGCTCTTCTGCTGATCTTCTGCTCAGTATGTTGCCTCAGCAGTTACATTTCTCTGGCTGACAGCTGGTGGTGCAGCCACAGTCACAGCTTCCCGGACCGGCATTCTCCGGGCTCACTGTCTTCAGACTGGCGGCACCCTTTGCTGGCAGACGCCGTTCCACTGCTTCCACCACAGCGGCAAAGGCTTTGACTGCCGGGCTGTCCTCATCTGAAGAAAGATAGGGTTTGCCGCTGTCGCCGCCGACTACCACACGCGGATCCATAGGTACCTTGCCGAGAAACGGCAGATCAAAATCACGGGCCATCTTTTCCCCGCCGCCGGAGCTGAAAATATCCACGGTCTGCTCACAATGGGGGCAGATAAAGCCGGACATATTCTCCACCACGCCGACAACAGGCATTTCTACAGTTTTACAGAAGTTGATGGACTTGCGCACATCAGCCAAGGCCACAGCCTGAGGAGTGGTCACCACCACAGCCTGCACATTGGGGATGGTCTGGGCCACGGAGAGCGGTTCATCCCCGGTCCCCGGAGGGGCATCCACAACAAGATAATCCAGCTCCCCCCAGTCCATGTCAGCGACAAACTGGCGTACGGCCTGGATCTTCAGGGGACCGCGCCAGATAATGGCCTCGTCCCGGTCCTGCATCATATATTCCAGGGAAACTACCTTCACATTATCCTTGTACAGCAGCGGCGGCACCAGGCCGTTTTCACTCTGGGTCGGCTGCAGTGATTCGGCCAAGTCCAGCATCCGACAGATATCCGGCCCGTGCAGGTCAACATCCATCAGCCCGACCTTATACCCCCTGGCAGCCAGTCCCAGAGCAAGATTCACAGCAACGGTAGACTTCCCGACCCCTCCTTTACCGCTCATGACCAGGATTTTCTGTTTAATTTTACCAAGTGATCTGGTGATGGCGATATCCTGCTGGGCAAGATGCGCTTCAGCCGAACGGGCTGACTGACAGCCGCCGGACTGCGTCTCAGTGTCACAGGAACTGCATGAACTCATGATATCCTCCGTTTATTTGATAAAAATGCACATCCTGTCCAAGCATTCCCTCTGAAAGGCAGGATGCTAAAAATATAAATTTTCAAGAAGCATTTATCCGACCCGGCTCTGCTGTTTTCTAAGATGTATAACAGGGCATTCTACCTCCGCCCTCCTGAAAAGCAATAAAAAATCCGCTCACCGGGCAGCCCCGGCTGCAGAAACTCAGTAATTTGCGGTCAGGATCAAGACGGTCTGTGCGCCAATTTACAGCTTGTCGGGAAAACAGCATAGTGCTCAGTCATAGCTAAATTTTAGGATTGCTATCTCCAAATAAGATACGAATATTAAACGAGTGCGACATGTTCAACCCTAAACTTTAGGCTTTACAAAGCAATAGGAAGTGCGTCAGCATTTCCGCTGGATTGCTCCGGGTGAGTTTATGTGGAATGATAGGGAGCCGGACTATAAAAGTCAGGTTGACCAAGGAATAGTGAACGGCAGATACTGCAGTCACGCAGGCGGCATGGAAATGGAAACTATCGCCGCAACAATCTCGGATTCCGCAGAGTAAAGCAAGGAGGCAGGCAGGTTCCCGAACTTCAGTTTGGGAACCCGAAAGATGATACCGCTGCTACCCACCAACTCCGAAGTTTCGCAGCGCAGTCCGAAAGGCGTTGGCCGGGCTGAACAGGGCATCACCGACAATGATTGCGTAACCGAACCAATGGAAAAAAGTCGGCGGCTTATCGAGGGTGAAGAACATATAGGTGAGCAGCGCTGTAGAGGCAACCACCGCAATGACCGAAAAGGTGGTATCAAGCAGAAACGACACCAGCCCGATATCCCCTGATTTCACGAACTCGATAAACAATACCCCCACGGCCACACCGATAAACGTATAGCCCAACGGACCTTCCAAAGAAATGTTGAGCCGATGGATCACCAGCAGATAGATGATGGGGGTGAAGATCCAGGGCAACCTTCCCAATTTTTTTAGCATGGAACTCTCCGATTGTTCGGTTAATGTTTGCAAGGCTGATCAGCAGCGGTCCGTAACAGACAAAGTGTAATGCATCTGCAATATCGTGTAAACAGGTTTGGCCGTTAAAATCAAACCTGGCTGCCCCGGAAATCAGCACAGAAAGAAAAAGGCGGACCAGAGAAGTCCGCCTGAATTGGATGGAGATAAAGCAGGTGCGCAGCTCCCTCAAAAATGCCGCAGGATGCTGTCCCGGGGAGTTTTGGAAATGGTGGCGACCCTGTGGCCGTCAAAGCCCATGCAGAGGGCTAGGAGCTGGTTGTAGTCAAAAACCGGGATGTTGTAGATCTCCTCGCCAGCCTGTTTATTCAGCTTCACCTGGATACTGTCCATATATATCAGGCAGGTGATGCAGGAAACCACGATGAACTCCGCCTTGGTTTCGTTGATGATCGCATCCAGCTTGGCCTTGGTGAAGGCGTCCGCCTCGGCCGGGGAGGTCTTGGAAAATCCGCCGGCACCGCCGCAGCATCCATACTCCAGGCTGTAGGCGTCCACGGTCGCGCCCAGGGCCTCGGTGAGGCGGCGCAGGGCCACCGGCCTGCGGGGGGATTCCTCAAAACCGACCACCTCGCTGGGGAACAGGGTGTGACAGGGATACTGGACTATCCCGTGCATCCCGGTCAGCTTCTTCTTAACCTTTGCAGCGATTTTTTCCGGTCCGACCTCATTGTAGAGGATATCGGTGACATGGCGGACTTTTGTGGTGCAGTTCACCTGCCGACCGGTAGGTTCAAGCAGCTCGTTTACCTTGGCCCGTAATTCCTTATCCTCATGCAGATGCTCCAGGCCCATGTGCAGCGAGCTGTAGCAGGAACCGCACTGCACCATGATGTCATGCCCCATCTCCTCAGCCAAAGACAAATTCCAGCCGCTGGTCGCAAACTGGGATTCCTTATCCGTAGCCGGGAAGGCACCAAAGGCCGGACAGCAGACATAGCCGGACGGATCTGACAGGTTGACGCCCAGAGCGGGCATGGTATGTCGGATCGCGCTTTCCGCGTCCGGCCGGATGGCCGGCATATTACAGCCCGGGAAAAAACATAAATCCATTACTCATCCCCTCCCATAAACATATAGTCGTTCTCGCTGATCACCGGCGTTTTCATGAGCATCTCCCGGAACTTTTTCAGCAGCTCCGGCTGCTTGGTGATGGTCGGCAGCTCATGCAGACCGAGGGCTTCCCGTACCTCGACATTCACGCCCACCGGCTGGGAATAACCGCGCCGGTAGATATCTACCACAGCAGTGGGGATATAGGTAGGATCATTGGCTGAGTGCCATTTGCGGATGGCCAGGATCAGTTCAAAGGGTTTGACATCCATCGGGCACATCTCCTCGCACCGCGTGCAGGAGGTGCAGGACCAAGGCGTCGGGTCGTTGAGCAGCTCCTCCTCCAAGCCCAAGATGACCATCCGGGCCAGATTCCTCACCAGCAGGGGCGGATTGCCGTGCGATGCCGGACAGCCGGTGATGCAGGTTCCGCAGTTGAAACAATGGTGGAGGTTTTCATTGGGGTATATCTCCTGCCATAAATCCTTTTTGGCAGCACTGAAATCTATTTCCACAACAGATTCTCCTTTTAGGCGGTTGTCGGTGTGCAATAATCCATGAGCTGCGCATCGATCATGGCCAGCATCTGTTTATCGTTCCAGCCCCGTACTTCCGCTGCGCTGTTCCGGCAGGTTGCGGCGCACATACCGCAGGCCTGGCAGGCCGCAGCATCCACGACAATGCGGTTATTCTCGGCATCAAAGGAACGGGCGCCGTAGGGACAGGCCTCGATACATCGTTTACAGCGCACGCACAGGGCATCATGAACAGTGGAGACCTCGCGGGCCAGGGGGATTTCCCGGCCGGACAGAAAGACCGAAGCCTTCTGGACTGCCGCTTCCGCCTGCATCACGGCCTCGCGCAGAGTCATGGGCGCATTGGCCACACCTACAGCATAACAGCCTGATTTATGGAATTCCACCGGTCGCCATTTTGGGTCAGCCTCGGCAAAAAAACCGTCCTGGTTCAGGGAAACCCCGAAAATATCCGCCAGCTCCTGATTCCCTGAATCCGCCTGAATACCGGTGGCCAGAACCAGCAAGTTTGCCGCAACCTCCAGCTCCGCATCCAGGATCGGATCCCTGAACATGACTGTGGGTTTGCCGAGCCGCACCTCCACCCTGGGTTTGTTTTCCGGGCTGTAGCTGACAAAGATCACCCCTTTACGCCGGGCCTCGGTGTAGTAGCGTTCATAGGGGCCATAGCTCATCATATCCCGGTACAGGATAAACACCCTGACTTCCGGTTTCTTTTCCTTGATCAGCAGGGCATTCTGCAGGGCGCCCATGCAGCAGACCCGACTGCAATATTCCCGCGCCTCCTTTTCTCTGGAATCCACGCACTGAATCATAACGACCTCTTTCATCCTGCTGAAGTCGATTTCGTCAGCCCGGAGCGCCTTGCCGAATTCCGTATGGGTCATAATCCTATCCGAGTCCGCATAACTGTACGCTGTGGTCGGACTATTCTGATTGCCGGTGGCCAGAATGGTCGCGCCATGTTCAATGGAGAGAATCAGGCCGGAATCATGCTCTCTGATCTGGGTACTGTACTGCCCAGCCTGACCGCCGGAGCTGAGGATCTCGCTGTGCAGATGCACGGTGATCCGGCCGGTGTCGGCAACCCTGCGGGAGAGATCTTCAGCAATGGCCATAGGTTTGAGTCCGTCCAAGGTGGCGCTGACCTGATTGCCTGCATAACCGCCCAGTTGTTCAGTTCGTTCCACCAGATGGACCGCTGCGCCGCGTTCCGCCAGAGACAGGGCCGTGTACATGCCGACAATGCCGCCGCCCACCACCAACGCAGTCTGTTGGGGCGGAAGGATGTCGAACTGCAGGGCCGGGGTGAAACGCAGTCGGTCGATATGAGCGCGGGTTTCCCGGATCAGACGGGCAGTGAAATTCTCACCGCTGTCCTTTCCGCCCAGGGCCGCGCTGATGTCAAAGACCTTGACCAGGGAGGGATGGAAACCGGCCTGTTCAGCAATCTTCTGCAATTTATTCTGGTACAAGAACGGCTTGGCCGCGCCGATCAGCAGGCGGTTGCCTCCCGCCCGGCTGACAAGCTCGGTAAACCCGGCCAGCCCGTCGTCGCCGTAGATGGTCTCCAGGATATGCACCCTGGCCACGCTGCGCAGGGATTCCAACTCCTTGGTCAGCAGCTCAGCATCAAGCTTATCACCTTCTTTATCATTAAAGCCTTTGCAGAAGATTACTTCCAGCCGGGCCGCTTTTGTGTCCGCATCGGCATCTTCCTTCTGCTCCGCTTCCTGCTCCTCGTTCACCGTGGTGACATCCAGAGCGGCCAGGGCCTTGGCCGTCTCACCGGCTGCCGCAATGCCGCTGCTCACTGCCTCGCTGATATCGGTCAGGCCCATAAAGGAGCCGCAGATAAACACCCCGGGTTTACTGAGCCGCACCTTGCTGAGTTCGTCCGTGGGCAGGAGCCGCTGCTCGTTGACCTCCAGATTCAGCATTTCCGCAAAGCGCTGCTGTTCGGCAAAGGGGGCCTGGCCGGTGGAGAGCACGGTCAGGTCAAAGACCTCCACCTTGAACTCGTTGCTGTCCGGATCAAAATAGCGGATCTGCAGGCTGCCGTCCGGATCAGCATAGACCTGCTGCACCCGGCAGCGGATCAGACGCACGCCTTTGTCCACCGCCTTTTCAAAATAGCGGAAATGATCCTTACCAAAGGTCCGCATGTCCATATAGAAAATGGTGGTCTCGGTGTCCGGACCGCCTTTTTCTTTGGCCAGCACAGCCTCTTTCAGGGCGAACATGCAGCAGATGGATGAGCAGTAATCCCGGCCCAGCCGCCGGTTGCGGGATCCCATGCACTGAATCCAGGCGATCCGTTTAGCCGGTTTGCCGTCCGAGGGCCGATGAATCACTCCGTCATAGGTGCCGGAGCGGCTGAGCAGGCGCTCAAAGGCCAGGGCCGTAACCACATCCGGGGACACGGCATAGGACTGCGCATCTTCAACCGTGGTGTCCCAGAGCTTCGCCCCTGCAGCCAGAATAATCGCGTTCACCTGCCGGGTCTCGATTTCCTCCTGCTGCTCGAAATCAATGGCCCCGTTGGGGCAGACCTCCAGGCAAGGCTGTTCGGTGCAGCCGCTGCAGGCATCCCGATCCACCCGAAGCATATTGGGCAGGTTATGGGGCACCATCTGATACACGGCCTTGCGCTTGGTCAGCTCATGGTTGAAGCCGTCCTCCACCTCCATCGGGCAGACCTTGATGCATTCGCCCATGCCGTTGCATTTGGCCGGATCAATATAGGCCGGTTTTCTGCGCAGATCCACGCTGAACTTGCCCAGATCGCCGCTCACCGCTGTGACCTCGGTAAAGGGCAGGATCTCGATATTGTCGTGGTACAGGCTTTTGCGCATGCAGAACTGGGAGGCATACTCCCGCCCGACAATGGGCAGCATCCTGCAGATACCGCAATGATCCGTGGGAAACTGATGATCCAGCTTGGCCAGAATGCCGCCAATATGCGGGGAGGCATCCGCTATCAGAACCTTGTAGCCGGTTTCGGCCAGTTCCAGGGCCGCCTTGATGCCGGAAATCCCGGCACCGACCACCAGCACCCGGCCGATCTCTTTTTTTTCCGTCATGACTGATCTCCTATTTTGCCTGGCCGGTTACTTCCATCAGCTCATCATGATGAAAAACCGTCAGGGGCTGCGGTTCATCCAGGGATCTGCCCGCCTCATATTCGAAACGCTCCTGTGAAACCTTGGCTGCCGCCTTGAAGGCCAGGGTAAGGTTGACGTCATTGGGACAGGCGCTGGTGCACTGGCCGCAGCCCACGCAGAAATTGCCGATATGGGTCATCCGGGTAAGGTGATAGAAAACCGTGTCTGTGGGCATTTTCAGGCTGCCCTTCTGCTGGGCCCAGCCGAGGAACTGTTCGCCGTCGTGGCGGAAGGTATCGGTAACAAACACGCATTCCTTGCAGTAACAGACCGGACAGGCCACCCGGCAGTTATAGCAGTTGATGCATTTGGCCATATTTTCTTCCAGGGCCTGGAAGCTGTTGATTTTTTCCCGGTACTCGTTCAATTTATTGGTAAAGGCCTCCTGTCGGGCGGCAACTAGGCTTTTCAGCGCATCTTCCCGTTTCCAGGAACCGCTGCTGCCGGAGATCCCGCTGTCGGCAAGGGCCTGCTTGCCCTTTTCGCTGACCGCTTCAATGCCGAAGGTGCCCTCCCCTGCCCCGATAACGCAGACATGCATGTCCGCATTTGGAGTCACCGGGTGTTCGCAGGTTGCACAGGCTTCAATAATGTCCTGGCCGTTGGTTTCGGTTGTGCCGGACTGGGCCGCGCGGAGAAAGGATTCCGCTGTCAGGCCCTGTTCCTGCAGGCTGGAGAAATCCTTGTTTTCAAACCTGCCGAAACAATCCAGACCGATGAGTAAAGTATCGTCCAAGGTTGCCTGATTGAGTTTGACCAGCTCGATCAGAGCGCGGATTTCGCAGGCGCGCATCACCAGAGCGATCTTTTTGCCGGACGGCTTGCCAGTCAGAGAGGAGGCGAGCCGGGCTGAACTCACCGGCACAACCGGAGCAAAGGGATCAACCTGAGCGGTCTGGGCCGGATCAGTGATCAGGGTCTGCATAACCGAGCCGGAGGGCTGGCGGCAGGACACCAGCACCGCATCAACTGTTTTCTTTTCCAGTAGAGCAGCAAAGAATGTGCCCAGCTCTTTGTTCAGTTCGTTTGCCGTGTACGAGATTGTAATGAAATTGGACATGGGTATTCTCCGTCGGTTCAGGCCGCTTCCTGTTTGTTTTTAATCGGACTGGGGCCGAGGACTTTAATTTTTTCCGTCATTTCCTGAGCAACTTTCTGGAGCATGATGCCGTCGCTCGCCGCAATCCAGCGCAGCCAGAAGCGCTCTTCGCCGATGCCGTACTGCTTGAGAATTTCAGTCAAATGGGCAACCCTGCGTCTGGCCTTGAGATTGCCGTTGAGATAGTGGCAGTCACCGGGCCAGCAGCCGCCGATCAGCACCCCGTCCGCGCCGTTGAGAAATGCCTTGATCACGTACTTCGGATCCACCATGCCGCTGCACATCACGCGGATGATTTTCAGGTTCGGCGGATAAGCCAGCCGGGACGTACCGGCCAGGTCGGCTGCGGTAAACGTGCACCAATTGCAGAAAAAGGCGACGATTTGCGGTTCAAACTCACTCATTGGGGTTCCTCCGGGTTCTCAGGTTTGGGAGTGGTCAAATATTTAAAAAATTCTGCTGAAAAAAATAGTTGTGTTTGCCAATTTTCGACTGACTTCCTAACTACGGTTTTTTGGGGCTTAATGTTGCCATCGAAACATTTCTCCTGTATTGATACTTTCGCAGTTTGACATGCAATCTCTTAAATAATTCTGCATTAAGGGTATCGAAGATAACTCGCAAATAGCTGTATTTATAACCCAATAATATTCTTCCTTAGCGGATATTGAGTTGGCAAGATTAGCTATGCTGCATAATGCAGCCGCTTCTGTTACTGCCGGAAGATTTAATGCATTCTTACGAAATCGTTCATCGCTATATTTTTTATACACCTGAACACATTTAGTTAACTCCCAGCTTATTTCGATACCTAAAAAAGTTCTAATCGCCAGATTAGCCATACTTATGTCTTTCAATAAAGTTGAATGGCTATTCAACATCGATTCAATTTTACTTTCTGGACGACTCTCAGGAAAAATATTAGTATACAACCAGTAAATCATTATCCATACTTCCTGTTTTGATTTTTTTATTTGCGGAAGTATTTTTTCTATCTCAACCATCAATCTACTTAAATCAGTTATTGATGACCTCGATTCAGCTTCTTGAAATAATGTTGATAATATTTTGTTTGCATCCTTTTTGGGAAGATTTTCCGTTCTCCATAACCAATATTTCGAATCAAACTCAATTTCTATTCTTCCCGGAAGGTCATCTCTCCAATCAAATTTTTCTTTTTCTACGGATGGAAGGCTAATAATTAAATTATTAATCACATGATTAGCAAGATTAAACAGACCAAGATAGGTAAGGTAAGGCTCTCCAGAAAAAGTAAACAGATAGCCCTTAGCTACTAAGTCGTGACATCTAAGCTGATGTTGGATTGGACTAAGCTCATGTACAAACTTAGACCTCATTGAGTAGGCATTCTTGATAGCTCTTTTAAGATGACTCTTACGGAGATGTAGCTTTGTTTCCTTTTTTTGATTTATAAAAAAAATATCATCAATATTTCTTTCTATAAAGGTAACAAAATTCTGTTGTATCTTTAAATGCCTGTCTTTAAGTAAAGTCTCTTTGATTCTTTGAGATTGTTCATTATCTATGCTTTGCAATATTTCATCTAATTCTCTACGATTTCTTTCTTCCCAATCCGCCCAAGAAGGATGGTATCCTTGAAAATCTTTTGCGAGTGATTCAAGACCGTAAATTAAAATTGAATAAGATAAATCTATATTGTATTCAAATGAATCTATAGAATCAGAAATACTTTTCAGAGCCGAAATAATCTTTTTATATGATGCTCTGTCAAGAGAAATTACTTTATCTATTATCGAAGAAAAATTTTCTGCATTTTCTTTTGTTAATCTTTTTTCAACTTCAGTAAAAGATGGTATAAATTTTGATATGGGAAAGAAACTGCTTTTTTTATTAAGCACAGGCTTGCACACACGTACTACCTGCTCTCTAAATTCTGAAAAATAACTTTGCAGCCCAAAAGTACACAGCAATTTAAATTGTTCTAATATCTCCGCGTCACCTGCTCTGACTAGGTGAAATGGTGAACTTGTATCTTTTTCAATCTGATTTTTATAACTAAAGACATAAGTTCCGATATCTCCATGATAATCTACAGGCTCTATACTTCCTATTGATGTTTCTATAGGAGCTACCCATATAGCATTAGAAAATAAAACACCTTTTCCATTATGAATGTACCTGTCTTTGCTCGTGAAAAATTTTCCAGATATAATTTGCAGCATACTTGTTAAGTCACCAACTTTACACGGAAATGGTATAAAATCTCATTCATGGATAAAGTGACCTTCCAGAGTGCGCAGAGCTTACGGAATGCGTGGAAGGTGTTGTTTACTGTTTTTTCATATTCAGCCAGTTACTTATTTTTCTCACACCATATTTTATCAATCAATGACCCGGCAATAATACCTGCCAGTTCAACAGGAACGGCATTACCGATCTGCCGCATACTTTCCGACCAAGAGCCTGTTATCCTGTACTCCTCATGAAAAGTCTGTAGAAGCTTCGCTTCATAGGTTGTGTAATACCGTACAGAACCGTCAGCATTCCGCAGCATATTTTCTCCGCCCGGAACACCGTGCCCTCCGGCTTTGATCGTCTTTGAGGGAAAGTCTATAAAACTCCCGGTATGCCCCGGATAAGCCCGCGCTCCTTTCCGGAGAATATGCTCCGGGTGATAGGCCCCTTCCTCATCCGGGTGAGGAACTGCTTGCAGTGTATCCCGCACAGTACGCCACGCCTTGCTTGCAGGCGGGAAAAGCTGCGGCTGTTTTTGCAGTCTTTGGATAAAGGCGGCAGTTCGTCCGTCATAACAGGATATATCCGCCGGATTAATTTCGTGTCGTTCCCAATACTCCTTTGTAATAAACTGCGAACGAATCAATGACTCCAAAGAATGCGTCTGCTCAGGAAATGACCATTCCACCTCCAGATCGTTTCTGATACCGACAATGACAACACGTTCTCTTCGTTGCGGAACTCCGTAATCAGCAGCATTGATCAGCCGGAAAAGAACATTATATTTTATTCCCTTATATCTCTGTGAGGTATGCGCTCTTTCAAGTCTACGGAGATGTTCTTGCCATGCTTCGGATGATCGTATTTCAAGTTCGGGATAGGTAAGTCGAAGCAATATGTATTCAAAATACGTGGAGAAAGATTTCCTCAAAAGTCCCTTCACGTTTTCAAAGATAAATACGGAAGGCGTGCATTGCGCAATGGCTTTGCAGGCATAGGGAAACATATCCCTCTGATCGGTATTTCCCCTGTGCTTCCCGCCTATGGAGAAAGGCTGACAGGGAGGACCGCCCGCAACAATATCCACATGTCCATATGCACCAAAATCAAAATCCCGTATATCAGTATGATGGACAATATCCGGCTGAAAATTATGTTTGAGGGTGGCAGCGGCATCTTTATTCAGCTCAACCAAAGCCTCATGCCTGACGCCCTGTTCAGCAATGCCCAGCGCCAAGCCGCCAGCCCCGGAAAACAACTCAAGGCTCTTAATATTCTTATTCGCTTCCATATTTCGCCTTGAGTGAAGCCATGAAGTCGGCAATGCTTTTCAGCAACAGGTTTCTGTCGCTGTGTTTCCCTCGACATTTTTCCGCCCAAAGCCGACCGGGATGACAGACATCCCAGTCGGACATCGCCTGTTCGTATCTTCCCCTGCCGGGATCATGGTTCCCGAATCCGTCAACAAGAGTGTTCCAAAGCGGCTTGTACTTCCTGATCAATGCAGCTTCAACAGTGCCGATAAGGTCGCTTTCCGCACCTTCAAGGATCATGAATCTGCAACGAAAATCTTCTGGCTCAATACTTTCAGCAGCCTGAAGACTTCTTCCATGCTCCCGAATCCTGTTATTGAGCTCATAACTTTCCGAGCTGGCAGAACTGCCTGAACGTGCCTGCCGCCATCCTTTCGGGACCGCCTTGCCGATATAGACCGGCAGAGCATACGATGTTCGATTGATCTCGTGAAAGTCTTTATAGATTCCGGCACGAGCTGTGCAGTATATCGCATAAACACCGGTACCCTGAAACCTTTCCGGTACCGGAATGGACAAAACAGGTGTTCCATTGAAAAATCGAATGGTGTCTTTGATTATCTCCTCAACATCCGGAGAATGAAAAACATGTTTATTGCGATCAAATCGTATCATCTGGTGCTTGAGTCACATCACTTCATCAGCTTCTTCGGCCTGAGAAACACCACCAACTCCGCAGCCCCTTCAGCAAGATCCCGCCAGCGGCATCCCTTCCTTATGGCAAGCTGAACATAGCCGCAGGTCGGCACATTTTTCACCGCGCTGTTACTGAGCGCATTGCAGAAATCCGTTACCGCCGGATTATGCCCGATGATCAGCGGCTTGGTTATCGACTCATCAAGTGCCCTGCACCAATCAAAAAGTACCCTGCTGTCAAAGGTGTAGAGCTGCTCCGCAGTCTGCCACTGAATCTCCGCATTCAAGCACCTGCTGATACGTTCTATGGTTGCCTGCGCCCTGACCGCCGGGCTGCAGAAGACGTGCTCAAAACAGCACCCGACAGCAGCAATATGCTGCGCCATGAAACGGCAGGTCTTCCTGCCGCGCTTGTTCAGCGGCCTGTCAATATCTGCCAGCGAGACATCCTTCCAGCTCGACTTGGCATGGCGGATCAGGTGAATCTTTTTCATCGGTCCGATACACTCAAGTTACCCCTTTGGCCTGATCGCCTCAATCGTTGCGGAAACAACATAGTCTTCGATCCCGCTGCCGGGCACCCAGGTTTGGATAAACTCTCTGCTCTCGTCTTTCGGTTGGATTTCTATTGCAGAAAACCCTGCCTCTGTAAGCATATGTTGAATATCCGTCATTGATGATGCTCCGGAAATGCAGCCGGTAAGCATTGCCATATCTTTTTTTAGCGTTTCCGGGAGTTCTGCAGTGGCGACGACATCTGAAACAGCCAAGCGTCCGCCGGGCTTCAGTACTCGGAACATTTCCGTGAAGACTTTTGCTTTTTCAGGAGATAAGTTGATCACACAATTGGAGATAATGACATCCACAGTTGCGTCGGCAACCGGCAGGTATTCTATCTCTCCGAGACGAAAACTGACGTTGCTGTACCCTGCACTGTCGGCATTTTTTCGTGCCCTGGTAACCATCTCCGGTGTCATGTCAACACCGATAACCTGTCCCGATTCCCCGACCTCCTTGGCGGCAAGAAAACAGTCAAAGCCGCCGCCGCTCCCTAAATCAAGGACGGTTTCACCGGGTTGCAGTGACGCGATAGCCTGAGGATTTCCGCAGCCCAAACCCAAGTTCGCGCCATCCGGGACTTCATCAACATCAGTCTTTGAGTAGCCGAGTCCTATCGAGGTGTTCTTTACATCAGGGGCCGATGGTGTGCAGCATGAGGTTGCTGAACACCCGCAACCTGAAATGCCGGATTCGGCCACCTTGCCGTATTCCTCACGAACGGCATTACGAATATGGTCATGAGCTGATTGTGCCATTTCTATCTCCCGGAGTTTCATTAAAGAAGGCTGACCTCAGATAGAATATTTATACCGAATATCTTCGGCTGCCTTTATCACTGCAGCAGCCCGTCAATCTCGGCAAAAACCTGCCTGTCCGTGAAATGCTTAACCTTGGCCGCGCCGCTGGGACAATGGCCTGCACAGCTGCCGCAGCCCTTACACACCGCCTCGTTGACCTCGCTGACGCCTTTATAGGCATTAAAGGTAATTGCCCCGTAGGCGCAGAGTCCGATACAGGCCTGGCAGCCGATGCAGATGTCCGGGTCAATCCCGGAAACCATCGGCGAGATTTCCACCGTACCGGAGGAGCTCAAGGCCAGGCATTCCGATGCCGCGCCTTTGGCCTGGGCCACGGTATCCGGGATATCCTTGGGTCCCTGACAGACCCCGGCCAGAAAAACGCCGCTGGACGGCGTAGACACCGGTTCCATTTTCGGATGCTCCTCCTGGAAAAAACCGCTCGGCCCGGTGCTGATGCCGAAGGTGCGGGCCACGTCCAGGGCATCCTTGCGCGGCTCGATAGCCATGCAGAGAATCGCCATTTCCACATTAATTTCCACCATTCTGCCGGACAGGGTGTCTTCGGCCCGGACAACCAGGGTTTTATCTTCCAGCTCGTTGATCTGCCCGGCTTTGCCCCGGATCATGCGTACGCCTTCAGCCTGCACCTTTTGGTAGAACTCCTCATACCCCTTGCCGAAGCAGCGCATATCAATATAGAAATTATAGACCTGCGTGTCATGGCCGCATTTATCTTTGAGCAGATGGGCAAACTTCAAGGCATACATACAGCAGACCCGTGAACAGTACTCATGATGATTTATATCCCGGCTGCCGATGCAGTGCAGGATGGCCACGCTTTTCGGAATCTTGGTGAACTCGCCCTGGTCATCCCGGATGCGGATTTTACCGGAAGTAGGACCGGTGGCGTTGCTCAGGCGCTCAAACTCAAAGCTGGTGAACACATTGCGGTGTCTGCCATAGCCGTACTGAGACATCGGGGTCGGGTCCATCAGGTCAAAGCCGGTAGCCACGACAATGGAGCCGACATCCAGCTCCAGTTTTTCCGGCTGCATATCATGGTCAATGGCCTTGGGCATACAGGCATCCACGCACTGATAGCATTCGGAGCAGACAGCGCATTCCAAGCAGCGTCTGACCTCCCGCTGCACCTGCTCCTCTGTGAGGCTGCTGAGGATCTCCCGGAAATTGCCATTCCGTTCCTTCAGGGGCAGGCGGGCCGGGCGTTCCCGTTTCATCATTTTTGTGCCGTTCAGCTCAGGTTTGACATACTCCCACGTTCTTTCCCGGCCCTCTTCAAGGGATTTGCCGTTCAAGAAGCGATCAATACTCTCAGCTGCCTGTTTGCCGGATTCAATGGCTTCCACCACGGAACGTGGTCCATACACCGCATCCCCTCCGGCGAAAATCCAGCTTTTCGGGGACTGGAGGGTCAGCGGATCAACATCCAAGCCGCCCCGGTTGGTGACAGCAATATTCTGATCATCGGTAAAATCCAGCTCGGCGCTCTGGCCGATGGCCACAATCACGGTGTCCGCGTTCAGAGTAGTCAGCTCGCCTTCATCGTACTGGGGCCGGAAGGCACCGTCCGCATCAAACACGGCTGTGCAGCGTTTAAACTCTACGCCGGAGCAGATGTTATCTTTGCCGATGAACTGTTTCGGGCCCAGCGAGTTGATGATCTCCACCTTTTCCTCCAAGGCTTCTTCGACTTCATAATCCCAGGCAGGCATTTCGTCGCGTTTTTCCAAGCAGATCAGAGTGACGTTTTCAGCGCCCACCCTTTTGGCGGTCAGGGCCACATCAACAGCCACATTGCCGCCGCCGATCACGATGACCTCTTTGCCCACAGCCATATCTCTACCCAAGGCAACATTCCGCAGAAAGGCCACGCCCGGCAGGATGCCCTGCATGTCCTCGCCCGGCACACCCAGGGCGCGGCTGCCGTGCAGACCGGTACCGATGAACAGGGCCTTATAACCTTCCTTGCGCAGGCCTTCCGTAGTGACGTCTCTGCCGAGGGCGGTGTTTGTTTTGATTTCAACGCCCAGTTTTTCGATCATGCCGATTTCTTTGGCCAGAATATCCTGCGGCAGGCGGTATTCGGGAATCCCCACGGCCATCATGCCGCCCTTGACCGGCAGTTTTTCAAAGATTGTGACCTGATAGCCTTTCTGGGCTAGATAATAGGCTGCAGTCAGCCCGGCCGGACCTGAACCGACCACGGCCACTTTTTCCTCCCGCTTCTCGGCAACCTCCGGCAGGTACGGCTCGTCTGCAGCCAGATCAAGATCAGCAAGGTAGCGGTGCAGATGCTGGATGGCCATAGGCTGATCCGCATCTCCCCGTGTGCAGGCTCCTTCACAGGGATGATGACAGACCCGGCCGCAGGTGGCAGGAAAGGGATGCTCCTTTTTAAAGAGCCGCACAGCTTCTTTGTACTTGCCTAACTCCATCAGGGCGATGAACCCCTGAATGCTGACATGGGCCGGACAGGTGGCCTTGCACGGGGCAGTCCCTTTTTTGTCAATGATATAGGTAATGGGCACTGCCTGGGGAAACGAACGGTAGATGGCCTTGCGGTCAGCAATGCCCACATCCCACTCGTTGGGCCGGGTAATGGGACATACCTTGGCGCAGTCGCCGCAGCCGGTGCAGATTCCCTCTTTCACGTATCTGGGCTTTTTATCCACTTTGACCTTGAAATTGCCGACAAAGCCCTCCACCTCTTCCACTTCCGCATGGGTGATCAGTTCGATATTCGGGTGCTGGCCCACGGCAACCATTTTCGGGGTGCCGATACAGGCGGCGCAGTCTAGGGTGGGAAAGGTTTTATCGTACTGGAGCATGTGATTGCCCACAGTGGAGCCCTTTTCTACGAGATAAACCTTGTACCCGGCCTTGGCAATATCCAGGGATGCCTGCATTCCAGCAATACCGCCGCCTACCACCAAGGTATTGGTGTTGACGGAGAATTTGCTCGGAATGAGCGGACTCTGTCTGGTCACCCTGGTAATACCGGCCCTGACCACGGTTTTAGCTTTTTCCGTGGCCTCATCCTCATCTTCTGTGACCCAGGAGACATGCTCCCGGACGCAGACCATGTGGAATGCCTTGTAGGGATTCAGCCCGGCCCGCTGACAGGCAGCCCGGAAGGTCTTTTCATGCATTCTCGGCGAACAGGAGGCAACGACAACGCAGTCAAGATTATGCTCTTTGATGTCTGTTTCCACCAGCTCTTGTCCGGGGTCAGAACACATGAAGAGATAATCACGGCCCACCACCACGCCGGGCAGGGTCGTTGCATATTCAGCAACTTCTTGAACCCGGACTCTGTAGGCGATATTGATCCCGCAGTGACAAATATAAAATCCTATGCGCTTCGACATATCAGTTTCTCCTGATCACAGCTCGTTTTTCCGACCGAAATTTCTTTTTAATTTTTCTTTTCAATTCTTTTCGTCAGATATCGCCAAGGACTGCAGGAGCAGCTCCGCGATATCAAGGACAGCGATTTTCTGCTCAAGCCCGCGCTGCCGGACAGCGTCGTTGAGCATTCTGAGGCAATAGGGACAGGCAACAGCAATAATGTCCGCGCCCGCATCAAGGGCTTCCTGCACCCGCACCGTGCCGAAACTCTCGTCGGACTGCGGCTTGAAGATTCCCCCGCCGCCTCCGCCGCAGCAGAGGCTCTGCTTCCGGTTATGCCGCATCTCAACTAGGGTGAATCCAGGAATGCTGCCGAGAATCTGACGCGGGGCATCATAGACAGCATTGTAGCGCCCCAGATAACAGGGGTCATGATAGGTGACGGTCCGGCGCATCTCCTTGACCGGATGAATGGCCCCTTCCTCAATCAGGCGCCAAAGCAGCTCGGTGTAATGTTCCGCAGGCAGGTTCAGGCCCTCATAATATTGGCTGAATGCGGTCAGGCAGTGCGGCGAGGCGGTCACCAGCTTCCGGACACCCGATTCGGTGAAGGCTGCTGTATTCTTTTCCGCCAGTTTACTGAAGGAGGCGGTATCTCCGCCCCGATGAGCCGGGTCACCGCAGCAGTTTTCTTTATCGCCCAAGGAGCCGACAGAGACATTGGCGGCTTTCAGCAACTGCTGCAGGGCCAGACCCGCCTTTCTGTTCCGCTGCTCCGGTGTATCGTCGTATGCGGTGGTGCAGCAGGTAAAAAGGCAGTATTCGGTTTCCGGGGTGACAGCAGGAAGCGCGGCCTCCCCGGCCCAGGTGGACCGTTTTGCCGGATCGCCCTGCCACGGATTGTTCTGTTCGTTCAGGCTGCGCAGCGGTGTCTGTAGATAATCGGGCGTCTGACCGGACTGGATATTCCGCTGCCGGACGGCCCTGGTCACATCAATGATCTCAATGCCCCGTGGACAACTTTCCACACAGGCATTGCAGGTCATGCAGTTCCAGACGTTCCGGTCCACCTCTTCGACAGTGGCCGCATCCGTGGTGATCGCCCGCAGTATCCGACGCGCGCTGTACGAGGAGACATTATTGACCGGACAGACTGCAGTGCAGGTGCCGCACTGCATACAGGCCATAAAGGTTTCATCAATATCTTTTTTCAGGGAGTCGGCATTGATCGTAGATTTCTGCGTGGCTTTATCTTTGATTGCAGACAGAAAAAGTGCTAATGGCCTGTAGAGGAGATGCGAAAGTTTCCCGAACGGAAGCATGATGCAGAGCATGCCGACGCAGACAGCAACATGGAACACATAAATGGTGTATGTGGCAATCGGCCAGCCAGCAAGGCGGAAAAAATGAACCATGATTCCGGTGACTGCAATCACAAACAGCAGAATCGGAAAGAACACATCGCTGAAATCCGAGTATCGATGATTCTTTTCCTTCCTGACCTTCCACCTGCTATACAATATATTCCCGGAAACAAGCATGAAAACGACAGCAGCATAGTAGCCAAAGATGCGGGTCGGATGCCAGAAAGGATGCACAATATCTGTCTGGAAAACATTGAGATAACCAATCACAAGGATTTCCATGATGACATAGGCGGAAAAGAGCAAAAGGTGCCGCAGCCATCTTCTGTCAGGCTTGGAATCGCATTTGCCCCACCTTTTCTGGGTGAAGTAATTAACAATAAAGACAGGTAGTTGTCGCGCGTGCTGCAGAAGGGAATACTTTTTTCCCTGCATGACGCCTGAATACATTCGGAAGCCGTTTGAAAGGAGGAGCAGGGTCAGGGCGGCAATCAGAATCAGGTCGGCGACATGCACCCAATGCGCAGGTGCAAAGGTGTTCAGTGCCACACGGTCGGTGACAACCTGACCATGCGTGAAGAGAAAAAGGAGAATAACGCTGAACATGACAGCAAGGAATCCGCCTATCTGCCATTTGCTTGATGCGTAAAATTTTCCGGAAAGACCAGTCCAGTCAAATTGCGTGATCATCCAACGGCGGGCCGCCATCATGGTTTCCGCCGGTTCCGCTCCGCGAGGACACTGAAGATTGCATTCGCCGCAATAGTAGCACAGCCACGGTTCAGGCGAAGTAAGCAGTTTGTCTTTCAGGCCGAGCTGAATATATCGATATATTTTCCGGGGGAAAGAATTCGTGCCCTCGGACAGAGGGCAGGATGCGGTGCAGATACCACACTGCATGCACAGTTCCATGTCTCTGGCGCCTAATTCCTCAAGTTCCTTGTGCAATTCCTGGTCAATACCGTACTGTTTCAAAATTATCTCCTTGCTTGCGTCAAATCCGTTGCCTTTCAATTTTTCGCAGTCTTCCGATATCCTCTGTCTCCTTGTCTGCCGACCGGAACCGGGCAGAAAACCTGTTCTGATTTTTTCGGCTTGTCGTGGTGGCTCATTGTGGTCTATCGCTTTATTTTATCCTGTGATCAGGATATCCACACCGTGTTACTATGCAGTATCTGATGAATTGGAGAGAGTTGTCGTATTTGATCGTTTAATCAGTATGATCCAAGATATTTCCGGAGCTGTGTTCGGACAAGATCAAACTGCAAAACGAAGCCACTATAATCAGGTCGGGACAAAAATGAAACAATTAAAAATAAAAATTTAAGGCGTACGGTTATGGAATTACAGCTCAAAAAGACACGGTGTGGTATTTTTCGTTATGTCGGAATTAAAACTGCAATCCTTCCGGCAAAACAAAAAATATGTCAGGAGATGAGACAGATCCGTGTTTCCAGTCTGTACATGAGTGCGGAGGTGGACTTACAGATATCTTTCTCAGGGGGAAACACTTTGTATTTTCAGGCCAAAGAGGGCATAATACAAGTTATACAATATACATATCACTTTGCGTCAGGCAGCCTCCCCCCTGCTGCCGCAGCCCTGGCGAGGAAGACAGGATGAAAAGACAGCTGAGGTATTTTTTTCTTGGAGTAATATCAGTCGCGGCAACCATCAATCCGGTGTATGCCGACTGGCAAGACGTCGGTACTCCCGGATTTTCTGCCGGTGAGGTTAAATGCCGGTGAGGTTAAATATACGACCCTTGCCCTGAACAGCAGGTACCCTATGTGGCTTATATGGATACGGCAAACGGGAACAGAATCAGTGTGATGCGTTTTGACGGCACCTCCTGGATTCAAGTCGGTGCACATGGTTTCTCTGCCGGAAAGATCCGTGATATCAGCCTTGCCGTAGATAAGAGTCCTTATTTGATGCAGCTCATGAGAATAAATCCAGCGTGATGAAGTTTGTCAGGGGAAGTGTCCGCCCCGCAGAGTGATGAATCCCCTCCGGATTTATGCTTTATCCGCACAGAGAGCGGAGTAGTTGTTGTATCCTGTTTTTGCGGCAATATCCGGATCAACCGCCCTGCCCTCCTTCCGTTCTCGGTCTGCGGGTCTACGATACAAAAAAACAGGCGCTCAACGTTTTCTTCTGTATAGCATTTTCATATTGAGTAAGCATCACAAGCCGCAACGCCGAAAACAGGGTCGGGCCATCTCTGCGTCAATCAGATTCAGCAACATTATCCGTTATAAAGTTCATTCAAACTGAGGAGCATCACTTCTTCATGACACTCCTCTCCAAAATTTACTCTTTAGTAATACAGTCTGCAGGACATGAAGCTATCGACTCCTCAACGCAGTCCTCTTCCGCATTGGCACCTTCATTAACATATGCCTTTCCTTCAGCATTATCAAACGAAAATACTGAGGGGCACATTTCAACACAGGTTTCACAGCCAATACATTCTTCCTGATCAAGAACTACTTTTTCTGACATAATAATCACCTCTTTTTTTATTATCTACTTACTCTTTCAGACAGACTTTGCTTCTACTTCTTGTTCCGTTAAGCAGGTGTGCTCTTTTTCTCATCCTCTTCATCATTCATCTGAACAGTCACATGCTAACTGGCTCCCTGCTGGTAAACAATCGCCTCTCCAGCAGCAATCCACCTGCTCGCAGGCAACATTGTCTGATTGAAAACAGGGGAAATTACCCTCCTCAATCTGGATAGCGTGGATCAGGTCAATTTTATTCATTTTTCCAGCGTCAATATCCATTTCTGAAGCTTTCTTCTTAACGTCCTTGATGTTCATAATTCACACTCCTTTGTTTTTGGATTTGTACTATTTTCCTCTTACGGGCCAAAGGTAAAATTCTGACAGCGGTTTATAGCCAACACCGACTGCACCATCTACCATATAGAGTACCCATGCATAACTCTTATCATACATGCTTGTGCTTGAAGACCAATAAAACTCCTGAACATCTTTGAATACATGATCAGCTGGCAAAGCCGGGGAATGTTGGCTTAAGTCTGTCAGGCTCTCCAGTTCAAGAACATTCGGGACTCGCCAATCATTATAGCCATATGCCGTTTCACTGTTCATCGTTGAAATGAAACGAAAAGCAGAATTCCAATCCATTGTGGTTTTGGCGACATTTGCATTTCGCAACTATATCAAACCGGTATCATTGTCATAGACAGTCTGTTCATTTTCAGTAAAACGATCCCTGGAAAACTTTAAACCTTTATATGCATCAGAGAAGCAGGGCTGTTCAATTCTAGAAAATCCCGGCGTAATCAAACAGACGATTTATATCCATACAGTTCCTGAAAAGCTCCCGGCTGACATTTTTCACCTTGTTCTTACGAAGAATATTGAGAGCAAAGCTTCTCAGTTTCGCAAATATGTGCGGATTGCAACGAATTCGGGAGCGGTCTTCGCCCATAGAAACATCCCGAACATAATGATTTCCATTCTCGATCCGCCAATGCCCCAGGATTCCCTGACATATTTCTTCAGCGTCCGAACCGGCTGTTGAAACATAAAAGGATGTCTCATGAGTGTTTTTCCATTTTTTCTTCTTTGTATCAAACACCTGACGAAATCGATCGATTCTGATGACGGCTTCGGCCGAACTCCATTTTTTCGCATCCGTAAGCAGCGGGGACAGAAAAACTTCCACTTTGCGACTCTCTATACGGTTTCGTTTTTTTTTCAAAAGGCCCCGTGAAAACATCATCAGGAACAGACGTATTCGCGATATTTTCACAGTCGTTCAGGAGAGTTTTCTGATTTTTTTTAACCTGAGCAATCACATCGTTTCCCGTTTCAGCGGCGGCCTGAAGAGTTTTTTTCTGACAATGAAGGGCGTCGAAGGTAAAAATGCGGTCGGATAAACCGAGTTCTTTCATCAGTTTCCGCGCCGCCGGGATTTCATTGCTTTTCTCCCTGATTTCTTCATGGCCGAGAACGACGGCGCGGTCGCCAGCAAAAGCACTCAATATCTGAAGCTGATTAATATCCTTCATGTTATCGAAACTTCCCCGGAGAGTTTTGCCGTCGCAATGAATAAATTCTCCGTCCGGTTCCTCTTCCGCGAGAGCTTTGCCGTGCTCCCTGAAAATCCGCTCAAGTTCCGAACCGGAAGTATTCAGAATGACAGTGCGGATCGTTGTATATGCAGGAGCTTTTTTCCAGTCCAGGCCGAAATATTCATTGAGCCTTTCACGATGCGCATCAACGAACAGATGGATTTTGCGATAAGAATCCGAACCGCTCAGGATCGCCATGATCGAAAACAGAAGAATATGCGTAAGCTCATATCGCCGGCCCTGCCCGCGTCGATGATCTTTGATTGTGTTCAGCAAAAAAACAGCATGCAGAATCCTCGTGTAAAGTTTTTCTGTATCAATTACTGCATACGTCTTGAAAATACAAGCTCTTATAGAACTGAACAGCCCTGATCAGAGAAGCCTTTTTTCATGTGGTCCCATGCATCGGCTGAACTGGTTTTCATGCTGCCGTACCATTCAGCAACCTGATTCCGTTGCTTGCGAAGATCTCTGAGGTTTTCACGAGTTTTTTTACGGGCAGCTTTACTCATGGTATCCCAATTTTTATCAACGCTTTTCTCCAGCGCATTGATACGTTTATCAAGCTTCGTCAGACCCTCTTTTGTTTTTTCAAGTGCCTCCTCTTTTTTATCGGCAGTATATGAACCGATAGTTTTGAGCAAATCCTGACTTTCCTTCTTCACATCTTCCATTGAAGTGTTGCTGTTTTCCGTTTGTGCAAAGAAAAGTGGAACAGCACCGAGTATGCTGATCAAGACTAGCGCACAGGCTGTTGATTTCATCTGTAGTCTCCTTTGTTAAGTGTCGGTTGTGGTCAAGTATGATGTGTTTACTTCATTTTCGAAGCAGCTGACTTCACTGCATCAGCGAGAGAGTTCCACGCATCATCAAGACCTGCTTTAAGCTCCTCCCAAGCATCGCTACTTGCGTTCTTAAGTTCGGTAAGTTTATGAGCGGCAGCTTCTTTCTTAGACTGGAGTACCTCAATGTGTTTTTGATAATCAAGTTGTGCATCGGCTTCTGCACTGTCGGCTTTTGCTTTGAGTTTGTCGATCTCCGCACTCCACTCGTCTAATTGTGCCTGCAATTTTTGTTCATATGCTTCTTTCATGCTCATAATAGTTTCTCCTTCTGGATAAGATTGATGGTTTCGCACTTAACAGGCTTAATTATTATGATAAATTATGCCTTACACCTCCTTTCTTTTATTTCAAAGATGTAGAAAATTTTGCAAAATCAGTCTCCCTTGTACCCGACCAAAAACGCTCAGTATTACTCTGTCTTTTCCGCAGCTATTTTTTCTAACGCCTCCTTGTTCAATGTGCGTTGAAACAGGGGGGATTTATCTTTCTGATAAAGAGGGAAACTTTCCTCAAAAACAGGTTTATTCTTCTGTTCGTAAAAAATGCCGAGCGGGAGCTTATCCTGCTCTATAGCCCGGGAAAATGCAGCGGATCGATCAGAGGTGTCATGCTGTTCATCAAGATAATACGTATGCTCCTTAAACCATTTCGCTGTATTCACTTTGTTAAAGGAGACACAGATCTGAAAAACATCCACAAGAGCAAATCCTTTATGCTGTACAGCCTTTTTAATGATTTCCTTTGTTTTATCCTGATCTAAAGCATTCACTCGTGCCACAAAAGAGGCATCCAGAGCGATTGTTGTCGCTATCGGATTAAATGGTTCAAGAAAAACACCATTGACCTGGACCGGGGTCTTCATCCCTTTTGACGTAGTCGGAGAAGCCTGACCTTTTGTCAGTCCATAAATCATATTATTGTGAACAACAGCCGTGATATCAGGATTCCGGCGTATTGCATGGAGGAAATGATTCCCTCCCTCTCCATACATGTCACCGTCTCCGCTTTCAACAATGACTGTAAGTTCCGGGTTAGCAGCCTTCATGGCTGTTGCAGGCGGTAATGCCCTGCCATGAAGTCCGTTAAAATAATTTGCCTGAATATATTGGGGTGATTTGGCTGCCTGACCGATTCCGGAAACCATAACCGTGTTGACCGGATCAAGCTCCAGTTCCTCAAGCATCTCAAGCATAATTTTACGGATGGGGAAATTCCCGCACCCTGGGCACCAGGCAATATCCTTCACATGGGGATCAAATATATTCTCGCTCATAACTCTCTCCTATTGTATGGATTGAATCTCGCGTGCTATTTCTTCCTGCGAAAAAGGCAGCCCGGTAAACTTCAGTATATTATGCGCAACAGGGACTCCGGCGTACCCCTTGAGCAGGGTTGCAAACTGCGCTGAGGCATTATTCTCTACAACTGCAATTCGCTTATACCGGCTCAAAATATCTTCTATGTTTTCCGGAAGCGGCCAAACTTGGGAAAAATGCATACCAGCGGGTGGCGATTCAAGGAGTTGAAACGCATGCTTTACCGCATTTCCTGTTGAGCCCCAACTGACCACGAGCAGCTCATTATCTTTATTACCGAAACAGTCAGGCTCTATGACTTCTTTACGCACCAAATTGAACTTACGGAAAAATCGTTTTTCCACCATAGCCTTCCTGGTCTCGTTCAGATTTTCTGTTATCAGGCCTTCTTCATCGTGTTCATCGCTGTCCACCTTTACAAGCCCTTTACCGAATCCCGGTATGCCCCGTGGCGAGACACCGCTTTCCGTAATGGCATAACGCTTATAATCTTGTGCGGTTTCGGTAAAATGGTGTTCAGAAACCGTCTTGTCCAAGTCCCAAACAGGTGTATTGCACAATGAATCAACAAAATACTGGTCCGTCAGGATAAAAACCGGAACCTGAAACCTATCAGCCAGATCAAAAGCCCGGTTGGTCAGATAAAAGGCCTCTTCAACTGTTCCGGGAGCATAAATAATTCGGGGAAAATCACCATGCCCGCTGTAGAGAACAAGATGAAGATCACCCTGTTCGGTACGGGTAGGCAGCCCTGTGCTGGGACCGGGTCGCTGCGCTACATGGACGACAAAAGGAATTTCCGTGATACCGCTTAAACTGATGCCCTCCGACATAAGGGCCAACCCGCCGCCCGAGGTTGTGACAAAAGCTCGGGCACCGGCATACCAAGCACCAAGTGCCATGTTCACGGCCGTAATTTCATCTTCAACCTGTTCGATAATACATTCTGTCTGCTCAGACCAGCCAGCCAGTTTGACCAACACCCCGGTTGCAGGCGACATCGGGTACGATGCAACATAACGCACGTTTGCCGCAATTGCGCCCATAGCCACAGCTTCTGTTCCGCTGATCAGCATCTCATCCTGAACAGATGCATCTTTTTCTATATCGACCTCCAGGTATTCCGCTATCCTGGCAGATTCCTTGATCCCCTCTTTTGCGGCCTGGATATTTTCCTGGATAATCTTTTCATCTTTTCCCTTAACAGAGGTAGAAAACTCTCGACAGAGACGATCTCCGGATTCGCTTGATTCAACTTTTCGCAGGCAGGGATTCAATATCTTAACTTCACCGTATGATTTGTTTCTGCACAGGCTGACTGCGGTCAGCCGCTGAACGACAGAATCAAAAAAACAAAAAACTTTACTTTTTCTCCTCTGTTCCGAGTAAAAAATACCCGTCTATCATCTGCATCAGAATCCCTCCTGTTCATTACGGGATGTATTGTCAGGTAGGAATGACAAACATTCTTTGTGATCCCCGGATACTGTCCGTAATACACGCTGTTTCTTTGTGCTGCCGTGCCTTTTTTTATTCAGGCATAATATTTGCTTAGTTATACTGTAGCTCAGTTTACCGCTCTGGAGGAGACCCCCTGTTTATGCAGACCTATCGCACTGAAAAAAGGCTCTTTATCGGAATGTTTGCAGTACTGCTTCTGGTATGGCCCCTGCTGCTCTCCGTGCTGCTGTTCTGGAACACACAGCACATGAAAAAAACAACAATATCAATGGCTGAAAATAATGCCAGGATGATATGGGAAAAAGATACCCTGTACCGCTCCTGGATCGTTTTTCACGGAGGAGTCTATGTCCCGGTTTCCGAACAAAACCCTCCGAACCCTTATCTTTCGATTGAACACCAGGATGTACAGATCGGAGGACGGGAATATACCCTGGTCAATCCGGCATATATGTTCCGGCAGATGTATGCCCAGAATCCGGAGCATCCGACAATCCGGGGACGCCTGACAAGCCTTGCGCCGATGCGGCCGGACAACGGGCCGACGGCGTGGGAGGAACAGGCGCTCCGCTCCTTTGAGCACGGTAATGAGGAGTACATAGAAACCGCCGACGTTAAAGGGAAATACTATCTCCGTTTCATGCGTCCTGTCAGAATGGAAAAGGCATGTCTGCGCTGCCATCAGGAAGAGGGCCGCAGGCTCGGTGAAATCAGAGGCGGCATAAGCCTCACGATTCCTTTGGAAGACCAGTTTTTCCTGTACAGAAAGAATGTCAGCAAACTCGGACGGGCTTTCTTGGCAATCTGGCTGGCCGGAACCGCGATTATTTGTGTAACCTACACCATTGTCCGCAGGATGCTCGGCACGCTTGTCCAGAGTGAAAAGCAGAAGACAACCATTCTGGACACACTGGACAGGGTGGGAGTCGGATTATATATTGTTGACAGAACATTCCGGATCCGTTACGCCAACAGCACCATGAGCAACTGGTTTCCCTGTGAACCCGGATCAACATGCCATGAGTCCGCCCACGGGCAGGAGCATCCCTGTACCTCCTGCTGCCTGGAACAGGTGGTGCAGGGTCATGAAACCATCCGGTATGAACTCAGCTTTCAGGAGCGGAGCTTTGATGTTGTCGCCACCCCTATTCTCCTGCACGACGGAACACCGGCAAAAATGGAAGTCAGACTGGATGTGACAGACCGAAAAAAGGCTGAACAGGAGCACCGCAAGGCAATCGAGCTGCAGAAGGCCAAAGAGGTGGCAGAAGCTGCAACCCAAGCAAAATCAATGTTTCTGGCCAATATGAGTCATGAAATACGCACGCCGATGAACACCATCCTCGGCATGTCAAAACTTGCTCTGGAAACCGACCTGACCCCGGAACAGCGTAATCTGATTTCCAAGGTGAATATTGCTTCCGGCGCGCTCCTCGGCATTATTAATGATATTCTTGACTTGTCCAGAATAGAAGCAGGTAAGATGAAGTTGGAAACCGTTGAATTCCGCATACAAGATGTACTGGATCAGGTTGAAGATATTGTCCGGATCAGGGCTGAGGACAAGGGCCTGGTTCTGCATATCGACTGCGGAGAGAATATTCCAGAGGTGCTGCAGGGAGATCCCCAGCGCCTCCGTCAGGTGCTGCTTAATCTTGCCAATAATGCGGTCAAATTCACCGACACCGGCCATGTGGATATCAGGGTTTCCCGGCTGGAGCGAAAAAGCGGCAAGAGTAAGGTACAGCTGCACTTTTCTGTTGCAGACACCGGGATCGGTATGCGTCCGGATGAGCAGGATAAACTTTTTCACACCTTCAGCCAGCTGGACAATGCGGCTGCCCGGAAATATGAAGGCAGCGGTCTAGGATTGGTGATCAGTCAAAAACTGGTCAGCATGATGGGTGGTGAGATCCAAGTGGACAGCGAATTGAACAGGGGATCTGATTTTCACTTCACCTTGGAGCTGGAGCCGGGAAGTCAGAATCATCTGCCTGCAGAGCAGGCAAAATCAGTGGAGAACTCAGGGGAAAACATGCCGCAGTTGAAAGGAAAAAAAATTCTGGTGGTCGAGGACAATGCCTTTAATATGGAACTGGCAACCATTCTGCTCAGGCAGAAAAAACTTGCTGTTCTGCAGGCGGAAACCGGCAGGGAGGCCCTGCACATTCTGGAAAACAATCCTGTTGACTGTGTGCTTATGGATATGCAGATGCCGGTGATGGACGGCTGTACAGCCTGCCGGGCAATCCGCAGCAGCGGCAGGCTGCACAACCTGCCGGTTATCGCCATGACCGCAAATGTTATGCGGACAGATATAGAAAAATGCAGGGAAGCCGGTATGAACGATCATATCGGCAAGCCGCTGAATGAAAAAGAACTCTTCCGGACGTTGACCAGATGGTTGACCGAGAGAAACGGAAATTCCGGACCTGACTCTATTGACTCTGTTATTCCTGACAGCGCAGAAAAGCCGCCTGTATGACCAGCGGAGCAGCAAAGCGGGCAGCAGGATTGCCCCATTCATCATAGCCCATACTGATCCACTCGCCCTGACTGACCCATTCCTCATAGGCAAAATTCCAGCCGCTCCAGTAATCCCGGCATCTGTACGGCTGAATCGGACCGTAATAGGAAAAGACCGGTTCATCACTTTCTTCAGCAGCCCGGCGGGCACCTCCGATGAGCAGCATGTCGGCCCCGCGCGACATGGCCTCCTTTTCGGTCATCTGGGCAATAGCCTGCCCGCTGAGACCTTCCGGGATATGGACAAGAAGATAGGCGAAAACCCGGCAGCTTACCGGCACCTGGTCTGCCTGAAAAGTCGGAACCACCTTGCTTGAGGGAGGGTATCTGATCCCTGTATAGCTGTCTCTCTTCCGCCAGACACTGGTCAAGGAGTTCGGCAGGGCAGCCAGCTCACCCCACAGAGATATGGTCTTGTTTTCATTATCCCGGGCACAGCCGGAAAACAACAGAGATGCTGCACTGAGAACGGCAGCAAAGAACATATTGCCTTGTTTGTTCATCATGTTTTTTTTTGCAAAGTCCAAGGAGTACCAAGGGGAATACCCGGCCCTTGAGACAAAGTTCATTCGTCAGATTGATTCAGGCTCATTCATGCGCTCCGCATTCCGGGGCCATGAGTACGTATTTTTCCGTAGCCCCTGAGTTTTACGCGACCGTTTGCCGGACTTTTTTCCCCGGAAAAAAGCCATGTGTTCCAACCGAGACTTGCCCGGGACGTATGACCAAGCCGGCAGGTCTCCATATCTTCCTGTCTGATTTCCAGCTGCAGATTCCAGAGCAATGATTTATCACAATAGAAACGTACGCATTCCAGCAGCAGCCGATGACCTTCCCGGTCAGGAAGCAGTTCCTGCAGGCGTGTACCGTTCAGTGGGCCGAGATGCAGGAGAAATTTTCCCATCCTGTCCCGAACCAGAGACCCGATATGAGCATCCTCACCGAGACGGGTGTTGGTCATACCAAGAAAACAGCGCTGATCTGGTGTGATGACAGCCTGGTACTCCACGCATTGCTGCACATTGACACTAGGTTCCTGCAGCATATCAGAGACCAGGACCCGGAGGCCTTCTGCGGATCGCGGCTTCTGAACACCAAGTCCGATATAGGGAAGAAAACGACGATCATGGTCAAGAAATTTACGGGTATCCTGACGGGCAATCCCCAGCAGGCTGAACAGCATCAGATAGTTTCTGTTGCTTTCATCCTCGCTGAACCGATGGGCAATATTATACTTTTCCCAGGCCTGAAAATATGTATTATAAAATTGCTGATTGATGATGTCGAAAAATTCCCGGGTGGCATTTCTGCCTTCCCGTTCCTCGTCAATCAGATCCTCAGTATAAAAGGTCGGCAAAGGGGAAGAAGAGCCGTACAGTCCCAAAAACGTCGCTGTAATCCGAAAACGTGCCTGGCCTTCATCAATCTCTTCAACCCTGACGACATCGGTACCGGGAAAATCCAGACTGAGATTCGGTCGGACCCGAATCAGGCGGAACAGTTCCTCATTGCTCAGTTCTTTGCCCTGCTGTCTGCTCAGGTACAGTTTGAGCAGGCGGACGACCTGGATAAAAGGAAGCTGGTGTCCCCGCTCAAGCAGGAGCTGTCTGATATCTGTCAGAGCAGGGGAATGCTGCCGATTCTCGCTGGCCATGCAAAATTCTCCCCGGTGTTGCTGTTGGTTATATTGAGCTGGGTGAAGCTGTTCATCCCTGCGTATTCACTGAAAAATTCGTCAAGCACCAGACCGAAAAGATAAAAGTCGCCAAGTCCGGCAAAATGATCCGCCCGGATACTCAGATGGAGACTTTGACCGCGCATCATTACTCCCCGCATAAGACGGTTTATCGACCGGACTTCATAGCTTTCTATGCCGCTGATCCGTTTTTCATTAGCCTCGACCCGGCCCCGGTCACGGCCATGACTGAAAATATAGAGACGCAGTAATTTGCGCAGACTGTTCACATCACTCAGACTGAACAGGTTGAGCGAAAAATGGGAAAGAAAATACCAGAGCGTGTCACCGGCAATAGGCGGATCAATAGGCCGGGTCGGCTGCATCAGGTTTTTAAAGTCTATGAGTTCAGGCGTATCAGCCGTAGGGCGGTTGATCTCCCCCGGTTTAAGTTCAGCCGGAAGATCGCCGTCCGAACAGGTAAGGCGGACGGTCAGCGTCTCCTCAATCAGCGATTCAGCTCCGGAAGGATAGGCAAACCGTAACGCCACTTCAGGGCGGTTATGTACAGCAGAAATCGAATGGAGCAGAGTGTAGCTGTTCCCGCCGCTTTTCTGGTCCCCGAAACCGATTTCCGGGGTATATTCTTTTTTTCGGACTGCTCCGCGGCTGAAACCGGTTACCTTGTCTACACTGTGGACTTCAGGCCGCCGACCGTCCACCATGGCCGGAGTTATCCGTATTTTGTCCAGCCGATGATCGAGCAGAATAGGTTCAGCTTCATGCCGGAACAGATTGATTGCCGGGATGGTGGCAAGTAGAAAAGAATCATTCCCTATGGTTGCTGCAATGGCTTCAGGCAGTCTGTCCAGTTCAAAGGTTATAGTGAAATGCCGGGAATCTCCCCGCTGCCGCCATTGTTCAAGGCCGAACAGCTCAAGGTAAAGAAATTTATGCGGGAGAATAAAGTATTCTTGGAGCAGACGATAGCCGCCGAACGATCTGCCCGGATAGGGCAGCAGGCTGTTTTCCCGCTTCAGGGCCTCCGGTTTGAGCATTTTCGCATCAAGGGTGCGCGAATATTTTCCATCGCCGGAACGTAAAATAATACGGCGAAGATGGCGGCAGAGCACCATAAACAGATTGCTGGCTCCGGTATAGGAGCCGCCGAGAAAAAAAGACAACGAATCAGGATGCCATGTGGCAAGGGAGCCGCCGGTCAGCTCAAGGTGCAGGGTAATGGACTGACTGTGCGGCGACATCTCATCTTTTTCTACTTTTACCATCCGCAACGGGTTCACATCGCATGAGAAACAGGTGCGGAACAGGCAGGATGTCTCTTTAATTTCAGCGGAACGCAGGGCAGTGCCTCCGGGAATTTTGATCATTTCCTGGAGACCGCTTTTCGGGGTAAAACGTACAAGCGTCAGGGAAGGAACAGGACGCAGGCAATGAGGGAAGACCAATTCGGTAAGCAGATGGATAATTTCAGGCAGAGAATCATCGAGCTTCTGCTTCAGCAGTCCGGTGAGAAAGGCTGTCCCTTCGAGCAGCCGTTCCACATCAGGATCTGTGGACTGCCCGCTGAGCATAGAGGCGATTGCCGGATGTATATCAGCGAATTCCCTAGCCAGGCTCCTGATATTGTGCAGTTCCTGCTGATAATATTTATTGAATTCGGACACGTTTTTTCAGGGAAGGACAAGTGATTGGCGGGAACAGACGGAAAAGTCGCCCTCGGCTGCAGCGTGAACTTATATTATTTATATTATAATTATAAAAAACTAACTGACTCCGACATGTCCATCTGTAGAAACGACGGTCTCAAAGGTAACCGGCACATCCTCCTGTCCGGCCAGGACAGCTTCAATACGAAAACGGAGGCTGAAGGCATCTCTCTCGTTCTGGTTCATTATCATACGAATCTTGGCCAGACGGGGTTCGTATTTCTGCACCACCTTCTGCAGAATCTGTTCAACGTTCTGTCTGATTTCCTGAACAGAATCTCCCGGCACATTGGTCAGGTCCGGGACCCCATAGTCCGGCAAGGTGGCCACGCTGCCCTGCCGGGTATTGAGCAGGCGCGAGAGGTGCTGAAGAACGGACCGGGTTTCATCGGTTGCTGCCGACTTTTCCCGCTTTCCTTTCTCCTCTTTCTCCAGACGCGTTATACGCTCAAACAGACGTTCCCGCAACATACCCCGTCCTTTTGATGAATATTGCAGCAGGTACTGAAAATCCAAGATACAACCGGGATGATATGTAACGCATCAGCCCGGTTGTAATCCAAGTACACATGCAGCGCGCTTTGATCAGCAGGGGAGCACATTAACCTCCGGTGTTTTTCTGCTCAGGAATTACGCAGACTTCGGTTTTTTCCAGTCATCTTCCGATTCAATGCCGTCCGGGTTATAGGTCCAGACAATCTTCTCATATGAGAAGAGTACTTTCTCCATATCATGATATGGCTTATTCTCCGGAAGAAATGTCATCGGAGTGTACTCCTGCATTTCAACAACAATAGCATTTTCCAACTTGATCGTAAAGTACTGTTCTTCTTTCCCTTTGTCGTTGATGCGATAAAACCACAGTTCAAATTCCGTAATTCGTTCACCGCTGCAACATATATCAAAAAGAAGAGGGCTTGCCTGATCCTTATGCTTGGTAATCCCCAGCGGTTGATGAATACGTTGTCCACTCGCCAGCCCGGTATGAGTATCTCTGGGGATTTCAACCGTATGGTCAAACGCATAGACCAGAATCATATCCTCGCGTCCGGCCTGGGTGCAATCACCTTTGACATCGCCAGTCTCTGAGCCCTTAAGTTTCAGATACATTGTATTAGCCATTTGACTACCTCCTTTTCATTTGGGGTATATGGTAGGTGTTACCGCTTATGCGGCTCTGCTTATGATTTATCCAGTTTACCTACAAGCGACAGGGTAAATGAAGCACCCATGTACTTGAAATGGGGCTGCAACCTCATGCCGACCCTGTACCATCCGGGTTCTCCGGCGACTTCGGATACTTCGATCTTGGCCTGACGCAAAGGCCGACGACTGCGGACTCCTGGACCGGGATTTTCCTGGTTCGAGACATACTGACCGATCCACTTGTTCAGTTCGTCTTCCAGTTCGCCCCGCTCCTTCCAGGTTCCGATGTTTTCCCGCTGAATCACCTTCAGGTAATGGGCGATACGGCTGACCACAAAGGTATAGGGCAATTGGGTTCCGAGCTTATAGTTGAGTTCAGCCTGTTTCCCCTCTTCCGTATTGGGGAAAATTTTCGGTTGCTGAATGGAGTTGGCAGAAAAGAAGGCGGCATTATCGCTGCCCTTGCGCATGGTCAAAGCCATGAAGCCCTCCTCGGCCAGCTCAAATTCCCGCCGGTCAGAAATCTCGATTTGGGTAGGGATTTTATTCTGCAGCTCACCCATGGCCTCAAATTGATACAGCGGAAGATCCTCTACTGCTCCGCCCCCCTGGGGGCCGATAATATTTGCACACCAGCGGTATTTGGCAAAACTGTCCGTGATTCTGGCGGTAAAGGCAAAGGCGGCATTCCCCCAGAGAAAGGATCCGTCACTCTCGGAAACATCCTCGCTATAATTAAAACTCTTCACAGGGATATTATCCGGCCCATAGGGAAGACGCAGGAGAAAACGCGGCAGAGCAAGCGCCACATTGCGTGAGTCTTCGGCCTGGCGCAGGGAGCGCCATTTTGTGTATTGCGGCCCTTCAAAAATGGAGCGCAGATCCTTCAGATTGGGCAGCCCGGAAAAATCTTCGAGTCCGAAAAAGGACGGCCCGGCTGCAGCTGTGAACGGAGCATGGGACATGGTGGCAATACTGGCAATATTGCGCAGCAGAGCAACATCCTGATTGCCGGGGCCGAAGTCGAAGTTCCCCAGCATCATCCCGTAGGGCTGGCCGCCGAACTGCCCGTATTCTGCGGTGTAGCCAAGTTTATACAGGCCTGATTTGACAATTTCCGGTGAATCCTCAAAGTCATCGATCAGATCCTGCTTACTGACGTTCAGCAGTTCTACTTTAATATTTTCCCGGAAATCCGTATGATCAATAAGGTATTTGAGCGAACGCCACGCCCCTTCCAGCTGCTGAAACTCTTTATTATGGAGGATTAAGTTCATCTGCCTGGATAATTTCTGATCCAGATCAGATATCATTTCATCAACCAGCCCCTGGCTGACCCGATGTTCTTCCCGACCCGGCTGGAGCAGGGCATCAATAAATGTCTGCAGCCCAAGTCTGGTGACGTCATAGCCTTCATCACCCGGAGACAACTTGGTTTCACGGACAATCTCATCCAGCAGGGAAATGGATTCTCCTTCCTGCGCTGCCGCTTCCTGCGCAGTTTCCTGTTGTTTTTCAGCCATATTGTTTCTCTGCTCCTCTATTCTTCAATATTGAGCTCTGCCAGCAGCTTCGCTCTGGCCTCTTCATCATCAATGATGGACGCAAGTTTTTTCTTGAACGTCGGGACATTGCCCAAAGGTCCTTTAACGGCCTTGAGTGCTTCCCGCAGTTCAAGCAGCTGCTTCAGTTCCGGAACCTTTTCCACTATCGCATCTGGAGTAAAATCTTTAATGGACTTAAAATCAAGCTCAAGAGTCATCTCCGCATCAGGCTCGCTGGAAAGTGTGTCCGGCACAACGGTCTTTAATTTTAACTGCTGTCCGGCAAGCACATCATTGAAATTATCCTTGTCAATATTGATGGGTTTACGGTCTTCAACAGCCCGATCATCCTCACGCAGAGTAAAGTCCCCCATCACCAGCACTTTCAGCGGCAGCTCAACCTCTTCCTTGGCATCTCCGGTTGCAGGTTTATAGACAACGTTAACCCGTTCCTTCGGTGCAACAGATCCTTGCTGACCCATATTGTCCCTCTTTATTCCAAAATTAATATCATTGTTTGTTTAAAATAGCACCAAAAATAAGGTGCTGTCAATCTCTATCTTTCTATCTGATTATTATTAACCGACACAAAGTGGTGTCTCAATGCTATATTAATGCCAGCATCTGCTCCGGCGCAAGCAGGGCAAGACGATCCGCAACCTGTTTTCTTTTCTGTATAATTTTTTCGTCATCTTCCCCGATATCGGCCTTGAGCAGACATCGGCAGGCTTCGAGCAACCCTTGCGCAGCCAGTTCCGGCTCCCATGCTTCCAGCTTGTGACGGTCAATACGCATAAGCAGATTTTCTGCAAATGAAAGGGCCATATCTGTCCGGTCAGCTTGGAAAAGCAGGCGACAGAATCCCACATCGTACATAAACTCCCTGCGGGGAGACCCGGCACTCTTTTTCTGCTCCGCCAACCAGATCAGAGCATCCTGGATACCGGAACCGGCATTGAGACGAACTGCCTCCTCCACATCCAGTGCAACGTCCTGTTTTTTCGCGCTGGCCGAAGCGGCTTCAGGAGCGGAGGAAGCTGCTCCTGTCTGCACAGCCGGGGTAGAGGCAAGCCAGTCTTTGGTCTGCTGCGAGGCAAAGGGACGTTCGTCGCTGAAGGACAGCGACTCGATACCGGCCAGCTGGAGAGCATACAGTCTGGTCTCATTCTCCACAGCCTGAGCAGCAAGCATATGCCCCAGTCCTTTTAACGCCCTGAAACTGTAGTAACTCAGGTCCAGCCAGAACAGATGCTCCCTGACTCTGGACTCCGCAGCCTCCAGCAGATCCTCCCAGTTTTCAGCCCGGAACATCGTTTCAAGGATGGAAACAACCTGCTCGTTCGGCGGGGGTACCATCGTGACGCCATTTGTTGCCGGCGGCAGCTCGTCAAGTTCACTCCAGGCAACGAAACGGTTCAACTGATACGGCAGTGGCCTTGCTGTATTCGCCTGAAAGATATGCGTAGCGGCACGTCCAAGTAGGTCCAAGCCTTGGCGGAGATAAACGTCAGCATCGCCCTCATCCCCTTCCGGAACAGACACCGGCGGCGGAGACGGCTTCGGCTTGGGCTTCTCCTTCTTTTTGGGTGGTTCAGGGGCCGCCTTGGCAGGTTCTTCCTTCGGCTGTTGCTCAGGTTCAGCCGGTGCTTCCTCTTGTATTTCTTCCGGTTCCGGCTCAGGTTCAGGCGGCGGAGCTTCTTCGTCCACCAGCCGGGAGACCATATCTTTCAACGGCCTGAGCATAGGCCCGTCTTCCAGATTTTCTGCGATCAGGGCGTCAATCCCGTCAAGATCATCAAGCAGCTGTTGCCGCTGCTCTCCGGGCCACGTTTCGTTTTCCTGCTCTGACAGGAGCTGCTGCAGTTTGTCAACCCACCAGTTGAGGATGTTGATGCGCCCTTTTTTCCGTTTTTTCGGCGGGTACATCTTGTCCCACCATGTTTCCTGCAGATTCCGGAGAATATGGACGCCGACAGCAAAGCCCTGCAGACCGTCGGTATACAGAAGCGCTACGTTCAGATAACAGGCTACGACGAGATTTTTGGATTCATCCCGCAGGATGGTAACGCCAAGTTCAGCAACCCGCGACCAGTTGACCCCCCCTTCAGCCGTGGGTGAGGAGAGTTTTTCCAGCTCACCGGTTAATTCCTCAAAGTTCGGCTCGTAACTGACATCAATACCGACCGGTGAATCTCCTTCTATCGGGGCTTCGCCGATATTTTTTATCTCTTCTCTATGCACAGGCACCTGTCAGCTGTTCATTCCGTTAATATATCGGTGGTCAGTTGAAAATAACGTCTCCATGCTGCTGTTCCGGCAGAGCGATAATTCTCGGAACGACCGGTTTCAGTTCCAGCAGCCGTAAGACCTCCTCCTGTCCGCTGACAGAATAGGTCAGGACAATATTCTTGATATTTGTGCTCTTGAGATGACCGGCTTCATCAGGAAAATCTTCAGGTGTGAAGCGGAGAGCGCCGTCAATAAAATCATTCAGAAAATGAGCAAAGGCCATGTGCCCTCCGTAATGTTTCCGCAGGGTGGCACCGGGGAAATCAATGGTCAGATTGACATCACTGCATTTATCCGGTGACCAGGTAAAAATCTGCGTCCGCGGATAATTATCGTTTTCCAGCACGATTTCATCCTCAGCGCATTGGACAGTAATGACTGAAGAAGACGGCTCCTCAGTGGCATCTCTGTTGACCTCCATAGGCCGGTTGGTTATCTCGACACGATAGTCGGCCTGTCTGTTGATCACCACAGAATTTCCCTGATCAAGGAAGGCATACAGGGCAGGTTCAAGCAGCAGAGATCTGCCGAATGCACTCCGTGACTGATATCCATGTACGGTATTCTGCAGAAACGGCCCGCCGCTGCCTTTGACGAATTTCCAGACAGCTCCGTTTTCTTTTTCAAACAGGAAGCCGACCCGTTTATGTTCATTCAGCACCGCTTCTGACGGAGCAACCACCTGCTCCATCCATTGGTCCTGAAAAACTGCAGCACTTTCTTTGAGCCCGAATTCTGTCAGAAAATCAAACGGTCCTTCCACAAGCCGCCAAGCAAAAGAATTTTCATATTTCCCTTTGGCCAGTCCATGCAGGATCCCTGCAGTCTTATATGCCTTCCCGTATAACGACACGTCATCGCCGGGATTGACAGCCTCACGGAACCAGTTGCTCACCACCTGAAATGTTTTTTCTTTATATGGGGTGGCAGCCTCCAATGCATTCAAGGCCTTTCGGTATTCATTCCACGCTGCAGCCAGATTGTCCTTGGAACCGGCATAATTTGCTTGTTTCTTTCCTATGCCTGTTTTGGTTGCGATTCGTTCGGCTTTGTTCAATCCGAGTTTGCTTTTTATCTTGCTGAATCTACTGGTCACCTTGGCTGCTGTAGCGGAAAGCCCTTTTCCTTCCGTTTTCCGAATTGTGTCAGCCTGCTGCCGTATCTCCTCAAATGCAATGACTGCCTCGGCCCACGGCGGCGGATTCACTTTTTTTCCGTTTTCTTCATACTGGAGAAAGTCCTCATCAGCAGCAAAACTTTCCACTTCCTCCGCCATTTTTTCGATCAGGGTAAAATACGGATTCGACGCCTTGGTCATCCGGATAGCCGCTTCACGCCATTTTTCCCCGTGGTATCGGGGCAAACTTGGAGATAAGTCAATTTCAGTGTCATCCTGATCAGAGGATACAGATTCCGTTTGCAGGTGCGGGCTGTTATCTTCCTTTGCAGCAAAAATCTCCTCTTCAACAAGAGAGTTACGCGCAACGGAGAAATTCTCGGCAAAATTATACCAACGGGCAAAGAAAACAGTTTCATACGACTGACGGAAACGTTGGCGTAAGGCTTCAAGTACTTTTTCTCCGACCCATTCTGTTTTTGAAGACTGCTCAACAGCATCTTTTGTAGACAAAGAACCTGCAACCGGACGCCGCTTCATCGCTTCTGCAGTCATCTTGAAAAATGCATGAATGTTGCTCCGTCCCTCTCCGGTAAAGGCGCCGTCCACAAAAAAGATATTATACTGCTGCAGGATCTTATGGGACCAAAAATCACCTAAGCCGATAGCCTCAGTTTCTGTAATAAGAGGATGATACAACCAGGAAACATCATCCGTCCTGTGCGCCAGCAATTTCACCAGATCAGCCTGAAGAATCTTCAGCCGGGATGCAGCAGTGTTTCGATCTTCAGTCCAAAAGAGATAATGTTTATTCAGGTCAGCAAAAGAACCGGCGACTTCCGAAGAAATAGTGCCATCCGGAAAATGCAGGATACGTGCCGCAGCCGGACTGAAGCCTGAACTGATCTCTTCGATAGCCTCTTCAGCCAAGTATTTCTGCAGCAGATAAATATACTCGACACCGAAGTCGGCATAATCGGCAAACAGCTCATTCGAGGTATGCTCATTCACTCTGCTGATTGAGTGGGCCAAACGACTTTCCAGGGGCTGCTGAAGAACAGACTCAAAGCTGTCACAGTACCGTTTTTTCAACTCCTGTTCGGTATTGACCGCATGGCCGAAGTGAATATTCGATAACCTGTTTGACCGGTTCAGATCCTCCAGTTTGATGATCTCCCGCCGTAATTTTTCCAGCTCCAGGACGTCTGCATTGAATTCCTTCTGGTCGGTCGGTACCTCCGAAGGAAAATACGTTGTTTCAGTAATCTCCTTGGCACTACTCAGGCTGTTCTGATTATTGATGAAGGAGATTCCCACCAGACCGGCCCAGAAAAGACAGAAAAGCCACCAGCTCATCAGGCCGAAACTTCTGGTCATTCTCCGCCAAAGCACGAACTCCTTAACCGGTTCAAGCCGTTCCCGACCGTCAGCCAGAATGCGGGAAAAAAGCTCTGTCAGGAAAAACGGTCGTCCGCTGCCTGCCAGCTTGATTTCCCGATCAGGTGACGCAGAGAGCGGAGCCCGACCGCTGCCAAAATAGATTCCGGCGAGATACGGTGTCTCCTGAAACCGGTTTTCCGAAAAAACAGGCTCAAGAAAGCTGCTCAACCCGCTGCGCAGCTGGTCAAAACTTTCCGGGAAAACAAGAAAATCTGGTTGATATGATCTGCCAGCAAGTACGTATTCCCTGCGGATCTCCCGCAGGCGTTCCCCGGTCTCCCGCATGACATCATCCAGCACTTCCTGCCAGAAGGGCGTGCCCTTGCGGTTCCAGTACCCCATTACCTGATCGTGATCTGAGGAGTCAATACTGTCGGCAAATCCGATAAATCCGGGTACCAGATCCATCTTGGTGATAATCACACGGACCGGAATCTTATACCCGATGGTCCGCATCAGATTATCAACACGGTTCCGCAGCAGCTGGCCCTGTTTTTTCAGCAGATCTCCGGCAGCTTCCCTGATCAGATCAGCGGAAATAAATAAAAGGATACCGTTGAGCGGCTCCCTTTTTCTGTGTTTTGCCAGCAGGGTGAGAAACCGTTTCCACTCATCCTGATCACCGGTTCCCTCTACAGGGAGAGCATACCGACCCGCAGCGTCCAGAACAACAGCCCTATTGAGAAACCACCAGTCGCAGTTTCTTGTTGCTGCGGCCTGACCGTCCTGTTCTGTTCCGGCAACAGAGGCAGCCAGCCCGAAGTTGCTTATCGCGGTCGTTTTTCCCGTACCTGCCGCACCGATGGCCAGATACCAGGGAAGGACATAGACTGGATTTCCTCTGCTCCGCAGATGAGAATCACGCAGCAGGGCAAGATTGGCATGCCAGCTTTTTTCCAGTTCCTTGACCTGGAGCGAATCCGGGGCAGCATCTTCATCAATGATCTGTTCCTGATCGACAATCTGCTCGACCAGTTTTTTTCCTCTGCGCCGGACCAGATATTTCTTCAGAAACAGCGTAAAGAAAAAACAGGCAATAATACCGGCGCCTACAGCCCCGCCGAGCCATGGCGGCCAGTCCAGAAACGCAATTCCCAACCCGGCAACAGCTGCCGCCAGCACAACGACAGCAAGAAAAAGAAGAAACCAGAAAAATTTTTTCAGCAACCTGTTCACTCTGCTCTATCCCCCCAGGACCGCCCGCATGTGTACATCAAGACGATAAAAGAAGATACAGTAAATACCGATAAGGACAGACAGAGGCACCAGGAAGAGAGCAAAGGAACGCAACATATACATTTTCGGAGGTCTGTACCCGTGCCGTTCGTTACTGCTGCGGTAACCGGCAGGAAACAGTTTTTTCGACGGAGCCGAACCATTGTCCAGCCTGCTGTACAATGCTGCACGCCGTTCTTCCAGGGAAGCCGGATCGCCGTAGAACCGACCACGAAAACCGAGAGCAAAACAGTAGGCAAAGACCTCCAGTAGCTGCTCATCCTGCCGGTCGGCTGCTTCAAGACGGTCATAGAATTCATCGCCGCCGTTATTGGTATGAAACAGATGCCGCTGCAGCAGATGATTGCTCCACTCAGATCTAAACGGCAGGTCGGCACAGAGGATCGCCTCATCCATCCAGACGATAACGGCGAACAGCGCCTCTTCAAACTGCTGCTGATCATATCCGCGCTGCCTGCCGCATTCCCGGACTTCCTCAATAAGTCCGAGGCAATGTTCATGGACCTGACGGGCATCGGTATATTGCTCCGCATTTTCAGAAAGGCGGAGCACAAAGGCAAAAAGATCGCAGAAACAGTCAACGAGACGCATAATCCTGCACCACTGTCTTTTCAGACCCTGGTAATAACAAGTTCAATAACCGTATCATCCGGGGCTCCGTCCCAGTGGAGACAGAAGCGACCGTCTGTGGCCAGTTCTCTCCAGCGGGGATGATCAATATCAAGCTGAAAGCACCAGCTGTCCTCACGGCGGGCCATACCCAGCGGCGGAACATCCCTGTACTCCAGGGGAACGCCGCCCAAGGCACGGGAAACCATCACCGGCATAACGTCACAATGCCCGACCTTGACATGATGGATCACGGTCTCGATAGTGCTTTCATCGCCGGAAAGCAGCCGGACCATCAGACAGTAGATATTGCGCTGCCGCAGCGTTTCAGCAGGAATCTCGCAGGAGAACCGGTCATGTTTCCGGATCAGACTGATGATATTTTCAGAGCCCATGACAATGCCTTCCAGCAGCTCGCTGATCAGCCGCAGAGTCTCCTTGAAACAGGTTTCAAGGGCAAGATGATCATAGGACGGCAGAAGCGAGGTCCCGTCGCGCAGATGCCCCAAGGCGTTCATCCGATCGCTGAAGGTGCTCAGTTCGCCGATAAGCTGCCGCAGCACCGCATACAGCGTCCAGGGATGCACCCGTGGGGTCTCGATAAAATGCTGCAGCAGGGTAAGGTACCGGTTCAGCGATTTCAGCGCGGAGAGATAATTCAGGTTGACGAGCGCCATATCCTTATAGGCATGGCTTCCTGTCGGCTTATAGGTTTCCAGGACCCGGCAGCGTGCCTGGACATGCTCCCGGATCTGCTTGACAATCTGCAGCAGGTGCGGTGCTCCCCGAAGCATGAAGACCGGCGGAATAAAATCACCGGCTGCCCGGATTTCCTCGCCTTTCATCCGCAGTCTGCCCGCAGGCAGGATCAGATATTCATCTTTATCCGTAAGCTCATCCTTCCAGAACAGTTCCAGGCGATGATTGAGCAGATACATTGCCGCTGCCGGGCCGTTTTCATGCAGATCTTCATATTCCACCGGATCGGCATCTTTCTGATAGCGAACACCTTCAGGCGCTTTCTCGCCCTCGGAAATCACATTGCCCCTGAACCGGTCCCAATGCTTCAGGCCGATATAAAAAGGAAAGGTTGCCTCTTCGATAAAGGCCGCCTCCCGATCGGCAAAGGAGCGGGAAGGCAGGACAGCGTTCTTTCCCAGCACTGTCCAGGTACCGTCCTGAAAAATGGCCTCAAAGGCGGTCAGTTCGACTACCCGGTTCAGCAGAGCGGCTTCATTGATTTCTATGGACTGGATCCCCCAGAAATAGGGCTGCAGACAGAACTGGACCGGATAAAGCAGCGACTGCTGGTAGCGGTCAAGGTGCTGAAAATGCTGGGGCTGGAGAAAAAGCCCCTGGTGCCAGAAGATCGGCTGTTCAGGAACCATGTTGCACCTCCGTTTTCCGTATGACCCGCAGCCCGTCCCGTCCCAGAGTCAGACTGAGTCCGAGCAGGCTGATTTTGGCATTTTTCCAGATCTTGAACATACCGTGCCCTTCAGTCTCGTATTTGAGATCCTGGACAGAGACACAGCGGGAGGGCATCAGATCATAATACCCGGCAACAATCCCCACAAATTTGGTGTGCTCTGCCCGGTCAAGGGTGAGATTCCGGGTGCCGCCCGGCTCGATATAGAGTTTTTCCAGAGCCATAACACTGGGATCAAAAACCTTGGCTTCGAGTAATTTTCTCAACCCTTCCTTGTGCCCGGCAAGACGGTTGAATTCATTGATCTCCTTTAGCTGGTAAATCACCAGCAGCAGAGAGTTGGGATGGCCGTCCTGTGCATTGAGATCCGGAGCTGCACGGTAGACAATATTGATGCCGTTTTCTCCGTATGTCCACTCCGGTTTCGGTTCTTCACCGGCGCAGGCCGGGAGCAGCAACAGACACAGAAAAAAAGGAAAGTATATTTTTTTTCCACTGAATATAATTTTTTCAACCACGTACTTTCATTCCTGATAAACAACGATAACAATATTTAATTACTATATTTTTATCCGCAAAGCAAAGGTCAGGCAAAGGATAAGAACGACAACCTTATTAAAGTTCTTAAAACATATTTGGGTTATTTTCAAACAAAAAAAGAAAGTCAGGCGGATTGACGAAGATTCTGCCTGCTTGGCAGGCTGATTTCTATAGAGAAACAGGATGCCGGATTGAGCGGTTTCTCCGTTGTACGGGACGGGCTGTTCTTAGAAGCATGTTTTTCAAACAGCTTCTAAGTTTCATATTTCCGTATTGGTGGCTTTTGTTCAGGAATGACCGTCATGTCATTGTGGGCAGGGGAGACGGATTGCAGCGATGAAATGACATCTGCTTTTGGTGGTGAGTTGCCGCAGCAGAAAAGTTATTGGCGGGCTAATGCCGAGTTGACCGGAATTTTCCTGGTATAATGGCCGCTTGCGGTTGATTATTGCGGGAAAATTTCGAGTCCAACGTTTGGTTCCGAAGGCGCGTAGCGCCGCAGGAATCAAATGTTGGGCCGGTACGGTCAACTCGGCATTCCAAAGGCGTGGCCCGAAGGGGCGCGCCTTTGGAACCATGTTGTGGGTGTGAAGATTCAGGAGGAAAAATAATCCTGTCGGAGTATGGTGGCGTATCCGGTTGGGTATAATTATGAATAATGATACCGGCATGAAATGATCGTAATATATTGATCAGTCACAGCATAAACCAACCTGTTCTGTTCATCAATTCTGCGGGACCAGAAACCAGATAAATTTTCCTTTAACGCTTCAGGCTTGCCGATTCCCCTAAAGGGATCACGCTTGACCGCATCAATCAGTTTATTGATCCTTTTCAGGGTCTTTTTGTCTTGTGACTGCCAATAGACATAATCCTTCCATGCTTCATCCGTCCAGGCAAGCTGTCTATTCACGGATCAGCTCTCTTTCGTTTATCTGACCGTTCTTATACTGCATGATAGATTTTGCCAAGTGTTCGGCATTGGCCGGTGTTTTGAGGAGATGCAAGGTTTCCATCAGGCTGTTGAAGACCTCCAGCGACATCACGACGGTATCCTCTCTGTCGCGCCTTGAAATAATTGTGTAATCGGCATCGTCGGTTACTTGATCCAGCACCGCTTTCAGGTTATTTCTTGCTTCGCTGAAATTCACTACTTTCATTATCGCCTCCAGACTTGTTCTGTTTATTGTACAAGTATAACTCGGCAGCATGCAATTAGCAAATGAATAGTCGTGACGGTGGACAGAGGGATCAGTTAAATGTGGATTTGTCGGGCCGGGCTGAACCGTGAGAACCTGTACAAGGCTTTTGCCGGAGAGGGTAATCCGAGATTTTCCACGGTCAGCAGGGGCATCAAGGCATTGGGGTGCCGACTGGCTGTTGTGTGAAGGCGGGAAACAAAGGAGCCGGAGGCATATCAATAACGAACAGGACGGCACCGGGTGACTGCCGGATGGGAACGGGAAAGAATATCCCTCATTTTTTTTCTGTTGTTTCCGGCGCGGCTTTCCTGTATTATAAATACACAGGCCGCACATAAGGTTAAGCTAACCTGGAGGAGATAAAATGAACATTACGCTCTCAGCAGATCAGGAAATCATAAATAAGAGCCGCCAATATGCAAAAAAATGCGGCATTTCCCTGAACAGTATCATAAGAAGCTACCTAAAAGATATCAGCGGGGAAAATGACAGAAGGGAAAATGCCGAAGAATTTTCGCGGTTGGCTGAAACCGAAGCCGGTTGTTCTGAACCCGGATACAGGTTTGACAGAAATGAAATTCATGATCGGAGTCACAGAGCATGAAAAAAATTTTCATTGATACAAACCTGATCGTTTACGCCAATGACCGTCGAGACCCGCAAAAACAACAGAAGGCTATTGAGCTGATCAAAGAATTGATGGGTGTCGGATTGGGGGTTATTTCCTCACAGGTTTTGCAGGAATACGCCAATACAGCCCTCACGAAATTACATCAGAATCATACTATCGTTTTGCGACAGCTCAACCTTCTGGAATCATTTGAGGTTGTTCTCCTGAAGCCCGTTTTAGTCCGACGTGCGATAGAAATAAAAAGCAGCTACGGTATCAGCTTCTGGGATTCCTGCATTATCAGTGCGGCTGAAGCAGCCGGGTGCGACAGTATATACTCTGAAGATCTGAGTTCGGGACAATATTATTCCGGGATGAAATTGGTCAATCCTTTTTTATAATACCCTCAACAGGTTGCGGTTTGCAACTTCAGCGATGTCGCGCCGGTGGGCAGCGGGATCAGTGAAATGCGAATTTTTGTCGAGCCGGGTTGAATCGTGAGAGCTTGTACAAGGCTCTTGCCGGAGAGGGTAATCTGAAGTTTTCCACGGTCAGCAGGGGCATCAAGGCCTTGGAGTGCCGACTGGCTGTTGTGTGAAGACGGGAAACAGAGGCGCTATATGCTGTTTTTGCAACAATTCCAATTCGGTGATCAATTGAGTCCGATCCCATTGATCTCTATCTCAAGACAGCGCAAGTTTAAACTTCTTTCTGCCCTTGATACGGTAGATGGTAAAATCTCTGTCTATGGTTGCCACGGTATTAAGACCGAGCTGTTCTGCAAGGTAGACAAGGCATGAATCGGCAAAGTCCATCGGAAGATCTTTATATTTTTCCGTCAGCTCCCTTATCCGCCCGAAGTCGCTGTTTTCAATATTCCGTATTTCTACAGCGCCTCTGTGTATCCATTCCAGGAAATCCAGTTGAGCCTGTCTGCTGAAGTCCAGCATATGCAGTGTTTCCGTCACAGATGCCAAGGTGGTGACCAGCGGGGTTCTGTTTGTGCGGATAAAATCGACCGCTACCTGATGATACCTGTCCGAGGCATCAAACAGGGCGATCATCGGGCCGGAATCCATCAGGATTTTTTTCATTTTCTTTTGGCCCGGATTTTGTCCTTTACAAGCTCTTTTCGTCGTCCAGAGAGGTCATCGCGACCGCTGGCGTGTTTGCCGAAAAGGTCTTGACCTGCATCCCAGGCGTTCCGAGGTTTGAGCCTGCCTATATAGTCAAGAATGCTTCGTCGGATCAGTTCCGACTTTGAGAGTCCTAAGTTTTCCGCTGTGTTTTTCAGTAGCTGTTCCAGCTGAGGATCAAGTCTTAGGGTAATCATATAGTTCACCTCCGTATTACGGATTGTAATACATTGAGAGGTGAATTGCAAGGAGGGTGGCATGGCGCAGAAATGTCGCATTGGGATATCCGGCCGGAAAACAGGAAATGACCGAGGCGGTCGGAAAGGCAGGCTGAATCGTGAGAGCCTGTATAAGGCTTTTGCCGGAAACGGTAATCCGAGATTTTCCACGGTCAGCAGGGGCATCAAGGCATTGGGGTGCTGGCTGGCTGTTGCGTGAAGACGGAAAACATAGGAGCCGGATGCTGTTTTTGCAGCAATTCCGATTCCGAATGTCAGCCGTAAAAATTGGATTGGATTAGTAAGAAAAATCTTGACGGATACCCTAAAATACAGCTAGACTGTCTAGGTGAAAGATGCTAAAAAGAAATAACTGCAAGGAGAACAATATATGATAAGAAGAACAACTTGGGCACTTCAGGATGCCAAAAACAAATTCAGTCGAGTGGTCAACGAAGCACTCACGCACGGGCCGCAATATGTTAAGCGGAGAGGTGTTGATACCGTCGTTGTACTGTCGGTCCGTGATTATGAGAAATTGACCTCGCAGAAGCCCTCGTTTACCGACTTTCTGTTAAGTGCTCCAAAAATCGGCAATAATGCCGATCTGTTTGAGAGGCAGCATGAATATCCGAGGGAACTTGATTTATGAACTATCTGCTGGACACATGCGTGATCTCTGAGCTGGTCAAACCTCGACCAAATACTGCTGTGACTGACTGGCTTGCCCGGACTCCTGCGGACCGCCTGTTTCTGAGTTCCCTCACAATAGGAGAGTTGAAACGAGGTATTACGCGGCTGCCCGAGTCAAAAAAGAAAAGCCACCTGATGATGTGGCTTGAGACGCTGCTGGCGGACTACAGTGACAGGATTCTCCCTGTTGATAGTGCTGTGGCTGAAGCATGGGGGATTATGCAGGCGCGGGCGGAGGATTCAGGACAGAGGATGTCGATTATTGACGGGTACATTGCCGCCACGGCATCAGTATACCAGATGACTGTCGTGACACGAAATGAGGAGGATTTTTCTCCGAGTCATCAGGCAATACTGAATCCGTGGAAGATGCTTTGAGTCAGCTTGGAAGCCCACAGCAGGCAATGATGGCCGAAGTGGCCGGGTTGAATCGTGAGAGCCTGTACAAGGCTCTTGCCGGAGAGGGTAATTCGAGATTTTCCACGTTCAGCAGGGGTATCAAGGGCTTGGGGTGCCGACTGGTTGTGGTGTGAAGACGGGAAAGAAAGGAGCCGGATGCTCTTTTTGCAACAATTACAATTGTGAGATCAATCGAGTCCGACCCCATTGATCAAGCAAATCCTCCACTGATCATTGATGCGGAATGACCTCCAACATGGAACCGTCCGAAAGGCGATAGATATAAAAATCACTGTCAACGGTAAAAATCCGTTTCATTTTTCCATGCTCCGCCAAGGCGACCAAGGATGCATCGGCCAGATCCATCGGCGTATCCTGATATCTTTTCATCAACTTATGCATTGTCTTGGTCTCTGAAAGGGTCGGCTCATGAAGTTCCAGCTTCATCTCCTCTACTAACTTCCAAAGAACAGCCTGATAACGAAAGCCGCCGACCGCTCCGAGAATATGCATGGCCTCGGTAAAGCACGGCCATGTTGTCAGCATAGGTTCGGCAGGCAAGGTCTTCACGGTATCAATACAACGTCTATGATGATTGTCCCTTTTATCAAGCAGCGCAATAAGCGGCCCGGTATCGGTTAATATCATATTTTTCCCTGTCGGCGTTTTGCCGCAAGGATATCAGCAAATCTTTTTCCGGTATTTGCGGACATCTGCGCACCACCCGGAACAACTTCTCCGCTGTCGATGGTGCCGATATCTCCTTTCAACATATCAGCCAAACTGTTCATCCCGGAATCTTCCTGTTTTTTTCTCTCTTTTTGAAAAAAGCATTCCCGAAGTGTTTTCAGAACAATTGATTCGACAGTTGCTCCCTGTTTTCTGGCCACCCGAATTAATACCTGCTCAATTTCCGGCGTTAAAGTTATATTCACGAAAAATCCTCGCTATATTTGTTCCTGTTATTTTTTGCAGCAGGGTGATAGCCTGACCGCATACTACCCAACAGTTTGTTCTCTGCTGTTATGCTGCCATATTTATCTGTATGATGCAAGGTCGTTTCTGTTCAGGGGGGGGCGGCGAGGTGGCCGGAAAGGCCGGGCAGAACCGTAAGAGCCTGTTCAAGGCTCTTGCCGGAGAGGGTAATCCGAGATTTTCCACGGTCAGCAGGGGCATCAAGGCATTGGGGTGTGCCGACGGGCTGTTGCGTGAAGACGAGAAACAAAGGAGCAGGATGCTCTTTTTGCAACAATTCCAATTCCGGGATCAATCGAGTCCGATCTCATTGATCCCTGTGACCCCTATTCCCCTTAAAATTCACCGCAGTAACCTTCATAATTCTCTGGATTACGTCTTGCCAGCCTAGGATGCTCATGGGCAAGACGCTCAGCAGAAGCAGGATCAATAGCTCCGCGATGATGTATATGGCCGTTCTTATGACTCAACTCGTGAATAACGGTTTTGGCACGTTGATGCTGACTCATACGAAACCAACTTGGGCATAGCTTAATTCGAGTACCTGGAGAACAATATGCCACATTGTCCCCATTACACAGATACGAACGATTACCACTCTCATGCTGAATGAGAGCAAACCGTACATCTTTCTCGAATTCCTTTCGAATTCTTTCCATTCGGCGACGAGTTCGTCGTATCTGCGCATTAGTTAATTTACCTCTCCCAAACCACCGAACAACAATTGCATTCGCCCTCCACGCAGCTTTTCTTCTTCTACGCCGTCGTCTACCGCGTCCGGGCTGATTCCATATTTCTGCAAGAACACGTAAACCTTCTATTGCCATCCTTTCCGCATCGTTCGCGGCATCCTCAATAGCCGTCCTCTGCGTGCCTGTAATCGGCCTATCACCGTTTCGATTTCTTCGTACCCTTATGTCTACCGTTGCCATGTCAAACCTCATGTTGATAATTGCTAATTAAAAATATCTAGTTGCATTCCCCACTATCCCAATCGAAATGTTCACAAAATAAATCATAGCCTGTATCCGTGCCTTTCTTGTCACATACACTATCATTTTTCTTCTTGAAGGCGGTTGACCTTCTGACACATTTACGGGAGCAATCACGAATTCTTCCATCCCCGCAGGGAGCACCAACTTCATTCAGCTTATAGACAGAATCACGCAGGCATACAGCCATTACTTTACAGTCATTTGAAGAACGACCACGATGCCGCTGAGACCAGCCGGATAAATCTGAATTTGGAAAATTCCAGTCCCCATCGTCTCCATCTGTACAATAGGAACCACCACTCAATACTTTAGCATCTTTGCAGCTTGTACTTCCGTTGCCATAACCTGTGTGACTTTCCGAACGATATACGCCTCTCCCCATCCAATGGTTTTCTTTTACACAAATAGCATGAACTCTACAGTTGTTAGATGATGATCCACGATGCCATTCTTTCCAGCCCGCGAGAGATTCGTCTGGATAAGCCATATCTAAGTCGCCATCTTCACACCAGCTTCCTCCCCCAACAGCTTTGTAACCGGTTGGGCAGTCAACACTCCCTTTACCATAAAAAGTTTCTTTTTCCGTAGCTAAGATATCTTCTTTTCCAAACCAGATAGGAGTTACGCAGTTGGATTTACAACCCGTTGATTTTGTTCAACTGACGGTTTGCAGCTCTAACAAGCGAACCTATTGTAACAACTGCGCTTCCTGTTTTCAACTGCGTAACTCCTACCAGATTTTAGGAGCACATACAGCATACACATTACAATCATTAGAGGAAGCTCCGCGATGCCATTCAGCCCACCCTACAGGAACTTTGTATTTATACCCACTTTGTGATTCTGTGATAGGATACGTTACGTCAAGTTCTCCATCGTTACATCGTGAACCGCCTCCTAGTGCAAACATATCACTCGGACATCGCACCTCTCCTTGTCCATATTTTGTGAATTCTTTAACTATTATAAGATCTTGAGCAAGTGCTGTGTTGCCTATAATGGTATAAAAAATAATGTACAAATAGGATTGAATAATCAATTTAGATTTCATCACTTTCCTCTTAACTGCCTGATTTAATGGATACTGTTATATATAGTAATATTACTAAAACATACTGTTTCAAAAAAGTAAACAGAAATCCGACATGGCAGAATGAAAAAGTATCCCTTTGGTATCACACCCCAAAATCAAACCCCGTAGCCATGCGGGTTGTAGGTTCGAATGCCGCCCCATAGGAATCAGGGGACAGACCCCAATTAAACAACAACGACTTCAATTTACTAAAGATGATGGTCTGGTAAAAAGTCAGAAAATAGCAAGTCGCTGACGACAACTCAGTAAGTTAAGATACGATTTTCCGCAAAATTGGACTTTTTACTAAACCATCAAAGATACATATTGAATTAAAAAAGTCAATAAAAAGTACCCATGTCGGTATCACAGAGCAAAATCAGACCCCGCAACCATGCGAGTTACAGAGTGAGGTTACAGGGTACGAGTGCTGTCACCAACCAGATAAAAAAAAGGGGCAAACCCAAAGGCAGCCCCTTTCAAATACTCCACAGAGCAACCGAAATCACTCAGTTTTTACCTAAAAATCACCCCACAACCTCAACCCGAATAGCACAAAGCTTATACTCCGGCGTCCGGGAAAGCCGATCCAGCGCATCCAGAGTCAGCAGGTTAACCGGGGTCTCGGCATAGTTATAGGTAGTGAAAATGGTACCGGGCTGACTGCGCTCGGTGATCTCCGCCTTGATGGTGACCTCGCCCCGCCGGGAGGTGAGTTTCAGCATATCACCCGACTTAATCCCCAGCCGCTCGGCATCTGCCGGGTTGACTTCGGCCAGAGCCTCTGGAGCGATATCATCAATCTCCTCGGTCTTGCCGGTCATGCTGACAAAGTTGTAGCGGGCATAATGGCGGCCCGTGGTGAAGAGCATGGGATACTCGTCATCCACCGGCTCTTTGGGCGCCATGTAGTCCTCCGGCACAAACAGGCCCTTGCCCCGGGTAAAGCTCTTAGTATGCAGAACGGTAGTTCCCGGATGATCAGCGTCCGGGACCGGCCACTGCAGGCCCTCGTCCTCAAGCCGGGCATAGGACATGCCGCAATACTGGGGCAGCAGCTCGCAGACCTCATCAAAGATATCCTCAGTCTTTGTGTAGCCCATTGCATAGCCCATACGCTCGGCCAGCTCGGTGAGGATCAGCCAGTCCGGCTTGGCCTGTCCCGGCGGTTCCACTGCCTTGCGGATACGCTGTACCCGCCGCTCCGTGGAGGTGAAGGTGCCGTCTTTTTCCGCAAAACAGGCTGCCGGCAGAACCACGTCCGCCTCTTTGGCCGTGTCGGTGAGAAAGATATCTTGGACAATAAGGAAATCCAGATGCCGCAGGGCCTTATGAACATGGCCGATATTAGCATCAGCAATGGCCGGATCTTCACCAAACACGTACAGGGCTCGAATTTCATCCTGAAGGATATTATCCCAGACCTCGGTAGCTGGCTTGCCGGGCTGGCGCGGCATTTTCACGCCCCAGCGTTCTTCGTACTTATCGAACAGCTCATCATTGCTCAGACCGCCGTATCCGGGCAGGGTGTTGAACAGAGCGCCCATATCGCAGGCCCCCTGGACATTATTCTGACCGCGCAGCGGATTACAGCCGCCGCCTTCCACCCCGACCTTGCCGCAGAGCATGGCCATGTTGGCGATAGATTTCACCCGGTCCGTACCGGTATGGTAATGGGTAATCCCCATGCCGTGGTAAAAGGCATTGCGCCCCGGAGCCGCATACATCCGTGCTGCCTGTTCCATCTCGGCAACAGTCAGGCCGGTGATTTCCGCCACCTTCTCCGGCGGATAATTTTCCACCAGGGCTTTCAGTTCGTCGAAATCCTCGGTGCGTTCTGCAACAAATTGTTTGTCCCAAAGATCCTCTTTGAGGATGATGTGCATCAGGCCGTTGAGCAGGGCCACATCCGTGCCCGGCTGGATGCGGAGCCAAAGGTCGGCCCGTTCTGCCAGCTTGGTCCTGCGCGGATCAATCACCACCAGCTTGGCGCCCCGATCCAGGGCCTGATGGATACGCATCCCGATGGTCGGGTGACTGGTATCCGGGTTGGAGCCGATCATAAAAAAGAGATCGGTTTTGTCATTGAGTACATCCGCAATGGAATTGGTCATTGCGCCGGAACCGAACGTGATGGCCAGACTGGCCACCGTGGGAGCGTGTCAAAGTCGGGCACAGTGATCGATATTATTCGTCCCGATCACCGTGCGCATAAACTTCTGCATGAGAAAATTTTCTTCATTGCTCGCCCTGGCGCAGGAAAATCCGGCAATGGAGTCCGGTCCGTAGTCCTTTTTGACCGCAGTCAGCCGGTCCGCAATAAAATCGTAGGCCTCATCCCAAGATGCCTCCTGCAGCTCACCGTTACGGCGAATCAGCGGGGTGGTCAGACGTTCCTTGTCCTGAACAAAGTTGAAGGCGAACCGGCCCTTGACGCAGAGCGCACCATAATTGGGTGCCAGCTCCGGCTCCGAGGTGACCTCCATAATCGTGTCGCCCTTGACCTTGAGCTGCATCTGACAGCCAGCCCCGCAGTAGGGGCAGGTGGTGCGTACATAGCGCACATCTTCGTTGAGGATGGGGGAAAGCACGTCCTTCTTGCTGATCGTGCCGGTGGAGCAGCTGTCCGCGCATTGGCCGCAATGCACGCATTTTTCATTAAAGCGGAGAGAAATACCTGTGGCCAAGCCCTGCTCATCTTGGGAGGTGCAGCTCAGCTCCAGCGCGTCGTATGCACAGGCATTGACGCAGCGGCGGCAGTACACGCATTTATTCAGATCCACATTGAGCATGGGATGCGAACTGTCTAGGCTGTACGCCGGGGCACCGGCCATACCGGTTTTGTTCAGGTTGATGTCGCTGTCAATGCAGAGCTGCTTGAAGTCGCAGGTATCATAGGCCATGCAGCCGCATTCCAGACAGCGATCTGCTTCCCGCTTGGCTGCGGTCTCGTTAAAGCCCAGCCGGACTTCTTCATTGTCCAGCACTGCTGTTTCCGGGGTGCGGTCCGGCATGAGAGTGCGCTCCTGCTTATCAAACCGTTCCAGCACCTTGGCATCTACAGCAGCAAAGGACTTGCCGCGCGTGAAGTTGAACCGGCTTTCCGCCGGAGCTTCAGCAATACCCATTACAGCGGCATGGATATTTTCTGCGGCCTTGCGCCCGGAACTGACCACTTGAATCAGGGCGCGGGTGCCGCTGGCTGCCTCGCCTGCCGCATAGACCCCGTCCATACTAGTCATCGAAGTTCTGACATTGGCCTTGATCAGGTTTTTCGGGGTAAAGTCCACAGGAAACGGGGCATCGCCCTCGGTACAGGCCATCTGGCCCTGGGCATGAATGATCGTATCCACCAGCAGGACATCAAAGGCATCCGGAACCGGCTGCAGCTGCTGTTTTCCTCTTTTGTCCGGTTTCCCCAACTCCATCTGGGCCAGGACCAGCTCCAGACCGGAACCCAGCTGCTTGATTTCACAGGGATCAACCATGAACAGGAACTGCACATTTTCCTTTGCCGCCTCACTGACCGTTTTGGGTGTGGCGGTGAGCTCGGATTCATCAGTGCGCAGGTTGACCAGGGTCACTGCTTTATAGCCCAGCCGGATCAGACTGCGGGCGCTTTCCAGGGCAATATTATTGCCGCCGATGACCGCTGCTGTTTTGCCTTTGTACAGCTCCCCGGTTTCTCCGGCATTGTACTTGCGGAGAAACTCCAAGCCTGGCAGCACACCGGGAAGATCAGCACCCGGAATTTCCAGCGGCTGGTCAATCCCGGCCCCGGTCGTCAGCAGAGTGGCGTCAAACCGGCTGTTCAGCTCATCCAGAGTGATGTCCTGTCCCAGCCGATGATTGCATTTCACCTCAATGCCGAGTTTAAGAATGGTTTCGATTTCGTAATCCAGCACATTTTTCGGCACCTTGAACTCCGGCACGCCGTAACGGAGCAGACCGCCCAGCTGTTCTTCAGCCTCAAAGATGGTCACCGTATGGCCGTTTTTTGCCAGATAATAGGCCCCTGATAACCCGGCAGGGCCGCCGCCGACCACGGCGATCTTTTTGCCGGTGGCAGGCTGCTGCTGAATATTGAGATCCACCTGATTGCTCATGCACCAGTCAGCAGCAAAACGCTTCAGGTGATTGATGGCAATGGGATCATCCAGCAGAACCCGGCGGCAGCGGCTTTCGCAGAAGCGGCGGCAGAGCCGGCCTACGGAAAACGGCAGCGGATTTTTTTCCATCACCAGACGGACCGCTTCCGCGTACTGGCCCTTGGCGATATGGGCGATATAGCCCTGCACATTGATCTGACCAGGACAGGTCAAGCTGCACGGGGCCTTGCAGTCGCCAAAATGAGCGGACGCCAGCGCAGCAAGCCGTTCCTGCCGGTGTGCTCTGACCTCCTCGCTGTCAGTAGTGATCTCCATGCCCTCTTCAACCGGCGTGGAGCAGGATGTGATCAGTCCTTCCCGGCCCTCACAGGCCACCATGCAGACCTCGCAATGGGCCTCATTCGGCAGTTTGTCAGAAAGATAACAGAGAGTCGGGATGGTGGTTCCGGCCTGACGGGCTGCTTCCAGAATGGTCGTGCCCGGTTCGACGGAAAGCTGAACGGCATCAATGGACAAACGGATTTTTTTCATGCGATTGATGTCTTTTTGAGGTCAGGGTTCCTGTAGAAATGAGACTCGTTTTCGCTGTATCTAACAAAATTTGCGATGAATGTCAATATCAGCTCCCGGCATCCTGCTGAAAGACCTGTCAGATTTTATGCTAACCAGCTGTCTTTTCTGACGGTATTTTTCGTATGGTCTCTCCGGGCCTCAACTGATCACCGGAGAAGGGCTTTCCTATTAAATTTTGCGTCTTCCGGCTGATCTCTCCATCTGCCCGGCTGGCGGTTGCCGAGCACCGTAGGGGCGAACCCCTGTGTTCGCCCATGTCTACTCGAGTTTCTCCTGAAAAAAAATTACGCTCCGCTGTGGGCCGCAATAATCTTCTCGGCAATATGCGAGGGCACTTCATCATAATGGGAGAACCAGACCCGAAAGGCACCGCGTCCGCCGGTCATTGAGGTCAGGTCCGGGGAGTAGAGCTGGATTTCGGCCTGAGGTACCTGGGCTTTAATTATCTCATATTTGTCGGTAGAATCCATGCCCAAGACCTTGCCGCGCCGGGAATTAAGATCGCCCATCACATCGCCGACATGCTCCTTGTCCACCCGGATTTCCATCTCCATGACCGGTTCCAGCAGCACGGGGTTCGCGTCTGCAACTCCTTTTTTAAAGGCCAGTGAACCGGCGATTTTGAAGGCCATTTCTGAGGAGTCCACATTATGGTATGAGCCGTCAATCAGGGTGACCCGGAGCCCTTCAAAAGGATACCCGGCAATAACACCTTTTTCCATGGCCTCCAGAATTCCCTTTTCCACGGCCGGTCTGTATTGCTGGGGAATAACCCCGCCCACGATCTTATCGACAAACTCGAAATGCTCGCCGTTGCTCAGCGGTTCCAGCTCAACGGTGCAGTCGCCGTACTGGCCGCGGCCGCCGGACTGCTTCTTATGTTTGCCCTGGGCAGTGGCCTTACTCTTGAGGGTCTCCCGGTAGGGAATTTTCGGGATGGACAGCTCCATCTCCACAGAAAACTTTCGTTTGAGCCGCTCCCGGATCACCTCAATATGCACCTGCCCGACCCCGGAAAGCAGAACTTCGTGGGTCTGGGTTTCACGGGTCAGGTGCAGGGTCAGGTCCTCGTCAAGCAGACGGGTCAGAACAGAAAAAACTTTTTCCTCGTCTTTTTCCGCACTGACCGCATAGGAAATCACTGACGGTATGGGTTCCAGACGGTCATAGAGGATGGGTTTGTCCGGAGCACAGAGGGTATCGCCGGTCCCGGTCTCCTTGAGTTTGGCAACAGCCACAATCATGCCCGGCACAGCTTTTTCCACCTGCTGCTGCTCTTTACCCTGCAGGAGGAAAAGATGGCCGAAACGCTCAGACTCCTCTTTGCTGGCATTGTACAGGGTGTCGCCTTCCAGGGTTCCGGAGAGTATCCGGAAGACGGTCAGGCGCCCGGCAAAAGGGTCGGCCATAGTCTTGAAGACTTGGGCAGAAAACGGAGCATCAGCTGTTCCGGCCCGTTCGCTCAGATCCTTGGTTGCAGGATCAGTCCCGATCATTGCCGGACGCTGATCCGGCGAGGGCAGCAGGTCTACAACAGCATCCAGAATAAGGGAACTGGCCGCATTGTTGAGGCAGGAGCACGGAATGACCGGAGTCAGTTTTGCCGCGTGGACACCGGCAACCAGCCCGGCGACCAGCTGTTCCTGATGCAGTTCGCCTTCCTCCAGAAAGGTCTCGATCAGATCGTCATCCGTATCAGCCACATATTCCATCAGGTTTTCCCGTCTGGTGGCAACTTCGTCAACCATGTCCGCAGGGATTTCACCGGCCTTGACCGTGCCGTCTTCCTGGAACAGCAGGGCACGGTTGTTAACGATATCAACCACACCGGTAAATTCCTGTTCCTGGCCGAGCGGCAGGTAGAGCACCACCGGCTTTAGGGAAAAAGCCTGTCTGATTTCATCAACCGTCTTCTGGAAATTTGCCCGCTCCCGATCCATCTTGGTCACACAGATGAGACAGGGCAGGTGCCGATCCTGGATACAATCCACAAAACGTTCGGTCTGGTTCTTCACTCCAAGTACCGCACCCACCGTGAGCACTGCGCTGTCCGCCACCTGAGCGGCGAATCTGGCCTCATTGACAAAATTATCATCCCCCGGAGTATCTGCCAAAAAAACCTGATGTTTCTTCCAGGTAAAATGACTGCACGCCGTACTGGTTGATATCTGGCGTTTTATTTCCTCTTCCTCGAAATCCATGGAAGTGGTGCCGTCATCCACTCTGCCGAGCCGTTTGACTGCACCGGCAGTAAAAAGCAGGGCCTCGGCAAGGCTTGTTTTTCCACTGTTGCCGTGTCCGAGAATGACAGTGTTCCTGATTTGTTTGACATCGTACATGAAGACCTCCGGAGACCGGGTGCTGAAGTTAATGTGCCGACAGCCGGTTATCCTGCCCGGCATACTCCCGCCAGCAGAAGAGAAGTTCCTGTTCCGCAAAAAAAACTTTCTCTTTTGCCCGCAGAATGGTAACCATCTGTCGTTTTCTGAAGTTGTTCTGGATAAACCGAACTTCTTATATATTCTTATTATCCTTGTCAAGTCAAGTCTTATGGACCGAGCTGACAGGGACGGCAGGGAATCATGACAGAAAAAAAAGCAGCAACAGGCAGTTCGACAGGAAAGATAGCCCGATCTGCCGGGGCAGTCAGTGCGGCAGTCATGTGCAGCCGTGTTCTGGGGCTGATCCGGGAGCAGGTCTTTGCCGGACTGTTCGGGGCGGGATATGCCTATGACGCCTTTGTGGTGGCCTTCAGGATCCCCAATCTGCTCCGGGACCTGTTCGGTGAGGGAGCGCTGTCCGCCGCCTTTGTCACCGTGTTCTCCGACTACGACACCAAGAAAGGTGCACAGGCCACCTGGCAGCTGGCCTCCAATGTGCTGGTCTTTATCGCGATCCTTTTGAGCAGTATCACCCTGCTCGGTATTTTTTTTGCCGAACCGGTTGTTCATCTGCTGGCCCCGGATTTTGATGCTGTTGCAGGCAAAACCACGCTGACCGTCCGGCTGACTCGGATCATGTTCCCCTTTCTGATTCTGGTCGCCCTGTCTGCAGTGGTCATGGGCATGCTCAACACCAAGGGGAAATTTTTTATCCCGGCCATGTCCTCATCCTTTTTTAACCTCGGCTCCATTATCGGCGGCACGGCTCTGGCTCTGCTCCTGCCCAAGTTCGGCATTCCCGCCATTGTCGGCATGGCCTGGGGAACCCTGCTCGGCGGCCTGCTCCAGCTTCTGATCCAGCTGCCCTCGCTGCGGAGAACTGGTTTCCGTTTCAGGCCGCATCTCGATCTGCGTGATCCCGGTCTGAAGCGGATACTCTGGCTCATGCTGCCTGCCACAGTCGGTCTGTCCGCCACCCAAATCAATATCTTTGTCAACACCAACTTCGCCTCAAGCTGTATGGAGGGCTCGGTCTCCTGGCTGAATTACGCCTTCCGCATGGTCCAGCTGCCCATCGGCGTATTCGGCGTGGCCTTTTCCATTGCTGCCATGCCGGTCCTGGCCCGTCATGCTGCGGAGAAGGATCTGGAGGGCCTGCGCGCGACCTTTGCCTCCTCCCTGGTCATGGTGTTCAGTCTTACCATTCCGGCTACGGTCGGGCTGATTCTGCTGGCCGAACCCATTATCCGACTCATCTTTGAACACGGGGCCTTTACTGCTGCTGATACCCTGCAGACGGCCCAGGCCCTGATCTGCTACGCCTGCGGTCTGTTTGCCTATTCGGCGGTCAAAGTCATGGTGCCGGTCTTTTATGCCCTGAACGATACCAAATATCCGGTCATTGCCTCCTTTCTTGCCGTGCTCACCAATATCATCTTTATCAGCCTGACCATTGACCTTTTCTCCTTCCGGTCCATTGCTTTGTCCACCTCCTGTTCCATGGGCCTGAACTTCCTTTTCCTCGGCACGGTTCTGTACCGCAGACTGACCGGATTTTCTCTGGTCTATCTGGGGCGGGGCGTTATAAAAATTATGCTGGCAAGCACGGTTATGGGTTTGGGGGTATGGGGAATGCAAAAGCTTTTTGCTGCTTTGCTGACAGGAGCGGTCTGGTGGCAGTTGGTCGGGGTATTTGCGGTGATCGGCAGTGCAGCTCTGCTTTACGGCACTGTCCTGCACCTGCTCAGGCTGCCGGAATTTGATGAGGTGACCGGGAAGATCAGGCAGCGATTCGGGAGGTAAAGTATCTTTTTGTAAAATTACGCTGAGACAGAACTGACTGCTGAATTTTCCGGCAGATAGCGGGAACTGTGCATGTTCTTTTATTGCAGTGTGATATTTATCTTGAAAAATTGTTCAGTTTATATTAGGAAATCCTTCAGTTTGTGTTACGAGGCTCTTCGTCTGCCCGTCAGCAGCAGAGCAGCCCGCTTCTCCCGGACAGAAAGTCATACAGAACAGGACACAGCATTTTATGAGAAAGATCTCAAAAACAGTGAAGCAGGTAAAGGCGAGGTGCTGTCGGAAGTACAGGAAAAACGACAAACATTGCAAACGCTGTCCTCTGGTCGTCAGAGAACAGTGCCAACGTGAAACCGAAAAGGAGAAGACAATGGGTAAAGACAAAAAGAAGTGCTGCTCAAAGAAGGAATGCAAAAAGAAAGAGAAGGCTGAGAAGAAAAAAGAGGCAAAAAAATGCTGCGGAAAAAAGAAGGATAAGAAAAAGAGCAAGAAGAAAGGGAAGAAGAAATAATTCTCCCGTCCATGCAGTTATCCGGCCTGATCTGCGAGGATCAGGCTTTTTTTATGTCCGCAGTGCTGGCTCATAGTTTTCAGGAACGGGATAACTGTCGCGTTCCGTGTGAGAATTACCCGGAAGAAAAGCCGGATAAGCCGCAGAGCCTTGCGGCCCCGCCCTGTTGATTGCTGACGAGTCGTCAGGCAGTTATATCAGCTTCTCCAGATACCCTATCGCCTTCATGATAAGAGGATACACCGCGTTCTGACCGTCGCAGTCACAGATCCAGTCATTTTCATCCGGACTGCCCGCTACCGCACAGCCGTCAATTCTCGGCACGAGCTTCTCCAGAAGCTTTCTCCGTGCTCTGTCGTACTTGATCCTGCCGCTTTCTTCCTTACCGGCTTCAATGTTCTCTCCGGCAGTCTGTGTCAGATAGAGCGCGTCGTTGATTATATTGTGTACATTATTGTAGTTCCCACAGGTTTCAGGGGCAGTCAGAGCCTCCACAAATGCCTTCATGACTGCCTCATGAAGGGAGAGCACAACCGCTTCGGCAGTATCGGATTCGCTGTCATCTGTGCCGTCGTTGACGACAAGACTGACCTGATAAGTTCCGGGAAGATCAGCAACGAGGCAGGTAGTTTCTGCAGTCGGGTCGTCAAGCTCGGCCGAACTGTCTGCAGGGATCGCAGTGATGCTCCAGAGATCAGGCTGGAGGATTTGATGCAGTTAGAGACTGAGCCGTCGTAAAACAAGAAGCAAGGAAGAACCGGACCGGTTTCAATGCCTCCTGTGCTGCCGGTTGAGCCGTCTGAATAGCACGATCAGGCTGCGCTTGAGCAGGTTGACGCTATGGTAGACATGATCCAGCTCGTCATCGGATTCAGAGGGATTGATATAGACAAGTTCGGTATCCAGCCTGCCTGCGGCAATGGCTTCCACACCGGCGGTGAGCCGTATCAGGCGGAAAGCAAGGAAGTGGACAAAGAGAAAGTTCACTGCAAAAATCAGCACAAGAAAGATGGCAGTCCAGGGGGTCAGCAGCGCGCGTAAGACCTCCTTGATTCCTGTGACCGGCAGGGTGACGCTGATGATACCCCGCACCTGTCCCACCTTGTAGCCGAAGGCTTTTTCAGTTCCGTATTTCTCCAGCACTTCCGGGGGGGCGTCCTTGGGATCACCGTGACATTTCAGGCACTCCTGCCGCACCAGAAGCGGACGGGCATAGCGGTATGTTCCGTTTTCATACCGTTCGGCAAAGTCGAGTTTTCCGTCCTGTTTGAAAGCCTTGATGGCGCTTGCCTCAAAATCATCCGGTGCATTGCCTTGGTACCGGTAGTCGTCACTGGTGACCCGGAAGGTTGCACGGCTGGCCTCTTTCCGGGCGAGCACGGACAGCTCTCTGGTGGCCAAGGCCGGATTTTTGCCGTAAAAGGTACTGCCGTGCGCAGAGGAGTTCTGGACAAGAAAATCTTCATATCCCGGAACCAGTTTCCGGACCCAGACCATACCGCTCTGGGCAACCCAGGAGCGGAAGGCAACAATCTGGTCTGCCACGGCTCCTGCTTCCTGTCGGGCCGCATACATCCGTAGTTGATACAGACCGGTCATGAACGCTCCGGCTGTCAGCAGCAGGCTCAGCAGGAATACACAGAGAAACTTCAGGTAGATACTCAGATTTCTTCCAATCATTGCCCGGCTGAATAACCCTGAACAGCTTTACTCATCCTCCTGTGCAGCCGCTTTCTGCGCCAGCAGCTTCTGCAGAACAAGGATGCCGTCCGGGGTGAATGGTTCTGCGTTACTGTAGTCCAGAGCAGTAGGGAGAGACATAAAGCAGCCGTACTCCACCTCTTCTGGCTGGAGAGTGAACGGCCCTTCATGGGTACAGGAGAAAATCCTTCCCCAGACCCGGTTATCCAGATCCTCGTAGTACTGGTCAAAGAGAAACTCCAGCTTTGCCGACCGGACACCTAATTCCTCGGCCAGTTCCCGTTCAGCTGACTCTTCGTAAGTCTCTCCGGCTTGAACCACCCCGCCGGCAGCCACATCCCAGTAGCCCGGATAGATATCCTTGCTGGCCGTTCGTTTCTGGATAAACAGCTCTCCGGCCCTGTTGAACACCAGAATATAGCTGGCCCGGTGAATAAGCCTCTGTTCGCGCATCAGCCGTCTGGGCACCTCGCCCAGTTCTCTGTTGTTCTCATCAACCAACAGAACGATTTCCTCGCCGGGTGTGTACATTACTTCTTTTTTACTCCTGTTCCTTCCGGTGTTCCTCTCCGGCAGGATGGCGGAACTGCCAGCAACGGTGTATTTTGTTTCCCCTCTCCTGAAAATCCCTAGGCAGGGTGCGGTCTGTGATCTCCCTGATCTCGAATTCCTCTTCCAGCACGCTGTCCAGCCTGAATTTCCTCGAATTAGTTGAGAAAATAAGAATGCCTTCCCGTGCCAGGCAGCGCATGGCCAAGCGCAGCAGTTCGCCGTGATTCTCCTGCACGTCAAAGAGCATTCCTTTGTGGCGGGCATTGGCAAAGGTCGGCGGATCAACAAAGATCACCCCGTAGCGCTCCCGGCAGGTTTTCAGCCACTGCAGGCAGTCTGCTTCGCTGAACCGGTGCAGCGGGCCGCCGTAGCCGTTCAACGACAGGTTGGCCTGCGCTCTGGTGAGGTATTTCTCGGAAAGATCCACGGTCATGGTGGAGACCGCACCTCCCTTGGCTGCGTACACGGTTGCCGAACCGGTATAGGCGAACAGATTGAGAAAGGTTCTGCCTTCGGCCAATTCGGCCAGCATTGCTCTGGTCTTGCGGTGATCAAGAAAAAGCCCGGTGTCCAGATAGTCTGTAAAGTTGACCAGAAAACGGCAGCTGCCTTCCCGCACCTCGTGCAGCCTGCCGGTGCCGGTGCGCTTCTGGTACTGGTCTTTGCCCCGCTGGCGCTGCCGCTTCTTCACAAAGAGATCAGAATGTGGCACCTTGAGGAGATGCCGGAGCACCTGCAGGGCCTGACTGAACCGCTCTTCAGCCCTTTCCGGAGCCACTGTTGCGGGCGGGGCATATTCCTGCACATGCACCCATTGCTCATACAGATCAATAGCCAGATTATATTCCGGGATGTCTGCGTCATAGATGCGGAAGCAGGTGATGTTGTTCTGTTTTGCCCAGGGAAAGAGCGTACGGCAGTTCTTGCGCACCCGGTTGCTGAAATCTTCCGCCGGTAATTCCGGGTCGGTTGCCTGGACCTGCCGGACCAGTGGCGGAGGTTCTGTATCCCCCGGTGAAACAGCCGTGAGCAGGCGGCATTTAAGAGGGCCGTTGTAGAGCCGGTAGCGTTCCTGCCGGGGAACACCCAGCATATCGGCAAGATCCGGGTTGGCTGTGAAGAATCCCAGCTGCCAGCCCGGAAAATGGGTGCGGAAGATCCGCCCCAGACAACGGTACAGATACTTGGCCGCCTCCTTTTCCGAAAGGCGCTCGCCGTAGGGCGGATTGGTCAGAAGAAGGCCCTCTGCAGCCGGAGGCTGCACCCGGGCAAGCTGGCGCTGTTTGACTGTGATCCGGTCGCTCAATCCGGCATTGATGATATTTTTTCGGGCAGCCGCCACCACCTGCGGATCGGCATCATAGCCGATAATCTGCGGCCACGGGCTTTCCGTGTGCTGATCCTCCCGCTCCAGAGCCTCGGCCACCAGGGTCTCCCAGAGTTTGGCATTATGTCCCAGCCAGTACATGAAACCGAAACTGTCCCGCAGCAATCCCGGGGCAGAATCCCCGATAATCAGGGCCGCCTCAACGAGCAGGGTGCCGGAACCGCACATGGGGTCCAGCAGACAGAAGTCGGACGGCATCCCGGCCCTTACTCCGGAAAGATGGGCAATGGCAGCGGCAAGGGTCTCCTTGAGCGGCGCTTCCCCGGCCCCGGTCCGGTATCCCCGGCGATGCAGGCTGTCGCCGGACATATCCAGGGCCAGCGTTGCTGCCGTGCCCTGCACATGCAGGTTGAGCCGGATGCCCGGCCTGCGGACATCAATATCCGGCCGTTCCCCGGTCCGTCGGCGGAACTGATCCACTACAGCATCCTTGATCTTCAGGGAGGCATAATGGCTGTGGCTCAGCTCGGACCTGACCAAAGTGGAATAGACGGCAAAGGTCGTGTCCCCGTTGAAATGTCTGCCCCAGTCAATTTTACCGGCTTCCTCGTACAGGGCCTCCGGAGTGGCTGCCTCGAAGCAGGCCAGCTCAAGCAGGATTCTGGAGCTGAAGCGCGACCATAAACAGGCCCGGTAGGCGGATTTCAGACTGGTTGCCTGCCATCTGACCGCTCCCGGGGTACTGATCGGCTCCCTGCCGCCCAGAGCACGGATTTCCTCTTTGACCAAGTCTTCCAGTCCTGCGCCGCAGGTGGCGACAAAAGTGCGAAGTTCCGGGTTGTTGCGTCTTCTCTTCGACCGGACGGTCCGACCGGAACTGCTGGAGATGCTGTGCGTCTGCATGAAATATGATGAGTGGTTATCGGAATGTTATCCGGAGTGTAAAGATTTCCGGCATGGCCGGGAAAAATCAGGGCAGAGCCCGGTCAGATATCAGTCTGCTCGATATCAGGCCGCCCGAATTCATGGCGCAGCTGGTCCAGCTCCTGATGAAAGATCTGCTGCAGCGAGGAGATATTTTCTTTAATCATGGCACCGACATTGTTGGTATCTCCTGAAACCGCAGGCCCGGTTTCGGCTGTTCCCTGCTGTACATGCACGAGTTCCAGCAGCGCGGCAGCCTCCCGTACCGCCATCATGCCGGTTGCTGCGATTTCCTGGCGCATGGCTGCAAGCAGACCGCGCAGTGCTTCACCTTCACCTGTTGTATCCGCTTCATTCTGATCCGCAACCGCCGGTTCTGACGTGCTTTCCATCTTTGCCTTCAGACAGCTATGCTGCCAATCAAGCACGGTTTTCAGGGCGGCAAAAGCCACAGGCTGTGCTTTTTCCTGGTCCGAGATTTCCCAGGCAACATCCCGGTATACTGCCATAAGCTCTTTGAGCAGACTGAAGGTACGGGCATCTGAAGCGGCACGAAATGCGGCAATATGCGTCACCACAGCCTCCATTCCGGACAATACCGGCTCGACAAGGGCGAGACGTTCTTTCTCTTCCTCACGGCAGGTCTGGATATCTTCCCGGATAGCCGTCAGGATGGCATCTGAAATTTCCAGACCGAGTGCATTGACAGCCTGATTGAGACGTTCATAGCCGGGAGAAGCGGTTTCAGAAAACATGACGCTGATTCACCTGCATATAATGTTGGTCTTCCTGTTGACTTTCTGCTCTCCGCCGCAGAGAACGGAGAGCCTGCCATGCTGTTATGCTGCTGTTTTTTCGGATTTGCACTCTACAGAGTCTGCAGATTCCGCAGATGGCAGGGTGATGATAATCCGGGCACCTTGTCCTGCCTCTCCTTCAATATTGACGGTACTCCTCATGGAGGTGAGCATCTTTTTCACAATGGTGAGCCCCAGTCCCGTGCCTTTGGCCCGGGTCGTAAAAAATGGTTTAAAGAGCTCCTCTTTGACATGGCCAGGAAAGCCGCAGCCGTTATCCTGAAAGACGATCTGGACGAACTGGTTATTCTTTCGCGTAAGATACATAGTGATGAGCGGCTTTGCCGCGTCACGGAGCGCATTCACCGCGTTGGTGACAAGATTCAGCAGGACCTGATGCAGGGCCCGTTCATCAACCAGAGAGCAGGCTGCATCATTGATCTGCAGTTTCATGGCAATACCTTTGCGCTGCAGATCCTTTTCGTGCATTCGTTGAAAATTTGCAAGAAAAGCGGCAAGGTCTGTCAGGGTGAGTACCTGTTCTTCATGCACATTGAAATTTTTCAGGGAATAGAGCAGATATTCCATCCGTTTGATTTCCCGCATGGAACGGTCAAGAAACTCCCTGATTCTTTCCGGAGAGAGATGATCCAGCTGCCTGAGCAGAACACTGATGGCCATTTTCAGCGAGTTCAGGGGATTGCCCAGTTCATGCCGGATGCCTGAAAAAACAAAGCCCACATTGTCCATCAGATTGGCAGCTTCTGCAATGGATTCAAGGCGTTTCTGGTCGGTCCGGTCATGCTTGATGATACAGAAGCTGTTGACTTTGTTTTTTTCGCCCCGGACCGGAATAATTGCGACAGACTCATCATAGACAGAACCGTCCTTATGCCGGTTCCGCAGTTCCCCGCGCCATTCTCTGCCTTCAGCCACAGAATCCAGCACCTGCCGGCAGTTGAACCTGCCCTGTTCGTCCGATTGTATCCGGCCGAATTTCATTCCGATCAGTTCTTCCGGAAGATAACCGGTCACCTTTGTGCTGGCCGGATTGGCGTAAAAAATGGTTCCTGTTTTATCGGTCATCAGCACACAGTCGGCAAACTCACTGATCGCTGCGGCCAGCCGGACACGCTCCCGCGATTCGAAGGTTCTCCGGACAGCGGTGCCGATGATCTCCGAGGACGTTGTCATGGCCTGCACAAGGGGCTCATCCCAAGACCGTTCTTCCTGGCTGCAGTCGAATCCTATGCACCCCCACAGCTGCTTGTACACGTAGATCGGCAGAATCAGACAGGTCCGGATGTTGTTCTGTTCAAACTCCTCCCGGAGAAAGACCGGCAGGCTGCGGTCCGGTCCGATAATCGGGCCTGCAGTCAGCAGCCGGATGGGAGGACGCCACATGGCCAGCACATCAATACTGGAACTGGTGATGGTATTTCCGTATTTATACCAAGTATAATGCCGCTGTTCGGAAGTTCGCGGCTCAAAAGTTTTCAGGTAGACGTGCTCGCTGTCCACATTCTCTCCCAGATACTGCAGCACATCTTTGATTATTTTTTCCCAGTTTTCTGTCTGCAGAAATGTTTTTGCCACATAATTGACTGCGCTGAGGATATGATCCCGCTGCAGCAGATTGCAGCCGATCTGCTTCTGGACAGCCAGGGATTCCTGCAGAAGCGCATTGGTTCCCTCCAGATCAAGGGCCTGCTGTTCAAGTTTTTCCCTGGCCGCCTTGATTTCCAGGGTATTGCGCACTCTGGCGCAGAGCTGCGCCCTGTTCACCGGTTTGCGGAGAAAATCAACAGCTCCTTCCTCAAACCCTCTGTATTCGTTTTCCTCCGCCCCTGTGGCGGTGAGAAAAATAATCGGTATCTTCCGTGTGCGTTCCTGTGACGTCAGTTTTCTGCACACCTCAAACCCGATGATATCCGGCAGGTTGATGTCCAGCAGGATCAGGTCCGGAATTTCTTCCTCCGCCAGCCGCAGCCCATCCTTGCCGTTTTCCGCATTCAGAACCCTGTACTTCTCATATTCCAGAATATGACGCAGGATGGAGAGCACCAGGATATCATCATCAATCAGAAGTATTTTGGCAGATTCAAAGGATCTCATAGACGGTACGTGACATTATCTGCAAAAATCATCTGCAGGACGTGAACCGGAGATGCAGCCGGAAATCCAACCGAAAATGCCCCTGCTAATATTCCTGCGGTGTGATGCTGTACAAAACATGACTGGTTGCTGCGGCTGCGTCGGTAAAGCCGGTTCGGGTACTGTCCGGAACAACGTCCGGTCGGAATGACAGGTACTTTTTTTGTTTCTTTCAGACACTGTTATTGCTAACATGGAATATCAGGAGAGACAAGATTATTCGTTCCGCCTGCCCGTAAAAAGAGACGTGGAAGAGACACCGGACAGCCCCGGATACAAAAAGGGGCAGGACAGGTCCGGATACCGCCGGGCGGGCCGGTTGCTTACCACTGTGTATTATGCCCACCGTGTGCCGCGTTATGCACGGCTGTGTACAAGGGTGTAACAACGGTCGGCTGCCGCACCACAATCGGGATACTGCAGGAAAGGAAAAGGAGAAAGAATAGAAAGAATTATATGAAACAGGTAATTATTGTCGATGACGAGCCGGAACTGCTTCTGAGCATACAGGCCGGACTGGAAAAAAACAACGGTTGTTTTCAGATCATGACAGCGGAAAACGGCCGGGAAGCCCTTGATCTGCTGGAAAACAACGTTGTTGATCTGGTGGTGACCGACCTGCGGATGCCGGAAATGGACGGTGTGGAACTGCTTGCCGCCATGAGCGAATCCTTTCCCGAAGTTCCCAGCATCGTGATGACAGCCTTCGGCACCTCCTCTATGGAACGGCTGCTGAAAAAAACAGGAACATTGAATTTTCTTGAAAAACCGCTTGATATTGACAGTCTTGAGCAGGCTGTCACCAATGCGCTGGATTTTTATCATAACCGGGAGGGCGGTCTGGAGCTAGATATTTTTTTGCAGCTTGTGGCTATGGAACGAAAAACTGTGCATCTCAAGGTGGTTGATCCCGACAGGCGGCAGGGCAGCTTTTTTTTCCGTAAGGGCTTTCTGATTGATGCGGAGCAGGATGACCGGATCGGTGATGAAGCGGTGCTGGCAATGCTGGAATGGAAACATGTGCAATTGAGCATGAAGGAGTTTATTCCTCCTGTTGTTCCGGAAGCTCCCGAAGTTCCGAAAGCCCGTCCGCATACAGAGACCCGTTCCGAACAGCTGCTCCTGCGTTCCGGTATGCCGTACTGCCGGGAGCGGCAGAAAGCCTGCAATCCGTTATATGATGAAGTCAGGCAGGAGTTTATTCAGGCAGGAGTTTATGCGTCTGAAAAAAAATATGAGCTGTCAGCCCGGAACAGCAGGACGGCATACAGAATCGAATCTGATCCATGAAACGGCAGGTATTAATAGTTGATGATGAACCGGAGCTGCTTCTGAGCATCAGGTCCGGTTTTGAAGACAATGATCGTTTTGAGATCATGACGGCGCATAATGGCCTGGAAGCACTTGATGTAATGAGAAGAAACTCTGTTGACCTGCTGGTGACCGATCTGCGGATGCCGAAAATGGACGGCGTGGAGTTGCTTGCCGCCATGACGGAATCCTTTCCCAGGGTACCGAATATCGTGATGACAGCCTTCGGAACCCCTGTGATGGAACGGCAGCTGAAAAAAGCTGGCACATTGGAGATGCTTGAAAAACCGCTGGATATTGATGCGCTTGAGCAGGCGATCAACAGAGTACTGGATGCGTATGACGAACAGCACAGCGGGCTTTCCGGAATCTCTCTGGACAACTTTCTCCAGATTCTTGCTCTGGAGCAGAAGACAGCGACGGTCAAGGTTGTTCATCCGGGCGGGAAAAAGGGCAGCCTGTTTTTTTCTGACGGCAAGTTGATTGATGCGAGGTGTGATCACAGCCTCGGAGAAGAGGCATTTTTTGAAATGCTGTCCTGGGAACATGTCCGACTGAGTATGGACAAGTTGCCGTCGCCTCCGCCAAAAACCAGAATTCACGCTGAACTGATGTCGCTTCTGCTGAAATCCGCGCACCGGAAGGATACGCGCCAGGAGGCCAAACCGCTGAATCTGGTCAAGCAGGAGCTGCGTACTCAGCACCGTATCCAGCAGAAAAAACAGCAGCAGGGGAAGAAGAACAGACAACACAGAAACTATAACAATCACAACAGGAAAACCGTACCAGGAGGGGAGAGAAAAATGGCAGGAATCAAAGAAGTGCTGAAAGAAATGGCAGGGGAAATGGACGGAGTGCTTGCAGTGCAGGTGACCGGTATGGATGGTATCACGATTGCGCTGCATAATCCCACCGGCACGGATGTGGAGGCATTTTCGGCAAAGTTTGCTATGGTCATGAAACTCGTTGAAAAATCTGTCAGCTCGCTGCAGGGAATGGGCAGCTTTGAAGAAAATCTGGTGCAGGCGCAGAACGCCTGGATCCTGACCCGGTTCGTCACGCCGCAGTACTATGTGGGCATTGCGGTCAGCCGGGATGGTACCTTGGGTAATGTACGCCTGGTTGCCCAACGTTATATTGACCGCCTGCGCAAACTTTTGTAATTATAAACGGATCAAAACGCAGGAGGATAAATATGGCTTCAGAAGAGCAGAAAAAGAAAAATCTGATGCGCCTGATGAATCTGATGATCGCAGGTATGGCCAAAGCATTATATGACCTGTTCGGCGACACCGCCTTTGCCACGATGAGTGAGGTCGGCAGAACAACGCTGGAAATCATGGAACAGGAAATGGGCCTTGAAGTGGAAGGAGAAGATCCGAAAGATGTTCTCATGGAAATCGGCCGTATTTTTGCCGATGAGATGGGATTTATAGAATCCTTCAGCACCGAGCAGGAGGGCAATAACCTCTCGCTTATCGTCCATCATTGTCAGGGCTGGAACCTGACGCAGTCTATTCTGAAGACAGGGATCGAAATTCCGTTCACCTGCCCGATCATGAATGTCTGTCAGGCGGCTCTGATCCGGATGGGGAAACCGGCACAGAAATCCATTTCGCCTCTTCCGGAAACACATGGCTCCACCATCACTTTTACGCTGATTGAACAGTAGGAACAGCAGGGTGCAGAAAGCGGAGCAGCCGTGCCCTCGATCTTTCCCGTCGGCGGACGGCTGCCCGGATTTCGGTCCGGTACGTAAATCAGATGGAACGCCAGATGGAATACCATCGGAGTAACCTATGAAACAGCAGGTACTGATAGTTGATGATGATCCGGAACTGCTCCTGAGTATCAGCTGCGGTTTTGAACAGAATGAACGCTTCCACCTTCTCAAGGCAGAAAACGGTCGGGAAGCCCTTGCTGTTCTGGAGACCAACAGGGTGGATCTTGTAGTCACCGACCTGAATATGCCGGTCATGGACGGGGTGGAACTCCTTTCCGTGATGAGCAATTCGTTTTCGGAAGTCCCGTACGTTGTGATGACAGCGTTCCGGACTTCCGTGATGGAGGAACATCTGAAACAGGCCGGTGCTCTGAATCTCCTTGAAAAGCCCATTGATATTAATCAGCTTGAAGAGGCGATCAACAAGGCGCTGGATATCCAGGAGGAGCAGAACTGCAGTCTTGCCGGTCTGCCGCTGAGCAGTTTTCTTCAGCTTGTTGCTATGGAGCAGAAAACTGCGCATCTGAAGATTTTCCATCTGGGCGGACAATGCGGCAGTCTTTTTTTTCATGACGGGGACCTCATTGATGCGGAATACGATGATCTGATCGGTGATGAAGCTGTGCTGGAGATGCTGGCATGGGAAAATGTCAGGGTGAGTATAAAAGAGTTTACCGGGCCTTTTTCCAATTCCAGGATGAAATCCGAGCTCCTGTCCCTTATTTTTACAGCTCTGCAGCGCCAGGACTGGAATGCGGAAGATGCTGATAATCCGCTGCAGGTGGTAAAAGAGGAATTTGACCGGATGAAAAAAACAGCATCCGAGAAGCTTATATGCAGGCGGACAAATACAACAAATACAGCTAGGCCAAAACCGGACAGGAAGACAGAGACAAAAAAAGATAGAAACAAGGCAGGGACAAAAAAGGAAAAAATCAACGATGTACTCAAAAAGATGGCAGCTGAACTGGACGGATTGCTTGCGGTGCAGGTAACGGGTCTGGACGGGGTAACCCTGGCCCTGCATAATCCGGCCGGTGCGGACATGGAGGTCTTTTCCGAAAAGTTCTCTACTATAATGCAGCTTATCGGAAAATCCGTCGGTTCTCTGCGGGAGATGGGGGAATTTGAAGAAAGTCTGATTCAGGCCCGGAACGCCTGGATACTGACCAGATTTATCACGCCGCAGTACTATGTGGGCATTGCGGTCAACCGGGAAAGCACTCCCGGTAATGTGCGCCTAGTCGCCCGGAGTTATCTTGACCGGCTGCGTCGCTCGCTGTAACTGTACAATTCTTCGTAGACGATCAGCCGGAAATGTTTGTTCATGGTCACCTTCCGTCCCGCCTTTCTCACCCGTCCGGACAGCCTGACTGTACCTGAGGCCCGCTATTTTCAGGATCTTCTCTATCGGACCGTAAAAATCGGCACGGAGCTGGAATTCGCCCTGCCCAAAGGCGTACTGCGTGAAGACCTGCAGCCCCGTGTTGAACAGGCCCTGCAGCCTTCCAGGGATATGAACCGGCTGGGGGCCTTGGGGGTCTATGATGTGATCAAGGAGCACTGCGGAGTCGAAGTGCTGGTGATCGGCCGGCATCCTCATTGGGATGCCCTCCTGCAGCAGTATCAAGGGATTATTCGCGTCCTGCTGGCTGAAAAAGTCAGAATGCGCCCGACCTGCGGCCTGCATTTTCATATTCTCGGCACAGGACTTGCAGAAGAGATTCCGGAAATCATCTTGGCAAACCTGTGGAACATGGCCCGCATTTTTGCTCCGGGACTCAAATTTATCACATCAGGCGGGAAAAGCAAGCAGGGGTTGTGCCGCCGGCGCCAGCATAATGCGCATCAGGAATTCATGCGTCTGTCGCCGGAAGAGCATTCCATGCAGGCAATTCAGGCTCTGCTGAAAAAAAGCATGGATGTTCCCGAACACCAGAATTTTTTTAATATAGCACATGTCTGCTTTAATGCGGCTGGCAAGATACGGAATTTCCACCTTGAGTTCCGTTTTCCGGATGGCGACCTCTGCCCGGTCTCGATTACGGCCAAAACGTTTTTATTTTTGATCATGCTGCTCAAAGCGGTGGAAATCTCTAAATTCGGGTTGCTTAGGGCTGGCGACACCGGTTCTCTGATGAAAAGAAACAGAGAACTCATGGACATGATAAGTAATAATGACGGCAAGTTGGCCACTAGCGACACCGGTGCTATTGATGACCTGCTTCTGCGGGAATATCAGGAAAATGCCCAAGCCCTGCTAATTTTTCTTAAGTCCGTTCTTCTGCTCCTCGACAGTCCTGCCGAACTGGTGCTGCAGGAGCTGGCAATGCAGCCGGTTTCCCTGCGCAGAAGCCGGGGACAGAGCTGGCAGCAGATTGAGAAGAACCTGCTCGCTCATATCAGCCCCCGGCCTGTTCCGGACGAGACAGACTATGAGCTGATAAAAATCATTGAACTCGGCCTGCTGGTGCATATCGACAGTAAAAAAAGCTGGCTTGCCGGAGCTGCTGATATGCTCGGTCTTGCGCCGGAAGAGGTGTACGCCCGGGTGCAGTGCTTTCATGACCGCTCGCCTGTCTGGCAACAGGAACTGGGCAGCATTGTCTTTCTGCGTTAGCCAAGCACGATATTTGCATACAAAGCAGGGATTGCGGAATTCTACAGACAAGAAAACAAGGAATCATCATGTGCGGCATCAGCGGCGTACTGATCAGCCCCGGACGCAGCACAGCACAGCTTTTCCGCATCAGCGAACTGTTTATGGCCAATCTTATCGCCAATGAACAGAGGGGAAAGGAGGCCACAGGCGTTGCCCTGCTCAACCGGGATTCCAGCTGGCTGCTGGACAAGGCGCCGCAGACGGCAAGCCGGTATATCCGTTCAGCAGGATACCGCCGGGTCATGCAATCCCTGTCTGCGGAGACAACCGTGCTGCTGGGCCACACCAGAGAGCCGACCAAGGGAACGCCGCAGATCAACGCGAACAACCATCCGATCGTCCGGGGCAGCATTATCGGGGTGCATAACGGAACAATTACCAATGATGACGAGATTTTTGCCCAGCAAACCAACAGCGCTGACCGGATCGGTTCGGTGGACAGCGAAGCTGTTTTTGCCCTGCTTGACAGCATTGCGGATGCAATGGCGCTGCCCTCCTACGGCAGAAAACTCTATGAGCAGTCCGGCAAGATCATCGGCTCATATGCGGTTCTTTATGTAAATCCTACTTTGCCGTACTGTGTTTTTCTGTTAAAGTATAAGAATCCTGTTTCAGTCCACTGGGATAATGAACTGGGCGCCCTGTTTTTTTCCTCGCGTTATCTGTTCCTGCGCAAGACCTTCGGACGTGCCGCAATCACGGACGGGCTGCCGGGAAGAACCGGTTTTATGTTCGACGCTGCCCGGCTTCAGCAGAATGGAGCTCTGCCGGCGCGCCGGTTCCGCCTGTTCAGCAATGAATCGTAATCAGGGATAGTTCACGGTTAATCGCGCCAAAATGATCCTGCAGTCCTTTAACAGGAATTTTCTGCTATAATGAAAGATGAAAGAAACAATACCGGCAAAAACTGACAGGCCTGAACTGTCTGTGATACCATATGAGAACGCAATGAATATCCGACAGAAATTATCCCGACTTGCGGAAATCGACGGCTTTGCAGGAGCAGCTCTGTTCACCCCGGACGGACGCCTGCTTGTGAAATGTGAACCTGTTGATATCAATATCGAACTTCTCGGCTCTCTTGCCAATAATGTCCTGCGTACTGCTGAAAAGGTCTCGCGCGATATGAGCTGCGGCCGCAGCCACTTCACCTTCATGCATACGGAAAAGGTACTGATTCTACTCCGTTGCCTTAATGAGGGCAAAAATCCTCTGCGGGCTGAACCGGGAAGATGCCATATCCACCTTATTCTTTTTATTGATAATCCGGAAAGCCTCGGTATCGCCAAAATCGAGATCAGCAAGGTTATTGAATCGCTGGCTGCAAATTTCAGAGCACCGGCAAAAGGCAGCAGGCAGCAGAAAAAAAAAGCCCCTGCGTCGCAGAAGACGGCAGACCGGACAGAGAACCGGGCGGAAAAACTCCCGGAACAACAGGGGAAGAAGCCTCTGAATGATGTGGCATGCCTCCTGAATAACGAACAGGTAAACAGAGCGTTTGATAGTTTACTTGCCTGATCGTTACTGTCTGACTTTTTCTCAAAGAGGATCATATGGCCAAAAAAAACTGCTGGGAAGTCAAAAAATGTGGTCGGCAGCCGGGTGGTCATAAGGTCAGAGAACAAGGTATCTGCCCTGCTTCCACGATTATAGCGGTTGACGGCATCAATCACGGCAAAAACGGCGGGCGGGCCTGCTGGGCTCTGACCGGCACCATGTCCGGTCCGGCGGAAAAAGTCCAGGGCACGTTTGCCCGCCTCCTGCCCGGCAGCTGCTATGACTGCAAATTTTATGAACTGGTAATGATGGAAGAAGGGGAGAATTTTGAAGGAACTGTCCGGATCGTCCAGAAACTGAGAGAGGTTATTGATGCCGTTACAACCACTGCTCCATCAAAACCCCCATCCCGGTCAGGTTGATGCACAATATATCCTGCCGACCGGCATAATTTACAGCGTCCGGCAGGAAGCCCTTGTTACAGGCACACAGGGGCAATCCGGTTCCTGCACTTCAAGCGAGAAACAGAGATGCCCGAACCGCTGCTCGATATAATCCAGCAGGGTATAGATGAGCAGGACAACCCCGCTCATCTCCAAGAACTCCTCAATCGTATACAACACGGTATAGGTGACGCTGTAATAGCCGTGCAGCTCAGCCTCTCTTCCGCCGAGCATATCAAACCCTGCAGCCCCGGTAAGAAAGATAATCGCGGAAAGGCTCAGAAGAACGGTTGTCTTGCGGGGAAGGCCAAGAATAAAGCGAAAATAGAGCAGCCCAAGGATGGTCATTAAGATGCTGTAGGGAATAATCCAGGGGAAATAGAGCAATCCGCCTGCCTCAAGAATTCCTGTTGATTTGATGTATTCTTCTGTGTAATTACCGAGTCTCTCGTGCAGGACAAAGGTTTCATCCAGGGAGAGAAAGAAAAAAACTGCGGCAAGACCGAGCCAGTAACGTCGCCACCCTGCCTGCTTCTTTTCCAATGCGGCGATACAGAGAAAAAGCAGGGAAGAGAAAAACAGGGCAAAGCCTGAATACAAGGAAGGGATATTCTTCTCTATGTCCAGATCAACATATCCTGTAATATCCATCAAGTCCTGATTCCCGGTATAGAGAAGAACTGTCTGGGCTATACTGTGCAGCATGGTTAACAGAATGACAAATGCCAGAAAAAAGAGAGCTGTTTCCCGGGGATGTATTTTCAGCTGAAACATAGTCAGAGCCGTAACCTGAAAGGAATTGAAAGAAAAAAAAACGATTAGAGCCTGTTGAAAAACGCAGAGCGTCAGCTGTCTCCCTCCCGAGAGTTTTTCACGTCTCGAAAAGGGAGACAGTTCAACAAAACAGCTCCTGTCCGCTGCAGAGGCTTGCAGAGAATAACCTCTTGAAGCAACCTTTAATCGTCGTTAGTAGCCATAGCCATAGCCTCTGTATTCATACCGATCATCATCGGAGTAACGCCCGCTATTAGCGCCGCGATATTCGTAGCGGCTACCGCGCTCGTATCCGGTGCCGCGATACGCATACCGATCATCATCGGAGTAACGCCCTCCATAAGCGTTTCCGCGATACGCAGAACGATTATCGGAGTAACGTCCTCCATAAGCACCGCGATATTCGTAGCGGCTGCCGCGGTCGTAGTATCCACTGCCGCGCTCGTATCTGCTGCCGTATCCGCTGCCGTGGGCAGTTGCGAAGAGTCCCAGTACGAGGAATGAACTGATCAGGGTGAGGGCTGTTGTTGTCTTTTTCATGGTAAACCTCCGTTTGTGATAATGGTTAAAGCGAATTGCTCTTGTTTCTGATTTCAGGATAGCAAAGGGAAAATTAACGGAAGATGAACCGGAAAACTTTTTTCATTTTTTTTTGCTGGTGGTCCCCTTCTTTTCAGCATGGTTTCCTTCAGTAATGTTATCCGTCTCCTGAAACAAGCATTCGGAAGACAACTAACTCTCAAGAGGGGGAGTGTCAGGAAATATACCTCTACTCAACCAGTTAAAACAAATCGTCACCATAAAAAATTCCCTTTGCTTTTTATCTGCAATCGGATACCATAAAAGTAATAACTACAGGGCGGTAATACTTATGTTTCAGTCTGTACTTTTTTACTGCAGGCCGAACAGAGGCTGAACAAAAAAGGAAGAGAACTATGAAGAAGATACTGAGCGCAGCAGCACTGTCCACCCTGCTTTTTAGCGCAGGACAAGGTATTGCAGGCAATATGAGAATTATGCCGCCTTCCCTGGGGCAGGACTGTCCGGAGGGATGCCTGGATCAACTGGACGAACTGAATTCCAGTCAGGCCCGGCAGGATGAACAGCTTGAGGCATTGGAGCAAAGTCAGGTCCGCCAGGATGAGGCTATTCAGGCCAACGCAGATGATATTAAAAGCAATCTGCAGGAAATTGAAAACCTGAAAAACCTTCAGCATGAAGAAGTGTACTCCTGGTATGTCAGGGCAGCCGGTCAGGTAAATTGGATGGGATCCATGGATCTGGATAAGGCCGCCTATGGTTCCCAGGCAGATACTGATACCGGATACGGCTTCGGTTTTGCCCTCGGGCGTCGGTTCGGTAATCTCCGCATTGAAGGAGAACTGGCCGGACAGGCAGCCGACATTAAAGGCGAAAATTTATCCGATATCACGATCAGCACTGCCATGCTCAACGGCTTCTACGGCATTCCGATATACGGCCCGTTTTCCATCTACGGCAGAGCCGGAGCAGGAACCGCCAAGATTGAAGTGGCAATGAACGATGTCGATGAAAGTGAAGTGACCTTCGCCTATAAAGCCGGAGCCGGCATCACGATGGATATGGATTATAATATGGCTGTTGATCTGGGATATGAATATCTGCGCACCGGTGACGTTGAACTCGGTGCAGAGCATGAACTGCTCAGGATCGACGATATGAAGAGCAGCGGAGTCAACGCCTCTGTCCGCTATGCCTTCTGAGCCTCTCCTGCTCCTGAAAAAAAAAAGCTGAATTCCTCCTGCCCTGAATTCCTTGCCCCTGTTACAAACCGGGAATTCAGGGTTTTTCTCTCTGTCTCCGGCTGACATCTCCTCAATCAGCCGGATAATTTCCCTCTTTTTCCTTTGCCTGTTTTACGGTATCATTGATCAGCTGGTCAATCTTCTTATTCTTCTACTTTCCCCATCCGGTACATGATGGAGGAATATTTTTAGTTATTTTTTACTTTTTATCCCATGAAGTTATCTCAGAAAAAAAGCAGCACCAAGTGGACCTTTCCGTTGTTCATCAGCATGATCCTGCTGTTGTCCGCCTCATTTTCTGCCGACGCACCTGCCGCCGCTGAATCCAAGGATGTTGTGGTGGAAAAAACTATGGCAAATTTTTCTCAGATTCCCGGCCTGACCCGTGAGGAACTGGACTACGGCAGGAAGGTAATTGAAAAACTGGACTACAATTCTCAGAGGATAACTCGGAAGATCAGTCTGCTGCCCGGAGTGAATTTTGACCTGTGCAGACAGGTCTGGGATGCTCTGGTCCAGGAAGGCACCTCATACGAGCAGATTCTCGCCTTTGAAGAATGGACCAAGCTGCAGGGCGCAACCATGCCGTTGGCTGTTCAGGTGCTTGCAGAAATCAGGAACCTGCGGCGGGACGACGTGAAATCCCTGCGCGCCTTTCTCAAAATACGCAGGCAGAGCGCAGATACCGTCCTGTCCCTGTTTCCCCGACTCAAGGAGCTGGATTCCCCGAACAACATGGCAGCCCGAAAAATGTTTGCTGTCAGGGGAATGACCGTACAGCAGGCCCTGGACAATCTTGCCGTGCTGCCGACCTATACGACAAAACAGGCATGGGCCTATGCCGCTTTTGCTGAAACACGCGGTATGCTCTCTGTCACTGTGGCCGACGCCCTGCCTCTTTTTCAGCAGCTGCGGGATGAGGACGCCTGGAACATGCGCACCCTGATCAAACAGAGAAAACTGAACCGGGACGGTGCCTGGAGATGGCTGATCAGCTATTTTGCTCACCCTGTCCTTGTTCAGGAAAAACAGTATTACCGGTTTAATACCGAGGAACGCACCCGGCTGCTTGACGCCTTTCATGGCGCAGGGGAAGAACTGATCTGGAGGATCAACAGCCTGCACGCGATTACTGATGATTACGGCACGGAAATATCCAGTGCACAACTGCACAGCATGTCCGGTGCCCGATTGAAGGAACTCTTTGATGAGCTCTCCAGCAAAACCAGAGTGAACTACGGTGCCCATTTTGCCGCTGCCCATCGGGCGGGCAGAAAGAACAGGATGATCGGCATACTGCGCAAGGCCACAAGCGCCGACCGCGTCCAGGTGTCCGAGGATCTGACCTCGGCAAATATCTATGCCCTGCTGGCTCAGGGAAGTGAACTCTATGACTCTTCCTTCCGGGATATTCTGGTCCCGATCCTGAAAAAACGGATCAAAAAATTCCACCGGAATAACCTGCTCATCTTTCTGCAGGCAACGGATCCGGATAACCTGCTGGTTTCCAGCTTCATTGTCAGCCTAGCCCAGAAAGGCAAACTGACCACCTTCTTCCCCGATGATGCCGGGGAGCAGAAAAAAATCCTCGAACTGGTGGCGGCATCCGCCTTCAAGGATGAAGATTCCATTCTGCTCTTTTCCGCCACCTTCCGGCATCTCCTGAAGGTACTGGAATCCGACGCCCGATTTTATCTGATCAAAAAAATGGTCCTGGCGGACAACGGCAGCAGCAGTTTCAGCAAGCTGCTCACCGTGATTCTGCAGTACTATCTGCAGGAATACCCGGAGCTGCTCGATGCCAAGTCGCAGGAACTTATCCGCCGCTTTGTCGCCCGCAACGGTGCTGTCAACCTGGATAAATATCTGCAGACGCCCTTTGCCGAATGGAAACAAGATAAGCAGTTAGGCTCCATATCTGTCTTTCATCCGGATGACGACGGACGCAAATCCTTTATCTCCAATGCCCGCAACCTGATCAGCCACGGGTATCGGATAGAGTTTTCTTCCGGCTATACCTCGGGCAGCGGTGGATATAAAAAGAGCAAACAGATAATCGCTGCCGCCCGCAAAGGATCGGCTGACAAACTGGCAGCCCTGTTCGCAGCCATGCGCCGGAATCCGTTTGCGGTTGCTTTTGTCAGAAAGGTCAACGACATAACTCTCCGGCACACCGTGTATGTCTATGCCAACGAAGAAAATCAGGAGCTACTGATCAGACATTTTCTGGAGAGCGGAGATGAGATGCTGGCCCAGCGGGGGCATTCCTACTGGCGTTCGGAACAGATCACTGATCCTATGGAAAACCTGAAAGAAAGCGGCAAAATTACTGATCAGATTCTGACGGGAAAGCAGCGTTTTCTGAGCCTCGGATCCTGCGGTGGCGTCAAGGCATATACCCGGCTGACCAGAATGTTTCTCGGTCATGTCGATATTCTCGCCACGATCGGGACCGGCATGGCGATCATCAATGATCCGTACAACCGGAATTTCTTTGAGATCATTGCCAATAATCCCTCCTCCATGACCTGGGAGGATATGGCGGCTCAGTCTTCGTTTATCTTTGGTAACGGTCGGGGCCAGGACTATCTGCAGCCCGGCTGCCTGACCGCCATCCTCCATAAAATACTGGAGGAGGAACAGCCGTACAGGTCTGGCTTCTCAACATCACCTGCCATCGACGAATAGGCGATTGACCTGCAGTAACCGTTGGATTCTCTGTAACGACTGTTCAAGCCGTTCTTCGGAAACAAGGCCTTGGTCAAGGAGTTCCTGAATCGCAGCAACTCCCTGATCCAGGGCATCCGGGTTGCGCACCAGATTATTGCCCACGATCAGCAGATCCGCCCCGGCTGTTACGGCCAACTGAACGGCCTGCCAGAAACCGTATCTGTCGGATATTGCCTTCATCTGCAGATCATCCGTCATAATGACGCCGTCAAATCCCATCTTCCGGCGGAGCAGCGTGGTCAGCACCGCCGGTGACAGGGTGGCGGGTAGCCCGGCGGGATCAAGCCTGTTATGCACCACATGCGCCGTCATGACCGCATCCGCAAGGCCGTCCCGGATCAACCGGGTATACGGGGCAAGCTCCTCTTCCTGCCAGTCGTCAGTAATATCGACAAACCCGAGATGCGAATCCCCTGCAGCACTGCCGTGTCCCGGAAAATGCTTCAGGCAGCAGGCAATGCCCTGCTGATGATGGGCTTTGATAAAGGCCCGGCAGTGGGCTGCAACCGCATCAGCTCTGCAGTCGAAGCTGCGACCGTACTGGGCAATAATCGGATTCGCCGGATTCAAGTTCAGATCCGCTACCGGGGCCAGATTCAAATTAATACCGTATTGCGCCAGTGCTGCCGCCATTGCAGCAGCAGGGCCTGTTGACAGCTCAGGTAGTTCCCGGCCGAGTTCCGCAGCAGAAACTGTGGCCGGAAATCCGTCCCGCTCCTTCAGCCTGCACACCCTGCCCCCTTCCTGATCCACGGCAATCAGGAGCGGTTCAGATGCTGCTTCCTGCAGTTGGCCGGTCAGTTCCTGCAGCTGCTGCGGAGAACTGAAATTCTGGATTGTCGTATCAACATTCCGGTCAAAGAGAATCACTCCTGCCGGAGAATGACGGGCAAGCGCATCCGCCAGCCGCTCATTATGCTCAAGGGTGCAGCCGTCAAAACCGAGCAGAAACATCCGGCTCAACTTCACAGAACAACTCATGAAGACTCTCAACAGAGCTTACTGCCAATCGAACATGAAAAAATGGTACCAAGGGCCTTGTCCATTATCCATAATACCCACGATACCACTCCACAAACTTGCCGATTCCCTCTTCAATGCTGGTCTGCGGCCTGAAGCCGATCTCCCGGACCAGATCATCAACATCGGCATAGGTTGCCGGGACATCACCGGGCTGCATGGGCAGGAAATTTTTCCTAGCTTTTTTGCCCAGACAGTCCTCCAGCACCTCGATGTAGCGCATCAGTTTTTCTTTGGCGTTATTGCCGATATTGTACAGCCGCCAAGGACAGTAGCTGGTGGCTGAATCCGGCCTGTCGCCGCTCCAGTCCGGATTGGGAACAGGCAAGTGATCAACCAGCCGGAACACCCCTTCAACGATATCGTCAATATAGGTGAAATCCCGTTCCATCTTGCCGTTGTTAAAGATATCAATGGGCCGGTCTTCCAGGATGGCCTTGGTGAAAAGGAACAGGGCCATGTCCGGCCTGCCCCAGGGGCCGTAGACCGTAAAAAAACGTAGGCCGGTGCAGGGCAACCCATAAAGATGGCTGTAGCTGTGGGCCATCAGCTCATTGGCCTTTTTGGAAGCTGCGTACAGCGAAACCGGATGATCCACATTATCATGCACGGAAAAGGGCATGGAGGTGTTGGCGCCGTACACCGAGCTGGACGAGGCATAGAGCAGGTGCTTGACCTGATTATGACGACATCCTTCCAGGATATTGAGAAAGCCGATCAGGTTGGCCTCTGCGTAGGAATGTGGGTTGATCAGGGAATAACGCACTCCGGCCTGCGCAGCCATATTCACCACAGCATCAAACTGTTCGTCAGCAAAGAGCTTCTCCATCTGTTCCCGGTCGGCCATATCAAAATACGCATGACTGAACCGGTCAAATTCGAGCAGCTGGGCCAAGCGGGCCTTTTTCAGCTCAGGATCATAATAATCATTGAGATTATCCAGCCCGACCACGGTGCGGCCGTCTTCAAGCAGGCGTTTGGACAGGTTGTGCCCGATAAAACCGGCAGCGCCGGTAACCAGTATTTTCCGCATAATTTTATCAAGAAAATATTTTATTTCCGCACATTTTGTAGGGGCAGTTCGCGAACTGTCCCTACATGTCGGTTAATCATCAAAATCGCCTTCCGGCCCTTTGTCCGTGTCCAGCTCGGCAGCACGGCTGTGGATTTTTTCCTCAGTCCATTCTTCCGGCGATTCAATCCGCCCGACCTTGGGGCCGAGGTCATAGGAACCGGCCTCCAGAATGGCTTCCACTGCGTAGCGGGCTGTGCCTTGGGCATTGAAGACCTCGGTCAGCATGGTGTAGACAAAATCGCTGACCCGGCGGGCCATGCGCTCACGGATTTCTCTGGGCTGGCCCATGATTCTATTTTCAAAAACCGCATTGAGCTTTTTATAATTGCCCTTGGACCAACCCTGCGCCTTGGCATACGCCTTCATTTCCTCCCACAGCTCTTCGCTGACGCCCTGACCGGGCACCTTGACAAACTCGCCGTCCGCATCCAGAATGGCATTGCCGTAATCGTTCACCTCAACGCCCCAAGAAATCATCTGCAGGGCCGTGGCCACGTTGGCCTTGGTGGTTCTGGTCTGTGCAGCAATGGACCGCAGCCGGTCCGAGCTGTTGCCGGAGGTGCCGTGCTGGGCACCGGAAACGCCGTAATCTTTCAGGGCTTCGTGAATATCTGCAGTCAGCTCGGTCTGAATCCCCTGACCGGAAGCTTCGAGACCGTGACAGGTTCCGTTATTCAAAGCAATCCAGTCTGGAAAAATATCGTGAGCATTCAATCCCCTGACCAGAAACAGGGCCTCCTCTGCGGAAGACAGCCCTTGGGTGCCTTTGATTTCCCCGACCTCGGTTTCGTAGCCTGCCCAGGACGGGATAAAACGGTTCAGGTCGATGCTCGCCAGCAGATTATCGTCGTCCTGCATGTGCGAGGCATCAATGGCAATCGAGGTGATCCCGGCATCAAAGAGCGAGGGAATTTCGGTGCGGGCAAAGGGCAGGTCATCGGCGGATTTAATCCCGTAATGATCTGCATGAATAGCCACCGGCACGGTGATAGCCAACTCGTTGCACAGGGCGTCTACCTGCCGGGCCATATTCCAGTAGTTGGTCGGGCAGTAGGATGAAGCCCCGCCCTCGGAACGAGCTATCTCGATGATCAGGGCGGCCTGGGCACGCTGGGCTGCCAGCAGCGCTCCACGCATCACCAGATGGTTGCGGCCGTTGGCAGCCATTGTCATGGCTCTGCCTTTGGCCAACATGGCCCGGTCAATCACCTTACCGCTAACCAGCAGGGCTCCAGAATTGGGGAACAGGGTTCTGATATTCGGCGGACGACCTATTTCAAGGGCTTTTTCAAAATCTGCTATGTAGGACATGGGTTCCTCCTTTAGTATCTAACTTGATAAATTATTGCCTTATTTTTCACTGTGCAGAGAAGTGTGGCACTCTTTATGAAGAGGTATCGGTTTTCTTCCATCCCGTAACGTATGATGGAATTCAATTTCATCATTCTCTCTAAATTCTCTATCGCAAACTTGACAGTTACCTGTCGGTTTTACTTTGAACTGTTTTTTCCAATACGATCCTCCATCTTTTTTCCCCTGCTCTTTTGCTACCCAATTTTTCAGTCTGTTCAGGAGGAGGTAATATGTTCTCTCAACATTCGACAATTCCGGGAAAGGATCGTTATCCAAGTACTGCTCCAACTCACTGTCATTTTGTAGAGTCTTTGCGTAGTCAACAAGCAACTCTTTTATCTTGCTGCCTAAATTGTCATATTGTTTTTGAGAAATTCCGTCTGAAGTTTTCATAGAGCAATTTCATAGGGCATTTTGATGATCTGGTAAAAAGTCGAAAAACAGCAAATCGCTAACGGCAACTCAATGAGTTGCGATGCAAAAGGAACATGGTTCTCAGCGGAGTTCACTTGTCCGCCGCAGGCTGAAGTATTCCCAGCAGCACCTGAAACAGTTCATCCAGATCCAACGGCACACGGAAAGAGTCAATATCTTTGATAATCATTTTTCGGTCCTGGTCAAGCATCCCGAACCGCCAGAGATCGCCGACCGTCACGGCACCGTAGATGCGTTCCGGAACATCCTCCTGATACTGTTCCATAGCGATCAGCTCAACTGCCAGCTGACTGAAGCCGCGTTCCAGATCAGATTTCTTTGCTTCCGCAACAATAAAACTTTCTGCAGAATGCATGAAATAATCAAGATTCCCCTTCAGCCGCTCATTGACATACACAGGATACTCAATGTCAACATCCAGTTCCACATAATCAAGCAGCTCCAGGATAATCGGGGCGATCAGCATTTCCCGCTTGGCAGCCTCGGAGGTCAGGGAAATGCGCGGCAGCTTTCTGTAGAAGGTTTCGCGGAGCCGATCCAAGTTACCGCTGAACGTGCCTCGCGGAAGGGGAAGTTTGGTCAGCTCATAGCTGTAGCCGAATTCAGCCACAATGTCTTTGGTGGGATGGCTGAGTTCAAAATAATCGGAAAAGCTGTAGCTTCTGTCTTGCTGTAAGATTGATCTGCTCATGCGGCATCATCCCGGTCCGCTCCAAAGCTGCCCGCCCGAAGCTCTCTGATTATCCACGGATAGTTCCGCCCCAGCATACCCTATTCACAGAATACTGTAAACATATGCCGTGCGGATTACAGGCTGATTTTTTTCCGCTGTTCTGCCGGGTCGCGCCGGAGCGGCAGGCCCGAAATGTAACGAAATACATTTCATATCCGGAAATATCTGATTTGCACTTGACAAACAGACAGCACCGCAATACACAGAGGCTGCCGAGTCGAAATGCAGTATTTTGTACTCTTCAGGAGACCGTATGTGCCGTCAGGTGAGCTGAGAAAAAAAAATATCTTCAAACCGGGCGTGAGCAGATCTATGCATCTGTTTATCGCTCCGTTTATGTGGACTGCTGTGGGCATCATGCTCATGGAGCGCGGGCTGGGCTGGATAGGCGTGGGCATGACCTGCCGCCTGCTGCTGATTGCTCTGCTTGTCGGCACAACGAAATCTCTGACTGTCCTGGACCGCTCAGCAAAAAAGGCGATTCAGCGGATCATGGGACTCCGGGACAACACCTGTATCGGAGCTGTCTACCCGTGGAAGACGTGGCTTTTTGTTATTCTGATGATGTCTTCCGGCATTGCCCTGCGCAGCCTGACCGAACCCGGCCTGTTTATCGGCAGTGTGTATTTTGCCGTGGGCTGGGGGCTCCTGCTGTCCAGCCGTCACGGCTGGCTCCAGTGGCTGCGGCAGATGCGTCATGGTTGACTCTCCTGAGCCGGATCAGGATATTTTTCAATAATCCGAAGATCCAACGATCCACGCACACCATTCTCTTCTGCAGAAAACGTCGGCTGAGCTTTTCCACCGGAGAATGAACAGGGTGAACGGGAAGAATCCGCAGACCGGAAATCGGTGATCCGGAGTTCACTTCCGAACTAAAGTGCCATTAGTACATCAAAAATATATATCATATTAACGGTATCGAAGATATTTAATTCAACAGAGGGAGTGTTCCAATGAAGTTGCAGGTGAAGTCGCTGTTTCCTTTTCTCCGATGGTTCAAGCTGGTAACCAAGGAGAGTATCAAAGATGATCTTATGGCCGGTCTGACCGGTGCGGTGATCGTGCTGCCCCAGGGCGTCGCGTTTGCCACCATTGCCGGTCTGCCGCCGGAATACGGTCTGTACACGGCCATGATCACGCCGATTATCGCGGCCCTGTTCGGTTCCTCTTTTCATCTGATTTCCGGCCCGACTACGGCCATTTCCATCGTGGTTTTCTCCTCAGTGAGCCATTATGCGGAACCGGGCAGCCAGGAATTTATCAGAATCGCGTTGACCCTCACCTTTCTTGCCGGGGTCTATCAGCTTTCCTTCGGGCTCGCCCGGTTGGGAAGCCTGGTCAACTTTGTCTCCCATACGGTGGTGATCGGGTTTACTGCCGGAGCTGCTATTCTCATTGCCACGAGTCAGGTCAAGCATATTACAGGCATACCGGTTCCGAAAGGGGAGTCATTTCTCCGTACCTGGGTTGATCTGTATCAGGGGATGCATAGTTTTAATTTCTATCTCCTGCTCATCGGACTTGTTACTTTAGGGGTATCTTTTGCTTCAAAAAAAATCCTTCCAAAAGCGCCGAATCTGCTTATCGGTATGGTTGTCGGCAGCCTGCTCGCAGTCGTGCTCAAGAACCTGCAGGTGACAGCCCCGGATGCCATTAAACTGGTCGGAGAAATACCTGCTCACCTGCCGCCGCTTTCGTCGCCTGATTTTTCTCCTGATACCATCAGAATGCTGGCCCCTGAAGCCTTTGCTGTCGCCCTGCTGGGCCTTATCGAGGCCGTATCCATCAGCCGGGCTGTGGCCACAAAATCCAACCAGCGCATTAATTCAAACCAGGAGTTCATCGGCCAGGGTTTATCAAATATCTGCGGCAGCTTTCTCTCCAGTTATGCCGGTTCCGGTTCGTTTACCCGTTCCGGAATCAACTATGAAGCCGGAGCCAAGACCCCGCTTTCTGCGATTTTCGCCGCAATTGCTCTGATGGGAATCATTCTGCTGATTGCGCCGCTGACCGCGTATCTTCCTATTGCCGCTATGGGCGGGGTTATCCTGCTGGTTGCCTATAATCTGATCGATTTTCATCATATCAAGCAGGTGCTGAGCTTCAGCAAATCCGAGTCTGCTGTCCTGCTGACCACCTTTTTTGCCACCTTGTTTCTTGAGCTGGAGTTTGCCATCTATATGGGGGTGCTGCTTTCCCTTGTTCTCTTTCTTGCCAAAACATCAAATCCGGAAATTCTGTCTATCTCCATTGATGAGGCAGACCACGAGGGGCTGAGAAAATTTATTGATACGGAGCAGAAACCGCTGGCAGAGTGCCCGCAGCTGAAAATCATCCGGGTGGACCGATCCGTCTACTTCGGCTCCATTAATCATATTCAGAATCGTATTGCAGCGATATCAGATAATGAAGGAATATATAATATTCTGATTATTGCCACCGGCATCAATCTGATTGACTTGGCCGGTGCAGAGGCTCTGATTGCGGAAAACAACCGGCTGAAAAAAATGGGCGGTGGCCTGTATTTTGTCAATATGAAGGCGTCTGTCTATGAATTTGCGGTAAAATCGGGTTTTATCCGCAATATCGGGCCGGATCATTTCTTTGACCATAAGAACAAGGCGATTTCTGCGATCTACCGGAATCTTGACAGAAGCAAATGTTCAGCCTGTCAGCGAAAGGTATTTATGGAGTGCCGACAGTAAGCAGTACGTTTTCAACGGTCGCGTGACGGTCGGTGATATGAGAAGAGTTGTTTTCCTTTACCACCGGTCCGCCACCGGTCCATCGGGTTCTTCCGTTGGCCGCTTCAGCTCAAACAGTTCTCTTTCCCCTGTATCTCATACGGTTACTATCGTCTTTCTATCTGATTGCCATTATTCTTCCGGTCTTCCTCTTCCTCCTTCTCAAACCCGGCCAAGGGTCTGCGGACAAAAAACCGCACCGCCCAGATACTGACCTCATAGAGCACAAGCAGCGGGCCGGCCATGAGCAGCTGATTGACCACATCAGGGGTCGGGGTAACGACTGCTGCGATAATAAAGGAAATAAGCAGGGCGTACTTGCGGTTTTTCGCCAGAAACGGCGCATTGACCACGTTTATTTTGGCCAGAAATACCATAAGCACAGGCAGCTCAAAGACGGCACCAAAAGCGAGCAGCAGACGAAGTGCAAGAGAAAAATACTCGCTGACCGCAGGCATGGGGTCAAGAAATTCGCCGGAATAGCTGACCAGAAAACTGAAGGCTGGAGGAAAGACGACAAAATAGCCGAAAGCGGCTCCGCCGAGAAAACAGAGGGTGGAAACAAAACTGAACGGCAGCAGCACCTTCTTTTCATGCTGATACAGGCCAGGCGCTACAAACCGCCAGATCTGATGAAAGATAACCGGGGTGGCCAGCAGAATGCCCGCAGTAAGTGCGAGCTTCAGATAAAAAAAAAGCCTTCCTGATACGAGATAAAGATCAGGGTTTTCTGCTCCGGCAGAACATCCATTAGCGGCAGGAGAAACCAGTCGGCAAGGGGCCGGATAAACGAGTATGCTGCAGCAAAACCGGCGGCAACCGCTGCTGCGGAAATGATCAGGCAGGAACGCAGTTCGCCAAGATGCTCGATAAGTGTCTGTTGAGCAAGTGATTCCTGAGAGTTCATCATGTACAGTTATCCCTGTTAAAGAAAGTATCTGCTGCATTTCAAGCGCATAACATACCCTATTCGTCTCATGATGTAAACAGGCTGCCGCTCCGCTTCTGTTTTTCCGGAACCAGCCTCCGGTACCTGCTGCTTGCAGAGAACGAATAATAATTGACGTACCGGCTGGTTCGCTGATAGACTGTTCATGTATATTTCATAAATATCAGGGAAGCAGCCCGGTCCTTTTCTGTGGCTGAAGAAAAAAGCGTAAAACGGCAATCAACTCTAGGCCCGACATAACCATGCCCCGCATTCTTATTGTAGATGACGAACTGAGTATGCGCGACTTTCTCAGCATTCTCTTTAAGCAGGAAGGGTATGAAGTGACTGTTGCCCCGGACGCCGCTTCCGCGCTTGCCGTTTCGGAGAATCAGGAATTTGATATCGCCATAACTGATATCCGGATGCCGGGGATGAACGGGCTTGATCTGCTGAGCGAGCTTAAACATCGTTTTCCGGGGCTGCCGGTGGTTATGATTACGGCCTTTGCCTCGCCGGACGATGCGGTTCAGGCCATGAAGCGGGGTGCTTTTGACTATGTCACCAAACCGTTTCATGTTGATGAAATCAAGAAGGTTGTCAAGGCGGCTGTCCGGCAGAAAAATGCTGCGGAAAAGAAGGGCGGCAAAGAAGGGGATGACACCTTTCCCGGTATTATCGGCTCCAGCCCGGAGATGCTCAGGATCTTCGATCTGATCAGAAGGGTGGCGCCGACCCCGGCCAGCGTCCTGATCCACGGCGAGTCAGGAACAGGCAAGGAACTGGTGGCCAAGGCCATTCACGACCATTCCACGGTTGCAAAGAATCCCTTTGTCCCGATTACCTGCAGCGCAATCCCGGAGAGTCTGCTGGAAAGTGAACTGTTCGGTCATGTCAAGGGCTCCTTTACCGGGGCTGTGGCTGATAAGGCCGGGCTTTTTCAGCAGGCAAATTCAGGCACAGCCTTTCTCGATGAAATCGGTGAACTTACTCCGATTATTCAGACCAAGCTGCTGCGGGTTCTGCAGGAACGCGAATTCATGCCGGTCGGCTCCACAAAGACGAAAAAGGTCAATGTCCGGATTATTTCCGCCACCAACCGCGATCTGGAACAGGAGATCATGGAAAAACGCTTCCGGGAAGATCTCTTTTACCGGCTTGCCGTGGTTCCTATCCGGGTTCCTCCGCTCAGGGAGCGGAAAGGCGACGTTCCGCTGCTGGTGGATTATTTTCTGAAAAAATATTCCAGACTCCTGGGCAAGGAGGTGCAGACTATTTCCTCATATGGTCTGGAAGTCCTGATGGAATATAATTTCCCCGGTAATGTCCGGGAGCTGGAAAATATTATCGAACGGGGAGTGGCGCTTGAATCCTCCAACATTATCCTGCCGGAAAGCCTGATTCTGTCCCGCAAGGGCGACAGCAGCAGGAAGGAGAAAGAACCGCTTTTTGTTGGTGCCCAGGATGAACAGGAATTATTCGACCGGGGCCTGGAAGACATTCTGACCGATCTGGAAACCAGAATGATCAGACATGCGCTGGAAGCTGCAGAGGGTTCAAAAATGCAGGCAGCCGACCTGCTCAAAGTCAGTTTCCGGTCCCTGCGCTATAAAACCAAAAAATATGAAATCGACTGACCGGACAGAAGAAAAACGGTCAATATGTTGTCTGTCAAATTTGATGTCTGATTTCATTTATTCCCATATATTGTATCTCCCATGTCTATCAATAAACTGATCAAAGAGCTGACCCCGATACAGGATACGAGAGAGCAGCTCCGCCGGCATATACTCTGGCTCCTCGTGATACGGGTCATGCTGTTCACCCTGCTGATCGCCATCACTGTGGTGCTGCAGAACAAGGGACGCAATGTCATTCTGCCGCCCAATGCAGTTATCATGGCTTTTCTGTCGGTTGTTTTTATTTATTCTGTCGGTTCCGCCGGACTGCTGCAGGGTAAAAGCAGTCGTATTCAGAGATTCGGTCTGATACAGCTCCTTTCCGATACTATATTCGCAGCTCTGCTGGTTCTGGGAACAGGATGCAGTCAGTCCATTTTTACACCGATTTTTATCTTTCCTGTAATCGCAGGCGGACTGAATCTCAACCGGACAGGAGGGCTTATTGCCGCCGCCGCTTCCTCGCTTCTGTACGGCGCTATTCTGGTTTGCGAGTATCTTGGCTATATCCCGCCGTTTTATGCACATACGAATTATATTCCCCTGGAACACTATCTTGATGTCACTAATATTTATGCTGTCTACGGCCTTACCTTTTTCACTATCGGACTGCTCAGCAGCATTCTTTCCGGGAGGCTACGGACAACTGAAGAAGCACTTTCCAGAACCTCTGTTCAGTTCGACCGTCTCAACCGGCTGTACAAGCAGATCTTTGATGATATCAATACCGGCATCATCACGGTTGACGGCAGAAATCTGGTTACTTCCTGCAATACGGCCTTTGAACGTCTTACAGGCTATTCTACTGAAAATATTATCGGACTTCCTTTTGATACTTTTTTCCCAACGATTATTCTGACGGAAACCGATGAAAGCAGGCAGGTTGCTGATCTGAAGCGGCAGGACGGGGTGAGAACACGGGTCAGGTATACCTTTGCCCAGCTGCACTTGCCGCCGGATCCGGATTTGAAAGAAAATTCGGAATATGCCCGCTGCAAAGTAGTCACTATGCAGGATATCAGCCTGCTGGAGAAAATGGAGCAGCAGGTCAGAGACAACGAAAAAATGGCGACTATCGGTTCGTTGAGTGCAGCTGTGGCACATGATTTCCGCAATCCGTTGGCAGCAATTTCCGGGTCCGCGCAGATCCTCAGCGTCCATATCAGGGAACGGCAGGAAAAGTCAGATGATCCGATCGACAGCACCAACCGGCATCTGACCGATATTATCCTGCGGGAATCCGACAGAATGGAGAAAACCATCAATGATTTTCTCCAGTTCTCCCAGCCGAGCAGCGCCACGCCGGAGTGGTTTGACCTGCAGCGGATGGCTGCGGAGATAATCCGGAAGATACATGCAAAAAAATCGCGCTATCCCGGATGTACGATCATAACTGAAATTCCGGAACATCTTGATTGCTGGGGAGACAGGCGGATGCTGCAGACAGCCCTTGTGCACCTGCTGGAGAACAGCTGTTATGCCTCAGCAGACTGCAGTGAACCGATTACCCTCCGGGCAGAAGAGGACCGCCAGGAAGATCAGTCAGTCATTCAGATTTCAGTTATTGACCGGGGAATCGGTATTGCCAAGGAAATCCGGGAGCAGATTTTTGCGCCTTTCTTTTCAACCAGGGAAGACGGTACCGGCCTCGGCCTGGCTGTTGTCCGGCAGTTTATCGAGCAACACGGCGGTTCCGTCGCCTTTCTGGAGCCGGAAGACGGGGTGGGCAGCATTGTCAGAATACAGCTCCCCCTTCCGGCTTCATCTGAGGACGAGTGAGGCCAGTACAAGCTAGCCCGGTATCTGCGCAATATCCGCCCCGACCCGACGCAGTTTGTCCACCATATGTTCATACCCCCGTTCCAGATGGTATATCCGGGAGATTTCAGTTGTCCCGGAGGCAGCGAGTCCGGCCACGACAAGCGAAGCAGAGGCACGTAGGTCCGTGGCCATCAGAGGCGCGCCGATCAGCCGATTGCCGGGGATGCCGCTGACCACGGCGCTGGCCCCGTCGATGTTGATTTTTGCTCCCAGCCGCCGCAGTTCGGCAACATGCATAAAACGGTTTTCAAAGATCGTCTCGTGGATAATGGAGACACCGGTGCCGAGGAGCATCAGGGCCATGAACTGGGCCTGAAGGTCAGTCGGGAATCCGGGATAGGGCATGGTGGTGATATCAACGGACTGCAGGGGGGTAAGGCTTCCGTCTTCTGCAGCAGGTCGCGAGACAGTCATACGGCGTTTATGTACGTCAATCTGCAGACCGACGTCACGGAGTTTCTCGATAAGAACCGGCAGATGTGCAGGAATGCAGTCGGTAATTGTCAGCTCGCCGCCTGCTGCACCGACAGCGATCAGATAGGTCCCGGCCTCAATACGGTCAGGGATGATGGATGCCTCGGTCGCCTGCAGTGAGGCAACACCGGTAACGGTCAGGCAATCTGTATCCCGCCCTGCAATGATTGCCCCCATCCCGGTCAGCATATCGATGAGATTGCCTATCTCCGGTTCTCTGGCCGCGTTGCGGATCACAGTCTGACCGGTGGCTCTGACCGAGGCCATCAGCACATTCTCGGTTCCGGTCACAGAGGGAATGTCGAAGTACACCGTACTGCCGGTCAGGGTTCCCTGCACCCGCGCCTCCACATAGCCGCTCTCAAGCGTTGTAACTGCTCCTAACTGTTCAAAACCGCGCAGATGAAAATTGATGGGCCGGGCTCCGATGGCGCAGCCTCCGGGCAGAGAAACCCGTGCCCGGCCGGTCCGGGCAAGAAGCGGACCCAGCACGAGCACCGAGGCCCGCATGGTTTTGACCAGCTCATAGGGCGCTTCCGCCCCGGTAAGCTCTGTTGTATCGATCTGCACCGAACTGCCGTCCCGTTCCCATTCTGCCCCCAAGGTCTGGAGGAGCCGCAGCATGGTTCTGGTATCGCGTAAATCCGGTACATTATGGAGGAGATGACTGCCCGGAGCGAGCAGAGTGGCGGCCAGCAGGGGAAGAGCCGCGTTTTTTGCGCCGCTGACAGCAATGCTCCCCTGCAGGGGATGTCCTCCGTTGATGCGTAGTTTATCCATTTTTTATCAGTTTTTTTTACGAGATGCAGGATGCTCCCGATTCAGGACTGCGGAGCAGATTGCTTATTCGGGTATTCGGATACAATCTTACCATGCCGGTTTATCCCGCATTTTAATCGGATAAGCAACTCTTTTTTCCCCCCGCCCCTTTGGATGAAAAGCAGAACTTCTTCCGCTGTCCAACTCGCCTGATAAATGCCATGCGATCAGGGTGATTTTTATACAGCTGTATCAGGTAATTGCTGCAAACAGGAGATAAAAAAGAAGGTGTCTGTGTCTACGAAGAAGCAGAACAGTCAGCAAAACAGACAAATGATCTTTAAGGGCTGAATAAAACAAAAAATTGTATAACCATAAAGCGCTTCCGGGTAAAAGATACTCAGAACTGAGACGCAATACAACTGAACTTTGTTGACAGTAACAACGTCTTATTTTTTATACAAGAAATACAATAGTTTGAACACCGTCTTTTGAGTGTGAAAAAATGGCATAATTCTGGCTTAAACAGTCTAATTGTCATTGGCGGTTTAAATATTTAAATCATAATCAGTAAATGTAAATGAAAGGAGAAAAAAATGGCGTTCAAATGGACCTTTGATCTGAGAAACTCTGATCCGGTATTTGTTGAAAAGGGCGGCAGAAGCTACGAAGCCAGGCTTGTGGGAGCACGCGGGACCTGGGACAGTATGCAGCGGAAGATTGTTGAGCTGTACACTGTGGATTATACCGGCTCAGTTCCGTTTCCTAATGAGGAAGTCACAGTGGAACGGATCCGAAGAGCAGGGGTTGCCGATGTGATCCAGATGGTCAAGAAGGGGGAACTGACCCAAGATATATACGATCTCTCGACGCAGGCAGCTATTGATGAATTTGTTGCTGCTCATAACAAATGGCGGGCCGAGGTGGGCGTACCGCCAGTCACCTGGGATCCTCAGCTGGCGCGGGAGGCGCAGGAATGGGCGGACAAACTTCTGCGTCTGGATGTGATGAAGCACAGTACCTATGAAGAACGGCATGGCACAGGAGAAAATATTTTCTGGGCTTCAAGTCCTCATACACCAGCACATGTGGTGGATTCCTGGGGAAACGAAAAACAGTATTACGACTACGGGGGAAACTGCTGCAGCTTGGTATGCGGGCATTATACCCAGGTAGTCTGGAAAGAAACGCAAAGGATAGGCGGAGGAGTCGCCCGGGACGAAGATGACGTCTACTGGGTCTGCAGGTACGATCCTGCCGGGAATATGAACGGCAGAAGACCGTACTGATCTGCTTCCTGATCCTTCTGATCCATACCGCACCGAAAAGCCTGCCGGAAACGGCGGGCTTTTTTTTCTGAAAGATCAGAATCGGTCAGGCTGTAGCGTTCTGACAACACGGTGACAAGTACGATTATCGGTTCTATCTGTGCCAGTCATGCCGGTAGTGTGCCTCTCATTTTTGTACGAAGAAAGCATAACTGCTCCCGAATAGATCTTGGCAGGTAGCCGATTGCCGCTGTCTTTGCGCTGTCTAACGATACATCACGCGGCCTGGGAGCCTCCATGACGGCATCTTGCTGCCGACACTGCACCAGACGCGTACTGTCGAACTGAAAGACCTCAGCGACGGCCTGGCCCAATTCCCATCTGCTGAGACGTTCCGGACCGCCGAGATGAAGTGTGCCAGCCTCTGCCTTCCGTAAGGCCAGCAATATTCCGTGCGCCGCTGTTTCCGTGGTTACCGGTGTCCGTATTTCATCAGTAAACAGCCTGAGTTCTTCCTGATTCTCCATTGCCTTGAGCATCCCCTTCAGGAGGCCGTCCGTAGCCGGACTGCCGAGGCCCAACAGCAAGGGCAGACGACAGACTGTGGTGGAGGGATAACGTGATTGCATGGCAGTTTCCGCCCGCAGCTTGTGTTCTCCATAGATCGAAATCGGGTTCGCTGTACAGTTCTCATCGTAGGGAGGATTTTTTCCGTCGAACACCAGATCGGATGAGGTGAATACGCATGGAATCGCGAGGTCCGCACAGAGAGATGCAATATTTGCCGAAGCTGTTACATTGATCGCTTCTGATGTATCAGGATACCGCTGGCAGCACTCAGGACTTGAGAGCGCTGCCGCATGCACCACCGCATCTGGTCGGACAGCAGTGAACAGATCGCCGAGTGAACGCTCATCGGTCAGGTCTGCCCTGCAGATATGCACCCCGGGACATTCAACAGGGTGCTGAAACACCGTGCCGAATGTTTCCCATGACCTTGCTGCCAAGCCGCCCAAGGCCCATCCGAGAACGCCGCTCACCCCGGTAATCAGAAGTTTTGCTTGATTCTGCTGTCGAACCATAAAATCATCTTCAGTAATGTTTTCGGCTAACTGCACGGTAAGGCTGCAAGCTTACTTTAATCAGAGTAGAGAGCAGGACGACCTTTGTCAACAGGAAAATCGCCAATGAATTCGGCGACAGGTTAATGGCAAGTTTTGTCCTTCATTCCCTGATTTCCATCAAATGCGTAACTCCTGATGAAATCAGGGAATCGGAAAAAAATAACGCTTTTCCGGTCAAGGCCAGCTATACTGTGTGCCATCCGACTCGGGGCTATCGCAAGAATTGCCCTGACGCTGCGTAACCCCAACAAAAAAGGAGAACATACCATGAACAGAACAGCCCGGCTTATTGCCGCGCTCTGCGCGCTCACCCTCTGCTTTTCTACTGCCGCTTGGAGCTTCGGCAGAAAAAAAGTTATCAAGGTGGGCCTGAACGTCCCAATGACCGGTGACATTCCCAAGGTTGGCGAAGGCAGCAAATATGCGGCCGAGATGTGGCTGGAGGATATAACGAAGGCTGGCGGGATTGAGGTCGGCGGCAAGAAATACCCGGTGGAACTGGTCGTGGAGGACAACGAATCCAAGGCCGAGTCTGCGGTCAAGGCCAACACCAAGATGATTACTCAGGATGACGTGCTGATCATCATCGGCCCGCAGTCTTCCAAGCAGGCCATTCCGGCCGGGGATGTGGCCAATAACTACGAAACCCCGATGATCAGCCCCTGGTCCACCAACCCGGACACCACGGCTGACCGTCCCTATGTTTTCCGGGGCTGCTTCCTTGATCCCTTCCAGGGGCCGGTGCTGGCCAACTTCATCACCGATGAATTCAAGTTCACCAAGGCGGCTGTGCTCTACGACGTGGCCAGCGATTACCCCAAGGGCCTAGCCGAGTTCTTCAAAAAATCCTGGGAGGAAAAACACGGTAAAGATTCGGTAGTTGCCTATGAGAGTTTTACTACCAGGGATACCGATTTCAGCTCCCAGCTGACCAAGATCATCCGCTCCGGCGCTGAAGTGCTCTTTACCCCGCAGTATTACAACGAGGTCGCCCTGATTGTTCAGCAGGCCAAGGATCTGGGCTGGAGAGGCCCGATTGTGGGCAGTGACAGCTGGGGTTCCGCCGAGACCATTGAGCTCTGCGGCGAGCCGTGTTACGGCCAGTTCTTCAGCACCCATTACGCAGCGGCCGGAGCCAAAGGCGCGACCAAAGAATTCATTGACCGGTACAAGGCAAAACACGGTTATGTGCCCGATGACGTGGCCGCTCTGACCTGGGATGCCCTGGGGCTGGCCCGTACCGCCATTGAAGGCGCCGGGGGAATCACCGGCAGGATCAAGAAAGACCGCAAGGCAGTGCGCGACGCTCTGGCAAAGGTCAAAGACTTTCAGGGTATTACCGGAAAAATGACCTTCACCGAAGAGGGTGATCCGAAAAAATGCGCCGTAATCGTCAAAATCAGCGACAAGGGCGCGTACGAATTTTATAAGTCGATTTGTCCGGAATAAACTGATAGGATACAGAAAGACACACAACGTGACAGTCGGGTACCGAAAGGTATCCGACGGAGACAAAGGAGGTTCTGATGTCTTTTCTGTATGATGCACTTCTTTCCTCGTGGAACCTGCTCAATCAGTCTGCGGTCTACATGCTGTTCGGCCTGCTGATCGGCGGGCTGCTCAAGGAGTATCTCTCTCCCGACTATGTGGCCGCCCATCTGGGTTCCGGCCGTTTCAGCTCAGTGTTCAAATCCGCCCTGCTCGGCATTCCGATTCCGCTTTGTTCCTGCGGCGTCCTGCCGGCAGCTGCCACCCTGAAAAAACAGGGGGCCAACAAAGGGGCTGTCACGGCCTTTCTGATTTCCACCCCTGAATCCGGGGTTGATTCTATCTCCATAACCTGGGCCCTGCTTGACCCGATCATGACGGTTGCCCGTCCGGTGTCTGCTTTTATTTCCGCTGCAATTGCTGGTATTGCCGAAAATCTCTTTTCTTTTTCCGGTCCGAACCGGGCTGCTCAGTCCGGTCCCGTTGAGCAGCAGAATACAACAGAACCATGTGCAGAGGAGGACTCATGCGGGTGCGGCTGCGGTTCAGCAGAGGATGCCTCGACTGCCGGTTCGACGGAGAAACCGGAGGAGGCACAGGGACACGGCTTTGTAAAAAATTTTCCGGGCAAACTGAAAGCCGGGGTGGTTTATGCGGTCACGGACATCTGGGAGGAACTTGCAGGCTGGTTTCTTTTCGGCCTCCTGCTGGCCGGGGCCATCACGGTACTGCTGCCTGATGAACTCTTTACAACCTATCTCAGCGGCAGCCTTTCCTCCATGTTTATTATGCTGGTTATCGGGATTCCGCTGTATATCTGCGCCACCGCCTCCACCCCCATTGCGGCAGCCTTTATCCTCAAAGGGGTGAGTCCGGGAGCAGCCCTAGTCTTTCTTCTGGTCGGCCCAGCCACCAATATCACCTCCCTGTCCGTCCTAACCGGCCTGTTAGGCAGACGCGGCGTTGCCCTCTATCTGATCTCCATTGCCGTGGTCAGCCTCTGCTGCGGCCTGGCTTTGGATGCAGTGTACCGGACGCTCGATATTTCCATCGCATCCTCTGTTGCGCAGCATGGAAAAATGCTGCCGGAGGGACTGACCATAACGGCATCCCTTGTCCTGCTCGCCCTGTCCGTCCGCCCGATGATGCACAGTGTGCAACGCCGGTTGAGGAGGAAGGAGGAGCACGACTGCTGCTCTCATGATCATGAGCACCATTGAGGCTGACAGCATTCCGGTTCCTTCCGGACAGCACTTCAGGCAACCTCCACCGTGTGCCGCATCTGCGTCGGGTTTGTGCTCAGGGTAATCCGCTGCCACAGTCCAAGCTGCCGCAGCCGGGTGATGTTGGCGGATTTCATCCCCCGGAAGACGGACTGATCCCGTTCGTTGATGCATAGCTGCACAGACCCGTTTCCACCGATTCGGGCCAGCAGTCTTCTTGTCCGCCGCAGCATCAGCCGGGAAGCAACCAGCTCTCCGAAGGCCGGGTGCCACGGCCCGGCCAGCAGGGAGGCTTCCAGCTCCGGCCCGGCCTGCAGGCCCATACGCACCACCCGGATACCTGCCTCGGCAAAACACTGTTTCATCCAGGCAGCCAGGAGCACGGCCTTGTTCAGGCTGAGCGGTGTATACTCACCACGAAGGTAGCGCGTTGCCAGTTCGCTGTTACGCAGCACCAGCAGCGGATAGATGCGGACAAAGTCAGGCTGCAGGGCAATAACCCGGGCAACTGTCCGGCGCAGCGTTGTGCGGCTGTCTTCAGGCAGTCCGAGCATCAGCTGGATGCCGATTTTCATCCCGGCCCGGCGAAGCACAGACACGGCCTGAGCAACATCAGCGGCAGTATGTCCCCGCTGTGCGGCGGCCAGCACCCTGTCGTTCATGGACTGCACCCCGAGCTCCACGGTGGAGACCCTGTGCGCCAGCAGCAGCTCAACTTTTCCCGGATCAATATAATCAGGCCGGGTGGACAGCCGAAGACTCTGCACCTGTCCCTGATCCAGAAACGGCGTAACACCCCCTAACAGCTCTTCCTGCCGTGCCATTGGCAGGCCGGTAAAACTGCCGCCGTAAAAAGCGACCTGAACTTTCTTCTTTCCAGAACGCTTTCTCTCCAGCCAAGTCCGCACAGTTTCCCGCACGGCTTCTGCAGTCACCGGCTTCCCGGCATGACCACTAATCCGCCGCTGATTGCAGAAAATGCAGCAATGCGGGCAGCCCTCGTGGGGAATAAAAACTGGAATGACCAGTGGACGGGACGCTGCCTGCTGCACAGAAACGCCTCCCCGTTATCTGGCAGACTTGTCTGTAAAGGTAATTCCCCGGAAAAACTGTCTGCAATCCTGTTCTGTATTGAGTTTCTGAATAAGCTCCTTGTCCAGAAACTCAATATTATTCCCGGCCCACGCAGCACTGCAGGTGTACAGGCACAGCAGCATGACGCTGCAGGAGAAGAGAATGGGCTGTATATGCTTCATATATATGTTCCTGTTGATAAAAAATTTCCCGCCGTGGTCACTGCATTGTCTCTTTCAGAGCCTCCAACGCAGCCCGTGCCGCCTGCTGCTCCGCCTCCTTTTTGCTCCCGGCCTGGCCGGAGCCGAGAATCTGATCCCGGAAACAGGCTGATACGGTAAACAGGCGGGCATGCGCAGGCCCCTCTTCGGCATCAAGTACATAACGCGGCCCTTCATTATGCAGTTCCTGCAGCCGCTCCTGCAGCATACTCTTGGCATCGGCACGGATGAGCCGTTCACCGTGCCGGTCAATCAGGGGCTCAAAGGTTCTGCGGACATAGCTGAGCACTGTTTCATAACTGCTGTCCAGAAACATAGCACCGATCAGGGCCTCATAGGCGCAGGCAAGGATGGACGGTTTTTCCCGCCCTCCTGAACTCTCTTCGCCGCGACCGAGAAGCAGGTATCTGCCCAGATCAAGGCTGCGGGCCACCTTGGCCAGCCCGGCTTCATTCACCAAGGCGGAACGTATCCGGGTCAGCTTGCCCTCCCGTTTGTCGGGAAAGCGGGTAAAGAGAATATGACCGACTGCCAGATCCAGGACCGCATCACCGAGGAATTCCAGGGTCTCGTTATGCCGGCCGTCATCCAGGCGCTCAAAGGCAAAGGAGCTGTGAATCATGGCCAGCTGCAGCAGTTCAACATTCTGGAATGAATAGCCTATTGCTTTCTGTAGATCCGCCAGATTCTCTTCCTGCCGGACAATCAGGGCATCAATTGTGGTTCCCATTTTTTCAGTTCTACCCGTCCCTGCTTTATCCTTCTGATCTTAAAAAAATTTCCTTTCCATTCTTTCCGTCGAAAGATCCTGCAGAAAAAAATCCTTGTCAACCAGATCAAATCTGGGTATAAAGTGTCCCTACATCATCAAGGCGACGTAGCCAAGTGGTAAGGCAGAGGTCTGCAAAACCTTTATTCAGCGGTTCAAATCCGCTCGTCGCCTCCAGAGACAGGACAAGGCCGGAAAATGGTATTTTTTTTCGTATCATTCTCCGGCCTTTTTTTGTCATTTTATCGTACTGCCGTCCCGGCCGATGTGACCCAAGTCCAGATCAGCATGCGCTGCCGAGCAGATATTCCTGTTCCACATAATGCTTTGCTCCCCGGCTTCCCAGCACACTGCTGTATAATCTGAAGTTATCAACCCGGAACGGAGGGAGCGTAAGAAGACCGTGCTGCTGCAGATAGCCTCCGATTCCGGTTGCCGGTGTGTTTTTCAGCCGGGCCAGGGTGATGTGCGGGGCAAATTTTCTCTTCTCCAGCTCCATTCCGATTCCGATAAGGGCGGACCCTATCCGGTTATGCAGACAGGTCAGCTGCTCCTCCTGCCGCACTCCGACCCACAGGGTATGCGGCTTTTTCCGGGGCGGGAAAAAACCGATGCCTTCCGGCTGCAGGGAGAACGGTTCACTTTCCACCGTTGCCAGACAATCCCGGATATTCCGCAGTTCGGCACCGTCAACTTCACCGATAAAATGCAGAGTCAGATGGTACTGCTCCGGCGGAACCCAGCGGGCTCCGGGCAGGCCGCAGCAGATAAGCTGCAGCCGCTCCCTGAGCGTTTCCGGCAGATCAAGTGCGATAAACAGACGCATAACGTCCCAAACAGACTAACCTTACTTTCTTTCCGACAGAGGCACAAAGGGCCTAGACGGCTCCCCGATATACACCTGCCTCGGCCGGCCGATCTTGCCGTGCGGATCTTCCTGTTGCTCCTTCCACTGGGCGATCCAGCCGGGCAGGCGGCCTAGAGCGAACATTACCGTAAACATGTTGGTGGGGATGCCCAAGGCCCGGTAGATGATCCCGGAGTAGAAATCCACATTGGGGAACAGATTGCGTTCAATAAAGTATTCGTCCTGCAGGGCAATTTCTTCAAGCCGCAGGGCAATGTCCAGCAGGGGATCGGAGATATTGAGCACTTCAAGCAGCTCGTCGCAGGCCTCCTTGATAATTTTCCCTCTGGGATCATAAGTTCTGTAGACCCGGTGCCCGAATCCGGATAACCTGAACGGATCTTTTTTATCTTTGGCCTTATCAATATATTTCTTGAAATCGTCGCCGTCTTCATGGATGGCGGTCAGCATCTTGACCACCGCTTCATTGGCTCCGCCGTGCAGCGGACCCCACAGGGCATTGATCCCCGCTGAAATGGAAGCATAGAGGTTCACGCCCGCGCTGCCCACCAACCGGACCGTGGAGGTGGAGCAATTCTGCTCATGATCGGCATGGAGGATGAGCAGCTTGTTCAAAGCAGCCACGGCCTCCGGCTGCACTGTATACGGCAGCACAGGCCGGTCAAACATCATATTGAGAAAGTTGCCGCAGTAGTTCAGATCCCGACGAGGATAGACCAACGGATGCCCCATACTTTTCTTATAAGAAAATGCCGCGATCGTCCGGATTTTGGAGATCAGGCGGGCAGCAGTCGTATCAAGGGTTTTGATCGGATCATCGCTCATTTCCGGATAATAGCTGCACAGACTGTTGACCATCACTGACAGAATGGCCATGGGCGGAGCATTGGGCGGGAAATGATCAAAAAAATGGATCATATCCTCATGGATCAGGGCAAACTTTTTCAGCAGCTGGCGGAAATGTTCATATTCAGCAGAATTGGGCAGATGGCCATGCACCAGCAGGTAGGCGACTTCGATAAAAGCGCAATGTTTAGCCAGTTCCTCAATGGCATAGCCCCGATAGCTGAGTACCCCTTTTTCCCCGTCCAGAAAGGTGATGTCACTGGTGCAGGATGCCGTGTTTTTATAGCCGTTATCCAGGGAGGTGTATCCGGTTTGCTGCAGCAGTCTGCTGATGTCAATGGCCCTGTCGTTTTCCGTCCCCCGGACAATGGGCAGCGAGTATGATTTTCCCTCAACAGTAAGGGTTGCGCAGGTGGCATTCTTTTCGTTGTTCATGGTGAGTGCCTCTTTTTTTGGTTCATCTTTTTGCCTGCCGCAGACCGGATGCTCTCTGGCACAACAACGGCAGCAGGCGCGTTTCTGACATACTGAAAAAATAATGCGCAGATGCGCCTGTTCGGGTACAATAAAATCTGTTGTGTCTCCGAACCGGAGACCCCGGGAGAATACTTCTGAATCAGGACGGCAGGCGACCGGTACTGCAGAACTGGCTGACGGTCCGGGCGTTAATTGAGCTACAAACAGTCTGCCGGATAAACGCAGGGTTGAGAGGCAGCATCCGGAGAAGAGCTGCGGCAGAATTGTTCTTATTTCTGTCAATTCGTCTCAACCCACCGCACAGCATTTCTATCTATACAGCAGTTTTTCGGAAAAATCAAGTTTCATGCCGTTCTGCCCTGAAACATAATTAAAACATAAGCTGTCACGCTGTCTTTACAACATGGGTGAATTACAGGAAAAACGACGTCGTATCCGCGAACTGATGCACTATGCCGTACCGGACAGCCGGATGGAGCAGGCTGCTGACCTGCTGCTGCTCTTTCGGGATGACCGCATGGCCCTTACTGTGCTGGATACATTTTACAGTTCCCTGCCGGATACGCGGAACGACTGGATCAAAGAACTGCGGCTGGTGGCTAGAAAAACAGGCATTTTTCTCTTTGCCGCTGTGACCCCGCTTGATGCCTACCTGTACTTGACCTCAGATGAAGGTATTGAGTTTCACGGCAGCCTGCAGGAAGGCTATCTGGACAAAGACCTGCTGGATTTTTTTGCTTTTTCCTCTGCAGAGCAGTTCAGCGAGGCAACAGCGGATATTGAACAATTGCCGTTCTACGAGCCGCTGCAGGCGGATATCGATACCTGTCCGGCCTGTCAGGCCGCAACCGGGGAACTGCATGAGCTGGGCTGTCCGGTAGAAGTCTGCCCCTGGTGCGGCGGTCAGCTGATCCGCTGTGAATGCCGGTTTACCTTGCTGGGCCAGGAAGAGCTGACTGATGAACAGGATATTGTCCGTTTTGAGGCCCTGCTCAATCAGCAGGGAAGACAGGCGTACACCCCGGAGCAGCGACCGTCTTTTGCGGACGAAGGCGCCGGTGTGGAGCTGGAGTGACGAAAATAGAAAGAATGACGGAACGGAACAGAGAACGGACTCAGCAGAGAAGGTTGCGCAGGGCTGTTTCAAGCTCAGGCGCTCTGAACGGATAGCCGGACTCCAGCAGCTTTGCCGGATAGACTCTGGTGCTGGCCAGCACCAGTTCCCTGGCCATTTCGCCGAAGAGCAGAGAGAGGAGAAAGCCGGGCACAGGCAGAAAGGCCGGGCGTCGCAGCACGTTGGCCAATATTTTCGTGAACTGTGCATTGGTGACCGGATGCGGCGCAACCGCGTTGACCGGCCCGTGGAGTTTTTCCTGCTCAAGGACATGTAGGATAATTTCCCCGATTTCCCGGATGCTGATCCAGCTCATATACTGTCTGCCGTTGCCCATAGGACCGCCGATCCCTAATAATCTGAACGGGGGCAGCATCTTTGCCAGCCCGCCGCCCGCAGGACTGAGCACCATCCCGAACCTGAGCTGCACCACCCGGATACCCGCCTCCGCTGCCGGTACGGTTGCCTTTTCCCAGGCATCCGCAACATCAGCAAGAAAGCCTGCACCTCGACCGGCTGTTTCGTCTAACTGCTCTGCCCCCCGATCACCGTAAAATCCGACAGCAGAGGCGGAAATGATGATTCTGGGTCTGTACTCGGCAGAGGCAAAAAACTCGGCAAGCAGATGGGTGCCGTCCACCCTGCTCCGGAGAATTCGTTCCTTTTTTGCTGCGGTCCAGCGGCCCTGAGCAATGTTTTCCCCGGCAAGGTGAATAACTGCGTCAATTCCAGTATCAGCAGGATCAGTGCCCAGCTCAATGATTTTTCTGTCCGTATCCCAATACGGAGGCCGGGTAGTCTTCCGCTGCAGAGCGAGCACCTGATGCCCCTGTGCGGCAAGAAAACGGGAGACCTCGCTGCCCACCAGACCAGAGGCGCCGGAAACAAGTATCTTCATATGCTTTTTAGAAGCTGTTTTAACATTTCCCGGCTCGCCTGATATCACACGGGATGCGGCAGATACGGAACGAACAATATATTTTCTTTTTTAATGATTTTGACTTGTTAACCAAACTTTGATGGCTTCTATACGGAGAGATTTACCACGGGTACCTGCGAATTCTCCATTTTCAAGAATTTCAGTGTCACCTATTTTTTCTATATGTGCTTGGTAGTAAATATTGTATTGTGATGCATGAGTTCCTTTAAGTAAAATCTTAAATCCTTCCAGTCTTCTTTCTTCACCCTTTGTTCCACAGAATTCTCCGTCTGAGAAAGGTCCTTGGTACCCTTGGCCTCCCTCTATATGGCAATAGTATTCTAAATTAATATTTCTATCTTTTAATTGTCGAGGAAGTTTAATATTAAATCCTTCTATTCTTCTTTGTTCTCCTTTTGTTCCGCACCAATCTCCATCTTTACAGACAATGTTTCCTTGTCCTTCTAAGTGTACTAATATAGGTAAAACTTGTTTTTCATTTTTTTGCATTGATTTTTTTCGTATTGATTGAGCATAAACCTCATTAATATTTACTAATGATTTTACTTTTCTATAAATATTTGAAATCGTTATATTGTTATTATTATCAGGATCGATTAATATGTCGTAATTTGATGCTTTAAAAGCATTTGCTATTGGTTTTGGTCCAAAATAAGAAAAATCACCGATAATCTTTCCTTTATTATCTTTTATATAAATTGTATTTTTTGTCGGGATGAAACCCGTAACAGGAAGCATCCAGTACCCATTTTTATTTGTACGGAATTCTTGATTTCCTTTGATCAGGATATAGTCTTTACCTTGAATTTTTCCTCCAAAATCATTATCTGCTATAAACAAATGGCCTTCTATATATGTTGGTGCAATTGACGTATATAGTAAAATTGTACAAATCAAGATAGCGACAAGGATTACTATTAAATTTTTTAATATTTGCGGTAAGGTATCGAATTTGCGATCAAGAAATCTTAATAAGGATTGTATTATGGTATTTGACATGGTTCGCATCTCCTATTTTCAGAAAAAATGATTTTAACCCTCTTTTTAAAAAAAAAACACACGTTACACTTAAATTCTCAAGAAGAATCTTCTGTCACCATATAAAAAAAGTCCCCCGCCGATATCATAGCCCAAAATCAGACTACACAGCGACGGGGCACAGAGAAGCGGGTTGCGGACCAACACAACCCGCCCGGGGGATCAACAGCGACCTGCCGAAAATAGCGTGAATTTTTCAGCCACCGGAAAGTTCAGAACGAACATTCTCCGTAAAAGTTACAAGAATTACAGAAAAGGATCAACCAGTTTAATCCCGGAATATAGTGATTTCAGCTTGAATGAGTATCAATTGTAGGTTGATAACCTATTGATTATAGATGTCTATAAAGTCAAATATTGATTGTCACTCAAATTGAAACTGCTATAATACTGTCCCGAACTCAAATTCTCAGAGTGAAAGCCTCCCTCCAACGTTGTTACCAGTCTTCCCGGAAACGATCTTGCACCATGCTGATAAATATGGCAGCATGAGAAAAAGGATTATCAGCTCTGTCACACTCTACATTCGACATGAAATAATGATTGATTTTAAACAATACCAAAATGGTATCAACATAATCTGCGAAAAATATCAGGTAAAGAGCCTAAGTGTTTTCGGCAGCGCGACCTCTGAACAGCCCCCGCAATGGAATGAAACGATACATGAATATTAAATTTGAACTGGAAGCCCTATTCTCCCGTCCTGTTGACCTTGTCATGCCACAGGCAATAAAGAACAAGCGCATCAGAAAGTACATTTTTTCAGAAACGAGGCAACTCTATGCCGCATGATCCTCTGGTCTGTATTGAAGATGCGGTTACTGCCTGCGAGCTGATCGTTCAGTTTACGCTTGATATGGGAGAAGTGGAGTACGCTGCAGATCTGAAAACACAGTCAGCGGTTGAAAGGCAGTTTGAAATAATAGGTGAAGCGCTTAACAGAATCAAGAGGATTGATCCCGGCCTGCTTGATCGCATTGATAATTGGCGAGAGATTATCGGGTTCAGAAATGTAATCGCCCACGGTTACGATGTCATCGCAAATGAAATAGTCTGGAATTCCGTCAAAGAAGATATTCCTGTGCAGCTTACTTAGTTGAAATATATGCTCAATACGTAATTGAGCCGAAACAGACCCGCCTCAACTCTTTGACTCAGATCCTCAGAATATATGCTGCCGCATCCGCCCGCTTCAGCCGCACTGATAATGCAGGAATCCCAAGAACTGATACCGTAGCTGCTCCTGATTTCTATCGCACGCCGGATCAGAGCAGGCTTCAGGAACACAATATAGAGACGTGACAGCAAGAAAGCCTTCTGTACAACTCCCATCCCGGCTCGACGGGCCGGAACAGCAGGACGGAAAAATATTGACAGCCCTGCCCTCCCATGCTTCAATACCTTTTAATAATCTTAGGTAATAGTGATATTTCTTTTCAACTCCAACTAACGTGCTGTTCCGGACGCACGAATATCTTATCAGGTTCACATGGTTTCGACATCGAAAAACAGGCCTCCGGCAAAGCAGAAATCTGCAGAACATAAACATCCTGCTGACCGCGTTCAGCAGGAAGACACAACAAAGGCGCACCGGAAGTCCAATACAACCAGGAAAAAGAAAAATACAATCTGGGCGTTTCTGGCCTCGGTCAAGCTGGCCCTGTTTCTGATCGCACTTCTTGCCTCCACCTCCATCATCGGCACGGTTATCCAGCAGAATAAAGAGCCGGAACATTATGTGGAACAATGGGGTGCAGGAGCAGCCAAGCTGATCCAGATGCTCCATTTTCATGATATGTACAACTCTGTCTGGTTTCTTGCCCTGCTCGGGGCATTCAGTCTGAACCTGATCGTCTGCACCCTGGACCGCCTGCCGACCGTAAACAAGATTGTGCGCCGGGATAATCTGGCCACAAGTCCGGAACGGCTGCCGAAAATGCAGCTGCATACAGAACAGCAAATCGGCGGTTCCTTGACCTCGGCAAAAGAAGAGGTGGTCCGTTACCTTGCCCGGAAGGGCTGGAAATCTGAGAGCCGCGAGCAGCAAGCCGGGACGCTGCTCTTTGCCCAGAAAGGCGCCTGGACCCGCTACGGTGTCTATGTGGTGCACATTTCTATTCTGGTCATCCTGATCGGTGCCATCATCGGCTCTTCGACCGTGGCGGAAAAAATACTGAAAAAGCCGGAATTCGCCTTCAAAGGCGGTGTTTCTCTGCCGGAAACCGCACAAAGCAATTTTATTTTTTCCTATTCACAGGACAGCAAAGGCAGCAAAATCCCCCTCGGCTTTACAGTGCGCTGCGATTTTTTTACTATTCACTATTACCCCGGCACCAGGATGCCCAAGGATTATGTCTCCGGCCTGACCGTGCTGGAGAACGGCGAGGAGGTACTGTCCAAAATTATCGAGGTCAATAAGCCCCTGACCTACAAGGGGGTGACTTTTTACCAGTCCAGTTATAATCAGTCGAGCAGCTCGGTGATCAGATTAAAAAATCAGAGCACCGGCGCAGTGCATGTCTTTCCGATTGACCCCAGGCAGCTCAATGAAATCCACCAATGGCAGGACGGTGATCTGAGCGGCATGATACGCATTCAATCGGCCCATACTGCAGTGAATATCTGGATGATGGACTCAGCAGGCGAACCTTCCATGTTCTCTGTCCCGTATGACACGTCGGTTATTGTGGAACGGCCATCGACAAAGTACGAACTCCGCATCGGCCCCCATTTTGCTACCGGCCTGCAGGTGGCTAAAGATCCGGGCGTCTGGTGGGTGTACACCGGGTGCGGCCTGATGCTGATCGGTCTGTATATGGCATTTTTTATGTCCCATCGCAGAATATGGGCCCATGTCTACGAACTGGACGGACAGACAATGGTGCTTTTTGCAGGCAATGCCAACAAAAACAAGCTGGGGTTTGCAAAAGTATTTTCCGCCCTGACGGACGGCTTTCAGGAGAGGAAAAAACAGACTGCCGAATAAGCTCCTTCAACTGAAGACAACAGAAATGACCCCAAAAAAATAAATACCTATCGGATACTCATAATGAACAGCTCACAACTCTTCGGCATCACGACCATAGCATACCTGCTGTCAACGGTTTTCTATATCGGCCTGCTGGTCTTTCATAACAAGAAAGTCGGGTTCGTCGGCCTGGGCCTTGCCATTCTCGGCGTCCTGACCCAGACTGCCGCTCTCGGCCTGCGCTGGCACGAGTCCTATCAGATCGACATCGGCCACGCCCCTTTGACCAATCTTTACGAATCACTGGTTTTCTTTGCCTGGTGTACAGCTCTGTTCTATATTCTGCTGGAATTCAAATTCAAGGCACAGGTCCTTGGCGCCTTTGTCATGCCCTTTGCCTTCACGGCAATGGCCTATGCTTCGTTGTCCAGCACGATGAACCAGGATATCACCCCGTTGGTTCCTGCGCTGCAGTCCAACTGGCTGATTGCCCATGTAATCACCTGTTTTATCGGCTACAGTGCCTTTGCTGCAGCCTGTGGTCTAGGTGTCGTCTATCTGCTGAAACATTTTTCCCGCAAACAACAGCCGCAACAGAAAAAACGGCCCGATACTCCGGGCACACTGCCTGATCTGCCCGTGCTTGATGACCTGATTCATAAAACAATTATCTTCGGCTTTATGTGGCTGACCGCAGGGATCATCACCGGTGCTGTCTGGGCCAACGAGGCATGGGGAACCTACTGGAGCTGGGATCCCAAGGAGACCTGGTCCATTATTACCTGGTTTGTCTATGCCCTGACCTTACACGCCCGGTTCACCAGAGGATGGGACGGTGCCCGTATCGCCTGGCTATCTATTGTCGGATTTGCCTCTGTTTTCTTCACCTATTTCGGGGTCAATCTGATATTGAGCGGACTGCACAGCTACGGGGCCAGCTGATCTGTAGGTCAGCTGCCAGGGAGATATGTTGTATGGTATTTTCCTGCTTTTCCCTGCTTGACAAAATAAATGCTATAAGCTATACACCGTGATTATGAGTTTACCAGACAACATTTTGTTGATCTTTATTATTTTTTCCACGAAGGAGGATGTAGAATGAAAAAGGCGTTGATTTTCGGTGTTGCTCTTGCGTTGGTCTGCGGTGCAGGTTTCAGTAGTCTGACCACAGCGGCAGACAGGACTCCGGAAAAGAACGGAGCTGAAATTCTTAAAATGACAAACGGAACAGACGGTTCAGCAAATCCTGCCTATTTCCCGCATTGGGATCATCAGGAACGCCTGAAGGAGGAGTGCGGTAACTGTCATCATGGCAAAAATGAGGACGGTACCCAAGCAAAATATGAGGCAGGTAAGACAGAGCATAAGCAATGCCACACATGTCATAATAAAGACGGCATCACGCTTGACGGAAAGATTTCCGGTGTTCCTCTTCCGCTCACCTCACCCATCCAGCGCGCAGGCCACGGCCGTTGCGCAGGATGTCATAAGGATCAGACAAGCTCAACCGGCAAGAATCTGATGATGTGTACAACCTGCCATAATGACTACAAAGATAAGTATGATGAGGCTAATAAGTAGTCTGTTGCAACAAGCAATCAGCTTCATCAGATTATTTGTTTTTGTTGTGATCTGATGAATGCAAAAAAGCTGATGAATGCAAAAAAGGCTGTCCGAAATGGGCAGCCTTCTCTTTTTTCTCCCTGCTGTTGCCTTCGTTTTGCTTTCGGATTTTTCCCTACCCTACCCCTGCTCGACATGCATCCGGGAAATATCCCCGATCTGCAGGACAAGAGCTGCCAGTGCAGTGAGCAGGTTCAAGCGGTTGGCCCGAACCGCCGGATTTTCATCCATCACCATAACCGCATCAAAAAAACGGTCCACTGGCTTCTTCATGGTCAGCATGGCTGCCAGAGCCTCGCTGTAGGCGCGGCGTTTCAGCATCGGCTGCACCTGCTCCTGCACAGCAGAGCAGGTGGCGAACAGCTCTTTTTCCGCCTCTTCCGAAAACAAGGCAGCATCAACTGAGGTTTCCTGATTATCTTTGATAATATTACGGATCCGCTTGAACGATCCGGCCAGCACGGCAAACTCCTCACTGCTGCGCATACTGTCCAGAGCCTCTATCCGGGCCAGACAGTCGGTCAGGTCGTCAAACTCCACTGAGGTGGCGGCTTCCACCACTTCCTGCTTTACCCCTGCGGCAATGAAATCATTTTCAAAACGGAGCCTGATAAAGGCGAGAACCTGTTCAAGGGTATCCTCTGCAGCCTGAATTTTCTCCGCATACCCTGCTAACGCCTGTTCTGCCAGATCAACCAGGGACAGCTGCAGATTCTGGTGGCGGATAATATTAATCAGACCGAGAGCTAGCCTGCGCTGCCCGAAGGCATCCTTATTGCCGGTAGGCCGTTCGCCGATGGCAAAACAACCGACTATCGTGTCCATCCGATCCGCCAAGCCTACCAGCGCGCCGAGCAGCGATTCGGGCAGCGTACCACCGGCGCGGGTCGGCAGATAATGCTCATACACAGCATCTGCAACAGCCGGTTTCTCGCCGTCAACCAAGGCATAATCCCGACCGATAACACCCTGCAAAGAGGGAAATTCACCTACCATCTCGGTGAGCAGATCAGCTTTGGCCAGCTGTGCCGCCCGTTCGGCATCCTCCTGCAGTTCCGGGGCAAGTCGGTCAGCAAGAAAGGCGGCCAGTCGGCTGATCCGCTGACTTTTTTCCGCCATTGTTCCCAGCTTATGCTGGAAAATGATTCCGGACAGCCCGTCTACCCTGCTGGCCAGAGTTCTCTTCTTATCTTCGTTAAAGAAAAACAGGGCATCTTCCAGGCGGGCCCGGAGAACACGCTGATGGCCGTTGACTGCTAACCCCTTGTCGGCGATATTGGTATTATTGACCGCAACAAAATAGGGCAGCAGGGCACCATCTCCTCCTGCCACCGGGAAATACTTCTGATGCTCGCGCATGGAGGTGATCAGTACCTCATCCGGCAGGGCGAGAAATTTTTCATCAAAGCTGCCGCACACGCCCCAGGGAATTTCCACCAGATTGGTGACCGTATCAATCAGCCCGTCATCCAGCAGAGGCGTACCAGCTGTGCCTACCTGTTCGGCAACAGCCTGCTGCACCTTCTCGATGACCAGATTCCGCCGCTGTTCCTGATCAACCACTACCATTTTGTCGGCCAGCTGCTGCTGATACTGGTCAAAATTTTCTACCTGCACCGGATCCGGACTCATAAAACGGTGGCCCAGGGTGGTGTTATCGGCCTGCACGCCCTCCACCGTCAAATCAACCACCTTACCGTTGTATAAAGCGAGCAGCCACTGCAGCGGACGGGCAAAGGTCAGGCTGTTGTCTGCCCAGCGCATGGACTTGGAAAAAGGAATCGAACGCAGCAGATCGGTCAGCAGGTCAGGCAGCAGATCCCCGGTTTCCCGACCGCTGATCTCCTCCACCGCCATCAGGTACTCACCCTTCTTTGTTTCAACAACCTGCAGGTCCTCCACCGCCACGCCTCTGGAACGGGCAAATCCCTGAGCCGCCCTGGTGGGATTGCCGTCCGCAGCAAAGGCGGCCTTTTTCGCCGGACCGATATGCTCCTGACGCCGGTTTTCCTGGCGCTCCTGGAGATCATCGACTGCCAGGGTTAGACGACGCGGCGTACCTGCGGTACGGACTCTGCCGAACCGCAGACCGAGTTCGCTCAGCTTGGTCTGACAGGTCTGTTCCATAAAGGCAAGTGCAGGTTGGATATATCCTGCCGGAATTTCCTCTGTTCCTATTTCAAAAAGCAGTTGTGTCATTTGTATTTGTTTCAGATAGTAAGACGCAAAACGGGGTGGCATGAGGAGACAGCGGACTCAGGCGTTGTCCGTCTGCACACAAGGATGCCTATGATTTTTTCGGCGTATTCAAATGAAAGGAAGTATTTTGTCAGAAGAAAGCTAATCTAAAACGAAATATCCCAGTATTACTAACAATATCAACATACCCCGTGAGTATCTACGTACTGCGATCTCTGAAGGAATTGTCGGATGATCACGCAGTTTTTTTCTAAGGCAATTTACAAGTACAAACCAAGATATCCAGAAAACCAGACTAAAAAAAACGAAGCCCTTAGCCCGGTCTATTGCAGCTTCATTACATAGTGTATTATTTAAAATATCATTTTTTTTCTTCTCTGAAATTCCTTTTATGACATCACATAAGATGCTGGAAAAATTTTTCTTACCTTGTATAGTTAAATCCTTTAATCTCTCTATGAGAAGAGAGGCTTCATTTTTTGACAAATTACCTTCTAACCTCATTATTCTTACTGAATCTTCAGTTACCTTATATTTTTTTGAAAAAGTGATGAAATCTTGTTCGGTTGATATCACCCAACCAACTATGATAATAAACAAAGTAACGCCCCAACCTAACAACTTTATAAGGTTGTCTCGATACCAGACTGATATTTCATCAAGTTCAGATTCCGTATCTTTTTTTTGATTATCGCAAGAAGTCATTTTTTTCTTTTCCGTGAGATGTCGATAGCGAAATTTTCCTGTTGGGTTGGGGTATCAAGCTGGCTGCTCAAGATACGACGCCGCAATACTGAATATCCAGTTCAGCGCATCAAATATCTCCCGCAGGTTAACTGCTCTCCACCGTGGCAAAGGTGGAGCAGCCGTCAGCAAGATTCTCTACCTCAACCCGGAACCAGCTAATAGCTGCAGCGTCCTTCAGCGCATCACCGAGCTGGCCGCACAGCGATTCAACAGACGGAGAAAGCCCTCCACCGGCAGCTACGGCCTGCCGCACAAGGCCGATCAGTTCTTCCAGCCAGATAAATTCATTAAAGCGCACTGCCACCCGGACATACCCCCAACGGCCCATAGACTGCGGCAGCGTGACAGGCACGTTCAGTTCCATCACCAGATCATCGCATTCCTTCAGCGAGCCATGCATACGGCATTCATACCGCTCCGTACCCGTACAGCCCTCTGCAGTGCGCTCAATAAAATAGGGAAAACGCACCTCAAGATGGGCGGCTTCGGCATCAAGCCGCTCCTTCATCTCCAAGAGGATATCGTGGAATTTCCGCAGATTGAATTCACCGTGAAACCTGTTCAGAATCTCGACAAAACGGCTCATATGCGTGCCTTTGAACCGGTGCGGCAGGTTCACATACATATCAACCGTGGCCACTGTATGCTGCAGCTTCTTGCTGCGGTCCAGGACAGTTATGGGATAGGAAATCGTCTTGACGCCGACTTTGCGGATACTGATACGGCGGTCATCCCGAAGGTTCTGAATATCTTTCATCGCGGAAGCCGACCGTCAGAGAACAGCCGGAACAGTGGGGGGAGCAGAAGCCAAAATGGCATCCGGAAAAAATATTCCGGCAAGCAACTCCTGCTCAGTCAATTCAGTCAAGATACTTATGCACAGCCGCTTTCAGTTCATCCGTATTGGCCGACTTGACAATATACTCATCCGAGGCCCAGGCCCCGAAATCCTCTTTGTATTCCGGATAGGCTGAACTGAGGATGATCGGCAGCTCACTGTTGATGGCCTTCATCTGGCGCAGCACCTCAATCCCGTTCATGCCGGGCATATTGATATCCAGAATGACCAAGTCAGGCGGGGTATCCCCGAAGACAGCCAATGCTTGCTCACCGTTATGTGCGACCTCAACTGCAAATCCTTCCTCTTCGATTTCTTCTCTGTATAACAGAAGAATACTCTCCTCATCATCAACAAGCAGCACTTTTTTTTGCTCTTCCATGATATTGTCCTCCTGCAGCTTTTTCTTATATGTCAACCTGACGTAAATACCGACAGGCATCTTCCGGAGGCATCGGGTTGATATAGAAGCCTGTTCCCCACTCAAATCCGGCAACGTTGGTCAGTTTGGGCATGATTTCAAAATGCCAGTGATAGTACTCAAGCGGAGCGGACCGGAGCGGCCGGGTATGAAGAACAAAATTATAAGGAATGCCGGGGATACAGGCATCAAGCCGTCTGAGCGTTTCAGAGAAAATGCGGGTCAGCGCGGATAATGAGGTTTCATCCTGCTCGATATAGGAAGAATGATGTTTTTTCGGCAGTATCCACATTTCAAACGGCGTCCTCGGGGCAAACGGAGCCACAGTGACAAACAGTTCATTTTCGCAGACCAACCGGATATTCTGCTGCACTTCCTGACGGATAATATCGCAGAAAATGCAGCGGTCTTTATACTCGTAATAGGATTTACTTCCTGCCAGTTCAGTTGTCAGCATCCTGGGCATGACCGGGAGAGCCACCAGCTGAGAGTGAGAGTGCTCAAGGGAGGCTCCGGCAGCTCTGCCGTTATTTTTGAACACCATCACGTAGGTGAACCGTTTGTCCTGGCCCAGATCTCGGATACGCTCCTGAAAGGCCCTGAGGGTAAGCAGCATCTGCTCATGCGGCAGATAAGCAAACTGAACCGCATGGTCAGGGCTTTCGATCACAACTTCATGGGCCCCGATCCCGTTCATACGGTCATAGAGCCCTTCTCCTTGCTTATCCAGTTCTCCTTCAATCACCAAAGCCGGATATTTATTGGGCACAACCCGCAGTTTCCAGCCGGATGAATTCGGCGGTCTGTGCGGGTCACGACCGTACACCAGCACCTCACCAGGAGTCGTCTTTTCATTTTCCGGACAGAGAGGACAGAAGCCGCCTATGACCACAGGCTGATCAACAGCAAAGTCAGTCGGACGTTTGCTCCGCTCCCTGGCAATAATGATCCAGCGACCGAGAATAGGGTCTTTCCGTAATTCAGGCATTTATCTTCCGAAGTTTCTTTCCCGCTGTTCCTGGGCAATTTTGCAGTCAATGCAGAAGCTCGCCACCGGTCGGGCTTCCAGACGCTTAAGAGCAATCGGTTCCTCACATTCAGCACAAGTGCCGTAGGTACCGTTATCAATCCGGGCAATGGCCTGTTCGATTTTATCCAGCAGTTTCCGTTCTCTGCTGCGCAGACGCAGCTCAAATTCCCGGTCCGACTCAATGGTGGCCCGGTCATTCGGATCCGGAATATTACCGTTATGACTGATCATATCCGTAAGGGTCTGCTCGACATCCGAGATTATTTCTCCCCGCATCCCCTCAAGCTGTTCCCGAAATTTCTGCAGTTGTTCCTTTTTCATCCTTTGATTCTCCAATTACCGACCGTGCCGACTGTAATTGCCGCTCCTGCCGCCGCTCTTGCTGATCAGGCGGATGCCGGAAATCTCCATTCCCTTATCCACAGCCTTGCACATATCGTAGATAGTCAAGGCTGCAACAGAAACTGCTGTCAAAGCCTCCATCTCCACCCCGGTTCGACCGACAATGCCGACAGAGGCTTCAATGCCGACCGTGCTGCTGTGATCATCAAAAGTAAACGCAACATCCGCTTTGGTGATAGCCAGAGGATGACAGAGCGGAATCAGCGCATCAACCTTTTTGGCCGCCATGATTCCGGCAATCCGCGCAACCCCGATGACATCCCCTTTCTTCATGGTTCCGGCGCGCACCATAGCATACGCCGAGGGCGTCATGGAAATCCGCCCTGCCGCTACAGCGACCCGTTCAGTTGCCTGTTTGGTGCCGACATCCACCATACGGGCATTACCGGCAGCATCAAAATGGGTCAGTTCCTGTGCCATGATAAAATCATTCTATCGCAAATCAATACATCTGAACAGCCGGAAAATTACACAACCTTATCCTTTTCCCGGTTTTTAAAATGGCCGTGAAACATTCTGGAGAAAAATCCCTCCTCCTCAGCTGCACATTGCGCATCAAATTCCCGCAGCAGCTCTTTCTGCTTTTTACTCAGACCGGTCGGAGTCCGGACCTGCACCTCCACAATCATATCTCCCGGACGCCCGCCACGCAGCCCGATCACCCCCTCACCCGGCAGGGTAAGCCGTTCACCGGACTGGGTTCCGGCTTTGATCTTCAGTTCGGCCGAACCATTGATTGTCGGTACATCCACTTCGCAGCCCAGAGCTGCTTTGACCATGGAAATAGGATAGCGCAGATAAATTGTCCGACCATCCCGGATGAAATACTCGTGCTCCTGCACATGAATAATCACATACAGGTCACCAGCGCGACCGCCGCGACGACCGCCCTCCCCTTCCCCGGTCAGACGCATTCTGGAACCGGTATCAACCCCTGCGGGAATTTTGAGGACCACCTTTTTCTTTTTGTTGACCAGCCCTTCACCGTTACAGTCGGTACACGGTTCAGAGACAATCTGGCCGGAGCCATGACACTGAGGACAGGTGGAGCTGACCTGAAAAAATCCCTGGGAGCGGATCACCTGGCCCCGGCCCTGACAGGTGGGGCAGGTCTGCGGCGCATAACCGGGACGCGCTCCTGATCCCTCACAGGTCCAGCAGGTCTCAGGTTTGGTGATTTCAACTTCCTTTTCTATGCCGTGCACAGCATCCATAAAGGAGAGCTCCAGGTCATACCGCAAGTCATTCCCCTGGACCGGTCCATTCGGGTCCCGCCGGGAACGGCCGCCGAAACCGAACATACCGCCCAGATCACCGAACAGATCATTCAAATGGGAAAAGATATCACTGGCATTGCCCGGACCGGAATAACCTGTGTTTTTCAGACCGTCGTGGCCATAGGTGTCGTAAACCTGCCGTTTCTGCGAATCACTGAGTACCTCGTATGCCTCAGCAGCCTCCTTGAAACGGGCTTCCGCCTCTTTATCATCCGGATTACGGTCCGGATGATATTTCATGGCCAGCTTCCGGTACGATTTTTTTATCGTATCTCCGTCAGCTTCTCTTGCTACATGCAGGATTTCATAATAACATCTACTCATACTCTTATCCCGGCCTTAACCTTAACTAACCTGTTCGGCTGCATTCTCTTCCTCTGCATCTGCTGCCCGTTCAGCCGCTTCACGGGCCCGACGCTCAGCAGGCAGACTTTTGATGTTGTCAAAGGTCACATGTCCCTGCGCGATTTCACGCAGAGTCATGACAATTTCCTTGTTCTTTCCCTCTGCAAGAAACGGTTCACCTTTCCGGTGCTGCCGGATTCGTTCCACGGCAAGGTGAACCAAGGCAAACCGGTTATCATCACCGACCTGCGCAAGACAGTCTTCCACTGTAATACGAGCCATACTCCTTTCTCCTGAACAAAAAGAACCTGGCCGGTTCGCACCGCCAAGTACAGTTTCCTAAAAAATATAATCAGTAAGCGAACAGGTGCAAGTGTACGTGCAAAAAAAATCCCCTTCTGAGGCAGGAGGAGAAAAAGGCACGGTCAATCTGCCCGTAATATTATAATAATATAAACAATGTACGCAGCAGCACTCAGTTATTTACTCTGTTATTTATCAAACGGATTGCGCAGCAGCAGGGTCTCTTCCCGGTCCGGGCCGACAGAAACAATAACCGGCGCAACTCCGGACATATCTTCTATACGCCGGACATAGTCCCTGGCTTTCTGCGGCAGATCGTCAAAATCCCGTACCCCGGTGATTTCCTCTTCCCAGCCCGGGACCTCATCGTAAATCGGCTGCGCCAAGGCCGTCTTCCGGATATTCCCCGGCATACAGTCATAAGGTTCCCCTTCCACGGTGTACTGTCGCCCGATTTTCAGCTTCGGCTGCCCGGACAGCACATCCAGCTTGGTGATGGCCAGCCCGGTCAGACCGTTTATCCGGACAGCATCGTTGGCAACAACCATATCCAGCCAGCCGCAGCGCCGGCGTCTTCCAGTTGTGGCCCCGAACTCGCCGCCTTTCTTCTGCAGCGCGTCACCCACCGCATCGCCTTCAGGCAGTTCGGTGGGGAAAGGCCCCTCCCCGACTCTGGTGGTATATGCCTTGAGAATCCCGATCACCTCGTCAATATGGGCCGGTCCGAAACCGGAACCGATACAGGCATTCCCTGCAATGGTATTGGAAGAAGTTACAAAGGGATAGGTGCCGTGATCAATATCAAGCTGGGTTCCCTGTGCGCCTTCAAACAGAATATTTTTATCGTTTTTCCGTGCCGTATCCAGCTCCACTGAAACATTGCCGATAAAAGGCGCCAGTTTTTCCGCAAACCCCTCAAACTGTTCCCGAATGGTCTCATAGGAGGCCGGTTCAGCATCATACTGTCTGGTCAGAAAAAAATTCTTTTCCTCGATATTGCTCCGGAGGTTTTCCTGAAACTGCTCTGGATCCAGCAGATCACCGGCCTTGATACCCACCCGGCCCACCTTATCCATATAACAGGGGCCGATACCGCGTCCGGTGGTGCCAATCTTCTTGCCTTTGGACAATGCTGCCTCACGGGCCTGGTCCAGCATCTGGTGGTAGGGCATAATCAGATGGGCATTCTCACTGATCATCAGGCGGTCGGGCGTCACGGGCAGGCCCTGGTTGTTCAGCTCTTTCATTTCCGAAAGCAGGACTCCGGGGTCAATGATCACCCCGTTACCGATCATGCACATCTTGTTTTCATACAGGATACCGGAAGGAATAATATGAAAAATATATTTTTTCCCCTCCACCACCAAGGTGTGCCCGGCGTTGTTTCCTCCCTGAAAACGAACGATATAATCTGCATAACCGGTCAGCAGATCAACAACTTTCCCTTTCCCTTCGTCCCCCCATTGGGTTCCAACCACCACGACACTGGCCACGCTCAACTCCTCTTTGCTCTTCGGACAGAAAATACAAGAAAAAGGCCTGTATTCTTTCTCCTTTTGCAACGAAAAAACAACAGACCGCAAACAGGTTTGGAACTATAGCCGAGAGAAGAAAAAAAGTCAAACAGGCGATTACCCGGAAGGGAAGAAACGGACGGGAAGCGGGGGAAAAATCATTCTCCCCCGCTGCAGGGCTGGAACGCACAGCAACGGCTATGTTATTTTTTTAGCAGATATTCGGCAATAGCCTCAAGTTCCTGCTCGGTTCCGCTGAACGGCGGCATGGCCATATTGGCAGGTGCAGGAGGCTGAAGGATAAAATCCATAAGGTTGTTCTTATCGTTAAGTTCCGGTCGTGACAGAGTGCTCAGATCAGGCCCGATAGACCCGCCCTGCCCTTTAAAACTGTGGCAGGACATGCATTGCTGATCTATAAAGACCTGTTCTCCGGTGAGCGGGGCATCGGAAACTGCTGTAACCTTTTTGGCAGCATCCATTTCCTTTGCGGTAAGCTGCTGATTCATATACATGGTACCCCAGACCAGATAGGGTTTCCGTGCCCGTTCACGGGTAAAGGCTCCCATAAAAAAGGCAACAAACATGCATACTGAAGCCATTGCCAGAAACTTACGCCCTTTCTCATGTTTGAGAACCCAGTAAAGAATAGCGCCGATCATAGCAAGTACGGCCAAGGTGATCATGGCGATCAGGAAGGGCCGGGCCATACCGTCTGCAGTCCAGAGCTGACTCCAAGGGCTCGGAGTATCCAGTTTTTCAGTGGCGGATTTCACCTTGAACAGAAAGCTGAGCCCGGAAAGGGGCTGCAGAAAAAGAAAAGAACCGCCGATTACTGCTGCAAAGCGGTTCATCTTGTTGTAATACATCTGATCTTCTTTGGCCCGGTTGGATTTCCAGTAGGTCCAGAGGAAGACTATCAGAGAGGCGTTGATGAGGCAGGGAAGCAGAATATGGAGGGTGGATTCAACCAGAATAGGTGTGAAGAATGCATCCCAGCGGGTTTGTGTTTCCAGCCATTTATCCGGCACCAGCATGAACGCCCAAATGCCGTTAATCAGGAAACCGGCGGCCAGAGCAAAAAAGGAGGAGCACAGTCCGTAAAAAATATGCAGTCCCCTAGAAGCGGAATCCCACGTGTTATGATAGATTACCGACGCGATCATCAGAAACAAAAAAACAGCTCCTTCTGCTAAAAAAGGCCAGAACTGCACGGAATAAAGGAATGCGCCGAACTGACTCCACAGACCTATAGTCAGGACAACAATAGCAACACCCAGCACGCCGTTGATTTTCATCATGTCGGAGAGAAAGCCGGACAGAGTCCGGGCCAGGCGGAGAAAATCATTATCCTTCTTTCTGCTCCCCCAGCACTCCGCCATGACGGAAAGGATAGTTCCCCCCACAGCAAAAAAGGCAAAAAACACATGGATCAGGATGACCACTGCCATAATAATACTGTTTCCGAGCACAGGAAATTGAACACCGTCCACTTTATCCCTCCTTTTCCTTTTCTAAGACCCTGAAGCCCTTATTCTTTCATTTTACTTCGTTGCTTACATGCACATCAATACACAGCAGATGCCCGCAGAACAACAGCATCTTGTTCAGATACCGGCCTGTGAAAACTACACAAAACGGCTTCGTTTATTTCTCAGTGTACACGGTGGGAAAAAAATACTCAAGGAACTGCACAAAAATATCCTCAAAATACTGCTTCCTTCTCAGGAAAGAAAAGATAACCTGCTAACTCGACAGATAATACTTGAAAAATAATGAATCAGGTATGTTGACGCAGGTTATTCCGGAACGCCTCTCCGGGATGGGCGGAAAAGCCGAGCGGTATATTCCGGGTTGACCCTGAGGTGACTGAGAATACGGGAAAAGGTTAACAGATCCTTAAGATCTCCGGTTAAAATTTGGGGACCGGTATCCCGTATTCACGCAGGGTGCTTTCAAGGGTCGGCTTGACCAGGCGTATTCGATCATTACTCAGCAGGTAGGAAAAGAGATATCCCAGTCCGAGAAAAAATATCCCGATGAGAAAGCAATAGATGACAGCCCTATCCGGGTAATGATCTTTAAGTCGTCCCACATAAAGGGGACCGGCTATTCCCGCTGCAGCCCAAGCTGTCAGGATTGCACCATAGAGGGCGGACATCCTCCTGGAACCGAACACATCCAGAATAAAGGAAGGAATGGCAGCAAAACCACCTCCGAAACAGAGCAGGATGTAACACACCAATCCTGAGAATATCCATGGATTCCGCTCTGTCATCAAAACACCGAAAACGACCATCTGGCTTGCGAGAATAATCCGAAAGACACGGACCCGACCGATACGATCCGATAGCAGTCCCCAAAACAAACGACCAACTCCATTACAGAGAGAACTGACCGCAATCAATGTAGCACCGAATTCGGCAAGCCGCTTAGGCTCAAGGTCGGGCTCCGCAGCACCCCAGACCTCCTGTAACAGGGGAGACTGAAAGCTGATGATCGAAATCCCTGCTGCGATATTACAAAAAAAGACGATCCACATCATGATAAATTGAGAGGACCTGAGACAAGGGACGAGGGAACTGTCTTCATTTGGATCGACTCTGTCTTCTTCTTTTCCTACATTGCTTTTTTCAGCGGACACTGCCTGAGCTGCCTGCTGAACTGCCGGTGGATCGCTCAGGAGCAGGCTTGCTGGGATTATGACCATTGCAAAGATAATACCGAGCCATACAAAAACATTGGCCAAATCACCATCCAGTTGGACAAGCAGGAAAGGAGCAAGTCCCTTGCTCATTATGAACGCACCCATGCCGAATCCCATGACAACAATTCCGGTCATTAATCCTTTCTTATCCGGGAACCACTTGGCGACCGTGGCGACAGGGGTAACATACCCCAAGCCGATGCCGGCACCTCCGATCACGCCGTACCCTATATAAAATAGGCATATTGAGTCTATAGAGAGGGCAAAGCCTGCTATGAAGTAACCGCTGACAAACATTGTGCTGCCGATGAGTGCCAGTTTTCGGGGCCCCGCCTTAGGCAGTACTGAACCGGCCCATGCCGCTGAAACACCGAGTGAAAAAATTGTCAGGCTGAATGCCCATGCCGATTCAGTAAAGGTCCACCCTAATTCAGCGATCAGCAAAGACTGAAAATAGCTCCACGCATATACCGTACCGAGACATACCTGAATGGTCGTGCAGGCTAGGGCCACAAGAGCGCGTGGCGTCTGTTTTTCAATACATTTCATAAGTTGCTGTAGCTCCATGCTGACTTGCAGAAAACAACGGATACTATCCTGTTGAGACATCATGCCCGGACTCATTCAGCTGAACAGCCACCGCTTTCTCTATATCCGCCATTCTTGAAAAATAGCGAAAAAGTCTGGCTAACTGCCCCGCTTCATCATCTCTTTCCAGGAGCTTTTTTGCGTTCATACTGGAATCAGGATCATCTTTAGCCAGGTGAACAGCGTAGGCGAGGAGTTCAGCTAACGGTTTGGCGGCAAAGTTGATAAACCAGACAGTGGCAACAATGCCGATCACAAAAATGATCGAGATAAGATACACCTGTTGCCCAATGGCCGCTTTTATCTTTAAAGAAATAAGACCTTTGTCCATACCGACACGAACTGTGCCGCCCGCTCCGGCAAGAATATCACTCCCTACTTCGACATAATCCCCCATTCCGGGCAACGAACGATGAATTGTTCCGGTATCGGAAGGTGTTCCGTTTTTTATCTCTTCGGGGATTCCGGGGACAAAGGTATGAGCAAGGAACTCACCTGATTCATTCCTGACATAGATATACTCTATCCCTTGAATTTCAGTAAACTGATCAATGAGAGACTGCAGGGTTGACAGATCCCGATTCAGCATGATATCCATGCTGGAATTCGCTATTGTTTTGGAAATGTTGCGACAATTGTTTTCGTATTCCTCTGAAAGATGTTTGTCGACAGTGTAAACACAGAGGAGAGAAGTGGAGAGTCCGATAAATCCAAAGAGAACGAATATTCCGAAACGGGTTTTTTGAAACAGCTTATGGATTTTCATATAGCTCATTTACTCCCCCAGAAAGGTGGACCAATCATCCAACAGGACAAAACGGCCCTTTTTTACTATGGTGTAGTAGATTCGATTCAGCCCTTGCCTGCGATCGGGGCCGAAAGTGACCTTTTCATTAATGCCTAAGTCATAATTCCGTATACTAAGAACGGCATCCGCCACCCCGGTCTGTTCTGAAGCGTCACTCAGACGATGCAGGATCTCTACCATGAGTTTGGCATCAAGAAATCCTTCCAGGCTGACAAAGCTGTATTGAAAAGGGGTGTACGGCTCCTGAATCAATGCTGCGGGAACTTGAGGATTGTACAGATCGATATACTCACGGTAGGTCTTGACAGCAGGAATCAAGGTGTCCTCATAACTCGGCACAACCTGAGAATTCACGAGCCATCGTGTATACTTATTATCTTCTTCAGGTCTGCCCTCAGTGAGGAGGAGATTCAGGAGGTTTTCGCTTCCCACAAAGGAAAGATTTGCAAGAGGAACCTTAAGTCCCAAGTCAATCGCATCCCGCACAAAAGCCGCGCAGGCAGCATAAGCACCAATGCAGATAATGGCGTCCGGCTTTGAGGCCTTGAGGATTTCCACCTGCCTGCGCATATTGCTGGTAAACTTTGCGCCTCGATGATACGTAGCTTCCTCGACGATTTTTAAATTATGCTTGGCCAAGGCCCGACGTACTCCGCTCCAGCCGCTCCGGCCGTATGCATCTGCCTGATAGAAAACGGCAATGCGTCTTTTTCCATTGTTGACAAGATGATCAACAAGCCCTTCCGTTTCCTGACGGTAAGAAGCACGCAGGTTAAAGGCGAACTCTCCATATGGGGGCTGCCGCTGCGGTTGCGCCCCGGTAAAGGGAAAGAAGAGGTAACTGTTTGTTTCGTGGTGTTTCTTCAGGAGCGGAAGAACACGGGTAACGGTTGGGGTCCCCACATATCCGAATAACAGGGAGACATGATCCTCCAGCATTAACTTTATCGTGTTCTTCACCGCAGGATCGGGCTGATAGCCATCATCATAAACCTTCAGACGAATCTTACGATTATTTATACCGCCTTTTCGGTTAATATGCTCAAAATAGGCCGCTGCTCCCCGATACAGTTCAATTCCAAGACCACGGGAAGGGCCGGAGAAAGCGGCTGACATGCCTAAGACAATCTCCGATTGAGAGCTCCCCTCTTCGTGATCGGATCCTGTTGAGCTTGAACCGGCTGCGCCAACGAACACAAATATCAACGATAAGGCGAAAGATAAGGCAATAATATCAAAAAATCGAACAGATCTCATTCGGCTTAAAATACATCCCCCCTAAAGTAAATATGATAGTTGTAAATATGATAGTTGGTCAGGAAACTTGTACAAACAATAAACATGCATAAAATACAGAGGTCTCCGAGTCCGGGTACCTGCTCTGATCAGGAACGGCACGCAGGTTAAACTCGGCGGGTCGTTCATTCTGCAGACTTAACATCAAAAGGGAAATTTCGAGAATTTTCGCTGGAATGATGAAGAGAGAAGAGACATCGTCGAGATCATTCTGATCGGCAGGATTTTCCGGGGTGCATTGGACATTTCGGAGAAGACAAACTTTTTCGCCCGCCGGAAGAAGATGAACTGCTTCCCTGATCAGATCAGTCCTGACGTTATTTGAAGAGTTTGTAAAAAAAACTGAAACCAGCAGAACGACAAGCAGATGGGAGAGGATAGGAGAAATACGCTTGTCAGTACGATTGGAGACTGTACCTTGGCAGAATACATTTTCCGAGGACTTCACAACACACTCCCTAGTTAGAAGCAAAAGCAGGTAACCCGGCCATCTCCTCTCTGGAGACCCGTGGTTTTCCGAGACCGCCTCACGACGGTTGTGGCTTTATCAACTTTCCGGTTCCGACCAGAAAGTGAGGTGTGTACTCTTATTGAAGAGTACCTTGTAATCTTGTATATCGTTAGTTCAAATGTTTGTCAAGTGTTTTTTTATATGATGAATTCAGGGCCTGCGTGGAAACCTGCTGGGGCACGGTCGCCGCCCGCAACCGGAAGCAAGGCGGGTTTGCGGTGAGAATTGTTCTGGGGTTCTGACGTTCCGGTTTAGAGGGACCACCAAAAAAGCGGGACCGACTTTCGATCCCGCTTTTCTGCTGTCAGGCTCCTCTCACCGTTTGTGCCCCACACTGCCGGGCAAGGTTTCTACAAGCCCGTTACCGTAAGAGGTAATTACATTACAGGGGAGGCATCCAAGGTATTGATCAGTAACACCTGTCATTTACACCGGGAGCCATTTTCTCACAGCCGTTGTCGCATTTCTCCTGCTTCTGAAAGTCGCCGTCCTGGCAGTAATACAGTGTATCATCATCCAACGAGGAATGGATACTGCCGCAATACAATCCGTTGCCGTTCGGACAGGTTGTTGGTTCTGGATCTTCCGGGTCTTCTGGATCTTCCGGTAGACCAGAAGAACTGACTTGCACCAGCCTATTTCTACTTTGTCAACCATAACCTTTTGATCTATTTGTAAAAACTTCTTACAATATCCGGATAAAGTTGTATCTTTCATTAGGAAAATTTTATCGCTTTTTGATCAAGCTAGCACCTGATAACAGCTATCAAAAAAATACCCGTCAATCGCCCTGATTATAACTTTATTCTTTTTATGAACGCTCCCAGCCCCGAAAAAAGAAGTCCCCATGACAAATTCTTTGAGTTGACCGGCATCGCCCGGCAACTTACGTCTTTTCACGAAAGATATCATCATTTTTTTAAGAGACATACGGTAATTTTGTCAGATAAAGCATTCCAATACTTGAAAGGTTTATTCCAGTCTGACAAAAAAACATGGAACGTATGGAGGAAAAGGTTCCGGGCGTTAAATATGAGCCCCTCCAGTATTTTCTTTCCGAATCGAACTGGGATTGGCGTCCTGTAAACAACCAAGTAGCTAAAGATGCGGATAACATTTTTGGAGGAAAGGAAGATAGCGCTCTTTTTATTGATGAATCCGGGATGCCCAAAAAGGGGAAGATGTCTGTCGGGGTTTCTCGTCAATGGTGCGGGCAGCTTGGTAAAACCGACAACTGTCAGGTAGCAGTGTTCGCGACTTTGGGATATGGCCGTTTTTCCACGCCAATCGACTATCGGCTGTATTTACCGAAAAGCTGGACGGATGACAAGGAACGTTGTCTTAAGGCCAAGATTCCCGCCGATAAAATTGTTTTCCAAACAAAGCATGAGCAGGCTCTTGACATGGTTTTCCATGCGCGAAAGAATGGCGTTCGTTGTAACTGGGTGGGTTGTGATGGTTTTTACGGGAAGAATTCTCAATTTCTTCGGAAACTTGATGATATAGCTGAAGCAGAATAAATAATCCACCCCCAAAGGGGGTGGTATTGGGTTTACCCCTAAAAGGGGATAAGGATGCCTCTTGCCCCCAGAGGGGGCGAGGTGTTGTCCCCGATTTAAATTAGAATAACCGTAGTTGGTTACGTTCGGCTTGGCGTTCTTTTTCTTCCTGATACTTTACGTAGCGACGTATTTTCTCAGCGCCTAAACCTACAGTATAGCTGGAGCAGTATAAACTGAATACAGGATCAGCTATCTGAAAGGCGTGAAGGCAAAACTTATGCCTCTTGTGGGCATATTCAAATTATGTTGCTCCAGCTATATAAGCTGGGCAGCGTAAGGTGTCAGAAACCGCACTTTTAATCGCACCCCTCTGGAACTGAATTTTCTTGCCCGGTTATGGAAATTTGGAGTACAAAGCAAAAAGAGCAGAGAACACTGCAGAGCTGAAGCAGAAGGACTGCGGCTTTCCGCCTGAATTCAGCAGACCAGAAAAACAACCGGTAACCATTCTGAATGCGCAATAAATTTCTCGGCACCGGTCAGCAGGGCTTCCGTCCTCTGCGGAAAATCCGTATTGTTCTGTCCGGCATACGGTATGCGGTTCTGTATGACTTTGCGGTCGCCTATAAAATTATCCTGTCCGCCCTGACGCTGGCCGGATGCTTTTACTACCGGCAATGGCTGGACTTCGGTCTGGTTTTCATGGCAACCGGTTTTATGCTGGTTTCGGAGATGTTCAATACCACGGCTGAGGCGCTCTGCGACTTTCTCGAACCGCATGAAAACGAGAAGATCGGCATCATTAAGGATATCGCAGCGGCAGCAGCAGGGATCAGCATTCTGGTCTGGTGGGTCATCATCGGCATAGAAGCCGTTCATGTCTTCCGGACAGCACATATTCCATAAATTAAACCACAACTGACAGCGTATTATGGAGAGTAATGTATGGATCGCCTTGGGCCTGACCGTCTTTGCCGGTATGGCCACCGGCATCGGCAGTGCCATTGCCTTTCTGGCCAAAAGGAGCAACTACCGCTTTCTTTCCGTGGCCACCGGCTTTTCAGCAGGGGTGATGCTTTATGTTTCTTTTGTGGAGATTTTCGTCAAAGGGACAGATGCGCTGGTGGCGCGTTACGGCGACTACTGGGGCCATTGGGTCAATGCCGCCTCTTTTTTCGGCGGGATTCTGCTCATCGGGTTGATCGATAATCTAATTCCTGCTGCGGAAAACCCCCATGAAATTCATCCGAAAGCAGAACTGAACCAGCTCAAGGATACTGCTGTCCAGGAGGCTGAGCAGTCTACAGAAGATACAGGGCAGATCTCTGCAGACAGGGAGGAAGGGAAGATGCATCAGACCGCGCATCACCACACCCTGCACCGGATGGGCCTGTTCACCGCCTTGGCCATTGCCATTCACAACTTCCCGGAGGGTCTGGCCACTTTTCTGGCTGCTCTGCAGGATCCCGGCGTAGGGGCTGCCATTGCCATAGCTGTCGCCCTGCATAATATTCCGGAAGGCATCAGTGTTTCAGTGCCCATTTACTATGCCACCGGCAACCGGGCAAAGGCATTCTGGTACTCGGTGCTCAGCGGTCTGGCAGAGCCGGTCGGCGCTGTTGCAGCCTATGTCGGGATCCGTTTTTTCATGGGAGGCGATACCGGGATGATTCCGCCCCAGGTTATGGGCATCCTGTTCGGCGGGGTGGCTGGCATCATGGTGTATATCAGTCTGGATGAACTGCTGCCCACCAGCCGGGCCTACGGAAAAGGTCATGACAGCCTGTTCGGGCTGATTGCAGGGATGCTGGTGATGGCGCTGAGTCTTCTGCTGATGAGGTGAACTTTTCTTTTTCTGCTGCGGCTCTTCTTCTGTTCATTTTTCAGCAGGATAGAGAAAAACAGAGCGGCGCAGGGCGTCAAATTCTGCCAGCTCCTCCTGCCAAGACTGCTCCAGCTCTAGGATATCCGCGCCGCTTTCCAAGGCATGGCGAATTGTCCGGTCACCGAGAATCAGGTCCATGGGCAGGAGTTCATACTCGTATTCGTAGGGCGGTTGTTTGTAGGCGAATTCACCGGAGTAGAGCATAAACAGAGCTTGGAGCAGGGTCAGACTCAGGCGGTAGGAGCGAAAGGAATGCGGCTCAGTGACATGGAGGTGGAAACCTGCACAAGGTTGTCCGGCCCATTTGCCGGAAGTCGGTTCAAAAATAAGCGGTCGGAGCACACAGCCCGGCAGTTCTGTCCCGGCCAGTCTGTCCAGCACATGGAACGGGTCAGCAAACGGCGCCCCGATCAGCTCAAAGGGTAGGGTGGTGCCCCGGCCTTCAGAAATATTGGTACCTTCCCAGATGACCTGGCCCGGATAGACCAGAGCTGTGAGCGGCGTCGGCATGTTTGGCGAGGGAAACACCCAGGGGAATCTGGTATCCGCAAAAAACATATCCCGCTGCCAGCCCTGCATTCTGATTACCTCCAGTTCGGCATGAATGCCCATTTCCCGGTTGCAGAGCAGGGCCAGTTCACCCAGAGTCAGACCGTGGCGCATGGGAATTTCGTACAGGCCGACAAAGGAACGGAATTCCGGGCGGAGCAGATTGCCCTCAATGATATGCCCGCCTGCCGGATTGGGGCGGTCCAGCACCACCACTTTTTTTCCGCACTCTGCCGCCCGCTGCAGGCAGTAGACCACCGTCCAGATGAAGGTGTACACGCGGGTGCCCACGTCCTGGAGGTCGATGAGCAAAATGTCAAAATGCTCAAACATGGCAGCGGTCGGTTTTCTGTTCTCACCGTACAGAGAAAAGACCGGCAGGCCGCTGACCGCATCCGTAGCATGATCAGACTCGATCATATTGTCCTGCTTTTCGCTGAAAAAACCGTGCTGCGGCGAAAACAGGCAGCGCAGCTGACCGGGAAAAGCCTGCAGGATCAGGTCGCGGCTGTGGCGGAAATGCCGGTCAGTCGAGGCCTGATTGCAGAGCAGAGCAAGGCGTTTGCCTGCACAAGAAGAAGGCGGTTCCGCGATGAGTTGTTCAATGCCGATGGTGATCATCAGATAGCCTGTATAAGAAGCTGTTTTAAAAAATCGCCGGAACTGGGGCCCCTCGCGGGATGTCTCTCGGCGGGTACCTCTGCAACCGGTTGATTTCAGATGGATTCAGTCGCTTCAGAAGCTGTTTGAAAAACATGCTTCTTAGAGTTTATCTTACCTCCTAACCGAAATTATTCCGCCCTAAGCCTCGCCGATTCCCCTAACAGTTTCATAGGCTGTCAAGCCCGCAGAGATCCCGTTCCAGCTTCTCCGCCACCCATTGTTTTTTACAGGGCGGATACTGTTTATATTCCTGATAAAAGAGTTTTTTGTTATATTTGAACAGCCTGAAGGGATCAGAAGGATCAAGCTCTGAGAGCAGGTTTTCCAGGGCAAACCGGTACACCGGGGGCAGGCTTTTATGGGGAACCGTGAGATAGTTGATCAGGTCAACAGAAAGCGGAATATCGTAGAACTGCTTACCGGCCTCAAACCGCTTCTGCACCCGTTCTATTTCAAAAAACAGCGGTGGAATATCGCTCGCATGGAAGGCAATAAAATTCTTCTTTCTCATTTTACTCCAGCCGCTGTAGCTTTCTTCCTGTCCGCAGATAAAATTTGCCAGTAGCAGTTCCTTTTTATCCTCAAGCAGTTGCGGATTATCCTGATGTTCCTTCATATCCAGCTGAAAAAAATCTGCCTTTCTTAGATCCCGTAACAGATTCTTTCGGTCAATCGGCAGCACCCGGACAGCCGCGTTCTCCAAGCCTATGCAGTTGAGCCGGTCCGGCGCCTTGCAGACGACAAAGGTCGGCTTTTCCTTGGTATCATTTTCCTCGGCATCATGCAGAGGATTCTTCAGAACATAGACCCCGCCCAGAGCATCCGTATAAAAAATATCAATATCCGCATAGGCAAAATCTGCAATACGCAGTTTGCGGTGACGCAGATCGCTGAATTTTTCTGCTGAAGCAATAAGCCTCTGCCGTATTTTCTGATCTTCCCACAGCACATCGCTGTTCAGAAAAGCGGCAGCAAGCTGCTGCTGTTTTTTTGCCCCTGCGATCAGGCCGCGCGGCGTTTCCGCGCGCAGGATAAAGGAGTCAACCAGCAGGAGATCCTCAAGGCCACCATAGGCGGATACGCCGTTTTCCAGATCAATACACAGGGCATCTGTGGTGGTGATATCCATGATCTCGGCAGTGAACCGGTCAAAAAAGTCGGAGATCATGGGTCGGTCAAAGGAATGATAGGGAAAATAGACCGGGGCGTAGCGCTGGTTGATGCTGATGATGATCCCCATGGGATTGGCCAGAGAATGTGTCAGATAATAAAGAGTTCTCTTTTCCGTGGCGATTTCCGGGCTCCAGCCGAACATATCCACGGCGAAACGTTTCAGGCCGGTGGGCTGAAACCCCATAGAGACCAGGGCGCGGTTATACCGCTCAATCATCCGGGCGGAAGAGATTTCTATCAGGCCGCTGCCGTGCAGGCCTTTTTCCTTGAGCAATTTCATCTCAGGCTGCTGTCGTTTTCTGCAAGGCGCCGCCGGGTCTTCTGTTCCACCCTGCACTCAAAATCCTTATCTGTACTCATCACCATAGACTGATCCTCGCCATAAATACCCAATAAATAAACCGGGAATGGCATGATAACACGGCATCCTCCCTGATGAAAGCATATTCTTCGGCAGCAGGAGCCTGAAATCAGTCCGTTGAACCGCTGCAGAACTGAAAATACCGCTTGCTTTTTCAGGATGGGAATGCCATTCTGTGCCGAAGCCGCCAGTGCTGCAGCACTCTGTATCATGAGCTGCAGCACTTGTGCGGTAAAAGCAGAAGGCATGGCATGAAATTGTTTATGGACCTGTTTGAAGAATTTGCTCAGCTCGTCAATGAACTGAACAGAGAAAAAGTGGACTATGCCCTCTGCGGCGGTCTTGCCATGGCAGTGTATGCATTCCCCCGTGCCACGCTTGATATAGCTGGAGCAGTATAAACTGAATACAGGATCAGCTATCTGAAAGGCGTGAAGGCAAAACTTATGCCTCTTGTGGGCATATTCAAATTATGTTGCTCCAGCTATAGAATGGGATTTTAGTCAGTTCCCGTTCAGGTACGAGGAGCCACCTCATAAGTACTTAGGAATCTTCTTTATGGTCGTCGGCGCTTTCGTCGGGGGCCTGCCGATCTGGATCTCAGTCAAGTTCATCTTTGAGGCAGGGCTGTTCAATTCTATAAGAGCTTGTATTTTCAAGACGTATGCAGTAATTGATACAGAAAAACTTTACACGAGGATTCTGCATGCTGTTTTTTTGCTGAACACAATCAAAGATCATCGACGCGGGCAGGGCCGGCGATATGAGCTTACGCATATTCTTCTGTTTTCGATCATGGCGATCCTGAGCGGTTCGGAACTTGAGCGGATTTTCAGGGAGCACGGCAAAGCTCTCGCGGAAGAGGAACCGGACGGAGAATTTATTCGTTGCGACGGCAAAACTCTCCGGGGAAGTTTCGATAACATGAAGGATATTAATCAGCTTCAGATATTGAGTGCTTTTGCTGGCGACCGCGCCGTCGTTCTCGGCCATGAAGAAATCAGGGAGAAAAGCAATGAAATCCCGGCGGCGCGGAAACTGATGAAAGAACTCGGTTTATCCGACCGCATTTGACCGCTCCCGAATTCGTTGCAATCCGCACATATTTGCGAAACTGAGAAGCTTCGCTCTCAATATTCTTCGTAAGAACAAGGTGAAAAATGTCAGCCGGGAGCTTTTCAGGAACTGTATGGATATAAATCGTCTGTTTGATTACGCCGGGATTTTCTAGAATTGAACAGCCCTGGTATAGCTGGAGCAACATAATTTGAATATGCCCACAAGAGGCATAAGTTTTGCCTTCACGCCTTTCAGATAGCTGATCCTGTATTCAGTTTATACTGCTCCAGCTATATTGAGCTGGACAAAGATACCGTGGTTGCTGAGAACGGTAAGGGAGAGCGGGTGGAGTGCAGTTTCTCCATGAATCCCTTTGATAAGGAGTTGGTGGCTGCAGGCGGTGGCCTATGCGGATCAGAAGTACTGATCGCCGCAGCCGATTTCTATCAGGCAGAAAACGAGGATAAGGGAGTATATGTCACGTTCTAAACAACCGGAAACTGGCCATTACTTCTCGATCGCAATCTATGTATCTATGTATCAGCAGGTGGAGGCTGTCTGTTTTCACGGCTGGCGACTGAACTGCTCCGATCCTACGTCTTCACGATAAAACAGAAATCACAGCCGCACCAGTTCAAGGTCGCCCCGGGCACCGAGATGCTTACCGGAAATAATGAGTACGCCGGAAAGGCCGTCGATGGTCCCGGCCAGCTCAAGGGCGGCATTGATGTTTTTATTCATACGCTTCCGCTGCCCGCCCACTGCATTACCCAAGCGGGTAGCGGCAGCATCGGCAAGGGGGGTGGAAGCCGCCACAACCACAACCGCATCGGCCCGGCCGAGGCTGAGGGAATGGCCGATGGTCCCGGAAGAACAGCATACACCGCAGGGCATCTGGTCTGCCCGAAGATGGACCCCTACCCTGCCGCTCAGCGGAGATTCTCCTGCATACACGGATACTGTACTCGGCTCTGTTCTGGAGATGAAAATATCACCGCCGTTCTCGACAATAACCTCGTTGATGCCTTGCCGGGATAGTGCCTGTCCGACCAGCTCGGCAACTGTCCCGGCCACTGCGGCCATCGGCCCGACTCCGGCCTGCAGACCGGCTGTCAGCATTTCCCGGACCGCCTTGGGGGCTTGGATATCCGGAGGGAGAGGCACCAAGCTGCGGAGAAAATCAGGATGCTCTCTGATGTATCCCTCAATATCTGCGCGCACCTCGGCAACCGCAGCCAGGGCCTGCTCCTCCACCTGCACAGGGGCCAGAATATGCAGGTCTGTCTCAGCGACCTTAACAACAGAGGAGACAAGCCCTGAATTCTGAATCCGGCGGTATTGCCGCTCCTGATAGGAAAGAGGTGGTTTTTTCTGACGCCCTGCCATGTCCGCTCGATTTTTTCTCGGAATTGTTTGCCAGCCTGTTTTTCTCGGTTACTCTGAATATACGCCATGCAAACGGATCAGACAAGACAGACAAAACGCTGCCGACAGACCGTGCTGCTTTTTACCCGATATCCACAAGCAGGAAAGGTCAAAACCCGGCTCATTGATCGGCTCGGTCCGCAGGGGGCGGCAGAACTGCAGAGCCGGATGACCGAGCAGGTGCTCCAGCAGATCAGACCACCCCTGCGCAGTGAAGCAAATGATGCTGTACAGCTGCAGATTTATTATAACGGCGGTTCGGAACAGGAGATGCGGGACTGGCTCGGTCCTGATCTGCCCTTTTTCCGGCAGCAGGGAAACAGCTTGGGGGAACGTATGGCTGCCGCCTTTGTCTATGCCTGGAATCAGGGGGCTGAACAGGTACTGCTCATTGGCTCAGACTGTCCGAGTATTGACGCAGCAATCATCACAACCGGTCTGGAAAAGCTGCACAGCCATGATCTGGTACTTGGTCCGGCTACCGATGGGGGGTATTATCTGATCGGCCTGCGCGCCTTTTCCCCGCAGTACGAACATCTGTTCCGGGAGATTGACTGGGGCACGGAGCAGGTGCTGCGCCAGACCTTGGACCGGGCTGCAGAAGCGGATCTCTCCTTTGCCCTTCTGCCTATCCTGCACGATATTGACCGACCTGAAGACCTTGTTCATCTCGTCCATTTCCATTATCATCCCGGTTCTGAATGAAGAACAGGCTGTCGGGGCCTGCCTTGACCTCCTCCTTGCCCATCCTGAACGCAATTCGCTGGAGATCGTGGTGGTGGACGGCGGCAGTACCGATTCTACCCTGCAGGAAATCAGCAGACGAGGGCTGACACCGGTCTCCTCCGCTCCTGGCCGGGGACCGCAGCAGCACACCGGGGCACGGGCATCAACCGGAGAAATTCTTCTTTTTCTCCATTGCGACACAGCCCTGCCGCCGGATTTTCCGTTTCAGACCCGGGAAACACTACAACAGAAAAACGTTGCGGCCGGTGCCTTCAGACTACATATTGGTGGACGGGGCCCAGGATTCCGCTGCCTTGAAGCCGGGGTCAATCTACGTTCAAGGCTCTTCAGCCTGCCTTATGGCGATCAGGCTTTGTTCATGCGCAGAACAACCTATTTTGCCAGCGGTGGCTTTCCGGGGCAGCCACTCATGGAGGATGTCGCCCTAGTAAAACGCCTTAGAAAGCTGGGCAGGATTGTCCTTGCCCCGGCCTGTGTAACCACCTCGGCCCGGCGCTGGCAGCAGCACGGTCTGCTCAGAACAACCCTGCTCAATCAGCTCATCCTGCTGGGCAGTGCTGCGGGCGTTCCTCCGTACCGGCTGGCGCAGTGGTATTACAGAAAAAGGAGATAAAGATAAAATATGCAGGCAATGCTCCTGGCTGCCGGCTTCGGCACCCGCTTACGCCCATACACTCTGGCTAAACCCAAGCCGCTCTTTCCGGTCTGCAATGTCCCTCTGCTCCATATTCTGCTGGACAAGCTCGTGGCAGCAGGCTGCGAACGGATTGTGGTGAACTGCCATTATCTTGCCGACCAGATCAAAGCCGCTGTTGCGGATAGACCGGAAGTCATTCTGCAGCACGAATCAGAGGTGCTGGGCACAGGCGGAGGACTGCGCAAGGCTCTGGATCGGTTTAGCGACGGGTCTGTTCTGGTGATGAACGGCGATATTTACCACGATATCGATCTGCACAGCATTCTGCAGGCCCACGCGGCAACCGACTTCTCCGTGACAATGGCCCTGCATGACTATCCCCGCTTCAACTCTGTGCAGGTGCTGGGGAACCGGGTCTGCGGCTTTTCATCAGGCGAAAACCTGACCGGCCTCGATCTGCTGGCCTTTACCGGCATTCATGTCGTCAACCGGGAAGTCATCGAACAGATTCCGGCAGACTGCTTTTTTCATATTATTGATCTGTACCAAAAGCTCGCCCAGGCAGGGAAAATAGGCTGGCTTCCGGTGGATGGCTGCTTCTGGCAGGATATCGGCACACCGGCTGATTATCTTGCTCTGCACCGTTATCTGCTTTTTTCACAGACGCCGTCCTGGCATATCCATGAAAGCGCAGTTATCGGCAAAAATGTGAAGTTGACGGACTGGGGAGTGATCGGCCCCGGAGCAGTGATCGGCGACAGCGCGCAGCTCAGCTGCTGTGTGGTGTGGGAGGAAGCTGGTATTGCAGCAGGAGCACACCTGGAAGATATGATTTTGCTGTCCCAGAAGATATCTGAGTAACTGTTTTAAAAATCCATATGTCACGTTCCGTGTGATAATCACCCGGAAAGAATCGGCCTTTGGATGATAAAGCGGGCAGTTTGGGGTGCGATTAAAAGTGCGGTTTCTGACACCTTACGCTGCCCAGCTTATATTCTCCCAATATTTATCCCAGTATCCGTCCGCACGGTCAACTCTCAGGGAAAGCATGATTCGGGCATTTTCCGGTGTCCACCATGCGCTGGCTATTTTCAGACGTTCCTGGATGACATACCGGTGCGCACTTTCTATTTCTCCAGAACCGATAGGTAAACCAAGCTGTTGAGCATCGGGATAGTCGAACTGCCCCGGACGGTTGCTCAGGTAACGCAGGCAGCAGCGGACAGGTGCATTTTGATCTTCTGTCTTTTCCGGCTCAAGATGAGGCTTCAATGCTTCGATCAGTTTTTTTTCCTGTCCCTTTTTCAGGCGCTCTTTCTGCTGCTTACTCCATGATCCTTTTCCGTCTTTCCCGGAACATGCCGGTGCAGCAGCCTCCAGGTATTCACAAACATGATAAAAATCGACAAGGTAATGTCCCTGTGAACCGAACTGTTTTTTCACCTGCCCGGAAATCCACGTTGCTCCGTCACCCACTGAGTGCAGATATGTACCCCGACCGAATCCCGCACGGCAGGCGCAATCAAAGAGAACCTTTCCCGACTCGTCAACGTTTTCCTGAAATTCAACGCCGAATTTAAGCGTCCTTTCACCGAGAACATGAGCTATACTCAGGCGTGCTTCTTTCCAGCTGTGCTTTTTACCTTTGCGCCGGTCCCTGGCATCTGTATCCGTCAGGACAATCGGAACCATGCTGCCGTCCGTCTCGGCAATAACGAAGTCCCGTCCCTTTATAGACGGATATTCTTCAATTCTCTCCTGTCGACGTCTTTCATGTATGTGTCGGGCGTGAGTCTCCGTGATATTTCGGACAGTACTTACCGGTAATGTTATCCCATAATAGACCTCCTGCAAAACTTGGTGATTTGACAGAAACGGCGGATGCCAATGTGTTTTTTTTACCGCTACGGGTACAATTACCGTCCGTCGGAAGAGCTGCCCCGGATTTTCCAATTCGACTCTCCGCCCATCCGCTGAGCACCTCATTACCCATCCGGCGAACTTCCTCAATGACCCGACTTTCGGCCTCATCAGCTTTTACAATCCCGTCTCCGTCATCACCGGCTATAGAAAGAATAGCTTGAATACGCGTTTTCAGATTTGGCTGACGGTTCAATTGATTGAGCAATTCCTTATCTTCCTGTGACAGTGAGGACATAAATATCTTCTCCGGGATAATATTATACGAACGGACAACACAGCATCCTGATTACTTGCTGTTTCTTTCTCAAAGAAATCAAAGTAACAGAAAAATACGCTCTCATGCATCCCGTAATTGATAAAACCGCACTTGTAATCGCACCCATCTTTTGCCGTATCGTTAAAATTATTCACCCGGATCAGATAGTATTCCGGAAAAATATCATGTACCTGCTTTTTCCGGTACAGGGCCTGCTGATCTTCGGACAGCTGCAGCAGGTCGTGTTCATGCAGCCCTCTGAAGGAAGTCAGGCCGTGATAGATATAATCGCTTCCCTGACTCAGGTCAAAGTACAGGATATTGACCGAGATGACCTTGGTGATATCCGAGTAGGGAGCACCTTCCTCCAGGTGTTCGGTAATCATCTTTGCAGTGCCGAAAAGAATCCTCTGCAGATAGTCAAATTCCCGTTCGTACTGTACTTCAATGATGATGATCTCGCCCTGCTCATTCTTCACCTTGAGATCCACGCGGTTGAATTTATCGCGCTGATGCTCTTTATTGCTCTCGCTCTCAAGAACTTCAAGGATGCGGATATCGTCTTTGAGCAGCTCGCTGAGAAAGCCTTCAAGGATCTCGAAGTTGGCCTTGCTGCGCAGGAGCTTTTTCATGGCCCAGTCAAAGGTGATCAGTTTTCTCTGCGGCATATTTTCTTTTGCTCCCTCTCTGCGGAATGAACAATCAGCGGAAAATCAAGGCATCCGACCACCACATCTATACCAATTTTTTCCGCACAATCCAAGGTCGGTTGCCCGGTTTATCCATCTGACAGGAAAATCGGCAGGCAGTTTGGCCGTTGCTATTTTATGAGGCGTACAGTATCATAAACAGTTTCTGTTGAAAAGGACATGCGGGGTGACGGATATCTGTAGGGGAACATACTGATCTGATTTCTAATTATTGGATTGAGATATTATCTGCCGGAACAATGATATGAATGAAGCGCGGTCCGAAGTGGTGGCGATTATTCCTGCCCGCTATCAGTCCAACCGTTTTGCGGGCAAGCCGCTGGCGCTGATTGCCGGGAAGCCCATGATTCAGCACGTGGTTGAGCGGGCCCGGCAGGTGAAGCTGCTTTCCCGTGTTGTGGTGGCCACGGATGATGAACGGATTGGCGAGGTAGTGCAGGCATTCGGCGGCGAGGTGGTCATGACCCGATCTGATCATGTTTCCGGGACAGACCGACTGGCCGAGGCTGCCGAGCTGCTCAATATTGAAGAGCACCATGTGGTGGTCAATATTCAGGGAGATCAGCCTCTGTTTCCACCTGAAGTCATTGAGCAGGTTGCCCGTCCCCTGCTGGAGGATCCGGCTCTGCCCATGTCCACCCTGATCTACAAGATCACCCGGCCGAAGGAAATCACCGATCCGAATCATGTCAAGACGGTGTTTGACTGCAATCATAATGCGCTGTATTTTTCCCGCTCACCGATCCCGTTTCAGCGCAACCCTGCCGAAAAGGCCCAGCCGACCTATTATAAGCATCTCGGCTTTTATGCCTACCGCAAGGGCTTTCTCCTCACCTTTGTCGCCCTGCCTGAAGGCGAATGGGAGCGGTTTGAAAAACTTGAACAGCTTCGGGCCTTGGAGTATGGTTACCGTATTCGGGTAGTGCTGACCGGGCATGATTCCGTGGAAGTGGATACCCCGCAGGATGCGCAGCGGGTGGAAAAGATACTCCGGCAATCCGATATGTAAAGGCAGTCCTTGCGGCTGCCCTCTGTCAATGCCAGATATACAATAACCCAGAAACAATGAAAAAAAAGATTACCATTATAGGTGCCGGAAACGTCGGTGCCACTGCAGCCCATTGGGCCCTGACCCGCAATCTGGGCGATATTGTTCTGCTGGATGTCATGGAGGGCATTCCCCAGGGAAAGGCCCTGGATCTCTGGCAGGCAGGTCCGCTGGATGCCTATGCCGGGACAGTGACCGGGACCAATGATTATGCCGACTCGGCCAATTCCGATGTGGTGATCATCACAGCCGGACTGGCCCGGAAGCCGGGGATGTCCCGTGACGATCTGCTGGCAAAAAATGTCGCCATTGTCACGTCCTGCGCCGAAGAGGCGGTCCGGCACTCACCGGAGTGCTTCATGATCGTGGTCACCAATCCCATTGATGCCATGGTGCATACAGCCTTCAAGGTCTCCGGGCTGGACAAAAGCCGGATCGTTGGTATGGCTGGCGTGCTTGATTCGGCGCGTTACCGCACCTTTCTCGCTGAAGCAGTCGGAGTAGCTCCGGCAGATGTCAATGCCCTGGTTATGGGGATTCACGGCGATAAAATGCTGCCTCTGGTCAGGCTGGCCAATGTGGGCGGCGTGCCGATTACTGATCTGCTTTCTGCAGAAAAAATCGCCGAGATCGTCCAGCGGACCCAGATGGGCGGCATTGAGATTGTCAACCATCTGAAGACCGGCAGTGCCTTTTATACGCCCGGTCTGGCAGCGGTTGAAATGGCTGAAGCCGTGCTCACGGACAGTCGGCGGGTGATGCCCTGTGCAGCCTATCTGGAAGGCGAATTCGGGATCTCCGACTATTTTCTCGGCGTGCCTGTGGTCCTTGGAGGCAACGGGGTGGAACGTATTCTTGAGTTTGCCCTGACCGAAGAGGAGAAGGAAGCCCTACAGGAATCTGTAGACGCTGTTGCCGCCCAGGTGCAGGCAACCGGGCTGTAGTTTCTGTTTATCCTCTTATCCTCTTATCCCGGCGGGCAGAGAACAGAAAACAAACTGACCCACTTTGTAAAAAATTGAAGGATCAGCAACAGAACAATCAGGTGAAAGAAACAGAGCAAAAGAATTCTCCCCTGCAGCAGCTTCTGCAGAAGGTCACCGGAAAAGAACTTTCCCTGCTTGATATCATCGGCGAGGGCAGCCCGACAGAGCGGGTGGTTTCTCTTGTGCTCGGCAAAAAACCGCCGCAGCAGGGGATTACCGGTTACGGACAGGAACTGCAGCAGCTGGCTGCAGCGCTCAGCGATGTGGATGTGGACCGGGTCCGGGTTGTGGTGCTGGGCGGCGGAACCGGCCTGTCCAATATTGTCGGCGGTGATTCGCGGCGGCCGGAGTGGCGGAACAATCCGTTTACCGGCCTGAAAGAGGTGTTCAGCAGGCTGCACTCCATAGTCTGCGTCACGGACGACGGCGGATCCACCGGTGAGATGCTCAAGGATTTCCCGCTGATCGGCCTGGGAGACCTGCGCCATGTCCTGCTTTCCTCCATCTGCAGCAGCAATCTGAAAAAACAGTACCGGCTGGATGACGCCGCAGCCATGCAGGTCGCTGCAGCCCTGCACCGTCTGTTTAATCACCGGTTCAGCGAGCCTCCGGCATCTTCTGCTCAGGTATGGGCGGCAACCGGGGTTTCGCCGGATATGTTTCCGGCCTCTTTGTCCGGTTATCTGACGGATCTTGTCCGTCATCTGCTTACTGACGAACGGATGCCTGCTGCCCTGCAGCGGCCGCAGCAATGTCTGGGCAATCTGCTTCTGGCTGCTGCAATCTACAGCAAACTGCCTGCCTTTTTCCGGACAGCAGAGCTGGTTGCCAATCAGAAGCGGATGCAGAGCGCAATCATGGACGGACTTGCCGAGCTGTCGCAGGCTGTCGGAGCAGGAGCACAGTCCGTGCTCCCCTGTACTGCAACTCCATCCCGGCTGCAAATGCTCTATGCAAACGGCGTGCTGGTGACCAGCGAATGCAAGGCTGAGGCGGCTGAACGGAGCTATCCGGTCGAGCATGCCCTGGTCCAGTTTGCTGATGAACCGTTGCTGCCCGATGCAGTGGGGGAATGTCTTGATGCGGCAGATATTATTATCATGGCGCCGGGCAGCCTGTACTCCTCTATTATTCCTGTGCTCCAAGTTCCCGGCATTGCTGAACGGATACGGGAAAATACCGGAGCGCTGAAGCTGCTGGTCGCCAATATTTGGGTGCAGAAAGGCGAGACCGATGCCACCAGGGAGGCCCCGGAGCGGAAATTTTATGTTTCCGATCTGATCCGGGCCTACGGGCATAATATCTCCGGCGGTATTCAGGGCCTGTTTTCTCACGTCCTGACCCTGAACCTTGCTGATGTTCCGGGTTCTGTGCTGCAGAGCTATGCCATTGAAAAGAAGGAGCCGATCTATATTGACGGCGACCGAGTACGGGAACTCGGTTTTGAACCGGTCCAGGGATGCATCTTCTCGCGGGGGCTGCTGCGGCAGCAGAATGTAATTCAGCACGACGCGGCTGCCTTGGCCCGAATTGTCCGGGCCCTGTGGGGACTGCGGCAGACCGGTTTTCTTGCTGCACCTTCAGGCGCCGGCAAAGGACTGCCCTGTACCGAGCTGTCGGTACGGATTTCTCCGGATAAACTGATGCCCTGTATCCGCTATGAACGGCTGTGCAGGACAGTTGAAGCGCTGACCTTCAGGTATCTTACGCTGGACACGGCTCTGCCGGAGACTATGGCATCCTCTGTACGGCGGAAAACAGCGGATGCTGTTGTTGATATCCTCTGGAGCCACCCGGATATCCATCCGGATCATCTCCAATGCCTGAAAGGTATCTGTCTGGTGGAAACAGGCTCTTGGAAGCGCTGTCAGCAATGGGATAATGTTTTTTCCTTTTATGACCCGGAAGACAGCTGCCTTAAAATTCGGCAGGATCAGGCAGAGTCACGTGAGCGTCTGGAACCGGCTTTGCTGATTGCTCTGGGCCAGTCCCTGTTAGGCAATTACTGTGCTGAAAAACGGCTGGAAGAGATCTTTTATCAAGATCGGCAGGTCGGTTGGATTTACTGTCTGAGTGTCAGGAAACAGCAGCTGTTCAGCTTTTTTTCCCCGGAAGAGCTGGACACCTATCTGCAGCTCAGCCGCATGTGCCCGGTTCCGGGACAGGAACGCTCCTACACCCGCATCATCAATGGAGAAGAGGGCTTTACGCCGCCCGGTCTCCTGTTCGGCTTGGTCTTTGCCTGGTATCTTGATAACCGTTTTGCCTCCAATATTGAATACAAGATGTCCGTCGTAAAAAATGCTCCCTATGATCTGATTCCTGAACAGGTCAGACTTGTCCGCAGACGGGAACAGCTGATCCGTTTTTTCCGAAAAAGTGTTTTTCGTGATCAAATTTTTTAAAAAACAGGGTATAAAAAGAGAAAAAAGAACCCCGGAAAACAGCAGGAGACCAAAAATATCAGGGAATCGGGCCGAAAAAGCCTGTTCCGCAAGGTATAGCTGACATGCGAAAAATACTGATTATAGATGATGATGAGCAGATGCGCAACCTGCTCAAACGGGCTATGGAATATGCTGGATTTGAGGTGGAAACCGCCCGGGACGGACGGGAGGGCCAGCGTTTTTTCAATACCGACTCCTGCGATCTTGTGATTACCGATCTGATTATGCCTGAACAGGAAGGGATGGAGACCATCACCTTTCTGCGCAAGAATCACCCGGAAGTAAAGGTTATAGCTATTTCCGGGGGCGGCCGCATAGGACCGGAAAGTTACCTGCCTGCTGCGCTGGAACTCGGAGCACATCGGGCCTTTGCCAAACCCTTTCCCATTGACGAGCTGACCGCCGCTGTAAACGAGCTGCTCGGTATAACATCAGCATAACCCGGGAGGAAAGCATGTCCTTCTGCCGCAGTTCTCCTCCGGTAAAGGAAGGAGTACCGTCTTTCTCCCGGATTATTTTTCTCCCCTGCTTCTCTTTTCACCCCTGCTTCTCTTTTCACCCCGCCGGTCTTCAATCTTCTCCCATGACATCTCAGATTTTATTGGCTTTATTTTTTCGGATATATTATAGCGATTACAGCTGGATTTTCTGAAGAACCTTCCTCGTTTCAAATCATTTTCTTCAGTTCCGCAGGGGCTGAACGTTGAACATTGAATATTTTACTTTTGCATATTACAGAATAAACGTAAACCAATGGACGAAGAAAGAAACATCCCCCAAGTTCGGGAACGCATCGATGAAATTGACAACACGATCCTCGCTCTGCTCAAGGAACGGCTTGACTGCGCTCTGACCATCGGCAGGCTGAAAAAGGACGCGGCACGCTCCACCTGGGACCCTCGGCGGGAGCGGGAGATCTACGAGCGCCTGTTGACCGATAATGACCGGACTTTCCCGGAAAAGGCCCTGCGCAGTATCTTTCACGAAATTATCACCACCTGCCGGCTGGCCCAGAAGCAGACCGAGGTGGCCTTTTTCGGCCCGGAGGGAACTTTCACCCATCTGGCAGCAGTAAAGTATTTCGGCTATTCCGCCGAATACAAGGCCTTGGAATCCATTAATGAGGTCTTTCACGAGGTGGACCGAGGCCGGGTGCAGTACGGTATGGTGCCGGTGGAAAATTCCATTGAAGGTGCGGTTTTTTCCACTCTGGATTCGTTCATGAAATACAAGGTCAGGATCTGCGGGGAGCTGCATCTGCCCATCCACCATAATCTGGTCTGCAAATCAGGTGATCTCAAAGACATCCAGACCGTGGCCTCCCATTACCAGCCCTTGGCCCAGTGCCGGGAGTGGCTGCGCAAGAATCTGCCCGGTGTTCCCACCCTGGAGGTCTTTTCCACAGCCGGAGCCGCCCAGATGGCGGCCAACAACCCCAACATCGGGGCCATTGCCAGCGAACTGGCCATGAAAACCTATAACGTGCAGGTGGCGGTCAGCGGGATAGAGGATTATCAGGGCAACACCACCCGCTTCTTGGTCATCGGCCGTCGGTCGCCGTCGCCCAGCGGCCATGATAAAACCTCGCTGCTGCTCGGTATGGCGGACCGCCCTGGTGCCCTGAACGAGGCCCTGACCGTGCTGTCGGCCAAGAACATCAATCTGGCCAAGATTGAATCACGCCCGATCAAGGGGAAACAATGGAAGTATCTGTTCTTTATGGATATGGTCGGCCATATTGAGGAGCCAGCTATTAAGGAAGGCTGCTCCATCCTGCAGCAGATCTGCGCTCATTATGAATGGCTCGGCTCCTACCCCAGGGCAGAGACTAACGGGACGGCTGACGAATATGTCTAACCTGCTTTCCTGCCGCGAGCTGAGCAAGGCATTTGGTGCCCAGACGTTGTTTTCTGCGGTCAGTCTGGTGCTGGCCAAGGGCGACCGTATCGGCCTGATCGGCCCTAACGGGTCTGGCAAGTCTACTTTGCTCAAAATCCTCAGCAGCCTGATCGAGGCGGACAGCGGCGAAATCTTCCGCCAGAAGCACGTCCGGGTCAGCTATCTGGCTCAGGAGGACGTCTTTGCAGACGATAAAAGCTGCATCGACAACCTGTATACGGTCGTAGAAGAGCTGCATCTTGAGCCGGTGGAGCAGTACAACCGGATGCACAGCCTGCTCAGCCGGGCCGAGTTCACCGATCCCGATGCCCCAGTCAGCCTGCTCTCCGGCGGCTGGCGCAAACGGCTGGCCATCTGCCGGGCCTTGGTAGTGCATCCAGATGTCCTGGTCATGGACGAACCCACCAACCATCTGGATCTGGAGGGGATTCTCTGGCTGGAAAACCTGCTCAGCTCCTCTCTGCCGGAAAGCCCGGACGGCTATATTATGGTCAGCCATGACCGCCGCTTTCTGGAAAACACGGTCAACCGGATCATTGAGCTTTCTGCGGCCTATCCTGATGGTACTCTTCAGGTTGACGGTAATTATTCGGCCTTTCTCGAAAAACGGCAGCTCTTTCTGGAACAGCAGCAGGAGCAGGAGGAGCGGCTGGCCAACAAGGTGCGGCGGGAAAACGAATGGCTCAGTCGGGGCCCTAAGGCAAGAGCCACCAAGGCCAAATACCGCAAAGATGCCGCCTATCAGCTCCAGGATGAACTGGCTGCGGTGAAAAGCCGCAACCGGGTCGGGGCCAAGGTGGATATTGCCTTTGACAGTACAGACCGGAAGACCAAAAAATTGCTCGTTGCCGACGGCATCAGCAAAGGTTTTGACGGCCGCACCCTGTTTGCCGATCTTGATCTGACCCTGTCGCCCGGCACCCGGCTCGGTCTGCTGGGCCGGAACGGCTGCGGCAAGTCCACCCTTATGCAGATTCTGGCTGCAGCAGGGGCTGATGATGATCGCAAGGGCCTGCTGCCGGATAGCGGTACGGTCACGGTGGCGGAGAACCTGCGCATAGTCAGCTTTGATCAACGCCGGGAACAGCTGGATCAGGAGCAGACCCTGCGCCGCGCCCTGGCCCCGGACGGCGACTCGATTATCTATCAGGAGCGGTCCATCCATGTGGCCTCCTGGGCCAGACGCTTTTTGTTCCGCCCGGATCAGCTGGAAACCCTGGTAGCCCGGCTGTCCGGCGGCGAACAGGCCAGGATACTGATTGCCTCGCTCATGCGCCAGCCTGCTGATATTCTCCTTCTGGACGAGCCAACCAATGATCTGGACATCCCCTCCCTATATGTGCTTGAGGAAAGCCTGAACGAATTTGCCGGTGCCCTGGTCCTGGTCACTCATGACCGGTTCATGCTCGACCGGATCTGCGATCAGGTGCTGGGCTTTGACGGCAAAGGCAGGGCTGCCCTGTTTGCTGATTACGAACAGTGGTTCAAAGCCCTCAAGCCGGAAGAGGAGCACAAGACGGTCAGAAAGAAAGCCCCGGCCAAGCCTGCGCATAAGAAACCCGCCAAAAAGCTCTCCTACCTGGATCAGCGCGAGTATGATCAGATGGAGGAGAAAATTATGGAGGCGGAGGGCCGTCAGGAGGAGCTGGAGGCTGAAATCCAGACCCCGGAAACCGCTGCTGACCCGGCCAGGCTGGCTGAATGCTGGGAGGAGCTGGAAGGAGTGCAGGAGGAGATTGCTCGCCTCTACAGCCGCTGGGATGAACTGGAGCAGCGCAAAAATGGAGAATAAGCAGCCCGTCTGTCCTGCCTGCGGCGGTACCGGTCAGCTCAATCAGTTCAAAGGTGAAAGCCGCTTTCTGCTCACAGTAGAGGAATGCCCGTTCTGCTGCGGTTTCGGGTATGTGCAGGAAGAGGAGCAGGAAAAGGACCCGGCGGAGAAAACCGGAAAATCGGGCCGCAGGGGTTGACAGCCATCCAGATAGGCAGGATCACCAAAAAGGTAGCCGTCTGGGAAGATTCTTTCTGCTTCTATGTGCCTTCAAAGCGGTAACCTGTTGATACTATTAGGAATATAGCCCTGAACAAATTGTTTCAATCAGAAAACGATTTAAGCTGAGCTAGGCAGCACTGGCCAGCATTTTCAACATCAGCCCGTCTATTGTCAGTAAATGGGAGCTGGGTGACAAAAAGCCTGCCGGAGCTTCAAAAAAACTGCTTGATATTATAGGAAGAAAAGGGCTTGAAGCCTTTATTTGAATTTTTTCGGTGGTGTAATTTACTCTTGATCGGCACCCTAATTTTGTTGTTTGCTATTACGGCGGAAGAAATCAGCCAGATTTTTATTGCGAATCGTACTTTTGATTTGATTGATCTTTCTTGTAGTTATCTTGGGATTATTGTGGGGGATGTTGTGGTGAGGGTGTTGAAAGGAAAGCGGAATGTAGCCTTGTAACAGGTAGTTCCCGAAGAACCAGCCGGTGGTTGCGGGTTAGTAGACAGCACAGAATCCAGAATAGGAATCAAAAGTTTATCACAATAAAGGTGAAACCATGCAGCGAACACAAGTATCTTCAAGCAACCTTCGATCAGTCGGATACGATCCAGAAACATCAACTCTTGAAATTGAATTTATGCATGGTGGGGTGTACTCATACTCGGATGTTCCAGAGGCTGAGTACAATGGTTTGATGTCTGCTTCTTCGCACGGGTCGTATTTCAATGCTAATATCAGGAAAGGAGGTTATCCGTACAGGAAGATTCGCTGAGAGCTTTGCCATCTGATTGAAATACAGCAAAAAGGTAGTTGTTAGTGATAGAGAATATGCTGACCGACGAATACAAAGGAATGCGTTGGCTGAAGTGTGATTTGCACATGCATACAGCAGGAGATTCCAATCATTGGCATGGGGATTCAATAATTCTTGGACAAGAGGCTGATACTGCAAGAAAATTCGTAGCAGCCTGTTGTAAAACAGGACTTAATGTTGTCGCGATAACAGACCATAATTTTTTAAGCAAAGACTTTCTTCCGCATCTGCAAACGGCTTTTTCTGAACTTGAACGCCAAAAAAATCACAAGATCAGTCTGTTCCCAGGATTCGAGTTTGAAGCAGCAGGAGTTGGACGCGGCGTTCATGTACTCTCCTTGTTTAAACCGGACTCTGATTTCTCACAGATTCAATCCATATTGACAGAATGCGGTATATCTTACCCAGGGTTGGACCAGAACGGAATCCTGTGTAAATCTGATCTCAACCTGAAAGAAATCTTACAAATTGTACAGGAGAAGCACAACGGGATTGTTATTCTTCCACACTCTCTGAGTGATGACGGTATATTTGACAATACATCGACAAGAGAATGGCTCCAGCAGGATCAGTTTACCAACCCTCATCTTTTAGCCGTTGAAGTCCCCAAACCTGTCTGCCAAATGAGCAAGGCATTCCAGAAACTGTTTCGTTCAGGTGATGACTGCCTCCAAGGTTGGAAAAGAATTCGACCTATTGCCACCTTGATGTCATCAGATAATAAAAAATTAACTGATCAAGGCGAAGACAAAAAACCGACTCCTAACAGCATTGGATTCCGATATTCTTGGATCAAGATGTCTGACCCTTCCATTGAGTCCCTCCGACAGGCTTTCCTCGACCACGAGTCACGCATTTCTCTCCCGAAAGACGTTTCGACTGATATTCACCCAGCTGAACGGGAACGACACGCAGTTATCGAGTCTGTCTCTGTAAAAAATACAGCCTTCTTAGCTGACCAGGAAATCTACTTTTCTCCCAACATGAATTGTGTGATCGGAGGACGGGGGAGCGGCAAGTCAACGTTGCTTGAGTACCTTCGGATCATACTGAAAAAAGATCAAAATAAAAAAGTTGACGATAATACAAAAGAACGTATTGGGCGAATACAAAGTACTTTGAACGGGATCTCAGAACTAAAAGTCTGCTGGAAAAGTGCTGACGGACTCAAGGATTGTATCGTCTGGCGGCAGGGTGACGGCTCTATTGTTCAGGGTGAGGAACAGCCTGATCCAGGTACCTTTTTTCGTAACCTCCCCGTTCACTTTTACAGTCAACAGCAACTTAGCCGCCTGACGGAGCCAAAAAAAGATGACGGCAGCGAACGTCTGCTGGAACTACTGGACGGATTTGCCAAAAACGAACTGAAAGAATTGTCCGAGCAGGAACGAATAGTTAAGCGTCAGATTCAGGAGAATTTCGCTAAACTCCGTCAAGCGAAAGCCCTTGAAGAAGACTATAAGCGTCTTCAGCAGGAAGAAAATGATCTGACCCGCCAATGGAAGGCACGCCAAGAAATTCAGGAGGATGCTCAAAGGCATCAGCAGCTTAAAGAAGAATATCATTACCTTGAGGGACTACTGGGTGTTCCGGGAAAACAATTTTCTGATGTTGCCATGCTGGCAGAAAGCATTGCCGATTCCCACCTGTCTTTTCCGACAGGCGACTTGCCTCATGCGGTATGGTTTCATCAGTTTGATAGTAAAGTGAAAAATGCTAAGGATAAAGTGGCAGAAACAATACGTGAGACCGTTGAACAGTTCAACCGAGATATCCAGGTATTCAAAGGAGATGACTCGAATTGGCCTGCTATCCAGAAAGAGCTGGAACAAGCAGATGAGCAATTCAGAAAAGCCTGTGACGATAAAGGTCTTACTCCCGATGATGTTGGTCGCCTTCAGGAAATCAATCAGTCGCGGGAGAAAAAGCAGCGAGATATCGAAAAGCTGAAGGGAGAAATCCAAGAGATCAAGACAGCATCTGACAACCCGGAAGAAGCAATGCAAAAACTTCATCAGTTATGGAAGGAACAGACAGTTAAACGGGAGAAGGCAGCAAGCCGAGCAAATAAGTTAGCTGTACTGAATGACAGCGATCGGCCATTTATAGAAGTAACGGTTCAATGTCAGCAAGATAAAAAAAGTTTCCAAGAACACTGGCAGCATTTTAGAGACGCCACTTCTGTTAAAGGCAATACACGTCTTGGAAAAAACTGGGAAGACTGCGGAAACGGCCTATTCAGCCTTTTCGTGAGCAAACAGGATGCCGAGTCGCCGTGGCAGTTACTGCATAATCTTCTCCCTGTGGAGCGGGAAGCAATTGAACTTGATTGTGGCAGAATCTCCCATGAGGAATTGTTTAATCACATTAAAGCGCATCCTGAAGAATGGGAACAACTTCGTTGTTCCAGAGTGCAGGACAGTGTGGACGTGAAGTTGTATCGGGCTGACGGTTCTCCTGCTGGAAGCATTGCCGAGGGATCGCTTTCCGATGGACAGAGAAATACAGCAGCACTCGCACTGCTGCTCGCTCAGGAAGGTGGTCCTCTTGTCATTGACCAGCCTGAAGACGAGCTGGACTCTAATTTTGTCTTCAACGAACTGATCCCGATGCTCCGCAAGGTCAAATCAAAACGTCAGATCATCATGGCAACACATAATGCCAACCTGCCGGTCAACGGAGATGCGGAATTAGTATATGCTCTTGAAGCGCTTGGAAGCAAAGGAGAAGTGCGCACTCATGGCGGTCTTGATCAACATGCTGTTACCCAAGCCGTTCTCGATATTATGGAGGGAACAGAAGAAGCCTTCCGGCGGAGGCGGGAGAAATATCACTTCTGACAAGACCACCTTCTATGAATAAACCCCTCCGCATCCTCCACACCTCCGACTGGCACATAGGTCGCACCCTCTACGGACGCCCCAGCTACGACGAGTTCACCAAATTTTTTCATTGGCTCTACGACACCATTGTCGAGCAGCAGGTGGACATCCTGCTGGTGGCAGGCGACGTCTTCCACACCACCACCCCCAGCAACCGGGCCCAGCAGCTCTACTACAACTTCCTCTGCCGGGTCGCAGCCTCGTCCTGCCGTCATCTGGTGGTGACTGCTGGCAATCACGACTCGCCCACCTTTCTCAGCGCCCCGCGAGAACTCCTGCGCGCCCTTAATATCCACGTCCTGGCCACCCTGCCCTCCTCGCCTGCCGAGGAGGTCCTTGTCCTCAAAGACCAGGCCGGACAAGCCGAGGCCATCATCTGCGCGGTGCCCTTTCTCCGCGACCGGGATATCCGCACAGCAGTCGCCGGACAGGACCAGGATGACCGGGAACAGGATCTGATCCAGGGCATCAAACAGCATTATAGCGAGGTCTGCGCCGCAGCTGAGGAGCAGCGCAATACATTGCCCCGTCCTGTCCCCCTCATCGGCATGGGCCATCTCTTCACCGCTAACGGCAGCAAAGTGGAAGGCGACGGGGTACGTAATCTCTATGTGGGCTCCCTGGCCTCTGTGAGTGCGGACGCTTTCCCGGATAGCCTGGATTACCTGGCCCTAGGCCATCTCCATGCCCCGCAAAAGGTAGGGGGCAACGAAACCCGCCGCTACAGCGGAGCCCCTCTGGTAATGGGTTTTGGCGAGGCTGAAAAAAAGAAGAGCGTCTGTCTGCTTGATTTCCCGGCATCCGACCCGACCGCCCCAGCTGTGGAGCTTCTGCCAGTGCCGATATGTCAGCGAATTAAACAGATCAAGGGCGACTGGGAGCATATCCAGACCGAGCTCACCACCTTGAAGCTGGAAGGCCGGGCCATCTGGCTGGAGATTATTTACCAAGGCGAAGAGCTGATTGCTGATCTGCGTCAGCGTCTTGATGCTGCTGTTGCCGGAACAGAACTGAAGATCCTCCGCGTCCGCAACCGCCGCATTATCGAGCAGGCCCTGCATCCGGTTCAGGCCGAGGAAACCTTGGCTGATCTGGGGCATGAACAGGTCTTTAACCGCTGCCTGGATGCCCATGAAATCCCGGCAGAACAGCGTCCTTCCCTGCTGGCCGCGTATCGGGAAATCACCCTTGGCCTGGAACAGGATGATCCGATGGCTACGTAGGGGCGGTTCGCGAACCGCCCCTACAACCCTGCACCCAAAAAATAACCCCGCCCGCAAACATGCGTATCCTCCGACTTCGTCTCCACAATCTCAATTCCCTGAGCGGCAAATGGGAGCTTGATTTTACTGATCCCTCTTTTGTCAGCAACGGCATCTTTGCCATCACCGGCCCCACCGGCTCGGGCAAGACCACTATTCTGGATGCGGTCTGTCTGGCCCTGTACGGGTCTACTCCCCGTCTAGGAAAAGTAACCGGCAGCAACAATGAAATTATGTCCCGCCGATGCGGTGAATGTTCCGCCGAGGTGGAGTTTGCCACGGTCAGGGGCCGATACCGCTGTTTCTGGTTTCAGCACAGGAGCCGAAAAAAAACCGACGGCAACCTGCAGCCGCCCAAACGGGAATTTTCCGAGGTGAAAACCGGAAAAATTCTGGCCTCGAAGAGCGATGAGGTGGCCCGGCTGGTGGAGGAATACACGGGCATGGATTTTGACCGCTTCACCCGATCCATGCTTCTTGCTCAGGGAGGTTTTGCAGCTTTTCTCCAAGCCGGACAGGATGATCGGGCACCGATCCTGGAACAGATCACGGGCAGCGGTGTTTACAGCGAAATCTCCAAGCGGGTGCATGTACGTTTCACAGCGGAAAAAGCAGCGCAGACCACGTTGGAGGAAAAGGTTGCAGCCATGCAGCTGCTTTCCTTGAGCCGGGAAAAGGAGCTGCAGCAGGACGTGGCTCGCTTGCAGACTGCACAAGCCGAGTCGGAACGGACAATCAGGAACAATGAAGCTCTGCTTGTTCAGCTGGAGAAGATTGCCGAACTGCAACAGGATATTACGGTCATCAGCAAAGAACAGAGCAGTCTCTTGCAGGAAGAAAAAAATTTTGCCGAGGATGCCGAACGGCTGGCCTTGGCTGAACAGGCCCGTGTGCTGGAAGGAGAGTATACAGAACTCCGCTTACTGCGCGACAGCCAGCAGAAAAATATAGCTGCCTTGGCAGCAGCACGGTTGAGCCTGCCCAAAAAAGAAACAGCGGTTAAGGAGGCGGAACAGCATCTCAACAGCAGCAAGGATGCCTTGGAAGAAAGCAGAGCTGCTCAGGAAAAAGGAACTGCCATTATCCGGGAGGTCCGGGAACTGGATCTCCGCATCAATGATACAACTGCTACCCTGGACCGGGACAGGAAAAAACAGACTGCACTGAAGGAGCAACAGCAGCAGGATCAGGAGCAATATACGCAGCTGGAACAACAGAAAAACAAGGCCGCTGCCCGCCTGCAAAAGATAAACCGCTATCTGAGCGAACACCGCATTGATGAACAGCTGAACACGGAACTTGCAGCCCTCTGCCTGCGTCTTGAACAGTTCGGCAGCTCGGCAGATACGCTGAAAAATCTCCACCTCAAGCGGGACAAAGCTGACAAGGAAAGGGGCAAGACTGAGCAGACTTGGCAAAAACAACAACAGGCATATCTGACCGCTGAAAAATTACTGAACGATATCGGGCAGCAGCGTGTCGCGATCCAAGATGAACAGACCGCCCTGCTGAATGGCCGCAGCATTGCGGAAATACGACGGGATTTGCGACTGTTGACGGATCAATGTGCTCTACTCAGGCAGCTACTGGAAAATGCCCGGAAGCAGGAAAAATTTGTACAGGATCTCAGAGGTTTTTTAAGCCAACAAGAAGAGCTTACTGCGGAACGCGACAAACAGGCTGATGAGTTTGCTCTTCTCCAGGAGGAGCAGAAGAGAACAAAGGAACAGGCAGAGGCCCTGCGCATCCAAGTTGCTCTTTGTGCCCGTATCCGCGACCTTGAAGAAGAACGCGCCCGTTTGCAGGCCGAGCATCCCTGCCCGCTCTGCGGCTCGCTTGAGCATCCCTATGCAGAGGAAGAAAATATCCCGATGTTGGATGCAGCGGAAGAAAAATTACAGGCAGCTCTGGCGGCAAAGGACGCGGCAGATAAAAAAATTTCTGATGCCCGGGTCAGACGTGCTCAACTTGAAGCAAAAGAACAGGAGATGAGCAGGCAACTTCGCGAAAAGGAAGATGCTGTGCAGGAGCTTGGAGAGCAGCAACATACATTATATAGAGAGCTTGCAGGCCAGACACCGGTTGAGCGAAATCCTGTCGCTATACAACAGCACCTTGCAGCATTTCAAGATCGACTCGCGGAAACGCAGAAACAACTTGATGCCGCAGAGCAGGCAGAGCAGAAACTTGACAAGTTCAGTCATGCGCTGGATAAGCAAAAGGATGCTGTTTTTCAGGCGGACAGAAAACAGGAGGCTGCACGAAATGCTCGGGAAAAGGCCGAGCAGGAGCTGCAAAGATTGGAGCAGGAATCCAAGGAGGCGGAAGAGATGCTTGCCGCGAAACAGTGCATTGCCTTGGAAAAATTAGCGGTCTACAGTATTACCGGGCTGTCTGTCAATAATCCGGAAAAAATTATCACTGAGCTCACTGCACGGCGGGATCAATGGCTGGATAAAAAGAAAAAAAAGGAAGCTGCAGTACAGAAGATTGCCTCATTGGACACAGCAGGCCGAGAACTGCAGGTTGCTATGGACACAAGGCAGAGCCAGATGGAGGAAATGGAGGCCGCTCTTACCGACAAACGCAGAGAACAACAGAACTTGGTTGAACAACGTGTTCAGCTTTTTGCGGAAAAAGATCCGGATCTCATCGAAAAACAGCTTGCCCAGGCAGTCAAGCAGGCTGAGACAGATCTGCAGAAAAGCCGAAAAAAATACAATCAGTTGCTTACAGATCGTGCTTTGGCTAGGGCTGATCTCCGCACTCAAGAAGATGATGTCACAAAGGTCAGAAAAGAACGTGAACAGGTTGAAGCACTTTTTATCCAGCGACTTCAGGAAAAAAGTTTTACCGATGAAAAAGCTTGGTGTGCAGCCCGTCTCGCTGAAGAACAACGCATTGCTCTGAAGAAGCAGGCTGATGCTCTGCGGGATCGGAAAATCCGGCTTGACACACATCTACACAGCAAGGAAACAGAGCTTGCCGCTGCACAAGAAGCCCTGTCCGCAGATGATATCCAACAGGAAAAGCTTCAGCAGGAACAGGATGCCCTGACCAATGAACAGAACCATATTCTTCAAGAGATCGGTTCTCTCCAGCATCAGCTTCAACAGAACAAAGAGCAACGGAATCAACAGCAGGAACTCCTGCATAGCTTGGAAGCGCAGAAAAGAGAATGCCTGCGCTGGAAAGAGCTGCACGACCTGATCGGATCGGCAGACGGCAAGAAATATCGTAACTTTGCCCAGGGACTCACCTTTGAGCTCATGGTTGCCCGTGCCAATGAGCAGCTGGCCCGGATGACCGATCGCTACCTGCTGGTCCGGGATCAGGCCCAGCCCCTGGAACTCAACGTGATCGACTCCTGGCAGGCCGGAGAGATCCGCTCCACCAAGAACCTGTCCGGCGGCGAGAGCTTTGTGGTCAGTCTGGCCTTGGCCCTGGGGCTTTCCGAAATGGTGGGCGGCAATGTGCGGGTGGACTCCCTCTTTCTTGACGAGGGCTTTGGTGCCTTGGACGATGATGCCCTGGAAACCGCCTTGGAAACCCTGGCCGGGCTGCAGCGGGAGGGCAAACTGATCGGCGTGATTTCCCATGTCGCGGCCCTCAAGGAACGGATTGCCTGTCAGCTGGAGGTTATTCCGGGGACAGGCGGGCAGAGTGTTGTGCAGGGAGCCGGGGTGAGGAGGGTGGAATGAGTTCGGCTTATGGCACAGAGTAACGGAATAAATATTTTTCCTAACAAAACAAGGAGACTGGTTTACGTTTTCGACCCAATATGGTTCGAATAGTCCTGTTTAAAATAAACATTTAATTTAGTTCTATTTTTTTCAAAAAAAAACACTTCGCAGCTGAGGTTACGCAGCCGAAACGCAAAATCGGCAGATTCTACGTTCTGGGTGTCTCGTAACTTACTGATTTTTTATTTACGTGCGTAACATCAGTGGGTAGGTACGAGGGATGTGAAATATGGGCTTTATCCGATGGAGACTGAGTTGAAACCGGGCAGTTTGACCGCTTTATAATTATATACCTTTATCTGATAATACAAAGACTTGTAAATGGATTTTCTGATCAGATCCGCCGGGGAAAGTTCGCTTATGTTCTCGCTCACAGGAAGGATTCCTGCATGCTTAAATGCTGCACCAACCAATTCCGAGCAAAATAATTCTGAGGCATCCTCTTTGTTTCTGGTTATGGAACAAAATTTGTCCAGCAGATCAAATCCGGCCTTCTTTATATCCTCATAATCATATCCCTTGCCGACCTGCTCCAGAATGAAATCATACAGTTTCGGTTCATCTATTTTACTTCTGACGTTATCAGACAGCCGTGCAATCCAGATATCTCCTTTGTAAAAGGGAATGGAATTTGAAAAATTATTGATTATTACCCCTTCTCTTTCTGGGTACATATCTCCCTATGATGCTTCCACAAAATTAATTCTGTCATCTTTTCTGATAATCAGAGCAATATGTGAAGCAGGAAAGCGGGTAACAAGACGAATTAATTTTGAAAGCCTGTATTGGCCTCCAAAAATCACTACATCTCCGGTCTGCAGTTCGTTCCGTATATTCTGGTAATTGATGGCAAGCGGAAATTTTTTTTCCTGATCCCGTATCATGTTTTCTCCTCTGAATTCATATAATAAGTGTTTATTCTCTCGTGATTTTCACAGGTGCCTGATACAAAAACATCTTTGAGCAAAGGAGAACTCAGGTGTATTCTGAAGAAAATAGGTACCAAGATATTTCCGGAGGTTACAAATGAGCTGCAACCACCTGAGTTCCGCTAAAAGATACTATATCGAAATTGAGCTGAAAAAGAAAGTTTCGAATAAGCAGGCAGATCGTTTCGCCCGTGAACGGCATACTGACGAAGTAAAAGGCGGATAGAATAATCAACAAAATAAGATATATAGTTTCGGTATATCTTCAAGGCGACTTGAATCCTGAACAGATTGCCAGCCGTCTGCGTGAAGAAGACGTGGTGTCCCTTCATCATGAAACCATATATCAGGATATTCTGACCGACAAAGATCACTTGAATGTCAGTCTGCTCTGATTTTTCCCCGCTTTATATCTTTATCCCTGTTGGCAAAAACTCTATCATGTGATATTCTTGTTCTTGATAGCGTTCAGATTTTTTTCTGAACGGAACCGAATAGTATTTTCCAGCTGTCTGTGTTGCAGTAATGTTTTTTCTTTTCAAAATGTTACTGCCCGGGTTTTTCGGAGTTGATGATGCGTATCCAGCGATTGTTATTCAGTGTCCTGTTTGTCTTTCTGTTGTCCGGTTCATTCGTGTACGGTAAGGCGATGCCAGTGGAGTTTGATCTCGACCGGAATCGTCTTATCGCAGCTATGCTCAGAAGTCAGCTTTCTGTACAGCATTTTGCTCATCATCCTTTTGACGAGGAAATGTCGAAAAAGGCGTATGATCTCTATCTGCGGCAGCTGGATCCGAAAAGACAGTTTCTTCTGGCAGAAGATATCCGGTATCTTGATCAGTTTGCCGACAAGATTGATGATGAAATCCAAAGTGGTCAGATCGTGCTGCCGGATGCCGGAATGAAGCTGCTCAACAAACGGGCTGACGAGGTGGCCGGGGTTGTGAAGAACATTATGGATACCGGTTTTTCTCCTCAGCGGAAAGATTATCTGGAGACAGATCCGGACAAACTGACTGCTCCTGCGGATTTTACGGAACTGCAGGACCGCTGGCGGCGTTCTCTGAAACTGGAGGTGCTTGACAGCTATCTGGATGAGGTGGAAAAAGAAAATAAGAAACGGGAAGAGGCAAAGAAACCGCAGCTGGAGGTTGAAGGCGGGAAAATAGATGAAAAATTGTGGGCCTCTGCGATGAAAGAGGTCGGGAAAAAAACAGAGAATTACCTGAACAGGCTGCAGCGGGTTACCCGGCAGGAACATTATAATCGCTATTTTGATGCGGTTGCCCGGGCCTTTGATCCCCACACTACGTATATGCCCCCGACTTCAAAGGAAGATTTTGATATTCATATGACCGGCAAACTTGAAGGAATCGGTGCGCTGCTGCGGGAGGATGACGGGCATATCAAGGTGGTGCGGATTATTCCGGGCAGTGCGGCAGAGGCCCAGGGCCAGCTGCGGGCTGAAGATATCATCATGGCGGTTTCCGAGAAGGACGGTGAACCGGTTGATATCTCCTCTATGAGTATTCGTGAAGCAGTTTCGTATATCCGCGGCGAGAAAGGAACAGAGGTCCGCCTGACAGTGATCCGACCCGACGGCAGACGATTGGTTATTCCTATTATTCGTGCTGTGGTCCAGCTTGAGGAAACCTATGTCAAATCAACTGTTATCAAGGACGAACACGGGGATAAAATAGGGTACATGAAAATACCCAGTTTTTATCGCGATTTTTCTGCTGGCAAGGACGGACGCAAGGCGCGCAATGTCACTAATGACACCCGCAACGAACTGAACAGGTTGAAGAAAGAGGGAATTGATGGCCTTGTCCTTGATCTGCGCAACAACGGAGGAGGATCTCTTTCCGATGCCATCAGCGTGTCCGGCCTGTTTCTGCCCGGCGGCCCTGTGGTCCAGGTGAAAAATTCCCAGGGCATGATCCGGGTGCTGGACGATGACTCCGGGGTTGTGTATGACGGCCCGATGATCGTGCTGATCAACCAGTTTGCTGCTTCTGCTTCCGAAATTTTTGCCGCTGCCATGCAGGATTACGGCAGAGCCGTGGTTGTCGGCGGTGCCCATACCCACGGTAAGGGAACCGTCCAGGCCCTGCTGGATATGAATCGGAATCTTCCCCTGCTGCATTTAAAAAAATATGATGACCTTGGGGCGTTGAAGGTTACGATCCAGAAATTCTACCGGGTCAGCGGCGGGTCCACCCAGTATAAAGGGGTTGTTCCGGATGTGGTGCTGCCCAGCATGCTTGACTATCTTGAGACCGGAGAACAGTATATGGACAACTCGCTGCCCTGGGACAAAGTCGAGGCTGTTTCTCATCCGGTCTGGCATGGTTCCCGCTTTGATCTCAATGCGGTACAGAAGCGGAGCCGCAAATATGTTGCCGCCAGCAAACGTTTCCGGAAAGTCCTGGAAGAGAGCCTCAAGGCAAAAAAACGCAAAGAAGAGACACAGGTTCCTGTTTTCCTGGCCGGTGTTCTTAAAGAACGGAAAGAACTTGAGCAGGCCCGGAAAGAGGCTAAAGAGGCCGGTGTCCTCACGGAGGATGATGAAGATCAGCCTGATACAGAGAAAAAGAAGACCCTGGCAGAAAAAATTGCTGATGACCTGTATGTAGATTTAGCCCTGTTTCTGATGGACAGTTCCAGCACCGCAGCCCAGGTCAGGGCGGCTCAATTCTAAAAAGCAAAGAAATAACGGCCAGTTAGGGCTATCGATCTCCTCCCCCCCATAGTTCATCGCTCAAGCTCAGCTCTCTCCGTCGGCAGCGTAATCCGCAGATTCGCTGCCGACGGAAATTTTCCCGACACGCACAGGGGTGCTTCTCCGCCTCTCCCTTCCAGACCCTGCAGAACCTCACGCCGATTCTTATCCCCCCCTGTTTGAGCTGTTTTGCCAGTATTGATTTTGTGCAGACACAAAGTTGAATACGCCTGCTGTCTGAGTAGAATTTTTTTAACCTGCATGGCGATAAAAGTATCGTACTGACTGTCCTTTGTTTTTTATGCGGAAAAATACTCCGGGGTATGGGACGGCTGAAGGGTACGATAAATTTTTTCCTTGAAATCGATTTTCGATCATGCTAAAGCAAGTCACTCAAATAGAGTCCCATTTCCAATCCTCCGTGCTGCTGAACTGAAATATATCTGAAATATATGAATGTATCCGAAGCCCTGAAAGACAACGAAGACAAAATTCTCCCGCTTTGGATAGAAAGAACCTTGGACTCTTATATCTCATCTGATTTTTTCAAACAGTCTCAGGATCAGTTTGCCAATCCGGTGGGTGCCAATATCCGGGCCGGGTTGACCCGGCTGTTCAGCCTGATCGTCTCCGGAGCAGAACCTGAAAAACTTGCAGAGCCGCTGGATCAGATCATTCGTATCCGGGCTGTCCAGGAATTTACCCCGGCCCGGGCAGTTGCACCGATTCTTGAACTGAAAGGGGTGGTCAGGCAGGTCTTCTCCGCAGATACCCAATACAGAGGTCTGCTGCCCCGACTGACAGCCTTTGACTGCGATGTGGACCGGGTTGTTCTGAAGGCCTTTGATCTGTACATGGAATGCCGCGACCGGCTGCATAAGGCCAGAATTAGGGAGTTGAAAAGCGGCAGCTACATTCTGACGGATGCAACCTGCGCTTCTGCACTGATCCGGGATAATCTGCGTGAAACAGCACCGAACGGGAACTGCGCTGCGGATAAAGCATAACTATAAATGATGCTTTAAGATATTTTTCTTTTTTAACCTGAAGAGAAGGAGCGTTCAATGAAATACCTTTTCCCCTTGGTTGCGGTCATCGCTTTGGCGTTGATTGCGTGGATAGGGTCTATGGTCCCCGGCCTGCAATTCCTGTTCGGTGTTGTTGTGCCCTATGCGGCCCTGATTTTATTTGTCGGCGGCTTCTGCTGGCGGGTTCTGTACTGGGCCAAATCGCCGGTGCCGTTCAGAATCCCCACCACCTGCGGCCAGGGGTACTCCATATCCCTACCCGGAGTGAAGCAGAACAAGCTGGAGGCCCCGGTAAACACAAAGGAAGTGCTTGGCCGGATGTTTTTGGAGATTGTCTTTTTCCGCTCCCTCTGGCGCAACACCAGAGCCAGCATCAAGCCCGGTCCGGTGTTGAACTACAAATCAAGCAAATGGCTCTGGCTCTTCGGCATTCTCTTTCATTACAGCATGTTGCTGATCCTGCTCCGGCACCTGCGTCTTTTTCTGGAGCCGGTACCATTCCTGATCAGCGGGCTGGATGCACTGGACGGCATAGCTCTTCAGCCCACCCCGGAACTTTCGCTCTATGTTACTGACGCACTGATCCTTCTCGGCCTGCTGGCCCTGTTGTTCCGGCGCTTTCTCCTCCGTCCGGTGCGCTATATTTCCTTGGCCAACGACTACTTCCCGCTCTTTCTCCTGATCGGTATTGCAGGCACCGGCATTCTGATGCGCTACTTCCTGCGCAGCGGTGTGGATATCATCGCCATCAAGCAGCTCGCGGTCGGCCTGACCACCTTTAAGCCGGTTGTCCCCGCTCACATCGGCTCGATTTTCTACATACATCTGTTTCTGGTTTCCTGTCTGCTGGCCTATTTCCCCTTTTCCAAACTGATGCATATGGGCGGGGTTTTTCTCAGCCCGACCAGAAATCTGGCCAATGACAGCAGGATGAGACGTCATATCAATCCCTGGAACCCGGAGATCAAACCGCATTCCTATGCGGCCTATGAGGATGAATTCCGCGAGGATATGGTGGAACAGGGAATCCCGGTTGAAAAGGAACTGCCTGAGAAGGCTGATGAGACGACGACTAACTTAGATAAGGATTGAACAATGGCAGTCATAACAAAAGATGAGTTGTCAAAGAATGTGGCCGAAGAGCGTTCGATGATGACCGGTTCTGCTCCGGAAAAGGGGTGGATGGATACGCCGGTACAGTTCAAGCCGGGAAACTACGCTTATCCGACTAAAGCGGAAAAGCTCGAATACCTGGACAGTCAGCAGGGGGTCAGTTTTCCTAATGCCCGCGTCTGGAATCCTGAAGACGATAACTGGAAGCTGCCGGATAACTGGCGGGAAATCATCATTAAAGGGCTGGCGGATCGTCTTGACCGGTTCCGCTCGCTGAAGATTTTTATGGACTGCTGCGTGCGCTGTGGCGCCTGCGCAGACAAATGCCATTTTTTCCTCGGCACCGGCGATCCCAAAAATATGCCGGTCCTGCGGGCCGAGCTCCTCCGCTCGGTGTACCGCAAGGAATTCACCCTGGCCGGTAAGCTGCTCGGCAAAATGGCAGGCGGTCGCGACATGACCGCCGGGGTCCTGAAAGAGTGGTTTATGTACGCCTACCAGTGCACGGAGTGTCGCCGCTGTTCTGTTTTCTGCCCGTACGGTATTGACACTGCCGAGATTACCATGATGCTGCGCGAGCTGCTGCACATGGTCGGCTGCGGCATCAACTGGGCTATGGAGCCGGTTTCCAACTCCAACCGTACCGGCAACCACATGGGCCTGACTCCCCAGGCGTTTAAAGGCAATGTCGATTTTCTCTGCGAAGATGTTGAGAATCTGACCGGGGTCAAGGTGAATCCGACCTTTAACCGCAAGGGCGCCGAGGTTCTGTTCATCACCCCCTCTGCAGACGTGTTCGCCGAGCCGGGCCTGTTCACCTGCATGGGCTATCTGCTCCTGTTTGAGGCCATCGGGCTGGATTATACCTGGTCCACCTATGCCTCCGAAGGCGGCAATTTCGGTCTGTTCACCTCCAACGAGATGATGAAAAAACTCAACGCCAAGATGTACGCTGAAGCCGAGCGTCTGGGCGTGAAGTGGATTCTCGGCGGCGAGTGCGGCCATATGTGGCGGGTGATCCATCAGTACATGGATACCATGAACGGCCCGGCTGATTTTTTGGAAGTTCCCAAATCACCGGTCACCGGAACGGTCTTTGAAAATGCGGCTTCCACCAAAATGGTGCATATCAGCGAGTTCACCGCTGACCTGATCAAGCACGGCAAAATCAAATTTGACAAGAGCCGTAACGCTCACGTCAAGGCCACCTTCCATGATTCCTGTAATCCTGCCCGGGCTATGGGAATGCTTGAGGAACCGCGCTACATCCTTGACCATGTGCTGGAAGAATGGCATGAAATGCCTGCAAACACCATCCGAGAAAAGACCTTCTGCTGCGGTTCCGGTACAGCTCTGAACACGGACGAAATCATGGAGCTGCGGATGCGGTCCGGTCTGCCCCGTGCCAACGCGGTCAAGCATGTTTACGACAAACACGGCATCAACACCTTGGCCTGTGTCTGCGCCATTGACCGGGCCACCCTGAGCACGCTGATGGACTACTGGGTGCCGGAAGTGACCGTTGCCGGTGTGAGCGAGCTGGTCGGCAATGCGCTGGTCATTGAAGGTGAAAACAGACAGGAACTTGACGAGGGTCTGCGGACTCTGGTATAACTGCCCGACAGGAGCGGAGGATTAACTATGTACGATAGCTTCAAAATCATACCGGGACTGTTGATTTTTGTTCTGCTGATCACCTTTCCGATCTGGTATAATAATCTTATTGGCGATGTTGGTGCTGCACCGGCCAAGGATCCTAATCTGGCCCCTGAGATGCTCGAATATGCTAACTTTCCGAACAATCAAAAACATCCGCCTGCGGAGGAGATGCGCGCCACGCACATGGAGCTGCTCAAAGGCTTTCATGTCAATGCCACTGCAAAGCTGGCTGAACAGAAAGACGGAAAAATGCCGACTATGGGCTGCATGGGGTGCCACGGCAGCAAGGAAAAATTCTGCGACAGCTGCCATGCCTACGCAGCGGTAACGACACCGGACTGCTGGACCTGTCATACCAAGCCATAATACGCAATACGCACGGTAACAACCGGTTCAGGGAAATTTCAGTTTTTCCTGAACCCGACTTGTGTTGCAGCCTCCTGATCAAAATGATCAGGAGGCTTTTTTTATTTTATATTCTGTGGTACAGTAATGTTCCTTTTGCTTATCAGTAAAAGTGATGAAATCTATTTATTCTTCATAGGCAAAAGTATCCCATGGACGGCAGCACGGCGCATCGCAGGCGCATCCTTGTTCTCTATTATTCGTTCAGCTCCCAGACTAAAAATCTTATCCAGACCATGCTGGAAGGCATGGCAGAGTATGAGGTGGAGACGGTCTGCGAACGCATCGTCCCGACCATTCCCCAGCATTTTCCCCTCGGCACTGTTCCTAAAACCCTGAAGAAGATGATTGTGACCTTTTTCCGCCAGCGTATTCCTATTCAGCCGCTGCCGGAGCACTGCTTCGGCTCGTATGATCTTATTATTCTGGCCGGTCCGACGTGGTCGTATAATCCCAGCGGCCCGGTGCTTTCCCTGCTGGACCGGGACGGTGATCGGCTGTTCGCCCAGAAAAAAGTCATCCCCCTGATTTCCTGCCGTGGCTTCTGGCGCCTGCACTGGTGGGGACTGAAAGCATTACTCAAGAAAGCAGGGGCGATTGTGCCCAATGGGATTATTTTTACTCATACGAACAAAGAACCGTGGCGGACCATCGGCGTATTTCTCAAGCTGGCCGGTGAGGTGCCGGAGCGGATGTCGTGGCTGCAGAATCATTACCGAAAATACGGCCATACCCGGCAGCAGCTCGCCGAGGCCCGCAGATTCGGCGAGCAGATTGCCAGAGCGCTGACTCAGGATGACGCGTTGGAACTGCTCGACTTCAGGACCGGGCTGGCGATTTATGAACATGGTTCATCTCGGACTCCGGGGGCTTCTTAATCTCAAAAAGGCCCCGCCTTATTTTCCATCCTCTCCCGCCCGCCACCCCATGAAAACCTTTGTGCCCCTATCCTTGACAAAATAAGGCACGGTCAGGTACACTGGATTATTCATCTTCCCCGGTAGAACATCATCACCGTCAATTTCCGCCTGCAGCATGGCTGCAAAAAAATCGTAGGGACAATTATAAGGCAACAAGGAGGCTGCACCCCATGACGGATAATTCCGCAATGTTTAAGTATGACGAGTACGGCAATACCCGAGAAATTTACGTGTATTCCAGCGGTTTCAACCTGCACTCCAATCCCTTTGTCAATAAAGGTACTGCCTTTACCAGGGATGAACGGCGGCGTCTGGGTCTGATCGCCATGTTGCCTCCGGCGGTACGCAATTTGGAGGAGCAGGTGGAGAACAGCCGGATCAAGGTCAATGGCAAGGAATCGGATATAGAACGTTTTGTCTACATCCGTGCTCTGTTCGACCGCAATGTGACCTTGGCCCATGCCCTGGTCAGGAGTGATATCAGCCGCTACATGTCCATCATCTACACCCCGACCGTGGGCGATGCCTGCCGCCACTACTCTTCCATGTTCCGTTCTGCCAACGGCCTGCATTTTTATCCCGGCAATATTGATCAGGCGGAAAATGTGCTCCGCCGTTTTCAGCAGCGGGATATCCGGGTAGCCGTGGTCACGGATAATCAGGGTATCCTCGGTCTAGGTGATCAGGGGGCGGGCGGAATCGCCATCTGCCTGGGCAAGCTGATGCTTTATACCCAGGGGGCGGGTATTGCGCCGTGGCACTGTCTGCCCATCTCCCTGGACGTAGGCACAAACAACGAGGATCTACTCAATGACCCGGAATATCTGGGCTGGCGCCATAAACGGATCACCGGAGACCAGTACATCGACTTTATCCAGCGGTTCGCCCGTGCCTTCCGCAATGTCTTTCCCAATGCCCTGTGTCAGTGGGAGGATTTTTCCAAACAGAATGCCTTTGCCATCCGCGACACCTATCTGCATGATCTGATTTCCTTTAACGATGATATTCAGGGTACAGGTGCGGTTGCTCTGGCTGCGATCTGCACGGCCATGAAAATAAAGCGGGAACGGCTGTCCGACCAAAAATTCCTGATCCACGGAGCAGGGGCCGGCGGCATCGGAATTGCTGAGCAGATTCTGGTTGCCCTGTGCGCTGAAGGGATGCCGGAACCCGCAGCCCGCAGCCGTATTTTTACTCTGGATTCGAGAGGACTGATCACGGCTGATCGGGACCTGCTGCCCTACAAGCAGAAATTTGCTCACGATCCGGCCTCGCTTGACTGGCTCAAAGAGGAGAAGGACGCGCAACTGTCCGCAGTGGCGCAGGAGGCCGGAATCACTGTACTTATCGGCACATCAGGCCAACCGGGCTGCTTTGATCAGGAGGTGGTCGAGACCATGCTGGAACACACGGACCGGCCGGTGATTATGCCGCTCTCCAACCCGACAGACCATGCCGAAGCTATCCCGGCGGATCTTTATGCCTGGACCGGAGGTCGGGCCCTGATCGGCACTGGGTCGCCTTTTCCGGATGTTCTGTACAACGGTCAGGCAGTTCCGGTAGCTCAGGCCAATAATGTTTTTGTCTTTCCCGGAGTCGGTCTCGGTGTTCTGGCCTCCGGCGCCCGTGGGGTTCGGCCGGAATTCTTCACTGCTGCGGCCGAGGCCGTGTCCTCCTGCGTGAGTCAGGACGATATGAGCAACGGCGTGCTGCTGCCGCCGGTCACCGAACTGGCCCATGTCAGCCTCAAGGTGGCTCAGGCTGTGGGCGAGGCCGCCATTACAGCGGAAGTCAGCCGCCCCTGCGCCTTTTCCGGCTTTCAGCACCATAATGATCCGGTCCGCCTGCACCAGCTCATCCGGAACTTCCGCTGGCAGCCGGATTATCTGCCTTTGGTTGCCATGTGAGTTCGGGAGTACAAAAACAGAAAAACGAGGAGAAAAGATCATGACAAAGCAGAATTCACACAGCGTGGCAATGGGCTATATCCTCTGGATTTTTGGTTTCATGGGAATGCACCGCTTTTATTACGGGAAACAGATTTCCGGAACTGTCTATTTTTTCACTCTGGGCCTGCTCGGTATCGGCTGGATCATTGATCTCTTTCTGATTCCGGGCATGGATCGCGAGGCGGATCTGCGTTTTGCGCCGGGGCCTCTTGACTACAATATCTGCTGGATTCTCCTGGTCTTTCTCGGTGCCTTCGGAGTTCACCGCATGTACATGGGCAAGTGGCTGACCAGTATCATCTATTTCCTCACCGGCGGGGTGTTCCTTCTGGGCATCCTGTATGACCTCTGGACGCTGAATGACCAGCTTTCCGAGATCAACGCTGCATAAAAACGCGACATAATCTTCCCGCGCTGCAGCAGTCATCTGTCCGCATAAAAATATGACCACTACTCCGCTGCAGATCGGCTGCTGCATAACATCCCACGGTCTCGGCCATGCTGCCAGGGCCTGTGCCGTTATGGAGGCATTGGCGGCCCGGAGACCGGTGCAGTACAGGATCATCAGCACGGCCCCGGCCTGGTTCTTTGCCGAATCCCTGACCGCGCCCTATACCCTTCATCCTCTGCATACGGATATCGGGCTGGTCCAGCATGATGCTCTGCGCGAGGATTTTGACCGGACCATCACCCGGCTGGATGCGCTGTATCCGCTGCGGGCTAAACTGCTTGACCGGCTGGCGGAACTGTTTGCTGATTGCAATCTGGTACTCTGCGATATTGCCCCTGCCGGTATTGCGGCAGCTGAACTGGCCCGGAAGAAATTCGGTGCAGGGGTACGGTCGGTACTGATAGAGAATTTTACCTGGGACTGGATCTATGCGGGGTACAGCGAACAGCATCCGGGGTTTAAGCCCCATATCCGGTATCTGCAGCAGCTCTAGCAGCTCTACGCCAGGGCGGATTACCATATTCAGGCGGAACCCGTCTGTGCGCCGGGAAACCCTGAAAAAACTGATCTGCTGACTGCACCTATTGCCCGGCAGCGCCAGCAGGAACGGGCCGTTGTCCGGCAGCAGATCGGGCTGGCAGAGAAGGACAGGGCGGTGTTGGTGACTATGGGCGGCATTGCCGGTACCGAGCTGCCGCTGGCCAGAATGCAAAAGATACAGAAATTCTGTTTTGTTCTGCCAGGGCAGGCGAAGGGGGAAAGCAGGGTGCAGGACAATCTCTTTTTTCTGCCTTCAGACAGCGGGATATGGCACCCTGATCTAATTGCGGCCTGCGATGCGGTGGTGGGCAAGGTCGGTTATTCCACCTTGGCGGAAGTGTGGCAGGCCGGTGTGCCTTACGGCTCTATCTGCCGCTCCCTATTCCGGGAATCAGGGCCGCTGGCTGCATTTATCAAGCAGGAGCTGCCTTCCCTGCCGATCACTGAGAAGCAGTTTCGGGATGGTACGTGGCTGGAGCTGCTGGATCAGCTCTGCGCCTGTTCCCCGGCAGAGCAGAAACGGGAAAACGGCGCTTCGGCTGCAGCTGACTTTCTGGCAGGGCTGCTAAAAAATGTAAAATGTACATTGAGAGAAGGGCAGCATTGATCACTGAAGCAAAAAAGCTGTAAGCTACAATAAGATAAAAACTGTCCCCGCCGAGCGCATCCAATCCACAACGAAAACAAAAAATAAAAAAACAGACTATGCTCCTTACCGTTGACGTCGGCAATTCACACACTGTAAGCGGTGTTTTTTACGATCAGACCCTGATCCGTCAATGGCGTCTGACCTCGGATCACGACAAAACAGCAGATGAACTGGCGGTCCGCTACCATTCCCTTTTTCAGATGGACGGGATCCAGAAAGAGGAGATCACCGCATTCATTGTCTGCTCTGTGGTACCGCCTCTGGAAACAAGCTGGCTGCGGTTTGCCGAGAAATACCTGACCGGCTGCGCAACGCCGCATATGGCTGTTTCCCATCAGACCAAGACAGGAATTATCATCCGCACGGAAAGCCCGGCCGAGGTGGGCGCGGACAGGATTGTCAATGCGGTGGCAGCTTGGGACTATTATAAAACCGCTCTGCTGGTCATTGATTTCGGCACTGCCATCACCTTTGACTGCGTGAGCGGCAAGGGCGAATACCTGGGCGGGACCATCCATCCGGGGGTCGGCATCTCTCTTGACGCCCTTGCAGGCAGAACCGCGAAACTGCCCCGCATTGACCTGAACAGACAGGCGGTTCCGCTTATCGGCAGGAATACGGCAGATGCCATCAGGTCCGGGATGCTGCACGGATTCGGCGGCATGATTGACCGGATGACCGGCCTGCTGACAAAGAAAATACGGCAGGGGGATGAAGAGGTCAATGTGGTTGCCACCGGCGGTATGGCGGAAATGATTGCCCCGTACTGTTCGTTCATCGGGACCATTGACCCGCTGCTCACCCTGAACGGTCTGCGGCTTATTTATGAACAGAATTATGAACAGAACTGCGCAGGCTGAGTCAGAAGGGGATGCCTCTACCGCATCCGCAGCAGGCATTCCCAAAACCTGATCGGCACTGACCGATTGGCAGAGGTGCGCAGAACAGATTCCAAGTGCAGAACCTCAAAGGCCGGTTCAACTGCAGCGCAGATTTCAGCTGCCGACATCCTCGGCGGCCCTATTTCATCGACGATCACCTGATCCCTGTTGCCTATCAGGCTCAGCCAGAAGCCGCCCGGTTTCAGACAGATTGCCGCCTGCCGAACAAAGCTGCGCTGTTCCTCCTCCCCGTTTACGGAATGAAAACAGCCACGGTCAAAGAGCAGGTCAAACTGCCCCATCGGGGAGCAGGTGAGGAAGTTATCCTGCAGCAGGCGGCACTGCACCTTCTGTTCAGCGCACCGCTGTTCAGCCAGGGCAACCGCTTTGCCGGAGATATCCAGAGCAGTCACCTCCAGCCCCTGCTGGGCCAGCCAGACCGCATTGGTGCCGGTGCCGCAGCCGACCTCCAGAACGCGCCCGACGCATTTCGGCCAGCGGGTAATCAGGTTGATCAGAGAAATATCCGGCATTCCGGTATCCCACGGTAGATTCTTGTCCTCGTAGCGCTTGTCCCAGTCTTTTTCTTCCCGCATGGTTTGTTGTCTCCTCTTATTGTGAAGTACCGGATTTGAAATCTGACCTCCGTCCTTCAGTACAAATAACCCGTTAAACTGATTAAGATATCCGGCGAAATATTATTCCCCGTATCCTATGGGGCGGGGGGAGTTTTGTCAAGCAGTGATTGGAGGGAGTTTCCGGAATATTATCAGGGTGCCGACAAAGAAGACCTTCCCCAAAACAAGAAAATGCCCCAATTTGTCTCCACCGGGAAACATGTATAACCGACGGATAAAGAAAGTCTATTCAATGCAGTAAAAGGTAGGTAGTGACCCTGAACTGACGATTATTTAAGATTGACTGCTTCTTGTTACAGCAGAGCATCCGCAGTAGGATCAACAAAATCATTTACCGTCATTTCCGGCTGTGTTATAGAGAAGAGTATATTAAAGGTATCCCGCGCCATAAATCAAACAAGCTGAGGAAAAAATACTTGCCATGTATTTTCAGGATATTATCGCTACGCTGAATGCGTACTGGGCATCTGCCGGCTGCGTGGTGATGCAGCCTTATGATATGGAAGTCGGCGCCGGGACTTTTCATCCGGCCACCCTGCTCAGAGCGCTGGGGCCGGAGCCGTGGAAAGCCGCCTATGTGCAGCCCTCCCGACGGCCGACCGACGGCCGGTACGGGGAAAATCCCAACCGCCTGCAGCATTATTACCAATACCAGGTCGTGATCAAGCCTTCACCGCAGAATATCCAGGAGATGTATCTGGAAAGCCTGAAGCAATTCGGACTCAACCTGCTGGAGCACGATATCCGTTTTGTCGAAGATGACTGGGAATCACCTACCCTCGGGGCTTGGGGGCTGGGCTGGGAGGTCTGGCTGGACGGCATGGAAGTCACCCAGTTCACCTATTTCCAGCAGGCCGGTTCCATTGACCTCAGGCCGGTGACTGTGGAGATTACCTACGGGCTGGAGCGGCTGGCCATGTATCTGCAGGAAAAAGAATCGGTTTATGATATTCAGTGGAACAGGGACGTGACCTACGGCCAGATTTTCCTGCAGGCCGAGCGCGAATTTTCCGCCTTCAATTTTGAGGAGGCCAATGTCGCTGACTTGGTCAATAATTTTGACAACTGCGAGCGGGATGCCCTCAAGCTGGTGGAGAAGGGACTGATCCTGCCTGCCTATGATTACTGCCTGAAATGCTCGCATACGTTTAACCTGCTGGATGCCCGCAAGGCCATCAGCGTTGCCGAGCGCACCCGCTATATCGGCCGTATCCGCAATATCGCCCGTCAGGTGTCCCGGCAGTACGTGGCTCAGCGGGAGGAAATGGGCTGGCCACTGCTGCAGGAACGTGAAGCCGAGACGGTATAGCAGAGAGCGTTCTTTCCTCTGAGCCGTATCAGCTTTTGGTGTGTTTTACAGCACGATGGAACAATGAAAAATATTCTGTACAGCCTGCTTCAACGTTCTGTTCTTCCTGAACGGTATTTTTGGTGATAATGACAATGGATACATTCAGAAATTTTGATGAACTGAAGGTGGTGCAGAAGCTGGAACAGCTAGCTCAAAATCCCCACAGCCTGACTAGCCCGGACGGTCTGTCGCCGGAACGCATTGCCGCCTGCCGCACTTCAGCCTGCAGCTTTGATTTTCTCTACAGCACCCAGCGGGTTGATGAGGAGGTGATGCAGGCTCTGCAGGAGCTTGCCGACGAAGCCTGTCTGGTTGAGCAGTTCAGGACCATGAAGACCGGCGCGGTGATGAACAGGATTGTCGGCCATGAAAGTGAGGAACGGCAGGTGCTGCATACAGCTTGCCGGGATATCTTCACGGACAGCCCCTTTGCCCCTGAAGCCACAGCGCAGGCCAGGGAGCAGCTGGAACGCCTGAAAAAATTTCTTGCTGAGCTGGACAGCGGAGCTGTCTGCAATGCCCAAGGCGAATTTTTCACCACTATGGTGCAGGTAGGCATCGGCGGCTCGGACCTCGGCCCCCGCGCCCTCTGCTTGGCTCTGGAACGCTATCGCCAGGCCGGACGTAAGGTCCGCTTTATCGCCAATGTTGACCCGGACGATGCCGCTGCCGTGCTGGCTGATCTGGATCTCTCGCGTACTTTGATCAATGTGGTGTCCAAGAGCGGCACCACATTGGAGACCCTGACCAACGAAGAGTTGGTGCGGGCTGCCCTGCAGAAAGCCGGGCTTGATCCGGCCCGCCATATGATCGCGGTTACCGGGGCAGGCAGCCCGATGGATAACCCGGACAGGTATCTGGCTTCGTTCCACATGTATGACTACATCGGCGGGCGCTACTCGGCCACCTCTATGGTAGGGGGCGTGACCTTGGCCTTTCTCCTGGGCTATGATCAGTTTATTGAGCTGCTGCGCGGGGCAAACGACATGGATCGGACAGCAGAACAGGAAGATATCAGAAAGAATCTGCCCCTGCTCATGGCCCTGCTCGGCATCTGGAATCGTAATTTCCTGGGATACAGCACTGTTGCAGTCCTGCCGTACAGTCAAGCCCTGCTCCGCTTTCCGGCCCATCTCCAGCAATGCGATATGGAAAGCAACGGCAAGCAGGTGAGCCGGTCAGGCGACCCGGTGCGCTGGAAAACCGGCCCCATTGTCTGGGGTGAACCGGGAACCAACGGCCAGCACGCCTTTTACCAGCTCCTCCACCAGGGCAGCGAAATTGTCCCGGCGGAATTCATCGGCTTTCGCCAGTCGCAGTATGGACAGGATATTCCGGTCAACGGCACCAGTTCTCAGCAGAAACTGGTAGCCAACATGCTGGCCCAGTCCCTGGCCCTGGCGCAGGGTCGGGATCATGAAAATCCCAATAAATGTTTCAGCGGTAACAGGCCGAACTCCGTACTCATTGCCGACCGTCTGACCCCCTACACAATGGGCGCCTTGCTGGCACTGTATGAAAACAGGATCGCATTCCAAGGGTTCTGCTGGAATATCAATTCATTTGATCAGGAAGGGGTGCAGTTGGGCAAGGTGCTGGCAAACCGTCTTCTGGCTGCCCTGGCAGCTGGAGAAAAGGAGCAGGAAAACGATTCCGGGACACCTGAGCTGTCTTTGCTTAAGGCAGCCGGGATTTGAAGGGTGGAAAAATCGACGGGCCCCATTGCCATGCAGGAGTTTCAGTTCCTCCAGCATGGACTCAGGCAGATTTTCATTACCGTTCCGGTTTACTTGCTGCCTTCTTCCAAGCCAATTCTTCCAGCTGGGCCTTTATTTTGTCACGGAAATAATCGATCCGCTCGTTGTCCAAGGCGATGAGCAGCCAGTGTTCCGCCTGCTCATAGTCGCCTTTGCGCGTCAGCAGGCGACCGAAGCTTGAGGCAACCATTGCCACACCCCGGCGGTCTCCGCTTTTGCTTAGAAATTCATAACTTTTTCGATACAGACCCTCAGCTTCCGGCCAGCGTTTCCTGTCTCTGCTGAGCAGATTTCCGAAGCTGTGCCATACCTGCGCCTGATGATGTGGATTGTCCTGGCCCAGCTCCAGGCTTTTTCTGTAGGCAGTTTCTGCTTCCTGATGCCGCTGACGGTTGCGGCTCAACAGATTACCGAGACTGTGCCATACCTGCGCCTGACCGAAGGTATTGCCGTTTCGTTCTTCCAGCTCCAGGCTTTTTCTGTAGGCAGTTTCTGCTTCCTGATGCCGCTGACGGTTGCGGCTCAACAGATTACCGAGACTGTGCCATACCTGCGCCTGACCGAAGGTATTGCCGTTTCGTTCTTCCAGCTCCAGGCTTTTTCTGTAGGCAGTTTCTGCTTCCTGATGCCGCTGACGGTTGCGGCTCAACAGATTACCGAGACTGTGCCATACCTGCGCCTGATGATGTGGATTGTCCTGGCCCAGCTCCAGGCTTTTTCTGTAGGCAGTTTCTGCTTCCTGATGCCGCTGACGGTTGCGGCTCAACAGATTACCGAGACTGTGCCATACCTGCGCCTGATGATGTGGATTGTCCTGGCCCAGCTCCAGGCTTTTTCTGTAGGCAGTTTCTGCTTCCTGATGCCGCTGACGGTTGCGGCTCAACAGATTACCGAGACTGTGCCATACCTGCGCCTGACCGAAGGTATTGCCGTTTCGTTCTTCCAGCTCCAGGCTTTTTCTGTAGGCAGTTTCTGCTTCCTGATGCCGCTGACGGTTGCGGCTCAACAGATTACCGAGACTGTGCCATACCTGCGCCTGATGATGTGGATTGTCCTGGCCCAGCTCCAGGCTTTCCCGAAAAGCCGTTTCCGCGTCCTTATGCCGCCGGAATTGACGGCTCCAACTCAGCCCAATAATGTGCGCAGCCACTGCCGCATCATGGCGACTTTGTGGCGAGCCGCTGCGCTGCTTCCACACCGGGTCCAAGAAACGAAGCGCGACCTTATGCTGCTTATTTTTATGCGCATACATTCCCCGCATAAAATACGCGCTTTGGAGATGATCGGGCAGTGTTCCCGCCGGAATTTCTGCGGACAAGCTTTCGTCAATGTAAAGATCAACCACCCGCGAAGTTTCATCGTGGTGCAGGTCAAAAAACTGACGCAGTACAGCCACCCCGCCCGGCTGCTCCTGCTCCATAGTCAGCGAGAGGCGGGCAAGCTGGAGATCGAATTCGTCGTGCAGATTATCCTGAGAAGATTGCCTTTTGACCTCGCGCAGGGCATTCAGCACCCGACAACGGGTGCTTTCCGCTGAACCGTTGAGTTTGGAGAGGACATATTCCCGGACATCATCATCAATGCCCCAGCTTGTCCGGCCCTTTTCATGCCAGATCGGAAATGAACGGATTTCCTCCAACAGCTCCGGGGTGTTGCCGTTGGCAAGCTCGGACTGAACCAGAATGCCTGCGGCCAGTTCATCATCCAAATAGGAAGGCACGGCGAGGAAAGACAATGATTTTTCCGCATCCGGCGAAAGCACGTCAAGGATATCCTGCACCGAGCTGGTCATGATGCCGCAACCGCCTGCCTTTTCAGCCGAGCGGCGTATTTGTGTTTGAAATCCTTGTAACTGATCTTGCCGTGCGGCGGTTCAGCCAAACCGGAGCAAAACGCCTCGTCACCGGTTTCCTGCACAATGTCATCAAAGCGCAGATACGGACTGATGGTCTCAACATGCTCGGTGTCAAAATCCAGCAGCTCATCCAGCTCGCCCTGATTGACAATGCAGATTTTCACATGTCCTTTACGCGCAAGATTTCTGTACAGCCTACGGAGCCATTGTCTTGTATCATCACTGAAGTCTTGAAAGCCTGCTTTGAGGAACTGAAAAGAAAGCAGTATCTGCTGCGTACCCAGGGATTGCTGAAAATCAAGCAGAAACAGATCAAAGAGCTTTTCAATGTTCTCCTCGCGCAGCTTGTTCAACGAAGGCAGCTCGTTGATGACAAGATTCACATTTTGATTTTGACTGATTTCTTCCGCGCTAAATTCATCTCCGGCCTGCGCATGGTTTCCCACACCCTGCTGCATCGCTGCCGGAAAATAACCGGTCATCCCTCGGTTGAATTCCTGATAAAATAAGGGAAAGTTCTCGCTGCCGTCCAGCTCTTCGGCCAGTTCTTTTAAAAAGATGTCTTTGACAATTCGAGCATCGGAAGAATGCTGCATGGCGACAAAACGGAGAGGGGTAGCTTCTGTTTTCATCCAGATGCGGGCATCGCGTATTTCCTGCGTGTCCGGGATATGCAGGAGCAGAAACGGATCATCGCTGTTCTTCCAGTCGGCGAAGTGCGCCTTCACGTCCTTTCTGTCGTGCCACTTGACAATCATTTGATTTCCTGCCGGATGTTCTTGAACGACATTTTCTTTCCCGCTTTGGCATTCCTGCCGACAGACTGTTCACCTGCACCTCTCTGTTCAGGACGGATTTGAGTTATGCTTTCAACTTCCATCTCGTCCGGCGTTTCCGCACCATCTCCGATGCTTTGCAGGTCACCGGACGGCTCTTCCTGTTTTTTACCTTTCTTTGTAAATATTTTCAAGGCGATTGACAAAAGGACAACTGCAGCCAGACTTGCTGCGCTGATAAACCACCCCTTCCGCCAGCCGTATTTATCAATCACGCCCATACAGGCTGCGGAAAAACTCAGAGCAGCTCCAATGAAAGTCAGCAGGTTTTCCATAATTATCCTCGTCAGTTTTTTTTCTGCGTGCTGCGTTCATTGAGCTGAAATAACGTGCGGACGTGCATGATCCGCTCCTCCTGATCCACACAGCAGCGGTCCGACTTCAGATACTGCAGCGGGTGATGGAGCATTTTGCCGACAATGGATGAGGCCATCCGTTCAATGCATTTTCTGTCCTTGGCGCTGATGCCGTTGAGCCGGGGCAGAGTCTTGGCCAGCTCTGCCTGACAGATGGATTCCGCCGCAGCTCTGAGTTCGAGAATGGTCGGGGTGACTTCCATCGAGGCCAGCCAGCCGACAAACTTCAGGGTTTCCTCCTCCACGATCCGGCGGGCCTTGACCGCCTCCTTGTCCCGCTGCTCCCTGTTCATCTCCACAACATTGTTCAGGTCGTCAATGTCGTAAAGATAGATATTTTCCAGGGTGTTGATTTTCGGGTCCAGATCGCGGGGCACCGCAATATCGATCAGAAAGAGCGGCCGGTTGCGGCGGCGGCGCATCACCGGGACGATATCTTTTTTCCGCAGGATAAACCCTTCGGCCCCGGTGGAGCTGATCAGAATATCCACCTCAAGCAGCTGGTCAGTCAGCTCATCAAGTCCGACGGACCTGCCCCGAAAGCGGGCTGCCAGCTTCATGGCGCGCTCTAGGGTGCGGTTGGCGACCACCACCTCCTGAATCCCCTGGCTTACCAGATGTTCGGCTGCAAGTTCAGCCATTTCTCCGGCTCCCACCAGCATGACCCGTTTTCCCTCCAGCTTGCCGAAGATCTTGCGCCCCAGTTCAACCGCAGCATAGGAGATGGAGACTGCGTTGGCGCCGATTCGGGTTTCCGTGCGCACCCGTTTGGCCACGGAAAACGATTTATGGAGCAGTTTGTTGAGGATCAGGCCGGATGTTTTTTTGCGCGATGCATGACGGAACGCCTCTTTCAGCTGCCCGAGAATCTGCGCCTCGCCGACGATCATTGAATCCAGGCTGGAGGACACCATAAAGAGGTGATGGACAGCCTCTTTGTTTTCATAGAGGTAGATACTGTTTTTCAGTTCCTCTTCGCTCACCCTGCCGTGAAAAAGCAGGGCAAGGACTTCACGCCGCATCTGTTCCGGTTCTTGGCAGGTGAACAGAATTTCCACCCGGTTGCAGGTGGAAAGCAGATAGTACTCCCCAAGTCCTCCTAACTGCCCGAGTCTGTCCAGGGGTTCCTCGTAGCCTCCGGTGAGCGCGAGTTTCTCCCGTACTTCCAGAGGGGTTTTTTTGTGATTCACACCGAGGAGAACAATGGAATCATGCCCCATAGTCAATGCCTCCTGCCAGCAGAAACCAGAGGGTGATCAGGACAGCGCAGAAGGCGACAACCGTTATCTGCGCAGCCCGGCGTCCCCGCCAGCCCACAGTGAAGCGCTGGTGCATCAGGCCAGCGTACAGCAGCCAGGTGAGCACAGCGCTGACGATTTTCGGACTCCATTGCCAGGGACGGCCGCCCCATATCTGCTGGGCCCAGATGTAGCCGGCAAACATCCCTAAGGTCATCAGGGGAAAACCTATGCTGATGCAGTGCTGGTTCAGTTTGTCCAGAGCATCCAGCGAGGGCAGCCGGGAAAAGAAAAAGCCGAACCGCTTTTGTTTCAGCTCCCGCTCCTGCAGGAGATACATGACACCGCCGATGGCAGCCAGGGTCAGAAATGCATCAGCAATAATGGAAATGGAGGCATGAACAGGGAGCAGCCATGACTGCATTTCCGGAGGCAGCGGGAAAATTTCTCGGGAGGCCAAGGACGCAATCAGCATCAGCAGAACGGTGATAACCGAGGTGAACGGCCCGGAATTTGTGACCGTATACCGCCAGCGGAAGGAAAGATGACACCAGGCAACAGACCAGGCAAAAAAGGAAACCGTTTCGTGGATGCTGGTGATGGGTGTGTGTTCCGCCTCAAGATAGCGGGCAAGAATATTGACAGTGTGCAGAACTGCGGCGCTCAGAAAGACCCTGCGGGCAACCTTCCGCAGCTGTTTTTTCTGGCGGACAAAAAAAAATAAATAAAATACAGCTGCACAGAAATATGCAGCCAAGCTGGCTTGAAAAAGCAGATAGCTCATCTGTTTCCGGTGAGTTGGCGGACATCAAGATCAATTGCTGACCCGATAACTGCAGCAAGGTGCTTGTCCAGTACGTCCCACTGCTCATTTCTGATCCAAGAGATTATATCGTCATGCAGAACATTTTGAAACAGGATTTTTCTCACTGCGGAGTCGGACAGATTCTCCCGAAGCTGTTTCCGGAGGCAGGCCATCAGGCGCAGAAGGACAATGTATTCTTCGCCGAACTGCCGGTCCAACTGCTCTCTGAGCTTTGCGGCAAGAGCAGGGCTCTTGCCGTTGGTGGATACAGCAATGCTCAGGTCGCCCCGGCGGACAACAGCAGGAACCTGAAAACTGCATTGCGCCGGATCATCCGCCACATTGACCGGCAGACCTGCCTGCTTGGCATCCCGGACAACGGCCTGCTGGATTTCCCGGTTGTCTGTAGCAGCGAAGACCAGAAACGCCCCGGCAAGATCTCCGCAGCAGTAGCCCCGGTTCAGCCATTCAGCCCGGTTTTCCCTGACTATGTCATTCAGAACAGCAGTGAGCTGCGGGCTGATGATCCGGACCTTTGCGCCGGACTCAAGCAGAGACAGGACTTTGCGCTGCGCCACATTGCCGCCGCCCACAACAACACAGAGTCTGTCTCTGATATCCAAGCTGACCGGATACACGCGGACGGAGAAAAAAGAATTAACGCGGAGTCAGACGGGTCAGGAGCACTTCCTTGTTCTGTTCAAGGCTTTTGAGCACCCGTTTTGAGGCGGAAACTTTATACTCTTTTTCCGCAAGCTGCAGGAAAGGCCGCAGGGATTTCAGTTGAATATCATGGGCCAGATAAATGACCCCATCCGGTTGCAGGGCCCGGCGGAACACGGCAAGCAGCGGCTCAAAAAAGGTCTCCCGGAAGAGAATTTCCGCTCCAAGGATGATATCATACCGCTCCATCTCCGGCGGCTCCAGCCAGTCCAGCAGAGAAAATTGAACGTTGTCCAAATTTGAGGCTGCTGCACTGACCCGGGAAAAATCAAGAATGATCTGTTCGTAATCCGTCAGGGTAACGGAACAGCCTGCCGCTGCTGCGGTCAGACCTGGAGCGCCCAGACCGGCGCCGAGTTCAAGCACGGTTGTGCCCGGAGCAGGTCGCAGGCTCACCATGAAACGGGACAGCACCACAGCAGCTTCCCAAAGCCGGACCCAGAATGGAAATTCGGAAGGATTTTTCAGCGGATCCTTGCCCGCCAAGAGCTGTTCAAGGTCAGTCACCTTCAACAGGTGCAGATGAAGATCATCAGCGGGTCTGAACGATTCAAAACCTATTGTGTACCGGTCTTTGATTTTCCGGTACAGTTCCTGTGCTTCAGCAGGGAGCGTCTGCGGGTCCATTGTTCTTGTTCTGTCAGTGCAAAAGAAAAGCCGATGACGCTGGACGCCATCGGCCGAAAGCTGAATGCATATCAGGAAAAAACCGAGTTCCCTGACAGCGGGTTACCTGTGTCGGTAATCAGCAGCCTTCAACAACCTTCTTCTTGTCCACTCTTACTTTCACCTTATCACCTGTTTTCAGCTTGGCATCTTTTTCACAGGTCATGGTTACTGTTGCCTGGTCGTCTTTCACCTCAACGTTTTCGATTTTGCATTTTTCCGTTGCGGCAAAGGCGATCCCTATAGAGAGAGCAAAGGCGGTTACCATAAGGGCTGCTGCTATTTTTTTCATAACCATCTCCTGATATTATTGTAAGAATTAAAATTAAAAAATTGATAATCCGTACTGTAAACTGTTCTCAACACCTTGTCAATACGAAAAGAATCATTTTTTTTCTTCCTTTTTTTTCTCCTCCGACTTCTTGTTTTTTTTCTTTTTTTTCTCTTCTTCCTCTTTTTTCTTTTCCTTCGCCTCCTTCGGCATGATCTCCTCAATATCCTGCCTCAGCAAATCATGCGCCACGTATCCCGCATAGCTCCGCATCATCTTGCCTTCACTGCTGATTAAAAACGAGGTGGGGATGCCGGTAAGTCCGCCGAAATCACTGACAACGTCGCTGTTCGCCATTGCTACCGGATAATTGATGTTTTTTTCTTTAACCAGGTCGCGTACGATCTTCGGGCCGCCTTCGTCAAGGGAAAGAGCGAGCACGGAAAATCCTTTCTCACCCAGTTCGTTCTGCAGCTGAATCAGAGAGGGAATTTCGTCATGGCACGGCGGGCACCAGGTTGCAAAAAAAGTAATCAGCAGCACCTTGTCTTTAAAATCCTCACTGCTGATATCTTTACCGTCAACAGCAGAGGGCAGAGTGAAACTGGGCATAGAGCTTGACGAAGCTGTTCCGGCTGCCGCAAGCAGCAGCACTAAAACTACAATGGGGAGCAGCAGTATTTTTATTTTTTTTGTCTCATGCATAGGGATAAAGCACCTTGCTGGTATGAGTTAGGGGGGTGATATGAGTTTGGTATGTTTTGTACTCACCTTGACTTTCGTTCCTGCAGCGGATCATGCCCATAATAAATTCTATCTGCGGGAGTTTGTCAATCAAGAAGCATACTCAAATATAAGCGGTACGTTAAATCCGTTGGTCAGATATTTTCCGGGCAGCTTTTTTGTCAGAAACAGCTTCGGTACGCTGTCGGGGTGCGGTGCTCTTGCATTTAACATGCCGAATAAAAAAGACAATCTGCTCAGAGTTGCGAGTTGTAAATTTTCTTCATATGGAAACATATGTAACATCCTGTAACGCACCTTAAAAACAGAAAAAAACAGTTCTGTCATAATTCATCACAATTCCTTCCCGGCAAGTCATAATCGCCTCCGGGCTTCGTCATGGTCGTGCAGAATAATAGAAAATAAAAAGAGAGGTTAAGAACTGTATCCGGCGGAGGATATTATGATGACAAAAGAACAGCAGAATCTTGGTGAATTCCCTGCAGCCATTGATCCCGGTTACCTGATGTTGGCAATGTACGTACTTTGTGTTACTGTACTGGTGTTGTTCGGCTGGTTGGCCAGCAGCAGTGTGGCACTTGAGACGGAACAGAACGGGGAGAAAATAGTTGTCAGCGAGCAGATTCTGCAGCAGCCTGCGCCGCAACAGCATTTTATCTCTGATCAGGTATAAGCGGGGAACTGCATGAAGCGAAGCATTGAAACGGATTTAAACTACTGCCCGAACTGTCACGATGAATACCGGGCAGACATCACCGCCTGCGCAGCCTGCGGTATTGCCCTGATCAGCGGTGAGGAAATGCTGGCAGCGCAGCAGCGGCAGGAGCGGGGCAGGCGTGATATGATCCTGCATCCGGACGATGAGATGGTGACCATTAGAAAAGGCCCTGTGATCCAGATGAAAGATTTCCAAGTCATGCTGAAGCGCGAAGGCTTTCCGTCACTGGCCGTGAGCGAAGACAGCAGCTGCAGACAAGGCTGCGGCACAAATCTGCTGGTGCAGATCAGAAAATCGGATCTGCAGGAGGTGATGGCTATTCTGGAACGGGATCATATCCGGTCCACCGGACTGGAAGAGCATGATCTGTCCACGGCCGGAGCTGTCTTTGATACCGATGCTGAACAGGCCACCTGCCCGGCCTGCGGCCACAGTTTTTCCACTACAGAAACTTCCTGCCCGGAATGCGGGCTGTGTTTTGCCTGAGCCGACCCGATGAAATTCAGAGGAATCAATCATCTTGCTATGGTGACCGCAGATATGGAGGCCACCATCCGTTTTTGGCGCGACCTGATGGGGATGCGTTTAATCAGTGGATTCGGCGAAGCCGATTTCCGCCATTATTTTTTTGAGATTGACGAAAAAAACAGCTTGGCATTTTTTGAGTGGGACGGCGCGCAGCCTGTGCAAAGGAAGCTGCACGGCCAGCCGTTTTCCGGACCTGTGGTCTTTGACCATGTCGCCTTCGGGCTGGAGTCCGCCGAGGAGGTCTGGGCACTGAAAGACAAACTTGAGGCTGCCGGATTTCCCTGTTCCGACATGATTGATCACGGTTTTATTCACTCCATCTATTCCTTTGATCCCAACGGCATTCCCATTGAGTTCAGTTATGAGGTGGAAGGACAGGATATCCGGAAGCATCCGGTTCTGTATGATGCCCATCCGCCTCAGGCTGCAACAGAGGGCGCGGAACCGCAGCCGGGCAGATGGCCGGAGGTGACCGACCCCACGCCTGCAGCTAAGCGGGTGGTAAAAGAGGGTGACGGAAGTGGTTTTTTTGACAAGTGGAAGCTGGTTACTGAGCAGAAAGATTGAACCGGTCTTTTTCCTCTTCCCCGGTGCTGGCCGAGGGACAGTCTCGGCTTTATTTTATCTCTCCTCCTTTCGTATCCCGCCTTACTGCCCTTGGTGATGTCCACAACCCAGATGTTCTGAAAGGGCGCGCACGGCCTTTTGTTGTAACAATTGTCGAGCATCTATAGCTTCTGCGCATCAGGGACCAAGATACTTTTTTTGATTTCACCGATATGACTGAAGGTCGTAATTCTGCCGTCCTCGTAAACCACCCAGACCTCCTGAGCACCTTTTGCCAGATAAAGATCCACCTTGCCGGTGAGTTCCGCCTTGGAATTTGACGGAGAGACGATCTCAATGCAGATTTCCGGGGCCTTGGGGTACGGGGTTGCGTAAGCAAAGGCGCGGATGAATTCATCCGATGCCCACGCCACATCAGCTACCTTGACGCCCTCCGAAGTCTGGATAGAGCATTCCGTGATGACCTCGCCGCTGGGCAGTTTGTTGATGAGATTGGCCGCCATCCGGCCCTGGATGCGTCCGTGCTGATTGGAGGCCGGACTCATGAGAATTTTTCCGAAACGGTTCAACTCGATCTTGAAGGGAAGATTTTGGAGTAGCGGGTTATTGATGACTTCGGCCCATTCCATGATGTTGCTCCACAGTTTTCTTTTTGATCATACTTCAGTTAACTCTTCGTTATAACATAGAAACAGGAAGAACGAAAAATCTTTCGGCTCTACGGCAGCTTGCCAGCCTCACTGCCCTTGGTGATGTCCCAGCCCATGTATTTTGAAAGGGAGCGCACGGATTTCTCTCGCACTCACGCTGCGGGGCGGTACAGCTTCAGGTCGGAAATGAAGCGAAAATCTTTGACGTTCAACGTATACAGTGCCAGATCATGTGACAGGACCGTTGCCGCAATCAACGCATCAGGCAGGCTCAGTTTATGGCTCAGTGAATAGGTTTCCATCAGCTGAAGGAACCGGGTTGAAATTGGGATATAGCGATTTCAGCTTGAATGAGTATCAATTGTAGGTTGATAACCTGTTGATTATAGATGGCTATAAAGTCAAATATTGATTGTCACTCAAATTGAAACTGCTATATCCAGAGGAAAACCGGACAGCAGTGCAAGGTGTCGTTTGATGCGCTGTAACTCTGCTTTGTTCAAGGCACCGAAGTAAAGTTCGGCTTGGGTAATCGTGCTGATTGCCAAGCAGTTCGGGCCGATCCGGCGCAGCTCTTCTGTAATCTGCGGGTTATTTTTGTAGAACTCGATCAGAATGTTGGTGTCACAGAGGATCATATCTCCTGCCTCGGCCACGCTTTTTTACGGATTGCCTCCTGAGTAATATCTCTGTCCTGCCAAGGAAAAGAAATCCTCCGGGGTATCCTGCTCAGAGGTTTCGCTTTGTCCAGCCTGAACAGAATCAACAAAGTTCAACGCTGTCAGCAGATCAAGCAGCATCCTGGCCTTTTCTTTATCCCGTACTCGAATAACTATTTGTTCCATATCGTGTTTCCTTTCTATATCATTGCGTCGTAATGATTTATTATAGCATGAAACAGTAAGGGTGAAAAATCTTTCGGCCCTACGGCAGCTTCCCGGCCTCACTGCCCTTGGTGATGTCCCAGCCCATGTGTTCTGAAAGAGAGCGCACGGCCTCGTCGATTTTGTCCGGGGGAATACCAGCTACTTCCGCAGCTTTCTGATTATTGCCACCGGGTTCATGCGTAAGCGCGTGAATCGGTTTTTCCTGCCTTCCCCTCTGCTTGACTCTGGGCTTCAAACCCGCATGGCTACGGGGTTCAATTTTGGGCTGTGATACCGCCGAGGCTTTTTTTATTGACTTTTTCAATTTAGTATGTCTAAATGTCCGATTGATGTTGAGGTATTTACGTATCATCGAAACGTCTATAATCGTGTTCAGAGGTTGATCCACGTTAAAAAATCGAATCTCGAAACTTCTGTTCGGAGGAATCAAGAAAACTGTGCTGAAAATACATAAAGACCTGACTACCCTCCCCGGTTACGGGACAGCCGGGTGTCTCGCAACAACTACGTATTTGTGTATGTGAATCATAATCGAAACGAACCGAGTAGTTTTTTGTGTAGTATTAAAATCCCCGATATGTCAAAACGCTTTTATTATATATATACAATAAGGTGGGTGGAAGACACTGCGCATACCATCATGCCTTTTTTCTATTGTAACGACCACCAATAATTTTTAGAAGGGAGAATATTAATGAATCATGAAAGAAGTATGGAACAAGTGGGTTTGGAGAATAGTATTTATATCGACCTTGTTGTTTGTGTGCCATTTTGAAGTGGCAAGGGCTCACAGCCCACAAGATTTTGAGAGTCAATGCCTAAAGGCGTGTGCCGCCCACTGTTCGGTGGGCGACGATAGAGACCTATGTTTTTTGAGGTGTGACCTAGACCCATATGTGGCTTGGGATACGCGAGAGAGAATTGTGATTGGTAAATTAGACCGTAGGAAACCAACAAATCAAAACACGCAGCGTTTCTCGCCAGCATCACACAGCATGGTATCGCAAATTGCAACGACGCCGGCACGTTCGAAATACCAAACGCCGCATCTGAAGTCAACGGCGTCACGAAACGTGAGGTCAGGATAATCCGAGTATCTGGGTAGTCGTTGCTGAAGCGGTGGATATCGTTGATAGCCTGCTCCCGTTCCTGCCCGTCAAAGATTTCGTCGAGACCATCCAAGAGCAGCAGGACGCGGCCCGGTGTACGCGGGTGCGATTAAAAGTGCGGTTTCTGACACCTTACGCTGCCCAGCTTATATTCTCCCAATATTTATCCCAGTATCCGTCCGCACGGTCAACTCTCAGGGAAAGCATGATTCGGGCATTTTCCGGTGTCCACCATGCGCCGGCTATTTTCAGACGTTCCTGGATGACATACCGGTGCGCACTTTCTATTTCTCCAGAACCGATAGGTAAACCAAGCTGTTGAGCATCGGGATAGTCGAACTGCCCCGGACGGTTGCTCAGGTAACGCAGGCAGCAGCGGACAGGTGCATTTTGATCTTCTGTCTTTTCCGGCTCAAGATGAGGCTTCAATGCTTCGATCAGTTTTTTTTCCTGTCCCTTTTTCAGGCGCTCTTTCTGCTGCTTACCCCATGATCCTTTTCCGTCTTTCCCGGAACATGCCGGTGCAGCAGCCTCCAGGTATTCACAAACATGATAAAAATCGACAAGGTAACGCCCCTGTGAACCGAACTGTTTTTTCACCTGCCCGGAAATCCACGTTGCTCCGTCACCCACTGAGTGCAGATATGTACCCCGACCGAATCCCGCACGGCAGGCGCAATCAAAGAGAACCTTTCCCGACTCGTCAACGTTTTCCTGAAATTCAACGCCGAATTTAAGCGTCCTTTCACCGAGAACATGAGCTATACTCAGGCGTGCTTCTTTCCAGCTGTGCTTTTTACCTTTGCGCCGGTCCCTGGCATCTGTATCCGTCAGGACAATCGGAACCATGCTGCCGTCCGTCTCGGCAATAACGAAGTCCCGTCCCTTTATAGACGGATATTCTTCAATTCTCTCCTGTCGACGTCTTTCATGTATGTGTCGGGCGTGAGTCTCCGTGATATTTCGGACAGTACTTACCGGTAATGTTATCCCATAATAGACCTCCTGCAAAACTTGGTGATTTGACAGAAACGGCGGATGCCAATGTGTTTTTTTTACCGCTACGGGTACAATTACCGTCCGTCGGAAGAGCTGCCCCGGATTTTCCAATTCGACTCTCCGCCCATCCGCTGAGCACCTCATTACCCATCCGGCGAACTTCCTCAATGACCCGACTTTCGGCCTCATCAGCTTTTACAATCCCGTCTCCGTCATCACCGGCTATAGAAAGAATAGCTTGAATACGCGTTTTCAGATTTGGCTGACGGTTCAATTGATTGAGCAATTCCTTATCTTCCTGTGACAGTGAGGACATAAATATCTTCTCCGGGATAATATTATACGAACGGACAACACAGCATCCTGATTACTTGCTGTTTCTTTCTCAAAGAAATCAAAGTAACAGAAAAATACGCTCTCATGCATCCCGTAATTGATAAAACCGCACTTGTAATCGCACCCGGTGTACGCAGCAGGGCATCAAGGTCTGTTGATTGAGGCGGTGCCAAGTACGGGCATGGTGCAAATACGAGACAAACCCCTTGCCCTTGGGACAGTCCCACTGGTTGTAGTCGCGCAGCTCAATGAGGAGAGGTAACGGCGCAGTATAACGGCGGTTGGCATCCGCATCCCGTGCCCATTCCAAGGCCAGATAGCGGAGCAAAGAGGATTTTCCGGAACCGGGATCGCCGAGAATCACCAGCCGGGGCAGTTGCGAATCAGCACAGACATCCAGAACCGGGCGCGGTGTCTGATCAAAATAGGCCCGCCGCAGATCGTGGCGTTCGCGTTCCAGCTGCTCCAGTTCGCGGGCATCGACCTCACCCTGCTCAATCAGGCGTTGCTGCTCTTCCTTGGGCAGCTCCAGGAGTTGGGGCCGGTAATTCTGACATTCTCGGATGGACTGGGGCACAAAAACGTTCCAGAGGCGCACCGCATTATAGGCTGCACCGTCAGTGTCCAAGCTGTCCAGACTGAGGCTGGCAAAGCGTTCCACCAAAGCCTCGGCATATTTATCCAGATCAAACTCCGGCGGCAGACCGCGCATCTCCCGCAGGGCCTCGCTATCCTTGGCTGAGCGCAAACGGGCAAAGGTCTCCCGGAGTTCCGCTGAATCCTCCCGTATGACCTCCACCGTACGGCTGAAGCGTTTGCTGATCCGCTTCCAGGAGAAATCCTCCGGCAGGGCCGGGGCATCTTCGGTCGCTGCCCATGCCTTGGCAAAAACAGCCGGATCAAGATGATAGCCCGGCTCCAGGAATAACGCGCCGATGGCCTGCTGCACTGACGGCTGCTCCAAAAAGGCGGCAACGACATCCTCCAGCTCGCGCACCTCCTCGGTCTCCACCGCATCCAGCAGCTCATCTTCCAGTTGCTTGAGCAGCTCTTTGACCGCTAAACCGATTGCCTTGGTCAGCGGCTTTTTGTTCAGGGGCGACAAGACGCTGCCGAAGCATTTGCCCACATAACTCTTGGCCGCATCTTCCGCCACCCCTTGAGCCAAATTCTCCAGCACCGGGCTAAAGGCCGACCACGCAGTCTTGACACCCCAGCTTAACAGTAATCCTTCAATTATAAGAAAATGTTATCCGTATAGATTCATTGGCAGTTGTTACGGTGGAATAAGTTACAGCCGGAATTATAACAGGGTTCGGGATGGGATAGTAGTTCAACTTTTCACGATGCTGACTGCAAGTTATCGGTCCCCCTCTTTTCGTATCCCGGTGGCGAACCGGCGTTCGATCTCCTGCAGCACTGCCTCCATGCGCATCCCGCGTGAACCCTTGAGCAGCAGCCAGTCATCTGCCGTCACACGGGCCTGAATCATCTCCGTGTACAACCAATCCGCCAGCGCACGGGTATCCGGAAAAACATGCACCGTGTTTTCCGGCATCCCGGCCCTGCAGGCTCCCTGGACAACCTGCCCGGCAAAGTTACCGGTCACTGCCAGCTGATCATAACCCAGTTCTGCTGCCAGCCGTCCCACCTCGGTATGAGCAATTTCTGCTTCCTGCCCCAGTTCCAGCATGTCGCCGAGTACGGCAATCCTTCTGCACGTTCTGCGTTTATCCCCGAATCCGCTGACTGTGCGCAGAGCTGCCGCCATTGAGCCGGGATTGGCATTGTAGCAGTCATTCAGCACCTGCACGCCGCCGGGCAGGGTGGTGAGCTGCATCCGTTTGTCTGCCCCCTGATATGCCTGCAGCCCGGCGACAACCGTGTCAGGCGGGACTCCGGCAGCATGGGCCAGCGCAGCCGTAGCAAGGCAGTTGCTCACCGTGTGTGTGCCGGGTGCCTGCACGCTGATGCGCTGCTGCCACGCCTCAATATGGAGGGTGAAGCGCATCCCGGCAGCGCCGCAGTCGGCAATCCGGGTTGCCCGGACAGCGGGCTTGTGGCGGCGACCGGCCGGGGTGCAGGCAAAACCGATGACGGTGCCGGACCGTTTCTTCAGCCTGCGCACCTGGGGATCATCGTAGTTGACCACGGTAGCAGTGTCCTGCCGCATCCCGGCAAACAGCTCTCCTTTTGCCTGGGCAACCCCTGCAATGCTGCCCAGCCCTTCCAGATGTGCAGCCTGCACATTGGTAATACAGGCTATATCAGGATCAGCAATTTCCGTCAGCCGTTTAATCTCGCCAAACCGGTTCATTCCCATTTCCATAACCGCGACCTTATGACCTGCCTCGACAGGAAGCAGGGACAGGGGCAGACCGATCAGATTATTGAAATTGCCGCCCGTTTTAAGTACAGGATCAATGCCGGTGCTGTTTTGTGTTTGTGCATAATGACGGTTGAAGATCGCAGCGGTCATCTCTTTAACTGTGGTTTTACCGCAGCTGCCGGTTATGGCGACCACCTGCACGTCCCGGTGCAGCAGCCTACGGCGATAGGCAGCCAGCTCTCCGAGTGCCTGCAGGGTATCCTGCACCTGCAGAACCGCAACATCTTCGGGAAGCTGCGGCTCTTTCGGCATATGCTGAACAATCAGCACAGCAGCCCCGGCGTCAGCTGCTGTCCGGACATAATTATGGCCATCAAACTTTTCGCCGACCAGGGCAACAAAAATATCTCCTTTTGTCAAGGTTCTTGTATCGGTCGATATCTGACCGAGCAACCCGTGCTGCCTGCCCTTGCCGATGATTTTACTTCCGGGGAGAGCCCTGAGAGCTTGGAGCAGATGCGGGATATTCCAGTGCAGCAGGCCGTTGAGGGCTTCAAGCCGGTCATCAAAAAACAGCCGCTGTTGTCCGATGATCTGGTAGTCTTCATGGCCCTTTCCGGCAAGCAGGACAATATCCTTCGGCCCTGCCAACGAACACGCCGTATAAATAGCGGTCCTTCTGTCCTCAATGCTGCAGAAGCAGGGATGAGAAGGATAATTGACAGCCTGACTGCCGAATAACTCAGCTACGGCAACCTCAGCAGCACCGGCAGAACGAACCCCCTCTGCAACTTGCCGGAGAATGTCCCCCGGCTCTTCCGAACGGGGATTGTCCGAGGTGACTACGATTATATCCGCAAATCCTGCCGCTGCCGCGCCCATCAGGGGACGTTTGCCCTGATCCCGGTCGCCGCCGCAGCCGAAGACGCAGATCAGCCGCCCGGAGGCAAGCGGTTTCAGGGTTTGGAGAACATTGTGCAGGGCGTCGGGTGTATGGGCATAATCAACCAGGACACAAGGCTGCTCTGCCAATGCCGCACCGGTCAGGGCAACCCGCTGCAGCCGGCCGGGCACCTGGCCGACCTCCTGCAGACCGGCAACGATCTGCTCCGGTTGCATCCTCAGCGCGAGCCCAACTCCGGCAGCCGCAAGGGCGTTGAGCACATTGTATTTTCCGGTCAGAGCGGAACGGAAGGGAAGCCTGCTGCCTGACAGGACAAGATCGCAGGCAAAGCCGTGAATATCCTGCTTGAGGTTCTCCGCATACAGGTCTGTCTGCTGCGGAGAAGCGGGCTTCAGCGCACAGGTGATCCGGAAAATACCGGGATGTTCCTGAGCAAGCTCCTGACCGAGCTGCCTGCCCCAGCTTTTTGTCCGGCCCTCCGGTGCCTCTTTTTCTCCCGAATCCGTGACAAGCACGGCCTGCCCGTCCTGTTTGAGAAAACGGGTGAACAGCAGCTTTTTGGCGGCAAAATATGCCTCCATGCTGCCGTGAAAATCCAGATGATCCCGGCTCAGATTGGTGAACACGCCGACAGCAAAACGAATCCCTGCCAGCCGTTCCTGGAGCAGGGCATGAGAGGAGGTCTCCATAATCACATGGGTCACGCCCTGATCCGCCATATCCCGGAGCAGCTGTTGCAGCGCAATCGGTCCGGGTGTGGTCAGAGGAGCCAGTTTGATCACCGGCCTGCCGGAGCGGTCAGGGTACCGGTAATTCACAGTACCGATCACCCCGACCCGGCAGCCGCAGGACTGCAGCATCTTTTCAGTCAGCCAGGAGACCGTGGTTTTGCCGTTGGTGCCGGTCAGGCCGATCATGGTCATGGCCTCAGCCGGAAAATCATACAGGGCCGCAGCCAGGAGGCCCGGTGCTGCGTGGGAATCCCTGACCCGGATAACCGTAACACCGGGTAATACACCGGACAATTCGGGCAGACTGCCCGGTTCCTCCTCAACCACAACGCAGCAGCAGCCCTGATCCGCCACTTGGGGAAGAAAGGTATGGCCGTCAGCCTTTGTTCCTTTGACAGCAACAAAGAGACTGCCCGGCCCGGCTTCACGGGAATCTGCGGTAATTTGAACAATTTTTGTTTCGGTGTTTCCCTGGATGACTTCCGGGGCCAGTTCGTCGGGCAGGGCGGAGAGTAAATGCTGGAGTTTTTTCATGGGCGTTTCTTGCCAGTTTCTTGCCAAGGTGAGGACGTTTGTCGGGTTGATTCAAGGATCAGTTCACAGGGGGTGTCGGCAGTCAGCGGTTCACCGGCAGCCGGTTTCTGGGCCACAATGCGGCCGCTGCCCCGGATGCGCACCTGAACATTGTACAGATTGATCTGCTGCAGCCCCTTACGCAGACTCAAGCCGATCAGCTGCGGCATAATCGGATCAGCCCGCATGAATTCTTTTTTCAGATCAGAGGGTTTAAGCCTTCTGGTAAAAAAATACCGGCGCATGTTGACAGTGTTTTTTTCGGTCGGCGGCGGGGTCAGTTCCGCAGCAGCCCTGTTATGCTCGGCAAGGAGCGGCAGCAAATAGTGACCGATCTCGGCAAGCTCTTTTTTGTCCTGACCGGTGTCTGCTTCCGGCGGATGCGGATACAGGGAATTATAATCAACCGTGAAAACCAGCAGGAGTTTCGGGTTCTGTTTCGGAACAGCCGCCAGCAGGATATCCTGGATAAAGTGCTTATTGAACCCGTTGTGCGGAACAGATACTGCATCGGTGTTGACAAACAGCAGACCTTCTTTTCTGCGGTACCAGGATGCCTTGAGTATTTCCTGACGCAGTCTGATGGCGTCGATGGGAGACAGTACCCGTTCCCGCAGACTCGAGGCCAGGTCACGGGGAAAAAAACGCTGTTCCGTGTGGTCATACAAGGCCCTGACCAGCCAGGGCGTCACCCTGTAGCCGTTGTTCAGCAGGGCTGCCAGACCGACAGTGAGCTGCATGCTGCTCAGCAGTGCAGATGCGCTGTCCGGTTCTCCGCCGTATCTTTCCGTCAGAGAGGGGATGGGCAGAAAATCAGGAACAGGCTGCTGCAGACCGAACTGCCACAGATACGCATCTGTCTGTTCTTTGTTCAGGCCGTACTCCGGTTCGCTGACCGTGACCGGCAGCAGTTCCCTGTCCATACCTGCTGCCAGGACTGCTGCGGCCTGTACCAGCAGGGGCCGGACAAGATGCCTGACATATTTTGGCGCAAACACCGCATTGTTCGCCTGCTGTTCGTCTGTCTGCCAGAAATAATTCGGGTCAAAGCCCGGTTCACTGACCATGGCCAGCATTCGGCCGGTGTCGATATCCATGACCACAGCGCTGCCGCTGACCGCCCCTTTCTGTTGTCTGTACTCATCCAGAACCTCGTCCAGCCGTTTCTGCAGCTCCATATCAAGCGTCAGGACAACGTCGGTGACTGTCTTTCCCAGAGTTTCATATCCGGAAAAATTGATTGCCGGGACATTGATCTGCCTGAATTGGCCGGGTTCCAGGACGGTATCATACAGGGCTTCAATTCCGCTCAGTCCGGCATCGCCGCTGACAAAACCGAGCAGATGACCGGCAACAGCATGGCCGGGATAATACCGGATCTCCACAGGTCGGCAGTAAATACCGGGCTGCCGCAGTTCTTCCAGCTCGGCGACCTGCTGTTCCGCCAGGTTATCGGCCAGTTCCACAATCCCCTGCCTGTTCTGCAGCCGCTGCATGATATTCTCTTTTTCTGTACCGAGAATCATGGCCAGCTTTTCCGCAACCCAGTCCCAGTCCGCAATCTCTGAGGGCTGAACAAAAAAAGAAAAAAACTGGTAGGATATCGCCATCTCCTCCATGTCTCTGTCGTAGATCGTGCCGCGCAGGACGGGTTCATGCTGCTGCGGCCCCGCCTCCGGCTCCGCAGGGCTGTTCTGGTCATCTGCGGCCGATATCCCGACAGTGTCCTGCAGCATCCTGCCGAGTTCCCGGGCGGAAAAAGGCAGGGTATACAGGATACCTGCACCCGTTACCGCCAGAACAGCAAGCAGGAGGATACCATATAGGGGCTTCCTGTCCTTTTCCAGAGGACGTCCGGGAAGCCGGTATGTGTAGCCGGGTTCTTTTTTTTTCTCCGGCAGCAGCCTGTACAGATCTCTGAACAGCTTCATCACAAACCTCGACAGGGCATTTTCTGTCCGTTCTGTCCGGCAACAGCCATCCTGCTACGGAAAGGCGATGCACAGGTGGTGCTCAGTACAAGAGACACAAGAGAAAAAGAAAGTGCCCCGTCCTTCAGTACTGTTGTTAGTATGTTCAGTACGTTCAGGACAGGGCAGCAGATTCTATGCTTCACAGGCGATTATGCGGCAGGTTCAGCAGATCCGTACAATCAGTACAGATAATGTTCCTGTTTTTCTTCGGGAATATGGAGGTTTAATTCAGCAGCGGCAAGAGCCATAATACGGGGCTTTGCAATCAGCCTGTCCCGCTCGGCACGCACTTCTACCGCCTGCTGCCGGATAGTTTCATGCACAGTCTGCATCCGGGTCAGTTTTTCCTTTTCCTGACTGATGCGCCAGAAAAAAAATTGGCTCAACAGGAGGACAAGGAGAAGAAGCACCCCGATGCTGTACCCTGCTGCCTGGACGAACTGAGCTGAGAGTTTCTGTTCTTTGCCGCGCACTGCCGCCTGTTTCCGTATATTGTTGAACAGGAGAGCAGGCGACTGCAACGATCGGATATGCTGATGCATGTGCTGTATCTCTCCTTCTCTCTTTATATTTTCTCCGCCACCCGCAATTTTGCGCTGCGCGACCGCAGATTCTCACGTACTTCTCCGGCTGCGGGCAGGACAGGTTTTCCGGTCAGTACCCTGCACGCGGGGTTGGCGGCAAATGCCTGTTTGACCATCCTGTCTTCAAGTGAATGAAAAGTAATGATACACATCCGCGCACCCGGCCTGAGCAATGCCGGCCCGTCAGTTAATAAACGGGTCAGATTGTCCAGTTCCCGATTAACTGCAATGCGCAGGGCCTGAAATACCTTGGTGGCCACATGGATCTTTTTCGGATGGTATTTTTTCGGGATGGCCAGCCCGACAACCTCGGCCAGCCGGCGGGTCGTCACAATCGGTTGTTCTGCTCTGGCTTCTATAATATATCGCGCCACTCTGCGGGCCTGCCGTTCTTCGCCGTAATGAAAGAAAATATCCGCCAGTTCTTCCTGCGATAACCTGTTGACCAGCTGTTCCGCCGTCACCTGCCCCCCGGTATCCATCCGCATGTCCAGCGGCGCATCTGCCTGAAAACTGAAGCCCCGCTCCGGCCGGTCAAGCTGCAGGGAGGAAACTCCCAGATCCACCAGAATACCGTCCAGCTGTTCCTGACCGCAGCAGCATTGCTCCGCCATTTCTGCATAGGAAAAAGGCAGGAGCTGAAAACGGTCACCGAATTTAGCCAGCCGTTTTTTTGCCAGTTCGGCTGCCTGGACATCCCATTCAAAACCAAGTACTCTGCCGTCCGGTGCCGATTGCTCCAAAATCAGTTCGGTGTGGCCGCCGAGCCCCAGCGTCGCGTCCGCATAACATCCTCCGGCATGGGGCCGAAGCCATTCCAGGACTTCCTGAAACAGGACCGGGTAGTGGATATCTCCAGAGGACGGGGTTGAACGAATTGTGGAACAAGCAGGCAGCATCAGGCTGGCTGCCCGGCAATAAATTGATATTTTTTCATTGTCTCAATATGATGTGTCCCGATGTATCCGAAGCAGACATCAGGGAAATTACATTTTCAACGCCTCTTTAATTCTCCTTTATTTTCTTTTATCTCACAAGCTCTTTTCCGTCAAGGGCAATACGACAGAATCTCCAATGCGGATTGGGAGTTAGAGGTCAATCTGGCCTTCCTGTGCGACAGGCCGTAAGAGTACCGTTCTTTTCCGACTTGAGCCTTGTCCGGTAATTGTTTATTTTCCGTAAGAACCTGTCCGGAGCATAACCGTTCCGGTCACCCTGCCGCTGAAAGCTCAAAGCGCAAAACGAAAAAATGAAACAGGAGGCTTGTTATGGCACGTATTATAAGGCCAAGGAATTTCTTGGCAACTTTGACAGTCACCGCCGGATTACTGCTGGCGGGATGCGCTTTCTTCAACGGGACTGACGGAAAAGAAGACCTGAGCGATATCAGCTGGTTGCTACTAGAGCTGAGCGGCAGTCCGGTCGTGTCGCCCCCGGTGATGACCCTGAACTTTACAGAACACGGCAACGTCAGCGGCAGCGACGGCTGCAATCGCTACAGCAGTACGTATACAGCCGAAGACGGCGCAATCAATATCAGCGAAGAGATAACGACCACAAAAGCGGCATGTCCGGGACCGATTATGTGGCGGGCTTCGGCATTTATCACTGCACTGAAGCAGGCAGCCGCCTACAGGCAAGAGAAAGGACAGTTGACCCTCCTGACTGCCGACGGGACAGCTTCGGCGGTTTTTGTCCGGCAGAGTCAGGAACTACGCAGAACATCCTGGGAGGTGACAGGATACAACAACGGTCAGGGGATCATCGTCGGCGTGATCAGCGGCAGCCGGAAACTGACGGCAAATTTCGCTGTTGACGGCAAAGTTTCAGGGGCATCCGGATGTAACAGCTATTCCGGCGACTATACATATACAAGTGCCGACCGGAGCCTCCGGTTCGGGCGGACACGGAGCACCCTGAAAGCCTGTTCGGACAGGAGTATAATGCAGCAGGAACAGTCTTTCATGACGGCATTGGAGAACGTGAGAAGCTATTATATTGAAGGAGATACGCTGACGCTGAAAGCTGCCGACGGCAGGGTTGCTGTTACTTTTGCCGGAAAAGTCAGCCCTGCAGTGAAAGTGAAATGATGACTGTTTTTCATGAATGTGCTCAATTCGGGACCGGGCTCCAACCGCTGAAAATGTTTTTTTCGGGAGCCCGATACTGTTTTTGCAATACGTCCGATTCTAGATGTCAGCCGTGAAGATCGGATAACGACGGACACCACATTGCATAGCCTATAAATGCGAATTAGGAGTTGGATTGTCCGGTCTCAGTAAAAACAGATAGTTACAGAAGAGCCGTTCCGATTCTGCAGAATCTGTCAGCTTTATCCTCCTGATTTTTCGTCATAGATTTTAACCCCTAATTCGCATTTATAGTATGCTGGAAGCATGAATACAAAATATCTTGATCTCTCGATTATCTGGCCGTGACGTTCGGATACGCCACAGCCACAGGCTTGTCCGACATGCTTGACAGCTGCATAAGTTATGATAAATTCACTCGTTTTCTCGCTGACGGTGAATGGAGTTCCAAGGATTTATGGAAACAGGTCAAATCAACCGTCCGTGAGGTTGAAACTGAGGACGGAGTGCTGATCTTCGACGATACTGTTTGCTGAACGGTCTTTATCATATCGACGATGTTTCGATCCCCATAGCATTCGACCTCATCCGCAAGCCGATTCGTTTCAGCGACCTGAAAACCCGCCGAGAAAAACGTCGGAGCGAAGTCACGAAGAATGAACTGCTGCGCCTGATGATCGATACCTGCAGTCAGCTGACAGCGGATCGGAACACGATCACGGCAATCTATACAAAACGATGGAACGTCGAGGTGTACCATAAATCTTTGAAGTCGAACGCAGCATTAGCCAAATCTCCTGCACGTCGTGTAAATGCGCAGAGTAATCATATTTTTGCCTCCGTTATCACGGTGTTTAAAATGGAGCATCTAAAAATCAGAACAAAGACGAACCACTTTGCTCTGAAGACCAAGCTCTATCTGAAAGCTATTCGTTCGGCTTCTGATGAGCTGCAGCGACTTCAGGCTGCGTAACATCAGTAAATAAAGAGTTCGGAATTGTAATGCTTGTTTACATACAAAAACAGTACTATAAGTTGTTCCTGCCAATCCATCTTTTTCTCCTGCGGTTAATGTCGGTAAAGGTGGTGCTTCACCGGCCTATTCTACAGGAATGATGGATTGGCTTTAACTCCTAATTCGCATTAACCAATAAGTTGAAAATACTGTCCGCTTACTTGATCTGCACAGGAATGCCGCAGCTGACCAGAAAAACCTGATCAGCAAAAGCGGCGATAATCTGATTACTGCGCCCGATCAGGTCACGGTAGTGCCGGGCGGCAGGATTCTCCGGGACAATACCCATCCCTACCTCGTTGGTCACCAGAATAACTTCGCCCAGATGGTTGCGGGCCGCCCTTCCCAGCTCTTCAGCGAGAACCGTCAGCTGGTCCTCAGTGATCTCGCGGTCGTGTTGTTCAGTCTCGTACATCAGATTGTTGACCCAAAGGGTCAGGCAGTCAATGAGCACCGTGGTCCCGATGGGGAGGTCTTCCAATTTTTCTGCCAGAAGCAGGGGAACCTCGGCGGTCTGCCAGCCCCGTCCCTCCCTGTCCTCCTGATGCCGGCGGATACGCGCAGCCATTTCCGGATCAGTGCGGGAACAGGTGGCGATGAAGAGACAGGGTGCATCAGTCTGCTCGGCCTGCTCCTGGGCAAAGGCGGATTTACCGGAACGGCAGCCGCCGGTGATGAGGGTAATCATTGCCGGTTAGCGCGCTTGGGTGGATTCCAGATAATGAAACAGTTCGGACTGCGGGGAAAAAATCAGCGATGTGTTGCTGCCGATAATCGTACGGTAGCTTTCCAGACTTTTCTGAAAAGAATAAAACTCCGCATACCTGCTGTAGACATCGCCGTAGAGTTTTGTCGCTTCGGCATCTGCCTTACCCCGAATCTCGGTGGCCTGCCGCTTGGCCTCAGAGGTAATTTCCTTTAATTCACGCTCCAGCTTACCAAGGATTTCTGCCTTGCGGCCTTCACCCAGCGACCTCTTTTCCGCAGCAATCCTTTTCCGTTCCGAAATCATCCGGCTGTAGACTTTTTCCCGGACAGAATCAATATAATTAACCCGCGTGAACATGACATCAATCAATTCGATTCCGTAGTTACTTGTCTCTTTGGATGCCTGTTCGAGAACCATTTCCCTGATTTTATCCCGGCCTTTTTCCGGCGGTTTGGTCATATCAGCAGAGGAAGAGGTCTCCACCGCATATTGCCGGCTCCAGTCCGAAGACCGGATAATTTCAATCAGATCATTCTGGTTGACCAGATCCCGCACCGCACCGTTGATGATATCGTCAAGCAGGGTCTGAGAACGGGTTTCGCTCCCCACAGCCTCCAAAAAACGGAGAGCATCATCGATCCGCCAGCGGGCGGTGTTGTCCATATAAATAAAAGTTTTATCATTGGTGGGAATCTGGTTCGGATCACCGTCCCATATCAGAATACGCTTTTCAAAAAAACGCACATGCTGAATAAAGGGAGCTTTAAGTTTCAGCCCGGCCGTTGTCACCGGAGCGCCCACCGGTGCACCGAACTGGGTAATCACTGCCTGCTTGTCTTCAGGGAGGACATAAAATCCGTCCCAGACCAAGGCAATAACAACAAGGATAAGTACGAGAGAAAGTATTTTGACGGCCTGCTGTTTTGTGATCTGTTTCATGATGATCTTGTTGGTTTCTGCTTTTATTGAGCCGACGTTCTGTCGCTCATTCTGTCGCTCAGATTAAGGAAGGGAAGGACATTCTGCCGGCTGTTGTCCATAATATATATCCGATCGACTTGGGGCAGGATGTGCTGCATGGTCTCAAGATACAGACGGGTTCTGGTCACCTCCTTGGCCTTCAGGTACTCAGCGACAATAGCCTTGAAACGAGTCGTTTCACCCTTTGCATCGTTGACGCGCTGGACAGCATATCCGTGTGCCTCCTCAATGGTTTGCTTGGCAGAGCCGCGCGCCTTGGGGATACGGCGGTTGTACTCCTCTTCAGCTTCATTGACCAGCCGCTTCATATCCTGATCCGCCTCGTTCACTTCATTGAAGGCAGGTTTGACCGCATCGGTCGGGGTGATGTCCAGCAGCTGCAGGGTGCTGATATGCACCCCGCACTCCAGTTTATTCAGATCAGCCTGGAGTTCATCCTTGGCCATACCTGCCAGAATGGCACGGTTCCCCAGGACATAGTCGAAATCCATATTGCCGACAATACGTCGGATAACGGTCTCGGAATTATCCCGGACTGCCTGGGGCACATCACGCACCTTGAACAGGAAGTGAAACGGATCACTGATCGTATACTGGACGATCCAGGCCACATCAATGACATTTTTATCGCCGGTGAGCATCAGCGATTCCCGGTCGAATCCCTCTTTGCTGAAGGTCGTGGTCTGGCCGGGTATCGTAGTGCGGAATCCGAATTCCTCCTTGCGCACGGTCTTGACATCCACCCTGACCATGTCTTCTATATAGGGCAGTTTGAAATGGAGCCCGGGTTCTGCGGTGCGGGTATATTTGCCGAAGCGGAGGACAATCCCCTGTTTTCCCGGTTCAATGGTATAAAAAGAAGAATAGATGACCTGAAACAGGATGACTGCCAGAATGAGCAGAGCCGCCTTGCTCATTCCGGCCAGAAAATTACTACCGTTCGGTTGATCACCGTTTTCAGGAGGCGGATTATCATGCTTCTGTTCATCAAATGCATCCCGGATTTTCTGGATAAGAGCGGCCAGAAAGTCTTCCGGCGTCTCCGGTTTTTTCTTCTTTCCCCAGGGGGATTGATTACTCATAGGCATATATTCACCTTGACAGATAAAATTAACCAAATATATTCATCACACTGCAGGATGTCAGGATTACTTTCTTCAGAGCCTGCGGATAACCAGCATTTAAAACTGTAACGGGCTCCCTTACAAGTCTTTTTTCTTTTCTTTTTCTCAGCCCGCTTCTCCGGCAGCAAGAGCAGCCAGCCAGCAGAACAGAATCAGGAGCAGAGAAAACGCGAACAGTACCTGCTGAAGCCCTTTTCTGGCACCAGAGGAATCAAGGTCAGTCAGCCGGAGCAGAAACCCGAACAGCAGACCGCTGCCCAGACCGAACAGATGGGCACCGAGGTCGGTGCGCTCACCGCTGCTGCCGAGCATGGCCAGCAGGCCGATCCCTGCTCCCAAAGGAAGCAGGAGCTGTCTGACCAGCGAGGAGGCCCGCCCGGTCAGCTGGCGTCCGCAGAGTATCCCGATAGCGGCAAAAACAGCCGTGGAAAAGCCCACAGAATAATGGGGTGCATCACGCAGGATGATGTTCAGCAGATTGCCGAACATAGCGGAAAACAGCAGCACGAACCAGCCAATGCCGTACCCCACGGTTGTACAGAGCAGATGCACAATGAATCCGCCGATAACACAGTTGCCGACCAGATGCATCTGATCGGCATGCAGGGTCAGGGCGGTGAGCAGCCGCCACCACTCTCCATGCTCCAGAATCGCTCTGCTGTCAACCGCACCGGCCAGAAACCAGGGATTATCAGACAGCCACGGACCAGTGTTCCGGTACCAGAGGATCAGGCAGATGAACATCGGCAGGGTGGTCGGCGGCCCGGTGGAGCGCATTGCAGGCCGGACAGCAGCAGGAGGCGGAGGCCAGCTGCTGTTTTCTTCCCGAAAGCTCTGCAGCTCGGACATGGCCTGCGCAGCATCCCTTTGCCGGGTGAAAATTGCACCGGCAGCACGGTTCACCTGATGGTCGATTCCAAGCGCGCTGAGCACCAGAGAGTAATCAGCAAGAGCCGCACGACCTGCCTTTGCCGCCATGACCCATCGATTTTTTCCCATCCCCTGGTCAATCGATACTGCGGAACTCTGCCGGTGTCCGGCCCTGTCAGTCATGATTGAGGATTGAGTTTTGACTTCAGGCGGAAAAAACATCAGCACAGAAGCTGCCGAATCGGCCGAGTTCTTGGCAGACATACACCCCTGCCTGACGCAGAGCTTCAATTTTGGCTGCTGCTCCGCCCCGCGAACCGGCGACAATGGCCCCGGCATGCCCCATCCGCCGTCCCGGAGGAGCGCTCAGACCGGCGATAAATGCGGCTACCGGCTTATCAACTCTTTCCCGGATAAAAGCAGCAGCCTCTTCTTCGGCAGTGCCGCCGATCTCACCCAGCAGGACAATACCGGTTGTCTGTTCATCCTCGGCAAAAGCGGCAAGGCAGTCGATAAAACCGGTTCCGATGATCGGGTCACCGCCGATGCCGATGCAGGTTGACTGGCCCAGCCCGACATCGCTCAGTTGCCGCACCACCTCATAGGTCAGGGTGCCGGAACGGGAAACGACCCCGATCGAACCGGGAGTATGAATCCGACCGGGCATAATGCCAATTTTGCAGGCCACCGGCGTGATAATACCAGGGCAGTTCGGGCCGATCAGGCGGACAGAGGCTCCCTGCAGGTATGTCCGCACCCGCAGCATATCATGCACTGGAATGCCTTCTGTGATACAGACGATCAGGGTAATACCGGCGTCTGCCGCCCCAAGCACCGCATCTGCGGCAAAGGGCGGAGGAACAAAAATCATGGTGGCATCAGCACCGGTTTCCTGCACAGCATCCCGCATTGTGTTGAACACCGGCACCCCGGCCACCTTCTGACCGTCTTTCCCCGGTGTCACCCCGGCGACCACACGGGTGCCGTATTCCAGGCACTGCCGGGTATGAAACCTTCCCTCATTGCCGGTAATTCCCTGAACAAGCACGCGGGTATCCCGGTTGATAAAAACACTCATCGCTGCAGATTCTCTCCTTGCTTCAGCGTGAGTTTTCTGATTTTCTCCACCGCATCCTCAAGATTCTCTGCCATGATTAGATCAAGTTCGGAGTCGACCAGAATTTTTCTGCCTTCGAGAGCATTGGTGCCTTCCATGCGGACAATAACAGGAATCCGGACGCCGATCTTTCTGGCCGCCTGCACGACTCCGGCAGCCAGGATATTGCAGCGCAGGATGCCGCCGAAAATATTGATCAGGATTGCCCTGACCTGCGGGTCTGAAAGCAGAATCCGAAAGCCGTTGGCAATTTTCTCCTGATCAGCACCACCGCCCACATCGAGAAAATTCGCCGGTTCAGCCCCGGCCTGGCGGATGATGTCCATGCTGGCCATGGCCAGTCCGGCACCATTGACCATTGTCCCGACGCTGCCCTGCAGGCGGATGTACTTCAATCCGTACTGTGCCGCCTCGGTCTCCAACGGATCATCCGCAGAACTATCATACACGGCCGCCAATTCCTGCTGCCGAAACAGGGCATTGGAATCAACCTCGGCCTTGGCATCGATAAGACAAAACTGACCGTCCGTTGTCAACCCCAGGGGATTAATCTCAGCCAGCAGCAAATCATTTTCCACAACCGCTCTGTACAGCCCGGTAAGCAGATGGCAGAAGGGGGTAAAAACAGAATCGGTCAGACCGAGAGCAAAGGCAACCCTGCGCTGCTGATGGTCCTGCAGACCGAGCAGGGGATTGATCTGGACTTGAATAATTTTTTCCGAACAGGCAGAGGCCACCTCCTCAATATCCATACCGCCTTCTGCAGAGGCAATAAGCAGCAGGGAAGCCGTAGACCGATCCGGTAGAATGGAGAGATAAAATTCCCGATCAATATTGATCTTCTGTTCCAGCAGCAGAGCAAAAACCTGGATGCCGCGCCCACCGGTCTGGGCGGTATGCAGCGTTGTGCCGAGGAGTTCATCAACAGCTCTGCGGGCTTCAGTCATGTCTTCGACAATACGGACGCCCCCGGCTTTTCCGCGACCGCCGCTGTGTACCTGCGCCTTGACAACAACAGGAAAACCGTACCGGACAACATGCTCCATCGCCTCTTCCGGCGTTTCTGCAGGTCGTCCCTGGGGCACAGGCAAACCGTAGCGGCTGAAAAGCTCTTTGGCCTGATATTCATGCAGCTTCATGCGGTTCTTTCTCTTCCTTCCAAAACCTGTCCGGTCGAAATTATCCCGGCACGACCGCTGTGATAAGCTGCAGACCTCAGTCGGGACCTACTGGCGCCGACCTCTTGTCAGATACTGCTCATCTGCGCGATAAACGTATTGGACTCGTCGATGGCCGCGTTCATTTTCCGGATAAGCAGATCAATATCCTTTTCAAGGCCGGAAAATTCCGCCTGCAGGGAGCCGATCGCCTGGGCATTCAGGTTATGTTTAAGAAACAGAACATTATCACGAAAGGTCCGCAGAACCGGTTCCATACTTCTTTCCGCTGTCCGCATGGTCTTCAGCATCTTCCGATAACGGGATTTGGTTTTCCTGAGCTGCTGCTTACTGATCGCCCGGAACTCCCTGTTCTGATACAGTTCAAGTTCCTCTTCCCATTCCTCAAACAGAGCTTCAGAAACCTTTTCCACCTTGTCTATCCGTTCAGAAACATCTTCACTTGCCTGTTCGCAGTCAAGATATTCCGTATTGAACTTGTCATATGCCTTTTTAAGATCAGTCTCTTTCAGCTGCACCACCGAGGCAAACTGCTCCAGAGCGGATTTAAACTGTTCCTGCGCCTCTGTCTGTGCATCTCTGGCTCCTTCAACCCGATCAACAAGGATATCACGCTTGTGAATCCCTATCTTCTCCAGAGCAGAGTAATACGTGTTGGAACAGCCGGTAACGATGCTGAAGAAAAAAACGATAAAAAGCAGAGCAGTGAACCCGGCAGACAGCTGTCGAGCAGCGCGCATTTTTTCCTCCGTTGATTCTGTTGAGCTGAATTTGGGCTGAAATCCAAAGCCATCAAAAAGGCGGACAGATAAGCTGTCGCTCATCATGCCCGCCTGCGGAAAGAAAGGAAAAGTTCTGCTGTATCAGAAGCGGAAGCGTAATCCTATGCCAAATCGTCCGTATTCTGACAGCGCATCTGTCTCATCAAGTGCTGAACGTGCCTCCAGAAAGAGCGAGGTGTTGAAGCCGTCCTGTGATCCGGAGATCTGCGTTCCGATCTGTGCGATGATATCCACATCACTGTCTTCTGTTTCAACACCAACCTCGCCGTCGGTCATCCAAGTACCGAGTCCGAAACCGAGGAAAACCGGTCTCCAGTCTTCTCCGACCCGCAGGAAGAACATGTTGTACTGAGTCAGGAAATCAATAATGAAGGCATTATAGCCGTCATCTCCGTCCACTTTTGAAGCTCCTCCCGCCATAACGAGGAAAGAAAGGCGCTGATGGAGTGCATACTCCACGCCGAGCCGACCGAAACCGTAATCAGCAGGATCGGATTGACGCCAATATCCAAGGTCCGCAACAAAACGGATCGGATATTTACAGGGCGGACAGCACTTGGGTACCTCCACCTCCTGAATAACCGGCACCTCAACTTTCTGAACAACCGGTTTTTCTACGATCCTAGTTACCGGTACCTCAACCCGTTCAACAACCGTCTTTTCGACAATCTTCGGTACCTCAACTTCTCTGATAACCTCTTTTTCGACGATCTTCGGCACCTCGACCTCTTTTACAACCGTCTGCACCGGGCCGGGAACGTTAACCGGGACTTTTACTTCTTTCACGACTGTCTGCACCGGGCCGGGAACGTTAACCGGAACTCTTACTTCTTTAACAACCTCTTTTTCGACAATCTGCGGCACCTTGACCTCTTTGACGACTGTCTGTACCGGGCCGGGAACTTCCACCTCTTTAATCTGTACCGGACCGGGGACTTCCACAACAACAATACGGGCAGCCTCTTTCAGCGCTATATTGCCGCAGAAAAGAGGTACAGCAAAGGTATACCGTTTTTCCCCTACATCAATAGAAAACTCGTAACCGCTCAGAGGAGCATCGCCACCCCAAGTAATATCTTGGGCAGCACGAACTTCTCCGACACCATTGGGCTTGAACAGCATCCAGTTAAAGAACTGTCCCGGCTCATACTCGACATTCTGAATTTCAGCCTGGGGAAACTGCTGCATCAGCGGTTCATACAGTTCAGGATAACCGGCCTTTTCCAGGCCAATCATGATATCTTCCTGCATAACCTGCATCATGTCCTGAAGCTCAGCGACTGATTGTAACGGGGGCTGATAAAACGGATGCCGCCCGATTACTGTCAGTGTGCTTGCAGCCTGAGCAACGCAAACTGACAGCAACAACAGTAAAGTTGCCTGCAACAAAATTCTACGTTTCACTGTGTTCATCCTCCTCTTAATCTTTTGGTATGAAATTTTTTAAACGGGCTGACATATTCCCGATCCACCACTTTATCAGCGTTTTCATCGCCTTGTCGGCAGTTCCGGATTCCCCCGATCCGGCAGAAAACCTGCTTAGGATACCATCACAATACTCCATATAGCGAATTGTTACAACGGTCTTTACATACCGGAAGTAAAAAAAACTTGCCATTGATCCGATGAGAAAGTATCTGAAAAAGTATCCGGCACAGTCGCCCGATGCACAATACGACAGGAAAAATCAGAATTTGCAGCTGAGAGAGAGGCTCGCCACAGGATAATATTCATATTCATCAATTTCCTCTTCGATAGCCTGTCGTTCCAGCTCGATAAATCCTGCCGCCACCGGATGCCTGCCGATCCCCCAAGAATCCTCAACATGCAGTTCCGTAACTTCCGGTGCTCCCTGAAACATTACGCCCAAATCCATATTGATTCCCCAGCGGCCTGCGGAGCCGTGGTTACTTGTCCACCCGATCCCCAAATACGGTACAAAACGTTCAAACTCCACCTTGCCGACAACTCTGGCCTGATCAATCAGATCAGCATAACGGCCCAGAACAGGAGAAAGAAGTTCTTCACGATACGTGCCATTAAGATCGATCTCATTATTGTTCAGATACGCGCCAAGTGTAAATCGGAAGGCATTGCCGAGGGGATGCAGATCAAGAAGCAGAGAGCCGGTTGAAAAATCCGGTTCAAAGGTGTAGTCAATCTGCGAGATTGTCGTGTCAAAATCAAAGCCGATCTGATTGACTCCGGCACGGACGGCCATAAAAGGATTGACCTCCAGACCGAGTTCCACTCCGAGCCCGAGTGTGCCTCCTGTAATACCGAGACTGAAAGGCCCGCTCTGCGCGTGAACCGGTGAACTGTATGCTGCCAGCAGGCATCCTGCGGCAAATCCAGCAAGCCCTGCAAGCGCTGCCGTATCTGCTTTTTTCATAGTTTTGTTCATTTTTCAGGTAAATCCAATAAATCATAAACCTGCAATAATCAGCAAGTACTTTTCTGCGCTTTCACCCTTTCACCATACCCGGTTCTGTTCACGTTCGTTCGCACAGAACTCCCGCACCCCCTTAAAAGTTTTCCGGTGAATCGGACACGGGCCGAATTCGGCAACAGCAGCCCGGTGGGCTTTGGTGGGATAGCCTTTATGCTGCTGAAAATTATATTGGGGGTACTGCTGATGGTACGCCCTCATCAGCCGGTCACGGGTCACCTTGGCGATGATGGAGGCCGCTGCAATGGAAGCGCTTTTTGATTCGCCCTTGGTCAGGGTCTGCTGGGGCAGGTCGAGCGGCACGTTGAAGGTGCCATCAACCAAGAGAAAAGCAGGCAGCCCTGAGTCGCAGTCCTCAACCGCCCGCTGCATGGCAAGCAGCGATGCCTGGAGAACATTTATCCGCTCAATCTCGGCCACCCCGGCAATGCCGACCCCGATAACCGCCCCGGAGTCATGCAGTTGAGTGTAAAGTGTGTCTCGCCGTACAGCGGTAATTTTTTTGGAATCCCGATAAATGCTGGAATCGCAATCATGAGGAAGGATAACGCACCCGGCTACCACCGGCCCGGCAAGAGGCCCGCGACCGGCTTCATCAATACCGGCCACAGAGGAAAATCCCTGCTGCCGCAGGCTGCGTTCATAAAAAAAAGAATCCCCGACCGCATCGGACGGGGATAAAGAAAAAAAAGAGGCGGCAGACTTCGTCGGCATAGAAGAAGAATACAGTGATACAGTGCCTCTTTTCAACCAGACCTTTACGCCCGTCTGCGTTCGCGGATACGGGCTGCTTTACCCCGTCGGTCACGCAGATAGTACAGACGGGAACGCCGCACCCGACCCTGGGAAACAACTTCAATAGTCTCGACACGGGGAGAATGGAGGGCAAAGGTTTTTTCCACCCCGACGCCGCCGTGAGAAATTTTCCGTACTGTAAAACTGGCATTCATAGCGCCGCGTTTCCGTTTCAGGACAACGCCCTGAAAAATCTGAATACGCTCTTTATCTCCCTCAATAATACGGATATGTACTTTCACCGTATCCCCGGGACGAAACTCCGGCAGATCAAACCGCATCTGCTCCTGATCTATTGTATCGATAATGCTCATAGCCATAATGTTCTTTTTTCGGGCCGTACAGCAGGGCCCGCTGGATGCCTCCGTCCACCCCTGATTCTATCTCAATATAAATAATTATCTGTTTTTTTCCATAGCACTGCTGCTCTTATGAGCTGCAGTAAGATATACTGCCCGTCCGGTCAAACCGCAGCTTCACGGTTACCGAACAGCCGGTCCAGCAGGATGGATGCTGCTGAACGTACTGAAAGATGATTGAATGCTCCCGCCCCTTTTATCGGCGGCAGAACTGCATCGACCTGCTCCATAATCTCAGGTGCCAGCCCCCAGGCAGTGCCTAACAGCAGGAGCACTGGATTTTTTTCCTGCAGAGTATGCCGCAACTCGGTATAACTGATCTCGTTCTGCTGCTGTCCGGCACTGGTGGCAACCAGGAGGGGCCTGCGTCCATGCTGCCGGGTCATCTCCGTAATGACCTGCTGCAGGTCCTGCCTGATTTGAATAATAGACAAGGCCTCGGCCCGGTCCGAATTCGCTCTGCCGCCGTACCCTTCTGTCCAATGGCCGACAATCTCGGCGGTCAGTTCCTGCTGCTGTTCGTACGGCGTGACCACCCAGTACGTGCCCACGCCAAAGGTCTTCCCGGCCCGGGCAATATCGTGCAGATCCAGATTGGTCACGGCAGAACCGATAACTTCGCCGTTCCGATTGACCACCGGATAGTGGATCAGGACGATATCACAACGGAAAGACTCCATTCCGAGGTCTTAGCAGGGATCATCGACCGTACCGGCGGTCTGCTGCCGTACGTGTGCAGTCTGTTCAATCTGTGCAGACAGTCCGGCTTGGCGCAGCTGCTTCATCTCAGCCGGGGAAAACTCCACGGTGCGCAAGAGGTCAGGACGTCTGCGCAGGGTTTCCCGTACCGAGTCAAGAAAACGGTATTCCTCAATCCGGGCATGATCACCGTTCAGCAGGACTTCCGGCACGGAAATTCCGGCAAACTCACGCGGTCGGGTATACTGGCCGTGTTTCAGCAGCCCCCGGCTGAAGGTATCTCTGGCAGCTGAATCCGCACAGCCCAGCACACCGGGCAGTAACCTAGTCACGGAATCCACCAGCACCATTGCCGCCAGCTCGCCGCCGGTCAGGATGTAATCCCCGATGGACAACTCTTCGTCCACGTATAGCTGGCAGAACCGTTCATCTACACCTTCATACCGACCGCAGACCAAAATCAGCCGCTCACATTCGGCCAGCCGTTCTGCTGTCCGCTGGGTGTACACTGTGCCGCGCGGGGAAAGCAGAATCACCCTGCCCTGCCCTGCCGTCCGGACACCCTCCAAACAGGCAGCCAGAGGCTCAGGTTTCATTACCATGCCCTCACCGCCGCCAAAGGGACGGTCATCGGTCATGGAATGCCTGTCCGTGGCCCAGTCGCGGATATTATGCAGATTGACCCTGATCTGCCCGGCCTGCAGCGCCCTTTTCAGAATGCCTTCCTGCAGGGGCGTGGTAAACAGATCCGGAAAAATCGTCAGGATCTCAAAATGCATATACGTTCAGCTGATCAGCTGTTGATCTCCAGCAGGCCGGAAGGCAGAGCAACCGTCACTTCCTTTTGATCAATGGCACGCAGAAAGGCAGGCGCCAGAGGAACGAGATATTCCTGCCTCTCTCCCTGCACCTGCAGGATAGTCTGCGGGCTGTCGGCAAGGAATCCGATAATCTTTCCCACCATCTGTCCCTCAGCCGTTCTGAGTATCTTGCCCTCGAATTCCCTGAGATAGAACTCATTTTCTGCCGGTTCAGGGAGATCCTCCGGATACACATAGACTGAGGAGCGGACCAGCTGTTCTGCCTCGTCCCGGGAAGAACAGCCTTCAAGCTGGAGCACAACACTGTTTTTCTGCATCCTGGCCCGTTCGACGTTGTAAAGAACCGGTGTTGCTCCCTGGTCTGCAGCAAGCAGAATGCGGGAATACTCCAGCATCTGTTCCGGATCCCCTGAATAGGGCAGCACCCTGATCTCACCCCGGACAGCATGCGGTCTGGTCACCCGACCCACCAGAACAAGATCATCTGTACACGGAGCACACGTATCAATATCGCTCATCATTATCACTCGATAATTTCAAGACGGGAACGTTTGTTGTCTTTTGCCGCCATCGCGGACAGCACCGTCCGCATGGCCCGGGCAGTACGTCCCTGTTTCCCGATCACCTTGCCGAGATCCTCCTTGGCAACCCGCAGCTCCACAGTCACTGTACCGCTGTCCTCATGCTGCCCGGCAGACACCTCATCCGGTGCATCCACCAGCTTGGCCGCAATAAAAGAGATAAACTCCTTCATCTATCAACTCCGGTTTATGCTGCCTCAACCACGGGAGCTTCGTACTTGTCAATCAGGGTCTTCACCGTCTGGCTCGGCTGTGCGCCCCTGCCCATCCAGTCCTGCAGTTTTTCCGTATTCAGGCGGATAGCTGCCGGATCCTGCATTGGATCATAGGTTCCGACAATGTCAAGAAATTTTCCGTCGCGGGGAGCCTGGGAATCTGCCACCACGATGCGGTAAAACGGTTGTTTTTTGCGTCCTTTTCTGGTCAAACGAATTCGTACTGCCATTGGTTTTCCTATCTCCTGTGTTCTCCTGTGGATTCTTCACATACCGGAATAATAATCCGGAACCAACTCCGCACTCTGTTTTATTCTGTTGTGTAAAAACAAAAAAATTACCGGGGCTGGCAATCAACGATCAGCGCCGCAGTCCCTTGGGCCGTTTACGCCGTTTGCCCCCTTTGGTCACCACGGACTTGCCCTGCATTTTTTTCATCATCTTCAGCATCATAGTATAGCTTTTCAGCACCCGGTTTACTTCCTGCAGCGAGGTGCCGGAACCTTTGGCGATCCGTTGTCTGCGGCTTGCGGTAATAATTTTATAATTGTTCCGCTCCTTTCTGGTCATGGAAAGGATAATCGCTTCGGTCTTGACCAGCTCCTTTTCATCCGGCGTCGGGGCGTCCTGCAGCTGTTTCAGCTTGTTGATCCCCGGAACCATGCTCATGAGCTGCTCCAGGCTGCCCATTTTCTTTATATTCTGAATCTGATCAAGAAAGTCCTCCAGCGTAAAAACATTCTTGCGGATCTTACGGGCAAGTTTTTTCGCCTCTTTTTCATCAACAACCTGTTCCGCCTTTTCAATCAGGGACAGCACGTCCCCCATGCCCAGAATTCTGGAAGCGGTCCGATCCGGATGAAAGATCTCCAGAGCATCAAGAGCCTCGCCGATCCCGACGAATTTGATCGGCTTGCCGGTGATCTTCTTTACCGACAGTGCTGCGCCGCCACGGGCGTCACCTTCCATCTTGGTGAGCACAACACCGGTGATTTCAAGATCCGTGTTGAACTTGTCCGCCACAGTAACCGCATCCTGACCGGTCATAGAGTCAGCGACAAACAGCACTTCGGACAGCCGTACTGCGGCGGAGATGTCCTGCAGCTCGCCCATAAGCTGCTCATCCACATGCAGCCGACCTGCCGTGTCGATGATCACGGTATCATGACCGGCTGTTTCCGCCTGGGCTACAGCCTGTCGGGCGATTTCCACCGGACTCTGATCTGTTGTCGAATCAAAGACCGGCACGCCGACCTGCTCGCCGAGCACATGCAGCTGCTCAATAGCTGCCGGACGGTAGACATCCGCAGGCACCAGAAACGGTGTGCGTCCTTTTTCCTTGAGCTGCCGGGCAATCTTTGCCGAGGTCGTTGTTTTACCTGAGCCCTGCAGCCCGGCCATCATGATAACCACCGGCTGGGGACCGTCAAGGCGCAGCGGTTCAGCCTCACTGCCGAGCAGGGTCACCAGTTCTTCATACACGACCTTGATGACCTGCTGGCCCGGAGCCAGACTGGCAAGCACTTCCTTGCCGACCGCCTTTTCAGTGACCGAAGCGACAAATTCCTTGACGACCTGAAAATTGACGTCCGCTTCGAGCAAGGCCGTGCGTACTTCACGCATTGCCTCGCTGATATTTTCCTCTGTCAGTCTGCCGTGGCCGCGCAGCTTTTTGAACACGCCTTCAAGGCGGTCTGTTAAATTCTCAAACATGGTTCTCTGCAGAAGAGTAATGCATCAGCATAAAAAATAAGCATAAATGAGAGCACCGGCACACACCGGCAGCCAGCTTCAAGCTGGACATCAGAGTCAAGTTGACCGAGAAAACAAAAATATTTACTCCATGCCCGCCATTCTGTCAAGCAGGAAGCAGAACGAACCGGTAAAAGAAGTGAACGACAAGTATCCGGCATAAACGGCTCTGGCCCTGCGGGCCTCGGTCCGCCATCATTCCGGCATCAGTCCGTTATGACGGCCACTGCTTTTTCCAGCAGTTCCGGGGTATCGGCCTGAACACAGACCACAGGACTCTTCCGGGGCAGGATCTTCCGCAGCATACCGGTCAGTACCCTTTTAGGTCCCAGTTCCACAAAGACCTCGACACCGTCCTCGATTATACGCTGGATGGATTCATACCAGCGCACCCGTGAAGCGATCTGCCGGGCCATGATGCCCCGGATCGCTGTCGGATCAGTTTCCTGTGCCGCTGTGACATTAAACAGGACAGGCAGCTGCGGCTTATTAAATGGGATTGTTTTCATGCAGGCGGCAAAATCATCCACTGCCCCGGCAACCAGAGGACTGTGGTTGGCCACGGACACCTTGAGCGGGACAATTTTGCCTGCCCCGTTTGCGCGGCAGACCTCGCTGAACCCATCCAGTCCTTCCTGATCACCGGAAATGATAATCTGTTCAGCGGTATTGTGATTGGCCACCACCACAGTGCCGCCGCCAGTATATTCCGCCAGCAGGCTCTCCATCGTTTCAATGGTCAGGCCGAGAACCGCCCGCATTCCTCCGGGATGAGCAGCACCTTCCCGCTCCATCAGGGCACCGCGCTTTGTTACCAGTTTCAGGGTGTCTGCAGCAGACAGCACCCCGGCTGCATGTAAGGCAGAGCATTCGCCCAGAGAATGGCCTCCGGCGTAGGCCGGGACAAAATCAGGCAGGGCCTTTTGCAGCTGCTGCCAGCAGATCAGGTTGACAGCGGTCAGGGCCGGCTGCAGATGAACCGCCCTGGTCAAATTCTCCATCGGGCCTTCTAGGCAGAGCTTCCGGAGCGAAAAACCGGTGGCCTCCTCAGCCATTTCCATCAGGGCTGCAGCATCAGAGTCTGCTTCGATAAACTCCTGGCCCATTCCTACGTACTGTGATCCCTGACCGGGAAAAAGAACTGCTGTTTTCTTCATTGATTAGAGATTAATTGAATTGCTTTTTTCTTGATTTCCCAAGTATTTCTTGAATGAGAAGCAGGACGTGACAGCTGACCATCCGCTGTGATATCGGAGGCTATATAAACAATGCTCTGATATCCTGCCAGGAGCGGACAACAGGAAGTTGGTGGCGGTTATGATTCCAGGGCTGGCTGAAGACAAACGGCTGAATGCCCGCCTGACTGAGCTGAATACAGGTCTCGGCGCGATCATCGATAAAATAGCGCAACCCCTGCTCACGGACATGCCGGGGTTTGTCATCATGGATGCTCATAGCAATGACCCTGATCGATCTGCAGGCTGCGGGCGGAAACATGGCCTCAAACCAGTTATGCACCGGCTCGGCAAGAGAACGGGCTGTAATCACAGAAAGACTGCTGAACCCTGCCAGCTCGGCAAGCACCTCTACAGCTCCGGGCATCGGCTGCAGCCCGGTACCCAAAGAATCCCGCAGTATCCTGGCAAAAATCCCCTCGACCTGATCTCGGTCAAGAGCATCAATGCATTTTTCCACCTCGAAATTGACGATATCCTCAGGGATGAGATCACACAGGCCGTATTCTTCGCAGACAAGCCGGAGAAACGCCTCTGCCGTATCGGCAATAACGCCGTCAAAATCAAACCCGACCAGAGCCGGATCAATTTTCGTCGCTCCGTTTACAGGCATCTGTACGGCTCGACAACCTATTTTTTCCGGATTGAAGCGGAAGAACGGCGCATTTCCTGTTCGACCCGGCGGATTTTTTCTTCCAGCTCTTCGCTTACCGCGATACGCCCTTCCAGTACACATCCCTTGCGTCCGGGGGCGCATTCTCCGGAAAGCCGTTTACATCTGTTTTCCGCGATATCGTAATTTCTGCAATGAAAGGTCATACCTGCTTCCTGCCCGCCGCAAACGCCTATTCCCCGACGATCTTCGCATCCTCAACGATGGCATCATATCGGTATCCGGCGCCGAAGTCTTTCTCCTTATGCAGAGTTCCTTCAATTGTAACGACAGCGCCTTTTTCCGTGGTCTCCGAGGTGGTTACCACCAGATCATGGGTTTTCTTTTCGGCATCTCCGGTACCGTCCTGCAGATGCAGCCAGTTTTTTCCCATAATCATAGGAGAAAATTTAACCACCTTGCCGCGTACCCGCACGGTTTTCCCGTCCAGTTTCTCGACATTGGCAAAACATTCCTCCACGGTCTGCGCATTGTCCCCTTCGGCTTTATCCACACTGATCTTGTCAGCAGGCACAGCAGCCTTCTTTGACCCGCCGGACAGCCTTTCCAGTTCCGCATCATCCACCGGCCCTTCGACCTTCTGCATGTACTCATGATGCTTGGACATATCCGGCGTTCCGCCTTCAGTCTCGTTTTTCTGCGCCACCTTGCCGGGTTCTTCAAGGCCTGCGGAAAAGATCAGAGCATCAAAGGTTCGGCCCAACGATTCAGACTCAAAGGATTTCATCAGCATACCAGGACTGACAACCACTTCCTGACCCGCTTCCACCGGAGTCTCCGGGATGGCCACCCAGACCGCATCCTGCTCTCCTTTGATCTGCAGATAGGTATATCCCCCGCCGGACTGCACCTCCAACACCTTACCCTGAATCGGTTTCCCGGCCAGACCGGCTGCAGCTTCCCTGGCAGCCGGAGCCGTCTTTTTTTCTTCAGCCGACACAGGTCCGGCAAACATAAGTGCCAAAGCCAAGGCTCCGGCAATATACCCGCTTCTCATAACCATAACCTTATCTCCTTATAAACAAAATTTTCTCTGCTTTATTTTAACTTGTCTTTATCTTCAATTATCCTTTGCAGTCATCCCCGTGAAGATACGCTTCCTCAGCTTATTGGTCAGCCCGATCGAGCTCGACAAACGGCAGGCCGAACCAATGCGGAATCACTCCGGCCTGCCAGCAGTCCTTTGTATTCCGAAAAATCTCCTTCATGGTCCCCCTGATCACCGCCCAGAGTACATCATGGCCGCCGACATTAGCGCCGCCGTTGCACCAGAGGGCCTCAAGCATGAGAATTAGCAGAAAAAAATCCTGCTGCAACCGTCTGTTGACCGGATGATCCGGTTGTTCGGTACCGGTGTAGACATCAGGAAGCCCGCTGTTTTTCAGCTCAATAAAGCGTCCGAAGCAGCAGTTGTCGGGTTGAGCGTTGTGCTGATATCCAGGCGTCAGTCATCCAGGAGCCTGTCTCTCTGTCATTATCCGGCACAAACGGCTCCCCATGATACTCTATGAATCCCTCTCTGTCAAAGCATTCTCTTTGCCGACCTGGACAGGAAAAATCCTTCTGCGGCACAGTATCTGCACCATTATATCTTTGGTATAATTGTAATTTTAACCATGATCCGCAAAGGCGGGCAGCTGTTTCAGAAAACGGAAAAACAGGGTGCAGATACGGATTAGACGAATTCAGGTTTGACTCCCTGCAGGCAACAGACTATTATCTTTTTCAGTTATGCTGCTTTGGACTCATTTGCATTTTTCAGGGAGGAGAATATGGGGCGTGAAACAGTGCTGTTCAGAACTGAGGAAAAAATGTCACGCAACGAGGCGGTCAATCTGTTGCGGGCATTGGCCGATAAAATTGAAACCGGCAGGGTCATCCTGCAGCAGGGAGACAAGGAAGTCAAACTGAAGATACCTGACCGGGTCGAGCTGGAAGTCAAGGCGGAAAAAGAGGTCGGCAGGCGGAAAACCAAAAAAAAACTGGAGCTGGAAATCGAATGGCTGGTCGGCGGTGACAGCAGCAAACAGCAATCATTAACTTTGGGATAGGAGTGGACAGTTTTACAGGACAAAAGGCTGTGGTCACCGGGGCCACCAGAGGCATCGGCAGAGCCGTAACCGAGGCTCTACTGGCCGGGGGCGCCACTGTAATCGGCATCTACGGCGGTAATACAGCGGCAGCGGAAGAGCTGGCTGCCGCCTGCGCTACGGACCGGCTGCAGCTACACAGGGTGGATGTCAGCGATTATCAGGCCGTGGAAATTTTTTTCCGGCAGATGGACGAGCAGTTTGGGACCATTGATATCCTGGTCAACAACGCAGGCATCCGCCGGGATGCGGCTCTGGCCATGATGCGGCAGGAAGACTGGAACCGGGTCATTGACGTCAACCTGAGCGGCGGCTACAACATGACCAAATTTGCCGTCCAACTGATGATGAAGCAAAAGTACGGGCGGATCATTTTTATCACCTCGCCTATGGGGCACCTCGGTTTTGCCGGACAGGCCAACTATGCCGCTTCCAAGGCCGGACAGGTGGGCCTGATAAAGTCCCTGTCCAAAGAGGTGGCCAAGCGGAAGATCACGGTCAACTGCGTGTCGCCCGGCTTTATCAGTACGGATTTTCTGGATGACCTTTCCGGAGACCAGGTCAAAGCGTATAAAAAAATGGTTCCGGCGCGGCGCTTCGGTACCCCGGAGGAGGTCGCGGATGCCGTGCTCTTTCTGGCCGGAAAAAAAGCCGCCTATATTACCGGTTCAGTTCTGGAAGTGACCGGAGGGTTGTAATGGCAAATATGGATCTGGCCTTCATCCAGAAGCGTATTCCCCACCGTGCTCCGTTTCTCTGGCTTGACCGGGTGCTGGAGCTGGACGGAGAAGCCATCCGGGCGGAAAAAGCCCTGCCCGCTGATCTGGATATTTTTCAGGGGCATTATCCTGACTATCCCATCATGCCGGGGGTGCTGCTTTGCGAGGCCGTATTTCAGGCCGGGGCCCTGCTGATCAGCGAGCTGGTGTACCGGAATCAGGCAATAAACGGCGTACCGGTTCTGACCCGGATCCTCGGAGCAAAGTTCAAACGGGAGGTCCGTCCCGGCGACCTTTTTGAAATCCGGGCAGCCCTGAAGGAGCAGCTCGGCCCGGCCTGGTTCATGAAAGGCAGTGTCCGGGTTGGCGGCAAGGTGGCAGTGCAGGTCGAATTCGCCTGTGCCCTCAAAGAGTAAAACGAATGATCGGGGACTGAACGGAAAAAAGATGGGTTTTCTCAATCTGACAGGCAAAAAAATCGTTGTCTTCGGACTGGCGAATAAAAAATCCGTGGCCTGCGCTATCGGCAGAGTGCTGGTCGAAGCCGGAGCCGAGGTCATTCATGTGGTACGCAGTGAAAAACGGGCCGCAACCTGCCGCAGGCTCTTCCCGGACAGCCCGGTGTTCTGCTGCGATGTGGAGGAGGAGGCCAATATCATCCGGGTACGGGACGAAATTGCCGAACAGGTCGGCGGCCCCTTTGCCGGGATTGTCCATTCCATTGCCTTTGCCAATTACTCCGAAGGGCTGCAACCCTTTCACGGCACTGTCAAAAAAGACTTTCTTCAGGCCGTGGATATCTCCTGTTTTTCTCTGATTGCCATTGCCAATCACTTTAAGGATCTGCTTTCCCCTGACGCCTCGGTGGTCACCATCTCCATCTCCTCCACCCGGATGGCGGCCGAGAATTACGGCTACATGGCGCCAGTCAAGGCAGCCCTGGATTCCTCGCTCTGCTTCCTGGCCAAATCTTTTTCCGCCTTTTCCAGGGTGCGTTTCAACGCGGTGAACGCCAGCTTGCTCAAAACCTCAGCCTCTGCCGGTATTCCGGGGTATATCGACTCCTACTTGTTTGCTGAACAGGCCATTCCCCGGAAAAAAGCCCTGCAGACCAGGGAGGTGGCCGACACAGCCGCTTTTCTTCTCTCCGAGCGTTCATCAGGAATCACCGGCCAGACCATTGTGGTGGATGCAGGCATGGGGTTCAACCTGTTTGATCAGGAAATTATTGAAAAGGTGGTGCGCTGATGGCAGCAGGACGATGGAACATCTTTTCCCGCCTGTTGACCATGCTCAGGCATACGGTCGCGGTGTTCAGGGCAAAGGAGACGCCACGTTATGTCAAGGCACTCCTCGGACTCGGTCTGATTTATGTGATCTCCCCTTGGGACCTCATTCCTGAATGGCTGCCGGTTATCGGCCTGCTGGATGATTTTGCCCTGGCAGCCCTGCTGATTGCCTGGGCGAACCGTTTTCGGCTGCCAGCTGATGACAGATAGAATTTTTCTTTCACTCAACCCACCACCGGCTTCCGCCCTTCGGTCGGGATAATTTTGCTGCCCGGCCCGGACGTCACAGTTCGCCGTCAATCTGATCAACCTCTAAAGAAGGAGATATCTCCTTTTCCCTCACGTAAAATTTCCGGCTGCTCAGAGACCAGCGAGACCACTGTGGACGGATCAGGGTACACTTCGCCTCCGTCAATAATCAGATCTACCTCATTGCCGAACAGCTGCTCAACATCGTAGGCATCAACAACCGGGTCTGCATGATCCTCCCGCGCTGCGCTGGTATTGAGGATCGGATTGCCGAGCTGCTCGATAACAGCGAGACAGATGGCGCACTCCGGCACCCGGATACCCACGGTTTTCTGTTTGGTCAGCATAATTTTCGGAACCAGCTTTGAACCGGGAAGAACCAGCGTATAAGGACCGGGAAGATGTTTGCGCATCAGGCGATAGGCTGTGTTGCCCACATGGGCATATTCACTGATATTTTTCAACGAAGAACACATAAAGGAAAACGGTTTCTGCTTAGGCCGCTTTTTGACCTGATGTACCCGCTTGACTGCTTTCTGATGGAAAATATCGCAGCCGATTCCGTACATGGTATCAGTAGGATAACAGATAACTCCGCCTTTTTTCAGGGTATCAACAACCCTGTCGATCAGTCTGGGCTGGGGATTATACGGGTTGATTTCGATATATCTGGCCATTTTTTTCTGCGGATTCGTTCCGCTCTTTCCGGAAAGTTCTTCTTTATTCTGACACGTTTTCTCATACGTGTCAAAAAGTTATTCACATCGTCTGCTCTCAGCCTTTCACATGCAGGTCTGTAATCCCGTCCCAATGTGCTGGCGGTTCCGCTGCCAGTTGACGGCATCTTTCCAGATAGACTGAATAGAGTCTGTCGTTCGGACTGCGGTCTTGCAGCTTCTGAAAAGCAGAAAACGCTGCCTGAAAATCACCCGCAGTATATACAGTCAATGCCTGTTTATGGCTCCTCAATTCCTGCCGCATTGCTGCAGAAATGACGTCCGCAGCCAGCAGCTGATACAGGGTCACCGGTGTTTTCTTGCCCAGAACCCGGACCGTGTCAATCTGCCGAAAGAAGAAGGCGTTTTCCTGTGCCATGGCACGAGCTACTGCATCACTGACCAGAATGTTCACTCCGTATAATTTGGTTAATCCTTCAAGGCGGGAAGCAAGATTGACTGTATCCCCTATCACGGTATAATCAAACCGGTGCTGCGATCCCATGTTGCCGACCCGCGCCTGGCCGAAATGGAGTCCTATACCGATCTGTACTTCAGACAGTCCCTCCTTCTGCCAGTTACGGTTCAGCTCGGCAAGTTCCCGCAGCATGGACAGAGCGCAGTCACAGGCTAACTGCAGATGATTCGGGGTATCCAGAGGGGCATTCCAGAAGGCCATGATTGCATCGCCGATAAATTTGTCCACTGTGCCGCGCCGCTCCATGATAGCCCCGGTCATCGGGGTCATATACTGATTCAGGAAAGAACAGAGGTTGTCCGGTGACATCTTCTCAGCCATTGCTGTGAAATTGCGGATATCGGAAAAAAGAATGGTTAGTTCGCGTTCCTCACCGTCAAGGACCAGACGATCTTTTTTTTCCACCAGCTCCCGGACCACATCCGGAGAGAGGTAATGCGAAAACGCGGAACGGAGCTGGTGTGTTTTTTTTTCTTCTGCAAAAAAATTGTATGAGGTAAAAAAAGTAAACAGAACTCCGGTAATGATGACCGGATAGGTTATGTCAATCAGTATGTTCTGATAATAGAAAGAGTACAGGGAAAGCAGTATGATTCCGACAAAGATTGCCAGAGAGAGAAACACGCCGGATGTTGCCTTTATTTTCGGAAGCAGCAGAAAGGACACCAGACTGATACAGAGCAGATAGATCATTTCAGCACCTTTTGCCCATTCCGGCCGCTGGAGAAAATTTCTGCTCAGAATAGTGTTGAGGGCATTGGCGTGCACTTCCACGCCGGGAAAGACTCGATCTGTGGGAACAGCACGAAGATCAAACAGTCCGGGGGCAGAAATGCCGATCAGCACATAGGCATTGCGCAGAACTGCCGGGTCAAAGTTGTCCGACAGGATATCATGGGCTGAAATATACGGGAACGTCCGGGCAGGGCCGCTGAAGTAGACGATCAGTTCCCCATGCATGGTCGTAGGAATCTGATATTGATATGGTCCTGCCTGCACATACCGGATTCCGCTTTCCCTGACTTCCTGGTCCATCTTTACTGTCACGGTCTGTCCGTTTCCCTCGGCAGCTTGGAGCATAGACAGTACTAGGCTTGGATACACCTGCTGTCTGTAATAAACCAGCAACGGAAGGTTGCGGATGATGGAGTCATGGTCCGGAACAATATTGAAAGAACCGCTCCCCTGCGCCGCCGTTTCCAGTATCTCCAGATTGACATCCGCCCCGGTAAACGGGTGAAGAAACGGGGCAGGATTCCCTCCTTCAAAAACGAAATTACCTGTTTCCGGTGTATGGTTTTCAGCAGGAACTTCCGGATCTGTGAAGGCATAACCGAGGATTACAGGAGCCGGACTGTTGTACATTGCTTTGGCCAGGGAGAGATCAGCGAACGAAACATCATAACCGGATATTTTCGGTGAGCTCCGGTCCGGCTCGGCAAAGAGTATATCAAAGCCGACAACAGCAGGTCCGGCTGCAGTAATTTTATTCAGCAGTTCAGCAATCTGATTCCGCGACCAGGGCCATTGTCCGTGCTGCCCCAAGCTGGCCGAATCGATATCAACAATGACCACCCGGTTCTCAAGCAGCGGCGCTGGCCGAAGGCGAAGAAAAAGATCAAAAGTCTTCAGGCGTAAGGTATCCAGTGGAAGGAGTATATCCTCCAGTGTACCCTCCAGCGGACCCAACTTGTTTTTCAGAAAATTGGAATCCCGGTACAGGGAGATAAACAGGCAGATGAGTATGAGCAGCAGCCCGGCAAGATGCGCCGAACCGCTCCCGTATTTTTTGCGGGAACCAAAAAACATCAAATTTTTACTGAATCCCTCTTTCAGTTCAGTCCAAAGGGCATACACACGGCCTGCATGACAACGGGGCAATATTATCCATGAACTCTACGGCAGCCGGACCGATATGAATCGGCAGATTCAGTTTTTTGCCCGGTACTGCCGTGGACATGGACCCCGGACCGACAAGTTGTGCAGGACCGGTCGTGCCCCTGAATTCAACCGTTGAATCACCGCCTCCAGTTACGACAGCCGTCATCAGCCGATAAGAGGAGAGGAGAATATGACGGGATGTACTTCCTCTGGGAATAAAGAGACACATGGCCTTTAACTGACGGGAAATAATCGGGGTAACTGCCACGACAAAATCCGTCCCCCGGACCCCGACAACTGCAGTGGGGGTTTTGACGCGATAATTCGGCTCACCGGAAGGTATTTTGGAGACGGCAGCCCGGACCTTGCCGAATATCAGGCGCAGTTTGGTATCCCGGGTGCCCAGCTTGCGGCTATACAGGAATTTTTCGACAACCAGCTTGGACTGGGCAGTCAGGGTCAGCATACTTTTATCATGCATCAGCAGATTCACCCTGCTGTCCTGTTCTGTGATCAGCGTGTCTCCGGCAACAACATGGTAGTGCTCCTGCAGCCTGTACGCTTTCGTCCCCCCCTTGTGAACAACCCATACAGTACCCTGAACCTGTTGCGCCACGCCGGCAGGAGTACCACGGGCTACCTGAAGACCGTTCATTTTTTCCGTATCACCTTCGACCTTTTCTATGCCGTCAGGCAGCAGTGAGGCAGGCAGAGCATGCTCTGCTGTCAGGAACTGGATAAATTTCCTGGTTTCCTCAGCAGTGACCGGTACAACTGCATCATCAGCCGGGCCATCAGCCTGATGTTCTGATTCGGGGGAGGGGGGGGGACTGTCTGCTGTCAGCAGCTCCGTCAGGTCTCCGGTATTTTTTTGCCCCCCTTTTACTGTTGTTGAAAGAAAAAAGAACAGGAGACACGTCATCAGTCTGCCTGCAAATAAAAAAAACTTTATCTTCATCTCTCCCCCCTCCCCTACCGACAGAAACACTTTTTATCTGCAATAAATTTTGGGATTTTCTTTACGTAAAGTACCAAATTTTACTGTGCTGAACTTTAGTCCGCATAAAGATAACATATTTTCTGCGTCTCCCTTGATATAAAATATTGTACATCTTTAAATAAAAAGAGTAAAGAGGTATAATAGTGTTACTTCCCCTGTATAATAGATACCAAAATGTTGCGTTCTTAAACTGGGAATGACACCTGTGGTACAAGATTTAGTATTTCGACATGAAATGTCAGCCCGGACATTGATGATATATCTGCCAATTTATACTTCTGGCTGTTTTTTTAGTGCAGCAAGACATCGATCTGTTAATGAACGGAGACAGGGGATCTCACCTGGAAAAAAATCGGCAAGAAGGCCCTGCAGAGAAAAAAGAGCAGGTTTGAGATACTGCCGGAAAAACACCCTGCCCCTCTGTTGGCTCAGAAAAGCAAAGGCACCAAGAATCTGCAGGTTCCGCTGCAAGGCTAGCAGAAGATATTCCTGCCTGAACTGGTGCCGGTCATAGGGGAGCATGTCTGTCAGGGTGTCGAGGTAGCATTCCAGCAGCTCGTTCTGCAGCTGCTGCGGCAGAGCAACATAAGGATCAATAAGCAGGGAGGCAAGGTCGTAGGCCAGCGGGCCGAGGCGTCCAGCCTGATAATCAATAAAGTATACCTGCCCCTGCTGCACCATGATATTGCGGCTCTGAAAATCCCGGTGCAGAAAAAAAGAAGCGTCAGCCTGAGCAGCTTGGTCGGCCAGAGCAGAGAATTCCTCCTGAATGTCCTGTTCAGCAGGCAGAAGCTGCAGGTGCAGAAATTCATAACATAGAGCTTGGATAAAATAACCGGACTCCCGCTCCAGCATCACCCTGCGGTCGTACCTCGGGGTATCCCAGCACCAAGACGGATCAAAGTTTTTGCTGCCGTTCACCTGCATCCCGGCCAAGCCGGTTACTGCCTGCCGATACAGCCCGATAATCTGCTCAGAATCAATCCTGTTTTTCAGACCCTTTTGTAGAAGCAGGTCGTGCAGCCGTGTATTGCCCAGATCTTCACAGACCAGCAGCCCGCTCTGCTCATCAAACCCGTACAGTTGCGGTACCGGAGCTTCGGCTACGGCCAGATGGCGGCCGATATGCCAGCCTGCAGCCGCTTCCTGAAGCCCGGCAGTATCTCCTGGAGGTGGCGTCACAGCAACCGCTGTTCTGCCGTCCCGGTGCAGTATCCGGCAGAAGCGCCGCAGGGAGCCGTCCGGTGTCAGCGGTTCAGTCTGCACCTTGTCCGGCTGCCATTGATCGCCTAATATCCGGCAGGCCTGTGCAAGCAGTTTATCGTCCATGTGTCCGGCTTGATCCGGTTCGGCGGACAAGCCTGTTTCTTTCCGCAGATGCAGGAATTTATAGAAGGTTATACTTTTTCCTGGGCTGTTTTCCCGAGAAGACCTGCAGGACGGAAGATCAGAATCAGCACGAGCAGGGAAAAGGCAAATACATCTTCATAATCGCTGGAGACATAGCCGGTGGCAAAGGCTTCGGTCAGGCCGAGGATGAAGCTGCCCAGTACGGCCCCCGGAATAGAGCCGATTCCGCCCAGCACGGCAGCGGTAAAGGCTTTGATCCCGGCAAGAAAGCCGATAAAAAAATTAATCTGCCCTACATGCGAGGCGATGAGCAGGCCGCCCAGAGCAGCCAAGGCGGAGCCGATGACAAAGGTCGCGGAAATCACTTTATTGATATTAATTCCCACCAGCATGGCCATAGTCTTGTCCTGGGCCGTGGCCCGCATCGCCTTGCCCAGCCGGGTAAACTTGATCAGCCAGGTCAGGATGGCCATGACCACGGCCGTGGTCACCAGAATAACAAAATCCGTTGAACCGAGAATATGGGAGATCGGCTCCAGAAAGGCCAGTTCCGGAATGAGTTCGGGAAAAGAGAGAAAATCCGAAGTTTGGGCCAGCAGGACATAGTTCTGGAGAAAAATGGACATGCCGATGGCTGAAATCAGCGGCGACAGCCGGGGAGCGTTGCGCAGTGGTTTGTAGGCTACTTTTTCCACGGTAAAGCCGTAGGCCGCAGCCCAGACTGTTGCTGCCAATACGGCTAGGGGCAGCACGGCAAACTGCGGAAAACCGTAGATGGACAGCACCGTGGCCACAATAAAGGCAGTAAATGCCCCGATCATATAGATCTCGCCGTGGGCAAAGTTGATCAGGCCGATAATGCCGTAGACCATCGTATAGCCGAGGGCGATCAGAGCGTAGATCGATCCTCTGGTCAGGCCGCTGAAAGTAAGTTCTGTCAGATAATTAAGATCCATAACCTATGAAACAAGGATATCTTGTACCAATTCCAGAGCCTGGGCTGTACGTTCAGTGGAAAGCGCCGCAATAGAGGTATCCTCATTCCGGCTTATAATATGAAAACTGCGGATAGCGATATTTGCAGTCTTGAATTTTATGGCGATCTTTGCCAATGCTCCTGGTTCATCTTTCACCTTAATCAACAAACAGTCCTCGGTTATAGCATTGAAAGCGGCATCCCTTAAAACCTTCAGAGCAAGATCATATTTATCGACTGTCATGACAATGACATCTGAGCTTGCCACGGTCTTTGATTCTATCGTGTTAATATTGATGTCCTTCCCGGCCATAAGCTCCGTGATGTCCGCAAGGGAAAATCCAGGATTATCCTCCACAACAACAGATATCTGTTTCATTATTTCTTCTCCGGCTCAGAATCCTGCAGATCATGCATAAATTTATCAATAAACTCTTTCGTGATATGCGGCATGATAATAATATGCGCAATATCTCTGTATGAAGCAAGCTGCCACTTCCGGATGCATTCATCGGAAGGACGCTTAAATACTACAGTGTTGGAATATGGATTCCTCCAGGCATCCCAGTTGATTTCCCTGAATTGCTCCAAAGCGTAATCGGCCAGCGCAAGGCAACTTTCCGCCATCCGCCTGAATCCTTCAACCCCTTTCTGTTTGATTGCATACCAGAGAAAAAGTGGCGTAATCCCGTTCCTGGAGCCGCTTAATGTGGTATCAAGGGTGCCCACATATTCGATAGACCGGGCGATTCTGTCCACATGATGTCGTTTTGCCAGACTCACGCCGCAGGGAATGGGAGAACCGATGAATTTATGTCCGCTGATTGCCAGACTGTCTACACAGGAACTAAGACCGAATGCCGGGGCATCCTGTATAAAGGGAAGAAGCATGCCGCTGAGAGCCGCATCAGAATGAATATAGTGATCCGGCAGGGCGAGATCTTCCAGAATATTGTGTATTTTCTCAATATCATCTATAGCGCCTTTCATGGTTGTTCCGATATTGGCAACCACAATAGGAACAGCATCCCGCTTGATTCTGATTGTTTCTTCCAGATCCCGGTAATCAATTTCGCCGTTTTCCAGCGATCTGATCATGATATTTTTGACGTTCAGCAGGCGGAGTATTTTGGTCACACTGTAATGGGTATCCTGCGAATAGTACACAATTCCTTTCGGATACAGTTCTCTGGCCAGATAAAGGCCGTACATGTTCCCTTCTGTTCCGCCGTTAGTGACATAGCCCCAGAATTCTTCACGCGTCTTTGTAAGTTCCGCAAAAAAATTGAGCACCTCACGCTCAATTTCATGGGTATTTACCTGGTAGTTGCTGGAGATAAACGGATCTCCGACATTATTTACAGCGTAATTAAGAAATCTGTATAATTCGGAATAATCAAAATCCAAGTTGCAGGGGTATCCCATAAAGGTGCCGGATTTTTCCTGTATTTTTTCATACAGCCGATCAATCCTTTGTGCCTCCTGCAGAGAAAGCCCGGATTTTCCCATTACACCCTGCCTCCTTTCATTATCGCCTGAGAATATTTGGGGACTGTTTTTTCCGGAGAGCTTCACGCCTTATTTTCCTGACGGACCGAACATATCATACATAGGAGCTTAGCAGGGTTTAAATAAATGGTCAACTCGGCAATGAACAGATATGAATAAATAAATGAGTAAATGGAGTCCGGTCCAGGTCCGGTCCCGTGCGCTGCTGCCCGGATTCATCTTTGGGAAATCGACCGTTCTTGTTCTTTGCCGGAAAAAATGATAGGTTAATTGTGGTTGATTTCTGATCCGCAGACTGACCGCTGCACAATCCGCCCACCGCCGGCCTCGGAAACCGAACACTCTGTTTTTCTTTGAACAAGCCGAACATTCTGCTGCTGGAGTCATATTACGGCGGCTCCCACAAGGAATTTCTCACAGGGCTGCAGCAGCATCTTGCCTGCCGTTTCACCCTGCTCTCTCTGCCTGCCAGAAAATGGAAAATGCGGATGCAGCTGGCTGCTCCGTGGTTTGCTGAACAGATTGCCGGACTGATCAGTCGGGGTGAGCGCTTTGATGTGATCCTGACCTCCACCTTCCTTGATGTCGCTGTGCTGCGCAGTCTGCTTGCTGGACAGGGCATCCGGCCGCCTGTGGCTGTTTATTTTCACGAGAACCAGTTCAGTTATCCCGGCCAACTTCCTGATCCGGGTATTGTTCAGTTTGCCTCCATCAATTTCACCTCTGCCCTATGCGCAGACAGGTTGGCTTTCAACAGCCGGTACAATCTGGAGAGCTTTCTGAACGGCGTCCGCACCTATCTGAAAAAGGCGAAAGATATGGAACTGCGTCATCTGGAAGATGCAATCCGGACAAAATCGGTCGTCCTGTATCCGGGCATGGATTTCCGGCTGATTGATGCAGCGGGCCGGGCAGCAGATGGTAAGAAGAAACCGGAAAGAAGGGACAGAACAGATAAAGCGGCATGGAAAAACAGACTGCCTGTTCTTGTCTGGAATCACCGCTGGGAGCATGACAAGAATCCGGACATCTTTTTTCATGCCCTGTTTGATCTTGCCCCGAATTATGCTTTCAGGGTCATCGTACTGGGTGAACATTTCCGGGAGCAGCCGGAAATTTTTTCCCGCGCCCAAAAAATACTTGCTGACAGAATGCTGCATTTCGGCTATGCGGAAAGCAGGGCAGAATACGCCAGCCTGCTTCATTGCGGCGATATTATTGTGTCCACGGCCCGGCATGAATTTTTCGGTATGGCGGTGCTTGAAGGGGTGCGGGCCGGATGCCGCCCCCTAGTCCCGGACCGGCTTTCCTATCAGGAGCTTTTTCCTGATGCATACAGGTATCCTGAAAACAAAAACGGGTTTGTCCGGGCCCTGCGGCAGCTGCTCAGGGAACCCCGGCCTCTGACAGCGGCTGAGGCACAAAAGATGACCGAACCCTACAGTTGGGACGCAGTTGCCGGAAAGTACAGGCAATGGTTACTGGGAATCAGGACACCAGAAACGGATAAACCTCTTTGAATCCTTTCCGGGAGCTACTACAGGATGCCTGATATGTCCCGGCAGAATTTATTTTACAGATCCTGTTTTACGTTTTACAATCTACAACCCATGAATATATCGGGACAGTGCTGCAGCGCAGTGGTGCGCCTGACAACGCCGGTTCCCGGACAGGCTGAAAAAAATTATGGCGGACAATATTATTCTGATCGGGTTTATGGGGGTGGGCAAGGGGAGAACAGCCCGTGCCCTTGCTGAACTGAGCGGGCGTTTTGCCGTGGACACCGATGACCTGATTGAAAGCATGGTCAAGAAAAAGATCCGCAGAATCTTTGCGGAGCACGGAGAAGCGCGGTTCCGGGAGCTGGAACAGCAGGCGGCGGACTGGCTGGAAGCCCATGTCACCGGAACTGTGGTGTCAACCGGCGGCGGATTTTTCAAGGTGAATAATCTCAAGCGGCTGGGCAGCGTGGTTTATCTCCACTCCCCGGTCAGCGACATTCTTGCCTCCATCCATTGTCATCCGAATGCGGCAAAAAAAATCAAGAAGCGACCGCTCCTGCAGAATCTGGCGCAGGCAGAGGAACTGTTCCGGGAACGGCTGCCGCAGTACCGTCTGGCTGCAGATTATGAGATATCGGTAACCGGCAAGGAACCGCAGGAAACTGCTGCGGAGATCATTGCGGAAATAATTAATCTTCCGGGTCGCTGATATCAGCTCCGGAAGCGTGGAAGAACAGATCGATCAGATCAGCAACCCTGCAGAAATTCCGGAAAACGTGACTTTAGATTTGCCCTTTGCATTAAAGGTATTTGACGCCCTGCCGATATACGGAATACTGTTCTGTGCTGACGGTACGGTCGTGACCGCGACCGATACCTTTCTTGATACCGTCGGACTGCACAGACAGGAAATCACCGGCATGTCTGTTGACGGACTGGAGCCGTATTTTATCAATATCAAGGAGCAGTTTACTGCTGCGGTAATATCCTGCGGAACACGCAGTTTTCCGGCCCGGCTGATGCAGCGGAACGGGGAAATGCTTGCTGTCGATCATACCCTGACGCATATTACCGGACCGGACCGGGAAATGATCGCCAGCATCAGTCATACGATCAACAGGCCGACTGGGGGCGAGGATGCGGAGGAAACAGAAAAAAGGATTGAGGCTGCACACCGGAGAAAACGCCAGTTCATCGCCAATATCAACCATGAAATCCGCACGCCGATGAATGCCATTGTCGGGTATGCGGAAATGCTCGCCGAGTCTGCACTCGGAGAACAGCAGCAGCGCTTCGTTGATACGATCAGAAAAAACAGCACTGCTCTGATTTCCATTATCAACGACATGACAGAGCTTTCAAAACTTGAGGCCGGCAGAGTAAAGGTACAAAAAGCGACTGTTGATCTGCGCGTTATTATTGAACAGCTCCAGGATCTTTTTCAGGACCAGATCAGGCTGAAAAAAATTACTTTTTCCTGCATGGTCGATCCGTCTCTGCACAGGCAGTACCTGATCGATGCGGACCACTGCCGTCAGATTCTGAGTAATCTTCTCAGTAATGCAGTAAAATACACTGACAGAGGAAAAATTACCCTGTCAGTTACCGGGAACAGAATCTCGGCAAAGCAGTATATGCTCTCTTTTCTGGTCACGGATACAGGCAGAGGAATGACAATGGAGGAACAGACTGAACTTGCCGAGCTGTTTGCCCGTCAGAAAGAGGGAGTCAGTTTTCATGACGGAAAACGCCTTGGTCTGACGCTCAGCGCCCGTCTTGCCCGGATCATGGGAGGAGAACTTGCCGTGGAGAGCGTGAAAGGGCGGGGCAGTATGTTTACGCTGACGCTGCCAGCTGCAGCAGCAACGGTTCCGGGAACCGCATCTGCGCGGCAGCAGCAGGCAGATCGGAAAAAAACAAAGAGCAAACAGCAGCCGGTCATCCTGGTGGTGGATGATATGCCGGAAATGTCCAACCTTGTCAAAATTTACTTTTCCGGCTCCCCGATCAAAGTTGTCGAGGCAGCTGATCAGGAGGCGTGTCTGCGCCATGCTTTTTCCTCTCCGCCTGATCTGATTCTGATGGACCTTGATCTATCCGGAACCGACGGGCGTGATATCACCCGGCAGCTCAGAGAGAATCCCGTGACAAAGGATGTACCCGTTGTAGTGATGACCGGGCTTATGATGGAAAAGAGCACCTGCGGTCCGCTTTTTGATGATTTTCTCCCCAAACCTTTTCATCTGCATGAACTGCGCCGTCTGGTGGATAAATATATTCAGGTAAAACCGCATACTGCTGAACTGACCGCAGCAGAACCGGATGCATCATTCTTTGAGCCGGAACTGATCAGACCATTCTGGAATGAGGAACTTGAAGCTACGTATATCGCAGCTGAGATGAGCGGCAGCCTGGATACTGCAGCGAAACTCGGCCGGAAAATGCAGGAACAGGGAGATCGGAAGACAGCATCGGAACTGACCGCGATGGGAGAAAAACTGCAGCGGTGCGCCCGTGAGCTGGATATTCAGGGCGTGGATCAGATATTGACCGCGCTGCGGACAACAGCAGGAAAGACAGGAAAGGAGTCATGAGGCTGCGACCGCATAAACCGCTGGTTTTTATTGTTGATGATGTGCCGGAGAATATCCAGATTGCCCTGTCTCACCTGAAGGGACCGGACCTTGAGTTCGCCTTTGCCACATCCGGAGAGCAGGCCCTGAGCAGGATCAGAAACCGGACGCCTGATCTTGTTCTGCTGGATGTAATGATGCCCGGTATGAGCGGTTTTGCTGTTATGCAGGAGCTCCGCAGAATACCGGCGATGCGTTCTGTTCCGGTAATCTTTCTGACCGCAAGATCAGAACCGGAAGACGTAGCCCAGGGTTTTGAACTGGGGGGGGTTGACTATATCACCAAGCCGTTTCACGGTATTGAACTGCGTTCCAGGGTCCACAATCATCTTGAGCTGCACAGTTACCGCCTGGAACTTGAACAGAAGGTCCGCGCCCGGACCAGGGAATCAACCCTGCTCAAGGATATCACCATTGTGGCTATGGGCGAACTGGCCGAACATCGGGACACCAATACGGGGGGGCATATTCAGCGGACCCGTTCTTTTGTCAGGGCATTGGCCGAAACCCTGTTTGATCAGGGAAGATTTACCGAACTGCTCACACCGGAATATATAATTCTGCTCTACAAAACCGCGCCGCTGCATGATATCGGCAAGGTGGCCATCCGTGATTCCATTCTTCTCAAAAAGGGCAGGCTGACGGATGGAGAATTTACCGAGATGAAAAAGCATACCATTTACGGTGAGGAAGTCATTGATAAACTGACCCAGATGGCAGGCGAGCCCATGGCTTTTCTGGAATGTGCCAGAGATCTGGTGGGCAGTCATCATGAAAAATATGACGGTACCGGTTACCCCAGAGGACTGGCCGGTGATGCGATTCCGCTGGCCGGCAGAATTATGACGGTGGCGGATGTGTATGATGCCTTGCGGACCAGGAGACCCTACAAAAAGCCCTTCAGTCACCAGAAGACCATGCATATAATGGAGGTCGAGGACGGACGGGCACGGCATTTCGACCCGGATGTCTATGATGCCCTGCTCCATATTGAAAAGCAGTTTGAGCGCATTGCGGAAAAACACAGCAAGGGCATTGAATAACAAAGGAATGACGCGCCTCCGGTGTTCCTGTACATATTATTGTACGTATCAGGGGAGAGGATAGGAGCATGGGATTCCCTGATAATTCAGAAACTCCAGCGTATCACCCTGCAGTGAGGTAATATACTCCGGGGTCAGCGGTATCTTGCCCCTGCCGTCCGGCGCATCAAGCACATAGGTCGGTACGGCCATACCGGAGACCGTGCCGATAAGACTGCGCATAATTACAAGGCCCGTGCTGATGTCGGTCCGGAAATGATTGGTGCCCTTGGTCAGATCAGCCTGCATGAGATAATAGGGGCGGACTCTGCTGCGCAGCAGTTTGTACAGTAGCTCCTGCATGACCTCCGGGGTATCGTTTACTCCCTTCAGCAGCACGGTCTGGCAGCCCAGAGGAATACCGGCGTCGGCCAGCAGTGCGCAGGCCTGTTCCGCTTCCGGAGTGATTTCAGCCGGGTGATTGAAATGGGTGTTGATGTACAGGGGATGATATTGCCGCAGCATGGCAGCCAGCTCAGGAGTCACCCGCATGGGCAGGGTGCAGGGTGCTCTGGTGCCAATGCGGATCACTTCAATATGCCCGATGCCCCGGAGCCGCTGCAGAATATCCTCAAGCTGCGCGTCAGAGAGAAGCAGCGGATCCCCGCCTGAAATCAGAACCTCCCGCACCTGCGGCGTATTGCGCAAATATTCCAGTCCGGCTGCAATGGTCGCTTCGCTGACCCGCATAGTATTTCTGCCCACCTTGCGTTTTCGGGTGCAGAACCGGCAGTACATGGCGCATTGACTGCTCACGAGGAAAAGCACCCTGTCCGGATACTTGTGCACCAGATTGGGCACAGGGCTCAACCGTTCCTCGCCCAGAGGATCAACCATTCCGGCAGGATCGTCCAGCTCACGGATATCCGGGACAGCTTGGCGATAAAGCGGCGTGCCGACCTTTCTGATCAGCTCAAGATAGTACGGCGGAATCCGCAGCGGATAGCGGACGCTTACCGCCTCAATCTCCTCCCAGTCCTGCTGCTGGTCGCAGCCCAGTGCTGCGGATAGATCTGCCGCACTGGTGATCGCGTTTTTCAGCTGGTCCTGCCAGTCCGTCATGAGCGAGGTGTAATGCGTTGTATCCGTGTTGTTATCACATCAAAGCTGGACAGAAGGGCAGCCGGTTTACGCAATTGTTACCCCTTCAGATGCATCAAGCACCTCGCCGATACAGATAGCCGACAGCACGCCGTTCTGCTGCAGGGCTTTCACGATTTCGACGGCCCGGTTCTTCGGCACGGAAAGCAGAAGGCCGCCTGAGGTCTGCGGATCGTAGAGCAGTTCTTCTTCATGGCGGGAAAGGGAAACGCGGATTTTTGGCTGATGGCGGGCAACCATAGCGCGATTGGCCTTGTTGCTGCCGGTTGTTTCCCCTTTTCTGTACATATCCGACGCGCCGGGATAAAACGGCAGCTCTTTGTACTTAAGCAGGGCACCGGTCCCGGAACCATGGACCATCTCCAGCAGATGGCCGAGGATACCGAAGCCGGTAATGTCGGTACAGGCCCGGACCCCGAACTGCAGCGCGGTTTCGATTGCCGGACCGTTGAGCGCAGCGAGTGACGGCAGGATCTCCTGCTCGATTTCCGCAAACGGCATTCTGCCGGACCGGACTGCGTTGAACAGCACGCCGGAACCGAGCGGCTTGGTCAGGATCAGCGCGTCTCCGGGCAATGAACCGGCATTGGTCAGGATCCGTTCAGGATGTGCCGTGCCGTTGACGCACAGCCCGTACTTGGGTTCCTCATCATCAACCGTGTGGCCGCCGACCAGCAGGGCTCCGGCCTCTGTAACCTTGTCATAGCCGCCCCGCAGAATGTCTTTCAGATAGCCCATGTCCAGGCGTTTCGACGGAAACATGACGACATTCAGGGCGGTCACGGGCCTGCCGCCCATAGAGTAGACATCAGAAATGGAATTGGCCGCAGCAATCTGGCCGAACCAGTACGGATCGTCAACCGGTGGGGTGATAAAATCCACCGTGCTGATCATGGCGACCTCGCTGTTCAGCCGATACACCGCCGCGTCATCCGAGGTCTCGATACCGACCAGCAGATTCGAATCATTCGGGGGAGCAAACCCTGCAAGTGCGTCCGACAGAACTGCCGGACCGATCTTGGCTGCTCAACCGCAGGTACGGGCCAGTCCTGTGAGGGTTTTTTTTTTAAACAATCCGCTGAATCGCATTACGTCGTATTAATCAATCAGGTTCCGGAGCTGTACGAGGTGTCTACCAACCCCTGTTCTGAAGATTCGGTCAACTTCTCTATAATTACTCGATAATAAATATAATTTCAAACTACTACCACATCTATAGTAAAGGCGGCTCCAGTGCTTGTCAAGGCGAAACAGAGGGAATTGAAGCAGTCCGACCTGTATCTTTCCAATGTTGTTTACCTGTTCTCTATGTTCCCCGGATATTTTTCCAGAGCTATATCCTGCATCCCGTTGTATTTTCAATTTGAGTTCCTGCACAGCCGTATGCTGGTGTCTGTGCGGTAAATGCACCCGTCCTGTAAAAAATACTGGAAAACAGAGCCGGTACTGTGCTAAAAAAGAAGTCCCTGATGCAATCTTTTCAGAAAAAACGAAGAATGAATATTATCCGATAACGCGATAACACAGCCCTGTTGCAAATAATTATGTTTGCTGTACAGGCGGCTGCAGTCCGCCACGGAGCACAAAAAAAGAAAGGTAACGATTATGATAAAACTGATAAAAGAGGAACCGGAGTTTTTCGATGGTGACCTGATGGTATATTTTATTCGGGAAACCGGGGGAAAGGCCGTACTGTGTCCGTGCAAGGCTGTCCGGCGAAATCTGAAACATGCATGGAAGGCCGGAGATTTTACCGGTAAAAAGGGGCAGACGTTACTTTTTTATCCGGCGGCAGCAAAAAAAGATATCAAAAAGAATCTTGCAGCGGAGCGGGTCCTGGTGGTCGGTCTCGGCAGGACAGATGATGAGGGAGACAAAAACGGCCGACGGGAACAGGTGCGGCTGGCGGCAGGAACGGCTGTGCGGCAGGCAGCGGGTCTGCAGGTGAAAAGTATGCTGGTTGTCCTGCCGGACAAAACCGGACTGGCAGATGACGAAGTTGCAGAATGCGTCAGCGAAGGGCTGATTCTGGGGAACTATCGTTTTGATAAATATAAGACAAAGAAAGATGAAAAGAATGATGCGGCGGGCGTGAAGAGCTTTTTTCTTCAGCCGGGTAATCTTTCCCATGAGACGGCAAAACAGGGGATGCTTCGCGGAGAAAGAGCAGCAACAGCAGCCTGTCTGGCCAGAGATATGGCCAACGAGCCGGGAAACGGCTGGACGCCGGTACAGTTTGCTGAATTTGCCCAAAAAATGGCGGAAAAGCAGAGTCTGCAATGTACAGTCATGGGCAGGGAGGAAATGAAAAAGCTGGGCATGGGCGGTATTTTGGCGGTGAATCAGGGGTCTGCCCAGCCGCCCAGACTGGTGATACTCCGGTACGAGGGAGGGGACAAGAAAGCTCCGACCCTGATGCTGGTGGGCAAGGGCCTGACCTTTGATGCGGGCGGAATCAGCCTGAAACCGGCGCAGGGCATGCAGGACATGAAATACGATATGTGCGGCGGGGCTGCGGTGCTCGGTGCCATGCAGGCTATTGCCGAGGAGAAACCCAAGGGAATCAACGTGGTGGCTTTGGTTCCGTCCACCGAGAATTTGCCCGCTTCAGCTGCACTTAAACCCGGTGATATTATCACCCATTACAGCGGCAAGACCTCGGAAATCATCAACACCGATGCGGAAGGACGGCTCATCCTGGCGGACGCTCTTGCATACGGAATTGAGACTTGGAAGCCGGATGCCGTGATTGATCTGGCCACCCTAACAGGGGCGGTGATTGTCGGGCTTGGACATCATCGGACCGGCCTAATGTCCACAAACGACGCCCTGGCCGATCAGCTGATGGCCGCTGGAGAGCAGACCGGAGAACCTTTGTGGCGACTTCCGCTCGGACCGGAGTATTCTAAACAGATTCACTCCCAGGTGGCGGATATCAAAAATAGCGGCGGCAAAGGGGCTGGCAGCATCACGGCAGCTGCGTATTTACAGGAGTTTGTCGGCGATACGCCGTGGGCGCATCTTGATATTGCAGGCACAGCCTGGGGTTTCACTGAAAAGAGTTATATTCCCAAAGGTCCTTCCGGAATTGCTGTCCGCACCCTGGTTCATTTTGTCCGTCACTGGAGGGGCGGAAAGAAATGACACCAGAGAGAACAGAGATTGAGCGAATTGAAAAAGAGTTCGGCTGGGTGATCGAGATCGAGGAGCGGATTCCCCTGTGGAAGACGGCCTCGATCATGGCCAGAGATTATGCCCGGATCAGGAAGTACCTGGAGGGAAAGCAGGGTATTAAAACGGGGATACCCTATGCAAGATACCTTGATGTTGACTGGGAAGCGGAAATGACCAAGGAAGGAACCGGCAAGTTTCTCCGCCTGCTGACCGGAAAACGGCATGTTCAGGTGGGTATCCCCATCGGTATACATCTGGAAAGCTCCGGCCTGATGAACACCCGCAAGATTGGCAGAAGACTGTATATCAGAACTATGCATCACGGCCCGTATCATACGGTCGGTCAAACCTATAAAAACATCTATGCTTGGGCAAAAAAACAGGGAGAGACGCCGGGCAATCAATCCATAGAATGTTATCTTAATGACCCGCAGGAAACAGAAAAAAGCAGACTGGAAACAATGGTGCTGATTCCTGTGTCCGGCATAATAACAAGTTGAAAATACAGCGACTCAGCAACGGAGAATAATATGGCAAAGCGGAAAGGTATTACTGTCAGCAGGCAGATCATGGACAGTCAGCAGACCCACCCGGAAGCCACCGGGGCACTCACCGGTCTGCTCAATGAACTCATTGTGGCGGCCAAGATCATCAGTGCTGAGGTCAATATGGCCGGGCTTGCCGGGATATTGGGTCAGTCAGGCAAGACCAATATTCAGGGCGAGAAGGTGCAGAAGCTGGATGATTTTGCCAACCGGACCCTCAAGCGACGGATGGAACAGTGCGGCTATGTCTGCATTATGGGGTCAGAAGAGGATGAAGGGGTGATCCCGGTGCTTGACGGCTATGAAGGCAAATATACTGTGGCCTTTGACCCCCTTGACGGCTCTTCCAACATTGATGTCAATGTCAGCATCGGCACGATTTTTTCCGTGCATCGCCGCAAAAGTCAGGGCAAGCAGGGGGATATGATCGACCTCCTGCAGACAGGCCGTGAACAGGTGGCAGCCGGATATATCATCTACGGATCCAGTACCATGCTGGTCTACACTACCGGTCGCGGCGACGGAGTGCACGGCTTTACCCTAGACCCCAGCGTGGGAGAATTTTTTCTTTCCCATCCGGACATCACTATTCCCAAACAGGGGAAATACTACAGCATCAACGAGGCTTATTCCCATTACTGGCATGACAATACCCGTGCCTATATCGAGAAGCTGAAAGAGCTGGATCAGCAGGGCGAGCGTTCCTACAGCCTGCGCTATATCGGTTCCCTTGTTTCCGATTTTCACCGCAACCTGATCCAGGGCGGCGTGTTTCTTTATCCCAGAGACAAAAAAAGCACGGACAAACCGTACGGCAAGCTGCGCCTGCTGTACGAGGCCGCACCGCTTGCTCTGGTTGTGGAAGAGGCCGGAGGTCGGGCCATCACCGATGACGGCCGCAATATCCTGGATATCGAACCCGTTGAACTGCATCAGCGGGTGCCGCTGATTATCGGCTCGCAGGATGAGGTGGAGCTGGCGGAAAAATATCTTACCGCGGCCGGGTGAGCCTGCGCTCTGTTCTTTTTTTCCCGTTTTTTCATGCTCTCAGGAGCTTTGTTTATACACGGCAGTCCTGCATTGAGATGATGATGGCATTACCTCAATGCAGGGGCTTTCCTACCTTCTTTGTGGCTTGCGGCGGGATAGAATCAGACTGCCTGTTCCCCGAAGACGGCTTTCTCCCGCAGCCGGACAAGCCGCACCGGCACCACGATTCCGGTCTGTCCGGCTGTCCCGCTGCACTGCACCGGGATATAGTTTTCCGAAAAACCTTTGAACAGACCGGTCTTTTTATCCTGCCGTTCAAGCAGGACGAGCTGTTCCGTACAGAGATGCCGTTGGTAAAAGGCTGTGCGCTTTTTCTGATCCAGCGTGCGCAGGTGGGCTACCCGCGCCTCCTTGACCGGGCCGGGCACCTGATCCGGAAACTCTGCCGCTGCAGTGCCGGGCCGAATGGAATAGGGAAAGACATGCAGGTAGGTGACAGGCAGGTCGTCGAGCAGCCGGAAGCTGTTCTCTGCCGCCTGTTCGTCCTCTCCCGGAAATCCCGCCAGAATGTCACAGCCGATGGCTGCATGGGGCAGGGCTGTATGAATTTTTTCGATGATCCGGGCAAAGAACTCGGTGCTGTACTTCCGGTTCATCCGGGAGAGCACCCCGTTATCGCCGCTCTGCAGAGGAATGTGCAGATGGGGCATGAAATTGGCATAACCGATTATCAAATCCAGCAGGCGGTCGTTGACCTCGGTCGGCTCCACTGAGCTGAGGCGGATGCGGAGGTTCGGGAATTCTCGGCATAAGGTCTCCAGCAGAGAATAGATACCCTGCCCTTCGTCCAGATCAAGGCCGTACTTGCCCACGTTAATCCCGGTGATAACCAGCTCCGGATAGCCCTCTTCGACAAAGACCCGGACCTGCTCCAGTACGTTTTTCAGGGGCAGACTGCGGCTGCGGCCTCTGGTATAGGGCACAATGCAGTAGGCGCAGAAGTTGTTGCAGCCGTCCTGAATGCGGAGATAGGCACGGGTTCGGCCGCTGAACCGGCGTACCGGCAGGGGACAGATTTCCCTGGCCCTGCTGATGGCTGGCGGGACAGGGGAAGGCAGTTCTCCGCTCAACGCGGCCTGCACCACCTGATGCTTGCCGCTGTTGCCGATCACGGTCAGGGAACGGTCCGGTATCAGACCCGCCAGCTCCGTAGCTGATGCCTCGGCATAACAGCCGGTAACAATAAGCCGGACATCCGGGTTGGCCCGTGCGATTTTACGGATGAGCTGACGCGACTGCTGCCCTGCCCTGGCCGTGACAGCACAGGTGTTGATCACCACGATATCCGCTTCTTCTGCTGCAGAGACAACCGCGCAGTCCTGTTCCCGGAAACCGGTCAGAAAGGCGGCAGACTCGAACTGGTTGACCTTGCAGCCCAAGGTGGTGACAGCGACTTTCGGAGGGTTCATTCAGTGCCCTGTCCCGTCCGGCGGGCCAGCAGCACATCAAAGTCCTTCCTCTTGGTTCCCCCTTCATATTTCCAGGCATAGCCCTGCTCGATTATATGCTCATTGAGTGAGGTTTCATCACCGTCAGTATAGAGCACTCCCAGAACTCTGCCGTATTTTTCGTCGCCGAGATCGGTTCTGATAAGAATTTCTTTTGCTGCTGCAAGATGTTCCTTTAACCATTCTTTGGCTTCAAGGCCGAACTTCTTTTCTTTGAGATCTCTTGTCCGGCTTTCCGGAGTATCGACGCCTGACAGCCGGATCCGTTTGGCAAGAGAAATATCAAAGCCGAGATCAATAATCACATCAACCGTGTCGCCGTCAACAACTTTACTGATCTTGCTTACTTTATATACATACGGTTCTTTCATTGCCTGTCCTTATTTTTTTTGTATTCGGTACATCCTGTAGGGATACCTTCCATGAATTTATACCAGAAAACCTGAAACGAAAAAGCTTAACTGTGAATTGGCGGCTGATCGGACGATATAAGGAATATCAAGAGCAAGAGGTGCATTATTCCTTGACCGTCCAGATATCAGGTAATGCCCGATAATGCTGGGCGCAGTCAATCCCGTAGCCGACGATGAACCCTTTGTCCAGCTGAAAACCGACATAATCCACCTGCACCTCGGTTGTCCGTCGTTCGTCTTTGTCGATCAGGGCGCAGACCCTGACTGAGTTCGCTGCATGCTGCGTTGTGAAATACTCACGCAACCAAGCTATGGTGGTGCCGCTGTCAACAACATCTTCTACCAGCAGGATATCCCTGCCTGCAAGATCGAGTTCCGGTTCTTTGCTCAACACCACTGATCCGCTTGTCTCTGTAGCATCACCGTAACTCGCCACCCGGATGAAATCCACCTGCAGGTCCAGGTCCACCGCTCTGACCAGATCGGCAAGAAAGATGAAGGCCCCGTTGAGGATACCGATCAGAACGGGTTGTTTCCCGGTATAGTCCGAAGTCAGCTGCTGACCGAGAGTATTGACCCGCTCTGCAATCTGCTGCCGGTCAAAAACAATTTCTGCAAGGTTCATATGTTGCCTCCAGGTATTTTCACAAATAAATCCGTTCCAATGAAAAAACCGCAGCGATTTCACCGGAACACTCCTGAAATATTACAGTACATCCGGAAACTGCGGTTTCAGCTTTCTGAAAATATATGCTCCGCCGGCAAAGACGCTCAAAGTGATAAACCAGTAATAAACCGTATGATAAGGATGGGTCCAGAAAGGCTGAAAGGTGATAAAAGAATCCCGGTAGCCCTGAATAATATAGTACACCGGATTGAGCTTCAGGAGCTGCTGTACTCTTGGAGACATCATGTTGATATCCCAGAAAATCGGCGTCACCCAGAAGCCGACTTGAAGCGTTACGGCAACCAACTGGGCAGTATCCCGGACAAAAACATGCAGGGCGGACAGGGCCCAACCGATCCCCAGGGCAAGCACCAGCATACAGAACAGATAGTACAGCACCTGAATATAATACAGACTGAAGGGCATCTGCTGAAAGACCAGCAGGGCCAAGAGAACCAGCAGGAAGATGGCATGGGTAACTAGGCTGGAGGCTATTTTGATCACCGGTAGGATCTGCGGCGAAAAGATCGTTTTCTTGACCAGATGGCTGTGGGCAATAATCACGTGGGTTGAGCCGCTGACAATTTCGGAAAAGATGTACCAGGGAGCAAGCCCGGCTGTGAGCCAGACAACAAAGGGAACATCGTTCAGCGGTCTGGCCTTGAAACCGACGCTGAAGACGAACCAGAAGACCGAAATCATCACAATGGGGTGAATCAGCGTCCACAGCAGACCGAGGGAGGAACCGACATACTGGGTCCGCACTTCTCTGGCTGCCATTGCGGTGATCAGCCTGCGTCGGTCATACAGCAGGCGCAGGAAAGAAAAAAGGCTGTTCATAGCATCCGGAGAACGATTTCAGAGCTTGGTTTAACTTGGATTACTGTCTGATCCTGGTCCGGTTTTCCAGAAACCAGGCATAGGTATCTGCCACGCCCTGCCGCAGGGTGATGCGGCTTTTCCAGCCTAAGGAAGACAGTCGGGATATGTCCAGCAGTTTGCGGGGTGTTCCGTCCGGCATGTTTGTATCATAGCGGACAGCTCCCTGAAATTCCACGATCTCGGCGACTAAGGCAGCCAGTTCGGCAATGCTGATTTCCTGGCCTGATCCCACGTTGACGATCTCCGGTTCATCATACTCTTCCATCAGAAACAGACAGGCCGCAGCAAGGTCATCCACATGGAGAAATTCCCTTTTCGGTGTCCCTGTTCCCCAAATTTTTACCTCCGGCAGAGCATTGCTCTTTGCCTCATGAAATTTCCGGATCATGGCCGGCAGGACATGGGAGGTCTGCAGATCAAAGTTATCCCCTGGTCCGTACAGGTTGGTGGGCATCAGGCTGATGGCATTGAATCCGTGCTGTTTCCGGTATGCCTGACACATCTTGATGCCGGCGATCTTGGCCACAGCATACCATTCGTTGGTCGGCTCCAGCTCTCCGGTGAGCAGATGCTCCTCCTTCATGGGCTGGGGCGCGAATTTCGGATAGATACAGGAAGAACCGAGAAAAAGGAGCTTGCTTGTGCCGCAGCGGCAGGCGGCATCAATACTATTTGTCTGGATCAGGAGGTTGTCGCGGATAAAATCAGCCGGACTGCTGTCGTTGGCATGAATTCCGCCGACCTTTGCCGCAGCAAGAAAAACATATGCAGGCCGGTTATCGGCAAAAAAACGATGAACAGCCGCCTGATCGGTCAGGTCCAGTTCGGCATGGGTTCTGGTCAGGAGGTTGCTGCAGCCTCTCTGTTCAAGGGCCCGGCAGATTGCAGACCCGACCAGTCCCCTGTGCCCGGCAACGTAGATCGCTGCGTTTTGACACGATGCGGAAAAATCAGTGGACATTTGCGGTGTTCTTTTCCGGTTGCAGAATTGAGTAATCCTGTGTCGAGGCAATAAGTTCCAGCTCAAGGCCAATGATGATCTTTTTGTTTTTTTGAGTTGCCTTTATCTCTCATCTATCATTGTGTCCGGCAGGAGCTTTACCCTATATCATGCAATGCAACTATAGCCTGAATACGGAAAAATGCATCAACCTTTTCTGTTTTCCGCATTCCTGCTTCTCCGTACACCGGAGCCTTTTATCGTGCTGCAGCACTCCTGCTTTTTTCACTGCCGTCTTCAACAAAAAGCAGTGCTGATCCGTTCTTCCTTCTTGACAGCGGGAGGAAAAATAATTATTAAACGGGTATAAGAGTGTGCATATGCTCACATCGATAAAAAATTATCACAAATAAACAGGAGTAACGGTTATTATGAATTCTTCACTTGTTCTTGCAGTTCCTTCAAATACCCCCGGCGGGCTTGATGCCGGAATTTCCGAGCATTTCGGTCACTGCGATCTATTCACCCTGATCAAAATCCAGGGGGGAAATATAGCCTCTGTTGAAACTGTGGCCAATGTGGAACACGGGACAGGCGGCTGCATGGAGCCTGTCATGTTATTAAAAAATCAGGGCGTCCAGGCAGTTGTTGTCGGCGGCATGGGAGCACGTCCCATGCAGGCCTTTGCTGATGTTAATATTGATGTCTATTATGCAGCAAAAGACAGCCTAGAAAACGTACAGGCGGCTGTCGATGGTGTCCTAGAAGGCAATTTCCCGGTGATGCGGCCGGAACAGACCTGTCAGGGTGCGGGCAGCTGCCATCACTGATCAGCTCCGCCGGGCTGCTTCTTCGTCTTCGTTTTTCCAGGACGTGCTTCGGGGTAACAAGTCAGGTTGCAAAGAGGTAATTTATGATATATAGTACGCTCTCTTCTGCAACCTCTGTACCCCGAAAATACTATGTCTCCACGCCGTAAAAAAAAACGTTGCTGTGAAGGTCAGTTCTGTGGACAGTCCTTCAAACCGGTCGGGATTCCGCTGCGCGGGTTGGAACAGATCGTTCTGTACCGTGACGAGCTGGAGGCTCTCAAACTCTGTGATTTTGAAGGACTAATTCAGCAGGAGGCCGGTGACCGAATGGGCGTCTCACGCGGGACTGTTCAGCGCCTCCTCACAACCGCCCGCCGCAAGGTCGCAGAGGCTCTAGTTTCCGGCAAAGCTCTTATTTTTGCTGAAGATGAACCATAACAATAACGGGTGATACGGGTGATTTCGGCTGCTCTATTCCGAATTATTCCGAAAAACCAGGAAACGGGATATCTTTTCCACATTCTCCAGGAGCGGTTGAGCCGAGCCGGGTATAAAACGGCCGGTCATCTTGTCTGAAAGCGCCGCATCCGAATATTCATCAGAATGCCGAGGGCAACCAGAGTGGTCATCAGGGAGGAACCGCCGTAGCTGAACAGCGGCAGCGGAATGCCGACCACCGGCAGCATCCCCATAATCATGAACAGATTGATGACAGCCTGCCAGAAAATGAGCATAACTAGGCCGAAGGCAAGATAGACCCCGAACTTGTCGCGGGCGGTCAGGGCAATATTGATCCCCCAGAGGAGCATGAGAAAAAAGCAGATCAGAAAAAACAGGGAGCCAACAAAACCCAATTCCTCGCACCAGACGGCAAAGGCAAAATCCGTATGCCGTTCCGGCAGAAAGTTGAGATGCCCCTGCGTCCCTTCCATAAATCCCTTCCCGAATGCCTGGCCGCTTCCTACAGCAATCTTGGACTGCTGAATCTGATAACCGTGATTCATCGGATCACTTTCCGGATTGAGAAAGGTTTCAATCCGGCGCCGCTGATAGTCCTTGAGCCCGTATTTCCAGCCCAACAGAGCAGCACCGATTCCTGTACTGCCGAGAAGGGTTATAGTAGACCAACGCAGACAGGCAAATACGGTCATGGACACGAACAGAATTCCCAGCATCAGTGCTGTTCCCAGATCAGGCTGAATGACAATCAGAATAAAGGGAACAGCGGTCAGACAGGCAGGCCGGATAATATCGCGCAGCCGATAGCCGTTCTCCACGTATTCATTGCCGGAATAACAGCTCGCCAGAACCAGAACAAGAATGAGTTTTGCTGGTTCCGAAGGCTGCAGCCGCAGAAATCCCAGATCGATCCAGCGCTGGGTGCCGGCAATGGAATCAACAAACAGATTGGTGTACAGCAGCAGCAGGCAGACAGCACCGTATCCCAGATAGGCCAGCATTTCCAGCTCGATGTAGTCGATACTAATAAGCAGCAGAATCAGGGCATAGCCGAACAGAAAAAAATACAGCTGCTTGTAAAAAACCGAAGAGGGAGAGGGGCCGCCGTTCCAGGTTGCGCTGAACAGACTGATCAGGGACATTGCCGAGATAACGGCTAACAGCACCAGCATGACCCAGTCGAAATTATGCGCAAGACGTCTGTCAAAACGAAGCATAAGCAGCTCTCAGCAGGAAAAACAAGAGAATTTCATCCGGGATAAAAAACTAACGTATGATGCATGCCCGCAGAAGACTATACGATAATACGTTCAGTCTGCAAGCTCTCCCGGTACGGTGTGAACATGCGCAGTATTTGTATTATTCGTATCCGCAATACTGTTGTCAAACAGGACCACCGAGCTTACCGGCTCTCCCGCACGGTCGCCGAAATACTTTGCCAGCACAGCTTTGGCAATAGGGGCTGCTGCAGAACCGCCGTGCAGCCCGTGCTCCACCAGCACAGTTACCGCAATCTCCGGCTGTTCTGCAGGGGCAAAACAGGTAAACCAGGCATGGTCACGGTATTTATACGGGATATCTTCTTCCTTCAGGTGTTTATACTGTTTCAGGCGGACAACCTGGGCAGTGCCGGTTTTTCCGGCAACTGTGATATTTTTAAGCCGTGCCCGGCGACCTGTACCGTGACGGCCGTTCACCGCCTCGACCAGACTTTCCCTGACGATTGCCAGATTACGGCCCTGATCTTCAAAATGATCCAGCACAGTCGGCTGAAACTGTTCAAGAACATGTCCGTCCGGATCACGGACCATTTCAATCATTCCAGGTTGGTACAGCACACCGCCGTTGGACACGGTCGCTGTCATAAGCGCCAGCTGAAGAGGGGTGACCAGATTGAATCCCTGCCCGATGGCGACAGACAGGGTCTCCCCTTCCTGCCATGGTTTGTTATACCGCCTTTTTTTCCATTCCGAAGTCGGGATGAGACCGCTTTTTTCATGCTCCATCTCCACCCCTGTCTTTCTGCCCAGACCGAGACGGACGGCATAGCTGGCAATCCTGTTGACCCCTAAACGCTGTCCCACTTGGTAAAAAAACACATCACAGGATTCCGACAGAGCACGTTTCAGGTTTACCGCTCCATGACCTCTTTTTTTCCAGCACCGGTAGGTCCGATTGCCGAACCGGTAATGACCGGGGCAGTACACTGAACTGTCCGGGGTAACCACCCCTTCCGCAAGCCCGGCTATGGCCGTGACGATCTTGTAGGTCGAGGCAGGCGGATACTGGCCCTGAACAATTTTATTGATCAGCGGATGATGGGGATTGGCAAGCATTTCCTTCCAGTCTTTTGTGGATATTCCCCCGAGAAATTTATCAAGCTCCAAGACCGGGGAACTGGTCAGCACCAGCAGGCGACCGGTATTCACTTCAATAGCGACAACGGCACCGGCCTTGTCTCCCTCCATCATCAGCTCTTCAGCTGCACGCTGCAGATCAACGTCAATGGTGAGCTGTAGATCGTTACCGGGGAGCGGCTCAACTCCTTTCAGATTGCGCTGTTCAAACCCGAGGGCGTTGACCTCCATATAGTGCCGCCCTTTTTCACCGCGTAGATCCTGTTCCCGTAACTTTTCAAGCCCCATCTTGCCGATCATGTCACCGGCCCGGTACACGTCATCAGGCGCCTGTTCAAGCTCTTTCTTATTGATTTCTCCGAGATAGCCGATGATATGCGAGGCCATATTCCCGTAATGGTACACTCGCTGCGGCACCACCTCAATCTTGATACCAGGCAGTTCCATCCGGTTGTTTTCAATGTAGGCGACCTTATCCCAGTCAAGGTCTTCGGCAAGGCGGATGGGAATATGCCCTGGTGTACCGACCATCTTCCGGGTTCTGGCCAGCAGCTCCGACATCTCTACATCGAGAATCGAGGCAATTTTTCTGATCAGCTCATCATCAACTCGGTTTCCCTCCCGCACCCAGACCACGTTAAACGACGGACGGTTGGTGACAATCTCCCGTGCCTTCCGATCCAGAATATTGCCGCGCGGGGCAGCGATTTCAAGATACCGCACCCGGTTGCTCCGGGCAAGCCGGGTATATTTTTCTCCTTCCTGAATCTGCAGATACCAAAGTCTGGCAACAAGAACGGCAAAAAAGAAAACCACAAGAACCGAAGAATACATGGCCCGACGGCGATAAAAATCAAGTTCACCATCGTTGATATGGGTGATTCTCGTTCCTCCGAGATTACGGCGGCGCTCGATATCCCGGTCCGCAACAACCCTTCTTCTGTTGGGATACCTGATATTTTTCATGACCGCCCTGCATGCTGCCGGAACTGATTACCGGGCCGACGGTTCACCCGGAGAGAAGATATTCTGCCCCGACAACGCCGGTCAAGAAAGGCAAAAAAACGGAACAGCGGAAAAGAGCACAGATATATCAGTACGGTCCGGAACAGGACAGATATCCATTGCCAGTCCGCAACAGTCTTCGGCTGAAGAAAATCAAGCAGCAGAAAAAGAACCCAAGTAACCAAAAGATAACTGCATGCAATCAGAGGAATCTGATACAGGGACTGGCGGACCGGCATTCTGGCGGCCATCAGTTTGAGCAGAAAATAACCGCTGTAGCAGATTGCCGGATACATACCGAGCACGGTTCCGGAATAGATATCAAGAACAGTACCGATAGGCAGCAGGATGATAATTCCCTGAAAAAAACTGACATGATAGGCAAGATATCCGACCAGGATATAATACAGATCCGGGGAGGCCGTCCACAGAGGAGAAGGCATGAACAGCGTGGTCTGGGCAACAACAAGCAGCAGGCCTGTTATAATAAAGATAAACGTCAGCATGGATTGCGGAAGGGAAAGTACATCCGATGAAGCGGCACAGCGGACAGTCTGCTATCTGAACTCTTTCTTTTTTCGTTCAATCACCAGCAGATTCTCCAGAGTCCGAAAATCCACAGCCGGAACCACATCAATCTCCAGGAACATACCCCGCCGCTTTCTGGTTACCCTGGAGACGATACCGACAGGAAGGCCGGTGGGAAACATGCCGCCATACCCTGCAGTGACGACCCGGTCACCTTCGAAGACCTCGGCTGTCTTTAAAACATATTCAAGCCGATACAGATTATCTCCGGTTCCCTTGAGAATTCCCCGTATCCGTGATCTCTGCAGAAGGACATCAATAGCGCTTGACGGGGCAATGGCGAGCAGCACCTTGGAATAATCGGCTGATGAAGCATATATCTGCCCGACAATGCCCTCGCCGGTGACCACAGGCATCCCCTTGTCCACACCGTCGGCAGTTCCCCGGTCAATAATAACGCTGCGGAACCAGAGCGAAGGATCTTTGCCGATAATCCGGGCCGTGACAGTAGGCTGATTCGATGATTCCTTGAAATCAAGCAGTTTGCGCAGGCGGGCATTCAGCGCAACAGCCTCCCGGTTGGCATAGGCCGTAGCCCGGCATTCCTGCAGTTCCCGCCACAGGCGTTCTTTTTCTTCCCGGACAGTGAGCAGATCTACGTATTTTTTTTTGACAGAATGCACGGAACGACCGACCCTCGCCGCCCCTTTCTGCAGAGGCCCTGCCAGCTGAAAAAGCAGTTTATGCGCTGGCCCGAACTGCTGGTCACCCAGAATAATGGTCAGCAGAATCAGGCTGACGGTCAGCACTGCTCCACAGAACAGGACGGAACGAAATGTCCTTGCCCCGCTCCTGTCTTTCCTGCGGGTATTTCTCTTCATCTGACTGCAGCAGAATCAGCCCGGCAACAGTTGTCGGCCGATTACCCCGACGATAGACTCAGTCAATGGCAATCTCTTTAAGAATATCAAAGTTATCCAGTGCCTTTCCTGAGCCGAGCACAACCGAGGAAAGCGGATCGTCGGCAACGATGATCGGCATGCCGGTCTCATTGGTCAGCAGCTTATCCAAATTTTTCAGGAGGGCGCCTCCCCCGGTCAGGACGATCCCCTGATCAACAATATCGGCGGATAATTCAGGCGGGGTCACTTCCAGAGCAAGGCGGACCGCATCGACAATAACATCTACCTGCTCGGCAATGGCGGACTGAATCTCCTCCGAGGTAATGGAAATGGTCTTGGGGACACCGGACACCAAATCCCTGCCCTTGATCTCCATAGTCTCGTACGGCTCTGCCGGAAGAACATTGCCGATGGAGGTCTTGATTATTTCGGCGGTGCGCTCGCCAATGGCCAGATTATGTTTGCGTTTTATATACTGCAGAATAGAGGCATCCATCTTGTCTCCGGCCACCCGTACCGATTTGGCGTAGACAATACCGGCCAGAGAAATAACCGCCACCTCGGTGGTGCCGCCGCCCACATCTATAATCATATTGGCTGTCGGCTCAGTAATGGGCAGGTCAGCACCGATGGCGGCAGCCATGGGTTCCTCGATCAGATACACCTCACGGGCACCGGCTGATTCGGCCGATTCACGCACGGCCCGTTTTTCCACCTGAGTAATGCCGGAAGGAACCGAGATAATAATCCGGGGATGGACAAGGGTACGCCGGTTATGCACTTTATTGATGAAATACCGCAGCATAGCCTCGGTGACTTCAAAATCGGCAATAACCCCGTCCTTCATAGGGCGGATCGCGGCGATATTTCCCGGTGTTTTACCGAGCATCTCCTTTGCCTCGCTGCCCACCGCCAATACCCTGCCGCCGCGGGAATCCTGCCGTACAGCAACCACTGAAGGCTCCCGCAGGACAATCCCCTTGCCCTTGACATACAACACTGTGTTCGCCGTTCCCAGATCAATAGCGAGATCGTTGGACATCCAGCCGAAAAGAAAGTTAAACGGAGAAAACATCCGATATCACCTATACAAAATCGTTTTGAATAAACTTCGGAACCTGCATACTGATCGCCCGCGATGCGGCAAAAATCCTGTCTCTTCATAACAGGAAATTCCTTCCGTATCCTGCCCTCCTCAACGGGCGGTATCTTCAATATGCTACCAGCAAAGCCGGGCATTGGCAATCTTAATAGAGCTGCTCTCTGAAAAAAACATAAAAAAGAACCTCCTGTCATTTCAGGAAAGGTTCTCCTTGACAGGGCAGGAAACAATAGAGTATATTCTGCTCCAGAATTGATAGGGGCTATAGCTCAGCTGGGAGAGCGCTTGAATGGCATTCAAGAGGTCAGCGGTTCGATCCCGCTTAGCTCCACCAAAATATAAGGGGTGATTACTGTAACACTGCACTGTTATGTCCCCCCCTTTTTTCTGTTTCAGGAATAATTTCTTCTTCCTGCCCCCCCCCTTTTCATTATTGCTCCTCCTTTGAATGTTGTTCGTTTATTATTCATTTTATCGACATAATCGTAGTAACTGTTCTTTTTTGTCGTAACTGTAACGGGCTTTACTTCGCTTCTTTTTACCCCCGCTATATTTTATTCCTGCAGTTTACTGCAATAAAGCATAAAAGATGGATAAAGATCAAATGGCACAACTGTTGCATTCTTAAAAGGTATTCAACACATTCGCAAGGAGCAGCAAGCCATGAGCAAGAATCATCCTGACTATATTTCCACCACCAACGCCTGTAAACTCTGCAAACCGCTGGGGGCCTGTCTGGCCTTCAAGGGCATTGAGGGCACGGTGCCGTATCTGCACGGCTCCCAGGGCTGCGCGACCTACATGCGCCGCTATATCATCAGCCATTATAACGAACCCATTGACATTGCCTCGTCCTCGTTGTCCGAGAAAAATGCCATCTACGGCGGCGGACCGAACCTCAAGCTGGGCCTGACCAATGTAGCAAAAAAATACCAGCCGGCCATGATCGGCATTGCCACCACCTGTCTGACCGAGACCATCGGTGATGACGTGCCTATGATTCTGCGCGAATACGCCAAGGATACTGCAGGATCAGAGGGGTTGCCTGCCTTTGTCAACGCCTCCACGCCGAGCTATTCCGGCACCCATATGGAGGGGTTTCATGCGGCAGTTCAGCAGGTTATTGCTCAGCAGGCCAGGGGTGGTCCGCGAACCAGGACCGTCAATCTGCTGCCCGGTTTTGTTTCGTCGGCAGATTATCGGCTGCTCAGAGAAATTATGGCGGATTTCGGCCTGGACTGCACCATGCTGCCGGACCTCTCTGAAACCATGGACCGACCGGCCCTGCTGGAGTACGAAAAGGTTGCTGAGGGCGGGACACCGCTGGCCGCAATAGCAGAAATGGGACGCAGTCAGGCCACTATTGAATTCGGCCGGACCCTGGGGTCGGGAAAGGCAGCAAGTGGCGGGTTGGTTCTGGAGAAAAAATTCAGCATGAAAAACCACCATCTTGGTATGCCCATCGGGATTGAGGAGACGGACCGCTTCTTTGCTCTGCTTTCCAGCCTGAGCGGCTCTCCTGTCCCGGAAAAATACAGCAAAGAGCGCGGGCGGCTGGTGGATGCCTACGTGGACGGACATAAATATGTATTCGGTAAAAAGGCCATTGTCTATGGCGAAGAAGACCTGGTGGTCGGCCTGACCGCTTTTCTGGCCGAGATCGGCATTTTTCCGGTACTCTGCGCCTCCGGAGGGACGTCCGGGAGGCTGGCCGAGGCCATTGCCGAGGTGACTGGCGACATTCTTCAGAAACAGCCTACTATCCACGAAGGTGTTGATTTCTTTGATATCGCGGAAATAGCGGAGACCTTGGAGCCGGACCTGCTGGTGGGCCATTCTAAAGGCTATCCTCTGGCCCGGAAACTGAACATCCCGCTGATCCGGGTCGGTTTTCCTATCCATGACCGGGTGGGCGGCCAGCGTGTACTGCACCTCAGCTACAGCGGCGCGCAGCAGCTTTTTGACAGAGTTGCCAATGCGCTGATCGCCAAAAAACAGGCGGATTCCGACGTAGGGTATTCGTACATGTAAAACAGAAGCTGGCTGGAGGCAATGGGCGATAGTTTTCCTCCGCTTCCGGTCAGCATTTTCATCATAATTAACCTAAATTGTTTTTCAAAACAGATTCTAAGGCAAAGTTCTTTTCAGAAGAAGAAAATATACTGCTGGACATGCTGTGCATGTGGTCTCACTTTGATCACCAGAGCCGGTGTAAATATATGCTCCGGCCTTAGAGCTTATGACCGCAGTATCACCGGATATAGACACAGAATGACCAAAATGGTTAAATGGTTCTCCGTCAAAAGCGGTAAGTTCATGCTGTAGGTTCCAGATGGTACCTGACCTAGTAAAAACATAGCTCCAGCCGCCAGTAGAACTGTTACCGGTATTATCATCTCCCGGGGCTCCGACTACAAGAGTGTCGTCATCCAGCGATACAGAAGACCCGAAAAAATTGGAACCATAGAAGTCATATGGAGGAACTGTGATTTTTCGCTGTAGATTCCAGACAGTGCCTGATCGGGTAAAAACGTGGACAGAGCCGCTGTAATTGAGTTCGCTATCGATGTATTCGCTATCGCAAGGATTACCCAGTACAATAGTGTCTTTGTCTATGGATACGTCACCGGAAGAGAATTCTGGTGCCTCAAAGGTAAGTTTCTGCTGTTGACTCCAGCTGTCGCCCGAACGGGTAAACACATAAGCAGAGTCAGATGATTTTACAACAGCGGTATCGCCGGACACGGATACAGAACCTCCAACCGCAAGTTTTGCCTGCTTAATCCAGGAACTTCCGGAACGAACAAAAATACAGGCAGGACCTGCCCCTCCTATAATCACTGTATAGCTGGAGCAGTATAAACTGAATACAGGATCAGCTATCTGAAAGGCGTGAAGGCAAAACTTATGCCTCTTGTGGGCATATTCAAATTATGTTGCTCCAGCTATATGCAGTAACTCTTCCACTTTCCTGCATGATCAGGACACGCTTCACAGATCAATGATCAATCGATCCAATCTACCTGCTCAATTTCCTCTCTGCCGTTTGCAGCTTCCTGTTCCGCCAGCAGTTCCGCAACTGTCTTTTTCTGTACCGGATGCAGTACGTCCGGCGCGATTTCCGTCAAAGGTACCAGGACAAACAGCCGTTCATGCATTGCCGGATGCGGGAGTGTCAGGCGGCATTCGGTTCTTATCTCATCATCAAAGAGGAGCAGGTCAAGATCAAGGGGCCTGTCCTGATAACCTGATTGCTCCGGCTGGCGGATTCTGCCGAACTGCTGCTCTGTCCGAAGGAGGATTTCCAGTAGGGTATTCGGCGTCAGTGACGTGTGCATGCAGCCGACTGCATTGATGAACCAATACGGGCTGTCCATATCCACCGGTCGGGTACGGTAGGGGGAGGAAAGAGCTGTCAGCATAATCTCCGGATATTTCTCCAAAGAGAGCCAGGCATCATGCAGCAGCCTTCGGGAACTGCCGAGGTTGGAGCCGAGACCGATATAAGCGGAATGGGATATGTTGTTCACAGAGCTGGAAGAAATGACCGGAGCCTGTCTGTTGTTGTCGGGACTGAAAATTTCAGGAGGGTATTTTTATTCATGTTGGCTCAGGAGGTCAAGAGGATTCTTTCGGAATGAACGGGCAGTTCCGGGAGCGCCCGGTAAGCGAAAAAAAGACTGAGGCAGGCAATCCGGCCGGAACTGCTTGCGTAACGACATTACGATTTTGTATAGAGAGGCGGGTGCGATTAAAAGTGCGGTTTGAATAATTATCCAGAGGTTGCCTGACTATGCTTCTGCTGCAGTATTTTTTTTCCAACAGGAAACAGAAACGACACCAGTCGCTGCTCTCCTGAATGATATAAGGAGACAGAGAGAATGCGTCGATCCGGAAAACCGGATGCTGCCGGATCCAGTCCTGCTCTTCCGGCGTCAGTGCGGGCGACGAGCTGCCAGTCACCGAAACCGCTCCGGCATAATTCAATGTACTACCGGGCTAAAGCCGGTAGATTGCTTTACGCGTAAACGCATTTTAAGGCTGAAGCCATCTGAACTGACCGGATAAATCCGACTGAAGTTCAGAGTTTCAGGGCTTCGGATCGGATTCATCCCAAATCTTAAAAGATTCAGGGGGAGTCATCCTGGTTTTCAATATACCGTTTTATATGCTCTTCGGTCACCGCACCCACTGTTTTGCTCCGAAATATCCGCATGACCACAAATGGCGACCCTAGTATGTTTTGCGCAGGCGGGGAAATTCTCTCTGCAACCGGCAGGAACTTTTTCCTTTCAGATACTGCGCCATTTTTGCCGGAGAGAGACAAGACGGTGCCAATACCAAGATATGTATATGATTAGATCTTATAGTACCGCTGATTTATTGTTTCAATCGCTATTCAAAACTATGGACTTTAGTCCAAGACTTTTAGTAGACTCTCATTTATGAGGCCTTAGACCTCCTGCAGAACTGCCTGTTCTTCTCAGGCGGTGAGGTTTTTCCCTTTTTCAAAATTTTCCGCTTCAGGCAGCTTTCTTCATTTTCCGTGCCGCAACCTTCATATTCACTATGCCGGATATGATATTTTTCTTTATATTATGGCCTTTAAGCCTGTTCCGGTATGTTTCCGACATGATTTTAAATACCTTCACCTCTCTTATGACATGCTCAACTTTGATACGTTTTTTCGATAAATCAAGATTATATGCCTTCTGTTCGGCGGTCAGTTCACCGTTCCGGGGCTTTTTAAAGGGAATTTCGGCGCGCCGGTCATATGCCGCGATTCCCTGATATCCGCTGTCGGCCTTCTTCGGAATACCGTGAAAACGCTCCCGCCCCTTCTGTTCCTTATATATCCTGAAATCATGAACACTTCCGGGATACGACGCCGAAACCGAAAAAATCCGTCCGTCGGGACCGGCGGTAAACTGCGTTCCGAGCGTGTGTTTTCCCTTCTTTCCGCTGTAATACTTCTTCTGTCCTTTCTTCAGGCGCTGAACCGGCTGCTCCGTCGCATCGATTATCAGGTATTCCGCATCTTCCCGTGTGATTTCACGCTTTTTTTCAATATGAATCACCCGTACCGCGATTTTTTCCATCCGTTTCACTGCGCGCATCACCGTCGTCTCATCGGAATCGAAGAAAAAACTGAGGAACTCATATGTCACGTAACAACGGTAATAGATAAGCGAAGACTTCGCAGGAGCATGGCGAGAAGGTGGTTTTCAGCTCCTTCCAAGTTGTGCTTTCTCCCGCCCTTTTCAAAATTATCTCTCCGCTCTTCCCATAAAGGGCGGATCTTTTCCGTCATTCCGTTGAAAAGATCAATATCGACACCGGTCAGACGGCGGAATGTTTCAGGGCGGCGGGAGAGTTTTTCGAATGTGAGCATGATTTTCAGACCTCCGGGGTTGATAATCGAAAAAGTGACCGAAAAAATATCAGCATCCGCCGTTTCTGTCAAATCACCAAGTTTTGCAGGAGGTCTATTGACCCGTGCGCAGGATGTGCTCAAGGCGGTGCCCGTCACGATGGCGGCTGCCCTGCCTGTGGGTGATTTGCTGGGCAAGGCCCTAATCTGGTGTGGGAAGATGGCGGGGATGTGAGGGCTGCCTTTCTTTCTTGTCCCGAAGGGACAGCCGATAATAGCCCCGTGATTTATCGCGGGGCATACAGCAATTGCGGCAGCAGACTCAAGGCCCAGAGTTGAAACTCTGGGCTATGTTCGCATCGTCCCTCCGGGACGGGGGGATTCTTCCGTGCCTGTTCTGCTATCCGAACACATGTCGTTCATCGTATTCGGCCCGATGTTTTTTCAGCAACAGCAGGAATTCCTCTTCAAAGGAGCTGAAACGATGGTGTTCCTGCTGATTGTCGATATACGCGATTATCCTTTCAAGCTGAGAAACACTGACGCTGAATGCGCCGTATCCTTCCTGCCAGAAAAAATGTCGGTGCTGAGGAAAGGTGTCGTGAATCCATTTGGAGGAATTGCCCTTGATGAGCTGAACCGTCTTGGCCACGGACAGGGTTGCCGGGAGGGAAACGAGCTGATGAATATGATCTTCCGTGCCGCCGACACGCAAGGACGCCATGTTATGTTTCCGTGCTGTTCCGCTGATATATTTGAACAGACGTTCACGGATGTCCGATGTGATCCAGGGTTCCCGACCTTTGGTGCTGAACACATAATGGATATGGCAACTGATATATGAATGCGACATGACTTCCTCCTTTTTCTGTCTGCTTCTTCAGAGTGCTGTACCGGCTTTTTCGTGTTGCAGGGATATCGAATTATATGGTTCTCTGTGCTTTGCCAATGCGACCGACACGGCAGGATTTTTCCGGGATTGATAAAGGCAAGAATACCTCTGACTGCAGCCGCTGTCAAACAACCGGCTCGGAATGCGGAACAAGGGGGGCGGCATCAAAACACCGCCCAGAGTGAGGTTGACTTGGTGCGGAAAGATGGCGGGAATGTGAGGGCTTGCGTTCCACGCCCCAGGGTTGAAACCCTGGGCTATGTTCGGTGCCGTCTCTCCGGGACGGTCTTTCTTCCTTGTCCCGGAGGGACAGCCGATAATAGCCCCGTGATTTATCGCGGGGTGTGAATGCAGAGGATAATGGTATGGATAATCGATTTGAAAACAAAGGAAAAGATCTGAACATCGGCCAAGGTGATGGGGCTATAGGCAAGCAGGTTAACAACTACGGCATCTCTCCAGAGGTCTTTGCCCAATATAGAGCCGACCTTGCAGTTACGGACACGGCCCTGAGCAGATTTTTTCGTATATTGGAAGAACAACAGGTACCCCGTAGCGACTTGGATAGCAGGTTACGGGAGATTGCCGCTACTCACAAGGAACTGCTTACCCGGCTGGAAACTGTGAAGTCCCACGACCCAGAGGTGGTACGACTGAAGAAAGAGGCACGTCAGGCTATTAAGGCCGGCAACTATGCCAAGGCCGAAGAACTGCTGAATCAAGCCGAGGACCGTGACCTGAAGGCCATTGAGGAGCTGGAGCAGGCCGCCAAACAGCGGCGTATCTCTGCGGCGGAAACCAATGCTGATCAAGCCCGGTTGCAGGAAATGCAGTTACGCTATGCCAAGGCTGCCGAGTACTGGCAGAAGGTTGCCTCCTTGCTACCACAAGATAGTAAAAAAGAGAGAGCATACTGTCTGAATCCAGCAGGCTATGACTTATTCCTCATCGCCCGCTGGAACGAAGCTATGCCCCTGTATGAAAATAGCTTGGACATCTGCCAGGAAATCGGTGAGCAGGCCGGGGAAGGGACCGCTCTCAACAACATCGGCAGAATTTATGATGCACAGGGAGAATACACTAAGGCTTTACCCATGTAGAGCTTGAGGATTCATCGTAAAATCGGCAACAGGGTGATGGAAGGAACAACGCTTAACAATATCGGTCAGATTCACGATACACGGGGCGACTACACCACAGCCCTACTTTTGTATGATCAGAGCCTGAGCATAAGCTATGAAATAGGTGACCAAGCAGGGGAAGGAATTACACTGAACAATATTGGTCGTATTTACTGCGCATTGGGCTTATATGGTATCGCTCTATCCTTGCTTAGGCAAAGCCTGATTGTAAGTCAAAATATTGGCGACAAAAAGCAGAAAGGCATTACAATGCACAACCTTAGCCGGATTTATGATAAATGGGGCGACTACGCCACAGCTATCTCATTATATAAGCAGAGCTTGGAAATTTTTCAAGAAATTGGCAGTCGAGAAGAAGAAGGGGCAACACTGAACAACATTAGCCAGGTTTACAAGGCGCTGGGCGACCATGATCAAGCCCTGACCTGTTTGGTGCAGAGCCTTGAAATCCGCCGGGAGATTGGTAATCGTACAGGAGAAGCAGTGACAAGCTGGAATATTGGTCGTGCTTACGAAGATCAGGGCTATTTGAGCAGGGCAGAACAGTATATGAGTCAAGCTGTGGAGTTGGTAAAATAAATTGGCCTTCCTGGTTTGGAGAAATACCGCAACGAGTTGAAACGAGTCCGCGCCAAGCGACAAGAGAGTTAAAGCAAAAGGTCCCTGATTACTCTGGATCTATCCTGTTGGTTACCATTTACACCCAAACCGCACAGCAGCCAACCTCCGAGAAATCCGCGCACTGACCACCTCTCTAACACCAGCAACCCGAGCAAACTCCGGCCAACGTTCCACCGCAGTGGCAACCTCGTCAAGCATCATCTCCAGTTCTTTCTCCGCAACACCATACTGCCCTGCCAGTTCAACAACATGCCTGTACCCAGGAGCACGGCCTTCACCGGCAACGGTCATGCTGTGCTCGCCTCCGGGGCCGTCGGCAAAGGTGAGGTCATAGGCCGGAGCCGGACGCAAAAGGTTTTTCACGGAAGCCTACCCTGTTGTCTCAAAGCGTTGTTCTCTGTTACAGCCGCTCAAAGAAATGAGTCATGGCATCCTTCTTTCGGGGGCGTATCAAAGTTCTGTTTACAGTGCGGTTCGGCATCCAGTGCAGCAGTTGGAGAAGAACCAGGACTCTGCTGCGTGTAAGGCCGTGGTGGCCGAGGAGTTGGAAAAGAGTGGACCTGAATTCGTATAACAAGCACGCAACCTACCAAGATGACAAGGTGTTTCACGAGACTACAAATGAACTGCAAACACCAGAGTCTCGCCAAAAGATACTATAGCTGGAGCAGTATAAACTGAATACAGGATCAGCTATCTGAAAGGCGTGAAGGCAAAACTTATGCCTCTTGTGGGCATATTCAAATTATGTTGCTCCAGCTATAGAGTTCCCGCTGCTCCTCGGAAAGTTGCAGCAGCTCCTGAGAGTGGAGACCTTTGAACGCTGTTGTCCCGTGATAAATATAATCGCTGCCGTGACCAAGATTGAAATAAAGTATATTTATAGAGATAACCGACTATCCCTGAAGACGGGACACTCTCGTTGAGATGTTCCGTTATGACCTTCGAGGTGCCGAACAGTATCCTCTGAAGATCATCGAATTCCCGTTCATACTGGACTTCGATGATGATAATCTCTTCCCGGTCGTTTTTGACTTTTAGGTCCACCCGGTTGAATTTATCTTTCCTGTCCTCCTTGTTGCTTTCACTTTCGAGCAGCTCAAGAATGCTTATATTCTCTCTGAGGAGTTCACTGAGAAAGCCTTCAAGTATTTCGAAGTAGGCCTTTTGCTCCGCAGCAGCTTCTTCATGGCCCAGTCAAAGCTGATCAGTTTCCGTTTTGACATTTTTTTCAACTCGATATGTTCAATGGCTCTTTTGCATTATGCACTCTCTCCTGTACGTCCGCCGCACGGTGGAGATCAGTCCCTTGGGCCGGAAGATCATCATCGCCACTAGGGTGCCGCCGAAGACCAGCATCCGGTAATCAGCAAAAGCCCTCAGATACTCCGGCAACAACATCAGGACCAGGGCGGCGATGATCACCCCGACAATGGAACCCATGCCGCCGAGCACCACGATGCAGAGGATGATGGCTGATTCCAGAAAGGTGAACGAGGCCGGATTGACAAAGGTGGTCTTGGCCGCAAAGATGACCCCGGCCATACCAGCCCAGAAGGCACCCAGGGCAAAGGCGGTGAGCTTGGTCCGGGTCCGGTCGATGCCCATTGCCTGACAGGCGATCTCATCTTCCCGCAGGGCAAACCAGGCCCGGCCGATGCGGGAATTCTGCAGCCGGTTGACCACAAAGACAGTAAAGATAACCATTGCCAGTACCAGATAGTACAGATACATCATGGACTGTTTCAGGGACATGTCTATACCGAAAAAACCGGGGCGAGGGATGTTGGAAATGCCACTGGGGCCGTGGGAGAATTCGCTCCAGTTTTCCAGAACCAGCCGGATAATCTCCCCGAACCCCAGGGTGACAATGGCTAGATAATCGCCCCGCAGGCGCAGCACCGGAAAACCTAACAGAATCCCGAAGACGGCAGCCAGCAGCCCGCCGATGGGCAGGGCCGTCCAGAAGCCGATGCCGAAATGGAGGTTGAGCAGGGCGTAGGAATAAGCCCCGACCGCGTAAAAAGCCACATAGCCCAGGTCCAGCAGCCCGGCCATGCCTACCACAATATTCAGGCCCAGCCCTAACATCACATACATCAAGGCGGTGATCATAATATTGATCTGATAGGTGGACAGAATATGCGGAAAGCTGCTGAAGGTTAACAGAACAAGGCCGATCAAGGGCAGAAAAAATTTCGGTTCGCTGAACAGCAGGTGCTGCCAGTTTCCGGACGATTTGTCGGGGGTTGCATGCTGCGGTTTCTTTTTTTGCCTGGCCGCTCTGATGTGCTGAAAAGCGCGGCCTGCCAGATACAGAACAAAGGCGGCTGCGGCAACATAAAACATGTTCTGCCAGCGCCAGACAACGGTTTTTTCGTACGGGTTTACCTTAATCACCATGATCGGGAAGGTGAGAAAGACGAACCAGAGGGCAACTAGCAATGCGTTTTTCAGGTGGGCTTTCATCAGTTTTTTAAATTGTGTTGGAACGTACTGGTATAAGATCAGACTGATCTGGAGCAAACGAGCTGTCAGCCCAGTTCGATCTTTTTATCGCTCTTCAGATTCATTCTTTTTTCTGCGTCAAAGAAACCGTCTTTGGCTTGGACCGTATATTCTCCCTGCACCCGGCATTGCATTCGGCCGAGCCGGGCATCTTCATCCCGAATTCGGCGATAAAGCCGGTTCACCCGCTCGACCATCCCCTTTGCCTGCATTTCCACGGTCTGATACAGAGAACGCAGCTGTCTGCCGCAGGCTGTGAGCAGCTCACCGGCAAAGGCAAAATTGCTGATCTTCATGCCGCCCCGGTCTGCCTGCAGGAAAATTTTCCGCGTCAGCAGGTTGATACCGTAGCGGCCTTCAAAGGATAGATTACCTTCGCCTTTGATCTGCAGGTCGCCGTCCACAGAGACCATTGCCGATTGCCCCGCCTTTCTTTCCAGCACCGTCAGAATACTGATATGACCAAAGCCGTCTTCCGAAATCAGCACCAAATCATCCTGTTCCGGCTGAAGCAGGCAGCCTGCAGCACGCTCGGCCCGCATCAGGCTGAAAGAGTCAGCGACAAAATAGATGGTCCCGCTGATGCGCTGCACCAGAGCACTGCGCAGGCGGACATCGCTTGTCTTTTCGTGAAAAGGAATGGCCGTTTTCATTGATTCGAAATCATTTCGATCTCACCGCCGGAGCAGCACCTTTTCCTGACTCGGCACGGTGCAGCTCCCGGTGCAGTTCGGGCAAGTGCCGTTCTGACCGGTGCTGCTGCCGAGAGCCACAGCCGGTGCTCCTTCGATAAGCACCGCATTGCTGCCGGACAGGAAACAGGCCGGTCCCCGGAAAACCCCGGAAGCCACTCCGCCTGCGGTACCGGCCTCGTTGCCGTTGCTCTGGGCAATGGTGGTGTTGAGATGGAGCGCGTTCATCCCGTTGACAAAGACCTTGGATGAAAACGAGCCAGACGCGGCAAGGCAGCATTCTGCCGTGTTGGTATAGGGAACCGGCAGGACACCGCCCGGCCCCGGTGTTTTGCAGACATCCGGGAAACCTGTGCATTTGCCGCCTTCAAGGGTGTTGATAAACATAATTACCTCATCTATGATGCCTGGAATAAGGCGATTCGTAGCAGAGTGAGCACAGCACATTCCTTTGCCGTATCTGTCCGATATTGCACTTCAGCTCCATTGTTCCTGCTCAACCAAATCCGCAAGGTACTCTAAAGCTCCATATAATTCCTGCATGTTGTCAATCGTGTAGCTTCTTTCGTTTTTCGTAAATAAATCTTCAAGTAACCGTCCGAACTGCCACAGGTTCCCGTCGGTGACCACTCCGTAGACCGGTTTGTCCGGACTGTTATTGATCTTTTGTGATGCCACCAGCTCCGCTAAACATTGTCCCCAGCCTTGCTCAAAATCATTTTTTTTGGCTTCGACAACGATAACAATAGGGGTTTCAAGGACGGTTTTTCCCAGCGGGGATTTTCTGGAAAAGATATAATCCGGCGTACCGGATAAGACATCATCAAAAGAGATCGTTTTTTGTATCCAGAAGGAGTAGTTTTTACTATGATTTTTGTATACCTCTCGTAATAAAGGAGATATTATAAGCTCGCTGCGGGAGGCTTCAGATGAAAAAATATCTATATTTTCCTTGTTGAATTTAAATTCGTTGATAAAAAAATGAGGAAGCGGTGTATCTGTTGATGAGATAAACGTTCCTTCCTCATATCTGATGTTATAGAGTTTCTGCACATCAGCAACATTTTTAAATTGGCTGAATGACATTCGAGATATCTCCCTGGATATTTGGTGTAGGGAACCACAGGACACTGCTTAGCCCCGGTGTTTTCAGACATCTGGAAACTTGATGTGTCATCGTGACGGACCAGGCCGATGTTGTACCGGTACTTTCTCACAAGAAATGAGATGACTCAAACCCCGCCGTTGCCGGTGGAACCAAGCGCAGTGGCTATCAGCAACCCAACTGCTACCTAATTATATCGCATGTGCTGCCATTACAGAAGCCCACTGCACATTCGTTGTTAGACTCGCAGCTTCCCCCATATGGTACCAAACATTCTCCTTGTTCTTCTTTGCAGATAAGACGTTCCGCGCAGTAAGAGTCACCAAAACAGGAACTCCCTATATCACCAAGGCATTTACCGCTCTCGCAAATCAACCTCTGTATACAGTGACTATTTTCTAAACAGCCACCAAATCGGCCAGCTCTGCACGTCCCATCCTGACAAACAAGCTCGTCTTGGCAATCAGAGTATGATTTGCAGCTATCTCCGGGGCTACCCGGATTGTTTCCCTCCGGCCCAGGCGTTATCACACCTATATTCGGGGGCAAAGATGGCCAATTATCTGGAGGTGTGCCTTCTACACAGTGGCCCGGAGTAACTGCACAGATTACGTTGCACAAGATGTTGCGGCAATTGTCGCACCCCTCTGCTGGCCCAAAGTAATAACCTTCTTCAGGACATTTCGTGGCGGGATCTATCTCAACCGGTTGCGCTGCATTTGCGGCATGGGTGAGGAATGCAACCATGGCCCCGACGCTTTGCTCAAGAGCAGCTTCCGTTGGATCAAAAAATGCTGTGCCATTACCCTGCACGGATTCAATTGATTCATCCTTATAATCCTCAAATGGACACCAGCCGAAAACGCATACCATGTCCCCCAATAAGTAGTCTCCCGATCCAGAGTCATCGAATATAGCATCTCCACCGTTTTTATAGTATTGCCAGCTTTTTTGGGCAACATTAGTAACTAATCGTTCTACAGAGAGCGGATCGTCTGATTCGGTAGTAACCCACCAGTGATAACTTTCCTCTAAGATACGCCGCTCTTGCTGAAAATCTACCTCGTCTACCTCTCTAGGATCAGGAGATATTCTTATAAGTTTTGTCCGTAAGTTATTAACTGCGTCTTCGAACGGTCTGTGCCCCCAGCTCGTTGTACTGGACAGATGCTGCGGCTGCGAGGCATCAGCAAGCGCATGTAATGGCCAGCCCAAAGCTGATGCTCCTGTCGGATCTATCAGGTATTTTTTGCTCCATCCCCATTCTCCGAGATTATCTACCGGATGAAATTCAATTTCTCCGATATTCTTCCAGCCAGACCATTCATTAGGGGTACGATGTGTAGTGCTGGCTACTTCATAGCGAACACCATCACTTCTCGTGGCATCAAGTGTTAACCCTAAATCTCCTAAGAGAAGAATAGATTTGTCAACTACCCCAGGTTCTCCATACGGTCCAGCCTGTTCATATAGCATCCCGCGAATATCGTTATACTCACCATCCTGAGTGCGCATATTTATAAAATGCCAAAGTCCTACATAGGCTGAGTCTTGAATTGTACCAACTCCGGGAAGAGTGATACCAACAGCTTCAAATGGATTTGCAGTCGAATCTGAAGGCACATACCATTCTCCTATGCTACACAAATCTCCAGAGAAAAGTTTAGCAATACATTTTATCAACGTCACTGCCGCCATGCCTTGTGGACCACCGGCTAATAACGCAAGGAGTGTGGTTTCATCTGGAAGTGGAATATCAAACAAATTTGAAGACGTTGGACGCCAGAACAGTGTTGTATCATTTAATTGTTCATCCACCTGCCCTGCATGCCAACCAAGCACGGAACCAAGTACATCAGACTGCTTCGGATTCGGAAATTTTGGATCATCAAGACACCATGGATCATTATGAAGACACTTCATGCCGCAGGGTAGCTGATAGTTACACGTAAGGGTATAACGGAGATCTGCGATCCGCATTTGACCTATGTTGGCAAGGTTATCATAGGGATCGTAGTGGCACTGAGTGTTATCTCCAAGTACAGGAGGCAGATCTGTTCGGATTTTTTCCAGTTGCGCGCGCGCTCCTCGCAACTCATCAATATACGCATTCCACTCGCTTTCCAACACTCCAGAAGGAGGCGAAATATCCAGTAAAGGCTCTCCATTTTGCACGTCGAGCATAACTTGAGCCGCAGCTTTGACCAAATAGGAGTGTGTTTGCCAATTGTGGGCTAATGTTGTCCCGCCTGAAATTAACAACCATGCTCCTGCAATCATTCCACCCAAAAAAAACTTTTTTTCTTTTGTCATTTTCATCAGTCAATCCTCAAATTACGGCCAATAATCTACACAATCAAAACCCAAGGCCCAACAATCACGTCTGGTTGTGACCATCCAGTCGCTCCACGGCCCCATTTGACCTGAAGCTGCTACTACACGAATCCTCCATCGTGCCTTGAATTTTTTCGGCATGCTGCCTATCAAACCACGCCCGCCGGGGTCACTAGGTTGAGGGTTGAACTGGAGAAATTCAATCGGAACTCTTCCAAGATTGGTTGAGTCCAGAAGAAATGGAACGCTTTCAGATTCTTCGAAGACTGCCTGATAACGGTCAACAACCTGCCGGTCACCATCAAGGGCCTCTACCTCAAAATGATACCAGACTGGACAGCCTTCCGGTTGACCGACGGTCCTCCCCACAACCATATAAGGACCTTTTTCAGGTTCATTAAGCCAGAAAAATGCGCCTCGGGTAGGTTGCACTGGTGCTGGAGCGTTGGCACAAGTAGGATTGAAGACTATAGCGACTTTTTTCAAATATTCTCTGACAATTTCATCATCCGGATCTGGCTCTGCAACGATTGCGCATCCACTGTCATCTACCACTGAAGGATAATGTGTACCTGGACATTGATCATCAGAATTCGATATGCCATCATTATCGTCATCGGGACTGGTGTTGTTACAAGCAGCTATCCGCATCTCCTCATTTGCAGCAAATTCGCGTGACAAGCGACTGCGATCCCGTACGATTGCCATGTAATCACCGAGATTGATTTCTCCAAGTACCATCTGTGCAGCAGCAGCAGTACGATCTACAGAAATTCGAGCCTGTAGTGTCGCTTCGCACCACGGAATACCGAGTGCAGTACAGTAACGTAAAGTATCCCGTTGTAAAGCTACTTCTTTTTCTATGCCAGACAAGTCATTATGCGGACGAATCGACCAGGTGCATGTTTGTAAATCCTTCGGAGGAGCAACCGTAAACAGAGGCAGGGCGGGTTTGAATGACACTGTTGCGTCCCGACCGACAGTAACTTTTTTACCGAAAAGTGCACCGGTGAATGTTGTATCCCGCTTGATAACCAGAGGAGCATTCGGTGCCACCACAGTGCCGGTAAACGATGATCCCGTATCAAAAGTAATGCCTCGCTCTCCCGGAGCGACAATCAAGAGATCATTTATTCCCCGAATGCTTACAACAGAACTTTTCTTTCCGACCGTAAAGGCATGAAGTATGTTAATGATAACAGATCCCCGATCAGGATCGAACTCAAGCCGTGCCTCTGGGCGGAGCTTGAGGGTGGCAACATAGTACACACCACTGGTCAGTTTTAATGTCGCATTTTCCTCAACAAAAATATCATGGTACTGGCCCGGAGGCAGTAATCGGGTTTTATGCTGCTTAATCCGAACATCCTCTGCAGCTGTTTCAGGAAAACTTACATTCCAGACAAGAGATTCAAATGGCGTGAGTTCCTCATGCTCCTCAACCCCCTGATCCGCTACAGCCAATGGTCGCGCTAGGACGTGGGCACCAGATTTCACTGAACCTGCGGCATGGGAAAGTGACCCGAGTGTTACTGGTGCTACGCTCGTTAACGTCCCTATTTCTGCTTTCTTTCCAACTACGCTTTTATCATAACCTGTGTTTACAATCAGAGTCGGCTTTCCGCTTTCGCAAGTAATACTGACCTGAGGACGAATAACCAATGCACTATCAGCTGCTATGGCTACATCAAGTGGGCTTACTCCCGCAGGAGTCTTAATTTCAATTTTAAAATCCGCTGCAACCTGCTGTGTTGCCTTCCCCGTCACCTCATTTGGTCCGACCGCCCAAAAAAGCAGCAAAGGTACATGCATCAGTGAAAGAAGAATTCTAAATCCCTTTGGTCTTTTTTTAATCATATTTTTCTCCTGTTAATCCGAATAATGGATCATGATATAATCATATCACGGTAGGACAGGTAAATTTTCACCCGATCTCCACCCGTTCACCGTCAAGGCGCAGTCGCTCATCCGCCTCAAGAGTGATTTCTTCGGCCTCAATCCTGCAGGTCTTGTCTACGCTGCAATGCAGCTCTTCCAAACGGCTTTCCTCTATCCTGATTCGCCGGTAAAGGCGGGTGATCCGCTGGAGAACCCGTTCTGCTCTGGTCTCCACCGCACTCCAGACCGCCCGGAGCCGGGAAACGGAAATTTCAACCGTATCCGCCGTAAAATCGGCATCGCGGATTTCCGCAACGCCTCGGTCAGCCTGAAAATGCATCTCCGGCGACTTGAGGCTGATCTGCCTGTCCGCATAAAACAGCAGATCACCGCCCCGGGCCGCGACAATGGTATCCGCAGGCAGATTGATCCGGGCCGGTTTTGCGCTCCTGTTCAACACCGAAATAATATATGCCTTGCCCTCTGCCTGCTCTGCCAGCAGCACCATGTCATCCGGCTCCGGGGCTAGCAGACAGCCCGCCGCCTGAACTGCCGGAATGCGGCGTTGCCCGACCTCAACGACATAGCGCCTGTCCAGCGCCTGCTGCACCTTGCCGGTGGTAAAAAACATCTCATCAAATGCCTGTTGCTGCTGCGGGAGAGTCATGCTGTCTGTTTTATACTGATGATCGAATTGATGATGAGCCGCGCCACTCTTCAGCGGCCTGCAGTTGTTTATCTGTGGGGATTGCGGTTTCCAGCTGCGCACCGTGCCATTTGGCACCCATTGCCTTGATCCGATGCATTCGGCAGAAATGCAGGCGGGCTTTCCTGAAATCTGCCCCGGTGAGGTCGGCATGGGAGAGATCGGCAAAATCCAGCTTGGCTCCGGCAAAAGAGGTGCCCTGGCAGCAGGCATGACTGAACATGGCCCTAGTCAATCCGGCCCGGAGAAACAGGGCCTTATCCAGCCGGGCATGCGTGAAAAATGCCTTGGCCAGTCCGGCCTCCTCAAACCGGGTCTGCACGCAGTCAGCCTCCTCAAACCGGGCAGCCTCGGCCTGTACCCATCGCAGGTCAGCACCACCAAGGTTGGCTTTTCCGCACTGCGCTCCCCGGAGATCGCTGTTGTTCAGCACTGCTTTTTCCAGATCAGCCTCGTCAAAAAAACAGCAGGCTAATCGGCAGTGCGTGAATCTGGTTTCCCGCAGGGTTGCCTTGGTAAAAAATGTCTTGCAGCAGTTCACCTGTTCTAGAGACTGGCCGGACAGATCAATGCCGCTCAAGTCCGCCCGTTCCAGGTTGGTGCCGATCAGCACCCCGTTTTCAAGACGGGCCTTGCGCAGGTCACTGCGGAACAGTTGGGTCTGCCGCAAACTGGTACCGATCAGCTTGGAATTCCGGCCGTCCAGAAAGGTGCAGTTTGCCTCGTCCAGCACGACATCCGTCAGATCGCAGCTGCGCCACACGGCCTTTATCGCATTGACTCGAAACAGGTTGCTGCCGGAAAAATTCAGCCGGTCCGCCCGCATCCGGGAGCAGTCCGCCTCCTGCAGATCAGACCCGCAGATGGAGCTGTCCCGCCATACCGTGCCGCGCAGATCAGCGCCCTGTAGGTTAATTTTGTTAAAATGCACCTGCTCAAAAATAGCGCCGGACATATTCATTGCCGACAGATCAAGGTTCTGCACGTGAAGACCGGTAACAGGGCGGCCTGTCCGGATTAATGCTGTCAGTTCGTTGCGGGTCATAGCGTCATACCGGCAGTTTTATGGCAAACAGGGTGGCGTCCAGATTGGTTCCATTCAGTAGGGTATGTCGGAGGGCGGCCTTATACAGATCAGCACCGTAGAAGTTGGCATCGCAGCAGTTACTTCCTTCAAGCCGGGCATGACGGAAGCGGGCCTTGAAGGCGTTGCTTTTGTACAGCGAACTCTGGCGCAGATCACTGTGCATCAGGTTGGCCTGCCGCAGCGAGGTGCGGCTGAAATCTGCCCGGCGGAAATCACATTGAGCCAGCATGGCCCGGTCAAGCATCCCGTGCCGGAGAACGGCATCCGGAAACGCGGATTCGCTCCAGGCAAGCTGTGCCATTTCCGCCTCACTGAAATCAGCCCTGAGCAGCGAGGTGCTGTTGCATTTGGACCGGCTTAACTTGGCTCTGCAGAAGATCACCTCTTCGCCTTCAGCCTCGGCAAACCAGGCGCCTTCCAAATTGCCGCCGGAGAAATCCGCTCTATCCAGCAAAGCCCGGTTGAAATTTACCCGGCGCAGATCCGCCTCCGCACAACGGACTGCGGTGAGATCGGCTCCCTTGAAACCGGCCTGCTGCAGATCGGCTTTGCGGGCATCGACCTCTGTCAGCATACAGGCATCAAATTCAGCCCGAATTCCCTTGACCTCTGCCAAACAGGCGCGGCTGAAATCACTTGTATCAAACCGGGCTTTGCGCAGATCAGCTCCGGTAAAATCAGCACCGCTCGCCAGCATTGCCGTAGCAACGCAATCTTGGAGACGGATGCCGGTCAGCACGGCATCGGAGCAGTCTGCCCTGCTGAGCAAGGCTCCGCTGCAGTCCGCCCTGCGCAGCGAGGTTCGGCTGAAGTTTACCCCTTCAAGCACAGCCCCCCGAAAATCAGCCCGGTCCAGCTTCACGCCGGAAAGATCCAGGCCACTCAGATTCAGCCCGGCCAGAGACCGGCCACAGGCATGGGCCGCCAGCACCTCCTCTCTGGTCATGACCGCAGTCAGGGGTAGATTACTGCCCGGCCTGTCCGGCTGGTTTTTAGGTTCCGCACCGCCGCTCTGCTGCGCTTGGCGTTCAAGGGCCTGCATTTCAGCAAACAGTGCCTTATCCTCAATGCCGTAGGATTTCATGGCGGCAATGGCCGTGGCAATGCGGGCACTGCTGTTTTTCTTTGCAGGTTTGCCTGCCTGTGCGAGGATGCTGTCTGGCTGCAGATCTTTCGGGTTCAGCCCTGTCCGCAGCAGCATGGTATCCAGCTTCTTATGCAGATGCGCGGACCGTTGGGCAAGGCGGGCCGGGGTCAGCGGTTTAGCTCCCTTTCCGGCTTGGGCAGCAGCCGACTGTCCGAGCAGCTCATCTGCCGAGATGCCGAAGGCAGCCAGCAGCGGGGTCAGTTTTGTCTTGGCTGCTGCTGTTTTTTCCGCAATGGCAGCAGCAACCGGGTCGAATTCCGGAGTACCACCTTTGGCCTCAGCAGCTGTTGCTGCTTCCTCTGCTTTTGACGATGAGTCAGATTCCGGTTCCGGCTCATCAACGGCTACCTCTTCTGCCTCTGCATCCGGCAGCCCGAAGATACCGGCATAGCAGATACCTGCCTCGGCAGGTGGTTCAGCCAGCGGTTCCAGGGCAGCGGCAAGATAATAGGCATCCGTGTCCCATTCCGGCAGGTGAGCCAGTCCGGCCCGCCAGATCAGGATGCCGGTTTCATGGTCGGGAAACAGCCAGAGCGTATCCAGGCGGCATTGCAGCTCAACAAAGGTGTGCTCTGCGGCATGATTGCCCAGAAAACAGCGGCAACGGCGACCGGGGAGCTGTGACTCTATGCGGGAACGCTCAGGGTGCAGATTGTGCAGCAGCACCGGTTCATCCCCCTGGAAGAAACCGGGAAAGCGCTGATCCAGCGGGGCCAGCTGGAACAGCCGGGGAGAGGCATCCGCAGGCGGTTTGGGCCAGCGGCGGGCAAGCCAGTTTTTGTCGAGGCCACCGACAAGAGCGCGGCGGGAGGGCCAATCCAATCCCTCCGGGCCGAAACCCACCGGTCGTTGCTGCTCAGAGGGGAAACCGATCAATCTGTCCGGATGCTGGATATTGGGCAGGGGTTTTCGTCTTCTGCCGTCCAGACAGCGGACCGGCATCCTGCCCCGACCGGCCGGATTGTCGTATCCGGGGGCACCGCCGAAGGACCGTTCCCAGTCCAGCTCCATCTTTTTGAACGGAACCGGAAAGGTAACCTTGTCGTTACTGAGCCACCAGCGGTCCCCGAAGACGAGCAGATTTTTTGCCACGCTCCCTACCTTGGCCCTGACCGGACAGGCCAGCGTAGACTGAGCCTCAGGGGAGTAACATGTTCCGGCCACCAGAAATTCCCCTGTCGGTTTGGGCATCCCCAGATCAAAAGGGACAGCATCCAGTTCTTTGACCGGCTGCCAGAACTCGCCTTCCTCCAGCAGCTCCGCCTTCGGATCAAGACGGAATCCGGCCAGCATGGTCACGGTCAACTGCTGTTTGTCCCTGTCCCTGCTCTCCTTGTCCAGGCGGTACAGGAGCGACAGGGTATCCGGTTTGCGGAGGAAAAAATTCGGCTGCTTCACGCTCATGCCTCCATCGGTATAACCGACCTTTGCACAACCTGCTCAGGCATCAACTCTTATCCTGAACATCCTGAAACTGCATGGTGAATTCTCCCTGCTCATCAACATCCAACGTTACCCCGGCAGGGAGCTGACCGCCGCTCATCTGGGTAAGAATTTCTCTGGAAAGCCGGGGCAGGACATTGCCGTTCAGGATGTATTCGATATTCCGGGCCCCGGTTTCCACCTCGGTACAGCGGGCCGCGATCTGCTGCACCACCTTGTCGCCCCAGCTGAACTCCATCCTGTTGTTGTTCATGAGCATTTCGCGCAGACTCTGGAGCTTGATCTCCACAATATTTTCCATAGCATCCCGATCCAAGCTGAAAAAGGGAATCACGGTGGTCCTGGCCAGCAGGGCCGGTTTGAAATACTGCGAGAGCAGCGGCCGCACCGCCCCCATGACCGCCTCCATCGGCAGGCGGTCCTCCCCGCCGGTCATCTCCTGGATCACATCGGTGCCCAGGTTGGAGGTGAGGATGATAATGGCATTGCGGAAGCTGATTTCCTTGCCCTCGCCGTCAGTGAGCGTCCCCTTATCAAAGACCTGATAAAACAGGTTCATGATATCGATATGCGCCTTTTCCACCTCATCGAGCAGGACAACGCAGTAGGGCATTTTCCGCACTGCCTCGGTGAGCATCCCGCCCTCGCCGAATCCCACATAACCGGGAGGAGAACCGATCAGGCGGCTGACTGTATGGCTTTCCTGAAACTCGCTCATATTGATGGCCACCACGCTTTTTTCGCTGCCGAAGATCAGCTCGGCCAGCGCCAGACCGGTGGCTGTCTTGCCCACCCCGGACGGCCCGGCAAAGAGAAAAACTCCTTGGGGCTGATGCGGATTCCTGATCCCGGCCTTGGCTGCCCGGATGACCTCTCCCATCGCAGAAAGCGCGTGATCTTGGCCCTTGATCTTGGTCTCTATGATGGATTCAAAATTGACGATATTGTCGGCCTCGTCGCGCAGCATTCGGCCCAGCGGGATACCGGTCCAGTCAGCAGCCACATGGGCCACAATATCCGGGTTGACCTCGATCTGGATCAGGGGATGTTCGCCCTGCAGCGCAGATAGGGCTGCATCGGCCTCGGCAAGATGTTGGCGCAGGGTATCAGGAGAAACGGTTTCTTCGGCTTTAGCAGCAGATTTTGAGGACTCTGCGTTCTCTGGAGAAAATTCAGGTTTATCGGGTTTATCAGACTGAGGCTCCTCAGGAACATCGGTTTCCGCTGTTTCGGGAGGAGGCTCGGTAGCTGCCTGTGCGATAGCGTGCACAGCATCGTGCAGTCGGTTGCGCAAATCAACAACCCGGTTTGCCGCCTCCCGCTCCTGCTGCCAGCGTTCTGTCAGGGCCTGCCGCTGTTCATCCAGCCTGCTGATTTCCCCGCCGATCTCTGCAAGACGTTCTTGGTCAATCGCTACATTATTCTCCTGATCCCGCAGCATGGCCTGCTGTTCCCGCTCCAGGGCGGCTATGGAGCGCTCCAAATCTTCAAGGGAAGGCGGCTTGGTAGCCAGATTGATGCTGATCCGGGCACAGGCCGTATCCAGCAGGTCAATGGCTTTGTCCGGCAGGAACCGGCCGGAAATATAGCGGTCAGCGATTTCGCTTGCGGCCTGCACCGCATCATCCCGGACAATGACCTTATGGGCTTTTTCATAACTGTCCTTAATGCCGCGCAGGATCAGGGTGGTGGTCTCGGTGTCCGGTTCATCGAGCTTGACCAGCTGGAATCTGCGGGCCAAGGCCGGATCCTTTTCAAAATATTTTTTATATTCGGTCCAGGTGGTGGCCGCAATGGTGCGCAGCTCTCCCCGGGCCAGAGCCGGTTTAAGCAGGTTGGCTGCATCGCCGCTGCCCGCCGCGCCGCCGGACCCCACCAGGGTATGCGCCTCATCAATAAAAAGAATGATCGGAGTTGCCGACTGTTTAATCTCAGTAATTACCCCGTTCAGGCGGTTTTCAAATTCGCCCTTCATTCCGGCACCGGCCTCCAGCAATCCCATGTCCAGAACCAGCAGGGAGGTTCCCCGGATCGCCTCCGGCACATCGCCCTCAACAATGCGCCGGGCCAGTCCTTCCACCACAGCGGTCTTGCCGACCCCGGCCTCTCCCACGCAGATGGGATTATTTTTTCGCCGCCGTGCCAGGATATCGATCATCAGGCGGATTTCTCGATCCCGCCCGAAGACATGATCAATCTTGCCCTGGCGGGCATTTTCGGTAAAGTCTTGGCAGAAACGGGCCAGAAAGCCTTCCTTGCCGGTCACGCTCTGCTTCCCTTCCTCCCGGATGCGTTCTTCCCTGCTGACAGCCTCCACTGAGGGTTTGGTAATGGTCCAGAATTCTTTCAGCAGATCTTCCCGGTTGATGGTCCGGAGCAGGTCCATGTACTGACCGGTTGCATAGTAGGCGGGACGGGAAAGCAGGGCGAGGAGCAACGCGCCGGAACGAATCCGCCGATCATCCAGATCAATGGAGGCGATCAGCCAGGCCTCTTGGACAAGGTCCAGCAGCATGGGCGAAAACACCGGCTTGCCTGAATTGCCGCCGGTATAATCTTCCAGCACCTCGTCCAGTTTCTTGCGGACCTGCCCAGCCTCAATGCCGGAATGCTCAAAGATCAGGGGCCAGTCAGCATGAAGTTCGTCGAGCAGTTTGAGCAGGAGATGTTCAATGGCCACCTCGTAATGGGTCCGGGAAACAGACAGCCCGGCTGCGGCCTGGAGTGCATTGGTACAGAACGGGTTGAGGTGCAGCAGTAATCCCTTGATATCGACGATGACCATAGCGTTCTCCTCCGATAAAGTCGCTATATAATGAAAGATAAAAGGATCAAATAAAGGACATTGTTCTGATATATATTTCTTTCTGGCAATAATGAGACAGGGAAATCGTGCGGCCCACTGTGCAGTATCGCAATATTACAGCCTTATTCAGCCTGCAGCGTCATATACCGGGTAAAGCACTCAACCTGACCAGATTGATCAAACTTATCTGCTTCATCAGGTTTATCCGCTTCATCGCCAGATTCATCCTTGGCTTTCGCTTTATTCCGGTACAAACAGTGAAGATACTTTTCCGCCCTGTGCAGAGCGATTGACGAGGGGGAGAGAAAGATCTCCACCCGCCTGTTGGCCGCTGATTTCTTTTCCTGCTCAAGATATTCTATCGGCTGTGTTTCTCCGACGCCCAGACTTTCTATCTGCAATGCATTGGGAGAACCGCCCGCTTTTTCGATTTCCTTCTGCAGTTCAGCAACAGTGGCGTCAGAACGCTCCTTGCTGAGGGTCATGTTGTCCCTGTCCGTCCCCACACTGTCCGCATGTCCGATCACAGTAATATTTTTATACGCAGTGGCTGCGGCAAGAACATCATGGACAAAATGCTGCGTAATGATCGAGCCTATTTCTTTCAGCTCGCTGGAATTAAAGTTAAAATATAAATCCTTCTTAAACCGGACAAGCAGTACAGGTACAATGTCGGCTTGCTGCTGTTCTGTGGATTTTTCTGCAGAATGCTCTGGATTTTTTTTATCTGCTGCCTGCTTCTCTTCTTTTTTATTTTGTACAATCTTGTTCACCGGCACATAAAGCAATGCAGCAGCAAAAGCTTCAAACGGATCAAAGTCAACTTCGATTTCAGCAAATGATTTCTCTACAGAGACAGACAGTGCTGAAAGGATTTTTACGACTTCCTCTGCAGTTTCTTTCCCGGCAGAACATGAATCGCCGACCACAATTATATCATCTTTGAACCCTTCATCCTCTGCAAGCCGGATGCATTTTTTTCTCTTGTCTCTGCTCTGATTGTCCGGAATTGTGCAATTTTCGTCAACGAGACAGGAGGCTGTCTCCTGCTGCCAGAGGTAATCCGGCGGCTCATTAGCATAAGCAGAACTGAGCAAAAGGAAAAACAGTATGACTGTGAGAAAAAGTATTTTATGCATGACAGTCGGTTTGGGGTTGGTTTTTCGTTCAAAAAAATTCTGAAAGGATAGTCTCCTGCATTCGAAAAGGCACGGTTTTTCCCCGAACCGGGCAATAGGTTACCGCGCCGCAAGCCCTTCAGTCAGCTCCTGCTGCAACGATCGGATCAGGGCAATCGGATCGTTGCTGTTACGGATAGGTCTGCCGATGACCACATGATCCGCACCGTTGATGATGGCCTGTTTTGCCGTGGCGATTCGTTTCTGGTCATCCGAGCCGTCATCCACATTGGCACCCGGTCGGATCCCCGGCGTGACAACCAGAAAATTTCCTCCCAGATCGTTACAGAGCGGTTCCGCTTCCAAGGCAGAGGAAACAACGCCGTCGCAGCCGATCTCCAGAGCCTTGCGTGCCCGGTGCAACACCAAGTCCCGGACGCTCCCGGTCATGCCCATAGCCCGCATATCCTCCTCATCAAAGCTGGTGAGCACGGTCACGGCAAGAATCTTCAGCTCACTGTCCTTATCCTGCACAGCAGCCCGGAGAATCGGATCATTGCCGTGCACCGTGGCAAAGGTGACGCCCCGATTTTTCAGCTGCTCCACTGCGAGCCGCACGGTTTCCGGGATATCAAAAAACTTAAGGTCCACCATGACCTTGTTGCCGCGCCGGATAATGGCATCAATGGTGTTGAACCAGCTGGCCAGAAAGAGCTGCAGCCCCACCTTGAAGAATTTTATCTCGCTGTCTAACTGTTCAACCAAGGCCATTGCTTCGTCATACGAGGTGACATCAAGGGCAAAAATGATCCGTTCGTTCAGGGGAATGTTTTTCGGTGTCATAGAAGAAAGGAAAACTACCCCGCCATAAAAGACAGGGTATTAAACAGAAGTGATTTTCACAATACGCCACAGGCAGCTGGGTTTTGCCGAGCCTTCATCAGGAGCAGCCTGGCTCCAAGCCAAGCCGCAAAGGGGGCGCGGCAGACCGGGCCGTGATTCGGCGGTGCCGCTCAACCGTCCCACAGTTGCCGCTATTGACACTCCCAGCCCCAATACCCGGCACAGGTCACCTGCGGGATGACCTTGCCGCCGCAGGACTGGTAGCAGTACCGGTATTCCTCGTTGCACTGATCAAATTTCGGCTCAGGGCAGGGCTCCGTGGTATCCAGACAGGGAGCAACCCCGGCGGCAAGGCAGTTCTCAAGTTTCAGACCGGCCATTTCGTTGCGGTGCCTGCAGTCCTTCTGGTCAGACTCCAAGTCATCCTTGCAATCCGATCTTTTCTGGGCACACTGCATAATACACATCCGTCCCTGCTCCGTGTCAGGAGGCTCCAGGGTATAATCGGTCTTGTACACCGGGCCGCAGGCGCTCAGCCCGGCCGCGATCAGTACCGAGATGCCTATGCTCTGCAGAAATCGTCTGCTGCATATCCGGCTGAATCTGTTCATTGAATCTGCTGTGTTCATAACTGTGTTCATAACTGTGTTCATAACACCCTTCCTTTTATTATTTGTTTATAGCAATAGAGATTACCTGTTCTGCAGCTTTTCCGTTATCAGATCGTAAAGACAGTTGCTGGTTTCCCGGACAACCTGCACACAATGCCTGCGCGTGCTGTTCGGGTCGTTGCGGAACGTATGGACAGCTTTCCAGTCCTTCCAGTCCACTCCGGCAATATCAGAGCAGTTGATCCCGCCGTACTGCTCCGTAATTTCTGCAAACTTCTGCACCATCGCATGACTGATACCGCCCATCTTCGGATGATTATCCTGCTCAGGTGCTGTCTTTCCCAAAGTGAACCCGATGGCTGCCAGGGCACCGGACAAGGCCCCGCAGACCTGTCCGCTGCTCCCCATGCCTCCGGCAAAGGGCGCCATCGCCGCAATCAGCTCTGGAGATGGCGCTTTCTCCTGAAAAAGCTCCGCACAGGCGCAGAGCACGGCCTGGCTGCAGTGGAACCCCTGAGCAAACAGCTCAACGGCTCTGGCCGCCATTCTTTCCCGCTCTGTTGTGATTTTTATTGCTGTCATTGTTTCTCCTTATCGGCTTTTCTGACTTCCTGAAAAGGGACGTGTTCAACTTAAGTTAAATACATCACTCCGTCGTTTATCTTAACACGTCTTGCCGGAAAAGCTCAAAGAAGAATTTGTCCCGCAGGAATCGCGGCTATTCCTCCTCCGCCTCTTGTTCAGCAGGTGAAGGCACCAGGATTCGGCCTGCTCCTGTTTTATTCAGAAGTATGGTGAAATCCCGGCAAAGTGTCAACCTGTTTCTTTGACTTCTTATTTTGTATTGACACAAGGCGGGCGGTGTGCTATGTCGTTTTATCAGGTAATTGTCATTTGCGGAAGGCGGAGCTGAAGATATCTGAAATCGGACCTCATCTCATGATCAGAGTACTGCGAAGAAATAACGAAACCCTCCAGATAGGCACGTTACAGGACAGGCCCTCTATGAAGTCGGCAGCCCCTTTTGCAGGTTACGAAGCTACAGTTGTTTGTCTTCGTCGCTTTATGCATGATGCCTATAATATGACGGTGCTGCGGAAAGTACTGTATGAGGATTCATATCAGTTCGGTATTCATTCACTGAGTGATCAGGAGGTTATTTCTCAAGTCGCCAGGAAGGCTGTCCGGGGTCAGATATTTATTGCACGGGGAAAAGCGGCTCAATATGGTGGCGGTTCTTCATCTCCTTCGGTGAAAGAGGTTGTACCGGTTGAAGGGAAGAAGTGGAGCAAGAAAGAGTATGTCAAGTCATTCGTAAAGGAGCATGAGGTTGAGCATTCTGTGCCGCCGGAAGAAAACTGGGTGGAACTCGAACATTGTGTTGAATATCCGGAAGACTGGAGCGATATAGAACCAGCGTGTGATGTACCTTACACGATTACCTTTGGCGATGGCAGTGTAGATAAAGGTTATCTTGACGAGAATGGATACGCACGGCATGACGGAATACCACCAGGGCAAGTCACCGTAGAGTACGAAAAGGATGTTGACAAGGAAATAGCGGAACTACACGCACAGTTGAAAGCCGAGCTCAATAAAATTCTGGAGATAGAAAGAGAAGAGGCTCGGAATTTAGAACAATCTTTGCAGGAAAAAGGCTCCTTCGGCAAGGCGTGGGAGTATACAAAGAGCTTTGGTGGAGGAGCCTGGAAGGCTACAAAGGACCTTGCCGAGTTTGCCTATGAAGGATATAAACGCAACCCTATTGTTAACCCAATAGGTGCGCCATTACTGTGGATCGAGGACTTGAAGAATGGAAAAAAGGTTTACGATCAGCTCGCAGCGATTCCAGATGAGGATATAGAAGCTATTGTAATCTTACTTCAGGATGCAGCTACTTACGATATACTTTATGATTTTGCGAAAGATTACATTGCTGCGCAGCACAGCCTCGAATGGAGTGAGACTGCGGGAACCGCAATACCGGAAATAATTATTGCTGTACTTACAGCGGGCATCGGAACTGCTGTAAGCGGCGCATCAAAAGCACGGCATGTCAGCAAACTTCGAAAACTTAAAGGATTGTGGCAGAGGCTTGTCAAAGCGCTTAAGCGACGAAGATTTCGTCACAAAAAATCAGGCCCTCATAAAACACGCATTAAGTCAAAGAGTACCCCAACTTCCGGGGAGAGCCCAAGACGCAAACTGCACACGTCGCCAAAGGGGCCGAGCAGGACGACGCCGAGCAAGGCAAAGGGAGGGAAGCCGCGCGGCGATCGGACACCTGAGACCGGCTCACAGAAACGAAAACACAAGCGCGAGAACGAATCGGCCAACACGCTTGCTGACGCCGGTTATGATATCGACCAAGGACCTCACAAGAAACCCAACGGCAAGAAGCCGGACTACAAGATCGAAGACGAGTATTTCGACTGCTTGGCACCGGATACGGACAACGTCGATCAAGTACGAAAAGGCATCTCAAGAAAAGTAAACTCGGAACAGGCGGACCGTATCGTGCTGAACTTGGATGACACGAGCTTGGAACCGAGCGACATCAGCGAGATGCTGCGGCGAAAGCCAAAAAATGGTCTTAAGGAAGTGATCGGCGTCAAGAACGGAAAGATCACGCAGATATTTCCATAAGCCCTTGCGATACCTTTGACGCAGCTCGATCTCATTTATGACGAGTGAAGGATCCGGCAAACCTTTTTTGCAAACGGGAGCAGACACAATGGCAATTGATTATTTTCTTACGCTTCACCGGTTCGGCTCGGACGCCAACGAGGTGCGGGTTCGGGAGTTCCTGCTGCACGAATTCCCGCTTACCGATCATGTGGATACCGGGATGCTGACCGGACCCGGCCTGAGCGTGAACGTGTTTATCGATGACGACAACGTTGACGGTACGACCGAGGGACCGAAGCACCCAGATCTGGTAATCAGCTTTCGCATTTCGAAGCATGAACTAGATACCCACCTTGGGTACCAAGGCATGCGGCGTATCGTAGATCGGGTAGTACGCTCGTTCGATGTGGAACTGCGTGTTGGTGATGAATTTGATCAGTATTTCTACTTGACGAAGACGGTCGGAAAAGTGGTAACCGAGCACCGGGACCATGACTTTTGGACGGTGGGCACCGATTAGGGAATAAATAGGGGACATTTATGCATCATATTCCGGCAAGATCAAATCAAAAGGGTCAGACTCTATTGATTTTCTTACGGCCCGAAAGGATCGATTAACTCAATCCCACAACTCTCAAAGTCACGTATGTTGCGGGTCGCCAAACTCAGATGGCCAGCTTGAGCAACAGCGGCGATTTGACCGTCAGGAAGACTCATGGGACGGCCCTTCTCTTTGCACCGGCCCATAATTTTGGCATAAACACGAGCTGCGGACTTATCAAACACAATGATACGCCCTGCAAAGCCTTGGGCGATAAATTACTCAAAGCGTGTCTCAAGTATATCTTTTTCCATAATAGTATCCTACAGGAATGAGAAGTACTGTCAATACTTCTCCCTCTGTGTTCTGCCATTCTCCTTCTCTCCCGCCGCTAGTTCGGTCGATGGAAAAATCAATAGGGTCATCTAAGTAAACAGGAAAAGCACGGTTGCTTGCATAATGATGAAAAATGCATTACTCTCAAGAGAGGCGTTAAATAACAGGTTGAAAATACGTTTTTAGGGAGAAATGCCATGCCATCTTTACAAGTGAGAGAGTTGCCGGTAAATATTTATCACCGTTTGCAAAAAAGGGCGAAAGCGGAACATCGCAGTCTTGCTCAGGAGGCTATCGTTACCCTGGCAAGAGGCATGGAGACCGCTGTTTCCCATAAAAATCGCAGGAGAAAATTGCTTCGGACTATTGCTGAACAAACATGCTTTGTAGGCGAAAAAATGGCATCTGTGGATCCTGTTCAACTTGTCAGGGAGGATCGTGAGCGATGATCGCTGTCCTTGATGTAAGTGCGGCAGTGGAAGTTGTTCTGCAACGCCCTATAGCAGGGCAGTTGAATAGGTATCTCAGTGAGGCGGACTGGGTGATCGCACCGACTCTGTTTATTTCGGAAGTCACGAATGTTTTTTGGAAATATCAGCGGTTGACAGACCTTTCTTTGCAGGACTGTGAGCGAGGCCTTGAACAAGCTATTGCTCTGCCTGATGATTTTATTGATGAACATGATTTCTTTCGAGAGGCTTTCAAGCTATCATCTACCTTGGGTCACAGTGTTTATGATATTATGTATTTGATCGCGGCTCGAAGAAATAATGCTGTCCTTTTAACCTTAGATAAAAAATTAAGCAGAACTGCCAAGGAATGCTCCATTGAGGTAGCTGAATTGTAGAACGAAATCAAAAGAGTTAGACTCGATTGATTTAAAAATATTGATTTCTCTCCCCCTTGGATGCCGTACCTGCGGTGGCGCTCCTTGACAAACCCAACGACCAAGCATATGCTTGAGTATATGCAGGCAACTCCGATTCCGCTTAAAACAAAGGGAGGCTCATATGCAGACAGAACGACACGTCCGCCTGTTCCGTAACGGAAGCAATCAGGCAATTCGTATTCCGCGTGAATTCGAGTTGGAAGGAAATGAAGCCGTCATCCGCAAAGAAGGTAACAGGTTAATCATAGAACCGGTGATAAAAACCGGCTTGGCCGCCCTGCTGGCCTCCTGGAAGCCCCTTGATGAGGATTTCCCGGAAATAGACGATACTCCTGTCACACCGGAAGATATCTTTTGAAATGAACGAATACAGATACCTGCTGGATACCAATATCCTTTCAGACATCATAAAAAATCCCGCCGGATCTGTCGCACAAAAGGTGACCCGTCCTCATATTGAACCGGCCTGCTGCACCAACCTGATCGTGGCCTGTGAGCTGCGCTACGGAGCCTGTAAAAAAGGGTCTCCCCGACTCACGGCAAGAATCGAACAGCTCCTGAACACCCTGCCAGTACTTCCTCTGGAAGAAAATGTCGCCCATCAATACGGGGAAATCAGGACTACCTTGGAGCGTGTCGGTCAGCCCATCGGGGGCAACGACCTGTTGATCGCCGCTCATGCCCTTACCCTGCAGCTGACCGTTGTTACCGCAAACCTGCGAGAATTTACTCGGGTTCCGGGTCTGGCGGTGGAGAATTGGCTGGATTGAGAGGCACCGGAAACCGACAGGGCCGAGGAATGACCATGCACAGAATAATCCATGACAATCTGGATAAAATTACAGCATTGTGTAAACAGCATAATGTCAGGTCGTTGTTTGCATTCGGCTCGAAAATCAAAGGCTCAGACTCGATTGATTTCAACACAATAATAGATCGAAATGGGAGCCGTACGTTTTTTGTGACCACTCCATCCGCCTGCGCAATGACGATTATTCACAGGCCGGGGCCTGTTTCGTTACCATCAGCACCCAACACCAGGAGTACCTACTCACTGAGATCTCTTGACGCTGTGAATGAAATTGAATATTATATATTCATAGTTCTTCCCCGCCTCAAAAAAACAGGAGGACGAAAATGAAAACAGTGACTATGCGGGTTGATGATGCGGTCTACCGGATGATAAAAACAGCAGCGGATGGGCAGAAGAGGAACCTTTCCAATTTCATAGAATTTGCCGTGATGCAGTATCTTTCCTCTGTACAGTATGTCGATAATGATGAAATGGATGAAATACTCCGGGATACCGAGCTGGTACAGAGTTTAAAGGACGGCATCAAAGAGCTTGAACGAGGAGAGTACACTCTTGTTTGAGTTCAGGATTGCGGAGTCCAAAAAATTTGAGAAACGCAAAAAGAAGATTGATCTGTCTCTGTATGCGAAGATAAAGAATATTGTGTATCCTCAGCTTCGAAAAAATCCCTACTTCGGAGCGAATATCAAAAAACTGAAAGGAGACCTCTCAGGATACTATCGCTTCAGGATTGGGAATTACCGCCTTTTTTATCTTATTGAGGAGGAAAAAGTGATTGTTCTTGTCGTGGATATTCAACATCGGCAGAATGCCTATAAATAATAAGTTTCCCTATTTATCCAGTCCGATTTTATGATCAAAAGGGTCAGACTTGATTGATTTGAACACGACAACAAACAATATAGACCCCATCGTTGATATTGATGACGCTGGCCCTTTGCCCTGCGCAAATAAGCCTTCCATCGGGCGAAATCTGACCGACCGAATCTCAACCTGTTTACGGACTTCGGCTTCAAAAAACTCTTCAACACCCAAAACCCGCAGCCCTAAAAGTTACTTTTCCACGCCCTTAATATCAATACGGTTTCCTATTCTCCCTCCGCCTCCTGTTCAACCTGTTGCTCAGCAGATACATCTTCCTCTATAACCTCTTCCGGGGCACTGTCTTCCATGCCTTGAGACAGGCGGGCCAGTGAACCCACTTCCGGCAGGTACTCCTGAAAGGTATCACCGTAAATCTCCCAGATGGTGATAAAGAGCGCCGCGATGATCGGCCCGATGATAATGCCGAGCACGCCGAACAGGGTGATGCCGCCAAGGGTACCGAACAGGACAAACAGATCATGCATTTCCGTATCCTGGCCCACAAGCCTGGGCCGGAGCAGATTGTCCAGATTCCCGGCCACGGCGCCGCAGAGCACACCAAGGATAACCGCCCCGGACACATCACCGCCGACTGCAAGGATAATCAGGGCAGGCACCCAGACGATAGGTGTTCCCACAGCCGGAATAGTCGAGAGCACCGCCATGATGGTTCCCCAGAAGGCTGCTCCCGGTATTTCAGCCAGAAAAAACGCAAACCCGCATATTCCGCCCTGCAGCATACCAATAATCAGGGTGCTTTTCAGCGTCGCCCTGGTCACCGAGGTGAAACGAAGCAACAGACGTTCCTCATCTTCATGCGTCATCGGCAGATAATACAAGATTTTTTTCAGCAGCACATCGCCCATTGTCATGAAATAGAACATTACATAGAGCATGATCACTATGTTGAACAGGGCGTTGAGCGTGACTTTGGTCAGCGAGGACAAAGAGTTGATCAGTAGGTTAGAGACAAGTCCGACAACCTGTCCTGCTTTTTCCAGGATCGTATCACGGTAGGGCAGCACCTCCTTATAATACGGCATTTTGGCTATATATTCCGAAAGAACACCGGGTTCTTTAATAAAAGATTCAATCCAGGGGGTGACAGACTGCGCCACATGCACGGCCTGATTGATCACCACGCCGATGAGAAATCCCAAGGGAACAAGAATCAGGCAGACAATCGCGATAATAATCAGGATGGAGGCAAGGTTCTCCCGGTCATGAAGGCGTCGGGTCAGCCGGTTGTGGATGGGTGCGGTCATGGCGGAAAATAGCCCGGCCATAAAAATCGCCATCAGGAACTGCCGGATCATGGTCAGGAACAGGGCTGAAATCGCCGTGACCATGAGCAGGAGGACTATCGTGTTGACCTGCTGGTGCTTCACCATATTCTGTTCCTCTGTTGCCGGATTCCGGAGAGACGGCGAGGTATTGCAGCATCGGTCCGGCCGCTGTCCGGTCCGCTTCTGTTTTATTCAGAAGTATGGTGAAATTCCGGCAAAGTGTCAACCTGTTTCTTTGACTCCTCATTTTGTATTGACACAAGGCAGGCTTGACGCTCCCTGCCTGTACACCCTGTACAGAATGAGAAAGTCCGGGCCAATGCCTCCATTGACTGAACCGTCAAGGAGAATGTCCGGGCAAAGCTGAAGGTGATGGTCAAGCGCACTCTGCGGAAATACCGTTATCCGCCGGACATGCAGAAGCTGGCCACCGAGACTGTGCTGAAACAGGCGGGGAAGATTGCCGAAAAACTGGCCGCAAACCCCGTACTGAAGCCGACCTTGGCAGGATGAGCAAGGTTAGCGGGGGGAGCGGGATAAAATGGGTTTCAGATGATCAGAGCGGAATGCTGTTGTCGGTTTGTCGGTATTGTTCGAAAATATGAGTAATTGAAAGTAAATATATTTTACGGTTAATTTCAACTGGCTGTTTTTGCGTTGGCGGATCTTAAAACACCTAATGGTTTGATAATAATTCTAATAAAATATTAAAAATCAAGATTCATGTGCGGAATGTCGGGATAAGACCGCACTTTTACTTTTGATCGTACCCTTCCGGGGGTGTGATTAAAAATGCGGTTTGCTCGATTATCCGGTGTATGATTGTCCATATTTCTGTTACAGTGATTTCTTTGCGAGAAACAGTAACACTTTACTTTACTTACTTTGTCAGCCTTTATGTCCTTTGAACGCTTTGTCAGCTTCCGCTATCTGCGGGCTAAACGCAAACAGAAGTTTATCTCTCTGATCTCGGTCATCTCCGTACTCGGCGTGGCCGTGGGCGTGATGGCTCTGATTGTTGTCCTGTCCGTGTACACCGGCTTTACCGAGGGGCTGCGGGATCAGATCATCGGGATCAATGCCCATGTGCTGGTGAACCGGCCCGGCAGCAGCATCGGGGAGCCCTACCGCCTGCAAGAGGAGGTGGAGGCGGTGGACGGGGTGACAGCGGCAACGCCGTATATTTACGCCCAGGCCCTGATCACCTCCGGCCAGTCATCTTCAGGAATCGCTGTCCGGGGCATTGACCCGCTCGGTGCGGGTAAGGTTCTTAATCTGGAGAAGAAAATGCTCAGCGGCAGCCTGACCGATCTTGCCGATGATGCCGGGCTGCCCCTGATTGTTCTCGGTCGGGATCTGGCAGCGCAGCTGCGGGTGGATATAGGCTGGAAGATCAGGCTGCTGTCGCCCAACGGTACTCTTACCCCGATGGGGGTGCTGCCTAGGGTGCAGACCTGTGTGGTCGGCGGTATTTTTGCCACCGGCATGTATGAATACGATTCCTCAATGGGCTTTGTCAGTCTGGAGACCGCCCGGAGCCTTGCCGGTCTTGATGGAGACCGCGTACACGGCCTTGAACTGCGGGTGGCATATGTTGATAAGGCGGACAGTATTGCTGCTACTGTCCGGCAGCGCGTCGGGCAACATTATCTGGTACGGGACTGGATGCAGATGAACCGGAATCTGTTTGCCGCTCTGAAACTGGAAAAGATCGGTATTTTTATCGCCCTGGATCTTATAATTCTGGTTGCATCCCTGAATATCATCAGTGCCCTGGTGATGGTGGTGATGGAAAAAAATAAAGACATCGCTATTCTGAAATCAATGGGTGCCACCACCGGCAGCATTATGCGGATTTTCTTCTATCAGGGCGCCGTAGTCGGTTTTACAGGTACTCTGCTCGGTATCGGTGGCGGAATTGGTCTCTGTTCCCTGCTCAAACGCTATAAAATTATTGAGCTGCCCAGCAATGTTTATCCCATGTCCACCCTGCCGGTCAAGGTGGTGCCTGCGGATGTCATTGTTATCGCCATTTCCGCCATTGTCATTACTCTGCTTGCGACTCTGTATCCTTCCTGGAAGGCATCAGGGGTCCGGCCTGCTGATGCCCTGACCTATGAATAGTATAAATAAAAGTTCCATGCTGCTGCAGGCTGTTAATATCCATAAGGACTATGGCACAGCGGAAAATCCGATCCGGGTGCTGCACCGGGTAGATCTGGAGATCTATCCCGGTGAGATGCTGGCCATTGTCGGTGCGTCCGGGTCGGGAAAGACCACCCTGCTGCAGATCCTCGGCTGCCTTGATGTCCCGGACAAGGGAACCCTGAGTTTTGCCGGTCAGGAGCTGACCCAGCTGCCGGAAAATAAACTTGCGCGGCACAGAAATAAACATATCGGTTTTATCTTTCAGTTTCATTATCTGCTGCCCGATTTTTCAGCCTTGGAAAATGTGATGATGCCGGGCCTGATCGCCGGACAGACCGGGCAGGCCGGAAAAAAGCTCAGGCATGAAGCAGAAGACCTGCTTGGCCGGGTCGGCCTGAGTCATCGGCTCAGTCATCGGAGCGGTGAGCTGTCCGGCGGGGAGCAGCAGCGGGTGGCCCTGGCACGGGCCCTGATTATGCGTCCGGCCCTGCTGCTGGCCGATGAACCCACCGGTAACCTGGATTCAGTCAGCGGTCGGCAGGTCTTTGATCTGCTGACTGATATCTGCCGGACCCGGTCCATGTCCGTAGTCATGGTGACCCATAATCTGGAACTGGCCAAGTCCATGGACCGGTGTTTGACGTTGAAGGATGGGCAGTTGGCTTGAAAATTGAAATTGCAATCAAGGGCTGATTTTCCGGTTTAGAGAGAGGTAACAAAAAAAGCGGGACCGACCTTCGATCCCGCTTTTTTGCTTACAGGCTTCCCTCACCGTTTGTGCCCCACACTGCTGCGTAAGAGGTAATTACATTACAGGGGGGCATCCAAGGTATTGATCAGTAACACCTGTCATCTACATAAGGGTCCATTTTTTCGCAGCCGTCAGAGCATTGCTCCCGCACCTGATAGTCGCCGTACTGGCAGTAATACAGTGTATCATCATCCAACGAGGAATGGATACTGCTCCAGCTATAACTAACAGTATCAGGCATGCAAAAGTCCAAGAAACACTCTCCTGGATTTACAATTTCTGGAACGTTCTCTTTTGCTTGCATTTTAGCAAAATAATCCAGATAGAGGTCATTACAAGATAAAGGCCAATAGAAGATTCCAATCTTTGAGCATAAATCTTCTATCTTTGACTCCCATTCTTTTTTATACCAAACTGTATCATCGATATCTTTCCCGTCAGCCCCTTCTGGAGTTTCTACCCAATCCTGTACATCACTTAGTGTCACACAGTTATTGTATATAGCGGAGCCAGTGCTATACCTGTGAGCAGCCCGTTGAGTACGAAGACCGCAGACTTCATGCTCGTCACTATTTCTACTTTGGCACTCACAAAGGCTGTGGTAATAATTTGCAATTCGGTTGTTTCTCATATGCGAAATCAATCGAAGCTTGCCTCTTTTCATGCCGTTGACGAAGCTGTCTTATAACTTCATCTTCGTTTACATCTCGACGTGGAAGAATTGACTTGAGTAATGTTGTTATATCAGCGCAACTCAATAACGGGACACCGACTTGATGGTATAATCGTTGCTCGACCATAAACAACATGGCCATCATGACCATAGTCATATGATGATGCCAAGCCAGCCATCCCCGAGCCCTTAGCCTTAAGACAACGTTCCTTGTCATCCGTCCAGCTTTTCGGTAAATACAGCCGACAGTCGATCGGCGTTGAAAAGCGACCATATCCCAAAGTTGCAAACACTACTACTTGACAGTTGTCGGTTTTACCAAGCTGCCCGCACCATTGACGAGAAACCCCAACAGACATTTTACCCTTTTTGGGTATCCCGGATTCATCAATAAAAAGAGCGCTATCTTCCTTTCCTCCAAAAATGTTATCCGCATCTTTAGCTACTTGGTTGTTTACAGGACGCCAATCCCAGTTCGAGTCGGAAAGAAAATACTGGAGGGGCTCATATTTAACGCCCGGAACCTTTTCCTCCATACGTTCCATGTTTTTTTGTCAGCCTGGAATAAACCTTTCAAGTATTGGAATGCTTTATCTGACAAACTTACCGTATGTCTCTTAAAAAAATGATGATATCTTTCGTGAAAAGACGTAAGTTGCCGGGCGATGCCGGTCAACTCAAAGAATTTGTCATGGGGACTTCTTTTTTCGGGGCTGGGAGCGTTCATAAAAAGAATAAAGTTATAATCAGGGCGATTGACGGGTATTTTTTTGATAGCTGTTATCAGGTGCTATCTTGATCAAAAAGCGATAAAATCTTCCTAATGAAAGATACAACTTTATCCGGATATTGCAAGAAGTTTTTACAAATAGATCAAAAGGTTATGGTTGACAAAGTAGAAGTAATAACGGCAGCGACTATATCAATATTATGCTGGGCAGACAATTTATCTTTTTTCCACCCATCATACCACGATCGAAGGCTTTTTGATAAGCTTGGCCCTAAGGATATTATTACCCATAGGTTAGCAAGTAAAAAAGCACCTTTTTTTTCAGCATTAATTATTTTTTGTAATCTATCTCGTTCTTTTGTTAAGCTCTCAATCTTTCTGGATAACTCGTTGTTTTCTTGATGATTCATATTGAGTTTCTGATCGTTTTTGATTAAACGAACTAAGATCGTTAAGATCAACTATCATTCTATATTATTCAGACAGCGCATTGACGGAGATTTCGTTCAAATTATGCCCGTATCTTCAGGCAGGCACGATCTTCAGCCTGGTTATATGTCGTTCCGCCCGGACATTGAACTGGCATTTCACCCCACAAAATGGTAGTATTTGAGAGTCGGGGTGCCTGTCATCCGCCCTGTTCCCGTCTTTCTGTTGTACAACGTAGTTGTTTTTATACCGAACAGACCAATTCTGACTATAAAAATATGCAAAAAAATACTATCCGTCTGCACAGTTGTCTGAAACAGTACACCTATGATCAGGACAAGGCCTGCACTCCTGAACAGACTGTGGAGCTTTTTCAGGAACGGCTGAAGGCCACCGGGCTGGACATCCTCAAAGAGGTGAAACGTATTGATACGGGCCGGCTGGATATCCCGGTCTTTTTCAGCGTCTGCGGCAAAGATGCTGCGGCAACCATCGGCACGAAAAAGCAGATGGGCAAAGGCTCCACGCCGGAGCAGTCCAAGGCCAGTGCCTGTATGGAGCTGGCCGAGCGGTTCAGTTTTTTCTCCTTTCTCAGGAATCCGGATAATTTTATCGTCGGTGATTATGCGGCCATGCAGGAGGCCGGATATCCGGTCCTGCCGATGTCAGCCCTGCTCCATTCCGTCCATGATACGGAACGCAGGCCGGAACAGCTGGAAGCCCTGCTTGCCGGGTTACCGTTGCGCTGGACTTGGGCCAGGAATATTACCAAGGATGAGGATGTCCTGATCCCCTTTTCCTGGTTTTACGCCATCAATGAGTTCAATGGCCCCTGTGCAGGCAATACTGTTGAAGAGGCCGTACTTCAGGGCGTCAGTGAGGTGGTGGAGCGGCATGTCTGCGCCGTGATTGCCCGGGAGCAGCCCCGCATTCCGAGCATTGATCTGGGGTCGGTCACAGACCCGGTGGCCCGTTCCCTGATTGATAAATTTCAGCGCAACGGCATCAGTTTGCAGGTTAATGATTTCTCCTTGGACACCGGCATTCCGACTGTCGGGGCACTTGCCTGGGATCCGGCCAGCTTTCCGGAAAAAAGCGAGCTGGTCTACACCGCCGGAACAACTCCCGGCCCGGACAAGGCCTTGATCCGCGCCCTGACCGAGGTGGCCCAGCTGGCCGGTGACTTTGAATCCGGATCCAATTACGTGGCCTCCGGTTTACCCAAGCCGCTCAGTCTGGACGAGGCGGAATATCTGTTTTCCGAGCAAACCGTTGCCATCAATCAGCTACCTAATCTCGGTGCCGAGGATATGCTGCAGGAACTGCACAACTGCCTGTCTGCTCTGCAAAAAATTAATCTTGAGGTGCTGATGATCAACACCATGCATCCTGCACTGCAGATTCCGGCGGCCTATACCATTATTCCCGGGGCTCATTTCCGCGAGCGGGCCGCCTCCGGTGATGCCCCGCTGTTTGCCGCCAAGCTGGCCGCCGAGCTGCTGTCCCCTGCTGCTCTGGAAGAAAAACTGGCAGCCATGCAGGAGGAGCTGCCTGATGCCTATTATCTGGAGTTCTACCGGGGCCGTAATTTTTATGACCAGGATCTGGTTGAACCGGCGTTAAGCTGCTTTCAGCAGACTCTGACCATGCAGCCCAATAACGAGGACAAACCGTATATTTATTCCTACCTCGGCAGCTGCCTGCGGGATCTGGAGCGTTTTGAAGAGGCTGTACCGGTGCTGGAAAAAGGACTGGAGTGCGACGAGGAGCGGCCTGACCTGCACAACATCATCGGGGTCTGTCATTTCAGGGCGGACCGCTTTGAGCAGGCTGCGCATCATTTTCAGCGGGCTGTACAGCTTAATCCGGTCTCCGCTATTGATTACGCCAATCTGGCCCTGAACCAGCAGCGCCTCGGCCGGAAAGAGGAGGCGATCAGTAATTACCAGATCGCCCTGGGCCAGGATTCCGGTATCGCCTTTGCCGCAGAGAATCTCGCTCTGCTGCTGGAGGAGGGCTCGGCGAGAACGGTATGAAGCAGTCTGCCCGCATTCTACTTGTTGCCTGCTGCCGGGCTGATGTTCAGCGTCTTTCGTGAAAGATGAAAGAACCGTTCATTTTGAGAAAGAAAATAATTGACAACGAACCGCAGGTCATGGTATTAATTGCGCCCAATTGATCTGAAGTGCCGAGATAGCTCAGTCGGTAGAGCAACGGACTGAAAATCCGTGTGTCCCTGGTTCAAATCCTGGTCTCGGCACCATGAAATACGAAAGGGTTTTAGGTAGATACGAAATATTCTACTTAAATCCCTTTTTTCTTGCCTTGCGCTCCAGTCCCCACACTGCCCCCACCTTTTTCTTGCCATCAATACGGTGTGTTTCCGTTTCCGCAAGCTGTTTTAACAGATTAACTGTCAATTACAGCCGCAGTCGGTTCGGGTTGTTTTCCGACTCCCATAGCTGATTTCAGCTTCCTCCTTCATTGTAGCCAATTACTCATCCTGCGAGCCTGCTTGCCGAACATCCGGAAGCAGAACCAACTGTATCAGCAGATCAGCGGAAAAATCAACAAATTTCCCATAACGGCATTTTGATTTTCTTCAGGAGGCATGTATAATTACACCAGCTCAAGGGTTGTCCCGACAGCCCTCAATATCCAAAAAAGACGCAACAGAGGCAGGCAGATGGCGGACGGTCAACAGAACTGCACAATAACTTTTCTTCCCTCCGGACAGACAGTCCGGGTTGCACCGGAAACCGAGCTGCTGCAGGCGGCCCGGACAGCCGGACTGCATATCAATGCCTCCTGCGGCGGTGCTGGTGTGTGCGGAAAATGCCGGATTCTTGTCGAGCAGGGAACGGTACAGGGCGGCAGCAGTGAAAAAATCACTCCGGAAGAATACGCGGAAGGCTGGCGGCAGGCCTGCAGCGCTCAGGTGGACAGCGATGTCACCGTGCATATTCCGGAGGCGACGGGTCGGCGGAAAGGCGGGCTTGGTACCGACATCCCGCTACGGAATTACGCCCGCCGACATATTTTTGATATGGAGGAACTCAAACGGGAGGGCGTCTGGTCTCCACCGGTTGAGAAAGTCTGCGTGGAGCTTTCCCGTCCCGGCAGTAATGACAACAGGGCAGATGCCAGCCGTCTGCTGCAGGGGCTGGCTCACCAGTACCACAGAAACTGCAGGCTGAGCAGCCTTGCCCTGCTGCAGAAACTCGGTTATGCCCTGCGTCAGGATGATTTTCGGGTCACAGCGACCCTGGAAGTACCGGTGAATCAGGCGGGAAAGTATCAACTGCTGGATATCCAGCCGGGTTACTGGTGTCACCGCAATTTCGGGCTGGCTTTTGATATCGGCACCACAACGGTCTACGGGGTGCTGATTGATCTTGAAACCGGAAAATTTCTCGCCGAGGCGTCCTGCTACAACCCGCAGATAAGTTACGGCGAAGATGTGATTTCCAGAATTGTCTATGCTGAAAAACCCAAAGGGCTGGGCGTGATGCATGACCTGGTAGCAGAGGCCATGAACCGGCTGATTACCGAAATGCTGGATAAGGCCGAGCCATCAGATGATAGAGCTCATGATCCCATAACCAGGGAGGAAATCAACTCCATTTCCATTGCTGGCAACACCACCATGACCCATCTTTTTCTCCAGCTGGAGCCGGCCAATATCCGAAGGTCACCGTATGTGCCGGTCACCACGCTGATTCCCTCTTTCCGGGCTCCTGAAATAGGGTTGGATCTGTCAGAGACCTGCGCAACCCTGGTCTATCCCGCTATTTCCAGTTACGTGGGCGGGGATATCGTGGCCGGTGTCATGGGATCAGGCATGTACCGCACCGAACAGCTGACCCTGTTTATTGACGTGGGGACCAATGCGGAAATCGTGATCGGCAACCGGGACTGGCTGGCCTGCGCTGCCTGTTCAGCCGGACCCGCCTTTGAGGGCGGCGGTATTACTCACGGGATACGGGCGGTGGAAGGGGCGATCAGCGATTTCAGCCTCAACCCGGAGACTCTGGAGCCGATGAATGTCACCGAGGGCGGTAAAGCACCCATCGGCATCTGCGGTTCCGGCCTGCTGATCATCGTGGCTACCCTGTTTGAGCACGGTGTACTGAACCGGGACGGAAAATTCAATCACATTGATCATCCCCGGATCAGGCAAGGACGCAGCGGCCAGGAATATGTGCTGGCCTGGGAGGATGAATGTGCTGCTGACCATGATATTGTGATCAATGAGGTGGACATTGAAAATTTTATCCGGGCCAAGGGGGCGATCTTTGCAGGTATCACCACGGTGCTGGAACAGGTGGGGCTTCAGGTCAGTGACCTGGAACAGATTATTCTCGCCGGCGGCTTTGGTTCCTATATCGATCTGGACAGTGCCGTCAGTGTAGGGCTGCTGCCTGAGGTGGATCCGGAGAAGATCCGGTATGTGGGCAACGGTTCCCTGACCGGAGCCTGGATGTGTGAACTTTCCAACGCGGTCCGCAGAGACGTGGTGGAAGTGGCGCGTAGAATGACCAGCTTTGAACTCTCGGAAATTCCCGGATTCAAGGATCAGTACATGGCCTCCATGTTCCTTCCCCATACCGACCTCAGCCTCTTTCCCTCAGCCGCCCGACGCAGCCGCGTGAACGGATGAACAAGTGAATTCAGATGCACTGCGCAGCGCCGGACCGGTAGAAAAATTACGCAGTTCTGCTGTCATTCACTTGACATTCTTCATGCGGCATACAATATTGAGCAACCCCGGCCAGGAAGCAGGGGGACGTCGGAAATGTATGTGAAATGTATGCGGGTATGCGGCGGCTCGGCTGACATGACCATACAGACGACCATACAGAACCGGAGACCGCATTCGGTTCAGGTTCCGACGGATTCTCTTGAGGAGGAGTGAGATGACCACCTTTCGGTGCCCGGTATGCGGGCATTTGCACTCGGGAAGCATTGACTTTCATTTCTGTCCGGTCTGCAGCGCCCCGGCTGCCGTGTTCATCCACGACCTTCCGGTAGATCATGCCGGATACGGTCATTGGAAGACCGGTACCAGAAAAATGATCAGGGCAATGGCCGAGACTGGGGAGTCATACGTGCTGGGCAAAGGCACTGCACAGGCTTTTCTCAATATGGACGGCCTGATTTTTCTGCCTGCCATGCTCGCCCGCCTGCCTCTAACCGAAGAGGCAGAAGTGGACACGGAGGTCATTCTCGGCAAAAAAGCAGAACAACCGGTCCATCTGCAGACCCCGGTTCTGCATGCGGCCATGTCCTATGGCGCGTTAAGCAAGGAAGCAAAGATGGCACTTGCTTTGGCATCGTCACGGGCCGGAACCATTGCCAATTCCGGCGAGGGAGGTATGCTGAAGGAGGAACGCGAGCTTGCCGATTATCTCACGCTGCAGTATGGTCCGGGGCGGTTCGGTGTCAGGGATGAACAGCTGAGGCTGGCGGATATGGTGGAAATCAAGATTGCCCAGGGCGCTGCACCCGGCATAGGCTCTGCTCTGCCTGCCGCAAAAGTCAGCTTGGAAATCGCAACAGTCCGACGGATTCCCATGGGAATAACTTCCAGAAGCCCGGCAATTCATCCGGATATACGAAGCGCGCTGGACCTTTCCGAGAAAATCATTGAACTGCGTGAGCTGACTGAAGGAAAACCCATTGCCGTGAAACTGGTCGGCGGTCATCTGGAAGACGATCTGCAGGCAATCTTTAGCCAGAAATATATTCCCGATGTGCTGGTTATCGACGGCGGTGAAGGCGGTACAGCCGGTTCCCCGGTCCTCTTCAAAGATCATGTCGGCCTGCCGCTGATCTATTCGCTGCCGAAAACCGCTGATTTTCTCCGCCGTGAAGGACTGACTGACCGGGTTACTCTGATCGCGGCCGGAGGCATGCGGCATGCCGGAGACATAGCCAAGGCTATCGCCCTCGGAGCAGAAGGGGTATACATGGGAACAGCACTGAAGATCGCGCTGGGATGCGCCTATCTCCGCCAGTGTCACCTCGGCAACTGTCCGCATGGTATTGCAACGCAGGACAAACGGCTGCGCAAACGGCTTGATGTTGAACAGGGAGCGGCAAAAATTTCCAGCTTTATCATTGCAGTGACAGAAGAGGTCAAAGCACTCACCCGTGCCTGCGGCAAGGAAGCAGTTCATACGCTTGACCGCACGGACCTGGCCGCGCTGCAGCCTGAGCTGGCCAGAATTACCGGAGTGGATATGGCCTGACCGGAGCCGGACCACTGCGTATCAAAATCAGACAGCACAGAATCTTCCGTGCAGACGAAACAGGAACAACAAGGGAGTGATCATGTATCCTCAATTCTCAACCATCATAGCGACATTACTGGTTGTTATCGGCGGAGTCACTGTTCTTATCATGCTGGAGATGACCGGCAAGGTGGAGGACGCTCCGAGAAGAAAAGGCTGGATTCTGCTGCACCGCATCCTCGGTTACCTGTTTCTCGTTCTTTTTGCCACCATGCTGGTGATCATGGTTGTGAAAGCAGGGAGCTTCCAGAACGAGCTGCCGGCCAGAGCCATGCTCCATATCGTTCTGGCGCTGCTCCTGATTCCTCTGATTATGATCAAGGTCGTCATTGCCCGGCGTCATGCCCAGCTCAGCACCAAGCTGATCATGTTAGGGATTGCCATATTCGGTCTTTCCTTCGGCCTGACCGGCATTACAGCAGGCTATTATGCGCTTCACCGCTCAAGTGCGCGCTATGCGGTTCTGTCCGAAGTGGATGAGGATATCCTGAATGTTGAACTGGGACAGAAAATTACCAACAGAAAATGCAGTAAATGCCACAGCCTTGAACGGGTATACCAGAACTACAAAAGTGATATTGCCTGGACTGAAACCATTCATAAAATGGCGGAACTGGACTATCCGAACATTACCAGTTCTGACGTGAAGCAGATCGTCGGCTATCTGGTGCGGCAGCAGGAAAAACGACAGGGAGAAGAAAAAGAAAAGCTGCGCCTGAAGATCGGCCGTACTCTGGTCCAGCAGAAATGCAGTATGTGCCACGAACTGGACCGGGTTTTTGTGGCTGACAAAACGCAGGGGGAATGGACAGAGACAATCGGCAGAATGACCAGAACCAGCGGTGATCCGGAATTTCTTTCCGAGCATGAGGCCGAAGATATTATTTTTTTTCTCAGCAGACTGAGGGGGGACAGGGGAAATCAGCCGGGAAATAAGCCGATTGTTGCCTTGCCCCCGGATGATCCTTTGGAAAAAATAAAGCCTCTTGTTGCACGCAAATGCAGTGCCGGTTGTCACGCGCTGGACAGAGTGCTTCGGCCGGTGGGCGAAAAAACAGAGGAGGAATGGACGGAAACAATCAACAGCATGATCGAGATAACAGGCAATCCCGACTATCTCTCGGAACAGGAGAGAGAAGATCTTATCCATTATCTCAGCACTCTCAAACCGGACGACAGCAGGCTGCAGGCCTGGAGCCACCCGGATTCGACCCATATTCATCCGCTTGTTGAGAACAAATGCCATGTCTGTCATGATCTGCAGAGACTGCAGATGCAGGAGCGGAACAAGGAAGAATGGAAAAATATTGTCGATACGATGGTGGAAAGCACCGGCGATCCCAATTATCTTTCCGAGCAGGAAAAAGAGAAAATCATCAACATTATCAGCAGCTGGAGTACAAAAAAATAAGTTTTTTCGCCCTTTTGTCGATCTTGGTTATGCAAACAGGCTGGAAAAAATTCGGTATCCGCCGACCCAGGTTCCAATGGAGGAACCCAGACCTGTCATGATAAAAACCAGAAAAATCCGCAGCAGCCTGTTCTGCCACCAGCCGCGCAGAGAAAGAATATCACCGGACACGGTCTCAAATTCCCGCACCACGGGTGGACAGGTCATGACCTGGACAAAGGCGCAAACATATCCGGCCCCGATCACCGGGGTCAGGCTGGTTATCGGAGCAGCGGCAAAGGCGGAAAAAATCGTGGCCGGATGGGCAAAGGCAAGCACGGCTCCGATGGCCGAGGGGATGCCGTTGGCCAGAATCCAGTACAGAGCATTGGCCCCGGCTTCCCCGGCCCCCTGACGAAGGCCGATTATTCCGAGAGACAGCAGGATGGCTATGGGGATTGACCAGCCGAAAAATTTCCAGCCTTTTGAAATCGGCGGGATCGTGCTGATTTCTGCCATTCTGCTGCTGTTGTTGTTCGGGAGCACCTGCCGGATTCCCTCCATATGCCCGGCCCCGACCACGGCGACAATGCGTTGTCCACTTGCCTGTTTGATTTTCTCGGCCATAAAAATATCCCGCTCATCAATCAGGGCCTGTTTGGCGGCCGGCAGGGCTGTACCGATTTCCTTCATCAGCTCCGAGAGCACATCCTGCTGCCGCAGTTCCGCCAGTTTCTCCTCATCAAGCTCGGTATCATCAAACAGAGAGGCCAGCAGGCTGGCCAACATGTAGCCTTTTTTGTACCAGGATGTTGACTTCCAGGCCCGACGCAGGGTGATCCGCACATCCCGGTCGCAGAGTTCCACCGGAATGCCGTATTCTTCCGCTGTCTTGGCCGCAGTCAGCAGTTCGGTTCCCGGCTGAATTCCCAGTTTCCCGCCCAGTTTTTTCTGATACGAAGCAAGAACAAGGCTGACCAGCAGGGTGGATAGCTGTTTTTTCCGGATAACCTGCTTCAGATCCAGATTCTCCCATTGCTGAGGATTCGCCAGTGCCGTATATCGTTTTTCATCCAGTTCGATACACACGGTGTCCGGCTGTTCCTGCTCAATGACTGCTCTGACCAGATCAGCAGACTCCTGTGAAATATGGGCGGTCCCGACCAGCAGAATGGTTTTGTTCTGCTGCTGAAGAACAGCGACATCATCGGGATACTCCCGGGACGGAAAATCTGTTTCGCTCATGTAAGTATTTTTTAAAAAAAAGGGGGAGGTAACGAGATAAAGGTTCAGCCGGCGGCAGTGGAAGGCTGTGCAAGGTGCTCCTGAACACTGCGGAAGTATTCCTGTGCCCTTGCCAGCTGTCCGGCGGAGAGGTTCTGTTCAACTGCTTTTCTGCCTGTTTCTGCTTTATGTTTTTCCTGTTCGCTCAGGTCATTATCAGCAGCCGCAGCGACGGAATACCAGGCATGCGCCAGAGCCGGATCAGGTCTGCAGCCTTTTCCCTGCCGACAGCAATCTGCTGTCTGCAACTGAGCCGGGCCCCAATTCAGCTGGGCCGCATAGGCCAGCCATTCAAAAGCCAATTTCTGGTCAGAAGGAATACCTTTTTCTCCCTGCTGATACAGTTCAGCCAGATGATAGGCTGCAGGGCCGTGCCCGGCATTGGCAGCTTCTGTCAGCCGGTGCACAGCTTCCGGCAGGTTCTGCTTCACTTCCCAGAGTGGATCACCTGTACGATACGTACAGGCAATCTCCGTCTGCGCCCGAAGATCACCGGCTGCTCCTCTCTGCAGCAGATTTTTCCAGGCAGAAGGCCGGAATTCCGCCCCAGCAAACATCTTCTGCAGCGCAGCCCGGTAGCAGTGCAGCTCGTCCGCTGTCACAGGCAGAACACCTGCAAACACGGCATCCTGGGCCAGAAAGGCATCCGTATCGCCGCTGACATGGGACAGGGCAACCGGCTGTTGTCCTGCTGAGGCCTGTTCAATCAGGCGGACCGGATTCAGTTCTGTCGGACGCCGAACAAGCGCCGCAGGAAAAATGAGCTGCTGCACGCCATGCCTGTCTTTGAGCACCACTTTGGAAACGCCCCACTGCCCGGTCTCTGTCGGCCAGACATAGATACCGCCGGTGAAAATCTGCTGTTCTTCCCTGACCGATTCTCCTGAGTGTACAGAATTTCTGCCTGCTTCTACAAGCCGATTTAACCAGTAAAGAGATTTTCTGCTGTCCCTGGGCAAATCAACGCCGACAAGATAGCGGTCGGCAAGAGCAGCCATAGCATGATGATCGTTGCGCCAGGCCGCATAATGCCCGGCTCTTTTCAGCCATTCAGGAGCATATTCATCCAGACAGTCGAAAATCGAATCAACATAGAGCTGATACCCCCGGATATCAGCTTCCGACAGGGGTTCCTGACGGAGGAGGACGCTGTGAGCGACAAAACAGGCGCGCGGTATCGGCAGATGCTCTGTGCCGAAGGCACCGTCCTCTGCGTTCACGGCAACAGAGAGTGCTTCTTTAGGCATATCGGCTATATCGGATGAAAGCTGCTCAAGGCGGGCGGCATATCGGATAACATGGACAACCTGCTCGTCCTGCTCATCCACATACATCACCTTGACAAGCTGATACAATGCTTCTTTCTGCTCTTTGAGAGCGTAAACTCCCCCGGCAATCGGCTCCTTATTGTTATGAAGCTGCTGCCCCTGACCGTTTTTTTCATGGCCCTGCTTTTGAAGAAAAACAGCAGTACCGGCAGGATCAGCAGAATTTTCCTTCTCAACAGCATCCAGCTTCGGCCCTTTTTCTGCTGTATCGGCGCAGAGAAAACCTGCTTCGATCTGGAGTGATGTTCTGTTCTTTTTGATCTTTTTACTCATTCCATCTGCGGCAGCAGGGGCAGCCCTGTTCTGTTCCGGCTGCCGAGCATAAAATATCTTCCTGAACTTTCCGGCGATCTTAAAAAGATTGAGTTTAAAGAAAGACATAAAAATATCCCTGCTGGGGAAATTGGCTGACAAGCATCTGACAGTATCTGAAAATATCGCAACGGTTCCGGCTGACGGGTCAGAACCGAATTAATGTAGGAGAAAAAACATCCTCTGTCAATCACTTCAGGTTTGCTGATACAGCAAACAAGGATATTTTATGCCCGAAAAAAAAGGCGTGGCAGATAAGAACAGAATAAAAAGATCCGACCTTGCAGCCGTGCCCTGTTGAGATTTCAGTCAATTACTGAGTAGACTTGATCGGCGCTTCGTTATAATATAGATTGTCCTGCGCAATCTCGGCGGCCAGCTCGTCATACCCCAGCACGGCTCGCGGAACATAGCGGACACTGGCTGCAGCGCGGCGCACTGGCTAAGGCATAAGGCAGAAAAGGACGGTCTTGCCAAAGGAATCCAACAGGGACTGCCCCAGGGAAAAATAGACGCAGCCCGGAACATGCTGGCAGACAATCTTCCTATAGAAACAATCTGCAAGTACACCGGACTCGACAACGAGGCGATTAAGCAACTACGGAACGCATAACCCTTCCTCTCTCCTCGGAAATACGTTCAAAGCAGAGAAAAATAAGAGATGAATATGAATCAAGTTGCAAAAAATGCATTTCTCGTGCATTAATTCGGTTAAGATTAGACCTGAAAAGTTATCTTTCCCGTCCACCTCCATCTCAGCCGGACCGAAAAACGAGAACGTTTTATGCTTATCGAATTCAGTGTCAAAAATTATCGTTCCTTCTGGGAGTCTGGGAGTCCCAAACCTTGAGCATGGCTGCCGGGGCAACAAAGGATTTCAGGAAGAAAATACCTTTATTCCGCCTGCAGAAGGACTGCCGAAGCTGCTTAGGTCGTCTGTTATTTATGGGGCCAATGGAGCCGGCAAGAGCAATCTTATTAAGGCGCTCGATTTCATGCAGGAGTTTGTCTCGCGTTCCTCCAAGGAAAGTCAGGAAGGTGAACATATCACAAGCAAACCTTTTCTTCTGCATCCGGACGGAAGAGATACTGCAAGTGAATTTGAGGTGTTTTTTCTTCAGGATGACATTCGTTATCAATACGGTTTTGCTGTTACGAAAAAACGGGTGACCCATGAATGGCTCTTTGCCTATCCCGTCGGCAAACCTCAACGATGGTTCGAGCGGGCATATAATCCGGAAACAGAACAGGAAGAGTGGTATTTCGGCCCCAAGTTTTCCGGCCAGAAAAAAACATGGCAGGAATCGACCCGTGCAAATGCTTTATTTCTGTCCACCGCTGTTCAGCTAAATAGTGAGCAGCTCAAGCCGGTCTTTGCCTGGTTTCAGAAACTGGTTGTCATTAGACATGGGGAGCAGTTTAATCCCGAATTTACAACAGTAACATGTGAAAACGAAGAAAAATGTGCAGGTGTTCTCAAATTGCTGCGAGGAGCAGGAATTGAAGTTGATGGGATAGAGGTTAAAGAAAGCAAAATAAATCAGGTGAGACTCCCGACTAATATGCCTGATGAAGTCAAAAAAGCTATTCAGCAGGACTTGCTGGGAAAGCCTGTGAAAAAAGTTTTCTTTCAGCATAACATCAAAGAGACCGGAGGCAAGTGTCTGCTTCCTTTGGACGAGGAGTCTGACGGAACCAAGAAATTATTCGCTTACGCTGCTCCCTGGCTGGATATATTGAACAATGGGCGGGTACTGGTCATTGATGAGCTGGACAACAGTTTTCACCCCCATCTTGTCCGCTTCCTGCTTTCCTTAATTCACGATCCGGCATCCAACAAACAGAACGGACAGCTTATTTTTTCAACTCATGATACTTCTATCTTGGACGCAAAAATGCTGCGCCGGGACCAGATCTGGTTCATGGAAAAAGATGACGAGCAGGCAACGCAGCTCTACCCTTTGTCGGATTTTCATCCCCGAAAAAAAGAAGCCCTTGAAAAGGGCTACCTCCAGGGGCGGTTCGGAGCCTTGCCCTATATTGGTGAGGTCAGATTTTAATGGGTAGGAGCGATAAACTGTTTCATAAACGCAAAGCCCGGAGTGCTGCCGATCATAAAAGAAGATTGGCCAAAAGATCTCCCTATGACCGCGTGCTCATTGTCTGTGAAGGCAAGAAGACCGAACCTGATTACTTCAAAGCGCTGATTGATGACCTGCAGTTGAACACTGCTAATATCAGAATTGCAGAAAATACCGCCGGTTCATCGCCACGCAATGTGGTCGATCTAGCACTGCATGAGTACAAAAAAGACAAAAAGGCGGGTAGGGAAAGCGGTGAACAATATGATAGGGTCTATTGCGTTTTTGATAAAGATCAGCACGTAACCTATCTGGAAGCGATTGATATTGTTCGAGGACAGCAAGCAAAAGATCAGCAGGTTATGGAGCATAGTGCTTACTTCTACTTTGTCAACCATAACCTTTTGATCTATTTGTAAAAACTTCTTGCAATATCCGGATAAAGTTGTATCTTTCATTAGGAAAATTTTATCGCTTTTTGATCAAGATAGCACCTGATAACAGCTATCAAAAAAATACCCGTCAATCGCCCTGATTATAACTTTATTCTTTTTATGAACGCTCCCAGCCCCGAAAAAAGAAGTCCCCATGACAAATTCTTTGAGTTGACCGGCATCGCCCCACAACTTGCGTCATTTCATGAAAGATATCATCTCTTTTTTAAGAGACATACAGTAAGTTTGTCAGATAAAGCATTCCAATACTTGAAAGGTTTATTCCAGTCTGACAAAAAAACATGGAACGTATGGAGGAAAAGGTTCCGGGCGTTAAATATGAGCCCCTCCAGTATTTTCTTTCCGAATCGAACTGGGATTGGCGTCCTGTAAACAACCAAGTAGCTAAAGATGCAGATAAACTTTTAGGAGGGAGGAAAAACAGTGCTCTTTTAATTGATGAATCCGGGATACCCAAAAAGGGTAAAATGTCTGTTGGGGTTTCTCGTCAATGGTGCGGGCAGCTTGGTAAAACCGACAACTGTCAAGTAGTTCTACTTTGGCGATCATAAACATAACTAGCTTATTTTTATTAAGTATTTAAAAACCCCTGTTTTTAGTATTATTAATATTATTAAATAGTTAATGGTATGGTCACCAAAGTAGAATTAGTTGTCAGACGTGAGGTTAAGTCCCCGAAAAAAATTAAATATAGCCTAAGTAATGCGGAAAGTAACACGTCAACAAGACGACTTGCATATATGCAAGCTCAACGATATTGGGTTGAACGGCCATTTCAGGATGCAAAAAATGAATGTGGAATGGGTGATTATCAGGCTCGGGGATGGCTGGCTTGGCATCATCATATGACTATGGTCATGATGGCCATGTTGTTTATGGTCGAGCAACGATTATACCATCAAGTCGGTGTCCCGTTATTGAGTTGCGCTGATATAACAACATTACTCAAGTCAATTTTCCACGTCGAGATGTAAACGAAGATGAAGTTATAAGACAGCTTTGTCAACGGCATGAAAAGAGGCAAGCTTCGATTGATTTCGCATATGAGAAACAACGGAATTGCAAATTATTACCACAGCCTTTGTGAGTGCCAAAGTAGAATTAGAGACAGGAAACATTCGGCAACGGCTATTCAGCAGGCTGCGGTATTCAATTGATTTTCATGAACAGGTCTGCTACAAGATAACTGAGGATTCTCCGCTGCCGGAGGGCCCGAACAGTATGTTCGTCAGGCGGGCTGCAGCCGCCTTTTTTCCAGACCGTATATTTTTTTACGTGTACCGACCACCTTCCTGTGCCGCACTACGATAACCTTGTCATTTTTCTTTCAGAACTGCGCAAATCGATCCGGTTTCTCGGCTTCAGCCTGATCGGGCTGACCGTGGTGATCTTTCTTCTCTCCACCGGCCTGATCACCGCATTTCAGGATCATCTGCACGAAAAGCTGTATTTTTTTTCCGTGGCAGGCCCTTTTCTCGCCCATGTCAAGGTTTCCTTTTTCGGGGCGATCTATGCTTTGATGCCCCTGCTCATGTACGTGTTCTGGAAGGCATTAGGCAAGCCCTTCGGCGTGACCGGCAGACGGCTGTTCTGGTTTGTAGCTGCCACCAGCCTTCTTTTCTACGGCGGGACCCTGTTCTGCTATTTTGTCACTCTGCCGTACGGGGTTAAATTTCTGCTGAGCTTTCAGTCGGAAAGTATGAAGGCGGTAATCTCCATCGGTCGTTTTGTCAACTTTGTCACAGTCTTTATTCTGGCTTTCGGCGTGATTTTTGAGCTGCCGGTATTCATGATCTTTTCCGTCCAGGTGGGCCTGCTTTCCCACCAGTTTTACGAAAAGAACCGCCGCTTTGCCGTGCTCGGCATTGCCATTCTGGCGGCCCTGCTCACCCCCACCCCGGATGTGGTGAACATGGCCTTTATGGGCGGGCCGCTGTATCTGCTGTATGAAGCCGGTATTCTGGTGGTCCGGCTGCTGCGGATTGAGGAACAACAGGTTCAGGACGCAGAGCAGGATGTTGTTCCGGTGAAAGACAGCAGGGGCAATTCATGAATTACCCTTGTCGGTTCAGAACTCGATAACGCGGATGCCGCAGGCAAGCAGGAGAGCTGCGGTTACACCGAGTTGGGTGACGCCGCAAGAAGGGCTTCCGGCCTTGAGCAGAGCAAGCTCAATATGTTGATCACGGGCAATTTTGAGTACAGCCTCGGCTCCGGCAATAAACTGCCTGCTGACATCCCGGTCGTCCAGCGTAATCACCTTGGCGCGGCCGTGCAGGACATCTGTGCCGTCACCGCCTGTCAGTTCGGCAGCAATGCGGGGCGTGGGCAGACCGCCAAGCTGTTCCGGACAGACCGGAATATAGTGAAAATCGTTGAGATACTGCTGGCACCGGGCATCCGGCTTGCTGCGTCCGTCGTAGCGGGTGCATAAACCGGTCAGGCAGCTGCTGACCAGACATTGTTTCATTCGGAATCTCTCTGCGCCTTGAAAAAAAACACACAATACAGGACCGCCCGGCAACAGAACAGGGGATTGAGATTCAACCTGCGGGAGAAAAGAGCATTCCGTCGGCTCCTGCTGATCGTGTTTGTTCTGGGCGTCTTTTTTCTCCTGTTTGCCCCGAACTGCAGCCTGTATTCATATTATATACTTCAGGAAAAGTCAAACAGAGTGGCTGAGGAAAACCGGAGGCTGCTGGAGGAAACTGCAGAACTGAAAAAAGAGATTGAGCTGCTGGAGTACGACAAAGCCTATTTGGAAAAAGTGGCACGGGAGAAATACGGGCTGCTGAAAAGAAATGAGGAGGTGTATTATCTCCGTCCGCAGGCGAAAAGGGATTAGTTTTTCTTCTGTTTTTGAATTATCTGCCCTGACCGTATTTATCGTAATCTGCGCAGTTTTTATTTCCACGGGGCAGGGTATAAACTTTCGCCTTCAGGCGGAAATGTCTTTAGCCGATTTTTCCTCCGGGTGTACAATAAGTTCTCAGGAATAACAACCGGGAGAAAGCTGATGGACAAAGAGAGATACAGACGTGGTTCTCATACTGTTGCAGATTTCAAATATCATTTTGTGTGGAAGACGAAATACGGTCATCATGTGCTGCAAGATGATATCGCTCTGCGTCTATTTCCCCGCCTGCGCAAAACATACTGGGGTCGCCATTTGTGGTCACGCGGATATTTCGGAGCAAAACAGTGGGTGCGGTGACCGAAGAGCATATAAAACGGTATATTGAAAACCAGGATGACTCCCCTGAATCTTTTAAGATTTGGGATGAATCCGATCCGAAGCCCTGAAACTCTGAACTTCAGTCGGATTTATCCGGTCAGTTCAGATGGCTTCAGCCTCAAAATGCGTTTACGCGCAAAGCAATCTACCGGCTTTAGCCGGTAGTACATTGAATCAGGAACGTCTAAAAAGCGTCCCGGCAGGGACAGCACGAAAATAGACCGGCGTTTTAACGCCGGGAGAAAAGACTAATTTTGTTCCGATTGGGCAGTATAAATCTCTTTTTCTGCTCCTGCAAACGTCGTTGCACCAGGAATCACCCCGTATCAAACTGCTGCCGCCGGTACTGCACCGCCTCGGCCACATGGGCGGCATCGATCCGCTCGGCTCCGGCCAGATCGGCAATGGTCCGGGCGATTTTGACAATACGGTGAAAGGCCCGTGCTGACAGGCCCAGCCGATCAATGGCGCTGTTGAGCAGAGCACTGCCGGGTCGGTCCAGCGGACAGAAGGCCTCGAGCTGGCGGGAACCCATCTGGGCATTGCAGTTGACGGACGGTTCTGCGGCAAAGCGCTGCTGCTGCACCCTGCGGGCCTGATTGACCCGCTCCCGGATGGACTGTGAGGACTCACCGGGCTGCCGGGAGCTGAGTTCCTCCACCTGAACCGGCGGCACTTCCACATGCATGTCGATCCGGTCCAAAAGCGGGCCGGACAACTGGTTGCGGTAGCGCTGTACCCGAATCGGTGTGCAGGTGCATTTTTTCACTTTGTCACCCAAGAAACCGCAGGGACACGGGTTCATAGCCGCCACCAGCATAAAGTCGGCCGGAAAGCGGAGACTGGCCGCTGCCCGGGCAATGGTGACAATGCCGTCTTCCAGAGGCTGGCGCATAACCTCCAGGACATGCTTGCGAAATTCCGGCATTTCATCCAGAAACAGGACGCCGTTGTGGGCCAGTGAGACCTCACCGGGCCGGGGAATCCGGCCGCCGCCGATCAGCCCGGCATCAGAGATAGTGTGATGGGGCGTGCGGAAGGGGCGGGTCACCAGCAGGGGCATGTCCTCGGGCAACAGCCCGGTGGTGGAATAGATCTTGGTGGTCTCCAGGGCCTCGGCAAGGCAGAGATCCGGCAGGATAGTGGGCAGTCGGCGGGCCATCATGGTCTTGCCGGTGCCGGGCACGCCGCTGAGCAGCAGGTTATGTCCGCCTGCTGCTGCCACCTCAAAGGCCCGTTTGGCGTGCTCCTGTCCCTTGACCTCGGAGAAATCCACCGGATACTCGCTCCGCCTGCTGAACAGGGCCTGCACGTCAGTGCGGGAAGGTTCAATATGCTGACGACCTGCCAGATAATCCACTGCCTGCCTAAGCTGTTCCACGGCAATAACCTCAATCCCGCTGACCACTGCCGCCTCATGGGCGTTCTCCGCCGGAACCAGAATGCGCTGAATCCTGTTCTGTTCCGCCTCAAGGACCATCGGCAGCACGCCCCGTACCGGGCGGACCGCGCCGTCCAGAGAAAGCTCGCCCACAACCGCAGTCTTTTCTAGGTCCGGGCAGGCCAACGTCCCGGCTGCTGCAAGGATGCCAAGGGCAATGGGCAGATCATACCCGGCGCCCTCCTTCTTGACGGATGCCGGGGCCAGATTGACCGTGATCCTGCGGGGCGGGAATTCATAGCCGGAGTTCTTGATCGCGGCCTTGACCCGATCCTTGGCTTCACGCACTGCGCCCTCAGCCAGGCCGACTGTGGAAAAGCCGGGCAGGCCCAGGGCTAGGTCCACTTCCACCCGGATGATCAGGCCCTCCACCCCTGTGACGGCACCGCTTAAGGTTTTGGCAAGCATGGCGTTACGTTACGATATTGTCAGATATGCGGAACATTACAGATTTTCTCTCTGGGAATGCAAATCCGAGTACACTTAGCATGTGCACAGCAGGATGTCAATGGGCTGCGGCTGGTGAATTGGGTGGAAGCGTGACCGGTTCATCAGTCCGAGCAATCTTGGGAAGAGGTCGGAGCCACGAAAAACAGCTCATCATTCCGTAATCAAAAGTAAAATTCAACAAAATAAAAGTTCATTTTTTCAAGATACCCGCTTTATGCAGATGTGTTGCGCAGCTTTTCAACGGATCATCCCAACACCGGGCCGCATAATTTGAGGCCGTGAAGAAAGGAAAGGGTGGGCTCTGTCTTATCCCTTCCTCTTTATAGGCATCGGAAAATTACCCACGTTTCCCCTCGTTCAAGATTATTGAACTCCAGTGACCCGAAAAATGAACCCGCTGTACCAAGCCCCGCGCTTCCAGTCGGTTAAAAGCTTTGCAGATACCCACCCGCGCCGTATTGATCTTTCTGCGGATATGATCATGATTTGTGAAGCTGGATTGATTGGAGTTGGTATTCTCTCGGTTCGGAATAAAGCCGTACCAGCTTTGCAGCACGTCCTTATAGCAGACATACCCTTTCTGTTCAGCGAGCTTTAAAATGTGCTTCTGGAGTTCTGACAGCGGCTGTTTTTTCATGGTGAGATTCTTTTCTTTTTATGGGGTATAAGAATTACCCACAATTGCGGACTGATTCAGCCTGTTGTTGATGCGTTTTTGCTCGAAATAAAAAGGAAAATCTTTATTCTTTCGTTCAGCATAGCAAAAACTTTGCCGTATTTCACCCTTGTTTCAATGCTGAAGGCGGGCAGATATATAGCGCGTTCCCCTATAGAAAGGCAATGAAAGGTGTTCACGGTATTCATTTTAAACACTTTCAAGGGGTTGTCTTTCATGCAGGTCTTCACGCCACCTGCATTTCTTTTCTGTCTTTCCAGTTGCTCAGGGAGGTTGCAGGGGTGGGGCTTTACCTGTGATTTGTGAAAACCTGCCCCCACGGGCAAGAGACAGGGGACGCGGCATCTTATCAGCAAATCGGATAATCGTTGATTTTATCCGGCAATATAATTAAAGTACAAGAAGGAAAAGGAAAGTACACGGAGGAAACATCATGGCAACAGCAATCAAAGAAACCCCTGTTCTGAAAGGGGAGGCAGCCCGCCATTTTCTCAAGACTATAAGGGCAAATGAACAGAAAAAGGTGCCCAAGGCCGATTATAGAAGGGCAAAAGAGGCATACAAAAATTTCAAAGTAGTCTGTTCCGCCTGTGGATAGTTCAGAAATTATATTTAGACGAATGGGGGCCGATGAAGATCGGCCCCTTTTTTATTGCGGTAGTCAAGACCTGAATGAATTCTTCCATGAAGATTCAAAGGAGGCGGACAGGGAACTTGTGGCCGTGACCTATGCCGTGGAAGTGGAAGGCTCGACAGTCGCCTTTTTCTGTGTCTCAAACGACTCCATACGGGCGGAAGATACCACACGCTCAAGATTCAAAAAGATACGCTCCAGCATTCCGGCAGCCAAAAGATATGCAAATATGCCAGCGGTGAAAATCGGGCGGCTTGCAACGAATTCCGACTTTCAGAGTCAGGGGATAGGAACCCGGATTCTTGATCTTATCAAGGTGTGGTTCACGGAAGGCAATAAAACAGGCTGCCGTTTCATCATCGTGGATGCGGCCAATAATGAAAGGACGCTGGAATTCTACAAACGGAACGGCTTTCAGTTTCTTGATATTCGGCCAGAAGTCGCTGAAGACAGAACCCGGTTGATGTTCTTTGATCTTCTGACTTTCAGGGAATAAAGATCATTCCCTCACAATGAGGCGTTCTCTAAACTTCCTGCATCATTGCTGGCTGTTCTTTGGTGATTGGGAGCCGGTTTGGTGGACAAGCATAACGCCTGTTAAACTCGCATTTTTCAAAGCATGGTGGCGAGAAATGTCAGGTTGAAACTAATGTAAGTGGTTTCTAAATCACTATTAGTCCTGGGTTAATCGAGTGTGAGTCTATCAGGTTTACTAAATCAGTAACAAATTTTCTGTTTTGATTTATAAAACTAATAATTGATTCAAACGGATTAATTGGACTACATTCTTTATATCGGAATCCATCATATTTAAAGTATTTTTGTTCAGAATTAATGGTGTCACATTTGTAATTTGAGTATTCCAAGCCACATATTGAACAAATATCAATATCGTTTAGTTGAGACCCTCCTGAATCAAGTATGGAAAAAAGAAATTTTTTTTCATCCCCGCCATAAGCTTGGTTAAAAACCTCTTGAAGAGAAACTTTTTTGTTATTGTCAGCCAAACCACCAAAATATACCCTTTGTACATCATCTCCTTTCAGCGTTAGATAATAGCTTGGTGTATATATTCTTGCTTCACATTCATTTGCCGCCTTATCAATACGGTAAATAGACAAAAGAGTGTTGCACGGATTTAAAATTTCAATTTTCCCCTCAAATTCCTTTTTCTTTCTCAATAACAAAGATTCTTCAATTGCCTTTTTTACTCCACATTTCCACATTAGGTTGTTTTCTAAACAGATTTCGGTTTCTTTTAAAATTTGATTAAATACTGATTTGATCTCTGAATTGAGTGTTTTTGAATAATATTGTTTATTACTCCCAGTGCTGCCTGTTAGTTCTTCTATTATAGTTTTATCAGACAATAGTACATTTTCCTTAAAGCTACCTCCCCTAATTATCTCTTCTATCTTCCACCCTTCGAGTTTCAATATCTTGTTACCTAAATTGGAAGGATAACTTGATTCGTAGTGTTCATGAAATGGTACTGGATCACAACTTAAAACATAGCCATGTAGATTATAATCTAATTCTTCTGTACTCATACTTTCAATCTCATCTTTGATGTTTTTATAATAAGAAGGATTATTTTTTATTATCTGTAGGTATTCTTCGCGACTTAAAACGTTAACAGACGAGTAAACTATAAATTTGTATTCGGGAATGCTTTCATTTATCTCTTCATAAGTATATGAATGTTCAAATTCAAAAGAATCCGCAATATTATTTAATCCAGCGCGACACGCTAGAATTTCATACTTACGAAAATCCGGGTGAGAACTTAGTACCAACAAAACATAATTATTAATTCCTTTTTTTAAATAACATGAGATATGACTTTTTATCCCTTTTTGAAGACTTGTTCTGTTTGAGTATAACCTAATCTCATGTTCATCACTCAGACATCTTTCGTTTTTCAATTTTAAAGGCTGTACCAAGTCAACTGATATTGGATTGTATTGGTCATCAATTTTAAGCTTGAATCCTTGAACCGAGTATGCTGATTCAGCGGCAAAACTAGAAAAAGGAACTATCAATTCACTCCATTCCGTAGATACCACATACGCAGTAATTTCATCATTTTTCAAACTTTTGCTTCTTTTGATTCCTTCGATATACTTTAAAACTTCATGAATTGCTTCGCGGCTTGAGGAAGTACTCCTCTTCAACTCAATGATTACATACCTGTTATGATCATCTGTTGCCAATAAATCAATGAACCCTCTTGTACCTTCGTTGTTAGGAAGGAAAGACTCTTTATCAAGATATTTAAGGTTTTTATTGAATATGTCCAGACTGTTAGATAGCTTATCTCTGATTTCATTTTCGATTTTTCTTTTCATATCAATAGCACTTTGATTTTTTTATAAAAGAGAGAATAAACGATTAGCTCTACCTTGCTACTGTTTCATAGCTGCTCCAAATATAACCATTACTATACAGGATAGAGGCCATTCAGGCGGCAAAAAAAGAAGGCGCAATGACGGGGGACACAGCGGGGTGTCACGGGTTCGAATACTGAAAACAGGTTACTGGCCTCCCTCCTGCCGCTCCGTCTTGATCCTCTGCCACCGCCGCCAGCTCTCCGGGGTGCTGATCGGCCCTATATGCGCCTCAATCTCCCTGCCCGACGCTCCCAGCTCCAGCAGGGTTTCAAAGACCGACTGCCCACCTGACCAATACCGGTTTTATCATCAGCATCAAGCGGTATGCGTAGCCTGCCCAGATCATCCAGAAAGGGCAACGGCAGTTCATGCCGCTGCCCTGACTCGCTCTGAAGGTATGCCAGCAGCTCCGCTTTATGCTCCCGGATCAACGGGGCAAGGCGATTAATCTGCTCCGCCTCACCCTTTGCCTTGATCCTGCCTGCCGAACCAAGACAGAAGGACACCCCGACCTGTTCGGCAAGTTCAAGAAAAGCTGCCGGTTTCAAAACTCCTTCTCCACCTGTTTAACCGGAGAGGGTATACAGTGCGGTTTCCTGTAGGAAGTTCCTGAAACGTCCTTCACGGTCTTTGTGTCAAACACTTTCGGGTCGTTATCCTCCTGCACAGGGCCGCTCTCCAGCTCTTCAAGCCATGATTTTTCACCCTCCCGGCGAATCCGCAGCCCGAATTTTTACCCCGTCGCTCTTTCTCTCTTTGCGAACATGCGCCCCTTGAGTCTGTGCAGCATCAAGCACCGATGCGCTGAACCGTTGAAGAGAAACGCTTTTCCTTTCGTTTTCCTGACACCACGTCAGATAATTGGGATACAGGCGTTCATCGGAATCCTCATAAGAAACAGCTCCGTATTCCCGGCGTTCCTTTTTTGTGCCGACCTGTACCGCTGCATCAGGATCGGGCAAGAGGTTTTCCGCCATCCAGGCAAAAACAGGATTGTTGAACATGGCCGCATCCAGATTGGCCCGGCGTACCCGTTCCGGCATAACCCTGAAAATATCCGTGACCTCTTCACGGGAGAGCTTCAAAGCCCAATTGATGATACCCGGTGCCTCGTTGTATAGAATCGTTTCCTCTCCGCCGCGTTTATCCCATGCGGCCCGCTCTTCCTTTGTTATCCTTCTGTCGAATTCAAGGGTTATTCTTCTGCGCTCAAGGCCGCTTGTATAATCCGTGCTGGCAAGCCGTTCATTGCTCATCATAAGGGTTTGCCCCTCATAGATGAATGAACCTTCCTGCTGTTTGTTCTTGCGCTCCAGCCGTAGCGGGTCTTGTCCGGTCATGGCCTTCAGTTGGCTGACCGAACCGCCGTACTTGTCCGCCTCTTCAATGGCGGTTAACCGTTTGCCGTGGATATTGGCGGTTTCAAATTTATTGGTTTCCAGTTCCTTCAGACTGGTTGTGGTGGTGTTTTCATTGCCCACCAATTGAAAAGCCAATCTTCCCAAGGTGCTTTTTCCGGTGCCTGCCGGGCCGATGAGGTGGAGAAAGACCTGTAAATCAGGGCGACCTGTGAACAATGCATTGAACCATGCCTGAATCAAACGGACAGACTCCGGGTCATCATCCAGAGCTGTTGTAAGCCATGCAAGGAAGTCCGGGCAGTCTGCATCAGGAGAGTATTCATAAGGCAATACCCAGGTATGGGCATTTTCCGCCGTTACGGGCACAAGCTTCCCTGTGTTCTGATCAAGCAGACCGTTTTGAAAGGGGATGGTGCCGGGCAGGGGATCGGGTAGCGGGTTCCGTCCGCTCTTCTGCAAGAGCTGGCTTATTCCGTTTTGGTAATTGTTGCTGAAACCGAGTCCGGCAGTTGCCGTGTAGAGCAGAGCGTTCAGGGCACCCTCAAACTCTGAAGCGGAACATTTTTGCCAGCAGCATTCATCAAAACAGTACCAGCACAGCCCGGACATGCTGAAAGCGTACAGGCCGTGCAGGGTTTCAGCGAATAATGCCGCCGCTTCCGATTCCGGGGCCGGTCTGTCTCCTTTTTGGGTTTCAATAACCATAACCCCTTGAAGATGAAGAACTTTTTCTTTTAATGAAGAGGGTAATGAAGAATAAGGTATTGATAATGAAGAAGATGAAGGCTGTGAAGACTGAAAACTCTTCCTTACAGGAGAAACCCTGCTTATATCCCTGTCCAGCTCCTTCAGCAGTACGGCTCCGTTTGCGGCCTTGAGGTCTTTTCGCACCCGCATAAACCGGGCCTTGTCCTTCTGCTTCAGGCGGGCCAGCATCTTCAGCGCATCCTCTGCAAAGGGTGCCCCGCAATCCTCCTTTGTCTGTTGGATGAGTTCCGGCAGGGCTGTATCATAATCAATGGGTTTCTCTGCTCCGTACCGCCTGAACCGGTATTTTATGCCGCCGTGGGCCTGACTGTAGATCAAAGGGTTCTGGCCCTCGTTCCAGTAGAAAACAGCCTTGCTCATGCTGCCCCCGTCGTATTCTGGTTCCAGAGGATCGGCACAAGACTTGTTATCAAACGCCTGCCCATTGTCCAGCACAGAGGCCACGCTGACCGGCTCTTTTTCATGAGCAAACAACAACAAATCATCATCAACAAGGATATGGTGCTGTCGGGCCTTGACCGTCTCCCGTGCCTGCTCCATGCTGACCTTTCCGCCTGATTCTGAACTGAGCTTTTCTGCTTCCTGCTCAAGGTAGGCCCCTTTAATGCGCTCCTGATCCGGGGCACCTTTCGCTTTCAGTTGGTGGATAATCTCCTGATACGTCTTTTCCTCTTCCGGGTTAAGATCGTTCAGGGCTTGGGTATCCAATAACCGGCCCGGCTGATACTCCGAGGCGGGCAACCTTTGTTCAAGGCCCTTATCACAGACAGCACCGGCCACAAAATCCAATCTCTCAGGGGAGGCAACCAGCAAATCAACCAGGGTACGCACCAACACGGCACCCGACCGGCTGAACTCCACCCGGCCATATCCGGCAAGTATCAAGCGTTTTCCCAAAACATCCAGAAAACGGGGCGTGTCCGCTGCATTCTGCGGGAACAGATAGAGGTGAAAGCCTGCGCTTTTTCCTCTCAGCTCTTTTCCTGTGTCCGTATCATGGATACAGGAGGAAGTCGAATAAACGGCAACCTGTGCCGCTTCTTTTATGGACTCAAAAAAGCCCGCAATGGTGTTTATAAGCTCTTTCGGGCTGTATGCCTTCAGTGCCTTCTCAGAATCAAGGGCAACCGCGTTTTTACGGGCCTTGTCATGATCCAGCATGAGCAGGCCCGGCCCGTCTGGATAGTGAAAGAAATCCTTTGTTCTGGAGATGATCGGCAAGCCCTGTTCATCAGCCTGCGGACTCTCCCCCGGCCTTGTCTTCAGCCGCTTTCCGCTGACTATCAGGGCTTTGTCGTAATCACTCACCCCGTGGACAATGGCCTGATTGCTTTGCAATCCTTGCAGGAAGGGGCCGAATTGCTCCGGCTTTATGCGCACCGTTTCAGCCCGGCCCCTACTCATCCGACATTCTGAGCTGTCTTTTTCAATGCAGCCGTTTACCCGCTTCATGCGCTTTGTCAAAATGCCCTGTGTTTTGTGCATCAGGGTAAAAGACACTTTCTGTTCTTTACCTTTGCCCGGTGCATGGGCTTTGTTTTCCGCTAAAGTCATGATTCAGCCCTCCCTGTAATCTTTGACATTGAGGGCAAAGCGGGATAAACAGAGAACAGCCTGATCCTGTCAGAGGAAGGGTGAGCATTCCGGGGCCGACTGCCTGCCAGCTTGACAGCCTCGGAATGCGCTTTCCTGTTGATACTTCGCTTGAATCTGTGTATAATCTTTTTAGTTGACCTTGCCCGGTTATGTTTTAGCCGCTGATCCCGTCCCGGATCATGCGGCTTTTCTCTTTCTCTTGCCTTCATGCTGCCGCCTCCTGTTCAACCTTCGGCAATCCGTCAATCCATTCCTGAATGTCATCGGATCGCCACGCCACCGAACGACTTCCCAGCCGAACCGCTGCCGGAAAGTCTCCGGTCTTGATTCTGGCATAAATGGCAGATTTCTTTAATCCGGTGGCCTGTTCCACCTGCCCCAATCTGAGCAGAACTGCTTTCATTGCTGCTTCCATGTTTGTACCTCTTGGTTGTTATGGTGCGCCGCGCACCGCTATGGATTTCGTTTCATTGTCAACGATAGTGATCAAGGGGTGCGATTAAAAGTGCGGTTTCTGACACCTTACGCTGCCCAGCTTATATTCTCCCAATATTTATCCCAGTATCCGTCCGCACGGTCAACTCTCAGGGAAAGCATGATTCGGGCATTTTCCGGTGTCCACCATGCGCTGGCTATTTTCAGACGTTCCTGGATGACATACCGGTGCGCACTTTCTATTTCTCCAGAACCGATAGGTAAACCAAGCTGTTGAGCATCGGGATAGTCGAACTGCCCCGGACGGTTGCTCAGGTAACGCAGGCAGCAGCGGACAGGTGCATTTTGATCTTTTGTCTTTTCCGGCTCAAGATGAGGCTTCAATGCTTCGATCAGTTTTTTTTCCTGTCCCTTTTTCAGGCGCTCTTTCTGCTGCTTACTCCATGATCCTTTTCCGTCTTTCCCGGAACATGCCGGTGCAGCAGCCTCCAGGTATTCACAAACATGATAAAAATCGACAAGGTAATGTCCCTGTGAACCGAACTGTTTTTTCACCTGCCCGGAAATCCACGTTGCTCCGTCACCCACTGAATGCAGAGATGTACCCCGACCGAATCCCGCACGGCAGGCGCAATCAAAGAGAACCTTTCCCGACTCGTCAACGTTTTCCTGAAATGCAACTCCGAATTTAAGCGTCCTTTCACCGAGAACATGAGCTATACTCAGGCGTGCTTCTTTCCAGCTGTGCTTTTTACCTTTGCGCCGGTCCCTGGCATCTGTATCCGTCAGGACAATCGGAACCATGCTGCCGTCCGTCTCGGCAATAACGAAGTCCCGTCCCTTTTCAGCCGGATATTCTTCAATTCTCTCCTGTCGACGTCTTTCATGTATGTGTCGGGCGTGAGTCTCCGTGATATTTCGGACAGTACTTACCGGTAATGTTATCCCATAATAGACCTCCTGCAAAACTTGGTGATTTGACAGAAACGGCGGATGCCAATGTGTTTTTTTGACCGCTACGGGTACAATTACCGTCCGTCGGAAGAGCTGCCCCGGATTTTTCAATTCGACTCTCCGCCCATCCGCTGAGCACCTCATTACCCATCCGGCGAACTTCCTCAATGACCCTACTTTCGGCCTCATCAGCTTTTACAATCCCGTCTCCGTCATCACCGGCTATAGAAAGAATAGCTTGAATACGCGTTTTCAGATTTGGCTGACGGTTCAATTGATTGAGCAATTCCTTATCTTCCTGTGACAGTGAGGACATAAATATCTTCTCCGGGATAATATTATACGAACGGACAACACAGCATCCTGATTACTTGCTGTTTCTTTCTCAAAGAAATCAAAGTAACAGAAAAATACGCTCTCATGCATCCCGTAATTGATAAAACCGCACTTGTAATCGCACCCGTGATCAAGAAAAGAATTGCTGGCAAATGCCAAACAAAAAAGGCAATTGCCAAATATGACAAATGCCTTGAATAAAAAAAATAGCACTGAATCGCGCTGCCAAAAAAGCAACATTTAAGAGTTTTTGTTCTCCTGTTTTTTGTTCTCTTTTATCTGCTCCAGCGCATCGGAAATTATTTTTCTCAGGCTTGAATTTTGGAAGCCTTTATCTGAATAACCCACCTTGGTCAGTTCTTCCTGAAAAGCCTCGGCAATTGCTGAACTATTCGGTTTATCACCGATCCGGTATTTACCGGTATCCTTTTTCAAATAGACTGTCTGGACGAATCCGCCGATAATCTTCAGCAAATTGCTTTCTCTTTTTGGTGAAAGGGAGGGGGCAGAATCATTTTCTTTTGGCTCTGCTTTCGCTTGTTCCTCCCCTTCATAAGGGTATTCCTCCTTGAGCCATGAAAGGAAAGATTCGGCTTTCAACAGAAGAGGACTCGGCCTTGGCTCATAAAAAGAAGATTCAAATGCCTCTTTCCGCTCTTTGCTAACTCCAGTAAGTCCCCCATTAAGACAGTGCTCAATAATATTTTTTTGATCATCAATATTGTCCATATCTCCATAAGCTGACCAATGTTCTTTTCTGAATTTATATTTAATTTTTCCATGAAAAACAGCTAACAGGAGCATTTCCTGTCTGTCTTCATTGTCTTTATAAAAGCGTTTGTAATGTTTATAATGCGCCCAGTCATCAGCTTCAGCGAGGCATTCTATCACTCTTAGAAACTCTTTATATTCTTTACTGCCCTGCTGAAGTTCCATTTTTTCCTCTTTTTCCGGTGAATCCTGCAAAAGCGGCACCTGTACCCCTCTGCCCTGCTCTGCAAGTGCCTTGTCCATTTCATTAAAGGCTCTTTGGCACTTGAATAAATCCGTCATCTCATCCCAATTAATGTTCGGCATATTCCATCTCCTGTAATAAATCCCCCCACCACTGCATTAAGTCCCGCCGCTGCTCAAGGTACTCGCTCCGATGGTATGCGGCCCTCACCTTGTTGCGCTGCTCATGAGCAAGGGCCTTTTCAATCACATCACCGTCAAAGCCTGATTCATTGGCTATGGTGGAGAAGACCGCTCGGAAGCCGTGAACCGTGGCCCTTGAATGGTACCCCATCCGATACAGGGCATAGAGCATAGTATTTTCAGAAAGTGATTTAACACCATCCCGGCCAGGAAAGATAAGCCCCTCTTTTCCGTGAAGCCTCCCCATCTGCTCAATGATCGCCACGGCCTGCGTTGACAAGGGCACATTATGCGGATTATCCATTTTCATACGCTTGGCCGGTATGCGCCACAAGGCGGTGTCCAGGTTGATTTCATCCCAGGTAGCCCCCCGCGTTTCTCCGCTTCTGGCTGCTGTTAAGATGGTGAAGCGCAAGGCCGCTTTCGTGGTAATATCAATATCACCCTGCGCAAGGGTACGCATGAACTCCGGCATCTCCTCCCGTGAAAGAGCGGCCCTATGTACCACCTTGCGCGTTTTCAAGGCCCCCTGCATATCAGCAGCCGGGTTATATGTGGCCCTGCCGGTCTGGACGGCAAAACGAAAGACTGCATTCATTCGTTGTAAAACCTTATGGGAAACTTCCAAGGCTCCCCGGCTCTCAATCTTCTTTACCACCTCAAGAACCATTGGCGGGGTAATTGCCTCAACCCGACTTTCTCCAAGCAGGGGGAAAGCGTCACGCTCCAGAGTGCCCTGAACAGCTGTTGCATGGTTCCGGCTCCATCTCTCTCCTTGCTGCTGCATCCATTCACGGGCCACGGCTTCAAAACTGTTCGCCGCCACTTTACGTTCAGCTTCCTGCTGTTCAATGACCGCCTGTTTCTGCTCCTTCCGTTCATGAGCCGGGTTGATACCTGCCTTGACCTTCTCCCGCGCCTCTGTTCTTGCCTTGCGTGCCTGTTCAAGGCTCATGTCGGGATACTCTCCGAGAACACAGGTTGATTCTTTTTTGTCCAGCCTGAAACGATACCGCCACGTTTTTTTACCGGAAGGGGCAACATGAAAATTCAGGCCCTGCCCATCGGCTAATTTATAGGCTTTCTCTTTTTGTCTTGCGTTACGTACTTGAACTGTTGTAAGTTTTGCCATTCTTGCAACCTCTATAAAAAAATGGGTACGGATCTTGGATACGTGAATCCCTTTGATAGATACCCCCATTTGCACCCCCTTTTTGCAGCGGATGTCAACGGAAAATAATGGACGAACTCGGAAGAAAAGGCAAAAGAAAACCCGCTAACGCATTGAGCAAGCGGGTTAAAATGGACATTCATGGAAGTGAATGAAATACACTATGGTGCCGGAGGTCGGAGTCGAACCGACACGGGCGCAAGGCCCGCTGGATTTTGAGTCCAGTGCGTCTACCAGTTTCACCACTCCGGCAGAATTGTAGAGTTATTAATACCGATAATCCTTTTTGCTGTCAAGAAAATTGATGAACAACTGCAACGCATCCGCTATCTGCCCTTCCCTGCCGCAGCCATGAATTTCTGCGTTCTCGGTTCCGGCTCCAAGGGCAACAGCATCCTGATTGAAGCCGGTTCAACCGCGATCCTCATTGATGCGGGTTTTTCCGGCAAAGAAATCAGCCGTCGGCTTGGGCAGATCAACCGTTCCCTGAACGACCTGACAGCCATTCTGCTCACCCATGAGCACGGCGACCATATCAGCGGAGTCGGCGTCCTGTCCCGGCGCTGCAGCCTGCCGGTATACGCCAATCCGGCAACTCACCGCGCTGCGGAAGCAAGGGTGAAGCGGCTCCATAAACGGGTTGAGTTCGGCACAGGAACAGGCTTCGAGCTGAACGACCTACAGATCCATCCTTTCCGAATTTCCCATGACACTGTGGATCCGGTGGGTTTTGTCATTTCCGATGGCATCAGCAGCGTGGCCTGCTGCACTGATACCGGCAGAATCACTACCTTAATCAGGCAACGGCTCGACCGCTGTCAGGCAATCATTCTGGAGGCCAATTACGACCCGCAGATGCTGCAGGACAGCCCCTACCCCATGTATATCAAACAACGGGTCCGCTCAAACCAAGGCCATCTGGCCAATGGCGACGCAGCCCGCCTGCTTGCTGAACTGACGGATTCGCCGCTGCAGTATGTGGTGCTGGCCCATCTCAGCGAAACCAACAATCTCCCGGAACTGGTCCTGAGCCGTATCTGTCGGGAAATTGAGCATCTCCTGCCGAACTTCCGCCTTGCGCTGGCCCGGCAGGATGAGCCTGGCCCGGTGTATTCCCTGAGCAGGTAACCAGCTATTCCGTAATCAGAGTGCCTATATCCTCACCGGCGGCAGCCCGGACGATGTTGCCCTCTTTTTTCATATTAAAAACCAGCACCGGCAGCTGGTTGTCACGGGCAAGAGAAATGCCTGCCGCGTCCATGACCCGCAGCTCATCCTGCAGCACCTTGGTATAGGTCAGGCGGTCAAAGCGGACAGCCGTGCTGTCTCTTTCCGGATCGCAGTCATATACCCCGTCCACCCTGGTGGCCTTCATCATCACATCCGCTTCAATTTCAAGGGCACGCAGCACACCGCCGGTGTCTGTGGTGAAATACGGATTTCCGGTACCGGCGGCAAAGATCACCACCCTGCCCTTCTGCAGATGCTCCAGCGCCCTGGTCCGAACATAGGCTTCACAGACATTGCGCATGGTGATGGCTGACATCACCCGGCAGGGTACCCCGGCCTTTTCCAGACCGTCCTGCATGGCAAGAGCATTGAGTACCGTGGCCAGCATACCCATATTATCTGCGGCAGCCCGGTTCATCCCGCCTGCAGCGCCGGCCACCCCGCGAAAAATATTCCCCGCCCCGATCACCAGACCGAGCTGTGCCCCCTGTTCGTGCACCTTTTTGATTTCCCCGGCAACAAAACCGATCATTTCCGGGCTGATGCCGTAGGCACCGTCCCCCATCAGGGCTTCACCGCTGATTTTCAGAAGAATCCGTTGAAACTGCATCTGATATGCCTCCGAGGCTGGAATTTATGATGATGAAATTGAGGGAGATGTGAAAACTGAAAACTGCAGTGAACTGCTCCGGGAGGAGACCGGACGGATTCCGGCTCCTCCTGCGCAGCGCGGCGGCAACTGGAGCCTTATGCGCCGAGCTGATACCGGGTGAACCGTTTGACAGAGATATTCTCTCCCATTTTTGCAATCAGCTCATTGAGCAGATCCTGCACGGTCAGATCCGGGTTCTTGATGAATTTCTGCTCCATCAGGCAGTTTTCCGCCACAAATTTATCAATCTTGCCGGTGACGATCTTGTCAATGATATTCTCCGGCTTGCCGGATTCCTTGGCTTGGTTGACATAAATCTGCCGCTCACGCTCAATCAGATCCTGCGGCATCTCTTCACGGGTCACGGCCAGCGGACCGGCAGCAGCAACGTGCATGGCCACATCCTTGGCAAAGGCAAGAAAGTCATCGGTCTTGGCAACAAAGTCGGTTTCACAGCCCACTTCCACCATAACGCCGAGTTTGCCGCCTGCATGGATATAGCACTGAATTGTTCCCTCAGAGGTTGCGCGGTCAGCACGTTTTGCCGCAACAGCAAGGCCCTTCTGCCGCAGAAGGTCTACGGACTTCTCCAGGTCTCCCTCTGTCTCGGTGAGTGCCTTTTTGCAGTCCATCATGCCCGCATTGGTCTTATCCCGCAGCTCCTTGACCATCTGGCTGGTAATTTTCACAGTTCTCTCCTTTTTCTCCAAAAAAGTATATCTTTCTTCCGGGAAATTCCGGCAGGATTCCGGTCCCGGCAACGGTCAACAGAAAACAGAAGGGGCCTGCAGACAAGCCCCCTTCACGATCTCAAGATATCAGCACCAACGTTCACACCGCTGGCGCTTTACAGGCAGCCCGGAATCAGGCCCCGGCACTCTGCGTCTGAGCAGCGGCCTGCTCCGCAGCCTCACCGCCCATTGCCGCTTCCATTGCATCAAGGTCGCCCACATCTTCTCCGGCATCGCCTTTCCCTTCCAGTACCGCATCCGCCATCTGGGTGGCAATCAGCCGAATTGCACGAATTGCATCATCGTTTCCCGGAATAACATGCTCAATACCTTCAGGATTACAGTTTGTATCTGTCAGGGCAACAACCGGGATATTGAGTTTGTTCGCCTCATTGACCGCAATATCCTCTTTGCGGGGGTCGATGACAAACAGGACATCCGGCAGCCTGCGCATATCTTTTATGCCGCCGACATTCCGCTTCAGTTTGACCAGCTCCTTTTCCATCAGCAGGATTTCCTTTTTCGGGAAACGGTTGATGCTGCCGTCTGCCTGCATGGCTTCAATTTTTTTCAGCCGGTCCACGGAATTGCGGATGGTCTGAAAGTTTGTCATCATCCCGCCGAGCCAGCGGTGGTTGACATAGTACATGCCGCAGCGCTCGGCCTGCTCTTTGATGATGGCCTGGGCCTGCCGCTTGGTGCCGACAAACATAATTGAACCGCCCTCGGCCACAGTATTCCTGATGTATCCGTATGCGATGCGGAACATCTTCATTGTCGCATCAAGATTGATGATGTAGATACCGTTGCGCGGCCCGTAGATAAACGGCTTCATCTTGGGATTCCACCGCCTGGTCTGATGACCGAAATGCAGACCGGCCTCCAGCATCTGTCGCATTGTTACTGCCATGTTTTTCTCCATTTTTATGGTTATACCTCCACTCCTGCTGCCGATTCCAAACGGAACACCAAAGGACATAATCGGAGTGTGTGTCGTTCTGCTCCGGGCGTTATAGCCGGAGCGTTAAAATACGCAAGTCTGCCTTATTACCACATGGAATAAATTACAGCAAGGAAATCTGTAGAGAAAACAGATCAGCTTCTTCGTCCTCCCCGATCAGCTCGCTGCTGCCTCCCTATCAGGAAAATCGGACATTACTTTGCCGAATTTTTCTTGTCGAAAGAGAACCTTTTCTGTTTGGTAAAAAAATTTGAACTCGATAAAAAATATTGAACATAAGTAGACTTTAGTGTATTGTTTCTGCACAACTGACATCTGTCAGATACGTAAAAAACGGACTGCCTGTTCGGCTGGCAGCATTTTCTCTTCCTCTTCCTCTTTTGGCTCAGCAGGTGATCACGATGGATAATAAGAACAAACGTCAATTTACCCGGGTAGATGTGCAGCTGGATGTATATCTTGATTTCGGTATCCGGAAATACAGGCATGTGGCACGCAATCTCAGCCTGAACGGGATATATATCAGAGGACTGTATGATCAGCAGGCAGGGGATGCCTGTATCATCAGAGTGAAGCCACCCTTGGCTGCACAAGATGCCGCAATATGTGCTGTAGGCTCAGTGGCCAGAGTGAGCGGCGCCGGTATGGCTGTGAAGTTTATCTCTATGAAAATAGATAGTTTTATGCAGCTTCAAACAATTCTATCTTCCTCGGCCAAGGATCCTGCACAGGTTTGGGGAGAATCTGTCAAAGGTATTTCCTTTACCCAGGAAGATAGTCTGATATTTTATGATAACGCGCTTCCTTTAAAAAAATATTCTTTTCCGGTAGCAGAATACCAATAAAAACCCCGCAAATCTCATGTCCACTCCTTTTGTCCATCTCCACGTCCATACCCAGTACTCCATGCTTGACGGGGCCATCCGCCTCGGCGACCTGATTGATAAAACCCAATCCTACGGTATGCACGCCGTGGCGGTCACCGACCACGGGGCCATGTACGGTGCCCTGGAGTTCTACACCAAAGCCAATAAGGCCGGGATCAGGCCGCTGATCGGTTGCGAGCTGTATATTTCCGAGACCGACCATACGGTCCACGACAAGAGCGCAGGTCATAATTTCCACATTGTGCTTCTGGCCATGAACGCGACCGGCTACCGCAATCTGATGAAGCTGGCCTCCATTGCCCAGACCGAGGGCTTCTATTACAAGCCCCGCATCGACCGCAGGCTGCTCTTTGCCCATCATGAGGGCCTGATCGCCCTGACCGCCTGTCTGCATGGCGAGATTCCTTGGACAATCGCCCATAAGGGTATGGATCAGGCCAGAGAAAAGGCCCTTGAGCTGCAGCAGGTCTTTGGCGACCGGCTCTATTTTGAGATCCAAGAGAACGGTATTCCGGAGCAGAAAACGGTCAACAACGGCCTGATGGAACTGGGCAGCGACTTGGGCATCAAGTTGGTGGCCACCAATGACTGCCATTACCTCAACCGGGAGGAATCCTATGCCCACGAGGTTCTGCTCTGCATCCAGACCAGCAAGACCATCAACGATGCCAACCGGTTCAGGTTTTCCACAGATGAACTCTATTTCAAACCGCCCGAGGTGATGGCCAAGCAGTTCAGCTACTGCCCGGAGGCCTTGACCAATACTCTGGAAGTAGCTGACCGCTGCGATCTTGAATTGAAATTCGGGGATCATCATTTCCCGATTTTTCCGGTCCCGGAAAGTGAATCCTTGGAGAGCCTGTTTGAACAGGCCTGCCGGGACGGCCTGGAACAGCGGCTTGAGCATCTCCGCAGCCTGCAGGAGGTGCCCCCGGAACTGGAGCAGCAGTACCGGGACCGGCTGGAGATGGAGGTCGGGGTCATTCAGGAAATGGGATTCTCCGGCTACTTCCTGATCGTGGCCGATTTCATCAATTGGGCCAAGAGTCAGAAGATCCCCGTGGGACCGGGAAGGGGGAGCGGGGCGGGCAGTCTGGCCGCCTTTTGTATGTCTATCACCGACATTGACCCCATCCCTTACGGCTTGCTTTTTGAACGCTTCCTCAACGTGGAGCGGGTCTCCATGCCCGACTTTGACGTGGATTTTTGTAAGGAACGGCGGGACGAGGTGATTGATTATGTCCGTCACAAATACGGCGGTGACGAGCATGTGGCCCAGATCGTGGCCTACGGTTCCATGAAGGCGCGGGCGGTACTGCGCGACGTGGGCCGGGTACTGGAAGTGCCTCTGCCCGTGGTGGACAGGATTGCCAAGCTGGTGCCGGATGAGCTGAAAATCACCCTGAAAAAGGCCATTGGCAAGGAACCACGCCTTCGGGATGCTATGAAGCAAAATCCGAGCGTCCAGAAACTGCTCAATGTAGCTCAGGTACTGGAGGGCCTGTCCCGCCATAAATCCACCCATGCCGCCGGGGTGGTGGTCTCGCCCAGGGCGATGGTGGAGTATCTGCCCGTTTGCGTGGGGTCCAACAAGGAAATCCTGACCCAGTACGACATGAAGTACACCGAGATGACCGGACTGATCAAGTTCGATTTTCTCGGCCTCAAGACCCTGACCGTGATCGACCGGGCCCTGAAGCTGATCAAGCAGGACATTGGTGCCAGGGTGGAGCTGGACAAGATCCCGATGGATGACCCGCGCACCTATGACCTGCTCTGTGCGGGCAACAGCCTGGGGGTCTTCCAGTTGGAGAGCGACGGTATGCGGGAGCTGCTCATTAAGATGGCGCCGGAACAGTTCACCGATCTGATCGCCCTGGTGGCCCTGTACCGCCCTGGTCCGCTGGACTCCGGCATGGTGGATCAGTTTGTCGAAACCAAGCACGGCCGCCGCCCGCCTGAGTATCCCCTGCCCCAGATCAAGCCGGTCTTGGAGGAGACCTACGGGGTCATTGTCTACCAGGAACAGGTCATGAAGATCTCCAATATCCTGGCCTCCTACAGCCTGGGTGATGCGGATATTCTTCGGCGGGCAATGGGGAAAAAGATCCCGGAAGTTATGGAGGAAGAGCGGGGCAAGTTTATGGCCGGGGCAAAGGAAAACGGTATCTCGGAAGAAAAAGCCAAATATATATTTGATCTTATGGCTAAATTTGCGGCTTACGGATTTAACAAATCTCATTCGGCCGCCTACGCCTTGGTGGCCTACCAGACCGCCTATCTCAAGGCCCATTATCCGGCCCAGTTCCTGGCTGCCCTGTTGTCCTGCGATATCGACAACACGGATAAGGTGGTCAAGTATATCAATGAGTGCAAGCAGATATCCATTGATGTGCTGCCACCGGATATCAACGAGTCCTATCAGGACTTTACAGTTATCAATGATCGGGTACGTTTCGGTCTGGGCGCGGTCAAAAATGTGGGCGGGTCAGCCCTGGAGTCCATGATCAGGGAACGGGAAGAAAACGGGCCGTATACCTCGCTGGCTGATTTCTGCGGTCGGATCGACTCGGCCAAGGTCAACCGCAAAGTTCTGGAAAATCTCATCAAAGCCGGATCCTTTGATTCCATGCAGGTCAAACGGGTTCAGCTCATGGCCGTGCTGGATGAGGCCCTGGAACAGGCCAAGGCGGTGCAGCGCGACCGCCTGAGCGGCCAAATGAGTCTGTTTGCTCTGGACGGCAACGATGCGGAAAAAAGCACGGGCAGCCCGGAAATGAAACTCCCGGATATAGACGAGTGGCCGGAGCTGGAAAAACTCGGGTATGAAAAAGAGACCATCGGCTTCTTCCTTACCGGCCATCCGCTGGACGGGGTTGTCGGGACGATCCGGATGGTTGCTGATGCGGATATCGAGGCCTTGGAAAACTGGCGCGACGGCCAGCCCGTCCGGGTTGGCGGCCTGATCCAGCGCTATAAGGAGCATAAATCGAAAAAAGGCGACCTGATGGCCTTTACCGTGCTGGAGGACATGACTTCCAGCGTGGAGGTCATTGTATTTCCGGAAGCCTTTACCCGCTGCTCCCACCTGCTCGGCAGCGAGGCACCCCTGATTGTCCTCGGCTCCATCCAGCAGAGCGAACGGGGCGCCAAGATCATTGCCGAGGAAATCTACGCGCTGGATAACGCAGTGGAACAGTTCACCGAGCAGACGGTCATCCGCCTGCAGGCCGAGCGCACCGGGCGGCAGCAGCTCAGCGAACTGAAAGAGCTGCTCTACCGCTTCCACGGCTCCGCTCCGATCAAGCTGACCCTGCATTTTGACGGTCGGGGCGAGGTAGATATCCTGCCTATGAAGGATCTTGCTGTCCGGCCCTGTCCGGAATTTTTTCAGCAGATCAGACAGTCCTGCGGGCCAGAAAGCCTGTCCGTGCAGATGCGGCGGAGTGAAGTCAGGCGGAAGAAGCGGTCCTTTGGCGAGAAGGGGCGGTGATCATTCTCAATCAGTCCCAAGAATAGACCGGCGTTTTAACGCCGGAAAGAAAAGACTCATTTTTATTCCGGCGGGTACAGCATAAGGAGGAGATCATGGCCTTGAAAATCCTGAGCTTTGTCAAAGCATCGCAGATCAAGCCGCTTTGGAAAAAGCTCGGTCGGATAAGCGGAGAGCGGAAAAAAGATCTGGACCGGCTGCGGGACGAGTTTGTTGATCCGGAAACCCTGCACGGCCTGTACATTGAGTCGTATAGCTGGAGCAGTATAAACTGAATACAGGATCAGCTATCTGAAAGGCGTGAAGGCAAAACTTATGCCTCTTGTGGGCATATTCAAATTATGTTGCTCCAGCTATATCTGCAGGACCGGCTCCCCGTGCGACTTCTGCGGGAAGCCGGTAATTTCCATTTTACAACCTGATGGTTACGTACGCAAATAAAAAATCAGTAAGTTACGAGACACCCAAAGCGTAGACTCTGCCGATTTTGCGTTTCGGCTGCGTAACATCAGTTACAACAATAGCTGATAGATTGCCGGGCACTGCGGCCTGTCCGGGCACAGTACGCTGTTTCCTTACCTGTCCACGCTGTCCCAGCAGCGGGCGGCTATTTTTTATTCTGAAAACCATTTATACTTCTACTTTGGCAACCATAACCTTTTGATCTATTTGTAAAAACTTCTTGCAATATCCGGATAAAGTTGTATCTTTCATTAGGAAAATTTTATCGCTTTTTGATCAAGATAGCACCTGATAACAGCTATCAAAAAAATACCCGTCAATCGCCCTGATTATAACTTTATTCTTTTTATGAACGCTCCCAGCCCCGAAAAAAGAAGTCCCCATGACAAATTCTTTGAGTTGACCGGCATCGCCCGGCAACTTACGTCTTTTCACGAAAGATATCATCTCTTTTTTAAGAGACATACAGTAAGTTTGTCAGATAAAGCATTCCAATACTTGAAAGGTTTATTCCAGGCTGACAAAAAAACATGGAACGTATGGAGGAAAAGGTTCCGGGCGTTAAATATGAGCCCCTCCAGTATTTTCTTTCCGACTCGAACTGGGATTGGCGTCCTGTAAACAACCAAGTAGCTAAAGATGCGGATAACATTTTTGGAGGAAAGGAAGATAGCGCTCTTTTAATTGATGAATCCGGGATACCCAAAAAGGGTAAAATGTCTGTTGGGGTTTCTCGTCAATGGTGCGGGCAGCTTGGTAAAACCGACAACTGTCAAGTAGTAGTGTTTGCAACTTTGGGATATGGTCGCTTTTCAACGCCGATCGACTGTCGGCTGTATTTACCGAAAAGCTGGACGGATGACAAGGAACGTTGTCTTAAGGCTAAGGCTCGGGGATGGCTGGCTTGGCATCATCATATGACTATGGTCATGATGGCCATGTTGTTTATGGTCGAGCAACGATTATACCATCAAGTCGGTGTCCCGTTATTGAGTTGCGCTGATATAACAACATTACTCAAGTCAATTTTCCACGTCGAGATGTAAACGAAGATGAAGTTATAAGACAGCTTTGTCAACGGCATGAAAAGAGGCAAGCTTCGATTGATTTCGCATATGAGAAACAACGGAATTGCAAATTATTACCACAGCCTTTGTGAGTGCCAAAGTAGAATTATGTTCGATGGGATTCAGGTCGGGAGAGTAAACAGGCAGGTACTCGATCAGATGCCCGGAAGATGTTACAGCCTCCCGGATATCCCGACGTTTATGAAAAGAGGCGTTGTCCATGACAACCACACTGCGTTCAGGCAGTTTCGGTAATAAATCCTGCCTGATCCATGCATAAAACACATCGGAATTGACGGTCCCGTCGAACAGAGTCACCGTCAGCAGATTTTTCCCGGACAGTGCGCCGACAGCATTGATACGGCCCTTCTCCCGCCAATTATGAATACCGGAGCATCGTTCACCTACGGGCGCATATCCGCAGGTGCGCGGCATATCATGAGCGAAGCCGCTTTCATCAATATAAATCAGAGGAAAACCGGATTCCTCATATGTGCTGATTTTATCGACAAAGACAGAGCGTTTCTTTTCATCCGCCTTCGGATGCGAAAGAGTTTTTTTTACGGCTGATTTTCAGGCGTTTCAGAGCTTTCCCTATACCGCGCTGGCTGCATCCGAACCGTTCATACTGATACGCATCGGGATACAGTTCAACATCACGGGCGAGCAGTTCCATGTCAATATTTGTTGCCGGTTTATTTCGGCTCCGGCAGGGTTCGACACGTTTCGTCCATCGGCTCACGCTGGATTTACCGACTCCGAAACGGGCTGCGGTTTTTTCGAAACTCAGACCGTCCCGCTCTTTGACTTCCAAAATTTTACGGCGAAAATCTATTGAATATGTCATGCCGATATAATACTCATTTTATTCTGCTTCAGCTATATCAGAGCCTTGGATATAGCTGGAGCAACATAATTTGAATATGCCCACAAGAGGCATAAGTTTTGCCTTCACGCCTTTCAGATAGCTGATCCTGTATTCAGTTTATACTGCTCCAGCTATAAGACAACGTTCCTTGTCATCAGTCCAGCTTTTCGGTAAATACAGCCGATAGTCGATTGGCGTGGAAAAACGGCCATATCCCAAAGTCGCGAACACTGCTACCTGACAGTTGTCGGTTTTACCAAGCTGCCCGCACCATTGACGAGAAACCCCAACAGACATTTTACCCTTTTTGGGTATCCCGGATTCATCAATAAAAAGAGCGCTATCTTCCTTTCCTCCAAAAATGTTATCCGCATCTTTAGCTACTTGGTTGTTTACAGGACGCCAATCCCAGTTCGATTCGGAAAGAAAATACTGGAGGGGCTCATATTTAACGCCCGGAACCTTTTCCTCCATACGTTCCATGTTTTTTTGTCAGACTGGAATAAACCTTTCAAGTATTGGAATGCTTTATCTGACAAACTTACTGTATGTCTCTTAAAAAAGAGATGATATCTTTCGTGAAAAGACGTAAGTTGCCGGGCGATGCCGGTCAACTCAAAGAATTTGTCATGGGGACTTCTTTTTTCGGGGCTGGGAGCGTTCATAAAAAGAATAAAGTTATAATCAGGGCGATTGACGGGTATTTTTTTGATAGCTGTTATCAGGTGCTAGCTTGATCAAAAAGCGATAAAATCTTCCTAATGAAAGATACAACTTTATCCGGATATTGCAAGAAGTTTTTACAAATAGATCAAAAGGTTATGGTTGACAAAGTAGAAGTAAACCCAGTTGCTTTAGATTTCCTTTGCAGATTAATTTTAAAGTGTTCGATCTGCATCTGGATAAAATTATTCAGCCTAAATTGGAGGTTACCGCCGCAACAGCAAAAAACTCCACCCCGTGTCGATCTGACCCCTTGATTAATTCCGGTGCCTCTCTCCAGCTATGTTTCTGCAAGAACGACGAAAGCTCTTCAGGCCGGATACTCCACACCCACGGCTCGCCGACAACTCTTTGCAGCCAAAGCATCAACCCGGTCCACCTCCCCACATATGGCCGACCATCTTCGCCGCTGGGAATGTAGGAAAAGGCGATGCGCGATCCCTGACCGACACTTGCCGCGCATTGCCTGAACAAGGATTGCACAGCTTCCGTTGGTAAATACATGACAAGCCCTTCGGCAAGGATAACGCTTTGCGCAGTTACGTCCCAATTCGCATTTGTTCCCAGCACATCAGACAGTTCCCTCTCACCCAAATCCTCAGCGATCAGATGCAAATTCTCACTTGCTCCTAACGCCTCAATCCCTTTCTGTTTCAGAGAAGATGTGGCCGGATGATCAATTTCAAAAAAATGTACGCCCGGAAACTCCGGTGCCAATCGACAGCACAGGGTATCATATCCTGCTCCGAGGACAAGCACCTGGGTCGCTCCGCTGCTGATACTGTCTCGTACCTGCTGTTCACAGAAGGCCTTGCGATGGGCAAATGCCTCAAACTGACCCGGCAACATCCAGTCAAAGGCTTCATACACAGCAATCATTCTGGGAGAGCGGGCCAACCGGACTGTCCTTTCCCCGGCAGCACCTGATGCAACAAGTAACTGTGCCGTGGCATCAACAATCCCGTGCGGAAGAACCGCGTCCATTCCGGGTTGAGAGCCAAGAGTGACAATGTTCAGAGCGACCTTGCGGGCCGTCATGCTCGGTTTGTTGTGCTTCATCTGATAATTTTTACGATTTCAGCTTCCTTTCTCTTGGGCACAGGAGGGATGTTTTCCGGGTAGCCCAGGATGATCGGGGCAACAATTGTACAGTTGTCCGGTATCGCCAGCTCCTTCAGCATCTCTGGGTCATGTATCTCAGTGCCGAGATTCACCCAGCATGTTCCCAAGCCTCTGGAGCTTGCCGCCATCATGAAATAACTGGCTGCCAAGGCACAATCGACAGAGAGATTCTTCAGATGAGAAAGTCCGAGAATCATCACCAGACATGGCGCATTGTAGAAGACATTGAACGATTCATTCTCCAGCATCCCTTGGTATTTCTTGGCATAATCATCGGGATTGGCGGCAATGCGGGCCAGGATGTTTTTCTTGCTCTCGTCCGAGATTTTCTGCAGCATCTCCCTGTTGTTAACGATGATAAACTTCCAGGGCTGCTCGTTCCCTGCATTGGGGGCAAGCGTGCTTTCCTTGATCATCTCCTGGATAAGATCGACAGCTACAGGTTTGTCCTGGTATTTCCCTACGGAGCGTCGATTCTTGAGTAACTCTTTAAATGTCATAATGTTATCCACCGAGATTCTGATTGGATGAGGTCGTTTTGCCGTAGCCTATCTAGTAACCCTGAATAATACAAACGACGGAATCAGCATTTCACTTTTAATTTTACGATAGCCTGCTTTTTTTAGCTGATCATGTATTTGCTTTGGACTAGGAAGAGGGCCGTAGCCATCTGTCATGGAGGTCCATAAATTCATAAGACTCAGAGATGGATCCTTCCCCTTACACATACTTGTTAATATTAATTCGCCACCGGGCTTTAAATGCTCCCCAAGTTCTTTTAAAAGATCAATTCTTTCATCAAGAGGGAAGTAATAGATAAGATTATAAAATGTAACCAGATCAAAATCTGACTTGCTTTCATATTTTCGAATATCTGTATTTTCAATATCGACGCGATCTTCAAAGTCCCAGGTTTTAATATTTTCTCTTGCGAAATCCGCAACGCTTTGCTGAACTTCCAAGCCAACCGCAGTTAATAAGGGATTCAGTTCACAGGCACGTTTAATATAAATTCCTGAGCCACAACCGACCTCCAACAATCGATAGGGTTTGCTTTTGGGTATAATTTTATCAACAACATCAAGCAAAACAGGCTCAAGTGTTCGTGAGGATCTGGCAACTAGTTCCCCATGAGCTTCGCTGTATTTAAACTGCATATTTTTTTTGAGCATTGAAGGTGTATTAACAATAAAATTATAAAAAACCTCAGATCGTACTTGTAAAAACGCATGCCATGTATCATTGGATGGCTTTACAAGTTCTTTAGAGAGTTTGCCTTTAATGGAATACCCCCTGGCGCTTTTTTTAAGTTCACCAAGACTGACACCTAAATCGAGCCACGCCCTGAGGCCTTCAGAATTGAAATCCGATTGAAATAATTTTTGTATTTCCTCAAATGTAGCAGGCTTAGATTGCATGATATCATACATGCCTTCAGAAATTGCCGTTAAGACAAAACCTGTACGACAGGTCTCTTTAGTTAATTTGCCGATACGGAGCATCAGCATTACAGGTGTGTTCGAAAAGAATTTAATTAATGATTTTATCGCCATATGAACTCCTTGATAAGAAAATTTGCCTTGTGGGTTATGATTAAAAACACATAACGTTTAGCTGTGCCGCCCTGCTTTTTGGGTCGGCACAAGTGGTTGTCTGGGCAGCATGATAACTGCTTACAAATTAATATATTCCAGGAATCAACCTATATCGTACCCGTCGTACATATACTTTATATCCTCTCAATTCTTCATGAAGCGTTCTGTCTTCTATTTTCGTTCTTATCACGGCGATTATTATGGCTATGACTACTGGAATCAATGTCCACACTGAACCTAAAGCAAGAACAATACCTGGAAGTGCCAACATATTTCCGGCATAGCCCGGATGTCGCACAATCCGATAGGGACCACTGTCACACACTACATGCCCTCGGTCCACCTGAATACGCACCACGCTGGAGAAAAAGCGATTCTCTATCAATGCCCACTCAGCGAAAGCGTATCCGATCGAGATCAAAAGGAAACCGAGCATGATGAGCCACAACGGGAATACGGGTGACCAGCCAAAACGATGATCTAACCCGGCCACAATGACAAGTGGGAAACTCACACTCAGTGCCATCAATGGTGCAAGTACTTTGTCCCAAGCTTTCGCGCCTTGGACTTTCTCCATATTTTGTCGTTCAGCTGTTACTTCTACTTTGGCACTCACAAAGGCTGTGGTAATAATTTGCAATTCCGTTGTTTCTCATATGCGAAATCAATCGAAGCTTGCCTCTTTTCATGCCGTTGACAAAGCTGTCTTATAACTTCATCTTCGTTTACATCTCGACGTGGAAAATTGACTTGAGTAATGTTGTTATATCAGCGCAACTCAATAACGGGACACCGACTTGATGGTATAATCGTTGCTCGACCATAAACAACATGGCCATCATGACCATAGTCATATGATGATGCCAAGCCAGCCATCCCCGAGCCTGATAATCACCCATTCCACATTCATTTTTTGCATCCTGAAATGGCCGTTCAACCCAATATCGTTGAGCTTGCATATATGCAAGTCGTCTTGTTGACGTGTTACTTTCCGCATTACTTAGGCTATATTTAATTTTTTTCGGGGACTTAACCTCACGTCTGACAACTAATTCTACTTTGGTGACCATACCATTAACTATTTAATAATATTAATAATACTAAAAACAGGGGTTTTTAAATACTTAATAAAAATAAGCTAGTTATGTTTATGATCGCCAAAGTAGAACTACTTGACAGTTGTCGGTTTTACCAAGCTGCCCGCACCATTGACGAGAAACCCCAACAGACATTTTACCCTTTTTGGGTATCCCGGATTCATCAATTAAAAGAGCACTGTTTTTCCTCCCTCCTAAAAGTTTATCTGCATCTTTAGCTACTTGGTTGTTTACAGGACGCCAATCCCAGTTCGATTCGGAAAGAAAATACTGGAGGGGCTCATATTTAACGCCCGGAACCTTTTCCTCCATACGTTCCATGTTTTTTTGTCAGACTGGAATAAACCTTTCAAGTATTGGAATGCTTTATCTGACAAACTTACTGTATGTCTCTTAAAAAAGAGATGATATCTTTCATGAAATGACGCAAGTTGTGGGGCGATGCCGGTCAACTCAAAGAATTTGTCATGGGGACTTCTTTTTTCGGGGCTGGGAGCGTTCATAAAAAGAATAAAGTTATAATCAGGGCGATTGACGGGTATTTTTTTGATAGCTGTTATCAGGTGCTATCTTGATCAAAAAGCGATAAAATTTTCCTAATGAAAGATACAACTTTATCCGGATATTGCAAGAAGTTTTTACAAATAGATCAAAAGGTTATGGTTGACAAAGTAGAAGTGAGACATTCACTGAGAAGCCGCTTCAACTTGTTGTAAAGTTGTCGGAACACCTACCCTATGAAGAGGGGGGAAGACAAAGAGGCGGTCCTTGTGATCACCTTTTTTTTCTCGTTACTCTCCAGAGTTGCAAGTATCACCCAATATCAGCTACAATAGTTTGTAGAGATCATACCCTTCACGCAACGAAATTACGCAGACACGAGGAAATAAACATTATGGACGCAGTACTTGAACAGCTTCTTGAGGATGCTGGTGGTCTCCCGAAGGAAATGCAAAAAGAGGCACTAAACTTTGTGCGTTTTCTGAAAAGCAGGTTACCCACTCAGCAGTCTCGGGCAAAAGAACAGAAACCCAATGGTGAAAAATTGATCCGTTTGCTCCAGGAAGCCTCAGGAAAAAAATTATTCTCTCATATTCAGGATCCGGCTGCCTGGCAGCGGGATCTGCGCTGCGACAGATCTCTTCCGGGGAGAGAAGCCTGATGCTTCTTGATAGCAATATTATTATTTACTCCTTTCTTCCTGAATTTCAAATTCTTCAGGAAATCTTGAGGAACAGCGAGGTTTCCTGTTCCGTCATCAGCTGTGTGGAAACTCTGGGGTATCACGCACTGTCAGAAGATGAACAACATTACTTGCAATTGTTCTTTGAGACGATTGCAGTATTACCGATAACGCAGTCTGTTATCGACACAGCCATTGTATTGCGCCAACAGAGAAAAATGTCGTTGGGGGATGCTCTGGTCGCGGCTACGGCCCTTGAGCACCATCAGACTCTTGCGACACGAAATGTTAAAGATTTTGAATGGGTGGAGGGGCTGAAGGTGATTAATCCTCTCTGACAACTGCCTATCCTATGAAGAGGGTATTAAGATGTAGGGGCGACCGGTCGGTCGCCCTTTTTTTGTGCCCCCGAAAAACATCAGTCAAACACAAGAACAAGGAAATGCTCTGTACGCCTGTCATGGAATGAGATATAATTGATCCATGATACAGTCGTTCAAAAACGCGGGTACAGAAGATATTTTTGACGGCTCAGCATCCCGAGCTGCAAGAAAATGCTGTCCGAAGTCCATTTGGCCTGTGGCCCGTCGAAAGCTGGATCAAATTAACCGAATCAGAGAAATCGGTGAACTCAGGATTCCTCCTGGAAACCGCCTGGAACGCCTCAGAGGTGACCGGGATGATCAATACAGCATACGAATTAATCAGCAGTATCGAATCTGCTTTCAATGGGAGAACAGCCATGCATGCGAAGTCGAAATCACTGACTACCACTGAAAGACCAGCTGGTCGGCGCCTGCCCCGGCAACGCCCTCCGACGCATCCCGGCGAGATGCTTGCCGAGGAGTTTGTCAAACCCCTGGGTATAACAAGAAAAGAACTTGCTCGACGTTTAGATGTTTCATACTCTTCTCTTATTGATATCGCTCAAGGAGCGACGCTCAATAACTCCATACACCGCCCTTCGGCTATCTCAGGTGCTCGGTATGTCAGCGGACTTCTGGTTGGGGCTCCAGCAGGATTGGGATCTTTGGCACGCCATGAACAGCCCTGAAGCAAAAAAGATTTCCCGTTTAAAACCCATTGCAACGCTTGCGAATAAATAATCCACCCCCAAAGGGGGTGGTATTGGGTTTACCCCTAAAAGGGGATAAGGATGCCTCTTGCCCCCAGAGGGGGCGAGGTGTTGTCCCCGATTTAAATTAGAATAACCGTAGTTGGTTACGTTCGGCTTGGCGTTCTTTTTCTTCCTGATACTTTACGTAGCGACGTATTTTCTCAGCGCCTAAACCTACAGTATAGCTGGAGCAGTATAAACTGAATACAGGATCAGCTATCTGAAAGGCGTGAAGGCAAAACTTATGCCTCTTGTGGGCATATTCAAATTATGTTGCTCCAGCTATATCCAAGGCTCTGATATAGCTGAAGCAGAATAAAATGAGTATTATATCGGCATGACATATTCAATAGATTTTCGCCGTAAAATTTTGGAAGTCAAAGAGCGGGACGGTCTGAGTTTCGAAAAAACCGCAGCCCGTTTCGGAGTCGGTAAATCCAGCGTGAGCCGATGGACGAAACGTGTCGAACCCTGCCGGAGCCGAAATAAACCGGCAACAAATATTGACATGGAACTGCTCGCCCGTGATGTTGAACTGTATCCCGATGCGTATCAGTATGAACGGTCGGAACGGTTCGGATGCAGCCAGCGCGGTATAGGGGAAGCTCTGAAACGCCTGAAAATCAGCCGTAAAAAAAACTCTTTCGCATCCGAAGGCGGATGAAAAGAAACGCTCTGTCTTTGTCGATAAAATCAGCACATATGAGGAATCCGGTTTTCCTCTGATTTATATTGATGAAAGCGGCTTCGCTCATGATATGCCGCGCACCTGCGGATATGCGCCCGTAGGTGAACGATGCTCCGGTATTCATAATTGGCGGGAGAAGGGCCGTATCAATGCTGTCGGCGCACTGTCCGGGAAAAATCTGCTGACGGTGACTCTGTTCGACGGGACCGTCAATTCCGATGTGTTTTATGCATGGATCAGGCAGGATTTATTACCGAAACTGCCTGAACGCAGTGTGGTTGTCATGGACAACGCCTCTTTTCATAAACGTCGGGATATAGCTGGAGCAGTATAAACTGAATACAGGATCAGCTATCTGAAAGGCGTGAAGGCAAAACTTATGCCTCTTGTGGGCATATTCAAATTATGTTGCTCCAGCTATAAGACAGCTTTGTAAACGGCATGAAAAGAGGCAAGCTTCGATTGATTTCGCATATGAGAAACAACGGAATTGCAAATTATTACCACAGCCTTTGTGAGTGCCAAAGTAGAATTAATACCCTCTTCATAGGGTAGGTGTTCCAACTGTTAAGATGCCTTTGCCGCCGGGGAGGAAATTTTAGGCATATTTTGAATGAGCGCACGCAGGACAGCCTTTACGTCCTCGGCAGAAGAAAAGACTTGAGCCACATCCGAGTCAAGCACAACCACCACGTTATCCTCGGTAACCCGTTCGGCAAACCGATTGGGGCGTGCCTTGCTGTAATCGAATCTGTACTCAGGTTGCAAGTCATCATGGCTTGAATGATCAGCTTTTTTCTTCATAATCCCTCTGCTCATGTTTCGTGGCTGCACGCGAACTAATTATTCGAATAACGTCTTGTAACCGCTCAGTATAGCTTACCAGTAGTAGCCGCCTTTTTACAGATGCAGTGGCTTTCCGGCCTGAAAATATACGAATTATCGCCGTTTCCACGTCAATATGTTTTGCAACAGCAGGAAACTTGCTACGACTGTATTTTCTGTAGAAAGGTCTCCGGTGTATGAACTTCCAACCCTGACTCCAATAAATCTTTTTCATTTCTTGTGATAATGATTGAGATATTCTTCTGTTGAGCGGAATAGGCCTGCACTGCATCTTCAAAGTCCGACATATCAGATTGTAGCGCCCTCATAATCACCTCTTTATCCACCGATGCAACGTCAAAAAAACAGAGCAGATCGTCGATAAATGACAATGCGGTCTCTCTTCCTTTTGCCTTACTGGTGATATAATACAAATCTGTAATTGTCGTGGCCGTCATGACCAATTGGATTGAATGCTGCTGAGCTTCTTTAAAGAATCTTACGGCGTGTTCGACAAATGGTTCTCTGTTCAAGGCGATATCAAGAATCACATTTGTATCAACCAGAACCTTCACTTGTATTTTTCCTTTAAATATTGAAGCTTCAAATCGTCTGAGACGGTTCCCCGTAAAAAACCTGTCCACTTTTCCAGGAATTGCTCCATACTTCGCTCCTGACTGGTGTTCTCTGCCTGCTTGATGACAACAAAAACCTCAACCTGCCTTTCGGCATATTGAGAAATTTCAGGGAGTTTAATCACTCCATTTCTCAATACCGTAGTTTTAAACTTATACGCTTCCATTTTTTCTATCCTTTTCCTGTTGAGCAGAGAAACTCTGCACAGATAACTGCTTGCAGTGAATTATCGAAGCTGACAGAAATATTGTACCCGATTTCAGCTGGGGGTGTTCGTTCTGTCTCGGTGGAAACATCAAGGGCAGACACATGGGGCTGCTCTACATTAAAATACCCTCTTCATAGGGTAGGTGCTACGACAGCGGCCTTGATTTAAACAATAATGGATTCAGCAAATTAAGCAAGTAAAATTTTACCATACAAGCTCACCGGCACAGCACCTGATACCGCCCAAACCCCTTACTGGCTTGCTTGCCGATATGGAGCCACTGACCAAGCAAGAGAAAAGGCCAGAACAGCTCCGGCTCTGCAGGCGCAAAATCTACCGTCCCCAGAAATCCCCTGAACTCGACCACCTTGCCCTGTCGCGCTGACCAGCAGGTGGTCTTGTGCGAACGCAGATCAATACTGATAAGCTCGGATTGCGTAGCACATTCCTTGAGTGCCCGGAAGTCGGCCTCCAGGGGACAACCCATATAAAAATACTGGAGCAGGGAAATGCGCCGAATCACCGCCATGATCAGGCGGCTGATCTCAAGCCTTTCCGGGCGAAAGGACTTGTCCGAGGGCAGGTAGGGGGTGAGGAACTGGATGCGCACAGCAGCGGGTGCAGGCGGCATCGGGATTGGTTCCATCATACTGTCCCGAACCTCCCCCTGCTGCTCCCAAATCAGCCGTTGACCATTGGGCAGCACCTGACTGACCTGAACCAGTTCAGCCTTTGCCCTGTCCGATCCAAAGCCCAGCTGCCCTGATTTTGCCATGGCCCGAACCACCGCAGGCAAGCGTTTGCAGGCCGCCCCGGCCAGCACCAGCCCGTGGCTGAATTGCCCACCCGGCGAAATATTCGCCTCACCGCATTGCTCACTGTGAAAGATATGGGGCAACGGCACGGTGCCCACCTTGCGCATCATCCTGGCTTCTGGCGGCCTGGGGCCTTTGATGAAAAAGGCGAAATCGCATTGATGACAAAGCATGCAGTCGCTACAATCGGCATTCGGGGCGATGCAGCTCTGCTGATGCAAGGCCAGCCCGAACACACTGCGGCGGAGCGGATCGGAAAATTCCGGCAGGGTCAGGGAGTCACTGGCTGTAAAGGTGAAGCGGTATTGGGCGATAATGAGGTTTGGAGCACACCGTACCCCGCTCATGCTCTGTCTCTTGTCAGGTTCATGATTTCGTCGGTGCTCATTTTTACCGTTGCTCTGCCGCGCAGCATGTCAAATTTGACACTCGGCTTGTATGTCTTGCATTTTAATGAGTTATTTTTGTTTTTCAGGGCAGGCAGATCCATGCCTTCGTTTTTATATATCTCAATCCACTCATCGACGATTCCGCAGAGTTCACGAAAAACTTCCTCTTCCTTTTCTCCGTGACAGCAGCGACCTATCCAGCCGGAAACCGAGCCAATATAGCATTGATCTTCTTCCGACCACTCAACAAGCTTTATATATCAGACCTCCTGCAAAACTTGGTGATTTGACAGAAACGGCGGATGCTGATATTTTTTCGGTCACTTTTTCGATTATCAACCCCGGAGGTCTGAAAATCATGCTCACATTCGAAAAACTCTCCCGCCGCCCTGAAACATTCCGCCGTCTGACCGGTGTCGATATTGATCTTTTCAACGGAATGACGGAAAAGATCCGCCCTTTATGGGAAGAGCGGAGAGATAATTTTGAAAAGGGCGGGAGAAAGCACAACTTGGAAGGAGCTGAAAACCACCTTCTCGCCATGCTCCTGCGAAGTCTTCGCTTATCTATTACCGTTGTTACGTGACATATGAGTTCCTCAGTTTTTTCTTCGATTCCGATGAGACGACGGTGATGCGCGCAGTGAAACGGATGGAAAAAATCGCGGTACGGGTGATTCATATTGAAAAAAAGCGTGAAATCACACGGGAAGATGCGGAATACCTGATAATCGATGCGACGGAACAGCCGGTTCAGCGCCTGAAGAAAGGACAGAAGAAGTATTACAGCGGAAAGAAGGGAAAACACACGCTCGGAACGCAGTTTACCGCCGGTCCCGACGGACGGATTTTTTCGGTTTCGGCGTCGTATCCCGGAAGTGTTCATGATTTCAGGATATATAAGGAACAGAAGGGGCGGGAGCGTTTTCACGGTATTCCGAAGAAGGCCGACAGCGGATATCAGGGAATCGCGGCATATGACCGGCGCGCCGAAATTCCCTTTAAAAAGCCCCGGAACGGTGAACTGACCGCCGAACAGAAGGCATATAATCTTGATTTATCGAAAAAACGTATCAAAGTTGAGCATGTCATAAGAGAGGTGAAGGTATTTAAAATCATGTCGGAAACATACCGGAACAGGCTTAAAGGCCATAATATAAAGAAAAATATCATATCCGGCATAGTGAATATGAAGGTTGCGGCACGGAAAATGAAGAAAGCTGCCTGAAGCGGAAAATTTTGAAAAAGGGAAAAACCTCACCGCCTGAGAAGAACAGGCAGTTCTGCAGGAGGTCTAAGGTAGCAGCGATCTTCTCCCTATCCGGTTCAGGCTTGCGTGCCTGGAGTTCCGCGCCAGCCACCTCATGCTCCAGCTCAGCCCGTACCTCGTTCGGCAGGCCGGGCAGCTCGGTCTTGAGGGCGGCGATGATTTTGAGCAGATCCTCCACCGGGGCCTGCGGCCCGCCGAGATTAACCTGCTTGCCGATGGCTCCGTCGCCCTGAGCGATGTTCTGATCACCGCTGCCGCTGTTAATGGTGGTATTGTTATAGCTGTTTCCCATATCTTCCACCTCACTCCTGTTTTCCTTCTCCGCATAATACACCCGAACAAGCCAAAAACACGCTTGAGCAAATGCTTCCGCACCAGTATGATGTACAGGTTTACCTGTCTGAATCTACAAACAACTGTACCATAATCTTCCTGCCTTGTCAGCAGGATACAAAGAGCATATTCCCGTGAGTTCCGAACCAAAATACATCTCCGTGCGCGGAGCACGGATGCATAACCTGAAGAATATCTCCGTCGATCTGCCCCGCAACCAGCTGGTGGTCTTCACCGGTCTGTCCGGCTCCGGCAAATCCACCCTGGCCTTTGACACCCTCTATGCCGAGGGCCAACGCCGTTACGTGGAATCCCTGTCCACCTATGCCCGCCAGTTCCTCGGGCAGATGGACAAGCCGGACGTGGACCTGCTGGAGGGCCTGTCACCGGCGGTCTCCATTGAGCAGAAGACCACCTCCAAGAATCCGCGCTCCACCGTGGGCACGGTCACCGAGATCTACGATCATCTGCGCCTGCTCTTTGCTCGGGCCGGGCAACCCCATTGCCCGAAATGCGGCGATCCTATCAGCTCCCAGTCCATTGAGGACATGGTCAATACTCTGCTGAATCGTTCTAAGGGGGCAGAGCGACCGGAGAAGGTCATCCTGCTCTCTCCGTTGGTGGTTCGCAAAAAGGGCAGTCACGAGCAGATCCTTCAGGAGCTGCGCAAGGACGGCTATGTCCGGGTGCGGGTGGACGGCGAGGTTCGTGCCCTGAGTGAAGAGATCAAGCTCAACAAGAACACCTTTCACTCCATTGAGGCGGTGGTGGATCGGCTGGTGCTCAAGCCGGGGATTCGCAGGCGGCTGGATGAGTCGGTGTCCACGGCAGTGGGGCTGAGTGAAGGTACCATGCTGGTCCAGTTCCCGGACAGCGGTGAAGAGGTCCTGTTCTCCGAATCCGCCGCCTGTCATTCCTGCGGGATCTCGGTGCAGGAGCTGTCCACCCAGTTGTTCTCCTTTAATAATCCCCAGGGAGCCTGTCCAGAATGCAGCGGTCTTGGGGTCAAGCAGGTCTTTGCCGAGCAGCTCATCGTGCCTGACCCGCGCCTCTCGCTGGAGGAGGGAGCCATTGCCCCGTGGTCGCGGCGCAAGCTGGCTACCCATAATGCCCAATGGATTCAGGCTTTGGCAGCCCATTACGGATTTGATCCGGCAATGCCTTTTAACAAGCTCTCTGATGAAGTCCAGCAGGTCTTTCTCTACGGTTCGGGGACGCAGCGTATCGAATTCCGCTATAGCCAGGGCAACCGGCGTTTGGTTTCTCAGATCCCCTTTGAGGGCATTATCCCGCGCATGGATCGCCTCTTCCTGGAAACCACCTCGTCTAGGGTGCGGGAGGAAACAGCCCGTTTCATGAAGGAACAGCCCTGCCCGGTCTGTCATGGGGATCGACTCAAGCCCGAGGCCCTGGCAGTGCGCGTCGGGGGGCGTAGCATTATTGATCTCACCCGGATGTCCATTGATCACCTTATTGCAGAGCTGCACGGCATGGTGTTCAGCGGGCATTATCAGATGATTGCTGAACCTGTGCTCAAGGAGGTGCAGGAGCGGCTGGGTTTCCTGCATGGAGTGGGACTAGGCTATCTTTCTCTGGAGCGCAAGGCCGGGACCCTGTCTGGCGGCGAGGCCCAGCGGATTCGGCTGGCCTCTCAGATAGGCTCCCGGCTGGCCGGGGTCTTGTACATCCTGGATGAACCCAGCATTGGTCTGCACCAGCGCGATAATAATAAGCTGATCAAGACCCTGCTCAGTCTCCGCGATCTTGGCAATACGGTCATCGTGGTGGAGCACGACACCGACACCATTGCAGCGGCGGATCATATCCTGGATATCGGCCCTGGTGCCGGGGTGCATGGCGGCGAGATCCTCTACTCCGGCCCGGTCCCGGGCCTGCTGGATTGTGCGGACTCCCTGACCGGCGGCTATCTCTCCGGCAGGCTGTCCATCGCCATTCCGAAGAAACGGCGCAAGATACGCAAGGGAGCCAAGTACGGCCTGACAGTCAAGGGCGCGACCATCAATAATCTTTGTGATATGACTGTCCGCTTTCCTCTGGGCGTGATGACCTGCGTCACCGGGGTGTCCGGATCGGGCAAGAGTTCTCTGGTTATGGAGACCCTGTACAAGGAGGCCCACGCCGTGCTTCAGGACGGCGACAGGCCCAGGCTGCTGCACGGGCTGGAGCATGTTGATAAGGTCATTGATATTGACCAGAGTCCTATCGGCCGGACACCACGCTCCAATCCTGCCACCTATACCGGGGTGCTTACGCCAATCCGCGAGCTGCTGGCCCGCCTGCCCGAGTCCAGAGCGCGGGGCTATAAGCTGGGGCGGTTCAGCTTTAACATGAAGGGCGGCCGCTGTGAGGCCTGCGAGGGCGACGGGGTGTTGCGCATTGCCATGCATTTTCTCCCGGATATCTATGTCACCTGCGAGACCTGCCAGGGCAGACGCTATAACCGGGAGACCCTGGAGATCAAGTATCGGGGCAAGAATATAGCTGACATCCTGGAGATGACCGTGGAAGAGGCCCTGGATTTTTTCCAGAATATCCCGCCCATCAAGAACCGGCTCCAGACCGTGCTGGACGTGGGGCTGGGCTACATCACCCTGGGCCAGTCCTCAGTGACCCTGTCCGGGGGCGAGGCCCAGCGGGTCAAGCTGGCTCGTGAACTGAGCAAACGCTCCACCGGCAAGACCCTGTACATTCTGGATGAACCTACTACTGGCCTTCATCCGGCGGATATCCAGCACCTGCTGCTGGTGCTCAACCGACTGGTGGACAGCGGCAATACCGTGGTGGTGATTGAGCATAACCTGGATGTGATCAAGACGGCGGATCATACTATTGATATCGGCCCGGAAGGCGGGGACGGGGGAGGGCAGGTGGTGGCCTGCGGCACGCCCGAAGCGGTGGCTGAGGTGCCGGAGTCGTTTACCGGGAGGTTTTTGCAGCAGGTGTTGGGTGAGGGGTTTGGGAAAGCGTAACTCGGCGGGGGTACTTTCCCAAACCCTATCTTGCCATTTTTGTATAACTATTGTTCTGTCTTTTACCGCTTGCACCGACTTATTGGTTTTGTTCAAACGGTTCAGATTGTGGCTCGCTGCGCTCGCACAATCTAACCTTATTCGATGGAGTTGTGAAGAATTTTGCGCCTCCGCTGACACCAATTACCGTAGTAATTAATGCCACATAATGCAGAATACGAGTGGAATGAGCTTGGAAAGTGCGGTGAAAATGCCACGTGACTTATTCAGCCCCTCTCTCTGTTCTTTTAGATCCGTCAGAACAGTTGGAATTCGCTTGGTTCGGAACTTTATCAATGCGGTTTCCGCATCAGTAAGGTGAAACATAGTTCTACTTTGTCAACCATAACCTTTTGATCTATTTGTAAAAACTTCTTGCAATATCCGGATAAAGTTGTATCTTTCATTAGGAAGATTTTATCGCTTTTTGATCAAGCTAGCACCTGATAACAGCTATCAAAAAAATACCCGTCAATCGCCCTGATTATAACTTTATTCTTTTTATGAACGCTCCCAGCCCCGAAAAAAGAAGTCCCCATGACAAATTCTTTGAGTTGACCGGCATCGCCCGGCAACTTACGTCTTTTCACGAAAGATATCATCATTTTTTTAAGAGACATACGGTAAGTTTGTCAGATAAAGCATTCCAATACTTGAAAGGTTTATTCCAGTCTGACAAAAAAACATGGAACGTATGGAGGAAAAGGTTCCGGGCGTTAAATATGAGCCCCTCCAGTATTTTCTTTCCGACTCGAACTGGGATTGGCGTCCTGTAAACAACCAAGTAGCTAAAGATGCGGATAACATTTTTGGAGGAAAGGAAGATAGCGCTCTTTTTATTGATGAATCCGGGATGCCCAAAAAGGGGAAGATGTCTGTCGGGGTTTCTCGTCAATGGTGCGGGCAGCTTGGTAAAACCGACAACTGTCAGGTAGCAGTGTTCGCGACTTTGGGATATGGCCGTTTTTCCACGCCAATCGACTATCGGCTGTATTTACCGAAAAGCTGGACGGATGACAAGGAACGTTGTCTTAAGGCTAAGGCTCGGGGATGGCTGGCTTGGCATCATCATATGACTATGGTCATGATGGCCATGTTGTTTATGGTCGAGCAACGATTATACCATCAAGTCGGTGTCCCGTTATTGAGTTGCGCTGATATAACAACATTACTCAAGTCAATTCTTCCACGTCGAGATGTAAACGAAGATGAAGTTATAAGACAGCTTCGTCAACGGCATGAAAAGAGGCAAGCTTCGATTGATTTCGCATATGAGAAACAACCGAATTGCAAATTATTACCACAGCCTTTGTGAGTGCCAAAGTAGAAGTAACCATCGGCTTCTGTTTGATGCTGATGGTCTTGATCAGCTTGATATAGCTGCGAGTAATACAAGGGAGAATTGAGGCTCTATCCAAATCGATTGTCCACGCATTGTGCCGAGATCCAAGCTCTGCCTAAAGGCTGTTCGTTCAGCCCTTTGATGAGCTTCAGAAACTCAGAACGGTGTAACATCAGCTTTTCCCGGAAAAGATGTAATGTTGGAACAGTATCCGATAGCTGCCCCGCAGGACAGACTGCACTGCATTCGCTCCAGCCTTCTTGCCGGGATCCCGCACGGCATGTTCTGCTGCGGCGGTGGGGTGAGCAGACCGCCTTTTGCTGGACTGAATCTCAGTTCTACTGTCGGCGATTCCCCTGTTGCAGTCCGTCGGAACAGAGAACGGGTAAAACAGGTTCTGGGTATCCGGCATCTTGCCTCGGCAATCCAGGTGCACGGCCGCCGAATCGCCCTGGTTGCAACAAATACTGCAGATCAGGAATACGCAGATACGGATGCGTTGATAACCAATCAGAGCGGGGTGGGACTGCTTATTCAGCAGGCTGACTGTCAGGCTGTTTTACTGCATGACCCGCAGCGGAAGGCCATAGCTGCGATCCATAACGGCTGGAGAGGCAGTGCGGCAAATATTCTTGCAGCAACAGTCAGAGCGTTGGAGGAAAATTTCCGTGTGCATCCGGCAGATCTCAGAGCGGTTATCAGTCCGTCTCTGGGCCCCTGTTGCTCGGAGTTCCTTCATTATGCCGAAGAACTGCCGGAGACGTTGCACAGATACCAAGTCAAGGAAAATTATTTTGATTTTTGGGCGATCAGCCGCAGGCAGCTTGCTGATGCAGGAGTGCGGAGTGAATATATTGAAACCGTGGGAGTCTGCACGGTGTGCAACCGGAACTTCTTTTCGTACCGCAGGGCAATGCGGCAGCCGGAAAGTACCGGAAAAACCGGTCGGAACGGATCCGTTATCTCATTACCGTAGCAGTATTGTAAAAGTAACTTTTCCCCTGTTATGGTTCCGGTGCTGAAGCGCCGGGAGAAAAGACTCATTTTGTTCCGATGGGCAGTATAACTCTGATCCTTCTATATCGATATCCCTGTTTTACCGAAGGGCCGGTGAATCCGTTCAGGACATAGCCACAGGAAAAATCGATCAGAAACAATTTAGGGTGCGCCATGTACATTCCACAATCAGTCAGTAATCGGTTATAAGCAGGATTATTCTTCCGGCTCCTCCCCCTCCTGCCCGCTGTACCAGAGGAACTTCCTACACACCCCGCGAATCAAGCTGGCCTCTTTCTTCTTGATCTTGGTCCGGCTGAGAAACTGGCGGATATTGCGCATCCAGTAGGTTCTGTTGGTGTGGCGAATAAAGGTGATCCTGCTGAGCGCCTCCTCGATATGCTCGTACATGCCTTCCAGATCATAGGAGTTGGCATAGACACCTTCCTTGTCCGATTTTTCTTCCTGATTGACCGCCCTGGACAGCTCGTAGCAGTGGATGGCCACGGCCTGGGCCAGATTGAGCGAGGAGAAATCCGCAGTGGGGATGGTGGAGGTGAATTGACAGAAGTCGAGGTCTTCGTTGGTCAGGCCGGTATTTTCCGGGCCGAACATCAGGGCTGTCTGATGTCCGGCAGTCAGCGGGACCAGCTCGGCCATGGCCTGATCCGGGGTATTTTCCAGTACCCGGTGTTTGCCCCGGCGCGCGGTTGTGCCGACAATAAAATGATACGGAGCTGCTGCTTCGCGGGTCGTGGCAACGAACTGGAGATTATGGATGAGATGGGCCGCCTTGTGGGTGGCCATTTTCAGCATCCGGGCCTGATCCGGCAGCTCATCAGCAACCACGCTGAGCTGCTCAATCCCGAAGTTGCAGGCGATACGGGCAGAGGCCCCGATATTTTCCGGATATTTGGGCCGGACCAGGATAATACCGGTGCCGGGCAGCGCGTTGACAGGCTCCATTATTTACAAATAGTTACAGATTGGCCGGATCTTCCAGCTCAAGATGCCGGTTCTTCGGTTTCTTTTCTTCGGAAGCAGAATACGAGGCAGGCGATGATCCGGTCATCCGTTTAAAAAAGGGCAGCAGACCTTTTTCCGCTTTGCGCATCTCCTCTTCCGCCTCTTTCAGGGTGATCTGCCAGGCCGGGGCAAAGCCGGGAGATTTTTCAAACATGGTTTCCACTGCCTTCTGATAAACCTGGGCCTGCCGGATCTCCTGTTTGCCCGGTTTCTGATTCAGCACCTGAATCATGTTGCGCAGGTTGTCCCGTTCCTGGCGGAGCTGGGTCATCTCCTGCTTGCGACGTTCATTATCTGCGGACTCAATCTCGAATTTGGTGTGCAGATGCTCACGCAGTTTTTTGATGTCCGCATACAGCCCCCGCACTTTGATCAGAGAGCGGACCCAGAGGATCAGGGCAATGAGCAGGCCGATAATCAGGCCGCGTAAAAAGAGATTGCCGAACACCATTGCAAGCCAGCTTGTTTCTTCCATGAGATACCTCGTCTGTTCGTCTTACCGTGTTAATTATCGGGAGTATAGAAACATATTTTTATTTGAATTCATCCCCTTCGTCAAGCTATTCCGCACCCTGTGCCGCAAGGGAGAAGGTTATTTTTCTGCTCAGCATATCCACATGGTCGAGCCGCACCAGGACCAGATCACCCAGCCGGTACTGCCTGCCTGTCCGCTCGCCGACCAGCTGATGCTGCTTTTCGTTGTACCGGTAATAATCGTCCTCCATATCCTTGACCGGCACAGCGCCGCTGATCAGGCAATCAACCAGCTCGACAAACAGGCCGAAACCGGTCACCCCGGAGATCACCGCATCAAATTCCTCCGTGATTTTATCGCGCAGAAACAGGGCGGCAAGTCGGGCCTGGACACTGCGCTCCGCATCCACAGCCACCCGTTCACGAGCGGAGAGAAAGGTGCCTGCCTCTTCGGGGCTGAGTGTATCAGGCAATATCCTGCTCTGCCTTCCTTTGCTCCTTTTATTCTTTCCGGGATTTTTCCTGGCCAGCAGATGCTGCAGCACCCGATGGACCACCAGATCCGGATAGCGGCGGATGGGCGAGGTAAAATGCAGGTAGTATTCTGCAGCCAGGCCGAAATGCCCCAGATTCTGCGGCGTGTACCGGGCCCGCTGCATGGTGCGGAGCAGGAGGTTGTTGACCACATATTCGGCCGGAGAATCGTTGGCCGCTGCCAGCGCTCCGGCAAACCAGGCAGGCGTAACCTCGGTTCTGGGGAGCTGAAGGCCCAACGATCCGGCCAGCTCGGCAAAATCCTTCACCTTGTCCGCATCCGGGTCTTCATGCACCCGGAAAAGCACCGGCACTCCGGCCCGGTCAAGGGTCTCTGCCACGGCCTCATTGGCCGCCAGCATAAATTCCTCAATCAGCAGATGGGCCTGATTGCGTTTGAGCCGACTGACCGCAGCAACAGCGTCATCCTCCAAGCGGATTTCAGCCTCCGGAATGGTGAATCCGAGAGAGCCGCGCCTGATCCGCTGTTCCTGAAGCAGGGCAGCCAGCTGTTTCGCCTTTTCCAGCATGGGCAGCAGGGATTTATGCTGCCGCCGTACTTCCCTGTCTTGCAGATAAATGGCCTCATTGACCGTATCGTAGGTGAACCGCTGATGGCTGCGGATCAGGCTTCGGGTGAATTTTTCACTGATCCGCCTGCCCTGCTGGTCAAACTCCATAATTGCGGTAAAGGCCGGGCGGTCTTGGTCAGGGACCAAGGAGCAGAGGTCGTTGGAGAGCCGTTCCGGCAGCATGGGCAGAACCATGTCAGGCAGATAGACGCTGGTGCCCCGCTGATAGGCTTCCCGGTCAATGGCTGATCCCGGCTGCACGTAATGGCTGACATCGGCAATGGAGACAAATAGTCGGAAACCCTTTTTTGTCTTCTGCACCACAACAGCATCATCAAAATCCTTGGCTGTTGCCCCGTCAATGGTAACGTGCCGCAGATAGCGGAGGTCTTTTCTGCCCGGCTCCGGCTCAGTCAGAGGGATGAGGGCAGCTGCGGCCTGCTCTACCTCGGTAGGAAAGGAACGGGGCAGGCTGAACTGTTCGATTGCCAAACGGAGCTGCACCTGTACGGAATCCGGCGGCCCCAATATTTCCACGATCCGACCGATTGGCGGTCGCTGTCCGGTGCCGTAATCCAGAATTTCCGCCACCACGGCCATGCCGTCTTCGGCCTGCATATCGTCCGGCCGTCGGATCTGGACCGTAAAGGGCAGCTTATCGTTATCCGGCGTCACAGAGCCGGTATTCTTGCCACTCATGTAGACACCACAGATATGGGTGAAGGCCCGTTCTTCCACCTGCACAACTTCCCCTTCAGGCCGTCTGACCGAGCGGCCGGTCAGCTGCACCTGGACGGTGTCACCATGCGTTGCTCCTTTCATAGCCGAGGCCGGGATAAAGATATCTTTCTGCTGTCTGGCAATATCTCCCTCCCGGACAGCAAAGCCGAATCCTTTGGCAGTCAGGGAGAGCGTGGCTTTAATCGGCTTTCCTCCGCCTGCTGTCTGCCAGCGCTGTTTTTTCTGCTGCAGCCGTCCATTTTTTTCCAGACCGGCAAGGATTTCTTTGATGCTTTTCCGGGACGCTCCCTTTGGTGCGCAATCCTGCATGATGGTGTCCAGAGAAACCGGTCGGCTCTGTTTATGGAGAAAAGACAGGAGCCTGTCGCTCAGAGGAAGCTCTCTTCCCTGCCGTCTTTCCTGCCGATTCTGTCCTCCCGGATGTGCTCTGTCTTTATGCCCTCTGTATTGTGTTTGCTTTTTTTTCTTTGCCATACATTTTCCGGCTCCGCCTCGTCCACCCGTTTCCGGGGCAGAGCGGAGCAGATTTTTCCCTCTTTGTTTCGGTTGAGTCCAGTTCAGTTCGGTTCAGTAATCCTGGTTTGCTTATCACGGATTGTAGTGTACATTACTCTTCGGTAAATAAAAACGTCTAAGTAAAGGCCAGGTAAAGGAACAGCACATGGGGCAGTTTGATCTTAAAGGGTACCGACAGGAAATGGCGTCGTTTATCGGCACGGGAGATGACACTTTGGTGTTCTGCAATGCGCTGGATTTTTCTGTTGCCGCCCATGAGGGCCAGATGCGGAAATCCGGTGATCCGTACATTGTCCATCCCTGCGCAACAGCCCGTATCCTGGCCGAAGAAATGGAGATCAGGAACTGCGAAATTCTGGCTGCTGCCCTGCTCCATGATACGATTGAGGATGTGGAGGAGATCACTGCGGAGACTCTTGAAGAACGATTCGGTGCCCATGTGGCAGCGATTGTTGTCGGTTGTACCAAGGTAAAACATCACAGCGGTGACAAACAGGCTCTGAAAAAACTCGTGCACCGCAGGCTGTTTACCGGAGCAGCAGTCAGGCCGGAGGTCATGGTGGTCAAGCTGGCCGACCGGATGCACAACCTGCGTACCCTCGGTTCCATGCCGCGCCGAAAACGGCAGCGTATTGCCGAAGAAACCCTAGATTTTTATGCTCCCCTTGCCACCATTCTCGGCCTGTTTGCCTTGAAGCGCGAACTGTACACCCGTGCCCTTGCTTATAAGTTTCCAAAACAGGGGCAAAAACTGAAACAGCATATCGACAGGCTGGCAAACAATCCTGAACTGGCAGCCCTGACCGACAACCTGAAAAATTCCCTGACAGCAGCCGGGGTCAACGGTCAGGTGTCTGTCCGGACCAAGGGACTATGGGGTTATTATGATATCAAAAATCAAATCCTGAAAAAAGAACTGGAGGTGCCTCAGGAGATTCTGATCAGAGTGGAAAAGCGGACCTGCTGCTACAAGGCACTCGGCGTCCTTAACGAACTTTATCCCCCTATCCCGCGGACTATCCGTGATTTTATTGCCAACCCCAAGCCCACTGGTTATCAGGGGATTCATGCACGGGCCATTGTTGAGGGCAATAAATATCTGTTCAAAATCCGTACCGAAGAAATGGCCCGCAGGGCCCGGCACGGCCTGGTGAAGGACTGGAATCCCAATGAAAAAAAACAGGGTCGTTTTATTCATGAAATTCAGGAGATGTTTGAGATCCTCGGCAACAACGAGGCGGTTTCCTATCGGGATATGATTGCCGCCGGAGGACGCAAGGAGATCTACACCTACACCCCGCAGGGCGACCTTATCTGCCTGCCGGTGAACTCGGTTGTCCTAGATTTCGCTTTCCGCATCCATACGGACATCGGGCACAGCTGCATTGGCGCCATTATTGGCGAACGCAGGGTCGGGCCGGATCAGGTGCTGAAGGACGGCAATGTGGTCAACATTCTCCGGCAGACCAGACCAGTCGATTTTGAACTGCATATACAGACCTGCTGCCAGACCCCGCGCGCCCGCAGCGAGCTGGCCAAGGCCTTCCGCAAACGGATACAGACAGTTTCCGTGGAAACCGGTCGGGCCGTGCTGGAACAGGAAATGCGCCGTTACGGGCTTTCTTTTGATCTGCTGGACCGGCCGGCCGTGGAGAACCTGCTGGTCTATTTCAACATCAATTCCAAAGAAGAACTGTTGCAGGAAGTAGGCCAGGGGCAGATCCGGATGCGGGAGCTGATTTATGAAATTCGTCACGGCCTGCGGATGTGGACCCAAGAATTTCTGCCGCAGCCGACCGGCATCCTGAACCGTATCGAACTGACCACGGTTGATCCGGTGGTGGTCAAATCATCTGCCTGCTGCCGACCGACCCCTCTGGATAAGGGAACTGTGGGGCTGCTCAGCAGACGGGGAATTTCACTGCACTGCAAGGACTGTTTTCAGTTGAAAAAGCTGAAATTTCAGCGTGAGGATGCAGTGGAGGTGCGCTGGAAGATGGCTGCCACACCAGTGAAGAAGCTGCAGAAATTTCTTCTTCAGGCAACAAAGGAAAAGCAGCTTTTCAGTATACTTTCCTTTGCGCCGGATTCTCTGCATATCACGGATATTCTTCGGAAAGGAAAGAAAATTGCTGCTGTGCCGGACTGGGAGGTGCATTTCACAGTGGCGAATCTTCAGGGGTTGAAGAAGATCATCCGTCATCTCGACCGGTCAGGCGTCAGGTATCTTTTTGATTTTGAGCAGTAAACAGACGGTATGAACAGCGACCTGTGTCGTAGAATAAAAAATCTTTTTGCCCCGATATCCCTGCCGATTTTCTTTCCGGCTGCGATTCTGCTCGGAACAGTGCTGCTGCACGCTCCTTTCAGCTGCCGGGGCAGAGCGCCTTCTGGCTGGCTGCCTTGTTTACCGCGACTTCTGCAGTCTGTTTTGTCTACCTGACGGCTTGGCTGAGCCGATGCCGAATTTCGCACGCGATCTCCCGTGAATCCTCCGGCGGCACGAGAGCCAGTAGCGGACAAGCAGCCGCGCCGGGAACGAGGGGCCCTTCATCATCCGCCGGAGCTTATTGGCTTGGGGGCCGTCTGCCTTGAGGCTCCGGCGTGCATCCTTCAGTCTGTAGCCAAGGTGTCTGACGGCTTTACCATACCGGAAATCAAGGTAGTCGTGGTAGAAACCCACCAGGGGATCGAAAGAGCTGGTTGCATACGAAGTGAAGTATGGCTCGTTGAGATTACTGAGGTTAGGAATCCGATCAGTCCCGAGTCCGCCTGCAGTACCCATGGCGTCAAAAATTGCATTCAATGTTCCTCGCAGATTATCCACCAAATCCTCATAGCGGACGTCTATGGCATGGTTGATGTGCGCTCTGTCCTTTTCCCAGACCCTATAGCAGTTGATCCAGTGGAGCAGGTGCGTAGATAGCCTCAACCCCACCCATTTGTTGCACGCAAGAGCGACCGCTACCGGATGTCGCCGGACAATCACGAACAGCGCCTCAGGGAACAGAGCTTGCAGAAAACGCGTTCGGAGCATGTTGCCCGGGCTCTTCTCGACCAGGAACGCCCTCCCGCTGCTTGCCCAGTACGGTGTCCATGCTTCAAGAAGAGCAGCCCGACTGCTGTTGCTGACCAGCGACGAAGTTTCGTCAAGGTACGCTGCCGGGTGAAACCCGAAGTAGCCGACTCCACCAAGCTCATTGTCGGGGAGGTAGATGCATTGGAGGTGCTGGCCCTCGTCCTTGGAAACACCAGTATCGACGAGCCCTGTGGCCTCAGGATGGTTGGCAAGCAAATTAGCCAACAGGGTGGTTCCGCTGCGATGTAATCCACCAATAAAGACATGGCGCGGCTTCATACTCTCTCATACCCCAACTGGTTAAAGAAGCTGTCTCCCGGCAGGAACCGGTCCGGCTAACGATGTTAATAACTGAAAATTTTCCATGCGCTATCGGCAGTAATATATTACCACACTTTCTGATTATACTGATATTAAACTGTGAATGATCAAGAAGTAATGATAGACATTTTTCTTTAAATATCAATATCCTTAGTATTATCTGTTGTGATATTAAAGGTGATAGTAGTTACGGTTATTACTTTGGTGTTTATTCAATCATACTGAACGGAGAAAGTAAAGGCATTTTTAATCACAGGGCAAAAACGGTTTGCGCAGTGGCGGGGGATCGAAGCCCCGAATTCTGCTCAGCATGAGCGGTTCACTTGACTAAGGTCACAGATTCGTGTATTTCTGAGATCAATAATAATTCTGGGAAGTCGGAAAGACTCCCTTCAACTTTCAACGAACACAATGAAAAACGAGATGGAAACAAACCTTCCCTGGCAGATACGCATGTTCCGCAAGACGCTGAAAAAGCAGATGCGGCTGAAGGAGCTGACCGGACTTCTGGGTACTATTCAACCGGAGGAAAAATGTCTGCTGGTCACCTGCGGGGATAATAATGGAGCAATGAATTATTTTCTGCGCGAGCTCGGCGGCACATGGTCCTGGTCGGAACTGGAGCCCCAGTCCATCGATGAAATGCGGCAGCTGCTCGGAGAAGAGGTGCAGCAGGATTCTTTTGACAAACTGCATTTCCCTGACCGGCATTTTGACCGGGTGGTTTCCATTGACTGCCTGGAGCATATTGAAGACCCGTATGTGTTTACCCGTGAACTCCATCGGATCTGTAAAACCGGCGGTCAGGTCATCATCACCATTCCCGGCGGAGACCAGAAGAAGATCGTCAATAAACTGAAAAATATGGTCGGCATGACCAAGGAGGAATACGGCCATGTCCGCGACGGCCTGACAGTTGCTGAACTGGAGCCGATCATGACCGGTGCCGGGTTTGAACCGAACAGGCGGGTGACTTTTTCCCGTTTCTTTACCGAAATGGTCGAGCTGTCCATCAACGTCCTGTATGTCAAGGTGCTGGCGAAAAAGAGCGAGGCAAAAGTGGAGCAGGGCACCATTGCTCCTGCCACCGAAGATCAGCTGAAATCAGTTGCAAAACAGTATCGGATGTATGCCGTTGTGTACCCTATTTTCAAAGCCATCTCCTCGCTGGATGTCCTGCTGAGCTGCTCTGAGGGCTACGTCACTATGGTGGAAGGGAGACGCAATGACTGAACGCAGCAAAAATATACTGGTTACCGGGGCAGGCGGTTTTCTGGGCTGGCACACGGCCAATTATTTTTCCGGCCTCGGGCATCAGGTCGACGGCATGGATATCCACTTCCCGGATCAGCCTGTTGACGGACGGAATCCGTTATTCAACATACTGGAACAGGATTTCCGGGATTGGAGCCGGACAGAAAAGGCGCTTGCCGAGAAAGATGTTGTTTTTCATCTTGCCAGCGCCCATCTGCAGATCAGCCTCGGGGAAAGCGAGTACTGGGATATTAACGTGCATGGTCTGCGTACTTTGCTGGAGAAGGCGCATCAGACCGGGGTCCGGCGCTTTGTCCACATCAGCTCGGTGGGCGTGTACGGCAAACTTGCTGCTGTACCGGCGGATGAAAACACCCCCTGTCACCCCCAGTCCATCTACGGGGAGACCAAATTGGCCGGGGAAAAAGAGGTGGTTGCCTTCTGCAGAGAATCCGGCATGGACTATGTTATCCTGCGACCGGCCTGGATTTACGGGCAGGGCTGCCCGAGGACCGCCAAGCTGCAGCGGATGCTCAAAAAAAAGCGTTTCATCATGATCGGTAAAGGGGAAAACAAACGGCACCCCATGTACATCAAAGATATGCTGGAGAGCTTCCGGCTGGCAATGGAGCGGGATGAGGCAGTGGGGAAAATGATGATCATCGGCGGCGATCAGATCGTCACCACCCATGAGCTGGTCTCCGCTTTTTCCTCTGTCCTGAACCTACCCAAGCCGCTGGTCACGCTGCCGTACCCGTTGGGAGCAGCTCTGGCCGCTGCTGCGGAAACCCTGTTCGGCCTCATCGGCAAGGAACCGCCTGTTTCCCGGCGCACGCTGGAATTCTTTAATACCGACAACGGATTTGATATCAGCAAATCAAAAAGAATCCTGAACTTCACGCCGCAGTATACCCTGAAACAGGGACTGAGGGATTACGCGGAAGGCATCAGCACTTTTTAAGCATTTCAATGGCAAACAGACGGCGCAGGAGATTAAGGAGCAAAGCCGGGGGCATCTGCGGCTGATCCTCCACCTGTCTGAACCACTGGTCCAGGATATCAACCGTCTGGTCCATGACTGCCGGATCATAATATATTCGATTGTTCCGCGTTGTCACGTTGCAGTCATGATTTGCCCGCTTTAAGGTATGATATTCTTTCGGCCAGGATGTTCTGCAGTAATACCATTGCAGAAAGCGTTTCTCCGGTCCGGATTCACGTTCTCCGTCCAGAAAGAGGACCGGTTTATGACGCCAGCCGGAAAAGTAGGGCAGAAAATGCACCATATCCCGCTCCAGAATCTGCTGCCGCCAGACCTCCTTGGTGAACCAATCCGGAAACCGGTGCTTATTGTACACGGTTTTTCGAACATGGTGCGCCCAATACCAGAAAAAATCCACGTCCGGCTGAAAGTGAAACCTTTCGTGAACCATGCGGGGCGGCCCGATCAGGGCCATGGATCGGACAGCTCCTGCCGTGCTTCCGACACTGATTGCCGGATCAGCACCCATGGAATGCCCCACCAGATGAAGTCTATTCTCATCTACCCCTGACTGCTGACGCAGGAACTGCAGCCCGGAAACAGCATCCTCATGCAGGGCAAATCCCCTGCGATTTCCTGCAATAAACGGATCGGCTGATTTTCCATGTCCGGCAAAGTCCATTGCCAGTACCACGTATCCCCTGCGGGCAAGTTCTGCACCCAGAACGCGATAAAGCGGGACATTGCTCCCTTGCGGATAATTGCCGTGCAGGAGCAGAACCGCCGGTTGTTTGCCGTCCCCTTCTGTAGTATAGAGCAAACCGGCAAGGGGCAGGCCATCCTCCTGCCGTTGAAAGGTAACCGATTGTGCTGAAAGGTCGAACGGATAGGGGATAAAATTATGCTCTCCCGGATCTTCGCCCAAGGAATTCTTTCCCTCGAAATGCCATAACAGCACGCCTCCGGCAAGCCCTGCTGCGCCGAAGAAAAGAAACAGCAAGTGCAGAGAACGCAAGGCGGCGGAGAACAGCCTGCTGTTCTGCCGGGTTCTTCCGGTAACAGCAGGAAAGATGCGTACGGCAGGAGGGCGGAACAGGAAAAGAAGAAGCTGAAGGATACAGTAGAATATGCAGGTCAGTGCAAGAGCGGGCAGGATCCTGAATCCGTAATGATTTGGGAGTGACGGGAAAAAATCGAAGGATAACTGGGGGTCGGCTCCTTTGATTTTTACCTGCACACCCTGTCTGTCTGTCCGGACCACCTCGACGTTGTTCAGGGCGGTCAGATGACTTGGATTCAGCGGACGGATCGTGACAGTATGCCTGCCTTCAATTGCCATATCGACAATTCTGATATCTGCATCCGGATCGATACGGAGAGCAGAAATATGCCGGGCCGGGACAGTAAAATACAGTGACTTCAGGCCGTCTCCGCTTCCTGTTTTTTTGATTTCACTGTATTTTTCCTGAAAACTCCCTTCTATCTTGAAATAGACCTGAATGTTGACCTGCTGCTCTGCAGCCAGCTTCAGAAAAAGAAGACAGGGACGTCGGTATGTATTTCCCAGAACTGCGGTCAACGAAAATGCCGACACCAAGGCTGTCAGCAGACAGAGTCCGCAGGGTTGACCGGCAAAAGAAAAAAAACGAAAACGGGACATGCAATGAGTATACAGGAAATACGGAAAATACGGAAACGTTACCTTTTCCTTCCGATTGCCAGCTTTTTCCGCAGCCTGTATTTGATTGCCGCAGCAAGCAGATACGCCTGTTCACGCACACTTGGCTCCCCCTGTCCGGCAAGCTCGGCCCGGACCTGATCCAGCTCATCCCTGAGTTCCAGCAGCCGGTCCGTTCCAGCAGCAGCAAGTTTTCTGTATTCTCTGGGCAGGGCTGCCAGCATATATTTGCGGATGATTTCCAGATCCTGCTGCCGTCCGATGACGGCGGCCTCGCTCAGGGTGTTGCCGTCATGAATCCGGTAATAGAGCAGCCTTTCATCATCCAGGTAGTGCACCTGACCGGGAAAAGCCAGCATCATCCGGAAAATATAGTCATAATCGTGCAGATAACGCAGGGAGCAGAATTTTCCCACCTGCTGTACCGCCTCAGCGGTCATGAACAGGTTGGAGGTGGTGACCATAAAATTCCCTTTCAGGAAACCGGTATACAGATCACCGCAGGCAAAGTACCTGTTCCGGTTTTTCCGATGCCAGATATTCCAGCCGAAATTCGGATCCGTGAATTCCTCGCCTGCATCAGAGATCGGAATGACATCGGTGAACAGACAGGCTGCTCCGGTTTTCCGCTGCAGGGTGACCAGTTTTTCCAGACGGTCGGTGGTATAGATGTCGTCCGAATTGAGGATGGCAATATAGTCTCCCTTAGCCATTCCCAGGCCCCGGTTGATGGTGTTGAAGGCGTCCTGGTTCTCCTGATAATAATAGGAAAGCCGAGGATCGGTATAGCCCTGCACCACGGCACCAGTTGCATCGGTTGAACCGTCGTCGATGACGATCAGCTCCAGATCGCGCCACGTCTGGTTCAGCACGGAATCAATAGCCGGGCCGATGAACCGTTCATGGTTATACGCGGGAATGATAACAGAGATCAGCGGATCGTTTTTCATGAATTCTGCAAGCCGGTGAACTGGGTGAACAGATATACTGCAGGATACATAAGCGGTTATGCGATAATACTCAGGGCGTAAAAAAGGGATACGCAGCGCGCATCCCTGATTAATCGTCGTTTAGATTGTCGCTTATCGCTTCTTCAGAGACAGAAGAGGGCTGGCAATAAAGATGGAGGAGTAGGTTCCCACCATCACGCCAGCCAGCAGAGCAAAAGAAAAATCGTGGATAGCGGAACCGCCGAAAAAGAACAGGGCAATCAGAACCAAGCCGGTGGTCAGCGAGGTGACAATACTGCGGCCTAGGACATCGTTGATGCTGATATTGATCAGTTCGTCAAAAGGTTTGTCATGCAGTTTGCCCATGTTTTCCCGGATTCTGTCAAACACCACCACCGAGTCGTTGAGCGAGTAGCCAGCCAGGGTGAGCAGGGCCGTGACCAGGAGCAGATTCACCTCAACATCGATCAGCCAGCAGATGCCGAGTACAACTAGGACATCGTGGAAGGTGGCAGCGGCCGCAGCCAGTCCGAAGCTGAAATCAAAACGGAGGGCAAGATAGAAAAGGACACCAAGCAGGGAGATGGCAATGGCCTCAATCGCCTTGTTGCGCAGCACCTCAGAAATTGAAGAGCCGATCTCCGACTGGCTCTCCAGGACAAAGCTGTTGCCCTGCTGCCCGGCCAGCAGAGCAGTAATCTCGTCGCCGAAATGCCCGACCGTATCTTCAGATTTTTTGATTTTGACGATCAGGCGATTTTCCCCGGTCACTTCCTGCAGATCAATATCGCCGAACCCCTTCTCTTTCAGCAGGGAACGGACCTCATCCAGCGGAAAGGATTTCTCCGCCTTATACTGGAGCATGGAACCGCCGGAAAAGTCAACCCCGAGATTGGCCTTGCCGAGCAGGATCTCAACAAAGGACACTGTGCCGAAGATCACCAGAAGGGCTGATACAGTGAAGGCGATTTTTCTGATGCCCATGAAGTTAAAATTCGGTTTTTTGACAAAACGCATGAACCGCAGCTCACGTAGTTTGCGGCCGCTGAACAGCCAGTCGTACATGAGCCGGCTGCAGAAGAGTACGGCAAAGAGATTGAAGATAATCCCCAGGGACAGGGTAATGGCAAAGCCCTTGATCGGCCCGGTACCGAAGAGAAACAGGGCCAGCGCCGTGATCAGCGTGGTGACCTGGGAATCGACAATGGACCAGAACGCCTTGTCAAAACCTGTATCCACTCCAGACCGCACGGATTTCCCCAAGGCGAACTCCTCCCGCATCCGCTCGAAGATCAGAACATTGGCATCAACCGCCATACCGATGGACAGGATGATACCGGCAATACCGGGCAGGGTCAGGGTGGCCCCGAGCATAGCCAGTCCGGCAAAGAGGAACAGGATGTTCAGAGCCAGAGAAAGATCAGCAAACACCCCGGAAAGCCGGTAGTAGATAATCATGAAGACCAGGACCATCAGGGCACCGAACAGACCGGATGTCAGGCCCTTGCTGATGGAGTCGTGGCCCAGGCTGGCACCCACGGTCAGGTTCTGGATAATTTCCACCGGAGCGGGCAGAGCACCGACCCGGAGAACAATAGCCAGATCGCTGGCCTCTTCGTGGGTGAAGCTCCCGGAAATCTGGGCGGAACCCCCGATAATCCGTTCCCGGATCACCGGGGCTGAACGCACGACCCCATCCAGGACAATGGCCAGCCGCCTCTGGACATTTTTTTCCGTAATGTTGCCAAAAATTTTGCCGCCCCGACCGGTGAGATCAAGACTGACATAAGGTTCGTTGAACTGGCCGCCGATCCTGGGCTGGGCATTTTTGACCATGTCTCCGGTCATCAGGATCGGGCTTTCCAGGAGCATGGGAACCTTGCTCTCTTTTTTGGTCTGCGGATCAACGAGCCGCTGAAAGGAGATTTCTGTTCCCTTGGGCAGGCTTCCCTGCAGGGCAAGGTTGAGCTGTTTCGGCTCATCGTCTTCTTTCCATTGGCCGCCAGCAATGGCCTGGGCAACAAGACCCTTCAGATCCAGGCCGCTGTCCTCGGCAACGATCTTGAATTCCAGCTGGGCAGTCTGGCCGATCAGATCCAGAGCCCGGTCGGGATCTTTGACACCGGGCAGCTGGACCACGATTTCATCTTCACCCTGGCGGATGATCACCGGCTCGGCCACACCGAACTGATCAATCCGGTTCCGGATGATCTCCAGCGACTGGGCTACAGCATTTTTGCGGATAAATTGTATTTCATCATCCGTGAGTTTCAGGGTGATCCGAGGGAAACTCCCTTCTTCCGCCTCTACGTCAATATCCAAATTAGGGAAATCTTCTTTGATGATCTCGTTGACCGTACCTACTGCGCCGGTATTGGGCAGGGTAAAGGTGACCTGGGAGGGATCGGGAGAATCCAGCTGCACGGCTGAAATATTTTTTTCCGCAAGCCCTTCCTTCAAATCCGAAGCAGCAAGCTCAAGCGAGTTTTCAACCGCCTTGTCCAGATCAACCCGCAACACCAGATGCATACCGCCCTGCAGATCAAGCCCCAGTTTCAGACCCTCCGGGGCCAGATATTTTTTCCACCAGTCCGGCGCCCCCTTGTAAAAGGAAGGGATGATGGTCATAGCGGAAAAGAGGATAAGGGTAAAAAGCAGCCCGATCTTGAGTTTCAGGTTGGTATTCATGGATGTTTTCCCTATTAAACGATTTTGATGCAGCTGAATGTCCTGACGTTCTGTAAACGTACAAACGGGACAACTGTACGCAGTACGAAAAAAATATTGAGGAATATACGACAGAGAGGAGTATCTTGCAATGGTGGGAAGCGTTTTTTTGCCTTTATTCCGCCAGAAATGTGGGAGCAGGGACGGCGAGCAGGCAGGACTGCTGCTCCGCAGCATCCCGTTATGCTTCCTCCTGTACGTCCTGTGGATTTTTTCTGTTGATCGCTGCAGCCATGCAGGCGGCGCCGAATCCGTTGTCAATATTCACCACAGCCATGCCGGGGGCGCAGCTGTTGAGCATACCGAGCAGGGCCGAGAAACCGCCTGCTCCGGTGCCGTAACCCACCGAACTGGGAACGGCAATGACCGGTGCCGGGGTCATGCCTGCCACCACCGAGGGAAGGGCGCCCTCCATTCCGGCAACCACAATCAGGACCGCAGCCTGCTGCAGCATTGCGCAGTGGTTCAGGATTCTGTGCAGCCCGGCAACTCCGGCGTCATAGAGCGTTTCAACCCGGTGCCCGAAATACTCCAGACAAATCCGGACTTCCTCGGCAACAGGGATATCCGAGGTTCCGGCAGTCACCACCACCACCGTCCCCCTGCCGGTATTTTTTGGGATGTACTGCTCATTGCCGGTGAGCAGTCGGGGTGCTGCGTGATAAGTCAGACCGTCAACTTGTGCGCAGACCTGTTCCGCCTTGTCCGGCTCAACTCTGGTGGCCAGGACAACCGTCTGCCGCTGCAGCATGGCTGGCAGGATCTCGACCAGCTGGGCAACAGTCTTGTTCTCTCCGAACACCGCTTCCGGCAGGCCGGTACGCAGCATCCGATGATGGTCCAGCCGGGCGGAATCCAGCACCTCAACCGGCAGCAGACGTAATGCGTTCAGCGCCTCCTCCGGAGTTGTTCCGCCGATTTTTACCTGCTGCAGTAAGGTCAGAATCTGCTGTTCATTCATTCTGTCACGGAGTGGTATAGTGAAAGTAGTGGGCACTGCGTAAAAATTCAAGTCGCCATGAGGCAAAAGAGCAGCCCTGCTGTTCTCTGCTCAGCAGAAAAATCCATCAGGTCCGCCGGGATTATCCTTGTATTGTATCCGCCTGTGCGTGTACATATATAAGAGTATATAAATAATCATTCTTTATCTGTCTGACCATGAAAATATTCAGCGAAAAAAATATCGGTAAACTGATTATCCTCAATTCAAGCCTGGTTGCTCTGCTGATGTGGCTCGGCGTTGTTACGCATACCTTCTGGGAGTCTGAAATAAATCTCAAGATGGAACTGCTGCAGATGGAGGATGAATATATAAAAAATAAAAAAATCAGCGTGCGTGACTCGGTACTGGATTTTATCAACAGCATGGATATGCGCCATAAAACAGCTACTGAGGTTCTAAAGCAGACACTGAAGGAACAGGTGGATCAAATTCATTCCATTGCCATGCATCTGTACCGGCAGAACGCAACAACTATGGACAAGGAAAAGCTGGAAGGACTGATCATTGAAGCAATCCGTCCGATCACCTTCAACAACGGTCGCAACTCTTTCTTTATCCGCTCCATGTCCGGAATTACCAGACTCTGGCCTCCTGATCCGCAGCAGGAAGGGAAAAGTATTTATCACAACAGCAATGAAAACAGGCTGCAGGTTTTCAACAGCATGTTTGTCACAGCACGCTATCACGGGAGCGGGTTCAACGAGTATCTCTGGCCCAAGCCGGGTGAGAAGGATGATAAACTGTATCAAAAAATAGCCTATATAAAACATTTTGCTCCGTTTGACTGGTACATCGGGGCCGGGGACTATCTGGTGGAAATCGAACGGGATGTGCAGCAGCATGTCACAAACATTGTCCATCAGCATGCAAGCCGTACGGACAACGAATTCATGTTTATCCTTGACCTGCGCAGTATGAAGGGAGGGGATAAAATTGCCACCATGCTGGTTTCTCCTGATCAGCCCGATCCGCTGAACGACCTGCTGAGAGACGATTATGAGGATCCGCAGGGTGAAAAATTCCGGGAGAAATTTCTCAGTGGCCTCAAAGAAAATGGCGAGGTGTTTGTCAAATATCGGGATCAGAAACCGGGGACCAAGGAGATCCGTCCCAAGATGGCCTATTTCAAGCTCTATCCGAAATGGAGCTGGATCATTGCCCGGGGGTTTTATTTTGACGACCTGATTGCCCGGATAGAGCATATCAAGAAGGAGCACCGAAATCTTTTCCGGGAAAAAATAAAAATATCACTTGCTATTTTCTGTTTTATCCTTCTCGGTTCTTTATGTCTTTCGCTGCTGTTTTCGCATAGGGTACGCACGCTTTTTCTTTCCTACCGGCAACGGCTGGAAAAATCGAACAGAGAGCTGGTCAAGGCTATGGACAGGGCCCATGCCGCGACGGTTGCCAAGTCTGAGTTTCTTGCCAATATGAGCCATGAAATTAGAACGCCGCTGAACGGAGTCATCAATCTCTCCGAACTGGTGCTGGAAACGGAATTGGATGACAGGCAGCAGGACTATATGGAGAAAATTCTTCTTTCTTCCAGGAGCCTTCTGGAGATCATCAACGATATTCTTGATTTCTCGAAAATCGAAGCAGGAATGCTCAATATTGAAAAGGTCTGTTTTGATCTGCCGGAACTGTTTGACAAATTAATGCTGATGTTTACGGAACAGTGCCTGCAGAAAAATATCCAGCTCAGACTTTCGCTTGCCCCGGATCTGCCGCAGAATGTTGTCGGCGACCCCATGCGTTTGTATCAGGTACTGTCCAATCTTATCGGCAATGCCATTAAATTTACCGAACAGGGGGAGATTCTTCTTTCCGCTGGCGTGCTGCAGCAGAAACCGGAGCGGGCGGTGATCCAGTTTACCGTGTCTGATACCGGGATCGGTATTGCTGAAGAAAAAGTAGCCCTTCTGTTTGAATCATTCACCCAGGCGGACAGCTCCACAGCACGGAAATACGGGGGAACCGGGCTCGGCCTGACCATCTGCAAGCGACTTGTTGCCCTGATGGGCGGCAAGCTGGCCGTGGAAAGTGAGATCGACCGGGGGAGTACTTTTTATTTTTCCCTGAATTTCGCCCTGAAAGGGCAACAGAAATCTCCTGAAGGAGGAGGCAGCACCAGCGAAACAGCAGCAGCAATGGCAAGCATCCGCTATGCATATATTCTGCTGGTTGAAGACAATATTATCAATCAGCAGGTGGCTCAGGAAATTCTTGCCAAGGCAAATCTACACGTTGAAACGGTGAACAACGGACAGGAAGCAGTTGATGCCGCAGCTGCCAGGAATTTCGATGCGGTGCTGATGGATATCCAGATGCCGGTTATGGACGGGTATGAGGCAACCAGAGTGATCCGTCAGGAACTGAAAAAAACAGACCTGCCGATTATCGCCATGACTGCTCATGCAGTGAATGAAGAGCGGGATAAATGTTTCCACATGGGAATGAACGACCACATTCCCAAGCCCATCAACCGGAACGCGCTGTTTATGACCTTAAGCAAATGGATCATCGAGCAGCCTGACCAGCTGAGCACTCCATCAAGTGCATCAAAGGCGGAAGAAAATACTGAGCAATGCGGAGCAGTCGGAAACAGTCAGTGCGTCCGTAAATCCCCCTGCCTCAGAGAGCTTCTTACCGAAGTGGCAAACGGCCGGGCCCCGGGCGGCCTGAATCTTGTCGAAGGCCTGCAGCGTGTGGAAGGAAATGAACAGCTGTATCGGAAGCTGCTCAGGAGTTTCTGCCGGGAACAGAGAGATTCTGCAGCCAGGATATCCGCGCTTCTCCAGGAGAATGACCGGGAGGGAATCAGATTTTTTGCCCACGGCCTGAAAGGAGTTGCCGGAAATATCGGCCTGACCACCCTGCACAGCTTGTCTGCTGAGATAAACCGGAAAGCAGAGACGGCGGATTCTGAAGAACTGGAGGGGCTGGTTCTTCGGCTTGCCAAGCAGGTGGAAACGGTTGTGGAGTATCTTTCCCCACGTGTTGATGAGGATTATGATGCAGAGGACGACGATGCGGATAATACGGAGGAATATCCGCCGGAACAGTGGAATACCCCGGAGGCGTTATCAGCCCTGCGGGAGCTTGCAGCTCTGCTGGAGCAGTCGGATTTTTCCTCTCTCCAGTTTCTGGAGAAAAATAAAGGAACTCTGAAACCGTTGATGGACAGGCGGTCTTTTGCCCAGCTCCTGGAATATACAGAAGGGTTCAGCTTTGACAGGGCATTAGAAGTAATCAGCAGTACTGCAGAGGGTTACCGATAGTCGGGGCGGAGAGGAGGGACCGGGATCAGAGCTGCCGGTTCCGCAGCCTGAGGCGGATCAGGGCCAGTTTTTCCGCCACCTGTCTGTACTCCAGAAGATGAACATACGGTTCCAGCTCATTCACCTCTTCTTCCAGAGCAGTATCGGTAACATACCTCTGCAGAGCAGCATAGCTCTGCAGGGCCTTGAAGTCTCCGGCCCTGAGGTCATGATCAAGTTCCTCCAGCAGAGAACAAAGAACATCGCTGTCCAGTTTTCCTTCCAATGAGCGCGGGAGATCTTCCTGGTGCTGGTCATGGAGAAGAGCTGCTATGGAATGCAGCACCGTCTCCACTGTGCGGGAGAAATCCTGCAGGGCAGGACGATAATCGCCCTGTGTAACAGCTGCTTCAAGCGCTGCCGAGGCCATATACAGTTCCGTTGCCCCGATGCTTCCGGCAACGCCTTTTGTGGAGTGTGCCAGTCTTCGGGCTGCGTTCCAGTTGTTTTCCTCCAGATTTCCTTCCATTCTGGCCATCAGATCACGATTGCATTCTGCAAATTTCTGCAGCAGGCTGATGTACAGCTTTGTGTTTCCTTCAAGCTGCCTGATTCCGGCCCGGATGTCAAGGCAGGGCAGACTGTGCGGCAGTGACAGTAGTTCTTCAGTCATTGTTCAGATGTATTTTCCGGTATGTTTGTAAGGTCAGGCCCGGATAGCATGAGCATGACTTTTTCCGGAAAACAGCATATCAGAAATCCCTCATTACCTCAATACACAAGAAACAAGAACTGCTTTGTTCAGAAATACCCGGAGTATCACTCCGGGCTGAGATTAAGTGGCAGATAAGTTCTGGTACTTCAGGAAAAGTCCCGCTGATGCAGCAACGTATAGCTGAATTTATTCCCAAAAGCCGTTCTTCCGGCCTTGCATTTCAGGAGAAAGTCGTCGAACTGGCGCTGATCCTGAAAGACCTGACAACCGGCAGAAAATTTCTGCTTTTCTATATACTCATCTGTGGTGCGGTGAATATTGATGCCGAATTTGCCGGTTTGGGTGTTGGAGGCGATAAGGTTCAGTTTGTCGTCCCGGTTGTTGTCCCGGTACACCGTAACATGCCCAAGGCGTTGGCAGAGGGCTAGATGCCCTCCCTGCAGGCCCCGGTTGTGGATATCCAGCTTATATGCTCCCCGATACTGGCCTTCCTTTAGGATTGCGGTGCCGCGCCAGTTGACCGGTTGCCGTAAATAGCGGATGCTGGGGTCGGTGGTGATGTGGTAATAATAGATTTCCCAGATGCCGTGAAACTGATGAAATACTGTCAGGGTGTCATTAAAGGTTCCCGGCTCAGGATCAAGGGAGCGGATGCCGACGATGTTGAGATTCCAGTCGATTTCCGGGGTATTGTAGACCCGATATCCCTTGCCCTTCATCACGTCGATAATCTGTTCTACCGGTGGTCTGAACATAATTGCCTCCTCCTTTGTTTTGTCTGCTTATCTTATTTCAGGTATACTCTCCCTTTCCCCCCTCCGGCGACCAGCCCTAGGCCATTGTCCAGATCGTCCAAGGGCCTGAACAACGGTCTGTCCCATCAGCCGGGTAGAGCAGGTAATAGGTGCAGCCCCTGTACCGAAAATGGTGCATGGTATGCACCCTACAGGGCTGAAAAAACCGGGTCATGCGCCAAGCACACACCCGGTGGGCAGAATACAGAAAGAGCCGCAAGCATAAGCTGGCGGCCTTTTTTTATATTTTGCTAACGTCGCAAATCAGCCGCGCAGCTTTTTGGCGTCGGCTGAATTTGCCTTGTTATGCGATTCATGACGCAATGAACCTTCTCAGATAATAATCTTCCTGCTTTTGTGACTTGCATTGATAGGTGTCGCTAATCATTTTCCTCAGTGTTTCACCATTAGGCCCGACTTTTTCTTCTGCTTCCGCCATATTAACTGAATCCAATTCTTCCTGAGTAAATCCGTTTTGAGGCATTGGATTAATAGTCCAGATGTCTTTTATACTAACGCTGTCACCATTGGATAATTTTATATTTTCAAGTATTTCTTTCAGCTTTATTGCTCCAGCACCATACATTAAAGCAATATTTATTTTTTGATCTATTTTTACATTGATTGCTGGAGAACGGTTAAATAATGTCACATCACATCACATGGCTGGCCTGTCATTGACAGCATAATTAACTGATGACTCAGAAATCCAGATCTGGAACCGAATTCCTGCTGTATTTTCTCAATTGCTTCTTTAGTTTCCATTGTATCCCCTTTCTTGCAACGCATAACGTCCTGAATCACTTTCAAAATTGGCGCGTTCAATTTTGTAAAGTGGATTCATTTGTTGGACGATTCCTATTCTCTTCCTTCTGGTTTGGGTCTCAGTGTTTTGTTTTCAGTCCAGCCGTTGCTGGCTGAGTCTACGCGATCGAATCTTGGAATGTATGGTTTCACGTCAATCAGTGGGGTTCCGTCGAGAACGTCTATGCCGCACACATGGAGAATGTTGCCATCCCGACTCTCAAGTGCGACGATTGACAGCCCAATGCCGTTAGGACGACAGGGATGCCGTGATGCGAACACGCCGTGAGGTGTGTCGTCAAGAAAGGTCGGTCTGACCAGTTCAACATCTCTTGCTCTGTCAAATTGGTAAAGCAGAATGATGTGCGAGAAGGTCTCAACGTCCTTCAGTCCTGCGGCGTACTCGGGGAAGACTTCAACCCTTGCCTTTCCGTCCGGCTTCACGTTGCCTTGAATCGGACAACTCTCCTTCGTTCCGTAGGGTGAATGGATAACGCCAATCTGTTCGATCTCGTGTTTCATCTTCTCTCGTCCAACCATTGATTATCAGGCAGCCTTCCCTGATAACAGCTGATATTGACAATCTCAGGAGTATTCCCGTAATAATCCGTTATCAGGCAGGGCCGTTTTTCAAAAAAACATAACCACGCTGAATCTGAAAAGTAAATAAAAAAACGGCCGTCGAGAGGATAAAAGTACCCCGCCGGTATCACACAATTTTCACGGAGTGCGCACTGACGGGGGCCGGAGAGGGGGCTTACAGGGGGGAATCCTGATTACCTACTCAAACTACCAGTTCCCCTGAACACAAAACCACGCATTCGTGACATACAACTGCATGCATTTGATCGGATCGAAACCATGCATTTCGTCAGTCGGACATATTGATAAATCCCCCGTCCTACACTGCACGACAGGTTCCTCGGAATACCCTGCCGTGCAGCCTGCTTCAGGTATACTCCCGCTTCAGCCGCTCCAGCAGATGACCGATATGAATATCCGGCGTATTCACCGGCCCCCAGTCCAGGGTGGTATGGGCCTGATTATCTTTGTCAATGGCGTTGCGCAGGCGTTGTTCCTGATCATACCACCACCTCTTGCTTGAGCCGTCCGGGCAGGAAGTGGCCTCAGTGTCGCCCCAGCGCAGTTCCGGGCAATGGTAGGGATCAAAGGAGAGCTTGAACAAGCGATCCATAATCTCCCCCAGCGTCAGGGTGACCGTCCCTCCGCCGGAGTCGCTGTAGCGCACCTGAACACCTGATGCGTTTGCCTGCCAGAGAGCATCGTATTCCCGCACCAGCTCTTCCGCGCTGCCGCTGAACTCGTATGGATGATTGCCCGAAGCCACAGCGCTCACGCTCTGTTTGATCAGGTTGAACGTCTCCCGAATCTGGGCCTTGAGGCGGGCGTCCCTGCCCGGTGAGGAGTAGGATTCCCATTCACCCTCGGTGCCGTAGATATTATAGGGCAGGCTGGACGGATGGGCCTTTTGGTGAATGCCCTGTGCGACCGCTGCCTGCACGGATTCCACCCGCTCCTGCAGGGCTTGGTCCAAGGCGGCCAGCTGCTGCCTGATCTCTCTGACCGGATCGATTCTGCCGCTGCCCGTGGTCAGCATCCGCTTGACCCATTGATGATAATTGAGGTCAACCCCGTCAACCCGGTAGCTGTCCTGGCATTGACTTTTACCGGAATCGAAAAACCGGGAGTTCGCATTGGAAGTCAGGACAAAGCTGCCGCTGCTGCTCACCTTCTGCTCCCGCCAGAGCCGGAAGCCTCCTCCCTGTTTGCAATAGCCCCGTGCGAAATGCGACCCGAACCGTTTGCCGGTCAGGCTGTTGTCCGGGTGGGCATCCACGAACAAGACTGTACCGTCGTCCTCCACCTTGGAAACCACCAGCAGATGGCCGTTGGCATCGTAGTAGACCGTGCCCGGCACAATGCTGTCGCGATTCACTTGGCAGAGGTAGGTATCGGTCTTTTCCGTGGTCCAGAAAAAACGGAAAAAGCCGCTGTGTACACTGTTGGAAATCGCTCTGGCCATTCTGGCAAAGCTGGAATAACTAAGAAAGGAACGGCGTCCTCCCGGCTTGTTGTTATTCGTATATCTGCCGCCGGAAATACTTGAATTGAAAGAAAAAGGTAGTCTTTTCTTGTAGCTAAAATAGGCACGCAGCAGATAGGGCAGGTCGGCGCAGTCGCAGTAGATGGAATTATTGCGGTCTTCCTCTGAATACAGGCTGTTCCCGGCTGGATTGCGCAGGCAGGCGGCCAGCGAGCCTTTTCTGTCGGCAAAGAGCTGTTCCACCCAGCGGGAATACTCGGCTTCGTAGCGGTCGCTCCACTGATGCCGGGCTGTCCAGGCTGCACCTGCGCCGCCGACATTGATCTCCCCGCCCGGTTCAACAGGATCTTCAGACCCTCCGCCGGGATTTGCTGCTGCCGCAGTGAGTTCCCGCCATGTTCTGCCGCCCACATCAATTCTGCCGTCCGGGCGGGACAGGAATCCCTGCTGAAAATTCTGGATCGCCTGAATCAGCTCCTCTGAAACCTGATCGCTGACCGCCAGCGGGCTGGGCAATATTTTATTGAACAGGTCGTAGACGATGCGCACATCGCGGGGACGATTCTGCCCGCCCGAATCGCCCACGGAACCGCTCAGTTCACTTTCCGAGGCATCCGTCGCCGCAATGAGTTCCCGCCACGTTCTGCCGCCCACATCAATTCTGCCGTCAGGCCGGGACAGAAAGGCCGCCTGAAAATCCCGGATCGCCGCAATCAGTTGTTCTGAAACCTGATCGCTGATTGGCAGCGGCGTCGGTAAAATTTTGTTGAACAGAGTATACACGGTACGCACATCTTCAGGACGATTCTGTCCTCCTGAATCACCCACTGAACCACTGATAGAAGCTGGCATTGTTGCTCCTCCTTTTCTGGTTTACTTGTTCCGTTAATATCCCGCCAATATCCGCAACTCTTCACAAATGGCGTAGATTCATCCACCCTTTATTTACTTGCCTTCATTCACCAATACGACTCAGCCGAAACGTCTGCAGCTGCCCGGTCAGCTTTCCCTGCTCATCCCGGTAATCCACAACCAGTCCGACCGGCACCGACATATTGACCTGTTCTTTTCCGCTGCCTGCTGCTTCTCTGCGGTCCGAGGAATAATACTCTTGGCCCTCGATGGGTGAGTAATCTGCTTTGCCGAGCAGTTCTTCCACCTCGCTGCGGGTCATGCCTTTGCGCAGCTGCCCGGACAGTATCTCAAGGCTGACATAATCCTTTTCCGCCTTGTAGCTGCGACTCGCCTGTTCCAGTTCATCAGCCCCGCTCTTGCAGCCGGTGAGCAGCAGCATAAAAATAAAAATGAAAAAAAGAACGCCAGGAAGCACATGCAGGTGCAGCCTGAACAACTTAGGGTCGGGCAAAAGCAAACCCCCATCTTTTGAGATACTCAATAAAATTATCAAGATCTTCAGCCGTATCTTTGAGTACGTGCATGAGCACGTTGAACTCGCTCTGGTGCTGCTTTCGTTGAAACTGCCGCTGAATCATGGCCCGTTTGCCCGGACCGATGCCTTTGGGAGATTTCCAGTCTTCGGTGTCAATGTCCCAGTTCTGAATGGCAAGGGAAAGTTCCTTTGCCACAGCGGCAAGCTCACGGTCATAAGGGGGCCAGCCGCCTGCACCGTAGGGCGGGCGAATCCTGGTCGGCGTGACTCCGGCAGCCCTTTTGATGCTCTTCTGGGTTTTCTCCAGCTCCTTCTGCACAAAACTCCTGCTGCCTTTGGCCAGATTCGGATGGGTGTAGGAATGATTCTGCACCGCGTGTCCTTTGTCGGCAATTTCTTTCACCGCTGCCGGATAGCTGTCCACTTCCCGGCCAAGAACGTAAAATTCTGCCTTGATGCCGTGATGGTCCAAGGTGTCCAGAATGGAATGCAGGGCACCTGTCGGGGCCGGACCATCGTCAAAGGAGAGCAGCACCGATTTGCCGGTTCCTCCGGCCGGAGTTGTGAGCTGTCTCCACGTTCTGCCGCCCACGTCAATCCTGCCGTCAGGCCGGGACATAAACATCTTCTGCAGGTCGCGGATCGCCTGAATCAGCTCGTCGGAGCACTGGTCGCTCACTGCCAGCGGTCGTGACAAGGTTTTGTTGAACAGCGCATAGATAATACGCACATCCCGCGCTTGATTCTGTCCGCCTTCACCCACAGAACCGGTGATTTCTTCCGGCTTTTCCACCGCTGCAGTCAGCTCGCGCCACGTTCTGCCGCCCACATCAATTCTGCCGTCAGGCCGGGAGAGAAAGCCTTCCTGGAAGTCCCTGATCGCCCGAATAAGTTCTGTTGAACATACATCGCTTACTTCCAAAGGGGCCGGAAGGATTTTGTTGAACAGGGCGTAAACTGTCCGTACATCATCGGCACGGTTCTGGCCGCCCTGACCTACTGAACCACTGAGAGAAATCGACATGGCACACCTCGCTGGTTAAAGGAGTAAAGTATTTGCGCTGCCCAAAAAACACAATATACGCCGTCAGTTTATCCGACAACTCTTTTTTCCGTGCCATCCGTTTTTTGACAGCTCAGACAGATAGACAAGAATTGTTTGTCCGACAGAGATGCTTATGGGGCTTGACAGCTACCGCTTTTGTCAAGGAAAAAGGGCGGGGAAGACGGACACGCAAATATTTGCGTCGATATGAGACAAGTGGCTGCGAAAGGAGGGTACCACCGGGAAGCCCATATGCAGTGCAGCGGATGAAAGCCCGGATTCCGTATTGGCCGAAGATGTTGAGAAAGCTCTTAATTTCTGCTGCGTAACATCAAATTTCTAAATCTCTGTTACGTTCCACAACCGGTCAATCTTATTTCTGCTCAATCTGCTTTTCCTCCTCTGCCCCGATCCCGACCAGTTGTTTGATATCAACAAAGTTCATTTCATCAAGAACTGCAGGGTTGGACGTGTTCCATACTTTAATGCCGATTTTCTTGAGAGAAACGATCTTGAATGCCGGAACAGTCTCCTTCAATGCCTTCAGTTTCTCTTCATCAGCTTCGACTGTAAGCCACAGGGCATATTCATTGTCAGCCTTTGTCTCAATTTTCAAATAAGCCTGTTTCAGGATCAACTTGTATGTCTTAAGAAAATCGTTACCCTTCTCGTCCTTCATCTCAGGTAAGGTTATTTCTCCACCGGCAAGCGCCTTAATATCCTTCTGTAAGTCTGCCAGTGAGATTGGCCGGGCATTTTCTCCGGCGTTCATCTGTTTTACAACAAAAACGGTGTTGTCACCGACAGTCTGATAGGCTCCCTGCAGCACTGCACCCAGAAATTCTACTTCTGCGCCAAGCTGTACATTTGTTTTTTTTGCGTTATCGTTACTCATGGTCTTCCTCCCTTCCTGTCCGGTTGTATGCAATTCTACCTGCTTTAGTACCAATACGTTGACATTGAACGTATCATACTACAATTTCATAATAAAAAACAGCGCATAATACGGCGGCCTGTTTTCATGGGGCCTGCCAGCTCCTGCGGGCCTGCATTCTGCCGTATGCGCATGTTCTCCGGTCTCAGATGTTGCCGATGAACAAGTCTGATCGCGGTTATCCTGCTGCTGATTTTTCAGCGGACAGTCATCACCTCCTCCCCCCAAAAAACTCCGGTAATGCCTGACCAGCTCGGTGCTGTGCCGATGGCTGCCGTCTTTGCTGACTGTTATTTCATGCCTGTGCTGCGGCATATTGTCTTCTGTCAGAGCGACCGCCTCTTCCCCTCCTGTTGCCTGAACAGGATATGCTCCTCCGGCTCCGACAATGAAGCGATCCCGTAAATCAGGGGTTCCGTTGCGTCCGTTGCACAACGCCCAGCCCGGCGGGATGGCATCGGCAGCGCCGGACCACATAATAATGCCTCCTTTGGGCATAATCGGGCCTTTATCATCCTCTATTCCCCTGGTAACTTTTACATTACCGACAACATGCAGTGCCGCCTCCGGTTCATCCGTCCGGATCCCTACTCTTTTGTCCCGCATCAGCAGCGGACTTTTCATGATGTTGCAGATAAACCGGCCGTCCCAGTAGCCGGGGATATTCTGGTACTGCAGGTATAAGTTCGCCCGTCCGGTTTTCAGCGAGGTTGTTATGTGCGTCAGGTAAAAGTCTATATGTTCTCCCGGTTCCAGGACTTTTCTGTTTTGGAAAGAAGCCGTCCATTTGGGCTTATCGCCCATGTCATCTTTTTCAATCTCATAATCGCTGTGTTCAATCTCATAGTCGCTGACATCTGTCGGGTCAATGACGTTCTCCGTGTCTTTATCGCCTAATGTCTTGTAGTAGCCTTTGGCATCTGTCAGCTCAATGGCTTTTACTTTATCTTTATTGGCCAGCGCCCATGCTTCCGCAGAATCTCCCTCTTCCTTGATATCAAACCAGAGAGCAAACCTGGAGGTCGGGGCGGAGTTGCTTTCTCCGTTGAGAATAATATCTTTGTTGTTCAGGGTGTTGGTAACGCGCAGGATAAGTTCGTTCTCTGTTTTTCCGTCGTTCAGTATGGTATTGGAACCCACAAAGCCGACGTGCAGGGGGAGCTGCCGTGCCCCTTTTCGGTACTGGATATTCAGCGTTTTTTCTCTGGCCTCCTGGCAGATGCTCAGGTTCCTGCATTTGAACAGCACCCGCGTTTTCCGGTTGCCGGTCCCTTCCCGTGCAGACATGTTGGGCAGGGTGATGTGCAGCTCTTCGCCCGGCTCGATGACCTCTTTCTCTTTTTCTTTATGGGTTGCAAGCACATACAGAGAAACCGTGTCGCCGTCCTGTTCCGCATCCAGTTTGATATTCCAGCGGGCTTTGCCTTTCTGATCAAGGCGTAACTGATTTGCATCCCCGATAATGCGGTCTTTGGCTGCATCTCTGATTTTGTCCGCCCGTTTTTCTGCAAGCAGGGTGCCCTTTCTGAAAACAATCTCAAAATGATGGTGTTCTTTGTCGGCCCATTGATTTTTGAGGTCAAATTGCTTCAGCGTAACCGGTTTTTGGGAATTATTTCTCACCGAAAAGCAGACCGCTGTGTCCACAGGATTGTCGGTAATATACAGCACACTGTTGTGGTCCTGATCATACAGCCTGAAATCAAGGGGGAACTGCTCTGTAAATGTATCAGCAGTGCTGCTCATGATTGATTCTCCTTTGTATTTTTGCAGTCCTGTCTTGAGATGATGCTGGCATTTTCAGCAGAGTTCAACGGGCTGCCGCTGTCTCCGCATCCTCTGCAAATTTCTCCGTCAGCCGCTTAATGGTCCATTCCAGGCGTTCCTCGATGGCCCCTTCCTGGCCGGGTTTGAGCTTATCGCGGATATCTTTCAGCGTGGCAATGTCTTCCTTTGTGCCGGTGTATTCCAGGTTCCACAGGGCAAGGTCGATGGCTTGGAAGGCCGCGTAGGGGAAGGGGGATGGGAGATCGTCGGGGTCGAAGGCCTGATGGGCCTGGATGATTTCGCCGATGAGAGAGGCATTGGCTGCTCCGTCGGCTATTCTGCTTGCTAAGGCTCGGATGGCCCCTTGACGGACTTGATAGAGGGGATGGTCGAGCAGCTCAATGCCTTCCTCTGCCGGAGCAATACGGGCCAAGGCATTGCCCAGCATGTATTCCCAGTGCTCTTTTTTCCAGGTTTTATCCTGCCGGTCTACTTCAACTTCGCTGTCTGAAGCTGTTTTTTCCGGCTCTTCGATGGCCCGCTCTTTGCGCCAGTCCGCTTTTTCCTGCTCTAATTCCTCCAGCTTATTTTCCATGTAATCGTAAGCAGGAGCATATGCCATTTGGCTAAGCCAGTGTAGAATGCGGTAGCGCAGTGAGTTGTCTTTCTCCAACTTTACGAGTAACTCATATAGTACTTCTGCATACTTCTCACGATCAGTCGCCCCAAAGGCATTAAGAGCACGCAAACGCAAGGATTTCTCTTGCGCCGAATCAAAAAGAACAGCTTGAAGCTTTGCCCGAATTTTTCTCTCCATCTCAGAAAAAGTTGCCGCTCTTTCCTGCCCTCTGAAAGCAAGGAAGCGGCCAAGTGCGGTAATGGTCGATTCGCGTAATCTCAAATCGGCATGGTCGCTCAAAACCAGCAGGTTCGGAACTTGTTCCTGTACCAGTTCAGGGCGATATTCACTGATAGTACCGATAGATTCAACGGCAACCTTGATCACTTTCTTATTAGAATCCTGCAAAAGCCTTTTGAGGAATTTGACTGATTGCTCTGTAAAAATGTATCCAAGTACAGTCGCAGCTTCTTTCCGTTGTTCGCCTGTTAAAGAAATTTTTTCCTGCGCTGTCTTAAACTGCTCTTCCTGCCATTTCTGAAGTTCAGGAGAGGATTGATTCATGCTGAGCAGGGCCTTGGCTGCCACATCCCGCAGGTCCGGTTTTTTTAAATACCTACGGAGCATTGGCGCAGCTGCATCTGCCTTCACTCTGCCCAGGGCGTACGCCGCAGAACTCCGCACGGACGCATCCTCATCCTCCAGGAGCTTGAGCAGCGCCGGCGCAACCGAGATGTCGCCCACTCTGCCCAGGGCTTCCGCCGCAGACCTCCGCACGTACTCAGACTCATCCTCCAGGAGCTTGAGCAGCGCCGGCGCAACCGAGATGTCGCCCACTCTGCCCAGGGCTTCCGCCGCAGAACTCCGCACGGACGCATCCGCAGACTCCAGGAGCTTGAGCAGCGCAGATTTGTCGCCCAATAATTGCGCAATGGCCAAGGCAGCCTCTGCGTTCTGCCGGCCCTCAGCTATCTGCAGCAGGAGCTCCGTACTCCTCGCTGTTCTTACAGATGCAAGCTGGGCAGGAAGGGGGCTGATCAGATCTTTCTCACCTGTTTTCAGGAGAGTTTCGACCAGTTTGTCTTCCTTGTCATCCTTGTTCTTATACATCCTTCTGTACAGCCCGTTTTCAGCATAACGCGGCAGGCGCTCCAGAATCGGCAGCCTGCCCACCAGATTTGCCCGGGTGTTTTCCCTGTCCTCAACAATCCTGCGGTCAACACGTTTGTCCGCCTCAAGATCCTGGCGGCGAAAAACACCTTCATAGCAGAATCCACGTACACTGAACAAATCCAACCCGTTCTCTGTTCCCTGATGGACTTCGATGCGGTCAAAAACACCTTCTTTTGAAGCAAGATAGCGGCCATAATAATTCGCCCGCCAGTCATTTGCCGCAAAGAGCATGCCGCAAGCAATCAGCACGGCAACTCCTCCCAGCGTCAGCCGCTTCACCCGCTGCCGCTGCTTGAACTCCCGGTTCCACTTATCAATGGATTCAGAAAAAATGTCGTGATACAGCTCGTACCAGAACTCTTCGCCCCGTTTCTGCCGCCGCAGGATGAACTCCTCCTGCAGTTTTTCCAGCACCGGCTTCAGCTCGTCTTCCTGAAATCTGGTCAGATCAGCCAGCCGTGCCAAAGAATGCGCAATCTTGGTGGCCCGTTGCCCGATCAGATGATCAAAGGCGGCTGAGGCGACTTTCTGCTCCTTCTCGTTGAATGCGCTGATCTTGCGGAGGAAATAACTGTTGAGAATACCTGCGGTCCGGCCTGCCCGCTCATACGCCGCATGCGTGATCTGTTTCTGCTTGGCCTCATCATCCCGATGGTGCTGCCACAGCTCCTGGCAGACAATCTGCAGATGCGGCGGCTCCACCAGCAGAGGCAGCTCTTTCAGTTTGAGCAGTTCCTGCACCCCGAACTGCCGTTCCTGCTCCCGCTTAGCCAGATCATCCAGTACCTGATCCAGCAATGCCTCCTGCGTTCCCGTCTGCGGCGCAAAACTGTAGCAGGTCTTTTCCAGCGGTTTTTCAATAGCCAGCCGGGCCTGCTCGCGGGTCAGTTTTTCCAACCTGAAATAATTGTCAAACACGCCGGGCAGGAATTCCTTAAACGCATTGAGTTCCAGGGCAAAATCTTCCCGCATGGAAAAAACAAAGGAGACAGGCAGGCTGCGGTCAAGAATGGCCGCGCTCAGTTCCTCGATAAAGGGCCGGAACTCCGGCTTGAAACGATGGTAGTTGAACAACTCCTCAAACTGATCAAGCAAAAGGACAAGCTGGCCGCTGCTGAAAAGCGTGCAGGACCGGAGTATACTTTTGAGATAAACCTCCTTATACGGCTCGCCATAATGCTCACTCACCGACTGTTTAAAGGCCTGTGGAGAAGCCGACCAGACATTATAATAGATCAGCTCGATATTGCTGTCAGTCCGCAGCGCAGGCATGATGCCCGCCTGAAGCAGGGAGCTTTTGCCCACACCGCTGGCCGCCAGCAACAGAGTCAGCCGGTTGGCCCGGATTTTATCCAGGAGAATGCTGCTTTCGCGGCTGCGGCCGAAGAAACGATCCTTTTCCTGTTCCGTAAAAGGCCGCAGCCCAATATAGGGCTGAAAACCGGAACCGGCATGATGCCGGGATGCTGTCTGAGAAGAACTCATAAGGCCGCCTCCAATTCCCGGACAAAATCCGCAAGGGCAAGGTCATGGACCTTCACGCCCTTGTATTGCCAGAAGTCGTGATTAAAAGGAGGCGCATTTTCCTGCACAGCCAAGGAGGAGGCATCCTTATGCTGCTGTTCTTTGAGAAATCCGACCAGCAGCCGCTCCTCCCAGCTCTGGGGATGATGGCCTATGAACCAGAGCGAACAGAGAGAGCTTTTCATCCTGCTGCTGATATAGTTGGGAAACTGCTGCTCCATAACCTTGTTGAAGGCGAAATAATCCCGTTCAGCCAGCAGTAGATGTTCCTGTCCGCTGACAATGCCGCCGCGCAGCCGATAAATAACAATATGCCCATTTTCCAGCAGTTCCTGCGACGACACGTCATCCGGGGTGCAGGAAGTTTCCCTCCCGTCTGAAAAAATCAGCAGGCATTTTCCCTCCTCCAGGTTCGGATAGATTTCCACAAAATCGCACCGCTTGGCCCGAAGGCTCTCTTGGAGCAGATTGTCATAGGCGGCGGAAATAACGATGAACGGCTTTTCCAGCCCGACCAGCAGATCATACAGGGCGACAGAGGAATTTTCTTTATCCAGGAGTCGGCGGAGTTCATTGACCAAATCAGTCCGGTTGCCAGCGATCAGCTTCTGCTCGCACAGCTCGGACAGAGGGCCGAGGAATTCTTCTTCACAGAGATATTTCTTGATCTCAGCTGTTGAAGGAGCAGATGCGCCAAAAAGATGCGATATTTCCTGGCCAAGACAAAGAATGACCTCGCCCCGCGCAAGCTGTGTGGCCAGCCGAGGATAATCAGGCCCGGCAGCTGTGTTTTTGACGTTTTTGTCCAAGGTTTCTAAAAAACTGACTAAAGCCTGCCAGTCATCAGGCTCATCATACGCATTTCCTATTTTTTCCAGCAGCTCTTCATCACCGGAATCGATTCCTTGCTCCTCCATCTGTTTGAACTCATTGCGGGCCACATCGCACAGGCTGTCATCAAGATCAAAATCCATGAGCAGACCCCGCAGCTGTTTTTTCGCCCGCGCAACTTGGTCAGCAGAAGATGCAGCAGGACGCGGCGCAGCAAAGGAAGGAATCAGCTGCTCAATCCCCGGGTAAATGGTTTTCAGGTTGGCAACCGCGACCGCATGGCCCCGCTGGCCTGCATCCACTTTGTGACTGACCACCGCAATCAGCCTTCCTTGTTCATCGCAGAGCGGCGAGCCGCTGTAGCCGCCCTGCAGCCGGGAAAAATCATCATCTTCAACATGCAGATCCCATGCCTCAACGCGGCCGCTGCCCGGGGATTCAAAGGTGATGGATTTACCCAGCCTGCCCTCAATATGCCGGAGGACATAGTTGTTCTTTGCTCCGGAAAAAGGGCCGTACCCGCAGATATGAAACCCCTTTTCCGCTTTTCCCTTTGCAGTGCGGTTCAGCAGCGGAGGCGGGTCTTCGCAGGGAATGCGCAGCAGGGCCAGATCAATTCCGTCAGCTGCACCCTTGGCCACGACTATCGCTTCCGCTTCATGCCCGCTCACCCTGATTCTGTCGTCGAGCTGGTCCACCACATGGGCGCAGGTGAGCAGGTAAAGCTGCCCGTCTTGATAAGCCACAGCAAAACCGGTGCCGAAGGCCTTTTTGCCGCCCTCGGCACTGGTCAGGAGAAAGACTACCTCTTTTTCAATTGCCATAATGAGAAATCAGCTCCTGTTCTCCTGATGCAGCAAAACGGGAAGAACTTTGCTGTACTGCTGAAAATCTTGGTCCCGTGTATAAATGGCGGCCTGCAGACGGAACGCACAGGAACAGATCAGAAAATCAATGTGCGATCCCTGTATCCCTCTGCGCCTGCAGAGGTTGTGGTACTGTGCTGCTCGGATATAGTCCTCATCCAGGACAGGTTCATTGTCAAAGCAGCTCAGGTGCTTCCGCAGCCGCTCAAACCTGCTCTCTTCCGAATACCCGGAAAGAATCTCCTGACGGATCGGTCCAGGCAGAAGAACCCGCTGCTCTTCAATCAGCCGGGCCAGCTCCTGGCAGACATGTTCATCCGGCTCGGTCCGCCGTAATGCCAAAGACCAGATCACTGTATCAATAACAACTTTCACCGGGAGCGCGCCTTTTTATAGTCATAATCCGGGTCAGGGTCCATTGTTCCGAAAAGCTTCGTGATCTCAAGCTGTCTGCGCCGGTTCACAAACTCTTTCAACGCAAGATTAACCGTATCCTTTTTTGTCCGCAGCCTCGCGAGTTCACGTGCCTCTTCAAGCAGCCGCATGTCTATTGCAAGATTTGTAGCCATATAGATCCTCTCTGAAATTCGACATCAAAGTATTTTACACACACTCTTACACGTTATCATGCGTGAACGCTGACTGTCAAACAAAGGGGTGCAGAAAAAAAATCATTCCTCCTCCGCCTTAGGTGAGATGGACAGCTTGATCTTGAGGTTGGCATTGCCTTTGGCCTTGGCCAGAAAAACAGACCCCTCAGCGGAAAATCCGAGCTGGAGTTCCACCTCCACGTTGTCAATACACATCTCCTTGTTCAGTTCGTCCCACACCGAAACCACAGGCCGACACGCTTTGAGCAGAATCGGACGTACCGTGTCAATGGCTGTGTCCACATGATCTGCCACGCCGCCGGAAATCTGATTTACCTGATCCTGGGGCACCTCAACCTCAACCTCAACCAACAGGCCGTCTTCCATTTCAATAAGCTTTGTTGCTATCCTTATCTCCTTTGCGCTGCGTTAAAACAACATGTTGGAAATATACTGTCAATCACCTGTCCCCTCTGTTCTTCCGGTTTACCCGGATCAGGAAAACCATTGCCTGCCATATCGCAGCCAGCTCTTCCATCCCCTCCTCAGCCTGTGCAGATCAGAGATATTTCTGATTTTTCCGGCTGTACTCCGCAGCCCGGCCGATAATGAACTCCTTCCAGGAGGGATCATCAAAGGCATGGGCAATGGTGAAGATATCCTTGTCGCCCCGGCCAGACATATTGATAATAATAGCCTGGTCGCAGGACATGGCCGGAGGCGGAATCACACGAACACCTGCGGCCTCAAGTTCCGCCTCTCCCTGCTTGATCGCTGCGAAAAGCGAACGAAGATCATAGTTATGCTGCGCAGCAAGCGCATCTTTGACAGCCCGTACCTCGGCAATAATCTCATCACTCATCGTCCATTCCTCCAAGGAGTTCTTCAGGTGTGCAGATAATCGGCAGGAACCGACCTTATTGCTCCGACTTCAAAACCGACAAAAACGCAGACTGGGGAATCTCCACATTACCCACAGTCTTCATCCGCTTCTTGCCCGCCTTCTGCTTTTCCAGCAGCTTGCGCTTCCGGGAAATATCACCGCCATAGCATTTCGCGGTCACGTCCTTACGCAGGGCCGAGACATTGGTCCGGGCGACAATGGAGCCGCCAATAGCGGCCTGGATGGCGATTTTGAACATCTGGCGGGGAATCTCTTCCTTCAGGCTCTCACAGGCTTTCAGGCCGCGCTCGCGGGAACGGTCCCGGTGAGTGAGCTGGGACAGGGCATCCACCCGGTCGCCATTGACCAGGATATCCAGCTTGACCAGATCACTGGGCCGGTAGTCGATCAGTTCGTAATCAAAGGAGCCGTAGCCTTGGGTCACGGATTTCAGTTTATCGTAGAAATCATAGATCACCTCGGCCAGAGGCAGCTCGCAGGTGAACTCGATCCGGCCCGGCATAGGATAATGGTAGTTGGTGTTCTCGCCCCGCCGCTCCATGCACAGGGTCATGACCGCGCCCATGTAGCGTTCCGGGATCAGGATAGTGGCCTTGATAAAGGGTTCTTCAATCCGGCTGATAGAGCCGGGGTCAGGGAAATGGGACGGATTTTCCACCGTGAGTTCGGTGCCGTCCTGCAGCTCGATCTGATAGCGGACCGAAGGCACGGTGAGGATCAGGGGGATGTCGAACTCCCGCTCCAGCCGTTCTTGGACCACCTCCAGATGAAGCAGGCCGAGGAAGCCGCAGCGGAACCCGAAGCCCAAGGCGGCGGACGTGTCCTTCTGAAAGGTCAGAGCGGCATCGTTGAGCTTGAGCTTTTCCAGAGAAGCAGCCAGATCCTCATAATCATCTGTAGAAATGGGATAGATGGAGGAAAAGACCACCTGCTGGACCTCCTGAAAACCGGGCAGCGGCGCAGGGCAGGGATTCTCCTTATGGGTGATGGTATCGCCCGGCTGGGTATCGGAAACCGTCTTGACTCCGGCAATGATGTAGCCCACCTGTCCGGCACTCAGGCTCTTACGCGGGGTGCGCCGGAAGAGGAACTGGCCCACCTCTTCCACCTTGTACTCGGCCTTGTTGTGCATGAAGATAATCTGATCGCCGGTGCGGAGGGTGCCGTTGACAATACGTACCGAGATCACTGTGCCCCGATAGGGATCGTAGTTGGCATCAAAGATCAGGGCCTCCAGCGGCTTATCCGCATCACCTTTCGGCGGAGGCAGATGGGTAACAATGGTCTCCAGGATTTCTTTGACCCCTGCACCGGTCTTGGCCGAACATTTCTGAATGACCTCGGCATCCAGGCCCAGATCTTCTTCGATCTCCTCAGCCACCTTGTCCGGTTCCGCTGCTGGCAGATCAATCTTGTTGATTACCGGGATGATTTCCAGGTCATTCTCCATCGCCAGATACAGATTGGCCAAGGTCTGAGCCTCAACGCCCTGAGCCGCATCAATGAGTAGCAGAGCGCCTTCGCAGGCTGCCAGCGCTCTGGAGACCTCATAGCTGAAATCCACATGGCCCGGCGTATCAACCAGATTCAAGGCATACTCCTGTCCGTTCTCAGCCGTGTAGGGCAGGCAGATGGTTTGACTCTTGATGGTGATGCCCCGTTCCCGTTCGATATCCATATTATCAAGGAGCTGATCTTTGAATTCCCGGTCCGTGACCAGCCCGCAGAGCTGGATCATCCGGTCGGACAGGGTGGATTTACCGTGATCTATATGGGCGATTACACTAAAGTTACGTATGTTTTTCATCTGTATTAGTTGTTGATTGAGAAGAAGCTCGGTACCCGACTCCCTGTTTGTGCTTGGGCACAGAAAATTATTTCACTGGCGGGCTGGTACGATTTCCAGAGACCCGGATAAAACCGGTAAAACTTACGGACTGAACCGTGCAGTTTGATGATGAAGGGTTATTTCAGCTGAAGAGGTTGTGCATTCAGCTCCTCTATATTGAGAAGTTGCCGATCATTGGTCAGTAGGGTCGCATTGTTGACAAGAGCGGTGGCACATATAATGGCGTCAGGTGTTTTGAGTTTACGTTTCCTCTTCAACGCGATAGTCTCCTGCTTGACGTTTTCATCCAGCGGATGAATCAGAATATCATGAAAGAATCTTTTCAGCAGCTCTTCATGCTCACCGGAGAGGCCCGGAAATGAGAGCAGTTCAATTTCAGTAATGATTGAGATGCAGTATTCATCTTCGGCAAGCGGAGCTGCCAGCTGATTATTGTGCAGATAGATAACGGCATTGGTGTCCAGAATCAGCATGTCACCATTCCTCATCCCGGATTTTTCTCTGATATTCCACCCCATCGACAGGCCATTCAATCTTACCTGCATACTGCATGAGATCAGCGGCGGGAGGTTTATTTTTTTCGTCTTCTATAATTTTTATTTTATTTCCCGGCAACCCTCTCAGCATAGATACCACGATCTCATAGAGACTGTTATCAATTTGTAAGTAGAGTGTTTTCATGGTTTCCTTTTTGTTCAAAAGTTAAGAAGAGCCGCCGGTAAGCCGGTAATTCTGATCAGTGAACGCCAGTTTCCCGGCAGAAACAGCCTGCAAGGGAACGTAGCATAAACAGGAAGAAATTTAAACTCCTTCGCACAGGGCAGGGCTGCTTTCCTGCTGTTCAGATATTTTTTCCCTTATTGCCGTGAACTTTTACAAAAAATGGAGTAGACTGTCTGGTAATTTGTCTGCCTGCGGAATGGATAATTGCTCGGTAAAATTTTCGGCGCCTGCCCTGCAGGTACCCTGTATGTACTATGCTACGATGAGTGAGGAAAAGATAGAAAATCAACAGGGTCAGCAGTATCCTCTGGTGACAGTCTCCACTGACGAGAACCTGCCAGCGGTCAGCAATCCCGCTCTGCATCGGTATCTGCAGGAGATCAGTCAGTATGAGCTGCTCAGCCGGGAAGAGACCGAAGAGTTAGCTATTCGGTTCAAGGAAAACGGCGATCCTGATGCAGCCTACCGGCTGGTTTCGTCCAACCTGCGGCTGGTGGTCAAGGTGGCGATGGACTTCCAGAAATACTGGATGCAGAATTTTATGGACCTGATCCAGGAGGGCAATGTCGGTCTGGTCCAGGCAACCAAGAAGTTTGATCCCTACCGGGGGGTCAAGTTTTCCTATTATGCTGCCTACTGGATCCGTGCCTATATTCTTAAATTCATTATGGATAACTGGCGTTTGGTCAAGATCGGCACCACTCAGGCCCAGCGCAAACTCTTTTTCAGCCTGAATAAGGAGAAGAAACTGCTTGAGGCCCAGGGGTTCAAGCCGGATGTCAAGCTGCTGGCGGAACGGCTCAATGTCAAGGAGAGTGAAGTCGTTGAAATGGGCCAGCGTATGGACGGCTGGGATCTTTCCCTGGAGGCCCCGGTGCGCAATGATTCTGAAGATGAGCAGAAGAGCTTCCTTCCCCACGGCGGCCCGACTATTGAGGATATCGTTGCCGGGGAGGAAGTACGGGACCGGATTGCCGGAATTCTGACCGGGATCGACGGTACTCTGAATGACAAGGAGAAATTTATTTTGACCTACCGCCTGCTCAATGACGAGCCTGAGACTCTGCAGGCTATCGCCGATCATTTCGGCATCTCGCGGGAGCGGGTCAGGCAGATCGAGGCGAACCTACTCAAGAAGCTGAGAGGTGTGTTTGAAAAGGAACTGCCGGATATTCAGGATGTGATCGGTTCGGAGCGGATCGTGCCTGCGACCAGGGTCGAGTAGAACGTAATAACAGAAAGTAAAAACTGCTGCACAGGAGATTGCTCTTGCAGCCTGGAGTTTTGCAAAATGAACGTACCTCTTCTGGATCTGCAGCCGCAGACCGTATTTTTTCGAGAACAGATCATCAGGGAAATAACCGGAGTTGTTGACTCAGCCCGGTATATCCTCGGTCCCAAGGTAACCAAGCTGGAACAGGAGATTGCCGAGTACAGTGGCGCAGCAGCGGCCATCGGGGTCTCCAGCGGCACGGATGCCCTGCTCGCCTCTCTGATGGCCTTGGAACTGCAGCCCGGTGATCAGGTGCTGACCACGCCGTACACCTTTTTCGCCACAATGGGTTCAATTATCCGGGCTGGGGCCATGCCGGTTTTTGCTGATGTGGATGAGCGTACTCTGAACCTCGACCCGGAAAAAGCGGCTGAAGCCCTGGAGGATGATGCGGCAGGGGAGCGGAAAATTAAAGCGATTATGCCCGTGCACCTCTTCGGCCAGTGCGCTGATATGTCGAGCATCATGGAGCTTGCCGGGCAGTACGGCATCCCGGTGATTGAAGATGCAGCCCAGGCAATCGGGACGGAATACCCCTTTGTTGAACAGGACGGAGCTGTGATCTGGAAAAAGGCTGGAACAATGGGGCTTACCGGTTGTTTTTCCTTTTTTCCGTCCAAGAATCTCGGCGGCATGGGCGACGGCGGCATGATCACCACCTGTGATGCCGAGTTTGCCGAAACCCTGCGTTGCTTTCGCAATCACGGAGCCAAACCGAAATACTATCACGCCAAAATAGGGGGCAACTTCCGGCTTGATCCGATCCAGGCGGCTGTGCTCAGTATCAAATTGCCCTATCTTGAACAGTGGCATGCGCAGCGGCGAGAGAACAGTGAGCAATACCGCAAACTTTTTGCCCAGGCCGGGCTGACCGGGGAGCAGATTGCCCTGCCGGAAGCCGTATACAGTGACGCTCCTGATGCGGACAAACACAATATTCATATCTACAACCAGTTTGTTATCCGCACCGCACGCCGTGACGCCCTGCGTACATATCTGCAGGAAAAATCCATCGGCTGCGAGGTCTATTACCCTGTCTGTCTGCATAAGCAGGAATGCCTGCAGCGGTACGAGGAGTACGGGTATACTGCCCAGTCCTTTCCCGTGGCGGAGCAGGCAAGCAGAGATTCTCTGGCCCTGCCGGTCTACCCGGAGCTGAGCGTTGAACAGCAGGAGTATGTGGTGGAGACCATAGCGGCGTTTTTCCGTTCATGAACGGTTGAAAACGGTTGAAAATCTGCAGGTTCTGCGCCTGCAGTGTGTCCCGGCTCTCAACACCGGGTGATTTCGATGGTTACCGTATTTTCTGAATACAATCCTCCGTCTTCCGGGGCGGGGGATTTCGTTATTTTTATCGAGTGTACTTTTTAGCTTAGTTGTTACAGAGGAAAAAAAATGGTTGAACGTATTCCTATGTCCAAAACCGGACATGCGCAATTGAAAGGGGAGCTTGAGCATCTGGAAAAAGTGGAGCGGCACGAAGTGGTCAACGCCATTGAGACCGCCCGTGCTCACGGCGATCTGAAAGAAAATGCCGAGTACCATGCGGCCAAGGAACGGCAAGGTATGATTGAAGGCCGGATCATGGAGCTGAAAGACAAGCTGGGCCGGGCCGAGGTGATTGACTGCACAGCGGTTAGCACGGAGCGGGCCGTCTTCGGCACAGTGGTCACCCTGATGGACATGGACACGGATGAAGAGGTCACCTATCAGCTGCTCGGTCCTGAAGAGGCGAATGTGGACAACGGCTCCATTTCCGTGCTTGCTCCTCTGGGCCGCTCCATTCTCGGTAAAGAAGTCGGTGATGAGGTAGTGACTAAGACTCCCGGCGGGGTCAGGGAGTTTGAGGTGGTGGATATCCGGCCGGGCGCCGGGCGCTGAATACTGAACTCTGAGCGGAACGCGGCGTATTTCTGTTGACATCAGCACGGACCTGGTGGTATATAATGGGGCTTTACTTATTTCACCTTCCCGCTCTCTCTGCACTGTCAGCGAGGGCCATTATGACCGCGAGGAGGAATCATGCGTCATTACGAAACCACGTACATACTCCGTCCGAATCTGGGCGAAGAGCAGTTTACAGAGATTATTGACCGGACCAATGCGATTGTTCAGGACGCCGGAGGCTCGATCATTGCTGTTGACCGCTGGGGCCTGAAGCGGCTGGCCTATGAGATCAAGAAGGAGACGCAGGGCTACTATATTTATATGAACTATGCCGCTCCCGGAAGCATTATTCAGGAAATGGAACGCATTTTCCGGATTGATGACCGGGTGCTCCGCTATCTGACCGTCAAGCTGGCCAAAGAAATAGATGCTGCGGGAGTTGATCAGGAGAAGGAGAAAATTGCTGCCAGAGCAGCAGCTGCAGAGGCGGAAGAAGCTGCCCGCCGGGCCGAGGAGGACGGAGAAGAGCCGAAGGCCGAGGTTGAGGCTGATACTGCAGACTCCGGTGAGCAGTCTGCATCGGAGGATGACTCCGGAAAATCCGAAGATAAATCTGAGGAAACTGGGGCAGAACAACAGACCAGCCCGGATGAATAGTTTCAATTTTTTCTCCCCGTACTCCGTCCGTATATTCCGTATCTTGATCAATAAGGTTAACAACGAACAACCGCATAAGGAGAGAGCATATGCCCCCCCGCAGAAAAGTATTTTACCGCAGGAAAGTGTGCAGATTCTGCACGGATAAAGAAATAGTGATCGATTATAAGGATGCCGGGACGCTGAAAAATTTTGTGACCGAGCGCGGCAAGATTATTCCCAAGAGGATTTACGGCACCTGTGCTCCGCATCAGCGCCAGTTGACCGAGGCGATCAAACGGGCACGACATCTTGCCCTGATCCCCTATACCGGGAATATCCAGTCCTGATTCTGCCCGGTGCTGCGGTGTCCTATCTGCTCAGAACGGACAGGGAGACTGTTATATGTCTCCGGGATCATTCAGCTGCCTTAATGCGGAAATAATCCGGTATGGTACGGCATGACAGCGGTCCGCAGCAGACAGCTTTTTTTTCCGCCCAATCTCTGTTTCTGGCAGTGTGTTTTTTTCTGCCTGTTGCTCTGCCGGCTCTGATCGGATGGCTGAACGGCCTGCTGGCTGTTCCGGTTTTTCTTCTTTTCCGGACAGCCGGAGATGAGCAGAAAGCTGCCCGACAGATACGGAACGGTCTGCTGGCGGCTGCTGGCGGTGCCCTGCTGCTGCAACGTTTTCCGTTTTTTGTGTTTTCCCTGACGATGCTGCCCCTGGGATACAGTCTGCATCGCAGTACTGCGCAACGGCAGATGCCTTCCGAGGCCGGTGCGGCAGGATGTGCTGTATTGACAGGCACCTGGCTGGTCTTCTGGTCAATCTACGGCATTATTGCCGGAATGAATCCCTATACCGGACTGCTTGCAGCAATGGACGGTTTTCTGGAGCAGATTATTCTGGTGTATCGGGAACGTGCAGAACTGCCTGCAGACCTCCTGTATAATTTTGAGCAGATTATCCGGGCAATGCGTGAACTGCTGCCCAAGGTGCTGCCCGGACTTCTGGGCGGGACAGTCCTGCTCACGGTTTTTCTGAATATGCTTATCTGCGGCGGTCTGCTGCGCAGATTGGCACCGGAAAAGGTCTGCTGGCCGCCATACAGGAGTTGGCGGCTGCCGGATAAGGCAATCTGGCTGCTTATTTTTGCCTTTGCCTTGGCCCTTCTCGGTCCGGGCAGGCTGCGGGAAGCAGGCTACTGTCTGGTCATTATTGCCGTGCTGCTGTATTTTTTTCAGGGAGCCGCTGTTTTTGTTCATCTCCTGCACCGCTGGAATATACCGCGTTTTTTCCGTTTTCTGCTCTATGGTATTGTTGCCCTGCAGAGCTACGGGATGCTTCTGCTTGCTGTTGCCGGAGTCGCTGATGTCTGGGCTGATTTCCGCAAACTGGATCGGGAAACTCAGGAAGAAGATCATTCAGATTAATTCTGTATTATTTTTTATAAAATTGGTGAGGATCAATGGAAGTTATACTGAAAAGAACGATCGACACGCTCGGACGTGAAGGTGAGATTGTCAATGTAAAGCCGGGATATGCCCGCAACTACCTTATTCCGCAGAACATGGCTTCTTCTGTGAACAAGGCCAGTCTGGCCCGTCTGCAGAGAGAGCAGGAAACCATTGCCAAGCGCCGGGAAGAGGAGAAAAAGAGCGCGGAAAAACTTGCAGCGCAGCTTGAGAACGCGACTGTGGTGATTCCCCGGAAAGTGGGCCGGGAAGGACGGCTCTTCGGCTCTGTGAACAGTTCGGATATCGCTGACCGGCTGGCGGAACAGGGCGTAACGCTTGACCGGCGGGCTATCATGCTGGCCGACCCCATCAAGACAATCGGAGAATCCAGGGTAACGATCAAGGTCGGCTACCAGATGACCACAGAGATTACTGTTCAGGTCGCTCCGGAAACAGTGACTGAAGAGCAGTAAGCTTTTTTGTCCGGCTTCGCGGTCGGTTCTGCCGCCCGCCCGCATCATGCTGCTGCTCTTTCCTGACAGCAGCATGACCTTTACGTCTGTTCGTCACCGTCTGCCTTTCAGCCTTCGCAGGTATTCTTTTCTTATGGCAGCGTTCCGGCATGTCTGATCGTACGTTCCCCCCTCCGTCCGGAGACAGCTCATTCCCTGCCACTGCTCATGCACATCAGATGCTTCCGCCGCAGAATGTGGAAGCGGAACAGGCTCTTCTCGGCACTATCCTGATTCAGGACAAGTCGCTGCTGAGCGTTGTTGAGCTGCTCTCCCCTGAGGATTTTTATCGCGATGCCCACAAGGTTATCTTTGAAGCCCTGGTTTCTCTGTTTGACCGGCGAGAGCCTCATGACCTGATCACGGTGACCAGCCTGCTGCGCGACCGGAACAAGCTGGAACAGGTCGGCGGAGCAGCCTATCTGACCTCGCTCACCGATGTGATTCCGTTTACCGGGATGCTGGTCCATCACGCGAGGATTATCCGCGAAAAGGCCATCCTGCGCAAACTGATTCAGACCAGTAACGAGGTGGCAGCCCGTTGCTACGATGCCCAAGATGATCTTGAGAGCCTGGTGGACAGGGCAGAGCAGACGATTTTTGAAATCGCGCAGGCCCGGAAAAAGCAGGGCTTTGAACCCATGTCCCGCATTATTCCCAAAGCCTTTGACCGGGTGACCCGGCTTGCTGAACGGAAAGAGCATATCACCGGGATTTCCACAGGATACGACGAGCTGGATCGGATGACCGCTGGCCTGCAGCCGTCTGATCTTATTATACTTGCCGGAAGACCCTCAATGGGAAAGACCGCACTGGGAATGAATATGGTCCAGCACGCTGCGCTGATCAATAAAGTGCCGGTGGCGGTGTTCAGTCTGGAGATGTCTATGGAACAGCTCGCCCTGCGTATGCTTTGTTCTGTGGGCCGGGTTGATTCCCAGCGTATCCGCACCGGGCATCTGCAGGAAAATGACTGGCCCAAGCTGACTAGGGCCACAGGAATGCTCGCCGATTCTCCGGTGTACATTGATGATACCGCCGGGCTGACCGTGCTGGAAATGCGGGCCAAGGCCAGACGGCTGAAATCAGAGCATGATCTCGGCCTAGTGGTGGTGGACTACCTGCAGCTTATGCAGGGAAATTCGCGGATTGAAAACCGCACCCAGGAAATCAGTGATATTTCCCGTTCCCTCAAAGCGATGGCCAAGGAGCTGGATGTTCCGGTTATTGCTCTGTCCCAGCTCAACCGGAGCCTGGAGAGCCGCACCGACAAGCGGCCGCAGCTATCGGATCTTCGCGAAAGTGGTGCAATTGAACAAGACGCTGATGTTATTCTGTTTATTTACAGAGATGAAGTGTACAACAAGGCGGAAGATAATCCCAATCGGGGGCTTGCCGAGCTGATTGTGGGCAAGCAGCGTAACGGTCCCATCGGCACGGTAAAACTGACCTTTCTCGGCGAGTTTACCACGTTTGAGAACTACACCAGCCACGAACCGCCTATGAGGTACGAGTAACAACAGAGCAGAGCGAGAAAAACGTGGTGCTTCCGGGAGGCTTGATCCTTTGATTGACAATATCCGGACAGCTGGTACAATTCGGCGGCAGTTATGCAGAAATTCATCAGGGGAACTGTCGATTTGTCATGCAGCTGACAGAGCGGGAACTGCCGCATTATACCTACAACGAGTACAGTGCCTGGGAAGGCCGCTGGGAACTGATTCAGGGCATTCCCTATGCCATGTCCCCTTCTCCATCCTATGCCCATCAGCGGATCAGTCAAAAAATAGCCCGACTGCTGGATGAAGCTCTGGATGACTGTGCATCCTGCCGGGCTGTTCTGCCGGTTGACTGGAAGATTGCCGACGACACGGTTGTCCAGCCCGACAACATGGTTCTCTGCTATCAGCCGGAGGGCCTGTTTCTGACCAAGGCTCCTTCCCTGATTGTTGAAATTCTGTCCCCTTCCACCTCCAGCAAAGACCGTATTACCAAATTCAATCTTTATCAGGAAGAAGGGGTCGATTATTATTGCATTGTTGATCCGGCGACAAAGACAACCAAAATTTATGTTCTGCAGAACGGCCGGTACAGCAAACTGTTGGATGCGACAGACGAGACTGTGACCTTTACCCTGAAAGAATGCGTTTTTGATGTTGATTTTTCCCGGATCTGGGATTGAAAAAAGAAGAGAAACCTATGAGCGAGACAAGGCAGGAAGCCCGAAAATACGATTTCAAAACTATTGAAGCTAAATGGCAGCAGCGCTGGCAGGAAGAAAAATCATATAAGGTCAGCGAAGACCCGGACCGGGAAAAATATTATCTGCTGGAGATGTTCCCCTATCCCTCCGGCCGTATCCATATGGGCCATGTCCGCAACTACTCCATCGGCGATGTAATTGCCCGGTATAAACGGATGCGCGGCTTCAATGTGCTGCACCCGATGGGTTGGGATGCCTTCGGCTTGCCCGCAGAAAATGCCGCTCTGAAACGGGGCGTCCATCCGGCAAAATGGACCTACGACAATATCAGCTACATGCGCGATCAGCTCAAGGCTATGGGGCTGAGCTATGACTGGGACCGGGAAATCGCCACCTGTCATCCGGAATATTACCGCTGGGAGCAGCTGGTTTTTCTCCAGCTCCTGGAAAAAGGACTGGTCTACCGCAAAAAGACCACGGTCAACTGGTGCGAGGACTGCGCCACAGTGCTGGCTCGTGAGCAGGTCATTGACGGCTGCTGCTGGCGCTGCGATCAGCAGGTGGTGCCGAAAAACATGTACGGCTGGTTCCTCAAGATCACCGATTATGCCGACGAACTGCTGGACGATCTGGACAAGCTCAGCGGCTGGCCGGAAAAAGTGGTCACCATGCAACGCAATTGGATCGGCAAAAGCCGGGGCCTTGCTTGCGATTTTTCGGTTCAAGGGCATGAGGAAAAAATCACCATCTTTACCACCCGCCCGGACACCATCTTCGGGGTGACCTTCATGTCGCTGGCTGTGGAGCACCCGCTCATCGACGCCCTGATTGCCGGAACCGAGCATGAAGAGCCGGTCCGCCAGTTTATCGAGCAGACTTTGCTGGAAAAACAGCGCATAGCCCTGGATCAGGAGCCGGAAAAACACGGTATATTCACCGGCAAATACTGTGTCAATCCCTTTAACGGTGATCGTGTACCCATCTATGTGGCCAATTTTGTCCTCATGGAATACGGCACCGGCGCGGTCATGGCCGTGCCTGCCCATGATCAGCGCGATTTTGACTTTGCCCGCAAATACGGTCTGCCTGTGCGTCCGGTGGTGCAGCCAGAGGAAAAACTGGACGGGAACAGCATGGAGGCGGCCTGGGAAGGAGACGGCATTCTGGCCGATTCAGCCGAATTCAGCGGTCTGCCTTCGGCTGAGGCCAAGCAGGCCATTATTGCCCATGCGGAAAAACAGGGCTTCGGCAAAGCCCATATCACCTACCGCCTGCGGGACTGGGGGATCTCCCGCCAGCGCTACTGGGGCGCACCTATCCCGGTGATTCATTGCGCTGCCTGCGGCGTGGTGCCGGTGCCGGAGGAGCAACTGCCTATTGTTCTGCCCGGTGCTGCGCCGCCCTACGGCAGTCATGCTCCGTTGCATCAGCAGGAGGTTTTTTATACCGCTACCTGCCCTGAATGCGGCAACCCTGCACAGCGGGAGACCGATACGATGGACACCTTTATGGAGTCGTCCTGGTACTTTGCCCGCTACACCAGCCCGCGCAGCCAGGACGGCCCTCTTAACCGGCAGGCAGCGCAATACTGGCTGTCCGTGGATCAGTACATCGGCGGCGTGGAACATGCCATCCTTCATCTCCTCTATGCCCGTTTTTTTGCAAAAATTCTGCGCGATCTCGGATATGTGGATATTGACGAGCCCTTCACCAATCTGCTCACCCAGGGTATGGTGATCAAAGACGGGGCCAAGATGTCCAAGTCCAAGGGCAATGTGGTGGATCCGCACGACCTTATTACGCAGTACGGTGCCGATACAGTACGCCTGTTTTCCCTGTTTGCCGCGCCGCCGGAACGGGATCTGGAATGGAACGCTCAGGGGGTTGAGGGCAGTTTCCGTTTTCTCAACCGGGTATTCCGGCTGGTGCAGGTGAACTTGGCCTGTTTTGCAGGGTCCGGGCAGGAAGAAATGGAAATTCAGCTTGATCAGCTGAACCAGACAGACCGGCAGCTGCATCGCAAGACCCATCAGACCATCCGGCGGGTGACCGACAGCATTGAAAGCAATTTTCATTTCAATACCGCCATCGCCGGGGTTATGGAGCTGGTCAATCAGATCAGTTCAACAGCGGGAGAGGGAGCAGAACAGTCAGTCAATAAAGCTGTGCTCCAGGAAGCTCTGCAGACCGTGCTGATCCTCCTCCTTCCTATGGTGCCGCATTTCTGCGAGGAACTCTGGCAGCTGACCGGTCATGAGAATTCTTTAGATAGGGAGCAGTGGCCTGACTTTGATCCGGAGGCCGCCAGGGAGGATGAACTCACCATTGTGGTGCAGGTTAACGGCAAGGTGCGGTCCCGCCTCCAGGTCCCAGCTGACAGTACCGAAGATGCTCTCAAGGAAAAGGCCCTGGCGGATGAGCGGATTGTCAGCTTTACTGCAGGCAAAACGCCGAAAAAAATCATTGTGGTTCAGGGTAAACTTGTTAATATTGTTCTGTAGCATGTAGAATAAAGCCGGTCATTCTTCAGGCCGTTATACGGTCGGATTCCAGGATAAAAGAAAGCTGAGAAAAAGGGGAGTAATCGTGTTCGGAACGTCTCGAAATCTACTGGTCTTTTGCGGCCTTTTGCTGATACTCAGCGGTTGCGGATATTACTTCCCCAATGTGTACAGCGGGCCGGAAAGATCGGTGTATATGCCGAATTGGAAAAACCGGACAGACAAGCTCGGTATTGATAATCTCATGTATCAGTCCCTGTCAGCATGGTTTCAGAAATCCGACAAGATCAACCTGACCAAGGACAGAGAAGGGGCTGATCTGATCCTTGCTGGAGAAATTGTTTCCATTGATTTGCCCAGTATCGGCTGGGATATGGAGGAACACACTACGGATGTCAAGGTGGAGCTGCGGCTGCGCTATGTGCTCAAGGATCTGCAGACCGGCAAAATCGTCTGGGAGGTTCCCACTGATATCTGGACGGAAAATTACAATACCCTGACACAAAAAGCGGATTCCGAAGATGAAGCTGTGGAGGAGATTCTCGATCAGGTTTCAGAGAAAATTTATCTCGGCACAATCATGAAGCTCCGCAAGATGAACCCGGACCGGACTGTTCAGGAGCCGAATGACAGGTAGCCTCCATCTCCTCTCTTTATTATTCCTGCAGCTGTCCGGTTTTTCGGCGGCTGAGGGTGACATAAAGTAAGGTGCTGCGGCTCTGTTCAGAACGGCTGGACAGAGCCGTATTTGTTTGTATCCATCTGTTTCTGCTTGATTGATCTACATTGATGCTGAAAAATGCTGAACAAAACGACAGCCGTTACGGATGAATCCCTGTACAGCCGGCTGATTGATTGTGCTGCGGGCAGAATTCCGGCTGATCTTGTTTTGAAGAACGGACAGGTTGTTCATGTTTTCTCAGGTGAAATCAGACAGGAAAATGTGGCTGTCATCAACGGACATATTGCCGGGACAGGGGAATACGACGGCAAGAAGACTGTAGATCTTGCAGGGCGGTATATCAGTCCGGGCTTCATTGAGGGGCATATTCATATCGAAAGCTCCATGCTGACGCCTTCCCGGTTCGCAGCAGCGGTTCTGTCCTGCGGCACGACAACGGTCATCTGTGATCCTCACGAAATTGCCAATGTCTGCGGAACAGCCGGGGTTGATTTCATGCTCGCCCGGACCACACCGTTGGCAGTATACGGAATGGCCCCCTCCTGTGTACCGGCCACGCATCTGGAAACCAGCGGCGCAGTGCTTTCAGCAGAGGATATCGATGAACTCCTTGCCCGGCCTGATATCATCGGACTGGCTGAAATGATGAATTTTCCCGGCACAGTTGCCGGAGCTGCCGAGGTACAGGAAAAAATCCTGCTTGCCCGAAGCAGAGGCATGCCGGTTGACGGACATGCCCCCGGACTCAGCGGCAAAGACCTGCAGGCCTATATCGCGGCCGGAATAAGTTCGGACCATGAATGCACCACCCTGACCGAAGCAGAGGAGAAGCTGCGGGCCGGAATGGCGATCTTTATCCGTGAGGGATCAACCGCGCGCAACCTGGAGGCGCTGCTTCCTCTTCTCCGTTCCTCGGTTTCCCATCGTTGTCTGCTGGTGACCGACGACCGCCATGCCGATGATCTGGTGCGGCATGGTCATCTTGACGCTCTTCTCCGGCGGGCTGTGGAGCTCGGAGCGGATGCTATGACTGCTCTGCAGATGGTCACGATCAACCCTGCCCGTCATTTCGGGCTGCAGGGCATCGGCGCAGTTGCTCCGGGATACCGGGCGGATTTGGTTGTTTTGGACGACCTTGAGCAGTTCCGGGTGAATCAGGTATACTGCGCTGGAGAATGTGTCGCTGAACACGGCACTGTGGTAACGGAGTTCCCCGAACAGAAGCTTGCCGAGCTTGATCCGGCTGTCCGGGCCTCAGTCAGGATCCGGGCGGAGCAGATTGACCTTTCCCTGCCTGCCGGATCAGGATCAGAAAAGATACGGGTCATCACCTGTACTGAGGGGCAGATTGTCACCGGACAGTGTCTTCTGGAGCCGAAAATCCGGGAAGGCTACCTGGTTGCCGATGTTAAACGGGATATCCTGAAGATCGCTGTGATTGAACGGCATCACGGTACGCACCGTATCGGGATCGGTTTTGTCCGGGGACTCGGGCTGCAGCAGGGCGCAATAGGTTCAACTGTGGCGCATGACTCGCATAATCTGATTGTCGTGGGCACGGATGATGCCGCCATGCTGCTGGCAATAAAAAAAATAATTGAAATGCAGGGCGGAATAGTGGTAACAGATGAAGAGCAGGTGCTTGCCGCTCTGCCCCTGCCTGTTGCCGGTCTGATGTCGGCAGAATCGGCTGAACAGGTATGTGTCGATTTACAGATTATTGAACGTGCAACGCAGCAGATCGGAGCAGCAGTGAACAATCCCTGCATGCTCCTGAGTTTCCTTGCTCTGCCGGTTATCCCGGAGCTGAAAATTACTGACAGGGGGCTTGTTGATGTGCTGAAATTCAGCATTGTTCCCCTGCAGAGGGGCTGCAATAAACTGTAAAAAATAGTATAATAATAGTATAAGCATTAAAAACGGCTTCATGTATGCAATTATCTGGCGTATAGTCATATAGTCAATCAGTGAAGATATACCGGCTGGCTCGGTCCCGCCGGACAGACAAGCAATGTTAACGAGGTAATCAGATGAATTACGGTGTAGTCAGCCAGGAACAGCTTGAAAAGATTGATGAGATCCTGTCGGAGCAGCTCATCAAGATCGGAGTGGACTGTGTCATCATTATCGATATGGCGGGAAATATTATTACGGCCAAGGACAACGGCACATCCAAGTATGACGTCTATTCGTTTGCAGCTCTGGCAGCCGGTAACTTTGCCACTGTGGATGCGATGGCAAAACTGGTCGGAGAGCAGGAATTTTCTCTGCTTTTTCATAAGGGGACGGACTGTAATATCCATTTTTCCAAGATTGATGAGGAGCTGCTGCTGATCACCATGTTCGGAAAACATATCTCACTCGGTTTTCTGCGGCTGAATGTTGTGAAGGCGCTGGAGCAGATACGGAAACTCTGGGCAGGCAAATAGAGTTTTTTCTGTTGCGGTATCCGGCGGAGTCCCATCTCTGCTGAGCGCATGAATCCACACCCCCATAGCAGGAGAGAACATTGAGCTTTATTAATCTACGCGAAAAGATCGTTCAGGTAAAAGTTGTGTATTACGGTCCGGGCAGGGGAGGAAAGACGTCCAACCTTGAATATATCAACCGGAAATTCAGCAAACAGATCCAGTCCGAAATGGTCAGTCTGAAGACGCACGGAGACCGTACCCTGTTTTTTGATTTTCTGCCCTTTGATATGGGAAAAATCAAAGGATATGAACTGAAGATTCAGCTCTATACCGTGCCGGGGCAGGTGAAATACAACGCCACCCGCAAGCTGGTGCTGAAAGGGGTGGACGGGATTGTTTTTGTTGCTGATGCCCAGGAGGCCATGCGGGAAAAGAATATCCGCTCCCTGAATCAGCTGCATGAAAATCTCAAAAGCTATAAGGAGTCCATTTTCAAAATTCCCCTGGTCATGCAGTACAATAAGGTGGATCTGCGTAACCAGGGAATTCCTGTCCTACCCACTGCGGTGCTGGAAAAGGATCTGAACAGCAAACTGAAGGTACCCTCTTTTGAAGCCAGTGCCCTGACGGGATATAATGTTCCTGAAACACTGAAAAAGATCATCTCATCCACAGTCGTGTCAGTGCAGAAGAAACTCCTGTAAAGAGACGGACGAACGGCATGGGGGCGTTGTCGAGTACGGACATGAAAACGAATACCTCAGACACCTCAGACGAATCTGGATAAGGTTATGCCCAAAGTAACAGACGAATTTGAAGACCTCACACAGTTTGCAGATGAGTCGTTTGATACCGAAGAAGTTGATCTGTTTGAATTTGCCGATGATGATGATTCCCCTCTCCTTCGTCTGAAGTCGATCGTTCTCTCTCTGGACTGGGACATTACCGAGCAGACTCTAGCCGAACTGACTGAAGAGGTGGCAAACCTGCGTTCGCTGTGGGACGGCGACAAGGTAGCGCAGATCTATCTTCAGGGAATGGACAATATCGGCAGATATCTTCAAAAAGAGGGGGCCTATGCTCATCCCAATGCGATTAAACTTCTTCTTACTCTCTTTTATAATTATGAAAAAATAATATCATCAACTGATATCAGCGGCGATGCCATAGCGGTAATGCTCAAGGCGGATGTCCGGAAATTTAAAGTACTTCAGTATCAGATCAGCGAAATTGCTGCCGGTTATGATGAGTCCGAAGCAGTTGAAGCAGTTGCTCCGACTGATGAACCTGTGCTTGAAGAGGAAGACAGAGCAGATTCCGGCGGAGACCAGGAAAAAGACAAGGACGACGATCCGCTGCACAGTATGGAAGCCACTATTCTCGGCCTGGAATGGGAGGTTACCCGGGAAGGACTTGAGAAATTCCATGCTGAATCTACCGAACTGCGGGAAAGACTGCGTGATAACCGGGAGGCTCAGGTTCTTGTGCAGGGGCTGCAGGTATTGGGCGCCTATATTCGGGAGGAAGAGACAAATGCGCATCCGGATGCCTTTACTATCCTTCATTCCTTTTACGATGCCTTGAAACTCCTGCTCCAGGATAAAAACCTCAGTGCCGAGCAACGGAAAAAAATTCTCCTTGAGCAGGTCGGCAGTCTGAACAGCCTGAAAGAAATTATTGCCAAATCAGCAGCTGACAGAGAAGCAGGTCGTAACAATGTCAATAATATCGATAATACTGCAGAACCGGACAGAAAAGAATTTGCCGCCGAACCGGAGGTCGGAGTGCAGGATGATGCGGATGATATAAGCGGAAGTGACGAGTTTTCGCTTGCTGAAGATGATTTGGATCTGGATACTGCGGATGAGGAAGCGGGAGAGTTCGATTTTTCCACGTTTGATGAGGAGGAAACAGAATCCGCGTCTTCTGTACCTGAAAAAGAAAAAAATGCGGAAGAGGATGAAGGTGCTCTGGAACCTGACCTGTTTTCCGATGATTCCGATGAAGATGCGGATTTTGACTTTGGCGATTTGGGTGATTTTGGTGATGATGAACTCGGTGATGATGAACTGGCGTCCGACCTGAAGAAAGACCTTGATTCTGCTGAAGAAACTGCATCTGAAGAGCTGTTCGGAGAAGCCGAAGATATCGATCTTGATGCTGATTTTGATGCCGAGCCAGATGCGGATAGCCTCTTTCCGGATGATCAGGATGATGAATCTGAACTGGTGCTCTCTCCGGACAATGACGATGAATCAATCACACCGGCATTGATGGATGTTGAAGAAGAAGGCATTCATGAAGAATTCGGATCGGCCGGAGATGCTGAGAACGATAAGCCCGCTGATCTGGATGACCGACTCGATTCGTTATTTGGTGCTGATGATGTTGAGGAGGATGATACCGGTAGCGGGGAAGCGGACAGGCAGGAGGAGCAGGAGGACCGGCATCAGGAAAAGCCGGTTGCTGAAATCGAGACGTTCAGCCCTGACAGTGGTGATACCCCGACTGATAAGCAGGCAGATGCCAAAGAAGAAGGCGAGTTGAACGACGATCTTGATTCATTCTTCGATTTTGACGATGAGCTGGAAAATGATGCGCGGGCGCTGGTTGACAACAGCGGACTTTTTGACGGTCTGAAAGATATTGACGCTGACGGAGAAGAAGATGAGGAACTTCTGGAGGGAGAGGAAGACCTTGATTCATTCTTCGATTTTGACAGCGACGATAATGGTGATGAGGTACAGCTGGAGGAGGAGACCTCCGGGAGAGAAGATGACGCTCCGGCAGCCGATGATGACCAGGATGATGACGAATTCGATGTTGTACTGGAAGATCTTGACGGGGATCAGGAGAGTGAAGATGAAGACCTGCCGGTTGCTCTTGCGGATGCTGATGAGGAAGGCGGTTTTAATGAGGAGACTGTTGAGGTTGATGATGATCGGTCGTCCGAACTTGATGAAAAACTGGATTTCTTTTTTGATTTTGACAACGACACATCAGAATCAGAGGATGATCGGGCAGCAAGTGAGGATGAGCCGGTCGCTGCTGCGCAGGAGGATGACGGAACCGGAGACGATGCGGATTTGTTTTCTTTTGAGGAGGACGAAGCGCCTTCTGCCGCAGCGGAACAGGCACCGGACAACGCCAGGGATGCTGCGGAGGAAACCGGGGTACTTGCAAAATTGGATTCTCTCTTTGATACTGATGAAGATGATGACGAACTTTCTGATGATATCCAGGTAGAAGAACAGGCTGCAAAGACAGGCGGAGTGGCCGACGACGAGCTTGTTCTTTCCTTTGAGGATGAAAAGAGCGGACCGGACGAACCTGCCTTATCGTCAGAATCAGAACTCTCCTCAGTTGCCTCCGTTTCGGATGATCAGCAGGATGTCAGTGATGAACTTACTGAAGAGCTTGACAGTTTCTTCTCTTTTGACGATGAGGAACCGGGAGGAGAGCAGGCGGAAACCGAGACGGGTACCCCGAATGAATATGAAGAAATCGCTGACCTTGATGATGAACTTATCGTGCCGCTCGATGATGAAACTGCAGAGGAATCGGTAGCGGGCGAAGATGGGACCGTGGAAGAAAGCTCGGCGTTTGGGGATGCGTTTTCTTTGTTCCCTGATGATGAAGAAAGTGAGAAAAACAGTTCTGAGGAGCCTGCAGCTTCTCTGCCTGCGCAACCGAAGGAAACTCCATCCGCATCTGCGGATGAACCGGAAGAGCTTGATTCGTTCTTTGCTGCCGATGATGATGATGACGATGATGATTTTGCCGGTGCGGCGCTGAGCGGCGATGCGGCTGCGGAACAGGCTGAGGATGAATTCGCCCTGTCGCTTGATGAGGATGACCTCGGCGGGGATGAGGCGGATGATTCCTTTTTTGCCGGAGCCGGAGCGGATGAGGATGAAGATGAGGAAGCGGCCGGAGCTGAACCGGATATCTCTGCTGAAGTAGCTGTATCCTCGGAAGAACCTGGAGATGAACCGGAAGAGCTTGATTCGTTCTTTGCTGCCGATGATGATGACGATTTTGCCGGTGCGGCGCTGAGCGGCGATGCGGCTGCGGAACAGGCTGAGGATGAATTCGCCCTGTCGCTTGATGAGGATGACCTCGGCGGGGATGAGGCGGATGATTCCTTTTTTGCCGGAGCCGGAGCGGATGAGGATGAAGATGAGGAAGCGGCCGGAGCTGAACCGGATATCTCTGCTGAAGTAGCTGTATCCTCGGAAGAACCTGGAGATGATCCGAAAGAGCTTGATTCGTTCTTTGCTGCCGATGATGATGACGATTTTGCCGGTGCGGCGCTGAGCGGCGATGCGGCTGCGGAACAGGCTGAGGATGAATTCGCCCTGTCGCTTGATGAGGATGACCTCGGCGGGGATGAGGCGGATGATTCCTTTTTTGCCGGAGCCGGAGCGGATGAGGATGAAGATGAGGAAGCGGCCGGAGCTGAACCGGATATCTCTGCTGAAGTAGCTGTATCCTCGGAAGAACCTGGAGATGATCCGAAAGAGCTTGATTCGTTCTTTGCTGCCGATGATGATGACGATTTTGCCGGTGCGGCGCTGAGCGGCGATGCGGCTGCGGAACAGGCTGAGGATGAATTCGCCCTGTCGCTTGATGAGGATGACCTCGGCGGGGATGAGGCGGATGATTCCTTTTTTGCCGGAGCCGGAGCGGATGAGGATGAAGATGAGGAAGCGGCCGGAGCTGAACCGGATATCTCTGCTGAAGTAGCTGTATCCTCGGAAGAACCTGGAGATGATCCGAAAGAGCTTGATTCGTTCTTTGCTGCCGATGATGATGACGATTTTGCCGGTGCGGCGCTGAGCGGCGATGCGGCTGCGGAACAGGCTGAGGATGAATTCGCCCTGTCGCTTGATGAGGATGACCTCGGCGGGGATGAGGCGGATGATTCCTTTTTTGCCGGAGCGGATGAGGATGAAGATGAGGAAGCGGCCGGAGCTGAACCGGATATCTCTGCGGAAGTAGCTGTATCCTCGGAAGAACCTGGAGATGAACCGGAAGAGCTTGATTCGTTCTTTGCTGCCGATGATGATGACGATTTTGCCGGTGCGGCGCTGAGCGGCGATGCGGCTGCGGAACAGGCTGAGGATGAATTCGCCCTGTCGCTTGATGAGGATGACCTCGGCGGGGATGAGGCGGATGATTCCTTTTTTGCCGGAGCCGGAGCGGATGAGGATGAAGATGAGGAAGCGGCCGGAGCTGAACCGGATATCTCTGCTGAAGTAGCTGTATCCTCGGAAGAACCTGGAGATGAACCGGAAGAGCTTGATTCGTTCTTTGCTGCCGATGATGATGACGATTTTGCCGGTGCGGCGCTGAGCGGCGATGCGGCTGCGGAACAGGCTGAGGATGAATTCGCCCTGTCGCTTGATGAGGATGACCTCGGCGGGGATGAGGCGGATGATTCCTTTTTTGCCGGAGCCGGAGCGGATGAGGATGAAGATGAGGAAGCGGCCGGAGCTGAACCGGATATCTCTGCTGAAGTAGCTGTATCCTCGGAAGAACCTGGAGATGATCCGAAAGAGCTTGATTCGTTCTTTGCTGCCGATGATGATGACGATTTTGCCGGTGCGGCGCTGAGCGGCGATGCGGCTGCGGAACAGGCTGAGGATGAATTCGCCCTGTCGCTTGATGAGGATGACCTCGGCGGGGATGAGGCGGATGATTCCTTTTTTGCCGGAGCCGGAGCGGATGAGGATGAAGATGAGGAAGCGGCCGGAGCTGAACCGGATATCTCTGCTGAAGTAGCTGTATCCTCGGAAGAACCTGGAGATGATCCGAAAGAGCTTGATTCGTTCTTTGCTGCCGATGATGATGACGATTTTGCCGGTGCGGCGCTGAGCGGCGATGCGGCTGCGGAACAGGCTGAGGATGAATTCGCCCTGTCGCTTGATGAGGATGACCTCGGCGGGGATGAGGCGGATGATTCCTTTTTTGCCGGAGCCGGAGCGGATGAGGATGAAGATGAGGAAGCGGCCGGAGCTGAACCGGATATCTCTGCGGAAGTAGCTGTATCCTCGGAAGAACCTGGAGATGAACCGGAAGAGCTTGATTCGTTCTTTGCTGCCGATGATGATGACGATTTTGCCGGTGCGGCGCTGAGCGGCGATGCGGCTGCGGAACAGGCTGAGGATGAATTCGCCCTGTCGCTTGATGAGGATGACCTCGGCGGGGATGAGGCGGATGATTCCTTTTTTGCCGGAGCCGGAGCGGATGAGGATGAAGATGAGGAAGCGGCCGGAGCTGAACCGGATATCTCTGCTGAAGTAGCTGTATCCTCGGAAGAACCTGGAGATGATCCGAAAGAGCTTGATTCGTTCTTTGCTGCCGATGATGATGACGATTTTGCCGGTGCGGATGACAGAGATGAAGATCTTTTGCTTGATCAGAAATATGAGGAAAAATCAGAAGATATAAAGTATCCGGAGACGTTCGTGTCCGATGAGAAATCGGCAGCAGCCGAAGTTGAGGATGAAGTTGCCGCTGCGCTCATAAGCGATCAAAAGACTGAAAGTATGCCCGCAGCAGCGGCTCTGTTTGGTGCTGCTTCCCTTATCGGGGCTGCGGCGGTCTCATCTGCTTTTTCCGCAGACAAGGTGCAGCATCTTCAGGAGCTGACTGCTGCAGCCAAAAAAGAAGCCGGTCCCCAGCAGGGAGTTGTCCTGAACCTGCTGGAGTCTGCAACATCTATGATTGCCCGCACTCCCGAACCGGTGGAGGATGACCGCACCGTTATTCAGGAATTGGCTGCCGGGCTCGCCGAAGCGGACGATCCGGGGCAACTGACTGCTCTGGTCAGCCGTTACACTTCCTGGCAGCAGGAATTTTTTACCCGGCTCCTGACACGGACAGAAATTCCGCATATTGAACCGGCTGTTTCCGGAGCTGACAGCATCAGCAGTCAGGATGCCGTACATCAGGTGCAGGAGAGCTTTGCTCAGCTCAGGCAGGCCATGATGGATGAATTCAATCTGCTCAGAAAGGAACTGAAAAAAGGATAAAGCTGCCAATGTTCGGTTTTCTGCAAAGCGTTACCTCCTCACTGGGCAGAAAATATATCATGGCTGCAACCGGTCTCCTGCTCGGGGACTTTCTGCTGATCCATGCTATCGGCAACAGCTTTATCTTTCAGGGAAAGGTCGCGTTTAATGCCTATGCCGAACATCTCCATTCTCTTGACCCTCTGATCCCGCTGTCGGAACTGCTGCTTGCAGCGGTGTTCCTGCTTCATATTGTTACCGGGATCAGTCTGTTTCTGGAGAACCGGAAGGCCAGGGGCAGCAGGTACGCTGTCCGCAAATCAGCCGGAGGACAGACATGGGGAACCCGCACCATGCCGTGGACCGGGGCGGCCATCCTCGCCTTCCTCATCCTCCATCTTCTTACTGTCCGTTTTGTCGATCATGCGGTATCGGTGGCAGACACCGTGGTTACCGTACTCGGCAATCCCCTCCTTTCTTTTCTTTATTTCCTCGGCGTGACCGCCTTGGCACTGCATATCAGTCATGGCTTCTGGTCGCTGTTTCAGAGTTTTGGTATCAACCACCCGCAGTATAATCGGTTGATACGACGGGGTGGTTATCTACTGACGGCACTGATAAGCTGTATCTTTCTTAGTGTCATCCTGTTGTTATAGTTTCAAATAAATTCTTTAAGTTTCTGTCTGGAGTCATCAGGGAAACTCAAAATATTCAGGACAGCCGGAACAAACAACGGCATTGAATATCGGGCAACCTTTCCTTCTTTCCGGAAGGCCGCAGAGGGATGCCCATACCGCCCTTCACCTGTCTACCTGTCTGTGCAGGTAAACTGAATTGAAGAAAACATTGCCCAGCCGAGGCGCCTATTCATCGGGGTGCCATCAATCCAGCCGATCTCGGTCTGATAGCTGCCATCACCGTAATCCTTGCGTACCAGCGCGTGACCTGTCAGAACACCGGCAATACCACATAGTTTTGCATCTCCAAAGGCATCCTCCAGAGAAATATAGAATGTATGCTCTGTTTCTCCGGTAATATCCCCGGAAGTATAAAGGAAGCTGCCGACTTCAGGATTACCTTTTTCATCTGCAGGCATTCCTGCTTTGGCCGGGGTGTTTCCAGCTCCTGCCCAGAAATTCGTCTCGACAAGTTCCCATCCGTCAAGTGTCGCATAGGTGACTTCCAGAAAATCGCCGTCAGGCCTGATACAAACCAGACCTGCCAGAGTACGGTGACCGGCTATGAACGTCTGGCATATGGGAGTATCCGTATTATATAAATTGACCTGATAATCCGCCGGATTGACCCGATAACCCGCCTGAGCGGTAAAAGGAATGGAAGCAAACAAAAGAGCTGCTGCGGAGATGAAACTTCTGCGGAATACTTTTGAAGAAAATTTTGATGTGAATTTCATAATATACCTCCAGATAAAAAAAATGCATGAGAAAGCAGGCAACCCGGCCGTCTCCCTGCTGGAGACCCTTGGCTTTCCGGCACCGCCTCACGGCGGCTGTGGCTTTATCAACTTTCCGGCTCTGCTTTTTCCGGAAAGTATATTATGTCAAAGAACCTGCTGCGCTTAAGAACTATTCTTAGTTAAGATATCCTTACACTATTTATAGCTTAGATGCTATCAAATGTCAAACCTTTTTTTGAAAAAGTAAGACAAGCAACATTTTGAAATAACTTTATATTAAACCTGCAGGCCAAACAGTACTCGGCGTATATTCTGCTGCTCCTGTTACGCGTCCGGAAGTGGACTTCCGAAAATCCCGAAACCGGGTAAAAAATATTCACCTTTATTTTCCGGCAGGATAAAAATTACCCGCCCGGCAAGAGAATAAAGATGCAGAGATGATAATAAAAACTATTCTTTTCCTTGTGCTGCATAATGGTACCTGCTCTGTCGGATGGGTGGCATAAATCTGGCAGGGTTTATCTTCAGGGAGCAAGCTGTTATGCGGTTCAGCTGACAGTATCCGGAGATGGAAACAGAAAGGTGAAACTGTGAATTGTTGGAAATATAAACAATGCGGTCGTGAGGAGGGGGGAGTACATGCCGAAGAAAAAGGTGTGTGCCCGGCATACCCTGATCATGGCAAGCATTGCGCCCATATTGCTGGAACATTATGCGGGGGCAAGGTGCAGGGTGAATTTGTGATGAAGCTGCTTTCCTGCATGAAATGCGATTTTTATCAAAGTAAATATTACGACAGGTCGTATGGCGTGACAAAATATAAAAATATCAGCTGATAATTGAAAAGTTCATAAATCGGGCGGCTCCTGTGCTTCTGTTCGCCTGAAAAGCCGTCCGCGCCAGGCCCGCTTCCCGGCAGGGTAGGAGAATTCCAGCCGGTCACGGAACACGCCGACCCGCAGCCCACGACTCAGGTGCAGTTCACTGTTGTTTCTGCCGCTGAGTGCAGCTTTGATAATCAGCAGGATATGGTCGTATTTTGCTCGGCAGCCCAGCTGCCACAGCAGCTGTTCGATCACCCGCCGCTGCAGGGCACTCTGCAGGTCGCAGAAAGGCCTGCGGAGGAGCTGCACAACAGTCGGTCCCTCCTGCTGCTCAGCCTCATCCAGCCGTACAATCTTTACAAATTTTACAACTTTTCTTTCAGCCTCTGCGGTCAGCTCCGCAAGCAGGTTCTCATCCTCGGCCAGACTGGCAGCCGTTTTGCGCAGGGATTTCCGTATCCCCGCATCAAAATGCTCCTCCAAAAACGGCAGCAGCTGATGTCGGACCCGATTGCGGAGAAAGAGCAGATCATTATTTGACGAATCAATACAATACGTGACCTGTTCTTTATCCAGCCAGACAAGCAGCTCGTTCTTGCCGACAGTGAGCAGCGGACGGATCAGGTCTCTGCTCTGCATCCTCATCCCGGCAAGCCCCTGCCGCCCGCTTCCCCGCAGAAGACGCAGCAGAATTTCCTCTGCCTGATCATCGGCAGTATGGGCGACAGCAATGTATTGTGCCTGCACCTCCTGCGCTGTTGCCCGGAGAGCCGCATAACGCAGATTACGGGCTGCATGTTCAAGAGAAAGACGCTGTTCAGCAGCGCAGGCGGCTGCATTCACCCGATGGCGGACCACCGGAATTCTCATTTTTTCTGCCGCAGCGCAGACGACTGCCTCTTCCTGCGGCGTTTCTTCCGGCCGCAGGCCGTGATCCACCCAGACTACTGTAAGATGCAGCTGTAACTGTTGCTGCACTCCGGCCAGCAGATGAAGCAGGGCTATGGAGTCCGGGCCGCCAGAAACCGCCACGACAATCCTGTCCCCCCGGCTGATTCCGCAGGATTGGGTCAGTGTATGAAAAAAAGTCCGGAGCAGGGAGATCTGCATGGATTTCCTTATACCCTGTTTAATTCTACTTTGTCAACCATAACCTTTTGATCTATTTGTAAAAACTTCTTGCAATATCCGGATAAAGTTGTATCTTTCATTAGGAAGATTTTATCGCTTTTTGATCAAGCTAGCACCTGATAACAGCTATCAAAAAAATACCCGTCAATCGCCCTGATTATAACTTTATTCTTTTTATGAACGCTCCCAGCCCCGAAAAAAGAAGTCCCCATGACAAATTCTTTGAGTTGACCGGCATCGCCCGGCAACTTACGTCTTTTCACGAAAGATATCATCTCTTTTTTAAGAGACATACAGTAAGTTTGTCAGATAAAGCATTCCAATACTTGAAAGGTTTATTCCAGTCTGACAAAAAAACATGGAACGTATGGAGGAAAAGGTTCCGGGCGTTAAATATGAGCCCCTCCAGTATTTTCTTTCCGACTCGAACTGGGATTGGCGTCCTGTAAACAACCAAGTAGCTAAAGATGCAGATAAACTTTTAGGAGGAAAGGAAGATAGCGCTCTTTTAATTGATGAATCCGGGATACCCAAAAAGGGTAAAATGTCTGTTGGGGTTTCTCGTCAATGGTGCGGGCAGCTTGGTAAAACCGACAACTGTCAAGTAGTTCTACTTTGGCGATCATAAACATAACTAGCTTATTTTTATTAAGTATTTAAAAACCCCTGTTTTTAGTATTATTAATATTATTAAATAGTTAATGGTATGGTCACCAAAGTAGAATTAGTTGTCAGACGTGAGGTTAAGTCCCCGAAAAAAATTAAATATAGCCTAAGTAATGCGGAAAGTAACACGTCAACAAGACGACTTGCATATATGCAAGCTCAACGATATTGGGTTGAACGGCCATTTCAGGATGCAAAAAATGAATGTGGAATGGGTGATTATCAGGCTCGGGGATGGCTGGCTTGGCATCATCATATGACTATGGTCATGATGGCCATGTTGTTTATGGTCGAGCAACGATTATACCATCAAGTCGGTGTCCCGTTATTGAGTTGCGCTGATATAACAACATTACTCAAGTCAATTCTTCCACGTCGAGATGTAAACGAAGATGAAGTTATAAGACAGCTTCGTCAACGGCATGAAAAGAGGCAAGCTTCGATTGATTTCGCATATGAGAAACAACCGAATTGCAAATTATTACCACAGCCTTTGTGAGTGCCAAAGTAGAAGTAAGGTCAGTCAGGAAATGCTCGACAAGGAAGAGCATTGACCTCCTACGGGGCCGGGTCGCAGCGGACAATAGGGGAAACCTGTCAGAATGGTAAACGAGAAAGAGAAAAACGTGGTCTGTCCCCTATTGTCCCTGACGTTTTGTTGGGATTTGTGCCTCGTTCCAAGCTACTGGGGGCCTGGGACAGACCTGTACGCCTGTCCCTATAGTTGTGAGTACAAAGGGAAGTTATATCCCTATGAATTTTTATCGCTTTTCATATCAAGATTGATTTTTTTGTGAGTCGATTGGGTCTGATCAGTATTTTGATATTGTTCGTTTATCTTGTTTTTGCTATAAGCAAATAACCCTTCATCTATACCGATAAAACAGTTAGTTGAAGATTCCTGTATCTGCATTCCCCGTGTTTTTTTTTTGGCATGCCAGTCTGCCCAAAGTGTCCAGACAAAGGGATTATAAGGCTCCCAAGCCAGTCCCTGCTCAATCATCCGTTCAAGGCGGCGCATAATCCCGGCTGAAAGATTATACCGTTTGAAGAGAATATCGCCCTGTTTACAAAGGGTACGAATAAAGAAATAGCTGTTGCCCGTCAGTTCGGCAAAACGAAGATTTTGCTCCTGGTTCCTGAAAAAGCGTTCTGCCAGATGCGCAGTGTCCTGTTGTTCACCAGTTTGTAATGCGTGAAGCAGTGATTCTCGTTCCGTAGCATTAACAGGAAAAACTTTGGGTCTTGATCTACCTCTTCCCTTGACATTTTTTTCAGACAAGATTTGATGCAGCTCCCTTGCCACCTTATCCTGAGCACGATTCCTGAACACAGCCAGGGCACTTTCAAGATTCTGCTGCCATATAGCTGGAGCAACATAATTTGAATATGCCCACAAGAGGCATAAGTTTTGCCTTCACGCCTTTCAGATAGCTGATCCTGTATTCAGTTTATACTGCTCCAGCTATATCTGCTGATTTAGCGAATACAGCCCACGGAGTGCAGCGTACTGCTTTTTAAAATGGGAGTTCGCCTCAGCTCCGCTTGTGTAACAGACAGATTCGTGGATCATCAGAGCCAGCAGCATAAGTACCTGCTTGTTTTCGTCAGAACACCCCTGCAGGCCGAACAGAGCGACATCCAGATATTCAGGACGTCCATCTGATGCCAAACGCAACCAAGCAGGGACAAAACTCCTTTTTTCTTGCTGACGCCCAAGCAGTCGCCAGCACTCCAGAGCAGGATCGCGTTCAGGCGCGAGTCGCAAAGGAGTAAGCCAGCGCAACCAACTGTCAAGTCCCTGCTGGAGCTGATAGGGAAACATCTGCAAGTCAAGAAGCTGAACCGAAATCAGGCAATCACAGATATCCTTGCTATACACAGCAAAACCCAGCCTGTCGATCTTTCGGGCATATTCTTTGCGCATGGTGGTAAACCAAGCAAACAGAGCCATGTCTATCCGTTTTCGCCGTTCTGCAAATTCAGATACATAAGGAAATTCCTGCCAAAGCAGTTCCGGGATATCCATCCACGGTGACGATCCCAATCCAGCCCGACCGCTGAATAGATCGTTGACAGCTTTCCGGGGATCAGTATCAAAGGTGGACAGCCAGCGTTCAATCAGCATGACACCCTCCCGCAGAGTTTTTCGCCAAAATCATACCGCTTGGTTTTGATCTGCAAGGCGGCGAGGTGCAGGTCACGGGTTTCACGTAGCGTATCGTTTTTCTGTTGGTGCGGTTTTGAGACATAGCCTAATTTGACCAGATGTCTAGTGCTCTGTCAGATCTCAATTTTATGGTAAACGGATTTTAATTTGCACCGGGCGTCAGAGATTTTTATTTGCCAATCAACACCACGTTGACTGTTGTTCACATCGGTTGACCATGCGGCAATCTCTTCTTGTAACGTCTCAAGCTCCCCTATGCGACGACCAGAGAGGCATTGTCGAGTCATGGAACTCAGCTCATTTTCTGCTATATTGAGCCAGCTTCCATGCTTCGGGGTATAACAGAACTCAATCCGGCGCACTAATGCACGGGCACGATCAGGGGCAAAAGCTTCATAAAACGCTCCCTTTGTATGGGTATTGAGATTATCAGATACCAACGTAATCTTTTCAGACTCGGCATAGCGGCCTTCAAGGAGGCGGGCCACTTCGACGGCCCAGTCTGCTTTGGTTCGCCGTGGGCGTGCGGAGGCTTCACGCCACCCTGAAAGTGGCTCGGTAAACATAAAAATACTAGCGGTGCCGTTGCGTTCATACTCATAATCAACACGTTTCGGATGATTCTCTGTCGCCAGGATAGGCTTGCGAGTTTCCTTTATCAATTGAACGGGCTGCTCGTCCATGCAAATAAGAGGATGATCTTGATTATACGGTCTTTCATAGGCTTCCAGTACATCCTCCATATTGGCCGCAAATTCCGCATCTTTTTTTGGAGGAATAACCCAATATTGGATTTTTCGGTTGTTCATCCCGTTTTTTTTATTACCTGTCGAACACTTTCATGACTAATCGACGGAACAATTTCCAATTCAACAACATGGCGGGCCAGCAAACGCAATGACCAGTTTGCATATCCCGGCGGAGGAGAACCAAGGCGAGTGGCAATGATTCTGGCTTCTTGCTCTCCGTTCAATAGTTTTGGAGTAGGCGGGGTTACACGTTTTTTTCCGTCAAGTGCTTGTTGAAAGCCGTGCAAAACAAAATTCTGACGGATGTTCTCAACAGTTTTTGTCCTACAGTTGAACGCTTCTGCTATCCTACTGTCTGTCCAGCAGGGGCCATTTGCATCAGCCTTCAGTAATATGTGAGCACGACGTACTTTTTGACTGCTCCCCGAAAGTTTTTTGATAGTCTCGTGTAAATGAGCGCATTCTTCTTGGGTCAACCGAACAATGTATTTTTTGGGCATGAAGAGCCTCCGAGTGTTTTTCGGCTTCATGTAACATACTTTCGGCAGGATTACTCTAAAATTTAGCTTTTACATAGCACTAGTGCTCAGTCATATAGCTGGAGCAACATAATTTGAATATGCCTACAAGAGGCATAAGTTTTGCCTTCACGCCTTTCAGATAGCTGATCCTGTATTCAGTTTATACTGCTCCAGCTATAGCTAAATTTTAGGATTGCTATCTCCAAATAAGATACGAATATTAAACGAGTGCGACATGTTCAACCCTAAATTTTAGGCTTTACAAAGCAGTAGCCCCGAAAGGGTAGGAGAAAGGAGATGGGAAAAAGAGTTCATGCATCCCGTTATCCAGCACTGTTGGCAGAGCACATGCGGTTGGCACCCTCTTGGACTTCTGGGCAGCAAATACCTCACGCAGTGAAATAGCGCATCAGGGCGACAGGAAGTGCCTTTCTCCCCCAATATCCGAGCCCCAGACGGTCGCGCAGAGCATGGGGCCAGTCGTCATCATCGCATTCCTCATGCACCTCATTCTGCAAGGCGGCGAAGACAGGACGGTTGTCACGGCAATCGTTCCACCTTGCAAAAAAACGCGCCGCTTCCTGTTTCGCATCGTAATTCCGACCGGAGTCGGCACGCCGCAAGAGAGACTTCAGCAAGTCAAACTTGTTTCTGAGTTCCGGAGGACCGAGCCCCTTGCCGCTGGAATTTTTCCATTTGACAAGAGGACGTTCAAGATTTTCAATCCGCACCAGAACCGTGTCCTCAGACAATCCTTCTTTCCACGCCGGGCGGTTAATTTCAAGAAAGGCATCCGGAATGCTTGAACGGAAAACCTCCTCCTGATTTTCTGTATAGTCCTTTCTGGCTGCCGTCCAGTCTGCCCATGTCATTTTGTCTGCGTCATCATGCGGCAGATAAATCTCAAACTGTTCCCATCGTTGATCCGATGCTCGCTCCTCAAAGCGGCAATTGTCGGCAACAGCGGCTTCAACAGTATTTGAGGAACGGGCCAGTTTGTCTAAGAATGATCTGAAATTTAAAGACATAACTTATTTCACAGAATGAAAGAACACGATTGCTGAATAGAAGTCTGCTCCTGCCAGCCATTAGGCCAGAAACTGAATTTTATTCTCATTCGGTTTCATCTCCGGACACGGAGTGATCTCGATGGCCGCCTGGTGCCTGTTTTCCAGCTCTATAATCTCCGCGCGTTTTTTGTTCAGCAGATACTGCCCGACTTCAAGGGGCAGGTTAACCTCCACGCGCTTGACTTTTTTCCGGCTCACCCCGGTCTGAATCCGGCGGAGATAGTACAGGGCCAGGGTTTCTACGGAGCGGACCACCCCGCGCCCCTCACAGTATGCGCAACAGTGATAGCTGCCCTTTTCAATAGGCGCGCCCATCTTCTGGCGGGAAATCTGCATCAGGCCGAAACGCGAGATCCGGCTGATATCCACCTTGGCCTTGTCCCGCTTCATGGCGTTTTTGACCTTTTTTTCCACCTCCCTGATATTGCCCTTGCTGCGCATATCGATAAAATCCACCACAATCAGGCCGCCCAGATCGCGCAGACGCAGCTGGCGGGCCAGCTCTTCGGCGGCCTCCATATTGGCGAGAAAGATGGACTGCTCAAAATCCCCTTTCTGGGAGGTCCGGCCGGAGTTGACATCAATGGCCACCAAGGCTTCCGTGGGATTGATGACAATGGAACCGCCGGAAGGGAGCTGTACCTGAGGCTGATAGATGGACTCGATCTGATCCTCAATATTACTCTGATTAAAGATCGGCTTGGCACCCCGATGCAGCCTGACCTGCACTTTTTTCTGTCTGGCCGGCAGCAGATCAATAAAATTGGTCACCTGATTGTACGCCTCATCGGTATCAACGATAATCTCCTGAATATCCGCAACAAAATGATCCCGGAGAAAGCGCAGAATCGTATCCTGATCTTCGTAAAGCAGTGCCGGGGTATCAGAACTCTGCCCCCGATCTTTTATCTCTTTCCAGAGACCGAGCAGATAACGCAGATCCTGCTGCAGGGCTGTTTTGGTGATATCGGAGCAGGCGGTGCGGACAATATAGCCGATACCCTCCGGAATATTGAAACCGGCCATGATTTCGCGCAGCTCGCTCCGGCGCTTTTCTCCGGAAATTTTGCGGGAGACGCCTGTGCTGTCACTGCCCGGCATGAGCACCAGACAACGCCCCGGCAAAGAGAGATAGGTGGTCATATTGGCGCCCTTATTGCCGGTCACCTCCTTGACTACCTGAACCAGGACTTCCTGGCCCCGTTTGATCACATCTTCTATTTTCAGCTTGCGCCACTGCTGCTGCTCGATCAGTTGCCGGGCCTGCGGGCTGACGTCCTGCCGATAGTATTCAGGATGGATATCGCTGAACGGCAGGAATCCGTTACGGCCGGTACCGATTTCCACAAAAGCGGCCTGCAGATTGGCTTCAATGGAGACAATGCGGCCCTTGTAGATATTGTTTTTGGTCCGCTCCCGCACAACCGTACTGACGTGAAACGACTCGAGACGACCGTTCTCCACCTGGGCAATGCGGCATTCTTCCGGCTCCTCGGCATTAATCAGCAGCTTGATTTTCTGTTTTTTCTGTTCCTCCTGCTCTTCTTTGCCGGAGGCAGGTTGTCTTTTCTGTTTCCTGCTGTCTTTGCTGTCTTCCGGCTCCTCCTGCGCAGAGGATTCCTCTTCTCCGGCCTGTCGTGTATTCTGTTTTTCCTGTTTGGGTGCGCTTTGCCTGTTCTTCCCGCTGGAGGCAGTTTTCCTTCTCCCCCTCTTCTGCGGCTTCTGCTGACGGGATACTTTCTGCTGTTCCTCTGCAGATTTTTCAGGTTGATAGGGCTGGTCCGTCTGTTCCGCCGGTGCCTCGGATTTTCTTGCTTTCTTTTCGAAAGCAGGCTCTTTGTTCTCTTTATTCAGCTCCTCCAGCTGACTCTGCTTTGCCTTACTGCCCTTACTGTTCTGCCCGCCGTTTGCCTTGTTTACATCTTTTGCCCCCTGTGGCGCATCAGGCACTGATTCCGGCACCGAAGCTGCCCAGTTGTCGCCCTGGTGATCAGAGCGGTCAGCGGCTGCCTCTTCTTTTACCGCCTCTGTTGCCGGTTCTCCGTTCAGTGCCTCCTGCCCCTGCCGGGCCATTTTGACGGCTTTAACGCTTTTCCACCAGGCCCCGGTGGTCACTTTACGTACTTTTTTCTCTTTTTCTTCAAGATTTTTTCCCGCTTCCTCAGTGGTCATGATACAGTCTTCCTACAATGAAAAATAAACAATACAAGCAGCCGCTCTTCAGTCTCGTTCGGGCACGGGATGCCGGACAGCCTGACCAGTTATCCGGGCTGTCTGATAATAGACGCTGTCATCGTGGAACCGTTGTTGTATGCAGCCGTCCCGGACAAGAGTGTCAAGCAGTTGCTCAACCTTATCCGCCCCTCCGAGATGGAAGGTGCGGTTGATATCTGCGGCCGTACAGGGCCGCCGTTGCAGCATTTCTGTCACCTCAGCGATGAATGCCTGTCTGTCGGCATCACGGTCAAGGTTAAAAAAAAATTTTGCCGGTTTTACCTTTTCCGGCTCATCTTCCTGGGCCGCTTTACAGGCCAGCACGTCAACAGGGCGTGACGGATCATCCTGCTCAAACTGCCGGGCAATCGCCGTCATCTCTTCTCTGGTCAGCGGCCGAGCAAAGGCCTCCAAGGGCGGACGGGCTACCGTATTGAGCTGGATCCGGTCAAGCCGCATCTGTCCGGCTGCGCGGCGCAGAGCGAGCACCTCTTCCTCGGAATCGTTGATCCCCCGGGCAAACAGAATTTCCAGCCAGAGCTTCCCTGTGTATTCATGCGAAAAGGAAATCAGCCCTTCTATGACCTGGTGGAGATCCACGCAGCGGGCCGGGCGGTCAATCTTTCTGAATCCTGTCGGCAGGGCAGAGTCCAACGAAGGAATCACCACATCGGCGGCGGCTGTTTCCTGCCGAACCACCGGATCATACAGGGTTGTGCCGTTGGTCAGCACAGCAACAGGCTTTGCCGTGTTTTCTTTCAGATAATCAATGATTTTTCCGAAATCGGAGTGCAGGGTGGGTTCGCCGCTGGCAGTGACCGTGATGAAATCCAGTTCCGCAACCCGATCCTGATCCTGACAGTAGGAGTCAATCTCTGCAAGAATACCTGCTGTCGGCGCATATGCAGCGCGTCTGCAGGTCAGACGGGTTGTTGCGCCCACTTCACAGTAGATACAGTTCAAGGTGCAGACTTTTTCCCGGAAAAGATCAACTCCGAGAGAGCGTCCGAGCCGCCGGGAATTCACCGGGCCGAAGATGTGCTTCATAAAACAGCGCAGGTGCCCGGTAGGTTCCGGGCACAGAATGAACTCTAATTTCTATAATTATATAAAAAATCTATATAAAATCAGATATAATCCGTTGGCCGGACTCTATCGGAAAGCCGAAAAAACAGGGGCGGACAGAACCGCCGGAATAACCTTTTGTCATAAAACAATTTATTGCTTTACGCAAGGGGAATCTGGCGACCGGTACACCTCCGGGCCGATACCACTTTACTTTTTTCCGGCTCTGAGGTATTTGTATCTGTATCCTTTTTCTTGACACAAAAAGGCCAGGCGCGTACATTCGTCTGCATGTATTCCTGAATTTTCCCAGTTATCTCTTGCTCCTTTTGAGCAAGCCACAGGAGCGTATCGAGGTGCATTACCGAACCCCTTTTTTTTCAGTCATACCCCTCGGCTGTTTCATCAGCACGGTCAGCGTTTTTACTTTTTTCACTTTTACTGCAACAGATGCCTGTGCCGAAGCAGTCAGGGCATTGCAGTGGGAAATTACCGCCGACAAACTGACACGATTTGAAGACCCGGCTAGCATTATTGCGGAAGGAAATGTTGTCCTGCAGAAAATCGAAAACGTCACAGGCACTGCTCAAGCCGAATCGGATACGGATGATTGGAGTGACCTGCTCGGTGAGGATGCCGTGACTGCGCGGGACACGAAAGAAGAGGCGAAAAAAGAAGAAAAAAAGGACACGGAATTCGGAGAGGCAAAGGAGAATACACTGATTTCGCCGAAAGCCGTTCCGGTTATGCAGGAGGTGGATGTACTCCCGGAAGCAGAACCTTCGGAGGGTACGGCAGTTTCAGCTGCTCTGGAGAAGGGTAACAATGAACCGGATACCGAACAGAGCGAGGAAGAGGCATCTGTCACGTCTTCCGTGATGACCACCATTAAAGCGGATTGGATCGTTTATGATGTGGATCTGGGAACCGTCAAGCTGCGCGGCAATGTACTTATCGACGTCGGGCCGGATAAGATAAACGCCACCGAAGGCGTGGTCAATCTGAACAGAGAAACCGGCACGTTCAAAGAAGCCACTGTCCTGCGCCAGTACAAGGACATGCGGATTGAAGGTCAGGTCATCGAAAAAACAGGCGACCTGACCTATCATATTGAAAACGGCTGGGTCATCACCTGTAAACTGAAGGAAGGGGAAACCCCGCCCTGGAGTTTTCATGCCGATGATGCGAAAATCACGGACGGCGGCTATGCCTATCTCAAAGGAGCCACATTCCGGATCAAGGATACACCTGTTCTCTACTCGCCGGTTTTGCTCCTGCCTGCCAAACGCAGTAGGCAGACAGGCCTGCTTTTTCCCTCTGCCGCCCTCTCGGACCGGGACGGATTCAGCCTTGAGTGGCCGCTGTTCATCAATCTTTCGCCGAGCAGCGATATCACCCTCTATCCGCATTATTTCGCCGAACGGGGGTTCATGGCCGGTGCAGAAATGCGCTACATGCTGGATCAGCACTCCAAAGGCACCATTATGGGAAACTTTCTGGATGACGATCTCAGCGACATCAACGATCCGGCCAATGACGAGAACTATACCGACGGAGGATATACCCATACAAATCAGGAACGTTACTGGCTCCGCAGCAAGGCGGACCAAAAACTCGGCGAATGGATTACCCGACTTGACATAGATCTTGTCTCAGATCAGGATTACCTGACCGAGTTCACCAACGGATTCACCGGCTTTACTGTCAGCGACAGACGTCTTTCCGAACAGTTCGGTCGTGGACTGCAGGACAAGACTGTCTACGAACGGGAAAACAAACTGACCGCCCTACGGTCCTGGTCCAACGGAACTTCTCTGGAAGCCACCCTGAAGGGGATTGACGACCTGCTGGAAGAGCAGCGTACAGATACCGATGTCAGCCCTCTGTGGAAATTTCCGGAAATTAACTACAGAGGGCTGGTACCGGTATACGAAACCGATGTGGACTTCTCCTGGGACGCCGATTATGTGTACTACAAACGCGACTTGGGCGTGGAAGCGCAGAGAGTTGACCTGCATCCCCGGCTGAAAACTTCGGTCCCCATGCTGAGCAAATATCTCGAAACCACAGTGGGTGCCGGACTCAGGGAAACTTTATATGCCATTGATGACAACGGCGTCAAAGAATGGCAGGACAGCGATACGGAGAGCCGTCTTCTTGCAGACTTTGATGCGGAGATCGGCACGACCCTGCGCAAAGATTTTCCTCTCAAAGGCAAAGAATTCTCCGGCTGGAGTCACACTCTGCGTCCGTTTGTCCGCTATAATTATGTCACAGATCCTGATGAAGAGAATCTTCCCCGATTTGACTCCGTTGATACCGCCGGAAACCGGAACGCTGTAACTTACGGCGTCAATAACTTCTTTCATCTTGCCGGACCGGAAGAACAGGAAGACCTTGAACGGGAATACGGATACATCAAAGTACAGCAGACCTATGATCTCCGCAGTGAAACAGATGAAGAGCCTCTGTCGCCGATTCAGTTCCGTCTTGCCTGGAACCCCCTGACAGCACTGAACTTCAAGTACTCGACAGATCTTAATGTATATGATGACGGTTTCACCCATCATACCCTTGAAGGGGATTACTGGAACAGCCGGGGCGATCTGTTGTCCATAGATTACCTCTTTAACGCCGCTCCGACTGAAGAGGCAGAAGATACCAGTTCAATCAGACTTATCACCAGGGTAGGACTGCTCTATAATATTGCGGTCGGTTATTCGCTGGAACAGTCCATTGAAGACTCAGTCACCATTTCCGAAAAGATCAATCTGATCTACAGTCCGTCCTGCTGGTCTGTTGAACTGGCTGCTGATGTTACCCCGGATAACGAGCAGATCATGGTGATGTTCAAACTGGCCAACATCGGCGCTCCCTTTGGTATCGATCTGATGCCCGGTAACTGATTCATTTTTCTGCACACGGGACTGTCAGGGGTGCTTAACGAACATAGTAATGATAGTAATGGACAGAGAATGAAGTATATTGATGTATTTAATGGCGATGCCGACGGCATCTGCGCCCTGCATCAGCTCAGGCTGCATGAACCCTGCCCGGAGGCACGACTTGTCAGCGGGGTCAAACGGGATATTGCCCTGCTGCAACAGATTGAGGATGTCCGCAGCAGGACGGTGACTGTGCTGGACATCTCCCTTGACCGGAACCGGGAGAGTCTGGAAAAACTGCTGGCAGGCGGAAATACAGTTTTTTATGCGGATCACCATTATGCTGGTGCAGTGCCGGATGCTGACCTGCTGACTGCGCATATTGATCCGGAACCGCTGATCTGCACCGCTCTGATCATCAACCGGCTGCTTGAGGGGAAATATCCCCTGTGGGCGATAGCCGGTGCGTTCGGCGATAATCTTGATGAATCCGCTCTGCAGCTTGCAAACCAGTCAGGACTTGCTCAGGAGGCAATCGACCGGCTCAGGGAGATCGGTATTCTGCTCAACTATAACGGCTACGGGGCAACCCTTGAAGATCTGTTTTTTCATCCGGCAGAACTGTTCCGGCAGGTACAGCCCTACACGGATCCACTGGAATTTTATGCCGATTCTCCGGCAATGCAGACCCTGCAGCGGGGATATCAGGAGGATATGGAGCAGGCCATGTCCTTTACACCTGTGCATCAGGATGAAGCGGGCCGCATCTATCAGCTTCCTGCTGCAGCTTGGGCGCGCCGGGTGGCCGGGGTATACTCTAATACTTTGGCCCGCCAGCAACCTGACTTTGCCCATGCCCTGCTGACCGAAAATAAGGACGGGACGCTGCGGATCAGCGTGCGTGCCCCTCTGCACAACCGGCACGGGGCAGATACCCTGTGCCGGCAGTTTCCGACCGGCGGCGGCAGGGCTGCTGCAGCCGGAATCAATGCTCTGCCTGCCGGGGAACTCGACGAATTCATCAGAGCTTTCAGCAGACAGTTCGGGCCGTCCTCTCCCGCATAACCCAATCCATCCAGTCAAACTTTTTTATGTATTCACTGCCTCGGCGAATTTGTTATATTCATCTTTATCTTATCCTCCCTGTCTTCCTGTTGTCTGTTCTGCCTGCAGCAGTCCAGGCAAAACCGGTACCGGCCATCATTGTTGAAGACAAACAGCCGATCAATCTGGAGCAGAAAAAATATAGAGAACTGTTTCAGGAGCTGGAAAAGGACCATCAATTCTCCCCGGAACAACTGCATCAGACATTTCAGGGGGTGAAAATATCCAAACGGGTTCTTGAGCTTATGGATAAGCAATGGAAACCCAGACCGTATTACGAGTATTTTCCTCTTTTCCTGACCCGGAAAACCATTCTTACCGGCAAAATCAAAATCAAACTCTACAAAAAATTGCTTGACCGGATAGAAGAGAAATTCGGGGTGGACCGGGAGGTTGTGGTCGCTATCTGGGGCATAGAAACCCGCTACGGTGCCAATCAGGGCGACTTCAACATCCTCCGTACTCTGAATACCCTGTTTGACGCCTACCCAAGACGGTCAGCCTTTTTCCGCAAAGAGCTGATCCATTTTTTGGTCCTCTGCCGGGAGCACGGTATTGATCCGAAAACCGCCTTGGGATCCTACGCCGGAGCCTTCGGTCAGGCCCAGTTCATGCCCTCTTCTTTCCGGAAATATGCGGTGAGCTTTGACGGCAACGAACAGTGCGATCTCTGGAATTCCGTCCCTGATGCCCTGGCCTCCATTGCCCATTATATCAAACTGCACGGCTGGGTTCAGGATGCTCCGGTCTATGCTGAGCTGGGCAATACCCTGAAGGACAAACGGCTGATCGCAGCCATGGAAGAAGGCAGGGAGGGCCGTGTGCCTTGGGAACTTGTCCGGCAGGTGCAGAAACCGGATATCCCACCCTCACCGGGCGGCCTGCCCCTCTCCATTATCCGTCTGCAGCTTGACCCGAAAAAAGCAGCGCATGAGTTCCGCTATGTAGCTGGGTATCCGAACTTTCACGCCATCACCGAATACAATCATTCAACCTTTTACGGCATGGCAGTCAGTGAACTGGCAGAAAAACTGGCCGGAGAATAAGAACAGAACATGGATTCCGTACAGACCAACCGATTCTATATATTGCCCTGCACGTTGACCTGCGCCAGCCTGTTCAGCGGCTTCTATTCTATGGTTGCCTCCATCAACGGTGATTTTTATCCGGCTGCGGTGGCCATTATCATAGCCGGAGTCTTTGACGGACTGGACGGCAGGGTTGCCCGCCTGACAGGTTCCACTTCGGGTTTCGGTATGCAACTGGACTCCCTCTGCGATATGGTGTCGTTCGGGGTTGCTCCGGCCCTGCTCGCCTATCTGTGGGCCCTGATTCCCTACGGGCGTTACGGCTGGCTGGCCGCTTTTCTGTATGTGGCAACCACTGCCCTGCGGCTGGCCCGCTTTAATTCCATGGCCGAAGAAGAGGAAAAAACAGAGAAGAAAACACACGATTTTGTCGGCCTGCCCTGCCCGGCAGCTGCCGGAGCTATTGCCGCTACGGTCATGTTCTGCCGCTATCTGGGAGCCACGGATACAGTCCGGCATTTTTCCATCCTGCTGCTGGTTTACCTGCTTTCCTACCTGATGATTTCAACGCACCGTTACCTGAGTTTCAAAAAAGTAAGGATCCCACGAGAAAAACGGTTTCAGGCCGTTGTTGGCATTATTCTCGGCATGATCGTGCTGGCTACGGAACCGCCTGTGATTCTTTTTGCCATTGCCTTCTGTTATGTTCTGTCCGGGCCGCTGATAGGTCTGTATGCCCGCCGTTCCCGGAAAGAGAACTGCTCCTGATTTCTTCTTTTCTCCAACAGGAAAAAACATGCGGGTGACTGGCGGTTCTGCCAAAGGGCATAAACTGCTCTCGCCGAAATCCGGTTGCCGGTTTATCCGTCCTACCGGTGACCGGGTGCGTGAGGCCCTGTTCAACATGCTGGCTGAGGAAATTCCCGACAGCCTTGTTCTTGATCTCTACGCCGGTACCGGAGCGCTCGGTATTGAGGCGCTGAGCCGGGGCGCGGAAGCTGTGGTATTTATCGACCGGTCCAAACAGGCCCTTGAACTGATTCACCGCAATGTCAGGGCCTGTTTTCCTGCGGCCAAGGCATCTCTGGTGCAGCTGGACCTCTCTCGATCGGACAGCATGGACCAGCTGCAGAAAAAGATTCCCCTGCAGTTTGACCTTATTCTTCTTGACCCGCCTTATGAAAAAAAACTGGCAGACAGTACCCTGCAGATGGTAGAAAGGGGAACTGTTCTCAAAACCGACGGGCTGGTCGCAGCAGAAGAACGGAAAAGCGAGCAGCTCGCTGCACAATACGGCACATTGACTTTAATACGCAGCCGGAAATACGGAGAAACCGGAATCTGGCTGTATCGCAACCTGATTCCCGCAGAAACTGATCAGATAGAAGCGGAACAATAACCCGGAACAAGACGCAGTAACTGTATGTCCCCCCAACCTTCTTTGCCCCCGGAACCTTCCCGGCACGATACCCCAAGAATCGTGGTCTATCCGGGCACCTTTGACCCGATCACCAACGGACATGTGGATATTGTCAAACGCTCCATGACCATGTTTGATCAGGTGATTGTTGCCCTTGCCGTCAATGCCGGAAAGACCCCGCTGTTCAGTCTGGAGGAACGGATTGAGCTGGTGCAGCGATGCTTTACCGCCAACAGCACGGTGAACGTGGATACGACTGACGGGTTGGTGGTCGATTATGCTGTTGCGAAAAATGCCTGTGCAATTATCCGGGGGATGCGGGCGGTTTCCGATTTTGACTATGAATTTCAGCTCGCCCTGATGAACCGGAAACTTGAACGGAACGTACAGACGGTCTTTCTGATGACCGGGTTCCGCTGGATCTACATCAGCTCTTCCATTATTAAGGACGCGGCCCGACACGGCGCTGATGTCAGCGGGATGGTGCCCGCTCATGTTCAGGCTGCCCTGAAAGAGAAATTCAGCAGCTGAATCGCGGGCTGACCGGGAAAGTTGAGTGCGTATGGCGGAACACAACTCTGCAGAAGAACAGCGTCGCGGGTTTCTTACCGGGCTGCTCAGGTGGACAGGGGCATTGACAGGGATCACCCTGCTTTATCCTCTGTCTCGTTTTTCCCGGTTTACTGTCCGGCCGAAGCCGCAGTATATCAGGGTGGCGGCACCGCTGCCGGTCAGCGGCTTTCACGCTGAACACGATTTCATCCTCTTTGCCCGCAGCGATAAGGCCTGGGCTGTTTCCAGAACCTGCACCCATCTGGGCTGTCGGGTGAACTTCCTGGAAGACCGGCAGCTCATCGAATGCCCCTGTCATCAGAGCAGGTTTACCGAGGAAGGCAGGTTGATCAACGGACCGGCCGGGAAAGACCTGCCCGTTTTTCCGGTGGAGGTGGAAAAAGATGCAGCCGGAGCAGTCACCGGTTATGTGGTTACGGTCTGATGGCTGAGGAAGGGCGAGAAAAGCGGAAAAGTTGGCCGGCCTGGCTGTATTCTGCGCATTCTTCTGTACATTCGGTGCGCTGGGGCGGCCACGCCCTGATCAGCCTGTACATTTCCGTGCTCTCCGGCCTGATTATCGGACTGCAGTACAACGCAGCCGAGCCCTTTTATTCCACAGCAACTATTGAACTGGTCATCCCCTTCGGCTCGTTCTGGCGCTCGCTGCATTACTGGTCCAGTCAGGCCTTTCTCCTGCTTCTGCTGGTCCATCTTGGCATCATTATCTGGCGCAACAAAGTTCCCTTTACTCGCTCCGCCTGGCTGCGGCTCAATGCGGCTCTGCCGGTTACCCTCTTTCTCCTCTTTACCGGCTACATCCTGCGGGGAGACGCCACCGGCGAGGCAGCCGGGGCCATTGCCGAGAATATCACCCGCTCAATTCCCCTGTTCGGTGCGCCCCTGAACAAGGTGCTCTTTGACGGCAGCGCAAAGGGTGTACAGAAAGTCTACCTTAATCATCTGAGCGGCCTGATGATCTTGGGCGGAATCTGTGTCTGGCCCCATCTCCGGCGTTATACTGCCCTGTGGAGGAATCACTTCCCGCTCACCCTGCTTCTCCTTGTTCTTGCTCTTATCCTGAAAACACCGCTTGAGCATGACCATTTCGGCCTGCTCCATATTGCCGGGCCCTGGTTCTTTCTCGGCCTGCAGGAGCTTCTCCGCTATCTCCCGGTGTTCTGGGCCGGGATTGCTGCACCGGCCATACCTGTCGCCATTCTGCTGCTCCTGCCTGCGGAAGGCCGACCGCGCCGCATGGCTCTATGGGGAATGGGCATCTGGCTGGTCGGCTATGCCCTGTTCAGCATAATCGGTTGGCAGCGGGGCTAATCCCGACATTGACCTGACTCTGTCTGGGCTACGCCCGGACCGCCTTATTCCTTCACTCTGGTGATGTATTCCCCGGAGCGGGTATCGATCTGAAGTTTATCGCCTTCATTGATGAACGGTGGCACCTGCAGCTGAAATCCTGTTTCCACTGTCACCGGTTTGGTATCCGTGCCGGAAGTATCTCCTTTTACCCAGGGATCGGCACGGGTGACTTCCAAGTCCACAAAGGTGGGCAGGCTGATATCAATAGGCCGGTCTCCGCCGAAAAAGAGCACCTGCACCTCCATATTGTCCTTAAGGAAGTTGATATTGTCGCCGAGCTGCTCCCGGGTAAGAAAAATCTGCTCGTAGCTGGTCGTATCCATAAAATGAAACTCGTCATCCTGGGAATACAGGTACTGCATGGTGCGTTCCTCCAGATCCGGTTTCTCAAACTTGTCATTGGACCGGTAGGTCTGGGTGAACTGGTTGCCGGAGATCATGCTCCGCATCTTGGTGCGGTACAGGGCCTGTCCTTTGCCCGGTTTGGAGAATTCAAACTCCGTCACAATATATGGGTCACCGTCAATCTGAATTTTCAATCCTTTGCGCAGATCTGATGCTGAGTACATAGTTTTTCTATCCTGATAAAAAAGAATCTGTTGATTAAAATACCGTTCCAATGGTACGGGATTGCCCTGTTTTTTGCAACCTTTCCCTTTCTTTTCTTGTCAAGAGACAGCAACTCTTTTACACTGAACGTTTCGCACTGCCCCGCCGGAAAGCTCAGCCCGGCATTGCTTTGTCAGGATATTTACGCACCATATGCACCAGAAAATCACAAACAGAATGTAATCGTTATGATCAAGGCAGGCATACTTTCAGATACCCATCTTACCTCGCTGACCCGCGACTTCCTCCGGCTGACCGAACAGTGCTTTGCCGACTGCGATGTGATTATTCATGCCGGAGACCTCGTTGATATCTCGGTGCTGGACGCCTTTCCGGGAAAGACCGTGTATGCAGTGCACGGCAACTGCTGCGGCAGACAGGCCCGGACTGACCTGCCCCGACAGCGGACCTTTCAGTTGGGGGAATTCACTATCGGGGTGGCGCACGGCAACGGACTGGGCTATGATATCGAATCAGCCCTCTGGGATCTGTTTCCGGAGGCAGACTGCATGATCTACGGCCATACGCATAATCCGGTCTGTCACCGGGTGGCCGGAAAGCTGATCATCAATCCGGGTGCCTTCCAGAACGTGAGCAGATACGGGGTGCCCTGCACCTATGCCGTTCTTGAGGTCGGGGAGCAGCTGCAGGCAGCCCTCCATGAGGCGCCACTGCGGTGAGGCGAGAAGCGCGGCCCTGATGGGCAGAATGTTTCCGGGTGGTTCACGAAACGCTGTTACACGATGACTTGATTGAAGTAATCAAGAAATGACGAACGAAGAGCTGCTGAAGGTGATAAATGAGACCAAGGAAAGCGGGGTGACTGAACTTGATCTGAGCCGTAAGAGACTGACTGAGCTACCGCCTGAAATTGGCCAGCTCCTGGAATTCCGGCCAAAGCGCTTCATCAAGGTGGTCAGCGTACTTCAAATGTCTGTTGCGTTACATACTGCCCGTCAATATAGACAGTGGCTGTCCAGAATCCGTGAGACTGTAGGCTGAAATCCTGACCGGTAACCAGACGCTTGAGGGGACTGTTTCTCCAGAGCTGCAGCCAGCTGTACAGCCGTTGTCGTGTAGCCGCTCTGTCGAGAGTGAATGAATATTCTGTCTGCCGTTCCAGATGACCGGACGGGTTTTCCCAGTCAACATACATGGTATGCCTGCCCGGCTCCACTCCTTCCACCTCAAACACGTAATAGAACGTGTCATGCGGACTGAATATATACTGTTTTTCTGCAAACGGTTTTTTATTATACATGCCTGACCAGACTGCGGTTATTTCCGCACAGGCCTGGCTGCAGAGCAGGCATAAAAACAGCAGTGCCGCGACAGGAAACTTACTCCATTTTACGGCATTGGCATAAAAAGAAATGACAGAAATGACGGGATTCTTCTCAGGGAGCATTACCGGAGCATGTTATTCTACCGGGGTAAAAACCATTTCATGCCACTTTGCATAGGCCCCGTGTTCTTTACCGCATGGAAAAACCTGATCGCCGGTAAACTTGATGATGTCATCCGTATTGACCTGAAATGTGCCGATATCGAGATAGGTGTTTCGGTCCGAGCATTCGTCGCCAGAACAATTGCAGACAAGTCGTCCTGTCGCATACGGATATCTGCCTGCCTTGACCGTTGTTCCGTTGATTGAAACCGAGTATGGTGGTGCACCGTCGTGCTCGGTCTGTGCTTTAACCTGAATCTGATATGTTGCGGATGCTCCGGAAAACGCGGTCTGACATGATCCGCTACCACTATATGCCTTCAGGCCTAATGCTCCATCGCGGTTTGTCCAGTTTGAAGTACAGTCAAAGGAAAAAGCACTGATCCGAATCTCGGTCGGTGCCACTGTTCCGGCACCACTGCTGCTTGCCCCTTCCTGATCGTCATCGTCATCATCAAAGAGATCACAGGAGCAAAGAGTACATGCGATCAGAACGGATAAAACGATATAAAATATTTTTTTCATGGAATTTGCCTCACTACATATATTGGTATATTGTGTTGGGCAGAACAGATTTCTGCTTCTCCGGCAGAATAATGACAAGAAAAGACTGATACAGAATGATAAGCTGTCCAAGTATACTGATGTAATCCAGCTTACCTCAGGAGGAAAAAGCTGTCAATACGTTCTTATTTTCAGATGCTTATCCTTATGGACAATCCGCATGAATCCATCAGGTTACTTTCTTTTTTCTGTCAAACAGCGGAATTCCACAGTCCTGACGGAAATTTTTTTTCCATTTTTCTGTTCCCTGTTCAGCAGCAGTTCCTGCGCCTGCACAAAGGAAGGAACTGCCGCATATAGAGAGGTCTCTGAACCATTTATCCGTTCTGTTGCCCAGGCAATTTCCTTGCCGTCTGCCAGCTGCAGACGCAGGGTAAAATCAGCCCGTGTGTCCTCTGGTGCGGAAAGGGTTATTTTTATTATGTACCCTGAAGCCTTTCCGCGCCTGTTCTGAACAGGCATGCGGATTGCGACGTGCAGGCCGTTCGAAGATAATGTACGGATCACATTGTCCTTTCCTATTCTTTCTGGAACAGCAGGGGGGGAGGAGTGGAATACAGCCTCCAGATAAGGTTGCCGGATACCGGACAGATTTTCCGGTGGAGGTCGCAAAAGAAACATATTCAGTATTTCCTGAATGACAAAGGTCGGTTTTTCATACGAAAAAACCTCATGCGGAAAGTTGACGACCGTCCTCCGGTTAAAGACTTTCTGAGCATGGGCACTGAAGTAGTACACTGCTTTTTCCATAAAGGAGTCACCCAGCAGCAGGATGGAGGGAATCGGTGCAGCAGGATTACATACCGTTCTAATCTGCATACTCTCCCCCCGACTGTTGGTGATTGCGCTTTTCGGGGGATACACATCATGGATTCCCTCCGGCGGAAGATCGGCAAGACCGTACAGCGGTGTGCCCGGCTTGGGCACCATAGTCAGGTAATGTTCATTTTTATGGAGTTGTTCCGGCAGGCCGATCATGTTCATGAAGCGGTGGTGCGCCCAGTGTTCATCAATCTTCACAGTGAAATCATCAAGCAGAACCGGATCAAGGGGATAATCCGGAAAAAAACGTTCCATTTTTCTGATGATCTCCTGATAGGCCACCAGAGATCCGTAAAAATTCCAGTGAAAATCCGTCTTGTAGAAGAGGAGCGGGTAGTCGCGCTTTTTTTTCTCTTCCAACAGGGCGGGCAGCAGATCAACAAAGTGAACTTGGGCATTTTCACGCAAGTAGGAACTCAGCTGTTCATAGCGTCGAGTTCCTTTTGCCAGCTTCTGCAGGGAGTCGGGAAGAAATTCCGGGTAGACCAGGGCCTTGGTGGGAGCCAGGACAAAAACGTACTCGATCCCCTGCTGCTTCAGCCAGTAACTTCGTTCTTCAAGGGTCTGTTTCCATTTCCACAGTTCCAGCTCGGAAAAGGGATACATACCCATGTAGTCGGCAATATTATCAAACTGTTCAACAATTCCCTGTTCGACTTTGCGGTCCCCATATCCTTCAAAGAAGAAACCGTTTTTTCCCAAGGCGATGTTGGGGTTCGGCGAAACCCTGAGCAGGTATATCTTGACCAGGGCGTTGAGATGAATGAAATGCTTGGACAGGATGCTGTTGTTCTGCCAATACAATTGATAGGTTCCGGGAAATTCCCTGAGTACATCTGTAAGAGAAGCGGCGTTTTTTTCTCTCACCCGCTGCAGATATTCGGTTACTTTAACAAAACTTGTGCCAATCCGGGAAGTATGCGACAGGATCGGGTAGAACAGAACGCCGCAGAACAGAGCAATGAGCAGCAGATGTGCCGGGCGCCAGTCAGAATCAGTCCGCAGCCGCGAATTGATGAGCAGACCAAAAACTGCTGCTGTCAGCAGAATGAATAGTATTCTGGTGAATAATTTCGAAGACGACCCTGCTGCCAGGTCGACGGACATTTTTTCCCAATTTGCGGCTGTCAACAGAACGACCGGCAGAAGGCTGACGATACTCCGAACCAGCATATCTTTTGTTGTTTTGCTGATCATCAGAAGCGGAAATAAAGAAAAGGATTATACGAACCGCCCATAATCCCGGCAATGGAATACAGGAGGATGAAGCTGAGCCCGGCAATCTGCACGGTCGCCATAACAACGCCTCCCAGGGGATCAGCAGGCTCTCTTCTGGTGGATTCGGCAGAGCTGGTGTGCTTTCCGATTTTTTTCGCTATGCTTTGCAGCAGAGGAAGAGAACCGAGAATGCCTGCAACCAGAGTCAGCTTGAATTCGTTGTTGATCAGCAGAAATATTTGGGAATTATAGATTGGCGCTCTACCCGGAGTACACATCGCCTGGAGGTAGGCCAGGGCAGCAGAAAAATTTTCCGCCCGGAAGATGACCCAGCCGAAAATAATCACAGATAGGGCATAGAGATGATGAACAGGCCGGGGCAGTTTTTCCAGGAACCGGGCTGCAGGCCTGGTGCGCTCCAGAACGAGAAAGAGACCGTGATACAGACCCCAGACAGCAAAGGTCCAGCTGGCACCATGCCAGAGACCGCAGAGCAAAAAGACAACAAGCAGATTGAAATATGTTCTGCCTGCAGAACCTCTGCTGCCGCCCAAGGGGATATAGAGATAATCCCTGAACCAGGTGGACAGGGAAATATGCCACCGCCGCCAGAATTCTCTGATGGAGCTGGAGATATAAGGATAATTAAAATTTTCCGGAAAATGGAATCCGAACATCCGGCCGAGGCCGATGGCCATATCAGAGTAGCCGGAAAAATCGAAATATATCTGCAGGGTATAGGAGAGAGCTCCCAGCCAGGCCAGAGAGGCGGGCAGCTTGTCTGGAGGTAGGGAAAAGAGGTAGTCTGCGGTCCGGCCGAGCACATTGGCAATGAGCACCTTTTTGCCCAGTCCGATAATAAAGCGGCGGATTCCGCTGGCCAAATCTTCCACTGTCGTCCGCCGGGAGATGATCTGTCTGGCGACATCATGGTAGCGGACAATAGGCCCGGCAATGAGCTGGGGAAACAGCGAGATATAGAGAGCTATATTGATCGGATTTTTCTGCACCTTGGATTCACCCCGGTACAGGTCGATCACGTAGGACATGGCCTGAAAGGTAAAAAAGGAAATTCCGATGGGCAGATGCACCTGCGGAAGACCGAGCGGATCAAGGTGCAGGTGCCGGAGCACGGTATTGAGGTTGGCAACAAGAAAATCCGCATACTTGAAAAATCCGAGAAGCAGCAGGTTGATGGTCACTGCCGTGCCCAATGCAGCCTTGCCGGTTTTCTCTTGCTGCCGCGCCCGGTCAATGAGCAGGCCAAAGCTGTAGTTCACCAGGATGGAACAGAGCATGAGCAGGACATACACTGTCTCTCCCCAAGCATAAAAGAACAGGCTGGCAAGGAGCAGGACAATATTGCGCATTGTTCTGCCAGCCAGAAAATACGCAGCAAGGACAAGCGGCAAGAAGAGAAACAGAAAAAGCGTGGAACTGAAAACCATGTCAGGGCAGTGAGCGCAGAGTGATGGAATATAGAAATGACATGTTGAGCCGGGCAGAGGAGAGGACGGATAGGGTCAGTCGCGGAGACCGCTTGCCTGGCGCAGCCTTTCCGTGACAGCGGCAAGATCAAGCTGCTCTATGTAAAGCTGATGCCAGATCTCCATGTTGAGCAGCATCCAGAGACGGACATGGTTGTCGTTTCGGTTGTTCCGATGCTCTTCCACCAGCTGAATTATATAGTCGCGATCAAACACGCCTTCCCGGACAAAAAAAGAATTCTCCAGGGTAGTGCGGACAAACTCGTACAGTTCATTCCGGAACCAGTAGGCCACAGGAAACATGAAACCCTGTTTTTTTCTGCCCGTGATTTCAGGGGGCAGCAGTTTTTCGGCAAATTTCCGCAGAATGTATTTCAGCTGCCGTCCCTTTATTTTCAGGTTGCTGGGAAATTTCGCCAGATACTCCACCAACTCATGGTCGAGGAACGGTGAGCGGGCTTCCAAGCTGAAGGCCATGTTCATGCGGTCGGTGAGCATCAAGGTATGCTCGGACAGCCGAGTCATAAAATCGGCATAGAGCATCCGGTCAATGGGGTCTTCGGCATTGGGCTTATTGTACTGTTCCACAATGACCTGATTGGAATCAATATCCTGCAGCTCCTGCCAGATATCTGCGGCAAACAGCTCCTGTTTCTGGGCATGACTGAAGCGGAAAAACGCAGTGGCTTCCGCGTAGCGTTCGCCTTCGGTAAAGTCGGATAACTGATCCATCCAGCGCAGTTTCTGGACCAGACTTTTGTAGGTGAAGCTATCCGGCAGGGCTTTGAATAGCGGACGCAGGATGCGGTGGCGGAGAAAAGCGGGCAGCATGGTATACAGGTTGATGTAGCCCACCCCCATATAGCGGTCAAAACCGGCAAAGAGTTCATCCCCGCCGTCTCCTCCCATAACCACCTTGACATGCTGACCGGCCAGTTTGGCAGACTGGTACATACAGGCGGCAATGGAGTCTGAGGGCTCATCAAGATGCCAGACGATTTTCGGCAGCAGCTCGATGAGATTTGCCGACACCACCTCCTCCGTGTGCACGGTGCTGAATTTATCCGCAACAATGCGGGCAAAGGGCAGTTCATTAAAGTCCTGCTCTTTGACGCCCACAGCAAAGGTCGGAAAGGGTTCTTTTTGTATCCCGGCCATCAGGGCAACAACCGTGCTTGTGTCCATGCCGCCGCTCAGAAACGCGCCCACCGGCACGTCGCTGATCAGATGGGAATCAACAGCACGGGTCAGTTCCTGTTCAAGACCTGTGAGCAAGTTTTCTTCAGAACCCTGCAGTTTGCTTCTGTATGTCAGGTCCCAGTAGCGGCTGATACGGCAGGTGCCGTCGGAATACACCAAGGTATGGCCCGGAGGAAGTTTCTTGATCCCCTTGAACATGGTGTGGGGCGGCGGGATGAACCTGAGCGAGAGGTAATGGTGCACAGCCTCGAAGTTCACCTCCCGTTGTATATTTTCTGCCGCCAGAATGCTTTTGACTTCCGAGGCAAAAACGAACTCATTGTTTTGTTCGGAATAAAACAGGGGCTTCTGACCGATCCGGTCCCGAGCGAGCAGCAGGCTTTCTTTTTTTTCATCCCAGATGGCAAAGGCGAACATGCCGTTCAGACGCTGCACGCAGTGCTCACCGATTTCTTCATACAGATGAAGAATCACCTCGGTGTCTGTCGCTGTTTTGAACCGGTGCCCCTGGGCTTCCAGCTCTTTTTTCAGTGCCGGGAAATTATAGATTTCACCGTTAAAGACAATCCAGATGCTCTCATCTTCATTGGCGATCGGCTGATGACCGGTGGAAAGGTCAATAATGCTGAGACGCCGGTGTCCGAGTCCCACCTGTCCGTGAATATAAAATCCTTCATCATCGGGACCCCGATGCCTGATCTGATCGGCCATCTGCCGCAGTTCAGGCAGGGCAATATCGGTTCTGCCGATTTTTCCGCATATGCCGCACATATATAAAAAAACTTCCTCTCCGGGAGTGAACCGGGTCGCTGGAATCTTCCGGTAATTTTTCTTTTTTTTTCTTGTATAGATGCAGTGTGCCGTGAAGATGCCTGTCAGCTGGTGAACTGAACAGGCATCTTCAGCGATGTACTATGCACGATGGAATGCGGTGTGTCAAGACAGGACGCAAAAACAGGATGAATTCCTGCATGAAAGCAAGAATGCCCCGCGCTTCAACGCAGGGCATTATCGGTGAGAGGTTTACTTCGTTCCGGTGCTGAGTGGGCAAGTTAGAATATACAATCAATCAGAGGGACACACATATCAACTCAGTTTGCCACATGCTCCGTGATCAGCCTTCCTAACATCCAAGGATCAAGCCAAGTTCCCCGAGGAGAATGAGCCTGATACAGGAAAACCCCATCGACCTGACTTAATGCGTATTTATTTAAACCGGTATCCTCATGCCATGTTACGGATCTGGTATTGCAATCAATACCAGATCCGTCAAGTCCGTAACGGTTTGTTTTTGTTATGTGTAGAATCAATCCCTGTGCATCATACAAAGCTGCCCATACTGCACCGTAAAAGCCTGCAACCTGGCACGCTTTTAATGTCGTTTCCCCTTCAACACGACCGTCTTTCGAAACCATCACACTGGATTGCATATGCCAGCCGTTGCCGACTTCAGTACCCAGACTTGTCTGAAGAGGAAAATTCGCTGCTCCTACCGAAGAAGCGAGAAATAAAACAAAGAACACAGGAACGTATACATACATTTTCATAGTTGCCTCCTTTTTATTTGATTATCATTACTATTATTATACGCTCCTCAGAGGAAAAATCAAAAAGAAAATGAAAAAAGATCAAAAAAAGATCAAAAAAAGGCTGCAGGAAAAATCCAACAGCCCTCATAAAGGATAAAACCAAATAATACTGAATACAAACAGGACTTTTCAAGAAGTATGCTGCGCCAATCTTCTTACGGGAATACTGATCATGGAGATCCGAATTTTCACTCAAATTCTCCACCCGCTGATGGAGAGGAGAGCCCGAATATCCGGTATCATCTTACGTTCAAACAGCTCTGACTGCTGAATTTCCCGGCGGACAGCCGGAGTGCTCCGCACTCTCTCTTTTATGCAATGCGATATTTATGATGATAAAACGGTCAGTTTATGCTCTGATAAAGGATGTGATCCGTTCGCGGGCTTGGGAGGCCAGCTTCTTGCGGGTATCTTATCACACGGGACGCGACAAGCATGACAACTCAGCGGAATCCGGGCTGCCCATTTTTTTGGGGAAAAGCCTGATAAAGCGGGGATGGGGACGCAACAGTATAGCGACCGATTGATCAGCACAGTGAATTGAGGGATGCTTTGATACTGTGTCCCCTGCAACAAGAGGTAGTTTTTTGCTTCTCGGAACAGATTTTACAGGTATGATGACATATGGATATTTTTACCTTTCCTGATCGGGGAAAGCTGATTGCTGCACTAAGCGACCGCATCGGAACTGCGTTGAGCCGAAGCATCTCCAAACAGGGACGGGCCAGCCTGGCTGTTTCCGGCGGTTCCACACCGAAACCTCTGTTCAGACAGCTCTCCGGGCTGGACCTTCTTTGGCAGCAGGTGGTGGTTACGTTGGTGGATGAACGCTGGGTTGATCCCGGCGGTTCCGATTCCAACGAGCAGCTGGTCCGACAGCATCTTCTGCAGAACAGGGCGGCAGCAGCCGGGTTTATCGGCCTGAAAAACGCAGCGCCCAGCGCAGATCAGGGCGAGGCCGAATGTGAACGCCACCTGCAGGAAGTTCCCCGCCCGTTCACAATCCTTATTCTCGGCATGGGCAATGACGGCCATACCGCCTCTCTGTTTCCGGGTGCGGACCGGCTTGCTGCAGCAACAGATATGGATTCCGGCAGAATCTGTATGGCTGTCACGCCGAAGACCGCACCCCATGCGCGCATGACCCTGACCCTGCCTGCCATTCTGGATGCGGAAGAGATTCTCCTTCACATCACCGGGCCGGACAAGAAGGCGGTGCTGGATAAAGCACTGACTGACGGCCCGCCGGAGGTCATGCCGATCCGCTATGTCCTCCGGCAGCAGACAACGCCGGTCACAGTGTACTGGGCGGCGTAGCGAGCGGAAGAAAACGGAACAGATTCCCGCTTCAGGTCAGGGAACAAGGGGCCTGAGGCGGTCGGCAATGCGTATCATCCGGCTTCCTGTTCCGCCGTCCGTTCAAGATGGTAGGTGACAAAGGAACGCAGTGTCTGCCGCTGCTCTTCGGACAGCGAGGTGAAACACATGCCCAACAACACGTGCTCCAGATATTCATTATCCATAAGCCAGGCAATACGCATTGAGATATCAGTTAGCGCCTCCAGTTCCGGTACCCCTGTAATGCTGGTCAGGATAAAGGTATTTCCTGTCTGTACTTCCGGCAGCTCTTCTCTTTTTATGGAAAGCTGCAGGCCTCCCTCGCTCAGATTCAGCACGGAGGAAGAAAAATTCTGCTTCGTTTCCGGGGCATCCGGCACAGTGATGCCTGCCTGCACCTTATTGTCCTTATTAAAGATAATTCTTGTATAATGCCGTTTTTCCGGTATATATTCTGTCATACTTTCCATTGTATTCTGTTCTGTTGATATTGGCTTTTTATACGACGTCAGTCTGCTGAGATATGAAAGAAACGTCATTCGGTCACCGTTTTTTCTGAAACGTACTGTTGTTGATTCTGATTCACATTACTGGATCATACCGGATCAGCTGCAGGATACGGCAAAAAAGCTGTCAGTGCCAAGAGAAACTTCACTGTACCCATTCCACTAACTGCTGAAACAGTTTTTCCCGATCTTCCGGCATTCCCTGCTGCAGCATATCCTCCAGAATATGCCGGTACCGGTCCAGGGTGAGCTCATTGCCGAATGCACCGGTCAGCAGGCGGTCCTCACAAAACTGCCGCCACTGATTTGCTTCCTGCGCATTCAGGGTCTCCGGCCAGTTTCTGGCCCGATAGCGGAAATACAGGGTCTGCAGGCGGGTGTCCTCAAAGGGCGGCTCCCATTCCGCCAGCTGCTCAGGCGACTTCTGCAGCAGGATATTGCAGATCCGGCGGTCTTTGTCCGAGATAAAGCTGCCATACAGAGCAGTATCCGCATCCAAGGGGCCGGTTTCCGGCACCTGCAGATACAGTTCTGTCAGCCGTTCGCTCAGAGTTGCATCGGCCAGCAGCTGCTCACGGTGCTGCGCAACCTGCTGCCAGTCAACCTGCCAGCGTTCAGCTAATTCCGGAGTCAGGGTGCTGACCGGAGCCAGAGCCGGGGATTTGTTCAGATGCACCCCTTTCAGGGCAATCCGTTCAACATCTTCCGGCAGATCTGCACTGCGGGTGTACAGATTTTCCGCCATCTCGTCTGCTGTCATCTGCAGCAGGACCTGTGGATCCCGGCGCAGGTCATAGACAATAATTTCGTTCCTGTTCCGAGGATGCTGGAGCAGGGGGATAACCGGAGCCATGCAGCCTTGGGCGGCAGGGTACATCCCGCTGACGTGCAAAACAACTTCGCGGGTCCGCAGGTCGAGCATCCGGGCTGCTTCCTGTTTGTTCCGCAGATTGAAAAAAAAAGCATACAAACGGGGCTTCAGACGTCTGATCAGCCGTGCAAGATCAATGGTTGCCCGGACATCGGACATGGCATCATGGGCACCGTTATGCTCGATGTTATTGGCTGCGGTGAGCAGGTCCAGTCTGAAGCTGACGCCGTCCCCGGTTTCCGGCCAGTTGATATCCTCCGGCCGCAGGGCATAGGCCATGCGCAGCAGATCAACGATATCCCAGCGGCTATTGCCGTTCTGCCATTCACGGGCATACGGATCAAAAAAATTCCGGTAAAAACCGAACCGGGTTATTTCATCATCAAAACGGATGGAGTTATACCCCACGCCGCAGGTTCCCGGCTCGGAAAAAGCCTGATAAATGCGGCGGAAAAATTCGGCCTCGTTCTGCCCTTGTGCTGCTGCCTCCTGGGGTGCGATACCGGTCACCATGACCGCTTCCGGATGCGGAAGAAAGTCATCACCCGGACGGCAGTACAGCATGATCGGCTCCCCGATTTCTCGCAGCTCTTCGTCCGTGCGGACTGCAGCGAACTGGGCAGGTCTGTCCCTGCGGGGATCAAGTCCCCACGTCTCGTAATCATGCCATAAAAAGGTCATTCCGGCCACTGTATTCCTTTTTTTTCCGGCAGAATATTACTCGCCGGTTTCCTGGAGCATATCTTCCATTTTTTGCGACTGGGCATTCTGCAGGGCCTGGGTATCATATGCATGCGTATGTATCATGATCTCTAATGCATATTTCATCTGGAGCGTCGATGTAGATGAAATTTTGAATCGTCATAATCTGTGTTTTATTACCAGAAGCCGAACGAGAAGCTCAGCCGCCGCGTTTAGCGGTCGGCTGGAGCGTTTTGTTATAGCTTTTTACTTATTTCGGTTATTACCTTTTCTGATACTTTTTTAAAATTCATAAGAGAATATTTTTTAAGCCATACTGAATTATCAATTTGGGCAAGAATTAATAAATGTTCACCGTCCTCACTGACTTCTTTGTCAATTACAGACTGAATAGACTTCTCAATTTCAATATATTCATACCCGTTCGGTTTGATTAGCCCTATAATACAAAGGTCCTCATCATTAAGTTCTCCATCACCATTTGTATCATTTTTTACAACCTCAATGTATAGAGCTACAACAGGCTCATTCTTATCACCGTTACTTTTCTTTCTTAAATGTGAAAAGTTTCTAATGTAATTTGAGTGTTTTTCATACAACCAATGAGAATCTATATCTGAGCCAACAAGAAATAAAATATTGCGAATTTGACCGCCAGAATAGCCAGATGAAAATTTGCCACCTGATCTTTTTGATTCAAGCCTGATATATTGAACGTCATGGCCCTCTATTATATGGATACCTTCGAGAATAAGTTCAATTTTATTTGCATCCTCAGAATTCGAGTTATCGATCACTTCAAAGGTACGTCTATCCTGCCACTTATTTGATTGGAAAGTCACTATTAAGATCAGGAATAAAGCGCCAAATAATAAAAGAAGAAAAACAACAGAATTAATCCTATTGATTACTCTAAAAAAAATTAATTCTTCCATGTTTGATTCTCCAGGCTATAACAGTATTAATAAGTGGAAACTTTCCATGCTATTGACAGTAATAGATTTCATGAATTTCCACTTATTACGATATTGAGGCGAAAAACGGGAAAACTTTTCCACTTATCACTTTTCGCCTCCATTTTTCCTCTTATCACGCTATACAGCAGCTAACATGGAACCCGGAAAAAGTAATTCTGTTGATGAACCATATCCTTCATCCGCTTCAACCGGAGCGAAGCGCAACACCTTAGAATCACTCCTCGCTTTCCTGCAGCATATCCTCCATTTTTTGCGACTGGGCGTTCTGCATGGCCTGGGATTCCTTGGCCTTATCCAAGGGTTTGTTGATATGCTCAACTGCCTTGGCCGCAACCTTATCCGAAGCCTGCTCCACCACGCCTTTTTCGTCCTTGTCGCCGGAACAGCCGGTCAGCATAACAAAAGCAGCGAGGAACAGCAGAGTAAGGGAAGCTGAGATGATTTTTTTGTTCATGGGGTTGTCCTCCTGTTGAGTTTCAGCTGATCCCTTTCAGCTTTTCCCTGACCGTCGGAAAAAGGCTCATGTCCGTATGCGGCAGAAAGAGAGCAGCCATATAATGCTGCATAAATTCCGGATTCTCGGAGAGTTCCATATTGGTCATCAGCCGATGTACCGCGACCCGGTCGCGGAAGCGGTTCACGTCGGAAAGGCTGATCCGGCAGCCGAGCATGGAGGCATTGCCGAGATAATAAAAATGCTCCCGGTCTACATCCGGCAGCAGGCCGATGGAGATAGCCCGTTCCAGGTCAATGTAGGCGCCGAAGTTCCCGGCCATGATCACCCGCTCCAGATCGGCAAAGGTCAGGCCCACTGACTCCAGCAGGGTCTGATAGCCCGCATACATGGCCCCCTTGGCCCGCAGCAGATTATCCAGGTCCACTTCCGTGATGACAATGTCCTCGCCGATCAGGGAATCCCGGGCCCAGGCCAGTACGTATTCCCAGCCGTCCGCGCCTTCCCGAATGCGCGTGGTGTCCAGATTGCGCCGGAATTTGCCCTGCTGGTCAATCACCCCGCTCTCCAGGAGTTCGGCCACAATGGCGATCAGGCCGGAACCGCAGATGCCGGAGGGCTTGATCCGGTCAATGGTCACGATCATCGGGTCAAAGGTTTCCGGATGAATCTGAAAATTCTCGATTGCTCCGCTGGAGGCCCGCATTCCGTAGCGGATACCGCCGCCCTCAAAGGCCGGTCCGGCCGAACAGGCTGCGCAGACCATCCAGTCCTGATTGCCCACCACGATCTCGCCGTTGGTACCGATATCGATAAACAGACTGACCTTGTCTGACTTGGCCATCCGGCAGGCATGGACGCCGGAAACAATGTCGCCGCCCACATAGGAGGCCACGCAAGGATAAAGAAAAAGCCGCATGGAGGGATGGGCGTGAATCCCCAGATCCGCCGCTCTGGTCAGGGGAAACTGACTGACACTGGGCACATAGGGTGCCTCCCGGATATATTTCGGCTCAAGTCCCAACAGCAGATGGGACATGACCGTGTTGCCCGCCGCCATCATGTAGGCAATATCTGCCGGAGAAATAATCAGCTCGCGACAGATGTCCTCGATGATCGTGTTGACGGTGCCGACCACCTTGTCCTGCAGGGCCTTTAAGCCACCGGGCCGCTTGGCATAGACAATGCGGGAGATAACATCTTCGCCGCAGCTGATCTGACCGTTATAGCCGGAGGATTCGGCCAGAATCTCGCCGCTGACCAGATCGATCAGCACCCCGGAACAGGTGGTGGTGCCGATGTCCACGGCCAGCCCATAGAGTTTTGCCGTGGTATCCCCCGGTTCAACATCAATGATCCGGAAGCCCTGTTCCTTGCGGCGGAGGAGCAGCAGGGTAACCTTCCAGTCCGCTTCGCGCAGGGTGGCAGGCAGATATTTAATCAGCTCCGGGTGATCATAGGACGGCTCTCCGACATGATCGGGAAACGCCTCTCTGATCCCGCGTAGAACCCGATCCATATCGGAAATATTATCCTCCAGAGTCGGCGGATCAAGTTCCAGATAGAGTTTACTCACCAGCGGCTTGATTTCCCATTCACCGATCAGGCTGTCCAAGGCTTTGGCCGAGATGGTCCGGGTGGTTTTGGGCTTGCGCTTCAGGGCCTTGCCGCTCTTGGAGGTTGTCTCCGGGATGGTCACCTCCAGGTCAGATTCCACAGCTGACAGGCAGGCCAGACGATATCCCCTGTCCCAGTCCTCCTGTTTGAGATTGGCCTTGTCCGAGCGCACTTCACCCTTATTTACCAGCACCTTGCATTTGCCGCAGACCCCGTCACCTCCGCAATAGGCATGAATATACACCCCGGTCTGGGCAGCAGCGTTGAGCAGGTTATCGCCTTTGTTGACGGTTACCGTGATGTTGTCCGGCAGAAAGGTGATGGTGTGCTGCATGAAGATTGCTCCGTTGGAATTACCGCGAACAGGAATTATTGATTAAATGGAGCTAAAAGTATACCACAGCACAGAGCGTCAGGCAATGCAGGAAAGGTGAAGGAATCGGCTGAAGGCAGGTTTCCGGGCAAGTAATTTGGCCTGCCTCCTTTTGTTGTTTTTTTGATTATATCGTGTTTTCACCCCGCAACGATTCCATTGAAACGATTGGCAAGGTTTGAAGGAGTACAATATATTCGATAAAAGAGCGTTTATCCGTTGCCGGGCCAGGAATAATGGCCAGCTCCTCATGGGATTTGCCGGATGACTGTCGTTTCCGATCTTTAAAACTTGTTGAGTTAACTCGCTAAGTTTACCATCAATCAATCGGTTGCTGCTGCTCAGAATACTGCAGTAACCGCAGTTTATTCTGAATCTTGCGGACGACATTATGACACTCCCTGAGAAATATAGAGAACATCTGATCGGAAGGTAATCTTTCTTCGGTCAGTTCGTTAATAGCTTCTTTTTTCAAATCTTTCACCTGTCTCATGATGTCGTTAAGCTCTTCAGGCGAATCAGACTCTGCCTGTTTTTGGTCCAGCGTGATGGCATTCTTCAGGAACTCGTCTATTCGGTCTTTCATCTCCTGTCGATGGCGTCTTTCCTTTCTTTTTCTGCACTCATGAATCTGCAGCCAGATAAAGTAAAATGCCGCAAGAAAGGCAAACAGGAGATCTTTCGCCCCTGCCCAGGCCTCCATACGATTTGCAAAGACCTCCATCCTGCGTAAGGGATTATAGTATTCCCTCGCATACTGATGTAACGGCAGATCCGACCATTGCCGTACCTCTTTCAGGGGAATGAGATCCGGGAAGTCCATCCGGATATCGGTTGTATATATAGTATCAAGGATTTCATTGATAAAACCCTGAGAGTTCTCGATCTTTTCGCTGTTCACGGCAAGAAGTGCGGTGTAGGCAAAGGTGTGAATCGTCCTGCCGGGCACTGAAGGATTCCGGGCAAACATTGCTTCCGGAATGGTAAATTCGGTCGTATACGCCTCGGACTGCGCCAGAGCCTGCACATAGGGAAGTTCGAGAAATCTGACTGCACCTGTGGCTGCCATTCGTCTCAAATTCGGGCTGCGCAGGCCCATAACGATAATTCCTGCCTCACAATTGCTGGACTCGGCAGTAAAAGATTCGTCTATTCTCTTGACGTCGAGTCCGTAAAATTCCAGCAGGGTATCAGACGTTTCTTTTGTACCTGACAGCTTCGGGCCGGTACAGACATGCCTGTTTTCCAAGTCATACACGGATTGAATAGCCGATTCTTTTTTGGCCAGAATCACCACCGGCTCATGGTACAGCGGAGCAATAATTCCTATGTCTGTACTCGGGAAAACAATCGACTGGAGCAGAGCAAGGTCCACCTTGCCCTCTTTAAGCAGCGTAAGATTTTCAATCGTCCCGACAGTTTCTTTATTCTCTGCTGGCCTCTTCTGTTCCTTGGATTCCAGTCGTTTTTCCAGCTCTTCCCCGAACTTATAGTATTCTCCGCCTTCCGGGCCGCTCGCTATTTTGATCGGAGGATCAGATGTACAACCGGATAACCAGGCTCCGCCGGAACCGGCTATGAGCAGTACAGCAGCAAGGCGGACAATTATTTTTCTGTCCATTCATGAGATACCGGTCTGATTTTGTCGGAAAGTTCGGCTCGTTCTGAATCGACCCGAATTAGGATAAGGCCTGCAGGATGTTAAAAAAGCATTCTTTTTCCTCTTCATTGAACCGCCCGCCAAGCTCATAGGGATAGTGGGTAACTGAACTGGAGCCGATATCCATAATCACATGCAGGAGTTCGTCTTTCAGCTCTTTGTTCATTTTACTGTCCCCGGTAAACAAAATCGGCTTGACCAGTTCACGCAGACTTTGTATGGATTCCGGATCCGGCCTCTGTTCAATATACGGTTCAATAAAGTCCCGGGCATCCTGAAGCTGCAGTACCTTACAGCCAGCACGTTCGTTCACGTTATTGACATGTTTTTCAAGAAAACTTTCAAGTATTTCGAGTTCTCCCTGTTGCGCCTGACCGTCGGCCCATATCATTTCTACGAGCAGGATAAGATCAACCAAGTATATTTTTTCACCGGTAATACCGAACCGCTTTAATCGCTCTACAGCTTCCTTACGAGAAATCTCACTGTGCTCCTGCATGGTCATGGGGTCGCCTCCTTTTTTAAATGTGTTCACGACAAGTCAGGCTGTTAGCCTAACACGCTTCCTGAATGCGTGCAAATTGTTTTTGTGATTCCGGCGGACTCGCGATGATGCTGTGTCGGCCTGTACAGGTATACCCGGCATACTGTTTACGCAGAAAGGCAGCCCGTTGAATACCCGTTCCCGGCATAAAAAAATTTCCTCTGCTTGACGTGACACAGTGAAGGGGGGTATAATTAATTCTGAAAATTTAAAGTAATTATTATCAATATGTTGCAAAGGTCGGTTCGTCCCGGAACAGTACGGAACAATATTTTTCAACAGAATGAGAACTATGAAAACGATTTTTGTCTTATGCCTTTTTCAGTTTTTTTTCGTCACCCAGCTTCCGGTAATTGCACTTGCTGAAAATGTCAGCAGTATTATTGACTGGTCGGTGAGCAAAACATGGACGATATCGTCAGCTCCGTCAGATTTTTCCGTGTCCTTTGATAAAAAAAAGATATTTACCTTGGAGGATGACCAGAAAGTACATATATATGCTGATTCCTTTAACGGCAGACGGCTGGGCACTATCGATGTCGCGCCGGGCACCGTGGCGTTTGATATTGCGCCGCGCGGAGAAATGCTGTATCTGGTGGACAGCGCCAAAAACTATACGGCTATCAGTATAGATTATAATAAACAGAATGATACTGTTGCGAACTGGTCGGTGCAGCATACCTGGAAGACGGATGCCCGCCCCCTTGATATTGCCCAGTCGATTGACAAAAAATTCGCCTTTGTGCTGGAAGATGACAACAGAGTGCATGTCTATACTGTTGCCGGTGTAAAAAGAAAAATTATTTCAGTCAGCACCGGTACAATCGCCATTGATATCCCGTCCCGGAAAAATATCCTCTGCCTCATTGACCGCTACCGCCACTACATGTCCATACATTTTCCCCGGCTGTGAGCCTGTGCTCCGCAAACGACCGATACGGTTCCGCCCCGGAAACCGTTGCTTCGGTGAATTCAGGAGAGAAAGCAGCCGCTCATCTTGCGGAATATTTTCGCGGGGAGTATAGTATCTGTTCTGTATCCATATCTGTAGTATCTGTAGTTCATTCAGTCTATCATCAAAGATAATAAGGAGAAAGTAATGAAGATCATGAAAAGCATTTTCGTGTGCAGCCTGTTTTTTCTGGCTTCGGGGCAGGTGCTTGCTGCCGAGCAACCTGCACAGCCGAGCAGCACTCTGCGTGCATCCAACATCAGCACCTGGAAGCTGAATGTCACGCCGCTTGATTTTGTTCAGTCGCTGGACAACCAGCTGGTTTTTGTCCTGGGAGATGACAGCAAAGTGCATATCTATTCTGTCGATGGCGTGGAAAAGGGAAGCGTACCGGTCGCTAAAGAAACAGTGGCCATTGATATTGCGCCGCGCGGAGAGATGCTCTTTCTTGTGGACAGCAATAAAACCTACACCGCGCTTGATATCTCCTTTGCCCACGATATCGACACAACCGGTTCTCCGTTTATCGGAAAAAAAGATGCACCTGTAACTCTGGTTGTATTTTCTGATTTTCAATGCCCGTTCTGCAGCAAGGTGCAGCCTCTGCTGGACAAAATCCTGGAGAGCAATCCGGGTAAACTGAAAATTGTGTTCAAGCATCTGCCGCTCCAGATGCATAAACAGGCCCGTCCTGCTGCGCTTGCTTCTATCGCAGCCCAGGAACAGGGGAAATTCTGGGAAATGCATGATGCCCTCTTTGCAGTTTCCAAAAAACTGAATAAAGAGACCATCGAGAAGGCAGCAACTGATATCGGCCTGGATATGGAAAAGTTTAAAAAGGACTGGACCAGCCCTGCTGTTGAGGAAAAGCTGAAAAAGGATATGATGGACGCCGGAAAAGCCGGGGTCGGCGGAACGCCCAGCCTGTACATTAACGGTCGTCAGGTGAAAGGCCGCGGCACGAATATCCTGCAGAAGATGATTGATCAGGAACTGGCCCAGAAATAAGCCGCAGACGCAAAACGATTTTTCTCTATTTTGAGTCTAAAACAGGGATTGACCGGCGAGACCCAGCAGAACCTGGAATTTGAGGATTACTCTGTTGCCCAGGTTCTGTTCGGTGTGTTGAACCATAACCTCAACACTGTGGAGCAGGCCGTCGGGGTCCGTATCCACGACAAAGGCAATCTGCTGCATATTACCGGCAGAGGCCATGCTGTGGAACTTGCTGTTTCTCTGCTCTCCCAGCTCTATGACCTGATCCGGCAGGGATATCCTGTGTTCAGTCAGGATATTGCCTTTGGCATTAAGATTCTTGAGTCTTCCCCTGATACGCCTTTGTCGGAAATCTTTCTCGATAAAGTCTGCATCACGGCACAAAAGCGGGTTATCTCCCCCAAGAGTGTCAATCAGAAAAACTATATCGAGGCCATCCGGAAAAATGATATTGTTTTCGGGATTGGCCCGGCAGGCACCGGCAAGACCTATCTGGCCGTGGCAATGGCGATATCTGCCTTGGCATCGGAACAGGTGCAGCGGATTATCCTGACCCGACCGGCTGTGGAGGCTGGCGAAAAGCTCGGCTTTTTGCCCGGAGATATGGCCCAGAAGGTTGACCCGTATCTCCGGCCGCTGACCGACGCTCTGAACGATATGCTGGGCGGTGAAAGGGTCGGCGAGCTGATCGAACGCGGTGTTATTGAAATTGCGCCGCTCGCCTTTATGCGCGGTAGAACCCTGAACAACGGGTTTATTATTCTGGATGAGGCGCAAAATACCACAGGTGAGCAGATGAAGATGTTCCTCACCAGGATCGGCTTTGATGCCAAGGCGGTAATCACCGGTGATATCACCCAGGTTGATCTCCCCGGTCGGCAGACGTCCGGGCTGGTGGAGGCCGGTCAGATTCTACAGGACATTGACGGTATCCGTTTTTGCCGTTTTGACCGCAGCGATGTTGTCCGGCATCCGCTGGTGCAGAAAATTATCCGGGCCTATGCCCAGTGTTCCCATTGTCAGTGCGGTCAGTCCGAAAAATAATCCCCCTTGGTCAGTCAGACAACCGTAGCCTGTCGGTTTTGTCCTGCATTTCTGCATTATACAGCATTCCCTCCAGAATCCGATGAAACCAATTCTGAAAATAAAAAACCTGCGCAAGACCTTTGCCGATTTTACTGCGGTCAACAATATCAGCCTGGAAGTGCAGGCCGGGGAGATCTTCGGCTTCTTAGGGCCGAACGGTGCAGGCAAGACCACCACAATCAAGATTCTGGCTGGACTGCTGCAGCCGGACAGCGGCACCGTGACCATCAACGGCAATTCCCTTGCTGAACAGCCGCTGGCCTGCAAACAGGACACCGGGTATGTCCCGGATCGGCCCTGGCTGTTTGAAAAGCTCACCGGCGGAGAGTATCTGCAGTTTGTCGCCAGCCTGTACAACCTGCCGGAAGAGCAGTTCAGCGCGGCGGTTCCGCGTTACCTTGAGATGTTTGACCTCAGTCAATGGCAGGATCATCTCATTGAAAGCTATTCACACGGGATGCGCCAGAAGCTGATTATGACCTCTGTTTTCATGCTGAATCAGCCGCTGATGATCATTGACGAGCCGATGGTCGGGCTTGATCCGAAATCGGCCCGTCTGGTCAAAGAGGTATTCAAACAGAAAGCCGCAGAGGGCAGCACGATTTTTCTGTCCACCCATTCTCTGGAAATCGCTGAAGAAATCTGTCACCGCATCGCCATTATCACCAACGGCACCCTGCACATCATCGGGACGATGGCGGAACTGCGGAAAAAAGCCGGGAAGGAAGATCAGGATATTGATCTGGAAGAGATTTTCCTGGAACTGACCGGTGCCTGGGAGATGAAGCAGGTCATTGCGGCGCTGCAGGAAAGTTAAGTTTATGCGTTCGGGAAACCTCCCTCAAGTATGAGTCTGCCGGAAATGACGTGGATTCAGGCTACAACGCTCATTCCGTCATCAGCAGAAGATCGTCATCTGGCAAAGGTGTTGCAGCTGTCCATGTCGTAATCACCGTGCCTTTAAAGCCGAGCAGCTTCACCGCTGCGGGCAGCAGGTTCAACATGGTGCCCCCGCCGCCGGAGCTACCGGAAAATTCCGTGCCGCGCTGATCTTCAACATTATCGCTTTTCCGTCTTCCTTCCCAATCCATAGCAGCCTCCTTCAGTGCTGTTGAGAAATTTTCACCTGCAGACAATGCCGTAAGTGATGATGGGTTCCATCGTCCTGCTTTTTCTCTGTTCTTCTTTACAAAAAAAGTGAGAAGAGAAAAATACCATTGCAGCAGACAAAAGACAACGCATTTACCCAGTCACTCCCCCATGACAGCACCTTCCGCTGAACGTATCTCAAGGCCATGATACGCATGAACACCATTTTATTCAGTATGCCGCCCGCCTTTACAAATTCTTTACAATTTTTCTTGTAAACAACAAGTTTCCTTTACATGTTTTGTGTATTCTATAAACAGGACAGAGCAGCAATCGTGCTGCATGACACATTACGTGTCAAAGCCCATTGACTTCTCATGAATAGAAAATCCCCTTTCCGGCCCTTCCGCCATTATTGTTTCCTACCGGTTTTTTTTCTTCTTTTGGCCGGTTGCTCGGCGGTCGGGCCGGATTATCACAAGCCGGAATTGCCCCCGGTTAAACAGTGGCACTCCCCTCTGCTGAAAGGGCTGCAGGCGGAACAGGTTGATCCGCAGGAGCTGGCATCATGGTGGGAGGTGCTGCGGGATAAGCAGCTCTCCGATTTGATGCAGCGGGCCGTGAGCGGAAATTTTGATCTGCAAACCGCAGTGGAACGGGTGGAGCAGGCCCGTCTGCAGCGGGGTATCATGGAGGCGGAGCAGTTGCCTTCCTTAGATGCTTCGGGCAGTGCTGCCTGGAGACGTGACGGGGAGAACGACAGTTCCGGCGAAAGCTACGGCCTCAGCTTGGATGCAGGCTGGGAGGCCGACCTGTTCGGCAGTGTCCGTCGTTCCCTTGAGGCGGCGGAAGCTGATCTGCAGACCAGCCGGGAGAACCTGCGGGATGTGCTGGTCTCCCTAGTGGCTGAGGTTGCGCTGAACTATGTTGAACTGCGCAGTTCCCAGGTGCAGCTGGCCAATGTACGCAAAAGCCTGGCCATGCAGCGCGAAACCTGGCAGCTGGTCAAGTGGCAGGTCGAAGCCGGGCTGGACGATGAACTGGCCCTGCATCAGGCTCAATATAATCTGGAAAGCTCAGAGGCTCAGATTCCCGCGCTGGAGACCTCCCTTGCGGCCTCCATGAACCGGCTGGCTGTGCTGCTTGGTGAGCAGCCGGGTAGCCTGCATAAGAAACTTGAGGCGGCACAACTCATTCCCCTGATTCCGACAACCGTGGCTGTCGGGCTGCCTGCCGATGCCATCCGGCGACGACCGGATATCCGCAAGGCGGAAAGCGAGCTGGTCGCTCAGACCGCACGGGTCGGGGTGGCCACGGCAGAGCTGTACCCGAAACTGCGCCTGAGCGGGGTCATCGGCATCAACGGCCTGTCGGTTGCCCGTTTTGCGGAGAACCTGTTCAGTCCTTCCTTCTGGGCAGAACAGGCAGGACTCAGCGCTTCCTGGAATATTTTTGATGCCGAAGCAATTCGAAAGAATATCCAGGTTCAAAGCTCGCAGCAGCAACAGGCCCTGATTCAGTACGAAGCCGCAGTGCTGGCGGCAATGGAAGAAATCGAAAATGCCCTGACTGCTTACGTGAATGAACAGAGCAGAAGAGATGCGCTGGCCAGGGCGGTGAAAGAAGCGGAACAGGCCGTTCAGCTGGCCGAGAATAAATACAAAGCCGGGCTGATCGATTTCACCACCGTGCTGGACACCCAGCGGACTCTGCTTTCCTTTACCAATCAGTTAGCAGGCAGTGAGGGAAACATGGCGGCCAATCTTATCCGTCTGTACAAGGCTTTGGGTGGCGGCTGGCCGTGCTGCCCGGAGGATACCGCCCATGCCTCTTGAACTCCGCCTTACCGTTCCTGATTCCTTCCGATTCATATTGCTGTTTCCCTTGGGTAATACACCCTGTTCTGGTATAATTTGGCGCAGTTCTTTTAGAGATTGCAGCCCGAAAGATACATTCCCTTTTCCCAAGAGGAAACCATTATGCCCGCACCCTTTACCCCGGAACAGCTGGAAGACCTTTCTCTGAACATAGACGAGCAGCTTGACGAGCTGCGGAACAGCCCATCCCCGTACAGCGGGACCAAGGCCAGCAAGGAATCCAAGGAGCTTCCTGATCGCACCCCCAAGCAGTGGCAGGCCATTGCCGAGGTGACCGAGGAAGAGCCGCAGACCTTCTGGCAGCGCTTTAAGCTGGCTGCCCATAAAGATCTCTGTGAGGAAGGCGGGGTGCTCCATGACCAATGGCAGAAATGGGGCGACCTGCGTAAGGAGTCCGTGCTCAAGTCCTTCGGGGCAATTCTGGTGGCAATGGGCTTTTCCGGTAATGCCCTGCAGGTGCTGGCCGTGGCCGTAGCAGTGATCGTCATGCACATAGGCTGCACCGCCATCTGCGCGGAGGACTGACCATGTCCATAGAATTACGCCTGACCTTCACCGATGCTACCCACGTCATGGTTTCCCTGCTCGGAGCCAACCCGGATGCCTCTCCGCCTGCCGAGTTCACGAGTCCCCTCAAGGAAGCCGACCTGAACGAACTGCGCTGGTACCTGGAGGACTACGGCACCAGCTATGCTGCTGAACCGGATGATGCCCGGGCCAAGGCAGTCGAGGAGCTGGAGCTGAAAAATCCCTACAACCTTGCCGACTATCAGTCCGGCAAGCTCGCAATTCTTGACATCAAGGCCAGGGACTCCAACGGACGCTGGATCAACGTGGAGATGCAGATGACCGAGGACCGGAATTTCGATAAACGGGCCATCTACTACTGGGCCGGGATACTGACCAGGCAGCTTGCCGAGGGCAGTATCTACGAGGAGCTGACCAAGACGATCAGCATCAATATCCTGGACTTCAACTTTGTGCCGGACGCGGATCGGTTCCACAACCGCTACAAGATCATCAACGTGGATACTCTGAAAGAGGACAGCCTGCATGACATCTTTGAACTGCACTACGTGGAGCTGAAGAAATTCCGCAAGCAGTTCCATGAACTCGCGGCTCCGCTCGACCGCTGGGCCGCCTTTCTGTCCCGTGCAGGGGAGCTGGACAAGGAAAAACTTCCCCCGACCATTGCCTGCGACCCGGCCCTGGTCAGGGCCGTCATGGCTGTGGACCGGCTGTTCGACGAAGACGAGCGCGAGATCTACGAAGCGCGCAGGCAGGCTATCATTGATCAGGAGAGCAAAATCGCCTCTGCCCTGAAAGCGGGGATGGAGCAAGGTATGGAAAAGGGCATCCTCCAGGTTGCCCGGAACCTTCTTGATATTCTGGATGACGCCGGAATTGCCGAGAAAACAGGTTTGTCTCTTTCTGCTGTGCAGAAGTTGCGGCAAGGAAAGATATAATGGAAAGACCTACAGAGCAGGCGGACATTGCCGCCGTCCTGCAGTCATCGCAGAAGAAAGGCGGCAAGTGCAGGCTGTGCCTGCTGGTTCTGGTGCTCTGCTGTGCTGGCGGGGCATTCTTTTATTTTCAGCAGAAGCAACCGGAAGGCGGCGGCCCGGAGATGAGCTTTACCACAGAACCGGTTACCATTGACAATCTGGTCGTTACCGTGACCGCTACCGGCACCTTGGAGCCGACCAACAAGGTGGATGTGGGCAGCGAACTGTCTGGAAAGGTTGAAGCGGTGATGGCGGATTTTAATGATCAGGTGACCGAGGGGCAGGTGCTGGCCCGGCTGGATGTGTCCAAGCTCAAGGCCCAGGTCAAGCAGACCGAGGCATCGCTGCAGGCGGCCAAGGCCAGGGTGCTGCAGGCCGAAGCCACTATCGAGGAGACCGGCAGTAAACTCAGGCAGCTGCAAAAGGTCTACAAACTCAGCAACGGCAAGATGCCTTCCCGGACAGATATGGACGCGGCCAAGGCTGCCTCTTCCCGGGCCAAGGCCGACCTTGCCAGCGCCAAGGCCGGGGTTGCCGAGGTGCAGGCAAAGCTGGACATCACCCTGACCGACCTGGCCAAGGCTGAGATCATCTCGCCGGTCAACGGGATTGTTTTGTCCAGAAAGATTGAAAAGGGCCAGACCGTGGCCGCCTCCTTTGAAGCACCGGTCCTGTTTGAGCTGGCTGAAGACCTGACCAAGATGGAACTGCATGTGGATGTGGACGAAGCAGACATCGGCCAAGTCAGCAAGGGGCAGGAGGCGGAGTTCACCGTGGACGCCTACCCGGAGCGGAAGTTCTCCGCCGTGATCAGTCAGGTCCATTTTGCTGCCACCACCACGGACGGCGTGGTCACCTATGAAACCGTGCTGCTGGTGGACAATACGGATCTGGCCCTCAGACCGGGCATGACCGCCACAGCGGAAATTGTGGTACAGCAGGTGGAAAATGCCCTGACCGTGCCCAATGCCGCCCTGCGCTTCACCCCGCCGTCACCGGAAAAAAATACACAGAAACCTTCCCTGCTCAGTACTGTCTTTCCCCGTCGTTCGAGAAGGAGAAAAGAGCGGAAACCGACTATTGTGCCCAAGGGGAAACGGCAGCATGTCTGGATAGAGAGCAAACAGGGGCCGCCTAAGCAGATTGCCGTCAAGGTAGGTCTCAGCGACGGTATGCGGACCGAAATACTGGAAGGAGAACTGCAGGATGGGGATGAGGTCATCACTGCCGCCCTGAGCGGCGGAAAAAGCCGCAGAGCGCGATGAGTACACGGACAATGGACACGGACAGCACGGACAGCGGATCACTCATCTGCCTGCGGGACATCACCAAAGCATACGGCATGGGCCAGGCCCGGACCTATGCCCTGCACGGGGTAGATCTGGACATCGGCAAAGGCGATTTTGTCTCGATCATGGGGCCGAGCGGTTCCGGCAAATCCACCTGCATGAATATCCTCGGGTGCCTGGATACGCCCACCTCGGGCCAGTACCGCTTCGGCGGAGTGGAGGTCAGCGGCCTGAGCCGCAAACAGCGGGCCATGCTCCGCCGCTTTTACCTGGGCTTTGTCTTTCAGGGCTTCAATCTGCTCAATCGGACCTCAGCCCAGGAAAACGTTGAATTGCCGCTGATGTACCGGGGAACTCCGGGCCGCAGACGGCGGGAGATGGCCCGACAGGCCCTGGAAGTTGTCGGCCTGGAGGGCCGAGAATCGCACACACCGGGCGAGCTTTCCGGCGGCCAGCAGCAGCGGGTGGCCATTGCCCGGGCCATTGTCACCAACCCTTCGGTGCTCTTTGCCGATGAACCCACCGGCAACCTGGACACCTCGCGCAGTCATGAGATTATGGAGCTGCTGGTCCGCCTGAACCGGGAAAACGGTATCACCATTGTCATGGTCACCCATGAACCGGAAATGGCGGCCTATACCGGACGGATTATCCGTTTTATCGACGGCCAAGTGGCCCCGGATGCTGCAACGGAGGCAGCCTGAATGTTCCTGAAAATGATCCTGCTCGCCCTGCGCGACATCCGGCGCAATGTCATGCGTTCGGTCCTGACCGTGCTGGGCATCATCATCGGCGTGGCTGCGGTCATCACCCTGGTGACTATCGGCAACGGCACCACGGCCCAGGTTACCAATCAGATTGCCGCCATGGGCACCAACGTTCTGATGCTTGTGCCGGGCCAGCATCGGGGGCCGGGCCGCTCATCCGCACCCAGCTTCACCCTCCGTGATGTGGCGGCTGTGCGCCACGAAATTGCCGCCCTGAATGCCGTGGCACCGGTTTGCTCCGCCGGTACAACTGCAGTGGCCGGAAACCGGAACTGGTCCACCAGTGTGACCGGCAGCACCAATGAATTTTTCACTGTCCGCAACTGGACCATTGCCCAAGGCAGAATTTTTGAACCGGCGGAATTGAGTTCCGGCAGGGCGGTCTGCGTTATCGGGGCAACCGTGCGCAGCAACCTCTTTCCCGGCACAGATCCGGTGGGCAGAAAGATCCGCCTGGGCAAGGTCTCCTGTCAGGTGATCGGACTGTTGCAGGAAAAGGGGCAGTCAAGCATGGGCCGGGACCAGGACGACCTGATCGTCATGCCCCTGCCTGCAGTGCAGCGCCGCTTCACCGGCAACCGGGATGTCTCGACGATTCAGGTTTCGGTTATGGACGGGGTATCGACAAAAAAGGTTGCCGACTACCTGACTTCGCTGATGCGTAAACGGCGGCATCTCGCGGAAAATGAAGAGGATAATTTCATGATTTGGGATACCAAGGAGCTGGCCGCCATGCTCACCGGCACCACCAAGAGCATGACCGCCCTGCTCAGTGCAGTGGCTGCGGTCAGCCTGCTGGTCGGCGGCATCGGGATCATGAACATCATGCTGGTCTCGGTGACCGAGCGCACCCGTGAGATCGGCATCCGCCTGGCCATCGGCGCCTTTGAACACGAGGTGCTGCTCCAGTTTCTGATCGAGTCCGTGGTGCTTTCTTCCTTCGGCGGCATCTTCGGCATTATCCTGGCCATGAGCGTGTCCTTCGGCCTCACTCAGATGATGGGAATCCCCTTTCTCCCGGATCTGAAGATCATCGGCATTGCATTTCTGTTCTCCGCTGCGGTCGGGGTGGTTTTCGGCTATTTCCCGGCGTTGAAAGCGGCACGGCTTGATCCTATTGATGCGTTGAGGCATGAGTGAAGAGTTTTACTTTTGGAGAGAGCGGGCACAAGATTTCAGACGATTTGATTTACTGAAGCTCTGGGGTGCGATAGACCTCCTGCAAAACTTCGTGATTTGACAGAGACGGCGAATACTGATATTCTTTCACCCGTTTTTCCTGATTGTCAACGTCCCGGAGGTCGAAAAATTGTCCCGCCGTCTGACCGGTGTCGATATTGATCTACACCCGCGACAGGGGGATAGCTGACAACCGGACAACAGGACGCAGCAGCATAACTATCTTCTCTTGAACAAAGTGAGATCGCAGGATGGATTTTTCATCAACAGCAATGCGCGCATTCAGCACTCTGTGGTATTTAATCCCGTTGGTGCTTCTCGCGGCGGTTGTCCTTCCGGCGATTCTGACATCTCCCTGGTTTAAAGGGGCAATGGGTGAGTTTGTCGTCAATTTTTATGCAAAATGGTTGCTCGACAAAAGACAATATCACCTTGTAAAAAATGTAACACTGCCTACCGAAGACGGAACCACCCAGATTGATCATATCATCGTCTCTGTCTTCGGCATCTTTGTGATTGAAACGAAAAATATGAAAGGCCGGATATATGGAGACCCGAAGCAGCGAACCTGGACTCAGAAAATATACAAGTATTCAAATGGATTCCAAAACCCATTGCGTCAGAACTATAAGCATATACAAGTACTGAAATCTCTCTTGGGGTTAAATAAACAGCAAATACATTCTGTCATCGTTTTTGTTGGCGACAGCACATTCAGGACAGAAATGCCCGAAAATGTAACGTATGGCAGAGGCTGTATCAGATTCATTAAATCAAAGAAAAAGACGGTATTGTCGGAAGAGAAGGTAAAGGAAATTTTAGAAAAAATCGAATCAGGAAGACTGGTACCTTCCTTCAGAACGAACCGCGCACATAGAAAACATGTGAAGAGTATCGTTGCGAAAAAAGAAAAAGAAATTACGCCGAGTTGTCTGAAATGCGGCAGTTCAATGGTATTGCGGGAAGCCGGGAAAGGCCGGAACGTCGGTAAAAAGTTTTGGGGCTGCACAAAGTTTCCTCAATGCAGAGGGACGAAGAACATTACATAAATAACCAAATGCAATCAAACAGAAAAACGTACCGTTCTACTCTGCTTTTTTCTGCTGGCGATGTTTACGCTTAAGCAGCGCATGACGCTTCCAAAAAACAATCAGAGGAATCAGGAGAGCAGACCGGATTTCCGGCAGCTCCGTACCCTGTGGCCGGTTCACGCCATGATGCTGCTGTCCGCCGGTCTGGTCTCCACCTCATTCACAGTGGGTAAGGCCATTGCCGGAGGAATGCATCCGGCGGTCCTGACCCTGATTCGTTTTATCATTGCCGCCCTGCTCTTTCTTCCCTTTATCGTCCGGCAATACGGGGCAAAAATTCCGGACGCCCGGAGCCTGCTGGGCTATGCCAGTATTAGCTTCGCCCTGACCGGATTCTTCTGGTTGATGTTTCTTTCCCTGCGCTCCACCACCGCTCTGAATACCGGGGTGATCTTTACGCTGGTTCCGGGGATCTCCGGCCTGTACAGTGCCGTACTGCTCAGGGAACGTCTCGGGAAATACCGGCTGCTCGCTATGATTCCGGCGGCTGTCGGGGCGACTTGGGTGCTGTTTCACGGCAGTCTGCAACAGCTCCTTGCCTTTAACCTGCATTCCGGTGACCTGATTTTTTTCGGCGGCTGCCTGCTCATGGCCTTCTATACGCCGCTGGTCAGACTTTTTCACCAGGGCGAACCCATGTCCGTCATGACCTTCTGGATTCTGGTCACCGGCAGTGGCTGGCTCCTGCTCTTTTCCGGCCACCGGTTGCCCCAAGTTCCCTGGAGCGACATCAGCCTTAAAGTTTGGGCGGGAATTGTTTACCTTGCTGTCTTTTCCACGATCATCACTTTTTTTCTCAGCCAGCTCTGCACCCTCTATCTCGGCCCGACACGGGTGATGGCCTACAGCTATCTGTACCCGCCGTTTATTCTCCTGATAGAGCGTCTTTTTGGCCATCCGCTGCCTTCCGTCCGGGTGCTGCCCGGCATCGCATTAATTGCAGCAGCCATGCTGATTGTCCAGCAGGGTGCAGAGGGATCAGAAAATATGAAGAAAACCTGAAACACGACATGAACTTTTTTTTGCTTGACCTTGCCGTCCCACTATGATAAAAAGGGTGCGTCTTCACGACGTGAAGGATGCATGAAAAATATTCCTCGGTAGCTCAGTCGGTAGAGCGGGTGGCTGTTAACCACCTTGTCGGCGGTTCGAGTCCGTCCCGGGGAGCCATATATTGCAGCCTGAAGGAGCAATCCTTCAGGCTTTTTTTGTTGCTTTTTCCGTATTCCAGAGCGGCGGCTCCGCGGCCTGTTACAGAGTTTTTGCGGAATTTTTGCCTGCCCTGCCTTCACTTCGGAAAACTTCAGAAAAGAAAAAACAGGAAAGTTTTGCCATGAACGAGCGTATCAAAGAACTGCTGCACCTCGAACCGGCTGGACAGCAGGTCGAAGTACACGGCTGGGTCAGGACCTGCCGTGATTCCGGCAACCTGTGCTTTGTCGAACTCACGGACGGCTCCTGCCTGACCGGGCTGCAGATCATCGCCGAAGCAAACCTGGAGAATTATGCGGCTGAAGTCAGAACGCTCAGTACCGGCACGGCTGTTCGGGTGGTCGGCACTCTGGTAGAATCTCCAGCCAAGGGACAGGCCGTGGAAGTCCGGGCAGAGCAGGTTACCGTGCTCGGCCAAGCTGATCCTGCCACCTATCCCCTGCAGAAAAAACGGCACAGCTTCGAGTTCCTTCGTTCCATCTGCGGTCGCGCACCAATGCCCTGGGTGCAGTTGCCCGCATCCGTTCTGAATTAAACTTCGCCATTCATCGCTTTTTCCGGGATCGTGGTTTTCTCCAAGTCCATACTCCCATCATCACCACCTCGGACTGCGAAGGCGCCGGAGAAATGTTCACGGTTACAGCCCTGTCTGCAGAAGAACTCCGGGAAAAATACGCCTTTGCCAAAGATTTTTTCGGTCGCAAAGCCGGGCTCACGGTCAGCGGGCAACTGCAGGCCGAGATCTTTGCCCTGTCCCACGGTCGGGTCTACACTTTCGGCCCGACGTTCCGGGCGGAAAACTCCAACACCAGTCGGCATCTGGCTGAATTCTGGATGCTGGAACCGGAGATGGCCTTCTGTGATCTGATCTGCGATATGGAAGTGGCCGAAGCCCTGATCCGGGATCTGCTGACCGCAGTGCTGGAAAACTGCGCCGAGGATCTTGACCTGTTCAACCGTTTTGTCAGCAAGGGCCTGCTGCAGCGGTTGGAGACCGTGCGGGAGAAATCCTTTGCCCGCATGACCTACACCGAGGCGGTCAGCGCCCTGAAGCAGTCCGGCAGGCGGTTTGATTTTCCGGTCGAATGGGGCACGGACCTTCAGTCGGAGCATGAACGTTTCCTCTGCGAGGAGGTTACGGGCAGGCCGGTGATTGTCACGGATTATCCCAAAACCATCAAGCCGTTCTACATGCGCCTCAACAATGACAGCAGAACCGTGGCCGCAATGGATATCCTGATGCCGGGCATCGGCGAGCTGGTGGGCGGCAGCCAGCGGGAGGAACGCTTTGACCTGCTGCACAGCCGCATGGCAAAGGCCGGGCTTGATCCGGAGGAATACGGCTGGTACCTGGATCTGCGACGGTACGGCTCCGTACCCCATGCCGGTTTCGGCCTCGGATTTGAGCGGCTGGTTCAGTTTGTTACGGGCATGACCAATATCCGGGACGTTATCCCCTTTCCGAGAACGCCGGGCAGCGCACCCTGTTAAGGCAATTCAAGGCGACTCCTTTTCAGACGCTTTCTCCAGAACAGGAACCTTGTCCAGATCTTTCAGCGCTGCTTCGTCGGGATAGACTTCCAAGCAGGGTTTGCAGGCCAGCGCATAGCAGCACCGGAAGGCATCTGCGCAGCAGGCGCAGGTTTCAATCATTTTCTCAAAGACGATTTTCGTCTCTTTTCCTTTTTCCAGCAGACCTGCGCCGCACAACTGTACTGCAGCTGTTTTTTCTTCCATGCCTTCCAGGACATGCATCGCTTCGCTGAACAGCTCCTCATGCTCAACAGCGCAGGCAGGAGTGCTGGTCAGGGCCAAGGATACAGCCAGAAGGCCCATAATTTTCTTCCTCATCTCTTTTTCTTCCTCTTCTTTGTCCTCTTTCTTTACATACGCCCCTCTCAGCGTGCAGAAATAATTCGTTTCAATGCCTCATTATCCTCCAGAAAAAAACATTTGTACAGGACAGGATCGATATCCTGCTTTGTCCTGAGTTCGGGCTGATATAATTCGATCTGTCGGGCGATCTCCTGCAGGGTTTCTGTCGAAGCCTCGGTCATCTCCGTATATCCCCCGCTGATCGCCCGGATATCATGCAAGTCATAGCCTTTTGTTTGAAAATATTGGAACAGGCAGTTGGCATAGGCAAACTTCCAGAGACGCTGCTCCTCGGTCTGCCGGATCTGCACTGTATTCTGCTCCTTCAGTTCCTTCTGTTCTACTGCGCTGCAGGCGCTCTGCAGCAGGAGGGGCAAAAGAAACAGCAACAGAACAGACCGTTTTATGAGCATAAGGCGCATTTATGCGGCCTCCCAGAAAAGAATAGTATGCGCCTTGTCCCCGAAATCACTCCGCACGCATTGTTCCCCGTCCCAGAGATCCGCGTGGCCGGTGGCGTCTGACCAGCCGGAAACTTCAAAGACGATAATGCCTTTTCTGCCCTTGAGATTTTCTTTGTACTCAGCCGGGGAAACCGTTTCAGGTGCGCCGTATTTTCCTTCCAGATACTGCAGAAGGACCCGCACCCGGAAGATATACCATTTTTTCGTCCGGTTGCCATCCTGCTGGACAGAGGATTTTTCACCGGAAGAAACCTGAGTTGTTTTTTTCCCGGCTTTATCCGTGGTAGTGTAATAGGGAATCAGGTGGTCCTCACCTGAAAAGTTGAGCGCCTGCGAAATTCTGGTCGCACAGGCGTTGGTAAAGACGCCGATCTCGTAATTCAGTTGTACTTTTCCGCCTATTTCAGTAAATACATCCTTTGCAGGTTTATTGGGGAAATGCGTAATAAGGGCTTCCCATTTCGGCAGTTTCATGATTTTTTCCTCCAGCATAAAGATCGATCTCTGCTTACGTTGGTATAACAGGGTTATATACTACAGGCTATTCTATAGCCCGCCGCAGAGCAAGAATTATCTGCAGATGATATTAAGCGGAGCGGCTGCTGACAAATCAGCTTGTAGAACTCCTGATCCGCAGTTCTACGGACAGAAAATGCATCTGCTGATCAGTGAATCCGGGATCTCTGCAGAAATGTTTTTTTCTCCTGGAGAGTTCCCCTTCACCTTCATATAGATGCTGTTACAGATGGTTGTTACGCCCTGCGGGTTTAAACTGAAAATTTTGATACTTATTATGGTCTCCGGCATTCAGCCTTCAATGCTGCAGGTCACAACTTGGGTTAACATATCATGCGCATTCAACCTGTGATTCTTGCCGGAGGAACCGGCACCCGGCTCTGGCCTCTGTCCCGTGAACTGTATCCCAAGCAGCTGCTCTGCCTGCTCGGTGAACAATCGCTGCTCCAGAACACCCTGATCCGGGTCAGCCTGCTGCCGGATACCCTGCCGCCGCTTATTGTGGTGGGCGAGGAACACCGTTTTCTGACCAGAACTCAGGTGGAGGCGCTGGATATATTTCCGGATTATCAGGTTCTTCTGGAACCTTTGGGCAAGGATACGGCCCCGGCAGTCTGCGGGGCGGCTCTGTTTGCCCGGCAGCATTTCGGGGAAAATATCCTGCTGCTCATGCTGCCTGCGGATCATCTTATTGCCCGGCCGGATGATTTTGTCCGGGCAGTTGCACGGGCTGCAGAACAGGCCGCGCAGGGAAAGCTGACCACCTTCGGCATTGTCCCGGACCGACCGGAGACCGGCTACGGTTATATCCGCAGAGGTGCGGATAACGCGGTGCAATCCTTTGTCGAAAAACCGGACCTGGAAACCGCAAAAAAATACCTTGCGGACCGCAATTATTTCTGGAACAGCGGCATGTTCGCCTTTCCGGCGGATCCGCTGCTTGCAGAGCTGAAACGCCATGCTCCGGATATGCTCGCCTGTATGGAACAGGCGGTTGAACGAGGGACCACAGACGGGGTGTTTTTCCGTTTTGACCGGGAAGGGATGCAGCTATGTCCGGCAGATTCTATTGACTACGCCCTCATGGAAAAAACGGACAACGCGGCAGTGGTGGAAGCGGATTTCGGCTGGAACGATATCGGCTCCTGGCAGGCCCTGTGGGAGGTGGCTGAAAAGGACGCGCAGGGCAATGTGACCGATGGAGACGTGCTGCTTGAGGATGTGGAAAACTGCCTGATCCGCTCTCAGGATACTTTGGTCGCGGCGATCGGCCTGCGCGACACCTTGGTGGTGGAGACCTCGGATGCCGTCCTAGTTGCCCCAATGGACCGGGCGCAGGATATCAAAAAAATTGTCAGCAGACTGAAACAACAGAAGCGGCCAGAGTTCCACAGCCACCGTACCGTACATCGCCCCTGGGGCAGCTACACCACCCTGGAAATCCATGACCGCTTTCAGATCAAGCGGATCACGGTCAATCCGGGCGCACGCCTTTCCTCCCAGATGCACCATCACCGCCATGAGCACTGGGTGGTGGTCCGGGGAACGGCCAGAGTGGAAAACGGCGACCGGACCATCCTGCTCCGCGAAGATGAATCAACCTATATCCGGCTGGGCACCGTGCATCGCCTGGAAAATCCGGGCGTGATTCCGCTGGAGCTGATTGAAATCCAGATCGGCAGTTATCTCGGAGAGGACGACATTGTCCGTTTTGATGACGAATATGGAAGGGGAAGTTGAGCAGTGAAAGATGCTTTAGGAACGAGAATTAAATTCTGCCGCCTCAACAGCGGGACTGGCTGTCCTTCTGGTCGCCCGGCAATCATGATGACCGGAGGATTGCCTTGTTGGCGGGATTCAAGGGATAAAGCGGGAAGGAAGCGGAGGAGAAGAAAGGAGGTATTTCTTGATGAAAAAGTACATGAACCGGTTGATTAAGTCGGTTCAGATATAAAAAACCGGGTAACGCGCCAAGCACGCACCCGGTGAACTCAATACAGAAAAAAGGCCGCAAGCCTAAGATGCGGCCTTGGTTACTCAATTCAGATCAACCGCGCAATCAAGTCCCTTTTAACAAACTGATACTTTTTAATTAAGGATCAGGATAGTCGCAGCCAAGCTCTTAAGGACATTTTATTTTCCTGCCAAGAGCTTGAAATTCTGAGACAGCATAAAGACCATCTCCGGCTCCTGCAGTATAGTGTTCAATCCTGAAAGCATCAGTAACGGCATCAATATTCATGGTGATTAGCCTGTCCATACCCCAGTGTCTGTCAGGAACGACAATTACCTGTCCAGGACCGGTATATCCAAGCCTCTTGTCCTGCCATGAGATGAGATAGTCATCATTATTATCGACTTGGATTCGTATCTTCTTAACCTGATAGCAATGCGGACCCAAGAAGACTTGTAAAAAGTTCTGTTCCTGATCTTGATTTTCATCCCACCAGATAGGGCCTTGATCCCATTGATGGCCTGTTGCGAATATTTCTCCATCGGTAAGTGTACTGTAATCCGTTGTTAATCCATTCCCCCATCCACCGGTGAAAAATTCTCCCCATGCTGCAACTGTTTTACGTTTTGCAACATTTCCAGAAAAAGCCGGAACAGTGAATCCCAAAAGAATTGAAGTTGCAACAGTAAGAGTTATTGCCGATTTAACAGAGTGCTTTTTCATTTTTCCCCTCCTTCATTAGATGAATGATTCGCCGGATGTTGCACCATTAATCCAATTATGAACAACTATAATCAAAAAAGTCAAGAGAAAATAGCTGTTGATATAAAAAAGTTCCCCGCCAGTATCACAGCCCTTTCACAAACCGCGCACTGACTGGATATAGATGATTGGTATTTCAGGTGCAAACCCCAAATCACCTTTCAGATTCTATCCGCTGTCACCACATAGCGCTGCCGGGTACCGGGGCGGACTGCCCGGAAAGGATAGCAGGTGATCAGGGCCAGCTGGGCCCTTCCCTGCTGCGGCAGATAAAGTGCTTCTGCCTGCCGGACTGCAGTTGCGCTGACCCGGTAGCGCCATTGCCGCCCGTGCCCGTCCTCCAGAGTAAAGATATCTCCTTTACGCACACTGCGCAGAAAACGGAAATGGGTATCCCGGTGGGCTGCCAGGACACAGGTACCTGCCTGTCCGGGCGCAGCACCGGTCTGCAACATCCCCGGCCCGAAGGCAAGGGCCTCCCCGGACTGCCCGGCCAGCACGATCATCTCCCGGCCGTCTTTTTCCGCCTGCAGCCGGGCCACCGGCCAGGTATCGGCCCAGGGCCACGGCCTGACCGGGACATTCCGGCTCAGGGTCTGCTCCCAGGCCCGGTGCAGGAGCAGCTGGGCCAGCAGCCCCTTGGCATGAATCCACATGCTGTTGCCGCAGAGCAGCATCCCGACGGCAGAGCACAGGACAGCAGCCAGCCCTGTGCTCTGCCGTCTCCACTTGGGCTGCATGATCACGGCATTCTCCTGTGCAGCCAAATAAGCAGCCCGGTAAGAAGCAGGAACAGCGTGCCGATGAGGAGCTGCAGGGCCGCCGGGGTTGCCGTTGCAGAACCGCCTGCAAAAACCGAACTGTACTGCCAGCCTGCAGGCAGATTGCTCTTGACCGCTTGCTTCTGCAGCGAAGCATCTTTGGGCCGGGAAACCTTTTCCTCCACCGCAACCAAACTGGTATAGCGGCTGACCAGATGATTGTTCAGGGCGAGTTCGGTCACCTCCTGCCGCACCTGCTGCGGATCAGCCCCGGAGGAGAGGCTGTCCAGCAGGATTCTGATTTTCTTCCGCGCCCAGAGCACCGCGATGCCGGGCCGGTCAGTAAAGGCCGTGGTATCAACCGTCATCTGCCAAGGCGTCACGCCGCCCCGCAGCCCGGCAAGCTGCAGCTGACCCGCTTCTCCCTTTCCCTTCACCACCACGGTCAGCGGTTCGCCCTGATACAGATCCGGCAGCGGAGAGGGCAGGGTTTTGAGGCCCTCTGCCCCGGTCAGCTGCAGATTGGTGATGGCTGGTTGCTCCAGCATGAAGAACAGGCCGGTCATTTTTCCCCGCACCTCTTCCAGCTTGCCGATAAAAGTATAACTGCCCCGGCCCATTGCAGCTGCCCTGGTCATGAAATAGCTGTTCGGCGCCGAGCCGATCCCCACCGTGAACAGACGGGAGTCGCCGAGACGGTCATGGATCATGGTGAACAGTTCCGCTTCGTTACTCACCGAACCGTCGGTCAGAAAAACGATCTGCCGGATGCGCTCGTGCTTCTGCTGACCGTCCAGGGCCATATCCAGCGCCGTGCTGATTTCCGTGCCGCCGTTGGCCTCAAGCCCTTCGATGAACGCAACGGCCCGGCTGATGTTCTCCGGACTGCCCGGCCTGCTGTCGTTGAACAGGGAACGGGCTGTGCTGTTGAACTCAATTACATTGAATCGGTCACGGGGTCGCATACGCTCCACAGCCATGCGCAGGGCCTTTTTCGCCTGCCTGATGGACTCACCGCCCATTGAACCGGAGGTATCCAAAATAAACACCACTTCGCGGGCCAGCGGTTCCTGCTGCGCCTGTTCCGGCGGCATCACCATGAGCAGCATGTAGCGTTCATCGCCCTTCTGCTCACTGAACAGGGTGACTGCGGGGGCCTGCTGTTTTTCCGGTTCCCATTCCAGAACAAAATCACGGTCTGCTTTGACCTCGCTGGTAAAACGGATATCTATACTCCTGTCCTCATTTTTACTGCTGGTAATCCCGTGATACAGGCTGTCGATTCGGGCCAGCTCCATCCCGGCTGCCAGATTCACATGCAGGTTCACCGGATTCACTGCGGCTTCGTTCGGTTTGACGACCGACAGTTGCGGCAGGGTGTGAGCCGCAGTTTCACCAGCCCCTCCGGAAAAACCGGGAGAATATCTGGGCCCGACAAGCATGGGGAAGCGCAGCGAGTACAGGGAATCTTGGCGCTGCACCACCTGCTGGTATTCAATCTGAATAATCACGGTCTCTCCGGGACCGATATTGGCCACAGCCGTGGTGAAGATATTGGGCCGCTGCTGCGAAAGAAGCGAGGTCTTCTTGCCTGCCTTTTTGGCCGCCTCATAGGTTTTGCGGGCCTCTTCTTTTTTCTGAATTTTGCCGACGACCACCCGGTCATTGATCCGCATCTCCAGATGATCCACTGCGCTCTCGTCCGGCAGGGGAAAAACATACAGCGCCTCGACCCATTCATCAGAATCATTGCTGAAATGCTGTCTGACCGTGGCCCGCGCCGCAATGCCGCTCACCCTGATATCAACATCCATTGAAAGCATGGGCGCCGCCCGGAATTTCCCCGGCTCATCACTCGGCAACAGCAGCTCCCCCTGCTGCACAGCATCCAGGGTCACCAGTTCCTCCCGGCCTGTCCGGTCTGACTCGGTCTGCCCTGCGGGATCAGCTGCAGCAGACCCGAACCAGCCGAGCACCACCAGCACGGCCATAGTTAGGGTATAGACGGCCAGCAGTAAAGAACCGGGATCCAAATGGCGGGGTTGCTGATTGCGTTTTTCCTGTTTTTCCTGTTTTTTCTGTACTGATGTCATTTCTTCATCCTCCTTGTCTCTTTTTCTTGCCCGAGCCTTGGGTCTGCTCTCCTGCTTTTTTTTAAATGAGCACGGCTTTTGTTTCCTGTCCCCAGTATGCACGATGACCATGACTGACTTTCTTTCTGATGATGACATGGAGGAAAAAGACGATGACAGAATGTGACAGGAAAACGATCAGATGAGCAGCGAACTGCTGGCAAGACGGACAGAATAATTTGCTGCCCTTTGCAGTTTCGGGTATATTTTCCCCCATCAGAGGCCGCAGAAATTCTCGGCAACGAAACAAAATATTGATCTTTCAAAAAAATCTGTTTCACCGAAACAAAATCAGTTCTGCAGCTGGCATATGAACAGGAGCAATACAAAAGCCCGGAGAAAAATCATTCTCCTGCTGGTGATAGGGACGCTCATTGCTGCGTTTTTCGCCTTTGACCTGCAGCAGTATCTGCACTTTGCTGCTCTGCAGTCCGGTCGTGAGCGCTTTCATGTCTACTATGCCGAACATCAGCTGCTCACCATAGCGGGCTACATGGCAGTATATATCCTGATCACCGCCCTTTCTCTACCGGGCGCCGCTGTGATGAGCCTGGCCGGAGGCGCACTGTTCGGGCTGTGGACCGGACTGGTGCTGGTCTCGTTCGCCAGCACCATCGGTGCAACGCTGGCCTTTCTCTCGGCCCGATTTCTGCTCAAAGATTTTATCCAGGGCAGATTCGGGGAAAAACTGAGCGCGATCAACAGAGGGATTGAGCAGGACGGGGCCTTCTATCTGTTCAGCCTTCGCCTGGTACCTGTTTTTCCGTTCTTTGTGATCAATCTGGTCATGGGACTGACGCCGATCCGCACCGGGATCTTTTACTGGGTCAGTCAGGTCGGTATGCTGCCGGGGGGCTTTGTGTATGTCAATGCAGGTACGCAGTTAGGCAGTCTGGAATCAGCCAGCGGCATTTTTTCTCCGGCCCTGATCTTTTCCTTTATCCTGCTCGGCATCTTCCCGCTGCTGGCTAGACAGCTTCTTGCGCTGCTCAGAAAAAGGAAAAAGAACCCCCGCGTCTGATCATGGAATTATGGAATTCGGGGAAAAACACTGAGAAATCCAAGAAATGAAGAAACCGAAAACCCAACAATCAAATTCATAAAACCAAAACCATAAATTAATCGCACGTAATCATGCAGTTTTCTAGAACGACCACAATGCATTTTCCTTTACGGAAAGATCCTGTTTCTGCCCGGTCCATGAGGACTATGAGGAGGTTCCTCGCCGTGGCAGGTATGCTCCTCCTTTTTCTGCCTGCGCCTCTTTTTGCCTCGGAAGGCGGCGCGCACCTCAGCATTCATCCGATCTGGATTCTCCCCTTTGCCCTGCTGTTAGGCTGTATCGCGGTGCTGCCGCTCGTGGCCCATCACTGGTGGGAGTCCAACCGGAACAGGGCTCTGGTGAGCGGGACATTCGCGCTTCTCTTTGTCGCCTACCTGCTCATCAACTTCGGCCATACAGGCTGGGTGGCTATCTATCACGCCATGCTGTTTGAATATCTGCCGTTTATCGTTTTGCTGGGTGCCCTGTTCATCATTTCCGGCGGCATTTATATCAAAGGATCGCTTGCCGGAACTCCTCTTGCCAACACCATACTTCTGCTCATCGGAGGAGCGGCAGCCAGTTTTATCGGCACCACAGGCGCTTCAATGGTCCTGATCCGGCCACTGTTGCGGGCAAATCAGTCGCGAGAAAACAAAGTTCACCTTGTGGTCTTTTTTATTTTTGTGGTCTCCAACTGCGGCGGCCTGCTGACCCCGCTGGGCGATCCGCCGCTCTTTCTCGGTTTTCTCAAAGGAGTTCCCTTCGGCTGGACCATGCGGCTGTGGAAAGAATGGCTTTTTGTCAACGGTATCCTGATTGTTGCAGCCAACCTGCTTGATCAATATGTTTTTGACCGGGAAGAAAAACGCCGTCCGGGCTCGCAGCTCGAACAGGTGATGGAGCATGAACCGCTGCGTATTCTCGGCTGGCACAACCTCCTTTTTCTGGCAGGGATTGTGCTGGTGATCCTGGGCAAAGGACAGGGATGGGGCGGCGAATGGCCCTTCGGCCTGCAGGAGATCCTGATGACCGGGATTACCATTGCAGCGTATGTCACGACGAAAAAAGAAATCCGGGTAGAGAACAGGTTCACCTTTGCCCCCATCATTGAAGTGGCTGTTCTGTTTGCCGGGATTTTCATCACCATGATCGCCCCGCTGACCGTGCTGAACGCCCACGGCAGCGAGCTGGGCCTGAGCAAATCGTGGCATTTCTTCTGGGGGACCGGCCTGCTCTCCAGTTTTCTGGACAATGCGCCGACATATCTGACCTTTGCCGCCACAGCAGCCGGCAGCATGGGCGTCAGTGTGGACAGTCCGAAATACCTGGCAGATTTCCTTGCAGCCGGTGGCGACCGGGCTGTTGAACTGCTGATCGCCATTTCCTGCGGGGCCGTGTTTATGGGAGCCAATACCTATATCGGCAATGGCCCGAATTTTATGGTCAAGGCGATTGCCGAGGAAAACGGGGTGCGGATGCCGAGCTTTTTCGGCTACATGGCATGGTCGTCCTGCATCCTGCTTCCGGTTCTGCTTCTTGCCACCCTGATTTTCTTCTGATGAGGAATGCCGAGTTGACCGGTATTTTCCCGCAATAATCAACCGCAAGTGACCATTATACCAGGAAAATTTCGGTCAACTCGGCATTATCCTTCAAAATCCAAAAGAAGAGTTAAGTATGTATGGATTTTTAGTATTGCCGTTTTTAATTACCATAGGAATATCTATTCTCTTGGTAAATTTGCTACCAAGAGTGCATAAAATCCTCAAGTTAAAAAAGCAAATTTCTTTTGGGAAATCAGTTTTATTGGTCATTATTTTATTTGTTCCATCATGTATTGGTGTTATGGAAATTGTCGATTCAATACGCTACGGAACATTTACTTACAATAAGCATATGGAGGTTGATGGTAGAAGGATTCGAAATTGGATGCCACCAAAGGCAACGAATATTGTTGTTCACAAGACTTCTTACGGCCATTTTGCTAAGTTTACAATTGAAAAAAAATGCTGATGGATTGGCTTTCTCAAAAACGTAATGAAACTGATATACCTCAAATAAAAGAGGATACATTCATGGACAGGAGTTCTGAGGCTCTAATATTTGAATCGTGGTTTAAAGAAGTTGGTTGGAAATACCCCGTAGATAGTATAAAAAATCATGTGACACTAAGTTCAAATGGCGCTGGCTTTACTATTTGGTATTCTCAAACTCTTAACGAAGCATATTTATTTGCAAGTTACTGGTAAAATGATTAATTTTAATGTTTTTTGATATAAAAAATATTGGATAACAATCCGGCTTCACCTGACGCAAAAGCCGGGCACCTTTTTCAAAAAAATGAAAGTTTATCGTCGGCTTTTGCTCAGGTGAGCCGGGGCGTTAAGCGGCTTCACATTTTCCCAAGCTGAACCATAAAGAAATTTACCGAGGTTAACGGTGGGCCATAACGACCATCTTGAAGATTACTATCCGGATTTGCCAGAAGAGGCGGGCGTTATTACAAGGTCAGGCTTCGATCCTAATAATGAATGGCTTTCATCAGCACCGCCTGACCTGCGTCATGAGGCAATGCGGCAATGGTTCCTGAGTCGTTTTTGGGACCCAGCGAATGATACACCTTACAATGGTCGCGAAGGAGGATACCTCTATATTCATGGCGGTCCTTACGAAGCAGAGGATGAGTTGTATGGCAGGTTCGGGGATTTATTTAATGATGAGATAGTGCGTGCTGTAATTGATGATGTAGAGTCGGATGGGATATATGAATGGGCCCCAATACATACTGAGCCCGATTACGATGAATACTTTTCTTTTGAAGTTGAATCGGAAGACTCGCCTTACCAACAATTTCTCCAACGTTTATCAGAAATTGATTCATTGAACGAGGCGGTTCTGGATTCTGAGCATAAAATACTGCTACGCCAACTTCTTTATTCACATCTGATTGCTGCTTTAGAAACATATTTGTCAGACACTATGTCATATTGGGTTAAATTCGATGAGGACGTTTTTAAAAGATTCGTTTCAAACTGCTCCGAATTTAAAAAAGAGAAATTATCGCTATCAACTATATTTAATCGTCTTGAAGCGCTAAGAGATCAGGTTGAGCAATACATACAGAAAACTGTCTGGCATCGTCTTGACAGGGTTATGCCGCTTTTTTCGAGTTCGATGGATATCGAAAGGCCAGAAATTGAACAGCTAATGAAATACATTGTAATTCGTCATGACATAGTCCACAGAGGCGGAAGAACAAAGGAAGGTAGTCATGTGGAAATTACACCAGATAAGCTATCCGAGCTACGGCACTGTGTTGCAACCTTTGTTAAGAAAATTGAAGGAAAAGTCACATCGAGAGGTGATTTTGAATTTTAGTCTTTTTCAAGAGCCGCTTAACAAGTTGCTGCACTCGGAATAATTACTCGCTGCGCTCCTAATTTTCCGGTGAGCAAGGCGTTATCGCCGAACCGGTTACACAACATGAAGTATTACAGGAGTTACATTTGATCTATATCGAAGCGATTTTTATGGGAAGTTTTGCAACTGTCTTCATGGACATTTTTGCCGGTATTCTTGCAACAAAAAAAGTAATTCATCCTTTTGTGTCATCGGGATCAATGGGTAGATGGTTTCTATATATTTTTAAAGGAAAATTGTTTCACAAAGATATCGACCATTCACCAAAATTGAAGAATGAAAAAATGTGGTGCATGATATCGCATTATCTAATTGGCATGATGTTGGCTGGAGTGTTCTTGATTCTTGAGCAGCACGTGCAGTTTGTTAATGATAATGTGTGGACGTCATTGGTGTTTGGAATTGGTACGGTTTGTTTTCCATGGTTTTGGTTATTGCCAAGCATTGGAAAAGGTGTGATGGCTTCACGATGTGATAACAGGATACAAATCATAAAAACAAATTTGATAAATCATACAAATTACGGAATTGGATTATTTTTATGGAGTGCTTTCATCCATCAATTTTTCTTTTGAGCGTATTTAATATACCCAAAAATTGCGATAACAAGTGCTTCAACGGGGCACCATAACCGCGCTTCCGCGCGGTCACGGTGCCCGTTAAGCACGGCGTTAGATTTCAGAATGGAGAAGTAGATGAATATAGTTAAAACCGCTCTGGTAACAGGTGGAAATAAAGGTATTGGTTTAGAAGTCACTAGAGAGCTTATAAATTTAGGTTATAAAGTTTTTGTAATCGCAAGAACCTTTGATAAATCTGAAATTCTAAATTCTGAAAATGTCGTCAAAAAGAGTTTTGACTTAACAAAAGTTGAGCTAATTCCTGAATTAATATCAGAGCTGGGTGAAATTGATATATTAGTTAATAATGCAGGTGTCATGCATTCAATTCCGTTTAATAACTATCCTCAAGATAAAGTGGATGGAATGTTGAAACTAAACATTGAAGCTCCTGTTGCATTAATTCGTGAAATATCAAAAAGTATGGTTAAGAAAGGCTCTGGTAGAATTGTAAACAATGCTTCAATTGCAGGGGAAATTGGCCATCCTGATATTTGGTACGGCATTACAAAAGCTGGACTAATTAATGCTACTAAGAGCTTCGCTAAAATTTTAGGAGCGAAAGGAATTGTCATTAATGCAGTTGCTCCTGGACCTGTTGAAACTGATATGCTTAATGTTATTCCAGAAGACCGAAAGAATGCAATTAAAAGTACTGTCTACACTGGTCGGTTCGCCAAACCTGAAGAAGTAGCAAAAACCATAGTTTGGTTGGCAACAGAATGTCCAGAATATATAAATGGAACATGTATAGATATTAATAATGGTGCTTATCCTTGATGATTGGCAACTAAAAATCTAACAAGTTAATCAACTGGACGTATTACGGTTGTCATTAAGGCGTTCCCGTTCCAACGCTTGGTCCTGCGGCGCTGCGCGCCTTCGGAAAGATGCACTGACAGCTCCTGTTCGGAACGCCTGTAATTCCGCAGAGAGGTTGCCAGATTCAGTCAGGAAAGGTAATATCCCCGCACGATACTTTTCAACTCATTGCACGGAGAACAAGAATGGGACAAACGGGACAGACACTAGCTGAAAAAATTTTCGCTGCCCATCTGCGCGATACCCCGACACCGGAAAACATGGTGCTGGATATAGATGTCATCATGTGTCATGAAATCACCACGCCCATTGCCATCATGGATCTGGTAGACAAGGGCATGGATCGGGTGATTGATCCAAACCGGATCAAAGCGGTCATCGACCACGTAACCCCGGCCAAGGATTCCAAGACCGCGACCCAGGCCAAGATTATGCGGGATTGGGCCAAGCGGCATAAGATCAAAGATTTTTTTGATGTGGGTCGCAACGGGGTCTGTCATGCCCTGTTCCCGGAAAAGGGTTTTATCCGGCCGGGAAATACGGTGATCATGGGCGATTCCCACACCTGCACCCACGGTGCTTTCGGGGCCTTTGCCGCAGGCGTTGGAACCACAGACCTGGAGGTGGGTATTCTCAAGGGGGTCTGTGCTTTCCGCAAACCCAAATCAATGAAGATCGAAGTCACCGGCAGCCTGCCGCAGGGTGTGTATGCCAAGGACGTGATCCTCAAGATCATCAAGCAGCTCACCGTGAACGGGGCCACGGATATGGTCATGGAGTTCTGTGGCCCGGTGGTGGAGGAGATGGACATGTCCTCCCGGATGACCCTCTGTAATATGTCCGTGGAAGCGGGCGCCACCTCTGGCCTCTGCCTGCCGGACAAGGTCACGGCCGAGTACCTCTGGCCCTTTATCCAGGAGGATTATGCTTCGCTTGAAGATGCTGTAGAAGACTTCAGCAAATGGCATTCTGATCCTGCTGCGGAGTACGCCGAGACTCTGACTATTGATGTCTCTGACCTGCGCCCCCAGGTGACCTATGATTATAAGCCGGACAAGGTTAAGGATATTGATGAGCTGGCCGGAGCCAAGATCGATCAGGTCTATATCGGCTCCTGTACCAACGGGCGCATCGAAGATATCCGGGCTGCAGCCTCCATCCTGCGCGGACGTACCATTGCCGACAGCGTGCGCGGGATACTGACCCCGGCCACCCCGGCCATCTACTCCCAAGCTCTGGACGAAGGGCTGATCAAAATCTTCATGGATGCGGGCTTTTGCGTACTCAACCCCACCTGCGGTGCCTGCCTGGGCATGAGCAGCGGCGTGCTGGCTGAGGGCGAGTCCTGCGCCTCCACCACCAACCGGAATTTCAACGGTCGCATGGGCAAAGGCGGCATGGTCCATCTGATGAGCCCGCTGTCCGCCGCCGCAGCAGCGGTCACCGGAGAGATCACAGACCCGGCCCAGTTTATCAACTAAGCAGCCCAGCTAAAAGGAGCAATGAAGGACATGAAAGCATTCGGCGGTTCAGCCTTTTTTATCGACAGAGACGACATCAATACGGACGAGATTATTCCGGCCAAATACCTCACCGAGATCACCAAGCGAGCCTTACAGCCTCATCTGCTGGAAGACCTGTTCCTGGACGGCAAGGAGTTCGACACCCAGGCAGATGACTTCCAACAGGCATCGGTGCTGGTGACCCGCTCCAATTTCGGTTGCGGTTCCTCCCGTGAGCATGCAGTCTGGGCACTGGAGGTCAATGACATCAACGTAGTTCTCGGCGAGAGCTTTGCCCGTATCTTTCGCCAAAATATGTTCAACTGCGGTATCCTGGCGGTGGAGCTTGCCAAGGCGGATATTGACCAGCTTTTTGCCCTTGCCAGCGATAATGATAATATTAAAATCGGCATTGATCTGGAAAACGACATTGTGGTTGCAGAGAACAATCAAGGGAAGAAGGCGGAGTGCAGTTTCTCCATGAATCCCTTTGATAAGGAGCTGGTGGCTGCTGGTGGCTGGCTGGCCTATGCGGATCAGAAGTACTGATTTCATCGTACACTGCTGATGTGTCAGTAGAGAGCGGAGAGAGGGCTTGCCTTGTCTCCGCTTTTTTATGGGGCAAGACACAAGGCATGCCCAATCAGGTTGCCCTGTTGATTCCAGCGCCTGATGAATTTAAGCTGTAAGAGAGGAGACTGCGACGGAAAAGCGTCGGCTGCTTTTCACTGCTCCTGTTCCAGAGCCCTTTCACGTTCCTGCTCGTACTCCTCATAGGGCATGGTTGCCAGATCAAAGCATTCATGTCAAAGGCTGGGCTGTTCTCTCGCTGTCCTCGGCGAGAGGCTTCTTCTCAATATTGAGTATATAGCTGAAGCAGAATAAAATGAGTATTATATCGGCATGACATATTCAATAGATTTTCGCCGTAAAATTTTGGAAGTCAAAGAGCGGGACGGTCTGAGTTTCGAAAAAACCGCAGCCCGTTTCGGAGTCGGTAAATCCAGCGTGAGCCGATGGACGAAACGTGTCGAACCCTGCCGGAGCCGAAATAAACCGGCAACAAATATTGACATGGAACTGCTCGCCCGTGATGTTGAACTGTATCCCGATGCGTATCAGTATGAACGGTTCGGATGCAGCCAGCGCGGTATAGGGAAAGCTCTGAAACGCCTGAAAATCAGCCGTAAAAAAAACTCTTTCGCATCCGAAGGCGGATGAAAAGAAACGCTCTGTCTTTGTCGATAAAATCAGCACATATGAGGAATCCGGTTTTCCTCTGATTTATATTGATGAAAGCGGCTTCGCTCATGATATGCCGCGCACCTGCGGATATGCGCCCGTAGGTGAACGATGCTCCGGTATTCATAATTGGCGGGAGAAGGGCCGTATCAATGCTGTCGGCGCACTGTCCGGGAAAAATCTGCTGACGGTGACTCTGTTCGACGGGACCGTCAATTCCGATGTGTTTTATGCATGGATCAGGCAGGATTTATTACCGAAACTGCCTGAACGCAGTGTGGTTGTCATGGACAACGCCTCTTTTCATAAACGTCGGGATATAGCTGGAGCTATAGATGGCGGCAGTACCGATTCTACCCTGCAGGAAATCAGCAGACGAGGGCTGACACCGGTCTCCTCCGCTCCTGGCCGGGGACCGCAGCAGCACACCGGGGCACGGGCATCAACCGGAGAAATTCTTCTTTTTCTCCATTGCGACACAGCCCTGCCGCCGGATTTTCCGTTTCAGACCCGGGAAACACTACAACAGAAAAACGTTGCGGCCGGTGCCTTCAGACTACATATTGGTGGACGGGGCCCAGGATTCCGCTGCCTTGAAGCCGGGGTCAATCTACGTTCAAGGCTCTTCAGCCTGCCTTATGGCGATCAGGCTTTGTTCATGCGCAGAACAACCTATTTTGCCAGCGGTGGCTTTCCGGGGCAGCCACTCATGGAGGATGTCGCCCTAGTAAAACGCCTTAGAAAGCTGGGCAGGATTGTCCTTGCCCCGGCCTGTGTAACCACCTCGGCCCGGCGCTGGCAGCAGCACGGTCTGCTCAGAACAACCCTGCTCAATCAGCTCATCCTGCTGGGCAGTGCTGCGGGCGTTCCTCCGTACCGGCTGGCGCAGTGGTATTACAGAAAAAGGAGATAAAGATAAAATATAGCTGGAGCAGTATAAACTGAATACAGGATCAGCTATCTGAAAGGCGTGAAGGCAAAACTTATGCCTCTTGTGGGCATATTCAAATTATGTTGCTCCAGCTATATAACAACATTACTCAAGTCAATTTTCCACGTCGAGATGTAAACGAAGATGAAGTTATAAGACAGCTTTGTCAACGGCATGAAAAGAGGCAAGCTTCGATTGATTTCGCATATGAGAAACAACGGAATTGCAAATTATTACCACAGCCTTTGTGAGTGCCAAAGTAGAATTAATACCCAAGCCACAGTCATCGGCAATTTCCTGAAAAAGCGCTACGATATTTACAGTCATAACAAACCTTGTAAATTCTGACAGATCATACCGACTGATAATACCGCTGCCCGGCGCAGGCCCGGCAGATAATACGGTCGTCCTGTTCCACATCGCGGTAATCCTGAACATGATCGCCGCACTGTTCGCATTGCACCCGGCGTTGCGGGCGACCCGGCATGTCGCAGTCCGGAATGCTGACCTTGACCTCCTGCACCGTAAACAGCTCCTCCTCCGGCATGACCCTGTAGGCCGCAAGCTGCTGCTGGTACTTGTTCTCGATTTCCGGGCAGTATTTTTTGGATAACTCGCGGGCTTCCTCCCGTGCTGTCACCCGGACTGCCTTGCCGGTTTCCAGATTGACAAAGGTGGCAGCCATAATGCCGAAGTCCATCCAGCGCATGGAGCGCTTGCCCAGACTGCAGCCGGTCACCGACTGGATGGCGTCCGTGGCGCAGCGGTCGATTTCCACCAGCACATACAGTTTTTTCCGGTCTGCTCCTTTGGGATCATCAATTCCGATATGGCGCAGGCCCAGCATGGACATGCGCACGCCGATGACCTGGCCGCCGCAGACATGCCCGTGAATCTTTGTTGAAACCTCCAGCAGTTCGTCAAAGGATTCCATCTTTTCAATCTCCTCTTTCCATTTCGTTCATTTCTTCGTCTATTTCTCTGTACGAGGCCAGCCTGGTGCGCAGCTCCGGGCAGCCCTGACCGGTCTTGGCAGAAAACAGCAGCCGGTCAGCCGGGGAGATATTCAGAGCCGTATCCAGGGCGGCAGCCTGTTTGTTCTGCTTGTTTCTGGAGAGCTTGTCCGCCTTGGTGTAGACCGGCAAGGCGCTCAGATTATTGTACCGCAGCCAATCTAACATCTCCCGGTCGGTCTGCTTGAGCTCATGGCGCAGATCAATAATCACCACCACGCAGACAAGGGTCTGCCGCTCCAGAAGATAGCCTGTGATGAGTTCTTCCCAGTCCGCACGCATCTTCCTGCCCACCTGGGCAAAGCCGTATCCGGGCAGGTCCACCAGAAACATTGTTTCTTTGATCTCAAAATAATTCAGGCTGCGGGTTTTTCCCGGTTTGGAACTGGTCTTGACCAGATTTTTCCGGTTCACCAGCTTGTTGATCAGGCTGGACTTGCCCACATTGGAACGACCGGCAAAGGCGATTTCCGGGTACAGCAGCTCCGGCAGCCGCTGCAGGCTGTAGACTGAATCAATGAAGGATACCTGATTAAAGTTCATAATTTTTATTCCGAAAGCCCGGATAGAATATATTGTCGAATTGATTATTCATGAATTTCTGGAATCTAACGACCAAATTTACCGATCAGGAACGCTGGTCAGTCCCATTTCCATACGCCCGGCAGCAAGATCAACAGCTGTTTGAGTAAACAATCTTTTCGGATCCGGACGGATTCCAACTCTTCCCAAATCCAGTCTGTCAGAGTCCCAACAAGCTTTGATGGTCAGGTCATCTGTTGCGACTTCATACGTGTGATAGCGGCAGGCAAACATCAATCTCTCGATATCAGCCTCTTCAAGTTTCAACAGATTTTTGGGGAATGTCTGAATATACTTTGCGGCTCTCGGCCCATGCTCCGGGTCAGTACCATCTGAAAGTCTCCTGCAGTCATGAAAGTATGCAAACAGCCCAAGTATATGTTCATTTACCTCTTCATGTGCTGCGATAAAGCGGGCATATTCTGCGACCCGCTCCCAATGTCCATATCCATGCAGAGAATATGGCCGAACTGTTGTTTCATTCTTGATTTTTTGAATAAGTTCTTTCATATTCTATCTGGGGCTAACGCAGGCATCAGCGGTTCCGGCAGCCGCTGCAGGCTGTATACTGAATCTATAAAGGATACCTGGTTGACATAGTTTCTTTGTGAAAAGAAATGACTGAGTGTTTTGCATAACGCAAGGGTCTGCTGCGCCGGGCCGGCCATCAGAGCAAAGCGGCGGCGGTACGGCGTCAGCCAGAACCCATTTTTTATGTGCTATCTTCTTGAGACATCGCGTTCTTGATGCTTCCCGCGAGTTTGTCCGGACTGTAAGATGCCCTCGCGCGAACTCGCAGGATCGGGAGACCAGCTGCAGCCAATGCATCATCAACGAATGCGTCACGGGCCTGACGACTCTTCCTGTCATGGGATGAATCATCAAGTTCTATTGCAAGCACAGGACGGATTGGCCCCGGTTCGCACAGAACGAAATCGATGTGCTTCGACTGGATTCGGTTGAAAAAGGACTGGCGATTCTCAGTGCCTTTCTTGATGTAGAGCAGATCTGCAAGGCGAATCTTGGCGAATATGAGCAGCTCAGAGCCGACGGCTTGCTGTAGTACGCCGAAGAATGATCGCTCTGCTCGGCTAAAAAGGTAGTCTTTGCGAGCATAAGGCAACTTTTTCTTAGCGGGTGCTTTGACTCCGAACAGTTTGAGGAGTATCCCGAGACAACCCGGCGGTTCGTTCTTGGCGGTCTGATTCATTTCATCTCCACATAACTATTCGGTTCAGATCACCTTGTTCAGAGAGTACTCGATAATCCCTTCAGCACCGAGCTTTTTCAGCTTGGGCACCAGATCTCGTACCTGATGTTCGGAGATCACGGTTTCCACGGAAAACCAGGGCTGCTTGTACAGCCGGGCCACGGTCGGTGCGGTGACGCTGGGCAGAATTTCGAGGATCTTGTCAAACTGCTCCTCCGGCACGTTCATCTTCAGGCCGACGATCTTGTCCGCCCGCAGCGCTCCCTGCAGGAGCATGGCGATGTGGTCGATTTTTTCCCGTTTCCACGGATCAGCCATTGCCTGATGCCCGGCAATCAGCTGGGTGTTGGACTGCATCAGCTCGTGAATAACCCGCAGCCCGTGCGCCCGGATGGTGGCCTCGGTCTCGGTGACCTCGACAATGGCATCTGCCAGCCCGGACACAGCCTTGGCCTCGGTGGCGCCCCAGGAAAAGGAGATGTCCACCTGCAGGCCCTGTTCCTCAAAAAAATTACGGGTGACATTGACCAGCTCGGTGGCAATCCGCTTGCCGTCCAGCTGCTCTACAGTGGTGATCTCTGAGTCACCGGGCACGGCAATCACCCACCTGGTCGGGCGTTTGCTGACCTTGGAATAGACCAGATCCTCAATCACCTCCACGTCCGAGCCGTTTTCCAGGGTCCAGTCCTTGCCCGTAATTCCAGCATCCAGCATACCATCCTCAACATAGCGGGACATCTCCTGCGGACGGCAGATGTAGACGGACAGCTCCGGATCATCCACCTCGGGAAAATAATTCCTGGCCGCCATTTTAATCTTCCAGCCGGATTTTTCAAACAGTTCAATGGTGGCCTTCTCCAGGCTGCCTTTGGGGATTCCTATCTTTAATATACTCATTTATTACCTCAATAGTTACGCTATATTCTCATCGTAAGGGCGAAAGAATTTTCGCCCTTGCATTATCATCATCCATACACCTCAGCCGGATCAAAGACCTGTTCGCCCACGGTCTCCAGTTCGTCGCCGTTCACCCGGCGAAAAAAACAGCTTTTATAGCCCTTGTGGCAGGCTGCACCGCCGAGCTGCTCCACCTTGAAGACCACCGTGTCCAGGTCGCAGTCCACCAGAATCTCCTTAACCATCTGGACATGACCGGAGGACTCACCCTTGAGCCAGAGCTTGCTCCGCGAGCGGCTCCAATAATGGACCTTGCCGATTTCCAGGGTTTTCTGCCAGGATTCTTCGTTGATATAGGCCAGCATCAGCACTTCGCCGCTGGCCGCGTCCTGCGCAATAGCGGGCAGGAGACCGTCGGTTGATTTGGTGAAATTGAGTTCGATCATTTTTTTTATAGATTGTGATTGTGTGATTGGAAATAACGATGCTGTTTGCTGCTCAGCAGAAACTTCTGAAAAAGGTCGGCTGCACTTGGCTGCCCTGTCGGTATTTATTCCTGTTCCAGCAGGCGGGCAATACTTTCTTTGGATAATCCCGTGCCTGCAGCAATAATTTCAGGATCAATGTTCTGTGCAAGTAAGTTTCGAGCAATCGAAAGCCTCTCTTCCTGTTTTCCTTCCTTCAGTCCTTCCTTCAGTCCCTCCTGTTTTCCTTCCTGCAAGCCTTGTTCTCTCCCGTCCTTTTTTGCTTTTTCCAGCGAGCCTTTCTGTAGCCAGATAAAATCTCTGCGCTTGAACTGCACTTCCAGCTCTTCCTCACTGAGCAAGGCCGTATTGGCGATATCAAAGGCATCCAGCAGGTTCGGTTCGGTGAAAGAGCGGGGAATGAAATCAAGTTCACCGGCGTTTTTGATAAAATAAATCCATTTATCCGTCACCGAGCGCAGTTCGTCCTCGCTTTTGGTAAACTTCGGCAGCTCGATAAAAACAAGCTCAATGTCACCGCTGTACTGAACAAAGCTGTCCTTTTCCCGCAGGTTCCAGTAGGAAATCACCCGGTCGAATTCATGAAACATCTCAAAATCGGTGATGGTCAGGGCGATGACCGGCTCCAGGGTCGCATACTTCTCTGATTTCTTCAGCTGGGTGGAATACAGCTTGGCCGCATTATACAGCACACGCTTTTCAAAACCTTCCACATTGAGTACCTGCATCTCAATGATGACCTTGCGGTGGTCGGACAGGACAGCCTTGACATCCACATAGCTGTCTTTCATGCCTTTGAGCAGGGGCACCTGATAGGGATCAACAATGGTGAGATCCGTGATTCCGGCGTCCCCGAAGTCAATGACCGCGTTGAGGAAATCAATCAGGATCGCCTTGGACTGCTCGCTGCCGAAGACTCGCTTAAAGGCGAAGTCAGTTTTAACATCTAGGAAGTCCATGACTATCTTAATGAAAGGAGCTTCCTGAGTGTGATAGTATCTGTTTCATTTTTCATATATTTTTCAAACGGGATAGCTTCTTCGCCTCTTGTGGCTCTCAGCAGCTTGAGATCATCCATATCTTCTTTTGAGACGATTTCCAACCCATCTTTTTCGACCAGCTTTTCGTTGCTGATATTAATAGTTATGGAGTGCATACTTGTTTACCTCGTATTCTTCTGGCTCCCAAACTCCAGCTTGGGAGCACGTATTTCTGAAGCTTTGCTTCTTGTTTGAAGCGGAGCTTCACGGTGTCTGTGCGCAAGCAGAGCTTGGGTGCCAGCTGTAAAAATCTCCTTGGATTGTTCGCTGTCGAAGACCTGCCTGAAGGTAAAGTCAGTTTTAACATCAAGGAAGTCCATGAGATCTGGAGTATCACTCACCAATCTACTGGTTTTATAGATTCAAATTTATTACTGACCCATAATCTTGCTTTATCAGGTAATTGCCCTCCAATGCCATTCTCTTCAGAGACCTGTTCCCATACCAACACATGATATGCCGCTGGTTTGTCCTGGAGTTGTTTTTTTATATCTGACAAGTATAATTTTGCTAATTGCATGATTTGGTTATCATACTTAGAGGTAAGTCCGCATGAGGGCTTTGCTTTTGGAGTTCCGTTTGCAATTATTCGCTCTATTAACTCAGTTTTCGAGCCAGATTTTTTTATACTATGTTTACCGCAGATTTCTCGTAATTCCTTAACGGTGAGGGATTCAAAATATAGACTTTGGGTTTCATTAGTTTCGGGAAGTTGTTTTAACAACCCAATCTTAACCAACTGATGATGGATAGATTTAGTCATTGGCCATTGTAGAGCTGCTTGTTCTTCTTTCATCCATCGAACTTCCTCGTGAAATGGTAGCCATCCTGCTGGAGGTTTCTTAACACCAAGTTTCTTTAAAGTTGATGGTTTAAGCATTATATCAAACTCTTCAACTTCTATATCAAGAGCGTTAGGATCAAGGTCATTGTCAAAATCTTCTTGGCAGTATGATTTCTTGTCGTAAGCCATCTCTAAAAAATCATTTCTATAGTCCGTGAGATCTGTTATTCGGACTAAAGTTTCTTCAGTATATGGAAAGACAGGAAATTGAAATCCACTTGATGCGACTACTGGTTTCCTTGTTTTTAATGGCTTGTTCTTTACTTCATTTTTTCTTTCAATGGCTTCCGAAATAAGAACGGACATCATTCTTAATGAAGGTTCATTCGGGATGATTATTCCTAAATCATTGGCAAAGTCAATTTGTTTTTGAGTCGCTGGTTCTTGTGGCAATTCTATTATTTCTTCGGGAGTTGTTCCGTCTGCTAATGCTTTCTGGATAGCTTCCTCTTTACTAAAAACTGAATAAATTTTTTTTCTTTTTCTGCCTGTCTTCGTCCCAACACCTTGTATCTCAAAGTCTATTAATATCTTCATAACGTTGTATGCTAGTTAGAGATAAACCCCAAAAATTGAGGAGAACTTAGCTCTCCCCAAACATTTCCTCTGAAAAATCAGACTATGATCTTATCGTCCCGCAAGAGGCTCACGATATAGCCCGGTGATTCATCTCCGGGCCGGGAGACATTATAACGCAGCCTTCCCCAACTGAAGCAACCGCGCCTGCACACTGTCCAGCACCGAATCCCGGATAAACGCGCTTGCCCCGATAATCTCAATACCAATCAACTCCCCGGCGGCATTCACCTCCGCCGTGATATTCGGACTGACCTCAACACTGCCCGCCTCGGGTTCATCGGAAAGGGCAAGATGCAGAATATCTTCCTGGGCAAAATACTTCATACGATTTTCAGGCATTTCTGAACCTCCCTGATCTGAGTCTGGCTGTAATCTGTTTCTTATCCGTTGCATGAACAGTCACCGGAATGATTTCCTTCCCTTTGATTTCATACGGCACCATAACAAGAGCATTACCGTGCCGACCGACTGCAATCATTCTTTCCGTTTGAGTATCTGCGTACCGCTCGGAAGAATACCGCAGAATCTCCTCGATAACAACAGGATCATAGCCGCGCAGGCTGAACCGGTATTTCATGTACTCTGTCCAGACAACCGTTTTCTCCATTTTTCTTCTCGTGTACCCTGTTCAAGCGTATCCGGCAATACGGCCAACGGCAGCCCTCCGGGATCTCACGCATTATGTAACCAATCCATCCAAGGCAGCAATCCTGGTCTCCATCTCAACCACCGAAATGGCATCCGGCAAATCCGCGCTGATTTTTCTCAAGCCCTTCTTCCCAAGCACCTTCTCACCCAACCGCTTCGGCCCCGGACACAGATCTGGCAGGGACAATCATCCCATGTGGCACTATCAGGCAGACTGTTCAGTATCCTGCTCTCGACCTGCATTTTTCCAGCCTCCATTGACAGCTCCGCCCGCCGCTGAAGCAGCGGACTATGTTCGTATCGTCTCTCCGGGACATATTTTTCCCGTTACAGACATCCTCGATATCAATTTGCATAGATTGCCCACGGTGCCAAAGCATTTTCCCAAGTTGGTAATGTAGAGCAAGAATATGCATCATTCGTATACTGAATACTGACAGATCGATTCGACACCTGAGCAACCATCAAAATTCCTAACCACCCTCGACAAGTCGATACAGACACGCCTTTAAACGGAGTATAAAGATTGCATACATCCCTGCCTTCTCCGTCTGGAAATAATGCTGTTGAAACTACCGAGACACGACCAGTCTGAGCAATACCGACTCTTGAGACTGAGCCATCACACTGAAATGAGGCATGAACTACTGTTAACGGAGCCAACATCAATACCATCAATGCAACTGCCACTACTACCATTTTTATATTAATCATCTTTTCCCCTATATTCTGGTGGATTCCTTGATGCTCTCTGTTCCCACTTTACACTCTCCAGCAGGTATCTTGACAGAAAATTATGACCATGACACCATAGTCATAATAAAAAAACAATACGGAGCAAACGCCATGCCGGAGAGTGTTTCAAAATCACGTTTCAAACCCCATGCCCTCAAGTATTTCCGGGAAATCCAGGAAACCGGGCAGGAGCTGATCATCACGGATCATGGGAAACCGGTAATCAGAATATCCCCTTTTCAGGAAAAACCCCGGACCGTACTGGAAGAACTGCGCAATTCCGTGCTCCGCTATGATGATCCGCTGGAGCCGGTTGCGCAGGATGACTGGGACGTGCTGAAAAAATGATTGTCCTGGACACTCATGCCTGGCTCTGGTGGATCAGCAGCCCGGAAAAGCTCGGACCCGCAGCCGCCACAGCCATTGAGCACGCAATGACGGGAAACGGTATCCTTCTTTCCTCCATTTCCACCGGGGAAATCGCCCTGCTCGTCCGCAAAGGAAGACTGGTTCTGTCCCTGGATATGCGAATTAGGGGTTAAAATCTATGACGAAAAATCAGGAAGATAAAGCTGCCAGATTCTGCAGAATCGGAACGGCTCTTCTGTAACTATCTGTTTTTACTGAGACCGGATAATCCAACTCCTAATTCGCATTGGATGTACACGACTGGGTGCGCAAAACAGAAGGCCTGCCCTTTGTCCGTTTTATGCCGGTGGACAACACCATCGCCCTTCGGTCGGTTGCTCTGCCCGGCGCATTTCACGCTGATCCGGCAGACCGTATCATTACCGCCACAGCCCTCACCACAGGCTCAGCCCTGGTGACCAAAGATGAAAAAATATGGGCCTGTTTCTTTGTCCGGACAATCTGGGATTGAGTCCTCCTGAAGCTCGCCCGAAAACAAAAAAGAAGAAGTCATAGCCCTGCGCACCGACTATCCCCTGTCCGCGTGCAAATCGCCCATCTGCTCAATACGGCAGAATCACCACCTTGTCTTCCTTAAACAACGGCACCAGCAGGCGATGCCGTTTGGTATCAACACCGAGATCAGCAGGAGACACCAGCCCGTCTGCCAGCACGGTAAATTTTTCATCCTTTCCCAGCGCATAAATTGCAGAACCTGTCCAGCTGGAGACAATCAGGCGTCCGTCCGCCAATCTGACCAGACCGTCCAGCCCGCCGGTTGGCGGAGTCGGCAGGGCTGTCCGCTTCCCGGAGGAATCAATGCTGAACAATTCCCCCGACCCCAAGGTGTTCACCACGAGATGACCGCTGTCGTTCCAGATACCGTTAGGATGACCCATTTCTTTATCTTTCATGATGACCTTGTACTGGCCGTCGGGCCAGACCTGATACACCGCATCCGTGCCGGACGGCACCATGCCCCCGGCAAAGCCGGTATCCGTCACATAGACCGAGCCGTCCGGGCCGGGAGTCATTCCGTTCAGGAAGGTGCTGCCCTCAATGGCAATGGATGTCTTTTGTTCTCCACCGGGCAAACCGAACACCTGCACCTGATTGAGATCCGCGACAAACAAATTACCGTCCACAACTGCCGAACCCTTAGGGGCATTTAACATTACGTTTTCCTTGGCACCATCAATCCATTTGAGGGCAACAACGCTGCCGTCCGGTTTGAGCTTGGCAATAAATCCGTTGCCGTCAGCCGCACTTGGGCTGCCGTTGATGTTACTGACCAGATAGACATCTTCACCGGCATAATACTCGACAGATTCAGGCGTTGAAAAGCCGACATCGCTGACAACAATGCGCTCCTGATCTTCACCGGCGAGTGCTCCTGCTGACCAGAAGATTGCCAGCAGGATGACTGCGAAGTTTCCCAACGTATTTTTTGCGTTCATAACTGCATCCTTTGAATTCTTATCGTCTTCCTGCCTGCCGTCCTGCATCGGAACAGGGAACAGTAACCCCGGAGCTTGGCAATGGAATTGCCGCAACCTCACCTTTTTATCATCACACCTCTTCAGATTCAACCTAAATCTCCCGGTAATTACACCGGCTGACGCAGGCACGGCGACTCACGGTGCAATGCAGCTCACCCGCTGCATTTTTCTTTTTCATCACCACCGGTCAGCCCGGTAAAATTATGCGTGAGGAATTCACATTCTGCCGGGGTGAGATCAAAGCGTAGCTGGGCATCGCTGATCACCTTGGTACGCTGTTTTTCCGGGTGGTCCAGCATGGTTTCACCGATCCAGCCGACTGCTTTCTGCAGGTTTGTCGATAGGGCTGCCGTTGGTTTTTCCGCCATTTCTGTTCTCCATAGTTTCCTGAAAAGATGCAGGACGCGCTGTGCTGCAGCCGACTTTCTCTTTGTCTCTTCATCTTACAAGTTCCTCCTTGACTGTCAATCATAACCAATGCTAAGATAAAGATATATCAACAACCTTGAAGGAGTACGTTTAACATGGAAGACCTTACCGGCCATTTTCTCATATCAACACCACAGATGCCCGATCCCAGATTTCGGGAGCAGGTCATTTTTCTCTGCGCGCATAACCGGGAAGGTGCTATGGGTGTGGCCATCAACAATCCCAACCAAGAAATTTCCATGATGGAAGTCCTGCTCAGTACCAATATCCCGCTGCCGGAGGGCCCGCTGCCGCCGGTGTACAACGGCGGGCCTGTGGAAATGGAGTCAGGATTCCTTCTGTACAGTTCAGATTATCAGACCGGAAATTCGCTCAAAGTGACACCGCAGGTGTTTCTTTCCCGTGAATCCAAGCTTCTGGAGGACATCTCCAAGGGCAAGGGGCCAAAGGATTATCTGTTTCTGCTGGGGTATGCGGGCTGGGGCCCGGGGCAGCTTGAGGATGAGCTGATGGATAATTCCTGGCTCACCGTGCCCGGAGATATTGAGGTGCTGTTTCATACCCCGGATGAGCTGAAATGGAAACAGGCCGCGCGCAGGTACGGGATCAATATTTCTATACTCAGCGACATTATCGGCAACGCCTGATTTTTTCCGGTGCAACCGAAGGGGAGCGTATAACTTCAAGGTTTCAAAAAAAACACCAGCCAGCAAGGAGATATATCATGTATAGTATGTCATATAGTATGAAGGGGCTGCTTCTGTTCTTTTCAATTCTGCTGCTGCTCAGCACTCCGGCTGCAGCCGGAAATATCACTGTGCAGGTGATCAGCGGTGACGGATATATTTTTCCGACCTATCCAACCGATTCCCGGGACGGCAGTTATCGGGCCTATCTGCAGGCTCAACGCAATGCCCGGTACGGCATCCGCATCAGGAACAACACCGGGCGGCGTATCGGCCTGGTGATTGCGGTGGACGGTCGGAATATCATTTCCGGAGACAGGTCAGATCTGCGCAACACGGAAAGGATGTATATTCTCGGCCCGTATGAGGAGGCAACCTACAACGGCTGGCGCACAACCAGAAATCAGGTGAGCCGGTTTTATTTTTCCGATGCAGAGGACTCCTATGCCGGAGCATGGGGTGATCACAGCGCAATGGGGGTGATCGCAGTTGCCGCGTATCCGGAAAAGCGACGGCGGTTCCGCCACCGGTCACATCGACCGCGCCTTTTTTCGCAGCGTTCAGTACCGACTGCGCCGCGTAGTAAGTACGGAGCAGCCGACTCGGCACCCGGAACCGGCTACGGTGAGGGAGAATACTCTTCTTCTGTAGAGGTTTCCTTCAGACCGAAGCGCTATCCGCTGGAAAAGCAATTTTATAAATATGAATGGCGCAGAACCTTGTGCCGCAAGGGGATTATCTCATGCCGCCGTCCGCATCATCACAGGGACCGGAACCGTTTCTGGCCTAATGAAAACAGCGGCAACAACGGCTATGCCCCGCCCCCGCCGAAATACTGGAGGCGGTAAATCGTGATCGGCAGAGCAGGAAGCTGTCTCACTGTCCTGCTTTCTCCGGGGCGAAAAAGCGCAGCCGGTTGGCATTGGTCACCACGGTGACTGACGACATGGCCATGGCTGCGGAAGCGAACATGGGCGGAAGCAGCCATCCGGTGATCGGGAAGAACAGACCGGCTGCCAGTGGAATGCCCAGTACGTTGTAGATAAAGGCCCCGAACAGATTCTGTCTGATATTGGCGACAACAGCCTGCGAAAGGGCAATCGCTGTTGCCGCCTGGCTCAGGGCGCCACCGGCCAGGGTGATATCTCCGCTGTCAATGGCCACATCTGTACCTGAGCCGACAGCAAAACCTGTATCGGCCCGGGAAAGGGCCGGAGCATCATTCACCCCGTCGCCCACCATTCCCACCGTATACCCTTTTTCTTGCAGTTCCCGCACGATCCGGAGCTTGTCTTCCGGCATAACTTCGGCATGAAACTCCGTGATACCCAGTTCATCGGCTACGGCTCGGGCAGCAGCCCGGTTGTCGCCGGTGCACATCACCACTGTAATGCCCTGCTGCTGCAGCTGCCGGACTGCACGGGCAGAATCTTTACGCAACGGATCACGCAGGATCAGGAGTCCCAGCACAGCTTTTTCGTCAGCAAGCCAGACCGGTGTTGCTCCCTGTGCCGCCTGTTTTTCGGCAACTGTCCGCAGGCTCTCCGGCAGGACAGGTCCGCTTTCCTCCATAAAACGGGCACTGCCCAGCCTGTACAGCATTCCGTCAATCCGGGCCTGCACCCCTTTGCCGGAGACAGCTGTAAAATCGTGCAGAGCACGGGGGCTGATCTCCTGTTCTTCTCCGCTCCGAACAACAGCCCGGGCCAGGGGATGCTCGGACGCAGTTTCCAGGCTGACTGCAATTTCCAGCAGCCTGCGGCGGTTGCTGCCTTGGGCAGGATGCATGTCGCTGATTGCAGGTTTTCCCTCGGTCAGTGTGCCGGTTTTGTCCACTGCCAGACAGTCTGTCCTGCCTGCTGACTGCAGGCCGTCCGGGTTGCGGATCAGGATGTTCAGCTCAGCTGCACGCCCGGTGCCCACCATCACCGCAATGGGAGCGGCCAGCCCCAGAGCGCAGGGACAGGCAATGACCAGCACGGCAATGGCGGCGGTCAGGGCATAGGCTGCTGCCGGTTCCGGCCCGATTGCCAGCCAGACTGCAAAGGTCAGCAGAGAAATACACAACACCACCGGGACAAAGACCGCAGCCACCTGGTCGGCCAGCCGGGCAATGGGCGGTTTGCCCAGCCGGGCCTGTTTCACCATCCTGATGATCCGGGCCAGAGTAGTGTCTTCACCTGTGCCGGTGACAGCAAAGGTGAACGAACCGGTTGTGTTCACGGTTCCGCCGGTCACCGGGTCGTCCGGATTTTTGCTGACCGGGAGGGGTTCTCCGGTAAGCATGGATTCATCCACTGCTGTAGAACCGTCCACGATTCTACCGTCAATGGGGATCTTTTCTCCGGGCCGCACCCGGATCAGGTCATCAGGCCGGAGCAGGGAAACCGGTACTTCCACCTCTTTTGTGGTTCCGGCCTGCTGCCGGAGGACATGGGCGGATTTTGCCCGCAGACCGATCAGAGAGCTGAGTGCTTCGCCGGTAGTCTGTTTTGCCCGGACTTCAAGCGCATGGCCGAACTGAAGAAATGCCAGGATCATGACCGAGGCGTCCAGATAGAGGCGGCTGTCCCGGCCCGGCAGAAAATCCGGCTTGAGAATCAGCAGGATTGAGGCCAGCCAGGCCGCCGAGGTGCCAAGGGCGATCAGGGTGTTCATGTCGGAACTGCCCCGCAGAGCCTGTTTCCAGGCGTGGCTGTAATACTGTCTGCCGCTGAAATACATAACCGCGAGACAGAGTATGGCCAGCAGGCCCCAGAACAGACGGGCCGACTCCAGAGACGGGAACAGCCCGGACATCTCTCCTGCCATGATACCGAAGCCGGTCAGGGCTGCAGCTGTGGCCCGCTGCCAGGAGCGACGTATTTCCTGCCGGTTTTCCGTTGCCTGTTCAAGCTGAGGGTCGGTATACTGTTCTTCAATCACTGCCCGGGTCCCTGCATCCCGGAGTAGCAGCACAACTTCGGCCGGATGGAGAGCAGTCCTGAGCAGTAGTCGCCCGTCCTGCTCCTGCAGAATCAGCCCGGCATCATGGGGCCGCAGCAGCTGTTCTACATTTTGCCGATCCAGTGCCCCATTCTCAGCGTCAGCCAAAAAAAATCCAGCATCATTTTCGTCTGTCATGAGAGAAGCTGCATAACCCCGCCGGGCAACAGCCTCTACTGCTTCCTGCGGTACGCCGCCCTGCACAACTGCCTGCTGTTCCAGCAGATCAACAGTGCAGTTTTTTACCCCGTCCACTGCCATGACTGCCTGTTCAACCTTGCGCACACAGGCTGCACAGCTCATATTGCCGATGCGGAGGATATACTGCTGCTCCGCCGCTGCATCCTGTTTTTCCGCCGGGTGCAGCGCCGCATCTCCCCTGTCCTGTTTCCCGGCAATGGATGCTCTCTCTTCTTCAGACATCGGCCGGGCAGCATAGCCGGATCTGCTGATCGCCTGGACAACCACGTCCGGCTCTCCGCCCTGTACAGAGACCCTGCCGTCTTCAAGATTGACATGCACCTCTGTTACACCGGGGACAGATCGGACCGCTTTGGTCACCGTGGCCTCACAGTGCTGACAGCTCATGCCGTCAACAAGCAGGGTATACGAATCAGAATCAGAAGAGGAAAGATGATCTGTCATGAAATGCTCCTGTTGTTGAAGTAATGATCCCTGCTGTCAGGCCGGCGGAAACCGGTGTCTGCCCCTGACGGAATGACGGGACCGGAAAAGCATCATCTCCCGCAGGGCAGAAGAAGACGGAGGGGTGAGATATCGCCGGGTGCAGTGTTCGGCAGCAACGCCGTATCCTGTCTGCTCCCAGGAGATGAAGTTATCTATTCCGGCATAGGACGCGCCGTATAGCCAGCCTCGTTAATGGCTTGGAGACGGCATCCGGCTTTCCGCCCTGCATAGCGACCTTGCCGTCTTCCAGATTAACTTTGGCCTCTGTTACACCGGGGACAGAGCGAGCTGCTTCGGTCACAGCGGCTTCACAATGTTTACAGCTCATGCCTTCTACCAGTAGGGTGTAGAAAGAAGATTGGTCATGCATGGAATGCTCCTGTTGTTGAGGTAATTTGAGGTGATGATCTCCGCTGTCAGGACAGCAGAATATCGGTGTCTGCCCCTGATGGAGCCGGAAACAAGAGAGCAGCGTCAGGGCCATAAGGCAGCAGGGCCGTATTATGCCCCCTCTCGCCGCAGCCAGCTGACCAGCCGTTCCATGCCCTGCTCTGTGGACACATCTTCCCGGTAGCCTAACAGAGTCTCCGCCTTTTTTTTGCTGAACCAGTGGGACATGGCCAGCTGCTCGGCCAGAAAACGGGTCATCTTCGATTCCCGGCGGATCTGCAGCAGCCCGTAAACTTTTTCCAGCAGCCAACCGGCGGCTTTTGCGGTTCTCAAACTGACGCGGGCAGTGACCGGGGAAACGCCTGTCCGGGCAAAAAGATCGTTGATCCAGGGCCAGAGTTCCACCGGCTCCTGCTGGCCGATAAAAAAAGCATGGCCTGCAGCACTGCCCTCCCCGGCCAGATTGTCCGCTGCCAGCAGATGGGCTCGGACCACGTTGTCGATATAGGCGATATCCACCCGGTTTCTGCCGCTGCCGACGATGCGCAGGCTTCCTTCCCGCCCACGGGCCATGAGCCGGGGAATCAGGTTGGTATCGCCCGGTCCCCAGACCAGATGGGGCCGGATGGCGGCTGTCCGCAATTGATCACTGCTGTTGCGCAGCACATGCTGCTCGGCCAGAATTTTCGTGGCCGCATAGGCACAGAACGGTCGGGAGGAGTAGGGGAGCGATTCATCCGCTCCCTCCAGATCAGCGCCGTCAAACACCACGGACGGAGTTGAAGTATGCACCAGCGTCCGTATCCCCAGTTCGCTGCAGGCTGCCAGCACGTTCAGGGTACCGAGAACGTTAACGGCATAATATTCCTCAAACGGCCCCCAGATACCGGCTTTGGCTGCAACATGAAATACTGTGTCACACCCGTCCGCTGCCTGCCGGACAGCAACCTGATCGCGGATGTCTCCCCGGATACAGACGGCACCAACTGCTTCAGCAGCTGGATATCGATGCCTGCCCAGCACCCGCACTGCTCTGCCTTGTCGGCAGAGTTCCCGCACCAGCGCAAGACCGATAAAACCGCCGCCTCCGGTAACCAATACATTCTGCTGTTTCATAAAAAAATAATCATTATAATCGTGAGTTATATCCGTTATTCAGGTGCTTGGTTTCCGCTTTCCGCTACCTGAGCAGACCGACCACCTCTCCCTCTTCCGGGAACCGGCCTGTCTCTTTCTTGGAATACACCTGCCTGCCGTCCGCGCAGACAAGGAATACGCCGCCGGAACCGGGGACCAGTTCAACCTCAGCTTCTGCGCCGAATGCCTTGTGCAGTTCTTCCTCCAACCTGGAGGCTTTTGGTTTGTAGTTTCACGCCGTGCAGTATTCAATGGTTATTTTCATAATCGTTCTCCTGTGTTGCTTGTTTGTGAAAATTCCGGGCTGTCGGATTGTACAGAATGAACAGCCCGGATACAGCGCTCCTTTTTTCTTACTCAAGAACAAAAGGATGCGCAAGAGAGCAGCTGCGCTTACGGCGTTTTTGCGGCATTATTTTTCTGCTGCATTTTTCCGATGAGCTGACGATGTCCGGCAGGAAAGGCAAAGGCGTCCAGTTCATCTTGCCTGACCCATCTGAACTGACTTGCGGCGTGGAGCGCCGGGGTTGGCCCGGAGCTGTGCTGCAGGGTGCAGAAAAAGGCATTCAGGGTGACCCGGTATTTGGTATAATAATGGACAACTGCGGCAAAGGGCTGCAGATCAGTCACCTGAAACTCGGTTTCCTCTGCAATCTCCCGGACTGCGGCCTGCTCCGGCGTTTCTCCTTCCCTGAGCCGTCCGCCGGGAAATTCCCATAAGCCGCCCCAGACATCGTCCTCCAGACGCTGCTGGATGTATATCCGGTCATCCCGGCGGATAATCCCGCAGGCCATGATGATATCGACCTTCTTTTCCTTTTTTCCGGGAACAGGACGCAGATCGACAACATCCGCTGCAAAGGCTTGGCAGCATTGCCGGACCGGACAGCCGGTGCAGTCGGGATTTTTCGGCGTACAGACCAGAGCGCCGAATTCCATCAGAGCCTGATTAAAATTCCGCGCATCATCTGCGGGCAGAAGGTCAGTGCAGCGTTGGAGCAGCAGTTTTCGGGTCGCGACCTGCTTTACCGGCCGGTCAATATTGTCGAACCGAGAGAAAATCCGTTCCACATTGGCATCCAGCAGCGGCACCGGTTGATTGAAGGCAATGGACAGAATAGCGGCGGCCGTGTACGGGCCGATGCCGGGCAGGGCAAGCAGCTGCTCCTGATTATCGGGCAGCTCTGCGCCGTGTTCCCGCACCAGAATATCAGCAGCTTTGCGGATATTCCGCACCCGGCTGTAGTATCCCAGCCCCTCCCACGCCTTGAGCACCTCCTGTTCCGGCGCAGCAGCCAAGGTACGGATGTCCGGAAATCGGTCAATCCAAGTATTAAAATACTGCACCACCCGATCCATCTGGGTCTGTTGCCCCATGATTTCCGAAATCCAGACGTGATAGGGATGATACTCCTGCCGCCACGGCAGGGGGCGCTGATTTTCAGCAAACCAGGAAAGGAAGGTGTTTTGAAGAGAAGAGATGACTTTCAAAATGAGTACCTTAAAAGGGTGAACAACAAACCGTCAGAGAATGAACTGAGAAATGATGATTCAACAAAAAGGAAGCGGAGGAGAAAAAGCAGGAGTTTCTTGGTGGAAGAGTATGTAACCCGATTGATTACTTCTACTTTGGCACTCACAAAGGCTGTGGTAATAATTTGCAATTCCGTTGTTTCTCATATGCGAAATCAATCGAAGCTTGCCTCTTTTCATGCCGTTGACGAAGCTGTCTTATAACTTCATCTTCGTTTACATCTCGACGTGGAAGAATTGACTTGAGTAATGTTGTTATATCAGCGCAACTCAATAACGGGACACCGACTTGATGGTATAATCGTTGCTCGACCATAAACAACATGGCCATCATGACCATAATTCTACTTTGTCAACCATAACCTTTTGATCTATTTGTAAAAACTTCTTGCAATATCCGGATAAAGTTGTATCTTTCATTAGGAAAATTTTATCGCTTTTTGATCAAGATAGCACCTGATAACAGCTATCAAAAAAATACCCGTCAATCGCCCTGATTATAACTTTATTCTTTTTATGAACGCTCCCAGCCCCGAAAAAAGAAGTCCCCATGACAAATTCTTTGAGTTGACCGGCATCGCCCGGCAACTTACGTCTTTTCACGAAAGATATCATCTCTTTTTTAAGAGACATACAGTAAGTTTGTCAGATAAAGCATTCCAATACTTGAAAGGTTTATTCCAGGCTGACAAAAAAACATGGAACGTATGGAGGAAAAGGTTCCGGGCGTTAAATATGAGCCCCTCCAGTATTTTCTTTCCGACTCGAACTGGGATTGGCGTCCTGTAAACAACCAAGTAGCTAAAGATGCGGATAACATTTTTGGAGGAAAGGAAGATAGCGCTCTTTTAATTGATGAATCCGGGATACCCAAAAAGGGTAAAATGTCTGTTGGGGTTTCTCGTCAATGGTGCGGGCAGCTTGGTAAAACCGACAACTGTCAAGTAGTAGTGTTTGCAACTTTGGGATATGGTCGCTTTTCAACGCCGATCGACTGTCGGCTGTATTTACCGAAAAGCTGGACGGATGACAAGGAACGTTGTCTTAAGGCTAAGGCTCGGGGATGGCTGGCTTGGCATCATCATATGACTATGGTCATGATGGCCATGTTGTTTATGGTCGAGCAACGATTATACCATCAAGTCGGTGTCCCGTTATTGAGTTGCGCTGATATAACAACATTACTCAAGTCAATTTTCCACGTCGAGATGTAAACGAAGATGAAGTTATAAGACAGCTTTGTCAACGGCATGAAAAGAGGCAAGCTTCGATTGATTTCGCATATGAGAAACAACGGAATTGCAAATTATTACCACAGCCTTTGTGAGTGCCAAAGTAGAAATATTCATTGCGACGGCAAAACTCTCCGGGGAAGTTTCGATAACATGAAGGATATAGCTGGAGCAACATAATTTGAATATGCCTACAAGAGGCATAAGTTTTGCCTTCACGCCTTTCAGACAGCTGATCCTGTATTCAGTTTATACTGCTCCAGCTATATTAATCAGCTTCAGATATTGAGCGCTTTTGCCGGCGACCGCGCTGTCGTTCTCGGCCATGAAGAAATCAGGGAGAAAAGCAATGAAATCCCGGCGGCGCGGAAACTGATGAAAGAACTCGGTTTATCCGACCGCATTTGACCGCTCCCGAATTCGTTGCAATCCGCACATATTTGCAAAACTGAGAAGCTTTGCTCTCAATATTCTTCGTAAGAACAAGGTGAAAAATGTCAGCCGGGAGCTTTTCAGGAACTGTATGGATATAAATCGTCTGTTTGATTACGCCGGGATTTTCTAGAATTGAACAGCCCTGGGGGTGAACCCGGCTCTGCTCTGAGTATGAGGAGTTGCAGCAAAGCCTTATTTATGCTGCTCGTGCAGCTTGGTGCGAACGGCCTTCAAGGTTCGACGGTGTGCTCCTAACTTAGGATGTCTGATGCGCTCTTCAAATTTTACAGCATGGCTGATATATAACTCCGCTTTGGCAAAGTCACCTTGGTCTTTGTGGATCAAACCCATATTCCAACTACTTGCAGTCATACCAATTTTGTCACCAATCTCACTACTTATAGCTAAGCTCTGCTGTAAATACTTCAACGCAGCAATCACCTTGGGTATCATAAACGCCACCTATTGCTCTGTAAAAGCTAAAATTTAGGGTGCTGTACCTAAAACTAATATGGCTATTAGTTACGCAGTTGATCAGATTCTGTTAATATGTCGCCATGAATAAATCCAAAGTAACAGAATACGATTACATAGATTTTCTGATCGGTACCCAGAAAGTTTACAGTTGCACTGAAGCGGAACGTGTTCAACCGGGTGAGGCAATCGGTCCTTCCCATGACGCATTCACCCGGCAGCTGCACCGCCTTTTTCCAAGTACTGATCGACTCTGGACTGAAGCCGAAGATCATGTTGAGCTGAGCAAAGGGTATCTGATCGGTGACGACAGTACGTTGGACAAACTTTACAGTCGCAAAATCGAGCTGGTAACCCGCCATTGGTCCGGCAAACACAAAAAGGCTGTTTCAGGTATCAACCTGCTGACCCTGTCCCGGCAATAGAGAACCATCCTGAACGTGTTGATTATGAGTATGAGCGTAACGGTACCGCCAGTATTTTCATGTTTATCGAGCCGTTGTCAGGCCGGCGTGAAGCCACTGCCCGTCCCCGGCGGACTAAAACAGATTGGGCTGTCGAAGTGGCCCGGCTCCTTGAGAGCCGCTGTGCGGAATGTAAAAAAATCACGTTGGTCTGCGACAATCTCAATACTCATACAAAGGGAGCGTTGTATGAAGCTTTCAGTCCGGATCGTGCCCGTGCATGAGTACGCCGAATTGAGTTTTGTTACACGCCGAAACATGGAAGCTGGCTCAATATAGCTGGAGCAGTATAAACTGAATACAGGATCAGCTATCTGAAAGGCGTGAAGGCAAAACTTATGCCTCTTGTGGGCATATTCAAATTATGTTGCTCCAGCTATATAGCTGAAAACGAGCTGAGTTCCATGACCAGACAATGTCTTTCTGGTCGTCGTATCGGAGATATCGAGACGTTACAAAAAGAGATTGCCTCATGGTCAACTGATGTGAACAACAAACAGTCAACGTGGTGTCGATTGGCAAATGAAAATTTCTAACGCCCGGTGCAAATTAAAATCCGTTTACCCTAAAATTAAGTCGTGACGGAGCACTAATTTCTGCACATCGCTTCCATACTTCCCCTGAACACTAATAAATGACCCAAATCGATCAATTTGAAAGTGTATTTCGGGATGCTGCACATGTACCTTTCGGCCGTGACACAGAGGGCTACAGCTCCTGATGCAGCCCTGAAATCTCAGCCGACGACCTTGGGTACCACAAAGGCTTCCCCGTTTTCCTGCGGGGCATTGGCCAAGGCTTTTTCTCTCGGCAGGGATTCCCGCACCTCATCTTCCCGAAAGGCGTTGACTCTGCTCTGCGTATGGGTGGTGACCGGGACGCCCTCGGTATCCAGCTCGTCCAGTTTGGCCACATAACTGAGAATGGTGTCCAGCTGCGGTGTCAGCTTTGCAATTTCATCTTCTGTCAGTTCAAGGCGGGCAAGAGCTGCCACCCGTTCAACTTCCTGTCTGGTTATTTTCATAATCCTGTCCTCCGGTCCATCCCGCATCTGTCCAAATTTCGATTACTTCTCCATTACCGGGGCAGCATTGACCGATGAAACTGCACCACCTCCGCATAAGAGCAGCCGCTGCCGCCGAAGATATCTAGAGCGCTGCCGACCGTGGCATCAAGCCGTGCCTGACCGGCTCTGCAGATAAGCTCCAGATCGCTCATCTTACTGACTCCGCCCGCATAGGTAATGGGATTCCTGACCTCGGCTTCAGCCAGAAGTCCAATCAGCCGTTCCTCCACGCCCATGCATTTTCCCTCCACATCAACCGCGTGAATCAGAAATTCATCGCAGCTGTTTTCCAGCTCCCTGAGCAGCTCCCTGTTGATCCGGAGGTCGGTGAATTTCTGCCAGCGGTCTGTGACCACGTAATAGCCGTCGTTTTTCCATCGGCAGCTGAGGTCCAGTACCAGTCGTTCCCTGCCGGTCAGGCGGCACAGCCGGTCCAGTCGGTCCGCGTCAAGTTGGCCGTCGTGAAAGACATAAGATGTCACAATGACATGGGATGCCCCCTGTTCCAACCATTTTTCCGCATTGGCAGGAGAGATCCCTCCGCCGATTTGCATTCCGCCCGGCCAGCCGCTCAGAGCATCCATTGCCGCCTCTTCATTGCCGGGGCCAAGCATGATCACATGCCCGCCGACAAGATTATCCTGCCGGTACAGACGGGAGTAATGGGAAGGGGAAAATTCGGAGGAAAAATTGGTCCGCAGGACTGCAGCATCATCGTCACTCAGAGTGGAGCCGACAATCTGTTTCACTCTGCCGTTATGCAGGTCTATACAGGGACGGAAGCGCATCGGAACATCAGGAAAGTATGGGAGCAAAAGTCCGGCGGAAAAAAGCAGGATGCTGCGTAAAAGGAATACGGACTCCCCCTACATCCTGCTTTTCAGATAAAATCAGACTGTTTTTTTAAGACTGTATTTCAGTCGTCCAGCTTCACCATCATACTGGCCGGATCAAGACAGAGCTGGCATTCATTACCGGCACATCCATCTTTGTTATGCCGGATGATTTCCAGCTGCGTATGCTCCTCATCCGGTTTGATCAGCACAACCGTCTCAAAGAGATCGTCCAGTTCATGACAGGGGGCCGGCACACCGGTCGGGGATACCCGGTCATCCTCCCGATGGCTGGTCGCGGAAAACCAAGTCTGCAGACGCAGAGTCTCCATCAGATTCTTCACATCTTCCAGCTGTGTATGATCGGTCTGCTCAAAATCAAAACCGTCAATCACCACACAGTCCGGCTTAAAAATATCCTGGAGGATCAGATCGTTCAGCCGTTCTTCCAGCCGGTCGCGATCAAAAACAGACTCCTTGAACGTCATGATCATCCGGTGCTGCCGGACCATCTCGATCAGTTCATGCGGCTTGGCCACTGAACATTCCTGGAGAATAACTTCAAGAATATCATCGTACCAGAGCTTGGTTTTTTCCAGATTCTCCCCGATACTGATATGGACAACCCGTTTGCCGCGCAGAATGGAATCCAGCGCTATCTGGACCAGAAGAGCGGTTTTTCCCAGTCCTGCACGGGCCATGACCAGCCCCATTTTTTTCTCGTTTCCGGCCAGATTCAAAACCCGTAAAGGGTTCTTTTTGACCAGCGGTTCATATCCCATGATGCCACCTCTTTTTTGTCTCTCGTCTGTCTGAAGCTAACGCATTCGGTCCGCAGCAGAGGCCGACCGTTTTTTTCTGCATGCAGGTTAGTTATCCGTTCTTTTTGGATTCCTCGAACTCCTTGATCAGCTCATCGGAAATGCTCTTCGGTACCTGCTTGTAGGAAGCAAATTCCATAGTAAATTCAGCCTTGCCCTGAGTCAGCGAGCGCAGGGTTGTGGAATAGCCGAACATCTCGGACAGAGGCATCTCCGCCTCCACAACCGTGTAAGTGCCCTCTTCCGCTGTACCCACGATCATACCGCGGCGCTGATTCAGGCTGCCCATGATCGACCCCTGAAATTCAGACGGTCCTTCCACCGCCACTTTCATGATCGGCTCCATGATCACTGCGCCCGCCTTTTTATATCCTTCTTTAAAAGCACCCTTGGCAGCCTGCTGGAAGGCCATATCTGAGGAGTCCACAGAATGGTAGCTACCGTCGTTGATCAGGCAGCGCACCCCGGTGATCGGCGCACCGATGAGGAAACCCTTTGCCATGGATGCCTGGAATCCCTTGTCGCAGGAAGGAATGTACTCGCGCGGAATCACACCACCCACGATCTCATCGACAAATTCGTATTCTTCCTCTTCCAGCGGCTCCATATAACCTGCCACCCGACCGAACTGACCGGAACCACCGGTCTGCTTTTTATGGGTGTAGTTAAAATCCGCGTGCTGGGTAATGGCCTCACGGTAGGCAACCCGTGGTGCACCCACCTCAACCTCGGCCTTGTACTCCCGCTTCATACGCTCGATATACACATCCAGGTGCAGCTCGCCCATCCCGGAAATAATGGTCTCCCCGGTTTCATGATCGACAAAGGTTTGAAAGGTCGGGTCTTCCTTGCCGAATCGATTCAAAGCCTTGGACATATTATCCTGGGCCTTGTTGTCCTTGGGCGTAATAGCCAGGGAGATAACCGGCGCAGGCACATGCATGGAACTCATGGACCAGTTGATCGAACTGCTGCAGAAGGTATCGCCGGAGGCACAGTCGATACCGAACAGGCCCACAATATCACCGGAACCGGCCTCTTCGATTTCCTCCATTTCATTGGCGTGCATCCGCACCAGACGCCCGACTTTGACTTTTTTACCGGTTCTGGTGTTGATGATCGTATCCCCTTTTTTCAGAATACCCTGGTAGGTACGGACATAGGTTAGCTGACCGTAGCGGCCGTCCTCCAGCTTAAAGGCCAGAGCAACCAGCGGATCATTCGGGTTATTGGAAACCGTGACCTTCTCTTCATCCTTATCCAGATCAAGGGCGGTATTTTCCACGTCGGTCGGGGAGGGCAGGTACTGCTCGACAGCATCCAGCAGGGGCTGGACCCCTTTATTTTTATAGGCAGAGCCGATCATTACCGGAGCCAGCTCCAAAGCCAGTGTCCCCTTGCGGATAGCCGCACGGACCAGCTCTTCCGGAATATCCTCTTCCTCCAGCATGGCCTCCATCAGCTCATCCGAGAACATGGACACCGCATCTAGCAGTTCTTCCCGCTTTTCTTCAGCTGCATCCTGCAGGTTGTCCGGAATCTTTTCATAACGGATATCCTGCCCCTGATCGCCGTCAAAATAGACAGCCTTCATGGTGACCAGATCCACCATGCCTTCCAGGTCGGATTCCAGCCCGATGGGCAGCTGGATCATAACGGCGTTGAGATTGAGCTTATCCCGCAGCTGCTGGACAACCCGCTCCGGGTTGGCACCTGTCCGGTCGCATTTATTGATAAAGGCGATACGCGGCACATTGTAGCGGGTCATCTGCCGGTCCACCGTGATAGACTGGGACTGGACCCCGCCCACAGAACAGAGAATCAGGATAGCACCGTCCAGCACACGCAGGGCCCGCTCCACTTCAACGGTAAAATCCACATGGCCCGGTGTGTCAATGATATTGATATCGATATCTTTCCAGGAGCAGTAGGTGGCTGCTGACTGAATGGTGATGCCCCGCTCCTTTTCCAGCTCCATAGAATCCATGGTCGCGCCGACGCCATCCTTGCCGCGCACCTCATGAATGGCGTGGATGCGCTGGGTATAGTAAAGTATCCGTTCGGTAAGCGTGGTCTTGCCCGAATCGATATGGGCGCTGATGCCGATATTACGTACTTTATCCAGATCTTTGTTCATCTTGTATTCCTCTGTTCCAGCTGCCTGACCGCTGACGTTATCCGTTCCTCCGGGCGGAGAGCCGAATAAAAAACGAATAAAAAGTTTGCTGTTTGCCCGGGCAAACAGACATGAAAAATAAAAGAGGAGTCACAGTGCATTCTGCAACCCCTCCAATTCCTGTGTCCGAGAAGATGCCGGAACAACATCACCAGCATCTCGACAAACACCAGAAAACTGACATTTAAAAGACAGGAAGTCTTCCTATACTAAAAAATCATTTTTTATACACCACACAATCGGAATACGCAAGATAAAACTGGTCAGACAGGGTGGGGAAAAAGAATTTTACCTGTACAGGATAACATGTTAAGAAGAAATGCTTTTGCAGACGCTCAGCATAGAAGTGTCTATGGCGGCAAGAAAAATTGGTTCGACTTTTGAGGTTGCGCGATTATAATACTCGTATGAATTTTATTCAATTAATCAGGAAAGAGCGGTCAGTCGGAGGCAGAGCATGAGTCCGCAGCGTTTACTGCTCCTTGCTGTCCTGCTCTATATCGGCTGGCGGCTGGTACGCAGCCTGATCCGTGAAAAAATCAGGCAGGAGCTCCAGCAGGAAAGGGCAAAGGCCGGACAGGCGGCGCAAAATGCACAGACAACGGTCCGGGATGTGCTGGTGGAAGATCCGGTGTGCCATACGCTGATTCCCAAAGATCAGGCGATCCGTTTGCGTCAGGACAGCAAAACCTATTATTTCTGCAGCGATTCCTGCTGCGATCAATTTACCGGCAACCCCGGAGGAAAAGAATGAAGTTTTTTATTGATACGGCAAATATTGAAGAGATCAGACAGGGGGTTGCGCTGGGCATGGTGGACGGCGTCACTACCAACCCCTCGCTTGTTGCCAAAGAGCAGCGGCCTTTTACAGAGATCCTTGCCGATATCTGTGCCTTGGTGGACGGTCCGATCAGTGCCGAAGTCATAAGCCCTGATGCTGAGGGCATGGTGAGCGAGGCCCGTGAACTGGCGCAGCTGCATAAGAATATCGTCATCAAAATTCCCATGACCGAGGATGGCCTGAAAGCGGTCAGACTGCTTGCAGCGGAAGAGATCCGGACCAACGTGACCCTGATCTTTTCCTCTACCCAAGCGCTGCTTGCTGCCAAGGCCGGAGCCGCCTATGTCAGTCCCTTTGTCGGCCGGCTTGATGATATTTCCCAGAACGGTATGGAACTGATCAGCGATATTATGACCATTTTCAGGAACTATAACCTGCCGACCGAGGTGATTGTTGCGTCGGTGCGTAGTCCCATGCATGTGGCGCAGTCCGCCCTGATCGGCGCGGATATTGCTACGATTCCATACAAGGTCATCGCGCAGATGACCCGGCATCCGTTAACAGATATCGGCATGGAAAAATTTCTTGCCGACTGGGAAAAACGGCAAAAATAATTTCTTGTGCTCATGCGGTTTTCTGTTGCAGGCTCCATACTTCTTGTTTCCTGGCTGCTGTTCTGTTTATTCTGTTCAGCGCAGGAAGCAGTGTCCGAGGATAAAATCTACAGATATGTTGATGAGCAGGGGGTTGCACATTATACGAATGTCCCCACTGACAGATATGAAGCCTTCACCTTTCCCCCTCTGTCAAATCCGAAGCAGGAAGGAATAACCTTCAGAACCCCGAAGGTACGCCGCACGGACCGGAAGACCCTGCGGCTCCGCAGCAGGAAAGACCGTTCCAGAACCCGAGCTGATCATGGCACAGATACATTTGATCATCATATCCGGAATGCAGCGCGTACCCACCGCCTTGATCCTCTGCTGATCAAAGCGGTGATCAAAACCGAGTCTAATTTCAACCGGTATGCTGTTTCTCCCAAAGGAGCCCAAGGACTCATGCAGCTCATGCCTGCCACAGCCAGACACCTCAAGGTCAGGGATCCGTTTGACCCGCAGCAGAATATCTACGGCGGCGCCAAGTATATCAGAGAACTCCTCGGACAGTTCAAGGGCAATCTGCATCTCAGCCTGGCTGCCTATAATGCCGGTCCGGCGCGGGTGATGAAAAAAAAGAGAATCCCCCGGATTCCGGAAACGATTGCCTATGTCCGCAAAGTGATCCGGCAGTACAGGGCCTACAAAAAAAACAGTAGACGGCAGACCTCTAACCATCGTGATAACCGGGTCCCGCTGACGACCAGCATCCAGGTACGACAGATGGAAACCGTAAACTGACCCTTTCTGCTTCTGCACGAGGAATATTGTGATACAACAGCTGCCGAATCTGATCACCGGAGGCCGTCTTGTTCTGACCGTGCTGCTGGCCGTTCTGCTCATGTTTGAGCAGAAGACAAGTACAGCCCTGCTCTGCTGCCTGCTTTTTGCTCTGGCTGCCTCCACCGACTGGGTGGACGGCTATCTTGCCCGTCGTTTCGGGGCAGTAACCACCCTTGGCAAGCTGATGGACCCTCTGGCCGACAAGCTGCTTGTGGCCACAGCTCTGATCATGCTGATCCCGCTCCACCGGATTCCGGCCTGGGTTTCCCTTGTCATCCTCTCCCGTGAGATGCTGGTCACCGGCCTGCGGGGCGCAGCCTCGTCAAGCGGCATTGTCGTTGCTGCCAGCGGCTTGGGAAAAATAAAATCCATTGTCCAGTATATCGGCTTGGGATTCCTTATTTTCCCCCTCGGCCTGCTGCCGATCCCGTATCTTCACCAGATCGGCCAAGGCATTGTTTATATTGCTCTGGTGCTTACCGTCTGGTCAGGACTTGATTATTTCTATAAACTGCGCCGGGTCTTTCTCGATAAAGAAGGTCAGGAGGGCGGGAAGCGGTAATTTTTCTTCCCCCCCCTTCCCTCCTTTTGACAGGCTTCGTCTCAGCGCAGCCGTGCCCGGATATTCTCCTTGTGCTGCTCCAATGCCTCATTATAGCGGTCAGAAAGCTCTGTTTCCATTCTGCCCAGTTCTTCATTGACCTTGGCTGCCAAGGCATGTTCCGGATTAACGCCGCTGGCCTGCAGTTCTGCAGCCTGCTGGGCAAGCACATGCTCGTACTGCATTCGTATCTGGTCTTCCAGCTGCTGCCTGAGCTGATCCCGGTGTTGATTATACTGGCCGAGAATATGCTGCAGCTCGGAACAGATGCTGCACACATCTCCGGCATTGCCGCTGATCTCCAGCAGTCCGTTGACGGCCTTGTCTGTCCGCTCTTTGCCGAGTTCGTCGCGGTACAGAAAAATATTGCGCAGCAGGGTCTCCACCATGCCGCAGCGGATTGTCATCTGCTGCTCACCCGGCTGTTCAGCCAGGGCAGCTGACAGACTGTCCGCCTTGTCGTCGAGAAAATCCGCAGCCAACTTCATACCCAGCCTGCGCTCATCTTCCTGCTGCAGCTCATCATTGCTCGCCTTACTCATACGGGCAGCCCGTTCCATGACCAGCTCCAGAGTGGATTTTATTTCTGCCATTCTATTTCTCCTTGCCGCTGTTTCTGCAGCGAATTGTCAATTATTCAATATTGCGTGGTCCTGCGATCGTAATCTCTGATATAATTTTACACTTAAAATCTCATAGTTTACCGAACCATTGTCCGATTGCTTTCTCTTTACAAAATTCCCAGGATATGGATATCGTCTTTCAAGAGTTCACTGAGGAAACCTTCCAGGATGTCGAAATTGGCCTTGCTCCGCAGGAGCTTTTTCATGGCCCAGTCAAAGCTGACGAGTTTTCGGGTTGGCATGTTGATTCTCTGTGCTGTTAGGGCTTCATCTTTCTGAACGCAGCAATATGGTCTCTGACTTCAGGATCGACCTTGTCATCATCGGCAATCTTGCGCGCCAAGGCCAAACGGCAATCCACTGCATCTTCCTGTTTTTCTCCCAGCAAGTGTAATCGCTTGAGAATCGCCTTGCCGTTCAGAATCCGATTTACTTGATGCCATTGGTTGACAGGATCATCGTTGTCGTCACCGGCAAAACACGCAGCCTTGTTTATTTTTTCATCCAGCTCTACTGAATCAACGCCTTGCTTTTTCAAACTGGTTCGCAAGTCCTGAGACGTGCCCGATAACCCGGCCATACTATCGCTGACTTTTTTCTCACCCTTAACATGACAACAGGCATCAGCAGCTGTGAGCACGGTAAATAACTCAACTTCATCTGATGACAACGGAATTGGTGCAGGTCGTTCCTGGACATTGCCAAAACGGTCGGCCTTGACGGAGGCAATAATATCCGGTTCCAGCAGCAGGTAGTTTTCTATCTCCCAGCGACTAAGCACCTTGATATTCTCTCCATATGGCTGACAGGCCCTGAAGTCGCTATCGTCATACTCCCACCAGCACTGCCAATGACGATCTTTCAGCAGAACATCGCGGTCAACCAAGCCGACACTTTTAATTCCCTTCTCCTTGTCATTATTCACTTTCCTGATGACCTGATTACAGCCGCCACCCTGCCCTTTTTCGCCAGCAGAGCGAAACTCTATATTCTCATCATAAAACCAACGATCGCCAATAATCACCCTGTCTTCTTCGGATTCCAGATAAACAACCACCCGGCTCAGATAGGATTTCTCTGCGAACTCCGTTGCTGATTTATCTTTGAAGGCCGTCATACTCGAACATTACTCCATGTTCTCTTCTATAATTTCGCCACCCTTACGTAATCCCTTTTCTTTATGCTCAAACCCGAAGGCCCGCAGCATTTCTATGGAATGCGTGGCAAGAATAATGGTGATTCCCGGATATTCCTGAGCAAACTCGCGCAACTGTTTCATCAGGCGTTTCTGCCAGTTCGGGTGGAGATGAATTTCCGGCTCATCAATCAGGATAATAGAATTGCGGGTGCAGTGCGCCCCAATACGCAGGAAGAGCTGGACCAAGTTCTTTTCTCCACTGCTCAACCGGTCCAGTCCATGCTCCTGGCCCTTGGAAACAACGATTGCCTCCGGCGGCGTTTTACGTACACCTTTGAGAAAGGTCGTGCTGCCCTGAAAGACGCGCTTATTGATAATATCAACGGCTTTTTCCAGGCGACCATCGTCCAGCCATTTCATCCAGACCAGCACGTTATCTAAAGAATTTCCCCAGGATTTGCTGTGGGAAGAAAATTTTCGGACAGGGCTGTAGCCCCAATAATCAGGTTCGGAAATCCGTCGCCTTTGCGAGGTTATCTTCGGAATGTTGCGGTATGCACTGAAGTGGAGTAAGGTCGGAAGTCCACAAGAACTTATCTCAAAATTATCCGGGTCAGCCCCTTCCCGCTGGCGGAACAGCGTTTGTATTTTTTTTCTTGTGACATGATTCTGAGATATAAAACGAAAGGTTCCTTTCGCTCTCCATTGAAATCCTCTTTTTTCCTGTCGCTCCGCCCCATGCTTGTGCAAATCTTCGTCGCTCCAGACAAAAAGACGATCTTCGGAAAATTTACCAGTCTCATCAGAAAAATTCCCGGCCAACAAGGAAAGAACTATATTTCGAGGTGTATTATCATCTTCAACGACCTGTACAAGTATATCCCATTGAACAGCAAGCTCTCCGTTGTCCAAGCCCTCCACGCCGCAAGAGGTCATTTCTTCCTTGCCAAGCATCCCCATAAGAGCTGTCATAATCTCCAGCACGGTTGTTTTCCCCCTGCCGTTTTCTGACATAAGGAGAAAAACATTGCATGGCTTTCCCTCTTCATCTGTGAAGTCTATCTCATAGGGATTCTCTGGAAACGGTCCGTTTCCTTCGATTCGGAGGCGTAGAGGTTGGAAGGCATTGATGACTGGAATGGTTATTTTATCCATTAACCTTTTAATTCTATTTGCATTATGAAGCTACAGGTATTTGAACCTCTTTAAGGCTCACTGCGCTATTCGCAATAGAAATCTCAACTAATTCGTTCGCCGTTTTCTCTTTAGCAAAAAGAGCCTCTCGTTCTAATTTGAGTTTTTCATCGATAAAATTATGCCTGAGTTCAAACTCTGTAAATATCTCACTCCATGTTTTTGCATAAAATTTTATTCTTCCGTTATCTTGATATAGTAGCAGCCCTTTTTCTCCGTGAGGTTTATTTGTCTCTATTTGTACTTCAATAAAACCAGATGTATCGAACCGTTTCCCAACAAGATAAAATTTCCACGTAATGTTGGAAGCATTAAACTCAGGCTGTTTCTTTATAACGTCAATATATCGAAGAACCTGAAGATATTCTTTTTGTCCCAGGTTAATTCGATTATGCTTCAACTCAACAACTACATTTTCAATTGTATCGGTCAATTTATTTTGCCGACATGCGAAAATATCCATCTCTCTATTTTTATCGAGATGTTCGATTTTCCGGTCATAAATGGTTCCTGATATTTCGTAAACATATCGCCTTAATGCTTCCTCAAACTTAGGTTCAGCCGCCGTAACAAGATGATATTGCTCTCCAAAAAACCAATAATTATTTTCTATCAACGTCTGCAAATGATTAACTTCATTTGCTTTCAAATCGCTATTAAAAACTAATTCTTTCAAGATGTAATAGGTTCTATATCTATCCTCAATCAATTTGATTGTAGAAATAATTCTATTCAACCTTGTTGACTTAAAAAGACCTGCAAGCTCCTCTCTTACTTCCGACTCTAAACTTGCCACTTCTTCCAAAATAGTGAGAATATGCTCACGCTCATTTGAATCCAGCAGTAAATCTAAAAATCTAACAAAAGTTTTCTTTTGTTCTAAGTTGAGATTAGAAAATATTTTTGGCTGAACTTCATATAAACTAATTATAGTATCCTTCAATTCATTTTTGCGGAGTACATCCCAATCATTTTTATATTCTGGAAGAATACCATTCTTCTCAAACTCTTCGACCATTGCAAGAGCATAATCTCTCAAATAAGGCTTTCTTTTTAACCTTAAATAGTTACCAAGCTCTTTATGTAAGAATTTATATTCAACAGAATTCCTTGCCTTTGTAAAAAGAGACAATTGAGTAGAATCCTCGTTTGAGGAAAAATCAAAATCTTTAAAAAAATCACTAACAATAAAAACACTATGATAGAAATGATCTCCTTTTCTATTCATAGTTGTATACCTCTTAAATATCTCTTTCTGAGAGCTATCAAGATAATAAAATCTTGAATATTCTTTATTTAATGGTTCTCGCCATTGAAAAAAACGTATCCCAAAAAAAGTCTTTTCTTCGAAGTTAAGTTCAAACTCATCGTTATCACATATAAGCTGTTCATAGTCTATCGGCTCCCCATTCACTATCAATCTGTAATCTTTTGATTTATTCAACTCGAGAAACCAACAAAATTCTTTCTTTAAATATGGAATAATGTCTCCTTCCATATCATTCTGGCTTATAGTAAGGTTATTAAAAATTACTGTGGTACCTGACCTAGATTCTTCTTTCTTATTTTTTTCTACTTGATACCTTTTTAGATCCCAAGCACTAACGCTTATCACCCCACTTGTTATTCCACCATTTTCATAAGCAGTATGCCATTCGGCATGATCAGCAAAGGTGAAAAAGGTTAGCCTTCCTACTCCATTTTTTCCATGTAGTATAGACGAATGCTTAGGAGATTGAATCTGTATTGTCTTCTCTGAGTCATAAAATTTATCAAATTTCTCTTTTAAATTATCAAGATCTATCCCGTGTCCATCATCTTTTATTGAAAGCTGCTCTATTACCCCAAGCTTGTCCAACTCATAATTGATTTCTACTGTTCTTGCTTTTGCGTCAAATCCATTCCATATATATTCGGCCACTCCGTGGTAACATTTATACCTTTTAAGGACTTTCTTGATCCCTGAAGATGTTATTTTAACGTCTCGTTTCATAGATCCTATCCATCTTTCCTTTCACCGCCAAGCCCCCAAAAACACAAACAACCCACTTAACTTCAGAGTATTACAAAGCAATCACAAATCATTCTTCCCCCAACTCCGCTATCTCATCCACCGACAACCCAGTAGCCTCAGCCACAAACTCACGAGTAACACCTTTCCGTAGCAAATTCTTTGCAACGAGCCGCGTTGCCTCCTTGGCCCCTTCCTCAATCATCCTGGCCCGCTCCTCCGGCGAAAGATGATCTCGCCGGATGGATTCAAACAGCTTCTGAATAACCCCTTCAGGATACTGACTCTCATCCACCTCTTCATCAAGGGTATCATTAATGGCCCGCAACCATTCCCGATACGGCTCCGGTGTTTCCTTGAAAACGTATTTTGGACAGAGATAAATGACTTTATGGGAAATTTCGCCGAGCGGATTACCTGCCAGATCATGTGGATCAAAATCAACCACTGCAATATCCCGCTGATGGCGGTCGCTGGAGGTGAGGACAACCACAGTATACACCGTCAGGGGAGGACGATAATTTTTAGAGCTTGCAACCTGTTCCAGCAGAGCCGCGCAATGATAATAGAGAAAACGATCATAATGATCGTTGGTCCGGGCATGTTGGATATCGACAATAAGCCGATGCTCATTGTCTTCCGCAAAGAGATCAAAGCGGGGTTTGACGTAGCCAATGGGTGGATCAAATTCCTTTTCTGTCTCCACACGGTCAAAGCTGACAGGCCGACCGATCATAGCCTGGGCAAAGGCAGTGAAAATCTCCGGGTCGCAGAAGGCCTTCTTAAAAACAACACCGTATTTCAAAGATGCTACTTTCTTCATTCATACGTACCAGGCTGAATTCAAGAGAGAAACACTGCCCAAAATATCCAAAAAACAATCACCCCTTCCGCATCAAGGCCGGATAATCCTCGCGCAGGAAATTATGGAGCAGCACCGGCCCAACACCGGTCATGATGGATTCGGGATGAAACTGCACGCCCTCCACATTCAGGGTCTTATGGCGTATACCCATCAACTCACCTTGATCTGTATGAGCTGTAACCTCAAGGCAATCCGGCAGAGTGGATTCCTCCACCACCAACGAATGATAGCGCATTCCGTCAAAAGGATTATCCAGACCGTAGAACACCCCGCGACCATCGTGGTGCATGGGACTGGTCTTGCCGTGCATCACCCTACCCGCCCGGATTACCTTACCACCAAAGGCCTCGCCGATGGATTGGTGCCCAAGACAAACACCGAGGATAGGAATCTTGCCGCTAAAATACTGAATAGCCTCCACAGAGATTCCCGCTTCCTTGGGGGTGCAGGGACCAGGGGAAATCAGCAAGCGGTCCGGTGCCATATCAGCAATTTCCTGCACCGTGATCTTATCGTTGCGAAAGACCCGGATATCCGGCTGCTGCCAGTCCGCAGGCGCACCCGGAGGGGCGGCAGCAAGGGTCTGGACAATATTAAAGGTAAACGAATCGTAGTTATCAATAAGAACAATCACGGTTAGATCCCCTGTTCAGCAAGTTCTACAGCCCGGCGTAAGCCTTTGGCCTTGTTGACCGTTTCCTCGAATTCTTTTTCCGGCACAGAGTCGGCCACAATCCCAGCCCCGGCCTGAATCCAGATATCGTTCCCCTTCATCACAAAAGTGCGGATGGTGATGCAGAAATCCATGTTGCCGGAAAACCCAAAATACCCCACTGCCCCGGCATAGGGGCCGCGCCGTGCCGGTTCCAGCTCGTCGATGATCTCCATTGCCCGGATCTTGGGTGCCCCGCTGACTGTCCCGGCCGGGAAACAGGCCTCCAGCACGTCAAACTGATCCTTGCCCTCTGCCAGTCTGCCGTGGACCCCGGAAACAATATGCATAACATGGCTGTACTGCTCAACCACCAACAGATCACCAGTAGCTACTGAGCCGCCTGCCGCCACCCGGCCCACATCATTACGCCCCAAGTCCACCAACATCAGATGCTCGGCCCGTTCTTTGGGATCCGCCAGTAGCTCCTCTTCCAGCTCCTTGTCCTCCTGCGGGGTTGCGCCCCGCTTCCGGGTTCCGGCAATGGGCCGCAGCTCTATCTCGCCGTCTTCCAGACGCACCAGAATTTCCGGCGAGGAACCGATCAAAATGATATCGTCCAGACGCAGGTAGAACAGATAGGGACTGGGATTGATATGGCGCAGGGATCGGTAGAGGAGAAAGGGATCCAGCTCGGTTTTGGTCTGAAAGCGTTGAGACAACACCACCTGAATGATATCACCGGCCAGAATGTATTCCTTGGCCCGCTCCACCATAGCGGAAAAGGTCGGCTCATCCATATTGGAGGTGAAGGTGTGCGCCGGGCAGCCGCCCGCGTGTGCTGCCAACGAAGCAGGTAACGGCCCTCTGATCTGCTCGATAATTTTATTGATACGCCTGCAGCCGTCCTCATAGAGCGCGGTGCTGTCCGCCCTGCCCTCTTCTTTGTCAGGCACAACATTACAAACCACGGTCAGGGTTTGATTGACCGAATCGTGGATCAGTACCAGCCGGGGGACAATAAAGGAGGAATCCGGCATATCAAGGGGCGGATGCTGATCCGGCATTTTCTCGATAAAACGGATCATATCATAGCCGAGGAATCCGACAGCGCCGCCGTAGAAACGGGGCAGGCCCGGTGCGGTGCTGGCGTTGAAGGAGGTCAGCAGATCCCGCAGTGCCTGAAACGGATTCACGCCCTCCCGGACATCCTCAGTCTCAGCCTCAATCTTGGAACTGGCTCTTCGCAGAGTGACCGTGCTTCCGGCAGAAGAAAAAGACAGCAGCGGGTCCAGTCCGATAAAAGAATACCGACCCCACTTTTCCCCGCCTTCCATGGATTCAAACAGGAAGGCGTGCTCTTCCTTTTCTGCGACCTTGGCAAAAATGGTCAGCGGGGTGTCGAGGTCCGCGACAATCGTCCGATGCAGCGGAACAAGCCCGGCCTGCTCCAGCATCGCGGCAAATGCTTCCTGATCAGGAGAATACATGTTTATCCTCTCACAACAGTACAATCAAAGTATAACCAAAAGAACCCGCCTCACGTTCACGGCAATGCACATGGCAATGAACATGGACAGGAAACAAAAAAAGCCACGGAAGACCAGCTTCCATGGCTCATAACTCTGCTTCGGCAGCCGGAGAATTCCCTGCGAATTCTCTGCGCAGACCGGTCAGCTGAGAGGCATCATGCGGTTAACCCGTAAAGTCAGCCTGGAGATTTTGCGGGACGCAGTCTTTTTGTGAATAGTCCCCTTACCTGCTGTCTTCTGGATAACGGGAATTGCTGCCTGCAATGCCTCCTGCGCCGCATCTTCGGCACCGGCCACCAATGCCTCTTCAACCCGGCGGACCGCAGTATGCATTCTTGATTTATTCATCCGATTCCGCATACGACGCACTTGAGACTGTCTGTGCCTCTTTAACGCTGATTTGTGATTAGCCATACAAACTCCTTGAACTGTCCTTAACTCATTAATCCTGATATATTATTCTGAACTGTTTCCCTGAGGACAGGTTATGTGCGGCAAAGTATGAAATAACTCTGCACAGCCTGATTACAACCTGATTATTTTGCATATACCGTATAGCGAAATAACGTGCTCCTGTCAACTGTATTTCCGGGAATATGCATTCTGCCCTGCCTTTTCTTTTCAATTTAATCCAGGCTGATTCTCAGCGAACAGCTTTTTTGAGATTCACCCCGATTGCTCCTGTAAAATCTGCCGAATCAACCAGCGCCCCGTCCAATCGCGCCTCGGTAAGGTCTGCTCCGGTAAAATCGGCAAGATATAAATCAGCCTTGCGCAAATCAGCCTTTTTCAGATTGGCCCCGGTCCATTTGGTCCCTTTCAGATTCGCTTGCCGTAAATCCGCCTCTTCCAGATCCGCCCCTTGGAGATCGGCCCGTTCCAGATCCGCTTTTTTCAGCTTTGCGCCCCGCAGGTCCGCTCCGGCCAAGTCGCAGGCCACACAGCGCTGTTCATCAAGCAGCTTATCAACCAGCGCCTGCTGTTTTTCCCTGCTCTGCTCCAGCGTTTCCGCAGTATAGGTGACGTTTCCCTCCACCTTCCCCTGCCTGCCCGCAGGTTCCTGAACTGCCTCTTTTTCTGATTCCGCAGCCTTGGGGATCTTCGGCCTCTCTGACCCGGTGCCGACCGATTTTTCCTCCAACTGGCCCTGCTGCGGCGCTGCGGTAAGTTCAGATTCATCAGGTTCAGCCGCAGCCGGAATTACCGCCTCCTGAATGGCAGCAAGGTCTTTCGGGGCAACAGTGGTCGATTTCTTGTGCAGCAGTTCGTGAACAACTATCGGCTGTTCCGATTTTTTTTCCTGTTGCCGGTCCGCCTCCGGGGAGGGCCGCATTGTCCGACCTGTCCGGACAGGTTTTTCGGAATCTGTGGAGCCTTCGGAACGTACCGTAGGGGCCGGAAAAAAAACCGGTTGAGCCTCAGTCGCATCTTTTACGGCTTTTTTCTGCACTCTCCGATCATCTGCCGGAGCTGCCGCATGTGTCTGCCGTGAGGCTTGTGCCGGATGGTTTTTCCCGGTCGTTCCGCCGGATGTCTTATCTGACGGAACGACCGGTTCAGGTGCAGATTCAGGTATGTAGGGCTGCTCCTTGGGGATTTCGCTATCCAGCACAGCCTCCTGCAGATAGGCCCCTGCCAGCTGTGCCCCGGTCAGGTCCGCACCTCTGAGGTCGGCGCTGGCAAAATCCGCCCCGCCCAGTGCTGCTCCGCGCAGATTGGTATTCCGCAAATCCGCCCCGGAGCAGTCTGCCAGATGCAGCTTGGCTCCGGAAAGATCAGCTCCCTGCAGATCAGCGCCGCTCAAATCCATTCTGACCAGCACGGCACCGTGCAGATCACACAGAGGACATGCGTTCTCCCGGATCAGCCTGTTGACATTCTTCTGAACCTTGGCTGCTGAAGAGCCGGAAGATTCCGCAGCAACGGCAGTGCAGCAGCACAGCAGGGCTCCGCAGACAAAGATGTTCGTCAGTTGTTTCATGCTGTTCTTCCTGTGCCATTGCTCCTGATCAACCGGCATCCTGCGGCCAGACAAGTTTCCGGTAAATCCAGCCGGTCAGTTCAGGGTGCTGAATCTTCAACCAGTCCCCTTCCCTATCCTGGATCTTCAAAATAACGTCGCGTACCGCCTTGCCCACTTTGTCGTAGTTTGTCCCGGGACCTGACCTGATATTACACTCATCAACCGTGACAATGACATAAGGGGCTTTTGAAACAAGGCCTGCATAAATCCACCCCTTATCGCGTTCATAATCAGCAACCTTCAGCCACTTTTCTCTGCGTTTCAGAACCTTGAGCGGATATCCGGAAGGCAGCTCAAAAAGGACCTCATACTTGGTTCCCGGACCTGAACGGAGCCGCACACCATTCTTTTTCACCGAGACAAAATCAGCCGCAGCAGCGGCTCCTGCATTAATATAGATCAGCGACAGCAATGCCCCTGAAAGAACGCAGAATCTCAGTAACTTCTTGAGAACTCGGTATTGCATAGCATTCTCCTCGGTCAAAATTCTCTTCTTATATTTCCTGAATATTCTCTGCATCATGATCATACAATGCAGTTCACGTCACGTTGTCACGTTAAAGTCAGACGTTGAAGTCAGATACAGTAAAAATTCCTGATTGCCCCCGGCCCCGCAGACTGGCGAAGGGATTTCCCCTGTGCAGATCAATCCGAGTTCGCGGGCAGCCTGTCTGATCACGCTGACCGCCTCTTCATGCAGATGCCGCTCCCGGACAATACCTCCTGCACCGACTTTGTCTCCGGCAAGCTCAAACTGCGGTTTCACCAAAGCCAGGATCCGGACCGCAGGCCCGAACAGAGGGACAAGCGGGGCAAGCAGCCGGCGCAGCGAGATAAAGGAGGCGTCCATCACGGCAAAATCCAGCGGTTCAGGAATATGCTGCGCTGTCAGATAGCGGGCATTGGTCCGTTCAAGCAGGACAACCCGCTCATCCTGCCGCAGTTTCCAGGCCAGCAGACCATACCCGACATCCACGCTGTAGACCCGCGCCGCTCCCCGCTGCAGCAGGCAGTCGGTGAAGCCGCCGGTTGAGCAGCCGATATCGGCACAGACCCAGCCGCCCGGATTAATAGTCAGCCCGTCCAGCCCGCCTGCGAGTTTTTCTCCGCCGCGACTGACGTAGGGGGATTTCTGTTTTACCCTGATGTCGCTGTCCTGAGCAACAAGACTGCCTGCCTTGTAATCAGACCGGGTGTTGACAAGCACCTGACCGGCCCCGATCAGGGCCCGCGCTTTGACAAGATCCTCCGCAAAATTCCGTTCTGTCAGCAGCTGATCCAGACGTTTCTTCAACAGCACCCCATCATTCCTGAGGACTCTGAGAATCTTCCTTTAAAGATTTTCCATGCGCTGGCGGGCGACCCCGGCCTCCCGGCTGTTCGGGTAATCGGCAACCAGTTTTGCATAGATAATCTTGGCCGTCTCATGATCCGTCAGTTTTTCAAACGACATGCCCTGACGCAGCAGGGCTGCGGAACTGTGCGGATTGCTGCTGTAGTTGGAAATCACCTTCTGGTAGTCAAGGATCGCCAGATCATACTCGCCCATATTGAACAGGCACTCGCCCATAAAGTACAACGTCTTGGCCGACTGATCATCACCGGGATGCCCGGCAATGACCTGCTCAAACGTTTTGTAGGCAGCCTTATAGTCTTTTGCCTTGAACTGTGACATCCCATGCGTAAACAGCCCTGCATCCGCATCAGCCGTCATGGATTCAGATTCCTGCTGATGAACAGGAGGAGATTGAGGAGGTTCAGGAACCGGCCTCTGCATCTCCTGCTGCTCTGCGGCATTGACAACAGCAGGCCGTTTCTCCTGCTGAGGCACCGGCTGTTTATGATGCTGCGGACGGACCGCATTGATAACAGGCTGATTAATTCTGACCTGGGTCTGCGGCGGTTCGGAGCTGATGACTTCTCCGTAATTTTTCCGCACCTTTCTGTTTGACGGGAGCAATGTTGTATTGCTTGGCGGAGCGCTCGGAGCAGGAGCCTGAGCCTGAGAACTGGCGGCAAGAGCGGCCTTTCTTCTGGCCTGTTCAGCCCGCCGCGCCGCTTCCCGAGCTTTTTGCTCCGCTGCCTGCACCTTAACCCGACTCAGACGGTGCATATTGCCGGATAACCGATCGAGCTTTGCCTCCAGAGAGCGGATGAGTCGCTCATTCTCTCTGCGGAGCTGATCGCTTTTCTGGCGAAGCTCGCTGCTTTCCGAACGAATCTGCTGACTTTCCAGACGGATCTGCTGGTTTTCCTGGCGCAGATGCTGCAGCGTTGTCTCCAGCTCCTGGATCTTGCCGGCATCCTCCTCCCTCATCCGGTTGATTGCTTCCAGGTTTTCCTGAGTGATATTCCGTAGCTCACGGGTTTCCTCGGCCACGGAATCCAACTGATTGGAGGACTCGGCTGTCCGTTTCAGTACTTGGTTGTTTGTATTGGACTCAACCTCCTTCACCTTCTGGTTCATTGAACGAAGCTGATAGTTAAGCCGCCGGACATCCTGCACCGTGGCGCATTGACAGAGCAGGAGAACCGAGCAGCCTGCAAGCGCGATATTTTTTATATATTTCATCTGGATTCCTTTACTTCGTTACATCTGAGGCTGCATGAAAACGTTGTTCCGTCCCTGTTCCTTTACGTTTCTTTATATTTTCATATTACAAACTTCTTGTCTTCTGCGGTCCCGCCTTGCCTTTAGCGGAAGCGCGGCGACCAGCGCGGATATGACTGATTCCCATCAAGCGTAAACAGCGAGCGCATTCCCTCCCCGTTGGCAAAGGCAGCACAGAGCTTCATCCTGCCGTTTTTTTTCAGGACAAAGGCAATCTGTTTACCGTCCGGAGACCATGTCGGCGACTCATAACTGCCGGGACCGGACGTTATCCGGGTAGCTGAACCGCCTCTTACCGGCACTGTAAAAATATGATACTCTCCATTGCCGACAAGACGGGTATAGGCGATTTTGTCCCCTCTGGGCGACCATGATGGTTCAACATTTTCCTTGCCCTGTAAAGTCAGGCGCTGTACCTGCAGCGTATCTATCCGCATAATATAGACCTGCGGACTGCCGCTGCGGTCGGAAACAAAGCAGATGGCCCTGCCGTCCGGGGAAAAAGACGGGGACACGTTAATTCCTGCCTTTCTGGTCAGCTGCTTGAGGATCTTTCCTTCCATATCGATCAGATACAGGTCAGGATTGCCGCCCCTGCTGAGGGTGACAACAGCAGCACGACTGTCCGGTGTAAAAGCCGGGGCAAGATTCATCCCCCTGCGTCTGGACATGGTACGGGTCCTACTGTTCTGGTCAAGCTCCGTAATGTACAGATCCTGATTTCCCCGATGATAGGAGGAATAGGCAAGCTGCAGCCCGTCCGGCGTGAAACGCGGCGAGACACAGAGATGCCGATGACGGGTGATCTGGCGGACATGACGGCCGAGCACATCTGCCAGATATATTTCCTTGCGTCCGGTCGCATCAGACACAAAGGCGATCGCACTTCTGGAAACGCCCGGTTCGCCGGTAAATTCTTCAATCATGGCGTCAGTCAGACGCAGGGTCATATCTTCCTGTCCGGCAGACATTCCCTTGTAATTTTTTGTTGCCAGCACAGTACCGGCCATGACATCAAACAGGCTCCCGGCAACGGCCATCCGGTCACCGTTGGCCAGAAAACTTCCCTGAACCACGTAATCCGCACCGAGCGCGCGCCAGTCAGGCTTCGGCTGTCCTGCGTAACGGAGAGGATCGAGAATTTGCACAAAACCGTGAAAGCGCAGACCGTCGGTCATCAGCTGGGCAAGTTTCTGGCCGGTCTCCGTATTCCGGTTCCCTGAACCGTCGGCAAAAGGAGGCACTGCAACCACAAGTTTGCGGCTGCCAGAGTCAAGGATATCAAGATAAATCCGTTCAGCCGCCTGTTCAGCCGCCGTCCGGGAGGGGAACAGCAGCAGACACACTGCAGCGCAGCACAGAAACGTCTGATAGCGGAGCACACGTTGAAAAAAAATCATTGCATCTCACAAAAAAAAAGTTGGCAGCAGACAACCGGACAACAGCTCCTGTCTGACAAGGCATCCGGAAATATTCCGGTACCCAAGATGAAGCAGCTTGGAGTGGATCAGATCACCCCATCAGTTCACTCCCCTTGGGGTGAAATTCAGCACAAATTCCAAGGTAGCCCTGTTGATAAGCGCAGGAAAACTCGGCATCGGCGCTGAGTTTCGCAGAGCTTTTATCACGGACTGATCAAAAAAGCTGTCCCCGGATTTTCGCTCAATCCGCATGTTTTCTATGGAACCGTCCCGACGGACAGTCAGTGCAATAATTGTACTGAGATTCGGTCTTGTTTTAACGATTTCAGGCAGCTGCCAGTGACTGCTTATTCTTTCGCGCAAAAATATACCGTACTGTCTGAGTGCTGCAGGGTTGGTTCCTCCGCCGGAGCTGCCTGCACCTCCATAGCCGCGGGAATATCCTGTGCCGGAACCGCCACTGCCTCCGCCGCCCGGCCCGAAGCCGGAACCGCCGGTGGACAGCGGAGCGTTGATATCTGCAACAGCCTCCGAGACCAAGGCAAGCTCCCGTCTGGCCCGTTCAGCCTCAAGCCTAGCCTGTTCAGCCTGCTGTTCCAGACGCCTAGCCTCGGCAATTCTCTGCTTTTTCAGCTGCTCGGCCCGTCTTCTTTCTTCCGCCAGCTTTTGTTGCCGTTCCTGTTCGTTCCGCTTTCTCTCAGCTTCGGCCAATTCTTTCCGCCGCTCCTGCGCTTCCCGCCTTCTCTCGGCTTCAGCCAGTTTCTGCCGCCGTTCCTGTTCTTCCCGCTTTTTCTCGGCCTCGGCCAGTGTTCTCTGCCGTTCCTGTTTTTCCCGTCTTTTCTCGGCTTCAGTCAATTCTTGCCGCTGTTTCTGTTCAGCCAGCTCCTTTTTACGCAGTACTTCTGCTTCGGCCTGTTTTTCCTGCTCTTTCACTTCAGCCAGCCGGGTGTCTTCGGCCAGCTTCTTCTTCCGGTATACAGGCCGGAGTGAAATCGGGCGCGCCTCTACAGCGGGTGCCTCTGTGACAGATTCAACAACCGGTTCAGCCGATGCGGAAGAAACAATCGGTTCCGCTTCCGGCGGCACAGCAGGCAAAGGCTCTGCTTCCGGTACTGCCTCTGCGTTCATCTCCAACACCGGCTCCGGTCCGCTTTCAGCGGCAACAGGTTCCGGTTCTGCCGCCTGTACAGCAGCCTGTTCCGGAAGCTCCTGCATCTCCATTTTCTGCACCTGCACCTGTTCATCGCTGTTTTGAGCAGGTCGTTCCAGCGACCCTTCCGGCCCTCCCACAGCTGCCATCCCCAGATCTGATGACGGCAGGGCAAGCAGATCCACAGTAATTACCTCGTCCGGACTGATCCTGTCCCTGACATCCGGCAGGAACACAGCACTGACAACAACGACACAGTGCAGGATAAGGGCCAAGTTCAACGGTATTATCCAATTCGGCATTTTTTCCCGCTGTTCCAGGAAAGTCTGCCACGTATCGCTGCAGTACGCCCTATTCATTTTTTCCGCACCGCCTGTTGAGGACCAGACCTACTCTTTCTCCCTGTCCTCCGGCAAAGTTACCATGCCTAATTTTTCAAAACCGGCCTGTTTTATCGCTGCCATCACCCGGGCTACCACGCCATACGGCACATTCTTATCCGCCTGCAGATAGACCGGTTCCTGTTTTTTCTCCGGCGGCAGTTTTTCCAGCTCCTGCCGCATCATCAGCAGAGGTACTGTAACGTCACCAAGGTGTACCTCACCTGCTGCATCAACCTGCACAACCAGCGGCTTCTCCTGCTGGCGCAGGGCCCTGGACGTGGTTTTCGGCAGGTCAACATCTATCCCCTGAGTCATCATGGGAGCAGTGACCATAAAAATAATCAGCAGCACCAGCATGACATCCACAAGCGGTGTTACATTGATTTCCGCCACCATTCCCCTGCGGCCTTTTTTTCCTGCTGAAGCACCCATTTACTCTGTTGTCCGATTGTCCCCGGTCAGCTCAAAAAAAACTTCTCTGTCCCGCACTATCCTCTTGACAGCATATCACGTTCAACCAGATTAAGAAAATCAAAAGAGTAGTTCTCAACTTCCGACTCAAACACAGCGACTTTATTGGAGTAATAATTAAAAAATACAACAGCTGGGATTGCCACGGCCAGACCGGCTGCTGTCGCGACCAAGGCTTCGGCAATCCCCGGAGCAACAACAGCAAGAGAAGCTGAGCCGTGCGCCCCGATCTCCTGAAAGGAGGTCAGTATCCCCCAGACCGTACCGAACAGGCCGATAAACGGGGTGGCGCTTCCTGTTGTCGCCAGAAAAGCCAGAGACCGTTCAAACCGGTCCCGCTCCACCAGCTGGGCCTTGCGGACAGCCCGGTTCAGATTCTCCATAGAGGCAAGTCTGCTTTCCAGCGTATCTGATTTTGCCCGCTCCGCCCGCGCCGTGCTGAGCTTGCGCAGTTCGTTGAATCCGGAGACAAAGACAGATGCCTCCGGGCTGAGGGTGTATGTCTTGGCCACCTCATATGCGTTGTTCAGGGTCTTGGATTCCCAGAACTCGGCCAGAAAATCTTCAGAAGCGCTGCGGGCCCGGATGAAAAGAATATATTTGGCAATAATAATCCACCAGGAGACCACGGAAAAAATGCACAGAATGAGCATCACCAGCTTTACGATCAGGCCGGCATGAGCCATCATACTGAACACGGAAAGGTTCACAGATTCACCCCTGTTGCAATAACCTTGCTGGAAAGATGTTTTGAGGAAAAAATCGGCTGCACTGCACGGTCAGCACCTGCATTTTTAAAGTTAACCTTATGAAACTGATACATTTTACACACTTTCTTTCCGTAAAAATGCTCGCGGGAAAGTATAACGGGTTCCGATAATTATGTCGACCCTGAACTGAATATAGTGTACATAACGCTGAAAAAATCAAGTGAATTATTTCTGTTTTTTCTTTCACCGGTCTGATCCCTGCCGGTACAGAATAGAGCAAACTGTCCAGAATGACAAGAGGAGGACTTCATGTCAGATTCGATCTATGATGTGGTAATTATCGGTGCTGGTCCGGCCGGTATCCAGGCTGCCATCCATGCAACCAGAAAAAAAACTGCTGTCCTGCTGCTGGGCCGGATTGAAAACAGCGCGATCTATCCGGCGCATGTGGAGAACTATGCCTGCGTCAGCGGAGTAACCGACGGCAAAGCCCTGCTGGAGGCCGGGATGGAACAGCTTGAGCGTTTCGGCACAGAGACGCGGCCAGATGATGTACTGAAAATCGCCCAGGGAGAAGAGGAGTTATTCACGCTGGAGCTGGAAGGCGGCACCTCCGTGACCAGCCGTACCCTGATTTTCGCTATGGGCGTGTCCAAAAATAAAATCGGGGTTCCCGGCGAAAAAGAACTGGCAGGCTGCGGAGTCAGTTACTGCGTTGATTGTGACGCCAACTTTTATCGCGGCGATACCGTGATGGTGGTCGGCAACCAGAGCGCAGCCATTGACGGTGCTCTGACCCTGCTTGATTATGCGGCCAAGGTGTATCTGGTGGCAGAAGAACTGCAGGGCACCGACGTGATGCTGAACAGGCTACGCAACAGTGCGGTTGAGCTGCGTACCGGTGACTGGGTAAAAGAAATTACAGGAAACGGCAAGGTTGAGGCGGCCCTGCTGAAAAGCGGCGACCGGATCAATGTGGACGGCGTTTTTATCGAGCTGGGCTCCAAAGGCGCCCTGGAGCTGGCAACCCAAGTCGGTGTCCGGCTGGACATGGAACAGTTCAAGTATATCGACGTCAACCGGAAGCAGGAAACCAATATTCCCGGTATTTATGCGGCAGGCGACATTGTCGGCCCTCCGTACCAGATGGCCAAGGCCGTGGGCGAAGGATGTGTTGCCGGCATGGAAGCGGCGATGTTCGCCAGAAAAAAAAGGAAGTAAACGGCGCACATCAGCACATTAAGCGGCGCATATCCGTCCGGGCAGGCTGCCCGCCTGCCCTTCAGCATTGCAGCATTGCAGCATAAACTGTTCCGCATCACTGCATCATTCGGATTGATTGGGCTGATCGGACGGCGCAAGCTCTTCAGTAAAAATCTGTCCGTCAGCACGGCATTGTCTGGGATGGGACTCCATAACCGGATAGCCTGCAGCCTCGCATTCCTCGAAACTGGTTATCCCGTACGGTCGTATTTCGACACAGCCTGAGATAAATAAACCTGCGGCAAAGAGCAGAAGGATTGTTTTCATCGTAAATTTTTCCTCCAGTTGAGATTGTAGTTTCTTCGAGTAAACCTGAACCGTCGGGTGCCCAGCCGAGCTGCGGAATCCCGGCTTCCTGCAGACAGGCCGTTGCCCCGACCGGTTACTCTTCTTCTGTCTGCAAGATATGCGCAAATTCCGGCAGGACATACGGGCGTCCTTTGGGATTCAGGGCGATCCAGATGACCTTTGCCCGGAGGATCGGCTTGTTGTCGGGGATACGAAAAATATCCTGCAGAAAGGCGAACTTGATTTTTGATTCCCTGACCAGGTTCAGCTGCACGACAAAGCGGTCTCCGCTGGTCAGCGGATGTTTGTAGTCCAGTTCCATTCTGGCCACAACCAAGTTGATGCCCTTGTCCGCACAGGACTTGAAATCAATACCGATGGTCCTCAGGTATTCATGCCGGGCATGTTCAAGATAATTCTGGTACACGGCATTATTCACAATGCCCTGCAGGTCACATTCATAGTCCCTTACCGACATTTCCAGGGTAAAATCGAACTGGTCCACAATCACCTCCTGTTTCACCGGGAAACGCTGTATCTTTTGCTGGCAGGTGACAAGTTATAACGGATTTTGTTGTGTTGCACAAGAGGCGTAGCATCTGTCGGGACGCGACAACTACGATTATCTTGACTCCATTGAATTCTGTACGGGCTGCTTGCTGAAAAATCCGGCCCGACCGCCGTATAACCGGTAAGAAGGAGGAGAACCGGTACGAAGAGATGATGGCGGCAGGGCCGGAAACTGTAGCGAAAAAACGTCTTGTACTCTTTTGTACAGCAGAAGAAAGATTACTGTCTGCCAGCGAACAGCTTTTCCAGAAGACGGACCTGGGCGCGGAAGTCGTCGCCGACCAATTCACTGATGCTCTGCTGATCAGAGCTGACAGCAACTCCAGCACCGGTCAGTCGTTCACGCAGCTGTTCCGGGCTGATTCTGGCGACCTGAGCCAGGGTTGTCAGCGGTGCCTGGGCCAATGCCTTTATCGGCGGCACAAAAGGCCGTTTATGTTCTTCATGATGATGCCCGCCGCCGACCGGGGCAAAACTGAGTGCCAGGAGCAGGACAAAGACGCCTAACAGCACCTGTCCCCTGCGCTGGGTAAGGTATTTTTTAAATGCTGTAAAATTGAGGGCAAGATGCAGCACTGCACCGGCCAGAAAGATCCAGCTCAGCCATTCGTGAACCGGCTTGTTCAGGCCGGTGGCTGCATGAAAAAAGAGGAGAATGCCGGTCACTGCGGTAAGCAGGAACGCTCCTGTGGTTATCGGGGTGATCCATTCGCGTGTCATCTTCATCGGTAAAGCAGCCTTCGTAATGTAGATTAATTAAGAGCATAGAAATCATCTGTTCTCACAAAAGAACGGTGCCCTGATATACAGAGCACCGGACGTTGCCGGAAACGGGGCAAGGCCTACATATTTCCCCGACCGTTTTTCATGCCTTTTCCCTGGCCGTTACCTCTGCCGTTTCCGCCCTGACCGTTCATCGGACAGTTCTGCTTCATACCGTTTCCCCGGCCCATACCTTGCCCCATGCCCTGACCTGCACTGCGCCGGTTCTGCCGCAGGGTGCTCAGCTTGTCGATCTGTTCCGGGGTCAGCAGATTCCGCAGGGCCAGCCGGGTCTCGGTCCGCTGGACAACCATCCTGCCTTTAACGGCTGCCATTTTTTCAGAGAGCTGACGGACTGCATCTTCATCCACCGTGTCAGCGGAAAAGGCATGGTCCAACTTCAGCCGCAGACTGTCCATTTCCGCCCACAGGGCCTGCTGTTTTTCCCGGGCCGTGAAATCAGCCTCTTTGAGCTTGCTCACCTGCTCCTCGCTCAGACCGAGATTCTGGATCATCTGCGTATTCCGCCAGATCCCCATGCCTGCCCCTCTGCCTTGGTTCCAGTTCTGGCCGCCCTTCATGGCGCAGCCGCCCTTCCCTTGTCCTTGGCCGCCGCGTCCGCGACAGGCATTCGCGGTCATGGGAACAAAAGATACTGCGATCAGACCGGCCAGTACTGCTGTAGCGATTTTCTTGTTGATACGTGCCTTCATGTTGTTCTCCTTTGGTTTATTCTTGTTCACTTTATCCTTTTATCGTACATCGGTAAAGCGTACAGAAATAATACATGCAGCCTGTGCGCCTTACCGCCACTTCCTGTCAGAATCCCGGACAGAATTCAGCCTGGGTCAGTTTGCCGTTTCCATCGGCATCTTTTGCTTTAAACATAGCCTCGGCCTGATCCTCACCTCTCGGATGCGAAACCGCCATAAACTCTGCAAACGAGACTACATTGTCACCGTTGGTATCCAGAGCCGCAAAACGCTCTATACATCCCATGCCTCTGCCCATTCCCCGACCAGGTCCATTGCCGCGTTGAGCAAAACTGTACCCTGCACAAACTGCGATGCTCAGAACAACCGCTGCTGTCACTTTCCAGCCTTTCATTTTCCCGTCCTCCTTTAATGTTGATGAAGGGGTGGTACAACAGCAGTGCTGCTGTACCGAATGCGAAACAGGATGTTTCCTCCTGCTTTCGACTGTACTATAAACAATGAATGTAAAGAAAATTTGTCGATCTCAGGGTAAATTGTAAAGGTTTTGTAAAACCGGTTGCCGGAGCAGGTTCCGGCAGCATACAAAGAATACAGGAAGGTGACGATGAAGATTATCATGGTGGATGACGATCATAAACTGTGCCGTCTGGTGGCAGATTACCTCGGGCCGATGGGGTATGAAGTGGATGCCGTCTATAATGGTGCCGACGGGTTGGAAAAAATCCGGCAGGGCGAGTATCAGGCCGCTATTCTGGATGTGATGATGCCGCAGATGGACGGCCTGGACCTGCTCAAGCAGGTGCGCCGGGAATCTGATATCCCGGTGCTGATGCTCACCGCCCGGGGCGATGAGACCGATCGGATCGTGGGGCTGGAAATGGGGGCGGATGATTATCTGCCCAAGACCTTTTCTTCCCGTGAACTGCTGGCCCGGCTGCGGGCAGTGACCCGCCGGTATCAGGCAGCGGAAAACCGCAGCAGCAGCGAAGATGCCGAAGCAGAGGTTCTCCGTTTTGCTGAGCTGGAGATTGAGCAGGACTCAAGAACCGTGCGCCTGAATACAGAGATCCTCACCCTTACCCCGCTGGAATACGATCTTCTGATCACCTTGGCCAAAGCTGCCGGACGGGTGCTGACCCGGGATCAGCTACTTGAGGCAATTGCCGGACGGGACTATGAGGTCTTTGACCGGTCCGTGGATGTGCATATCTCTTCGCTGCGCCGCAAACTAGGGGACAATCCCCGCCAGCCCCGCTTTATTCAGACGGTCCGCACGGCCGGATATATGTTCCGGGTGCCGGAAAAGCAGCAGCCCCGGCAGACATGAAATCCCTGTTCACTAAAATCCTGTTCTGGTTCTTTCTCAATCTGCTCTTGCTGGCTGCCGTGCTGGCGGTCTTTTTCGCGCTCCAGCCCCAGGTGAATCTGCACGAGCTTTTCGGGCAGCAGGGCTCAGACCGGCTGCGGGTAGCGGGTATGCTGATTGCCCATGACCTGGAACAGATGCCGGAGGAACTCTGGCCGGATATCCTTGCCCGTCATGCCGGAATCCACGGGGTGGAGTTTCTCCTTATTCTGCAGAACGGTTCTGTTTTTTCTTTAACAAAAGAAAAGGTGCCCGGTCCGGTCATGCACCGGGCCAAAGAACTCCTGCAGCGCAGAGGCCGCCTGAAACCGGAGCATGGGTTTATGCGCGGGAAACAGGGCAGACCGCAGCAGAACCTGCAGGAACCGCCGCCCTGTGAACCTGAATGCCCCCTGCCCGATTCGCTCACGGACAGAAGACAGCGGTCGCATCATGAGAGGTTCGGTCGGAAGCCGCACCTGATTATGCGGACAGCGAACCCGACCCGCTACTGGTTCGGGATGCGGATTCCGGTTATCCGGTCGCCGATTGAGCGGGAGCCGGGTATGCTTCTGGCTGTTTCCGATTCCATGACCGGCAACGGGTTCTTCTTTGATCCCCTGCCCTGGATGGTGGTTGCCGGGGCCGTGGTCCTGATCTCCGTGCTGCTTTGGATTCCCCTGATCCGCAGTATTACCAGGCCGCTTGTCCGCCTGACCAGGGCGGCCGAAGAAATCGCCAGAGGAAATTTCGAGGTTGCCATCCATGAACCAAGGGCTGATGAAATCGGCCAGCTGGCCCGGACCATCAGCCATATGACAGCGCGACTGTCCGCCTTTGTCAGCGGTCAAAAACGCTTTCTCGGCGACGTTTCGCATGAGCTCGGTTCTCCTGTTGCCCGGATTCAGTTCGGTCTCGGTATTCTGGAACAGCGCCTTACGGGTGAAGACCAGGATCGGGTCATGGATGTGCTGGAAGATGTGGAGCATATGTCCAGCCTGATCGGCGAACTGCTGGCTTTTTCGCGGGCCGAGATGAATGCGGAGGCGGTGCAGCTGCACCGGATTGACCTGCTGCCTGTCGTGCAGACAGCGGTAAAACGGGAGGGGAGCGAGTCGGCCGAAATCAAGGTTCAGGTGGAACCGGACATTCGTGTCCTTGCCTCGGCAGAGCTGCTCACTAGGGCAATGGCCAATCTGCTCCGTAATGCGGTCAAATACGCCGGGAAGGCCGGGCCGATCAGTGTCGCTGCCGAGGAGCGGAACGGGCAGGTCGAAATATCAGTCAAAGATTGCGGCCCCGGGGTTGCGGAAGAATACCTAGACCGGCTCTTTGATCCCTTTTTCCGACCGGAACCTTCCCGCGACCGCAGCTCCGGCGGGGTCGGGTTGGGGCTGGCCATTGTCAAAACCTGCGTGGAGACCTGCCGGGGCACCGTGTCGGCCAGGAACCGGCAGGAAGGCGGATTTGCGGTGAGTTTTTTTTTAGAATGCTGATTTTTTTCGGTTGTTTTGCCCTGTTCAACGATCTTTTTCTGCACGCCACGGATTCAGCAGGTTCCACCCCTGTCGGGGCAAAATCAGCTGCATTGCGCTACTGCTGCGTCGATATCAAGAGTACGTGCAGAACGCCGGTATGACGTGATCGTTGAGCCAGGAACGAAGCACGGCTCCCTGCCCGGTGTCCCGTCGTTCAACCAGCAGTACTCCCAGTTCCAGCTCCAGCAGGGTAATAACCGACAGGTACAAACTGGAGACGGAAATGTGGCCTGCCCATTCCTGGACATGTAGGTCAATTTTGCCGGTTCCGGCTTTGCGCAATTCTGAAACGACATTGGTATCAAGCAGGTACATTACGAGATATCCGGAATGTCCGCCGGTTCAACGACGTTATCCTGCAGACGCGGAGGAGCGAATTCAATATCCTCTGCGCCGGGCATGGCAAGCAGATCAAGTATACTTTTTTTGTACCGGTAACCTTTCGGTATTGCACTATATTCATCAAGACATAGGCTGGATGTCCGCGATCTGTGATGATGACCGGCCCTGCTTCGGCAGCCTTTTTTGCTTTGCCGATATCCCTGTTAAATGTTCTGCTGGACATTGTGGTAATAGACATAGATGCACCTCTTTGCTGTTTCTATGCAGTAATCTCAATTCGTCAGGAAAACTTTTGAATAATATCCCATTCCGGTACTTTTTTGTTTTTTGGAACCGCGTCGAGTATTTTGGTAACTTCCGCTTGTAGAACGGAGATGTCCTTTTTGGCTATTCTTGATTCCACGACAGACAATGCCTCCAGCTGGCTCAACTGCGTTGTCAGAAAATAGTTGGCAAGATTATTCAATGAAACACCTTGCGATTTCGCCTCATGTGCCAAACGGTTTTTCAGCTCGGCAGGAACTCTTAACGTAATAACTTGTGTGTCAGGCATGATCACGCCTCCAAAGGTAATAGAAGTTTCCAGGAGTCAGCACCTTGAACGGATGACTTTTCAGTCTGCCAAAGTGAAAATCCCTGGTGTTTGAAGTTATTAAATACCGGCTGTTGCTCGCAAAGGCGCATTCAACGAATATATTGTCGTTTTCATCAAGCAGATTAGGACGTAAGCGATAATATATAGAACGCTTGTCCGCAAGCAGCACCAATAAGTCCAGCAAATCTTCCACCTGACCAGGTGAGAGGCTCATTTTATCAAGAAGCTCCTTTCTCTTTAATACCGCCTCGTATTCAAAAAGAACAGGAGTGGATACTGCCAATCGCAACTCTTCTTCAATGATAAGCCGTAAAATGCGGTGAGATGATCCGGCCTGACTGAGCAGAGCAGCCAGCAGTGTATTCGTATCCAATGTAATGACTGACCATATAATTATGATAGCGTATGCGAATACAGAGAGCAATCTTTGCTTGTTGAAGGAAGGATTGGCGGGTTCGGCGGTGGCAGGATGCTGACGTTCCGGTTTAAAGGGATCAACAAAAAAAAGCGGGACCGACCTTCGATCCCGCTTTCTTGCTGCTGGCTATTCAGCCGATTATACTTTAATAGTGCGCATCATAGTCTTCGGCTTTAATAAAACCTTGGTAATAGTTGGCTGTTTTCAGGATAGGTCGCACAGTTACACCTTTAGAAGTACTGGTGACTCCGATTTCCTGTCCGTCTCCTGTTGCTATGGCTATATGTCCATAACCCCAGTTTGAACTGTCAGGAAGGTAACAGATTGCATCACCGCGTTCTGGAGTCCCGGATGTCCTCATATATCCTTTAGTTTTATAATCATCGCATACTTGATAAGCATGTCCTTTACCTGTTTGCTTGTCGAACATTACCCGCACAAATACTGCGCAATACGTTATCAGCTTGCCGTCTGACCATCCTACCCATTCGTTGTTTCCATCTGTAGATATTGTGCGCCCAATCTCAAGCTCTGCCCGGTCAGCAACTTCATCGCCAAGGGTTGATGTGACCACTTTGCCGAACTCAATAGCATCAATGGTGCCTGTTTTTTCTGCTGCACGATAGGCCAAGACAACCAGTTCGGAACGATTGAGCGGCATATCCGGGCTTGATCCATTGGTGATGCCTTCATCAACCAAGAACTGCACCGGGTCGGCTACTGTCTGTCCGTAGAATATCTTGACGATGTAGTCCATCACTTCACTTCTGAGGACTTCATCACCCGCCATACTCTCTGTTACCTCAATACCCATTTTTTGAGCTTCAGCGATATAGTAGCTGTACCACGGCTCAATATCCTTCGGTCGATTATCAGTGGTAACATAATCGTATGCATAGATAAGCACTTTCAGAGTTTCTGCCAGATTGGTTGCCTTGGTGGGCATAAACAGATTTTCTCCATTGACGGATTGGCCGATAACGATTCCTGCGCTACAGAAAGCGTTAACTTCATCGGCATAGAAAGCTGTCTGATCAACATCCGGGAATGTGCATCTGATATCTTTACACTTATCATTTACACCGGGAGACATGACTTTACAGCCATAGGCACATTGCTCCTCAATCGAATATACTCCATCTGTACAGCGATAGAGAGTAGTCTCGTTCTGCCCTAACCCACTGTCACCGCAATACAAACCGTTGCCATACGGACAGAATGTCGGCCCATTGCCATCGGAGACAACCACAGGCAATGTTCCGGTTAACTGGATATTGCTTGGACTATGGTAGTAGCTACATTTTACCTTCACTGTCTGCCCAGCAGATCCTGAGTTGGCCTGCACAAGCCCGTCGCCAAGAGAGGTCACATACATAGTGGGTGTTGCCAACCAAGAACACTCATCCGTAACATCTATGGTTTCAACAACGTCTCCGGGTTCAGGAAGAGAACCTGTCGTTATATTCTCGGCAAGATCGGCCACAGCCGTATATGTTGCCGTTTCGCCAGCGTAAAGGGTTCCGTTCGCTGTAACCCTTACTTCTTTCAAGACCAGATCGTCATCAGACGGAGCATCAACAGGCGGAATTTCCGTTCCATGCCATTGATGTTTACTCTCGTCACTACTGAAATCGTACTCTGAGCCAAAGACGGTGCCGAACGGAACAGTTACTCCAGTACAGTTAGAGGTAGCGTAGGCAGCCATATGAAGATGAGCATAGGGGCCAGAACTGTCACAACCTGTCGGGCCGCACAGTTTACCGATAGGTGTCTTCTGTGCAATTACAAGTTTTGGATTAGCACTCTTCCTGTCACTGTTGCTTTTCATATGCCCGAACTTAACAGAACCGATCTGCACTCCATGCCCGTTTGATACAGGAACTTTTAACTGAAAACAGGTAATATCTTTATCGGTAGTACCATTCCAAAGAATCATGCCCTTTGCCGGTGCAACAACTGTTTTGTCTTCCGAACCACCAGAATTTCCCCAACAGCCTGTATTCCCAAGATTACCTGAACCATATGCAAAATCAAAAGAATGGATCAGAGTACCTTCGTGCGAGATATCTGTATTATATCCCTGACAAATCTGCCACATTTTATCTCTTTCATCAAATGGAAAAACAAAATTACCAGTAGACTGTGAATCACTGACAGTCGCATTCGTAAAATGCCAAACATCCGCTGTGGCAGTTTTGGACATTGTATTTATATCCGTGGGGATCCTTTCTTCATCAAGATAAACCGCCAGATCATATTCCGATACATCCGAGGGCAGTGTTTCCGGTGAGTAGGGAAGAGTTATCACCAGAGGTACAGTAAATTCCGCCCCATCAGGACTTAATTCATAGTTCGATGACAGAGCAGGCTTCTCGACCACCGCACCGGTTTCCTCATCCATAACCTCGACCGTATACTTTGTCTCCTTGACCGAAATCACCATAGGTTCGGAAACCGCTCCGGCGGGAATCACCAAAGAAAATGTATCGCCAAGAACTATCTCGTTCTCTTCATCCGGCAACGCCACAACAGCCGCCATATCTTCTGTCAACGGAGTAACCTCCGCTGTCTGCACCCGGATATTCTGTCGCAGCTTATAGAAAGACATAAAAGTAATCTGCCTGTTTTTCCCTTTGCCGCTGGAGCCGATTTTCTTTTTCCGCAGAGCGAGCTGCCTGCGCAGGTTAAGATTCAGGGTCAGTGACGAAAGAAATCCGCCCTCCTGACCGAATATTTTCTGCCCCTTCAGCTTGATCAGATCGTGCGGCGTGATCAGAGGGAAAGGTTCATCATCCACCGTAATGGTGTTATTTTCCCCCAGCACCAGCCGCAGTTCCTTGGTTTTTTCCGGCAGCAGGACCTTGCCGGTCAAATCCACTTTGCCGTCAGCCAGATCAAGCAGGTTCAGCTGCATCGGTCCGCTGGCGGTGACACAGCCTTTTCTGGCGGCGCAGGCTTCAATCCGCAGCACATCCAGAGAAATTTCCGATACCGCATCGACATCGAATTTCGGTTGCTTTGCCCACGCATTATTCCCCAGGGGAACAGCAAGTGACAACAGCACCAGCCAACACATCATGCTTTTCAGCCGTAACATAAGTACACCTCACATATTGGAGTTTATGCGGACAGCACGACGCCGTACCGCTTGTTGCTTTTTTGTGCGTTCGGAAACGCTCTATACTTTGTGGGAATATTATCGATCTGCACTGCAACCCATACTGCAGATACGGAGAATTTTTTTTCTGCGGCCTGAACAACGCAGGGAAAATGATCGGGAATATCGGAGATTACCGGAAAAACGGCGGGCAGAGCAGCCGTGTCGGTATTGGAGTGAGCGAAAGGATTGTTCGGAAGAGATTGAACAGTATCGGCAGGGCAGAGCTTCGTGTCCGCCGGAAAAACGCAGATCACCTGTCCGGCCGGGTAAATCCTGGCGTTATTATTTGAAGAGCTTGTGCAAAAAGAGAGAATCAGCAGGAGGACAAGCAGAGAGAAGAAAGTGGAAAAAACACGCTTGTCCGTACGGTTGGAGGCTGTATCCGGGCGGGATACATTTTCCGGAGATGTCACAACACACTCCCTGGTTGGCAGTAAAAGCAGGCAGCCCGACCGTCTCCCTGCAGGAGACCCGTGGCTTTCCGACACCGCCTCACGGCGGCTGTGGCTTTATCAACTTTCCGGTTCCGACCAGAAAGTGAGATGCGTACTCAATTAACTACGCAGTACGACAATGATTATATTTGTATAATATCAATTTCGTTGTCTGTCAAGTATTTTTTCGTAACATGATGATTTCAAATCTTCATTCTTTGTCAGTCGGGCTCAGCACCGCTGGATAAGATAGGGAAAGACGGGGAATCTGAGCATGCCGATCAGACTTCTCAGGTCATCTTCAATCAGCTGGACAACGTCTTCTTCAGTGATCTCAAGCGGATTACTCATCCAACGATTCTACTCCTCCCACTCCCGCCCGTCGCGGGCCAGCAGGGCCACCGAGGCCACCGGTCCCCAGGTTCCGGCAGGATACTGTCTGGGCGGTTCACTGGATTCGGCCCAGGCCTCCTGAATGGAATCGATCCACGCCCAGGAGCGCTCCACCTCATCCCGACGGATAAACAGGGCCTGATTCCCCTGCATGACCTCCAGGAGCAGCCGTTCATAGGCTCCGGCGATCCGTTCTTTTTTAAAGGCCTCGCAGAAGCTCAGATCCAGCAGAGTGCGCTGAAGATGGATGCCGTCGCCGATTCCCGGCACCTTGTTCAGCATCTCAATCTCCACTCCCTCGTCCGGCTGCAGGCGGATCACCATTTTATTGGCAGGCAGGCAGCGGTAGGAATCTGTAAAAATATTGTGGGGCAGCTGTTTATAGCTGATCACCACTTCCGTGCGCTTGGTGGCCATAGCCTTGCCGGTGCGCAGGTAAAACGGCACCCCGGCCCAGCGCCAGTTGTCAATATCCACCCGGATGGCAACAAAGGTCTCAGTGCTTGAGTTCGGGTCGCCACCCGCCTCCTCCAGATAACCGGGCACCGGTTTTCCCCGGATAAAGCCCGGCCCGTACTGACCCCGCACAACCCGGCGATCTATGTTCCGGTCGGTGATCGGACGCAATGCTTTAATGACCTTGAGTTTTTCATTGCGCAGGCTGTCGGCGTGCAAATTGACCGGCGGCTCCATGGCAACCAGGGTCAGAATCTGCATCAGATGATTCTGCACCATATCACGCAGCTGACCGGACTGGTCAAAGTAACCCCAGCGCCCCTCAATGCCGACCTGCTCGGCCACGGTGATCTGCACATGATCGATGGTGTTATGATCCCAGTTGGCCGTAAAAATAGAATTGGCAAAACGCAGGGCCAGCAGGTTCATGACGGTTTCCTTGCCCAGATAGTGGTCAATCCGGTATACCTGATCCTCATGAAAAAATGAGGCCACCAGATCGTTGATCTTGCGGGAGGTTTCCAGGTTACGGCCGATAGGTTTTTCCAGCACCACCCTGGTCTCCGGGGTGATCAGACCGGCCTGATCCAGGCCTGTGCAGATGTCGCCGAACAGAAACGGGGCAACGGAAAAATAATTCACCATCACCCGCTGTTTCTGGTTGGTTACTGCACAGAGCTGTTTATACTGCTCAGGGCGGTCGAGATTGACCAGCACATAATGCATCCGGGCAAGCAGTTGTTCTACAGCCTCCGGATCAAGCGGCTCGTCAATGAACTGCTTCAGCCTGTGCCGCATTTCAGCGAGAAAAGCATCCTGATCAAGATCGTGACGCGCAACTCCGATAATTCTGGTGTCGTAGTTGAGCATCCCCGACTTTTCAAGGAGATAGAGGGAGGGCAGGAGTTTGCGCCGGGCCAGATCGCCCATAACACCAAAGATAATAAAATCGCAGGATCGTCGTTCTTTTGCCATGTTGAAAACCAATTTGGGCGTCAGCTGAGGCCCGGCTCGCAAGCAGCAAAAGCAACGAAAGCAGGCCGGGCAGTTCAAGAAATATTGCAATAGATGCAGAGTACCTCATTATCTGAATACATTGCAATGAATTCGTTCGGCAATTCCTGTTATCAGTAGAAGTTACGCAGTTGAAAACAGGAAGCACTGTTGTTACAATAGGTTGACCTGCTAAAGATACAAACTGCCAGTTGAATAAAATCAACTGGTTATAAAGATTGTAAATCCAACAGCGTAACTCCTATCGGAGATAAAAAATAACCGAAACAGACGGGGAAAAGGGACATGAGAAAAAAAAAGCACGATAAGAATAAAGAAATAAAAACAAGCGGATATACGACCAGAAGACGGGTCTTGAAAACCTTGGCGGCTGGTGCGGGCGCGGCGGTCTGGCATAGTTCTCTGCCGCAGACATGGGTAAAACCGATCATTGAATCAGTGGTCCTCCCGGTCCATGCTCAGACCAGTGCCCCTTTGATACCGGACGACTGTACGATCGTTCTGATGTTTAACGATACAACCGAGGCCACGATGACAGCTTTGCCTGCAGGCGACAACCTGCCCGCTGGCCCTCTTGCAGTTCCCGAAGGGATGACCGGTATACGGGTCAATAATATCACGACCGGAAGGATAGAAGTACGACGGACGAGCACCGGCGGTGGCGGGATCAATGAAATTCTGGAGATTGGGGCAGGAGAGCATAGAGATTATATCATTGGCGTTGGTGTGCATTGTGATGAAACTCTGTCCGTATCCCGTTGTGGTTGAGTGTAGGAGGCCATAGGGCCTGCATCATCGGTGATGATGCCATACAATCAATTACAACGCGGTAAAACTCTGTCTGTATCCCGCCGTGAATCTTTAGCAAGGCGGGTGCAGCGCGCCTCCGGAACCTGGTTTTATTTCGTAGTAGAAAACCACCCCCTCTGGGGGTGGTCAGAGTTCAACGGCTTTGCCGGTTGAACCTCAAAAGCTCATAATAAGCTCCATGACGTGTTGTCCCCACAACAATATCAGGAGCAAATTATGAGTCGATTTAAAAAACTATCACATACAATTTGGCATTGCCAGTACCATATCGTCTGGGTTCCCAAGTATCGATTAAGAATACTTGAGGGTGAAGTCGGACAGGAGGTGTTCAATTGTACCTGCGCATTCAGCGAGCAGAAAAAGTGTGAAGTGATTGAGCTGAATGTTCAAAAAGATCATGTTCATATTATCGTGATGATTCCTCCGAAACTGTCGATTTCGGATTATATGGGCATCATTAAAGGCAGAACCGCGATTCGTGTATTCAACAAGTTTCGCAAATTGAAGAAAAAACCGTACTGGGGTAATCGTTTTTGGGCACGCGGCTATTGTGTCGATACTGTAGGTTTAGGCGCTGAGAAAATACGTCGCTACGTAAAGTATCAGGAAGAAAAAGAACGCCAAGCCGAACGTAACCAACTACGGTTATTCTAATTAAATCGGGGACAACACCTCGCCCCCTCTGGGGGCAAGAGGCATCCTTATCCCCTTTTAGGGGTAAACCCAATACCACCCCCTTTGGGGGTGGATTATTTATCAAGAAGTCAGTAGAACCTGATTTCCACGCCGCTGGTGCGCAGAAATTCTTTCACCTGACCGACAGGAACTTCTTTGCGGTGGAAGATCCCGGCTGCCAAAGCGGCCTCGGCATCTGTTTCTGTGAACACTTCGAGAAAATGCGCAGCGCTGCCGGCGCCGCTGGAGGCGATAACCGGGATGGTCACTGCCTCCTTGACCGCATTGATCAGTTCAAGATCAAAGCCGGAATTGGTGCCGTCCTTATCAATGCAGTTGAGCAGGATTTCACCTGCTCCCAACTGTTCACAGACCCTGGCCAGAGTAACCGCATCAAGGTCACGTCCTTCACGCCCGCCCCTGACCGTACACTGATACCAGCAGTACTGTTCGCCGTCCGGGCCGGGAAAGGCTGTTTTCATAACCGGATGCGGCGTATCCTTTGGCGAATGCACGTATACTCGCCGGGGATCCACGGAAATTACCACGGCTTGATTACCGTAGACCCGGGCAATCTGCTCAATAGAACTCAGCCCGGTGGATTGCCCGCTCCGGAGCACCTCCTCCACGATCAGGACCGCGTCCGAGCCGATGGATACCTTGTCTGCGCCGGAACGGAAGTATTCCGAAGCCACCTCAAGGGCGGAATAAAACCGACCGTTGCAGTCAGTAAAATCGCGGATACCGCCGCCGATGGTGAGCGGGACAAAGACATTTTCCGAGGTCTTCTGCAGCACCTCAAGCATGGGCATATCCTCAAGCGGAAAATCGCGGAAGGCAGTGATATTGAGAAAGGTGATCTCGTCTGCGCCCTGTTCATAGTAATCCCGCGCAAGCTCCACCGGTTTGCCCAGATTGCGCACGTCGCCGTCTTCCCGCACATCATACTGATCCCCCTTGGTCACCACCAGGTCGCCCTGATCATTGGACCGGACATCAAGGCAGGCAATAATGCGTTCAGCCAGTTCAGTCTTTGCCGGACATGCCTGCGGAACTACGGCCTCCCGACTCGAATCCAGAAAATTCTCCAGTAGCTGCAGACCGGCCTTGCCGCTTTTTTCCGGATGAAACTGGGTGGCAATAATATTCCCCCGCTGCACAGAACTGACAAATTGGCCGCCGTAATCCGTCATGGTCAGCACATCATCGGCATGTTCTGTTTCCACATAATAGGAATGGACAAAATAGACTTTTTCACTGCCGGTGAAGCCGTTGAACAGACGGGAGGGCTGCTGCACCCGGATACCGTTCCAGCCGATATGAGGAACCGCCAGCTCTGTGTTGAACCGCCGGACCCGGCCTGGAATGAACCCTAATCCCGGTTCATCCGGTGCCTCTTCGCTGGACTCGAACAGGGCCTGCAGAGCAACACAGATTCCGAAGAATGGCCGGTCATCATGCAGGTAGCGCAGCAGCGGTTCGACAAGCCCCTGTTCCCGCAGGGTCCGCATCATGGCTCCGTAATTGCCCACCCCGGGAAAAACCAGACGTTCCGCCCGGTCAATATCAGCGGCTGAACTGACTCTGACCACTGTTTCACCGAGACGCTCAAGGGCATTGACAACCGAACGGACATTGCCAGCACCGTAATCAAGCAGGGTAATCATGGGATATATTCTCCCTTCGTGCAGAACGGGTATTGATTGATGAATTCAGGTTACGTGCCTGTACAGCACTGGATACTTAGAAAGGATTATGGAACAAGTCAAGGGCTATCTTTCGGAAAATTGTAGCCGTTACCTTCCGGATGTGTATATGTCAAGCCCCGACTGATTGTATAGCATTTTCAACTTGAGTTTATATCGTTTTCTTTGTAAATAATCTGGTACTGTCCGGTATCTCCGATCAATCTTTTTATGGAAGAATTTTATGCCTGCTCCGTATTCACCGGATTTCAGAAAAAAAGTGCTCGATTCCTATCTGAAAAACGGCTCATTAAGGAATGAAAATTTAATAACAACGGAACTTGCTGACAGGTCATTGACAATTTCATAGTTGCGTTTATTCTCATCCGGTTATGAAGATAAAAACATATTCTCCTGAGATAGAAACGCGAATGCGTAATTTTTACGGCAGCCTGTCTGAAAAAGACCGCCGTCGATACGTCGCAGTTGAAGCGGAAAAGTTCGGATACGGCGGCATAACGTATATATGCGACGTGTTGCGGTGTGATTCTGACCGGGTCCGTCGCGGGATTGAGGAGCTGAAACAGCCTCTGCCTGAAAAAGAAGAACGAATTCGCAAACCGGGCGGGGGACGTAAATCCGTCCTCTCGACCGCCGTCGGCCTTGACGACGCATTTTTCGCGGTGCTGAAAAATCACACGGCGGGATTAGGGACAAACGGTGACACCTCCGAGTTCGGGTGCGCCTGTATTCGGAACTGGTGGACGACACATGGAAAATCTGAATTCCTCTTCGAGACAGGCCGCAAAACGGCTGACGGTTTTAAAGAAAATATGAAAATTCAATTCGACGAGTTTCTGCCGAAGTGGAATTATGCCGCTGTTCCGTCAGGACGGCTTTGAATCCCGTAGTTATTTAATTCCTGTTCCTTGTCGTCTGACAACACTCTTCTATTGATAACAAATAGATTCCTTTTGTTCGTCAGAAGCACCTTGTTGATAGCTGACGATATCTTCTTGTTCATCAGGAACTTTTTTTCAAGAGTAAACAGACAGTTGTTGATGAACAGGATATCCCGACCAGATCCGTTTAGGCGATCTGGCTTTGCATCTCTTTGGAGCAGATGCCGGAGTTGAACTGCAACTGCCGCAGCACACACCGCATGAGCTGCTGGAGTCAGCCCGACATTTTGTTTGATATGTGTTCCTGTTGTGCGTATAATATGTGTTGTGCGTATAATATGATATGTATACAGTCTGATATGTATACAGTCAATTTCAACAAAGGAGCACACATGTCCAAGACACGATTGAATATAAGCATCGACTACGATCTTGCCGATTTTATCAAAATTTATGCTCAGGAAAACCGTACAACCGCTTCCGAGGTCATCACACAGTTTATTCTTGGACTGAAACGGAGGAAGTGCCGGGAGCAGACAGATACAGTTCTTGCCGACCCGGAATTTTCTCAAACTCTGACAGAAGTGCATACAAGAATACAGGATGGTTCTGCGCAATGGCATACCTTTGACGAAGTTTTCGGTGAATAATGGAGGTTCGATTTGAAAAGGCGTTTCTGAAGGCCGTCAAAAAACATTCGGCAATCAAAAAGCAGATTGAGCGGAAGGTGCTTCAGATAGTTGAGCATCCTGTCGAACTGGGCGAGCCGTTAAAAGGTAATTTTCGCGGTTTTTATTCCTGTCCGGTAAAACAGAACTTCATTATCATATATCTGTACTGCCGGGTTTGCAGGAAAAAGGGCGATGAAAAATATGTTGCCTGTGCGGACTGTTCCGAAACAGCGGATGAAACCGTCAAATTCATCATCGTCGGCCCTCATGATGCGGCGTATGGAAAAAAGTAGTATCCTTATACCCTCTCTCCCCCCTTCATCACCTCCATCAGCTCATACAGCACCTCCTGCGCCTGCCTCGGGGTCAGCTCATCCGGATTAATCTCTTTTAACCGGTTTCGCAAAGGATCTTCCTTGGGCGGGAAAAGACTCATCTGGCAGGGATGCTGCTGTGGTCGTTTTTTCGGGGAGACCGCAATGGTCGGTTCGCCGGTAGCTGTGAGCTTGCCCCGCCCCTGCCGACAGACCTGTTACTTGCTGTTCATCATCTCCTATGATACTATCATATAGTTAGGCTTTTTTTTCTCAAGGAGAATCACTCATGACCAAACTGCAACCCATACAACTTGATGACGACACGGTCATCTATATTGAGGCCGATGATAATGCGCAGGCACCTCTGTCTTCGCCTGCTTCCTCCGGCGAGCAGCAACCGATGGCCAAGGGCGGCAACAGCAGAAGCGGCGCAATGTCTGCTGCGTTGACTCAATTTCAATCCATGCAAAACACCATTCGGGGCTACACCACCCAGTCTCTTAACGCATTCCGCAATCTGGCCGGGGCAAATGTGGATAAGGTCACGCTGGAATTCGGCATCAGAGTCGGCGGTGAGGCAGGCATTCCTTATGTGACCAAAGGAAGTGCTGACAGTAACATCAAAATCACGGTTGAGTGTTCTTTTCCTAAAGAAGAGTAGTCTGAAAAATGGAGAGCTGCCATGAGCCGTGATGCCTTGATTGTCGGAATCAACAGCTATCACCACCTGTCGCAGTTAGCAGCACCAGCCAGTGATGCGGAAGCGGTTTACCGTCTGCTGTTTCAATACGGCGGCTTTGACAATATCAAACCCCTACCGCTGATTTATGATAATGGCGGAGAAGGCTTTGCTGTAGGCAAAACTACGTCGCTCAGTCATGAGGATCTGGAAGAAGCCTTAATTGAGCTGTTCAACCCGAAAGGCAGGGCTGCGGAAACGGCCCTGTTTTACTTTTCCGGGCATGGTCAGCGCAGGGTTCGGGGCGGCATCAGTGAGGGATATCTGGCGACCAGCGACAGCCAGACCAGCGGCGGCAACATGGGCATATCCCTGGACTGGCTGCGCAAACTGCTGACCGCAAGTCCGGTGCGCAGGCAGATAATTTTGTTTGACTGCTGCTACAGCGGCGAACTGCTCAATCTTGATAAGGCGGACCCAAATGACCGGGGCCAAGGCCATGACCGCTGCTTCATTGCCGCCTCCCGAGAGTATCAACTGGCCTATGAACAGAGCAGCGGCAAGCATGGTATCCTCACCGCAGCTCTGCTCAAGGCCCTTGATCCCAAGGAATATCCCTCCGGTCTGGTGGACAATCATGCGCTGGTGGCGCATTTACAGAAGCACTGGCAGAGTACGCTGCAAAGCCCGCTCTGTACCAATTCTGGGGCGCAGATCATCATCACCCGTGATAGAAGCAAAGAGCAGCAAATCGAAATTCCCTATGACTCCAATTGCCCATATAAAGGACTGAGTTATTTCGACTGCAACGATCACGATGCCGGATATTTTTTCGGGCGCGAATTATTAATCGATCAATTGATTGAGCGAGTGCGCTCCGGGAACATGCTCGCGGTGCTGGGTCCGTCCGGTTCAGGTAAGTCTTCAGTAGTTCGGGCCGGGTTGCTCTACCATCTGAAACAGGGGGGACGGATAACCGGCAGTAAGAATTGGCCGACCTGCATTTTCTCGCCCGGAGAAAAACCGCTGCATAATTTAGCTTGGGCTGTTATCAGCGACAAGACTCCGGACGAATTGGAACGCGCCCGAGTTCTGCTGGAGAAGCAGGGCGGTATAGGGTTGGAGCAGTTGCTCCGCGATGAGGAGGGAAGCAGTAACCGGGTGGTGCTGGCAGTTGATCAGTTTGAGGAGATCTTTACGCTTTGCACAGATAAAGGACATCGGCAGCAGTTTCTGGCCTGTCTGCTTGATGCTGTCAGGATGCCTGACAGCCGGATATGTCTGGTGCTCACCATGCGGGCGGATTTCCTGGGCCGCTGCGCTGAACAGGAATATTCCGGTCTGAGCTGCATGATCCAGGAGCATCTGGCAACCATCACGCCGATGAACGAAGAGGAACTTCGCGAGGCCATTGTCAGGCCAGCAGAATGCACCGGTCTTGGGGTGGAACCGGAATTGGTCAAGAAGCTTGTTGAGGAGGTGAAGGATTTGCCCGGCAGTCTGCCTTTGGTTCAGGATATACTGACCGAGCTGTGGCATCGCAATCACGGACAGAAAACAGCCTTGACTCTGAGCGGATATATTCATCTTGGCGGTATCAGTAAGTTTTTGGGCAGGAGGGCGGACAAGGTGTATGAAGCACTCAAGCCGGAAGAGCAGGTTATAGCCCGGAGGCTGTTTATTGCGCTGACCCAATTAGGCGAAGGAGCAGAGGATACACGCCGTCAGGTGAGCAAGGAAAAACTGCTGAACAGGCAGGATGTACAAGAAGCAAAGTCGGTTGATGAAGTTCTTGATAAAATGACCAATGCCCGGCTGATAGTCACTGATGAAGTGCGGGCCAAAGGGGAAGATGCGGGTAGGGCGGTCATTGATGTGGCGCATGAAACCTTGATCCGACACTGGAGGAAGCTGCGCACTTGGCTGGATGAAAATCGGGACAATATTCGTTTTCAACGGAGGCTGGAGACAGCAGCGACGTATTGGAAGGACAGTAACCGACCAAAAGGGCTGCTTTGGCGTTCACCTGATTTGGATCAACTCAAAAAATTTGCTGCAACTGATAGGGAAGAAATGGATGCAGTACAGCAGGATTTTTTTGCTGCCAGCCTAAGATCACAACGTAGAGAAAAACTATTTCGTGTTGGTGCGGTGGTGTTCATGATTATGGCTCTCGCAATCGCTGTTCTCTTTTTTCAGCGAGATGCTGCCCGGCAGAGAAAATTCTTTGAGCAAGAAAAAAAATTTGCTGACGAGCAAACAATATTGATGAAGAGAGCTGAGAAAAATGAGCAGAAAGCACTTGTTAATCTGACTCGAGCATATGAGGAAAAAGCAAGAAGTTCCTTGCAGGACTCATTTAACGGTGAAAATTCATTAGTGAATTTTCAGAAAGCTTGGTTGTATACAATAGAATCTCTAAATCAGAAAATCTCGATTGAAAAGAGTCCGTATAACTCCCTGAACCGGCTAGTTACATACAATTTTATCCCGACCCCGAAAGATTATCTCCAAACCAACCCAAGCAGCAAGCAGCTAACCTTGGCCTCTCATCCAGATGCCAAGAATATGGGATGGTTTGATCTGCTCAATATCTATCTGAAAGAAGGCCGTGAAAGCCAGCTGTTTAGGGAACTGTATGCGCTTTCCTGGATGGCCTTACCCTATACAAAGGAAAAAGAAGGCATTGTCCTGAAAATCGACAGAGATGACGACCCGGAATTATGGTCGGAGGGCTATCCCATGTCCGATCCTGCAGAATGGATTGAACAGAGCTTGGCCAAGGCGTACAATGAAGGCCGGATAGACTTGGAGATTCTCAGGCAAGATAACAAGATAACCGAAAGCAAGTCGGCTGAAATTAAAATCCGAAGTCTGCTTCTTAAAAGTGAAAAACAAGCCCGTCAGGGAGATTATGCTGAGGCCAGAAAGCTGTTTGAGCAGGCCTTGGCCATAGACGGAGATGGAATGCAGAAAGTTGACGTGCAAGGTCATCATGCTCGTATACTGGAGCCGTTTACCAATAAATTGGACATGACCTTTGTTTATATCCCGCCAGGAACGTTTTTGATGGGCAGTCCAGGAATAGAGCCTCACCGGAACAGAAATGAAACCAGGCACAAGGTTTCTATAACTAAAGGATTTTATATCCAAACAACAGAAGTATCTGTTGGACAGTGGCGAGAGTTCGTCCGTGAAACCGGGTATCAGAGCCAGGCAGAAACAGAGGGTGGATGCACCTATTATGATAAGGCGTTTATAAAAGACGAGAATCGCAGCTGGAAAAAACCAAGTTATGAGCAGGATGACGATTATCCTGTCGCTTGTATTTCTTGGAATGACACTCAGAAATTTATTGAATGGCTCCGGAAAAAGGACGGAGAGAACTATCGGCTACCGAGTGAAGCTCAGTGGGAGTATGCTGCACGAGCTGGTACATTAACTCCTTTTTATTTCGGAGAATGTCAAGATTCTGACAAAGCGAATTTTCGAGGTGATAAGATGCACGGCGATTGTCCGGAAAGTGCTTTGTATCAAAGGAATCAGGCCGTATCTGTCAATCGGCTAGGCAGAAATGGATGGGGCCTATACCACATGCACGGCAATGTCTTCGAGTGGTGTCAGGACTGGTACAGCGAGGAATATCCTGTCGGACATATAAAAGACCCATCCGGGCCGGACAAGGGAAAACATCGAGTTTTTCGTAGTGGCAGCTGGGCGAATCCTCCGTGGTACAGTCGCTCGGCACAACGTGGCGATGCTCCTCCTGATTATACCAATTACGTGATTGGATTCCGCCTTGTAATGCTATCTGAAAAATAACGAATTGTTTTCTTGAGGAATCTGTAACTGGAACAAGCTTTCTTCCGAACATCTGCCTCTGTTGGTGGAAGTAGCCACCGGAGCCATGATCACCGTGATGAACGACTTCGGCAATGTCAACGTCTTAACAGCGGAAGAACGGAAAACTAAATACATCCGCATCAATGAGGGTTAGTTTTTATTGGTCTTTCATCACCTCCATCAGCTCATACAGCACCTCCTGCGCCTGCCTCGGGGTCAGTTCATCCGGATTAATCTCTTTTAACCTGTTACGCACCGGATCTTCCTTGGGTGGGAAAAGAGTCATCTGGCAGGGATGCTGCGGCGGCCGTTTCTTCGGGGATACCGCAATAGTCGGTTCTCCGGTGGCCGTGAACTCGCCCTGTTCAATATTGGTGAGGATCTCCTGGGCCCGCTGTACGACCTGATCGGGAACGCCAGCCAAGGCCGCGACCTGAATTCCGTAGCTGCGGCTAGCTGCGCCCTTGACCAGCTTGTGCAGGAAGAGCACCCGGTTGTCGCGCTCCCGCACGGCAATGGAGTAATTCTGAATCCGCTCGTGAGTGGTGGCGAGGTCGGTCAGCTCATGGTAATGGGTGGCGAACATGGTCTTGACTCCGCGACCGTTCTTATCGGCCAGCTCCTCAGCAACGGCCCAGGCAATGGCCAGGCCGTCATAAGTGGAGGTGCCGCGCCCGATTTCATCCAGAATCACCAAACTATGCTCAGTGGCATTATTGAGAATATTGGCGGTCTCGTTCATCTCCACCATAAAGGTGGACTGCCCCCGCCGCAGGTCGTCCATGGCCCCGACCCGGGTGAAGATGCGGTCCACAATGCCAATTTCTGCCTTATCTGCTGGCACAAAGCTGCCGATATGGGCCATAAGGGTAATCAGGGCGGTCTGGCGGAGCACCGTGGACTTGCCTGCCATGTTCGGGCCGGTGATGATGAGCAGTTCGTTTTCCTCCTGATCCAGCGAAACATCGTTGGGCACAAAACTGCCCGGATCAAGCGAGCGTTCGATCACCGGGTGACGACCCTCAACAATGCTGATGGTGCGCTTGTCCGTGATGACCGGTCGGGTATACTGATAGCGGTCCGCTGCTCTGGCCTGACTGACCAGAAAGTCGGTGCGGGCGATGCTGTGCGCCGCTGCTAGCAGGCGGTCACTTTGGGAGGCGATCTTTTCCCGAATTTCAAGAAAGAGGCTGTATTCCAGGGTCAGCCGCTTTTCCTGGGCCGTGCTGATCTTATTTTCCAGCTCCTTGAGTTCCGGGCTGATAAAGCGCTCCGCATTGACTAGGGTCTGCTTGCGGATAAAATCCTCAGGCAGCTCGGCCTTCTGGGCCCGGCTGACCTCAAAATAATAACCGAACACCTTGTTGAAGCCCACCTTGAGCTTGGCAATGCCGGTGCGTTCCCGCTCCTTGGCCTCAAGGTTGAGGATCAGCTGTTTGCCGTCCCGGAGCAGGTGAATCAGCTCGTCCAGCTCCTCATGAAAGCCCTCCCGGATCAGGCGGCCCTCACGCAGGGTCACCGGCGCATCATCACGAATGGCCTTGTAGATCAGCTCGTGAAGGTCGAACAGCGGATCAAGCTCCATGCCGATTTCCTGCAGCAGGCCGCCGGGCGTGTTCATGAGCAGCTTTTTCAGCTCCGGCAACTGCCCCAGAGAGACCTTCAGGGCGGCCATGTCCCGGGCATTGCCGTGGCCCAGCACCAGCCGACTGCACAGGCGTTCCATATCATAGATACCGGCAAGCAGATCCTGCACCTCCCGGCGCAGCAGGGCATCATTGAGCAGGATCTCCACTGCACTGAGCCGCTGTTCTATTTTTTCTGCATCCTGCAGGGGAAAGAGGAGCCGTTGCCGCAGGAGCCTCGCCCCCATAGGCGTAGAAGTCAGGTCAAGGACCGAGAGCAGTGAGCCTTTGCGCTTGCCGCCGATAATGGTCTCGGTGAGTTCCAGGTTGCGGCGCGAGGATTCATCGATGATCAAGAAACCTGAGCGGGTGAGCAGGCGCAGCTGCCGGATAAAGGAAAGCTCGGTCTTCTGGGTCTCCTGGATATAGGTCAGCAGGGCACCGGCCGCGCAGATGCCGGTTTCCATATCCTGACAGCCGAAGCCTGCCAGACTGCCGGTGTTGAAGTGCTCGTTCAGGGTGGTCAGGGCGATGTTGTATACAAAACCGAAACCCTGCCGTTCTGTGCAGCAGAGACCGGGCAGCAGGGTACTCAGGAGGTCGGTGAGCGGGGCCAGCGCTTCCAGTTCCTCCTCGTTCAACAGCAACTCGGCCGGCTGCATCCGGGTGATTTCGTCGATCACCGGATCAAGGTTGCTGTCCTGGAGCGGGATTTCGCTGATCAGAAAGTTACCGGTGGAGACATCAAGAAAACTCAGGCCCACGCTAAGCAGTTTCTGCCCTTTGCGGGCCGCAGTCAGGGCGCAGACGAATGTGTTGCTCTTCTCATCCAGCAGCTGTTCGTCCGTAGTTACTCCCGGACTGACCACCCGCACCACCTCCCGCTTCACAATCCCCTTGGCTTCTTTCGGATCTTCAGCCTGCTCGCAGATAGCCACCCGGTAACCGGCCCTGACCATCTTGCTCAGATAGCCGGAAACCGCATGATAGGGCACCCCGCACATGGGCACCTGATTTTCATCGCCCTTGTTGCGGGAGGTCAGGGTGATACCCAGCACCCGCGAGGCGGTCTCGGCATCCTCAAAGAACATCTCGTAAAAGTCGCCCATCCGGTAAAACAGGATGGTGCCGGGATGCTGCTCCTTGATCTCCAGGTACTGGCGGAGCATAGGGGTCATCTTGGGGGTGCCGGATGCGGCTGTGTTGATCTTGGCGGACACGATACTGGGACTCTTCGGTTGTAATTAACTGGGTGAAACAGGACTAAACGATTTGATCCGAAAGAGTAGAGGGCGGATTTGCTTTTGTCAAGAAGATGAAGCTCACCGGTGCGTTTCATCTTTTCTGCCTTCACTTCTGCTTCTGCCGAGCCAGCAGTTCCTTGAAGAAACCGTGCAGATTGAAGGTGATGCCGAGGAGGCTGGGTTTCAGTTCAACAAGATCATTAAGCATCTCCAGCCAGGATGCCTGATCGGCAGGCTTCGGGGCGGTCTTGTCCTTAAGTCGGACCAGCTCGTTTTTATCCTTGGGCTGCACCAGGCCGAGCAGCTCATGCACGCTGTATTTCTTGCTGGTTCCCTCTGGTATATAATAGGGGATGTCTTCCTTGGCATAGTTCAGCAGGGTCTCGTAGTCGGCAGTACGCTGCGGGTCATCCGGCATGGGCACCCGCTCGCTGACCGTGAGCTTCTCAAAGCTGGAGTTGATGTCGGTGAGCAGGTAGCGGAGATAATGCAGATACTCCCTTGGGGTATCGCCCTGGACCCAGATATTGATCCGCCGGGCCTCTGTATCCACCTTGACCACGGCCTGTGCCCCGCTCCGCTTGTCCGCCAGCAGCACCCCGGTACGCCAGCAGGTGCTTTCATGGATATCCTTATGCACCTTGACCATGAAGCGGGGAAAGACCGAGGGCGGCAGGAAGTCGGGATAATGGAGGGCGAAGCGCAGTGAACCGTCCTTGTTGAAGGCAAGCTCCGGCTCCGGTACGGGCAGGAGCTGGGGGATGAGCACGGCATCCCTGCCAAGGTCATAGCACAGCTCGAAATTCTGCATCAGGCGCATAATATAAGCGTGCGTCTCCTGCGGGCAGCAGAGTTTGTCCCCGCAACCCTGCGGCAGGAGTTTGCCTACGTCCTTCAGGGCCAGGAAGCCCTTGCTGTCCGCCATCTGCTCGGAAGTGATGATCGTATAGACCGCATTGGTGACCCAGACCGGGTTGAGCACGCTCATGGCATCAAGAATGAAGTCCCGGAAATGCACGGCCACGCCCAGATCATGGAGGAAGTCGGCCAGTATCTCCCGGCTCTCCTCGCCAGTGATGCCTGCCTCGGCACAATAGCCCGTGTATTCCTCCTGGCTGATGTAGGGCTTGTCCATCTCCTCCAGCTTGCCCTTGACCGTAAACCAGCTTGTTGGCCAGATGATACTGAGCATGTTCATCCTGGCCAGCTCGGTCAGCAGGGCCTCTTTGAACTCCGGCATCCCCTTGCCGCTCTTGCAGGAGAGAGGAAAGAACCCGCAGATGCCGGGATACTTTTCCCGCAGGAACGGTCGGTTGACATCAAAGGAGGGGTTGCTGTCTATCTTGTTGAGCACAATCAGCACCGGCGAGTCCCCGCCAAAGGTCTCCACATGCCGCAGCCAGTATTCCGTGCTGTCGTCCTTGCGGCTGTCGAGCACCAGGACATGTCGCAGCAGGTTATAAAATATTTTTCTGAGATGTGTGCTGTCGTCCTTGCGGCTGTCGAGCACCAAGACATAGAGGCTCCGCTTGGAGAGGAAGAACTGATGAGTGGCGTGCTGTATCTCCTGGCCGCCGAAGTCCCAGGCATTGACCCTGATCTGCTTGCCCGCGCATTCCGGCTCCCAGCCCTGGATGCTGATGCCGTGGGTGGTGTCCTCGTGCTCGTCAAAAGGCTGGCCGAGCAGCTGCTTGACCAGGGAGGTCTTGCCTGCGGCCCCGTCACCGATGAGGAGCACCTTGACCTCGTTCAGTGCCTGCTGTCCTTTCTCCAGTTCAGCGAAATACTCCTGCATCACCTTTCTTCCCTTGACGGCAATCTCAAGCGGCGGGCAGAGGAGAGGGTTGCCGTCGAGCCAAAGCGCAGTCAGGTTGGTGAGCTGGCAGATCTCCGGTGGCAGGGTGGTGAGTTGGTTGTCGCTGAGGCCAAGCGCAGTTAGGTTGGTGAGCTGGCAGATCTCCGGCGGCAGGCTGGTGAGTTGGTTGTCGCTAAGGTCAAGCACCGTTAGATTCGTGAGCTGGCTGATTTCCAGCGGCAGGTTGGTGAGCTGGTTATTGCCGAGGCCAAGCACCGTCAGCTTGGTGAGCTGTCCGATTTCCTGCGGCAGGCCGGTGAGCTGGTTGCCGTCAAGGTAAAGTTTTGTCAGGTTGGTGAGCTGGCCGATCTCCGGCGGCAGGCTGGTGAGTTGGTTGTAGTCGAGGTCAAGCCTCGTCAGATTCATGAGCTGGCAGATTTCCGGCGGCAGACTAGTGAGCTGGTTCATGCTGAGTTCAAGCTCAGTTGTCCCACTTGGCTTTGCCTCCTCTATCTCCTGCAACACTTCTTCATTCATCATCGCCTGCCCTCCTGTGGTGTTGGTTAAGTTATCCGGCATTCGGAGTCAGCATGGTCACTCGGCAAGTATCAGCATGCTGGTAAGCCGGGAGTCAGCATGGTGGTAAGACAGGTACCAGCCTGCTGACTCGGTCGGAGCCATACTGTTGGTAAGGAGCGAGTCATACTGCTGACTCGGTCGGAGTCATACTGATGGTAAGGAGCGAGTCATACTGATGCAACCGAGAGTCCCATTAGTATGCGACCGGAAGTTTCATTGGAATGCACGTCCGGCAGATCTTTACAGATAAAGACGGAAGCACCGGCATTCTGTATCTCGCCTGCACCCGGTTGACAGCGGATCGGAACACGATCACGGCAATCTATACAAAACGATGGAACGTCGAGGTGTACCATAAATCATTGAAGTCGAACGCAGCATTAGCCAAATCTCCTGCATATAACAGGTATTGTCAGAAAAGAAAACGATAATACCGAATCAGGCGGCATCGGATATATCGAGTCCGGTCAGTTCCTGAAGCAGAGCAGCCCAGTCTGCCCAGTGATAAAAAGGAAAGTGCGGAAGGGGGAGGAAGGTGCAGGCCTGTCTTTTCCAGGACCGCTGCTGATTACGGGCCGGGACGATGCGGTCACGGCCGGTGATGATCCGGTGAGTAAAAATATCCGGCACGTCCTGTTGCTCTCTGCAGGCTGCACGCAGGACAATCAGCTCCTGCCTGAGCTCTTCGTCAGGGCGTTGCGCTGTACGCAGACCATCCAGAAAACGCTTCACCTCCTGTTTCTGATCAAACATGGAACGATAAAATGCATTCAGCAGGATTGGGGAGAAACCGCGAATCATCCAGTCAAAGGCCTGGTTCGGAATCCCGAACTGATCGTGAATTGCCTGACAGGTACCGCCGACAGCAACGGCTGAGGTCAGCAGAGTGCGGTCCTGTTCGTGCTCCGCCAGCAGCATGGCTGCTGTCCGCACCCCCATAGACCATGCCAGCAGATGCACTCTATGATACGTATTTTCCTGCAGAAAAGAAACGATATTCCAATCGTCCACAGTGCGGTAATCGTAGACCATCAGGATATCCACCGGCCCGGCAGGAATATCCATAAACGGGTCCGGTGTCATGCCCCAACCGGCCATGAACAGAATGCAGTCCTGATGATTTTGTCGATGCAGCCAGCAGGTCTTCATACGGATAGAGCTTGAGCAATGCAGCGGGGCAGGGAATCCAGCTGTTCCTGTGCCATAGCTGCAGTTACGGAAAGGCGCAGACGGGCTGTGCCGTGAGGAACAGTGGGCGGGCGCACTGCCTGCACCCGGAAGCCCTGTTGCTGTAGCTGGTCGGCAACCCGGACGGCTTTCCCGTCATCCCCGATAATAACCGGAACGATCTGGCTTTCTCCGCCGGTGGCAAGCCCGGCTTGCCGCAGCCGGTTCCGCAACCTGTCCGCCAGTGCAGCAAGCTGCCAGCGTTCCGCCGACATCTTCCGAATCATGGGCAGAAGAAAATTCAGCCAATGGATGCTGACCGGCGGCAAACCGGTGGTGAAGATCAAGGAGCGGGCCGTATTGACCAGGTACTCATATATGATCCGGCTGCAGGCAACAAAGGCCCCCTGCCCTGCCCAGGCCTTGCCGAAGGTGCCGATCAGCAGCTCAATCCGGTCGATTACCCCCTGCTCCTCAGCCAGACCCAGCCCCTCTTTGCCGCGAACCCCGACAGCATGGGCCTCATCCACGTACAGGACAGCGCCGTACTCTTCCTTCAGGCGGATAAGGGTCGGCAGGTCCGCACAGTCGCCGTCCATGGAGAAAAGAGATTCGGTCACGATAAAAATTGTTTTTTTTCCGTCCGTTGTCTGCCCGGCAGAGTATTTTTCAAGAAGCTGCTCAAGACGGTCATAATCAAGATGCGGATAGCGCAGCACCCTAGCGCGGGTGAGACGCATCCCGTCGATCAGGCTGGCGTGACAGAGCTTGTCTGCCAGGATCAGATCCCCCTTCTGCGCAAGCGCAGGCAGGATGCCGATGTTGATCTGGTAACCGGAATTGAACACCAATGCCTTGTCTTTTTTGTACAGCAGAGCAAGCTGTTCCTCCAGCCGATGATACTGGGCATGACTGCCGGTCATCAGGCGGGAGGCGCCGCTGCCGAGGCCGTACAGCCCATACAGCTCAAAGCAGGTAGCAGGGGTCAGATCGGCATAAAATTTTCTGAGCAGCTCCCGGCTCCCGCCTAAGCCGAGATAGTCATTTCCTGCCAGATTCAGATACCGTTTACCTGAGCACTGAATATATCCGTCCGCAAGCTGCACCGGCCTCAGTACACGCTGCAGACCCTGCCGGTGCAGCTGATCCAACCGTTCCTGCAGATTGTGCTCAAATTGTTCCACAATGGCACCGTTGACTGCTCACAAATAAACCTGAAGAATCTGCAAAACTACCGGTCCCTACTCAGAATATACCCGGCGAGCAGCTCCAGAACTGTTAGGCTTTCAGCATGCTGCTCCCTGTCAAAACAGGACAGCGCAGCCAGCCCCTCCTGGATTGCCTGTTCCGCTCTCTGGCGGGAAAAGGTGAAACTGCCCAGTTTCTGCATAAGCTGCCGGGCATAGTCACAGCCTGCCTTGTCTCTGGTCCTGCGCTGGATATGCCCAAGCAGTTCCCGGCGATCTGACTCTTCAGCACGGGCAAGGGCGTGAATCAGGGGCAGGGTCATTTTCCCCTCAATAAAGTCATTCCCCACCTGCTTGCCCGTGACCTGTTCATCGCCCAGATAGTCCAGCAGGTCATCAGCAATCTGAAAGGCCATGCCGATTTTTTCACCATAGGTAGCCAGAGCCTTTCTTTTCTCTGCAGAGCCGTTGCCGTACAGGGCGCCTATTTCGCAGGTGGCGCTGATCAGCAGGGCGGTCTTGCGTTGGACAACAGCAGCATACTGTGCCTCGGTTGCGCCAGGGTCCGCTGTATGGCGGAGCTGGAGAAATTCGCCGTCCACCATAGCCTGAGTGGCGTGACAGACTGTATCCAATCCCTGCTGCCCGGCCAAAGTGCCGACAAGGTGCATACAGCGGGCATGGAGCCAGTCCCCGGCAAGGATGGCTGCTGCAGGGCCGTATTTTTGCACCACAGCCTGTCTGCCGCGCCGGTTTTCCGCGTGATCAATCACGTCGTCGTGAATCAGGGAGCCTGCATGGAGGTATTCAAAGGTGGCGGCCAGCAGATACAGCTTGGCATCGTCCCGCCCGCAGAGCCGGGAACTGATAATCGCTAGCACAGGCCGCAGCCGTTTGCCGCCTTTGAGCAGGGCGTATTGGAGCACCTCCAGGAGCAGCGGATCATGATCCGACAGGGCATTCTCCAAGTCCGACCGCATGGCCTCTTCTGTCCGTGCCGCGTTCTGCCGCATGAACTCAAGGAGGAAGGCTGTCTTATTTTCTTTCTCGTTCACAACGATTACTTGTTCACTGGCTCATTCATTGGCGTTGGGTACAGGCAGCTGCAGGATATAACAATTTATAGCGCTTCTTCATCGGGCTTCTCCGTCAGCAAAGAAACGCTGCACCTCCTGCATTTTTCTGCTCACTGGTGACGGCGGCAGACTCGCGAGGAACCGCCGTCCATAGAACTTGCTGAACAGACGGACATCAAGGATTGCTATCACGCCCCTGTCCTCTGCCCGGCGCATGAGCCGTCCGGCACCCTGACGCAGGGTGAGCACAGCCCTGGGCAGCTGAAATTCCATAAACGGATTGCCTCCGGCGCTCTTAATTTTATCCATCCGTGCCATAATAACAGGATCGCTGGGGACTTCAAACGGCAATTTGTCCATAATGACCAGACTCAGGGAATCGCCGGGGATATCAACGCCTTCCCAGAAGCTGGCCACGGCAAACAGGACGGACTCCTTTTCCTCGGCAAAACGGGTCAGCAGATGGTAGCGGGAGCCGCTTCCCTGACGCAGCATGGGATAAGGGCTGTCATCCCGCAGGCTGTGCCAGGCCAGTTCCATTGCCCGGAACGAGGTGAATAGTACCAAGGCACGGCCACGGGAACAGGTGATCAGCTGCCGAATTTCTTGATGCAGGGCATTGCTGCAGGCCGGGTTATTGGGTTCCGGAAACTCGTCACCAGGGACATAGAGTAGAGTGCGCTCCGGGTAATTAAAGGGCGAGGAAAAAGCACAGGTTGCTGTTTCCTCCGGCAGGCCGAGCCGTTTGCTGAAATAACTGAACCCGGCATCGGTCTGCAGAGTGGCTGAGGCGAACACGCAGTGCTCCACATTGGCAAACAGGGTGGTTCTCAGGTCATCGGCAATATCAACAGGGGTGGCGGACAGGGTAAGATTTTTTTCCGTCCGTTCAAGCCAGCGGACATACTGCGGCTCCTCCGGGCCGGTTTTCTCTGCCGCCTCTGCTGCATCAGGCGGCTGGCCGGTAATCTGCTCAAGGCGGCCTGCCAAGTCCAGGCAACGCTGCCGGAAATTTCCCCAGGGTTCATCCTGTCCTGTTGCCCGGTCAAGCTGGTCCGCCAGGGCGCACAGCCCGGCCAGCAGCGCCTCCTTTGCCTTATCCAGCTCAGGGTTCTCTTCTAAAAGACCGGCAAGGGGAAACCGCCCTTTCTGCATTGGAAACAGGGCAGCAAAATGCTCGTTCAAGCCGGACAGAGTCCCGGCGGCAGAGAGTATCTTTGCCGTCTGTTTATTTCCCGCCCCTTTCTCCCGCGCACTCTGATCAATATCAGCAATCAGGTCGATCACCTGATATCTGGAAAACGAAAAACCGAAGAAGTTGCTGGCCACGTTTTCCACATGATGGGCTTCATCAAAGATAACCGACTGATACCGGGGAAGCACCTCGCCGAAACCGCTCTTCCGGACGGCAAGATCGGAAAACAGCAGATGATGATTGACCACCAGCAGCTGACAGGAGGCCGCAGCCCGACGAAGCCGGGTCAGGTAGCAGTTGCCGCCGTCCGGGCATTCGCTGCCGAGACAGAAATGCGGCAGACAGCAGACCTTCTGCCATAAGGCGGAGTTGCCTGCCAGGCCGGGCAGTTCGGCCCGGTCGGCAAATGCGGTTTTCTTCAGCCAGCTATTGAGGTCATTGAAGCGGACAGGATTTTTTTTCTTCTTTTGCCCGTCCGCATCAGCACCAGCAAAAATATTCTGCTGGCCGTGCGCGGTCAACTGGTGCCAGCGGTACAGACAAAGATAATTCTGCCGTCCTTTGACGCACATCGCGGTCAGATCCGGGGCAATATGCTGCCGGATAAAGGGAATTTCTTTTTGAAGAATCTGATCCTGCAGATGACGGGTATTGGTGGAAACCACGACCTTGCGGTCGCTGAGCACGGCAGGGATCAGATAGGCCAGTGTCTTGCCCAGCCCTGTGCCCGCCTCCACGAGCAGGCAATGCGCGCGGGGCTGATCCTGGTCAGAATCCTCATACCCTCCTTCTTCGGCCAGCAGTGCAGCAACGGCATGCGCCATTTCCTGCTGTCCTTGCCGGACTTCATATTCCGGAAGATTCGCGGCAAGGATGCCGGAGGCGGTGAAAATATCGTTCATGCACCTGCCCGTGCCGGTTCCTGGGCCTCCTCTTTCCATCTGCCGAACATCTTTTTCTCGACAATCTCACAGGCCATATGTTCAATCCAGAGATGAACCTCCTGAATGCGGGCAGTGTAATTGGACGGCACATTGAGCACCAGATCGCTGTAGGGAGCCACCCCGTGTTCCGGGGTAACAGTCCCGCCGGTCAGGGCAACCGTGGTCATCCCGATTTCCCGGGCAGCAGCAAGCGCTTTGACCACATTGGGCGAGGTGCCGGACGTGGTGATCCCTATAGCCATATCTTCGGGTTTCCCCAGGGCCTGAACCTGTTTGACAAAAATTACCTCATAGGAAAAATCATTGCCGATGGCGGTCAGGGTCGAGGAGTCCGTGGTCAGGGCGATGGCTGGCAGGGGGGCTCGGTTGAGCAGAAAGCGGTTGATAAATTCCGCTGCCAGATGCTGGGCATCGGCAGCACTGCCGCCGTTGCCGAAAATAAGCAGCTTGCCGCCGTTGTGAAAAACCTCGACGATCCGGTCCGCCAGTGTAATAATTTTGTCTGCAGACTCCTCGACAAAGGCCTGCTTGGCCGCATTGGACTGCTCCAGACGGGTCAGAATAAATTCATTCATGCTGTTTGGGCTTGTTTGGGCTATTGTGATGCCGGAAGGGAAAACGAAAAGCGCCTCCGCACGGAAGCACGAAAACGCTTTTGGACGAAACGGGGCGTAATTGAGCTGATCTCAGGCCAGCTGGCTCAGAAGCTCCTCGGAGATCTCTTTGATCCCCTTGGATCCATCCACAGAAACCACCTTGACCGCGCCGCTGTTCTTGAAGTAGTTGACCGCAGCCATAGTGCCGGTGTTGTCGTCGTAGTAGATATCATGACGCTTGCCGATAGCCGTCTCATCCTGGTCGTCATCTCTGGCGCTCAGCTCACCGCCGCAGACCCGGCAGACCAGCTTGCCGTCCTTTTCCACCGGTTTGATAGCCTCAAAGGCAATGTGGTTGGGATGATTATTGTCGTTGGCGCAGAGCCGGCGCCCCATGATCCGTTCCTTGGCGATCTGGCGGTCCAGCTGAATCTCGATTACCTCATCCAGAGCCATGCCGGACTCGGTCAGGGCTTTGTCCAGGGCCTCGGCCTGAGCCAGAGAGCGCGGAAAACCGTCCAGCAGCCAACCCCTTTCCTTGGATTTCTGCAGGGTCTCCAGCACCATAGGGATGGTGATATCATCCGGCACCAAATCACCCTTATCGATATATTCCTTGGCCTTTTTGCCCAGCTCAGTACCGCCCTTGATATGCTCACGGAAGATAGCGCCGGACTCGATATGATCCAGGCCGTATTTCTCTTTAACAATGGCGCCTTGGGTGCCCTTGCCGCTGCCGTTCGGTCCGAAGGTAAGAATGTTCATAGCTGACTCCTTGAAACGTAAACAAAAAAACGAAATAGATAGAAAGAACAGAGCTGTTTCCTGTTCAGTTGTACACAGTTTTGTACACAGACTACACAGAGGATAACTGGCCGGAAAGCTGTCCCGGTCAGGGGCAATCCGACCCGCTGAGCAACGACTATACCGCAACCGACCTGCTTATGCCATGAAAAATATGGCGCATCCTCTGGCAAGCCTTTTGACAACTGCGGCTAAAGAGGGTAAGAAGAGCGAACTTCATGCTTTTATGCGGCAGGTAAATATTTTCTAAAATTATCAATAATCATCTTGCTATGAACACAATAAATGTAGGGCTTATCGGCTTCGGCACAGTGGGCAGCGGTTTGGCCGAAGTGCTGCTTGCCCAGCAGCAGCGGCTTATGCAGCGCAGCGGCCTGGCCATCCGGCTGGCCAAGGTGGCGGATATCTCCACCTCCGAACTGCCGTCCCATTTTGCAGAGACCACCCTGGCCAACGATGCCGACGAGCTGATCAACGATCCGGAGATCGATATTATTGTCGAGCTGATCGGGGGGATTGAGCCTGCCAAAACCTTTGTCATGAACGCCATTGCTGCAGGCAAACATGTGGTAACCGCGAATAAAGCCCTGCTTTCCCAGGAGGGCAAGGAGATCTTTGCCGCTGCCGCAGCAAAAGGGGTTGAAGTAGGCTTCGAGGCCAGTGTGGGAGGCGGTATCCCGGTGATCAAGGCGCTTAAGGAAGGGCTGGTTGCTAACAACATCCTCTCCATCATGGGCATCCTCAACGGCACGGCCAACTATATCCTCACCCGGATGACCGATGAGGGCAGCGCCTTTGCCGAGGTGCTCAAGGACGCCCAGGACTTAGGCTTTGCCGAGGCCGACCCCACCTATGACGTGGAGGGCATTGACACGGCCCATAAGCTGGCTATCCTGATGACTATGGCCTTCGGCATGAACATTACCCACAACGAGATCGTTACCGAAGGTATCAGCGGCATTGAGCCTGTCGATATCGACTTTGCCCGTGAGTTCGGCTGCCGGATCAAGCTGCTGGCCATCAGCCGCAACCACGGCGAGCATGTGGAGGCCAGAGTGCATCCGACGATGGTGCCGGAGTCCCACCTGCTGGCCTCTATCAGCGGGGCCTATAATGCCGTGCATTTCAACGGTGATATGGTGGGCAACGTTCTGCTCTACGGCCAGGGCGCAGGCAAGATGCCCACCGGCTCGGCTGTTGCTGCCGATGTAATGGACATTGCCCGTGACATCGCTGCCGATTCCGTGGGCCGGGTGCCCTCGCTCTCCTACCTGCCGGAGAATATCAGGGACCGGGCCATCACCCCGCTGGATCAGCTCGCCTGCCCCTATTACTTCCGCATCACGGCCTTGGATCAGCCCGGCGTACTGGCAGCGGTATCCAGTATTCTAAGTCAGCATGATATCAGTATCGAGTCCGTCATCCAGAAGGGTCGCAAGAAGAATGAGCCGGTCTCCATCGTCATGCAGACCCACACCGCCACCGAATCAGCAGTTGCCGCTGCCTTGGCTGAGATCGATGCTCTGGAGGCGATTACCGCGCCTACGGTGCGGATAAGAATGCTGAAGGAGGAGTAGGGAGCAGGGACACGGCAGACGGACATGAAACAGATACCCGAAAAAACCCTCTGACGGCCTCTGTTTAAAAAAAACAGGGGCAGGGGAAGGAAAAGAGGCCGGAAAAGGACATTTCCGACCGGAGAGTCATAGAGGTTGACACCGGATTACGGTCAGATTCTACTTGAGAAGCAACAACAGAAGGATCGGAACTAAAACTATTTTCTTCCTTGTACCGAAAACATATGCCGAGCCGGAACGTGAGGCCTTGTCGTCGTTTTCTTTAGCACCGATTACTACCGTGTCGCCGGATACGGAGACGCTTCCGCCAAAAAGGTCACCGGCTGCGCCGTCTTCCGCAATAAGTTTATCCTGCCACGTCCAGGTATCTCCGCTGCGGACAAAGATGTATGCAGAGCCGGGATATTCGTCCTCTCTGCCCTCTCCATAAGCTCCGATTACTGCCGTGTCGCCGGATACGGAGACGCTACAACCAAAATTGTCGTCAGCTGCACCGTCTTCCGCGACAAGTTTATTCTGCTGCGTCCAGGTATCTCCGGTGCGAACAAAGACGTATGCCGAGCCGGATCTTGAGCCGTTATCGTCGTCATAGGGAGCACTGATTACTGCCGTATCGCCGGATACGGAGACGCTTCTGCCGAAAATGTTGAAGGCTGCGCCGTCTTCCGCGACAAGTTTATTCTGCTGCGTCCAGGTATCTCCGCTGCGGACAAAGACATATGCCGAACCGGAGGATGAGCCCTTATCATCGTCATAGGGAGCACCGATTACTGCCGTGTCGCCGGATACGGAGACGCTACAACCAAAATTGTCGTCAGCTGCACCGTCTTCCGCGACAAATTTATTCTGCTGCGTCCAGGTATCTCCGCTGCGGACGAAGACATATGCCGAACCGGAGGATGAGCCTTTGTCATCGTCATAGTAAGCTCCGATTACTGCCGTATCGCCGGATACGGAGACGCTATAGCCGAAAAAGTCGGAGGCTGCGCCGTCTTCCGCGACAAGTTTATCCTGCTGCGTCCAGGTATCTCCGCTGCGAACAAAGACGTATGCCGAACCGGAGGATGAGCCTTTGTCATCGTCATAGTAAGCTCCGATTACTGCCGTATCGCCGGATACGGAAACGCTATAGCCGAAAATGTCGGAGGCTGCGCCGTCTTCCGCGACAAGTTTATCCTGCTGCGTCCAGGTATCTCCGCTGCGGACAAAGACATATGCCGAACCGGAGAATGAGCCCTTGTCATCGTCTCCGTGAGCACTGATTACTGCCGTGTCGCCGGATACGGAAACGCTATAGCCGAAAAAGTCGGAGGCTGCGCCGTCTTCCGCGACAAGTTTCTGTACAGTATCGGGGTCAATGGCGGCCCGAGCCGGACTGATGGCTGCTATAAGCACTGCGATGATAAAGAAAAATCTCAGTTGTGTTTTCATCCTGTCCTCCTTCCAGGATTGCAGCGGCAGGGCCGGGGAGGCGGCTGCCGCAAGGTAATCTGTTCAAACAGCACTATGCCTCCTTCAGACCGAAAAAACAAGAGTTTTTATGGAACACCTCTCCCGGCTCATACTCTCTCCACCCGGCTGCCCACATCTTCAGTGCGCAGCCTCCTTCTCCGGCAGTCCCAAGGTATCCTTGCTGTTCAGCGGCCGGGATCGATGCCCTGGAGGCCATTACTGCTCCCACAGTGAAGATCAGGATGCTGGCGGAGGGGTAAGAGTTTGAAAGAGGGGACGCGGCACTGCCGTATCCCCGGTCGAATGATGTTCGAGCCGAATCAGCCCTGCCCCTGCATCACTTGTTGAGCAAAAGGAGGAGATAGATGGCCGGAAGGAAGCCGGGATTGATACTGATGCTGCTGCCAGTACCATAAATATAGGCCGAACCGGCATCGGGAGCGCCATCGTCATCTCCGTACGCCCCGATCAGGACGGTATCACCGTCCACAGAGACGCTCGCTCCGAAGTAGTCCGCAGCAGCAGGAGAATGAGCAGGCAGTTTGACCTGCTCGTTCCAGGCGGAGCCGCTGCGGGTGAATATATAGGCTGAGCCGGCATCAGTGTCGCTGCCCGTTCCTATGACGGCGGTATCGCCGTCTACAGCCACACTCAGGCCGAACCGGTCTCCGGCATCAACATCAAAGGCGGTGAACTTGTCCTGTTCGCTCCAGGCGGAGCCGCTGCGGGTAAAGACATAGACTGAACCGGAATTGGCGCCGTCATCATCGGTCTCAGGTGCCCCGATCAGAATCGTCTCACCGTCTACGGAGACGGCAGAGCCGAACTTGTCCCCATGTGCTGTATCTGAGGCGGTCAGCTCCTGCATACTCCAGCTTGAGTCGGTACGGGTGAATACATAGGCTGAACCGCAGTTTTTACTTGGAGCAGTACAATTGCGGTACGGCACCCCGATCAGGGCTGTATTATCGGACAGGGAAAGGGTAACACCGAAGCGCTCGTTATCATTGGGGGACGGATTGGCAAGTTCGTCCTGTTCGGTCCACTCCGAGCCGGTACGGGTGAACACATACGCTGATCCCTGGTTCGTGTGACCGGCGTCATCATCCTTCGGAACGCCGATCAGAGCAGTGCTGCCGGACAAGGATACGCTCTTCCCGAAGTGGTCATTGGCGGAAGGGTCCGGATGATAGATTTTGTCCTGCTGAGTCCAGGTACCGTCTGCAGCACGGACAAACACATAGGCAGCACCGGCATCAGTCGTACCGCTGTCTTCTCCATAGGCCCCGATCAGGGCAGTATTGCCGTCTACAGATACGCTGAAGCCGAAATAGTCTTCCTCGTCAGGCTGCGGATTGAGGATCTTGGCCTGCCTGATCCACCTCGAGCCGAAACGGACAAACACATAGGCAGCACCGGCATCAGGGGCGCCTGTGTCGTCTCCATAAGCCCCGATCAGGGCAGTATTCCCGTCCACCGAGACAGAATACCCTAAGTGGTCCTCTGCAGCTCCGTGATCGGCCAGCAGCTTCTGCACCTTGTCCGGATCAATATCCGCCCGCGCCGGTCCAGTGGTTGCCGTAACTGTGAGCAACATTAGTGAAAAGAAGAGTCTCGCTTGTATTTTCATCCTGTTTTCCTTACAGGTCTGCTGCTGCGGATTAATGGTCCGCAGATTCAATATCCCCTGCTCCGTCAATCTTCTTTATCACTTCGGAAGGAGTGCCGAAGTAAACAATATCCCCTGCCCCGTCTATTTCGGCATTGAGTACACCGGTAACATGCACTTCGGCATCCCCTGCCCCGTCGATCCGCACAGTGCATTGCTCAGCAACAAGACCGCTTAATTTCAGATCGCCGCTGCCTGTAAGAACTGCCTCAAGCTCGGCAACCTTCCCGGCTGCAGTAATCGAGCCGGAGCCGTCCAGCTGCAGATGAAGCCGGTCTGCGACAACATCCTCCATGACCACATCCGAAACACCGTCAATCTGCAGGGAAGAGATGTCTTCCGCATTCAGAAAGATCTGCAGCGGCATCTGTGTCGTGATGCTTTTTGTCAGACCGATAAACAGGGTGCTGTTCTCCACCGCTGTCCGTATTGCCGGAAGTACAGCCTGATCAGCCGTGACAGCCGCATTGCTTTGTCCGTTGCAACGCACTGTCACTTTGCCGGGAAAGTTGTCGATGGCAATCGAACGATAAGCAGGAAATTTCCTTGTTTCTGTTTTTGTGACGCCTGTATCCTGTGTCATCTCCCCGGCGCCTCCGTTGACCGAGATAAGAGATACTCCGCCGGTTGCTGTGTAACTAACTGATCCGGCTTCTAAACATGTACAGGTAAAGAACAGCCCGAACACCATAAGCAGCATAAGCAGCTCTGTCGCCCCAAAGAACATTCTTTTCTTCATCTTATCGCGCTCCCTTCTTTAAATCCACAATTTATAGAATATATAGAATCCTGACTGATGGGTACCATAGAGCGCCGTCCGGTGCAATTATTTCCTGCCTCTTTTTATAGTTACAGAATTGTCCGGACTGAAATCATCATCTCAGGACTGGCTGCATTGGGCTATATTGCGATTTGAGATAATGACCAATTTTTCTGTTGACCTGATCTGCCGATTAAGGTACTGATGGGCAGTCTGCTGTTTTTGTAGTAAAATATTTTCATACTGTCCGCCCGTACAAACAGGAGGTCTCTGATGAATCTGATGTGCCCGGTTTCCTTTAAACAGGTCAATGAAAACTGTGTCCGGCTCAACGCTGCTCTCGCTTTTTTCTCCATTCTTCTTTTTCTTTGCACGTCCTGGAAGTGGATCATCCTGATTACTGCTGCAGATTTTTTCGTCCGTGGTTTCCTTAATCCCCAGTACAGCCTGTTTTCTACAATCAGCAAAAATATTCTTTCCCTGTTCAAAGCCAAGCCCGTTATGGTCGATGCCTGTCCGAAAATTTTTGCCGCCAAAATCGGTTTTCTGTTTTGCTGTATCCTGACCGTCTCCTGGCTCTTCCATCTTAACGGTACCGCGCTGATTGCCGGAGTAATCTTTATGACCTGCGCCGCCTTGGAGGCATTGTTCAGGTTCTGCGTGGCCTGCAGGATATACCCGTTGATTTACAGCGCAAAAGCTGCAAAAGCCGGGCAGTAAATCAAATATACGTACCCGCCCTATACCCGATTATCCGGTTCAACCGTTGATCACCAACTCTCTCAGAGCCCAAAGAAGGAACTATGCCTGAAACTACGCCTGCAGTATCTGAAGCCGCAACCCCTTGGATTTTCGGCGAAGTCCTGTTTGATACCTTTCCCGACGGCACCGCTGTCCTGGGAGGAGCGCCCTTTAATGTGGCTTGGAATTTGGCCGCTTTTCAGGCTGCCCCCAAAATAATTACTGCGGTGGGCGATGATGCTCAGGGGCGGATAATTCAGGAGCGGATGGACGACTGGCAGATGAGCCGGGAACACCTTGCTGTTCTCCCGGAATATCCCACCGGGAAAGTGACTGTCTGCTTGACCGACGACGAGCCGTCCTATACTATTGAGGAGAATCAGGCCTACGACAATATTCCCCTGACCTGCCTGCCGGAACGCACAGAGGGTTTTCTTTATTTCGGCTCGCTGGCTCTGCGCACCGCCCATAATCAGGAAGTACTGGCTGCGCTGCGAAAACGGCATCAGGGCAAAATTTTTGTCGATATCAATCTCAGGCCGCCGTTCTGGGACAAAGACAGCGCCCTTGCTCTTGTGCAGGATGTACACTGGCTCAAGCTGAATGAAGCGGAACTCGCCATGATTGCTGAGGGAACGGATATGGAGGAGCGTGCCCGGCAGCTCAGGGCCGCCTGCGGTTTAGAGGGCATCGTGGTGACCTGCGGCAGCAGAGGCGCCTTTGCCCTTGGTCCGGATAACGCGCCCATGCAGGTCAGACCGGAGCATGTACAGGAGGTGAAGGATACAGTGGGCGCAGGTGATGCCTTTACTTCGGTTCTCCTGCTCGGCCTGCTGCACTCTTGGACATTACAGGACACATTGGCCCGCGCCCAGCAGTTTGCCTCCGCCGTGGTCGGCCTCCGGGGTGCGGTGAGCACGGACAGCAGGTTTTATCAGCAGCATCTTCAATCCTGGTAACAGGGAACATATTTTATCCGCCTTATTTGCCTTATGTACGAGCAGGTTGCCCACTCTCTTCTGAACCGGATCCTTGACGGCATGAAGCCCGACTTTCACAAGAGGGATCTGCGGCATTTCTATACCCGGCTGGGGGCCAACTTTTATGCGATCCATACCCTGTTTGACAAACTCTACGGCAGGCTCCCGGACTTCGAGGACTACATGCTGCGCCTTGTCGAAGTGCTGGCCAGAAATTACCTAGACCGCCCGGCTGAACTGCAGGAAATCGATGTCGCCCGCGAAGAGGACCATAACTGGTTTCTCCATCAGCAATGGGTGGGCATGGCCCTCTACCTGGACGGATTTGCAGGCAATCTGCAGGGATTGAAAGAGAGAATCCCCTACCTCCAGGAACTGGGGATCAATCTGGTGCATATCATGCCCATTCTCAAAAGCCCTGCCGGAAAAAGCGATGGCGGTTATGCAGTGAGCGATTTCCGGGAAATCAATACAAAAGCAGGGACGCTGGAAGACGTCCGCGAGCTGGCCGCCGCCTTCCGGGAGCACGGCATTCTCCTGACCTTGGATGTGGTCCTGAATCATACCTCCAATCAGCATGAATGGGCTGAAAAAACCCGGCAAGGCGACCTGCTCTACCAAGATTATTTCTTTATTTTTGAAGACCGTAATCTCCCGGATATGTTTGAGCAGACCATGCCCGAAGTCTTCCCGGATACCGACCCAGGCAACTTCACCTGGGATGAAGCCATGCAGAAGTGGGTCATGACGGTCTTTCATGATTACCAGTGGGACCTGAATTACTCCAATCCTATGGTCTTTCTGGAAATGCTGGATATTATCCTCTTCTGGACCAACCAAGGGGCTGATATTGTCCGGCTGGATGCAGTGGCCTTTCTCTGGAAAGAGCTGGGCACGAGCTGTCAGAACCGCCCGGAAGCGCATCTGCTTCTCCAGCTGTTCAAAGACTGCTGTCAGGTCACGGCACCGGGTCTGCTCTTTATTGCCGAAGCCATTGTTGCGCCGCTGGAGGTAATCAAATACTTCGGCGAAGATGCCGTCGTGGCCAAGGAATGCGAAATCGCCTATAATGCTACCTTCATGGCCCTACTCTGGGAAGCAACCTCGACCCATAACAGCAAACTGCTTGCCCATGCCATCAAGAGTCTGCCTGATAAACTGGAGCGGGCAACCTGGCTCAACTATGTCCGCTGTCACGATGACATCGGATTCGGGTTCGATGATGAGGATATCAGAAAAGCAGGTTATGCTCCTTCTGAGCACCGCAGATTTCTGATGCAATACCTGACAGGGGAATTTGAAGGTTCCTATTCTGCGGGTCGGCTTTTCGCCTTTAACGAAAAAACCGGGGATGCCCGTGTGTCCGGTACCCTGGCTTCACTGGCCGGGCTGGAGTACGCTGTGGAGCAGCAGGATGCGCAGGAGATAGACTTTGCAGTCAGGCGTATTCTGCTGCTTCACAGTCTGATTCTTTCTTTCGGCGGTATCCCCATGCTCTATTATGGCGATGAGGTCGGTACATTCAATGATTTCAGCTATACGGAAGATGAGAACAAAGCTGACGACAGTCGTTGGATGCACCGCCCGAAGTTGAACTGGGATACCTTGACCCGCAGAGATGAACCGAGCACTCCGGAATACACTATCTTTCAGGAACTGCGTAAAATGATCGCGGTCCGCAAAGAGATCACTGCTTTTGCCGATTTCAATAACCGGAGGCTGATTGACCTGGATAATGAGCATCTGTTCGCCTTTATCCGCTCAGACCATCCGCGTTATTATCGACGTTCTGCCGAGTCAATTTTTGTTCTTGCCAATTTTGACCGCCACCCCCAGGCTGCGGATCTGAATGCTCTGAATGAATACGGTTTCGGCGATTCCGAATCATTGTTCGACCTCTTCACCGGACGTCCGCCGCATTGCTTCCGTAATGAGCTGATCCTTTCTCCGTATCAGTTTTACTGGCTCAGAAACGGCTGATCTTTTTCGGATTGAGTCTGAAAAAAGCGGAAAAAAGCGTTGAGTTCAGCTGCCGGTAATGGTCTATTAAAAGTCTTATTGAACGACTGCGTAAAAATATCAGAGGAGACTCCGATTTTCGATCGATCCTCGATTAACAAGAATACTCCCAAAGGAGCAAAAAAATGGCAGAACAAAAAGGCACGCAGCAGGATCTTCCTGTTTTTCGTATGCAGAAAATGTACATCAAAGATCTCTCTTTTGAGAATCCCAATGCCCCGCAAATTTTTCTGCCCCAGGGGCAGGAACCCAAGGTTGACTTCAACCTGCGGCTCGGCAATAAAAAAGCAGATGATGACCATTATGAAGTTTCGATCTCCATTACAGCCAAAGTGATGGATCAGAAAGCTGACGATACAGTCATGTTTATCCTGGAACTGGAACATGCTGCAATCTTTCTGCTGAAAAATATCCCGGCCGAACACATCCCGCGTGTGCTGGCAGTGGATTGCCCTCTGATGCTCTTTCCTTTTACCCGGCAGGTTTCCTCCCAGATTTCCGTAGATGGGGGATTCATGCCGTTCCTTATGGAACCTATTAATTTTGTTGCTCTGTACGAAAAAGCACAGCAGCAGCAAAAAGACGCATAATCATAGCTCATCGATTCAGGTTCAAAAGAAAAAGCCCGGACAGCTTAAAACGTAAAGTTTGTCCGGGCTTCAGTTTTCCGCAGTAACGGATTTTTTTTGAACTTCTTTCTCAGGGAAGACCGTACATAACAAAATTATTCATCAGAGCGGTCGTCGCTTTCCTGATCGCCTGTTCAAACAGAGTATCATATTTGCTCTCGGCCAGTACTGATTCCGGCGCAACCCGGACATCAACCCGGTTTGTCCAGACGACGCTAGCATCATAGGCACTCTGTACCCAGATACGCATCTGCACAACCGCCTGATCTACCCGACCGCCATGTGCGGCTGCACTGCCAAAAGCAGCACCTGCTAATGACCAAGTAATAGCATTAGCACCCTGTCCGCCGCTTATCCCCAAAAAATCGGTTGAGCTGTCCGGATCCCAAGGGCCTCCGGCATTATTGCCGATAACAGCTCCCCATGTTCCGCCAGCCAGAATATTATCCCAGTTGTCATAGCTGTCAGAAGCTGCAAAACCGAACATCATTCGGTTTGCCGAACCGATAGCAAAGGGCAGCATTCCCCGTTTCCATGGTGCCCACGTATGTTCCTGTCTGGCCCTGAACTCAAGAATTCGTCCCCGAATAATATAGTCAGCGCCGAACTTACGACCGAGCTTCACCACCTCCTGAGAAGTCAGACCGTGTGTGCCGGGACTGTCCGGTGTCGCTGTACTTTGGCTTTCCGTGTTCAGGTGCTTCATATAGCTCTGCAGCTTGCCCTTCATGGTATCAGACCAGTCAGGATCCTGCAGTTCATAGGCAAGCGAAGCCGAGCCTTCCTTCTCATACCGGGAAACGGTGATAATTTTCTGCTCGACCAGATATGCAAAAACGTCTTCCTGAATAGACAGCCCGAAGCCGTTGCTGGTCAGATTATCTGTCAATGATTCAGTCACCAGCAAATTACGCCGGTAGGCTGAAGCAATATTATCCCCGTTACTGTAATCGGCAAAAGGAAGAATGACTGCCGTCATACCTTTCCCGCGCGCCTTGGGATTCACATCGCCAGGAATCATCAGGGTTTCAATACTGGTTTGACCGCAGCCGGCCAGCATACCGATCAATACAATCCCCGTAGACACGTATTTCAGCAGGTTCATAGGTACTCCTAAACTTTAATAGAATATAAATAACCTGTTAATTAAATAACCCGAGGCCGCAGTAAAATAATCAGCTCACGCTTTATAGTCCGCTTTTCCTCGTATCCGAAAAGATACTTCAGAAAGGGAATATCCTTGGTCCCGGGGACAAAATTTTCTCCTTCCTTAACTTCTATCTCACTGATAAGACCGCCGACCACAAGCATTGAGCCGTCCTTGATTTTAACCGTTGTACTCATTTCCCGCATATTCACTACAGGCAGACCTACAGTACCAAGTCCAAAGTCTCTATATTCGATAGGTTCGCTAAGTTCAGAAGTTATCGGCACCAAGTTCATGACTATCTCGTTATCCCTTTTCACCACAGCTGACAGAGCAAGTCCGACACCAGACAATACCTGATCGGTATTGATCGTATAGGCGATCTGGCCGGTATCACTGACTTTTGCTTCTACACTGTCAATATAGGTTACATTCTTCCCTACTGAAATCAGGGCGGGCTGCCCATTCATCACGCTGAGTTTTGGATTGGAAAGAATGGACGTATGCCCCTGCGTCTGCAGCGCCTTAATAAAATCAGGAAAGCTGAAACTCGTCAACAAAGAGGCTCCTACGGAAAGAGTTTCCGAGATACCGGTTCCACTGGTAATGATTGTGGCGGCGCTGGTTGCCATATTCAAGGTATCATGAAGAAATCCAACTCTTTCATTCAGAATGGTATCACTATCGTAATCAATATTCCTGGGTGAAGTGTACTCGGATTCAAAAGTTCTCTCTATACCGGACGATGGGGAAGCTGCTGGAAATGTACCGGACATCTCGTTTTCTATCGTGCCACCTAATTTACCACTATAGGTGTTGCCATCTAATGTATCTGTTGATGATGACTCCAGCCCCTCAATTACACCAGTAGTATCATTTCTTAAGCTTGTCTTATCACGTCCAATACTGTTGCGATCTGTATAGGTTGTTCCTACACCTATCTCACTCCTGTCGTTGATATCCCTCGTGTACGTTTTCGTTCTGCCGAAGTCGGAATCAGAACGGAACTTCAAGTTATCAAGTATCTGATGCCAATTAACCCCCAGCGAGGAAGTATCATCCAGCTGCACCTCAATAATCTTCGCTTCAATAACAATCTGCTTGTAGAGTTCCTTCTCAAGAGCAGCAAGATAGTTCTCAATTCTTTTCTGTAAAGATTTAGGGGCATTAACGGTTATCAGCCCTATGGGTTTATCAATGGTATAAGTAGAGTCAGTAGAAGAAACCCGACGTGATAACTGCGCCGGAGATGCAGCCTTCTCCTCCCCAGTATCATCTTTCTGGTCTGCCTTCTCCTTGTCTTCGTCTGTTCCGGTTTCAGATGTATCGGGTGTGGTAACACTCGCACTCCACGTTGCTATAATACTGTCAATATTTTTTTGAATATTCTCCCAAATATCAAACGTATTACCATCACTGTCGAGCTTTATAATACTCTTAAGTGCTCCCATCTCATTGTTTGATGAATAATTCTGCTTGATAAAGGGCATGGCAATATGGTACTGCTTGGTCTCCCGGTACTTGATCACCATTGTTGACCCTTCCATTTCATGAAAGTAATCCAGCTGCCGAAGAATATTATCAACCGCTTTATAAAAATTATCGTCAGCTGTCACACTTATATCCACAAGAAGATCCTGATCCACATCGCTGGCCCAGCTTAGGCTCATATCCTTATTTCTGACCAGGGCCTTCATCGCCTCTCGGAGCGTAATCGGTTTACGGGTGGTAATATCAGCACCGACTTTCAGCTCAAACTCATCCGACGACTCGCTGTCCAGCTGAGCATTCATCGCATCATCGTTGATCAGATATCCGGCCTGCCGAAAACGCTTGGGCAGCAGGGACGGCTCGATAACCGTGCGCTGATGTCTCTGATCAGCAGCGGAAAGGCGGGCAGGGCGTTCCTGTTTTTCAGTTTTTTTTCCTATACATGAGCAGAGCAGCAGTGCTGCAACTGCTGCCGTAACCACTCCATGCAACAAACGTATATTGCCTTTCATCATGTCGTCCTTAAAGATTCTCATTGACACCTGTTCTTTTTTATTCCTTCAACGGTCGGCCTATCTGCCCTGCCCTCTCCCGACTTTTGCCATGATAAATTTTCTTAAATCCGGCGGAACCCGAAATCCGGAATACAGAATCGCCTTGTAGAGCTTTCGTGCTGCACTATAGTTCCCCTGAGCATCCAGAATACGGGCCTGGGCAATCATGGAATTCAGCGTCTGTCCATACAGCTCCTCAAACTTTGCCAGCAGACGCAGGGCCGCATCATACTGTCGCTGCCGCTCACTGAACGCAGCATAGCTGATCAGTGCCTCCTGACTCGGTCTTTCACCGATATTGACACTTTGATCAAAATACTGCTGTGCCTGACGGTATTCCTCCATATTGGCATAGCCGACAGCGGCGTTCAGAGCAGCACTGCTGTTTTTCTTATCTGCAGCAAGTGCCTTTTTCGCAAAAAAGACAGCCTTGGCATTCTGATTAAGTTGTGCAAGATAGATCGATGAAATTTTATTGGCCAATTTACTGTTTTCAGGCCAGCGGGCAAGGGCTTTTTCATAGAACTGGACAGCGTTTTCCAGTTCGCCTTTTTTTTCCGCTGCTCTTCCGTTGGCGATCAGTTTCTTGGCTTCAAGCTGCTCCGGCGGGGTATTCTTTTCCTGATCAATAATAATGGCTGTAGTATTTTTTATCTCAACATTCTCCTCAATCTCAAGATCGTCCGGTTTCGGCCAGACAAACTCCTGGTCTTTCGGATAGATCACGATAGTATTGTCCCGCTCCATCTTCTTCAGGTCCTTGAGATTTAAAATAATATCAAGAGCAAAATCCCAGGGAACATCATTCAGGGCAAGAGTCAGACTGCCGGAAACCCCCTCAGCCACTACAATATTTTTTCCGGTGATTTCCCGCAGCATCCGAAATACATTATGGAGATCGATCTTATAGAAATCTACACTGATCAGCTCACTTTCTCCCGCATTAAGCGTCCGATCTCCGGTGCCGCCGTCTGAACTCCCGCCTGCATCGGCCGAGTTCCCGGCAACAGCATTCATCGGATCAATCGCCACCACGTGATCATCAATAGAGTTTTTTTCTGAAAACTGCGTGCCGTTGTCCTCCTCGGTCCGGGCAGCATCAGTTGAATCAGTTGGTTCTGCCGGTTTGCTCACGCCAGTGTCCTCGGAAGTCGGTTCAACTTCAGGGGATTCTTCAACCCTGTCCTCTTCAGCGGATTCCTGCATTCCTTCCGGGTAAAATTTTTCAACCGTAAGAACAATATCATTCCCTTCCGCTGTTGAACTCCACTGATATTTTTCGGAAAAAGCGAACTCAATACTTACCATCTCCGATGTGACATCCTTTATCGCCACCTCAACGCCTCCAACGTCCTTGGGCAGCATGAAACGGTTCCGGTTTTCAATTTCAGCATTACTTATATCTACAGCAATCTTCAGGGGGTCAACCAACCGTTCCACAGAAAAAAAACTTTCCGGCTTTGCAGCGCAAGAAATCGTTATTTTCAGATCTGTTCCGACCGCTTTTGCACCGAGCCCAGTAACCGCAATTTTCTCCGAAGATGTTTCCTTGTCCGCAGCAGAGACAGATACACTATCTAACTGAAGACCGATGAAAGCGAGAAGAAAAAATGGAATTAGAAGGAAAGAACCAAAGTTCCCCGGTGTATTATTTCGGCAACTGGAAGAAAAGAAATACAGCATGTTATTTATCTCCCTCTGTTCTTAAGCGCATTATTCTCTCTTTGGTAACGATTCTGCCTGATTTTGTCCTGTACGTGTCCGTGAGTTCCACCTGCTTCTCTCTGATCCGCTTGATGACCCCATTTCCTATCCGCATCCCTTCGCTCAGATAGTACCCTTTTCCGGTTGCGTCCTCGACCATTGCGATCTTCCTGTTTCCGACACATATCACCCCGACTAATGTCAAATCTATAGACGCTGCAGGCTGGGGAGGTTCCGGACCGGGAGTTAGGCCCGGCCCACCATTATCTTTAATAAATGGGAGGAAGGGGTCAGGCTTGTTTTCTTCTATTGTATAGTGAAATGTATCTATGTTCTGCAGCTCCTGTTTTCTTTCTGCTTCCCCGTTCAGTTCTGCCGATCTTGCTTCATCGGCAAATCCGATTCCATAACTGAGCAGGATCAGCATAGAGACTGTCTTGCGTAGATTGCAAAAAGAAGATTTCACTGAAGGCTCCTTTTTATTATTTATTATCGCCCTCTTTCTTTAAACGCATGACAATCTCTTTTGTCATTGTCCTGCCTGTTTTCGTCTTATACGTTTCCGTAATTTCAACCTGTCCGCCTTCGATCCGTCTGATCTTCCCGTGCCTTCCTATCAGCATATTTTCATTCAGACGATACCCTTTTCCGGTAACATCCTCTGCCAAGGCTATTTTTTCGTTCCCTACAGACATTATCGCAACTAATTTCAGCTGTCCCGGTTCAAACAGCTGCATCCCCCGTAACGGTCTGTTGTTATCATCAACAATTTCATCGCCCTTCTCTACCTGTTGCGTTGCATCTTTTTTAATAAACGGCAGAAAAGGATCAGGTCTGTTGGCAAACTGATACTCAAACGCCTCGATCTCGCCCGCTACCTGATCATTCCCTATTTCCATGCTGTCGTCGGCTTGGTTTTCCGTTGCCTGTACCAGTACCGATACACACAGCAATGCTGCTGCAAACAGAATTGACAGCAAGATTATCTTTTTTTTCGCTCCGAACTCCATTGCACAGTTCCTGTATCTTTACTGTCTTTTTCAGCTGTTGTAACACAACAATATTTTCTCAATACCCATCTCAGCCACCCTCGGTCCCCATTCTCCCCTGTCAGGCGCAGCCGACCTTTTTCTAACTATTTCTTCTTCTTTTTCTCTTTTTTATCGGGTGAAGCTGCCTGTTCACCAGTAAAACGGTAGGTCAGCATATTGCAGGAGGAACTCAGCAGCATTTCTCCTTCCTCTTCCTTGGGAGAACTCATTTTGATATTATCTACCGTGACAATTCTCTCCAGTTTACTGACCTGATCCAGAAAGTACCCTACATTATGATACGGTCCGCGAATCTGGATGCTGATCGGAATTTCGGCATAAAAGTCCTTGGGTGTTTCATTTCCGGGTTTAAAGGTATCGAAGTCAAGACCTGCACTTGTGCCGCGATCCGAAATACTGCTAAGCAGATCAGGAATTTCTTTTTCTTCGGGAAGAACCTTCCTGATTTTTTTAAATTTTTCTTCTGTCTCAGCAAGCTCCGCCTTGATTTTCGTTATATTCTTTGCTGCCTTTTCGGCCTTATTCACCTCAACCTGCAGATCGTTCTCTTTTCTCTCCAACTCTTCAATTTTTTTCATTTTCGGGGAAAAAAACGAAAAATAAAATGCAACAATCAACACGATAAGTATCACTGCAGCGATGGCAAGTTTGATCTTATCATCAAGCGGGATATACTTTTCCTCAATAAAGGTATCAAATTTTGATGCCGGTTTTTCTTTACCTTTAGCCATAGTTACTTGCCAGTTTCCTTGGAAGACTCTTCTTCAGCCGATCCGGGCAGACCGACCGAACAGGACAGGCTGAAGCTTTTAAGCTTTCTTCCCGCATAGTTGGTCTGTGAAGAGGATGCCAAAGTCACATCAGAAATATATTCCGACTCCTTCAGTTCCTCAAGATATTTTGCGATTGTCCGGTTGTCGAGAGCTATACCGTTCAGTTTCAAATCGCTGCCCCCCTGATCAAGACTGGTCAGCCACATCCGTTCGTGAGGAGTAATGCTGGCGACCTCGTCAAGGAGACGCACAGTCAGCACGGATTCTTTTTTCAGCTTCTTGACGATGGCGATCTGTTTTTCAACAAGTGCCTTCTTTTCTTCCAGTTTTTTGATGTCCTTCAGCACATCCTCCAGTTCGTTTTTTCGTACGGTAAGAGTGGCTATATCCGCATCCAGCTTACTGACTTTACCAATCAGAAAGAGACTTAAAAGCACCAGAACGGCAACCACTGCAGCCAGCACAACACCACCTGCAACAAGCTGCCTTGTGGCCCGTGCCTTTTTTTTCATCTGCCGGATCGGCAGGAGATTAATCCGGATCATATCGTATATCTTAAAATTCCGCAGGTCGAATCGCCAGCCCGGCTGCTATGGACATTTCCGGAGCTACGGTCTCTATATATTCCATATCAATTTTCTTCTTATTCACTTCCATCCCGTCAAAGGGATTGAAGGCAACCACTTCCAGTCCGGTCTCACTGGCAAGATATTCTCTCAGACCGCGAATCTTGGAACCGCCGCCGCTGAGTACAAGCGCTGCAAGAGGTTTTTTCGGGTTATTGTTGCTGTACAGATCAATAGCCTTTTTAATCTCCAGTACCCACCGGGTGCATATCCGCGTGTAGATTTCATGAAGCTCTTCCCTGTGTTCCTCATCAGCCTCCAGCTGGCCGATTTTGATCTGTTCTGCCATCTCATAATCTACATCAAGCCTGTTGGCAATCTCCTGGCTGAGATTATCGCTGCCCATCAGCACATCCCGGGCCAGAACCGAAGCTCCTTGTGCAATAATATTGATGTTCATCTTGGAAGCACCTATATCGATCAGGCAGACATTTTTCTGCACTCCCGATATAGTAGTCCAGATATTTTCTAGAGCAAATCCGTCCACATCCACCAGAGCTGGCAGTAATTTCTGCTCCTCCAGCATAGCGCGGTAATCATCGACCACTTCTTTTTTGGCAGCCACCAGCATTACCTCGCTGCGGTCGAATTCGTCCTCACCCCGTTTGAGCACCTGAAAATCAAGGTAGACTTCATTAATATCAAAAGGGATATACTGCTCCGCCTCTTCATGCAGCCGGTCTGCGAGTTCTTCCTCGCTTTCCATTTCAATATTAATTTTTTTAACAATAACCGAATAGCCGGAAATAGAGAGTCCAACCCGTTCTCTGTTTTTTATTTTCAGATTTTTGCACAGCTCTGCAATAGCAGCGCCGACATTCTCCGCATCCTGCAGCACGCCGTCCTCCACAGCTCCGGGAGAGATGGCTGCACTGCCGAGAGCGATAAGCTGATACTTGCCTTTACCTGCCCGCTGAATCTGACAGACCTTAACGGCGTGGGAGCCTATATCAATCCCGACAACGAATTTTTCTTTCTTTGCCATGCTTTTTTTATTCTTTATCAAAAAAACTCGGAGCGAACGGAGCGAATCCCCCGCAAGCCTGCAGCATAGTATCCTATAGAGATTATCTATAATAGGTCATAAAAAAGCAGAAATGTCAAGAAAAGCATGCCCCGTTTCAGGAAATCAACCAACCGGCATACCGGGAACGCTGCAGTCATAGCTCAAGCTCAGTCATAGGTATCGAGATCATTTTTGCCAGCCGCAACTTACCGAAAAAACGTTACTCAAACCCGGAAGACCAATATCCGCTGCTAATTGACACTTGAAGTTTATTTCTTTTTCGTATATTTGTCATTCTTTTAAAAAAATTTTTTACTGCTCACAGCCGAAAAAGATGGGCACCATGCCCGCTTTTCCGCGTAACGTTCAACATCAGTAATCTACTACCAATAAAAATTCATGAAAAACAAGCAGATCAAAACAGAGAGTCCTGTTGTTCCGGAAAAGACGGATAAATCAGAGAAGTCTGTTGCACCGGAAAAAACAGGGAAATCTGTTGTCCGGGAATATACGGAAGCCATCCTGATCGCTCTTTTCCTCGCCCTTTTTATCCGCACTTTTGTAATTCAGGCGTTCAAAATACCCTCCGGTTCCATGCTCCATACTCTGCTGATCGGTGACCATATTCTGGTGAGTAAATTTATCTATGGTATAAGAAATCCATTTACCGGTTCTATCTTTGTCCCTATCAAGGAACCGAAACAGGGAGATATTGTGGTTTTCAAATATCCTGAAAATCCTGACATTGATTACATCAAAAGAGTGATAGCAACTGCCGGCGATACTATAGAAGTGCGTGACAAAAAAGTATTTATCAACGGCAATCCCATGGACGATCCGTATGGTGAATTTACAGAAAGCCGTATCCTTCCGGCATCGGAGAGTCCCCGGGACAATTTCGGTCCGGTTACCGTACCGGAGGAGCATATTTTTGTTATGGGAGACAATCGGGACAACTCCTATGACAGCAGGTTCTGGGGATTTGTCAATCTCAATGCTGTGCTCGGCAGGGCATTTATTCTGTACTGGTCCTGGGATGTCAAAAAACCGCTCTGTTCACCGGCACGGTTCACCTCCATCCGCTGGAGCAGAATCGGGAATATTCTCCACTGACGATTGATTCGTATATATCGGATTTCAGCGTCCAGCGCAGCAATAATCAGACAGCAGGTTCGGAAAACGCATCTTTCGGGAGCAAATTATCAGGACGCTTCATGCAGGGTCTGCACCCTGATTCACCCCTGACAAATTTCATTCTATGGCTACCGGTTATTTTTTTGCCCACCGACACATCCTCGACATAGATCATCTGTCGTCAGAGGATATCCACTATATTCTCGATACAGCAGAATCCTTTAAAGAAATTTCAGCCCGCCCCATCAAAAAAGTCCCGACCCTCCGGGGAAATACGATCATCAATCTTTTTTTTGAACCCTCCACCCGAACCCGTCTTTCCTTTGAAATCGCTGCCAAGCGGATGAGCGCGGATACCTTTAATATTTCCGCCTCCACCAGCTCGACTACAAAAGGAGAGACCCTCATCGACACGGCCCGGAATATCTCGGCCATGCACCCTGATATTATTATCCTCCGTCATTCCTTTTCCGGTGCCCCGCACATGCTGAGCCGGTATGTCAATGCGGCAGTGATCAATGCGGGAGACGGCACCCATGAGCATCCTTCCCAAGGCCTGCTGGATATGATGACGGTCCGTGAGCACAAAGGGCGGCTGGACGGCCTGAAGATCGCCATTATCGGCGATATCGTGCACAGCAGAGTGGCCCATTCCGATATGCTCGGCTTTACCCGGATGGGATCGGAAGTTTATGTCTACGGCCCCGGAACGCTGCTGCCGCCCGGTCTGGAGCAGCTCGGTGTGACGGTCTGTTCGGATATGCAGGAGGCTGTGCAGGATGCGGATGTGGTCATGACTCTGCGCATTCAGAAAGAACGGCAGAATGATCCTCTGCTGCCTTCCCTTCGGGAATACGCCGCACAATATGGGGTAACTGCCGAGGTGGCGTCCTGGGCGCGGCCGGATGCACTGATCATGCATCCCGGCCCGATCAATCGGGGCGTCGAACTGATGCCTGATGTGGCGGATGGCCCGCAGTCCGTCATTCTGGATCAGGTAACCAACGGCGTTGCCGTGCGCATGGCCCTGTTGTATCTGGTCACAGGAAACAGCCGATAGTCCCTGCAGAACCCTTTTTACGTCATCCCGGAGAACTGAATATGCCCCCTGCCCTGCTGATACAAAACGGCCGGATTATTGATCCGGCAAATAAAACTGATCGGACTGGCGACCTGCTGATTCTTGACGGCCGTATTGCAGATCCGGCTTCCGAAATGCCCGCTAACGTGCAAAAAATCGATGCGCACGGATGTTGGGTGGTGCCCGGTCTGATTGACATGCATGTGCATCTGCGGGACCCCGGTGAAGAATACAAAGAGGATATCTTCTCCGGCACCAAGGCGGCAGCCGCAGGCGGATTTACTGCAGTGGCCTGTATGCCCAACACAAAACCGGTGAATGACTGCCGGGCCGTCACGACTATGATCCTGGCACAGGCAGCCGGGGCCAATGCCCGTGTCTATCCTGTGGCTGCCATCAGCAAAGCCAGCAAAGGGGCCTCCCTGACGGAATTCGGTGAACTGCGGCAAAGCGGCGCGGTTGCAGTCAGTGATGACGGCCTGCCAGTGCGCGACAGTCAGCTCATGCGGCGGGCGCTGGAATATGCCGATGATCACGATCTGCTGGTGATTTCGCACAGCGAGGAACCTTCACTGAGCAACGGGGTGATGAATGAGGGACCGGTCTCTACCCGGCTCGGTCTGCAGGGCATCCCGACTGCTGCTGAATCCATCATGGTGTATCGGGAAATCGCGCTGGCAGAATATCTCGGCAAACGGGTGCATATCGCCCATGTCAGCACAGCCATGAGCACCGAGCTGATCCGCGCCGCCAAGGCCAGAGGCGTGCGGGTCACTGCCGAAACAGCACCGCATTATTTTACCCTCACGGACGAAGCCGTAGCCGGATACAACACCAATGCCAAGATGAATCCACCCCTGCGGTCCGAAGAAGATCGGCAGGCAATCCGGCAGGGCCTGGCCGACGGCACCTTTGATGCCATTGCCACGGATCATGCTCCGCACTCCGAGCTGGAAAAAGAGGTGGAGTTCGATAGGGCCATGAACGGCATTATCGGCCTGGAAACCTCCCTGCCGCTGGCCCTCGCCCTGGTCAGAGACGGCGTCATTGATGCGCAACGGCTAGTTGAGCTGATGTCGCTGAATCCGGCCCGCATCCTGAGGATTGACGGCGGAACCTTGAGCACAGGCGCGGCAGCGGATGTCACGGTGATCGATCCTGATCCTGCTTTTACGTATACCGAGGATCAGGTGGTATCCAAAAGCCGCAATACCCCGTTTATCGGCAGCAAGCTGCAGGGCCGGGCAGTGCTCACCATTATGGAGGGCCGCATCACCCACCGCCTGATCTGACAGACCGCCTCAAAAGTCGGGTCTATAATGAGCGGGTAGGTAAGCATATATCCTATACTGAAATAACTTCCTGGTATAACAAAAAGTACAAAGCCGATGCCGATAATAATCGTCTGGAGGATCGCGGCAATAATGAGCGGCTTTGCATTGGCGAACCCGTCAAAAATCATGGAAGAGCTGATGGTTTCATCCTCGGCCCGCCGTACGCCCATCATCATTAGGCCGCCGGTAAAAAGCACAGTCAGCGCCATGATAATAAGTTGTATGCCTATCTGGGCGGCAATAAATAGCCCGGTATAATTTTCACCATTAATGTTCAGCACGTACAATACCCCTCCGCAGATGCCATGCAGGAGGCGGGAAATGATATTCATAATAAAAAAAGCACTGAATATAGCCCCTTTGGATCCCTTGACCTTTGACCAGGCTTCCGAGAGCATCTCTCCTATCTGAAAATCATAATGACCGGCTATTCCTGCCTCCAGTCCCCCGGAATCGCTCTCAACCGCTTCTTTTCCGAGCTTCTGCAGCATAGTCGGCCTGCATGCCGCGCAGATAAGTTGCCCTTTCAGCTCAATCAACTCATCTTCAGGAAAATCATTGCCGCAGCTTGGACATGATGCGTTTTTTTTCGACTGTTCAGACTGCTCCGCATTTGCCCGATCTGTTCCGGTCCGGCTTGTTTTGGGGGGCAGGGAGGAAGAAACGGCAGGGCCTGCTGTCTGTACAGCATCCTCCTCTGTTACTCTAAAACTTTGACCGCACTTGGGGCATTTCAGTTTCCTGCCGATAAATTTATCGGCAATCGAACCTGTGACGCCGCAATGGGGGCAGATCATCTTCATGATTATATCCTGTTATTTGAACGGGTTGCCTTATAAAAAAATCTGGCTGCAAAATACTGATATTATATAGGATAATAGACCGTATTTCGGAACGGAAAGGACAATATGATCCCATGTGTAAATGAACTGACTTTATATGCCTGGCCGGGCGGGATGCCGGTACATTTTCAGTCGGAAACTGTCGTCTTTTGCTCCGGTGCCTGATCTGCCGGAGCTGCCTGATGCAGAGTAATCTGGGTGAACGGAATGCCCCAGCCGTATTGAGTGCAGGCATCGACTGCGGTCCGCTGGAGGAATCGGGAGATGGCAAAATAGTTCGATGCCTGACTGCCGGGAAATTTCATGAAAATAAGGATATTCAGCGATGAGGCTGCAGCTTCCTTGAACTCCACCAGCAGATCGATCAGATCAGGGCCGTATTCCTTCTGCTTCAGAGCCTCAGCAATATAGTCATACAGGAACTTGGGAATGGTCCGGGTGACTTCCGACTGACAGTCGTAATCAATGCCGAAGTTGGCGAACACGGCAAAGGTATTGGTGGAATAGTTGATCGGATTGAGCCCGATAAAGGTCTGAGTCGGATACGTTTTCAGGCAGCCGCCTCGGGTGTCCAGAACGACCTGCTCCGGGGTCTGCAGGGATATTGTGCCGATAGCGCCGTCGGCCAGCTCGACCAGGTCACCGGTTTTGGTGGGGAACCACGGCTCATCCACGTAAAACGGACGCGACTGCAGGCCGATAAGCGAGGACAGGGGCAGGCGCAGCATGCCGCCTCTAAGATCCGGGTTATGGAGCCGGGTATAGAGGTTCAGGGCCATGACCCGCCAGGGAAGTCCCTGATAGACGACCCGTTCTCCCTCGCGCACTGTGCTCAGATTAAGCAGGATTTTGGCCTGTTCCCAGAAACGGGGCAGGGTCTGCTTGCCGGTCCAGGCGATACCGAAGAAAAACAGAAAGGCCAGGCCGAGCAGAACCCAGTCGCCGGAAAGATACAGGACCAGGATAAACGCAGCTGCTGCAATCAGGAATGTAAGCAAATAATAGATGATCACTGCCAGGCGCAGGAAAAACGAACGGTGCTCACCCAGCCGGCCCAGGCGGGTTTTTCTGTGAGCAAGCCGGTGAGTATAGCGCATCAGGAGAAAAACCACGAAAAAGGCGAGAAAGGCAAGGGCCAGATTCATCCCCCGGCTTTTGAAAAACTCCCGGAAGACAGCCTGGATCGAATCGAGAACCGAGACCTTGGTCTGTTCTCTTTCGGTCAGCTGCTGCTGCACTGCGGCCAGACGGCTTTTCAATTCATCATGCCGTTGCTGCCAGGAAGTGAGCAGGGCCTTCAGCTCCTGCTTCACCGGATCGGAATCGGCCGCCTCAAGGTACTGCTGGATATTTTTAACCGCGTTCTCTGTGAGCGCAATACGCTTCTCATAAACAGCAACCTGCTTGCGCAACGCTTCCAGCTCACGGGGGCGGGCCGTCATTTTTTTCATTTCATCGAGAATCGGGCTGAGCAGCTCCTGCACTTCCTTCTGCCAGTCAACACTCTCGGTGGTCACGGAAAACTGGGCCGGATCCACACCGGAAACAATGCTTTCAAAGTCACTGTCCAATGCCTGAATGCGGGCATTCAGCTCCTGGATTTTTCCCCGGGCCGTCTCCTGCTCATCTTCGGTCTTGGCCCGTTTCAGCGCGGTATTTTTGTCAGCCAGTTCTTTCTTCAGCGCCTGCTTTGAAAGAATAATCTGCTTCAGGGTATCGTTTTCGGTTGCAGAAATCGGCATGACCTGCGCCGAAGCCGGAGCGGTAAAGCAGGCCGACCCTGTGCAGAAAAAACAGAGCATGCAACAGAACGCCGGAAAAATACGAAAAAAACGGAAGTTGCTGACAGTGCGTTTCATTCGACAGCCTATTAGAATGTTTAGGGAAAAAATGACAGTGCGCGGGAAACTATAGCCGATCAATATGATTAGCGTGACAGATGGCCACAGCCAAGGCATCGGCGGCATCGCTGCTCGGTGTGCCGCTGAGACCGAGCAGGGTGCATACCATGTGCTGGACCTGCCCTTTCTCCGCTTGTCCATACCCGGCCACAGCCTGCTTGACCTTGCGGGGAGTATAATCGTACACAGGCAGACCCTGCTGCATGACCGCTGTTACAGCCGCGCCTCTGGCCTGCCCCAGTTTCAGGGCGGAGCGCACATTATGGGCGGAAAACAGATCCTCCACAGCCGCGACCTCCGGTCGGTGCTGCTTCAAGACCTTGGCAAGCCCCTGAAAGATCACCAGCAGGCGGCGGGAAAAATCAGTTTCTTTATCCGTGCGGATGGTGCCGCAGGTGACAAAGCCGAGCCCCGGCCCCTGTTTGTCAATAATTCCGTAGCCGGTGATCCGGGAGCCGGGATCAATGCCGATGATTCGTACCGGCCCGGCTCGCCGGAATGACGTGGAGCATGACGTGGAGCGGAAGCCGCCTATGACAGGGCCTCAATAATTTCGTCCGGGATATCAAAGTTGGCATGCACCTTCTGAACATCATCATGATCTTCCAGGTTATCCAGCAGGGTGAGCAGGTTTTTGGCCGGTTTTTCCTCAGCTACTTCTACTGTGTTCTGCGGCACCATGGAAATGGAGGCCTCGTCCATTTTGACCTCGGCTTTTTCCAGAGCTTCCACCACATCGTTGAAATCCTCCGGAGCGGTGACAATCCGGAAGTTGGTTTCCTCTTCAACCACGTCTTCAGCCCCGGCCTCAATGGCCAGCTCCATCAGCTCCTCTTCACCCACCCTTTCCGCATCGACCACGATCACCCCGCGCTTGTCGAACATCCAGGCAACGCAGCCGGATTCGCCCAGATTGCCATTACTCTTGGAGAAGAAATGACGGATATCCGCAACGGTACGGTTTTTGTTGTCGGTCATGGTCTCGACCAGCACAGCCACCCCGCCGGGTCCGTAGCCCTCGTAGAGGATTTCCTCATATACGGCCCCGTCCAAATCACCGGTACCTTTTTTAATGGCCCGGTCAATATTGTCTTTGGGCATGTTTTCTGTCTTGGCCGCATTAATGGCGCTGCGCAGCCTGGGGTTGCCGTCCGGGTCACCGCCGCCCATCTTGGCGGCCACGGTGATCTCTTTGATCAGCTTGGTAAAAATCTTGCCCCGTTTTGCATCGTTGGCACCTTTTTTCCGTTTAATGGTGCTCCATTTGGAATGTCCTGACACGGTTATTTCTCCCTTGTTCCTTTGAAATCATGTATAAAAATCAAAACAGTATAGGAATTATCAATATCAACTTGTTACAGCAATATGGCAAAGGCCGGAGTCACACAAAACAGTTCATAGTTCCGTAATAAAAAGTAAAATCCAACCAAATAAAAATTCATTTTTTCAAAATACCCGCTTTTGTACCCGCTTTATGCAGATGTGTTGAGCAGCTTTTCAACGGATCATCCCAACACCGGGCCGCATAATTTGAGGCCGTGAAGAAAAGAAAGTGCGGGTAGTCTCTGCTCAGGGTAAACGGGTGGCCTTGCTTTGACAAGTCGTTTTTAACGGTCTCAGAAAACTCTTTCGGTTTTGCTTTGCTCAGGAAATGCACAGCGTCGAAAGGGGAAAGCGCACCGCTTCCGGTACTGCTGGCTGTGAATATATAGCGAGTTCCCCTATAGAAGTTAATGCAAAGGTGTTCACGGTATTCATTTCAAACACTTTCAAGGGGTTGTCCTTCATGCAGGTCTTCACGCCACCTGCATTTCTTTTCTGTCTTTCCAGTTGCTCAGGGAGGTTGCAGGGGTGGGGCTTTACCTGTGGTTTGTGAAAATCTGCCCCCACGGGCAAGAAACAGGGGACGCGGCATCTTATCAGCAAACCGGATAATCGTTGATTTTATCCGGCAATATAAGAAGGTACAGGAAGGAAAAGGAAAGTACACGGAGGAAACATCATGGCAACAGCAATCAAAGAAACCCCTGTTCTGAAAGGGGAGGCGGCCCGCCATTTTCTCAAGACTATAAGGGCAAATGAACAGAAAAAGGTACCCAAGGCCGATTATAGAAGGGCAAAAGAGGCATACAAAAATTTCAAAGTAGTCTGTTCCGCCTGTGGATAGTTCAGAGATTATATTCAGACGAATGGGGGCCGATGAAGATCGGCCCCTTTTTTATTGCGGCAGTCAAGACCTGAATGAATTCTTTCATGAAGATTCCAAGGAGGCGGACAGGGAGCTTGTGGCCGTAACCTATGCCGTGGAAATAGACGGTTCGACAGTCGCCTTTTTCTGTGTCTCAAACGACTCCATACGGGCGGAAGATACCACACGCTCAAGATTCAAAAAGATACGCTCCAGCATTCCGGCAGCCAAAAGATATGCAAATATGCCAGCGGTGAAAATCGGGCGGCTTGCAACGAATTCCGACTTTCAGAGTCAGGGAATAGGCACCCGGATTCTTGATCTTATCAAGGTGTGGTTTACGGAAGGGAATAAAACAGGCTGCCGTTTCATTATCGTGGATGCGGCAAATAATGAAAGGACGCTGGAATTCTACAAACGGAACGGCTTTCAGTTTCTTGACATTCGCCCGGAAGCCGCTGAAGACAGAACCCGGCTGATGTTCTTTGACCTTCTGACCTTCAGAGAATAAAGATCATATCGTCATAATGGGCGTTCCCGGAATGCGTCGTACTGTTACTGCTGATTGCTCTGTGACAGTGTGCTGCCAAGGTGCTCCAAGCACTCTTGTATTGTCAATTATTTCCGTAGATAGAAAGAATATCGTTCTGAAAATCAATGAGTATGCTTGCTGGCGGAAGTCCGCCGTAAAAGACCCAGATAAGCCAATCGTCCAAAATGGACTCTACAGCTTCATCGCTTAAACAATACCCTGTATGTTCATAGGCGTAGTCATTTAAGCCTATCGGTTGAATATGATCAAATCTCAGTATTGATTCTTTCGGACCGCCTATAGGAAGTTGATCCACTAAAAATTGCGGATATTCAGCATGTCTGATTCGTTCTACTAATGGAACATTATAACCGGCACGCCTTCCGTCTTTATCCGCCCCGTAATACGGAGCCACAAGAACGGTTGGAGATGTTAATTTTTTTGGCATATCACGTCGAAGGGCATTATCCACAGAAGGCGGCTCTTCACCTATTACTAAACACGGTCGTTTTTTTGCCCTGTATGCAGTCCATAATTCTCCCTCATCTAAAGATAATGCAGCTACAGGTAACGCCTCCTTGGGCCTGTGGTCTTGAATTCGTAAAGGAGTTACATTGAGTACGGCTTTATCATGACTTGTAGGTTCTTTCCTTCCCTCTGGTCTTAAAGTAACAGGTATCTGATCGACATGAGGAAGAAAAGCATAGAGCAACGCACCTCTTTTCAGTTCGTTGTTGTTTCTTACCCACCAGGAGTCGCAAATGTTTTGCACGGCATCAGTTGGAAACATGATCCCCCTTTCGCGCCGGAGATTTCCAGATAGAGTTCGAGAAAACAGCATTTTGTTTTCCTTGTATAATCTTCGGCCCGGCCAATGATTCAAGCCACTCTATCCCCTCTGTGTATACATCGTCGTAGCGTGGGGTGATCGGCGGTTTAACCAAAGCATTCCTTTTCTTTTCAGCGAGTTTCGCTTTATTCAGTTCTTTTAGATTCCGCATCTTTTCTTTGAGCTTTTTTTGTTTTCTTTTGCTTAACGAGATGCTGTCAATTTCTGTTGATTGGATTTGTTTTTTTCTGTTTAAGAATATACCAAAATCAATAAACTCGTTTGGTGCTGTTGAACGCATCGGTTCCGTAGCATACACATAATGCAGCAGATCAAAAGTAGCAGCACCATAATTTTGTATGTCCTTTCTTAAACGGAATAAAATTTGAGAAGGTACACACTTTACTACTTCATCATATTGAGCATTTTTTGACGACCAACGTACTCCGTCCTGATTATATTGGCTTTCAAAGTTTCTTGTATCTGCACCAATATTCTCAATTGATTGAGGTATTTTTTCTTTGTAAAGCTCAAGATTCCACGGGCCAAAATGATAAAATTGCCAGTCAATATCAGTATATGTGTCCCCATCTTTTTCCATTGCATAATACATATCAGCAAGATACAGATATTTAATTATATGTATCGGGCCAAGTTCACGATTGCTCCAATCTTCAGCCTGAGCAGCCTCAGCCAAAATATATTGAACTAAACTTTGTATTCGCAACGTATTCATTTATTTTTGCGCTATAGAACTCTATTTAATCGTTACGGCATGTAATATAACGATATTAAGGGATATAAACAGGGTGCCCGCTTCCTGTTATCTGAACTGAATAGTTCAGCATGATAATATATCATCTTTTATTTTACCTCAAAAAAAACTAAAAATGAACACTCAAGCCTGCCGCCCCTCTTTAATCTTCACCCACCGCCGCCAGCTCTTCGGGGTACTGATCGGGCCTATATGCGCCTCAATCTCTTTGTCCGACGCTCCCAGCTCCAGCAGGGTAGCAAAGACCGATTGCCCACCCGACCAATATCGGTATTTATCATCAGCATCAAGCGGTATCCGCAGTCTGCCCAGATCATCCAGGAAGGGCAACGGCGGTTCATGCCGCCGCCCTGATCCGCTCTGAAGGAACGCCAGCAGCTCCGCTTTATGCTCCCGGATCAACGGGGCAAGGCGATTAATCTGCTCCGCCTCACCCTTTGCCTTGATCCTGCCTGCCGAACCAAGACAGAAGGACACCCCGACCTGTTCGGCAAGTTCAAGAAAAGCTGCCGGTTTCAAAACTCCTTCTCCACCTGTTTAACCGGAGAGGGTATACAGTGCGGTTTCCTGTAGGAAGTTCCTGAAACGTCCTTCACGGTCTTTGTGTCAAACACTTTCGGGTCGTTATCCTCCTGCACAGGGCCGCTCTCCAGCTCTTCAAGCCATGATTTTTCACCCTCCCGGCGAATCCGCAGCCCGAATTTTTACCCCGTCGCTCTTTCTCTCTTTGCGAACATGCGCCCCTTGAGTCTGTGCAGCATCAAGCACCGATGCGCTGAACCGTTGAAGAGAAACGCTTTTCCTTTCGTTTTCCTGACACCACGTCAGATAATTGGGATACAGGCGTTCATCGGAATCCTCATAAGAAACAGCTCCGTATTCCCGGCGTTCCTTTTTTGTGCCGACCTGTACCGCTGCATCAGGATCGGGCAAGAGGTTTTCCGCCATCCAGGCAAAAACAGGATTGTTGAACATGGCCGCATCCAGATTGGCCCGGCGTACCCGTTCCGGCATAACCCTGAAAATATCCGTGACCTCTTCACGGGAGAGCTTCAAAGCCCAATTGATGATACCCGGTGCCTCGTTGTATAGAATCGTTTCCTCTCCGCCGCGTTTATCCCATGCGGCCCGCTCTTCCTTTGTTATCCTTCTGTCGAATTCAAGGGTTATTCTTCTGCGCTCAAGGCCGCTTGTATAATCCGTGCTGGCAAGCCGTTCATTGCTCATCATAAGGGTTTGCCCCTCATAGATGAATGAACCTTCCTGCTGTTTGTTCTTGCGCTCCAGCCGTAGCGGGTCTTGTCCGGTCATGGCCTTCAGTTGGCTGACCGAACCGCCGTACTTGTCCGCCTCTTCAATGGCGGTTAACCGTTTGCCGTGGATATTGGCGGTTTCAAATTTATTGGTTTCCAGTTCCTTCAGACTGGTTGTGGTGGTGTTAACCTCGTCGATTGGTTTTATAACTTATCTTTTCGGGTTCACCTGGAAGTATAGGTTCGAGAAAAATGATTAAAAACGGCGGGTTTCCAGGAGGCGAGCTTGTCCGCCCGACATATGGTGACCACTTCGACTTTCCTACATCCTGCCTTTTTCAGAACCTTTGCGCATTCATTTGCAGTTGCCCCAGTGGTAAAAACATCATCCAAAAGCAGGATTTTTTTCTCTAAAATCTCAGCAGGGTGCTTAACAATAAAACTGTCTTTCAGATTTCTCCGGCGTTCCTTGCCGCTTAAATTCGTCTGACTGGGGGTATCTCTTTGCCGGGCCAATATATCGAACCGTATCCTTTCCTTTTCTTCTGCAAAGAGTTCCCTCACCAACAGCAGAGCCTGATTGAAACCGCGCTTCCGTAACCTTTTGACATGGAGAGGAACCGGGTGGATAATGTCGGGGACTTCCAAGTCATTGACAACAGAACTCTGCTCCCATAAATATCGAAAAGTCGAAAGCCCGGTCAATCTCCCGGTATATTTCAACCTGTGGATCAACCCGGCAACAACTTCCTCATAAAGAACGAGCGACCGGGCCTTATCAAATTCCCAAGGTGATTCCAAACAGTCCACACAGAGGTGGTTTTCTCTGCCGGTGGAAAATCCTCTGCCGCAGCAAGAGCAGTAAGGGGAAGAGATAAACTGCAACCGGGCAAAGCAGTCTTCACATAACCGCCCGCCCCTATTCCCGGTCAATGCCGTGCATGAAGGACAAGACGGCGGAAAGATGAGATTGAGAGAGGCAGAGAAAAAAGAGTGAAAAAAGTCTTTGTTCATCTATTACCTTTTCCGGCAGAGCAGGGGCAGCCGATCAATATACTTCACAGTTTCATTTCGAATGCATAACCCGCCTGCCCGTTGACCTCCACGGTCTGAATAAGAAAGGGGCGGGCCGCCAGTTCCCCCTAAAATGAAATCACAGCCTTTTGCAGCTTGGATTTGTTCTGAATCACCGTAAACAAGAATCGGGTCACGCACTAAACACGTTCCCGGTTACAGAATCAGAAATATTCATAGATTCTATTTATTACGCTTTAGCACAAAGATAAATATTGGCGGTAGAACGTATAGGTATATTATCCGGGGTAGAAATAATTCGAAGACCGGCTTTTTTTATCAAATTTAGCATACTGCTATGTTCTACTGGGTACAAACACCAACATGCTGAATACTTTTCATTAGTTTGTTTATCTTCAAGCCTAAAATCTTGTCGAAATATATTATTTTCAATATTGCATTTTGTATAACATGCATACTTATTTTTTATATTTTTGTCTAATTTCTTCCAATTATAACATTCTTTTTGTTTGAAATGCGAATTTACAATAATTATAACTCCCGAACTATGTAAAAACTTACTGCAATTCATTAAACATGAGAGCCTGTCTTTATCATTCGTAAGATGAAGAAACATGCTACCTGCAAAATAAACAATGGAAAATCTATTAATCAAATCTCCATGTGGAGGATTAACCATATCGCCTTGTACTACCTGAACATTACCCACAAGAGTAACGCCTTTTTTCTTTATTTTATTTTTTAATACTGTTAGCATATTGAAAGAACTATCTAGTCCTACAATATTATACCCCTTACCAGCCAGTTCAAGCAGTTTTAATCCGGTACCACACCCAATCTCCAGAATGGGATCTCCATATAACTTTGCACAAAAAGTCAATAAATCTGAATCCAGTCCTTTTAGACCCAAACTTAAAATTATTTCATCATAACAGTTACTAAAGAACAAATCGTTATATAGATTATTATTCATAGCAACTTAATCCTTACCGCTACCATTAGTGTTTAATAATCGCTCAAGAAGCGGCAAAAACAGCATTTTCACCGTCGAGTTTAGTTTTTCTTCTCGACCTTTAGAAAACATATTAGGATCTGAAGAATCCATATATAGTATAGCCTTTGCATATTCTCCAGCCTGCCCGATAGGGAATGCATAAAAAGATTTTCTATCTTGAGTAAGTCGAGAAATTTCATCTTCAGTGAAAGCCCATCGACTCTGATAATCATCAGTAATCTTTACCTCGTCAGGAATGCTGTATAGTTGAGGGCGACGCGTCCTAAAAGCCTGCCCTGTAATACCTTGAGTAAAAACAAATTTTCTTCCACGTCCTGTTCTGGCCGGATAATAATCTGTTACCTGTTCATATGTCTGAGTTTTTTGGTTTCTAATATGATGTAACACCACTCTTGAAGAACGATCTAACTCAAGAATTTTAAAAATGACAGGAAGGAGTTCTGCAATAAATCGTATTCGCTCGTAATATTTAGGCGTTATACTTACAAAAACCAATAGTGCATTAGAAAAAATAAAACTTATAAAAAAATTCCAATGAACGCCCTTTGCCAGTGGGGTAGGGGTCGCAAGGAACAGTCCCAAAAACAGCGACGAAACAGCAGTAAATACAACTGTTAGAACAGTGCGATACCTTACGATAGACAGCTGAATGTCATAGAATAAAATTTTTAACCGCATAACAATGAAATCTGCTTTAACTGATTTGAAATAAGAAAAATTACACAAACAAGATTGAAAATTAACCATGATGAAATTTAAAAGTAAACACAAACCTTTGATTTTCTGCAAACCCGTATACAACAACCGCCAGCAAAAGGAAAATTGCAACGTTACCTACCCTGTTATAATTCTGCTTGAACTTACTTATTTCTTTTGACATTCATCCCTCCATCGTTTAGCCGGACAACAGCAGTTCAATATTACTCATTTATCAATTGGTGATAGCAATCATATACCCGAAAATCTTATCAAGAATGGCTCGCTATCCCCACCCGCTACAGGGGCAAGCCAGTCTCTGAATATCCGGCCAAGAACAACGAAAATTTTATTTTCTATATCTCACCCCATATACCAGTAGAGAACCCACTGATTTTGCCCCGTAAGCTATTTCTGATCTCCCATGTATAGGGTACTCTATAGCCGGAAAGAACGGATATAAAGACAATTGCACTATGCCGTAGACGGGGGCCGAAATAAGGCGGATTCTTACCAGATTGGAGACCGTTATTCAGGAAGCCTTCAAGACTGAGAACTTTTTCTACCCTCCAAAGAATTCAGACCGAAAGCCCGTGTCCCAAGTTTTTCCTTATACAGATTTTCGTAATTGATAACTTCTTTATTGGTAAGAGTTTTGGGAAGCGTCCGCAAGATTGTAAATTGAAAGTTTTTTGCCGCCTTCGAGTCTTGAGCCAATATCTTTTTCAGCAAAACGTTTCCGCCGTGACCGGTCGTTGCATATTCTTTCCAGCGGCCCAAAATACCTCTTTTACCATAAGCGGAACCGACATATTGCTTCCCGCTTGCCGTATCCATAATCAGGTAAACCCCGGCCACAGAGGATAACATCGTGTGCCATTCCCGGTTTGCTTCAGGGGCATTTATTATCGTTTGTAATTCATCATAACGAAGAACAAAATCAAGATAACCGGGGAACTCCTTCACATATCCAGCCGGAAGTATTTCCGTTACTTCCCTCTCACTCATCCATTGGTGCCACGCAAGTGCAGATTTTCCCCAATTAATCACAACACGATTTTTCAGATCATCAAATCCGTTGACCTTCTCTAACTCATAATGCACGGCGTTTTCTAGGCCGATATAACAATCTGAATATATAAAATTATCCGGCAGAGGAACTTCTGGTGCAGGGCATTTTTTGAGGACTTTGTAGACCTCGAAAAACAAGGCTTTCATATTTTCCTGCCCGATAAATACAACGAGATAACCGCGTTCAGGAAAGATAGGCTTATCTTGGTAGGATTGATAAATTTTCAACTGATCTTTCCGGATCAGCTCATTGATATCATATCGTTTATCCTGGTGGCGAATGAATTTAATTTTTGCGTCTAAATCCAAGCCACGTTCTTTCAGCAGCTCAAGAATCCCGATCATTGGTTTCCCCAAAAAAGAAGGGCGCGACTAATGCCTCGCCCATCCAAGGTACGCCAATACCGATCTAGGAACAAAACAGAAGACGCACCCATTTCGGGTGCGTTTCCGTCAGATTCGATTCCTAGATTAAAAAATTGGCGTTTTTTGGATGGAACGACTCTGCGAAATACGCAAAGATATGTTTGTGTTACTATATTATTCAGTTACATAGGCGACTCGCACAGATTGTTGTAAAAAATTACCTTCAGTCAAAACTACAACCGAATTAGACAACGCTATCTCGATAAAGTCAAACAATTTCAATTCAGTTAAGAGCCGCAAACATAGGAAGGCTGTTTCACTGACCAAATTATTCTTCCGCTCACCTTGTGATTTTATCTTCCGTCAACCTCTCCACAATTTACCGACTCAACTTTACCTTTTATCTAAGTCGCAACATCAGTTATTAAAAATGAATCTAAAGAAAAATTTTAAAAAATACTTTACGACACCTACCAAATAGGGTTATAAGTAAAAATAAAAACTTTAGCGAAGAATTGACAACATGGAAGCATACGGATATTTACGGGTCAGTACCAAGGGCCAGATAGACAAGGACGGTTTCCGCCGTCAACGGGACGCAATCAGGAGGTACGCCGCCTCTTCAAAAATCACCATTCCGAAATACTACAAGGAAGAAGGCGTTTCAGGAACAAAGGGGGAAGATGCCCGCCCCGCTTTTCAGGAAATGATCACCGACATCCTTTCCAACGGAATCAGAACCGTGATTGTTGAACGGCTCGACCGGCTCGCAAGGGAGTACACTATTCAGGAACAACTCCTCATCTATCTTGCAAGCAAAGGAATCACTCTCATAAACGCTTCCACCGGGGAAAACATCACTAAAGCAATCAACGCCGACCCGATGAAAAAGGCCATAATCCAGATACAGGGTGTATTCTCCGAACTGGAGAAATCGTTATTGGTCAAGCGGCTCAAAAAGGGCAGAGAACAGAAAAAGGCCGAAACCGGAAAGTGCGAAGGTGCAAAAGGTTGGGATGAGATCAACCCGGAAAGGAAGGCGGAGGTTTTGAAACTGGTTCGCCGGTTACGGAGGAAGCCCAGAGGGGGCGGACGGCAGAAGAGCTATCAGGCCATAGCCGACCACCTCAACAAAGAAGGGATCGAAACATTGCGGGGCGGGACGTGGAGTGCTCAATTAGTCAGAGCCTTTCACCAGAACGGGGCGGCCAGTACCAGAAAGTAGTCGAACCACACCGGGAACCCATCTGTTTTGACCCGATAGCCACGAACCGTCCCCGTTCCATAGGAAGCCCCACATCGGACATAAAACACGAAATACGGCCAAAGAAACGAAGCGGGCTTTTTACTCTGAACCAGTTTATAATACTTGTAATGTTGGGCGGATAGGCTCGCTACCGAAAAGGAGGAATCCGAACCTCTCTTCCGCCCAATTTTTCTTTCGGATCACCATAACCGCTATCGGAGGCGGGCATAATGGCAAAGCATAAACGGGCCATAATAGACAAGCATGTCTTCAAAAAGAAAAGAGTTAGAAACATACCAAGACGACGAAAGAAACAGCAAGACTACTTTAATTCCGATTCCATATCAAAAAATCTTGAAATCAACGCCCCGGCAAACATAAGCCTCTCATTTCGGTTTAACAACTCCGCAGAGTATAAACCCAATCTGATTTTCTTTCAGGACAGCCCTTATCTTGAATCAGTAAATCAGCTTTATTCCGATTGGGCCGATAATAACCGTTGGCAATCAAGACCCGCGCAAGAGCGGAAAAGGTACCTTATATCTGTGGTCGCAAACCTTTTAACGCTTCCGAGAACTTCAGGATCACAAATCAGAAGACCGCTTTCTATCAATATCGACTCCAATCAACGTACCAGTCAACTTACTGATGTTATCCATTTTCTCAGAGACGAAAAATACATCAACTTTCTACCCGGTTTCAATTGCCACAACGGCAAATCAAAAACATCAAAAATATACCCCACAGAAATTTTCGATTCTGCTTTTCCCCCATTTGCCGATCCCTGTCAGGCTAATCCCCATATCACTATCCCTGATTCGGAGCTTATCAGAAAAAACCGGGATCGAAAACCCGTCGAACTTACCGAAACCGACATTAAAAATACAAAAAGAATACGCAAAAAACTTCAACGAATCAACCAAGTCAACCATAGTCACCATATCGTTATCAAGAAAAATAAATCAGAGCTTCCTTGCTGCACAAAACTTTGCGTAGTTTACAGCCCAACCCTCAAACGGGGCGGGCGGCTCTATGCGTCCAGGAACAACCATAGTTATCAGAACTGTTCCAAGGAGGAAAGAGCTTGTATATTCATAGACAACGAACCGACCGTAGAACCTGACTATTCCGCTTTCCACCCCCATATGCTTTACGCCGAAAAGGGGATTCAATACGAGGGGAAACCATACGACTTGTCAGAGGAATTACCGGAGTTTCGAGACGACTACAAGGAAACGGAAAAGGAAGAGAGAAAGAAAATGCAAAGAAAGTTATCCAAGCGTGCCGTATTTATTGCCATTAACGCGAAAAACGATAACCTAATATCAACTCTTTCCAAGTATGTTTTGAAAAACAATATATCCCTTTGTATTTACAGTAAAAAGAACTACAGGAAAGGATTGTATGGGCGAGTTATAGAGGCGGTAAAGAAGAAGCATAGCCTCATTAGTGAATCCTTCAATACAGATGCCGGAGCACAACTTCAAAACAAGGACGGGAAAATGGCCCTCTATATTTGCGATTACTTCGCTAAAAAAGACATTCCCATTCTTCCTGTCCACGACAGTTTCATAGTAGCGAAGAAACATGAAAGCCTTTTACGGAAAATCATGGAAGCGACCTATAAGAAATACAACCACGGATTTACATGTCCCATAACCACGGAGTGAACTAGAGCGAAAAAAGGAGAAAATATACTTACATTCCAAATCATTATAATCAAAACAGAAAACTTATAATATGGATATTTAGGAGTATAATATATAAATAATAATAATTATATAATAATAAAAAATAATAAAATATATGTATCGAACTCCCAAGTTTAGTTCAGAGTCTGAAAAATCCATAAGACTGAAAACCGGGTTTATGGAAATTGAAATTCCAAACGGAAGAGCTATCCAAAAGAGGAAAGCCCATATTGAACCTCATTTAAAACGATGCAAAGGGGTTTGTTTTTTCTTTTCCGGCCTTGTTCTATAGGTAGGGGGCAAACAAGCCGAAAACGGTTGAAAAGGACAAATCAAGAGTTTCTAAACTTATCCCAACTCAAGGAAAAAACATGAATAAAGCTGTAGGATATGTACGGGTCTCTACGCACCACCAAGTTAAAGGCGGGGAATCTCTCACCACTCAGAGAAAAGATCTCAACAGTTACGCCAAGAAGAATGAATATGAGCTGGTTAAAATTTATGCCGATGAAGGTATTTCGGGTGGTTCGGTAGAAAAGCGGCCCGGTCTCCGAGCCTTGCTCAAGGACGCCAGAAATCAAAGTTTTTCCCTTGTCCTTGTCAACCGCCTTTCCCGGTTGGGCAGAAACGCCAGAGAACTGCTCAACAACGTTCAGTTGCTCAAAGAGGCCGGGATAAGTGTTGTCTTCCTGAAGGAGAATATCGACCTTTCCAACGCCTACGGCCAATTCATGCTCACGATGCTTGCCGCTATGGCGGAACTTGAAAAGGATATTCTGGGAGAATCTTCGGTTGAGAACAAAATTGCATTGGCTAAGAAAGGAGTCCCATCCATTGGTAAGTACCCTTTCGGGCGGCGATACAATCGTGAAACGGAAGAGTGGTATTTTGATCCACCCGATATCAAAGAAGTGGTGAATGATATTGCGGATCGTTACCTGAATGGAGAAGGGCTGAGGGATATTGCAGACACCATTGATCCGAAATACCAACTTACTTACTCGAATATTTTAAAAGTGTTCCACGGAAGAGCCGGAAACACTTGGGAGCTGCAATTTAAGAAAGAAGACAAACCCATTGTGTTTGAAATCCCACGGCTACTGAGTGATGAAAAGATCGAAGCAGTGATGCAAAAAATAGACTTCAACAGAACCTTCACCAAATCAGACCGCAAAAGCTATACATTTCTGCTTACCGGGTTTGCCCGCTGTATGGACTGCGGAACGGTATTAACGGCCCAACATCAGAAAAGTAAGCCTCGAAAGAAGACCCACAAGGGCTACACATACAAGTATTACCGACATCGGGCTGGAAAAAGAGAAAAATGCAAGGGCTTGACCTCGATAAAAATTGAAAAGTTAGAAAATGCTGTTCTGAACGCTGTCTGGGAAAATATGAGTGATGAGGACAGCGGATTTGATGAAGCTTGGACCGATAACTACCCGGATCAAAGCAGGATAGGCGAATTGAAAAACCGGATAAAGGAAAACCAAAAAAAGCTGAACAAGGCGGAAGCTGACCGGGATAAACTTGTTGATGCACTTCTGAAGGGTATCTTGACCGAGGATGCGATAAAAAAGAAAAACGATATTCTCTCCAATGAAATATCACGGTTGACCGCATTATTGACCAAGGATGAACAGAAATTGTCCCGGATGCCCTCTGTTGAAGAGGTCAAAGGAAAGGAAGAAATGCTCAAACTCGCCTTTCAGGATTATTACTATTCACGGGAGAGGTTCGACTCAATGACCTTTGAGGAGAAGCGGGCTTTGATGTTTTCTATTTTTGACGGGGTGGATGAAGACGGAGACCCTTTGGGAGTCTATGTAAAAAGGATAACTCCAATCGGTGAGTTACCCGTTCGGTTTGAAATCTATATCAATGCTCGTTTTTTTGCCGGGTATGTTGCCCCTGATACCGTTGATGATGACGATTACGGAAGCGACTCTGAAAAGGAGGGCAATAGTGATTCATCTTCCGGTTCCTCTAAAGTAACAACGCTGCAAGATGGACGTGTGTTCTCTGCTTCTGTGCCCTCAAACGGAGCGGGGCAATGCGGATTCCTTGACTCAATACAGATCCCATCGAAATTACAGAAGGATAATTTTCATAAAACCAGTTTACGTCATCTTTTCATTGCCCACCAATTGAAAAGCCAATCTTCCCAAGGTGCTTTTTCCGGTGCCTGCCGGGCCGATGAGGTGGAGAAAGACCTGTAAATCAGGGCGACCTGTGAACAATGCATTGAACCATGCCTGAATCAAACGGACAGACTCCGGGTCATCATCCAGAGCTGTTGTAAGCCATGCAAGGAAGTCCGGGCAGTCTGCATCAGGAGAGTATTCATAAGGCAATACCCAGGTATGGGCATTTTCCGCCGTTACGGGCACAAGCTTCCCTGTGTTCTGATCAAGCAGACCGTTTTGAAAGGGGATGGTGCCGGGCAGGGGATCGGGTAGCGGGTTCCGTCCGCTCTTCTGCAAGAGCTGGCTTATTCCGTTTTGGTAATTGTTGCTGAAACCGAGTCCGGCAGTTGCCGTGTAGAGCAGAGCGTTCAGGGCACCCTCAAACTCTGAAGCGGAACATTTTTGCCAGCAGCATTCATCAAAACAGTACCAGCACAGCCCGGACATGCTGAAAGCGTACAGGCCGTGCAGGGTTTCAGCGAATAATGCCGCCGCTTCCGATTCCGGGGCCGGTCTGTCTCCTTTTTGGGTTTCAATAACCATAACCCCTTGAAGATGAAGAACTTTTTCTTTTAATGAAGAGGGTAATGAAGAATAAGGTATTGATAATGAAGAAGATGAAGGCTGTGAAGACTGAAAACTCTTCCTTACAGGAGAAACCCTGCTTATATCCCTGTCCAGCTCCTTCAGCAGTACGGCTCCGTTTGCGGCCTTGAGGTCTTTTCGCACCCGCATAAACCGGGCCTTGTCCTTCTGCTTCAGGCGGGCCAGCATCTTCAGCGCATCCTCTGCAAAGGGTGCCCCGCAATCCTCCTTTGTCTGTTGGATGAGTTCCGGCAGGGCTGTATCATAATCAATGGGTTTCTCTGCTCCGTACCGCCTGAACCGGTATTTTATGCCGCCGTGGGCCTGACTGTAGATCAAAGGGTTCTGGCCCTCGTTCCAGTAGAAAACAGCCTTGCTCATGCTGCCCCCGTCGTATTCTGGTTCCAGAGGATCGGCACAAGACTTGTTATCAAACGCCTGCCCATTGTCCAGCACAGAGGCCACGCTGACCGGCTCTTTTTCATGAGCAAACAACAACAAATCATCATCAACAAGGATATGGTGCTGTCGGGCCTTGACCGTCTCCCGTGCCTGCTCCATGCTGACCTTTCCGCCTGATTCTGAACTGAGCTTTTCTGCTTCCTGCTCAAGGTAGGCCCCTTTAATGCGCTCCTGATCCGGGGCACCTTTCGCTTTCAGTTGGTGGATAATCTCCTGATACGTCTTTTCCTCTTCCGGGTTAAGATCGTTCAGGGCTTGGGTATCCAATAACCGGCCCGGCTGATACTCCGAGGCGGGCAACCTTTGTTCAAGGCCCTTATCACAGACAGCACCGGCCACAAAATCCAATCTCTCAGGGGAGGCAACCAGCAAATCAACCAGGGTACGCACCAACACGGCACCCGACCGGCTGAACTCCACCCGGCCATATCCGGCAAGTATCAAGCGTTTTCCCAAAACATCCAGAAAACGGGGCGTGTCCGCTGCATTCTGCGGGAACAGATAGAGGTGAAAGCCTGCGCTTTTTCCTCTCAGCTCTTTTCCTGTGTCCGTATCATGGATACAGGAGGAAGTCGAATAAACGGCAACCTGTGCCGCTTCTTTTATGGACTCAAAAAAGCCCGCAATGGTGTTTATAAGCTCTTTCGGGCTGTATGCCTTCAGTGCCTTCTCAGAATCAAGGGCAACCGCGTTTTTACGGGCCTTGTCATGATCCAGCATGAGCAGGCCCGGCCCGTCTGGATAGTGAAAGAAATCCTTTGTTCTGGAGATGATCGGCAAGCCCTGTTCATCAGCCTGCGGACTCTCCCCCGGCCTTGTCTTCAGCCGCTTTCCGCTGACTATCAGGGCTTTGTCGTAATCACTCACCCCGTGGACAATGGCCTGATTGCTTTGCAATCCTTGCAGGAAGGGGCCGAATTGCTCCGGCTTTATGCGCACCGTTTCAGCCCGGCCCCTACTCATCCGACATTCTGAGCTGTCTTTTTCAATGCAGCCGTTTACCCGCTTCATGCGCTTTGTCAAAATGCCCTGTGTTTTGTGCATCAGGGTAAAAGACACTTTCTGTTCTTTACCTTTGCCCGGTGCATGGGCTTTGTTTTCCGCTAAAGTCATGATTCAGCCCTCCCTGTAATCTTTGACATTGAGGGCAAAGCGGGATAAACAGAGAACAGCCTGATCCTGTCAGAGGAAGGGTGAGCATTCCGGGGCCGACTGCCTGCCAGCTTGACAGCCTCGGAATGCGCTTTCCTGTTGATACTTCGCTTGAATCTGTGTATAATCTTTTTAGTTGACCTTGCCCGGTTATGTTTTAGCCGCTGATCCCGTCCCGGATCATGCGGCTTTTCTCTTTCTCTTGCCTTCATGCTGCCGCCTCCTGTTCAACCTTCGGCAATCCGTCAATCCATTCCTGAATGTCATCGGATCGCCACGCCACCGAACGACTTCCCAGCCGAACCGCTGCCGGAAAGTCTCCGGTCTTGATTCTGGCATAAATGGCAGATTTCTTTAATCCGGTGGCCTGTTCCACCTGCCCCAATCTGAGCAGAACTGCTTTCATTGCTGCTTCCATGTTTGTACCTCTTGGTTGTTATGGTGCGTTACGCACCGTTATGGATTTCGTTTCATCTTTCTTCACTATAAGAGGTTGTTTTAAAAAAGAAAGCCGCCAAACCAGCAAAATCAAGAGCTGTTGGTTTGGCGGCTTTAATTTCTTCTGTTTCAAGGCGTTACCTTGAAGAAAAAAGAACCAGCAGAACCAGCGTTGTTACTGGTTCTGTCAGGCGACAATGTTTGTTAAAGGCTAGTTCTTCATCTTAGGTGGAAGCCCTTTGTGGATTTGCAGAGCCATTGGTCTATTTATTCCCCGCTCTTTGGCCTGCTGAACGACATCATCACGGGTGTACTTCAGGTATTCTTCTCTGCCTTCACAGGGCATAGCCTCCATGACTAAGGAGCAGCACAGCTCAAATGCTTTGGGAAGTTGATCTTTGAGTGTATTCACACTCTTTGTTATTGCGCTTTTTTCCTGCCCCTTCAATCCATCCGGGTACATTTTAGGGGTGAGTAATTTCAAAATTTCAGCCAGAGAATAATCTGAAGTTTTTTCTACCAATGATTCACTCTGTTCATCATCAGGGTGCATTCGTCCGGTTCTTTTAAGGGGATAATTATCCTTGAGCCATGATCGGAAGGAATGAGCCTCCAAGAAAAATTGCAAAGACAATATATAAGGTGAAAACGTATTAAGATAACTCTTAATAATCCCTTTTCGGCTATCGTCACACTCTGTGTATTCTCTTATTTCTACCGGATTACCCAGAGATTCTTGATAAGAATACAGCAGCTTATTGAGAACAACAGGGGCATCATTACGCTTAATTTTAAAATTAATTATTCCTTTATCAATAGCGGAAGCAAGTCTTTCTTTTTTCACAGCGTTTTCACCGTAAAACATACTGAACAATTTCCATCCTACCCATTCAACCTCTTCAAGCATGAACAGGTATTCTTCATAAGGCACATCTTTTTGAGATTTCATTAAAACTATCCTGTGCAATCAAAAGAAAACACTCAGGCAGCCGCAATACTTGTGCTCTGCTCCATTTCCTGTAATAAATCCCCCCACCACTGCATCAGCTCCCGCCGCTGTTCAAGGTACTCGCTCCGATGGTATGCGGCCCTCACCTTGTTGCGCTGCTCATGAGCAAGGGCCTTTTCGATTACATCACCGTCAAAGCCTGATTCATTGGCTATGGTGGAGAAGACCGCCCGGAAGCCGTGAACCGTGGCCCTTGAATGGTAGCCCATACGATACAGGGCATAGAGCATGGTATTCTCTGAAAGCGGTTTAACTCCATCCCGACCGGGAAAGACAAGGCCCTCTTTGCCGTGAAGCCTCCCCATCTGCTCAATGATCGCCACGGCCTGCGTTGACAAGGGCACATTATGCGGATTATCCATTTTCATACGCTTGGCCGGTATGCGCCACAAGGCGGTGTCCAGGTTGATTTCATCCCAGGTAGCCCCCCGCGTTTCTCCGCTTCTGGCTGCTGTTAAGATGGTGAAGCGCAAGGCCGCTTTCGTGGTAATATCAATATCACCCTGCGCAAGGGTACGCATGAACTCCGGCATCTCCTCCCGTGAAAGAGCGGCCCTATGTACCACCTTGCGCGTTTTCAAGGCCCCCTGCATATCAGCAGCCGGGTTATATGTGGCCCTGCCGGTCTGGACGGCAAAACGAAAGACTGCATTCATTCGTTGTAAAACCTTATGGGAAACTTCCAAGGCTCCCCGGCTCTCAATCTTCTTTACCACCTCAAGAACCATTGGCGGGGTAATCGCCTCAATCTGACTTTCTCCGATAAAGGGGAAAGCGTCACGCTCAAGAGTGCCCTGAACAGCCCTTGCATGGCCCCGGCTCCATCGCTCCCCTTGCTGCTCTATCCATTCACGGGCCACGGCTTCAAAGCTGTTTTGTGCCAGCTTACGTTCAGCGTGTTGTTGTTCAATGGCTGCTTGTTGTTCTTTTTGTCGCTCATGGGACGGATTTTTTCCCGCCTTGACCTGTTCCCGTGCTTCGGCTCTTGCCTTGCGGGCTTGTTCAAGGCTCATATCGGGATACTCACCAAGAACACAGGTTGATTCTTTTCGATTCAGCTTGAACCGATACCGCCATGTTCTTTTCCCAGAGGTAGACACATGGAGATGAAGCCCCAGGCCGTCCGGCAGTTTGTAGGGTTTGTTTTTGGGTGATGCTTTGCGGACTTGAACAGCTGTAAGTTTTGGCATGACAGAGCCTGTTGAGGAAAGAGGGTATGTGGATTCGAGTGAGCTATACCCTCTTTTGTACCCTCTTTGTGTGGCGGATGTCAACGGAAAATAATGGACGAATCTGGAAGGCAAGACGCAAGAAATCCCGCTAACCAGTTAAGGTTGCGGGCTTTAATGGACTTCTATGGATGCTACTATACTAAAAAATGGTGCCGAAGGCCGGAGTCGAACCGGCACGGGTGTAACCCACTACCCCCTCAAGATAGCGTGTCTACCAATTCCACCACTTCGGCACACAAGATTTCTCGTTCTTATTTACTTATTCAACCTCACCCTGTTCCGGCGTTGTTTCTGTTTCCTGTTCAACCGGAGCCGTCTGTTGTTCGGCAGGAACTGTTTCAGGCTCAACAGATTCGTTTACCGGGTCTTCCGGAGCTATCGGTTCGGCTTCCGTCGTCGCCTCGCTCTGCTGTACAACAGGGGCAGGTTCAGCCTTTTCAATCTCCTCAACCTGCTTTTCCGTTCCCGGCATGGGGATGGTAACCGGCGTCTCTTCTTTTGCCGGAGCAGCAGCTTCCTGTACCGGCAGCTCACTCATAACCGATCCCGTACTCCTGTTTGCAGAAAGATAGGCCAAGGAGATTGAGGTGCCCATAAAAATAATCGCGGAAACCGTGGTTATCTTATTGAGCAGCGGTACCGGTCCTTCTGTCCCGAACAGGGACTGACCTGAGCCGCCGAAGGTGGCTCCGATATCAGCTCCCTTGCCGTGCTGCAACAGCACAATGGCGATCAGAAACAGAGAGACCAGAATATGTGTTATAATTAGCAGGGTTTCCATGTAAAATTAATTATCCTGTCAAATGACTCGGCCTGCAGAGATGCGCCGCCCACCAAGGCGCCATCAACATCCGGCTGCGCCATGAGTCTGTCAATATTCTCAGGTTTAACCGAGCCACCATACAATATCCTGACCGTATCGGCAAGAGTTTTTTCGTACAAATCATCAAGCATCCGCCGGACAAAGGCATGGGCCTCCTGAGCCTGCTCCGTGGTGGCGGTTTTGCCGGTGCCGATAGCCCAGACCGGCTCGTAGGCTACCACCACCCGGCTCATTTCATCCGGGTTGACGCCTCTCAGACCCTGGGTCAGCTGGTCTTCAAGAACTCTGAAGGTACGGCCTTGGTCCCGTTCCTCCAGGGTCTCGCCGATACAGAGGACGGGATCCAGATCAAAACGCAGGGCACCCAGCATACGCCGGTTAACCATCGCGTTATCTTCACCGAAATCGTGCCTCCGCTCCGAATGCCCTAAAATAACCATATCTGCTCCGGCATCATGGAGCATGGGCGGTGAGATTTCACCGGTATAAGCGCCCTCTTTGTCCCAGCAGACGTTCTGAGCCGCCACTCTGACCGGACTGTCGGCAACGGCCTGCCGGACATCGGACAGAGAGATAAAGGAAGGGGCGATCATCACCTCCCGGTCGGTCAGCCCCCTGCTTGATGCGGCCACTGCCGAGGCAAGCTCTGCAGCCTCTGCTCTGGTCAGGTGCATCTTCCAGTTTCCCGCAATCAACGGTTTTCGTGCCATATTTTATCCTCCCAAGAAGATGGTATCGTTGTAAGAACCCTATTTTCGGTGCGGAGTTGCAGGGGCACGGCGCGCCGTGCCCTTACGGCATTCTGCAAAAAACGTTACCCTTCCAAAGCCGTCACACCGGGCAGTTCCTTGCCCTCCATGAGCATGAGAAAGGCCCCGCCGCCGGTGGACATATAGGAAATATTATCCGCCTCTCCGGACAGCCGCACTGCGGCATTGGAATCTCCGCCGCCGGTGATGCTCAGGGCATGGGCTGAAGCCACGGTATGGGCCAGGGCCATCGTGCCTCTGGCAAAGGCGTCCATTTCAAAGGCGCCCATAGGGCCGTTCCAGACAATGGTCCGTGCGTCGGCCAGGACCTCAGAAAAACAGAGCACCGAGGCCGGGCCGATATCCAGAGCCATCCAGTTCTCCGGGATATCCTGGATCGTGACCTGTTTGCAGACCGCATCCGGGGCAAAACGGTCAGCTACGATGACATCCACGGGCAGGTAGACCTTGACGCCTTTTTCCGCCGCATCGGCCAGCAGCTGACGGGCATTGTCCAGCAGGTCATCCTCCACCCTGGAAGCCCCCACCGAATATCCCTGACTTTTCAGAAAGGTATTGGCCATTGCTCCACCGATAAGCATCCGGTCCACCTTGCTCAGCATATTAGTCAGGGCCTCCAGTTTGCCGGAGACCTTGGCTCCGCCGACAATGGCGACCAGCGGTCGCTGCGGATCATCCACGGAACGATGGAAACAGGTCATTTCTTTGTCCAACAGCAACCCGGCGCCTTTTTCCGAGCACAGGGCAGCGACTCCGACTGTTGAGGCATGGGCCCGATGGGAGACGGCAAAGGCATCGTTAATATAGACATCAGCCAGCGCGGCCAGCTGTTTGGCGAATTCCGGCTCGTTGGCCTGCTCTTCGGCATGAAAACGCAGGTTTTCCAGCAGGATGATTTCACCGTCGTTCATGGCGGCTACCGCGCTTTCCGCTTCCGGCCCGACGCAGTCCCGGGCCATGCGGACCGGCTTCTCCAGGATGCCGGACAGGTAGTGCGCAACCGGTGCGAGCGAATATTTTTGCACCCGCTGCCCCTTGGGGCGTCCCATGTGCGAGCAGAGGATCACCTTGGCCCCCTGCTCCAGAGCATACCCGATGGTCGGCAGGACAGTACGGATACGCAGGTCATCGGTGATTTCACCCTGGTCATTCATGGGCACGTTGAAATCCACCCGGATCAGAACCTGCTTGCCGTTGATATCAAGATCGCGAATTGTTTTCATTGTTCATTCTTCTTTTTGTCAGGAAATTCCAATCCGTAGGGGCGAATCTTGTATTCGCCCTGTACTGTACAACATGCCGCAATCAGGGGCGATCGCAAGGATCGCCCCTACACCACCTACACCATCCGCTCAGCCACAGAAACCGTCAAGTCACCGAGCATATTGGTATAGCTGCCCAGCTCGTTGTCGTACCAGCCATAGATGACAGCTTGGGTTACGGGAACCTCAAGAACATGAGGCCCTTGACCCGGATCAATGTTACAGCTTTTCAGATGATCAAGATTGACCTTGAGCGAAGCGGTGCGGGTATGGGTTTCTGTGGCTTCAATGACCGCTGCCGCCTCCGGAGTGCCGATAATGTCGGAAGAGACATTCTGTCCTTCGGAATATTTCAGGTACGGGTTGGTCTCAGCATATTCCTTGTAGATGGAATTGATCAGGTTGCGTTTCACCGGATTTTCCAGCTCGTCCTGCAGATTGAGCACCAGGACGATCAGGGAGCCGGTGGAAGTGGGCACCCGGACTGATTCGGCAATAAAGCCGATGCCTTTCATCTCCGGGATAACCAGACCCAGAGCCTTGGCTGCACCGGTGGTGGTCAGGATGATATTATTGAGGATAGACCGATTTTTGCGCAGGTCAGTGGCTCCGGCAGCCGGAACAGCATCCAACACCTTCTGACTGCCTGTGGCGGCATGGACTGTAACCATGGAGGCGGTCAACATCCGTCCGGCGCCGAAATGATCCATGAGCGGCTTGATCATATAGGACAGGCAGGTGGTGGTACAGGAGGCAGCCGAGATAATGGAATGCCGGTCCGGGTTGTAATCGTCATCATTGATACCCATGACCGTGGTCACTGCATCATCCGGCATATCCAGGCCCTTGGATTTGATTTTGAACGGGGCCGAAACCATGACCTTTTCTGCACCGGCCTGGAGATGGCCGCGCACCGAGCCTCTCTGGGCGTCAGCATCAGCGGTCGGGTCTTTGAACACTCCGGTGGTATCCACCACCATGCGGATATTATTTTCCTGCCACTTGATATCCTTGGGATTGCGGGCCTCCCGCAGCACGGTGACCGGAACACCGTTCACGGTCATGGTGCCTGCAGCCTCGTTCAGGTTCTCAATCACCCGGCCTCCCTTATGACCATGCAGGTAGGTGGAAAGCCTGCCGTAGCTGGAATCTTTTTCAATGGTTGCGGCGATATCTTCTAGTCCGCTGCCGACCTGGCGGCCCAGATTGACTACAATTTCTGAAAAAAACTGACGCGAAACATGGTGCCAGAGTGAGAGCTTTCCAATTCTGCCGAGACCGTTGATTCCCAGTTTCATAGTCGAGTTTCTCCTTTTTTCTCGTTTAATCTAAAAAATATAATCCGTATTCTATATTCTCCGAGGCTGAAGCTGCCGCAGTGAAATGTTCACAAGTAGAAGTATGACGGGACAAATCAGGATGTACTATATATGGTATAAATCCATTTATTACAATGAAAAATCTTTTTATGGAAAATTTTTAACCGTCATTGAACAATATCCCTGCAGTGGTATTGCGTACTTGCAACGGGGGATACTTTATTGGAAACGGTCAGCTTTCAGGGGGAAATATTGGGCAGAAAACTGGATCGGAAGGGGTGGAAGGATTTTGTAAAAAAAGCCCCTGCCAAAAAATGACAGGGGCTTTTAAACTTAAATACGAAAACCGGAATGTCCGATCTCCAAAAGGTTACCAAAAGGCTATCTTACGGAGTTCTGAACTTGGTCCACTGGCTCTCGCCAGCATCAGTTTTACTACCGCTGTCCTGCTGTCTCCATTCGTCTATGCTTTGGTAGTGGTTAGAACCAACTGTAAAGTCTAACTGTATAGTCCCAGGAATGTAAGGATCCAGAACATCTTGAGCGATATCAGTCGTCCTTACAGTAACAAAACAGTTCTCCTTCTGGTTGCAATGACAATGAACATCCGCAGCCGCATGGTCATCAGTATTAAATATTATTCCATTGTCCACTGCCGTCAGTGTAAGGTTGAAGTCGTCAGTACACACGCCATAGGGCACACCTTCCGCATGATGCAGCACCCGGAACCGGCAGCCTGAAGGCAGCATTCTTTTCAACACGGTCTTGACCGCCTTTTCTACAGCTGCCCGTTTCTTCTTTATCGGTATACTGTCAGTAATCACGATCAGCTCTTTCATGCTGTCCAGCTCTTCCCGCTCTTGTTCCGCAACGTGCCGGATCAGGTGCCCCAACATCCGGGGATAAAACTCTTCCGAAGCCTGCAAGGCCGGAACGATTTTGCTTTTCTCCACTATGAGCGAATCCACCCGCAAGTCTGCAATATTCTCTTTGATGATCCCGAATACCCGCTGCCGAACATGCCGGTTGTCTTGGGTGCAGTGGAAATATGAAAAGTCAAACCCGTATTCAATCAGGTCGAACTTGTATTTTCCTAATTCGTGGCAGACAGTGAAGGGGCGTTTGGTACAAACACTTGTCAGGGTGAAATACTTTGTCCCGGATGCAGCAAAATCCAGGTTCCCCCCTTCATCAAGAAAGATGTATAAACAGCCGTTGCTCATGGAGTCCTTGCAGTGTTCAGAAAACAAGAAGCCTCGTTATTATTGCCGGGAAAATTTGAAAGAGGTCTCCGGCAACGCATAGAGGATATTTTTTCAGGGGAGGATAAACAGGAGCGGGTGGGGTGTCAATGGTTCTTCAGTGGGTGAAAAAATATTCCGCCTGTATCTTTTCAGGGTAGAAAATTTGCCCCCATAACCGAAAAAGTGGGGGCAGTGTAGGGGCTGGAAGATCAAAAAAGAAAAAGGGACTCAGCTTAAAACAAGCTAATTCCCTATATATATTGGTGGGCCGTGAAGGATTCGAACCTTCGACCAATTGATTAAGAGTCAACTGCTCTGCCAGCTGAGCTAACGGCCCTTATTATTGAAAGTTGAAAGGATAGCGGTTTGTTTACCACAGCATGAGCGCGACGTCAAGATTGACCTGCCGTTTTCAGGCAAAAAAATTACCGATAATACAGACTCGGACTGCCCATGGTCTGCATAACCTGATACAGATGGCGGCGGAAATCCCGCCGGTCGGTGATACCCTGGATATGGCCCCGTTTCAGAGCATTTCTGGAGTCATGATAATCAGGCGGAATATCAATACCTGTGGTTTCTCGGATAACTCTGGGGCCGGCAAAACCGATGCGGCTGGAACGGATGGCGAACTGATACGGAGAGCATCCCAGAAAAGAGGCCACCGGCCCGGCATAGGAGTTGTTGTCATAAACCACGATATAGAGTCCGCCGGCATCGATGTATTCCCGCACCGCCATTGTACATTTGGGCATCTGAGCTACCCCCAAGGTGCCTTCCTGGATACGGATGCCGCCGGTGGTATGGATATAGGCCAGCAGGGGCCGCTTTTTACGCCGGGCTCTGTCACAGGCCCGGACAAATTTTTCCCCTTCCGCAGAACCGACCGTTCCGTTCCGGAAATCAGAAAACAACATGGTGACTACCAGGTTGATATCCTTGACCCGGGCATCAAAGGTGAGGTTGGCGCAGCCCATGCCGGTTCTTGAACGCGCTGCTTTCAGGCGCTCGTCAAATCCCTCGTAATTCAACGGGTTACGGGAAAATATCTCGTTATTGAAAATCCGGACAGAACCTGGATCAAAAATATTCTTCAGATACCACTGATATTCAAGGGGAAAATGATAACCGCAGTTTTCGCAGACCCCGCAGAATTCACCGTACAGATCAGGGATCCAGAGGTCCTGACAGCCGTACTTTTCCGTATTAGGACAGGTGACAGTACGGTCTTCATTGGCCAGCGGACTGGTGTAGGTATCTGTCAGTTCCAGAGGATCCTGGATGAGACAGTAGTCGCCGGAGGTCTGGGGTGCACCGGGCAGCGGTCTGACAGCAGGGTGTTGTTTTTTGGCTGTTTGTCCGAACAGCGCGCTGTAGGCTGAGGTAAAGGGTGCAGTAAGCCGGTTGACCAGAGCTGTTCCTTCGCCGGAGACCTCCTTGATGGTCTTCTGCATCTGCTTCTGCCGATTTTTCAGGACATCATAGCGGAAGGTGTACCAGAGTTTTTCTGTTGCCGAATAAATGGACTTGAACAGATTCTCTGCCGGAATATTGATGACCCCGAAACTGTGCAGGCTCATAGCTCTGTATTTTTTGGAGCGTTCTTTGAGCAGCCGTTCGGTTTCCTTGTCATCCAGGTCCCAGGGGATATCAATCTGCGGCGCTTCATCCGGGTTTTCCGCCTTTTTCCGTTTGACCTCATAGGAACGGAAGCTGTGCATACTTTTAGTCTTCAGTACTATCTCATCCGTAGCCCGGATGATTTCGGAACGAATTCTGGCGAAAAAATTAAAATCATCGCTTTGTGCTCCCAGGAGTGGTTCATGGATGATCCGGTCAACAGTGCCGAGACGGAGGTTATCCGCTGCTGTGATATTGAGCTGCCGGGCACAGCGTTCAATCAGTTCAGGAGGAACTTTTTCCCCCTCCCCGGCTCTGCCTTCGATGGCAGCAGCACCTTCCGGCGAAATGACCGAGTAGTAGCCGTGGGAAAACATGAGGCGGAAGTCGCTCATTCCCACAGCCTCGGCTCCGCCGGAACCGCCTTCGGAAATGACGGAAATCATGGGTACCCGCAGTTTGGCCATAGTATAGAGGTTGCGGGCGATCTGCTGGGCTGCTCCGGGATATTCCTCCACCGGATAGGAACCGGGCGTGAAAATATAAAAATGAATAGGAATGCCTTCGGTTTCCGCCACCTTCATGTAGCGCATGGCCTTTTCATTACCCCAAGGTTTGCAGGAACCGCCGTTGCGGAACTCCTCGCCGTGGCCGACTTCCTGACCGATGATCATCACCGGTGAGGTGTAGGGTTTTCTTTTAATCCGCCGGACAATATTGGCCTTTGCCACTACCAAGGCCGGATCAATATTGGCTTCTCCTTCGCCACCAAGTTCGGTATGTTCCTCATAGACGTTTTCCAGAATATCCTTGAGGGAGAACCGGAGCGGCGAGCGGACAATCCGGACCCGCTCCATCGGAGTCAGCCCCTCTTCGCAGCGTTCTTCCAAAAAACGGACAGCATCTTCCAGCCTGTCAAGACGTGCACTGAGCTTTTCCTCATCCAGGTCAAAGACAGTATTTTTCAGCTGTTCGGCTTTATCCCGGAACTCATGGAGATTTCCCCATTTGTCGTTGTCCTTGATATGAATCAGATAACCGATGCGCCGGTCAATCTCCTGGAGTTGTTTGATAAGGTCGTTCATTATACGATAAAAATGGAAAGGAAAGAAAGAGCAACGTCAGCAGCCAGCTGAGGAAACAAAGAAGGTGGTTGTATCAGAAAGTCAGCAGGCGATCAAGATTTTCCCGCAGATACTCCAGATTGGTCAGAATGGATTCGCCGGAGCTGTTGATCCCTTCAATCCGGCAGGCATCGATAAACTGCCGGGCTCGGTCTTTGGCCTGGTCCATACTGTCTCCCCAGACCAGGGCCAGGGCAAGATTGGGATCATATTCACTGGGAATGGGATAGGGACGGTCAGCCGGTACATGACTGTACATGGCCGACCATTTGTACTGCGGCATGTCAAAACGGGTGATGGTGCCGATCCAGGGAGCAAAATCCCGCCGGGTGTTTTCCGCCACGATCCGCAGTTCAATGCTTGCCCCCTGAAAAACCACCTCGCTCTGCCGATAGCCCATAGGTTCTTCCAGAGCAAGACGGATCTGTTCCCGCAGCAGGTTGGGATGCTTGCCGTTCAGATAGCTAATCCGGGCCGAGACATCGTTTTCCACCTGAATACGGGTGTTAACCTCCAGCAGATATGGTCTGCCGCTCCGGCTGACAATCCATTCCCAGGTCCCGACATTATCGTATTTGACATAATCGGCCAGTTTCAGAGAATATTCGACAACGCTGTCCAGCACCTTTTCAGCATCAAAATCATACTTAAAACAGGAAGTATGGAAACCGGGAGCGGCCTCCACCCGTTTCTGCCGCCCGGTAGACTGGATCGTGCAGTTACGGGTCCCGAAATGAATCCGTTCGTCATGCCGGGAGCAGACCAGCTGCACTTCAAGATGATTAAAATCGCAGAGCCGCTGTTCGATAAGTACGCCGCCGTCGCCGAACTGCCGCTTGGCATAGTTCTGCACCTGCCGGTAGACCCGGCGGAACTGCCCGATCCGGTTGACTTCCTCGATCCCCATGCCGCCGCCCCCGGCTGCGGCTTTGATCAGCACGGCCGGGTTTGGCTCGTTTTCCTCTTTCTGGACATCAAAGATATGCTGGGCAATTTCTTCAGCTTCCATCTCATTGTAGATAGGCGCTGAAGTGCCGGGGATGGTCGGTATACCCAGCTTATTGGCAACGCGTTTGGTGTTGATTTTATCCCCGAGATCCCGGATGACCTCCCAGCTCGGCCCGATAAAGACAAGAGGCCGGTCACGGATGGTCACCCGGCGGGCAAAGCGGTAATCTTCGGAAAAGAAGCCGTATCCGGGATGGACTGCTGTACAGCCAGTGTGATCGGCAATAGCCAGCAGATCATTGGGATCAGTGTAGCTGGCCACCCGCCAGGCATTCTGCGCCGGTCCGTTGAGCCGGTTGCGCTGCACATGTTCGGAGTCCCGGTCTGCATCCGTGTAGATAACTGTATATTCAAGCCCGATATCCTCACAGGCCTCCATAATGCGGATGGCGATTTCCCCGCGGTTCGCAATCAGTACTTTGCCGTGCACAAATACCCTCTTTGAGCTGTTTCCGTTTGTATTCTTTTGTGTTTTCTGCAGTTATACGGTAAAGTCGGACTTTGCAGCGGGTTTATGATTTTCGATTCTCAGCTGTTGAGCTGTTTGAGCTGCTGCTGCGATAAAAAAAATAAAGAAAAGTCCGAACAGATGATGACTGCAAGTTACATGGCGTCTATGATGATCAAAAATCGTCCTATTCTACTCCACCTTTGCCAAGTTTGCAAAGTTGTAAATAGGAAATCAAGGGAAACACTCCGGCGGAAAAGCGGGGGAAGGGAAGTATGATGAACGGTGATGATCGGGTTTCCCGCAGATTTCTTGACTTGCTTCGTCTATTTTCTGCTGTTAGAATACCGGAGATTATCCAGTGAGTTTCCTTCCACCAAAGATGCGGACTGAAAGGATGGCGGGCAGAGAAGAGGAACGCGGGGGATGGCTGTTTCGGCGGTGCTGTCTGAACATTCTGGCAGGATTCAGATTCAGAGGAATGCCGGAAACCACCCAAGCCCTTGAACATGAGATCCAGGAGCTGCTGGAGGACGGTGAGGAACAGGGCCTGATCAGCAGCCATGAAGAGCAGCTTATTACGGCTATCTTTCATTTCCGCGCCACAGTCGCGTCCGAGATCATGACACCCACAGCTGAAATAATTCGGGCCGGTGTAGACAGTTCTGTGCAGGAGATGGCGCGCCTGATCAGTGAGGAAGGATATACCAGAATACCGGTTTTCAGCGGCAGCCAGGATAATATTATCGGTATCCTCCATGCAAAAGACCTGCTCAGGATTTTTGATCAGGATCAAAATCAGGAAACACCGGCCCGGCTGGAGGACTGTCTGAATCTGCCCATGGTGATTCCGGAGTCCAAACCGGTTATCGAACTGCTCCGTGAGTTTCAGGCGAAAAAGAATCATCTGGCTATTGTCAAGGATGAATTCGGCGGTGTGCGCGGCCTGATTACTCTTGAAGATGTCATTGAAGAAATCGTCGGCGAGATTGATGATGAGCATGATCAGGTGGAACGGGAAATTATGGAGGTTGATCAGCAGACCATCCTGGCGGACGCTAAAATTGATATTGAAATTGTAGAAAGGCATTTCCAATGCCGGCTGCCTGACGGCCCTTATGAATCTGTGGGCGGTCTGATTATTCATCGTCTGGGCAGGATGCCGCAGAACGGGGATACCGTGAAGGCAGGCCCCCTGACTTTAACCGTGCTGGTGACAGGCCCGCGCCGGGTCCGTACCGTGAGAATCCGCAAATTATGACAGGCCCCTCATCTGATACCGATGCTCTCCCGTTGAGCGGTCCTGCTTCTGCAGGCTGCGCCGCATTCACTGCTGCGCTGCTGCTCCTGGCTATGCCGGGACCGGCAGGAGGATACACAGGCTGGTGGCCCTTGGTTTTTATTGCCCTTGTGCCGCTGCTTTCAGCACTGGCCCGTCTCCGGCCGAGCCGAGGCTTATGTACGGGGCTGTTGTGCGGCCTGCTGTACAATCTCGGCCTGCTCTACTGGGTTGCCCCGGTTCTGCAGCGCTACGGTGGAATACATATGGTGGTGGCTGTTGCGGCCCTGTTCGTTCTTGCCCTATATATGGCTCTGTATTTCGGCCTATTCAGCCTTCTAATTACCTGGCTGATTGCCAGAGGGGAGAAAAAGGAAGCAGCTTCCGCTATCCTGCTCACCGCGCCGGTGGTCTGGGTGGGCCTTGATGTCCTGCGGGGATATTTACTGACCGGTTTTCCTTGGATGGATCTCGGCTATGCCCTGTACCGGCAGCCGTTGCTGATTCAGGCGGCTGATCTCGGCGGGCAGCATCTGCTCACCTTCTGTATTGTGCTGGCCAACGGGCTGATCTACTGGCTGTTCGGCAGACTCTGTTTTCCTTTTTTCTCTGTTCCTGCCGAAAAACGGTACGGAGCTGCTGCGGCAGGGCTGGTGCTGCTGTGCGGTGCGGGCGGGTATTCCGTGCTCCGTTATCGACAGGTTCAGCAGGTAGTCTCCGGAGAGGGAACTGCCGTCATGCTTTCCGTGGCAGCGGTTCAGGGTAATATTGAGCAGGGTGAAAAATGGGCCCCTCCGCTTAAGGAAGAGACCGTGAACCGCTATCTCGCCCTGTCCGGTCAAGTTCTTGCGCAGGAGAAGAAACCGGAGCTGCTGGTCTGGCCGGAAACAGCGCTGCCCTTTTATCCGCCCAGAGAACCACTCATGGCCAGGGTCCGTGAATTTATCCAAAAGGAGAAGGTTTACCTGCTCACTGGTGCGCCGTATTTCACAGTGGCTCCAGAGGAAGAAAAAAAAATCGCCTATTATAACAGCGCCCTGCTCCTTAATCATTCCGGTAAACTGGAAGCACGGTATAATAAACAACATCTGGTGCCTTTCGGAGAATATGTTCCTCTGCGGGACTATCTCTGGTTTGTGCGGCCGCTGGTTGAACTGATCGGGGATTTTACTCCCGGCGAATCTGTTGAGCCTTTGGAGGCCGGAAACCTCCGGGCCGGGGTGCTGATCTGCTTTGAATCCGCTTTTCCCGATATTGCCCGGCGGGAAACTGCTGCCGGAGCCAACCTGCTGGTGAATATGACCAATGACGCTTGGTACGGCGAATCCAGCGCACCGCACCATTCCTGGGCAATGACTGTGCTGCGGGCTGTAGAGAACCGGCGCGGACTGGTGCGGGCAGCCAATACCGGCATCAGCGGTGTTGTGGAACCGACAGGAAAAATCCGTCAGCAGACCCCGCTGTTTACCGATGAAGTCATCCATGATCAACTTCCTCTGCTGAATAGGCAGACCGTGTTTGTCCGGGGCGGTTACAGATTCGGCTCCCTGTGCCTGGCTCTGATTCCGGTGCTGCTGATTCTGTCGGCGGTAAGGCGCAGCGACAGACGGAAAAGCGGTTGATACTTATGAAGTATATAAGAATCTTAGCAGCAACAACAGAAGGATGGTACAAGGTGACCAAAGAAAAAAATTATATCGGCGTCAGCCGGGATGGGGACGGAACTTGGCAGTTTACTGTCCGCAAGGCGAACGGCAAGATGAAAGTCGGGACCGGCTACAGCACGGCCAAGGTGGCGGCCCTGATGCGGGATGAATATATTCTCCGCCACGGACTGGATGAAAAAAGTAATTTTCCGGTCAAACGGATAGCGAAAATGCGCAATGAAGCCTATGAACAGATGTTCGGCAAAGCAGATTAATATCGTGCCTATGCAATGAATCGCCCCGTTTCAGCGGGGTGGGCTCCATCCCTTTACATTCATTCCATTCACCATAAAATAAAGAACTAAGAGACAATGGCAGAACTGACAGAAACCGCAGAAGCGAAACAGAAGCTCCAGGAACTGAAAGAGAAAATGCTCGCCCTGAAGGAGCATCTTTGACTTGGACGGCAAGAAACTCGATATTGAACGTCTGGAGTCCGAGTCGCTTGCCCCTGATTTCTGGAATGATCAGGCCAGGGCAAAGAGAGTTCAGAAGCAGTTGGGCCAGCTGCAGGATCTGATCGGCAACTGGGAGCGGCATTTTCAGGACCTAGAAGAAGCGGAAATGCTGCTGGATATGGCAGTGGAGGAGCAGGACCGGGAAACGCAGCAGGAGGTCGAAGCGTCTCTGGATCAGCTGCGGGACCGGGTGAACATGGTCGAGCTGGAGTGCATGTTCGACGGTGAGCATGACGACAGCAATGCCCTGCTGACCATTCATGCCGGTGCAGGCGGCACCGAGGCCCAGGACTGGGTTTCCATCCTTCTGCGTATGTATCTGCGCTGGGCCGAGGCGCATAATTTTCCCGCTGATATTCTTGATTACCTGCCCGGTGACGAGGCAGGAGTCAAGTCGGTGACCGTGCGCATCAAAGGCAAAAACGCCTACGGCTATACCCGGTCCGAGGTCGGGATTCATCGGCTGGTGCGGATCTCACCCTTTGATTCCTCCGGCCGCCGGCATACCTCCTTTGCTTCGGTCATGGTCCTGCCGGAACTGGATGATACCATTGAGGTGGATATCAACGAGAAAGATCTGCGGATCGATACCTATCGGGCCAGCGGCGCAGGCGGGCAGCATGTCAACAAGACCGACTCGGCCATCCGGATCACCCATCTGCCCACAGGCATTGTGGTGCAGTGTCAGAACGAGCGTTCTCAGCACCGTAACAAGGACATGGCCATGAAAATGCTGATGGCCCGGCTCTATGAAAAACAGCAGGAGGAACAGGCTCAGGCCCAGGAAAATCTCCACGGCGACAAGAAGGAGATCGCCTGGGGCAGCCAGATCCGCTCCTATGTACTTCAGCCGTACCGGCTGATCAAGGATCATCGCACCGAGCTTGAGGAGGGCAATGTGGATGCCGTTCTGGACGGTCGGCTGGACCCGTTTATCCGGGCATTTCTGCTGTGGCGGCCGTGAGTCAGCAGAATATCCCAGGCTGAAGCCGTTGTAATGTTCGTCATGCGGATGTGATGTGACCAGCAGTCGGAGACAACTGCAGGAAGCTCTGCAGTGTGCAAAATGCGGGGCCTGTGCTGCGGTCTGCCCGGTATTCCGGGTGGACGGCAGGGAGGCAATGACAGCCAGGGGCAGGATGCATCTGCTGGCAACGGAATTTGCCGCGCATCCTTCAGCAATTTTCGAGGATGTATTTTCCCGCTGTCTGCTCTGCGGCACCTGTGAACAGGTCTGTCCCCGACAGCTGCCGGTCAAGGGGCTTGTCTCCCGCGCCCGCAGTCGTTTTTCCCGTTTTTACGGGCCGAACGGCCTGAAAAAAGCAGCAGCCTGCTCGGCCCTGAATTCTCCGCTTCTTCTGGAAGGCCTGGTCAAGACCGGAATCAGTCTGCGGCGCATCGGCAGGCTGCCAATGCATTCCGGCCTGCGTCTCAAGCTCGGTCTGCCGGAAGAACGGACCGGAGCAGGCTCACAGCTCCCATATCCGCAATTCCCTCAATCATTTCATCTGCCTCAAGAGCAGGACAGCAGCGGAGTCAGCTATTTCAGCGGCTGTTTTTCCCGGCATCTCCAACCTTCCATCGTCCCTGCCACCCATGCGCTCCTGAACAGATGCGCTCTGCCCACTGTTCATATCCCAAAGGAACAGCACTGCTGCGGTCTGGCTGCCTGGAGCGCGGGAAGACGGGACCAAGCACGGGTGCTTGCCCGAAAAAACATTCAGGCATTTTCCGGATCGGACAGCCCGATCATTACCTCCTGCGCCTCCTGTTCCTCCCACCTGCTTTCCTATCCGAATCTGTTCGCCGAGCATGATCCCTGGTATAAGCGGGCCTGTGCTTTTGCCGACCGGGTCCAGGAGTTCACCGCTTTTTTTCACGATAATCTGCCGTCCGTACCGTCTGCCAAACACCGCCCGGAACGGATTTTTTATCATGATCCCTGTCATCTTCGGTTCACGGACAACGGCATGAGCGCACCGCGCTCCCTGCTAGACAGGATGGGGTTCTGCCGGGTAGAACCAGAAGACGGTCCGCATTGCTGCGGCCAAGGCGGCCTCTTCCAGCTCGCCTGTCCGGAACATGCAGAGAGGATTTTCCAGAAAAGCAGCCGCCGGGTTCTTGCCCTCCGGCCCGACTGCATCACGACGACCTGCTCCGGCTGTCTCATGCAGTACCAAGAGGGGATTGCCCGGCAAAAGCTGAATATCCGGGTAAAGCATATGGCAGTCCTGCTGGCTGATCTGCTCCGGGAGCAGACCTGATTCCGGCAGGACATCTGCTGTAACGAATTTCTGCTGCTGTCGCCTTATTTTTTGGCAGAGGCTATTTTCACATACAGACCGGTGACCTGATGGGCCAAGTTAGTGACCTCGTCCGTATTGGTCAGCACCATGAGGGGCAGACCGCCTTTGCGCACACTGAGAAAATAGGGAGAGATCTGTTCCCACCGCTGCTTCATTTTGTCGAGAAGCATGTTGATCTGATCGGTATTCCGTTCTTCTTTGCGCAGCCGGTCAAGTGCTGTTTCAAATTCCGAAACAGCGGTCTTCAGTTTCTGCACAGTATCGTTGTCCTGGAACCCGGCCTGATAGGCTATATACAATTTGGAGACCCGCTGTGACAGCATGCGTTGCCTGCCGGATATATTAATGATATCGTCAAGATGTTTACCGGAGAGTCCTTCGATCAGCAGAACTACTTCATGACAGGAACTCAGTAAAGTTTCGCTCAACTCCAGAACCAGGGCGGCATCCTTTTTGTTATAAGGTTTGGTGACCAGCTCCTTATAATCTGCAAAGGCCAGCGCGATAAAGGACAGTGTCTCCTGTACCTCACTGTCCTCCACTTTTTTCAACTTTTCGAGACTGTTTTCAAAGCGTGTGAGAGCCTGCTCCATCTGAATACGGGTCTCTTTCTGCGAAATTCCCAGGCCATAATAAAAATAGGCTTTGGCAATCCGCTGTGACAGCATACGCTGTCTGCCGGATATATTGACCATTTCAGAAAGATTATCAGCAGCATGCAGGGGTTCTGCCAGAAAAGCGGCAAAGAGAACCATAAGCAGGGTGACCATTCGGAATTTTTTACTGTACATAAGAGCCTCCTCCATATTGCAGCAGTTACACGGTTACGGCAGAAAAACAGAACAGCACTTTACGGTTTCTGATCCGGCTCTGCCTGAAATGGGCCTATTTTTATTAAATCACACGTAAAAATATCTTTCAACAGAAGGTACACTGTGTTCGGCAGAAAAAATGGCCGTCCTGTCTTGAGATGATGAAGACCACTTCAGTCTCAGTTCCGTCGGTGAGCAGCAGACAGGCGCAACCGGACCATATCAGTGGTCTCTTTTCGGGTAGAATCCTATAACAACCCGATGTTTCCTGATTACTATCGGACAAGGATAACAGCAGTGCCGCCGTCAGCGGCTTTCAACGTCAATGTATTCCCGTTGATATGATAGCTGTTCACTGTCTGCAAGGCCGCGATGAAGTCCTGTTCCTGCTGCATTATATTCCCGTCCGTACAGAGCATCGCGCTTCTCAGCAGCCGTCCGAGTTGAAGCGTCTGATCGGCAGTGTTGTATGTATAGTCGCCGGAATAACTGTTACACCCGGATGAGCCTGAAATCCTGCCGTTGGTGTCGAAATTCGCTGTCAGTTTCCGGCCGCTGTTGTTTATTCTCATGATTGTACCCTGACCATTATCGTAGCCGCTCACGTTCCAGAATGTCCCGGGCAATTCCTGATTCTGCGGCAGAAAAACTGCTGAAACCGTGCCGTCAGCAGTCAGCAGGGTCAGATGACCGTTCTCTGTCCGGTAGGCGACTGCCTGCTTCAGGGCTGTGGTGAATGCTGCGGCCTGCTGCATAATCGGTACAGGACATGCCTTTTCCGTCGAGGCCATTTCCTCGCTGATATTGATTACACTGTTTCCGGCTGTATAGGTACTCCAATACTGATTGCAGCCGTCACTGCCATCAACCTTACCCTTGTCGGAAAAATTCAGGGTCATCGCCGGGGATGATGCAACCGGGTTGCCGCCCAGCTCTGTCAGCAGCCAGCTGGTGCCGCTCAACAGGTCAGTCCCCCCGTCCGGCGGATTGAAAATACATCCTGCCAGCATCAGTCCGACAAATATTGTCAGAATTACCGTAATTTTTTTTGATGTCATGATAAATCTCCTGTGTTTTTTGTTGAGCAGTTTTTAACTTTGTTTTTCTTTCAATATCCTGGTGATAACAGACTTATTCCTTTTTAAAAATCGGGTAAATGCGTCCAAAAGACGATGCCGCGCAACGCGAACATTACAGCGGTAAAAAAAAGACATGCCGTCAGAAACACCGTAATGTCGATCCTTGACAAAGCGATATTTTTTCTCGGCGGAACTTTCTCCGGTCACACGCATGACTATACGATGCTCAAAGAGGAATTTCCACCCGAAAAGGGATGGTTTCAGTTTCTTCATGTCCTTGTCGATTCCGGGTATCAGGGAATCGTCTCCGATTATAGGGCCCTGAAATCGTCAAGACAGAACGCCGCATCTCGGCGGACCTGGAAAAATACGGCGCTCTGCTCGCACCCCCGCCGTCCAGTCAAAGCAAATTCGACCAGATGCTGGAATGGGCGCAAAAGCAGCAGGGGAAATAGAAGCGTTTCGCGAAATACCCTGAGAATAATCGAATCCTCCCTGAACATATCCTCAACATGGGAACACGGGTTGACGGGACGTATCGGCTGTGGTAATGACCTGTAATCTGTTTCTGTTCCAGATAGATTTATCGAACCGGGGGCAGCTGGCGTATACTGCGCCCGCATAAATATTTTTATACTTTAATATTTTTATACTTTCCATCTGATGTTCCGGTTCAGCCGGTAAAAGGAGCTTCTCCATGCGAACGGATATTCTGCATATAGGTGCAGGTGAACTGACCTATGAAATTCGCAATATCGTCAATGTCGGCAATCAGCTGCAGGCACTCGGCCTGCATGTGAACTGGGAAAATATCGGCGATCCCGTAGCCAAGGGCGAAAAGATTCCCTCCTGGATGAAGGACATAGTGGCAGCAGCAGCGCAGGACGACAAGACCTACGGGTATTCACCGACCAGAGGAATGCCGGCAACTTGCCAGTTTATTGCGGACGAGACCAATGCCCTGGGCGGTGTGCAGATCAGCCCGGACGACATCATTTTCTTTAACGGACTCGGAGATGCTATTTCCAAAATTTTCGGATTTCTCCGGCGGACGGCCAGGGTGATTGTGCCCACGCCCAGCTACACCACTCATTCCGCCTCCGAGGCTGCTCATGCCGGTGACCGCCCCCTGACCTATATCCTTGATCCGAATAACAGTTGGTACCCTGATCTGGAGGATCTGGAAAATAATGTCAAGTACAACCCCTGCATTACCGGTATTCTGATCATCAATCCGGACAATCCCACCGGTGCGGTCTATCCAGAAGAGATCCTGCGCGGTATCGTGGACATCGCTGACCGCTACGATCTGTTCATTGTCTGTGACGAAGTGTACCAGAACATGGTCTATAACGGCACCACAGCTGTTCCGTTGGCCACGGTGATCGGCGACCGGGTCCCGGCCATCTGTATGCGTGGTGTTTCCAAGGAAATGCCGTGGCCGGGCAGCCGTTGCGGCTGGATCGAGGTCTACAACGGGCATCATGACCCGATGTTTGAAAAGTACGTCAGCTCCATCCTTAATGCCAAGATGATGGAGGTTTGTTCCACCACCCTGCCGCAGGTAGTGCTGCCGAAAATCATAAAGCACCCAGAATATCAGAACTATCTGAACGAACGGGTCAGACGTTATGAACGGTACGCGAATATCGCCTATGATATCCTGCAGGAGGTTGACGGCATCCTGGTGAACCGGACCAACGGGGCCTTTTATATGAGCGTAGCCTTTGAAGAGGGCCTGCTCACGGATCAACAAACTCTGCCCATAGAAAATGACCAGGTGCAGAAAACAGTCGAAAGGCTGGTCAGCGGGCCGGATGTTTCAGCGGACAAACGGTTTGTTTATTACCTGCTCGCTTCTACCGGGGTCTGTGTGGTGCCGCTCTCCTCGTTCGCCACCAGCATCCAGGGGTTCCGTATTACCCTGCTGGAACGGGACGAAGAGGTCTTCACCGGCATCTTCCGCACCATTGCCGCAGCAATCCGGCAGTATACCGCTTCGGCCTGAAAAGAAGAAAATATACATCCCCCCTCCCCTGCCGGACCGGTCCTTCCGCTTCGGCAGGTTTCTGCACTCTGCAGAAAGACAGAAAGCTCACTCTCCCTCTTCACCTTCAAAACGATCTCTTCTTTTTTCCTGTGTAGAAGTAGGTCATTGTGACCGTACATTGACAGCCTAAGTTTATCCCCGTGCCGGATATAACCCCTGGGCTGCAATATACTCCCGCACCCTTTCAGGCATCCCCTCCGGCTGCCTGCCCTGCTGCAGCTGTCTGCGGATTCCGGAAGAGGAAATATCCTCTGTCAGCCTGTTGTGCAGCAGCATAAGTTCAGTTCCGTCTGTGCCGGTCCACAGCCGTCCGGACGAATCAGGCAGAAAGGGGCCAGGCAGTGCTGCAATGGCCTGCCGCATATCGGCAAAGGGGATACCGGGTCGGGAAATAACGATAAAATTGGTGAGCCGAAGCAGTTTCTGATACTGATACCAGAGGTGCAGTTCCAGCAGAGAATCCGCACCGATGAGAAAATAGAACGAACAGCCTGACGGGGTGGTAACGCGCCGTTGCAGCTCGACCAGCGTATCCACGGTATACGAAGGGACAGACAGTTCCGCCTCCAACAGCGAGACCGCAAAACGATCAGCTTCCGCTGCAGGCAAACCGGCAAGAGCGGCCTCCAGCATGGCCACTCGATGCCTGTAGGCGGCAGCGGGCTTTTTTTTATGAGGAGGATCGACAGCCGGAAAAAAGATCACCTGATCCAGCTGCACTTCCAGAGCAGCCTGGCAGGATATGGTCAGATGTCCTGCATGGACAGGGTCAAAGGTCCCGCCGAACAGACCGATCCGCCTATTTTTCATACTTACCTCCCCCCTCCGTTTTTTTTCCCCTCCTCTCAGCAGAGTTGTCTTTCATATCCGAAAATAAGCATTCAGAAGACAACATTCAAGAGGGAGACCATCAAGGATGAGGCAGGAAGAAAAGGAGAGAAAAGAAAACCTGCCCGGCCAGGAGAAAGGGCAGTATGGGCGGGTCCTGACCAAACCGCCCGATGAAAGGAAAAGACTGAGAAAAATATTACAGCTGGGAAATGAGGACTTCACATTCCCTGCATATCTCCATTTTTTCCTTTCCCTCATGCCCGGCTGTACAGCTGCACAATGTACCGTTAATAAACCAGCAGAGATGTCCGGCCTGAAATTCCCAGGCAGGGCATTCTTTTTTACATTCACATTTTTTTAAATTCCAGCAGTCTTTTCTTCTGCCGGAGTTATTTGCTCTCCGGTTGACCAGCAGAAAGTACAGTTTCCGCTCAATATGGAGAGGTACACTGCGCCAGCCCTGCTCATAGCTCTGCACAGCCTTGACAGACACGCCGAGCAGACCGGCCAGCGACTTCTGCGTTTTACCGAGCTTTTTGCGATAGTAGGAAAATTCCTTGGGAGTCATGAAACCCTGACAGATTAAATTAACGGAATAAATAGTCGGGCCAGCATACCACGATGTACCTGCTTCGGCAACGTATTTTTCAGCAGCGGATAAAAAGTTGCAGAAACAGATTCTGCTGCATGGCGGCTCCCGGCATGATCGGCTATAGTGGCTGACAGGCACTGGAAGAACAGATAACAGCCGGACATCAGAGATATACTTGGGATTACGGGGATTAGAATTATGAACGAAAAACCAAACGGAGCAGGAATACAAAGGATTTTCAGGGCGTTTTCCTGCTCTCTGCAGGGATTGCAGGCAGCTCTGCGCTCTGAGCAGGCCTTTGTCCAGGAACTGCTTTTTGTCGCTGTTCTGCTGCCGGTCGGTCTGCTGCTCGGTCAGAACGGAGCGGAACGGGCCGTTCTGACAGGCTGTCTTTTTCTGATCCTGATCACCGAACTGCTCAACTCCGCCATTGAAGCGGTTGTTGACCGAATCGGGACTGAGCATCACGAGCTGTCAGGCCGGGCAAAGGATCTGGGATCAGCCGCTGTGCTGCTTTCCTTTCTTAACTGGGCGGCAGTCTGGCTCCTGATCCTGTGCGGGTAGCACTTGCCCCCGCACCCTGACCGGTTCTGCCGATCCGCTCCACCCCGCAGACTGGCTGCTGCAGCGACTATACCGTAACCACTGAATTGCTTTCTCCGTATTCGTTGGTTGCATAGCTGTCCGCTTCCGGATCATTCACCCAGTTCAGATCATCAAGCACATAGCGGAAACTGTAGGACCGCTCCGTATCCAAGGAGAGAGTTACGGAAAAGCTGCCGTCTTTCAGCTGCTTCATCGGTGTCTCAGTGATTGACCAGTCGTTGAAGTCTCCGGCAAGGACTGCTGTAGCTGAGTTTTCCGGATTCGCATATTTAAAGGTTACCCTGCATTTTGTTCTCGTTTTGGTGTAATTTTTTTTCAGCATCTGCTCCCCCTTCAACAGATCAGATCATACAGCATATATTGACAGGCACCAAGCATGAACAGGTATGCTGCCGGAACCTTTCAACCCCTTTTCTGCGTAGCATCACATTACGTGCATTACGCATATTATATAGTATAAAATGCCTTATTCTTTCCCGGTTGACAATAAAAAAACCGGCATCGGAAGTCTTATCAGAGCAGTTTGCTGCACCCCGTCTCTGTCCCGTCAAACTTTATCCGTCAAACGCACACTGAACAACAACGTCCATGAAAACAAGCAATACTGAACATACTGAAACAACACTGAAGCTCCCGGAGCTGCTTGCTCCGGCAGGCAATATGGAAAAACTCATGACCGCAGTCCATTACGGGGCAGATGCGGTTTATCTCGGCGGAGCTGGCTACAGCCTGCGGGCTGCTGCGGACAATTTTGACCGGCAGGGACTGAATAGAGCGGTTGCCTATGCCCATGACCACGGGGTCAGAGTATATGTCACTGTGAATATTTTTGCCCATAACCGCGATTTGATCGGCCTGGAAGAATATCTGCGTAGCCTGCAGGATGCCGGGGCCGACGGCCTGATTGTCGCTGATCCGGGCATTTTGCAGATCTGCAGACAGACAGTGCCGGAGATGCCGGTCCACCTCTCTACCCAGGCTAATGTGACCAACAGCAGCAGTGCCTGTTTCTGGGCTTCCCAGGGGGTGCACCGAATCAACCTCGCCCGCGAACTGGGGCTGCAGGAAATCCGGGAAATCAGACAGGCAACAAACATCGGACTGGAGGTCTTTGTCCACGGGGCCCTCTGTATTTCGTATTCCGGCCGCTGTATGCTGTCCAATTATCTGACCGGGCGCAATGCTAACAAGGGGACCTGCGCCCATCCCTGCCGGTATTCCTATGCCCTGGTGGAAGAAAAACGGCCCGGGGTCTACTTTCCGGTGGAAGAGGATGCACGGGGAACCTATATCTTCAACGCCCGCGACCTCTGCCTGCTGGGCCGCCTCCCGGAACTGATTGCCGCAGGAGTGAATGCGGTCAAGATCGAGGGAAGGATGAAATCGACCGGCTATGTTGCCGCAGCGGTCAGAGTCTACCGGGCCGCGCTGGATTATATTCAGGAACAGAGCGCCCAGGCAGAAGAGCCTGAGCAGATGCAGCTGCCGCAGTCCTTCCGCGATGAAATCAGTAAAGTCGGAACACGGGGACAAACGGAGAATTTTTTTACAGAACCGCCTTCATCTGACGCCATGCTTTATGATACAATACGAATAAATCAGCCGCACCACCCGGTCGGTATTGTCCGTGAACAGGCCCCGCTCCTGGTTGAAGCGAGAAATGTGCTGCTTGTCGGGGACCGGATAGAATATCTGGGACGCGGACTGCAGCCGATTATCTGCAGGGTAGTCGCTATGCGGACCGCTGACGGTCAGGTGAAAGAACGGGCAAATCCGGGTGACAGAATAATCCTGACAACCCATCCTGTTTTGCAGCAGCCGGAAAAACATGCTGTTCTCCGCAAAAAATCGGACCGGAACAACAAAAAAACATAAAGGACACGGCAGCCATGACACCTTTTCTTGATGTGCCTTTTCTTCCGGAAGAAACGTATGTAGAATTTCTCAACAGCAACAGCGCGTATATCGATACGGTACATTTCAGTCTTATGGGGGTGAAACGGCTGGACAACCAGACTGACCCGCAGGCCATCGACAACCTTGACACGATTATCCGGCTGCTGGCGCAACTCTCAGTAAACAATAAATATGTCCTGCTCAACAACCTGTTTTACGGCCCTGCCCTGCTCACGGAAAGCGGGCACCTTTCTGCTCTGATCAACTGCCTTGATCAATGTGCAAATGCAGGCGTACTGAAAGGAATTATTTATCGTGATCAGTACCTGCTCCAGGCCCTGTCTGAACAGGCTCCGGGCCTGACTGCCGCTCTGGAAGCTGTTCCCGGCATCAACACCAAACTTGATGCCCAGGCAAAAATCAGCTCGCATCTTGACTACATCGGCGAAACCAACTTCCGGCTGCCGGGCAGACTGACGCTTGACCGCGCGCTCAATCGGAACCTTGAGAAACTTATCGAGGTTGTCCATTGGTGCCGTCAGGGATATCCGAACATCAGGCTGGAATTGCTGGCCAACGAAGGCTGTCTGCCCTTCTGCCCCTACAGGAACTCCCATGACGCCTATATCGCGCTAGACAATCACGAAGGTGACGACAGCAGTCCGTATATCAATCAGAAGTTAGGGTGCAGGCACCTGCTGAAAAAACAGTCGTACCGGCTCCTTCAGTCTCCTTTTATCCGACCGGAAGATGTCGGATCCTATCTGGTTCACGCCGATCTCATCCTGCTCTGTGGCCGCAGACACGGCACAGATTTTTTCCGGAAAGTCATCAGTGCCTACATCGCCCGGAGCTATGACGGCAATCTTCTGGAACTTCTTGACTCCATGCACTGGCTGAGTGAGCATCTGTATATTGAAAACACCGCGCTCTCCTTTGATTTTGCCAACATGCTTTCCGTGTGCAACAACCGCTGCAGCTCCTGCGGGTTCTGCCCTGAACTGTTTCAGGCCATTTCCCGTCCTGTCACTCCGGAAGGGACCGAGCCTGAAGTGCTTCATCCGCACGTTCCAGGAACCTGAATTTCCTTTTCGTCTGCCGGCTGATGCTTATTCTGCATCATCAGCATGTCCTCAAGCCCGGTACAGATAAGTGCTGTCTGCTGAAAAAAAGTGCAACGCATGGACAACCGAACAGGAATAGTGTACCGTTGGACTGCTGTATCAAAAAACGGCAGCAAGCTGCCTCCTCTGCCTGTTGCTGAAAATTGTTCAGTTTTCGTGTTATATCGTGTTATACACCTGTTCTTCAAAGCCCGGCGGGTTTTTGTATCCTGCAGCCTGCAGTGTACTTGAACAGAACTCCACTTATTCTCTTTTTTGAGCGGGGAGTTTATTTTCCTCGGTTTATTTTTTTTCATGGCCAAAGATATTTTGTCCATTTTGTCCGTATGTCAGGGACGATATCGGGTCCGATGTCTTTCCGTTCTGCTGCTGTCTGCAGTCCTGCTATTTTCTTCCTCTGCCGCAGCTGAAGACGAACCGGTTATTGACGACATAGTCATCACTCCCTTTGGCGGTAAACTGCTGCTTTTTGCTGAAGTCAAAAATTGTTTTACCGAAGAAATGCTTGAAGGGGTGCGCAATGGTATTCCGATTACCTTCCGGTTCGATATCCGGTTGGACCGGGTCCGGGATAACTGGTTTGATGCCGGGCTTGCCAAGCATAAAATCAATCATACGTTGAGTTACGACCCGATTAAAGAAGAATACCAGGTCGCCTTTGCGGAAAAAGACAGACCGGAAGTCACCAGATCGCTGCAGGAGGCCAAGCAGATGATGGCAGAACTCAATGGGATTGAACTCTGTCCGCTTGAAAAAATGGCTGCCGGTTCGCTGTATTCATTTTCCATGAAGGCGACTTTGGTTGAAACGACCTTTCCCCTGGGAATTCATTCTCTTATCCCGTTCACTGCGCTCTGGAATTTTGAAACCGATTGGCGGGTGATTGAATTCAGCTATTAAACCAGACAAACGCATCAGACCGGACCGGCAGGCCATCCTCCACCTTGCCTGACCGACCGTACTTTCTCCGAGACCACGCTCAATGCTCACTCCTGAACAGCGCAGACAGAAAAAACGGTTCATCCGTTATGTTATTGTCTTCTGTATGCTGCTCATTCCGCTGCTGGCCTATACCCAGCACAGTCTGCTGCAGGGGAAACTTAACCTGCCTGTGTCCAGCACGGTCCTGATTTTCGCGCTGATCAATATTAACGGTCTGCTGCTGCTGCTCATGCTGTACCTAATTCTGCGGAATCTGGTGGAGCTTGTTTTTGAGCGCCGGAACAAAATTCTCGGCTCCCAACTGCGGGTACGGCTGGTTATCGCCTTTGTTTCTCTGACCATGGTACCTACGGTCATTTTGTTTCTTGTTGCCTTGGGGTCTGTTTCCACAGCAATGGAATACTGGTTCAACAGTAATGTGGAAGATTCCCTGCAGTCCTCGCTGAAGCTGGCCCAGAATTTGTTCCATGAAGTGGAGAACCGGGCTGCCAATATGGGCAGCCATCTCGGTCTGCTGCTGGAAAAGGCGGACCTGAGTATGGAAGATCACAGCGGATTGCAGCAGCTGTTCGATAAAACGCTTGCCATTGTCCCGCTCGGCGCACCGGATGCCCTGACTTTGGTCAGTCCTCATCTGAATGTCGCAGTTTCCGCAAAAGGAGAACGTCTGACAGCAATATCCCTGCCTGAAGTTCCTACGGAAGCGCTGCGCAAGGCCGGGAACAGCAATGAGCCGGAAATTATCACCCGCCAAGTGCAGGCAGGGGAACTGGTGCAGGCTATTGTACCGGTGCGTTCGAAAAAACAGAGTGATCTTTTTCTGGTGACCACGCTGCTGATCCCTGCAGACAAACTGGCGCTTATGCAGTCAGTTTCTAAGGGAATTACAGGGTATAAACAGCTTGTTATGCTCAAGGCGCCGATCAAGTTGAGTATGATCATCATGCTGCTGATCATTACGCTGCTGATTCTCTTCGGTGCCATCTGGTTTGCCTTTGTTATTGCCCGGTCCATGACCGGCTCTATTAATAAACTGGCCGAGGGAACCCAGCGGGTTGCCGACGGCGAGCTGGATTTTACCATTGAAAAAGAATCAGAGGACGAAATGGGGTTGCTGGTTGATTCATTCAACTCCATGACCGCCGACCTGCTGGCAAGCAACCGGCAGCTTGCCGAGGCCCATGAAGCCCTGCAGCAGTCCAACCTGCTCTCGGAGCAGCGGCGGCGGTATCTGGAAACCATCCTCAAAAATGTTGCAGCCGGGGTTATCGCCATTAACGAGCATAACGAGGTTACCACTATTAATCCTTTTGCGGAGAATCTGCTGAAAATAGATAGACAAAAGTTTCTCCATCATGATTTTCATACCGTGCTGCCAAAGGCGCATGTGACTGTCATGGAAGACTTTTTTAATGACCTGGTCAGTTCCGGTAAGCGTTCCATTGAACGGCATTTCAACCTGACGGTACGGAAAGGAGAAGCCTATTCCCTGCTGGTGAATATCACCCGACTGATCGATGACCGGCAGCGTTCCATCGGCTATGTTATCGTATTTGATAATCTCACCAAGCTGGAAAAGGCGCAGCGTCTGGCAGCTTGGCAGGAGGTGGCCCGCAGGATTGCCCATGAAATCAAGAATCCGCTGACCCCGATCCAGCTCTCCGCCCAGCGGCTCCGTAAACGGTATCTGGCAACTATAGAAAATGATCGTGAGATTTTTGAACAGTGCACCGGCACGATCATCAGTCAGGTGGATGAAATCAAGCGGCTGGTCACTGAATTTTCCGATTTTGCCCGGATGCCCAGGGTGAAAAAACAACAGGCGGATATTGTTGCTATTGCCGCAGACACCCTGGTGCTGTATCGTGAAGGGCATAAGCATATCATCTTTCTGCTGGAATATGACGAAATTCCGCTGTTCTCCTTTGATCCGGTGCAGATCAAACGGGTACTGATCAACCTGCTGGACAATGCGGTCACCGTGCTTGCCGACGGAGGAACAATACACATTGAACTGCGTCTGAACCGCAAAGAGCAGATTGTCCGACTGCTGGTCAGCGATAACGGACCGGGTATGTCTGAGCAGGTCAGACGACGCCTGTTTGAGCCGTATTTTTCAACCCGCAAATCCGGGACAGGCCTTGGTCTTGCTATTGCCCATACCATTGTAACCGAGCATAACGGGATGATTGAGGTGCATGACAAGAACCCTTCAGGAACTGTTTTTGCTGTGGAACTGCCTCTGTAGGTACGAAGACGAAAGAGCTGCAATGACAAAAATCGTGAACCGTAACAGATAAATGCCCCTATGCCTGCGACCATTCTGATTATTGACGACGAAGCTCCTATCCGTGAAGTCCTGTCCGGCATTTTGAGTGATGAGGGTTTTCAGCCCCTTGCTGCTGCGTCTGCGGAAGAAGGGCTTGTCATCCTGGCGGAGCAGAAAGTGCATCTGGTCCTGCTCGATATCTGGCTGCCGGGCATGGACGGCATTGCAGCCCTGGAAAAAATCAAGCAGGATGGCAACGAGGTGCCGGTCATCATGATTTCCGGGCACGGCACCATTGAAACAGCAGTGCAGGCAACCCGGATCGGCGCCTTTGATTTTATCGAAAAACCGCTGTCCTACGACAAGGTAATCCTTGCCATTAATCAGGGCCTGCATGTTGCCCGCCTTGAGCAGGAGAATAGGCTGCTGCGGGAGTCAACACCCGGAGATTCCGAAATCATCGGCGACTCCGCCCTGATCCGGCAGATGCGCTTGCAGATCGAACGGGTCGCCCCCACAGATGCCTCGGTCCTGATTCTCGGTGGGCACGGGACCGGCAAGGAGCTGGTTGCCCAGTCCATCCACCGCCAGTCCGACCGTGCAAAACGGCCCATGATTGCCATCAACTGCGCAGCCATTCCGGAAGAGCTGATTGAGTCAGAACTGTTCGGCTATGAAAAAGGCGCTTTTACTGGGGCGGACAGAGCCAAAAAGGGCAGGTTTGATCAGGCGGACGGCTCAACCCTGTTTCTTGATGAAATCGGTGACATGAGCTTGAAGAGTCAGGCCAAAGTGCTGCGTATCCTGCAGGAAAGAAAATTCGAGCGGGTCGGGGGCAACCAGACCATTGAGGTGGACGTCCGGATTCTGGCTGCTACCAACAAGGACCTGGAGAAGGAGATCGAGGCGGGTAATTTTCGGGCCGATCTCTTTTACCGGCTTAATGTGGTGCCGATCCGGCTTCCTGATCTGAAAGAACGTCTGGAAGACATCCCGCCGTTGGTGGCCTCCTTTCTGGAGCGGTTCCGGGGTAAGGGGCTGGGGGAAAAACGGTTTGCCGGAGATGCCCTGAGTATGCTCATGCAGCATCCTTGGCCCGGCAATATCCGGGAACTGCGCAATATGGTAGAGCGGCTGATGATTATGGTGCCGGGGCAGGTCATCACGGCGGATGATGTTGCAGTGTTCCTCAATCCCGGTGCATTTCAGCCAGTTGCCATCCATTTTGAAGCAGGGTACCGCCATCTTGCCTTCAAAGATGCCCGTAGGCAGTTTGAACATGATTACCTCAAGGCCAAACTTGAGGAAAACGAGGGCAATGTTTCCAGAACCGCTGAGCTGATCGGTATGGAACGGAGCCATCTGCATAAAAAAGTGAAGGCACTCGGTATCAAGGTCTGAATGCCGTGAATATTTTTAGGAAATAGTCTACAGAATACAGGAGAAAAATATGGTCTTTCCCGAATACCGTCCCCGCCGTATGCGGCGGAATGAAAATCTGCGTGCCATGATCCGTGAAACCCGGCTGGCACCCGAGCAGCTGGTTTATCCGCTCTTTGTCATGCCGGGCAAGGGCAAACGGGAGGAAGTATCCTCCATGCCCGGGGTGTTCCGAATCTCAGTAGATCAGCTCCAAAAAGAGGCGCAATCCTGCCTGGAAGTCGGTGTTCGTTCGGTAATCCTGTTCGGCCTGCCGGAAAAAAAAGACCCTATGGGCTCCGGTGCTCATGCCAAGAACGGCATCGTCCAGCAGGCCATTCAGGAGCTGAAAAACACGGCACCGGATCTGACCGTGATCACCGATGTCTGCCTCTGCGAGTACACGGATCACGGCCATTGCGGCTGCCTGGTCGGGCAGGAGGTGGACAACGATACCACCCTGGAGCTGCTGGCCCGGACAGCTCTCTCACATGCCAAGGCCGGTGCGGATATGGTTGCGCCGTCAGACATGATGGACGGACGGGTGAGCGAAATCCGCAGTGCCTTGGACGAGAACGATTTTCACAACGTGCCCATCATGTCCTATGCGGTCAAATATGCTTCTTCCTTTTACGGGCCGTTCCGGGATGCTGCCGATTGTGCGCCCCAGTTCGGCGACCGGCGCAGCTATCAGATGGACCCGGCCAACAGCCGCGAGGCCCTGCGTGAGGCTACCCTGGATGCGGAGGAAGGCGCTGATATCCTGATGATCAAACCGGCAGTGGCCTATCTGGATATCATCAGCCGCCTGCGGGATGAGTTCGACCTGCCCATTGCGGCCTATCATGTCAGCGGCGAATATGCCATGATCAAGGCGGCAGCAGCCAAGGGCTGGATAGATGGAGATAAGGTTATGGCCGAAACCCTGCTTTCCATCCGCCGGGCCGGGGCAGATATCATTCTGACCTATTTTGCCAAGGATATGGCGAGAATGCTGCAGGAGTAATTTTAGGGGGTGTGATTAAAAGTGCGGTTTTCGGTAGTAGGCCCGAACGACTTCAAGCGTGCGTTGTGAGATCCTGAGGTTCGTTTTTCGTCCGCAGGATGGCCTTTAGAAACTTGTTTTTCAAATAGCTTCTGAAACGGATGAATCCATTTAAAATCGACAGTTTGCAGGAATACCCGCCAAGAGACATCCCGCGAGGGGCCGCAGTTCCGGCGAGGTTTTAAAACAGCTTCTTATCTCTGCAGCATCAGTATGTCCTCATGATCTGACGGAGCACACAATACGCCCATTGCGACAGCAATACCCCCTCAACAGGGCAAAAACGGTCCGAAACTGATCCTGCTTTTCTACACACCCTGTTTTGAACGAATTAACAGGATGATCCGCCCGACTTGAAAAAGACCTCCTCCAAGGTGGAGGCGGTCAGAATCCGCTCCGACCAGGTCTCCAGCATTGCGCAGGATGCCTGATGCAGCCGCTCCTCGGCCCAGCCGGACAGAACGCTGAAACGCGTTTGCGCAGCATCCACAGCAGCAGACGAACCTTTCCTTCCTGCCGTCCCTGGTTGACATATCTGCGTACGTACTGCGCTGCGATGTTGCTGTTTAGACAGGTCAAGTATCAAGGCAACTGTCCGGCTGTGTACAGTTTTTTATGTAAAAATAATTAATATTTTTTTGACTATACTTGGAAAAAAAATATTTTTTTAAGCAAACAAGCAGATATTGAGGAAGCTTTTTTGTAAATGCTTTCTTTTTGATCCTGCTTTCCTTTGTATATTACTATAAAAACAGCATGTTATGTCGAATTCAAGAGTGATAATTTCTTCTATGTATCTTTTTGAAATAAATATATTTTTTTCTTGACTTGGCGTTTAAAGTTTTATACTCTTGTATAAGAAAGTTGATTACTGCTGTTTCCTTCTGAATTGCAAGAGAAAGAGAGGAGAAAATTTGCGGTGCGGCTTTCGTAAAAAGTTTGTCAGTCGTATACAGAAACAACATTCATAATTATGGCAGCGCTTATTCAGTAAGCAGGTGCTGTGCTTTCCGGTCGGAAACGGAAAGCTGATAAAGCCACAACCGCCGCGAGGCGGTGTCGGAAAACTTCGGGTCTCCGGAAAGGAGACGGCCGGGTTGCCTGCTTTTAGTCAGATGTACCGGGAGGTAAGTTATGAAGTCGAAGCTCCTTAAAACGGTCTGTAACCATACAGTCCTTTTACCTTTCACAAACACGAACATTCATAATTATGGCAGTGCTTATTATTCAGTAAGCAGGTGCTGTGCTTTCCGGTCGGAAACGGAAAGCTGATAAAGCCACAATCGTCGCGAGGCGATGTCGGAAAACTTCGGGTCTCCGGAAAGGAGACGGCCGGGTTGCCTGCTTTTAGTCAAATGTACCGGGAGGTAAGTTATGAAGTCGAAGCTCCTTAAAACGGTCTGTAACCATACAGTCCTTTTACCTTTCACAAACACGAACATTCATAATTATGGCAGCGCTTATTCAGTAAGCAGGTGCTGTGCTTTCCGGTCAGAAACGGAAAGTTGATAAAGCCACAACCGCTGCGAGGCGGTGTCGGAAAACTTCGGGTCTCCGGAAAGGAGACGGCCGGGTTGCCTGCTTTTAGTCAGATGTACCGGGAGGTAAGTTATGAAGTCGAAGCTCCTTAAAACGGTCTGTAACTATACAGTCCTTTTACCTTTCACAAACACGAACATTCATAATTATGGCAGCGCTTATTCAGTAAGCAGGTGCTGTGCTTTCCGGTCGGACACGGAAAGCTGATAAAGCCACAATCGTCGTGAGGCGATGTCGGAAAACTTCGGGTCTCCCAAAGGAGACGGCCGGGTTGCCTGCTTTTAGTCAAATCTGTACCGGGAGGTAAGTTATGAAATCGAAGTTCCCCAGAAGCGGCTTGCAGCTGTCTGTTTTCTTCAGCTGCGCCAGCAGTTCAGCTGGTCGCCGCCACTCTTCTCCTTCTGTTCGGAAAAAACACAAAATATTTACGGATAGTATCGGCTCCAAGTGTCATCGATCAGGTGCAGTTTTAGCTCTGTCTCCAGATTTCAAAGAGGGACAGTTCGACGATACTGAAAAACATCATTCAACCTGCTAAAAAGATATTTTTGACACTTTATTTCTCTAATGGGCAACATTTGTAGATTTTTATCCTATATTTTACGTTTTATATTTTATATTTTTGGCAAACAATGACATAATATAAAAAAAGTAGCTTAAAAACAATTTTTCTCTTGACACAAGAAGCAATACGATTTACGCTTATCAAGCAATACTCGAAAGCAAAAAATAGATATCACGCTTCTTAAGAATATTTTGCTTCGACTGGAGGTTTTGAGAATGGATAGATATTTTACAATAATACTACTGATGTTATTTCTTTGTACTGCGTCTGTGGCTATTGGAAAAGAAAATAAACAATTTTCCGGTGCTTTTTTGATTGACCAAACTGTAAAAGCAAACGATTTTACCGGGAAATCTGTTAGTGATGCCGGTGTTGCCCAAGGCGGAAATGTTGTTACAGGAATGGCGATTGCAGGAGTAGGTCAGAACGCAATTCTTGACGGTGACCTTGAATTGAAAATGAAAAAAGGCGAGCGCAACACCCAGGGCCTGAACGTTGTTTCCGGCAAAGTAACGGCGCTTGTCGGTCAGATCGGCGTGGTTGATGAGGATGCCGCACTGAAATCTGTAGGCAATGAGAAGTCTGCGCAGGGCATAAACGTGGTCAACGCCTGCGAGGGATGTCAGTAATCAGGAAGTCGAAAACGCCGGACGGTGCGTGTCCGGCGGTACAGGATACAACGGAAGCGGTGGGGACCGCTTCATTAACTACACTACAATTGTACTACGGAGACTGAAGAAATGAAAATGAAATTTATAGCAGCAGCATTCGCACTGGCACTGGCAGTACCCGCAGCATCCATGGCCAACGGCGGCAGGCATCATCAGTTCGGCGGTCAGGCTGCCGGTATCGTGCAGGGTCTTGAAACCGGTGAGGATTTTTCGGCAGATTCAATAGGCGACGAGAAAGTCACTCAGGGCGGCAACGTGGTCAAGGGTAATGTGACCAAAGGTATCCTGCAGCTCGCCGATGTGGGCGGTGATCTTGATCTGACCATGGTGGGCGGCGAGCGCAACACCCAGGGCCTGAACGTTGTTTCCGGCAAAGTAACGGCGCTTGTCGGTCAGATCGGCGTGGTTGATGAGGATGCCGCACTGAAATCTGTAGGCAATGAGAAGTCTGCGCAGGGCATAAACGTGGTCAACGCCTGCGAGGGATGTCAGTAATCAGGAAGTCGAAAACGCCGGACGGTGCGTGTCCGGCGGTACAGGATACAACGGAAGCGGTGGGGACCGCTTCATTAACTACACTACAATTGTACTACGGAGACTGAAGAAATGAAAATGAAATTTATAGCAGCAGCATTCGCACTGGCACTGGCAGTACCCGCAGCATCCATGGCCAACGGCGGCAGGCATCATCAGTTCGGCGGTCAGGCTGCCGGTATCGTGCAGGGTCTTGAAACCGGTGAGGATTTTTCGGCAGATTCAATAGGCGACGAGAAAGTCACTCAGGGCGGCAACGTGGTCAAGGGTAATGTGACCAAAGGTATCCTGCAGCTCGCCGATGTGGGCGGTGATCTTGATCTGACCATGGTGGGCGGCGAGCGCAACACCCAGGGCCTGAACGTTGTTTCCGGCAAAGTAACGGCGCTTGTCGGTCAGATCGGCGTGGTTGATGAGGATGCCGCACTGAAATCTGTAGGCAATGAGAAGTCTGCGCAGGGCATAAACGTGGTCAACGCCTGCGAGGGATGTCAGTAATCAGGAAGTCGAAAACGCCGGACGGTGCGTGTCCGGCGGTACAGGATACAACGGAAGCGGTGGGGACCGCTTCATTAACTACACTACAATTGTACTACGGAGACTGAAGAAATGAAAATGAAATTTATAGCAGCAGCATTCGCACTGGCACTGGCAGTACCCGCAGCATCCATGGCCAACGGCGGCAGGCATCATCAGTTCGGCGGTCAGGCTGCCGGTATCGTGCAGGGTCTTGAAACCGGTGAGGATTTTTCGGCAGATTCAATAGGCGACGAGAAAGTCACTCAGGGCGGCAACGTGGTCAAGGGTAATGTGACCAAAGGTATCCTGCAGCTCGCCGATGTGGGCGGTGATCTTGATCTGACCATGGTGGGCGGCGAGCGCAACACCCAGGGCCTGAACGTTGTTTCCGGCAAAGTAACGGCGCTTGTCGGTCAGATCGGCGTGGTTGATGAGGATGCCGCACTGAAATCTGTAGGCAATGAGAAGTCTGCGCAGGGCATAAACGTGGTCAACGCCTGCGAGGGATGTCAGTAATCAGGAAGTCGAAAACGCCGGACGGTGCGTGTCCGGCGGTACAGGATACAACGGAAGCGGTGGGGACCGCTTCATTAACTACACTACAATTGTACTACGGAGACTGAAGAAATGAAAATGAAATTTATAGCAGCAGCATTCGCACTGGCACTGGCAGTACCCGCAGCATCCATGGCCAACGGCGGCAGGCATCATCAGTTCGGCGGTCAGGCTGCCGGTATCGTGCAGGGTCTTGAAACCGGTGAGGATTTTTCGGCAGATTCAATAGGCGACGAGAAAGTCACTCAGGGCGGCAACGTGGTCAAGGGTAATGTGACCAAAGGTATCCTGCAGCTCGCCGATGTGGGCGGTGATCTTGATCTGACCATGGTGGGCGGCGAGCGCAACACCCAGGGCCTGAACGTTGTTTCCGGCAAAGTAACGGCGCTTGTCGGTCAGATCGGCGTGGTTGATGAGGATGCCGCACTGAAATCTGTAGGCAATGAGAAGTCTGCGCAGGGCATAAACGTGGTCAACGCCTGCGAGGGATGTCAGTAATCAGGAAGTCGAAAACGCCGGACGGTGCGTGTCCGGCGGTACAGGATACAACGGAAGCGGTGGGGACCGCTTCATTAACTACACTACAATTGTACTACGGAGACTGAAGAAATGAAAATGAAATTTATAGCAGCAGCATTCGCACTGGCACTGGCAGTACCCGCAGCATCCATGGCCAACGGCGGCAGGCATCATCAGTTCGGCGGTCAGGCTGCCGGTATCGTGCAGGGTCTTGAAACCGGTGAGGATTTTTCGGCAGATTCAATAGGCGACGAGAAAGTCACTCAGGGCGGCAACGTGGTCAAGGGTAATGTGACCAAAGGTATCCTGCAGCTCGCCGATGTGGGCGGTGATCTTGATCTGACCATGGTGGGCGGCGAGCGCAACACCCAGGGCCTGAACGTTGTTTCCGGCAAAGTAACGGCGCTTGTCGGTCAGATCGGCGTGGTTGATGAGGATGCCGCACTGAAATCTGTAGGCAATGAGAAGTCTGCGCAGGGCATAAACGTGGTCAACGCCTGCGAGGGATGTCAGTAATCAGGAAGTCGAAAACGCCGGACGGTGCGTGTCCGGCGGTACAGGATACAACGGAAGCGGTGGGGACCGCTTCATTAACTACACTACAATTGTACTACGGAGACTGAAGAAATGAAAATGAAATTTATAGCAGCAGCATTCGCACTGGCACTGGCAGTACCCGCAGCATCCATGGCCAACGGCGGCAGGCATCATCAGTTCGGCGGTCAGGCTGCCGGTATCGTGCAGGGTCTTGAAACCGGTGAGGATTTTTCGGCAGATTCAATAGGCGACGAGAAAGTCACTCAGGGCGGCAACGTGGTCAAGGGTAATGTGACCAAAGGTATCCTGCAGCTCGCCGATGTGGGCGGTGATCTTGATCTGACCATGGTGGGCGGCGAGCGCAACACCCAGGGCCTGAACGTTGTTTCCGGCAAAGTAACGGCGCTTGTCGGTCAGATCGGCGTGGTTGATGAGGATGCCGCACTGAAATCTGTAGGCAATGAGAAGTCTGCGCAGGGCATAAACGTGGTCAACGCCTGCGAGGGATGTCAGTAAGTTTGCAGGTCAGGGATATTTGAGGTACAGTATACTTGACTCCTAAGTGGAAAAGCCGCCTGCCGCTGTCGGTAAGGATTTGATATTGCGTCTAATTTTTTGTTTACGGACTCGGCAGGTAAACTTTCCCGCTCGATATGTTAAGCAGGTTACCTGTTATATATTTTATTCAGATAATAATCTGTTGCTGAAGGAGGAGAACAATGGTAAAAAAAATATTTTTTACAATAGGCACCGCTGCGATCTTTTTGTTGCCGTCAGCGGCTATGTCACATGAACGAGGTAATCTCTTTGATCAGTTTAACAATGCTGATGTTGCGGCATTTCAGGGAGTATTTCTGGACCAGGCCATGACAGTGACGTCGTCGAATGATACCAATTCTGTTCAGGGACTGAATGTGATCAAGGGATTTGCTGCCGGTGGCAAAGTGGTACAAAAGGCTATAGTTGACGCAGACTTATCGTTTGATATGTCTGGCGGGAACGATGCTGTTCAGGGGATCAATGTCTATCAGGGCCATCTCAGGAGGGGGAAAATCTCTCAGCTGGCGATTGTTGACGGTAAGGTCACGATGGCATCAAGCGGTAATGATGGTGGAATTCAGGGGATTAATGTGATCACCGGCCCTCAGTGCAACTGATCTTTGTCCTGTCTGGTTTCCGGATTCAATTTTTTCCCTGTCGGGAGATCTCAATAGCCAATTATGGTGCTTTTTCAGAGGGAGGAGTTGTTATGAAAAGAAGTCTTATATTATCCGTTGTGTTATGCTGTTCTGTCCTGGCGGTTCAGGCGGCGTGTGCGTCTGAAGATGGAATGAAGATAAAAAAAGCAGACATTCCAAATGCAAACAGGACAGGGACTCTGGCATCAGTAATGAAGAAGGCCAAAGGGATTCAGGATGATCAAGGACAAATTAACGAGATAACCGGCGGCACTAAGCTGACTGACGAAAAAGGAAACATCGTTGTTGTTGATGACCTAGACGAACCCACATGTGTTTTTTACGGCAATTACAACGAAGGTGACGCTAACGTCGATCAATATTTCAATATTGATAAGCTTGAGATTCAATGCAATTAAGGACAAGACAACGGGATAATCTGCTGTCCTGTTTGTTTCGTTACCTTCTCTGAAGTTTTTTCTGATATTTTTGTTGTATTTTTTATCCTTTCCCGGTTAGAATCAGCAACAAAGAATATGAGAATAAACTTATGAGGAAGGGTGTCTTCGGATAACTGTCTGACTCCTCCTTTCTCTTTCTTTCCCCCAAGTTGCTGCCATAGCATGCCTGCCTTAAATGCCTTTTGTCTGGGCATTTTTTATGCGTTTAACAGGCTATTATGTCGTTTCCGCATAGTAGGCGGTAGCTTGGGTTACCTTCCCTGAAAAACACGAGCTGCTTTTCAGCGGCAAAAATGCAAAATAAATGAAGCGGTTACTCCGATCAGCCTGTCTGGGTGCTGTCCTGGCATGTATAAATACGGGATGCACAAATGTTGATTCCGTAATATCAAATATTAACAGAGAAACGCCGTATTCTGCCTCAACAAATCTCACCGAAACGTTGAAATGTATAGGTATGGTGATCAATGAATCCGAATCACGCCCTATTCTCTTTCTGGTAGATGATTTTTTTGACGGCACTGTTCCTATTGTAACAGATGCTCAAGCTATCCTGACAAGAGCCTACAGAAGTAACGGCCCACTGGCTGACGGGGGAAAATATGATTTTGAGGCTGTCATCAAGCGGACAGTCTCCAGTCAGAAAATTGTCCTTCCGTATGCACTGCCCACCGGTGTAATACAGCATGAAGACATATATGGAAGGCTGAAGCCGGAGTACTTACAGGATCTTCTTAAAATATATAATGTCTCCGGTGTCGTCAGAGTGAAAGGAGTATTCACCCAGAATGATTCCGCCGACTATATAAACAACGGATCCGGCAACAGTATCGAGCAGGAGGGAAAACGTGGTCGGACCGAGATAGAATACGGTCTCTCTGAAGCGTCCAAAAGTGTATCTCTGGCAATCTATCTGGGAAGTCCCTTGAATAATACTCTGATTGCCGCCACAACATTGACACTCAACATGCATACAATGTCTGATGAGTTTTCAGTTGGTTTCGGATACGGGGAAGGTTCGATGAGTTTTGTCAACGAATCAAAAATTAAGGAAGGGCTGCATGGTTCGCAGAGAACTCTGATTGAAGCTGCCGCAATGTGGATACTGCGCGGTCTGTACAGCAAACTTGATTTTTCTCAATGCGTTGCAGGGGGAGACGGAGAAGGCGGTGCTGCTACACCTGATGCGACGATTGCGGCAAATGAAAGATGGCTGTCGCTTGATCCGGGAATGAAAATAAAATATCTGAAATTGATGCTCAGAGAGTTGGAGTACTACAACGGTTCGATCAGCGACAGATATGATATCCCTCTGCAGAAAGCAATTGCCGCGTATGAAGCTGACAGCGGTATAATGATACCACATACAAAACATAATCTGGGTGATCTGTTTATCTCACTATACGGTGCTGTTGAGATTGAAGAAATTGACAGAATGGCAAAGCATTCGGAAGTTTTCTTCGGAAATTGGGGCAGGAAACCGAAGAAAAGCACTGAGAAGGAGAATGCTGAACAGAGAGCTGTTAATCAGGATACTCCTGAAGATACTACGACTGGTCAGCAAAAAGATTCTGAGCAGAAGCCCATCAGGCAGGATTCTTCTAAAAAGGAGACCGCTAATCAGAAAAATCAGAAGCAGGCGCCCGCAGCTTCTGCGCAGAGGTCTGTTAATCAGGGGAACCCCGGAAATACAACTGGTAGGGAGAAGCAACAGATCCCTGAACAGAGGAAACCTGCTGAACGGGAGAGTACTGAAAAAAAACCGGTTGAAAGGAGGATAGGGAGAAATACCACTGCCGGTTTGGTTATTATAAACGGTAAACGTCCTGTTAATTATAAATAGAACCGGCAGAATCGCAGACGTGAAAGACGTGGTTCTTGCCGGAAGTGATTGGCCTGCTAACGAAAAGATGCGGCAGGTCGGTCGGTGATTCCGATGCAGGCCGGAAATCCGGCTTCACTCCTTCCGCCGCGCAAATACCCTGCTGACAGCTAATACCGCAACCCGACCCGATCCCGTACCAGCTCCAGGGTTTCGGTCGCCTTTGCCCGCGCTTTATCCGCTCCCTTCCGCAGCACCTCCCGCAAATACTCCTGATTCTGCAACAGCTCTTTCTTTTTTGCTCTGGCATCGGCAAAATAATCCCGGATCAGTTCAAAGAGATCCTGTTTCAGATAGCCGTAGGCCGCCCCCCCATTGACATAGAGATCCTGCACCTCTGCCATTTTTTCTGCAGAGGCAAAGAGCTTGAGCAGAGCATACAGATTGCATTTATCCGGGTCTTTCGGCTCTTCCACCGGGGTGGAATCGGTCTGCACCGCCATCACCTGTTTACGCAGAGGTTTATCCTCCAGAAAGATCGGAATGGTATTGCCGTAGGATTTAGACATTTTCTGGCCGTCAAGGCCCGGAACAATGGCTGTGGCTTCGCTGATTGCCGGTTCCGGCACTACAAAGGTTTCACCGAAGGTGTTGTTGAACTTGATGGCAATATCGCGGGCCACCTCCAGATGCTGTTTTTGATCCTTGCCCACCGGCACGACCTCTGCCTGATAGAGCAGGATATCCGCCGCCATGAGCACCGGATAGGCAAACAGACCGTGACTGGCCGCAATACCCTTGGCCACTTTATCCTTATAGGAATGGCAGCGCTCCAGCAGGCCCATGGGCGTCATAGTGGACAGTATCCAGGACAGTTCACAGACCTCCGGCACATCTGACTGGACCCAGAAGGTGCAGCGCTCCGGATCAAGCCCTAGGGCCAGGAAATCCGCAGCCGCCTCAAGGGTGCCGGTGGAGAGTTTTTCCCGGTCATGCACGGAGGTCAGCGCGTGGAGATCCACAATAAAGACATAGAGATTCGCTGTCTCCATATTGGAGATCATCGTCTTCATCATGCCGAAATAATTGCCGATATGAAGCTGTCCTGAAGGCTGGATGCCGGAGAGTATACGTTGCATGGTATCTGCTGTCTGAATTCACGGTTGAAATGACTTGGCCGGGAGAATATACCAGTAAATCCGTCCGGTCGCAAGAAGCAGGGCTGAAAGGGGTGTGAACCAAAGTGCGGCAATATCATTCTGCATAAAAACAGCAGGGGCACGGCAGCCGTGCCCCTGCTTGTTCATCAGACAACCACACCGGCATACCCGACAACCTGATCTGTATCACCGCTGACCTCCCCTGAATCCGTGTACCGGACAAGCTCGGCCTGCTCGGCTCCCAGCTCCAGCGCAGCCAGCAGGGTGATCGTGGTAGGCATGATACCGCACATGGATATCCGGCGGGACAGGACTGTATCGTAGAGTCCGGCCGGATCCAGCTGCAGGATGTGGTTCAGGGCAAGATGATCCTGTTGTGAGGCCTGCTGCCGGGAGAGGTAATGGGTCATGTCCGTGCTGGCAACCAGCAGGGCAGGACGGTTGTACTGCAGCACGGCCCGGGCAAGCTCTGCAGCGGCTTGGCGGCATTGCTCAAAGGAAAGACGGGACACCACCACAGGCACGATGCGCAACTTCTGCTGCAGATATTGGAGAAAGGGAACCTGTACCTCCAGCGAATGTTCATACCGGTGCGCGATGTCGTCTGCCGTGAACAGGGCTGATCCCTCGATCAGTGCTTCGGTAAGGTCGTCCGCCAGAGAAACCTGTCCCAGAGGCATATCCCAGTCTTCGGTTCCGACAGCAAGAGGCGCACCTCGCCCGTGGTGATTAGGGCCGAGAATAATCACAGTTTTCGGGATGCTGATCCTGGCAAAGGTTTCTCCGGCCACGCCGCCGGAATAGATATATCCGGCATGGGGGGTGATGACCGCCTTTGCCTCAGCCTTGTCTGTAACTTCGGGAATCAGTTCGGCTAGGGATTGACGGAGCCTGTCCGGTTGGCCCGGATAAAATCTGTCGGCAACTGCGGGTTGACGGCGCATGGTTCTTTCTGTTATCTGTTTGTTGAATGAAAGAAAAAAATGTGAATGCTCCGCAAATAATTGCAGAGTGTTATCGCAAAACAGAAAAAGAGAGAGGAAACATGAAAAAATTCGGCGGCGATAAAAAAGTCGGTCACTCCCTGCTGAACGGCCCGGAAACACGGCTGAAAAATTGGGCTGTCCCGAAAATTCCGGCAGGAATCGAGACCTATCATCTTACCCTGACCACCCTGCTCTGGAGCCTGATCAACGTGCTTGCCGGTTTTGCGGCCAGGGACAAGCTGAACATGCTCTGGCTGGTCTCCCTGATGATCGTGCTTCAGTACCTCACCGACCTGTTTGACGGCGAACTGGGCCGTCAGCGGGAGACCGGGTTGATCAAGTGGGGTTTTTACATGGACCATTTTCTGGACTATATTTTCCTCTGCTCCCTGGTCTTTGTCGGCTATATGATTGCGCCTGCCGGGCTGGAGATCTGGTATTTTGCCTTGGTTGTTGTTCTGGGCGGGTTCATGGTCAACTCCTTTCTGGCCTTCGGCGCCACCAATGAATTTCAGATCTACTATTACGGCATCGGCCCTACGGAGACGCGGGTTGTTTTTATCCTCATCAATATTTTTATTGTTTTTTTCGGCACAAAGCAGTTCGCCGTTCTGCTGCCTGCCACCGTGCTGCTCTGCCTTGTCGGGCTGGTGATCAATACGTTTCAGATTCAGCAACGGCTATGGAAAGATGACATGCAGATCAAGGAGAAAAAGGAAAAGCAGCAGGCAGAGTAAACAACCTTGCTCACCCCTGAATAGCGTAGCCTCCGTCAACCACCACGGACTGTCCGTGGATCATGGCGGCACCTTCACTGCACAGGAACAGGGCAAGGTCAGCCACATCTTCCGGTGTGGTCAGGCGGCCAAGCGGAGTCATCTCAAGAGAACGACCGATAATATCTTCCCGGTTGGGAAATTTTTTCAGAGCATCCGTGTCCACCACCCCGGCGCTGATGGTGTTGACTGTGATTCCCTTGGGGCCAAGTTCCACGGCCAGATGCCGGACCAGAGATTCCAGCGCAGCTTTGGAGGCACCGACCACGGTATAGTTGGGTACTGCCCGTACCGCACCGAGACTGGAGACCGCAAGGATTCTTCCGCCCTGCCCCATCATCGGCACAGCATGCTGGCTCAGGGTCAGCATGGCCCGGGCATTGATGTCCATTGCCCAGTCCCAGTGACGTTGGGTCAGTTCCATGGCCGGTTTCAATACCCCGGAGGCGGCATTGGAGACCAGGATATCCATCCTGTCGTAGGTGGCTCTGATTTCATCGAACATCCTCTGCACATCTTCTTCTTTGGCAACATTGGCTTTGATTGCAAGGCAGCCCACGCCGTATTGTTCAATAGCTGCAGCGGTTTCTTCTGCATCGCGACGATGCCGGACATAATTGACCACAAGGTTTGCACCGTGTTCTGCCAGCCGCACGGCAATGGCCCGGCCGATACCGCGGGATCCGCCGGTGACGAGTGCTGTTTTCCCCTGCAAATGAAACATCTATGTCCTCCTGTGCAAAAAAATGTCTGGTCCGTGTTTCTTCTGTTTTCTTTATTTTCCAAGATAGAAGAATATCGGCCTGTCAAGATTGAATGTGCCGCTGCTGAGTACTCAGTCCGGATAAATGTACCCTGCAGTGGTTGTCTTTGCAAGGTCAATAAAATGTATCCTATTTGCCGGTTACTCCGGTCTGTCATGGAAGAAAAATTGATGCGGAAAAGCCGGTCATGCCGGTGACAGCAGAAGCGGAGTTCATGATTGACAGAATAAAAAAGCCAGGTAAAGTTATAGTAGGGGAGTTCCTCCGTTCCTGCAGATAACACGTAACATTATATAGGTATGCCTCACTTATTCAACAGGAAAAATAAGATCCGACAAGGAGATCTCTTATGAAAATGAAATGCATCTCGGCATCTTTACTGCTCTTTTTACTCTTTTGGTTTGTTCCGACTGTTCAGGCGGCCGATTATACGAACAGTCTCGGTATGCAGTTCAACAATATCCCTGCCGGAACCTTCTTTATGGGGAGCTGTCTCCCTGAAGGAGCTGTCTGTCCCGGCAGGGGAAAAGCGGATAAAGATGCCCATAAGGGAGAGGCGCCCAAGCACGAAGTGCGGATTAGCAGAGGATTTCAGATAGGTGTTTATGAAGTCACTTTAGGAGAGTTTAAACAATATCTTGCCTGCCTGCCCGCCGGAGAGCGGGCTGCAGTGGCAACAGACAGATTCAGCAGATTTAATACACACGGGGATAATGCGGCTGTGGTGGTTGTTTCCTGGGAGGATGTACAGGGATTTATCCGCTGGCTGAACAAAAAAGAGGGTGGCCGTGCCTACCGGCTGCCCACCGAGGCGGAATGGGAGTATGCTGCCAGGGCGGGAACAGAGACGGTGTATTTCTGGGGCGATGAACCGGAGAAGGCTCCGGAATATGCCTGGCTTAACATGGAAGGAGCAGACCTGCGCAAATGGTTCCAGAAAGGGCCTTCGGGGAAAAAAGAAGATTTTCCTCATCCAGTCGGTCTGAAGAAACCCAATCCCTGGGGCTTATACGATATAGCTGGCAATGTCTGGGAGTGGGTGGATGACTGGTACAGCGAGGACTATTACCGCATCAGTCCCAAGGTTGATCCGACCGGTCCGGCAACCGGTCGTGTCCGTTGTTTTCGGGGCGGCAGCTGGTACGGGTCGGCAAGGAATTTGCGCTCCGCTGTCCGCGGGCTGAATACCCCAGATTACCTCAGCGATTCTTTGGGATTCCGTCTGGTGCGGCAGGTCGGACGATAATTTTTCTCAGTTTCTCTGCAAACAGGGCCGGTTCGGACCGGTTTGCAGCGGGTGGATATGATACCCTCATCTTTTTTCCCTGCTGAAGCGTTCTTTGAAAATCAGATAGAAAAAAAACAGGTTGCCGATCAGATATCTCTTCCACAATCGTTTCGGTTCGATGAGCAGTCTGGCCAGCCATTCCATGCCGTTGTCTGTCATCCAGCTAGGGCCTCGGCGCAATTCCCCGGAAACATAGTCGAACAGGGCACCGGCGGAAAAACCGACATTGACGTTCAGCCTGTCCCAATTTTCCTTGAGCCACTTTTCCTGCAGCGGCATACCGAACCCGACAATCAGAACATTGGCCTTTGAGGCATTGATCAGGCGGATAATTTCCTCATTCTCCGGCGAATCCGGGGATTTGTCAAAATATCCGTGCCGGGTGGTGATCTGCAGAGCAGGAAAACGTTCTTTCAGTTTCAGCGCAGCTTTGTCGGCGATACCCGGTTTTGCCCCGAGGAAAAAAAAGCTGATGCCTTTCTCTTCCGCCAGTTCTGCCAGGCTCCACATCGAATCGGCCGGGGTGCTGCGCCCCGGTATGTGATGACCCAGAATTCTGGCGCCCAGGACAACACCGGCTCCGTCACAGAAGACCAGCCCGGCCTGATTGAGAAAATCCCGCAGCCAGGGGTTATGATACACCATATTGTAGCAGTGCGTATTGACATTCAGGACCAGAGACTTGCGTTGTCGGGCAACTACATCGGCGATGTACTGGCAGATTCCTGCTTCCCCTAACAGATGGACCTGCACACCGAGGATAGGGACACTGTCGAGATGGTCAAAAGACTGTATGGATTGGGTTGTCATGGTACGGTCATCAGATAAACAGGACTTACTGAACAAGTTCAGTGTACAGGCGCATGTAGGCATCTGTCATTGTTTTTGCAGAGTACTTTTCCGCTATGGTTGCAAAGGCATTGGCCGCCATCCTGTCTGCTTCTTCGGGAAGGCGCAGCAGCCGGAGCATTGCGGAAGCCAGCTTTTCCGCATTGGCCGGAGGGACCAGCAGGCCGTTTTCCTCATCTTGGATGATCCGGCCTACCCCGCCGACTTCACTTGCAATGACCGGGAGTTGCGCGGACATGGCTTCCAGCAGGGCCATGGGTGTGCCTTCCAGCAGCGAAGGCAGAACAAAAATATCCAAGGCAGAATAGAATGCAGCGATATTCGGACGGAATCCGGCAAAGATCACTGCGTCCGAGATACCGAGTTCTACAGCGTATTGCCGCATTTCGTCCCCCTGAAACCCGTCACCCACAAGAATAAAATGTGCTTCAGGGAAAACTTTCAGCACCTGCGCAGCTGCAGCAAGAAAGTATTTCTGGCCTTTTTCCGGGCTGATCCTGCCGAATACGCCGATCAGCGGCGTTCCCGGCGCGATCTTGAATTCTTCGCGAATTGTGTCCCTTGCCTGCTGATCTTTCCGGAATTCCTGCATATCGATCCCGTTGATGATCACCTGCATTTTTCCGGCCGGGGTCAGATAGCGGCGCATGAGCTGCCGGACCTCCGGTGAAACCGCGACGATTTTCGGAAAAAAGCGGATGTAAAAAGCATCCAGGGATTCAAAGCAGGTGACCAGAAAATCACTGCGGATCCAGTTGTGATTTGTGGTGATGAGCCGGGCCGGAGTGCCCATTGCAGAGAGCAGGCCGTAGAGCCGTCCTTTCATTTCATGGCAGTGGACAACGGCAATGTTCTCCCGGCGGATGAGTTCCCTGATCTGCCGCACCGCTTCCGGATCGATCCATCTCCGGCAGGTGATGACATGCCCCTGAGCGTCTTTTGCCTGGGCAGCATTGATCAGTTCCATGTTCGGATAGCCTTCCGCTTGGAGCAGGGCTATAGACGGGGTGAAGCGGCTGTGGTCCGTAGCGCCGATCAGATTCAGGATAATGCGTTCAGCACCGTACAGACCGCGGCTGCTGATCAGATGGAGTACGTTCAGAGGCTGCTGCTCTACGGTATTCTGTGTATTCTGCTTCGTCATTGTTTTTTGTTTACGGTTTACTCTGCTTCCGCCCTGCCTGTGCTGCGGAGCGCCAGCCGGACTGCGTCCGCATAGCCTTTTACCGCTGGTGCGAGGTCATTTTTCCGGGCAAGTATTTTTCCGGCCTCGGCCATACGTTGGCGCATCTCTGGATCACGGGCCATTTTTTCCATTGCTGCAGCCATTTCATCCGTATTTTCCGGATCAACAATGATGCCGTTTTCCCTGACCATATCGTTGGCTGCCCCGGCATAGCGGGAACAGATGACCGGAAGACCGCAGGCCACGGCTTCAGCCACCACCAGGCCGAAAACATCCAGCCGTGTGGGCAGGACAAAGACATCATGCCGGACCATTTCTGCGGGCACAGATTCATACGGGACACTGCCCGGAAAAAGAACAGCATGCTCACAGCCCAGCTCCTTTGCCAGCGCCTTGAGCGCTTCCAGATCAACACCTTTGCCGATTAGGGTCAGCAGGGCGTCAGGGACAGATTCCAGCAGCCGGGCAAAGGCCCGGATCAGTAGGTCAATACCCTTTCTCGGCTTTATCTCACCAACATAGACGAACTTGACCGGGTCGTTATCCTGCCGTGGCGGTTTTTCCGGTACGCCGACTGCAGCCAGATGCTCCTGAATATGGGCGCTCAGGCTGCTGAGAAACTCTTTTGATTTGGGGTAACCGAAGTTGTCGCTGAAGTGATCCAGCGTGTCTGTACAGGAGCCGATCAGGGCATGGGCAAAAAAAAGCAGAAATCTGCGGTTGCTCCTTCTGAGCAGGCCCATACGTTTGTCATGGTGATAGGTCATATCTGACCAGATCACATAACTCCGCCGGTTCAACCGCGCCCAGAGGGCACCGATAATGCAGTCAAAACGGAATTCCAGACTGACCACCACATCCGGTCGGATCTTCCTTAGCCTCTGCAGCAGCCCGGAAGGATAGCGAATCAGCAGACGCTCTCCGAACATCTGATTGGTTTTCCACAAAAAAAACGGCTTTAAATAATAGGCGCGAAAGGGCAGGTCCTCAGGAGGGTGCCATTCTCTGCCGACTTCCTTGGGCATGGTATAGAGCACCGTGATATCAAATTCACGGGCCAGTTCACGCAGCAGGGGCACCCGATAAGGATCGTACCAGGGGCACAGGATCAGGACGGTCTTTTTTTTCATCCGGTTATCTGGTTGCACGATTTGCCGGTCAGAATTGACGTCGGCGGAAAAAATTTTTTATTCTGCGGGCAGGCTGGAGCAGGATACGCATCACCCATGTTGCACGCCACCCTGTATTGTGCAGATCACTGTGTGAAGCACGGTCCCGGATGACTTGCGGTTCAGCAATCAGGGTCAGGGTCTCCGGATATTTTCTCCGGAAGACGTTGAACGCACCATCGACATCTATTGGTCTGTGCTGCTCCAGTTCCTCAAGATGCTCAATGAGAGGAGCAAACGTCGGGCGGCTGACAGCGTATGCATGTGTGCATCTGAGAGAATCGGGCAGCGGGCGCATTTCGACGTGTTCGGTTTTCCGTGAAGCAAGTGTACTGCCTTCAACATGCGTATAGCCGAGGTAGGCGAAGTTCCATGATGCGTCCTGCAGTTGCTGCTGCATAGCTGGCCAGAGTTGTTCAAATATACTGACAAATTCCACATCATCTTCTATGACAAGTACGTTTGAAAGGTCGAGTTCAGCAGCCTTTCTGAGGATGGAGAGATGACTGAGGAAACACCCCCGTACACCCGGAGAAGAAAACCCTGCTGCCTCGGTCGGCTTGACTGCCGGAAACAGCTCGACTTTTCCCGGAGTAAAGGAAATCCCGATACGTTGCAGCGCTTCTGTTATTTCCCGGCGACGGTCTATCCGCTCAGGAAGGTTGACAACATAGATTTTGTCGAAGTAGTTTTCCAATCTGTCATTCATGGCAATGTTGAAAATAAATTATTCCAGCTGGTTCTGTATGGTTCTCTATATAACGGCGTACCCGTCAGGACGTTTGCTGTTCAACAGCGGGAGATGGAGATGATTCTTCTGCCGCAAATTTCAGGCCGAAGAGATACCATACCATAATGCTGACGATCACCATCTCTCCTGCATCTTCGATTAATCCAAATACCTGTCCTCCCCAAGGAATGGCCACGTGAGCTACATCCACGACAACACCGAAAAAAACCAGAGAGCATGCCAGCAGAAAGATATTATGCGATATTTTCCGTTCATGATTGGTACTGAACAGGTAAGCCCAACCTATAAAGGAAAAGAGCAATACGCCGAACACAGCAGATACAGCAAGCTCCCCGAAATCCTGTGCCCGCAGGTTGAAGATCCCATGAAAACCGAAATAGTTGACCAGGAATTCCCCGAGTTGTTCATGTACTCTGAAGGAATCGTCAAGCAGAAAATAGAAAAACAATGCAGCCCAGGAAATATAAACTATTCTTTTTTCTTTGATCGCAATGATGCTCAGCAGGAGGATGATCCACAGTTCTTTTGTATACTGATAAAATTCCGCATATCCTTTATCCTTTTCTACTGAAAACAGGACACTTTCAAGAATACCTGCCATATAGAAAAGGTGGATCAGTACAAAGGCAAGATCTGCAGCAAGCAACAGAAACAAGAGTTTGTTCGTATTGTCATCTATGTCGAAATATTGTTTTATTCTCAGCTTCATCGCCTGTCCTTGTTATTCCGCATCTGCCTATGCGGAGCAGTTCTGTTCAGTTTTGTCGCATTTTGCTTTGACTGCTGCTGTCAGCGGCTGAGAGATTTATTGCGCAACAGCATCTTGACACAGCTTCAGCATCCGTCCTGCATTATCTTTCCATGTAAAATTATCTTCCATAACCTTTCTGGCGTTTTTGCCGAGCTCATGTCTGAGCTGTATATCTGTCATCAGGCGTTGTATCTGCTCAACCAAGGCGGCTTGATCACCCGGCGGGTACAACAGACCGCTTACGTTATCCGTAATCAGTTCACAAATCTGGCCCTGCGCAGAGGAAATAACAGATTTCCCCAGAGCCATGGCCTCAAAGATTTTCAGCGGTGAAAAATAAAACGGGGTGATTTTCGGATAAGGGGCAACAAAAATATCAATAACAGCAAGATATTCCGGTATATCTTCGTGTGGAACATGGCCGGTTATGGTTGTAACTGCAGCAGGAAAATCGGGCATTTCCAATATATCGCTTGGTTCTCCAATAAGCAGCAGGGCCAGTTCTTCATATTGATTTGATTCACAAATAAGCTCGATAGCTTCTGCCAGCAGAGGCAGCCCATGCCAGGGGGCAAAACTGCCTGAAAAACCCACAACGGTTTTATTCTGCAGTCCGAGTTGTTCTCGTATCCGGTTGCCGCTGATATCGGGATGAAAGACCTGGGGATCGACCCCGTTCGGAACGCTGCTTATTTTTTCCGCAGAAATGCCGCATGTTATATAATGTTGCCGTAATGTTTCAGAAACCACCATGTTATGAGTTGCCAGTCCCATTATTTTTTTGTCCACCAGCGCCCAGAAAGATTTTCCTCTCAGCTGCTGCTCTTTCGGCATAAACTGGTCTTCCATAGGCGGGGCGTTGATTTCCAGGACAAGAGGAATTTTCAGCAGACGGCATAACAGAACCGCTGATCTGTACCGTGCCATTCGTAAGATGACAACATCCGGTCTTTCTTTTTTCAGCAGTCGGAATTCAGCCGCAGCCTGACGGGTAAACATGACAACAAGCAGGCGAATCTCGCGAAGGTGGTTTAAAATATTCGAGAAGCTCTCCTGTGATTCCTGTTCGTCGTCCTCCGGTGCATCCTGGCGGGCCAAGGGGGTATGCACAACAACATCATCGTGTATTTCTTTCAAAGCAGCGATAAACTGAGTGGTATGTACCCAAGAACCGCCACCGTATTTCTCATAATTTATGTAGCATATTTTCATAATTTGAATTCAACTATTATGTATTCGGCATTACGGGAATACTGCGGAAATTGTCACATGTCAAACAAATAATTCCACTCTGTCTGCCGGAAAAAGTTCTGCAGCTCATCGTAATTTTCGATAACCTCCGACAGAGAGCGTGTTTCCTGTTTGACTTTACTGACTTGTAAATCACGGATATCCGTTCCGATAAATTGCTGAATAGCTTTTAAATGCCTATGGGGATCTGCAGCCAGATCTTCATAAACAATATCGAATACTTCATGAAGTCTGATATATTGTTTTATTTCCTCATGCGAAGCCTTTCTCTGCTGAAATTCAGCCAGACATTCTGTCGGATCAATCGTAACAGTTGTTGTTGATCGTTCGGATTTATCCAGGATCCCGAATCTGCCGTCTTTCATGGCGACCAGTAATGATGTATATGCTGCCAGCAGATTTTTTCGTGTCAGATGAATAAGTTTTATGTCTTTATTTTGTTCAAGCCACTGCCGTATACACCGGAATCGGGCATTCCGCTCTATATGTTCAGGGAAGAATTTAAATCCGACTGCCTGTATCTCATCCGGATAGAAGGAAAAAATATGGCGATCAAGGAAATCAACAGGATATTTATTTCTCAGGGCAAGGGTTCTGGTGGAATAATTGTCATATCCTTCAACATTAAAGCCCACACTGTCTGCAGTGAAAAGTTCTCCGAAGCCGACAATCTGCGGGTGTGTCCGCAAGGTTCCGATCATCATTGAAGAACCGGACCGCTGATGTCCGAGGATGATGAATTTCTGATAGCTCCGGTTGCTTCCTTTCAAGCCCCTTGGCAACGAGTCGATATCTGTCGGCTTCACTGCACAGGAAGAAGCGAAAAGGGCTATTTTTTGTAGTGCATTGTCAATGTGCCGTCCAATCATTCGTATATCCTTGGTAGTTACGATGAATAATCTAACTAATAATCTATTGTAACCGTTTTTATTTGTATCTGCACAGGATTAAAACTGATATTGAAAAAGTACGACAGTCAGTTGGCGTGCAGAATTTTCCGAATAAAAACGTCCAGCAGTTCTTTCTGCACAAGAAGACTGCAGCCCGCATAACTGATACATATAATTCCCAGAATAGCTGTTAGTTCAATGACGTTATGCCATGCGGCCGCACTGGCGACAAGTTGTGCGAGCAGAACACCGGGAAGGACCGCGATGGTCGGACGGAATACATATTGAGCTGCATCTGAGAATGCCACTCCGGCATCCCAACACATGAAGATCAGGCGTCCGATCCCGGCTGCCATATACCCGGTTCCTGCCCCCAATGCAGCCCCTATCAGGCCGAAATACTTGGTTCCGATATATACGCTGACAAGAAACAGGGAGGTCTCAAAAATTTTCATTTTGGAGGCGAAGGAGAATGCTCCGGTTCCGGTTATGTACGGCACGCAGATATGGGTCAGACCTCTGCCTAATGTCACGAACACCAGGGCTCTGAGCACATTCCCGGATTCCGTCCAGGCCTCTCCGTAAAGGGTGACAATCAGTTCATGGGCAAAAAACGCTGCAGTAATCACAAAAGGAATAATTGTCGCCAGTTGTACCTGAAGAACATTACCCAGAACAGACCGCAGGCGGAATTTGTCGAGCTGAAGACTGCTGAATACCGGTAATGCGATCCGGTTTGCTATCTGATGAAGAAAAGAGATCGGGAAGATAGCAAGCTGATATGCAATCACATACAACCCTAATTGTTCACTGCCTTCCAGTGTGCCGACAATGAGGTTGTCTCCCTGCATCATAATCATGGTACCCGCAGCAATAACGGCAAAATGTTTTGCCACAGAAAGCAGTTCCAGCTGACAGGAGAGATCAAATTTTGGAATTTTCGGCGGAGGGAAGAAAAAATAGGCGAGCAAATTATCGAGGAACGTGCCAAGGAGAATGCCCCAGGCCAGGGCTTCGGCATCCCGGAGCAGCCAAGCCATAAAAACAACGATACTCACGTTCAGTACAGCGCAGACAGTTTCATAGACAGTAATCCGTCCGAACTGCATTGCCCGTTCGGCCAAGATGGAGTTGGGGTTGTACAATCCTTCCACTAAGGGGACAAAGGCAATAATTCGCAATACCTGCATGGTGGCAGGGTTATTGACCAGACTGCTGTATAGAGGGCAGAGTGCCAGCGCCAGCAGGGTCAGGAGAATTCCCCGGACAATATTCAACAGCCAGATATTCCCGACAATAACATCGTCAATCTTTTTTTTCTGGATTAAATACTTCTCAACACCGACCGAAGTCAGAGCATCCATTCCCTGAATCAGGACCAGGGCAAGAGCAATCAGGCCGAAGTCCTCAGGAGCCAGGAGACGGGCCAGAACGACATTTCTGACAAAACTTATAAGCGTACTGGTAACGGTAAGAGCCGTTAGAAAAGCAGCGCTCTTGGCGGCTGTTTTGCCTAATGCCTCAGAAATCATATTCGTATTTTTTCATCAGCACCCCGCAATGCTGCTGCAGAATTTTTTTCTCTTCCGGAGACCAGCCGGCTGCTTTCGGAAAGTTGCCGTAGGTCTGCAGGTTCAGCTTCATGCCCAGTACTTTTTCTATCTTGCCTGCATTGGGCAGATTTTTTCCGTCGGCAATAAACGACAGGACCTTTTGGACACTGTCCCCCGCGTTATTGAATATATTTTCAGAACGCATAAACAGCCTGCGGTCATCAGGGATACTGTGGAAAAAATCATCAATATGGGCATTGGTTGCCGTCCACAGCCAGGCACATTTTTCCAGCTGACTGCCTGTCTTCCATGCTGCCGCAGCCGGATCATCGGGAAGAGGAGTGATCCGGACGAAATCCCATTGATGGTCATTGTAATAGTTCCGGCGCATTCCGGAGCGGACAAAATCATAGGGATGCCGGACAAGATGGATGAATTTTGCCTTCGGGTACCGTGCGGCGAGCAGGTTGCAGAGCAATGCCAGCCGGTTGTTGGTTTCAAAATATAGCTTGTCCTTTCGGGCCGCCTGTCGGATCAGTTCATCCCGACTCACTGCAAGTAGCCCCTGCCAGAAATCTTCAGACACTTCCGGGCAGAGCTGCATAAAATAAAGATATGATGCTTCAAGCAGCTTGGGATCAGGCTCGTGGTGGGAATTCACATCAGGTAGCAGGTCGGCAAGAGCAGCCAGAGTTTTTGTACCGCATCGGCCTGTTGACAGCACAAAGACCGGCTGCAGTTCTTCAGTCGGAATATCCTGTTCCTCCACCTGTCCGTCCGCAGTGCAGGAGGCGATTCTGGCGTAATATTCAACCTGTACCTGTTCATAGATTCTGGTCGTAAAACGGAAAATCCGCATAATCTGGCGTAATGCGCCGACCGGAAGTTTTTTCAGCAGTCCGTTGAGTTGCATATGAACCCCGTTATGACATTATAATTTTGTTCTGTAAGAATAAAATCTGTGGCACAAATTACAAACCCTGTGCTTCCTCCAGACAGATTCTGAGTTCCTCTGCGAGTTTCGGAAAAAGGGGGTAATCGAACATTTCCAGATGGTGCCCCTTGATTATACGATAATCTACGTCTCCGGCAAACGCCGACCAGTCTCTGAAGGTTGAAGAATCCATTCTTTCCAGTTTCTTCAGTTTCATTTCGTTCCGGAAAATCGTAATTTTTCCCGGATAAAATTGAGGGATGTACTCATCCTGAGCAGCTATATGCGCATTCAATGTATATTCGAGCCTGTTGATTTTCGCAGGGAACAGCTTATTATACAGGGTGAAGAATTTATTTTTCACCCTGTAGTAACGGCGGTAGAATAAAAAATCCGTCAGAGCAGGGAGCAGCTGCCCCTGTTTGGAATAAGACAGGAAATTACGGGCGTAATAACCGATTTTTTTGTGCCTTGTTACCTTTGTCGGGCAGTTTGGCAGAACAGGCGGATCAGGCGGATCCAGCAGCGCCACCAGACCGACTGTGCAGCCCTGTTCCCGGAGCTGCCGGGCCATTTCAAAGGAGACGCAGGCACCGAAACAGGGGCCCCCCAGATAATACGGGCCGTCAGGCTGTAGTTTCCGTATCTTAAGGATATAATAGGCTGCCATGTCTTCAACCCGCGCATAGGGTTCCTCTCCCTCTTCAAAGCCGAGCGGCTGTATGCCGTACAGCGGCTGATCTGCTCCGATATACTCCCTGTAAGGGCCAGCACTTACCGCAGTACTTCCTCCCTGCGGCACAAAGAAGAAAGGAGGTCTGGACCCGCCGGGCGGGATCGGAACAAGAGTGCTGCCGGGCGCTGAATAGCCTTCCTGTTTCAGGACGTTGGCCAGCTGCTCCACAGTCGGTGCCTCCAGCAGTATCGACATGGGAAGCTGCCTGTCTGTTGTCTTTTCTATTTCAGCGAACAGACGGGCAGCCAGCAGAGAGTTTCCGCCCAGATGAAAGAAATTATCCCGCACACTGATCGGCTGCGTCTGCAGGAGGATCTCCCATATTGCAGTCAGCTGCTGTTCCAGGGTATTGCTGGGGGCGACAAAATTTTTCTCTGATACCTCTCTGATCCCCTGGTCCGGTTCCGGTAGTGCCTTACGGTCTGCCTTGCCGTTAGGAGTCAGCGGGATACTGTCCAGGATGGTGAAGCTGGCCGGAATCATGTACTCCGGCAGGCTCTGCCCCAGCCAGGCCCGCAGCGCAGATATCTCCGCATGGGCACTGCCAGCCTCGGTGATGTAGGCGGCAAGAAATTTATTGTCACCCCGTTCATGCAGCACCACCACTGCCTCACCGACTGTCTCATGCTGACTCAGCACTGCTTCGATTTCCCCCAGTTCGATCCGGAAACCGCGCAGTTTAATCTGGTGGTCGATACGGCCCAGATATTCCAGATTGCCGTCATGCCGCCAGCAGGCCAAGTCACCGGTTTTATAGAGCCGGGGCGACTGGAAATCGTCTGCAAAAGGGTTTTCAACAAAGCATCCTGCTGTCAGCTCCGGTCGATGCAGGTAACCGCGGGCCAGCTGTACACCGCCGAGATAGAGTTCCCCGGCAGCACCGATGGGCACAGGCTGCATCTGATCATCTAAAACATACGTCTGGGTATTTGCCACCGGGCGACCGATAGGAACGGTGCTTGATGCTGTTCCCGGCTGACACGGCCAGTAGGTGACATCAATGGCTGCTTCCGTGGGGCCGTAGAGATTATGCAGTTCAGCCTGTTCTGGCTGCAGACGGGTAAAAAAACGTTCCTGAAGAGAAACAGGCAGAGCTTCTCCGCTGCAGAACACCTGTTTGAGGCTGCTGCAGGACTCGACAGCAGGATTTTCCAGAAAAATCTGCAGCATGGAAGGAACAAAGTGAAGCACTGTAATCTGCTGTCCGTTAATCAGTTCTACCAGATAGGCAGGATCTTTATGGCCTTCCGGTTTTGCTATAACTAAGCGTGAACCGATGATGAGCGGCCACCAGAATTCCCAACCGGAAACATCAAAGCTGAAGGGGGTTTTTTGGAGAACGCGGTCTTCGGGTGTCAACCGGTATTCATCCTGCATCCATAATATCCGGTTGATAAGCCCCTTATGGGTATTCATTGTCCCCTTGGGTTTACCCGTAGAGCCGGAGGTATAAATAACGTAGATTAAGTTTTCCGGGGTTATTCCGCTGACAGGGTTCTCCTGATTCTTTTCCTGATTTTCTGCTGCAATCGTCTCCCAGTCTGTATCCAGACAAAGTATCTTGCCCTGGTATTCGGGCAGGTCTGCTTGTAAACGGTTCTGGGTCAGCAGAACGGAAACCTCCGAGTTTTCGATCATATATTCAAGCCGTTCTTGCGGATACCCCGGATCCAGAGGGACATATGCCCCTCCTGCCTTGAGAATGCCCAGTAAGCCCACGATCATTTCAAAAGAACGCTCGATACAGATTCCCACCAAGCTTTCCGGCTGGATTCCCTGCTTCCGGAGATAATGGGCCAGCTGATTGGCCCGGCTGTTCAGTTCCCGGTAGGTCAGTTCCTGAGCTTCAAACACTGCTGCCACAGCATCAGGCGTCTTGTCCGCCTGCTCTTCAACCTGCTGATGAATAGGCTTGTGCCAAGGATAATCAACCTGCGTGCTGTTCCAATCCACCAGCACCTGCTGCCGCTCCTGTTCCGTGAGCAGCGGCAGCCCGGTGATCCTCTGATCCGGATCGGCTGCAATGCCCTCAAGCAGAACAGTGAAGTGTTCCGCCATGCGCTCAATGGTGACGTTGTCAAACAGATCTGTATTGTATTCAAGTTGTCCGACTATCCCCTCTTCCGAGCGCTCCTCCAAGGTGAAGGTGAGATCGAGTCTTGCCGTGCCGGGATGCGTTTCGATCTCATTGACAGACCAGCCCAGTTGCTCTCCGGTGAGCGGGGGGAGAAAGACAAAAAGCACCTGAAAAAACGGCGTCAGGTTCAGCTGGCGCTCCGGACGGAGGGCGTCTACCACCATCTCGAACGGTACATCCTGATTGGCATAGGCAGACGTCGTCACCTCCTGTATCCGTTTCAGCAAATTCCTGAAACCGGGATTGCCGCCGAGGTCGCTGCGCAGAACCAAGGTGTTGAGAAAATATCCGATAACATTCTGCAGCTCCGAAGTACTGCGCTGTGACGATACAGTCCCGATTACAATATCTTCCTGAGTTGAATAACGATACAGCAGAACCTTGAAGGCGGCAACCAGGGTCATGAACAGGGTAACCCCTTCCTTGCGGCTGACTGTTTTAAGTATCCCTGTTAGTTCTTCCGGAATAACAATACGATACACTGATCCGGCAGAGGTCATCTGCGGAGTGCGGGGCCGGTCGAGGGGAAGCTGCAGCTGCGGTGCGTTGTTCAGGGTCTGCTTCCAGTAGGCAAGCTGTTCAGCGATGACGTCCTGGCGAAGCCGTTCCCTCTGCCAAGCGGCAAAATCGGCATACTGTACAGGCAGCTCCGTCAGGGGAGACGGTTCTCCCTGAGAAAATACCGTATAAAGGGCTTCCAGCTCAGGCAGCAGGATGTCGTTGAGCGATTCCGCATCCGCCAGAATATGATGTATGCTCAGGCAGAGCCGGTGATCCGTGTCGGCAAGCCGGATGAGTGCGGTTCGCAGCACAGGGCCCTGGGCGAGATCGAACGGTTTCCGTACTTCTTCTGCGGCAATACGCTGTGCTTCCGCTTCCTGTTCGGTCCCGCTCAGGCCTTGGAGATCAATAACCGATAAAGAGACGGGGAACGGCGGATGTATCTTCTGGTACGGCTGGCCGTTGGGGGCCGGATAGGTTGTCCGCAGAATTTCGTGCCGGCGGACCAGTTCCGTCAGACTGTTTTCCAAGGCCGGAAGATTGAGCTGTCCGTCGATATGAACAGAACATTCCATATTGTAGGAGGGGATCTCCGGCATCAGCTGATGGATCAGCCAGAGCTGTTCCTGGCCGAAGGATAAAGGAAGGTTCTGATCCCGTGCGACAGGCTGCAGGGCAGGTCCGGTTTCTGTTCCCGTATACTCACGGACCGCCCCGGCCAGCTTGTCTATGGTGGGGCTCTCGAACAGACGCCGCATAGGCAGCTCGACCTGCAGACGGTCTTTCACGAGCATGATAACTCTGACCGCCAGCAGAGAATGGCCGCCCAGTTCGACAAAATTGTCATACACGCCGATCGGAGAAACACCGAGGAGTTCAGACCAGATCTCAGCCAGCTGCTGTTCCAGTTTGTTGCGCGGGGCAACAAACTCCGCGTTGCCGACAAAGCTTGAGGCATCCGGTACAGGCAGAGCGCGGCGGTCGATTTTGCCGTTGGGGGTGAGCGGCAGGCTGGCCAGCACAGTAAAGGAGGTTGGAATCATATACTCCGGCAGCCGCAGTTTCAGTCGGTCCTGCAGGTCGGAGATTATTTTGTCCGTGTCCTCCTGCCCGTCGGACAGGACAAGGTAGGCTGCCAGAAATTTGTTGTCCTCCTGTTCGTGCAGAATTACTGCTGCCTCGCGCACCGCTTCATCCTGACTCAACGCGGCCTCGATTTCACCCAGTTCAATCCGGAAACCCCGCAGTTTAACCTGGTGGTCGATGCGGCTCAGGTACTCAATATTGCCGTCAGGAAGATACCGGACCAGATCACCGGTTCGGTACAGCCGGGAGGAACCGGAACTTCCGGCAAAGGGATTATCAACAAATCGCTCGGCTGTCAGTTCAGGACGGTTCAGATAGCCCCGCGCGACGCCGTCGCCGCCGATGAAGAGTTCTCCGGCAACCCCGATCGGAACGGGCTGCATCTGCCTGTCCATAATGTAAATTTGGGTATTGGCGATGGGCCGGCCGATCAGTTCCGGCCCATCCTCATGCCGTGCCGGGCGGTCAGGTTTTACCTCGCAAAGGGTTGACCAGACCGTGGTTTCGGTCGGGCCGTAGATATTCCACAGGGAACCTGTTTTTTCCAGCAGAGCGTCTGCAAGCTTCCGCTGCAGCGCTTCACCGCCGCAGATCGCCTTCAGGTCCGGTTTCCCCGGCCAGTCAGTCAGCAGCAGCATCCGCCAGGTTGCCGGAGTGGCCTGCATTGCCGTGACATCATATTCCGCCATTGCTGCGGCCAGGGCAAATCCGTCCACGGCTACTTCCCGGCTGGCCAGGACAACTGCAGCACCCACTGCCAGGGGCAGGTAGATCTCCAATGTATGGATGTCAAAGCAGATTGTGGTTACAGCTAGGAGGCGGTCGCTGCTCTCCAGGCCCGGCTCGGTCTTCATGGACCAGATGAAATTCACCAGCGACTGATGGCTGATCTGCACACCCTTGGGCCTGCCCGTGGAACCGGAGGTGTAGATGACATAGGAGAGATTATCCGGCCCCACACCGGCTTCCGGATTCTCCTGACTTTCTGCGGAAATTGCTTCCTGATCCGTATCCATGCAGACTGCGCGGTCCGCATGGCCGGGCAGGGCGCTCAGCAGCCGGGCGGAGGTAAGCAGGAGCTGTGCGCCGGAATCAGATAAAATATAATCGATTCTGTCCTGCGGGTAATTCGGGTCCAAGGGAACATATGCGCCGCCGGCCTTGAGAATACCCAGCAGCCCGATGAGCATTTCCAGGCTACGCTCAAGACAGATTCCCACCAGACTTTCCGGCTGTATTCCCTGCTTCCGGAGATAATGCGCCAGCTGATTGACCCGGCAGTTCAGTTCCCGGTAGGTCAGCTCCTGCCCTTCAAACATCACCGCGACCGCATCGGGTGTTTTGTCCGCCTGTTCCTCAAACAGATGCTGGATGCATTTTTCCCGTGGATATTCAGCCTGCGTGCTGTTCCAATCGATCAACAGCTGACAGCGTTCCTGTTCCGGCAGCAGCGGCAGGCTGGAAATCTTCTGATCCGGATCAGCCGTAATGCCCTCAAGTAGAACCGTGAAGTGCTGTGCTATGCGTTCGGCTGTTGTTCTGTCAAAAAGTTCGGAGTTATATTCAAGCAGGAAAACGGTCTGCCCCTGTTCCTCAAAGACGTAGAAGGTGAGGTCAAATTTGGCGATTCCAGGGTCCAGCTCAAACCAGAACGCTTTCCAGTCAGACCTTTCTCCGGTGACTAAAGGCGGATCAATGGTGAAAGCAACCTGAATCATCGGATCCTGGTTGACTTTAAAGTTGAGGTTCAGGGCTTCCACCACCTTCTGAAACGGCACATCCTGATTGGCATAGGCAGACAGACAGGTATTCCAGACCTGCTTCAGGAGATCCCGGAACCTTGGGTTGCCATCGAGATCGCTGCGCAGCACAAGCGTATTGAGGAAGTATCCGACCAGTCCCTCCAGTTCCTGCCGATCCCGTTGAGAATTGAAGGTACCGAGAAGAATATCTTCCTGGCCAGAATAGCGGTGGAGCAACACCTTGATTGCCGTTGCCAGGGTGGTAAACAGCGTAACCCCTTCCCCCTGCGCAACTTTTGTGAGCCGTTTGAGCAGGTCTTTTGCGTAGGGAACACGAACAAAAGAGCCGGAAGAAGTTGTCCTCGGAGTACGGGGACGGTCAACAGGAAGCAGCAGACGGGGAAGATTTTCCAGCCGTTTTTTCCAATAGGCAAGCTGATCGGCAAGGTTTTTTTTCTTCAGAAACTGGCGTTGCCAGACCGAAAAATCGGCATATTGGACAGGCAGTTCCGGCAGGGGGGACGGTCGGCCCTGACAGAATGCCGTATAGATGGCTTTTACTTCCCGCAGCATAACGAGGTCTGACTCGGCATCGGAAATAATATGATGAATGGAAAAGTAGAGCCGGAATTTTTTTTCACCGAACTGAATAAGGAGCATCCGCAGTACCGGCCCCTGTTCAAGATCAAACGGTTTGCGGAGATGTTCCGTGGCGACGCGCACCATTTCCGCTTCCCGTTCTGCTGCAGGAATTTCCCGCAGATCCGCAACCGGCAAAGAAAAAGACGGCGGGTTAATTCGTTGATACAGTCGCCCTTCAACAGCTTCATAGGTTGTCCGGAGAATTTCGTGCCGGCGGATAAATTCAGTCAGACTCGCTTCCAGAGCCGGAATATTAACTTTTTCATTGAAATGAATACTTGTTGTTTCATTATAGATCGGCTCCTCCGGCGTCAGCTGGTGAAGCAGCCACATTTGTTCCTGGCCGAACGATAACGGAATATTCTGTTCCCGTGAAATGGGCTGCAGTACCGGACCGGCATCATCTCCTTTGGAAGATATGGTTTCCGAAACAATACCGGAAAGCTCAGCGATTGTAGGGCAGGCAAGCAGGCGGTTCAGAGGCAGTTCTGCCTGCAGCCGTTCATGCAGCAGTGCGATAATCCTGACCGCCAGCAGTGAATGTCCGCCTACTTCAATAAAGTTGTCATGAATACCGAGAGGAGACAGACCGAGGACTTCGGACCAGATCTCTGCCAGCTCCTGTTCCAGGGCGTTGCGGGGAGCGACAAAATCAGTTGTTCTGACATAGGTTGAAAAATCAGGGACCGGCAGAGCCCGGCGGTCAACTTTGCCGTTGGGTGTTAGCGGAAAGGCATCAAGAGACACAAAGGCTGACGGCACCATGTAGTCCGGCAGGGCATTTCCGAGGAACTTCCGCAGGTCGTCGCTGTCCGGCCGAGATGCTCCGGAGACAGCGGAAACAGTATAGGCGGCCAGCCGTTTGTCACCTGCAGGGGTTGCGTGGGCAAGAACGACTGCATGATCCACTTCGGGATGCTTTTCCAGAGTGTTCTCGATTTCTGCGAGTTCAATGCGGTTGCCGCGGATTTTGACCTGATGGTCAATCCGACCGAGAAACTCGATTTCTCCGTCAGGCAGCCAGCGGGCCAAGTCGCCGGTTTTATACATTCCGGCATCTTTTTCTGTGCTGAAGGGATCGGGCAGAAAGCTTTCCGCTGTCAGCTCCGGCCGGTTGAGGTAGCCGCGGGCAACACCGACTCCGCCGATATACAGTTCTCCGGCAACGCCGATCGGGACGGGCTGCAGGAAACGGTCAAGAATGTAAACCTGCGTATTGCTGATCGGTCGACCGATGGTCGGTTTCTGATCTGTATCAGCATATGCGATCGCTGTAGCAATAACCGTCGCTTCCGTCGGGCCGTAGGTATTGAAAATTTTCCGTCCTTGCGACCATTCCCGGACCAGCTCCTGGGTGCAGACATCCCCGCCGACAATGACCGCCCGTAGATCAGGCAGAACTTCTCCGGAAATGGTGGCCAGGGCTGGCGGAACAATATCGATATGGGTGATCTTATACTGCAGCAGCAGTTCTTTCAGTTCGGCACCCAGACGGGACGATTCCGGCGGGATCAGGCAGAGCCGCGCCCCGGCGCAGAGCGAGGTTATAATGTCGGAGATCGACGGATCAAAACTGAGAGAGGCGAACTGCAGATATCGACTGGTCGGTCGGACATCAAAGAGACGGATCTGGTACTGTGCCAGATTGCACAGGCCTTGATGCGGAACAAGCACCCCCTTTGGTCTGCCAGTTGAGCCGGAAGTATACATAATATAGGCCAGATCGCCGGGCTGTACCTTGCCGGACGAATTTTCTCCGCTTTCCGCCGCAATGCTGTCCCAGTCCGTATCTAGACAAAGCACCTGCCCCTGATATTCCGGCAGAGCAGCCTGCAGATGCTTCTGGGTCAGCAGCACCGGAACTTGGGAATTCTCCAGCATGTAGGCAATCCGTCCCTCAGGATAGGCCGGATCAATAGGCACATAGGCACCGCCTGCCTTCAGGATACCCAAGATGCCGATCACCATTTCCAAGGAGCGTTCAATGGAGATCCCCACCGGAGTGTCCGGCTCTACAGACAGCTGCTGCAGATAATGCGCCAGTTGATTGGCCCGGCGGTTCAGCTCCTGGTAGGTCAGCTCCTGTTCCTGAAACACCAGTGCGACCGCATCGGGCGTCTTTTCCGCCTGCTCCTCAAAAAGCTGATGAATACATTTATCCTGCGGATACTCAATCTCTGTGCTGTTCCATGCAACCAGCACCTGATGCTGTTCTTCTGCCGTGAGCAGGGGAAGACGGGCGATCTGCTGTTGTGGATTGTCATTCTCCACCATGCCGGAAAGCAGCACCCTGAAGTTGCCCAGAAAACGTTCCGCTGTGCTGCGGGAGAACAGTCCGGCATTGTAAACAAAGGTGATCTGCAGACCGTCCTCCTGTGCCTCTGCAAGCACGGCCAAGTCGCATTTACTCCAGTATTCCTGGTATTCTTGGTATCCCCGGTACGATTCCGGCTTGTTCTCCGACGAAGTATCCGGGGAAGCCGGGGCATCATACAGCACCAGCATCATCCGGCAGGGTGCGTCCGGTTCTTTTTCCGTAGCTTCTTTTGCCTGTTGAACGCGCTCCAGCAATTCCGCAACATGTAGGTCGTCCTCAAGCCGGGTGTGGAGGGACAGCACTGGATGATCCGGATTATTCCGGCCAGAGGCAGAGGTAGTTACTGTATTGACGACGATATCATAGTGACCGGTATACCGGTACAGAAAGACCTTGAAGACTGCCAGCAGCAGAACAGACAGGCTGGCTTTTTCCTGCGCACAGAACTTCTCTATCCGGCGGGTCAGTTCCGCTTCCGGCGTAAAGGATATTTTATCCCGGACAGATGGAGAAGCAGCTGAGCGGGGAAAATCAGCAGGAAGCTCCGGAATCGGCAGCTCTGCTGACGGCGGAACAGATTGAAGGGGATCCTCCTTATTAGATACAGGTGTCGTTGTACTCATTTACCCTGGAATTGCTATGTATTATAGAAAAAAGTCATCTATCGCAGCTGCCGGGGTTCATTTTGCTGCTGACAGCAGTTTATGTTCCGGCAGAAAAAAATTGTTTTCACAGCCTGCATACTCAAGACGGGCAAGTTGATTCTTCGTCTCGATATTGTTCTTCATAGCCTGAACAATACCAAGATAAAACCATATATTATGCGAAAAAAGAGAATACTCGAAGAGTGTTCTATGATGGAGAAGCCAGCCGATCCATCCGCATAAAAAGCCGATAGCAAGGTATGCATACGTAGGATCACTTTTTGTCAGTCCGACCGAAACGTGCAGGATCAGAATAAAAAAAAGCAGGAGGAGAAAAACGATTCCCGCAGGGACTCCAAGCTCGGCAGCCACCAGCATATATTCGTTATGTACGGGCATGGGAAAATGCCAGCTTGCCCCCATTGTAGAATTATCATATTTATGGATCACCGAGCAGTAATTATTGAATCCTACTCCAAGCCAGTAATTATGGCGAATGATATTTTTGCAGATCACTTTCAGATGGTATCGGATTTCGAGACCACTGCCCCGGTCATCCCCGAAAATTCTGTTCCTGATTGATGGGATCAGACCTATAGCGCCAGCAGCCGCCCCGCCCACAATTATAACGACCAGAGCGGCGGACAGTATTCTCTGCTGCGTTTTTTTGCTCCTGCACCAATACATACTGATACTTCCGCCGAGCACCAGGGAGGCCCATGCGCTTCTTGAATAGGTCAGCATAATTGCGCCGCACATCAGGCCAAGAGGAACAAATCGTAAGAGTTTTATCGGTCTGGAGGCGGAGACAAAGAGCGCAGCAATATTTATTTCTATCAGAAAGGCTAGAAATAGAGCAAGTTTATTGGCATGGCCGATGGTCCCGCCTACTCTGGTGACGCTGGAAGCTCCTGCTTCTGCCGTAAAAACAGAAACTTCCCCTAATATTTCCAAACCGATGGCACCTCCATTGAGGTACTGCGCCATAGCAATCAATGCCTGAAGAGCACCGTTCAGCAGGAGAATGCCTACCAGCATCAGAATGGTTCGGCGTTCTGTGAGGTTGTTGGCAAGGTAGAGAAAAAGTATCGGATTCTTCAGAATAAGAAACAGCGCTCCTGCCCTGATAACCGGCTCGACCGGTCTGCCGACCCAGCTGATGATGCAGCAGACAACTATAATCAGGTACGGAACCGTCATCCAGAGATGCAGCCGAATTTTTTCTTTTTTCAGTAGCAGCCGCACGAGCCAGAAGATCAGAAACAGAGCCAGAGGAAAATCAAGAGCCCTGATCTGAAAGCCGTTGAGCGGCCTGTAGAAAGGCTGTGTTTGAAAACCGAACGGATGGATGGTCAGGTTGATCGGCAATAGAAGTGCGGCAAAATACAGGAGAAATTTTTCCCGATCCGGAATAACAAGCAACCCTATTGCTCCGATCAGGACGAGCAGCAGCATATTTGTCCACTTTCCACCCAGTTCCGCAGCCTGAATAACTCCTCGGGAAATGAGAAATCCGATCAGGAAAATGAAAAAAAGTTCAAACAGAAACCGATTGTTATAGCGGTCGAGGAGGGTTCTCATTTTCCCGGGAAGTCAGAGTGGTTTCAGAAGGTTCAGAAGATATAGCGGTAAATCCACTGGGGTATAAAATATTTTCTTTTATTCAGAAAGCTGCCCAGAAGATTTGCTCCCTGCATATTCATTTGATGAACAAGCTCTTCCAGCACCTCGAATCGGCTTCTGTTGGCCTGCGCAACAAGAAGAACGCCGTCTACTTTTGCGGATATCATCTTGGTGTGACTTGACTTCAGCGCCGGAGCCGAATCTATCAGCACAATATCGTAATACTTTCCGGTCTCTTCAAGCAGCTGTTTGAACGAGGGAAGGCTGAAAGGAGAGAGCAGTTCGTTATCCAGATGACTGAATGTGATTATATCCAGGTTGGGAAGAAAGGTGGGCTGGACAATATCATCCAACGGAGACCTGTCAAGAAGATATTCTATCAGACCGTTTGACGGGACATGGTTAAACGCAAGGTGCAGAGTCGGGCGTTCAAGATGCGCGTCAAGAATTAGAATCTGACGGTCAGGCATACCCCGGCTCAGTATCAGACCGAGATTGAACGTGACCGTCGAGGTGCCGACGTTCGCATCTGTCCCGGTCAGCAGAAATGTTTTACATTGCTGCGTATCATGAAACAGAATGATTTTATTGGCAAATGACCTGAAGACTTCCAGCACATGAGGGTATCTGTCCGGTTCCCGCATCCAGAGCGCAGGAAGACCGCGATACGTCTTCTTTCTTTTTCGCTTTGCGGAAAAACCGGATCTCTTCCGGTCGTAGATATGCTCCTCCCGTGGAGGATAAGAAAAAAAATCGTAGTCCATATTTTATCTGTTGCATGCTGAAAAAATCTCTTGTTGTCATCGGTCTGAAAGAAAGCGGGACCGAACAGTATCAGCATGAACCTATTGCAATAGATGAGAAGAAACTGTTAGCTGTTATATGCACAGACGCATTGAGAGATGCTCAAAAAAAGAAATTATCGTTCACGGACAAAGCCTATTGATGAAAGCATATTCGCCCCTGCGAAACGGTCCAGGTCTTCAGGCCGTTTAACCGTGTGGTCCAGGTAGAATGCAGCAAGAGCTGCCCCGATTGCCGCGATTATACCTGCCGGAAGAGAAAGGAGCAGTCTGGCTTTGACGTTCGGAGAGGCAGGCTTGGAAGGCTCGGAGGGCCAATTGGAGACAAACACATTGGCCGCTCTGGCTTTTTCCCGCTCTTCCGTAATACGTGCTTCTTCCAGCTTCTCGGTGTATATCTGATGGTTCCGTTTATAGACATTCAGTTTGTCGAGCAGTCTGGATCGACCGATTTCTTTTTCCTTAAATACTGTAACTTCCGTTTTGATGCGGTCAAGTTCATCTGTTAATACTTTTTCTTTGTTGAGCTGAGCATGCAGATCAAGTTCCAGGCCGTTTAAAAATTGTTTTTGCGCTGTAAGAAATTCTTTTCTGAGCTGTCTGATCTGACGGATCGTATCCTTGTATTCAGGAGATGATTTCGGATACAGAGATTGGACCCGTTCTTTTTCCAGGACCATGGGAATATATACCTTGGCAAGTTCCGTCAGCATAGTGTTGCTGCGATAATCCTGGTTCATCATGGTAAGTTCCCCGTGCTTTGCCATGCTTTGTTTAAACGCATCAACCTGCTTCTGCCGTCCGGCAATATCTGTTTTCAACTGGCCTAAATCATACTCAACCTGCTGAATAAATTTAAGAAAAAAAGATTCCTGTTCATTAGGAGCAATAATAAAATACCCTTTATCATATTCCTTAAGCCGTTCTTCAAGTTCAAAGATTCTTGTTTCATAAAACTTAACCTGTTGACTGTGAAATTCCACACTGCCGGCAGTCTGATGCGCTTCAATATGCCGATCAATGTAGCAGTCCAGAAAGGTTTTTAATATTTCAGTTATTTCGACTGGATCATCTCCCTGCTTTGTCACTTGGACCATATTGGACATACTGACGGCGGAAATATCCAGCCCGCTTCGGATGTCGTTGATAATTTTATCTTCACGTGAACCTTCAAATTCAATTCCCCATTTGACCAGCAGCCGCTTTCTTTTCCGTTCTGCATCAGGTGCCGGAGTATCCTCCTTGTCCTCAAGACGTCCCATTTTTACTGCGACGTCGCGCATTACCTCTTTGGAAGACATAAGTTTAATTTCCGTGTTCACATCTTCCTGCGAGACCGGGGCGACTGTAAAACGATCTGTCTGCATTGACAGCCGCGAGTCCACAAGCGGACGAATCAGAACAGCAGCGGAAACCTGATAAACCGGATCGGTACTCAGGGTTTTTACAGCAACAAGAATGACGACTGTCAGGAAGACGCCGACCATTACATGCAGCTTAGAAAAAAAGATAAAGAGGATGTCCCGCGGGGACACCTTCATACTGTCTGAAATTGCTTCTTTTAACCCGTCCATTTTAATCTACTCGTTTCCCTCCCAGCGAATAAGATGTTCCGAAGTTTACCGGAATGAGATCCCGGATGGAGTCCATGACCAATACGGCCTGTGAAAGTTTTGTTCTTGGAACAAAAATGACATCATACTGCCTGATAAACGGATCCGAGGTCATGTCACCTCTTCCTATAATATTATCCATGTCAATGAGACGGGCAGTTGGTTTTCCTTTTTTACCCCGTCGGATAAGAACGATCTGATGGGTATTTGCCTGGGATGAAAAACCGCCGGCTTCGGCGATCAGCTGACTTAATGTACGGGGCCCGGAAAGCTCATAAAAATTCGGGCGGTTCACTTCTCCCATAATATAGGCCCTGTTGGAACGGGCTTCGAGCATTGCCACGGTAATACTGATATTTTTAACAAATTTTCGGTATTTTTTTTCCACTGCCCGGCTCAGTTCAGTGCACGTTTTGTCTTTTGCTTTTATATCATTAATATAAGGGAGAGATATTTTGCCGTCCGGCCGCACGAGCACCTGCCTTGATTGTCCTCTTGTTGTTGTTCGCACAGCGGCTTTCAGGTTTTCTACTTTAACATTAAATTCGATTACTTCTACGGTGACAGCCGGTTTTTTGAGGATTGGTTTGTATAATTCTGTAATGTGCGCTGCCAATGCTTCCGGTTTCATATCAAGCGCTTTCACATCTCCCACCCGGGCGAGTGTGATAAAACCGTCCGGTCTGACCCGTACTGTTTTGTTTAATCCCGGGTAATAATAGAACTCAATCCGGAGAGTGTCTTCCGTATCTACATGATATTGCGACGATGAACTGCCGGGGTCAATATAATACAGAACTTCCAGTTCGTCTCCCTGTCCGATAAGATAATCGGTCGGAATGAGCGGTTCAACGTCGGACTTGGGCTTTCTGAAATTCGGATGCTCCTCATTTATCTGCAGGGTGCCGCAGCTGCCGAGAAAAAAAATCAGAAAGATGAAGCTGCAAATAAACGTGATTCTACTCATCAGTCTATCTTGCTCCTGCACCCTGCAGCACGACGAAAACTGTTTTAAACAGAATCCTGAAATCTTCCCAGAGGCTCCACTCCGCAATATACTGAAGATCCATATTCATCCATTCGTCAAATTCCACATCACTTCTGCCGCTGACCTGCCAGAGACCGGTAATGCCCGGTTTTACGCTGAAGCGGCGTCGATGCGCAGCTTCTCCGAAGCGCTCAAAATCCCTGATAGGCAGGGGCCTCGGCCCGACAATGCTCATATCGCCGATGAGCACATTGGCGAATTGAGGGATTTCATCCAGACTGGTTTTCCGCAGAATGTTGCCGATTTTTGTCACCCTCGGATCTTCAGTCATTTTAAAGGCCGCTCCATCGACCTCATTGTGCTTTTCCAGCTCTGCCTGAAGTTTTTCAGCATCCCGGATCATGGTTCTGAACTTGAATATTTTAAAGCGTCGTTTATTGAGCCCGATACGTTCCTGAACAAACAGAACAGGCCAGCCGTCCTGCAGCCAGATCAGGCCGGCCACAGTCAAAAAGACAGGAGAAAGCATGACAAGTGCTGCCAGAGAAAAAATAATATCAACAATCCGTTTAATATCCCTGTGAAACTCTGGCTGATTCACAAAGTCGTAATCAATCAGAAGATCATTCATATTATCCGGATGATAACGGGAATCAGCGGCTGAAGAATTGTAATCGGCAACAGTAATCTCCGAGAGATCGGGAACTCCCGCATCCTCCTGAAGATCAAAGAAATCATTGATCAGGCGGGTTCTGATTCCCTGCTCCTGGCAGCTTTTGATCAGCGTGAGAATCTTATCGTAAAAACTCCTGATCGGCAGAGTAATGAAAACTTCATCAACCCGGTTTTCAGAGATATATTTTTCAAACTCCTCTTCATCCAGGGAACAGATCATCGGAATGGGCAGGACTTCTCCTACTAGTTCTTTAAAATCACTGTGATTATCGGCATGATCAATATCCAGTATACTTCTAATATATTCTTCATCTATATCATCTGCAAATCCTATCAGAGAATACCCTGAATTGGGCTGCATGAGTTCCTGAACAAGAGTAAGAGCCCGGACATTCTGCAGCCCCACAATCAGGGCATGATGCAGCTCTTTAGACCGGCGGTTTTTTTTTCTCCAGCGCAGCAGAGCAGCCAGCGGCATCAGACCTACGAAAGATGCTGCTAACAGGATCAGCCAGAAAAAAAAAGCAAAAAAAGAGTGCGGTTGATTGACTGAGAGAATGTCCGCCCCCAGAAGAAACAGCAATGCACCGACTGTTACAGAGCCGAATATTCTTTGTCCAAGGTCAACCCATTCCTCTTTTTCCAGAACAGCGAGCCTGTTCACTTTTGTACACAAGTTCAGGCGGTGCCAAAGGAGAAAGAGGATAAAGAATTTTCCGATTTCACATAAGGAAATCCTGATATTAAACAGTGCGCTGATCTCCGGAAATTTGTTCCGGAGATAATATTCTCTGAGCAGGATAAAGAAAACAAGCGCTAAAATGGAATTGGTCCATACGATAAGCCCTTCAAGCAGCGCTGTTTTGTAACTCGTTTTCTTCATGACTTTTTACAGCCGGCCCGGAGCTCATTATTGCGGAAAACAACGCATGGAAAAATCTGCAGTATCTGCTGTTGCTGGAAGTATTATATATCAAGCCCCCGGAGGAGTAAAGCCGCGCTGACAAGTAAATTTTCTGATAACGGACAGTTGTAGATAATTGACCGGGAAGCGCGCCGAATGCCCTGACCAGATCCTGAAGATGTTTCTCTTCTGCTTGTGCTGCTGTTTTTTTTCAAGAGAACCGACAAGAAAATCCTCTGCTATCATAGCATAGTCTACACGATTGAAGTACCACTTTTTTTATAATAATTTAATTTTTTATCCTGTCCGATACTACTCCAGATAAAAGAACACGCTCTAAAAAGGGCATCAAGATTCACGGGCTGACAAGGTGATGTTTTGTAGTTCGACAAAATCCGGACATGTACTTCAATTATGTTCATTACCACTCAGTAATCTTTCAATATCGTAATGTAAATTTTGCTTTATCCGTAGAGTATTTTTTAGCCGAACTACATAACGACATAATAACAGTGTATTTTTTTCTGATCATCGCAGCATGCCGAAGAAGAAGTACCAGCTGGCACATGATATGTAATCATTATATCTATAACAGGACTTTTTTGTCGCTATGTATTTTCTGTCAAAGGACAGCAGAGCAGATGGCCAGCAGGTATTCTGAAATCGAAATTATAGACTCCACCCTCAGGGAAGGAGAACAGACACCATCCGTGATCTATACGGACAAGGCTCGACAAAGTATTATTGCCGGGCTGCATCGGGTTCAGGTCAACGAAATTGAATTGGGGGTTGCTGCAGCGGTCCATACCCATCTGCCCCGGCTTGTCAAAAAGGCCCGGAGGATAACCGCCGGTTCCTGCCGTCTTGCTCTCTGGTCCCGTTGTTTGAGAGAAGATATCGCCTTTGCCGCAGGCTGCCGTCCCGATGTTCTCTCGCTCTCCGTTCCGGTGTCGGACAGCCATATTCAGAAGAGGCTACGCAAAGAAAGACCGTGGGTCAAGGAAAATCTTGCCAGCGCCATCCGTCAGGCCCTGAAATCGGGCATCCCGTTCGTTTCTGTCGGACTGGAGGATGCCAGCCGCGCAGAACCCGATTTTCTGATTGAAATTGCGCAGACGGCGGCAAAAAATGGGGCGGGCCGGATACGCCTGGCAGATACCGTCGGCATCGGCTCTCCGGGCAGCATTGCCGGACTTGTTCTGGCTGTGAAAGAAGCCGTGCCAGGAATAAAAATCGGCGTGCATTGTCATAACGATTTCGGCATGGGCACGGCTAACTCTATTGCCGCCTTGGAGGCGGGGGCGGACTGCCTTGACGCCACAGTGCTCGGCATCGGAGAACGGGCCGGAAACTGCCGCCTTGAAGAGGTGATCGGCTTTCTTTCGTTGGTGCACGGTAATACGAGGTATCGACCTGATTTTCTCCCCGATCTTTGCCGGACCGTTGCCAAGGCGACCGGAAAAAGTATTGCTGATAATCATCCCTTGATCGGATCTGAAATTTTCACCTGTGAAAGCGGTCTGCACCAGCATGGCCTGCACATTAAGCCGGAGATGTACGAGCCCTATGCACCGGAACGGGTCGGCGGAACCAGAAGGCTCCGGTTCGGCAGTAAAACCGGGAGAAAGGCTGTCCAGCTGCAGCTGAAAAAGGCGGGCATACGGCTGGATGAAACGCAGATCGGACAGCTTGTCCACCGCATCCGTTCCGGCGGTTGCGCCCTGAATGAAGAACAGCTCCTCCGCTTTGCCGTGGAGGGCTGCTGAACTGTTGAAGACAAGGAGATGATCATGCTCAAGGAGAAAGAGGAAGGCTGCCTCTTCCCGGTCAACCGCTTTACCACCGAGGCCCTGGAAATCAAGGCCCTGTACCGGATCGTCAAGCTCATTGATGCTGCGGTTCATCTGGACTCGGCCCTGTCCGCTGTGCTGAAAGTGCTCCACGACACCCTGCGCATGGAGCGCGCTACTCTGGCGCTCCTGGATGATGAGCAGGAGCGGCTGACCATCCGGGCTTCCTATGGTCTGAGTATCGAAGAGGAGCAGCGCGGTATCTATAATTTTGATGAGGGAATCTACGGCCAGGTGTTCAGCACGGGATCACCCTTTATTGTGCCGGATGTGCACAGCGAACCGCTTTTTCTCAACCGGACAGGCGCCCGCCGGATGTTCAGCAAAACCAAGATTTCCTTTATCGGCGTTCCGGTCCTGCTGGAGAAAAAAACAGTGGGGGTGCTGAGCGTGGACCGCCTGTTCGGCCCGGAGATTTCCCATGAAGAGGATGTCCGTTTTCTCACCGTGGTGGCCACCCTGATTGCCCAGTTTCTCAGCCTGAACCGGGCGATCAGACTGGACCGGCAGAAACTGGTCCAGGAAAACAGAAGCCTGAAGGCCCGGCTCCATTCCCGGCATAAAAAGCATTATATTATCGGCAACTGCAAAGCCATGCAGGAGGTCTTCTGGAACATTGAACAGGTGGCCCCGAGCCGGGCAAGCGTGCTTCTGCTCGGCGAATCAGGCACGGGCAAGGAGCTGGCTGCCCAGGCCATCCATGAGGCCAGCCCCAGGCGGGACAACCAGTTCGTGAAAATCAACTGTGCAGCTCTGCCGGAAAACCTGCTGGAAAGTGAACTGTTCGGCCATGAAAAAGGCGCCTTTACCGGCGCAGACGGGATGCGGGCCGGGCGGTTTGAACTGGCGGACAAGGGCACCCTGTTCCTCGACGAGATCGGCGAGATGCCCCTGCTGCTCCAGGCAAAACTGCTCCGGGTTCTGCAGGAACAGCAGTTTGAACGCCTCGGGTCCAACCGAACCATCAACGTGGATGTGCGGATTATCGCGGCGACCAACGTCAGTCTGGAACAGGCTGTGGCAAAAGGTACTTTCCGCAATGACCTCTACTATCGGCTCAACGTGGTGCCTGTTGTCCTCCCGCCTCTCCGTGACCGGAAAGAGGATATCCCGCTGCTGGTCGATTTCTTTCTCAAGGCCAGCAATAAACGGAATGAGAAAAACATACGCATGACCAGAGAGTTTCTCGACCTGATGACCGAGTACAACTGGCCGGGCAATGTCCGTGAACTGCAGAACCTGATGGAACGTCTGGTCATTCTCTCCACCGGAGATATGCTGCGCGCAGAAGATCTGCCGGAGTATTTTCTTTATCCTGCAGAGCAAAAGCAGATGGAGCCGGAGATGCCGGTTTTTACCCGTGCTCCGGCTGAGCCTGTCAAAAGAAAAGAGGTGTATACCCACCGGTCGCTGCAGGATCTGGAGCGCGAACAGGTGGAAGCGGCCCTCAGACGGCACGGCTGGGTCCAGGCGCGGGCAGCCCGCGAACTGGGCCTGACCCAGCGGCAGATCGGCTACCGGATCAAAAAATTCAATCTCAAACGGCCCGCGTTCTATTGAACAGAAGGATTAAAACAGAAGGCGTTCCGGGAAATTCAGGGATTTCCCGGCGCAGTTGTCTGTCAGTCAGAGGCAGTCGTTGGTTTAAGCATTGCGTTTAAAAAAAATAATGATACCTGTCACGGTGACGGTGAGCAGACCCAGCCCTGCAATACACCCGATATAGGGCATAATAATTTCCCAGGTGTGTATAGAAACTAAAGACTCTTTTATGTCCTTACTGTAGACCCCTGCTTTCCGGAACAGGAGTAGACAGCCTGAACAGGACAGGAGCAGGAAGAACGGGGCAAAGGTGATAGCGGTCAGTCTGTGCAGTTTTCTGATTTTCATGAAACTCCTCCTTGCAATTTTATTTTAGAAAGAACAGAATAACTCCGTGTATAATGCGTGTAATAGACGGCTTGGCCTTGGCCGATGATTCTCCCACCGCATCATGCGGCGGCAGGGTGACAGTGAAACAGGTTCCCCCGGATTCCACATTACGGACGGAGATATCACCCTGATGCGCTTGGATAATCGCCTTGGTTATGCTCAGGCCGAGGCCGGTTCCCTCTATCGTTTTCACATTCTCTGACCGGTAGAATTTGTTAAAGATCTGTTCAAGCGCGTCTTCGGGAATGCCGATGCCGGTATCCCGGACAGTCAGTTCCAACCGGTTTCCCAGGCAACGCAGAGAGACAGAAACCGAACCTTCGGGAGTATTATAATATACAGCATTCTCAAGAAGATTCGATATTGCTTCCGTCAGAGCATCTTTATCTCCTGATACTGTTACATCATCATTTTCCTCCCGAATAATTCTGATACGGTTTTCTTTTGCCAGAGGCGCGACAAGCTGTACAGCATTGTCAAGACACCAATTCAGAGAAATCGGGTGAGAGGCCGTGGACAGGATGCCCGAATCGATCCGGGCCAGAGTCAGCAAGCCGTTCACCTGCCGAAGCATGGTGTCGGACACATCCCTGACTTCCCGTAGACTGCCGGCATAGTCTTCCCCCGGGCGTTCCTTCATCAGGGCAATATCGCATTCCGCCCGGATAACTGCCAGCGGGGTTTTCAGCTCATGAGCCGCATTGGCGATCAGCTCTTTTTCCGCCTCAAAGGCGGTCTGCAGGCGTGCCAGCAAGGCGTTGAACCGTTCTGCAAAAACCTGCAGCTCACAGGCAAAACCGTTCGGCCCGACTCTCTCGCCCAAGTTTTTATGGGTAATCTGTTCCAGGGCTGCGGAAAAAGCAGTCAGTGGTCGGAGAGCATGGGATGATATGGCGTATCCGATAATTCCGGTCAGCACAACAAAAAACGGCGTAAGGAGATAAAAAAATCTTTCCAGCGTGTTGAGCATGGCAATGGTTTCCGTCAGCGTCTCGGCAACCCGTACGGAAACCACTTTGTTCTTAAATTCAAAATCATGTCGGAGCACGAGAAGAGGCTCCCTGTCCGGTCCGGTTGTCCGGTATATCCATTCCCTGTTCTCCTTATCGTATGATTCCGGTGAACCGGAGATCAGATTGAACATATGGGGCTGCAGAGAGGGTGAGGTCAGGTGCAGGGTGTCTTCTATATATATCTGATAATAATGTCCTGAATTTGGAATAGAATATTCACCCTGAGCGACTTCGGCAAGCTCGATTTCGACAAAATCTCCGTGCGCATGGATCAGGCCTATCATGATCTGCAGCTTGGAGTGCAGAATATTGTCAATTGAATGAAAGGCAACATGCTCGAATTTCTGCAGCAGAACAAAGTCAAGAACAAGCACCATACCTGAACCGAAGAGAAAAATCGAGAGCAGCAGTCGTCCTTTTATTGAACCTCCGGATTTCATTCCTCCTCCTTCGCGATGCAGCAGTCTGCTTCTTTTATCGAGATCAGGTTGCGGTTGCTTCAGCTTTAATCATGAGTTGTCCTCTTTTCTACAGTACCACAAAAAGATGAACAGAAGATGAACGGTAATTTTTTTTGCAGAACAAAATACGGGAGAAGGACGAGAGAAGGGCGGGAGAGGGCTGAACAGGAAAAAGTGAGAAATACGTGTCGTCAAAAAGAGACATCGCTCAAGGTACCGGGATACACAGATGTATCCCGGTATGTGCGGTTTTAGCGATTTTACTTCGTCGCTTTGATTTCAAACTCGGAAGCGGTAAAAACACCGTCAATACGGCTTCCTTTGGCTGTGATCTTCGAGCCGACCCCGGCTTTGGATTGATCTCCTTTGATTACAGTTTGTTCAGTAATCTTGATTTTCCTGCCCTCCACTTTCCAGATACCGTAGGGCCAGTTGAGCGGGGGCATCTCATCCACTGTCCCGGTAATCTCGCCGCTCAGGCCCGGATCAGTTCCTTCCTGCATCTGCATATGGTAGGCTTTAAATTTGCTGCCTGAGAGCCATTTACCTTCGATCTGAATCGAGGAACCGACTTCGGGCGTTCCTTTTATATCAGTGGATTCCGACACGATGACCTCGCTGCCGTCCACAATCAACGGGTCTGTAGAACCCACCACGCCGCGAAAGAAGACTTCCTCTCTTTCACTGGAGAAGTCGCCCTGGTACATCATATGCGTCTTCTCTTCGCTGAGTCCTTTCTGCCCTGCCGCCTGTACAGATGTTAACGGCAGCAGGAGCATCATGACGGATACAACCAGAAACAAGACACGGCATTGATTACGGTGACTACGGAATAGTGTGTTGGATGATTGCAGAGTGTACATACATTTACCTCCTTCGGTATAATTTATTGCATTATTGTGTTATTATTTAATCCCGTAAAAACTACGGAATCTGTTGTCTGAAAGCAGAATTTCTTCATGCCCTTCATGTTCAGAGATCTGCTGTTCTGGTTGTTTATGCAGCGGACTGAGTCTATCATGATATCGATCAAACAGCTCATTCAAAAAAGAATGTCTGGGAAATTCATCATGCAGGCTCAGGGTGCAGACAATAAACATCATCGGCAGCAATGCGCTGACTGCTCCGGCCAGCGGAAAATACCACGAGGCCTGGTACGGCGCTTTCCTGTCACGTACGATGTGCCTGATGAAACAGCCGACGAAGAAACCTCCTGCCAGTGCCGCTATGATGAGCGGAACAAGGTCTATCGAGGAGAACATGATGCCGACATGCAGGATAGCAACAGAACTGAGCGAACCTGCAGGAACAACTAGGCAGCAGCCGAAAAGTCGTTTTACTGAGGATTTCATACTGATCTCCTGAGCGTGTATATTTTTGAACCGGAAACGTAATATACCGCTCTCCCTTACAATTTTGATGCCCAATTGACAATCTGTTTTTTTTAGTCGGCTCCGGGAATGAACCGAATCAGATAAAAAAGCTGTAAGAGCCGCCTTGTTCCCGGCAATTCTTACAGTTCCTACATTTTTCTTGCTGCAGAAAAATTAACGGATTGTCATGCGTTCCGTCTGCTGGGCTTTTATCTGAGCGCGAATTTTCTCCATCATGACAGGCTGAACTATAGGCTGGATACTATCCTGCATGAAATTTTGGGGAACACGCTCGGCCATCATTTTGGTGCGCATTTCATTCTGCAGCAGCAAAGCAGCGAAATTCTGCTTGATCGTCTCCTGCTGCATCCGGTTTAATAACTGATCAACCGTTGCTTCAATGGTCCTGGTATCTATCTGCGTTGCAGCAGAAGCAGAGCCGGACATAATTAAACCGGCAGTCAGTCCGAAGACGAGCCGTATTATCATCTTTTTCATTTTCCTTCCTCTATTTGGTGTTAACTTTAACGTTAACAGGCCGCCCCCTTCTGGAGGTCAGTTCAGTCAATTCCCTCAGCAGAGCAGAATAACAGTAAGGACTGCAATCAACAGAATGCCGAGCAGGATTATCATCAGATCAGCAGTTCGGCTGGCCGTCGTTTTTATCAGAGCAGGTCTCTCTGTTCAGCTCCCTGTTCAGAATTGATTTGACTATTGCAATCCTCCTGTTTCTTTCAGTAACATTGATTGCCGTTGAGGTTTCTGTTGAATTGAGGATATTGCTCATCATGACCGGCTGCATTCCGGCACGCAGCGGATTGTCCTTCATGCGCTCCTGCATCATCCTGCCCTGCACGACACGCGCCACAGCCGGATCAGAAGATATCTCCTGAATGGTCGTTTTAATCTTTTCCGCCATCTTCCGATTAACAGCCGCCTGGGTTTCCGCATCAAGTACATCTGTCTGCGCTGAAACGACAAATTCGATCGGGGTCATGGCTCTGCACTCCATGCACGTTTCGATGACTGAGGCGCTTTTTCTTGCAGCCGTGCTTTTTTTCACGGCTTCGCTGGCTGTGGCCATCATTCTCTGCTGTATTTCGCTGAATGCGGTCTGGTCGGGAAAAACTTTCAGCACAACACTGTTTGCCTTTTTTTCCATTGTCTGTGCTGCAAGGTTCCGCGTTTCGGCATCAAATGTCTGTGCTGATGCTGAACCAGCTGAACCGGTGGAAAAAAGAATGCCTGCTGCCATCATCGCGATAAAATTTCTACCTGTTTTCATCTTGTTCACTCCTTTATTTCTATTAATAAGGGTTAATCCTTGTCATTGTTTATACCTTAGTGTAACAAAGGCAGTATGAACGGCAGATGAAACAGAGGAAGTTTTTGCAAAAAAATAAAAAATTTTTGTTTTTTACTCCAACCTCTTGTTTATAAAGACAAAATTAAAGTATCGACGTGCAGCTCCCTGTCCAGAACGGTACAAAAAATTGTATAACAGGGGGGGGTGGATACTTTTTACTCGGTGCTGCCGGTTAAACGGTACGCCGCTTTATCCGGCAGACCGACTGCATCAGGACGCTCAGGAAGTCAAGAAGAGGTCAGAGAATCTGCCAGACCATAGATGCAAGATGTAATCCGGAAAAGAAGAAATGAACGGAAAGGAGCCTGGTTAGACGGAACAGGGCGGGGAAAAGAAATGGAGGATGAGCTGTTTTTCTTCCGGTATGCGCATCCTCCGGCCTTCATTCCTCCCCCCTGGGAATGTAATACCCTGCACCCCGTTTGGTGAGGATCAGCTTGCGGTCGTGCCCTTGATCTATTTTTCTGCGCAGTTTGTTGATATAGACGTCTATGATATTGCTGTCCAGATCGAAATTGATGTCGTAGACGTGTTCGGAGAATTCCGTCCTGCTGATGACTCTGCCCCGGTTCAGGGCAAGATATTCAAACACGGCATATTCTTTGGCGGAAAGGATAATATCTTGCCCGCTCCGTGTGACCGTTTTGGCATCCAGGTCAAGACAGAGATCCCCGATATGCAGCAGTGAAGCAGGCTGTCCTTTGTTCCGCCTGATCACTGCCGTGAGACGGGCAAGGAGTTCGGCAAAGTCAAAGGGCTTGGGAATATAGTCGTCCGCCCCGATGTTCAGCCCTTTGACCCGGCTCTCCACTTCTGTTCTCGCCGTGAGCATGAGCACCGGCACCTCAATACCCTTTTTCCGCAAGGCGTCAAGCACGGCAAAGCCATCCATTTTTGGCAGCATGACGTCCAACAGAACAGCGTCATAGGGAAAGTGCTCGGCCATATACAGCCCCTCTTCACCGTCAAAACACAGATCAACAGCGTAGGAATGCTCTTCAAGACCTTTTTTCAGAAGCGCGGCCAGCCTCTGCTCATCTTCAACAATAAGAACTTTCATTGCCGTTCGCTTTCTCCTTTGCTGATGTGTAGCAGAAAAATGCTTCGTTGCTCTTTCTTTTTACTGGAAGTAAGATGAACAAAAGATGAACAGGAATTTTTTTTGTCAGTCTTCCGTTGATCCGGATTTTTCCGCTTTCTGTTGATCGGAAAAAAAGTTGACCCAAGATGAAGTTTTTTCCCGGCCCCAGTCTTTCGGTGGAATATGAGGACCGGCAGCAAGATCGGCAAGTTGTGTCCGGGGGTTCAGGCGGGTATAAAGACGCACCCAGAAACAGAGGCGTTCCGGGAAGACCTCACATCGCCCTTTATTGCTGCCGCCGCATGGCCCGTTGACCAGCCGTTTGGGGCAATGCCATTGCGGGCAGAGAAAGGCGGACTGGGCAAGGGTGCAGTCACCGCACATCTGGCAGTTGAAAAACATCCGTTTCACGGTTTTTTCCGTCCACAGCAGGAGATTGAGCCGATACTGCTTCCGGGCGCAGAACAGGCAGAAACGGGCAAACAGTCTACGGCCGGGACTCCAGCGGGCAAAGAGCAGGGCATGAGCGAGATAATGGATCCGGGCCGAACCCTGCCCGCTGCCCGGGTGCAGCGGTTTTTCAACAGGTTCTGCACCCCTCCGGCTGTTCTGATAAAAATGCCATGTGCCCTGAATTGGGAAGTCATTGTCCGGAAGCGAGAAAAGAGATTTTTTTTCCAGCTCTTCAACCCGGTCCAGCACATAAGCAATGTCCTGAAAGCGCAGGCCGATGCCGCCCAAGTGTACTCCTCGGTAACCGTATTTTTTCAGACGGGCGATCATGGACGCTGCCCTGTCCAGACGTGCTCTGCGTGCCCTGTCGGCTCCGGCAGCAGCTTCCGCCTCCATGCGGGCCAGCAGTTCCCCGGAAAACAGAATGCCGGGAAGTTTTCCGGCAGCCAATGCCCGCGCCAGAGGCAGTGAGGGAATGAAGACATTGGCAAGCACAGGCAGCTCAACAGGCTGTCGGCGGAGGAAAATCGTCAGTTCTTCAAATTTGCGCATATCAAAGCCGACCTGGGTGATAATAAAATCGGCACCGGCCTTGATCTTGCGCAGCAGTCTGGCATACTGCCAGACCTGTTCCGCCTCAGTGTATTTAAACGGGGAGACAATACATCCTTTCAGAATGACCGGGGTGGGGTACTGGTCCTGATGCTTTCCGCTCCTGTTCGGGTAACGGCCGTTCTCCATATCTGTGAGGAGCTGCAGAGTCTGCATGGTGTCCAGATCATAGACCGGCTTACCCTGTCCGTAATATCCGCGATTGGGAAAGTCGCCCCCCAGTACGAGCAGGGAGCGCAGGCGTAGGCGCTGGTAAAGATAGATATGGCTGCCTATTTGGCTTCGGTTCTTATCCTTCAGGGAAAAATGAATGAGCGGTTCGATTCCGATTCTCAGCAGTTCCGTCCCGATGGCCACCGGCGCCAGGGACGGATTGCCGCCGGGATTATCCGTAATGGACAGGGCCTTGATTCTGCCGTCCGCCTTTGCCTGTTCGGCAAATCGAAGCAGTCGGTTCACATGCTTGCCGGCAAACCCCTGACGGGGTACCAGCTCATAGGTGATGGTGAACTTATCCGGGTCGTTCAGGGCGGTCCGCAGCATTTTTTTTGCCCAACACTCTTCCGGCAGACTTCTGTGTTACGGAAAGACAATTTCAACCTCTGTGTTGCTTAACTTCCTGACCCGGATATTTTCTTTGAAATATTTTCCGACCCCCTTGATGAGACCGACCAGAAAATCAATCAGCCCCCTGGGAGATTTATACGTCATGATCAGAGTCCTGCTGTCCCTCCATTCATAGTCGAATCTGGGAGGGTGGGCGTTCGGGATAGTCGAGGTCACGGTTTCATGAATCTGATCCATGCTAAGGAGTAACTCCTTAGCCGAGGTTGCCTCCTGCAGATAGGCTCCGTATATTCTGGGAGCATAGACATTGACCCAGTAGTCACCAAAAGCGTCAGCTGCCTGCAACGGAGTAATGTTCAGGACCTTGCAGACAGAGGCAACAACCTTGAGCACGGTCTTATCTTCAACCATATTGGTTGCGGAAAAGATGGCATGTCTGTCCAATCCGGCATCTTCCAAGGCATCTTCCCATTTGTCCCTTCCGAAGTTATCTTTGACCAGTCCTGCCAGACAGGTTGCTATGACGCCTTTCATGACTCCTCCTTTTTGCTTCAGGTACCCGATGCAGCACAGCATCAGACGGATAACCTGATGCTATTTCTTTTTGCGCTGCAGATTGTATTTCTTCATCTTGTACTGCAGCAGACTCTTGGTGATCCCCAGTTTTTCGGCCGCTCTCGCCTGCACGTTATTGGCCTCTTCCAGGGCCTGACGGACCAGTTTCTCTTCAATGCCGTTCAGTACTTCGGAAAGGGTCAGGCCCTCCGGGATAAACTGGGCCAGCTCAAGACCGGAACTCCATTCCTGAAAACCCGGCATCTGGGTGCTGTCGGGCTGCACATCGTCTGCCGCGATACAGCTGTCGCTGCAGAGGATCGCGGCCCGTTCAATGGTATTTTCCAGTTCCCTGATATTGCCTTCCCAGGGCAGAGTGACCAGCAGCCGCATGGCCTCCGGTGAAATCTCAATTTTTTCCTGTCCGAGCTGTTCTGCGTTTTTCTGGAGAAAGTAATGAACCAAGGGAGGAATATCGTCCAGCCGTTCCCGCAGCGGCGGCATGTGGATGTGGATGACATTGAGGCGGTAGAACAGGTCATTTCTGAATTTACCCTGTTCCACCTCGTCTTTCAGATCTTTGTTGGTGGCGGTGAGGATACGGACGTCTATGCCGATGGTTGTATTGCCGCCCACCCGTTCAAAACTCCGTTCCTGGAGAACCCGCAGCAGTTTGGCCTGAAGCGAAGGAGCCATTTCCCCTATTTCGTCAAGAAACAGGGTGCCGGTGTCTGCCAGCTCAAAACGGCCCTTGCGCATGGCAGCCGCATCGGTAAAAGCGCCTTTTTCATGGCCGAACAGCTCGCTTTCCAGCAGATGCGGAGAGAGCGCGGCGCAGTTGACCGAGATAAACGGTGCCTCCCTGCGCTCACTCAGATCGTGGATGGCACGGGCGACCAGTTCCTTGCCGGTGCCGGATTCCCCGGTGATCAGGACAGAGGACGGCGTGGGCGCAACCTTTTCAATCAGCCGGTAGACCTCCAGCATCCTGGAATTTTTACCGATCATGCCGCTGAAGCCGGACTTGAACGTTGCCTCGCTGCGCAGCCGTTTGATTTCTCGGACTAGGCCGTAATGCTCCACCGCCTTCTGGGCGGCAGCCAGCAGCTCCTCGTTGGAAAAAGGCTTGGCAAGGTAGGTGAAAGCGCCGAGATGCATGGCCTCAACCGCTTTGCCGACCTCGGCATAGGCTGTGACCAGAATGACCGGGAGCTGCCGGTTGAACTCTTTTATTTTACTGAGGAGTTCGATGCCGTCCATACCGGGCATCTTCATGTCGGTGATCACCAGATCAAGGTCGGCTTCCCGCACGGTTCGCAGACCGGCATGACCGCTGTCCGCAGTAAACACCTCATAGCCCTCATCACGCAAAAGTTCAGAAAGGACAATCAGATAATTCGGTTCGTCGTCAACAACAAGGATAGAGTGCATAATTTTCAGAAAGGATAAAGGTTTACAGGGGCGGAACAGAGTGAACGTCTTCCGGTTGTCCGGCCGGATGCAGTTGCGGAAAACCGCTTCTGCCGCTGCCGAATTTACTCCTATCAAAATATTGCAATCGCTCAAGGAGTTCAACCATTATTGAGTCCGGCGGACAGATACCGCCCTCTCCGCCCGCAAAAACATGACCGTGCCTGCTGCCGTGATAATCACTGCCTCCAGTGCAGAGCAGGTTGTACTTTCCTGCAACCTCCTGTAATCGCTTTCTCATTTTTCTGCTGTGCGCAGGGTAATAGACTTCTACGCCGTCAAGTTTTTTTTCTTTCAGCTCCTGAATAATAGACGGTTGTTTTCTCATGCTGTTGTCAAGCATCCCCGGATGGGCAAGCACAGCCAAGCCTCCGGCCTGATGAATAACTGCAATGGCTTCTGCTGCCGAACAGGTGCGGCGCGGACACCAGGCCGGTTTATTTCTGCCGAGATAAAGGGAAAAAGCCTGCTGGACACTGCGCACATATCCTTTTTTTTGCAGCACCCCGGCGATGTGGGGCCTGCCGGTTTGGCCGCATGAGGACATCTGCGCGACTTCCTGTTCACTGACGGCAAATCCCATCTCGGCGAGCTTGGCGATAATTTTTTGGTTGCGCGCAATACGGCCTTCCTGGAGCCGGGCCAGCCATTCGAGGAGGTCCGGGTGCTCCGGGTCAAAGCCGTATCCCAGAATATGCAGAGAGTACGCCCCATGACGGGCGCTGATTTCAAGCCCGCTGACCACTGTTACACCGTGCTCACGACCGAGCCGCATGGCCTCCCGGACGCCCTCAACCGTATCATGATCTGTCAGGGCAAAGCCCTGCAGCCTGCGGGCAGCAGCCATGCTGATCAGCTCGGCCGGACTGGCGGTGCCGTCAGAGTAGACAGAATGGGTATGCAGATCAACACACATCAGCCTGCACTCCGGCTCTGATCAACGGCCCGAAAACAACAGGGATATTTCGATTTTTTTTGGGGAACATAAAGGACCATAGTTTCCCCGGCAGAGCCGGGGAAAAGTTTTCTTCGCCTGCTCAAATGAACTTTAATCAAACGGTTGCGGACGCGGTGTTTTCTCGGTTGACGGCGGCAGAATGGGCAGCAGGAATGTCGGCTGCTCACCGGTCAATGTCTTGAGAAACGCAACAATCTGCGCGTTCTGCTCATCAGTGAATTTCGCGCCCAACTGCAGGCGTCCCATGATATCAACTGCCTCGGTCAGGGTTTCCGCCTCGCCGTCATGGAAGTACGGATAGGTCAGCTCAACATTGCGCAGCGTGGGAACCTTGAAGGAAAAGCGATCCTCGTCCTTGCCGGTCACAGCCTTCCGGCCTTCTGCAGGGCTCTTTGCCTCGTATTCCTCCATAACGCCCATTTTCTGGAACGAGCTGCCGCCCATCGCGGTTCCATAATGACAGGAGATGCAGCCGGAATCTTGAAACAGTTTGTATCCGGTCAGTTCCTCCTCGGTCAGGGCATCTTTGTCGCCCAGCAGCCATTGATCAAAACGGGAGTTCGGGGTAACCAAGGTTTTTTCAAATTCGGCAATCGCACCGGTCACCTGATCGATCTCGACTTTATCTGTACCAAAGACCTGTTTGAACTCGGTCACATAGGTAGGAATGGATTCCAGCACACCAATTGCCAGATCATGGGTAAAGGCCATCTCACCGGGGTTGGCAATAGGGCCGCCCGCTTGATCCTTCAGGGTTTCAGCCCGTCCGTCCCAAAACTGGACAAAGTTCAGGCTGGAGTTGAGTACGGTCGGCGCGTTGATAGGCCCTTTCTGCCAATTATGCCCGATGGAAGTTTTCAGGTTATCCGTACCGCCCATGCTCAAGTTATGGCAGGAATTGCAGGAAATAAATCCTGATTTGGACATCCGGGGATCAAAAAAGAGTTTTTTGCCTAATTCGGCCTTGGCCAAATTGATTTCCTTTACCGGTGCAATGGGTTCGATGGGTTCCGCCGCTGTTGTGCTGCCTGCCGCAGCCAGAACTGAGACAAACAGCAACGAACACACTCCTGCTTTTACCTGCATTTTTCTCCTCCTGTTGTAGTTTAATTTACCGAGTATTTAAGTAAAAAGATTTGAACTATGAGAATATTCTATCTGAGAAGCAGAGACAAGTCAAACAGAACAGACATTTCTGCCGATGATAAGGAGAAGAGAAAGGTGAACCGGGATATTTCTTGCCTGAACCGAAAAAACTGTCAGCAGGGTGGATTGAGCGGTCCGTCAGACAGAACTCGACCGGGTGTCCTGCAGCAGTGCCACGGTTTCAATATGAGCAGTCTGGGGGAACATGTCCACGGGAATTAGGCGGGCAACGTTGTATCCTGCTGTCTGGAGAGTGCGCAGGTCACGGGCAAGGGTGGCAGGGTTGCAGGAAACATAGATGATCTTTTCCGGCTGCAGGGCCGGAAGCAAGGCTGCTGCTTTGCCGATTCCGGTTCGCGGCGGGTCAAGCAGGATGAGGTCGGCCTGCTGTCCCTCCTCTGCCAGCTGATGCAGACTGCTGCTGACATCAGCAGCAAAAAAACCGGCCCTGATTCCGGCCAGCTCAGCATTCTGTTCAGCCTGGAGCACACTTTCCCGACTGCTTTCAATGCCTGTGACGGTTCCGCCGCACAGGCCCAGCGGAACAGAAAAATTGCCCATGCCGCAGTAGAGGTCGAGCACGGTTTTTCCCTGAAGATCTCCGGCAAGGTTGCAGACCAGCCGGATCAGCTGCTCATTCTGGCCGGGATTGACCTGGGAAAAGCAGCCGCCGGACCAGAACAGGGAACAGCTTTTTCCGGTAAACCCGACAAACTTATCCAACGAAATCTGCTGATGCAGCGGTTGTTGTTGTCTTTCCGGAGCAATATATCGGAAACCCTGCCGTGAAATCCAGCCGATTTGATCAACGATTTGATCGATACAGAGGCTTCCGGCAACTGCCCGGAGTGCAGCGGCAGGCGGCTTTTTCTGCTTTGCCGGGCGAAGAACAAGGGTGATTTTTCCGTCAGCAGGCGACTGCAGCAGTTCGATTTCCGGGCAGATTCCGGCCAAGGGTTGCAGTGCACCGGTTTCATTCAGCCTGGCCAGAGCGGAATTGATGCGCTCCGCTGCTGCCGGACAGCGCTCAATCGGGACAAGCTTGTTGCTCTTTTTTCTGAAAAAACTGAGCTGCCCTGCAGGGCTGATTTTCAGGCGCAGGCGGTAACGATAGCCCCATTGTGCCGGAGACGGAACCGTATCCTCTGCACCGCTGAAGGGCACACCGGCCCGCTGCAGGGATTCCTCGACAATCTCCTTTTTGATCCGCAGCTGCTCCGCATAATCGGCATGCTGGAGGTCACAGCCGCCGCATTCCCCGTAGACCGGGCAGCGGGGCCGGATTCGGGCAGGAGAGGGGGTGATGATCCTGAGCAGTTTGCCCTCCAGGTAACCGGATTTTTTCCCGGTCTCCCGCAGTTCCACAACTTCGCCCGGCAGAGTCAGGCCGGACATGATGACCTGTCCCGATGCTGTCCGGGCCAGTCCTTTGCCGCCGCATATAATTTTTTCTGTCGTTACCGTATGTTTCATGTTGTATAATATTTAAGTATGAAAGAATGCAGCAGTGCTGCCGGGCGGAGTCAGGTGAAAGAAAGTGAAATGATACAGATGCAGGCAGGAACATCATGTTGTCTGTTGACGGCAGCAGCAGCCGGTGCTACAGTGGTTTACTGTCCTGCTGCAACTCTGCGGGTACGTTTTTACTGCTTATTGAATAAACTGTAAAGAGGTGAGAGAATATGTTCGGACTCGGAATGCCTGAACTGATTATTATACTGGTCATTATTGTTATTATTTTCGGCGCCGGCAAACTGCCTGAAATCGGTTCCGGCATCGGCAAAGGCATTAGAAATTTCAAGGATGCCACCAAAAGTGATGATGACCCAAAAACCCTGGAAGACAACAAGAGCGGTAACGAGAGCTGAGATTTCCGTTACCGGTTCAATGCTATACGAGAGCAATGCTATAGAGAGCGTAAAGGAGAACAGCTGTTATGTTTGGACTCGGAACCCCTGAACTTGTCGTTATTCTCGCCATTGCCTTTCTGCTGTTCGGCGGAAAAAAGCTGCCTGAAATCGGCTCCGGCCTCGGCAAAGCCATCAGTTCCTTTAAAAAAGGTCTGCATGATGTCGAAGATGCCGCCGGTCTCGGAGAAGTAACTGAGGTAACCAAGAGCCTCCCCGGCGTGCGTGAAGTCACAGCGGTGCAGGAAAAGATTGATAAAGCGAAAGGTATCAGCAAAGCGCTGACAAAATAACCGGACCCCCCGATATCGCCCGCCGCTGCTCTGGCAGCTCCTGTCCTGCAGATCGGGGTTCCGGCCCCAAAACCGAATTGCCCCGGTAGGGCCACAGCACACCGTGTCCCTACGAATCCTTGTTTTCCAAGATTGTTTAAGGCAAACTTTTGCAGAGACTTGCTTCATAACGGTTTGCTCGTATAAGTAAGATCTGCTCCTATAAAATCCGTTCCTCTAACATTTGCTCCTTTAAAATTAGCCCTTCTAAGATCTGCTCCTTTAAAGTCCGCTCCCATCAGGTTCGCCCCTCTAAGGTCTGTTTTTTCAAACTTTGCTTTTCGAAAATTTGCTCCATAAAAATCCTGTCGATAAAGAATGTATTCAGACAAATCCAAAAATCCTAACAAATGCAAAGCAAACATATTTTCCGGTCCTTGCCTCTGCCCTCTCAATCGTGCAATCCATTCTCCAAAATCAATATCTGATTCCAGATTTAATCTGGAAACTTGCTCTGTAATTTCCGCGATACTGTAGTGAATGGCAAGCAAAGCTGTTTCCGCATTTCGGGCCAACCGAAGATGCTCCTTAAAGCCTTTGCTCAAGAACTCATCAGGAAAGGGTAGCCCTTGATTGATGGTGTAACTGAGCAGCCCACGCACTATATACCCTGCAAGGTCAGTAACTCATCCTTCTGCATGATCAGGAATTCGTTGCTGATGAAGCGTAGCAGGTCAAAATCCAACTCTGTAGCAGCACAAATGGTGGTCCAGTATCTCAATGCTTTCTTTTCACCCCCATCCTTTACCTTTTTTTGAATAAGAAGGAATGTATGGACAATCCGTAGCGAGGTAAGGTATTCGCCAAAACTCTTATGGGTGAACTCAAAGGTGGGGTCAGTCGCTCCGTCTCGATGCTGCTCGCTCTGGCGGAAATAAAAGGCTGTGAGCAGGCGGGTTACGTCCGTCTCCGCCTTAGCCCTTATCTGAAACTGCTCCAGATAGCGTTCAATGCCGCCTGCTTTGCATTTCGCCTGAATGTCGGCAACGCTGGCCGTGCGTCCGTCCCCGTGCCAGACCGCCAGGGCAATTTCCTCCAGCACTTGGATAAACTGCTGTTCCGTCAAGCCGCCTGCACAGAGACTTACCCGACCTTCGTACTGACGGCAATACACCGCCCGGATCAGGTCGGCATAGATCTGATTCAGGGTGGTTTCATCAGTGAACTCGACGGTCTTTCGGTCATAGCTTAAAGCGACCAAGTAATTGAGCAGGGGCTGGGCCGTGATTTCAGCAAGGTGCTTCCGCGCCAAGTCGGCAGGCAGGCCCGCATAGTCTTTGCCCGCAGCTTTTCCGTATTGCCGCCACCACGTCTGCCGCTGATCCTCGGCCAGCAGCCCGTCCGGGTCATGGTATTTCTCCCGCTCCTCTTCCTCGACAAAATAAGGCAGCACAGAGGTGATCTGCCTGGGCTCGCGCAGCTTGGTTGCCACCGACTGGATAGCAATGGTGCGCCCGGTGATGATGACCTGCCTTTGCTTGTGATAGCCGTTGCCTTCTTGGATACGGCGGAGCACCTCATCGACAAAAGAGTTCGCCACTTCTGAGGCCGCCTTGCCTTGCAAAGCCAGTTCATCCAGCCCGTCAAAGATAATCAGCAGGCGGTCTTTGCCTGTATTGGCATCCAGCGGATTGCCGGACAGAAACGGATTGTTACGGATATGGTTCTCCATTGCCGAGATCAGATTATCCGTGGCATCAAAAAGATGGAGAGGAATGTACAGGCAGGGGATGTTGGTTTCCTGAGCAATCCGGGCGGCAAAGATCTTGGCAAAGGTGGACTTGCCTGACCCCGGCCCACCGCTGATAAAGCGGACAGCGGTTTCTTTCCTGAAGTTATTTACCCAGCTGCGGAACTCGGCTTCCAGAACCACCACGATCCGTTTCACCTGATTCCGCTGCGCTTCCAGCTCCTGCCTGCGCTCATCCTCCTGCTCCTTTTCCTCATAATAGGCCCGCAGCGGCACATAGACCTTATCCACGCCAAATGCCTCGGCAAACATCCGGTCGCTGACCTGCCGTTGCAGATGCTGCGCATAGAGCAGCCAGTTTCGCATCTCTTCAGTCGCCTCGGTGAACGGGCTGTCAAAATATTGGGTCAGGGCGGCGTAATCCTGCGGGGCCTTCTTCCAGGTCTCGTGCAGGGCAAAGACAAAATAATCCGCCAGACGGCAGGCGATCTGGACAGCATCAGCTTCTGAAGCACCGAGCCCCTGCAACCAGTCGGTCAACGGGGCTTGCAGCTCCTTGAGTAGAGGGAGTTCACCGGGGCGGTCAAAGAAATCCTGCCTGATAACCACCTCAGCCTTATCCATCGCCTCTTCAAACAGCGCAGAAAGTCCTTCCAGCTTCTCCGTTTCCGGCGGATTGCGGAACAGATCAACGTAATTCTTCACCAGCTCGACCAAGGCGGCGGACAGAGCGCGATAGATCAGCAGCCAAGCCAGTTCGCCGGGGTTCTTTCGCAGGCCCACCGCATCAAGGGTTTCTAGGGCAGCACTGGCAGCGTCGCTGAAATCCAGCATTGCCCCTTCCACCAGCATCTTACCGATACCAAGTAGCAGTTTGCGTGGTTCCGCCTTGATTGCTCTGTTCCGCAGGGCAACCGGTTGACTGATATTCAGTGTGCCAGCCTGTTCCCCTGCCGATCTCTGGTCTGCCATTTTTTTTCTCCTTCCGTGCTGCAGCCTCAGCCGTCCTGTATCGAACTCCCGAATTCCGCATCAATATAATAGAGCAATATAATAGCGTTACCGAAAAAGTGCTACGGCATTACGCGGCGGCCGGAAAATACAGCGCCGCTTGCAGAACGAGCCCCTGTTCTGCAAAGGGCAGAGAAAATTTCTGTTGGATGCATGAGTTGACAAGTTCTGGTATTATAGATCGGGTACAGATAAAAAAGACAGCTACTGAAGTATACCGGAACGCCTCGGCGTCCCGCATAAAGAGAAGACCTTGCCGGACTGACCGGACAGGATACATTGCATGAAGAAAAAACAATGGAACCTGACAGACCTTATCGATCTTGAATTCTTCCTTCAGCAGGATGAAGGCGAGGAGATCGACACACTGGCTGCCCGTGACCGGGAAATATATACCAATCTGCCTGCAGCGGTGCAGACGGCTGAGCCTGTTGTGCTGCTGCGGGCCTGGCTTGCTGCCCGGCGGGGGCGCCTGAGCCGGGCGGGAGAAGGCGGTGCGCCGCCCGGCGGGATCTGGCAGGAACTGCTCTGCTTTTTTTTCGCTGCCTCCCTGCTTGCCGGGCTGTTCTCCGGGGGCGGACTGGCCTTTTCCTTTCTCACCTATTCCGGCCGGGATCCGGTCAATGTGGCTGCCTATTTTTCCGTGTTTGTCCTTCTGCAGGCCGGTCTTTTTCTCCTCCTGGCCGGTTCCGCTTTTCTCCACAAATTGCAGGGCAGCAGCGTGGCTGAATCCTCTCTGCTCTACAGGCTGCTGCGCCGTATTTTTACCGGTCTGCTGGAAAAACTCGTAACCGGGGTCAGAAAAAAGGCAACCTCCCGCATCTCGGCTGAAAAACGGCTAAAATGGTCTGCGTACAGCACCAGCATCCGGCAGCTGCCGCAGCGGTACGGGCTGGTCTTTTTCCGCCCGTTCTTTCTGGTCACCCAGGCCTTCGGGGCCAGCTTTAATCTCGGCGTACTGGCAGCTACCCTGTTCAAGGTCATCGGCGCGGATCTCGCCTTTGGCTGGCAGACCACCCTGCAGGTGACACCCGCCTCGGTACACAGGCTGGTACATTGGATCAGCCTGCCCTGGTCGTGGCTGCCCGATCCTTTTATTCCCTCCCTGAGCCAGATCGAGGGATCCCGGCTGGTGCTCAAGGACGGCATCTACGCCCTCTCCAACCATGACCTCACCTCCTGGTGGCCCTTTCTCTGTTTATCCGTGCTCTGCTACGGCCTGCTGCCCCGACTTGCCCTGCTGCTGATTGTGGCTGTGCAGCAGCACCGGGATCTGGCCAGGCTTGATTTCCAGCAGGGTCGGTTCCGGCAGACGGTGCACAGGATGCGCACGCCTCTGGTTTCCACTGCAGCCCGTTATATTCAGGAACCTGCCCGTGCAGGAGGAACAGAGCCTGCAGCCTTAGCTGTCCGGCCGAAAAAAAACGAACCTGCAGGCGAAGGAGAACCGGCTCTCTCCGCCCCGGAAAAGGAAACAGGCAGGGAAACAGACAGCGGTGCGGCTCCGCCGATAACCGCCCTAATCCCGGATGAAATTCTGCCCGATATCCCACAACCGGCCCTGCAGGAGCAGGTACGCCGCCGCCTGGGCTATGACCTCTGCCGGCTGGTCCCGTTCTGGACCTTGAACCGGAATGAAGAGGAGGAACTGGCTGTTCTGCAGGCGGCAATGCAGGAACACGGCTGCGATGACCTCTTCCTGCTCCAGGAAGCCTGGCAGCCGCCCATTGAGGAGCTGTTCACCTGGCTCGGTCTGCTGCGCCGGACCGTGGGGCAGCGGCCTATCATTTTTCTGGCCCTGGTCGGCAAACCGACTCCGGAGACCATACTGACCCCGGTGCAGCTGCAGCATCTGCAGATCTGGCAGCAAAAAACAGCCGCGCTCGGCGATCCGGGCCTGCAGCTCATTGAACTGGTGACCCTATGAACAATCTTTCTGAACGACCGCCTGTTCCTGAATTTGCCATTGTCGGCCATCCCAATGAGGGCAAGTCCTCGGTTCTGTCCACTCTGAGCGAAGACGATTCCGTGCGGGTCAGCCCGGTGCCGGGCGAGACCAGGGAATGCCGGACCTTTCCGGTGATCATCGACAACCGGGAGCTGATCCGCTTCACCGATACCCCGGGATTTCAAAATCCCCGCAAAACCCTGGCCTGGATGCAGCAGTTTCAGGGGGATGACCGGGATATGATCACCGAGTTCATCCGCACGCACCGGGATGATCCTGCCTTTCATGACGACTGCGCTCTGCTTGCGCCCTTATCCGCCGGAGCAGGGCTGATCTTTGTGGTGGACGGGTCCAGACCGCTGCGCAATATCGACCGGGCGGAAATGGAGATTCTGCGCCTCACCGGCAGGCCGCGCATGGCCATTATCAACTGCAAGGATGAGGACAGCGGCTTTCTGGAGAGCTGGCAGAATGAATTCCGTAAGCATTTCAATTCAATCCGCCTGTTCAATGCCAATAAGGCCACCTACAGTCAGCGTATCGCCCTGCTCAACAGCCTGAAGTCCATTGATCAGGATTTGGAGGGCGTTATTGAGTCGGTCATTGCAGCCTTCCGGGCCGACTGGTGCAACCGCAACCGGCAGGCTGCCGCCCTGATTGCGGACATGCTGACAGACAGCCTCCTGTATCATAAAAGAGCAGCCTGTCCGCCGGGAACAAACGAGGAGCAGCTGCGGAACAAGCTGCACAGGGACTATACCGCCTTTGTCAGCAAACGGGAACGCACGGCCCATCAGCAGATCCGCAGGTTGTTCAAACATAATATTTTTAACCTGCAGCTGCCTGGCCAGTCCATCCTCCAGGAAGACCTGTTTGCCGCCAGAACCTGGCAGTTCCTCGGCCTGACCGCCAAACAGCTGACCATGGCCGGAGCTGTCAGCGGCGCAGCCCTGGGCGCCGGACTGGATACCCTGGCCGGGGGGATCACCTTCGGGGTGTTCACCGGCATCGGCGGGGCAATCGGCGCGGCTGCCGCAGCCATCAAAGGGAAAGAGATACTCTTTGGAACCAGGCTGCTGGGCATGAAACTGGATCAGGAGAACCTCCAGGTCGGACCGGTGACCAATATCCAGCTGCTCTACATCCTGCTGGATCGGGCCCTGCTCTTTTACAGCTATGTTATCAACTGGGCCCACGGCCGCCGGGATTATCCCGATTGCCCCGATGCTGCGGCGCCTGCCGATGCGGACGGAGCCGAAAAGCAGGGATACACCGCCGACTGGAGCAAAAATGAACGCGCAGTCTGCAACCGCTTTTTCAAGTCTCTGCAGAAAAGTTATCTGCCGGACAGAGATCAGGCCGAGACAGAAATGCTCGTTCTGCTTCGGGAAAAACTTCGGGAGATTTCAGAGGAGGGATGATAAGATAGGCAGGGATGAGGCTGCAGAGATACTGTCTGTTGACCCGGTTTTCATCCTGCTGCAGAGTGATCTGTTCAGTCGCGGCCGGTTTTGGAACAGGATTACGACGGCAGGACAGCCCTGCGGCTGCCCGTATTCTCCGCAACATCGGGTCGCTCGTCGGCACGGTGAGACTATAAGACTATAGCTCCGTCGATCTGCTCCGCTTTGATTTTATCCTGCTTAATCATATAGATTATTATAGAACTTCAGTTGTTCTTTTTGCCGACACGTTGTAATCTGAGAGAAGAGAGAAGAATGAAGAAATCGTTGCAAAGAAGTTGAGGTGAAGTTGAGGTGAAAACAACGCAGTCTCCCTGCTGTCAGTTATGCGGGGCGCAAGAAGAGATCGTCCTTATTGCGGGATATCAGGCATGTTCATCCTGCTGTATCCTCGCGGATACCATAAGGAAACGTCCTGATGTGATTGAAAATATATGGCCGCATATCCATGGCGAGTCATTCCGCCCAACCTCCCCTGCCTCTGCAACAAACCATGAACTGCCGGAGGTTCTGGATGGCAGGCGTTACCGCACTGTAGATCGGGATCGGAACACGTGGTATCTCTCTGTCAGTGAAGTTAACGAGTGTCCGGTGGAAATTTTCGCCTCAACAGCTTTTGACTGCGAGCATGAACTGCTGTCACAGATTTCCAATCTGACCACAATCACCAGATTAATTTCCCTAATTCTTCGCCATATTTTCCTGCATGAAGCACTGACGCTGGAAAAATGCCTCAAACAGCTGAAACGCAGCTCCCGGAACAGGAATGATCTGCCGGACATGCTGTATCGTGTGCTGAGCCGTTATCCTGAAGCTGCAGGGATGTCAAATTCTCATAAACAAGGATAACTCCGATATCTCTCTGCTCTCTGTTGTGGCAATGATATTTATTTTTTTATTGAAACTATTTTAAGAACCGTTCCTTATGATTCTTTTTTGTGAAGAATGCGGTCAGCGGAACAGTATTATTCTGAAGCCGTCCATTATCGAAAACAACAGATTCACCTGCCAGTTCTGCGGCTTCCACAGTCCGTTCCCCTTTCTGGATAAAAACCGCAGGAGGAGCAGGACCGGCTCTAATATTACCTGGCATCCGGAAGTACTGCAGCTCGGCCCTGGATCTGAGGGCGAGGAGCAGCAGTTCCGGCTCGTTTTTACCGTCGCCGATATTCAGACGCCGGAACTGACGGTTGCACCTTTTCAGCGTTTTTCCCATTTGATCACGGTGCATAAGGCGGAGCCGGGTACATTCATGATTATCATCAGACCGCCGGGAACAGATGAAGCACTTCCGCCCGGCTACAGCGGTCCAGGAATAATCTACTGCGAAGAGCACCTCATGAGCTGGGGGACAATTGATCTCCTTCGCGAAGAGCAGGCCGAGACTTCCGGGGTGCCGGTCATCCCGACGCAGAATCTTCCTCTTCCTGCTGCACCGCAGGCCGGGAAAGCAGCGGATGAGCTGGCGGAAGACAGGGAAGTACCGGATGAGCATATGCGGTCTCTGGAGCAGCAGCTGGCAGAATACAGGATTCAGCTGCATCAGGCCAGAACCGCTTCCTTGAGAATGCAGAAAGAGCTTGCTGTCAGGCGGCAGATTATGGACAGTCAGCAGTGCGGCATCCTTCTGGTTAACCTGGAGCAGCGGATTGTCTATGCCAATCCGGTTTTTCTCCGGCAGACCGGTTACAGCCTGAAGGCAGTCCAGGGAAAACGGCTGGAACAGGTAGTCAGCCTGGCTGATACCGACTGCACCCTGCGTGAGGCCATGCAGCAGGCCATGCAGGAACAGCAATGGGAGGGTACGGCCCTACTGAAAGAGGCTGTCCGCCAGGGGAATTGGCAGAGCAGCGGGGATTCAGGAGAAAAAGAAGGTGAGGGAAAACAGTCAGCTCTCTATATCAGATATTCCGAGGGTGGCGAAGAGGGGCAGGACAAGGCCTTTGTCTGTCTGCTGTATCCGAAAGAGCCGCAGGAGAATGCTTCTACGATGTCGTATGGCCGGGCAGCAGAAGGGGGCGGAGGCGATGCCCAAGCGAATCAAAATCATCTGTCCGCCGAGCTTACCTATGACAGCCTGACCGGCCTTGTCGATAGACCGTCCTTTCAGCAGTATCTGGAAGATTCCATTCAGCTGGCCCAGGATGATGACGCGAGAATCAGCCTGCTGTACGTAGATCTTGACCATTTTAAACGCATCAATCAGATATTCGGTCCCGGGTTCGGGGATAAAATTCTGTGCAGTGTGGCAACCATTCTGCAGCAATGCGGCAAAGAGGCAGGAGCCGATCTTGTTGCCCGGCTGAGCGGCGATGAGTTCGCTGTTGTTCTTCCTCCGCCTTCTGACAGGAAAGTGGCAGAACAGCTTGCCCGGGAAATTATGCAGCGGTTCCGGACTCCTGTGAATAACGAATCCCGTGCTATTCTGATCAGGCCCAGTATCGGGTACAGTGTCTATCCGGATGACGGCGAGTCGCCGCTGGATTTGCTGCGCAATGCGGATACAGCCATGGAGTCGGCAAAAAGCGAAGGCGGAAACCGGGTTCGTTCCTGGAACAGCGGCATGAAAATTCAGGCGGCCCAGAGTCTGTACCTGGAAAATGATCTGCGGGAGGCTGTGGCCAATGATAAGCTGATCAATTTTTATCAGCCCCAGATCGATCTGACCAACGGGGCTATCTGCGGCATGGAGGCGCTGGCCCGGTGGATTCATCCGGTGAAAGGACTTGTTTCTCCGGGCGCCTTTATCCCTATCGCTGAAAGTACCGGACTTATCGAGAAAATGTGCATTGACCTTGTCCGACAGGCCTGTCTGCAGGGAAAAAGATGGCGTGATATGGGGTTCAGAAAATTCGTCATGGCCGTCAATCTTTCCGGCAGGCTGCTGCGCCGGCGCGATCTGTTTTATCAGATCATGAGCTGCATAGAATGTACGGGATTTCCGCCGGAATGGCTTGAGATCGAATTTACCGAGGGCGTACTGATTGAAAATATGGATTTCACCGTTGATCTGGTGGGTAAACTCCGTGCTGAAGGCATTAAACTGGCTATTGATGATTTTGGAACCGGCTATTCATCCCTGAGTTATCTGCAGCACCTGCATGTGGATAAAATAAAGATCGACCGTTCCTTTATCACCAATGTGACCACCAACAGGACTGATGCGGCCATCACTCTGGGTATTGTCGCTATTGCCAAAAATCTCCGCTTCCGGGTCATTGCGGAAGGCATAGAAACCGAGGAGCATCTTTTCTTTCTTCAGAAAAACGGCTGTAATGAGGGGCAGGGATTTCTGTTCAGTCCGCCGATTCCGGAAAAAGAAATGACCGGGCTTCTGCTGCGTGACAGCAGTGTGGCCCTGAATCATAAACGGATGATCGACAAGTTCTACTCCATCAGAGCATAGGGCGGAGAAGGGCAGCGGAGCACCTGCAGCTGAGCCAGCAGAGCCGTCACAGCGGTGTCCACATGCAGGATTCTGCGTCCCAGGGAGAAACCGGCAAACTCCTGCTCCAGAAAGCAGCGCACCTCAAAGTCATTCCATCCTCCTTCTGGGCCGACAGCCAGAAGAATATTTTTTTTCTGTTCCGCAGCCGGACAGACCTCCGGCAGCCCTGCCGGCAGCCCGGGATGGGCAAGCAGGCCCTGTCCCGGCAATGCGGGGACAATATCCTCAATAAACGGCCTGAAGCGGCGGTGTATATGCACCTCCGGCAGGCGGGTATCTACGGCCTGGACAAGCCCTTCCAAGAGCAGACTTCTGACTTTTTCCGGTTCCAGCACCGGGGTCTGAAAGAACGATTTTTCCACCTTGGCTGATCTGATCAGGTGAATCCGGCGCACTCCCAGCACAGTTGCCTGTTTCAGTATCCGCTGCAGCATAATGGGTCTGGGCAGGGCGAGGATGAGTTCTACGTCCGGCGCAGGCGGAGGCGGCAGGGTGAGCTGTATGTTCAGCACGACCTCAGCCGCATCCATTAAAATAATCTTTCCTGTGCCCATCCTGCCGTCAATCATACCCGTGCGCAGCGTATCACCGACTGTGAGCCTGAGCACAGTCCGAATATGTTCTGCCCGGAAATCGTTCAGAATCAGGCAGTCTCCGGCCAGTTCTTTCTGCTCAAAAAGGACAAGATTCATAGCAAAGCCTTTTATAGCGGAGCTCTTTGTTCCGCGTTCTGTTTTTCCCCGTAGTATCAAACGATTTTCGTTTTAGCAAACAAAGCGGGAATAAAAAATGAAAGATAAATATCAATTTTTTAATTGACGAATATACCACATGGCGGTATATATCGTGAGTGTACACTTTGTGGTATACGGAGTGTTCGGAGTCCCTCCGTGATAATCCGTGGCAGCCTGTATTTTGTAGCACTCTGTGCAACACAGCAGTTTCAGGCTGATGTCTTCAGACTATATTAACAACAGGAGATTGAGAAGTGAAGAATGAAGCAACGGGCAACCAGGATCATAACGTATCTGACGTATCAAGACGGCAAGTACTGAAGGGAACAGGTGCCTTGGCTGCAGGTGCGGCTCTGACTCATCTCGGTGGTCTGGTGAAACCGGCAGCAGCAACGGGCGGCAAAACAGAAAAATGGCCCTGGCCCTACACAAAACTTGATCCGGCAGAGACGGCGGAGATAGCCTACCAGGAATGGTACCGGGTATTCTGCGGGGCTGCGGTCATCAACAGCGTATTCATCCAGCTCCGGGAAAAAATCGGCGAGCCCTATACGTCCTTTCCTTCTGATGCCTTTGTTTTTCTTGAGGGCGGCCAAGTGGGCTGGGGAACCATCTGCGGGTCTCCGGCATGTAGCCAATCTGATCATCGGTCCCCGTATTGACGGAGCTACAGCCGGGCACCAAATCGCCGGAGATATTATGGAGTGGTACTCAAAGGCGGACCTTCCCATCTACAAACCGAAAGAACCGAAAATTACGGCTAAGCTGCCCACCAGCACAAGCAACTCCCCGCTCTGCCATCTCTCTGTGGGCAGGTGGATGAAGACCGCCAACAAACCGATCGGCAGCGCGGAAAGAAAAGACCGGTGTGCGCGGGTTGCAGCCAGCACAGCCTATAAAGTGGTCGAGCTGCTGAATGACTGGAAAGCCGGAGGCTATGAGCAGGAAAGCGAATTCAGCTGCGGTAAGGAACACGGCATTACGGGGCAGCAGAACTGTACCGACTGCCACGGTACTCAGATCCCCAACGCGCCGCAGGCTCCAGAAAAGGCATAAGAGCTGTTACAATAAGGCACGCAACAACCGCGATAGCGGGGCGAAGCAAATCGGCTTTACCCCGTTTTTTTTTCCTTCCCTCCTCAGTTTGTCCTTGATGTTCACGATTTCCTCTCCTCATTTCTTGGTTCAACAGATCTTATTTCCCGGCTTGACAAGGCAAAGAAACCAAGCCCGGATGAAGCGATTCAGATGCTCAAGGACGGCAATGCCCGTTTTGTCAGCGGAAAATCTGCTCATCCCCATACAGATGCAGCCGGACTGGCCGTCCTGAATATCAAAGAGTTGTTCAGTAATAGTCCCGCATCAGGCGGAGTTTGACCGGCCGGTATATTTTTTCGGTTCCACCCAGCAATTATAAATTTAACAAGATATAGCTGGAGCAACATAATTTGAATATGCCCACAAGAGGCATAAGTTTTGCCTTCACGCCTTTCAGATAGCTGATCCTGTATTCAGTTTATACTGCTCCAGCTATACTATTTTATTTAACGAATATGTGTTATTGAAAGACCTGATCAATGATAATGCCGTCTTCTTGTTCCAGCTGTTTCAGCAGGGCCGCTGCCAGGGCCAGAAGCACGTCTGAATATTTGAGATTGTTGATGTCCAGCTTTTCCAGACAGTCGAGATGGATAACGTAATAGCGATCTGGATGGTGGAGATAGTCGGCACTGCGGAGCAACTCAGTGCTTTTGCCGCAACCGCGATGACCGGTAAAGAGAGTGTATTGCTTAGGGGGCGCAGCAGGTTTGCTATGGGCAATGCCCTGATTGTCCACGTTCAGCTCCCGGTAGAGTCGCTTGAGGCTGAAATCCCCACGGGCCGAGTCAGTCTCGACAAAGAGCGGATCGCCGGGTTTAAGCGGTTCGTTATAGGCCAATCGAGTTTTGGCCTCCCAAATGGAAATCCGATTCCGGCTGTTGTCTGTCATTATTTTTGATTATTTCTGTATTGCGGAAAAAACTGGAGATTCAATGTACTATGGACTGAAAGTCCATAGAATGAAAGGCGACTGAAAGTCGCTATTTCGGCTAAAGCCGATTAAAACCGCTGACTCAAGTCAGTGTGTAACGACTGAAAGTCGTTATTCTATTTTAAAATCGTCATTATTATGATTTGGGTCATTTCTGTGATTTTCAATATAATTCCGTATCATTTCATCAGTAACGTGTCCGGAACTCAAAGCAACGCAGCCAATACCCCAAAAATGTTTTCCCCAGTATCTTCTGGACAGTTGAGGAAATTCTTCCTGAATCTTTTTTGAAGAGCGACCCTTGAAAAATCGCACCATTTCACTCACGGATATTTTGGGAGGATATGACACATAGTTCTACTTTGTCAACCATAACCTTTTGATCTATTTGTAAAAACTTCTTGCAATATCCGGATAAAGTTGTATCTTTCATTAGGAAAATTTTATCGCTTTTTGATCAAGATAGCACCTGATAACAGCTATCAAAAAAATACCCGTCAATCGCCCTGATTATAACTTTATTCTTTTTATGAACGCTCCCAGCCCCGAAAAAAGAAGTCCCCATGACAAATTCTTTGAGTTGACCGGCATCGCCCGGCAACTTACGTCTTTTCACGAAAGATATCATCTCTTTTTTAAGAGACATACAGTAAGTTTGTCAGATAAAGCATTCCAATACTTGAAAGGTTTATTCCAGTCTGACAAAAAAACATGGAACGTATGGAGGAAAAGGTTCCGGGCGTTAAATATGAGCCCCTCCAGTATTTTCTTTCCGACTCGAACTGGGATTGGCGTCCTGTAAACAACCACGTAGCTAAAGATGCGGATAACATTTTTGGAGGAAAGGAAGATAGCGCTCTTTTAATTGATGAATCCGGGATACCCAAAAAGGGTAAAATGTCTGTTGGGGTTTCTCGTCAATGGTGCGGGCAGCTTGGTAAAACCGACAACTGTCAAGTAGTTCTACTTTGGCGATCATAAACATAACTAGCTTATTTTTATTAAGTATTTAAAAACCCCTGTTTTTAGTATTATTAATATTATTAAATAGTTAATGGTATGGTCACCAAAGTAGAATTAGTTGTCAGACGTGAGGTTAAGTCCCCGAAAAAAATTAAATATAGCCTAAGTAATGCGGAAAGTAACACGTCAACAAGACGACTTGCATATATGCAAGCTCAACGATATTGGGTTGAACGGCCATTTCAGGATGCAAAAAATGAATGTGGAATGGGTGATTATCAGGCTCGGGGATGGCTGGCTTGGCATCATCATATGACTATGGTCATGATGGCCATGTTGTTTATGGTCGAGCAACGATTATACCATCAAGTCGGTGTCCCGTTATTGAGTTGCGCTGATATAACAACATTACTCAAGTCAATTTTCCACGTCGAGATGTAAACGAAGATGAAGTTATAAGACAGCTTTGTCAACGGCATGAAAAGAGGCAAGCTTCGATTGATTTCGCATATGAGAAACAACGGAATTGCAAATTATTACCACAGCCTTTGTGAGTGCCAAAGTAGAACTAATGGCGGTTGTTATAAAAATCGTTGCGGAAATCTATAAACCGGTCCTCCGCAATGGCCTGGCGCATATCCGCCATCAGGGAACAGTAATAATGGAGATTGTGGATACTGTTCAGCTGGTACGCCAGGATCTCCCGGCATTGAAAGAGATGGCGCAAATAGGCACGGGAATAATGGCGGCAGGTGTAACAGGTACAATGCTCATCAAGGGGCCGCTGATCTTCCCGGTAACGACTGTTTTTTATAACAACTCTGCCCTGTGAAGTAAAGAGCATTCCATTGCGGGCATTGCGGGTGGGCATAACGCAGTCGAACATATCCACGCCCCGGTACACGCCCTCGACCAGATCCTCCGGCGTACCCACGCCCATGAGGTATTTGGGATGACTGTCCGGCAGCAGATGCACCGATGCATCCAGCATTGCATGCATCAGCTCTTTCGGCTCTCCCACGGACAGACCGCCCATTGCATAGCCGTCAAAACCGATTTCGATCAACTCCTCAGCCGCCGGTTTACGCAGCTCCGGATACATGCCGCCCTGCAGAATGCCGAACAGGAGCTGACCAGTATCCGACTGGGCATCCCGGCAGCGTCGGGCCCAGCGGGCTGTCAGGGCTGTGGCCTTTTTTACCTCCTCCAAAGTGGCCGGATAGGAAATGCAGGTATCCAGCACCATCATGATATCCGATCCCAGGGCTTCCTGGATCTGCACGGCCTTTTCCGGACTGAGAAAGAGCTTACCCCCGTCCATGTGCGAGCGGAAGGTCGCGCCATCTTCGGTTATTTTGGCCAACTCTTTGAGACTGAAAATCTGAAATCCGCCGGAATCCGTGAGAATGGGTTTGTCCCAATGCATGAAGCCATGCAGACCGCCGAAGCTGCGGATTAGCTCATGTCCCGGCCGGATAAAAAGATGGTAGGTATTACCGAGGATAATCTGCGCCCCGAGTTCTTCGAGATTTTCCGGAGTGACCGCCTTGACCGTCCCCAAAGTACCTACCGGCATGAACACCGGCGTGTCAAAGGTGCCGTGCAGGGTAGTGACCCGGCCGCAGCGGGCCGGACATTCCGAGGACTGATGCAGAAGTGTATACGGAGAAGACGGATGATCCGGAGAGACAGCGGATGATCCGGAGGATGGTTTTATCGGCATAACATAACAATAGGAACAATTGGCATATTCTGTTTCTTTCCTGTACAATACAGATCGGCTGTCAATGATTAGCCGCTGGACCGGCAGGCGTCAATAAAAAAGATTTTCTTGTTCTTCGCCCGCCGGTCTGATATATCAGTATCTTCGGAATGTCACGCGCTGCTCTGGCTGTCCTGCCGGACAGCGTGCATGCCGGGACAGCAGCCGTACTGCAGCTGAATGGGAATTTTTACCTGATGTTGAGGAGGTCTTAACCGTGTCGGAAACACAACTGTCGCCTGAAGCCTATACCCGACGATTAGTCGCCCAGAAGGAAAAGTTTGCTCAGCTGCTCACGGCGGCAATGGAAAAAAACGAGGAAAGCAAACGGGAACAGCTGCAGCTTATCGTGGTTTCCCTGACCGAGGCGCTGACCTTTATCCGGCAGAGCTATCAGCATGAGATGACCTGCCGCAAGGGAGCGCTGGCCGCTCTCGGCAAACTACGCAAGGCCCTGGATAATGCCTCGTATACCTCAGCTGCCCAGGCACTGCGCGCCAAAGGCAATACTGGGGAAGCAGAAAAGATTTTTGATAAAATTATAGGTAAAGGCGGCAGGATCGGTGCTTTTGCCTCCTTTCAGAGCGGCCAGCTGGCAGAATGCCGTATGGATCTCAGCAGAGCGGCGGTCCGGTTTGACAAAGCTGTTGAGCTGGATAAAGTTAATCCTCATTATCTGAAGGCTTCCGGTCTGCTGGCCCGGAAAATGTACCAGCATAAAAAATCGCTGCTCCGTTTGACAACCTTGGAAAAACTGCTGGTCAGACAGGGCAAAGACACGGTTGAACTGGCCCTGGCCCGAAGGGAACTGGCCTACAGTGCCGCACTTGCCGGTCAGCACAAACCGGCCGGTGCCTATTATAAGAAGGCAATGGCCAGTCTGGCAAAATTACGCGGCCCAAAGGATCCGGAAATGGGCATCTGCTGGTTTCAGATCGGCCTGCTCAAGGAGAGCCTAGGGCAGTACGAAGAAGCTGAAAAACCGTACAAACAATCCCTTGCCATTATGAGCAAAACAAATGACCATATTACGCTGGCCGGAATTCTGGACAAACTGGCCAGACTGCACATGGAACTGGAAGACGAACCGGAAGCTATCCCCCTGTTTGAACATCTGCTGAAAATACGCAGGAACTCTCCGCATCCGGATTTGGCCGGCATTATTATTGTCTACAACAATCTTGGCGAGGCATACAGAATCTGCGGCAAGTACGATCTGTCAGAAAGAGCCTATACCTTTGCTTTAAAAGCGACGCAGAAATTACGCGGCAAGGATCATCCGGCGGTGGGCAGCATCTACCAGGAACTGGCAAAACTCTGTGAGCGGCAGCGAAAAATGGACGAGGCTAAAAAATACAATAAAATGGCCTCAGCGATCTTTGAACGGATTCTGAAGGAACAGGAGGCCGCCGGAGAGGAGGAACGGCTGACGTTGTAACCCTATCTGCAGAACCAATTATTCCTCAAGTCTTTTTTGCCAAGCAACAGGATTCCGCTTCATGTGCATAACGGCAACTACAAAAATATAATTTTTTTTCTTTGAGGCGAAGCGATTGACCCTGAGATAGCTCTGCAGCTTCGCTAAAAGCCGAGGCTACCTCCGATACCTGAACCCCCGTCCCAGAACAAATACCTCCCGGCTTTCGTTGCGGGAACTCTGCGGTTTGACCATCTTGACCGTGGCAAAAATTTGCCTGCATTCCTGCTGGAATTCCGGAAAATCGTCCCCCTGAAAGACCTTGCAGTAGAAGCTGCCGTTCTCGTGCAGCAGGAGCCCGGCGATCTCCAGAGCCCGGCGGCACAGGCGCAGGGACTGCTGATGATCGGCAAACTGATTGCCCGTAGTCCTCGGCGCCATATCGCTGAGTAGGACATGAAAGCCGGGCCAGTGTCTGCGCAGCTCGGTAATCAGTTCATCTGCGTAGACATCATAACAGAGCCAGCGGATCTCAGCATGATCTGCCGGTGTCGGAATATCAGTGTGCTGGAGGTCAACACCTGCAACAGCCCCTCTGGCACCGACAACCTTGGCTGCATACAGACTCCAGCTGCCCGGATGGCAGCCCAAGTCCAGGACCCGCTGTTTTTTTTTGAGAAAGTTGTATTTCTGCTGCGCCTCTTCCAGCTTGTAGACAGACCGGGCCGGATAATTTTCCTTTTTGGCTTTGTGAAAATAAAAATCCTGTTCTTTGCGCATGTTGATTCAGGGTTGCGGTTTCAGGTTATTTTTCTGCGTGCCGGGTCAGTTTTTCCGCTGCCGCAGCAGCTAGGGCCAGTCCCTCGGCACGGCTGCTGATGCGGTGTTCCATATGTGCCTCCTCTACCCGGTCAAGGACTTTGCGGAACAGCGGGCCGGGTGTCAGGTGCAGTTCGTTGATCAGGTCATTACCCGTGATGAGCGGCGGCGCTGTCCGGACTGGGGCTATATGTTCCTGCTCTACCTGTAATAACCTGCTGAATAATCCGGCCACCTCCTGCTCAATGGCCTCCGGACTGGCCTCGCCTTTTCCGGCCAAGGCATCAGACATGGCCAGCAGGAATAGGCCGGGCAGATGGTTGCCAATTTTTCTGACCAAGCGCAGACATGCCTTAAGGGTCAGCTTGCCCTGTCGCTGATTATTGGCCAGAAAAAACGGCCGCATGTGCAGGGCAATTAGCCGGGCGATCAACGCACTGTCTTCTTTGGCCCAGCGCAGCCGTCGAGCGATGTCGTTCAGAATATCTGCCCCACGCAGGTCATGATTATAAAAGGTAATCCGACCGCCTTTATTTTCATTGATACCATAGGTCGTGGGCTTGCCCACATCGTGCAGCAGAGCGGCCCATTTCAGCTGCACCTGCCGTTTTCTGGAACGCAGATACTCTGTCATCACCGCTTGGGGTTCAGGAAAATAACGGCCAGGATCTGCTATACTTATCTCCATCTGGTGCAGGGCTTCCAAACAATGCTCGAATACATCCAGATGATGACTGGCTGGCTGGTCCATTCCGACCCCGGCCCGGAGTTCCGGCAGGATCTCCCAGAGCAGGCCGCATTGCCGTATTTCGCTGAAAGCCTGATGCGCTCCAAGCGAGGCCATGATCAGGTCAAGCTCATAGGCCACCCGTTCCCTGGCAACCCGGCCAATTTTTTCCCGCTGCTGCTGAATCTGTTCCAATGTGTCCGGCTCAATGCTGAAATCAAGTACAGCGGCAAAACGAAACACCCGCAGCATCCGAAGCGGATCATCCGGGAAGCTCTTCGGAGAAACAACCCGTACTCTTCGCTGCGCCAGATCAGCACAGCCGCCGACAGCGTCAATAACCGGCAGTCGATCCTGCCCGCCATCGCGACCGGTGAGCAAGGTATGAATGGGGACAGCCAGGGCATTGACGGTAATATCTCGTTTCTGCAGGTCTTCCGTAATGGATTGAGCACCGGCCCGGAACGAAGAAAAATCCACATCCAGCCCCTGGCGGAGTACCACCCGTGCTGCATCTTCCTCCCGACCCAGCTCCACATAGGTGCCGCCGGTGAGATCGCGCAGCAGCCGCGCCCAGTCCTCAGCCTGCCGGGGAACGGTCAGGTCAAGGTCGCCGGTGGCACGGCCCAGAAGCAGATCCCGCACCGTGCCACCGACCAAATAGACTGCGCCGCCGAACTCCCGCTGTACAGCTGCCAGTTGCGGCAGCAGATCATCCGGAAACAGGGAGGTTACCGCAGCAGCGGAAAGGGTATTGTCGTTTTTTTGCTCCATAACGCACCACTATACCAGCATATAAATACAATTTCCTGTTATTTCTGGTTGTCCTGCATTGAGGTGATTACTTTTCAGTTCAGGGCTGATGATGTATGGGATGGCGAAATGATCGGTCGGGTTACGTAGCCATGTCTGAAAACAGCTCTCAAACTGAGAGAGAGGAGGTGGAAACTTACGTATAATTATGTGGAAAAGAAAAACCGGGTCACGCGTAAAGCACGCACCCGGTGGAAAAATTCACCTTGGCTCCGTTGTTCCGGATGTTAAGGAATGAGGATTTAATAACTGGTACGTTTGCCTGATCGAGATGCACATGATGACGGGCATCGCTTCCACGAAATGCGGCAGTTATTTAATTCCCGTTCCTAAGTCACTTTCCCTTCAGTACAGTAAGGGCAGGGTAAGAGCTGCAATCAGTAGGATGCCGAGTAATATTATCATCGGATCAGCAGTTCGGGAAGTTGCTGTTTCCTTCAGAGCAGGTCTCTCTGTTCAGTATTGATTTGACAATTTCAATCCTCCTGTTTCTTTCGGCAGTCTCTTTCTTCACGACTTCACCGCTTGTTGCCATCATTTTCTGCTGCATTTCGGTCTGATCGGGAAAGACTTCCAGTACAACACCGGTTCCCTTTTTCTCCATTGTCTGATCCGTAAGATTCCGTGTCTCATCGCCAGATGTCTCCGCTGATACTGCACCGGCGGCAAGAAAAATGCCTGCTGCCATAGTCACGATAATATTTCTTCCTGTTTTCATTTTGTTACTCCTTCTGTTGTATGGATTACGGTGAAACTCCTTTTTTGTCGTTATTTGCACCTTAATGTAACAGAGAAAGATGAACGGAAGATTAAAAAGAAATTAACAGAAGATTAACATGCGTTTTTTTTTGGTAAAAATGCCCGCCCAAGTATCACAGGGCAAAATCAAACCGCACAACGGCGGGGCTGAAGAGGAATCATGCAGGTACGAACCTTGGCTTTACATGATTTTGCTTTCTCTGTCTGTATAAACAGTTAATTACAATAGGCAGCAGGCATCTGCCGATTTCCGGTAAGAAAATGCCATGAATGAATGTCGCGCTGCAGCAAATAGCCGGAATATCTGCAGAGGACATGCAGGCATTCTGAGGCGACCTGCACAGGCATGTGCAGCTGTTTGAGCTTCTCCGGCTTCATGTTCATGTTCTGAGCTGTCTGCAGGAACCTGAGACTCTGCAGAGAAAGGGTGAAACAGGAAGAGGATGTCCTGCTGCACCGGCTGCAGAGGATAGTGCCGTTATTGGGCTGCAGGGTAAAATGCTGCCGCGCTGTGCCGGGAGTGCATCGACAGACCGCACACTGGGTCAGCTCAGGGCGGTAGCCGCAGATACCGAGCAGCCGGAGGTGAAATAGGGCAACAGAGGGCAGAGGAGAGGTTCCCTGATGGACAGATTCTAGGAGCCGGAGCAGCAGGGAAAAAATCTGCGGATCAGGATCATGTTCGCCGGTAAACCGGATGACCAGTTCACCGGCAAGCATTGCTGCTCCGTACCGCTGCCAGTCCGTTCTCAGGGAAAGAAAGGCGTTCTCCAGTTCCGCCCCGCTGAGAAAGTGCAGCCCGCCATTTTTTCCCGGACGGTAGCTGATATCCAAGAGAGAAAACTCTTCCAGTTTATTGACAAACCGTTTTCTGGAACGTTTTGCCCCCTTGGCAACAGCAGCCGCACGCCCGAAATCCGGGCTGTACAGGGTGATAATCCTGTCCGATTCGCCGAAATCAGCCGTTTTGAGGATAATGGCTCTGGTCCGGCAGTAAAGGGAGGACACAACAGTTAATCAGTATCCGTACTTTGTTGTTCTGCTGCAGTATCTGCAGTATCTTCTTCGGATTGCTGCTGCGATGTTGAAACCTCCACACGGAATTCCGGTAATGGTAACGTATTCGCTGCAGATATTTCCTGATTTTCTGATTCCCGGCTTCCGGTAGCAGCCTGCTCTACTGTCTGCTCAACAACAGGAGGCGAATCTGACGCTTCCTTCTCCTGAAGAAAATAGGAAAAAGGATTCCACCCGGTGTACCAGCAGAAACCGACGAGAAAGGCTATAATAATCAGCAGCAGGGAAGCCCCCCAAGTTGCGGAAGAAACATACGAAGGTTCGGCAAGTTGTCTGGCTGACAGCTCATGCGGATTGACCCCGTTTTTTGCTCTGCCGGTTGAATGCAGCAGATCACGCTCTTCAAAAAAGAGCCGTGCAGTCTCCGGCCCGTCAAGGCCGAGAAAAGCCGCATAAATGGCCAGCTGACCGCGGACAAAGGTATCTGCCGGAAGAGCATTATAATTTCCAAGCTCGATGGAAACCAGATTGGACGAGGAGATATTTGTCTCCAGCGAGATATCCCCGATTGTCAGCCCTTTCTTCTCACGCACCTGACGCAGCATCTTGCCGACAGGCAGCTTGCCGGACTTCTGCTCTTTTTCCGGCTGCTGCTTTTTCTGTCCCTCATTTTTTTTTTCAGGCTGATTTGTTTCTTGACTGTTCATGAAAACCGTCTGTTGAAAATGGAATTGGTGGATTTTTTACTGCGGCACGTAAAAAACAGACTATAATATTTTGATATATGCTTCGCTGCGGATTTTCTTCACCCACGCCTTATACCGCTTCTCGGCTTCCTGTTTATACAGCGTATCGCGAATTTCCTGTTTTACATCGTCGTAGGGCACCTTGGTTCCAGTTGCCCCTTCTGCCGGGCTTGACAACAGCTTGAAAATCATATATCCGTTAGGACTCTCAACAACCGGACTGATCTCTCCGGGCTGCAGGGCTGTAATAGCGTCGCGCATGTAGGGGGCCATTTCATCCTTCTGAAAAAAGCCGATATCACCGCCGTCAGCAGCTGAAGGGAGTTCGGAATACTGACGGGCAAGTTCTTTGAAATCCTTCCCGTCTTTCAGCAGCGCATACACTGTTTCCACCTTTTCCCGGGCCGTTTTCCCGCCCGGAGCTGCGTCTTGGCTGCTGCCTCCGGTGCCCCGGACGAAACCGATCTGCAGAAGATAATAACTCGCTGAAGAAGCCTGTTCAACATGTTCAACATAATGTTCGGTATAATATTCCCGTATTCTTTCTTCCGGGACAGCAACCTTTGACCGCACCTGATAATTAATCACTTTGGAACTGAGAAGCTGGTCCCGAAGGGTTTCGCGGTACTGTGCTTCGTCAACGCCTATTTTCCGGAGTTCGGTCTGGAATGCATCCTCGGAGAGGCCGTTGCGTTTCAGTACCTGTTTCTGCGCATGGTCGAGTTCTGCTTCCGAGACGGAAATATTCATTAAGGCAGCCTGCTGCATGAGCAGCTTTTTCTCGACAAGTTGTTCAATAATATTTTCTCTTGCCTGCTGCAGAGCCGCATCACGCTGGTCAGGCGGGGCTTCTGCGGCAATCTGCTCAAAAATCGCTTTTCCAGCCCTGTTGACGTCAGACAGCGTGATCACATCTTCGTTGACCACGGCAACACTGGAGTCGAGGATTTCGGCTCCTGCCGGTGCAGCAGCCAAACAGCTCAACAGAATCAGACAAAGGGCAGTTGTGTAAAATTCTCTCATGATATTGTGGAGTTCTCGGAAGGGAGGCCGAAGAATCAACAGATACAGACCGACCGGTCAGGATGCTGTACGTTTTTCACCGAACTTTATAGAAGCTGAAATATGACTGCAGGACAGGGCCCCTAACTTTTTTATCCCTCAGAAAAAACATAATTACACAGCGATGAGGATAATTCTATCTCTATTCTATAAAGTTACCTTTCTCGGCTCAGGGTAACATCAAAGCAGCATATCCGGGAACCAAGAATATAACATTTAATCATTACACAAAAGCGTGTAAAGGCGCAATGCTTTTTCAGATAAGAACAGTAAATATCGTGCTACGTATGCAGATTCCGGTGCGCAGACGGAGGAACAGTTTGTATCTGCAGCTTAATTTGCTGTTTTTAAATAAATAACCTGCCATGTAAAAGATATGCAAACACCGGAATCTGCCCTTTCATGAAAAGAAGGCTCGACACGTTGTCCCCGGTTTTCAGGAATTTATTCTTGCCTGGTTCAATATACTGAACTTCTGTTAAAAAAATTGCACTCTTCTGGTAACTATGCTATAAATAAGAAACCATCGTATCTGAACTCAGTGTCGGGAACTGGACCTCTCAGAAGGAATATACAATATATGCTGTTCCTCAGTCGGGCCACCGGCAATGATGTGAGGTCTGACAGACAGCGCAGAGTACGTATCCCTGCTCTTTTTTAACCCGCAGCTAAGGTTGACACTATGAATAAATATATCGAAAAACGTAAATATCCCAGGGTATCACTGAGAGGATATACCGCAGATATCACCCGCGGCAGTGTCGTGTATACTGCTGCGGTCCGGGATGCGTCGTTTAATGGTATACAGCTCAATGAGCTGCCGAAAAAATTTACAGCTACAGAAGAAGACCTGTTCAATATCGTGGTTTCCAATTATGCGGATGCAAGGCATCACAAGCTGCAGGTGCAGCCCAGATGGGAGCAGAAAGGCGCCTTTTCTGCTGTTGTCGGCTTCAATATCATCCGGGCGCCTGCAAGCTGGAACAATCTTATTCTGCAGGAACTGCCGCTGGAAGAAAAGAAGAAAAACAGCCCGAAGCGAAAAGATCCCAGAGTAAAACTGATAGGATATAGCGCAGATATCACCGATGGCAGTTCCATATACACCGCCACTGTCCGGGATGCGTCTTTCGGCGGCATACAGCTTAATGACCTGCCAAAAAAATTTACAGCTACAGAAAAAAGCCGGTTTAACATTGTCGTTTCCGGGTATGCGGATTCAACGCATTACAAGCTGCAGGTACAGCCCAGGTGGCGGCGGCAGGGCGCCTTTTCCACTCTTGTCGGTTTCAATATTCTCAATGCGCCTGCAGGCTGGAACAGTCTGATTCTGCAGGAACTGCCGCTGGAAGAAAAAAAGAAAAACAGCCCGAAGCGAGAACATCCCAGAGTACCGTTGAGAGGATATACCGCAGATATCACCCACGGCAGCTCCGTGTACACCGCCGCTGTCCGGGATGCATCTTTCGGCGGCATACAGCTCTATGATCTGCCGAAAAAATTTACCGCTACAGAAGATGAGCTGTTCAGTATCGTGGTTTCCGGTTATGCGGACTCGACACATCATAAACTGCAGGTGCAGCCCAGATGGCGGCAGCAGGGCTCTTTTTCCGTTATTGTCGGTTTCAGTATCATCCGGGCACCTAAAAGCTGGAACAAGCTGATTCTGCAGCAACTTCCGGCAGAAGAAAAGGAGGATCTGAAGAATCAGGAAAGGAAACCTGTTCAACTGTATCTTGCCAGTTAAAAATGTTAAACCGAGAAGGGTGAAAAAAGTTATACAAACTTGATAATGCGAATTAGGAGTTGGACTCTCCTGATTACACAAAAACAGTCAGTTACGGAAAGTCCGCTAAAGATATACTCTTCCGGTCCCCCTGTTTTTTCAGCATATTTTTTAACCCCTAATTCGCATTGATAACTATGCTATAGACTTTCGCTACAAAGCAGCATGATCCCGAATTCTCGAATGAGCCAGTTCTGAACTCAAATAATCGTAGGACAACGGCAATTTTAATCTTCCTGTAAAAAAAACTTGACTGACTGTTCAGTATCCTGTATTATGTAAAAATAAAGCTGAAGGAAAGTATGACTGGCGCAGACTTCGTTACTCCGGTTGGCTGCTGTTTTTTTTGGGTTGGACAGAAAAGGATTGCGGTGCAGCTTTCCGAAAAACAAAACGTACACATTCTACAAACTTCAAACACGCTCATAACATAATGGCAACGCTTATTCAGTAAGCAGGTGCCGTGCTTTCCGGTCGATTGACGGAAAGCTGATAAAGCCACAACCGCTGCGAGGCGGTGTCGGAAAGCTGAGGGTCTCCGCAGAGGAGACGGCCGGGCTGCCTGCTTTTTATAAATCTTATTACCGGGAGGTATGTTATGAAATCCGCAGAAGCGGGCTTCACCCGCATCGTTTCCTCCGGCCGCTCCGGCTGGTTGTCTCTTCGCAGTTGTTTTCCTGCTTCCGTTTCGAAAGAAAGATTTCAGTTCGATTGTCCGGAATATAAAAGATCACTTTGCATTGGAAATGCTGCGGCTCTGACCGTTCTGTAAAAAAACTCAATGGACAGGAAAAGACAGGTGATGCACGCAATCCTGTCCTGACCAAAAACAACACGGAGCAGAGTGAGAATTTCAGCTCTTTCAATCTGATGAAGAAACCTGAAAATGAAGGTGACCCCTATGACGAAACATATCGAAAGACGAAAACATCCCAGAATAAAACTGACAGGATATACAGCAGATATCACCGACGGCAGCATCGTGTACACCGCAACAGTTCAGGATGCGTCTTTTGAAGGTGTTCTGCTGAATGATCTGCCGAAAAGATTTGCTACTACGGTAAAAGGCGAGCAGTTCAGCATCATCGTTTCCGGTTATACAGATTCAACGCATTACAAATTCAAGGTGCATTCCTGCTGGCAACAGCAGGACGCCTTTTCCGTCATGGTCGGCTTCAATATCGTCAATGCACCTGCCAGCTGGAAGGCGTTAATCCGGCAGGAATTGCCGATGGAGGAACAGGACAATCAGGAGGAAAACCAGGAAGAAGAAATCTGGGATCAGTATGTCAGCGCCAGAGTCTGATCGGAGAACAGGCCCGTATAATTTAGTCGTATAATCATCCGAACAAATCCGTCAACCGACCTCAGCCTCAAAACTTCTTCGCCCGTCCCGCCTGCTGCCGCTTCTGCCCTGACAGTCAGAGTTCTATGCGCGGCAGGCCGGTTTTGTCCTTTGACGCCGAACAGACCCATGCTCTCTCCCGCTGATCTGCAGAGACGATCCCTGCTTATCCAAGCTGTCCGGAATTTTTTTTTCGACCGGCAGTACATTGAAGTGGATACTCCGATCCGTCTGCCGGTACTGATTCCGGAAGCGGAAATTCTTCCTCTTTCTTCTGAAGATCATTTCCTGCAGACTTCGCCGGAACTGTGCATGAAGCGGCTCCTGGCCGGGGGCTGCTCCCGGCTCTTTCAGATTTGTCCCTGTTTCCGCAAAGGAGAACGCGGGCGGCTGCATCAGGAGGAGTTCACCATGCTGGAATGGTACCGGACCGGCTGGAGTTACCTTGAGTTAATGAAAGAATGCGAAGAAATGATCCGGCAGGTTGCGGGCCGGGAGACGATTCTCTGCTCCGGGCGGGAAATCGCTCTGGCAGGCCCTTGGCAACGGCTCACCGTGAACGATGCCTTTATCTGCTATGCAGGAGTATCGGCGCATGAAGCTGTACGGACAGGCCGGTTTGATGAGCTGCTGGTGGGCAAGGTGGAGCCGCATCTCGGCTGGCAGACGCCAATCTTTCTGTATGATTATCCCGTTGCGCTGGCCTCGCTGGCCCAACCGAAGCAGGATGCGCCGGAACTGGCGGAACGGTTTGAACTCTACATCGCCGGAATCGAGCTGGCCAACGGTTTTTCCGAACTGACCGATCCGGTCGTGCAGCACCGGCGTTTCTGTGAGGAGATCGCCAAAGCCAGCACCCGGAACCGAACCTGCCAGCTGCCGGAAAAATTTCTTGCCGCGCTTGAGCATCTGCCTGAATGCGCCGGCATCGCTCTCGGACTGGACCGCCTGTTCATGCTGCTGCTGGGCCGGGACTGTATTGCCGATGTACGCCCCTTTCGTGATATGGAGCTGTAGTAACGCAACCGACAGTTTCTCTCTTTCCGTCTTTTTTCTTTTATCTGCCAGCCGATACATATTCTTATTTGGTTTTGATCTTTTTCATGGTTTAATTTTATGAGAAGGTCGGGTTTTCCGGCAAATACGAAGACAGCACAGAGACCGGATAATGATGCACTCTGCAGCGCAGCTCCTGCTGAAAACTGCTGCTCACGCTCCTGTCCGGATCACACAGATACCAACACATAGTGAGTACAGAAAAATGAAAAAAAAATTAAACTGCTGGGATGTGAAGAAATGCGGGCGCCAGCCGGGCGGCGACAAGGTCGAAGAGCTCGGAGTCTGTCCTGTAGCCGAAGAAACACGGGCTGACGGCATTCACGGCGGAGAAAACGGAGGGCGCTGCTGCTGGGCAATCGCAGGTTCACTGTGCAAAGGAGAACGACAGGGTAGCTATACGGAAAAATTCGGTGACTGCCATCACTGCGATTTCTACGAAACGGTCAGGAGAGAAGAACAGCCGGAATTCAAGATAGGCATCACCATTCTCAAGGAAATCAAGAAAAAAGGTTCCTGATGACCCAGGGATACCTTCTCTTGCAAAACGTTTTATATCAACAAATTGAGAGGGTAGTTTTTTGGTTTTGCAGGAAGTCTATTCTCTGGAAAAATGTCAAATCAGGGAATCCTGAGGGTGTGAAATACCCCTTGCCTGTCCGTGCGTTCTTCCGTATCATATGCCATCCATTTTTTAGGAATCAGTCAGAACCAAAGAATAAGGAGCACGTTCTGCAGACGTGTTCCGGGAGTACAGTTGTATGAAGACCCCGAAGATCTCCGCAGTGGTGCTTGCCGCCGGCAAAGGGACCCGTATGAAGTCCGGCAGGGCCAAGGTGCTGCATGAACTGTTTTTTAAGCCCATGCTTCACCATGTGCTGGATGCGGTAACGGCGGCGGACATTCAGCATACGGCCGTGATTGTCGGGCACCAGCGCCATGAGGTGCAGGCCTCGCTGGAGGATTCCCCGGTAGGATACCAGTTCACTCCGGTGGTGCAGGAGGAGCAGCTGGGAACCGGCCATGCAGTGCTCTGCGCGGAATCCTCCTGCAGCGCCGGTGCAGCAGACATGGTGATGATCCTCTGCGGCGATACCCCGCTTATCCGCCCTGAAACGCTGCAGGCCATGATTGACCGGCATCTTCGCACCGGAGCTGTCCTCACCCTGATGACCACCCTGCTGGAAGACCCCTTCGGGTACGGCAGAATTCTTACGGACGACCGGGGCGGGGTTGCAGCCATTGTTGAGCAGAAAGATGCGACTGAAAAGCAGCGGGCCATCCGGGAAATCAATGCGGGCATCTATCTCGCAGACAGGGAATTTCTTTTTACCGCCCTGCAGCAGGTGGGCACGAATAACGCACAGGGCGAGGTATATCTGACGGATATTGTGGCGATTGCAGCCGGGCAGGGGCACAGAGTGGAAAAACTTGTCCATTCTCCGGCCATTGACGTGCTGGGCGTGAATTCCAGAGTAGAGCTTGCCCGGGCGCATACCGAGCTGCAGCTCCGTCATAATCGAAAGATGATGCTCAGCGGGGTGACCATGTTCTCCCCGGAAACCATCCTCATCTCGCCGGATTGCACTGTGGGTCAGGACAGCATGCTGCAGGCCGGAGTCCAGATCAGCGGGGCCTCAGAAATCGGCAGCAGAGTGCAGCTGGACTCAGGCGTTATCCTGCGGAACTGCCGGATCGGCGATAATGCGGTTGTCGGCGCGAACAGCGTTCTGCAGAACTGCACCATTGAAGAAGGTGCTTTGGTTCCGCCGCTGACCTTCTGTTCGAAATAACAGGGAAAACAGACTGCGGACCCGACCGGCCGGAACATGGCTGCATGTATTTTTCTGAGCAAAATCAGCTTCTCCGCAGGAGAAGACAGGAGAGATTGATATTTACTTTATTCATCCGACAGAGTATAGATAAAGGCTCAGGAAAATCCAACCGAAACAGTCATCTTTTTCGTCTGCAAAGAAATGAAAATCGTCCCGGAAAGCGTGGGAACTCATTTCTCCCTGAGCTGTCTTGCCGTGCCTGCAGCCGCATGGGGTCTTTATTGGGCAGGCTCGGAGAGCTATCTTCTTTTCCACACCCTGGCCGGAGTGTTCAGCAGTATCATTGCCTGCGCCATCTTTATTTTTGCCTGGAATACACGCCAGCTGCAGGCCAATCATTACTTTCTTTTCCTCGGTATAGCCTACCTTTTTGTCGGAGCAATCGATTTCGGCCATACCCTTGCGTACAGGGAAATGCAAATTTTCCCGGAACTTCCGGAAGAGTTTGCCGTCCACCTCCGGCTTGCCGCCCGGTATACAGAGGGCATCTCCCTGCTGCTCGCCTTTTTTTTTCTCCGGAAGAAAATAAACGAGTATATAGTCTTTCTTGTCTACCTTGCTTTTGTCTCCCTGCTGTTCAGAGCCATTTTTTCACAGCCCTCTTTCCCGGCATTCCTCATGGAGCGTGTCGGCCCTGTGGTATGCAGAAAGGACGGCGAGTATCTGATCTGCTGCATGCTGCTCTGTACTCTTTTTCTTTTGCACAAACAGCGCCGCTTCTTTGACAGGACGGTTCTCCGCTTTCTCCAAGCCGGGATTATCTGTACCATAATCGCGGAACTGGCCTTTGCCGGTATTGCAGGTCTGTTCAGCCCCTCCGGCATGATTGGCCATTTCTGCAAAATTTTTTCCTTTTACTGCATCTACAGGGCAATTCTGGAAATCGGCCTGAGCAGACCGTATAATATTCTGTTCCGGGAGATAAAGAAGCAGGGGGCGGACCTGGAAGATAAGGTCCGGGAACGGACTGCAGCCCTCCAGCAGAGCACGGAATATCTTGAAAAAGAAATAACCGAACGGATCAAGGCGGAAAAAGAACTCCGCTGGGAACTTGCCGTGAACAGGGAACTGGCAGCGGTCTCCGATACCCTGATCTCACGTTCTTTTACCTTTCAGGAGGTTGCCGGACCGGTGCTCAGGTCTGCGTATAACCTCACGGATTGTCTGTATGCTATGCTGATTTCTATCGACCGGGGCAGCGGTACAGTGACAGCGTATCCGCTCTCCTTTTCCGAACAAAATTCTGCTGCCCGGCATGAACCTCTGCTTCTTTTCTCCGGCAGCGAAGGGGAATATCCCGGCTTATGGGGCCAATCGCTTAATACACAGCAGGGGTTCTGCATGGATTTTGTCCGTTCCGTTGAGCAGCAGGATACCGGGTTTCCCTGTGATTTTTTGCCGAAAAAAAATTATCTGAATGTTCCGGTGGTGATCGACAGGGAAGCGGTCGGGCTAATTGCCCTTGCTGATAAACGGGAGAATTTTACCCGTTATAATCTGCTTGCGGTTGAACGGCTGGCGGCTCTGCTTGCTCTGTTCATCCAGCGGCGGGAGATGGAGAAGGCACTGACCAGAAGTGAGTTCAAATACAGGAGTTTATTTAATGATGCTCCTGACATGATTCACATCATTGATGACGAGCAGAGGATTATCAGTGTGAATCCTGTTGAACTCCGGACCTTAGGGTACGGGAAAGAGGAAATTGTCGGCAGTCCTCTGCTTACTCTCATCCATCCGGACTGGCAGAAAAGTACTGCCCAGACTCTTGAGCAAATTTTTGCCGCCGGGGAGTGTGTAAAAAATTATGAGACAGTTCTGCTCAGCAAAAGCGGCGAACAAATTGATGTGGAAGTCAGTGCAGTACCGCAGCTTGAGCAGGGCCGGGTAGTCTCTGTCCGCGCGATTATGCGCAATATTACGGAGCGAAAAAAGGAGGAAAAGGAAAAAAGAAACTTGGAGCTGCAGCTCCGGCAGGCCAGAAAGATGGAGGCCATCGGCACGCTTGCCGGTGGAATTGCCCATGATTTCAATAATATTCTTGGGCCGATCTTCGGGTACACAGAGCTGGCGCTGGATATTCTTCCTGCTGAAGACAGAGCTTCCCTCTGGCTGCGGGAAGTATTGCGTGCCAGCCATCGGGCCAGAGAGCTTGTCCGGCAGATTCTGACCATCAGCCGCAAAACCGATCAGGAGGTGCAGCCCCTCAGAATTCAGTTTATCATCAAGGAAGCACTGAAGCTGCTGCGCTCCTCTCTGCCCAGCAGTATCGAGATCCGGCAGAATATCGACCCGGACTGTGCTGCAGTAATGGCAGATCCGACCAGGATTCATCAGGTGATCATGAATCTCTGCACCAATGCCTATCATGCCATGCGGGAGACCGGAGGAGTACTGGACGTCACTCTGCAGCCTGTTGAGTTTGAGCTGTATGAGGATAACCAGAACCATAACCGGAACAGCAGGATGCGTCTGCAGCCGGGCCGGTACCTGCAGTTATGTGTGAGCGATACCGGCTGCGGCATCCCTATGGAATTACTGGAAAAAATTTTTGAGCCCTATTTCACCACCAGAGGCCAAGGAGAGGGCACGGGCTTGGGGCTTGCCTTGGTACAGAGCATTATCCTTGACTTGGGCGGGGATATTACCGTGTGCAGTGAACCGGGAAAAGGAACAGTATTTGATATCTGTCTGCCGGTCTGTACAGCCGGAAGGAAACCTGCGCAAATTACTGAGGACTCCTCCCGCTTTCCGCAGGGAAATGAGCGGATTCTTGTGGTTGATGATGACCGGGAACTGGGACGGATGAGTAAAAATGTTCTGGAGAGCCTGGGATATCAGGTGATTGTCTATACGGACAGCTCTTCAGCTCTTGCCGCGTTTCAGCAGGAACCTGATTTTTTTGATCTGATTTTAACGGATATGACTATGCCTCGGATGACAGGGGACAAGCTGTCCGGGAAAATTCTTGCGCTCCGCCCTGATATGCCCATTATTATCTGCACCGGCTTCAGCGAACTGATGGACGAACGCAAGGCGCGGGATATCGGAGCCCGCGCCTTTATAATGAAACCCTTTACCAAAAAGGAACTGGCCTGTTCCGTCCGTCAGGTACTTGATTGTCAAGTGCTTGACCAGGCCAGTGCGGAGGTTATCTGCTGACAATCAAGTCTGCTGGTCTGCTGATCAGCCTGCTGTTTTTCCGGTTTCAGCATGACCGGTTCCACCGTTTCCCGTTGTCATGCGCAGCACTGCATACCCTGCTCCTCCTGAAATCAGGGAACCGAGGATAATGCCGATCCGCTCGTCAAAGGCCACCTGCTCCGCAAAGGCCAGACCGCCGATGAACAGGCTCATGGTGAACCCGATACCGCAGAGAAGGGAGGCTCCGTACAGATTCTTCCAGTTGATCCCTTTGGGAAGCTGGGCAAGCCGTATTTTTACGGACAGGAAACACAAACCGAAAATGCCGATTTGTTTACCGGCAAACAGGGCGAGAGCAATGCCGAGGGGCACGGAATGCAGCACCTGTTCCATACCCATGCCTCTCAGGTTGAGGCCGGCATTGGCAAAGGCAAAAATCGGCAAAATAATATAGGCAACAACCGTGTGCAGGCTGTGTTCAAGAGTTTTAAGCGGCGAAACATCCGGGTTCTTCTTTAAGGTGAGAGGGATAAATACGGCCAGGAGCACACCGGCAATGGTGGCATGGACGCCGGATTTCAGCGTGGCAAACCACATGACCGCACCGACGAGCAGATAAGGCATTTTGGCAGCGACCTGCAGTCGGTTGAACACGGTCAGCATGGCCACACAACCGGCAACCACTGCCAGAGGGACAATAAAGATTTCACTGGTATAAAAAAAGGCGATAATCAGCACCGCACCGAGATCGTCAAAAATTGCCAGGGAAGTAAGAAAAACCTTTAAGGAGTTCGGTATCCCGGAGCCGAGCAGGGTCAGGACGCCCAAGGCAAAGGCGATGTCGGTTGCTGCGGGAATGGCCCAGCCCCGCATTGCCGTGGCATCGCCGAAATTGAGCGCAGTATAGATAACTGCCGGAATCAGCATGCCACCCACTGCCCCGACCACAGGGAGCATGATATTCTGTCTGTCCGACAGCTCTCCTTCCAGCATTTCCCGTTTCAGTTCCAGGCCGACCAGAAAGAAAAAGATGGCCATCAGTCCGTCGTTGATGAAGTGGTGCAGGGAAAGATTCAGACCGACAGCATCACTTCCCGGAATCCAGGATAAAGGATGGGCGTGAAGCGCAGCTTCATACAGATGATCCACTCCGGGTATATTGGCGCAGATCACTGCCAGGACTGCCGTCAGCATCAGCAGAATACCGCCTGCCGCCTCCATCTGTAAGAACTCCATGATACAACTGCCAGTCTTGTTTTTCATATCTCCTCCTAAAAAATTATTTTTCCTGATCGGTCCGACGAATTGCGCTCCTTTTAAAGCAGAAATTTGTGATGCGTACTTAGAATATTATTTCTTGTCTGCTTCGGGTCTGTCAAGCTGAAGCCGCAGGAGAGTGTGTTTTTCGGTTCCACAGGGTATTTTCGGGGAGCGGCGGCGGGAAAGTCGGAGGGGTTCACTCCTGCACCAGCGGCGGTGTCGTCCACCGTTGCCTGATATCCGGGCAGGGAAAGCCAAGCGGTTTCCGGGTTGGATTGAGTTTTTTTTTGTGTAGAGACAAGATTTTGACAAATCAAGAACGGAAATTTTCTGAGTTTAAGGACGACCTACATTCCACAGATTATTGATTAAAAAGAAAAGCAGAACAACAATTCCAAAGAGCAGAAGATACATTAACCCTTCAAGAAGCAATTCTACTCCGTGAGTTAAAGCAAATGGAAGGAAGTACCCTGCAAAGCATCCTATCATCGCACCCAAAATAGCTCCCCCAATCCCGGCAAGAAAAAAACCTGCAACTAACCCTATTACAGCACAAACGAGACAACTCCATATCATGATATGATCAAGCTTATCGTCTTCAGGCATGGTTATTCACCTCTTCTTGGCTTCTCCCTGTGGTTCCTTGTAAATCTCGTATTGACGCCCCAATCTCCGCCGCCGCTTGCTGTGTCTATAAAAATTGGGCTTACGGTTCAGCCGGAAAGATTGCTGTCGTCGGACTTTCCTGCTTTACACCCGCTGCAGAGTCTGCACGTATGCTGTATCAGAGAGAGATGTAAACTTCACCAGTAATTCCGCAGCCTGCTTGATGGTAACACGTTCTTCCGGCATTGCAAATCCTCCCTGTAGAAATTTTATAGTCATGAAATTACGTTAGAACTTTGAATTTTCGTTGTCAAGAAAAAAGAGGTAGAGGAACTTCCGGAGGGGGAAGAGGCCGGGCTGAGTAGAGCCGGAAGCGGTCTAACCATCCATCACTTTCCCGGCATGTAAAGAACGGCGGTACGCTGTCTGCAGCTACTCTGACCAAGCAGGTGCAGGCAGCAGAACAGCCGCCCTGCTGCTAATTGTTGTTTTTTGTCGGTCGGAAGGGCCAGATCCAGCTCAGGAAGGCTGGAAGCTGCCGGGTCTGAATCCAGATTTTCCCCTGCCCCCGGAACCGGCAGACTAAGCCTTCACCGGAAAAGAACAGCGATTTATAGCCACCGACCTTGGAAACCGTATATTCAAGACCTTCAGTAAAGGCGACAATATGGCCGGTGTCCACCACAAACTCCCCTTTCACATTTTGGGCAATAATGCCGCCGTAGCTGTTGAACCAGAGGTCTCCGGTGCCAGAGCATTTGATCAGGAACATACTTTCGCCGGAAAAGAAGCCCTTGACCAACCCCTGCCATTTGCTCTCGACCTCAATGTTCATAGAAGAGGCCACGTAGGCAGAATTCTGCAGATAGATAGTCTCGTTATCCAGGTAGACATGGGCCATGTCGCCCGGTGCTGAAGGGGCGATGGACATCTCTCCTTCAGCGTGTTCTGCGGTGAATTCGTTGATGAACAAAGATTCGCCGGTGAGAAAACGGCTGAAGCCGCCCTTGAACTTGGTTTTCATGGCAATATTGGTATCCATGGTTGCCATGGCCGAGGCCTCCACCTTCAGGGTTTGGCCGCCGGGAATGGTCACGGTCAGGAAGGCGAAGTCGGGCTGACATTCGAGTTTGAACGGGAAATCTGTTCGTTTTGTCTCCATGATAATCTCCTGACGAGTCTTAACGGGGTTTGAGGGAGGGGCCGAGGGCATGACCGAATGAGCCGGGATTATGGGACTGACACCAAACGGTGCCGTGGCCTTTGAATTTGCAGACCAAGCCTTCGCCGCCAAGGAAGGAGGAAACCCAGCTCTTCCCGGCCTTGGTCAGGGAGAAATCAAGGGTTTCGTTAAAGGCCACAATATGGCCGGTGTCCACAATGTATTCGCCCTTCACCTTCACCGGATAAATCGCACCAAAGGAGTTGATCAGCACCTTGCCTTTGCCGCTGATATTGAGCCAGAACATGCCTTCGCCGGAAAGCATTGACTTGAAACCCTGCCAGCCGAAATCAATCTCCACCTCTTCGGACGAGGCCACATAGGAACCGCCCTGGACAATCAGGCGTTCGTTGTCCAGCTCATACGTCATCATATCACCGGGCAGGGCTGTACCCAGAAAGACCTTGCCGCGCTTTTCTCCGGCAGTAAAATGGTTGAGAAAAAAATTCTCCCCGGAAAGCATACGCTTGAGGGCCTTGGCAATGCCGCCGCCCCCTTTCTTATGCGTTGTGGTGCTGATATCCACATCGCCGCTCATGCTGATCATGGCACCGCCCTCTGCGGTCAGAACTTCTCTCGGCTCCAGGGTGACAAGGGCGGCTGAACAGCCGGGCCTGTAATGTATTTTAATGTCCATGTTTCTGCTCTCCCCCTAAGACTAAAGATTTCGGTTCAGCCAGCTGGCCAGCCCGGAAATGCTGCGGGTCTGGATAACGATTTTACCGGTGCCTGTGACCCGGGTGACCAGTCCCTCGCCGCTGAAGAAGCTGGAAAAGATGCCCCCGGCCAGCTGAATCTTTAATTTTATCTGCGGTTCATAGCCGACCAGATGGCTGGTATCCACGATGTATTCCCCGTTGATCTCCCGTTCCAGCAGACCGCCGTAGGCCCCGAACCAGACCGTGCCGGTTCCGGAAACCAGGAGTTTAAACAGGCCCTCGCGGGCAATAAAGGAGGCGATCCCGGCCCATTTAACCCCCAGTTTGACCCCCGGGGTGGAGCAGATATAGGCCCCGGGCTGCAGGCAGTAGCTTTCATTGTTCAGTTCCAGCGTCCGGATGTCTCCCGGTGTGGCCTGAGTCAGGGTGACCCGTTTGACTCCCCTGGTATTATTGGTAAAGGTGTTGACAAACAGGCTTTCTCCGCCGAGAAACTTCTTACACAGGGCGGAAAAAATATTGCCGTTCAGCCCGGCTTTCATGTCCAGATCCGCATCCATGCTGGCCATGGCATCTGATTCCGCAATAATGCTCTCCCCCGGTTCAAGATCCACATGCCCGTAGGCAAAGACCGGTTTTCCTGCAAGTTCTGTTTTCATGCCGCCTCCTTTGTGCTGGTTTTATGGATTCGGGCGATCGCTGCCCCCGCTGTCCTGCTCCGCACGGTGCGCCTCCCTGACTTCTGCCTCTACTTCCTGTTTTACCTGCTGATAATCGATCTGCAAAGCCTGCCCCTGCAGCGTTTTGCCCTCCTCCTGCCAGAGTTTGTTCAAGACCTGAATCCGCTCATCCGTTTCCGGATGGGTGCTCAGAAAACTGAAGTTTTCTTCGATCTTCTTTTCCAGAACATTCTGCTCCTTCTTCAACGTCTGAAAAAAACTGATCATGCCGTGTGGATTGATTCCGGCCTTTTTCAGAAGCTCCCAGCCGTTGCGGTCCGCCTCCAGTTCAAAAGCGCGACTGTTTTTCAGGCTGGAAAGATTACCGCCCAGTTCGCTCAGGGTGGCAAGCAGGGCCGAGGCATCGCCGAAAACCGCCTGCACCAGCAGGACTGTCCCGACCCGGCTGACCAGTCCCCGGATATGATGGCGCAGAGTTACATGGCTGATCTCGTGGGCCAGTACCCCGGCAACCTCCTCTGCCGAGGCCGCATTGAGCAGCAGGCCGGAGTGGATCACCACCCTGCCTCCGGGCAGGGCAAAAGCATTAATGGAAGAATCCTCAACCAGATAAAAGTCAAAGCTGAAATCTTTGTCCACAACAGCTTGGGTCAGCGGGCCGGTGATCGCGGTAAGCTCCTCCGGCAGCTCCAGAAAACGCTTGTCCGCTGTTGCGAGACTGAACAGCTTTTTGCCGATCTTGGCTTCATATTGCGGCGGAACGCTGTTCGCGGCCACTCTGGCCAGCAGGTGCAGACCGAAATAGGCTCCGACCGCGCACAGCGCGACGCAAAAGAAGAAAACCACCACAGAGCTTATGCTGAACAGCCGCCTTTTTTTGATGGCTCTGACCGCCTCGGTGCAGGCCGGGGTTTTGACCAGAAAGCGGTCCTCCAGAATCTTCCGGTCAGCTGAGTACAGAGTCCAGTCAGGATGGGCAGGATGCCGGAAATAGATCAGGCGGTTTCCTGAACCGCCCAGGCTGATTTCCAGATCCTGCAGAGGCAGGGAGACAGAGGTTTCCGTTTCCCCGGTCCGGAAGGTAAGGGCTGCGGCATCAACGGTAATAAAGCCGCTTTTCCGGCCCCGTTCAAAGCCGCTGTGCAGTGCGTGTGCTTGGTAACTCATAGTGTGTCTGGCAGTATTTTAGGACTTTGCGGCTGATGGCATTTTTTTTGTCAGGTTGCTTTGTCACGGAGATCCTGCTCGGCAGGTTCAGCCGCCCCCACCTCCTCCACCTCCTCCACCGGAACCACCGCCGCCGAAGCCGCCTCCACCGACATAGCCGCCGCCTGTATAACCGCCACTGCCTTTACCGCCTTTTTCCCGACCACCTATACGAATATTAAGAATGTTAATAATACGGCCTATCCAGCCAAAATATTTGTTTAGCCAATTCTCGAATGGCTCAAACTTATCGTACCAGCAAATGATAGTGGTAAAAATTGCGAAGTATACTGCTATTACTAAAGCCGGTATAGCAGCGCATATACTTTCTCTTCTTTCCTTTTTGATATATATCTGTATTTGCCTCGCTTTTCTTTTCCAGTATTCCGCACTCTTCCTCGGCTTTTCCTTCACGGCTGCCGGAGTCGCAAGGGCAAGTACCCCATGCGGAACAACAACCCGCACTTCCAGTTCCTTGCCCGGCGGCAGTGCGCCTTTTGCAACAAACTCAACTGTCTGCTCATCAATCTGCCGGGCCTCGGCAGGCACACCGAAATTTTTAACGCTGCTGATTTTTCCGGCCAGCGAATCCGGCAGGCGCACAGTAACTTTGCCGCTTTGAATCGGTGCGGAGCGATCTTTAAAGATAGCTTTAACAAACACCCAATCTTTTTTGCCGTGAACTTGGATACCGCCTTTAACCCGATACTTGAGCACAAAAGTATGGCTTTCCGGCGGGTTCAATTCGTGCCGCCATTTAATCCACCGCTGCCCGTTTTTGATATTTGTCTCTGCGGCCAGTTTCTCTTCACCCTCAAAAACTTCAATCTGATCAATGCCGTCAACTTTGTCCAGCGGGATATAGCGGTAGCGTTCATTGGTGTGCGGCCCGGTGAAGACGTACTTCTGGGTCTCGGTAACCAGCATATCCCCGTTTTGCCGGACATCAATCACCACATTGATGAAATCCCAGTAAAAGGACGGTGATTTCGCCGATGCTGTCTGGACGCTCAGTAAAAACAAGACAAATACAGTTATCCGGACAGATACTGCGGTCAGTTGTCTGAGGCACTTCATGATTCCTCCTTTGTTTTTTTCGGAAATATGCGTTGAGCTCGATGATGAAAGCTCAACCGCCCCTGTTCAGTGATCAATATATTTTTACATCCGGGAGAGAGGCGGCCTGCTGTGCCAAGTCACCGTAGATCTCCAGCAACTTTAACCTGTTGGACATAGTGTTCAGAGGATTCGGCATTCGCTCTTTATGGGCAGGGAACTGACAGAGCCTTTCAGGCGGAAGGCCCAGAAATGCATACAGCTCTTCAATATGGTTCCAGAGACGTTCGTATTTCAGAAGCATGATTTGATATCCTCTTCTCTGAGGCGGTGAAGTCGTCCATGCCTTGAACTGGTCATAGATGCCGAAGCAATCGCGTTTTTCAGCCAGGAAATCATGCAGGCCCCAAGGGGGATCCGGCTCGTCCCGCATGAGAAAATGTCCCGGCCAGCGTGCTGCGGACTGCATCCGTACAGCATGTGCCATATGATATCCCCGTCGGAAGACAGAGAGCAGGGCATCGATAGGATCGGCTGTCAGATAGACAGCCCGAAAATCCGACGGCAGTTGGTACCGGGAAACACAGGGCGGTTCGGGAAGGTGCTTCCAGATACCTGAATCGAATTCCTGCGGAACTTTCACCCCCTGCTCCTGCAGAAATTCAAGGAGCATTGTCGTGCCTGCACCTCCGAACGAAGTGACCTGCACAGTATGTTCAACCTGAAGCTGTTTTCCTTCGTTTTTCATTTTGGTTGACTGATCATTGGTTGCTGGTTATATGGATTTGCTGACGGAGAAATATTCGGCAGGCAGTATCAGCCGCCGCCCCCGCCGCAGCATCCGCCTCCTCCTCCACCGGAACTGCCACCGCCGAAGCCACTCGTCGCTCCCGCATAAGTACTGGTGTAGCCACCTCCTCCCCCGCCATGGCCACCTCTGCCACTCCCTATACGGCGGATACCTGCAGACGATACAGACTTTGTGATTGAACGGATTATTTTTTTCAGGTCTGCGCTGATGCTTTTTAAGGAAAGCCCTCTTTCTTTGCTTATCCACCATGCAGGAGCGGGAATATCTGCTGATACGAATTTTCTGATGAAATGCCGCTCCACGCCAAAGGCAATAGCGTAGGGTAAAAATGCCTCAAATTCTTCCTGCCTCCTGTTCTGTTCAGGAAGGGTATTTTTATCCTTGAGGTACCGTTTAAAAGCCAGCAGCTTGGCAGCTTCCTCCTTGCCTTTTGGTGTTCGGAACGACTTCTTTTTTATGATAAAAAATCCGGCTATCGCCACTGCTGCCAAGAGTAATCCTGTACCGGGCGCAGTATGATTTGCTATACTAAACAATGCTATATACAGTAAAAACGGCCCTATACATCCCCACATAAACCGGGTCTCATCATTGAATTCCAGAGGAAAAAAATCGTGTTTTTTACTTCGCTCATAGAATGATCTTTTAAGGCGCGTAATATTACTGAATCCCTTTTCAAGCTCTGACAATTTTCCCCTTGAATTGACTATGCTTTGTTGCAGAATTTTTTCATACGGGAGTGTAGCTGTTTCAGATTTATATAGCCGATAGATCTTTTTCAGAGATTCTTTCGGATCCACTGATGGCCAATGCTGAATATCCCGTCTGCAAGTTCGTGCATTTTTTAACTTCTGAAGAAATTCCCCTTCAAATAAACTTGATCCGACAGCCTCTTCCGGAGAAAATATTGTATTCCAGAGTTTGAGAAGTACACGTAATTTTCCGGCCATTTCGTCACCGGCTTCTTCCAGACGATTCAAGGTGCCATCATCCTGCAGAACAAGCAGTTCTCGAAAAGCATCATGTACTTTCGCGTTTTCAATAAACTCACTGAAACGACGCGTACGGCCGGAAAAAGTATATGTACATGAACCGCGAAAAATGAAATTGTTCGAGTTTGAATCATGAGGCGGTTCTATCCTGATTGCCCCCTGGTGAGCAAGCTCGAATATACTGGCGGTAATAAATCGCGGTTTGAACTTTTGCTCAAGCAGAAAGCCTGCCAGTTCAGGAGAGAGATTTCCGGGAGGGGCACTGAGATATTCAGGGGCATTTCTGCAAGGTAAAAGTTGCCTGAGAGCCTTCATAATTCCTCCTTTGTATTGGTTGCCTCTCTGCACTAACTGCGGCATACCGCATTATTTCGATACGATGGAATATGCATACTACACCGCTTCCCGGCAGGCAGCAAGGGACGGAGCAAATTAAGAAATGACGCATACAAAATATTCGACAGCAGTGTGCAGAATCGGATAAAAAACTTTCGATATTCCTTAAAAAGGATAATTTAATTATTCCCGATAAGGCATACTTCATGCTGTTGCATTACGACCTTACGGATCATTTCCATAATGCTTTGCGAAAAACAGATTAACGGCATGTTTTCTGCATAAACAAAGCAGTCCTGCAGCGAGGTATTGGCACTCCAATTCGGGACCATCAGTTTAATGCGTTTTTCCGGTGAGTTGAATTGCCTCATGCAAAGGTTCAGAGGTTAAATTCCTCATCTGAAACGAAACGCCCGGAGACAGATACCGTGCATATAAGAAATATCTGGTTAACTAAGCTAAGGCTGGCGAAAAGGATATGATCGAATCGGCTTATGATCAGAGCGTTGATCAGGAAACTGAAAAAGGGACCGCAGTCATGTCTCTGACCGACGATACTCTGTTTGACGGCCGCCTGATCTGCCGCCAGCATCAGAACGGTTACCGTTTTTCCGTGGATGCTGTCCTGCTGGCCCATTTCTGCCGACCGGCTGCACGGGACAAAGCACTGGATCTGGGCTGCGGTTGCGGGGTGATCGGCCTGATCCTCTGCCACCGGTACCCTGAGCTGCGCCTTACCGGACTGGAGCTCCAGCCTGCCCTGGCCGAACTCGCCGGGCAGAACGCTCAAGCCAACGGATTTGCAGATCGTTTCAGGGTGAAGCAGGGAGACCTGCGCAGCATCAGGCAGCATATCCGGGCGGAATCCTATGATCTGGTGCTCAGCAATCCTCCGTACCATCGGACCGGCAGCGGTCGGCTCAGCCGGGAGGATGAATGCGCTCTTGCCCGGCACGAGCTGGCCGTTGACCCGGATGCCGTTATTGCAGCAGCGGCTTTTGCGGTCAGAAACCGGGGCAGGGTGCTCTGCATTTACCCGGCAGAACGGCTTGCCACAGTGACCGCAGCCATGATGCGGAAACGACTTGTTCCCAAAAGGCTGCAGCCGGTGTACAGTTATCCGGAGGATGACCGGGCCAAGCTGGTCATCATCGAGGCCATGAAAAACGGCGGTGAAGGACTGCGTCTGCTGTCGCCGCTCTTTATATATCAGTACCCGGACGGGCCGTATTCTGCAGAGGTTGAGCAGATGTATGCAGGGTGAGCAGGTACCGGCCAAACAGAACAGGATAACAGACGATTCGCAGCACGGAATCCATACTTTGTGCAGTAACTGACTGATGATATATCCTATAGCCGCCATTATCCCGGCAGCAGGCTTCGGTACCCGGATGGAAGCGGATATCCCCAAACAGTTCCTTGAACTGGCCGGGGAACCGATTATACTCCGTACCTTGCGGACTTTCCTTGCCCATCCAGCAATCCGTATCGTCATGATTGTGCTGCCGCCGGAGCACCTGCAGTCCGGCAAAGCGCGGATTCTTCCCTTTCTGCCGCAGAGCGGACAGGAACGGGTGCTGTTTACCGCCGGAGGTACAACCCGCCAACAGTCGGTGCGCAACGGCTTGGATAGTCTGCCTGCCCCGGTCAAGCAGATTTTGGTGCATGACGGTGCCCGGCCTCTGATCACGGCTGAGATCATCGATCGTTGCCTTACCGGTATCAAGGAGTACGGCGCGGTGATTGCCGCGGTGCCGGTCAAGGATACCCTGAAAGAGGTGGAGGATGCCGAAATCATCGGCACGGTGGACCGGACCCGGCTCTGGCAGGCCCAGACCCCGCAGGGCATGGACCGCGGTCTGCTGGAGCGGGCCTATGAATATGCGGACTCCACCGGTTTCATCGGCACGGACGAGGCGTCGCTGCTGGAACATGCGGGCGTATCGGTCAGCGTGGTTATGGGCAGTGAGGAGAATATCAAAATTACCCGGCCGGATGACCTGAAAATCGCTGCGGCACTGCTTCGGGAAACTCAGAAAAAAGGAGAATCGATGCGGATCGGACACGGTTTTGATGCCCACCGGCTGGTTGAGGGACGGAAGCTTATTCTCGGCGGAGTGAAGATTCCCTATCAGCTCGGCTTGGCCGGACATTCGGATGCCGATGTTCTGGTGCACGCTCTGATGGACGCCCTGCTCGGTGCCCTCGGCCAAGGAGATATAGGCCGCCATTTCCCAGACACGGATGAACAGTATCAGGGGGCGGACAGCCTGCAGCTTCTGAAGAAAGTCATGCACCTGGTCAGCGAAGAAAATATGCGGCTGAGTAATGCAGATATCACCGTTATCTGCCAGCAGCCCAAACTCGCCCCCCATCTGCCCGCAATGCAGAGCAATCTTGCCGCTGCCTGCGCGACTCTGTCGGAAAGCATCAATATAAAAGCTACCACCACGGAAAAAATGGGCTATATTGGACGGGGAGAAGGTATTACCGCCCATGCAGTGGTGCTGCTGCACAGTTCAGACTGACAGCTTCGGATGGTTATCCGAAAATCCTCAAATATATCTTGAAATCTCTTTGCTAAAAGAATACGGTCAAATGATATGCGGCTCATACCATTTTTCAGTATAAGGTTCCGCATCGGTCAGCTTCCGATGTTATCAGGCAGAATAAATGGCCTAAACAGCTACGAGGTAATGTTATGATATGTAGGCACTTATCCTTTCTTTTAACTGCAGCAGCGGTCTTGTTCTCGCTGACAGCGGCCGGTGTTCAAGCCGCTGAAGACAGCTGTAATATAGATATGGAGGAGATCCGGGTGTATAACCGGGGGACCGATCCTCCCGGGGAGATGATACGACCGTACATCACTCTCCGCAACATGGGGGAGAAGGAGATTGATCTGTCACGCCTGACAATTCGATATTACTACACGGATGACGGCGGCACCCAGCCTTATACAGCCACTAACGACATTTTTCAGATCAACAGAAAGTCTGCTGATCTGTCTAAAATGTCAGTCAATATTCAGAAATCTTTTATAGACGTTACGTTTGATCCCTCGCTTCCGGTAATAGACAAGGGGAAGGACGGCGGAAGACTGAAGATTCAGTATCACGTTCAGACTGCCAAACAGGAAGTCTGGGATAAAACTAACGATTACTCGTTCCGGGAAGGCGGATGGGAGGAGGATGGTAAAATTGTCGTGTACTGCGACGGCAATAAAGTGTCCGGCAATGAACCGCCTTCGGACGGCACTCCCTCATGCGAGGACGGTGTCAAAAACGGTGATGAAACCGGGATCGACTGCGGCGGCTTGTGCCCGGAATGTGAACCGTCAACATGCGGAGACGGCATCCTGAACGGCGATGAGACCGGGATCGACTGCGGCGGGTCATGTTCTGCCGCATGTCAGGCCGCCTGCGACGATGGCATTCAGAATGGCGATGAAACCGGGATCGACTGCGGCGGATCATGCCCTGCTGTATGTCAGGCCGCCTGCGATGATGGTATTTTAAACGGCGATGAAACAGATATCGACTGCGGCGGCTCGTGTCCGGCATGCCCTTCCTGCGATGACGGCGTTCAGAACGGCGATGAAACCGGGATCGATTGCGGCGGTTTATGTGAGGAATGTCCCCCTTCCTGCGACGACGGCGTACAGAATGGTAAAGAGACCGGTATCGACTGCGGCGGGTCATGCCCTGCCTGCCCGACATGTAAAGACGGGATAAAAAACGGCGATGAGACCGGCGTTGACTGCGGCGGCTCATGTCCGGAATGTAGACCTTCATGCGAGGACGGTGTTCAGAACGGCGATGAGACCGGTGTTGACTGCGGCGGTTCATGTCCGGAATGTAAACCTTCATGCGAGGACGGCGTCAAAAACGGCGATGAGACCGGTGTTGACTGCGGCGGCTCATGTCCGGAATGTAAACCTTCCTGTGATGACGGAATTCAGAACGGCGATGAGACCAGTATCGACTGCGGCGGTTCCTGTCCTGCCTGCCCGACATGTAAAGACGGGGTGCAGAACGGTGACGAGACCGGGATCGACTGCGGCGGTTCATGCCCTGCCTGCCCGACATGTAAAGACGGGATAAAAAACGGCGACGAGACCGGTATCGACTGCGGCGGCTCATGTCCGGCCTGCCCGACATGTAAGGACGGCATCAAGAACGGTGACGAGACCGGTGTTGACTGTGGTGGTTCCTGTCCGGCCTGCCCGACATGTAAAGACGGGGTGCAGAACGGCGATGAGGCGGGTATCGATTGCGGCGGTTCCTGTCCTGCCTGCCCGACATGCAAAGACGGCATCAAGAACGGTGATGAAACCGGTGTTGACTGTGGCGGTTCCTGCCCGGCATGTGCATCTTGTTCCGACGGCGTGAAGAACGGTGACGAGACCGGCGTGGACTGCGGCGGCTCATGTCCGGCCTGCCCGACATGTAAAGACGGGATAAAGAACGGCGACGAGACCGGCATAGACTGCGGCGGCTCATGCCCAGCTTGCCCGACATGTAAAGACGGGGTGCAGAACGGCGATGAAACCGGTGTTGATTGCGGCGGCTCATGTCCCACCTGCCCGACATGTTCCGACGGAGTGCAGAACGGCGATGAAACCGGTGTTGACTGCGGCGGATCCTGTCCGGCATGTCCCACATGCGAGGACGGCGTCAAGAACGGCGACGAGACCGGCGTTGACTGCGGCGGCTCATGCCCCACCGACTGCGGCGGCGATTCGTCCTGTTCGGACGGGGTGCAGAATGGCGACGAGACTGGAGTGGACTGCGGCGGATCCTGTCCGGCATGTCCCACATGCGAGGACGGCATAAAGAACGGCGATGAAACTGATGTTGACTGCGGCGGTTCGTGCCCTGCCTGCGCCTCCTGTTCCGACGGCGTGAAGAACGGCGATGAAACCGGTGTTGACTGCGGCGGATCCTGTCCGGCATGTCCCACATGCGAGGACGGCGTCAAGAACGGCGATGAAACCGACGTTGACTGCGGCGGCTCATGCCCTGCCTGCGCCTCCTGTTCCGACGGCGTGAAGAACGGCGATGAGACGGATGTTGACTGTGGCGGTTCCTGTCCGGCATGTCCCACATGCGAGGACGGCCTCAAGAACGGTGATGAGACCGGCGTTGACTGCGGCGGTTCCTGCCCGGCATGCGCCTCCTGTTCCGACGGCGTGAAGAACGGTGACGAGACCGGCGTTGACTGCGGTGGTTCCTGCCCGGCATGCGCATCCTGTTCCGACGGAGTCAAGAACGGAGATGAAACCGGCGTTGACTGCGGCGGTTCATGCCCGGCCTGCGCATCCTGCTCCGACGGCGTGAAGAACGGTGACGAGACCGGCGTGGACTGCGGCGGTTCCTGCCCGGCATGCGCCTCCTGTTCCGACGGAGTAAAGAACGGTGATGAAACCGGCGTGGACTGCGGCGGTTCCTGCCCGGCATGCTTGGGATTGGCTGGCGCAATCTTCATCGATAATCAGCTGACTGCAACCTGCTCCGGAAATTACAGTATTGCCAACCGGAACTGCTCCGGTAATGACGGGAATGCATATACGAACATCACCGAGGCAATCAAGACGCTTACTGACGGTGCCGGAGGGACAGTCGCCATCAGAGGCGGGACATATACCCAGGAAGTGCGCATCAAACGAAGCGGATCTGCGGATTCATACTTGGTCATTATGGCCTATCCGGGCGAGACGCCGATCATTGACGGCGATGGTAGATTTCCCACAACCTCCTGGCATGAAGGACTGATCGCGGCCGACTCCAGAAGCTATATTCATCTGCACGGCCTGACCATCAGAAATTCCAAGTATCTGGGGATTCATTTCTATAAATGCCATCACATAAAGATAACCAACTGTACGGTTCATAATACCCAGGACGGCGGCATCATCTTCAATGGAGGCGCTAACGGCGGAACAGATGTTCTTGTGGACAACTGCGAGGTTCATCACACCAATCAGGAAGGTTCTCGTGCCATGCATGAAGCTGTCACCATTCGGGCCATTGACGGGTTCGAGGTGAAAAATGTCCATGTTCACGACTGCGAAGAGGAAGGAATTGATGCCAAGTACCAGTCTACCAACGGTTCCATCCATCATTGCCGATCATATAACAACGGGACTGGAATATATATCGACAAGGCCAACACCATCGATGTCTACAACAATACCCTTTACAACAACGGTCCTGGCGTCCTGCTGGGCATAGAAGAGGAAGGAGATACACCGGAACCGTATAAGCTGTTTCAGGTCAAGGTGTACAATAATCTGATCTACAATAATGACACCGGCATCGCCTTCTGGGTGGAAGATCCGATCGTCAGCCAGGCACGATATCACGACGTGATGATTGTCAACAATCTGATCTACAAGAACAACCTTCCGAGAACGACCTGGAGAAAACTGGGGATGAAAATTCTCCCCCTGGACTCGAACTTCGGCGACAATATCGTTGTCCGTAACAATATCTTCTGGCAGAACGAAGACGATGCGATTTCTTTTTACAATGCAGATCCGTCAGCCTTCATAATCGATCATAATCTGTTTGATACGGAGGATACCGGTGTGCACGGCAGCGACGCAGTAACAACTTCGGATGTTCTGTTTGTCGATGAAACGGCAGGAGATTTTCGCCTGCAGAGCGGCTCGCCTGCTAGGGGACAGGGTTCTTCTGAAGGTGCACCGGCTGTGGACTTTGACGGAACATCGAGAAGTGCACCGCACGACATCGGCCCGTTTGTCGCGCCTTAAATCCAGGAAGTAATCCGTGAAGGAGCTGACTGTCCCCGTGCAGAACAGGCGGGGACAGCAGCAGTTACAGCAGGTTATCGGAAATTCGGCACAGAAGGAAAAAGGGAGGGGTCAGTGTGGGGAATAAACCGGGAACCGGAAAACCGGATCATGAAATCCTGGTTCACGTTTAATTCAACATAGGTGATCTTTTGGGCGATTTCTTGGGCACGTGCATACGCCGTGTGATCAAGCAGGATCATCTCGGCTCCCCGCAGAGAGCTGTTGCCCACCGGCTGAAAGACGGAAACCGGCAGGTCCGGCAGCATTCCCAAGGTAATCGCTTGGTGCGGATCAATATGCTTACCGAATGCTCCGGCAACATATATATGCTTCAGTTCGCTGAACTCTATCCCTACCTGACCGGTGAGGGTCACCAGAATCGCATACATGGCAGCCTTGGATCGCATCATGGCGTCCAGATCGATCTGGGTGAGCATAATCGGTACATCAGGTGCATCATTTCCGGCCTCTTCGGTGGCAACAACGATAAACGCCAGCTCCCCGTTCATCTCCAGTAACCTTTCCCGGACAAAACGGCTGTGCGCTTCGCTCTGACCGGGAAACTCTGTCTGAAATTTTCCCCGCAGATCAATAACCCGGGCGAGATAGAGTTCCGCCACCAGATCGATCAATCCGGAACCGCAGATGCCCAGCGGCGGTGCATCCCCAATAGTCCGCCAGCGCAGCTGCCAGTTATCCTGATCATCCTGATCAATCACCACATGATCCACTGCCCCGGCAGCAGCCCGCATCCCCATTTTGGCCACCCCTCCTTCCAAGGCAGGCCCGGCAGCACCGGCACAGGCGATCAGCCAGCCGCTGTTGCCCATTACCACCTCAGCATTGGTGCCCACGTCAATGAGCATTGAGATTTCCTCTGTCTGATCCAGGCCGGTGGCAAGAATACCGGCAATCAGATCGCCGCCGAAATAACTGCCCCGTCCCGGCAACACCCGGACAACAGCCCGGCAATGGGTTTTGAGTCCGATTTTCCACGCCGGAAAAGGATCCGGGGCGTTCACCAAAGGAATATACGGTTCCCGGCAGATATGATAGGGATTGATCCCAAGCAGGAGGTGAATCATGGTGGTGTTGCCGGAAACGGCAACAGCATGAATCTCAGCAGGATGAACCCCGGCTTCTTTGCTCAACGCTTCGATCAGGCCGTTGATGGAATCGACAGCAGCCTTCTGTAGCACGGCAAGCCCCTCTTTCTGCCCGGCAAAATGAATCCGACTCAGGATATCCTCCCCGTAGCGCACCTGCCGGTTCAGCGCATTGCCCCGCGCAAGGGTCGCGCCGGTCAGCAGGTCAAGCAGGGTTGCCTCCAGATGGGTTGACCCCAGATCAAGGGCCAGAGCAGGCAGCATCTCCGGTTTTTCCGGAAAAAAATGAACCGCTTCAATCCGGCCTTCAAGTATATGTATCAGGGCATAACCTGTAAAATCAGCATTTCTGAATCCAGCTGCCATTTCTGTCATGCATTCAAATGGAATGCGGACAGGCAATGTGCTGATATGCTGCGGCAGAGATTCTGTCAGCGCAGCCCGTAACCGGTCAAGATCAGCTGTATTGTCCTGCAGGCTGGGAGGGGCAGCCTGCACCCGGACAACCGTCACCGGAGGATAAGTCTTCAGCACGGGATAAACTCCGTAAAGGGGTAAGAGAAAGAGGTTGATGATTCCGGTCCGGTAATCCTTGACTGGATATTCTGCACCGGGTATGTACATAAAATATGTTGTTCATCATGAATGCAGACAGACTGTTCCCTGAAATTCCCTGAAAAGTAGCGGTCCGTTCTGTCTGCGGCTTCCCAATAAACCATAAAAAGCAGAACAGGCAAACAGGATACTGCATTCTCTCAATATTTCGGTCTTCCTGTCTTTTGTCTGCATCCTGTTCTTAAGCACAGTTACCCCGGTGAATCTTCTTAAACGTTACATTCTTCTGCAGTTCTGTAAAAATATTCTGATGCTCGTCCTGAGCTTCATCTCCATCTATCTGCTGATTGATTTCTTTGAAAAGATAGACAACTTTATGGAAAAAGGGAAATCCATGGCCTTGGTAGGGAAATTCTTCCTGCTCTCTATCCCTTTTATTATCGAGCAGATGGGGCCGGTCTGCATCCTGCTTGCCGGCGTGGTGACCCTCGGTGTGCTCAATCATTCCAACGAACTGACTGCGCTTAAGTCATGCGGTATCCCTTTGAAAAAAATTACCGGGCCGATTCTTGCCGGAGGTGCGGTGGCGACTCTGCTGCTCCTTTCCCTGTCCCAGTTTGTTCTGCCCCGAACAGTCTCGCAGACCAACAGGATCTGGAACAAGGAGGTCAAGGGCAGAGTCTCACTGGGTATTTACCGGAACGGCCGGTATTATTACCACGGCGACAATCACTTTTATTCTTTTGCCCGCCCTGATCCGACCCGGAATTTTTTTCCTTTTTTTTCCTATGCCTCTTGGAACGACAAATATGAACTGACTGCCCTTGTCGCTTCCGAACATGCGGCCTGGCAGGATGGCCAATGGATACTGCAGGAAGGACAGGTGCAGTATCCATCTGACAGAAAAGGCTTCAGAACCGAAGTATTCTCGGAACGCAGTTTCAGTTTCACAGAAACACCGGAGCATTTTTTCATTCCCCAATACCGCAGCAATGAACTCTCGCTGATGCAGCTCTACCATGATGCCCTGCATCAGGAAGCACCGGAAGAGCAGACCGTTGCCTGGGCAAATTTCTACGGCCGCATCTCCTATATTCTCCTGGGCCTGCCGCTGCTCATACTGGGCCTGCCCATGCTGCTCATGGTGTATCGGAAATGGGGCCGCGACCTTTCCCTGGCTGTGCCGGTCAGCTGCGGTATGGCCTTTGTCTGCTGGGGCATCTGGGGTGCTCTCCAGTCCTTTGCCAAAGCCGGTTATCTCAATCCGCTGGCTTCAGCGCTCTCTGTCCATTTAGTCGTCGGTGTGCTGGGTCTTGTTCTGCTGCTCAGGGAAGATACCTGAATTCGTATAATAAGTGCATAGCCTCCCCAGGTATAGCTGAAGCAGAATAAAATGAGTATTATATCGGCATGACATATTCAATAGATTTTCGCCGTAAAATTTTGGAAGTCAAAGAGCGGGACGGTCTGAGTTTCGAAAAAACCGCAGCCCGTTTCGGAGTCGGTAAATCCAGCGTGAGCCGATGGACGAAACGTGTCGAACCCTGCCGGAGCCGAAATAAACCGGCAACAAATATTGACATGGAACTGCTCGCCCGTGATGTTGAACTGTATCCCGATGCGTATCAGTATGAACGGTCGGAACGGTTCGGATGCAGCCAGCGCGGTATAGGGGAAGCTCTGAAACGCCTGAAAATCAGCCGTAAAAAAAACTCTTTCGCATCCGAAGGCGGATGAAAAGAAACGCTCTGTCTTTGTCGATAAAATCAGCACATATGAGGAATCCGGTTTTCCTCTGATTTATATTGATGAAAGCGGCTTCGCTCATGATATGCCGCGCACCTGCGGATATGCGCCCGTAGGTGAACGATGCTCCGGTATTCATAATTGGCGGGAGAAGGGCCGTATCAATGCTGTCGGCGCACTGTCCGGGAAAAATCTGCTGACGGTGACTCTGTTCGACGGGACCGTCAATTCCGATGTGTTTTATGCATGGATCAGGCAGGATTTATTACCGAAACTGCCTGAACGCAGTGTGGTTGTCATGGACAACGCCTCTTTTCATAAACGTCGGGATATAGCTGGAGCAGTATAAACTGAATACAGGATCAGCTATCTGAAAGGCGTGAAGGCAAAATTTATGCCTCTTGTGGGCATATTCAAATTATGTTGCTCCAGCTATAGCACCTGATAACAGCTATCAAAAAAATACCCGTCAATCGCCCTGATTATAACTTTATTCTTTTTATGAACGCTCCCAGCCCCGAAAAAAGAAGTCCCCATGACAAATTCTTTGAGTTGACCGGCATCGCCCGGCAACTTACGTCTTTTCACGAAAGATATCATCATTTTTTTAAGAGACATACGGTAAGTTTGTCAGATAAAGCATTCCAGTACTTGAAAGGTTTATTCCAGGCTGACAAAAAAACATGGAACGTATGGAGGAAAAGGTTCCGGGCGTTAAATATGAGCCCCTCCAGTATTTTCTTTCCGACTCGAACTGGGATTGGCGTCCTGTAAACAACCAAGTAGCTAAAGATGCAGATAAACTTTTAGGAGGGAGGAAAAACAGTGCTCTTTTAATTGATGAATCCGGGATACCCAAAAAGGGTAAAATGTCTGTTGGGGTTTCTCGTCAATGGTGCGGGCAGCTTGGTAAAACCGACAACTGTCAAGTAGTTCTACTTTGGCGATCATAAACATAACTAGCTTATTTTTATTAAGTATTTAAAAACCCCTGTTTTTAGCATTATTAATATTATTAAATAGTTAATGGTATGGTCACCAAAGTAGAATTAGTTGTCAGACGTGAGGTTAAGTCCCCGAAAAAAATTAAATATAGCCTAAGTAATGCGGAAAGTAACACGTCAACAAGACGACTTGCATATATGCAAGCTCAACGATATTGGGTTGAACGGCCATTTCAGGATGCAAAAAATGAATGTGGAATGGGTGATTATCAGGCTCGGGGATGGCTGGCTTGGCATCATCATATGACTATGGTCATGATGGCCATGTTGTTTATGGTCGAGCAACGATTATACCATCAAGTCGGTGTCCCGTTATTGAGTTGCGCTGATATAACAACATTACTCAAGTCAATTCTTCCACGTCGAGATGTAAACGAAGATGAAGTTATAAGACAGCTTTGTCAACGGCATGAAAAGAGGCAAGCTTCGATTGATTTCGCATATGAGAAACAACGGAATTGCAAATTATTACCACAGCCTTTGTGAGTGCCAAAGTAGAAGTAAGCCCCGGCTCAACTTCAAAAGATTTACCGCACTACATACGGGGACGCCGGCTGTCGGAGCTGCCTGCTTCGTCGGACAGACCTGACTCTAGTTTGAAGTACTGGATATTTTGTCCGTTATTTCTCTGTATGGTATTCTGTTCCGTCAGTACGGCAAAAGAAGCCTCGTAGGGAAAACCGATGACTGCTCCACCAGTTCTGTAGTTTTCCTGACTCTCGGTGGCGTTTCCGGTGATTCTGTTTACCTGCAGATCGATCTCGCTTTTATTCAGTGACGCAATAAAGATGCCGCTCTGCTGGTTTTCATGGATATTATTTCGGGTGATCTGGATAGCACCTTGTTCTGCATAGACTGCTTCAGCTGCTCCGGGATTGATTGCGATGCCGATAGTATTGCCGGAAATATCGTTTTCTTCAATTTGCGGATACGCTTCCTCCCTGATACCGATCCCGACATAATTATTGTATATTGTATTATTTGTCAGTCTCGGCTTGGCAAGGCCGCGCACGCCGATGCCTGTTACCTTATTATTGTATATTTTATTCTTGTACACATGTCCGTAAGTGCCCAGGCCATGACTTACCCCGATCATATTATCAGCGATGACATTCTCATGAATCCTAGTTTTTTCGGTAAATCGTTTGTGTCCGTGGATGCCTATGCCCACATGTTTATTGCTGCGGATTCGGTTATTGAAAATTTCAGGGCTTGAATTCAGTATCTGGATACCGTGGCCGTATATCCCGGCTCCGCCGCCGGTAACCACAAATCCCTGCATTTTTCCGGAGGCCGTATTGTCAAGATAACAGATGAACACGGTCGCATCATTGTTCTCTTCTCCTCCGCCGTCAATAACCGGCCAGTCCTGTCCGATCAGATCGACTGCTTTGTCGATGATAATCTTTTCTTTATACGTGCCTCCCCTGACAAGAATCGTGTCCCTCGGCTCTGCCGCATCAAGGGCGCTCTGGATAGTCGGATATTCATCAGGTACGATCCGCTGTCCCGGTATCCGGCTTTGTCTGGAGCAGATATGGAGTGTATGCGGTTCACTCTGCTTCCTGCCGTTGTCCACTGTCAGCCGGACGGAATAGCAGCCCGGTGTATCCGGGATAAAGAAGGGCCGGGCAGTGCCGGGATCAGCAAGGGCAGCTTGGCTGCCCTCCGGTCTGCGGATGAGCTGCCAAGCAAAGGTCAGTTCATTGCCGTTCTGTTTCTTTTTATCATACGCTGACAGTTTGACCGTCTCGCCCAGATTGACAGGCCCCATCGGCTTGCTGATTTTTGCGGTCGGCGGCCTGTCCTCTTCGACCACCACTGTCATTGGTTGAGAGAAATCCTGCATGCCCCAGCGGTCAACAACAGCGAGCCGGACCAGATATATTCCTTTTTTATCGCCACGCAGGGTGCATTGTTCTTTATTCTCCCCGGACAGGGTTGCTCTGCTGCCTGCAGGTTTGGTCAGCAGGCTCCAATGGTACGAAATTTCATCTCCATTCGGATCAGAACTCGGCTTCCCGCTGAGGTCAATTTTATCACCGACATACAACGCTTTGTCGTCCTGCAAGGTGATTTTTGCTTCCGGCGCAAAATTCGGCTGTCTTGGTTCAGTGATTGTGAACGGCCCGCCGAACGCCCCTATATCATTGGTCGTTGCTCCGAGAGAGGGACCGAAATTTCTGTCATGAAACTGAACATCCGGATCACCGGCGTCAATGGCAGGAGATCCCGGCCGCAGGTGATAGTCGTGTTCAGCCGGGTTGACAAAGAGCGGATCAGCCAGGATATTTTTGTCTTTTTCTAGGCTGAGCGCATCACCGTATCCGCCGAACTGCAGCCGGATATACCAGAGAAAGTCGGGATGAAAAGCAACAGTCTGATTATTTTCAAAGAGCAGGTTATACGAATACCCTGTTCCGGTGGACAGAATACCTGCCCGACCGTTCCGGGCGATAATATTGTTTTGGATAACAGGTGAGTCGATAAGGGGAGCCTGTGTCACTATCGCGGCATCCGTGGAGTCCCCTGCTGCTTCCCGGACAGATATTCCGGCCATTTTATTGGCTGTTATTGTATTATTGGCAATCAGCATCGGGATTGCGCCGCAACGGATACCGGCCTTGCCGTTTTCATAGACAACATTGTTCCGGACTTCCCCGGTTGCCCAGGAGACGTTGATGCCTGCCCATTGGTTGTTATGAAAGAAATTATTGGATATGTCCGCCTTGGAAAGTTCCCCGCCTCCGGCATTGACTCCGGCAGTCTGATTGTAGCTGATCCAGTTTCCTTTGATAATAACAGAACTGTTTTTTTCAAAAAAGATTCCTGCCTGACCGTTGGCCGCAATCGTATTGCTCAGAACAGTCAGATTGCAGGTTCTGGAGTAGATTCCGGCTGCGTTATTTCCTGTAATAAAACTATTCTTGACGGTGAACGTAATGGAATCGCAATATATTCCCGGACCGATGGCCGCATTGGGAGCGATCATCGGCGCTTTTCCGCCGGTAATGGCGAAACCGTCAATGACCGCATTATCCGCAGCACGAACAGCAAATCCCCCCATGCCGCTTCCGCTTATCAGGCTGACATACTGCACCGTGTCCCGTTCGGTGAAACTGCGGTTCCAGCCGCCCTCCAGAGTAATTCCCGGACGCATGCCTACCCGTTCCTGATATTCCCCTGTAGCGACCCGGATGGTATCCTTTTCTTTTGCTGCTGCAATAGCTGCATTGATTGACGGATAATCGTCAGGTACCCGAATGATTCCTGCACCTGCATCAGCAGGGAAGGTACACAAAGCGGAAAAAGCAAGAAAGAAGAAGAGAATGAAGAGTATAACATGAACAGGAAAAAGAGAAAAAAAATACCGGTCAGCATAAGTACTCATCGGAACGGTCATCCTGCTGTATTTGTTTTGTATTTTTTTTGGTATAGGGCCAAGGGGGCCAGTCGGGCCGGTCTTCTTTGCAGGCAGAAGCCTGCCGGTACAGCGAAATTCTGCTGCGGGATCTGATATTCGCCGGAGTCCGCGACCCTGAAAGGATACTCCGGCGAAAGAAAAAACAGGACACCTCAACAGGAGGGAATGGTCTCTGTCCGCGTCTGCTTTTCAGGGCATCATCAGAAAGAAAGCCGACTGAAGTGCATGGCAGCGGAACAGAAGTTAAAATGCCGTTGAGAACAGATCAAGACGCCAGTTTGCGTCATCCGCAGTTTCTCCGTACACCCGGCGCGGAATGATCCTTGACGGCCGGACAGCTAGCAGGTGATCGTCCGGATTGAAATGCACGAGTCCTTTGGGCTGGCCGTTATTCAGGTAGCCGTAACCGTAATACGGTCCGTAGTCAAACAGGCCGTACAGCAGGCCGCCCAGCGCGCCCACACCCATGCCTTTGACCATATATTCAGAAAATATTTCATCATCATCGTCTCCGCTCAACAGGCCGATGGACAGTCCGGCAATACCGCCCACGGCTGTCCCCCACAGGCTGTCAACAACGATAACATCAAGGGTGTTTGCCCGGCTTTGTGTGGTTCCGCTGAAAATCAGGGCTGCAGACAGCAGGGCGATAGCCGCAGTTTTTGTCAACCAGTTCATTCAAACCTCCTCTTTTGTACAGAATTGTTCTTTATGTTCAGGAGAAGATACCCGAAAAAAGTATCCGGCTGCTCTGTTCCGGGCAACAGGCAGTTATGCCGTACGCAGGGTCAACGTAACGCCTTATGCCTTATAATGCCGCCGTTGCAGGACAGGCCGGGATAAACGGGAAATTTCCTCATTCCCTCTTTCCAAAATAAAACAAATTGCCGCAAAATGATACTTTTTTATGGTGAAAAAGTATGACCGGACAATTTTTTGTACCCGATGCGGTCAGGAGGGAGGACTGCAGCCTCAGCAGGGGACGCTTTAACGCTCCGGTAATCTTTTCTTTTCCTGCTTCCCGGAGCTGGTCAGTCCCTGCTGAACAGCGGGATACACCTGCCGTACCCGTTTCTCCTGCCTCATCCGTGCCAGATAACCGAGCAGGCCGCTGCCCCCGGCGGTCAGCAGCAGAGACCCGAAGGTGAACAGCTGGGTGTAGAGCATCACGCCGCCCAAGAGCAGAAGCGCTATAACAGTGGTTCCTGCTCTGAGGTTGGCTGCGGCATAGGCCCGTTTGGTTTCCTTGAGCAGCTCTTTATGCTTCTGATCGGCAAACTTGCTTTTCTGCCGCTCCGCGTTGACCCGAAGTTTTTCCCGTTCTTTGGCATGGGCCTCTTTGAGGGCTTCTGTTTCCGCAGCTGCCTGCTGCCGGGCAAGAGCGGAAAACCAGAAAGCCATCAGAAGAATAAAAATAAGATCCAAGAAGACCAAGCTCAACAGAAGGCTGTTGTCCAAGGTAATCTTGCCGTTAAGCAGAGCATAACAGAGCCCGCCGGTTCCTGCCTGCAGGAGAATAATGCCGGGAAGAAACTTTGTCATCTTATTTTATTTGGGGCCGGTTCTTCAGGCTGTTCAGATTGTTCATTGTCTGCCAGCAGTTCAGCTGTTTCAACGAGGCGAATGAATTCAGCCCGGTAGCCTTCCTCGTCCTGTCCTTTTCCAGCTTTGGCCAGGGAGAGTATCTGCCGCCAGTTTACTCCATCAGCATGTTCGGAATCACTGAGCAGCATCCCGAAAGCGGCAACAGAGGCGGCAAAACGAAAATCCTTGCTGGTGCTGTCCAAGGCGGCATCAGTATCCTTGACCACCGTGCTGAGCAGAACCGATTCCGTGGCCTGCAGCGGCTTGTAGCGCAGTTTGACGGTCATCAGCTCGCCCGCATAGTTTTTATCGTTACTGTCGCTATTGTCAATGTTATCCGGGGCACTGTTCTCCGGTGTGTTCTCCGCCTTTTTATTTTTTTGATATTTCAGCGGATCCACGGAAGGCAGGTCGGCCGCTCCGGCAGGAATCAGTTCATACAGGGCTGTGACTGTATGACCGACGCCGATTTCTCCGGCATCCTTTTTGTCGTCGTTAAAATCCTCATCTGCCAGGGCCCGGTTCTCATAGCCGATAAGACGGTAGGCGCCGACCTCTGCCGGATTGAATTCTACCTGGATTTTGACATCACCGGCCAGAGCAAACAGGGTGCCGCTCATCTCTTTGACCATGACCTTCTTGGCTTCCAGCAGGTTGTCGATATAGGCGTAATTACCGTTGCCTTTGTCGGCAAGGACCTCCATCGTATCATCATGATAGTTACCCATACCGAAGCCGAGTACGGTCAGGTACACGCCTGATTTCCGTTTTTCTTCAATCAGCTTCTGCAGCTCGCCACGGCTGGTGATGCCCACATTGAAATCTCCGTCCGAGGCAAGGATAATCCGGTTGTTGCCGCCCGGCATCAGCACCTGTTCCGCCAGACTGTAGGCCGTGATGATACCGCTGGAAGCATGGGTTGAGCCTCCGGCGCCAAGGGCATCAATAGCCCCGATAATTTTGCGCTGCTCGGAACCGGCCGTCGGTTCAAGCAATACGCTGTCCTGACCGGCATAGACGACCATAGCGATTCGGTCCTTTTCACCCAACTGCCTGACCAGCATTTTCATGGCCTGCTGCAGCAGCGGCAGTTTGTTTGGTGCGTTCATGGACCCAGAAACATCAATCAGAAAAACCAGATTGGACGGCGGCAGATCTTTTTTGTCGATATCCTTTGCCTTCAGGCCGATACGGACCAGTTTGCGGCTGTCCTTCCAGGGGCAGGGGCCGACCTCGGCAGTCACGGAAAACGGATGCTCGCCCTCCGGCTGCGGGTAATCATAGGAGAAATAGTTAATCAGCTCTTCGATGCGTACAGCTCCCTTGGGCGGCAGTTGCCCTTCATTGATAAACCGGCGGACATTACTGTAGGAGGCCGTATCCACGTCAATGGAAAAGGTGGACAGCGGATCGTTATCCGTGCGGATAAAGCCGTTTTCCGTCACCGCATTATACGATTCTCTGTTCCATTCAGCAGGGGAAGGAGGCGGAGCCATTACTGGCATACGCATCACGGACTTGGCCGGAGCAACCATCTCCTCAATCATCACTCCTACCCTAGTATCCATGCGGACTTCATCGGCCATTTCCAGTGATTCTGCTCCTCTCTGCTTATACTCGGAGGTATTCTTCATCGGCTCAGCGGCAACTGTTTCCTGTTTGGTTGTCTCTGTTTCCGGCATCTCCTCTTTCCGGCGTGAGTCAGAGCACGCAGTCAGGGTGAAAATAAAGAAAAAAAGAAGGACAGAGCAGGCAGTTTGCTTTGTGTTCATGTTGTCTCCTGTATATGGGTGGAGGTCTCTGGATACGGTGGTATACAGTTTAAATTACCGGTTAAGTTGATAGTAAAGTGGGGCTAAAAAGGGAGCGTTCAGGGCTTCTGCAGAGTGCTCATGACATATGACACCTTGGGCTGAGAAGATGATAAACAGACATAGTGCTCAGTCATAGCTAAATTTTAGGGTTGCTATCTCCAAATAAGATATGAATATTAAACGAGTGCGACATGTTCAACCCTAAATTTTAGGCTTTACAAAGCAATAGGAGCCGAACAGGAATTTGACATACAGATTTTTTTTGAGGAATATTCTATTAGAATTGAAGCATTTCGTCAACCTGATCCGATATCGCCAAAATGAGAGAAGCGGAGCTGCTGAAGATAAAGACTGGCGGGGATTCCTCCGGAAGAGTATACAGGATAAAAAGGAACATTTTCATCTCCCTGTTTGCAGGCATGATTGTGCTCGGGACAGTTTATCTGATTTCTATATATATTATGTATAGAAGTCAGGATGATGCCCGTCAAAACGAGTGGCGGAAAATGCTTGCTGGCACATATCAGCGCACCCTGAAGAACTCTGCAACAGAGCTTGACACCCTTCTTGATGTCCTGAAAATTAATAAAGAACTGCAGCAGCTTTTCCTGGCCAAAGACCGGGTCGGACTCCGGAATGCGGTCCGGGAAGTCGCGCAGAATCTCAGAAAGCATTGCGGGGTAACCCATTTTTATTTTCATAACGCTGACCGGGTCAACTTTCTCCGGATGCATCAGCCGGACCAATACGGCGACCATATCGACCGGCTGACTCTGCGACAGGCTGCTGTAACCGGATGGTCTGTTGCCGGGCTGGAGCTCGGTCCGCTCGGCACCCTGACCCTGCGGGTGGTTGTGCCCTGGTATGCGGACAATCAACTGATCGGCTATCTGGAGCTGGGCAAGGAACTGGCTGCCATGCTGTCCGTGTTTGAGGAATCTGAGGCGCCGCTTGACGGGTATCTGCTCACCGTTCATAAAGCCGATATTGACCGGCAGGGCTGGGAACAGGGCATGGCCATGCTCGGCCATCCGGCAGACTGGTCCGTTTTTCCGGATCGGGTGATCATGATGAACACGCTGCCGGAGCAGTTTGATCATACAGGGTATTTTCAGGGAGGAAGCAACGGGATTACCGTCCTGCTGCGCAAAATCCTTCCGAAAACCGCATATTCTCTGCGCTACACCTTGCCTCTGGAGGATTTTTCCGGAAAACAGGTGGGCAGTCTCCTGTTTGTCCGTGATGAACTGCATGAACTGCTGGCTGCCCGACAGGTGACCAATCTGTTTCTGGTGCTGCTGATGGGGCTGGGCGCGTCACTGCTGACTGTCTATTACCTCCTGCTGCAGAAGACGGAAAATCGGCTGGCAGAGTCCTACGAACGCCTGGCCACCTTTATGGAGACCATGCCGGATGCTGTTTTTTTCAAAGACGGTAAGGGCCGCTGGCTGCTGACCAATCAGGTTGCCAGAGAACTTTTTCAGGTCCAGAATTCTCCCTGGCAGGGAAAGACAGAGGCCGAACTTGCCGAGGAGCGGCCCGCCTTTGCTTCTGTACATCATGTCTGTGCGGCAAGTGACCGGAGGGCGTGGCAGAACAGGGAAATGCTGATCGAGTACGAGCATCTGACAGATGCTGACGGATGGGACCGCATTTTTGAAGTCAGAAAAATGCCGATTTTTTTTCCTGACGGCGGGCGTAAGGCATTGGTTGTTATCGGCCGTGATATCACCGGGCGCAGAGAGATGGAGCAGCAGCTGATCCGGGCCAGACAGGAGGCTGAGGCGGCCAGCGAGGCCAAATCGCAGTTTCTTGCCAATATGAGTCACGAGATCCGGACGCCCATGAATGCGGTCATCGGCATGTCCCGGCTTGCTCTGGAAACTGATCTCAGCCCGCAGCAGAAGAGTTATGTTGAGAAGGTGCACGGCTCTGCGGAACTGCTGCTCGGCATCCTCAACGACATTCTTGACTTCTCCAAGATTGAAGCCGGGAAAATGTCGCTTGAGCATATTGATTTCAGCCTGCAGGCAGTGCTGGACAATCTCATCAACCTTATCGGGTTCAAGGCGGCGGAAAAAGAGCTGGACCTGCATATGCATGTCCCCCCTAATGTGCCTGATGTGCTCAGAGGCGATCCACTGCGTCTGGGCCAGATACTGATCAATCTGGGCAATAATGCGGTCAAGTTCACCCGGGAAGGCAGCGTGGTGGTCAGTGTTGAACTGGAAAAAAAGACAGGCACACAGGTGACCCTGCATTTCTGCGTCTCAGACACCGGTATCGGTATGACCAGGGAACAGCAGAGCCGGCTGTTTCAGTTCTTCAGCCAGGCGGACACCTCCACTGTCCGGAAGTACGGGGGCACCGGACTGGGATTGGCCATCAGCAAACGGCTGGTTGAAATGATGGGCGGCACGATCCGGGTCAACAGCGAGTTCGGCAGGGGAACCAGCTTTCATTTTGTCCTGCCCGTGGAACTCGGCGATGCTGCTGCTCTGGCCCGGCAGCAGTCAGCAGAGGTGCCGCATATCGACCGGCTGCGCGGAGCAAACATATTGCTGGTAGAAGACCACGAGATAAATCAAGAGCTTGCCGTTATCCTGCTGCAGCGGTACGGTATGCATGTAACTGCAGTATCTAATGGGGAAGAGGCCCTGCAGGCTCTGGAATCCGGGAGTTTTGACGGCGTGCTGATGGATATCCAGATGCCGGTCATGGACGGGTATACTGCCTGCCGGGCCATCCGTCGGCAGCCGCAGTACAGAAACCTCCCGGTCATTGCCCTGACGGCTAATGTCATGGCAGAGGACAGGGAAAAAGCCAAGGCTGCAGGTATGGACGGCCATATCGGCAAGCCCTTCCGGGAAGAGGAAATGCTGGCCGTTATGGTCAGGCTGATCAGGCCTGAGAAGATGTTTTAAAAACCCTGCTGAACACAGCTATACAGGATAGGCAATCCGTTTTATATTCAGCAGATGTTTATACGTAACATTGTCTGTAGTTGAGTTTCCCTGGAATGTACCGCACCCTAAGGTCATGGAGGGAGATAAAGCACTGCTGGCACCTATGCACCCTAACGACCCTCCGGTATTAACCAGAATACGGCTGGCAGGCATCGCAAGGCCGAACCTCTTTGCCAACTTCTTATTTTGCGTATGAATAATTGCCGTATGCCCCCTCCCTTCATTTAAAAGAAGCTGTTTACACAGCTCAAACCCGGAGTTTTCATCTTCAAAGGTAAAAAGTGAAAGAACCGGCATTAACTTTTCCCGACCATATGCTTCTTGGATCTGATCATTTTTTAGAGGAACAACAAGAAGTCTGATTTTGCAGTCCCGTTTTATCCCGGATAAGTATGCAATATTTTCTGCTGATTTTCCAATTATTTTCTTTTGCACATATTGGAACGTTTCGTCAAAAATACAGGCGGTAAGCAGGGGAATCTCCTCCGGAGTCAATATGGCTGCTCCTGATTTTTCCAGAAACCGGAGAAAAATATCTTTACTTGAAGAGGCAACGACCAAGTTGTTTTCAGAGCCGCAGATAACACCGTTGTCAAAGCTTTTGCTGCTGACTACCGTCTGAGCCGTGTTCCGCAGATCCGCATCCGCGCATATCATTACCGGAGCATTGCCCGACCCGACGCCGAGAGCAGGTGTACCAGAACTGTAGGCGGCTTTCACCATACGCGGTCCTCCGGTTGCCAAAATAAAGGAAACATCCTTATGCCGCATAAGCAGTGATGTTGTCAGGCGGCTTGTACGTTCTTTCCACCATTGAACAAGGACGGACGGTGCGCCGTGTTTCTGCAGAATCCTTCGAATCAGCTCACCTGCTTTATTCCCGACTTTCAGGGCGTTTCGATGGGAACTTATAATTAATGCATTGCGGGATTTTATACAGATTATTGTTTTGAAAAGTAACGTAGGCACTGGGTTGGTTACCGGAACCAACCCCAAAACAACACCTACAGGGCTTGCTATTTCGATCAGCCCTCCTGCTTCATCCTGTCGAATAACGCCGAAAGCCTTTTTGCCCAAAAAACTTCGGGCAATTTCCGAGCAGACAAAATGGAGTTTTGTAACTTTATCAGCCGCTACACCATATCCTGTTTCAGAAACCTCCTCTTCAGCGAGAGATTCGGCCTGCTCCAAAAAACACTTTATGATCTCCCGGACGAGCGCGTCAACTCGTTCTTCCGTCCAACTTTCAAAACTTTTTTGAGCCGTCACCCCTGCGGAAACCATCTTTTCGATTTCCGGAGGATATGTTGTGGTTGCCTGGAAGTCAGCCGACTCAACACTGATCCTTCTGATAAGCCGCACCAGATGCCTCGACAACACAGCAAAGCATGCAGAAGTAACTTTTGGATTTTGTGCTTGAAGAGCGGCAAAATCTTCAACTGACAGATGACGTACGATGACATCGGTGTGAGCATAATAATTGGCAGAACGCGGCCCGTCATCAATCAGGCTGAACTCACCGATCGTTGACCCGGCGTTGAGATATTTCAGAATCCATTCATCAGGTTGACCCGCCTGATGGATGGATTCAATCCGAATTGTACCTTCATCAAGTATAAAAAAGCCATTTCTTGAGCTTCCTTTTTCTGCAATTAATTCCCCTTGTTTATAACGAACCGATTTTAAATAACTTTCAACAGCCTCGCGCTCCTCTGGTTCTAGCTTGTTTAGTAATTGCATAGCGTTAAAATCTGTTTAAAAAACCTACTGGGTTAATCTTCTGATGGGAATACTGGTCATGGAAATCTGAATCATCGCCCCGATTTTTTCTGCAACCACCTCATAATCCTTTAATTTCCTGCTGAAATTAAACATCCAGGCGAAAACAGCTTCTAAATCCCTGCTACTTGAACAATCATATAAACAAATAGAAATAAAGCAAAAAATATCATAATGACTGTCAGTATAATGCTTGGCCATTTGGAACGATAATATTGAGGAGTTTCCGATTCAATTGCTTTTTCATAATGAATAAATCTGATTGTTGATCCGGCAATAATAGCAACTGATACCAGCATGAACCCCAAAGCAATATATTCAACCGATGCAGAATGCTTGAAACGAAAGGGACTTCCAGCTGCATGGCTGATATAGGAAAGAAATAAATCAAATTTTTCTACCAGAAATCCAAATGCCATGACAGCTATTGCCGTTCTTATCCACGCCAAGTATGTCCTTTCATTCGCCGCATGGTCTCTAAATCGATTTATCATACTGTTGATATAGAATAGGAGTTACGCTGTTGGATTTACAATCTTTATAACCAGTTGATTTTATTCAACTGGCAGTTTGTATCTTTAGCAGGTCAACCTATTGTAACAACAGTGCTTCCTGTTTTCAACTGCGTAACTTCTAATAGAAATTATAACGCTACGTTCACCAGCGCTGATCACCGCGTCCGGTAAAGTGACTGGCTTCAATGTTTCCGGCTTGTTTTTTGGGATGTTCCGAATCTGCTTCGGATCCGCTCAATTCGTTTTCGGTTGGCACCGAGATCGGAATATCCTATACGGGAAGCTGAACGGACATGAATGATTCTCTCATCATCCTGCTTTTCCGGAAAATAAAATTCAACGTCATCAATAAATCGAAACAGCGCAGACGTAAACTCTGCCCGAATATAATCATCTTGAACTTCCAGAATCTTTGTTCGATCTTTGGACTCAAGTATCTGCAGGAGACGGTCTTGCGCTTCCTGTTCTGTTCCAGTGAAATGGAGAGGCGGAATATAATGTTTTTCATCTGCTGTCTGACTGTTCACACAGTTCGGAGCTTCCGGGCATGCCATCAGCTCGCCATTCTTTAGCCCCAGCTCAGGTCTGCTCCCTGAACAACCCGTTAACAGGAGCAGGATTGTCGGAAGAACAAGAAGTTGTCTGTTCAATATCCTTTGTCCGTTGTGGTTATACCACTTGAAGTCAGCCGCAAGAAAAAGGCCGTTTTTTTTGCGGCTGGAGTGTGGAGTGATTTGTAAGGTGGATTCGGGACGGAAAGGCTTTTTCCCAAATTCAGCGGTCCGGTGCAGCGGTTCAGGCCTGTCCTTTATGACGACAGGATATTGAGTGCATTCTGATAATCCGGCTCCTCTGCTATTTCAGGAACCAGTTGGGTGTAGATGACTTTTCCTTCCTCATTGAGCACAACAATTGCCCTGGCAAAGAGACCTGCCAGCGCACTGTCGATGAGACGGACGCCGTAGTCCCTGCCGAAGTCGTCCGATCTCAGCTCTGAAACGGAAACGACATTCTCCAGGCCTTCTGCACCGCAGAATCGGGCATGCGCAAAGGGAAGATCCCGTGAGATGCAGAGCACTTCCGTGTTTTCCAGCTTGCCCGCTTCCGCATTAAACCGGCGGACACTGGCTGCACACACGGGAGTGTCCACGCTGGGAAAAATATTTAAAACCAGCTTTTTCCCTTTGTACTGAGTTAATGAGATATCGCTCATGTCAGTTTTTGTCAATGTAAAATCAGGTGCATCCTGTCCTGCAGCCGGCAGCTCACCTACAGTATTGACCGGTGTTCCCTGAAATGTAACTTGCGCCATTGTGTTGTTCCTCCTGTTAAATGAGATGGTTCGTTGTGAGTGGTAATTGCTGAGAAGAGGTTAGAGAGGGAGGTTGTAAAGAATCACAACCGTTTGCTTACTGAAATAAAAAATTCCACACCTGCATTTGTATCCGGTTTACACCAGGCACTCCCGCCATGCTGTTCAGCTATCTCTTTGACAATTGCGAGACCAAAACCGAAGCCTTCTATGCCGGACGCATTGATTCCCTGTTCCAAAAAAACAAAGAGCTTTTCGTCATCTCCTTCAGGAATACCAGCACCGTTATCTTGTACAGAGAGAATATGGAACTGGTCGGTTTCTGTATAACCTATCTTTATTTGATTTAAATCTTCTCCGCCATATTTTAATGCATTCTGAACAAGATTCCGCAGGACTCTCAACAGGGACAACCTGTCAGCTCGTATTGCAGGTAAAGTTTCAGATGCAGTCAATTCTATCTGCCGATGCGTTAAAGGGACGTTAAATTCATCTTTTATCTCCAGAACAAGGTCAGGTAAATTCACCTGTTCAAGCTGCAGCCGTTGTTTTTGGGTTAATATGTATGTATTGATATTGTCAATAAGTACAGCCAGCTGTTCAGAAGATCTGAGGATTTGATCGCAGCATGTCTTTCCTTTTTCATCAAGGAAATGGCTGTGATTATTACGGAGGCGATTTGTCAGCCCGCAGAGTGCAATAGTCGGATTCTTGAGATCATGGGCCATTGTATAGGCAAACCGCTTGACCTGTTCGGATGTTGCTTCCAGATTTCTTAAGATAGGATTGGTTATCTTAAAGAAAAGAGCAACCCCGATGGCGATCATAAGCACCGCAACAGTCCCGCTCAGTAAACCGGCCTGAATAAATGGTTCCCGCACTTCTGCAAGATCAATTTTTGCAACGATCCCAAGGTTCAGTTCCGCTACCGGTTCATAGGCAGCAAGGACTTTTTCTCCCCGATAATCAAGCCCGATAATCGTCCCGGATTTCCCTGATAAGGCCCGCCGCATCGGCTCTGCCAATGGAGAATCCCAGGGCACCGGCCTGAGCTGGTCAAGATCATAATGACGGTGGCTCAACAGGAAGACGATTTGATCATTTTCCTTTGTTGAGAGAGTAAACTCTCCAGTTTTGCCAAAACCCCGGTACATAGAATGCGCTTCTATTATCTGACGGAGCGTGGCCTCTCTTCTTCCGAAGGGAAACGTGGTCTTGTACATTTTATTGAAACGGGCAACTGCTTCAATAAAACGGGCCTGACTGTCAACGGTCTCTACCAGGCGTGATTTTTGCTGTTTGACTGCAGTCTGATAAAGAATGGTGACAGTCACCGTCTCGACGACAAGAACGATAGCGGCCATTATCAAACTCAACAGGATTACTCGATAATGGGGTTTCATTTACCTCTCTTGTTATCCTCTGTGTTCTGTCGAACAATGCCTGGAAAGGAGTATGATGTGAAACTCAAACATCATGAAGCAGGAAAGTCAAGAGAAAGAGCAGAGCCGGAGGGCTTCTCGTTTATGCCGTAACCATCAGCAGGATCGGCGGGCAGGCCTTTGCGGTCGGGAAAACAGTGAATCGATGGCTTGCGGAGCTGATAGAGCAGGCAGTTTATGATATATCGATTGCTCTCGCGACTGTAAAAGTTTCGATCTTCATTGAACCGGCTTCCCGGAGCACGCTGGCGCATTCCTGCAGGGTGGAGCCGGTGGTGAGTACGTCATCCACCAGGAGAATGCGTTTTTCCTGTACCGCAAGGGGATGTTCAATGCGGAATGCCTTGTGCAGATTATAGCGGCGGACCTTGCCGTCAAGCCGGGTCTGGGGAACTGTGAACCGATGGCGGCGGAGCAGGTCGGGCCGGATTTTCTTTTTCCAAGCAGGAAAGCAGGCCTTGGCCAGCAGCAGGGACTGGTTGAAGCCGCGCTGGCGTAAGCGTTTAAGGTGCAGCGGTACAGGCAGAATCAGGTCAGGCTCATGGAACAAAGCGGTAGCGCCTGCCTGTTCGGCTAGGGCGGTAAAGGTGCTCAGCCCGGCAAGGCTGCCGTTGAATTTGAATCGAAGGATCAGGGTGCGGAGCGGTTCCTGATAGAGAAACAGGGAACGCGCCCGGTCAAAGGCGAAAACATCATGTTGACAGACGGGACAGAGATGGTCTGCACCAGCCGGGAACGGCGTACCGCAGCAGGTGCAGAGCGGAGAGGAAATTCGGGAAACTCTGCTTCGGCAATCATCGCAGAGCAGAGGAGGACGGGAGGAGGCGAGCTGCCCGTCACAGCCCAGACAGCGGGCCGGAAAGAGCAGCTCGAAAAAGGATATGAGCAGAGGATGCATTTGAGGCAGTAGGAAAAAATCTTTTTCCTCTACCGCATGCTACGCCTGCATTGCCGCCTGCAGATTCTCATCCAGCTTGGCGAGAAACTCTTCCGTGGTCAGCCAGCTCTGATCGCCACCCACCAGCAGAGCCAGATCCTTGGTCATGAAACCGGACTCAACGGTTTCCACGCAAACCTTTTCCAGGGTCTCGGCGAATTTGACCACATCCGGGGTGTTGTCGAACTTGCCGCGATAGCTCAGACCCCGGGTCCAGGCAAAGATGGAGGCAATGGGGTTTGTGGACGTGGCATTGCCTTTCTGGTGCTCCCGGTAATGGCGGGTCACGGTGCCGTGCGCTGCCTCGGCTTCCACGGTCTGACCGTCTTCGGTCATCAGCACGGAGGTCATCAGGCCCAAAGAGCCGAAGCCCTGAGCAACGGTGTCCGACTGAACATCGCCGTCATAGTTCTTACAGGCCCAGACAAAACCGCCTTCCCATTTCAGAGCTGCAGCCACCATGTCATCAATCAAACGGTGCTCATAGGTGATGCCTGCCTCAACGAATTTATCAGCAAACTCATTCTCAAAGATCTCCTGAAACAGATCCTTGAAGCGACCGTCATATTTTTTCATGATCGTGTTCTTGGTGGACAGATACACGGGCCAGCCCAAGTTGAGGCCGTAGTTCATGCAGGAGCGGGCAAATCCCCGGATGGAGTCATCCAAATTGTACATGCCCATTGTGCAGCCGGAAGACGGAAAATCAAAGACCTCGTGCTCAATGGGCTCACCGCCGTCGGCAGGCTCGAACTTCATAGTCAGCTTGCCGGGGCCCGGGATGAGAAAGTCGGTTGCCCGGTACTGATCACCGAAGGCGTGACGACCGATGACAATAGGTTTGGTCCAGCCGGGCACCAGCCGGGGAATATTGCTGCAGATGATCGGCTGCCGGAACACGGTGCCGCCGATGATGTTGCGGATCGTGCCGTTGGGTGATTTCCACATCTCCTTGAGACTGAATTCCTCCACCCGACCCTCGTCCGGGGTGATGGTGGCACATTTGACCCCGACCCGATGCTCCCTGATCGCGTTGGCCGCATCCACGGTGATCTGGTCGTTGGTCTCATCCCGTTTCTGCACGGACAGATCATAGTATTTCAGATCCACGTCCAGATAGGGCAGGATCAGTTTGTCCTTGATAAAGGCCCAGATGATTCGGGTCATCTCGTCGCCGTCAAGCTCGACAATGGGATTTTTTACCTGAATTTTGCTCATTGTTCCTCCGATGGTTGTATATATACTGAAAGGTGTTGATTATTCGATATTCAAAGGGATATTCTGTGAAACGCTTGTCGCCGTCATGCTGCGTTTCAGCTCGTCGTAGTTGGCTTGATAAAGATCAATATCTGGATGACCTGTTGGGAATCTTTTTTGCATGATGGAAATGGCTTGCTCAAACATGGTCGCTGCTTTTGAATACTTTTTTTGAGCATAATACAGTGCGGCAAGATTATTAAAAGATGCAGCAACATAAGGATGGTTCTCACCGAATGATTTTTCTGTAATATCCAAAGCACGCTGAAACAATGGCTCTGCTTTTTCGTACCAGCCCTGCATATAATACAATACAGCGCGGCCAGATTGTTCAAATCATGGGCAATATCAGGATGATCTTCGCTCAATAATTTTTCGTTAATTTTCAAAGCACGTTTGTAGAGTGGTTCCGCTTCCTTGTATCGGTGCTGCTTTCGATACAGCCCGGCTATATTATTCAAAGTCGTCGCGGTTGAGGGATGCTCCCCGCCCAATGACTTTTCTTTAATATATAGAGCACGTTTGTACAGCGGGTCCGCTTCTGCATACCGACCCTGTGTTTTATACAGCTCGGCTAAATTGTTCAGGGTTGTCGCAACAGAGAGGTGGTCTATGCCTAATGACTCTTCATCAATCTTCAGAGCACGCTGAAACAATGACTCTGCTTTTTCGTACCGGCCCTGCGCATCATACAGCAAAGCCAGATTATTCAGGGTCGCCGCAACCTCAGTATGATCTTTTCCCAAGGACTTTTCCTTAATCTCCAAAGCACGCTGAAACAATGGGTCTGCTTTTTCGTACCGGCCCTGCGTATCATACAGCGAAGCCAGATTGTTCAGGGTCGTCGCAACATCGATATGATTTTTGCCCAAGGATTCTTCCTTGATCTCCAGAGAATGTTGATACAACAATTCCGCTTCCGCATACCGGCCCTGATCACTATAAAGCCATGCCAAGTCATGCTGAAGGCGGGCAAGCGCAAGCTCATCTTTCCCGGCTTCTCTGATTTTGAGCAGTCGTTTCAACCATTCCTCTGCGTGCTTATAATCAGCCAATGTCCGGGCCATCTTCCCGGCAGCAAGGAGATAATCCGGGTTGTTTTCCTCCCAAGCAACGGCCTTTTTATACTGGCGCATTGCTTTTTCGTAATCCAGCCGATCTTCCGCCAATCGTCCACTCCGAAAGGCGGCCAGCGCGGCAATCCGGTTTGACTCATCAGCCACAGTATCAAAAATTTGTTCCGCCGTTTCAGTGTCGCCGTGTTCAATCTCTGCTATGGCTTTATCGATTTGGGCTTCCGGAATTCTGTCTTTGAGTTCCTTCTCTTTTTTCTTGAAAAATTTTAGTTCTTCCCGTGTCTCCTTGAGCAGCTGATTTTTCTCTGCATAACTTTTCTCTGTATCAGCAAGGCGTGTTGATACCTCTTGTAACCGTTGTTCCAGGAGAAAACGTTCTCGACCATCAACATCCTGCAGTCTGCTGAGCAGCTTATCCAGCAATTTTTTCTGCCCTGCCTCGTATTGCTCTTCACTCAGCCCGAAATTGTTTACCGTATTGTTAACGGCGCCGATCTGACTGCTGTTAAACGTCTGATTCACACCGCCGTTATTTGGCTGACCGGCAGGCTGCTCCGGCGGCAGAGCCGCAGGCGCAAGCAAATAAACCATCACAAAGACTGCCAGCGCACCACCGGCGTGAATCATTAACAGTGCCCCAGGCTGCATTTTCAGACGGATCATGCCTGGAATGACCCCAGCAATTCCGGCGGCAGCCAGAGCCAGCGTGATACGAAACACTGTATACTGAAACGCTGTTGGATTTGGAAACCAGATAGCCAGCACCAGCACAATTGTCACAAAGCACAGGCCGAAGAAAAAAGCCAGCAGCTTGCTTCTGGCCTCCAGTGTGGCAAGCAGTTGAGCAAGCCTGTCTTCCGGCGGGGCTTTTGTTCTTCTTGGAGAAGCAGTCATGCTTTCATTGTGGGCAGCCTATCAATCAGTTCACCGCAAAACCGCTGTGTCGGCGGTATCTTTCCGGCTGAAACCCAAGAACAATCTGATCAGCGGAAATACCTTGTTCCACAAGCTGCCGGGCAATCTCCGCATCCGTGCTGTCGTGCTGCAGCCAGACTTTTTCATCTTTTAAGTCAATATGGATCAGACAGCCATGAACCCGTTTTTTCCCTTGCCACCCAACTGCAACTAATTGATAGCGGCCCTGGGCATCATCAAAAATAGTTTCCATTTCAATCTCACCGCCTGAAGGCCGGTGTCGGGCGTATTCAGCCAGAATTGATTTTATAACGCCCTGACATTCTTCTTTTACAGCCATTGCGTGATCACCTCTTGCTCTTCATCAAAAACAAGCAGCCGGAGCTGATGGGCCTTGCAGGCTGCCTGTCCAAAGACAGTTCCCGATGAAACTTTTAATTTCAACAGCAATACGTTGCCCGTCCTTATCCGCACCCAGCAGAACCTCAGCGCCCAAATCAATGAAAAAATCAAAGCCGCCATATTTGAGATGCAACGGGTCATGGGTAACGGTCCAACCGTCTTTGATCAGGGCCTGTTTCACTGCATCATGGCAAATATCTTTTGCAGGCATACAGTTACCTCAACAAAATTTTCGGGAGAAATCATGTTCGCATCCTCAGATTCAAACAAACCGGATTTTGAAATCCCGGAAGAGCAACAGCATAGCCGATCACCCTCTGCCCGTCAACCGACATGCCGACCTGATCACTCCTTCAGTCCGGGCAGTGAAACCTCCACCAGCACCTCCTTTTTCGGCTGGCCGCTGATGTCCGTGACCCGGCGGACCACCCGGCTGCTGATCCGTTTGCCGATGGCCGCAGCTCCCTTGATCAGGTAGTCTTCCAAATCAATTTCCAGGGAATTATAGCGGGCCCGTGCCGAGGGCACCAGACTGATCCGGGCCCGGATGCCGGTCTCGCCCATGGCCAGCAGCTGAATGGTCGAGCGTTTATGCTCCTCGAACAGGCGGTATTCTTTATTGAGGATGAACTTGGGCATCTTAAAGCGCTTGACATAGCTCAGGTTCACGGCCCCTGCGCGGTAGATCAGGTTGAAGACCAGCTTGTTGTTCACCACCCCGACCCAGGCCACCTCGCTGCCCACAAATAGCTTGTCCGGCACATTGATCACCTTGTACAGACCGTCCTTGAAAATCAGCAGGATACGGTCCAGTTCGGAGCAGGCAAACTCTATATCCTTTTTATCATCCTCGGCTTTGATTTTATGGCCGAGAAAGCCGGATTCCCGCTGATAGCCCACCTGGATATTGGACAGGGCCGCAGCCCGCGCATTGACCTCATCAAAGGCTTTCAGCTCACTGCGGCGGGGAAACCGGTCCCCGTATGTATCCAGCAGGCCCCGGAGATAGTTCCTGGTGAACAGCACCATGTCTTTCAGATGCCTGTCAATGGCGGCAATGCCCTTTTCCAAAGCACGGATTTCCTTCTGCTGCTTATTAATATCATACCGGGAAATGCGTTTTATCCTGATCTCCAGCAGGCGTTCGATATCCTCCTTGACCACCTTGCGGATCAGTTCGTCGGCAAAGGATTCCAAGGCCTGACGCACCGTGGTGGTCACGGCCTTGTACGAGGTCTGCTCCTCAATCTGCTTGTACAGCCGCTCTTCGATAAAAATCTGCTCCAGCTTGCGGGCGTGCAGTTTATCCAGCAGACGACCCCGCTCAATGCGCAGCTCCTTTTCCAGATCCTGCTTGAGCTTATCCGTATTATGGCAAAGTACCTCCTCCACCTGCATGATGCAGGGCATGTTCTCCCTGATAACCACCAGATTTGGGGAGATGCTCAGCTCGCAGTCGGTAAAGGCGTACAGGGCATCAATGGTTTCCTCGGCATAGACATTGCGCGGCAGCTTGATCTCCACCTCCACCTGTTCAGCCGTGTAGTCATTGATAGAGGCGATCTTGAGCTTGCCAGCCTTGGCTGCCTTTTCCACCGAGTCTGTCAGGGCCTGGGTAGTGAGATTGTAGGGCAGCTCGGTGACGGTGATGGTTTTTTCATCCCGCACTTCGATCCTGGCCCGGCAGCGCAGACGACCGTTGCCCTGCTCATAGTCCGAGGTATCGACAATGCCGCCCTTGGGAAAGTCCGGATACAGGGTGAACTCCTCGCCGGAAAGGTAGTTGATCTGGGCCTGTAGCAGCTCAACGAAATTATGCGGCATGATCTTGGTGGCCATGCCCACGGCAATGCCTTCGGCGCCCAGCAGCAGGAGCATGGGCAGCTTGGAGGGCAGCGTAACCGGCTCCTGCATCCGACCGTCATAGGAATCAACAAACTCGGTCAGGTCTTTGTTGAACAGGGTCTCGCGGGCCAGGGGCGTCAGGCGGCACTCAATGTACCGGGCTGCCGATGCCTGATCGCCGGTAAAGATGTTGCCGAAGTTGCCCTGTCGGTCGATGAGATAGCCCTTATTGGCCAGATTGACCAGGGCGGCAAAGATGGACTGATCGCCGTGCGGGTGGAGCTTCATGGTCTCGCCCACCACATTGGCCACCTTGTGATAGCGGCCGTCATCCATATTGTGCAGGGTCTGGAGGAGGCGGCGCTGCACCGGCTTCAGGCCGTCGTCTATATCCGGGATGGCCCGCTCCCGGATCACGTAGGAGGTGTAGTCCAGGAAGTTGTCGTCAAAGAGCTTGTGGAGCTTGCCCTGCGGCTGCTCCTGTATCTGCTCTGCTGTCTCTTCTGTGTGCATTATTTTGGTTATTGCTGAATGGATTGTTCTCTCACCAGAGAGTTTTGACATGAGGGTACTGTTGAATCTTTGCATCTTTGGTCAGAACGGTGGCATTTTCTTCCCGTGCTGTCGCCACAATGATCTGATCACCGGGGTCGTTATGAAAAGGAGTCGGCAGGCTTGTGGAGCGGTAGGCAATAGGCAATAATTGGAGAAAGTTCAACCAGTCTGAACTTGGGCATATCAAGGGCTTTCTTCAGCCAGTCTTCCGGGGTGCAGGATATGCCGATGCGTTTCTTTTCCAGCAGCTTACTGAACTCCCAGGGTGAGATTGCCGATAAAAGGAGTTCGCTGTAGTTGCTGCTGTCGGCAATCAACTGAAGAACCCTTTCGGACAGCCGGGAGGGATTCATATTCCACCAGATCCAGGTATGCGTATCCAGCAGAAATTTCACGAACATGCCTCCCACATGTCCTCACCCAAAGGAGAGATAATATCCTCCTCAAACACAAGGGTATCACTCAGTCGGCCTGGTTCCGGTGAAGACGGAGCTTCCTTATACGGTACAAGCCGGGCCACCGGCTTGCCCCGCTTGGTAATAATCAGCGGTTCGTGGTCTTGTGCTATTTGACTGATAATCTGTAAAACATGGGCTTTAAACTGACTGATTGCCATTGTTTTCATTCTGCTGCCTCCTATATCCTGTACTGCTCAATTTACTTTATGGCCATCTCAGTATAATGTGGTCATAAGGAATGGTCAAATGAACTTGGACAGGCTTCAGCCCCGCCGCGCCCGGTAACGCAGCCACAGGTCTTCGGCCAGTCCCTTCAGGTCTGCACCGAAGCCGAAAAACTCCGGTTCGGCCTTGACGTTTTTCTTTATCACACTCATCAATGAGTCTTTGTCACCAATGTCGTCCGGTGCCTTTTCCAGCAGCTTCAGCATCTTTTCCTCATCCACGGTATCCAGCAGCTCGCGGACCGGATACGCCTTTTTCGACCCTTCCGGAATGTACTTTTCTATGCCCTGTTCTGCGTAGTTGAGCAGGGTTTCGTAATCTGCAGTACGGGCCGGGTCATCCGGCATGGGAATACGTTCGCTCACCTTCAAGCCCTCAAAGCCGCCGTTGATCTCCCGCAGGGTGAGCATAATCACAGTGAGAAAGGCCTTGGGTTGGGTGCCTGTGACCGTGATATGGATTTGCCGGGCCTCGTTGTCCGCGCGAATCACGGCAATGCTTTCGAGCAGGGGATGCTCCAGCACAACCCCGGTGCGCCAGCGCAGCCTGTCCTTGATCTCCTTATGCCGCTTGACGATAAAGCGGGGCATGACTGAAGGCGGCAGGAAGTCCTTGTACTCCAGCAGGAAACGAAGCGCATCCCGGTCATCAAAGGCAAAGGGAGGCTCTGAGACCTCCAGCAGGTCCGGGATAAGCACCTCGCCGTCTTCCAGCTCATAGCAGAGCTCGAACTTCCGCATCAGCTCGATGAAATAGGGATGATCCCGCCACTGATATCGGTAGGTGTCGCCCTCTTCATACCGAAGAATCTCCCGCAGATCATCCTTGCGGAACAGGCCGTTGCGCTCGGCAATGGAGGGCGCATTGATAATCTTATACACGGCCTCGGTCACCCATTTAGGGTCCAGGACATGATTATCCGCCAGATCGAACTCGGTAAAGTGAATGACAATACCCAGATCGTGCAGGAATTCCGCTAACACATTCTGCTTGCTCGCCTCGTTCACCCCACATCCACTACAGATACCCGTAAACTTCTCATAGCTAACGCGGGGATCGTTCATCTGCTCAAACTCCGCCTTTACCCGAAACCAGCTGCCGGGCCAGCGGGTATGCACCATAGGCACCTTGCCCAACTCTTCAACCAGGGCCTGACGAAAGGCCCGGATGCCGTTGCCGGTTTTGCAGGATGTGCGATAGAAATCGACGATGAAGGGGTATTTCTTCTTGAGAAAAGGTCGGTTGAGGTCAAAGCCGGGATTTGTGTCGTACTTATTGAGGACGATGAGAACCGGTGAGCCGCCACCAAAGGATTCGATATAGCGGAGCCAGTACTCAGGCCGTTCGTCCCGCCTGCCATCCAGTACCAGGACATAGAGGCTGCGGCGGGAAAGGAAAAACTGGTGGGTGGCGTGCATGATCTCCTGACCGCCAAAGTCCCAGAGGTTGCAGCGCAGGGAGTGGTCACCGGTTTCCAGCTTCCAGTTCTTGATGCGGATACCGTGGGTGGTTTCCTCCAGCTCATTGAAACGTTCCTCCCGGAGGCAGCGGGTGAGTGAGGTCTTGCCCGATGCCCCTTCACCCACCAGGATGACCTTGACCTCCGCTACTGTCCGGGACCCTTCTTCGAGGGAGGCGAAGTATTCGCGGATGGCTTGGATGCCTTGTTCCACGATTTCAGGAGGCGGGGATGTGAGAGGATTGCGACCGAGGTCAAGCCTGATCAGGTTGGTCAGTTGACCAATTGCAGGCGGCAGAGAGGTAATCTGGTTGCCGTAAAGGTAAAGTTTAGTAAGATTCTTGAGCTGAACGATTTCCGGCGGCAAGCTGGTAAGCTTATTGCTGCCGAGGTTAAGCATGGTAAGGTCAGTCAGTTGAAAAAGCTCGGACGGCAGATGGGTAAGTTTGTTTCTGCTGAGGACAAGCGAGGTAAGGTTGGTCAACTGAAAGAATTCGGGAGGCAGTTCGGTAAGCCGGTTCCTGCTGAGGCGAAGTGCGGTAAGGTTGGTCAGCTGCGCGATCGAAGGGGACAGAGAGGTTAGCCGGTTGTCCCAGAGATCAAGCATGGTAAGATTGGTTAGTTGAAAGAGTTTGAACGGCAGCATGTTTATCCCTTGCCCACTGAGATTAAGCTCCGTTGCCCCTGTCTCCTTGGCCTCCTCAATCAACCGCAAAGCCTCATCATACCCCATCGCCTGTTCCTCCTTTCCTGTTTTTCCCGCAATCCGTAGGGGCACGGCATGCCGTGTCCCTACAACGGCCCGTCATACACTGCTTCCTCTGTAAGTCCATAACGTTATAAACCCTGAGTCCATAGTATTGCAAACACATAGTCCATCGCGTTATAAACTATGAACCCATAGCACTATTACCCCCAACGACATAGTAGGACAGCAAGTCGTTCCTGGGTGCTTTATCCGGGCAGACACTCTCGCTTTCCAGCAGCTCCAGAATGCTGATATCCTCCATCAGGAGCTCACTCCAGCTCCAGCAGCTTCAATTCCCTGATCTGATCCCGCAGGGCGGCAGCTTCCTCAAAAGCGAGCTTGTCTGCCGCCTCCTGCATCCGCTTCTCCAGCTCTTTAATCTCTTTGTGCAGATCAGCTGCCGAGCGGTAGACGATCTCCGGTTCCGCCGCTTTGAGTGCTCCGGCATCATCTGCTGCTGTATCGTATCCCTCCCAGCCGGACGCCCGGAGATGTTCGCTCATGGAGTCCTTGATCTCGGAAATAATCGTCTGCGGCACAATGCCGTGCTCCCGGTTGAATGCCTCCTGAATTGCCCGGCGCCGGTTGGTCTCATCAATGGTGTACTGCATGGATTTGGTGACCTTATCCGCATACAGGATGACGGTCCCCCCCGCATTGCGGGCAGCCCGGCCGCAGGTCTGGACCAGAGACCGCTCTGAACGGAGGAACCCTTCCTTGTCCGCATCCAGCACCGCCACCAGCGCGACCTCCGGGATATCCAGGCCCTCCCGCAGCAGGTTGATGCCCACCAGTACATTGTACTCGCCCCGACGCAGGTCACGAATCAGCTCCACCCGCTCCAGAGTCTTGATGTCGGAATGGAGATAGCGCACCTGCACCCCCACGTTCTCGTAATATTCGGTCAGGTCTTCGGCCATGCGTTTGGTCAGGGTGGTGACCAGCACCGCCTCGCCTCGCTCCGTGCATTGGCGGATTTCTTCCAACAGGTCATCCACCTGGGCACCTGCCGGGCGCACCTCAATCCGGGGGTCGAGCAGGCCGGTCGGCCGGATGAGCTGCTCTATAATTCGGTCTTCAGATTGTTCCAGTTCATAAGGGCCGGGCGTGGCTGAGACGTACACGGTCTGATGCACCCGCTGCTCGAACTCATCAAAGCGCAAAGGGCGGTTATCCAGGGCCGAGGGCAGGCGAAAGCCAAAATTCACCAAGGTGCTCTTGCGGGCGCGGTCGCCGTTATACATGCCGCCGATCTGCGGCACCGCGATGTGCGATTCGTCAATGATGGTGAGGTAATTGTCCGGGAAATACTCCAGCAGGTTGGGCGGCGGTGCGCCCGGCAGCTTGCCGGTGAGGTGGCGGCTGTAGTTCTCGATGCCGTTGCAGTAGCCCAGCTCGGCAATCATCTCAAGGTCAAACTGGGTGCGCTGCTCCAGGCGCTGGGCCTCGACCAGCCGGTTTGCCGTGTGCAGCTCGTCCAGCCGTTCGTGCAGCTCCTCTTTGATCGTGCGCATGGCCCGGCGCAGGTTCTCCTTGCCTGTGACAAAATGGCTGGACGGGAACAGGGTCAGTTCATCCATCTCCTCCAGCACCACCCCGCGCAGGGGGTCAATGATAGAGATGGCATCAATGGTATCGCCGAAGAACTCTACCCGCACGGCCTGATCCTCTTCGTAGACCGGGAAGATGTCGATAACGTCGCCGCGCACCCGAAAGGTGCCCCGGTGAAAGGACATTTCGTTGCGCTCGTAGAGCATGAAGACCAGCCGCCGCTGCACTTCCTCCATGGGGTAATCCGTGTCCCGCTGCAGGAAGAGGTGCATGTTCTTGTACTCGTCCGGCGAACCCAGGCCGTAGATGCAGGAGACCGAGGCCACGATAAGCACGTCATCGCGGGTGAGCAGGGCACGGGTGGCGGAGTGGCGCATCTTGTCGATGGCATCGTTGATGGCCGAGTCCTTTTCAATATAGGTATCTGAAGCCGGGATATAGGCCTCGGGCTGATAATAGTCGTAATAGGAGACAAAATACTCCACCGCGTTATGGGGAAAGAGTTCCTTAAACTCGGCAAAGAGCTGGGCTGCCAGGGTCTTGTTCGGGGCCATGACCAATGCAGGCCGGTTGACCTTGGCAATAACCTGGGCCATTGTGAAGGTCTTGCCAGAGCCGGTGACGCCCAACAGCACCTGATGGGGTAGGCCGTCGTTCAGGCCCTGAACGAGCTGCTTAATGGCTCTGGGTTGATCGCCGGAGGGGGTGAAGGGGGAGGTGAGTTGGAAGTTTGTGGACATAGAATTCAATTCGGCATATTGCTCATTATTTTGGCTGATTTGATATTCAGCGCTTTGCTACTGAATCCAAGTTCGTAACAGCCCAGTCGTGCATTGCCCACAAAACCGACTCTAATGTTCGACCAACATCTGTCAGTGAATACTCGGTTTTCGGCGGCACCTCCGCAAATACTTTACGGTGAACAATCCCGTCTCCCTCTAACTCACGCAGATGTTTTGTCAACATGCGTTGAGATGCCGCAGGCATGAGTCTGCGAAGCTCATTAAAGCGTTTCGTACCACTCAATAGGTGATGAATGATCGGGCACTTCCAGCGACCACCAATCACCTTTATCGTTATTTCTACAGGGCACGCTTCGCCGTTATATACATCCTTTTGCATTGTTTTAGCTGAAAATTTCATGGTTACAAAAATGTTCCTACTTACAAAAAAATAATTAACATGTAATAATAGCCCTACTGACCCTTATTAATCAAGGGCAAACAAATGAAACAAAAGGTAGAGATTTAACATGGAAAATACAGATCTCAAAATTATCAGTTTTACCGATCCCTACTGTACATGGTGCTGGGGTTCTGAGCCGATCCTGAGAAAAATACAGGAAATTTATGGTGTTCAGGTATCTATCAGTTTTGTAATGGGTGGACTTGTAGAGGATATGCGAAACTTCAGTGATCCAAGTGCCGGTATTGGTGGAGAACTGTGGTATAAGAAAGTAGCTGAACATTGGGTTGAGGCGTCTGGTCGTCATAAGATGCCGGTGGATGAGCAAGTATTTTTTGATATGAAGAACGATGTTTTTTCTACCTATCCTGCTTGTATCGCCTTCAAAGCTGCTCAATTTCAGGGCGAGGAATCGGGGAATCGCTACTTGCGTCGCTTACGTGAAGCTGCCGCAGCTGAAAGACTCGTAATCCAGCTTTTTGATGTTCAAGTGAAATTAGCCGAGGAAGTCGGACTGGATCGTGAGAGTTTTGTCGCGAGCATCCACTCTGGACAAGCCGAACAGGCGTTTCGAGAAGACCTTGCGCAATGCCGTCAACAAGGCATACAAGGGTTTCCGAGTTTTCTTGTACGAGGTTTCGGCGAAGAGATCCTTCTGAGAGGATACACGCCATATCAGACTTTCGACCGTTGGGTTCAGGAATTATTGAAGAATCAATTGACACAGCACACATTCCATGCAAGCTCTTCACAGGTATTTGATTTCATCTCCCGATACGGCAAAGTTGCTCCAATGGAAGTGGCCTGTGTGTACGATATGACGTTTGAAGACGCTCAAACGTTATTGCAAGACATGGCGGCAAGCGGTCTTGTGTCCGAACAACAGGTTGGAAACGGCGCATTCTATGTGGCAGCCCAAGACACAGTGCAATGTGATCCTGTCAATGGAAGTTGTGCGTTCAAGTCGTAATCAAATAAGGAGTCATTAAATGAACACTTCAGTTTTATTAAAATCTTCGGCTGTGTTATGGATTATTTGGGGCTTGGTTCATGTATTTTTTGGGATAATGATTATTATCGGCGATACCGGTTCTGGGATACAAGCCATCGGCAATGGGGTTGAGCTAACCCAAATAAACTACCCTGATGTATTAGGTGCCATTATGAACCAGCATGGATGGAATCTACTCTGGTTCGGTGTTGTGACAACTGTCGGGGCTGTATTCATCTGGCGAGGCAGCAATATAGCTATAGGGATTAATGCCATGATCGCTGGCTTGGGAGATTTGGGGTACTTCATGTTTCTTGATCTCGGTGGTTATGTAAAATTTCTACCTGGTACTTTAATGACAATTATTGCATTGACAGCAATTTTATTAAGTTTTGGTGCTTACTTTAAGTACAAATCAAGCAACTAACAAAGTACCCCAGCTTTGCAAGGCGCATACCCTGCCCGGATTCCGCATTCACAGCCCCGCGATACATCACAGGGCTGTTATCGGCTGTCCCTCTGGGACAAGGAAGGAAAATCGCCCCTTCTTGGGTATCAGCATATCCGGTACAGGTTACCAGGGGGGATGGGAGTTTATATGCAACATATCGATAAAAAAAGTCTCCATAACGCATATCGTCTCTTTGAAACTGGCGATATTGATCAATTTGAAATCGGCACAACAAAGGGCCTGCAACAAATCCATCATTATCTTTTTCATGGCCTGTATGACTTTGCCGGAGAAATACGCACAAACAACATCGCAAAAGGAAACTTCAGGTTTGCCAACTCATTATACCTGAATGAAATACTCGTAAAAATCGAGCAAATGCCGGAGGAGACCTTTGAAGAAATCATAGCCAAATATGTGGAGATGAATATCGCCCATCCTTTCATGGAAGGAAATGGAAGGGCTATGCGTATTTGGCTGGATATGATCCTGAAAACCCGGCTGAAGAAAGTGGTCAACTGGCAGCTTGTAGATAAGGTGCTTTATTTGCAGGCAATGGAAAGAAGTCCGGTCAATGATTTGGAAATCAGAACCCTTCTGTCAGCAAACTTAACCGAGAAGATCAACAGCCGGGAAATTATCTTTAAAGGGATAGAGCAATCCTATTATTATGAAGGATACGGGAACAAAAATTAGCTTTGGCAGGGCGCCTACCATGCACCATTTTCGCTGCGGGGGCCGCACACTGCCCGACTGACATCATCACCTCGTTACAGGACTACCTTCTTTCGCTTTCGGTTCATCGCTGACCATGAACGAATAGATCAGGATAAACGCAGCGTAGAAAGTGACAAAGAAACACCAATAGCTGGCCGCGCTGTCGCTGATCAGAAATGCAATCACAGCCCACAGCCAGCCCCACGCCACAATCGCCACGCTTTGCCAGAACGGTCGCCACCAAAGCAGAAACGGAGCACCGATTACCACGGCCCACAATCCGTAGCCCCAGGCCGCAAACACTGGCGGGTTCTGCGGAGAATACCAGTTCAGGTGACCTTCCGGGGTTATCTGCGTGTGCGTCGGATGATAGATCGCACGTACCGCCACCACGAAGACTAGGCCGACAATCAGCAGAAAGTAAAATGGAACCCGTCGTTCCCGCACAGGCCGGTCAAATGCGGAACCGAACAGCGGGCCCCACGCCTGGGCCAGCAATGCAAGAGGAATCAAGGCGACTGTCACCAGCTGATTCACCATTCCGTGAGGCGTTGGGCCGTCCAGCCACAGGATGGCTTCGGTCCACTGCATGGCAGTGATCCCCATCAGGGCGACCGCGCCCCATTTCAGTCGCGGATTATCTCTCCGCAGCAAGTAGGCAGCTACACCGTATCCGCAGCAGGCACCGACCAGACTGGATGTTGCATCGTAACACATAGACCACCCCCTCTGAAATTGAAATAAATGAACGCCTGATTACAATCTGCACTCCACTACCGGGGACTCAACGTCCGTCGGTCACCGAAAATATGCAGCAGCCAGTCAAAACCGAATTTCAGCAGCTCCGTATCATCCTGCTCAATCCGCCTGCGCCGGTCGCGATCAAGCTGGAAAGTGGCAAGCAATCTGTTCTGCTCTGTATACTGCCGGAACGCATCAATATTATAACAGACCATAAAGGCGAGCTGCTGACGGGGTCCGGCATGTCCTTCTCCCTGCCAGGGATTGGTGGCAAACAAAGCGTCCACCTCTGCCCAGAGTTCGTTCAGGAGATTGTATTCCACAAGCCGCTGCTCCCGTGTCCACTGTCTGACAGTATAGGTATGCTCTTCCTCATGCCCTCTGCAGTACGCATGGCGGACGAGAAAATAATGTTCTTTTACTCTGCCTTTTTTCGTTTTCTCCACACCGCGTTCAAGAGGATAGGTGCGGCAGGCCGAAGGACGGTCAAGGTAGACGGAACATCCTTCAGCGCCAAGAAAAGGGCAGGCACCGTCATCGCCCTCCTGCATGTTGAGCATCACGGCCGGAAAAAAGGGATGCACGCCCTGCCCTATCCGCGTGTGCTGTTCCAGAAACTCTGCAGAGCTGCAGGACAATGCCGTTTTCAGGCGCAGGATATCAAAAGGATAAAGACGCAGCTCAACTTTATGGCAGCAGGACAGGTAACAGCTGACCCCTTTATGGCAGCGGAACTGAAAGGAGTCTCCCTTCTGCAGGGGAATCCTCAACGTTTCCTGTGGGTTCTCCGTATTTTTTTCACACATACAAACTGCACCACCCAGTATACAATGAACATAAAAAAAGCCGGAATGATGAAAGACATCAAACCGGCTCAAACATATTAATAAATCCTGCCGCGCCAGGCAGACAGGATCGGTACTGCTTATGCGTTCTGTTCGGCTTCTCCGGCAGAGTCTTCATAGCCGACCAGCTCGATAATGGCCATGTGCGCAGCATCTCCGGCCCGGACACCGGTGCGGATAATCCGGGTATACCCACCCTGACGGTCAGCATACTGCTCGCTGAGCCGATCAAACAGTTTTGCAACAATATCCTTGGAGCGTATATAGGAAAGAGCCTGTCGGCGTGCATGGAGATCTCCGCGCTTGCCCAGGGTAATCATCTTCTCGGCAACACGCCGTGCTTCTTTTGCCTTAGGCACAGTTGTTGAAATCCGCTCATGCTCCAGAAGAGAGGTCACAAGATTACGCATCATGGCTGACCGATGAGAGGCGTTTCTGTTCAGTTTTCTACCCGCTTTTCTATGTCTCATTATTCTATCCTCAATATCGGATAATCAGGTTGTCGAATCAAAAAGCCCGCACAGTGATGAACGAAGAAAAAAAGAGAAAATTATTCTTCTCCGTCAGCATCCTCACGGTTACAGGGAGGAACCCATCCTTCGTGCTTCATATTCAGCGTCAGATCATGCTGGGAGAGTAACGCTTTGATCTCGTTGAGCGATTTCCGACCAAAGTTCTTGGTCTTGAGCATTTCCGCATCGGTTTTCTGCACCAGCTGGCCGATATATTGGATATTGGCATTCTTCAGGCAGTTGGCAGAACGGACCGACAGCTCAAGATCCTCAACATTTTTATCAAGAAAATCCGGATAATCAGCCTCTTCTCCTTCTCCTTCAGATTTCTCCGGAGCAACAGCCTCCTGCTCATTAAAATTGATAAAGATGGTCATCTGCTCTTTGAGAATCTTTGCCGCATAGGCAAGGGCATTCTCAGGCAGTACAGAACCGTCAGTTTCAACCTCAATGGTCAGCCGGTCATAGTCGGTCCGCTGACCGACACGGGCCTGGGTGACAACATACTGAATTCTACGGATCGGCGAAAAAACAGCATCAATCGGAATCACACCGATTGGCCGCTCCTCATCCTTTTTCCACTCCGCAGGTACATACCCCTTTCCCCACTGTACTTCAAGTTCAGCGTGAAATGTGGTATTACTTCCGGTAATCGTGCAGATCGGTTGCTCAGGATTCATGACGACCACAGCCTCTCCACCGTCAATATCTCCGGCTGTCACCACTCCGGCTGCACTCTTCTCAAGAATAACAGTCCGGGTCTCAGGAGAATTGAGCTTCAGCTGAACCTGCTTGAGGTTCAGAATAATATCAGCAACGTCCTCCTGCACGCCGTCTATAGTGGTAAATTCATGCTCCGCACCCTCTATCCTGACCGAGGTAATTGCCGCACCTCTGATGGAAGAAAGCAGAATCCTGCGCAGAGCATTACCTATAGTGGCTGCAAAACCCCGTTCCAGCGGCTGACAGATGAATTTACCATATTTATCCGTATGGCTGTCCTTGGTAACCTCCATCCGCTCCGGAGCAACAAGGTCATGCCAATTCTTATAAAAGGGACTATCATCCCGATGTTCCTGTGACATGAAATACCTGACCTTGTCTTATTTGGAGTACAGCTCAACGATAAGATGTTCATTAATCGGCGTGGTTATATCTTCCCGCTCAGGCAGAGCCTTTACTGTTCCCTGAAAGTTGCCCCGGTCCAGCTCAAGCCAGACCGGTACGCCCCGCCGCGCAATCCCTTCAAGATTTTCAACGACAAATGCATTCTTGCGGCTTTTCTCCTTCAGGGTAATAATCTCACCCGGTCTGACCTGGTACGAAGGAATATTGACTTTTCTGCCGCCGATCTGAAAATGGTTATGCCGGATAAGCTGCCTAGCCTGATCTCTGGAACCGGCAAACCCGAGACGGTAGACAACATTATCCAGACGCCGTTCCAGCATGGAAAGAAGGTTGAAACCGGTGACCCCTTTGGCCCGGTCAGCCAGATAGAAATAGCGCCGGAACTGCTTTTCCAGCATTCCGTACATATGTTTCACCTTCTGCTTTTCGCGCAGCTGGACTGCATAATCAGACATTTTCCGGAAACGGTTCTGTCCGTGCTGCCCGGGAGCATAGGTACGGCGTTCAAATGAACACTTATCTGAATAGCACCGCTCTCCCTTCAGAAACAACTTCAGATTTTCCCGTCTGCACATCCGGCAGGAAGCTCCTGTATATCTCGCCACTTCATCCTCCAACAAGTATCGGTATCGGTTTTACGCTGCGGTCAGCTTCCTGTTCAACTATCGGCTGGCAGCGACCGTACAAAAAAAACAGCTTTTCCGCTCAGACCCGCCGGCGTTTCGGCGGTTTGCAGCCGTTATGCGGAATCGGCGTCACGTCAACAATTTTTGTCACATCAAGTTCCAATCCGGTCAGGGCCCGCAGAGCAGCCTCCCGACCGGGGCCGGGGCCTTTGACCCGGATTTCCACCCGGCGCAGACCGTTCTCTTTGGCCTTGGCAACTGCATCACTCAGGGCATTCTGGGCGGCAAACGGTGTGGACTTGCGGGATCCCTTAAAGCCGATGACTCCGGCACTGGACCAGGAAACCACATTGCCCTGCTTATCGGAAATTGTAATCAGCGTATTGTTGAACGTTGAATAAATAAAAACAATCCCTTCCGGGATATTCTTCTTCTCACGACGCTTCGTCTTTACAGCGCCTTTTCTGACTCTGGCCATATCTGCTCCGTCTCATCAGTCCTGTCACTGTCAGCATTTTTACCGGCGGCAAAAGCGGACTGACTGCATTATTTTTTACGTACTGCCGCTCCGCGCTTCGGGCCTTTGCGGGTTCGTGCATTGGTTTTTGTCCGCTGACCGCGGCACGGCAGACTCATGCGATGACGCCGTCCTCTGTATGTCCCAAGATCGACATGCCGCTTGATATCCATGGCTACTTCACGCCGACGGTCACCTTCAACGACATATTCAGCCTCTATAATCTTTCTGATCCGTGTTACATCATCACCGCTCAGATCATCGGAATTCATCTGATAGGGCAGATCTGCCTTATCCAGAATAGCGCGCGCAGAGGTCAGACCAATACCGTAGATATAGGTAAGGGCCCTGTCCATATGTTTATTTCGCGGTAAATCTATACCTGATATTCGTGCCACAGTTCACAACTCCTTTCCAGCTTTCCAGAAAAAGCAGATGCATCAAAACGGGTTATCCCTGACGCTGCTTATGCTTTGCATTTTTGCAGGTGACCCGAACAACGCCCTTGCGTTTAAATATCTTGCAGTCACTGCAGATTTTCTTTACAGATGCCCGTACTTTCATAATCTTTTATCCCTGCTTTCGCATGATTGAATCAACGCTTCCCTCTGCCGCCTCCTTTTGACCGGAAGGTCACACGGCCTCTTGTCAGATCATACGGCGACAACTCCACGGTCACACGGTCTCCGGGAAGAATTTTAATATAATGCATGCGCATCTTCCCGGAGATATGCGCCAACACCTTATGTCCATTATCAAGCTCTACCCGAAACATCGCATTGGGTAAAGGCTCTATTATGGTGCCTTCCACTTCAATGGCTTCTTCTTTGGCCATAATTACCGTCCGATATAAATTGCAACAAAAAATTAAATCCAGCTATTATATAGAAACTTTTTTTTTTTACAACCTGTTTTCGCCCGCACAGAATAAAAAAAAAGAACCCGTACGGGTTCATAGACGAATCCTTCAGTCGAAACAGTCAGCTATAAGTCAGTCAGGCAATTTCATCTTTCCTTCTGCTCAACACCAGCGGACCATCTGCTGAAGCGGCCACTGAATGCTCAAAATGGGCTGAGGGCTTTTTGTCCGCTGTAATGACAGTCCATCCATCTTTCAGCACTTTGACCTTTTCTGTCCCGGCATTGACCATCGGTTCTATCGCCAGAACCATCCCGTCGATAATACGGGGAGTTGCCTGATCCTGCACATAATTCGGTACTTCCGGTGCCTCATGCAGGCTGGTCCCGATACCGTGTCCGACAAACTGACGGACAACCGAATATCCGTGCTCTTCAGCATAGTCCTGAATTGCTCTGGAAACATCGGCAATCCGGTTACCTATCTGCACCTGTTCTATACCGCGCTCAAGAGCCTCCCGTGTCACCTTCAGCAGCCGCTCCTTTTTGGAGGATAATCTGCCAACAGGGATTGTCATAGCGGAATCGCCGTAAAATCCCTGAAAAACAGAGCCGAAATCAACAGAGACAATATCCCCTTCCCGGACTTTTACCTTTTTTGAGGGAACACCATGAACGATCTGCTCATTAATGGAAACGCAGAGGCTGCCAGGAAAACCACGGTAGCCTAAAAAAGCCGGTTCCGCCCCATGATCACGGCAGTATTCACTGGCCCATCTGTCCATCTGCCTCGTGGTGAGTCCGGGCCGCATGTTTTCCTGCAGCATCTCCAGAACTCCGGCAACTATCCGGTTTGCCTGGCGCATAACCTCGATCTCGGCAGAGGTCTTCACTATAATGGAAGACTGATTATCTGCTGTCACGGGTTTCCTCAACGCCTGCCCCTGATCTTTCCGGCTTTCATGAATCCTTCATAATTCCGCATCACCAGATGAGATTCAACCTGAGAGATCGTATCAATGGCAACACCGACAACGATAAGCAGGGCTGTCCCGCCGAAATAGAACGGCACATTAAACCGATCCACCAGCACTGTAGGCAGTACACAGACTGCACCGAGATATATCGCTCCGACAACCGTTATCCGGGTCAGGACTTTATCAATAAACTCGGAAGACTTTTTACCGGGTCTGATGCCGGGAATAAACCCGCCGTTCTTTTTCAGATTTTCTGCCACCTCATCCGGATTGAACGTCACAGCAGTGTAAAAGAAGCAGAAGAAGACAATCATTCCCACATAGAGGGCGTAATAAAACATTGTTCCCGGAGCCAGAGCAGAAGCCGCTCTCTCCACCCAGTCTATTTTACTGAATGAGCCTATTGTTGCCGGAAACATCATAATGGATGAAGCAAAGATAGGCGGAATAACACCGGAAATATTTATTTTCAGCGGCAGATGCGATGACTGACCGCCGTACATCCGTCTGCCGACGACCCGTTTGGCATACTGAATAGGTATCCTGCGTTGCGCAGTCTCAAAAAAGACAATCAAGGCGATGACAGCAAACATCAGCAGCAGCATAACCGGGATAAGAATGATCGGCAGATCACCCGACTGAATCAGCTGCAGCGAATTCGCTATCGCAGCCGGCATCCGTGCTATGATACCGGCATAGATGATAACGGAGATCCCGTTCCCTATGCCGCGTTCGGTCATCTGCTCACCGAGCCACATAATAAATGAGGTACCTGAAGTCAGGGTCAGGACAGTCATTAACTTGAACTTCAGCCCCGGAACCATAACAATGGGGATTCCCGTATTAGGGGCCTGCATAGCCTCAAGACCGGAAGCAATAAAAAAGCCCTGAATCAGGGCCAGTCCCACTGTGCCGTACCGGGTATACTGAGTTATTTTCCGCCGTCCGGCCTCGCCCTCTTTCTTGAGCTGTTCAAGCTGCGGGATTACAACTGTCAGCAGCTGAATAATAATCGATGCCGAGATATACGGCATGATACCAAGAGCAAAGATGGAAAAATTCTCCAATGCACCGCCGGAGAACATATTGAACATCCCCAGAACTGTCTTGGAATGTTCAGCAAAAAAAGCTGCAAGAGCCTCGCCGTTGATGCCGGGGGTCGGTACCTGCACACCCATCCGGTACACCAGCAGCATCAGAAGAGTAAAGATAACCCTTCTGCGCAGTTCAGGAATATTTGCCGCGCTGCCAAGACCGCTCATAGCTTATTCCTTGACTGCGCCGCCAGCAGCGACAATCTTTTCCTGAGCTCCCCGACTGACCTTGTCAACATCCACTTGGACACCTTTGCTGATCTCTCCGTTTGCCAGCACCTTAATCAAGGTATCAGCCTCGGAGATGATGCCTGCTTCCAGCAGAGCATTACGGTCCACAGTTGCCCCGCTCTCAAACCGGTCAAGATCAGACAGAGTCACAATTTTATATTGTTTCTTAAAGATATTGGTAAAACCACGCTTCGGCAGGCGGCGATGCAGGGGCATCTGTCCGCCTTCAAATCCGGGTTTGGAAGTGTATCCGGATCTGGACCGTGCGCCTTTATGGCCGCGGCCTGCTGTCTTGCCCAAGCCGCTCCCCGGTCCGCGTCCGACTCTTTTTTTCTGCCTGCGGGATCCCGGTGTCGGGGAAAGATTATTCAGAGTCAACATGCTATTATTCCTCCACCCGAATAAGGTGCTGTACTTTGCGCAGCATCCCTCTGATCTCCGGGGTATCCTTTCTGGTCACTGTTTTCTGCATTCTGGTCAGCCCCAAGCCCACCAGGGTAGCACGAATCTTCTTTGTGCTGCCGATACCGCTCTTCACTTGGGTAATCGTCACTGTCTCACTCATAATTCAACCACATCCGACAAAGTCTTCAGTCCTCTCCAGTCACCAACACTATCTGTTTCCGAAAATCCGGCTCCCTGTTCAGGCAACCATTTCTTCGACATTGAGGCCGCGCAGCCGGGCAACTTGTTCAGCAGACCGCAATCTTCTCAAACCGTTGAGAGTTGCCTTCACCAAGTTATGCGGATTATTCGATCCCAGACATTTTGTCAGGATATTCTGCACCCCGGCAGCTTCCAGCACCGCACGGACAGCACCGCCCGCGATAACACCGGTACCGTCGGAAGCCGGCTTCAGCATAACCTTACCGGATTTGAACTTGCCGTCAATATAATGCGGAATAGAGACATCTGTCAACGCGACAGACTGCATGTCTTTACGGGCCCGCTCAACCCCTTTCCGGATTGCCTCCGGAACCTGATTCGCTTTGCCGAGCCCGTATCCAACCCGACCGTTACCGTCACCGACAACAACAATCGCACTGAAGCTGAACCGCCGACCGCCTTTGACAACCTTGGCAACACGGTTGATATAGACTATTTTTTCTATAAGTTCTTCCTGATTGCCTTCTTTGGCACGCTTATAATCAGCCAAGTAACACCCCCAATGGATTTCCCGTTAACCAGATATAACTACTGATGCAAATATTCCCGTAGCTCTTCCGCAGTGCAAAGTGCAAAAACGGATCAGAAAACAAGTCCGCCCCTGCGTGCCCCTTCAGAAAGAGCCTTGACCCGACCGTGATATAAATTTCCACCCCGATCAAAGACAACGCTTTTGATTCCGGCCTCAAGCGCCCGCTGTGCAATGACCTCGCCGACTTTATCCGCCTGAGCAGTCTTTCCTTTCAGATCAACAGGATCAAAACCCTTGTCCTTGGTCGACATGGACACAAGCGTAGCCTGTTTCGTATCATCTATAATCTGTACATAAATATGCCGATTACTCCGGAACACACGCATCCGGGGACGTTCAGGTGTTCCGGTTATTTTTTTCCGTATTCTTCTGATCCGCTTCGTGCGCGCTGATACTTTATCGCTTTGTTTCGCCATGATGCTTCTTTCACCCGATCTTGAAATTATGCGCCTGATTTCCCGACCTTACGCACGATATGCTCATCAATATACCGTATACCTTTTCCTTTGTAGGGCTCAGGCTTACGGATTGCTCTGATCTTTGCGGCAATCTGCCCGACCAGTTCCTTGTCGATACCGGACACTGTAATCTGATTGTTTTTATCCACATCAGCAGCAATTCCGTCAGGCAGAGGGAATTCTACCGGATTTGAATAACCGACATTCAGGGTCAGGGTGCTTCCGGCAACATTGGCCCGATACCCCACACCTTCCACTGCCAACTTCTTCTCAAAGCCCTGATTCACCCCGATCACCATATTCTGCACCAGCGATCTGGTCAAGCCCCAGAAAGCCATAACCCGCTTACTGTTTCCCTTGGGCGTGAAATGCAGCTGACTGTCTTTTTCTTCAATCCCGATTTCAGGCCGTACATCGCGCTCAAGAGAGCCCTTTGTGCCGGTTACCTTGATATGCGTGCCTGCTATCTCGACCTTGACACCGCCGGGCAGTGCAACAGGCGACTTTCCGATTCGTGACATAGTTTGTTCCTCCTGTCAGAGACTCCTGCTACCAGACTTCACAGAGCAGCTCACCGCCGATATTCCGTCTTCTGGCCTCACGATCCGTCATAACACCCTGAGATGTTGTCAGAATACCGATACCGATACCGCTCATCACGTTGGGAACAGTCCGGCTCTTTTTATACTGGCGTAACCCCGGCTTGGAAACCCGGCGGATACCTGTAATCACTTTCTCGTTATTCGGGCCGTATTTGAGGTCAACCTGCAGGGTTCCCTGCACACCGCAGTCGATGACCCGGTAATCTGAAATATAGCCTTCATCTTTCAGCACCTTGGCGACATTAACCTTGATGTTCGACAACGGAATATCCACTGAAGTAAAATGGGCCTGTACCCCGTTCCGTATCCTGGTCAGAAAATCCGCCAACGGATCACTCATTGACATTTCTATAGTACCTCTGTTGAATAGAATCGTTTGTGCCGCTCCGATCCGAAAAAATTACCAGCTTGATTTGGTCACGCCTGTAATCTTCCCTTCAGATGCAAGTTTGCGGAAGCAAAGCCTGCAGCAGCCGAATTTTCTCAAATATGCCCTAGGCCTTCCGCACATCTGACATCGGTTGTATGAACGAACCTTGAATTTCTGTTTACGCCCTGCTTTGGCAATCAATGATTTTTTTGCCATTGAAAACTCCTGCTGTAATCCCGGTTTTATTGGTCAATGCTGGATTTATGTTGTTTGAACGGCATACCGAGCAGCTTCAGCAAGGTACGGCTCTCGTCATCTGTTTTGGCATTGGTGACAATGGTGACATTCAGCCCCCGTATTTTGTCGATCTTGTCATAGTCAACTTCGGGAAAGATGATATGCTCTTTAATGCCCATGGAAAAATTCCCGTTGCCGTCAAATCCCTTCGGAGAAATCCCCCGAAAATCACGGACACGGGGCAGTGCAATATTGATCAGCTTGGACAGGAAATCGTACATCCTGTCTCTGCGCAGAGTCACCCGCGCACCGATAGGCATTCCCTCCCGCAGCTTAAAGGTGGCGATAGATTTTCTCGCTCTTGTAACAACCGCTCTCTGCCCGGCAATAATGGTCAGTTCATTTGCCGCCTTTTCAACGATTTTGGGATTCTGTACTGCTTCTCCGAGTCCCATATTGAGAACAACCTTCTCAACCTTGGGTATTTCGAGCTTATTGGTATATCCGTACTTTTCCTGGAGCTGTGGTTTACACCCGCTCTCATACAGTTCTTTCATTGTCCCCATTTTTTATCACTCCGTTCCGTAACCGGCAGCACATTCCCTATTTCTTGGATTTCTCCAGAGTCGCACCACAGCGTTTGCAGGCCCGCACCTTGACACCGTCCTCAAGAATCTTCTTCCCTGTACGCACGGTTTCCGTACATTCCGGGCAGACAAGCATCAGATTGGAAATGTGAATGGGGGCCTCACGTTCAATTATTTCTCCGGGGTGCTGCGCATCGACAGGCTTTCTGTGTTTTTTGATCATATTTATGCGTTCAACCACTGCACGGCTGCTCGCTCTGTCAATCCTGAGAATCTTCCCGACCCGACCTTTATCTTTACCGGCAATTACTTCAACCTGGTCGTTTTTCTGTAAACTTGTCTGTCCCTGCCGCATGTTCGCTTCCTCGTTTCCTCACCTGCCGTCAGTATTCTGCAGTATCTGTATCCTGTATCTCCGCATTACGCCGAACTGAATATTTACAGAATAATCACAGTACTTCCGGTGCAAGAGATATAATCTTCATAAAACCGAGTGACCGTAACTCACGGGCAACCGGGCCGAAAATCCGTGTACCTATAGGATCGCCGCTTCCGGAAAGAAGGACCGCCGCATTATCATCAAAACGGACCGTCGTATCCTCAGGCCGGCGGATCTCCTTGGAGGTCCGTACAACGACCGCATCAAGCACATCGCCCTTTTTAACCTTGGCATGCGGTATGGCTTCCTTGACTGTTACGACAATGACGTCGCCGATACTCGCATACCGACGCCGGCTGCCGCCCAGCACCCGAATACAGAGAACCTTCTTGGCGCCGGAATTATCTGCAACATTCAGCAGTGTTTCTGTCTGAATCATGGTATCCCCTGATCAAATCGTTCTATCAAACGGCTCTCTGAACTATCGCCTTGACAAACCATCGTTTATGCTTTGAGAGCGGACGACATTCCTGGATAAGTACAGTATCCCCGACCCTGCACTCATTCATGGCATCATGAGCCATATATTTCACGCTACGGCGCATATATTTTCCGTACAGCTTATGCCGGACCTTCCGCTCAACCAGAACGACCACGGTCTTGTCCATGCTGTTACTTTTTACATAACCTAACTGTGTTTTTTTAGGCCGGTGCTCTTCAGTCATTCTTATGATCCAATGCTGTAGTAGTTATTCTGCCGGGCTGCTCAGGCCTGTGCCTGTTCAGTCAGAACTGTCTGCACTCTCGCAATATCCTTTCGTACCTGCCGTAACCGGGCAGGGTTTTCAATCGGCCGGATTCCATGCTGAAATTTGAGTTTAAAGAGATCCTCACGCAGTTCCGTCTCTTTCTTTCTCAACTCCTCACCGCTCAACGCCCGCAACTCACTCGCCTTCATATGCTGTCGCTCCTTGAGATGACCTTTGTCGGAAAAGGCAGCTTGTACCCGGCAAGCCTGAGCGCTTCCTTGGCGACATCTTCAGGCACCCCTTTGATCTCATACAGAATCCTGCCCGGATGAATAACTGAAACCCAGTATTCCGGAGATCCCTTCCCCTTTCCCATCCGTGTCTCAGCCGGTTTCTTGGTGATGGATTTCGCGGGAAAGACTCTGATCCACAACTTTCCGCCACGTTTCACCTTTCTGTTGATTGCGATACGTGCGGACTCGATCTGCTGTGCTGTCATGCGACCGCATCCCACAGCCTTTAACGCATAATCTCCGAATGCAATCTGGGAGCCCCTCTGAGCTGCCCCGCGCATTCTTCCCTTATGCTGCTTTCTATGCTTTACCTTGCGTGGACTTAACATTGCTCTAACACCTGTTTGATATCATCGATATCATCCCGGACAGCTTACTGCTCCTGAGACACTTCACCTTCTGCCAACACTTCGCCTTTGAAGATCCACACCTTGACACCGATGATTCCGTATGTTGTACTGGCTTCCGCCGTACCGTAATCAATATCCGCCCGAAGTGTGTGCAGGGGCACCCGGCCTTCCTTGAACCACTCGGTTCTGGACATTTCCGCCCCGCCGAGCCGCCCGGCGCATGAAATCTTAATCCCCTGAACCCCGAAACGGAGTGCGGTACTGATAGATTTTTTCATCGCCCTTCTGAATGCAATACGGCGTTCCAGCTGGGTGGCGATGTTCTCCGCAACAAGTTGGGCATCTGCTTCAGGACGACGGACCTCCTGTATGTCAATCATACATTCACGTCCGAATTGCCGCTCAAGATCCCGCTTCAGATTCTCTATTTCAGCACCTTTCTTGCCGATCACAATTCCCGGACGTGCCGTATGCAGTCTGATCCGTACCTTCTCACCGGTCCGCTCAATCACAATACGGGCAATACCGGCATGATACAGCTTTTTCTTCAAATACCTGCGGATCTGCTGATCCTGATACAGATTGGCGGCGTAATCCTTGTCAGCATACCAGACAGAATCCCACGTTCTGGTAATGTTGAGCCGCAGTCCTATGGGATTAACTTTCTGTCCCAACGTATCCTCCGTTTCCCTATGCAGTTGATCTCAATGACTGTAGAACGGGCCCTACTCAGGCCTCATCAACAACCACGGTAATGTGGCTGGTCCGTTTCAATATCCTGGTGGCCCTTCCCATTGCACGGGGTCGAAACCTTTTCAGCATCGGCCCGCCATCGACCTGTATCATCTTCACATACAGGGTATCCACATCAATGGTCTCAGTCTGTTCCGCATTGGCAACAGCTGACTCCAGCACCTTGCGCAGAATTCTTGCCGCCTTTTTGGGCATAAACCTGAGGATCGTGATGGCGGATTCAACATCTTTCCCCCGCACCACATCGGCAACCAGCCGCGTTTTCTGCGGGGATATCCGAATATATTTCGCAACGGCTCTCGCTTCCATCGTTATTACTCCTGATCGTCGTCTGATTTCAAGCTGATAACTGCAGAAATAGCAGGGACAGAAAAAACGCTTTACTTCCGTCCTTTCCTGTCAGCAGCGTGTCCATAGTAAGTTCTGGTCGGAGAAAACTCTCCCAGTTTATGCCCCACCATATTTTCAGAGACATATACAGGGATAAACTTTCTGCCGTTATGTACGGCAAAGGTCAGTCCCACCATATCAGGAATAACATCCGAACGTCTGGACCATGTTTTAATAACTTTCCGCGATCCTGTTTCCTGTGCCTTTTCTACCTTTTTCAGCAGATGCTCATCAATAAAAGGCCCTTTTTTCACTGAACGTGGCATTTCGATATTCTCCTGATTTATTTACGCCTGGTCACAATATCACGATCAGAACCTTTACGCTTCCGAGTCTTGTACCCTTTGGTCGGCACACCCCAGGGAGTACATGGATGCCTGCCGCCTGAACTCTTGCCTTCACCGCCGCCCATGGGATGATCAATGGGGTTCATGGCCACACCGCGGACCGAAGGTCTCCGGCCTTTCCATCTGGACCGACCGGCCTTGCCGAGCTTCTGGCTTCCATGCTCGGAATTTCCTACTGAACCGATACATGCACGGCACTGATTGTTAAACTTACGCACCTCACCGGAAGGCAGCTTGACCAAGACATAATTTCCTTCCTTGGCCATCAGCTGGGCAGAAGCCCCGGCTGAACGGACCAGCTGCGCGCCCTTGCCGATCTTCATCTCCACATTATGGATAACCGTACCGAGCGGGATGCTGCTCATGGGCAGGCAGTTGCCGGGTTGTATATCCGCATTGTCCCCGGCCATCAGCTGATCCCCGACGCTGATTCCGGCAGGTGCCAGTATGTACGACTTTTCACCGTCGGTGTAGAACAGAAGAGCCAGATTGGCGGACCGGTTAGGGTCATACTCTATCGCAGCAACCCTAGCTGTTACGCCAGTCTTGTTTCTTTTCCAGTCAACAAGACGGTACTTCCGTTTATGGCCGCCGCCTCTGTGCCGGGCAGTTATCCGACCGTAGTTGTTCCGTCCCCCTGACTTCTTCAGAGGTCTGAGCAGACTTTTCTCAGGCGCTTTATCTGAAAGATCGGGCTGCAGTACCGAGACATGATGTCTTTTACCCGGTGATGTCGGTTTATGGGTCTTGATTGCCATTATTCTGTCCGTTCTCTAAAGCTGCTAAAACTGGTAACTTGTGTTGTTTATCCGATCTGCTGTCTGGTTATAGCGCGGTCTACAGATCTGCCAGAAAATCTATCTCGCCTTCAGACAGGGTGATATACGCCTTTTTCCAGTCATTGGTCCGTCCGAAAGATTTAATGCCGACCCTTTTTTTCTTTCCCCGTACCGTACTTGTCCTGACCGAGGCCACCTTGACATTGAACAATTTTTCGACCGCCTGACCGATTTCTATCTTGTTGGCCTTCGGATTCACTTTAAATACCAGTGTACCGTGCTCTTCCTGCAGCCTGTTGGATTTTTCGGTAAGACAGGGCTTTTTAATTATCTCGTGTAGTACCTTCATACCATCAGCCTCGTTTCCAGCTGTGCCAGACTTGACTGGACAAGCATCAGTTTCGGATATTTCAGAATATCGTATACATTCAGTCCAGCTACTGGCAATGTCTTGTACCCGACAGCATTACGTGCGGAAAGCTGGACATTTGCGTTTTCGCTGTCAACAACCACCAGACACCGGTCAAAGTCAAAACATTGCATCACCCCGACAAAACCCTTTGTTTTCGGGGCCTCCAAGTCAAACTGATCAACAATCACCAGATTGCCCTCAGACATCCGTGCGGAAAGGGCCATACGCAAGGCCAGCCGACGAACTTTCTTGGGCAGGGAATAACTGTAATCCCTCGGTTGGGGGCCGAAAACGGTGCCGCCGCCGCGCCATACAGGAGAATTCTTGGTCCCTGCACGGGCACGGCCGGTACCTTTCTGGCGCCACGGTTTTGCCCCGCCGCCACGCACCTGGCCCCGTGTTTTGGTGGAGGCAGTTCCCCTGCGCCGATTGGCCCGCTGCATACAGACGACTTCATGAAGTACCCCTGTATCGACCTCGATCCCGAACAATTTTTCGTTTATTTCAATTTCCGCGACCTTTTCGGCCGAGGTATTGACTACATCACAAACTGACATGTGTATCTCCTTGCAGCCGCCTTCAGCACTCAGGCCTTGGTATAAATACTGACCAAACCGTTTTTCGCTCCGGGGACCGCACCCTGCACCAGCAGAATATTCTCCTCTTCCCGAATATCCACTACAGTGAGGTTCTTCACGGTCTTCTTTTCCGTGCCCATGTGTCCGGGAAGTTTCTTCCCCTTGACCACGCGTCCCGGATATGCACTGCAGCCTATTGAACCGGGTGCCCTCTGAAAACCGGAACCATGCGATGCCTTGCCGCCGCCAAACCCGTGGCGCTTCATAACACCCTGGAAGCCCCGTCCCTTTGAACGACCGGAGACATCAATCTTGTCTCCTATTTTCAGGACATCAGCCAGAGCGATCTGCTGCCCGATATCATACACTTCAGGCGCATCCACTCTGAATTCGCGAATATGATAATATCCGGTTCCGCCGGAACGCTTAAAATGGCCTGTTTCTGGCTTATTCAGTCTGGACTGTTTCTTTTCCAGAAAGCCGACCTGAATGGCATTATACCCCTCTTTACCAAGGGTTTTCTTCTGCAGCACGGTACAGGGCCCGGCTTCTATCACGGTAACAGGAATCGACCGGCCGTGCTCGTTAAAAACCCGGGTCATTCCTACTTTCCGTCCCAGTATTCCGTTTGTTTTCGGCATTTGTTTACCTGTATAAGCTAACTCTGTTCAAAGCGATTTAAAAAATCCGCGTTCAACGACGGCCTGTCGCGGGAACGACCGCTCTACGGCAGCTTGATCTCCACATCAACACCGGCAGACAATTGCAGTTTCATCAACGAGTCAATTGTCTGCTGGGTAGGCTCAAGAATATCAAGCAGACGCCGATGTGTCCGCATTTCAAACTGCTCACGCGATTTTTTGTCAACATGCGGTGACCGCAGCACGGTATACTTGTTGATACTGGTCGGCAACGGAATCGGACCGGCCACTGTGGCTCCGGTTCGTCTGGCGGTCTCAACTATTTCACGGGTTGACTGATCAAGCAGCTTGTAATCATACCCTTTCAGCCTGATGCGAATCTTATCTGTGGGGATCATCTCTTCCTCTTACTCAATAATTTCGCTAATTACACCGGCACCCACGGTACGGCCGCCCTCGCGGATGGCAAACCGGAGACCTTCCTGCATGGCGATGGGTGTTATCAGCTCGCCCGTAATATGGATATTGTCGCCCGGCATGACCATCTCCACCCCTTCCTCAAGGGTGCAGATCCCGGTCACGTCCGTGGTACGGAAGTAGAACTGCGGCCGGTAGCCGTTGAAGAACGGGGTGTGCCGCCCGCCCTCCTCCTTGGTCAGAATATAGCACTCGGCCCTGAACTTCTTGTGCGGCGTGATCGAACCCGGCTTGGCCAGCACCTGCCCGCGGACGATCTCGTCCCGTTTGGTGCCGCGCAGCAGCGCGCCGATATTGTCCCCGGCCTGACCCTCGTCGAGAATCTTGCGGAACATCTCCACTCCGGTGATCGTGGTCTTCTGGGTCTCGCGGATTCCCACGATCTCGATCTCGTCACCCACTTTGATGATCCCGCTTTCCACACGGCCCGTGGCCACCGTACCGCGGCCGGAGATGGAGAACACGTCCTCCACCGGCATCAGGAACGGTTTGTCGATGTCGCGTTCAGGTTCCGGAACCCAGGTGTCAACCGACTCCATAAGATCCCAGATGCACTTTGTTTTTTCCTCGTCTTCCGGATTCTCCAGCGCCAGCAGCGCGGAACCCTGAATGATCGGCGTGTCGTCCCCGGGAAAATCATAGCTGTCCAGCAGCTCGCGCAGCTCCATCTCCACCAGTTCGATCAGCTCTTCATCGTCCACCTGATCGCACTTGTTGAGAAAAACCACCATGGCCGGAACGCCGACCTGACGGGCCAGCAGGATATGCTCGCGGGTCTGCGGCATGGGGCCGTCGGTCGCAGCAACCACCAGAATCGCACCGTCCATCTGGGCTGCACCGGTGATCATATTTTTGATATAGTCGGCATGACCGGGACAGTCCACATGCGCGTAATGCCGCCCTTCGGTCTGATATTCAACATGGGCGGTGGCAATGGTGATTCCGCGCTCCTTCTCTTCCGGCGCCTTGTCGATCTCGCTGAAGTCCGTAAAATCGGCCTGACCCTTTGTTGACAGCACCCGTGTGATCGCCGCTGTCAGAGTCGTCTTTCCATGATCAATATGACCGATAGTCCCCACATTGACATGGGGCTTCGTCCGCTCAAATTTTTCCTTCGCCATCCGTCCGTACCTCGTTAAATCAAACGCCTCGAATCTTATGAATAATAGCTTCAGCCTGCCTGGCCGGAACCTCTGCAAATGCTTTAAACTGCATGGTAAAAGTAGCCCTTCCCTGGGTTGCCGACCGCAACGATGTTGAGTAGCCGAACATTTTTGCCAGAGGAACGCCTGCTTTCACCACCTGCATATTCCTCTCCGCCTCAACCCCGTCGATCTGCGCACCTTTTTTATTCAGATCGTTTATGACCTCACCCAGATACTCATCAGGGGTTATCACCTCAACAGCCATAAGCGGTTCCAGCAGTACAGCCTCTGCCTTGGCCGCCGCTTCCCGGCATGCCAAGGCCGCTGCAACCCCGAAGGCCATTTCCGTTGAGCTTTCCTCATCGTATGAACCGCCGACGAGCTGCACTGCAAGGTCAGTCACCGGATACCCGATCAGCGGACCGGAGTCACATGTATCGCAAATACCTTTTTCCACTGCTTCCAGAAACTCTTTCGGAATCTGACTTTCGTCAACCCGGCTGACAAACTGCAGTCCGCTACCGCGCTCACCGGGTTCAACCTGCACCACAACATGGCCGTACTGCTCTTTTGCCGTCCCCTGGGTCTCGAACCGTCCCTCCCCGGAAGCAGAGCAGGTAATCGTCTCTTTATAGGCGACCTGCGGTGTGCCGACGTTGGCCGAAACCTTGAACTCCTTAATCAGCCGGTCAACAATAATTTCCAGATGCAGCTCACCCATACCGGAAATAATTTTCTGCCCGGTATCCTCATTCTGGCTGACATGAAAACTGGGGTCTTCGGCAGCTATTTTTTCAAGACTTTCCGCCAGTCGGGCCTCATCCGCCTTGCTCTTGGCCTCAATGGCGATGCCGATCACCGGCTCCGGAAAATTCATCTTTTCCAGAACAATAAAGTCTCCGGCAGCACAAAGCGTATCCCCTGTTCCGGTAAACTTCAGCCCGACAACCGCGCCGATATCTCCAGCGCTGATCGCTTGCATCTCTTCACGCTTATTCGCATGAAGCCTGATTAATTTTGAGATTTTTTCTTTTTTCCGCTTTAGCGGATTAAACACCTTGTCGCCGACCTTCAGCTCACCGGAGTACACCCGGATAAACGCCAGGTTGCCGACAAAAGGGTCAGTTTGCAGCTTAAACACCAGACCGCAGAACTTTTCGCTCCTCGCAAGTTTCCGGACAAGCGGCGCACCGTCCTTGTCCTCCCCCTTAACCTGAGGGACATCTACGGGCGAGGGAAGATACCCGGTTACTGCATCAAGCAGCGGCTGCACCCCTTTATTTTTAAAGGCGGAACCGCACAGCACAGGTACCAGCTCCAACGCAAGCGTTGCTTTCCGCAGCGCCCTGCGTATCTCGCCGGGAGCAATCTCCTGATCATCCAAATATTTTTTCATGATGTCCTCATCGAAGTCGGCCAACTTCTCGAGGAGCATCATTCGGGCAGCCGATGATTTGCCTCTTATATCTTCAGGAATTTCTTCTTCATAAATTGTTCCGCCCTGACTTACTTCATCATAGCGGTACAGCTTCTGCTCAATCAGATCGATTGTACCGTTAAACTTCTCTTCAGAGCCGTACGGCAGTGCCGCAACAACCGGCCGGGCACCCAGCCGCTCTTCAATTTCCCGGACAACGCTGTCAAAATCTGCGCCCAAGCGGTCCATCTTATTGACAAAGGCGATCCGGGGAATATGATACCGATCCGCCTGATGCCAGACTGTCTCGGACTGCGGCTCAACCCCGCCGACCGCGCAAAAGACAGCCACCACACCGTCCAGCACCCGCAGACACCGTTCCACCTCAACGGTGAAATCAACATGTCCCGGGGTATCTATAATATTAATCCTGTGCCCTTGCCACTCACAGGTCGTTGCTGCGGATGTTATGGTTATTCCGCGCTCTTGTTCCTGCTCCATCCAGTCCATAACAGCCGTGCCGTCATGAACCTCTCCGATTTTATGCGAGCGTCCGGTATAAAATAAAATCCGCTCTGTCGTTGTCGTCTTGCCAGCATCAATATGGGCCATTATCCCGATATTGCGGACAAGGGATAACGTTCCACCTTCAGCCACAGCTCCCTCTACACGCTTACATTATCAAACGGCCTTCTTCAACATACGCGGAACACTCCGGAACAACAGCAGCCTACCAGCGGTAATGAGCAAAGGCCTTATTCGCTTCTGCCATTTTATGGGTATCATCCCGCTTTTTCACGGAAGCACCCCGGTTATTATAGGCATCAAGCAATTCAGCCGCCAGCTTGCCAGCCATTGTTTGGCCGGAACGCTTCTTGGCAAACCCTATTATCCAACGGATAGCCAAGGCATTACGGCGGTCCGGCCGCACCTCGACCGGCACCTGATACGTGGCACCGCCGACCCGCCGGCTTTTTACTTCAACACGGGGACGTACATTCTCCATAGCAGTTTCAAACACAGCCAGCGGTTCTTCATCCGCAACTTTGTCCTCCACAGCCGCCATCGCATCATAGAACATCCGACGGGCCACCGATTTCTTCCCGTCCTGCATTAGGCCATTGGTAAACTTGGAAACCAGCACGGAATTGTACTTCGGATCAGCCCCTACCGTACGCTTATTCTGTAATTTTTTTCTCGGCATAACATCACACTCCAGACAGCATTTACAAAAAAACGATTACTCAGCGATCATTTAGGCCGCTTTGCACCATATTTGGACCGCCCCTGCCTGCGGTCATTCACACCGAGAGTATCAAGCGTCCCGCGAACAATATGATAACGGACACCCGGCAGATCCTTCACACGTCCCCCGCGCACCAGAACAACCGAATGCTCCTGCAGGTTATGTCCGACTCCGGGTATATACGAAGTAACCTCAATACCGTTGGTCAGCCGCACCCTAGCAACCTTGCGCAGCGCCGAGTTCGGTTTCTTGGGCGTCGTCGTGTACACACGCACACACACACCGCGCCGCTGAGGACAGCTCTGCAGCGCAGGAGTATTCGTGCGCTTGACCTGTTTCTTCCGTTTCTTCCGTACAAGCTGATTAATTGTGGGCATCCTGCTTATTCCTTTTCAATAAAATACACACAAACCTACGTGTCCTCCACATAAGGACACGTGGGCAAGGTTTATATCACATGTAAAAAACAATGTCAACCGGAAAAATCACCTGCTGCATTTAATTAATTTTGTAGCGTGAAAGACCGGTACCGGCGGAGATCAGACGGCCCATAATAACGTTCTCTTTCAGCCCGTCCAGGGTGTCTACTTTGCCTGCCATAGCCGCATTGGTCAGGACCTTGGTGGTTTCCTGGAAGGATGCGGCAGAAATAAACGAATCCGTTGATAACGAGGCCTTGGTCACTCCGAGCAGCTGCGGCTCCGCTGATGCGGGCTGCATGCCCTGCTCAAGCACCTGCCTGTTTTCATCGTAGAACATCCATTTTTCCGTCAACTGATCCAGCATGAACCGGGTATCCCCCGGATCGGTGATCCTGACCCGCTTGAGCATCTGGCGGACAATGGTTTCTATATGCTTGTCGTTTATTTTTACGCCCTGCAGACGGTACACTTCCTGAATCTCATCCACCAGGAAGCGGGCAAGAGCCTCCTCTCCTTTAATACGCAGGATATCGTTCGGCAGAATCGAGCCGTCCATCAGCGCATCACCGGCCTTGACATAGTCCCCCTCATGCACTGTGACATGTTTGGCCTTGGGCACCAGATACTCTCTGGGCTCCCCGGTTTCAGGGGTGACGACCACCCTTCGTTTTCCCTTGAGTTCCTTGCCGAAACTGATCCGTCCGTCAATTTCCGTGACAATAGCCTGTTCCTTCGGTTTCCGGACCTCAAAGAGTTCGGCTACTCTGGGCAGACCACCGGTAATGTCCTTGGTCTTCGTGGTTTCCCTCGGAATTTTGGCGACCACAGTACCGGCAGTCACCTCATCCCCCTCGTCCACGCTGATAACAGATCCCACCGGCAGGGGATAACGGGCATCATGTTCCACATTCTGTAATTTTATAGTACGTCCTCTCCCGTCTTTCAGGGAAATCCTCGGCGTGGAATGCTTGGAGGTTGTGGCATGGATGATCACCCTGGACACCTTGCCGGTAACCTGATCCACTCGTTCCTGCATGGTATCGCCTTCAATAATATCCCCATACTTGATCCGGCCGGCAACCTCGGCAACAATAGGAATGGAAAAGGCATCCCAGTCAGCAATCACCGTTCCCGGATCCACCTTGTTCCCGTCGATTACTCTGAGTTCCGCACCATAGGGCACAGGAAAACGTTCCCTGTCGATTCCCTGTTCATCCATGATGGCGATTTCCGCATTCCGGTTCATGACCACGGCAAAGCCAGCCGCGTTGGTCACGAAATGCACCTCACGATATCTGACCGTACCGCTGCGCTGACTGCGGACCTCGGCCTGCTCGACAGAACGGCTTGCTGTGCCGCCGATATGAAAGGTCCGCATGGTGAGCTGGGTTCCCGGTTCGCCGATGGACTGGGCCGCGATAATACCGACCGCTTCACCGATATTGACCATATGTCCGCGTCCAAGGTCGCGGCCGTAGCACATGGCACAGACTCCGCGCCGGGACTCACAGGTCAGCACGGAACGGATCTTCACCTGATCAATACCGGCTGCCTCAATGGCCTCGACCTTGTCCTCGGTAATTTCCTCATCCATCTCCACGATGGTCTCACCGGTATGCGGATCCACCACGTCATCACTGGCCACCCTGCCGAGAATACGCTCGCCTATCCGGACAATTACTTCGCCGCCGTCCAGCAGCGGCTCGGCAATTGTATAGCGCAGGGTACCGCAGTCCTTTTCCACAATGGTGGAATCCTGGGCCACATCCACCAGACGCCGGGTCAGATAACCAGAGTTGGCTGTTTTCAATGCGGTATCAGCAAGACCTTTCCGGGCACCGTGGGTGGAAATAAAATATTCCAGCACCGAAAGCCCTTCCCGGAAATTAGCCTTGATCGGGGTCTCAATGATGGCACCGGAGGGTTTGGCCATCAGGCCGCGCATCCCGGCCAGCTGCCGGATCTGATCCTTGGAACCGCGGGCACCGGAATCTGCCATTATGTACACAGAGTTGAAGCTCTTCAGCTCCTGAACCTTGCCTTCGCTGTCAGGAGCATAGTCCACGGACATCTCTTCCATCATCTGCTGGGTGATCTTATCCGTGGCCTTGGACCAGATATCAACGATCTTGTTGTATTTCTCGCCGTCCGTGATCAGACCGTCGGAATACTGCTGATCAACCTCGGCCGCTTTGCGCTCGGACTCTTCAACAAATTCCTCTTTGTTGACCGGAATTTTCATATCATTAATACAGATGGAGATTCCGGCCCGAGTGGCCTCTTCATAGCCCAGATCCTTCAGGCGGTCTGCCAGGATAACCGTATCCTTGGTTCCGGCATGACGATAGGTGTAGTCCACCAGAAAACCGAGTTCTTTTTTGGAAAGTTCCCTGTTGACCACGGAAAACGATATGCTTTCCGGCAGCAGTTCGCCCACCAGAATACGGCCTACAGTGGTTTCCACCAGTTCACCGTTGATCCTGACCTTCACCCTGGCCTGCAGATGGGCCGCCCCGTGATCATAAGCCACGCGGGCCTCTACCGGAGAACTGAACACGGCCCCGGTTCCGGGGACACCGTAGCGCTCCCTGGTCATATAATACAGGCCGAGGACAATATCCTGGCTCGGAATGATGACCGGACTGCCGCTGGCCGGTGACAGAATATTATTGGTGGACATCATCAACACCCTGGCCTCCACCTGGGCCTCCACAGACAACGGCAGATGCACAGCCATCTGATCACCGTCAAAGTCGGCATTAAAGGCAGAGCAGACCAGCGGATGCAGCTGAATGGCTTTACCCTCGATCAGAGTAACCTCAAAGGCCTGCATACCGAGCCTGTGCAGGGTCGGAGCACGGTTCAGGATGACCGGATACTCCCGGACAATATCATCCAGCACGTCCCAGACCTCTTTGGCACCCTTCTCCACCATCTTGCGGGCGCTCTTGATGGTGGTCACATACCCCATTGACTCAAGCCGATTATAAATAAAGGGCTTGAACAGTTCCTGGGCCATTTTTTTCGGCAGGCCGCACTGATGCAGCCGCAGATGCGGCCCGACCACAATAACCGAACGGCCGGAGTAATCCACCCGTTTCCCCAGAAGATTCTGCCGGAAACGCCCCTGCTTGCCTTTCAGCATGTCGGAAAGGGATTTTAATGGACGTTTATTCGGACCGGTAATCGTGCGGCCGCGCCGTCCGTTATCAAACAGGACATCCACGGCCTCCTGCAGCATCCTTTTCTCGTTCCGGATAATGATATCCGGGGCATCCAGCTCCAGCAGCCGCTTCAGCCGATTGTTGCGGTTGATTACTCTGCGGTAGAGATCATTGAGATCCGAAGTGGCGAACCGCCCGCCCTCCAGAGGAACCAAGGGGCGCAGATCCGGCGGCAGAACCGGAATCACTTCAAGAATCATCCACTCAGGCCGGTTTCCGGAATCCCGGAAGGCTTCGACAACATTCAGACGTTTGCCGAGCTTGGTCCGTTTGGTGACCGATGCGGTATCTTTCATCTCCTGCCGGAGCTGAACAGACAGCGTAACAAGATCCAGCTCTTTGAGCATATCGCGGATGGCCTCTGCCCCGATACCGACTTCGAACTGTCCTGGATACAGTTCCAAAGCCTCCCGGTACTGCTCTTCGTTCAGCAGCGACCCCACAGGCAGGTTGTCCGCAGAGGACTCCACAACCGCATAGGATTCAAAATACAGAATACGCTCCATTTCCTTGAGGGTCATATCAAGGATGGAGCCGATTTTGCTCGGCAGGGATTTAAGGAACCAGATATGGGCCACAGGGGCGGCCAGTTTGATATGGCCGATCCGCTCTCGGCGCACCTTGGACTGAATCACCTCGACGCCGCATTTTTCACAGACCACCCCTCTGTGTTTCATGCGCTTGTACTTGCCGCAGTTGCACTCATAGTCCTTTACCGGACCGAAAATCTTGGCGCAGAAGAGCCCGTCACGTTCCGGCTTGAAGGTCCGGTAATTGATAGTTTCCGGCTTCTTCACCTCACCATGAGACCACTCAAAAATTTTTGCCGGAGATGCAAGGGAAATTTTAACCTTATCAAAAACAAGCGGCCCTTTCGGCTTGTTAAAAAAGCTGAACAGTTCTTCCACGAAGATTATCCTCCCCTGTTAACAGATATAACAGATATCCCTGCGGCAGCCAGACTGCCGCGTTCACACATCCTTCTGATGTCCCTGATGTTCCGAAGCTGCCGCCCTACTTCTCATCTTCGGACAAAAGTTCGACATCCAGACAGAGTCCTTTCAGTTCCTTGACCAGAACATGGAAAGATTCGGGCAGGCCCGCATCAAGGAAATTATTGCCCTTGACGATTTTCTCATACATGGAAGTTCTTCCTTCAACATCATCCGACTTGACCGTGAGAAATTCTTTCAGGGTATATGCGGCACCGTAGGATTCCATAGCCCAGACTTCCATTTCACCGAGCCGCTGCCCGCCGAACTGGGCCTTGCCGCCCAGCGGCTGCTGAGTGACCAGCGAATACGGGCCGGTGGAGCGGGCATGAATCTTGTTGTCCACCAGATGGTGCAGCTTGAGCACGTACATGACCCCGACAGTCACCTTGTTATCGAACTTGTCCCCGGTGAGACCGTCATAGAGGACAGACTGTCCCACCTCATCCACTTCGGCCTCAATAAGCATCTCCCGAATTTCAGCCTCTGTGGCCCCGTCAAAGACGGGTGTGGCCATATGAACACCATGCCCGTACTTGCGCATCTTATCCAGCAGCTCCTCATCGGAAAGCCCGTCAGTAATCGCCTGATACTCCTCTGCAGAATATACGGTCTGCAGCCGCTCTCTGACTACTTCCACCTCTTGGGACTCGGCCAGCTTCTGGACCTGTTCGCCAAGCCGCTTGGCGGCAAAGCCGAGATGGCATTCCAGCACCTGGCCCACGTTCATCCGCGAAGGCACACCCAGCGGATTCAGCACTACATCGACAGTGGTGCCGTCGGCAAAAAAAGGCATGTCCTCTTCCGGCAGGAGTCTGGAAACCACCCCCTTGTTGCCGTGCCGTCCGGCCATCTTGTCACCCACAGCCAGCTTGCGTTTGGTGGCCACATAAATCTTGACCATCTTCACGACACCGGGCGGCAGATCGTCTCCCTTTTCCATCCGGCCGACAATGCCTTCATAACGTTCGCGGACCGCCTGGGCCTGACGGGAGTAATTATTAAAAATTGACTCCAGTTCGTCCTCATATTTTGCCCGTTCGGAAAACTCCAGACCGCGGAGCTGTTCAAAGGCGACTTCGTCCAAGCTCTCCGGGGTCAGTTTTTTCCCGAGGGGAAGCACAACGCTGTCGTCTCTGCCGCAGATATCCTTTTTGGCGGTCCGGTTGACCATCAGCTCGTACAGAGCGCTGCGGATGCCGTTTTTCAGGCTGTGCAGCTCATCTTCCATATCCCGATTCAGCCGCCGGACTTCCTGCTCTTCAATCAGCAGGGTGCGCTCGTCTTTATCCACCCCTTTACGGGAAAACACCTTGGCGTCAATCACCACGCCTTCCACTCCGGGCGGTACCCGCAGCGAGGAATCCTTGACATCACCGGCCTTTTCTCCGAAGATCGCTCGCAGGAGTTTTTCTTCAGGAGACAGCATGGTCTCGCCTTTGGGCGTCACCTTGCCGACCAGCATATCCCCGGCCCGGACTTCCGCCCCTATCCGGACAATCCCGGACTCATCAAGATTGCGCAGGGCGTCATCACCGATATTTGGAATATCACGGCTGATCTCCTCTTTTCCCAGTTTGGTGTCCCTGGCAACAACGTCAAAGATCTCAATATGCACTGAGGTGAAAGTATCCTCTTTCAGCAGGCGCTCATTGATCAGAATGGAATCTTCAAAGTTATAGCCGCGCCACGGCATAAAGGCGATGGTCACATTTTTGCCCAGGGCAAGCTCTCCTATTTCCGTGGACGGGCCGTCAGCCAGAATATCGCCTTTCTTCACCCGTTCACCGGGCAGAACCAGCGGCTTCTGATTGAAGCAGGTGTTCTGATTTGTCTTTTTATATTTGGACAACCGGTACACGGCAATACCCGTATCAAAACCGTCGGTTCCCGGTTCATCGTAGCGCATCACCACCCGGTTGGCATCCACCTCTTCCACAACCCCGTCCCCGCCTGCCAGCAGACAGGCTCCGGAATCGCAGGCAAGATTCTTTTCCACCCCGGTTCCCACCAGCGGGGAAGCCGGTTTCAGCAGGGGTACAGCCTGACGCTGCATGTTGGAACCCATCAATGCCCTGTTGGCATCGTCATTTTCCAGAAACGGAATCAGGGACGCAGCCACAGACACCAGCTGATTGGGCGCCACATCCATTGCCGATACCTCGTCAGACGGAATCGTAATAACCTCCCCTTCCAACCGGGCGATCAGGCTGTCGTCAGTAATCGTGCCATCCTCCTGAATCGCAATATTGGCCGGTGCAACAACATGTCCCTGCTCCTGCAGGGCAGTAAAATATTTAATCTCGTCCGTTACTTTGCGGTCCTGCACAATGCGGTACGGGGTTTCGATAAATCCGTACGGATTGACCATGGCATAGGTTGCCAGCGAGACAATCAGACCGATATTCGGACCTTCCGGGGTTTCTACCGGGCAGATACGGCCGTAATGGGTGGGATGAACGTCCCTGACCTCAAACCCGGCACGCTCCCGGGTCAGGCCGCCCGGCCCGAGCGCAGACAGACGTCGCTTATGGGTTACCTCGGACAACGGATTGGTCTGATCCATAAACTGGGACAGCTGAGAGGTGGCGAAGAACTCCTTCACCGCCGAAGTAACCGGTTTGGGATTGACCAAATCATGGGGCATCAGGGTCTCCACTTCCTGGAGATTCATCCGTTCCTTAATTGCCCGCTCCATCCGGACCAGCCCCATCCGGTACTGATTCTCGCACAGCTCACCTACTGTGCGGACCCGTCTGTTGCCGAGATGATCAATATCATCTCCTTCCCGCAGCTCATCCTTGAGCCGGACAAGATGCCTGACCCCGAACAGGATATCCTCTTTGGTCAGGGTCCGATGCTCCACAGGAAGATCAAGACTCAGCTTGGAGTTGATTTTATATCGGCCCACCTCGGAAAGATCATAGGTGGACGGATCAAAAAATAATTTATTAAAAAATTCCTGCGCAATCTCAACGGTCGGGGGGCTGGAGGGCCGGAGGCGGCGATAAATTTCGATCAAGGCCTGATCCATACTTTTGATCTTGTCAACAGCCAGAGTCTTCCGGAATGCTTCGGAGATATTGACATTATCAATAAAAAGCAGCTCGAACCGTGTGGTTCCGCACTCCCGGATCGTCTCAAGCAGCGCTTCGGTCAGCGCTTCGTTGCTGCCGACAAGCACTTCGCCGGTTTCCGGATGCAGCAGATCAGTTACCAGAAAACGGTCCAGCAGATCTTCAGCAGGCACTTCAACCGATTCGATCCCGGCGCGGGCAATGCGTTTTGCTAGGGCCTTGGAAATCTTACGTCCTTTTTTGCCGAGCACCTCGCCGTCCGCCGGGTTGACAAGATCCGCAGCCAAACGCTGCCCGATAAAGGTTGCAGGCTGAAAAAGTATCCTGAAGCTGTCACCGCTGACCTCAACTGTATCAACAGGATAAAAGGTCCGCAGTAGCTCCTCATCATTGTAGCCCAAAGCCCTGAGCAGGGTCGTGACCGGCAGCTTCCGACGCCGGTCTATCCGGACATGGAGAACATCTTTTATATCAAATTCAAAATCAAGCCAGGATCCCCGGACCGGGATAATCCGGGCAGAGTACAGCCGCTTGTTGGATATATGGGACTTGCCGTTATCGTGGGTATAAAAAAGCCCCGGAGAGCGCTGCAGCTGATTAACAATCACCCGCTCCGTGCCGTTAATAATGAACACACCGTCCTCAGTCATCAGAGGCAGCGCACCCAGAAAGACTTCCTGCTCTTTAATATCCCGGACCGTCTGCACCCCGGTCGCCTCATCTACCTCAAAGGTGATCAGGCGGACGGTTATCTTGACCGGCACCTCATAGGTCATCCCCCGCTCAATACACTCTGCAACCGTGTATTTCAGCTCGCCGAACGAATAGCCGACAAACTCCAGGGTGCAGAGGTTATTGAAATCAGTAATCGGAAAAATATCTTTAAAAATGGCCTGCAGACCGACTTCTTCCCGTTGAGACGGATCAATATTCATCTGCAGAAAACGATCGTAGGAATGCCGCTGCATAGCAATAAGATGCGGCGGCTCCACAAGCTTGCGTGTTTTAGCAAACCCTTTGCGTACTCTTTTCATGATCCCCTCTTATTACAATCTGCAAGACCCGGCTTTCACAGAGAAATGCATCAGTATCAGCTTCCTGTCCGCTCCTCTGTACAACCTGACGACCTCTATCCTGTCTCCAAACGCAGTAACGCTACGAGGGATTTCCCCCCATAGCGTTACATATAAATCGGCACGTTCGATTGAACGACTGAAAAAAGAAACCGAAGATTATTTAACTTCTACGGTTCCGCCGACAGCTTCAATCTTCTCTTTAATCTCGGCAGCCTCTTCCTTGCTGACCCCTTCCTTGACCGGAGCAGGTACACCTTCGACCAGCGCTTTGGCCTCTTTCAGGCCCAGAGCGGTGATCGCACGTACTTCCTTGATTACCTTGATCTTCTGGTCACCGGCAGCTGTCAGCACAGCATCGAACTCGGTTTGCTCGGCAGCACCAGCGTCTCCGGCACCACCATCACCGCCTGCCACAGCAGCAACAGCAACCGGAGCAGCTGCGGACACACCGAACTTCTCCTCCAGTGCCTTGACCAGCTCCGAAACCTCAAGGAGCGTCATTTTTTCTACAAGTTCGACTACCTGCTCAATAGCTTCAGACATCTTTCATTCCTCCTATCCTGAGTAAAAAAACTATGGTTAATTTTCTTTCTGCTCTTTAATAGCCTGCAGCGCATACACCAGATTGGCCGGAGCCGCATTCAGGGTACGGACCAGCTTGGTCGGTACGGCAGCAAGCACCCCGCAGAGCTGCCCGAGAAGCTGATCTTTGCTGGGCAGCTTCGACAGAGCAACTATTTCATCAGGGCTCAGCATCTTCCCTTCAAACATTGCCGAGCGGACCTGCAGGGTTTCATTCTCCTTCCCGAAATCCGCCAGAGCCTTTGCCGACCCCACCGGATCGTCAAAACTGAAAGCAACCGCTGTCGTGCCAGTAAAATCCTGCGTCAGCTCTTCAAAACCGGTGTCTTTCACCGCCAGCCTGAGAAGCGTGTTCTTGGCAACCTGAATCTGTGCGCCCTGCTCCCGCAGGCGGATGCGCAGCTGTTCAAAATCTGTTACTTTCAACCCGCGGTAATCAGCCACCACTGCGAATTTGGCCCGGGTAAATGTATCCTTCAGTTCATTGACCTTTGACGCCTTATTTTCGCGATTCAACTGGTACACCTCCATAATAGGAACGGGATTATCGCAGGACAACAGGAATGAAATGCTGAGTGCAGTCTTTCCCCATGAAACAAAGAAAGAATAACCTAGTCTCGGCCGGCAACCTTGCGGTTATTAAACATTGCTGTACCTGCTGTCTTTGACCTTTCCCAAAATTAGAAGAAAAAATCTGTCGTGCGGCTACACCTCCCCGGACAGATTAAAATCCATGACGTGCGGACCCAGCAGACTGTTCTGCGGCATCAGCCGATCAGCCGACCGGATCATTAAAAAATGAGGTAGTGTCAGGCCTTGAGCAGAGTGCGGACCTGTATCGGGTCCACCTTGACTCCGGGCCCCATTGTACTGGACAGGGTGATTGATTTCAGATACACACCCTTGCTTGTAGAAGGCTTCAACTGGATAAGTTTTTCAACCAGATGACCTGCATTGGCAGTCAGCTTTTCCGTACCGAACGACCGCTTGCCGACCAATGCATGAATGATTCCTGCCTTATCGGCTTTAAAATCCACTTTTCCTTTTTTGGTCTCCTGCACGACACGTTCAATCTCAAACGTTACCGTGCCGAGCTTGGCGTTGGGCATAAGATTACGGGGTCCGAGGATACGGCCGATTTTTCCCACCTCGCCCATCATATCCGGGGTTGCAATGGTTTTATCAAACTCAAGCCATCCGTCCTTTATCTTTTCCACCAGCTCTTCCGAACCGGCATAGTCGGCCCCGGCGGCCAAAGCCTCGGCCTCCTTTTCGCCCTTGGCAAAAACCAGCACCCGGACGTCTTTTCCTGTCCCGTTGGGCAGGATAACCGAAGAGCGGATCATCTGGTCCGCATGTCTGGGATCGATTCCCAAGCGGACAGCGATCTCTATCGATTCATCAAATTTTGCACAGCTCTTCTTCAGAACGAGCCCGACAGCCTCTTCCAGCCCGTAAAGCACGGTCCGATCTATATGTTCAGCCGCTTGTCTGTACTGCTTTCCATGTCTTGGCATAATTCACAACCTATAGTCAGTTCTCCCTCTTCCTGTGGTCAGCAGGAGAGGTTCAGGCGAATCTTTCTTTTTTACGTACCGTTATTCCGATAACTTATACCGGATACCGAATCTCAGTCCAGGACAGTAATACCGCAGCTCCGGGCCGTTCCTTCAACGATCCTCATGGCCTGGTCAAGACCATAGGCATTCAGATCAGGCATCTTTATCTCAGCTATTTCCCGGATCTTCTCTTTGCTGATCTCGGCCACGCGGTCCCGCTTGGGATTACTGGACCCCTTCTGCAGACCAGCTGCTTTAAACAGCAGAACAGACGCCGGGGGAGTCTTGGTCACAAAACTGAACGACCGGTCATTATACACCGTAATCACAACCGGAATAATCGTATCACCTTCTGATTGCGTCTTAGCGTTAAAAGCCTTACAGAAATCCATTATATTAACGCCGTGCTGGCCGAGAGCCGGCCCGACAGGCGGTGATGGATTGGCTTTTCCAGCCGGTATCTGCAGTTTTATATATGATTGTATTTTCTTTGCCATTATTCAGTCTCTTTTGCTTTTATGTATTACTCACCTGCATATATTCAAGTTCCACAGGAGTCGAACGACCGAAAATCGAAACCATCACCCGCACCCGCCCTTTATCCGGGAAGACCTCATCAACCGTTGCCTCAAAATTGGCAAACGGTCCGTCAGTAACGCGGACGACATCTCCGATTTCAAAAATAACCTTCGGAATCGGTTTTTCAGCCCCTTCCTCAATGCGCATGATGATCTTATCTGCTTCCTGATCACTCAGCGCCGGAACCAGCTTGTACACTTCTCTACCGGCCGCAGCTCCCTGACCGGCATTTACCCCGACAAAGCCGGTTACCCGCTGCGTTTCGACAACCGTATGCCAAGTGTATTCATTCATCTCCATCTGCACCAAAATATAGCCCGGAAAAAATTTCCTTTCCGAGGTTTTGCGCTCCCCCTTGACCATCTCGACCACCTGTTCAGTGGGCACCAGAATGTCACTGAAGAATTCTTCCTGTCCGGCCTGCCGGATATTATCCTCAAGCGTGGCCTTGACTTTGGCTTCAAAACCGGTATGCGTATGAACGATGTACCACTTCTTTTCCATAACACCCTACCGGAGAATCAGTCCAACCAGCTTACCGAGAACAAAGTCAACTGCCCCCAGATACACCGACAGCACGACAGTCAACAGGACAACAAAACCTGACAGTCCCAAGGTCACCTTACGGTCAGGCCATACAATTTTCTTAAATTCAGCAACTACTTCGTGATAAAACTGCCGAATACGGGCCGGAGACAGAGAATGCATCCCGCTTTCCGCAGGACTTGTTTTGCCGCTATTTTTGCTTTTTTTATTCGCCATACTCCCAACACCCGGCAGAAATCACGATATCGCACATGGCAGGCCAGGAGGGACTCGAACCCCCAGCCCTCGGATTTGGAGTCCGATGCTCTACCAATTAGAGCTACTGGCCTGCGCTTTCCGGCTGCATCCGCATCCGGTCCTACTTTGTCTCTTTATGTACCTTATGCGACCTGCAGAAAGGACAATATTTTTTCAGCTCCAGCTTATGCGGAACTGTCCGCTTATTCTTTGTGGTCGTATAATTTCTCTGCCTGCACTCGGTACAGGCAAGGGTAATAATATCTCGCATCCTGCAACCCCTGATATATAGACTCCGATCGACCTGACGGCCGGACCGGAGTTGTATTCACCAGTTCAGCATTCTGTCTGCAGCAGAACCGCAGCAGCTACAACTGATTACTCAATAATTTCGCTAATTACACCGGCACCCACGGTACGGCCGCCCTCGCGGATGGCAAACCGGAGACCTTCCTGCATGGCGATGGGTGTTATCAGCTCGCCCGTAATATGGATATTGTCGCCCGGCATGACCATCTCCACCCCTTCCTCAAGGGTGCAGATCCCGGTCACGTCCGTGGTACGGAAGTAGAACTGCGGCCGGTAGCCGTTGAAGAACGGGGTGTGCCGCCCGCCCTCCTCCTTGGTCAGAATATAGCACTCGGCCCTGAACTTCTTGTGCGGCGTGATCGAACCCGGCTTGGCCAGCACCTGCCCGCGGACGATCTCGTCCCGTTTGGTGCCGCGCAGCAGCGCGCCGATATTGTCCCCGGCCTGACCCTCGTCGAGAATCTTGCGGAACATCTCCACTCCGGTGATCGTGGTCTTCTGGGTCTCGCGGATTCCCACGATCTCGATCTCGTCACCCACTTTGATGATCCCGCTTTCCACACGGCCCGTGGCCACCGTACCGCGGCCGGAGATGGAGAACACGTCCTCCACCGGCATCAGGAACGGTTTGTCGATGTCGCGTTCAGGTTCCGGAACCCAGGTGTCAACCGACTCCATAAGATCCCAGATGCACTTTGTTTTTTCCTCGTCTTCCGGATTCTCCAGCGCCAGCAGCGCGGAACCCTGAATGATCGGCGTGTCGTCCCCGGGAAAATCATAGCTGTCCAGCAGCTCGCGCAGCTCCATCTCCACCAGTTCGATCAGCTCTTCATCGTCCACCTGATCGCACTTGTTGAGAAAAACCACCATGGCCGGAACGCCGACCTGACGGGCCAGCAGGATATGCTCGCGGGTCTGCGGCATGGGGCCGTCGGTCGCAGCAACCACCAGAATCGCACCGTCCATCTGGGCTGCACCGGTGATCATATTTTTGATATAGTCGGCATGACCGGGACAGTCCACATGCGCGTAATGCCGCCCTTCGGTCTGATATTCAACATGGGCGGTGGCAATGGTGATTCCGCGCTCCTTCTCTTCCGGCGCCTTGTCGATCTCGCTGAAGTCCGTAAAATCGGCCTGACCCTTTGTTGACAGCACCCGTGTGATCGCCGCTGTCAGAGTCGTCTTTCCATGATCAATATGACCGATAGTCCCCACATTGACATGGGGCTTCGTCCGCTCAAATTTTTCCTTCGCCATTACTCTGTCTCCCCGACAATTTTTCTCCCAACTACCGACCCGTCAGCAAAAGCATCGGCAAACCTGGAGCCCACGACCGGGCTTGAACCGGTGACTTCCTCCTTACCAAGGAGGTACTCTACCGCTGAGTTACGTGGGCACCGAAAAGCTTCCTTCTTATTACACACTATATGGAGCGGGAAACGAGACTCGAACTCGCAACCCTCAGCTTGGAAGGCTGATGCTCTACCAATTGAGCTATTCCCGCCCGCAAAAAACAAAGAACAGGCAGCACAACTCAACCGATGCGTCTGCCTGTAAAATTTGGTGGAGGGGGGAGGATTCGAACCTCCGAAGGCGCCGCCGACAGATTTACAGTCTGTTCCCTTTGACCGCTCGGGAACCCCTCCATACTATGAAAAGCAAGGGACAAAAGCTGTACTTACCTGCAGCTTCTCTCCGTTGCCTTTCCTTTCCGAACCAGCACTGGAGCTGGCGATGGGACTTGAACCCGCAACCCCCTGATTACAAATCAGGTGCTCTACCAATTGAGCTACGCCAGCCTGAGCTGCGGAATTATACTTTGTAAAATTTAAAAGTCAACCTTTTTTCTGTACAAAAAATATCTCGGACCGGAAACAGCAAGAAACAGCACTGTATCCGGCCTGAGATGCAGTCGAAATTCTGCAGCATGCAATATTGCAACAGTTACAACAACTGTTCACTTGCCTCCGTTGCCGTTCACGGGATTTTTCACATAGGCGGAATCACGATACCGCTCAAAGGTCATGGCGCATGTCCTGTAGACCAGATGAGCAAATTTCGTGTACGGCATATAGAGAAAAAGCATCATAACGGAAACCAAGTGCAGGTAGTAGACCAGATAACCGGGTTTGGGGAGGGCGAAAATCCGCAGCAGTTCCGCCCCCAGCCCGGTCACGCCGACCCCGGCGATCATCCAGATAAGAAACCAGTCATAAAAGGTGGCTCCAGCCTGACCTCTCTCCTCCATGTCGCTGCGGTTACGCCACAGAATAAAGATCCCGTAAATCATTGCCACCGCTGCAACATTGGCAATCCATTTAATCGGATTCCGCAAGTCCATCGGCCCGTGGAGTTCCGGCCAGATAAGCCCGAGAATATCCTGAGAAAAGAAAGAATATCCGGTAACCAGAAAAAGTCCGATAAAAGCCCACATCAGCGGCTGGTGCCCCTTTACCCGGTCCTTGTTGGTCTCGCATTTTTTAAACCGCTCATGCTGAACAATCTCGACAACTGAAGGCCAGAGAAATTCCTTGATAAACTGATTGGGCGACGGCCGATACAGAGCTTCTCCAACGCCGGTATTCTCCACCATTTTTTTCCACATGGCAGTAATGCCCTTAAACACGGCAAAGGCAGCCAGACCTGCAGTGGGAATCATGAACAGATCGATAAAGAACACATTTTTGGTCATCCCCCAAAAATCCCAGTGCCCGAAAAAGTGACTGTAGCCGAGATGAAAAAACTCCTCTGCAGGCGGCACATGCGAGCCGGAAATCAGCCACATCACAAAAATAATTAAGGCAGGAATACCGACTAGGATCGGCAGGTTCTTTCCTGAACTGGCCAGCTTGGCCAGTCCTGCAGGCCAGCCGAAATATTTATAGGAATACGCCCGGATCGCCCCCATCACATCGCCGGGTTTGGCGCCACGCGGACAATAGGCGGTACAGTCGCCGCACTGGTGGCAGAGCAGCACATTGGGATCGCCGATCAGTTTCTCCTTCAGTCCCCACTGCGAAAAAATCATCTGCTGCCGGGGAAAGGGATCTTCATCAGTGGAAAGAGGGCAGACCACCGAGCAGGTAGCACACTGGAAGCATTTTTTCAGCGTGTCACCGCCTGCCTCCTTCATATCTTTGATAAAATCAATATCAGGTTGTACGTTCACAGACATTTTTTCCTCCTGTCCTGAAAACTCTTTTTTCAAGATGCCGAAACGGATGATTCATAAACACAGAACCGCGCCTGGCCCGGATTCGGGCTGAACAGGCACGGTTTCGACAGCAACAGAGAGGTTCAGAAGCCCTTGAACGGGTTCGGCCCCATCTCAATAACCGACTCAACAAACTCGTCAATGATTCCGGGAATCTTATCGTAGTCAGAGATGGCCACCTGCTCGACACCACAGCGTTCCGGCTCAAGCCCCAAGGTACCCAGGGTCTCGCCGATATTTTCCATCCGCTTGGTGGCGATCTCGGATCCCTTGACAAAGTGGCACTGGTAGTTATCACCGTAGCGGCAGCCGAGGAGGAGCACGCCGTCCATACCGGAGGACATGGCATCCTTGATCCAGACCATATTCACGGAACCGAGACAGCGCACCGGAATAAAACGGACTAGGGTGTTCATCTTGTTATGCCGCATACCGGACATATCAATGGCCGGGTAGGCATCATTCTCACAGACAAAAACCGCGATGCGCAGCTTGTCCTCGTCATCATCCGGTACCTCAATGGCTTTAACCATAGAGCCGATCATATCAATACTGTAGTCGGCAAACCCGATGATCCGTTCAGGACAGGCACCCATACAGGTACCGCAGCGGCGGCAGCGGGTCGGATTGGGCAGCGGCGTGCCTTTGGCATCGTCGTCCAGGGCACCGAACGGACATTCCTCTGTACAGCGCTTACACTGGGTACAACGCTGGAAAAAGAAGTCCGGATAGGTCAGATCACCGGAACGGGGATGCACAGCCACCCCACGGTCAGCGGATTCAATACACTGAATCGCCTTCAGCGCAGCACCGGTGGCATCATCAATGGTCTCTTCCATGGTTTCCGCCTTGCGCACACCGCCGCAGGTGTAGATACCTGTGCGGCGGGTTTCGTAGGGGAAACAGATGAAGTGAGAGTCTGCATAGCCGTCAAAGAGATCCAGATCCAGGAAGGCCGGGCCCTGACGATACGCGAGATTGATGGTCGGATCGTCCAAGGTGGTGGGTACCATACCGGCAGCCAGGACAACCATATCCACCTCAAGCTCCAGATTGTCGCCCAGCAGGGTATCTTCGGCCGTGACTTTCAGGCCGCTGCCGCTCTCCTCTACTTTGGTGACTGCCGCCTTGGTCATGAACATCCCTTCCCGCTGCTGCATACCTTTATAGAACAGCTCGGTGTTGCCGGGGGTACGCATATGCTGGTACAGGATGTATGCCTGACCGTTCTCGTTATCGTCACAGACGTACTGGGCCTGCTTCAGCGTGACCATAGAGGTGACCGAGTTGCAGTAGGGAAAATCCCGGTCATGCTCCTTGCCGCCCGGACTCTGGACAAAAGCAACCTTGGCCGGTACTTTGCCCTGCTTGGCCAGTTTTTCAAACTCGGCATTGGTCACCACATTATTCAGGGTGCCATAGCCCAGATGCTCATATTCAGAGACATCAGCAGGGTTCCAGCCAGTGGCCAGGACAACTGCGCCGTACAGCTCCGCATCCGGATTGGCTTCGGTATAGACCTTCAGACCAGTATTGGGGTCTTCCATTTCCCCTTTTTCGATCTTATCCCGTTCGTCAACACCGACCTTTTCCGGTGCATCCCACTCGCTCTCGGTTCCGGCAGCCTTCAGGGTCACCAGGAATTCACCCGGAGCCCCGCTGATACGGGCCACCTCGGTTTCCGTCTGAATGCTGATCTTGTCGTTGCTGGTGACTTCGGCAATCATCTGCTCAATATTCGGTTCCTCCAGCTTGCAGTACGGATAGGAAGTCGGAAACATCTTACGCCAGCCCAGGGCCTTACCGCCGATTCTGTCGGTTTTTTCCACGACAGTCACTTCGTAGCCAGCCTTGGCCGCCTCAGTGGCAGCTGTCAAACCAGCAATACCGCCGCCCATAACCAGAATCTTTTTCGTGATCTGTTCCAGCTGATACGGCTCCGGCAGTTCACTTTTCTGCGCACGGGTCACGGCCATGCGAACATAGTCCTCGCCCACTTCCTGTAGATACTCGGCAGCCTCTTCATCCTCTTCATCAGGCTGCGCAGTCCAGGCCACATGCTCACGCAGGTTGCCGCGAATAGTGATCGTGCCGTCACCGTAATCAAAGGTATCCTGCATCACCCTGAACGAACAGGCACAGACAACCACGGTGTTGACGCCTTTTTCTTCAATATCCTTTTTGATCAGGGCCTGCCCTTCTTCTCCGCAGAGACAGGCATGATCCTGCATTTCCATACCGGTCTCGGACGCAGCCTCCTTCAGACCGTCAACATCAAGAACATTGCCGATACTGCACCCTGTGCAGAGATACGCACCATATACTTTATCCATGATTTCCTCCTACTGTGCGTTCTGAATTGCTTTAAGGGCTGCGGCAGTGGCAGACTGCGCACAGGTGTACACATCGGCTGCGGATTTGGCGCAACCGGCGGCGATCATTCCTTTGTCCGGTTCGGAAACGACAAAACCGTTGCCGTCCATGTTCAGACCGAGGGCCTTGCCCTGCTCACCGAGTGCGGGCTGCATTCCTGTGGCCAGGACACACATATCCACTTTCTGATGCACCTTGCCGCCACCGACTGCATTCTCAGCCACCACGGTGACACCGCCGTCATCCTCGGCAATAATATCTGCAACCTTGCCTTTAATGAACTGAGCCTTTTCATCCGTCCTGAGCTTCTCGCGGAAATGCTCGTACTTGCCCGGTGTCCGCAGATCAATATAAAAAACATAGATCTGCGCATCAGGATAGCGCTCGCGCACATAGGTCATCTGCTTGAAAGTAGCCATGCAGCAGATATAGGAGCAGTATTCCAGATGATTTTCATCACGGGAACCTGCGCACTGAACAAAGGCGATGGACTCGATCTCCTTCTCGTCACCCGGACGGAGGATTTTACCGCCGGTCGGGCCGTTGGGCGCCGCCATCCGCTCCATCATCATATTGGTGATAATGGCAGAAGAGGAGTTCGGCTTCAGGTTATCCAGCTTACCTGCGTCATAGGGATTCCAGCCGGTCGCCCAAACGATAGAACTTACATTCAATGTGAAGGTTTCAGCTGCCATCTCAGTATCAACGGCATTATATTTACAAGCTCCTTTGATTGCCTCCAGACAGTCTGCAGAGCAGGCATTCTTTTCCAGCACGTAACGGCGGGGGAACGCCATTTCGTGGGGCAGATAGATTGCCTTACGCCTGTTCATGCCGAAGTTGAAGCTGTTCTCCACCTCATCCGTACATGCCTCAGCGCAGTCGCCGCAGGCAGTGCAGTTGGAGTTGACGTAACGGGGCGCTGTTTCCAGAGTTACTTCATAATTGCCCGGACCGCCGGAAACCGACTTGACCGTGGTCATGGTGTACGTTCTGATCCTGCGGTTGTTCTTTATGCGCTTGAAGTTGATCTCCAGACCGCAGGTGGGGGGACAAAGTTTCGGGAAGTACTGATTCAGCTGGGCCACCCGACCGCCGAAGTAGGGATTTTTTTCAATGATAAAGACATCATTTCCTACTTCTGCAGCTTCGAGCGCAGCGGTCAGACCGCTGATACCGCCGCCGACAATCAGCACCGCACCAGTTTTTGCAGCATCACTCATGCCAATCCTCCATAAAAACTGCTGGTATTGATATAATTGGTTATTTCTGGTTCAAATGAACAGCATGACGAGCATTATGGACAATATGCTGCCCACTTCAAACAGAAAGAACCATTGTTTCCTGTCCTCTGGACATAAAAATCTCCAGACCTCGTAAACGGAGCCTGGAGATTCAATCTGACGGTGACGGTTAAACTGTACAGCTAATACGCAGCTTAACCGGGCAGAAGAAAAAGCTTCCTCCGCCCGTCATATTACCGCCCCTGTATCCTTAGATCCACGGCTCGGTTTCAACGATGTTGATGCAGTCAACTTTCTCGCACTTCCACTCCTGGGTCTTCGGATCAAAAGTGGAGTTAACGAAAGCCTTCCAGTTCTCGTCGTCACAGGTCGGGAAGTCAGACCGATAGTAGAAGCCCGGATAACGGGATTCTTTCCGGAACTCGATGTGACGGATGTGGGTCTCCACACACCAGATGCGGTGGTAGTTCTCCCAAGCACGCATCAGCTCATGCAGGTCACCGGCAGCCATCTTCTCGGCATCTTCACGCAGCATGCGGAGCAGATCCAGACAGATATTCAGCATCTTGCCGGAGGTCATGTAGTAGGTGGCAACACCGCCGCCGTACTCATCGGTGGCCTTCATCAGGCGCATCATCAGACCGTGCGGCTTGCAGTAGTTGGGATTGACATCCTGATGGGTGGTTTCGCCGACGTTCTCCAGATAATGTCTTACCGGAGCATAGATCTCATCAGCCAGTTCCTGCGCGGTCTGGGTCAATTCAGGTTTGAAGTCAGCGTTGTCACGGCAGTACTTGACCAGCTGCTTACCCACGATACGACCCTCGGTGTGGGAACCGGAAGAAAACTTATGACCGGAAGCACCTACACCGTCACCGGCGGTGAACAGACCGTCAACCGTGGTCATACGGTTGTAGCCCCACTTGTACTGATGGGAACGCGGACCATCAACGCTCGGTACCCAATCTTCATCCGGACCGGAAGTCCAGATACCGCAGCAGCCGGAATGGGATCCCAGCATGTACGGTTCGGTCGGCATAATCTCGGAACCGACTTTCTCCGGCTCGATGTTCATACCTGCCCACAGACCGGCCTGACCAACAGACATATCCAGAAAGTCTTCCCACGCCTCGGACTCAAGGTGCTTCCAGAACTTCTTCACTTCCTTGTCGTTCTTTCCGGCAGCCTTCTGATCATCCAGGAAAGCGTTCAGCGCTACGTCAGTAGCCATGTAGATCGGGCCGCGGCCTTCCTTCAGCTCATTGAGCATCAGGTGGTTCCGTAGACAGGTCGGGGTAACAGCAGACTGACCGTACGGCATGAACTTGGACAGCTCATCTTGTACAGAGTCGCTGTTGGCATAGAACTCACCGTTACCATTCTGTACTTTGGCCTTGAACAGCAGGAACCAGGCACCAACCGGGCCGTAACCGTCTTTGAAACGGGCCGGGGTGAAACGGTTCTCCATCATGGTCAGAGTAGCGCCGACCTGAGCACACATGGTGTAGGTGGAACCTGCATTCCATACCGGATACCATGCCCGGCCTTTCCCCTCACCGGTGGAACGCGGACGGAAGATATTGACTGCACCACCGCAGGCAACCAGAGCTGCTTTGCATTTGAAAACATGAACTTTATTTTCACGGGTGGAGAAACCTACCGCACCGGCGATGTGATTATCCTTATTCTTGTCCAGCAGCATCTTGACGATGAACACACGCTCCATGATGTTCTCTTCGCCCAGTGCCTTTTTGGCTGCCTCAGCAACGATGCACTTGTAGGACTCACCGTTGATCATGATCTGCCATTTACCGGTACGTACCGGCTGACCGCCTTCACGCAGGGTCGGAGCAGGCTTGGCACCGTCCAGATTGCTGCCGTCGTCAGCCTTCTTCCAGATAGGCAGACCCCACTCCTCAAACAGTTTGACAGACTCGTCAACGTGACGGCCGAGGTCGTAGATTAGATCCTCGCGGACAACACCCATCAGATCGTTACGGACCATCTTGACGTAGTTTTCGATCTCGTTCTCACCGATATAGGTGTTGATCGCGGACAGGCCCTGGGCAACCGCACCGGAGCGCTCCATTGCCGCCTTATCAACCAACTGAATTTTCAGGTCGGCAGGTGCCCATTTCTTGATCTCGAAAGCTGCACCGCAAGCTCCCATACCACCACCGACGATCAGTACGTCGGTTTCATGCTCTACGATCTCCGGGTTGGCAATAGCAGGCAACTCACCTTTCGGCTTATTTGGTAACGCCATATCAATAATCTCCTTTATCTGGTTAAATTCAGTTAGAACGTCTTACTAAGCAAGCATGGTGGGTTTCTTCAGCTCGGTCTCCAGCGTCAGACACTCGTCGTCCAGATCGGCACCTTTGGTGTCTTCATAGGCATTGGCAGCACCCTCAGCGGTTGTCCGGATGGGGAATTTGAAGCGCTTGATGTTGCCGTTACGGAACTTGATTGTCCACATGATGGAATCGGAAGAACGCATCGGGTGTACCTGACCGCCCATGGGTACAAAGTCATCATAACCGCGGACAGCGATAGCGCCCTGGGGACAGATCTTGACGCAGGAGTAGCACTCCCAGCATGCATCAGGCTCCTGATTGTATGCCTTCATCTGCTCGGTATTCAGTACCATCAGATCGTTGGGGCAGATGTACATACATGCGGTCTTGTCACCACCTTTGCAACCGTCACATTTTTCCGGATTCACGTAACTTGGCATTTTACTACCTCCTCATAGGATTTTCTTTATGACAGCGCACTCCGCCGCCACAGTAAGACAAACTTAAATTAATTTTAAAAAGGACCGAACCGGACAGCCTGTACTGTGCCGCCGCAACCTCCGGCAGCAGCTATCTTTCTATTTCGCCCTTAAAATTCATCTGTCAGAACAGACCTGCTTTCTGCAGGGTGAGTCACTTAATAATTTGTTGTTCAGTGAATGTCAAGAAAAAATCGTCCGCACAGGGAACAACTCCCTGTTTCCGCTCCACATCAAAAAAACTCATGGAATCTATCACAAATTAACGGAGTACCCGCATATTCCAGAAAAACCAGCTGGTCACAACCCCCAACAGTTTGAAATAAGAGGGTTCTCTGTTTCTTTTCTTCATCTTTCTTCACGCTTGCTCCGTGCCTCGGATTACTCTTCTCAGATCGCCCTCATATCACCCCCTCCGGCATGGCAGGAACCGGTTTACCGCCCAGAACAAAGCCGCCGTCCAGGCGCAAAACAGAGCCGGTCATGAACTCTGCATCCCGGACCAAAAATAGCACCGCATCCGCCACCTCCTCCGGTCTGCCTGTCCGTCCGAGCAGCGTATGTTCCATCAGCTGCTTCTGCTCTGCCGGAGTGAGCAGGCCCCACCCCCGCGTGCCCGGACCGTGGCGAAGATCAATCAGGCCCAGCATGAGTTCATTCACCCTGATAGTCGGCGCCCCGATTCTTGCCCAGGTTTCAGTCAGGGAACGGACGCCCCGGTTGGCCGCAGCATAGCCGTCATTGAACAGCAGCCCTGCCGGGCCGGAGCGCCCGGTGAGCGCAGCCATCGAGGAGATATTGACCACGGCCGCCTGTTCCGCCCGGCGCAGTAGCGGAAGGCAGTGCTCGAAGACCAGCCATTTGGCATGCAGGGTGGTCTCCATTTCCAGCTGCCACTGATCCCGGTTGACCGGCCGATGGTAGCTGCCGTGCACTACGGGCATTCCGCCCCGTTCTATATTATTAATCAGGATATGCAGTGTGCCGAATGCTTCCTCCAGCTCCCGCACCATCGCCTGCACACTGTCAGGATTGCGCAGATCGACCTGGGGCATAACATGCCCCATATTTGTGGCAGCGAATTCTGCTTCCATTTCCCGGCAGGATTCCGGCCAGTCAAACCAGGGCAGGCATAAGCGCACACCGTGGGCGGCAAGTCGGCGGGCAATGGCCCGTCCTACTCCTCGGCTGGCCCCGAGTACGACAGCGTTTTTTCCGGCAAGCTGCATCTGTTCTCCCTCTCCTGTTGCATCGTTCCTTCCGCCACCGGAAGCATCAGAGCAGAAATGCAAAATTATACATAGCTAAGTCTGAAAGAATTTTTTAGTATGCTCCATCAGTAACAGTCCGTCAAGTACATCAGCGGACTGATCAACGGATCGAAACACTGCGGTCTTAGGTAAAAGAAACATACTGAACCGCAGCAGATTCAGCCTGAACTCACCCAAGCAAAACCAAGCAAAAGGAGATTAGTCCCATGAAACTGTCTATCACAACCCTGATCGGATGCTGCGCAATCCTTGCACTGGCCGGATGCCACAAACCGACGCCGTCCGACCCTTCTGATCCTTCCATATGCGGAGGGATCCAAGGCCTGTCCTGCCCGGCAGATTATTACTGCGAATACCTTCCGGAGGCAAACTGCGGCAGAGCAGATGCAACCGGTATCTGCCTCCCGACGCCGCAGGCCTGTACAGAAGAGTACAGACCTGTCTGCGGCTGCGACGGCAAGACCTACAGTAATGTCTGCATGGCGGCAATGGCCGGGATGTCTGTCGAGCGTCAGGGCGAATGCAGTACAGAACAGCAGATCTGCGGCGGCATTGCTGGACTCCAATGTCCGAAAGGAATGCAATGTGTTGATGATCCCAATGATGACTGTGATCCCGCCAAGGGCGGCGCGGACTGCATGGGAATCTGCAGGTAATAATTCGGCAGCAGGCAGAGGGCACGGCATGTCGTGCCCCTTTTTCCTCTGATCCTGCCTGAGGCCAAGATGAGCAAACGCAACACATCCTTGCAGCCGTCCTTTTTCCGGGCCGACAAACAGGGGCAGTTGCTGTGTACCGCCGCAGGCCGGATCACGCAGCAGCTCATACCGACCGGGGAGGTGCTGCTCGATGTTCCCGGCTTGCAGATGCAAGGGGTGCTCACTGACCATCTGCGGGCGTTTTTAACCTCTCTTTTTCCAGCTTTTCCAGAGCCCCGGAAATTTCTTCTGCAAAGTATTTATGTATAGCATTAGAATGGTCTATGTTACCCAGAATCTGTCTGAGCTGTTCTTCATTTTTTGCTGGTTCGGAGAGGAGTCGATGAAGAACTTGCTCCCCTTGATAACCTCCCCATTGCAGGATGAAGTCCGCATCGCTACGGGTGGCCTTTGTGCGCATACTGATCACCAGACCTGTCAGCATACAGGCGAATGCCAAGGCAGAAACGGTTTTCAAACCGACTTGTGCAATTTTTGGCAATTTTGCCCGGATTTTCGGCGTAAACCCTTTGGCGGTGGTGCTGGCTGCCAGCAGGCCAAGTAGCCCGAACGGCAATGGGCCAAATAATAAAAAACCGAAAAAATATGCTGAAAAGGCTAAGGCGATGGAGGTAACTGCATGGCCTCCCAAATTGGAGACGATGAGATAAAGCTCTTTTTCGCTGCTGGCAAGCACCATGACTGCACAGAACCAAATAGTCATGCCGTAATACCAAACTGTGCTGTGCGGCAGTATGTGTTCAGTCTGTGCAAACCTGCACGAGGCGCAGGCCGACGCAACGGTAGGCAGGCCTAACAGACCGATGGCGATACCTGTTGCTTTTGCCGTTCTCTTCATTTCATTTTTTGTTGATTTTGGCCCAACTGTCCATCAGGTTAATAATAATACGGTTAACAGCTCATGGTTCCTTGGGGATATAGTCCACATTGATCATAGGCAGTGATCCTTTTTTTCCCGATAGTCGAACGTTCGGACACCGGCGGTAATACCTCTCAGTTCGTCAAGAGAGGTGTCAGGAATAAATCTGTCCAGTAGCTTTCGCAACGTATCCAGTCCGTTGCTGTCATCTTTTCCCGCGACAAGGAGGAGATGATAGTCCATGATCCTTCGCAACGGTAATAGACTCTGTATTTCCCGCTCAATCAGTTGGACCTGTCCTCCTTTTCGTGAACCAGAAGCAGGAAATTTTGAGCTATCAAGAATCTGGATAAAAGAGGTTTTGTCAGCATAGGGCAGGGGGCCTTCTGGCTGCGAGTCATGGATAAAGTAGTTGGCAAGAGCTGCCTGAAGAAATTTTCCGCATATTTTGGTTGGCAGAAATCCAGATTCTTCTATTTCTATGATTGCCCTGATTTCTCCAGCGCAAAGGATGAGCAGGTCAACACAGCACATCCGTGTTTCCCGTCCTTTCTTGGGGCCGACAAATAAGGGGAGATGTTGTTTTCCATCACAGTTTTCATCGCAGGCCGGATCACGCAACAGCTTATACTGACCAGGGAAATGCTGTTCAATGGTTTCTGCCAACGCATTAGCTACTGCAAGATGTAAGGGGTGCTTCGTCATTATTATTTCCCGCTTATCTTCGCCCAACTATCCCGCAGAGTGACGATACGGTTAAAGACCGGTCTGCCCGGCTGACTCTCTTTGCTGTCCAAACAAAAATAGCCCTGCCGCTCAAACTGTACCCGATCCTCCACATTCAGTTCTGCCAGTGAAGGCTCCAGGATACTGTTTCCCAGCACCTGACAGGAATCCGGGTTGATGAACTCCTTAAAGTCCTTTTCCTTATCCGCATCCGGGCTTTCCACGCTGAACAGGCGATCATAGAGGCGGACCTCTGCCGGAACGCCGTGCTTGGCAGCAACCCAATGGATGGTTCCCTTAACTTTGCGTCCGTCCGGGGCAGAACCGCCCTTAGTCTCAGGATCATAGGTACAGTGCAGCTCAACCACATCGCCGTTCTCATCCTTGATCGCTTCCTGACAAGTGATCAGATAGGCGTAGCGCAGGCGTACTTCCCGCCCCTCGCTGAGGCGGAAAAATTTTCTGGGCGCGTTCTCCATATAGTCATTCCGTTCCACATAGATCTCCCGGCTAAAAGGCAGGGTGCGCGTTCCCATTTCAGGATGCTGGGGATGGTTTTGCCCCTCCAGCTCCTCCTCCTGGTCTTCCGGGTAATTGGTGATCACGACCTTCAAAGGCTCAAGCACACCCATGACCCGAGGTGCATGCACATTCAGGTCATCACGCACCGAGTTTTCCAGCACGCCCATGTCGATCCAGGAATCCCGTTTTCCCACCCCGATGGTGTCGCAGAAATTACGGATGGAGGCAGGCGTGTAGCCGCGTCGCCGCAGGCCGGAGATGGTCAGCATCCGGGGGTCGTCCCAGCCGTCTACATAGTTCTCGTTGACCAGCTGCAGGAGTTTACGTTTGCTCATTACAGTGAAGTTGATGTTCAGGCGGGCAAACTCGTACTGGCGCGGGCGGCAGGGTGTTTCTAGGGTATCCAGGACCCAGTCGTAGACTGCACGGTTGTTCTCAAACTCCAGGGTGCAGATGGAATGGGTGATCTGCTCAATCATATCGGAGAGGCAGTGGCAGAAATCGTACATCGGGTAGATGCACCATGTATCGCCAGTGCGATGGTGGTGCTTTTTCATGATCCGGTAGATGGCTGGGTCGCGCATGATCATATTGGGCGAGGCCATGTCGATTTTGGCCCGCAGGGAGCAGGTGCCCTCGGCCAGTTCGCCGTTTTTCATCTGCTCAAACAGGGACAGATTTTCCTCCACTGAGCGGTTGCGATACGGGCTTTCCTTGCCCGGCTCGGTCAGGGTGCCCCGGTACTCGCGCATCTCGTCCGCGCTGAGATGGCAGACATAGGCCTTGCCCATCTTGATCAGCTCAATCGCAAAGGCGTGGAGCTTATCAAAATAGTCCGAGGCGTAGTAGAGATGCTCGCCCCAGTCAAATCCTAGCCAGCGTACGTCCTTCTGGATGGCGTCCACGTATTCAGTGGATTCCTTGCTGGGGTTGGTGTCGTCAAAGCGGAGATGGCAGGTGCCATTGTTCTCCTTGGCAATGCCGAAGTTCAGACAGATGGATTTGGCATGGCCGATATGGAGGAAGCCGTTGGGTTCCGGCGGGAATCGGGTGACGATGTCGCTGTGCTTACCGGTTTTCAGATCGTCGGCAACGATCTGCCGGATGAAGTCAAGGGGTTTGGATAGGGTGTCAGGGCTGTTTGTCATATTAAAAAATGTTGGAAATAGTTATCTGGTGATGAGGATGAACCTTTATGGAGTACAAGCCTTCGGTGGGGTGCGGTTCAAGGCTGAGGAGGTTGATGATTTCGTCCGATGTCATTGCAAACGTTTTGTTATCCAGGCAACGCGCCATAAAAGAAACAATCACGCATTATTCTCCGCCTGCAAGGCCCGGATTTCTTCCTCTGTCAGATCAGTCATGTCCGCAACGGTTCTGATATCCAATGTGCCGATACGGAGGAGCTTTTGTGCTATTTGTACAGCTTTTTTCTTTTCCCCACGTTGTTCTCCTTCCAAAACAGCGGCGGTATACGAGGATTCAAACATGCTTGCCTGGTAATGCAGGTTTTCCCGATATCGTTCGTAGGCTCGTCGCTCATTATCAGGAAGTTTCATGATATCAAGTTCGTGCTTGGCTTTTTCCAGGCCTCTTGCCTGAAATTCCTCCTTTATCTCCTCATTTTTGAGAAAATATATCCACTCGTCCAAGGTGTCTTTGGCAATATCGTTAAAGCTGTTCACCTTGATAAGGTAGTATTCCGGAAAAATCTGATGCACTTCCTGCTTCTGATAAAGGGCCTGCTGTTTTTTTGACAGCCGAAGAACATCCTGATTATGGATACCCAGGAAAGAGGTCGAGCCGTGATAGACATAGTCTGTTCCCTGACCGAGATCAAAATAAAGGATATTCACAGAGATAACTTTGACCACAGCAGAATAGGGATCACCTTCCTGAAGATGCTCGGTAAGGACTTTGGAGGTGCCGAAGAGAATACGCTGGAGGTAATCAAGCTCGCGGTCGTACTGCACTTCGATGATCATCAGTTCATCTTGCTGGTTCCTGACCTTCAGATCCACCCTGTTGAACTTGTCCCGATGTTCTTCCTGATTGCCTTCGCTCTCAAGGATTTCCAGGATATGGATATCCTCTTTCAGGAGTTCGCTGAGAAAACCTTCCAGGATGTCGAAGTTTGCCTTGCTTCGCAGGAGCTTTTTCATGGCCCAGTCAAAGCTGATGAGTTTTCGTGCCATAGTTACCGGTAGTATTCGTGGGTTCTGCGGAAATAGCCGCCTTCGGCAGGGTGGGGATCAAGGCTGAGGAAGGCATTCCTCGGCGCGTTGCATACGGTGCAGCACCAAGTCCTTCTTCCATTCCGTCACAGTCTGACTGCTTCCTGCAGAACCTGCCGGTGGAAGGGCATAACCTGAAAGATACCACTGTTCCACTCCTCACGATTCCACACGATTGAGGAAATGATCTCCCCGGACTCCCATTCTATTTCGTAGAGCCTGTGCCGGATTCGGTCCTTGCGTTCATCGCTGACATGACCGGGAACCAGAATAAGTAAATCCCAGTCTGACTCCCGGACGGCATCCTGACGGGCGCGTGAACCGTACAGCAGGGTCTCGGCATCAGGTTCCAGTTCCAGAACAGCCTGTTTTATCTGATCAAGGAGCTTGTTACCGTTCATAATATCTGCCTTTCAACATTGCACCGGAGCGACTTGTCATGATGCGCATTGCGAACCTTTTCGGTGTATCCTGCACGGCTCCGGGTAAGAGAACGCCGTCTTCTGCTAAGGTGCCATTGTAATCACAGACAATGGTGGCAAGGGTGAGGGTGCCGAAATCAGGGGTTCCTTCAGGTGCTTAACGGTCATGCAGGGTGCGCACCTTTGCAGTTGGTTAATAGGCCATCATATCGTCCATCATAGCGTCATCCATTGAATACTCATCATTTGTATTGTAATCTATAGCTATTATAAATGATGTTGCTTTTTTTCTTTTTTGTGACTCCATTTCTTTTATTGCTTTGTCCTGCAATAATGCAATTAACTGGTTTTTATCAATATCGTTATTGTTAAAATAACATATAAAATTCCCACGGCTGGGAACATCTAATTCTTCTGTATTTTCAAGTTCAAAATAAATAAATATTACTCTCGGTTTTATCTTGAATGACTTAGAAGTCGCCTCTAATATAGCATACTCGACCTTGGAAAACTGTTCGTTTCTTAATTCATCAATATTAAGATAAAAAGTAACCAAATTAATATAATTTTTGCTCCAACCTCTGTAACCGATATATGAATCCCATCCGTATTTTTCTTCAATTATTTTCTGAGCAGATTCTATTTGTTGGGTTATTTCTTCATCTTCTTGAAAAAAATGAGAGCACAATTGAGAAAAATCTCTGTTTTTTATAGCCGTCACAACTTGACTGACTATGTCTTGAGCAACTTGGGGAGAGGAAATAAAAAGTAACGAAACTATTGATCCGATAAATATTACCGGCAGAAAAAAGTTGGCAATTAGCGACTTGAACCAGCTAATCTGATAAACGGCCTTCACAGCAATCAACGAAAGTAGCAGTCCGTATAGACTCATTAGTAGGAAGAGATATCCTACTAAAGGGGTGACCTGGGGCGATAACATAACAAGTCCGCTGATAATGCCGAGGGGAGCGGTATAAGCTGCTGTTACAAAAAGTAGTTGCTTATATGTTCCCGTACCTCTTAAACAACGGGCTATCAGATTGATTATAAAGACATATATCGCTGTACATACCAGAGAGATAATACTCACAAAGGGGGCACATATGAGAGAGTCAGGTAACGAACCGATCAGTCCACCCATAAAAATCCACTTATATGCCCTGTTGCCGCTGACTGTGGAATCATTTTTTAGTTCTGCAAATGTTTTCACTGAGGGATGCGTCACAGCTTGTTTCCAAGCCTCTTGCCATGTGTATGTTTTAGACTCAAGTTTATCAGTCATAAGCAGTTCTTATTAAATCTATTCTATTTTCTGCTGTCAGGAGCAGTTCACAGGATCAATAAGTGAAATCCTTCAACGCTGGCAATCGTAAAGAGTCAGTAATTTTTCACTTATACCCCCCAACCCTCACATCCAGCACATCCACCAACCGCCCGTAATACTGATCCCGCACCAGGTCCAGCAGGGCGGCATAATCGGCCACGTTGACGGTGAGGTTGCTGACCGCTGATCCGGCAAAGCCCGGCAGGGTGTATTCGCCGTCCGCCGTGACGGTCACCGTCTCACCCGCAGGCCCGAAGGCTTCACACCAACTCCCAATCCTTAAACACCGGCTGATACCCACTCTACCGGATTATCTCGATCTTGGAATCAATCCTCATTTTTTCGCAATGCCATTGCCTTTTGACTAATTTCCTCAATGCTGCCCTCTTCTTCATCCAGTTCCCCTCGCCACTTTGTGTAGTCAAAGGGTTCCTGCTGAATCAAGGCAGCCAAACGCTCGGCGTTGAAATATCTCAACAAGCTGGAAAGAAAGCTGAACAGTTTCAAACGCCACCCTTTCACACCAACTCCCAATCCTTAAACACCGGCTGATACCCACTCTCCCGGATCATATCCGCCACCTCATCCACGCTACGGTCATCAGTGACCTCAAACTGCACCGTGGCGTCAGCATGATTTTTCAACGAATATTCCCCTACCCCCGTCTTGGATCCGGAAGAGAAGCGGGTCGCGCCGAGATGAACCAGTCGGTCGCGGAAGGCAGCTGATTCGCGGGTTGAAATGGTGATGCCCAGCCGGGGCATGAAGAGCCGCCAGGCCAGCATGAACTGGACAAAATCAATATCGGAAAGAATGTTTTTTGGTTCAATGATCCCCTTGGCCTTGGTCATTCGGGGCAGGGAGAGGGAAATCTCCACATCCGGGAATTCTTGCTCCAGCCAGCGGGCATGGAGCGCAGCCATACATGCCTCCCTGCGCGGTTCCCCCAGGCCGAACAGGGTGCCGATATTCAGGGCCCGGAAGCCTGCCCGTGCCCCGCGTTCCGGGGTCAGCAGGCGGTACTCGTAATCCGCCTTTCTGCCGCGCGGATGCACCTCTTTATAGATATTCCGATCATAGACCTCCTGGTACACGGTGAGTGAATCGGCTCCGGCCCGGCACAGCACCCGGTAGTCCTCCTCATCCATCGGGAAAATTTCCAGGGCAATGGATGAAAAGTATTTTTTCATCACAGCGACTGCTGCTTCCAGATAGGATATCGGGGTCTTGGCCGGGGCTTCGCCGGTGAGGATCAGGATGTGGCGGATACCGGTGGCAGCAATGGCGGCAGCCTCCCGTTCGATTTCTTCGATGCTCAACTTGGTGCGGGGGAAATCCACGCCTGCATTGAAGCCGCAATAGGTGCAGAGATTGGAACAGTAGTCGGAAATATAGAGGGGCGCGTACAGGCTGATGATATTGCCGAAATGCTGGCGGGTGAGCCGCTGAGCCTTGCGGGCCATTTCTTCGAGGAAATTGCGGGCTGCTTCAGAAAGCAGGTTCAGCAGGTCGCGCTGGTCCAGTTCCTCCCGCTGCAGAGAGTTGCGCACGTCCGCCGGGGTGACAGATTGAAAATATCCTTCAAAATCAAAATTATCCAGTTCCAGAACGCGGTGCATAAAGGACATGTCAGTTCCTCAGGAAACCGGTCAAAGGAGAAGATGCATCGGCGTATTCCTTTTCCTCGGCCAGCTGGGCCAGCCGGGCCATTCTGCCAGCCTGCACAGCCAGGGCAAAGGCCTTTCCGGCTACAACCGGATCATGACTGGTGGCAATGGCTGTGTTGACCAAAACCGCATCTGCGCCCATCTCCATAGCCTCAGCCGCTTGGGACGGCCTGCCGATTCCGGCATCCACCACCACAGGCAGCTTGCTGACCTCAATGATCCGTTTGATCATCGGCTTCATCTCCAGGCCCCGGTTGGTACCGATGGGCGCGCCCAGCGGCATGACCGCAGCAGCCCCGGCATCGTGGAGCTGCTTGGTCACGGTGATGTCCGGCATCATATAGGGCAGGACGATAAAGCCCTCCTTGGCCAGAATCTCCGTGGCCCTGAGCGTACCTGCGTTATCCGGCAGCAGGTACTTCATGTCCGTGATCACCTCAATCTTGATAAAATCGCCGCAGCCTGCTTCGCGGGCAATCCGGGCGATGCGCACCGCTTCCTCGGCGGTTCTGGCCCCGGAAGTATTGGGCAGAATGCGCACCGATTTGGGGATGTAGTGGAGGATATCCTTTTCCTTTGCTTTAGGATCCACCCGACGCAGAGCCACCGTGATCAGTTCCGAGCCGCTGGCCTCCAGCATAGGCGCGATGATCTCCCGTGAGGCAAACTTGCCGGTGCCGGTGAGCAGACGGCTGGCAAAGGGCACGTCGCCGAAGTACAGGGTATCATCTGCCGGTTCAGGTTCAATATGCTTGGACATTCATCCTCCTCCTACAAAACTGAGCAGCTCGACCGTGTCGCCCTCGTGCAGGGGCATCTGCTGCCAGTCTTCTTTTTTAATCAGCTGAAAATTGACCTCCGCAATCACGGCATCTGGATTAAAGCCTTTTTCCAAAACCATCTCGTGCAGGGTCCGGCCTGCTGTTGCTGTTTTCTCGCCGTTCAGCGTAATATGCATGATAATTGAAGAAACAAATTTTTTCAGTAACGAAAAAAGCTGAGTACTGAGTATGAAGAGCCTGACCGGGACTGCGCGAGACCGCAGCCTGCGGCAGAGCAGAGGAGGAGCAAGAAACAAAAGGGAACTCCTGCGGAGCGTTTATCACTGTTCCTACGACGGCATGATCCGTATCAGGTTCCAAGGGTTGGAGCGGCTGCTCCTCTCAGCTCATACAAAAAGCACCCCCAGTGAAACACAGATCAATGTCTACCTGATTTCTTCGTGGGTTGTCAATGTAAATCAGGGGCGAGGCGGCAGGTGGAATATTTGACGGGTGAGGTTGTTCAGTTATGCTTCCGACCTCCTTTTTCAAAATTATTTCTTCACTTTTCCCATAGAGGACGAATCTTTTCCGTCATTCGGTTGAAAATATCAGTATCCGCAGCAGAGTCAGCGTGACCGAATCCCCGACCTTGTATTTCTCCTCCTCATCCCGCAGTGACAGGAAACCTATCTTTCAATTGTCGGCCGGAAGGTGTTATTACCCGAAGAACCCAGCCTGTTGTTGCTATCCTGACTGAGTCATCTGCAGTACATTGAGAGTTTTTCCTCCTCATTGATCTCAACCGAAAGAAAGCCTGTAGTTTCTTCGGGCACACCGTCTCCGGTACAACCCGGCTCGCTGATGGAATACGTTGCGGTACCGTTCCTGAAGGTCCAAATGCGATGAACACAGGGCCAAGTACCTTGAAACTCCATCGCATCGCAGTTTGCGTTGATCGTCAAATCCGGAGGGAACGACAAGGCTTTCGGAACGTTCCAAACCCTGTATCGATAGCTGCATGAACTGTCTGTATTGTCTGTATCGACAACGATCCGATACTTCGGAGTACGACAAACGAAATCGATAAGCCGTTCATCATTATGTTTTGCTTGCTGTTTGTCAGTCTGTAAATTTACGGTGCTGATGTAGTAGCTCAGGTGATCATCAACTACCTCCGGTTTAACCCAGAGATCTCCCCTCATCCCATACATTACTCCTTGAGCACTGCATGAAATATGTTTCGTGTTGAGCACGGCCGTTCGTATGTATCGAGGAAAGATCTCGCTGAATCGATCCTGAAGTGCCTCCGGATCAAGAATTGTTATCGCACCGCGACCTGGTCCGCTCACTCGAAGGGGAAACCTGGTAAGGAGTGCGACCTGTGTGACATCTCGGGCGGTGAGCGCAAGCCGCAACTCAGAATCGAACCTCCTGAGTTCTCCGGAATCCTGACCCTCAAGCCATCGTATATCGCAATCGTCAACGACAGATGAATTTTCTTTCGGTATTCGTGGAGATGGGGCGGTGTCAGCCCGCACCGGTGCTGCGGTCACGAAAAGCAGCATACAGGTTATCAGAATAAGACTTTGAATGGAGCCTAAAAGAGACATGTTATTGTAATCTCCAACAAATAGTTTGATAAATTTTTTACTCATAATTTTCCCCTCCTATATCGCCTCCAGCACCACAGCCACCTCAACCTGCCGATTATCCCGCAACAGGGTCAGTGTGACTGACTCCCCGACCTGGTATTTCTCCACTTCATCCCGCAGTTTGTTGTAGTCCGCAATCCGGACGCCGTTCACGGCCAGAATAATATCCCCGAGGATCAGGCCGCCCCGGACCTGCTGCGTGCCGCGCAGCCTGGCTTTATCCGCTGATGAGCCTGACTCCACCCGCAGAACCAGCACGCCCTCCAGGCCCAGTTCCCTGACCAGCCGCTCATTGGCTACGCTGATCCCCAAGCCGGGCCGGAACATTTTACCGTGCCGGATAATCTGCGGCACCACCCGGTTGACCTCATGCACGGGCACGGCAAATCCCACCCCGGAATTTGCCCCGGAGGGGCTGAAAATCATGGTGTTAACCCCGATCAGCCGTCCGGCGCTGTCCAGCAGCGGGCCGCCGGAATTGCCCGGATTAATGGCCGCATCGGTCTGAATCACGTTGTGGATGGTACGGTTGGTCACGGATTTGATCTCCCGTCCCAAGGCACTGACCACGCCGGTGGTCAGGGTCTGGTCCAGACCGAAGGGATTGCCGATGGCAAAAACCTTCTGGCCCACCTGCAGGCCATCCGATTCACCGATCATGATGGGACGCAGTTTGTCTGCAGGCGCGGAAATCTGCAATACCGCCAGATCACGGTCCGGGGCAGCACCGACCAGCGCAGCCTTCCAGGTGGTGTGATCAGCCAGTGTGACCTCAATCCGGTTGGCGTCGGCAATGACGTGGAAGTTAGTGACTATCCGTCCTTCTTGGTCCCAGATAAAGCCGGAACCGGTGCCTTTGGGGATTTCATACAGATTCAGGGTAAACAGGTTCCGCTGCACCTCGATGGTGGTGATGTACACAACGGAAGGGGAAACCTCCCGGAACACGGCAATGGTGTTCTTTTCATCATCAGCCAAGTCACCCCGTGCCGTGACAGGTCGGGGGGCCGCGTTCTGCTCAAGGCGGTCGATTTCCGGGTTCAGGGTATGAAAAACGAGATAAAAGAAGGCGAGGAGAATCAGCAGCAGGGCAACAGGATTACCGCTGCGGAAGGGCGAACGGAATGCGCGCATATTCAGATATTCAGATATTCAGATATTGAGCAGATATTTTGCAGTGGAAAAATAAAGAGTTATACCGAGCACATCGATTGAGGTGGTAATAAACGGCCCAGTGGCAATGGCTGCATCCACATGAAAACGTTTCAGGAGCATGGGGATGATTGTGCCCAGACTGGCCGCCATGACCATGACTGCACACACGGAAAGCCCGACGACCACGCCGAGATAGGCCGGTGAGCTGTACTGAAATGAGGCCATGATACCGAGCAGCAGACCGAAAATAACCCCCAGAGCCGTGCCGACCAGGGTCTCCCGGCCGACGATATGGAAAAACTGGGGCATGTTGACCCGGCCCGTGGCCATACCGCGCACCACGATGGTGCTGGACTGGGTAGCAATATTGCCGCCCATCCCGGCGATGATCGGCATAAAGGAGGCCAGGGCCAGAACTTTCTGCAGCTCCTGCTGAAATCCGTTGATGATGAACATAGCTGCAACCCCGCCGATCCAGGAGGCAAAAAGCCAGGGGGCACGCAGGATGATTTTCTGGTGTAGCGGCTTGAGCAGAATTTCATTGTCCTTACCTGCCCCGGCCATCTGGAGAAAATCTTCCGTGGCCTCTTCCCGGATAACATCGATCACGTCATCCACCGTAACAATCCCGACCAGTTTGAAGGTGGCGTCAACCACCGGAAGGGCCAGCAGGTTGTATTGGGAAACGACATGCGCCACCTCACTCTGATCCGTATCCGTGGTCACAGAAATCACCCTGGGGTTCATAATATTTTTCAGCTGCCGATGCATGGGATGGAGCAGCAGTTCCCGCAGGGAAAGGACACCGGTCAGCAGGCCGTCGCCGTGGGTAATATAAAGATAAAAGACCATTTCCTTATCTTCACTGCGTTTCTGCACCTTACTGATCGCCTCTTCCACGGTCAGTTTCTCATCCAGGTACATAAAATCCGGTGACATGATGCCGCCTGCTGTTTCCGGATCATATTTGAGCAGTTCCTCAAGCTCGTGACGGTCTTCCCGCTCCATGTGGGTCCGGACAGCAGCGGCAAGCTCATCAGGAATTATCTCCAGCAGATCAGCTGCATCATCCGGAGCCATTTTGCTGATCACGTCGGCCATAAAGATAGGCGTCAGGTCTTCCGTCAGCTCCACAATAATAGAGTCATCCAGCTCGCTGAAGAAATCCGCCACCAGATCCGTATTGGCGATGATCTCAAAGATTTTTTTTCGGTCAGCCGGGGGGAGAGAGCGGAACACCCAGGCCAGATCGGCCGGGTGGGTTTTCTGGATCAGTTTCAGCAGGTTTTCCGTTGCCCCTTTGCGCTGCAGGCGGCGCAGAGTATCCAGCAGCACCTTCCCTTCAAAGCCGATCATTTCTCGTTTTGCTGTTTTCTGCACGGAAAACTCCTCAAGACAGTTCTCAGTTCTGCTGCCTACTTTTATTCGTTCCTATTTTATTGCTGCATCGGAATATTGCTGTAACTGATCTTTCCTTCAGCTGAGCCTGACTATCTCCTGAAGGATTTGCTCAATAACTTCAGTATTGTAAATTTTCTTCTTTTTTCCGTTTCCTTTGATGGAATACACGAAAAACACCTTGCCGCCAAATTTCTTTGTGAACCGCTCGTGATTTCGGCGGTGCATTTCGAGTCATTGATATTTATTGACAGACTGACCGGAGGTAACAGGTTTTATCTGAATGCCGATATAGTTTGAATTGATCTGAATGTAGAAATCAACACCGTAGTGCTCAGTCATAGCTAAGTTTTAGGATTGCTATCTCCAAATAAGATACGAATATTAAACGAGTGCGACATGTTCAACCCTAAATTTTAGGCTTTACAAAGCAGTAGGTTCTGTCCCATTCATCCGGGGCAGGTTCTATTTCCCGGTTCAGAATGGATTCAAGCTGCCCGTAGACAGTGTCAATTTCTGCCCGGTATCCTTCATAGGTCCGGTTAAGCACCAGATTGTAGGCATAGTCGATACATTCCTCTTCGGATATCGCATTAAGTTCGCTGCGGATGACTTCGGATATTTTGATGTACAGGGTCTGACTAAGTCCTGTTATGTATTCCTTCGTAATTCTGAGACCTTCTTTTTTCTTCTGTCGGGCATTGCTGAAGTAAAAAGTCTCCCACTCCGCAAAACTGCCCGGAGCACAAGCCCGTATCAGTTCAGATGTGGGGCCTACGCTGTATGCTTTGTTCAGCCCCCATCGGTTCATGCCGTAATTCAACAGAGTTTCCCGCCTGAATTTCAGATTTCGCCCCTCTGCACCGGAGATCCATTCTTTCTTCATTCTTGTCTCAAACGGAGAAATTTCTGTTTGTTTTTGTACTCGGTCTGCTCGTCAACAAAAACCAGTCCGTTTTTGATCAGATGGGCATTCAGAAAGGTTCTGTTTTTCAGGTATAAATAGCAGAGGAGGTTGTTGTCTTTATCGTGTTTGTCCCGGTCGAACCGCATGTACACCTTCTGGTTTTTTGTTTTCCTCTGCAGAAATGCAACCGCATCCTGATTGCAGGCTGCGTCTTCTTTTATACCGATCAGCCGGACTGTCAGGCCGTTACCGAGCTGAACAAGTTCCGGAGTAAGGACTGTTTTCACACTGTGATACTCTTCTCTTTGGCCGGAATCCCTGTTGATTTTTGAACCGAACTGCAGTTTTTCCGGATCGATTTTTTTATCAAACGCGTGAGGGTCTTTGAAAACATACGGGAGCCTGCTGATTTCCTCGGCAAAATCAACATCTAACTTGCCCTGTTCAGTAAACTCGTATTCCGCCCCCAATATTTCCACCTGATTGATCTGGAGCTTCTTTTTAATAAAGGGTATAAATTCAGCATTTATTTCATAGCCGACTGAATTTCTGCCGTTATTCTTTGCCGCCAGGGTTGTTGTGCCGCTGCCGAGGAACGGATCAAGGACAGTATCACCGACAAAGGAGAACATCTTGATCAGTCTTTTCGGTAGCTCTTCCGGAAACATGGCAATATGGCCGTCCTGCTTTGCCCCACGAAAATTCCAATGCCCGGCAAAGTACTCCTTCCATTCCTCCTTGGTCATTTTGGATAATTCTTTTATCTCTTTGGTCGCCTTTTTCGGGGTACCGAGCTTCTTGAAAAGGAGAATAAATTCATAATCAATAGAGAGAATACCATTGCGGGGATGAGGAAAACTGCCCATGATGCTGGCCCCGCCTGTGGTATTAGTGGTTGTTTTTTTTGCCATATCACCGCCCCCATGTAGTCAAATCCGATGCTCTCACAGAACTTGATGATTTCCGTCCGGATCGGAATGACTTTATAGCGGCCGTAATAGACCGAACGGGCGAACTGATCCCCGATATTGATACAGAGCCTGCAGCCGTTATCGAGCACCCTGTGACATTCATTCCAGACAAGATTCAACGGGTTGATATAGCTTTCGTAGCTGTCATTGAAGCCTATCTGCTCCTCTGTGCCGTAATCCTTCAGCTGCCAGTACGGCGGTGAGGTGATGACAAGATGAACGGACTTGTCGTTCAGTTCGTTCATTTTTCTGCTGTCGCCGCAGATAATCGTATGGCGTGTTGTCGTGTTCATGTAATCTGTGATTTTTTGTTTTTTCAGTCCAGCAGCCCGCTTCTCTGCCCGATAAAACAGAGGAGAAAGCCGATTCCCATTGCCAGTATCCCCATAACCCGCAGGCTGCCCGGATGCATCTCAGTGAGCTGCTTCAGCCAGCGCTGCATGGCCTCCGGCGAGGCGACATAGGGAACTCCTTCCAATATAAGCACCAGTCCGATCAGAGTAATGAGCGTTTTCATGATATAATCAGCCTACCAAATGAAATAAACTGTTGCAATCGTCATACAAACATATTGACAATGCACAGTAAAAAAAAGTAATCTTATGCGGTTATCCGGCAGCCGAAACCGCAGGGAGGACAAATTCTCCAGCCCGGACAGGCAGATATCAGGGATACGGCTGCCTTTATTTTTTACCTGCAGACAGAACCAATGACAGCACCTGAAACAGCAGCGTCAAAATACAGCGAAGCCGGTGTTGATATCGACAAGGGCAACGCCTTTGTCTCCCGCATCAAAGACATCGTTGCAGCCACCCACAGCCGCACGGTTCTTGATAATATCGGCGGATTTTCCGGCCTGTTCAGCATCGGCAATGCCAACTGTAAAGATCCGGTCCTGATCGCCTCAACAGACGGTGTGGGCACTAAACTAAAAATAGCCCAACTTTGCAATAAGCACGACACGATCGGAATCGATCTCGTGGCAATGTGTGTGAACGACATCGTGGTCAGCGGAGCAAAGCCTTTATTTTTTCTGGATTATTTCTCCTCCTCCTCGCTTGATCTGGATGTGGCCACAGATGTGGTCAGAGGCATTGCCGAGGGCTGCAAACAGGCTGACTGTTCCCTGATCGGCGGGGAAACTGCCGAGATGCCCGGTCTGTATCAGCCCGGTGATTACGATCTGGCCGGTTTCTCGGTGGGTATTGCCGAGCGCGATAAAATCATCGACGGCAGCGAGGTCCGGGTAGGCAATAGAATTATCGGACTGGCTTCCTCCGGGCTGCATTCCAACGGCTATTCCTTGGTCCGCAAAATCTTCTTTGAAGAACTTGGACTGACTGTGGATGATGAGGTCGAGGCGTTAGGCTGCACAGTGGGGGAAGAGTTGATCAGACCCACACGAATTTATGTGCAGAGCATTGTCCGGGGGCTGCGGAATTTCCGTATCAGCGCTCTGATTCACAATACCGGCGGTGGTTTCTGGGATAATATTCCCCGCGTCCTGCCCAAGGGCTGTCAGGCCGTGATTGAGAAAACAAGCTGGGAACGACCGAAAATTTTTGACTTTCTCCAAGATAAAGGCGAGATTCCGGAAGCGGAAATGTACCGGACGTTTAATATGGGCATCGGCATGATGGCTGTCCTGCCGGATGATGATGTGGATTTTGCCCTGCAGCATTTTACAGCAATGGGCGAACAGCCCTTTGTGATCGGAGAAATCCGGCGCAGCAACAGCGGTCCGGCGGTAAGCATACCCGGACTCGATTAGTTTCTTTCGCTGCACGGCAGGTTCTCAGAGATCTCGGAGAGCTGCGCAGTCTGCTGTTCCGCCCTTGAGCTTATAGAGCCCGTGGGTAAGGGCGGGCAGCACCACTTCAATATTTTCTTTTGCCGCCTTTGCACTGCCCGGCAGATTGATCATCAGGCTCTGGCCACGGATTCCGGCAATCCCCCGTGACCAGACCGCATTCCGGGTCTTGGCAAAACTCGCCTGCCGCATGGCCTCCCCGATGCCGGGTATCTCCAGCTCAATGACCCTGCGGGTGGCCTCCGGTGTCCGGTCGCTCGGTGACACCCCGGTCCCGCCTGTGGTGACGATCAGATCAATCTTCCGGTCATCTACCCACTCAATCAGGGTGGACTCAATCAGTTCCTGCTGATCCGGGATAATCGTATATACCTTGACCGTGAACCCCTGCGCTGTCAGGAGATCCCGGAGCAGAGGGCCGGAAGTATCCTGCCGCTTTCCGGCAGCCCCTTTATCGCTGATGGTCAGGACACCGCAGGTATATAATTTTGTGTCTGTGTTGTGCATTGTACCTGTTACGTTTAGCCGGATCAAATTTCCTTCCGCCAGTCCTCCAGCAGGTGCAGAGCCTGCTCTGCTCTGTATCTGCCCCGGTCCCGTTTGCGCATTTTTTTCTCCAGCAGCGGAAAAAGGCCGAAGTTGACATTGGACGGCTGAAAATGCGCCGGATCAGATTGGGTCAGATGACGGATCAGCGCGCCATGAGCCGTTGTCAGAGGCGGCAGGTTTATCGATTTGTCGGTAAGGAATCGGGCTGCGTTGATGCCTGCCAGCAGGCCCATCGCCGCAGATTCCACATACCCCTCCACGCCGGAAAGCTGGCCAGCCAGAAACAGACCGGGCCGTTTTTTCATCTGCAGGGTGCTATCCAAGAGTTCGGGAGCGCAGATAAAGGTGTTGCGGTGGATGGAACCGAGGCGGACAAATTCAGCCTGTTCCAAACCGGGAATGGTGCGGAAGACCCGTTTCTGCTCCGAATAAGTGAGCTTGGTCTGAAAACCCACCAGATTATACATGCTGCCCTGCCGGTTTTCCGCCCGCAGCTGGACCACTGCATAAGGTCTTGCCCCGGTTTCCGGATGATCCAGCCCGACCGGCTTCATCGGCCCGAAACGCAGCGTCTCCGGTCCCCGTTCACACATTACTTCAATCGGCAGACAGCCCTCAAAATACTTCGCCTTTTCAAAGGATTTCAACGGCACCGTCTGTGCGTCCTGCAGCAGGGCAATAAAGGCTGCGTACTGCGCCTCGGTCATAGGGCAGTTCAGATAATCACCCGGCGTTTCGTCATCCCAGCGGGATTTCCGATAAATGATGTCCATGTTCAGCGAATCCGCTGCAACAATCGGGGCAATGGCATCGTAAAAAGCAAGATGCTTTTCCCCGGTAAACTCCAGCAGAGCAGCGGTTAGAGCCTCGGAGGTCAGCGGCCCGGTGGCGAGAATGACCGGTGTGTCCGGTCCGGGCAGGGCGGTCACTTCCTCCCGGAAAATGGTGATGCGGGGATGTTCCGCTATCGTTTTGGTGATCACGGCGGCAAACTGTTCCCGGTCCACGGCCAGAGCCGTTCCGGCAGGCACGGCAGTGCTATCCGCCGCCCGCATGATCAGCGAGTCCAACCGCCGCATTTCTTCCTTGAGTAGGCCCACTGCTGAGTCCACCGCGTTGGAGCGCAGGGAGTTGGAGCAGACCAGCTCACCCAGCAGTTCTGATTCATGGGCCGGGCTGAACCGGATCGGTTTCATTTCGTACAGCTCAACAGCGCAGCCGCGTTCCGCTGCTTGCCAAGCTGCTTCGCAACCGGCCAGCCCGCCGCCGATAATTTGTATTTTCTTCATATGTTAAATAAAAGCTGAACGAGAAAACTTCTGCACGGCCAAAACGATAATGGCCTTTGTCATGCCGCCACAGAAACATCGCTCCATTAATATGACTGATAATTTCCGAGAGGAGGGTAACTGCTGTTCCCGTTGAGACGCCATGAAACGACTCATAAAAATGCTCTGCTTCCGCTCCGGCATCTCACCGGTGCTCCGGACTTTCCGGACCGACTGGCAGACCGCCTGCTGTCCGGCGGTTGCGCCGTTCTGAAAATTATCAGAGTATTCTACGCATCTCCAGAACCTGGCTGACCTTTTGTGTAGCGGCAGTCAATCTCAAAAAAACACCAGCAGATATACCGTAGCAAGGGCGATATGCATTGCCGCAAAGGGTAAGGCTTTGCGAACAAAACCGCCGAAGGACAGTTTGAGCTTGTGTTTATGAATAATGGTGACAGCAACCAGGGTTGAAGCACTGCCGATGGGGGACTGTCGAGCAGTTCCTACGCAACTGCCCTTTCCCTTTTCGCTTTATTCTGTTGATTCCTTTTCGTGACAACGTACAAATTTTCTACCTTTGTCCTCGCCCAAGGTGTTTTTCGGAGGAATTTAAGGCTGGAATTCAACGTGGGATTATTAACAAAACATCGTATCTTTGTCCAGCTTCCCAGTTTTTCCCAGCCGTAGCAATCAACAAGGAAATTGACGATGTCCTTTAAGGTTACACCGTGCAACGGGTCGTTCGGTTGTTCTTCACTCATAAGTCGGGCTGTTATTGTCTCAGGAAAAAGGAGTAGGGCTATGTGTCAGCCAATGATAATGTTTTTCTTTGTAAATCTCAAAAAAACACAAGCACATAGACCGTGGCAAGGGTGATATGCAGTGCCGCAAAGGGCAAAGCTTTGCGAACAAAACCTCCGAAGGACAGTTTGAGCTTGTGTTTGTGAATAATGGTGACAGCAACTAGAGTGGAGGCACTGCCGATGGGCGTGAGGTTGCCGCCGAGGTTGGCGCCGAAGATCACGGACCACCAGAGCGGTGAGTCAGCTGCGGTTCCCTGGGCAGCAAGGATCTTGCCGAGCATGGCGGCCAGCGGAATATTATCCGTCACACTGCTGAAGGCAGCGGACGAGAAGAGCAGCGCACCGATCCCGAAACGACTTTCCTCTTCACCGATAATTCGGGTGATGCCCTGGCCGATCAGTTCCAGCACCCCGGCGTATTCCAGCATATGGATCACCACAAACAGGGCCATGAAAAAGCCGATCAGGTCCCAGTCAACCGCTTTATAAAATTGGTCCACCTCATGCTTGAAGCGGATCAGCATGATGAGGGCAAAGGTCAGGGCCACGTAGCCCATGCCCAGACTGCTGACCACCGGCAGAACAGAGGTGGTGGCAATCACCAGAATGAACGCGCCCAGCATAATCGCACCGAACCAGAAGAATCCCTGGCTCTCAATGCCGTCGTTCTCATCGAACCCGGCAACATGCTGCTTGGCTGCGGCGATCTCCTCGGCATCGCTCAGCTTCCTAATCCTGAAGAGACGGGCACCCAGCCAGATGGTGGCACAGGTGGCCACGAGCACGTAGGGACTGGCCTTGAGGAAAAAGGTCATAAAGCTGATACCGGCGGTGGTGCCGATAATGATATTGGGCACCGAACTGATCAGGGTGAGCAGGCCGCCGATATTGGTGAGTAGTCCCTCAATCAGCAGAAAGCCCAGCAACTGCTCTTCCCGCTGCAACCGCTTCAGGGAGACTGCGGACAGGGAACCGACAATGATCATGGCGGTCACGTTGTTCAGCACGGCAGAAAACACCACGGTCATGATCCCGTAGTACCAGAGCAGCTTCAGGGGATCACCGCAGGAGAGCTTGGTGAGTTTAATGGCAATCCAGGTGAACAGACCGGAGCGGGAGGTCACATCGACAAAGATACTGGAGCCGATAATGATGGCGATCACGCCCCAGTCAATGGCTTCAATATACACCGGCATGTTGAGCGTATGCCCATTCGGCAGGGTAATCGGGCCAAAGGGCAGCAGGCCCAGTGCCCCGTCCAGCAGCAACAGAGCTGCGGCAAACAGGCCAACGATCAGGGATTTTTTGGCGTGTATCTTTTCTTCCAGTGCCAGAGAGACGATCAGCAGGACAAGAACACCGGTAAAAAAAATGGTGGTGCCATGCGAGGCATGGGTAACGGCATGTTCCATGATTACAGCATCAGCAGAGGGAGTTGGCGTAATTCAACCGCCAGGGGATAAGCCAGCCCGTGCATGGCCAGCTGCTCGTCATCCTTGGTATTCATGACCAGCAGGTTGACCGCATGCGACTCTATTGCCTGTTGATATTCCGTCAGATGATGCCCAAAACTGACCAGCGGGTGGACCTTGAGGGACAGCCCCTGGGCCTCAAGAACCTCCTGGCAAGAGCTGGTGTAATGAATGGGGTCCTCAAGCAACTGGTGCGCTATCCGCTCCCTGGCCTCATCCGTATCAATGCTGGGTATCTTGGAAATGGCATTGATGTAGCGCTCAAAGACCGCCTTGTCCTCAATATGCGCCAGATAGAGATCACCATACGGTGCCACAAAACTAACCGCATGGTTGACCAGCGCATGATTGTTTGCCAGCTGATCCGTAATTGCCATGACCACCTTGATTTCCCGGAGGACATCGGCATTGGCATAGCCTGCCTCTGGGTGCGGCATGACCAGTACCGGCGCAGCGGTTCGCTGGAGTAGCACATCCAAGTGTTCGCCCAGGCTGTGCCGGTATTTCCAGGCCCTGCTGTGCAGATTCCGATAGGTGCAAATCAGGTCAGGGCGGCGGGCGGTCACTTTTTCGAGCAGTTCAGTGGTGGTGCGGAACTCTTCTCCATGCACCAGCTCAACTTCTGCTTTCTTGAGATTGGCCGCATAATCCAGCGTCTGCCGGACAAACGCCTGGCTCCGGGCGGCGTCAGCATCCGTGACGAACAGCACACGGGGAAATGCCACGGCCTCGTACTCAAAGGCATCATGCGCCGCTGCCCGGAAGACACTTTCAAATTGATCTATTTGGGTCATTTGGTCACCGTAGTACTGTGAGGATAAGCAGGATGGCTTGCCCTCTCAGCAGACAGGGTTCAGAGAGTAATAGCTTCACAGCTATTAGTAACAGGAATGAAATCGTTCTGTCAACAAACGCTTGCAGCGATCCATTATAGGTTGGTCGCAGCACCCGGCCTGTCCTTATCCTTCTTGCTCTTTCCTCCGCAATAGGGTATCTCATTGGAGATAATGATGAATCATTCTGGGTCGTACGCCCCAGGGTTGAAACTATGTTCGGTGCGTCCCTCCGGGACGGCGGTTCTCCATTGTCCCTGAGGGACAAACGATAATAGCCCCGTGATTTATCGCGGGGGAACGTGTTGGTGGTTTTTGAAAGAGGAGCAGGAGGCAGTGATGAAGGATAACAGGTTCGACAACAAAGACGGCGGAGACCAGAACATTGCCCAGGGGGATAGGGCTGTGAGCAAGGTCACCCAGACAAGCATCGGCAGTAACAACGCCTCTACCGGCACAGGCGATATCAACATAACAAACAAGAACTATCTGCCCGCCGAAGCGGTGCCCTCCTCCATCCTTCCCAGCGAAGACTCCATCTTCCTCCACCGGGAGGAAGAACTATCCTGGCTGGACAACCACCTGCACCCGGACAAGGTGGTCGCCATCTGCGCACCAGGGGGCATGGGCAAGACCGCGCTGGCAGCCCGTGCTTTGGGTATCAGGGCTGAGGCTGATTTGGAGCAACAGGTTGCTGCGGCTCTAGGCAGTAAGCAGGCATTGCTGGTTCTGGACGGGGCTGAGGAGGCTGACGACCTGGATGCTGTGCTGCGTCTGCGCGGGACCTGCGGGGTGCTCATCACCACAAGGAAGCGGACCGACTGCGGACCCTTGCGCCTGGATCTACCACCCCTGCCTGAAGATCAGGCGGAAGAGGTGTTGCAGGCCTACAGCCAAGTGACCGGGGAGAAGGAGGCCATCCAAGGCATTGAGAAGATACTGGGTGGCTGGCCCGTGGCCCTGCGTATTGCTGGTCATTATCTGCACAGTACCGGGGAGCCTGCGGCAGACTACCTGCGCTGGCTGAAGAAGCGGCCTTTCAGGAAGCTGCGGACTGGTGGCGAGCATCAGAAAGACAACGCGGCTCTGCTGCTGGAACGCAGTGTGGAGCAGGTGAGCGCGGATGCAGTCCTGGTGCTGCGGCTGGCCGGGGTGCTGGCCTTTGCGCCTATCAGCCTTATGTCGGTGATGTTTGTTTTGTCGACAGATGGTGAAGATCAGGAGGAGCTTGAGCTGCGCAGCATGGAGGCCGTGAATGAGCTGGTCAATTACGGGCTGCTGGAACGCCGGAAGGAGGGCCTGCATATCGGCCATGCCCTGATCCATGAGTATGCTGCTGGGCAGTTGGTTTTGGGGAAAGAGGAGCTGGGGCGGGTTGCTGCTTTTTATATTGATTGGTGCAAGGAACAGAGTGCTGCCGGGGTACCGGGCTATGTCCGCCTGGATGGGGAACGGGTGCATTGCCTGCGGTTGATTGGGGCCTGTTTGGAGAGGGAGTTGTGGAGGGAGGTGAAAGGGTTGGTCGGGGAGATGTGGGAGTACCTTGACCGACAGGGCCATTGGACAGAGCAACTGGCTGCCGTAGAGATGCGCCTGACTGCGGCCCGGCAGGCAGGCGACCGCCAAGATGAGGCAATTTGCCTGAATAACCTGGGCTACACCTGTTGGCGGCGCGGGGAGCAGGAACAGGCCCTGCGCTGGTATGAACAATGCCTGCCCATACGCCGCGAGCTGGGCGACCGGAAGAATGAGGGTGTAACCCTTAACAATATTGCTGTAATTTATTGGCAGCAAGGCAAATATGATGAGTGCTTGGAACAATGTAAGCAGAGTTTAAGCATCCACCGAGAGATTGGCAACCGGAGGGAAGAAGGCGTAACCCTGAATAATATTGGCAGGGCTTATAAGACACAAGGCTATAATGAGAAAGCATTGCAGTATTATGAACAGTGTCTGCCTATCGCACAAGAAGTTGGCGATAAGATCGGGGAAGGGATAACCCTGAATAACATTGCTGGCATCTATACCGTGCGCAAGGCAACCATGCTATGAGTTTGAAGTATCTTAAACAAACATCAGGAATATACCAAGAGATTAGTGACAGGGCCGGAGAGTTACTAACATACTGGAACATCGGCCTCACTTATGAAGACATGGGCGATCTTGCCGAGGCAGAGAAATACATTACTCAGGCTATACAGATTGCTAAGGCCATTAGCCATCCTGAATTAATGACATACCTTAAGGGGTTGGCAGCGGTACAGGCAAAGAGACGGGGGATGTATGGACAATTCCCTTTAAGTGCCCGTAGTGATGACTACCTATAGTGATTTAGTGTGGAATCAGGTCGCATGGCATTTCGTCATCACCGTGTAGGGGCAAGCATGCCGTGTCCCTACGGAAATCCTCGCCCCCCCCACCACCTAAGGCGGTTCGCAAACCGCCCGTGGCGTTTCCGGCATTCCACACAGGAGGCCCAGGGTTAAAAGGGCTCTATTCGCTTCGTCCTTTTGGGACGGCTTCCCTTGTCCCGTAGGGACATCCGATAATAGCCCCGTGATTTATCGCGGGGCGAGGCATGGTGGTTATCCGTCATCCCACACAGGGTGTTACCCTGTGCTGGTTAAATATAACCCCTTCGGGGTATGGTGCGTCGGCCTTTCTGCCGAAAGGGCTATATTTAGCCAGCCCGGTGCAACGCGCCGGGTGGTGTCCCTCCCTCCCCCGGTATGACTAGGCTCATACGCTCCGTATGACGAGGCTCATACCAGCCCATATGACTAGGCTCATACGCTCTGTATGACGGGGGTCATGTTTCCCTTCCCCACTGCTGATTCACTCGGTACCAGCATGCTGACTCAGGCCGAAACAGTGGCTCGAAATGTTCCGAAATGGATCAGCGAGGCCGGATTCACAGCCCTTTCTGTCGGCCCCGGTCATGCCCAGCTTGCCGGGGAATGGGAAATGTCGCACCGTGACCCCTTTGACCGAATGCTTGCGGCCCAGGCAAAGCTGGAAAATATCGTTCTGGCAAGCGTTGACAAAGAATTGAGACGATTCCCTGTTCAAATCATGAGGAAATAAAGGGGGAGGGGCCAGCATAATGTTTCCGGGAGAGCAGGCTTGGAGTTCGGCGCATGCTTCGGTATAAAAAGGATCGAAAACCGTGTGCGGCGAGGCGTCTGCAGAAGGGGCAGGATGCGAGTTATACATCAAAGGGGTTAATGAGGGGCAATGCTGCAATATCTTTAAAGTCTTTGGTGTTACGTGTTGCCAGGCTGAACCCGTTGGATACGGCGACGGAAGCAATCTGGGCGTCTTCCACGCTCATTGTTATGCCTTTTTTACGAGTATCGGCAATAAGTTCTGCATAGATAGAAGCCTCAGTTGCCCCGAAGGCCAGGCAGCGGTCAGAAAAATTACTGAATACCTCTTGGGCTGCGGCCAACAAGGATTGCTTTTTTCTGCTTTCCGGCAGGAGAGTAATACCGAGTTCAATCTCTGCCTTGGTGATAGCGCAGATAAAAAGGTCGGTGACGATTTGCTGATCCAGCCAGGAGATAACCCGCTTATCTGGAGACGGGCGCATGGGTTCCGAGAGGATATTGGTGTCAAGAAGGATCATTCCTCATCAGCCTGCAAATCAAGGGAACGGGGAGCAGAGTGAACAGGGGCTATATCAATTCCGCCGATGGGGTTAAACTTTTGTTGAATAAGTGTACCTAATCCTTTTTTTGTAGCAGGTTGGAGAATTGCGGCCCGCAAAATCCTTCTGGCTTCCTCTTCCATTGAACAGGCATGACGGGCAGCCTGCATTCGCAGGCCCTTTTTCACGGCAGGATCAAGGTTTCGAATGGTAAGACTCGGCATCAGAACACTCCATAGGTTGATGTGGTTGAAAAAACGTTGATGTGCGTTTATTATAGGGAATGCATGCATTGCATGCAAGGGATAATGCGCAGCCGCAGTTCGTTTTCCGTCTCATTTAAGGCAAGGAGGATGTCGGCGGGGAAGTCTACAGATATTGATTGCGTATTCATTATGTTATTAACCTCCAAAGCTCCTTTTGTTTTATTCCCTTACAATTACATCATTCTCAGTATATTCAATTCTTCCCGGAATCTCAACGGCTCCGGTTCAGCGAATTGAAAATTCACCTGATGAAAAATAACCCTGCTTCCTGATACGCATATTTTCCTGTAGCGGCTCTTTGATGATCCGCATCTGCCTGCGGGAAGAAGTACATCGTCTGCTTCCTGATGCGAAAGTAATTCTGCACGGTTCCCGTGTCCGCCAATGCAACCCGGCAGGATTCTGACTGGGATTTTTTGATCATCGCTGATCATCCGTTGGACAGAGAGATCATAACAAAGCTGAAGGATGGGCTGTATGACATTGAGTTGGAAAATGATGAGGTGGGTGAGCAGCATTATACGGAGCAGGCAGGAGTGGTCTTCGCCTGCATACGATGCCTTGCTGTTCAAAAAGGCGGTGGAGAAAGAGGGTGTAGTGAAACTTGGTGCGTCCCCTATTTAATCATCGAGAAATCGGTCTTCATTTCGGAATGCTGTTCTGTAAATGAACTCCAAAACTTCTTTCAGAGAGATTGCACCGCTTTCAACTATCTTTTCGCTGTCGATATGCTTATGGTGCGGAAATGTTGCGAGATGTTTATGATGCGGTGCATTGTCCCAGCGGGCGAGCATGGTTCCCTCTTCACTCTGCCAGTGAAATGAGTAATTGCGCTCTGACGCATCCACATACTCTCTAACAAACAAGACGGATTTGTCAACAAAGATTATTTTGATCTTTCGGTAAAATCCGTCTGACCATCTTCTGTATTCCTGAATTTCATATCCTTCTATCCAATCTGACTCGTCAAGCAATCTCGAAATTTCCATGCCTGACCTCTTCAATCTTGACGGACAATTCGTCAAATATTTTTACCTGCGATTTCCATTCAATGTAATCGTCCCATCGGGAAAAGTCTTCCTGTTCGGCATGTTCAACCTGCTCTTTGAATTCATTCCACGGTTGCTTGTATTTCTGTTCAAAGAGCCGTATTTTTTCGCGTACTGTATGCAGAGCGGCATGGTATTCCATCAGAAGCCATTCCGCGATTTCCTGTCTGTACACTGTAACCATGACGTTCTTCTCCGGTTTCATCTTATATGTGGGGCATTTTTCCATATTCTTATGGTAACTTATTTGGTTAATCAGGTCAAGAACCTGCATCAGGTGCGGGAGGAAGTACATCGTCTGCTTCCTGATGCGAAAGTAATTCTGCACGGTTCCCGTGCCCGCCAATGCAGCCCGGCAGGACTCTGACTGGGATTTTTTGATCATTGCTGATCATCCGCCGGGCAGAGAGATCATAACAAAGCTGAAGGGTGGGGTGTATGATATTGAACTGGAAAATGATGAGGTGGTGAGCAGTATTATACGGAGCAGGCAGGAGTGGTCTTCGCCTGCATACGATGCGTTGCCGTTCAAAAAGGCAGTGGAGAGAGAGGGCGTAGAGCTGTGAACCGCAAGGAAGACATAATCCTCTACTGGCTTGAACATACTGGATAAATCTCAGCCCGTCTTAACGCTATGGAGCACGCTGTACTTTTTAATTTCTGCGACCTGACAACGCCCGCAACACAGCTTTCGGTTCCTTTGCCACAACATTCAGCAGTACACGCGCCGGACCTCGCGGAGTGCGGTCACCCCGTTCCCAGTGGCGAAGTGTCCCCAAGCTGATACCGAATGCGGAAGCGAATTCCGCCTGGGTCATTCCTATATGCTGACGAACCGCCTTCACATCCGGCTGTGTAACCTCATGCACAACAGCCTTTATCGGTTTTCCTTTCGCAAAATCAATAGATTCACGTAGTCCTTGCTGAATACTCTCAAATGCGCTGCTCATCTCACGCCCCTCTTTGTTTACTTCCATATGTCGCCAGCAGTTCTTCGGTTAATTTGGCCAGCATGTTCCGCTCCGCTTTGCTGATGTTCGCCTTTTCGGATTTTCCGAACAAAGTCAGCAGAAACAACGGGTATTGCTCACTGTGAAAATAGTAGATGACCCGGACACTGCTGCTTTTTCCCGTGCCTTCGCGTTTCCAGCGCAGTTTCCGAATACCGCCTGTACCCTGAAGGAGTACACCTGCCTCTGGATTGGCTGCAAGATATCGGATCAGATTTTCCCGCTCCGGGGTACGCAGCAATTTTTCCGCACGTCGGATAAATTCCGGGAGTTCGACTACTGTGTTCATAGGGATATTGTAATCCATTGGATTACTCTTGACAAGAGGGGGAGGTGCCTTGGCGTAAAAAAGGTCAGTGAGAGGAACGCGGCGTTATGTCGATTTTCCCGCCGTGACCTCTCTTTCTGCACGGTTCCCGTGTCCGCCAATGCAACCCGGCAGGACTCTGATTGGGATTTTCTGATCATTGCTTATCATCCGTTGGACAGAGAGATCATAACAAAGCTGAAGGATGGGCTGTATGATATTGAACTGGAAAGTAATGAGGTGGTGAGCAGTATTATACAGAGTAGGCAGGAGTGGTCTTCGCCTGAATACGATGCGTTGCCGTTCAAGAAGGCGGTGGAGAGAAATTTATCTTGTATTCAGGAATCCTGGATCAGAATTCCGTTTTTCATTATTTCTTTCAGAAAACCGCCTTGATCATGTTTCGTTTCGAGAAGAACCGGTTCAATTCTGTCGTCCACTTCTCTCCTGATCTTCCAGAGCAGCGGTCTTGTGGAAAAATAATCTCCCTCCATTTCATCAACTATTATGGCGACATCTACATCGCTGTCTTCCCGTTGAGTTCCCCGCGCATAAGAGCCGAACAGCATCATTTTATCAAATGCCATATATTGTGACAGGAGACGCTTGTATTGTACCAGTTTTCTTATAACCTCTTCTTTATCCATTGTTGCAGTTCCTTTGCATTTTCAAGTATCTCTTTACAGCGTTCTTCCGTTAAACTTCTCATCAGCTGCTCTTTGTACGTCGGGTATCTGCACTCAATATTCATCGGTTCGAGCATGTCGATAAAAAGTTTCTGGTTCTCTGAAAAAGTATCATAAATTTCCGCTTTCTTTGCGAGGTAAGACAAACTGTGGGAAAAAGGGGCCGGTTTGCCGTTGCCTTTCACGTAGCAGGCCTTGAGTATCTTTTCAACGGACTGGTGGGCCATGAAGCCGACATAGAGATACCGCTTACTCTTCAGCATAGCTTGGGCTGTTTCAATATCATATTCTGATAATTCAACCCAGTATTGTACTTGATCAGTCATCTCATTATAACATTTCTTCATGAGTAATGGGGTCGTCGGACTGAGTTTTCCCTTCTGCGGAAAATTTCTTTTTTTGTTTTATAGCTGGAGCAGTATAAACTGAATACAGGATCAGCTATCTGAAAGGCGTGAAGGCAAAACTTATGCCTCTTGTGGGCATATTCAAATTATGTTGCTCCAGCTATATCCCCTTACAATCGTATTATTCTCAGTATATTCAATTTTTCACGAAATTTCAACGGTTACAGTTTAGTGGATTGAGCATTTGCCTGATGAGGTGCTTTTGTTCCGCAGACGCAACCGAAGAAAAGACGGCTCGAAGTGTTCCGAAATAAATCAGCGAGGTCGGGTTCACCGCCCTTCCTGTCGGTCCTGATCATGCTCGGCCTGCCGGGGAATGGGAAACGGAGCACCGCGATTCTTTTGATCGGATGCCTGCGGCGCAGGCGAAACTGGAAAATGTCGTTCCCGCAGGCGTTGACAAAGAATTGAGGCGATTTCCTGTGTAGATTATGAGGGAATAAATGAGGGCAACAGGCGGGTGGCCGATGCCCGGTACAATGCGTTATGGGTTGTGCAAGGTTTCCGGGGAGTGGGGCTTGATAGCGGCACATGGCTCGGTATGATGAGGGGGGAATGTGTAAGCAGGAAAGGTGATCTGACCCCGGTTTATGCTACGCTTGTATTCTGCTTGTTTTTTTGAATCCGATACGGTAATTTATTTAAGTTTATTAACCCAATTTATAAAATTTATCCATTTTGAACACCATGTCACTAGAAAAACAGATAAGATTAGGAAGTGCTGTCCTGATAATAGACGACAATCGTATTCTGCTGGGCAAACGTAATAAGGAACCAGAGTTTGGCAAGTGGGTTTTACCGGGAGGGAAGATTGAATTCGGTGAAACCCACGAACAAGCTGCTATACGGGAAGCCAAAGAAGAATTGGGTGTTGATATTGAACCTCAAGGTCTGGCAGGGAAAGGTATATACTACATAATGGGGCAAAATAAACAACGTATAATTGTTTACAATCTCGCAAGGCTTACTGGAGGAGAGCTGCATCCGTCTTCCGATATTAGCGAGGCTAATTTTTTTTCAAAAAACGAATTATTACAAATTGATATTACGGATATTGTCAAAGAGGTTTTGTTGGATACTGGCTGGATTTGAATGTCATGGACTTGTCTCATAAAAAGTCTATTTTTTGGTTAATTGTTGCCGCACTGACAGGATTTGCGCTCGCATTTTATTTTTGGTCCTGTCAGGTCAATGCAGAACCTATTAATTTCCCTTCGTTTATTTTTGTTGGCCTTTCGGGCGTGATTTGCTCTTTGCTTGCTTCTTACTTGGCATTATCTATTTTATCTCCAGACCATCAGTGCGCGAGGAAAGAATTCAATGAAATCTTAGCCACTGGCATTAACCAATATCTTGCCGATCAGGAGTCTATGCGAAGTAAAGATTGGGCAACGTTTATATCTGACACTCATAGAGACAGTGAAATTTATATAATTGGAACTGCTAATTCTGAATGGTTAAGAAATGATAGATGCAAGAAGGCAATTATTGATGTCGTTACGAAAAAGAATATAACGATTTATGTTTATTTTTTGGATCCGGAGTCGTCATGGGCTGAGGCGAGAGAAGAAAATGATAAGGATAATAAGTTTGGCAAAACAAAAGAACGAATTAAAAATTCCATTGAAAAATTCAAGGAACTTGCGAGTGAGAATAATAGCAAAGGAAAAGGAAACATTATATTGCGACAATATGATGCTATGCCGAGTACAGGTATCATAACAAATGGAAGCAGAATTTTTATAAAACATTACCTGACATCAACTTCAAATAACAGAACGCCTATCGCTGCTTTCAATGTTCCAACAATGAGAAAGAGGTGGAGATTGTCTATTGATTCTATCGAAGGTTGCGATGAATATGTAGAAAAGTATTTTTTAGACCTGTACGATCTTGTTACTAAGTTCAGAGATAACCTGCCAGTAAGTTGATAGCTTCAAAGAGAGAAAAGAATGAATAGTAAATGTGGAGTCTGCGCAGACATAAAAGATATATATAGTGATAACTTGTCACCACTTTCGCTTTCTTGGAGGATCATTAAAGAAACAAAGAATTTTATTGTCACACCATCACTTGGGTCAATAGTGGACGGGTATATAGTAATTTGGCCAAAAAAGCATATTTTGAGCATGAAGAACTTGGTTGATGAAGAATTGTACGACTTGATAAGAATAGTAGAATATTTCAACAACATAATGAAAGAAAAATATGGAAAACAAATAGTTGTTTTTGAACACGGCCAGATTGAAGGATGTAGCGAGGTAGGATGTGGTGTTAATCATGCCCATATTCATATGGTAGCATTAGATGATGCGAAATTATTTCTGAATAAATCGGAATCTATCTACTTTACTATGAAAGAATATCCATCTTACAAAGATTTTTATCAAGACAATTATTGTCCCGAAACAGACTATATGCTAATTTCATCAACTAGTTTTGAGAGTACGAAAGTTTTATCTTATGGTAACTCCAGGGTTTCACAAGCGTTACGGAAGATATTGGCGGAATGTTGTGGGCAGAGTCAAAATTGGAACTGGCGAGAGGAGATGGCGATCCCAAAAGCTCTTAATACTATGAATATATTAAGAGGCGAAGAGTGCCTGGAGAAATCACTTGATTTGGCTTGAAAATTTTCTTTCTGGCCAAGTTATATCCCAGAATATTAATCGATGTATAGAATGAATATATCCGCAAGAGACTACAAAAGGATAGTCAACCTTAGTTAATTTTGATAAGTCAGATACTGTCTGCTTCAGGTATGAGAAGAGAAGCCGTATTTTCTTGTCTGAAATAGCAGTGTATTGATTTTCATTTCTTGTCAATAAATCAAACCCATGCTCTAATAAGTATTTTTTTGTTTGATATATCCTAGTTGTATCATCCTGTTTCGAAAATACAATTTTGTTGTTCTTTTCTATATTAGATGCTATTTTTAAATATCTCCATTCAACACTCTTTCTGTATATATTTGTATTGTTAGCGTTTATCTTCCGCTTAATGATCCTGCCACTTCCAATATCCATACTAATAACTTCATGTGGGGATTGATCCCCTCTTTGCAGGTCACTTGCATCAAAACCAGGGCCAACAATTTCAAATAATATATCATCCCGATTAAACAAACAGTTTATGCTGTAGATGTTATGCAGACAATTAGCTGGTTCAAGCCAAAATACAATTCTATTTTGCTCTATATACCTTTTTGTTTCTTGTTCAATATTTTCATGTTCAACGAGATATCCACCACGCGGATAAGGAGGCTTTTCTGGATTTTTATCATGTCTTAGCAGAAGACGGGTGAATCCATATCGTTTGGTGAAATACTCCACTTTTTCCAGAGAATATTCGGACCATTTTGTAATGATAATACCGTTTAAAGTTGGAAAGTTTATTTTTCTCAAGAATAAGATGCTCAAAAACTTATTAAAACCGATCAAATCAGCTATTGCTTCATCAAGATCATCTTGATTGCCGTCAATCATATATGCATCTTTTAACATCATAGGATTATTCAAGGTGTATTTTCATTTTTTATATTTTTACTTGAAAGGATACAGTGTAACTAAACAATTTTAGCTTTTACTACAGGTTACCATAATTCTTATCTGATCCTCCTACACCCAGTAATACAACACCGGCACGACAGAAACAGTCAAGATGGCGATGACCATGCCCACCGAAAATGACGAAGAGGATCTTCAGGTTCGCTTTCTCCGCTCCTTTATTTCAGTTACAATATCATCCAGACTCATCTTATCAAACTTTTTTTTCTCTCTTCCGTGTAGTCACCGAATCCGGTCGTGAACTGATTCAGAAAACGTATTGTGTCCGCCGTTCCGAGCCTGCTGCTTAACAGAGCAATAGCTTTGATATTTATATCGTTCAACGTTGTCGCCGTAGCACTCATTTTTCCATCTCCTGTAACAGTTCAAGGATTGAAACAGTCCTGACTCCGAGATCGTCTATCCTCTTCGCTTTTTTCAGAAAGTTGTCATCGCAGGTGCAGAAGAAATCAGCTTTCAGCATTTCCGCCGAGGCAAGATGCAGGGCATCAATCGGTCGCTGAATGCAGCAGCAAGATATATTTTCATCATGATCTCAGTATACAGTAATCACTCCATGCAGGTAAAGAGGCAAATCTGGACTCATCCCGTTTTTTTCTCCTCCACCCAACAATACAACACAGGCACCACAAACACAGTCAGCATCGCAATAAGCATCTTCTGAAAAATGTATGAAAACTATGTTTTTACCGTGCCGGAGCAGAATGCGGATCTTCTTACATCCAACCATTTCTACCGGACCCAGGCCAAGACGGAAATTGATTTTATCACGGTCAGAGAACAGCAGTGTCGGCTGATTGAAGTGAAGGCGGGAATCTTTGACCGACCGGTCAAGGCGATGAGTGCTTTTGAGAAGAAATATCAGGGGCAATTTGCCGAAATCAGCAAGACTGTTGTCAACAGGTCGTGTCTTGCCCGGAAGAAAGGGTTTCGTTTTCTTCCGGCATGGTTATTGTGAAAATGAACACAGCGGCATTCTTCTGAGGCTGATAGAAAAATACGCTGACCTGCCTATGGACTTGGCGAACACATGGGGTTCGCCCCTACTTCATTGTATTGATGAGTTTGTCGATATCCACAGATGGGTCGACAACAGGATGTAATTGTTCTCTCAGGCCCTTAAACTCTTGCAGGGCAACCAAAACCTTCTTGCCCCTTGCTGGATCCGACTGTTTTAGAGCCTTTTTTTGTATGTTTGTCAACGAGATATTCATAGAAGCCGAACAGCTCTCTTTTTGCGGCCTCGGGTAATATTTCCATGTTTAATTCTTTCATAATCATCTCCTGACCCTGCATTTCAACGTTCTGGAAATATTTAGTATGTTCAGTATATTCAAATTCTCCCGGAAGCACAACCGTTGTGGTGGAACAGGGGATGCGGGTGGTTGCGGGGCGGCAGACGGTGGGATGGGGGAACGAGTTGCGATTATTTCTTTTTTTTGGGGGATTTGGTATTTGTCGGGGATAATTGAAGAGGATGGAGGGGGACAGCCCTTCGGGGGAAGGGCCGGGTTTATTGCATTCTTGGGCTTTATGTTCACGGTACCGGTGGGCATTGGAGGAGGTGATAAACGAGTTTGCTTAATTGGGCTCTGACCCCTAATTACTCGTTCGGAAAGTTCTGAGCGCTGAATTTCCCGGCGGACAGCCGGGGTTGTACGCGCTCTTTTGTGCAGACCGGTGACATAGGAAACCGGCAGGCCGAAGCCTCCCGCACAGCCCACCCAAAGGAAAAAGCACGCCATGCACTGGACATAAAAATACCGCCGGTTAATAAGTAAAAAAGGCGGTTGTCCGCCTATGTCTTTCGGGTTTCCAAGCCCGGCCCACGGATTTTGCCGTGGACGAAAATAAGGTACAGGGAAGGGGTGGGGGTGTCAATAAAAAAGCCCCGGTGGTGGCCGGGGCTGTGCAGGTTCTGTTATTGTTGGGATTCGTTTCTCATCCCAACTTACCGTGCCTTCAATATTAGCGATTCAGGACTGGGTTCCTAAGAACTTCGGCCGGATTTTCCATTCCGCCGCAACCATCGCCGAAACACGATCCAGCACCAGCAATTTTCACCGCAATCGCTTCTATCATTTCCTCCTTAATTCCTTTTTGTTGCAAACCCTCTACGAGAGCACCGAGCATCTCTGCTTGATCTTTGCCAATTTCCTTAGCCGTAACTTCTCTCATTACCAATCTAGGCATATCAATTACCTCCTTTAAATTTATATTTAGTAAGTACCTTATTATACTTACTTTCTGCCTAGTAAATACTATCTACACTTATATCCACATCACGTTGCACACTCTCTAATAAATTGTGCTTCGCAAAACATCGATGTGTATTTTTTTTATCTTTTTTTGTTTCCAAATAAAGTAAACATCCACCCATACAAAGAGGTAATTCCTTGCAACTAATACATTCATTATCTTTAAATGGACTCCAATTATCCCAACTTGCCTGTGATCCAGTTTTATTTACAATAATTTCACCATGATCTGATAGCTCTCCATATCTTTCATCCTTAACACCAAGATATTTTGTACAGCGATGAATATGTCCAAATGGATCAATCATAAAAGAATTTTTTTGATACCCCATACAAAACGAAGTACAGGGTAATGCATAACCACGAGCTACTGTAAATCCTAAAGAATCTGACAACCGTCCTAAATCTTTCTCTAAATTCCAATAATCATCTGGTAATGTTGTTAATGGTTCCATTTTATATATATCGTCAGGGGGTAATGCTTCACGAAAATTTAAAACTATATTATTTCTCAATGGATATAAATACTTTTCAAGTAACGTAGGGATACTATGCCGATTATGTTCATCAATATTAATTCTCACTATAACCCTTTCAAACAACTCACAATTTTTTTCTATATTATTTAAAATACGACTAAAACTAGGAAAACCACCTGTCCTAAATCGTCTTTCATCATGAATTTCTGGAGGGCCATCAATTGTTATTTGTATTTCATCTACATGATAACGTCTTAACATTTCAGCAGTACCACGCGATAATAAATATCCGTTTGTAGCTATACGAGCACTATATTTAACATTCTCAATATCACATTGTGTGATAAAAAAATTACTAAATTTTTCAATAAGTCGTGTTTGAAGAAGTGGCTCTCCTCCAAACCATGCTACACGAAACCGCTTTTTCCCAATAATATTCCGTGAAACGAACTTGTTGATTGAACTACATAACTCATTAGAGATATGAACATCAATGTGTTTTTCATAACAATAAACACATCGAAAATTACATGCCAAAGTTAAAGCAATCCCTAATCCAAAAGCATCACTACCAAGTCTAGCTGTCTGATGTATCTGCTCAACCCAACCTTTTTCATCAAACTCGTTCTCTACAATAAATCCATTTTTCTTAAGCAATTGTATTGAAGAATCACCTACATCAAATACAAATTGCTCTCCACCTTTTATTAATAAGTCACCCAATTGCTGTAACGGAGGTTTACTAATATTAAGTACACTTGTAGTACGAGTATTAATTAAAAACTGCTCTCCAGAGGAAGAAGTCTTTACTGTATTAAATATAGAATTTTTTACCATTTGATATTGTTTATTTTTAGTTAGACGGTATCGCTTTTAGACAAATTCAACTAGTCAATTTTGTATATAATTTAAAAAAACAAAAAAAACCTAATCAATTTATCCCCCGAACCACAATCCCCTCCCCAAGCAGCTGCCCCCAAACCGTATCCCCGGCCCGGGCCGCATACCACTTCCCGTTATCCATAAAATAACAAGGTTGCTCGGTCACCCCCCACCCCTTCAGCTTCACAGCCTCCCAACGCTCCTCAGTGGGCTGCAACCGGGCCCGGATAAAACGCCCATGCCCCGGCAGATGAATAATCCTGTCCGACCCCTCCGCCTGCAGGGCCAACCCGCTTTCTCCCTCGGTCCCGATGATCAGCCAGCGGCCTTTCTCAATCTTTCCGTTATTCCAACGTAATGTACCTTCAACAAAGCATTTCTGCAAACCCTTTAACTTATATTCCTCCAACATAATCTGAGGAGAACCGGTCAGATAGCCCAGCATGGCGGATAATCCGCCCATAGAGCCCACCTGACTGCCAGCCCAGGCCAGGGCACCGAAAATCAATAAAACGCTGAACTCGGCCCCGCTCCCGGTCTTCAGCCGCCATGATCGCTTGAAAAAGACAAAGAGCTTATTGGTCCAGGGCGACATGGCCCGCACCCCGCTGACCGTGGCGCAGTCAGCCACCACATGGAGCAGGGCACCGACCCCGATAAAAAAGTCGTAAATTAGGGACAAACCACGTTTTCCACTAACAACGTAAGAGTCAAAAAAACACAAACACGAAAAACCAATTAACGAGCCCCGTATTCCGTGCTGCTATGATCCGAACAATATGACAATTATGATTTTTTTGTCAAGAATAACTTTCTGATAGACTGCTGTCTTAAAAGGCCAAATCCCCTTGCGCCTCAAGGAAATTTATCAGATCAGCTCGCTCAAACACCTTGCAGAAAAAAATTACATCTCCCTTTTCATCTCGTCAGCACCCCAACCTCCCGTGCCACAGCCCCGAGCTTCTCGTTCAGGATAAAACCACAAACTACACCTCCTCGCTCCCCGACACATTCCCTGCCCAAAAGCACCGGTTGTACTTCCGGGAAAATAGGAATATACTGCTGACATTGATCATGAAGAAAGAGCGCGTTATGCTCAACGGCACTGGAATACTCGGCAACCTGTAAAAAACATACATAATGGCCAGCAAAGAACGCTATATCAACCTGTTCACTGATTACGGATTTAAGAAGATCTTCGGTGAAGAACCGAATAAGAACCTGCTCCTGGATTTTCTCAACGAGCTGCTGAAAGAGGAACAGGGAGAGATCCGGGATTTGACCTATCTGAAGACCGAACAGCTCGGTGACACCGATATCGACCGCAAGGCGATCTTCGATCTCTACTGCGAGAATGAACGAGGTGAGAAGTTCATTGTCGAACTCCAGAAGAGCAAACAGAATTTTTTCAAGGACCGAGCACTCTACTACTCCACCTTTCCCATCCGCGAACAGGCTGAACGAGGGGACTGGAATTTTAAACTTAAGGCCGTGTATACGGTGGCTATCCTGGACTTTGTCTTTGACGAGGATAAGAACCAACCGGAAAAGTACCGCTATGATGTTAAGCTGTCTGATATCGAAACTAACCGGGTGTTTTATGATAAACTGACCTTCATCTATCTGGAAATGCCCAAATTCAGCAAGAACCTGGATGAGCTGAAGACTCGTTTCGATAAATGGCTGTACGTTATCAGGAATCTGAACCGGCTGGAACGAATACCGGACATGCTACGGGAACAGGTGTTTGAGCAGCTCTTTGATACTGCGGAGATTGCACGCTTTACCCCGGACCAAGTGCGTTCTTATGAGAAGAGTCTGAAATATTATCGGGACATGAAAAACTCCCTTGATACAGCCTTTGATGAGGGGAGAGTAGAAGGAAAAGAAGAAGGGAGAGTAGAAGGAAAAGAAGAAGGGAGAGTAGAAGGTAAGAATGAAAGAGATAGAGAAATAGTCCTCAACGGACTTCAGCAAGGATTTGATATCAAAATGATTGCTCAGTTGACGGGCCTGTCAGAAGAAGAGATTAAGGAGATTGGACAAGAGCGCTCGGACGACTAACAAGAAGAAAGAGTCGTTTATCCGGTAAAAAGGGTCAGAGTAAAATTAGATTTTACTCTGCAACTAATCAAATATTACGACTCGAATAATCCCCTTTTCCCCTACTCATCAAGCCCCGCGCATAGTCACCCGATTTCTTCGCGCCCCCTGTTCAGCAAACCGTACTTTTCTGTACACCTCGGCCACCGGCAATTCGCACTCTATTGATTCGACAGGAAGTACATCTTCTTCACCTTGATATATCGTATACACCCAGGACTTATCGGCCTGCCGGGCAAATCGTTCCATCTTAAAGCTATACTGAGAAACTAGGATATACTCAGTAAATGAAGGGAGCTCCTGATAATGGGAGAACTTGTCTCCCCGATCATAGGCCTCGGTGCTGCCGGAAAGGATTTCTATAAGAACGACGGGATTCAGCAGCACATCGTTATGTTCATCCTCATACTTCTCTTTTTCACAGACAACAACGATATCCGGGTAGGAATACTTTTTCCTCTTTTGGACCTTCACCTTCATGTCGCTGGCAAAGACGCTGCACGGCTTCTCCAACAGCTGATTGCCCAGCAGGCGGACGATATTTGTCGAGATCTGGTTATGTTCCCGGCTTGCCCCGGCCATGGCAAAGACTTCTCCGGCAAAGTATTCATGCCGGATATCACCATCACGTTCCCCGGTAAGATATTCTTCAGGGCTGATATGATGCTGCTCCTGCGCCTGCATAAGTTCTTCTCCTTGATTATATCGTTCAACGTTGTCGCCATAGGAATGCAGCAGTTATCAAGATATATTTTCATCATGATCTCAGTATACAGTAATCACTCCATACAGGCAAAGAAACAAATCCACGATCATCCGACCCTCCCCTCCTCAACCCAACAATACAACACCGGCACCACAAACACCGTCAGTAGAGCAATAATCATCCCACCAAAAGAAGGAATAGCCATAGGCACCATAATATCCGAACCCCGACCGGTGGAAGTCAGGATCGGGACGAGGATGGCAATCTCCGATATTGAGTAGATAACATGCTGTTCAATCAGACGATTTCAATGTAGAATTGGGAAACGACCCTGAGTCCCAAGTGGGCAACCATAGGTTCAAAGTCCCTGTCATCATGCAGCAAAGAGAGCGTGTTCATGATACAGAATGTCCCGATGATCATATCAACAGTCTTCCTAACGGTAACACCTTTTTTCCGTAACGTTCTGTAGTTCTCGGCAGCCGCGACAGCAACAGCATATCCTCCCAATTCTTTACAGGGAAGTATGCTCATAACTTCTTTTGCCTGTGCATAGTCGCTGTCTTTCCGAAATCCCTGCAGCACCTCTGTCAGAATCAGATCCCCGGTATACACCGGAACCTGTAGCAGCAGTTGATCCAGCATTTCCGTCTGCCATGTTGCCTGACCGTTAAAATAGTTTACCCACACTGAGGAATCGACTAGAATCATCAGTCCAGCCTCATTTTCTCAAGATCGCCCTCCCAGTGCAGTTTGCCTTTTAGCTGCCGGACGGCTTCCTGTCTTTTGACCTGGATCAGCAACCTCAATGCCTGATCTATAACACCTTTTTTGGTCTTGATACAGCTTAACCGCATTGCTTCCGCCATCAGGTTGTCATCAACAACAATATTTGTTCTCATTGTGACCTCTTTAAAATTGATGTGTATTATTTTTTGTTTTATACACATTGGAAGCCGCTGTCAATGAGGCTTTGTACGCTGGATCGATTCTCTTGTTCTTGATAGTTGGGGATTATCTTTTTCTTGTGAGGAGAAATTATGAAACCGGTTCCGCAATGGGAGAACAGTTCTCCGCACGCCCGGCATTTCCTGCATCAGGTGCGGGAGGAAGTGCATCGTCTGCTGCCTGATGCGAAAGTAATTCTGCACGGTCCCCGTGTCCGCAAGGAAGCCCGGCAGGATTCTGACTGGGATTTTTTGATCATTGCTGATTATCCGTTGGACAGAGAGATTATAACAAAGCTGAAGGATGGGCTGTATGATATTGAACTGGAAAATGATGAGGTGGTGAGCAGTATTATACAGAGCAGGCAGGAGTGGTCTTCGCCTGCATACGATGCCTTGCCGTTCAAAAAGGCGGTGGAGAGAGGGATAGAATTGTGAATTACAGATTTAATTTTACTCTGACCCCTTTTACTTATAATAAAAAAACAAAAGTTAAAAATATGTGGTGCCAAGAATGATTTTCCAAAAAGCCTAAAGTATTGATTTTAGGGGGATTGTTACCTCGGTGTCGCAAAGTTGGGTTATGCAATTAAAAGTATAATGTACATGAACGCACTGAAAGCATCATTTTTAAAAATGAAACAATTACAAGATGCTGCCTTCTCTGCGTAACATGAGATACTATCTTATGGATGATTGCCGTAAAAGTCAAACTCTGGACAGTCTCCCCGGCAAAGCCGAGGAGGAGGGGATATTCTAATTATCAGAAGAGGCAACCAAGGGCGAAATTTCGATGAGGGTACTGTCGCTTTTGTCCTGATAGGTTGCTTTGATGGTTAGCTGGTAATCGGTCGGTTGTGCCTCCGGTGGTTGGTTGAGCTTGAGGGTTGCTGTCCCACCCAATATCACGATCTGTGCATTCGCCGAATTAGGAGTAGGGGTCACTTCCCAGATCACCTTGTCTCCTAGGCTCTCGACCGTCCCATCGCTGTAGAACCCGGTGCAGTAGTAGGAGTAGCTCCCGCTGGCGGGTTCAGAATTATTCCCTCCGTAGAGCTGATTGCGCTGCGTAATCTGTAACCCGGTGAGCGTTTTCTCCGGCGCATTGACGGTGTAGCTGTAGGTGCCCGATACAGTATCCGCATTGGCCCCTAGGAGGGAGGCTGTGACAGTGACTGTACCGGAAGTCAGCGGTATGCCTATCCCTGAAGCATAGGGGACGTTGAGAAGATTCATGCTCCCGGTCGAATTACTGATACTCCAGTTGATGAGCTGCCGGACGGCATTGTAGGTACCTGTACCACCGCTATCCGTAGCTGTTGAGACTGTCTGACTCGAAGATGTCGAAGGATTGGTGAAACTCTTTGTCTTTCCTGATCCATAGCCGACTTCGAAGGATCCCCCGATGTTGATTTCATAGGTCACATTGGCATCGAACTGCATAGACCCAGCTGGCGGCGTGAAAGTTTTCGGTGAACCATCTGAGATCGGATAAGTTACCGGCTGCGCGGTTTTAGGTTCCAATATCTCAATGTTCGTCACCACCCCATACTGTGCGTACTCGCTGAGGACGAAGTTTGTTCCGGCGATGCCGTCAGGTGCTGCCGTCGCAGGATGAGATGCACCTGATACAGCAAATGGTGTGACAGTAACGGTTGGCCCGAATGTGCGGGCGAGACAGTAGGGGTTTTTATCATCGGATTTCTTGTGATCTGTAAGGTCTCTGGTCTTCTCATAGTTCAATCGGAACTCATAATAATCATCCTTATAAATTTGATAGCCAGTTGAGCTGCTCGGATCGCCAAGCAATTCATAGTACGACATCCACAAGTCCCCATGTTCTCCATTTTCTCCATTATCGTTGAATGCCTCAGCGTTATAAAATCCGAGGTAGGGAAGAGCGGTCGTTGTTGCGCCATAATCGGGAACGGCGTTAAATGAATTGTGACTTATCGATTCGTCTCGGGTCGGACAATACGCAGCGCGTGCCTGTAGCGATAAGAATTCTCCGTAGGTAGGCAAGTGCCAGTCATCGTACACCACAACCGATCCGTCGGGCATAATCACCGATTCCGTAAATGACGAAGCGTTCGCATTGGCGTTATCATAGGTATCCGGCTCCCATATTTGGTCAAACCACATGACACCGTTTTCGAAGTCTGGAGTGATTCCTTCAACACTGTTGCGAAACGGCAGGAGTTGCCTCTGTGCTTTTTGGGACGCGATATTGCTCGCAACATTTTTAAGGATCGCATTGATACCGTCCACGGGATTTTCATAGACAAGGTAGTTGTGCGCTTGTTCGGAGTAGATATTGAGGGTCGCGCTCTGTAGATAGGCAAACTGTTGATAAACCGGTAAGACTCTATCTATGACACGGTTTTGCCGCCACGGGAAGTAGAGTACATTACCGGGACAGTCTATTCCCAACTCCTGATTGAGCACAATATTTTGCACCCCGAGAATGATGCCGGTTCTGCCTGTGAGCTGTAGCTCGGCATCGTCCAGAATCGTTTGATAATCTGGTGCCTTGATGACTGCGACGAGATCGTTGATATTGGTCTGAACGGGCTGATTCAGCGGCGGCTGGGAACCGTTCTGGATAGCGGTCAGGGTTGCAGTTATACTGTTTACGAGAGTGACCTGCGCTCCTGTGGGATTGCCGTTATTGATATCAATGATAGGGAAAAACTCGGAAACCAACGATTTGATTTTTTTCTCTATCGAATCGTCGGTGATCTCACTCTGTAGCTGTGTCAGAGACTGTTGCACAGCACTTAATTGTTCACTGATCTCCTGTAGTTGACCCGTTGTGCCGTAGTTCAGTCCTAACTGATTGGCCGCCCATCCCAAGATACCGTTCGCTACATCACCTACGACGTTACCCGTTATGCCCTGAGCCACCCCGAACAGGAACTGCCCTCCCACGCTGGTGGGGGATGCCAGAAAAATTACAGGTGGATCGAACAGTTGGTTCATGTCAAGATTGGAAGCCGGGGTGAAACCGATACGATCGGTCGTTTCGAGACGCACCGCTTCCACAGCATCGGAAAGTCCGGTTTCAAGGCCAGTGATCGGATGGTGGAGCTGATCTAGACTGATCAGAAATCGCCTTGGCTGCGGACTGCTGTACTGAAACTCCCGAGCAAGGGATACAATGTTGTTTTTGTAGGTGACCCAACCTTCGTTTTCCGATGCTTTACGGAAAAAAGCCAAGGAGGAAAAGACCGGGTTGGGCTCCCTCAGGCTGATACCAAGTTGAAGGCTGTCGGGCAGAACAAGTGCCTTTTTGACCAGAGCCTCTGCCTGGGAAAGTGTCAGATCCGGCTCCGCCTGCATCACCTCGCTCGCCAGTGTACTCAACACCGAGATATGCACCTGCCGCTTCGTTGGGTCAAAATCCCGCAACTGTGCGGAAAATTGAATACCCGAACCGGGTACCGTCGCATAAGCCCGAAAATCCTTCGGAAGGGACAGATGATCGAAAAACACTATCCCCTGCCGAGAGGTTGTCCCCCTAGCCAGTTTCTGTCCATTCAGGGACTCTATCTGGAGTGTGGCACCCTTCACATTACCACCCAGAAAAACATGCCCGACCACAGTGGCGGGGGGAGAAAGTGTCTCCTGATTGTCGTTACTGTTACATTTTGTTCTCCTAATGTACATTTTGTTCTCCTAATGATGGCAGTGGATTTAATTCAAGTTGTGATAACATCATTCACTCATTATATAGCAATAGGCAAAGAAACAAAAATCCAAAATCATCTGATTCTCCCCTCCTCAACCCAACAATACAACACAGGCACCACAAACACTGTCAGCATCGCAATAATCATCCCGCCAAAAGAAGGAATAGCCATAGGCACCATAATATCCGAGCCCCGCCCAGTGGAGGTCAGGATCGGAATCAGGGCCAGGATGGTGGTGGCCGAGGTCATCAGGGCCGGGCGGATGCGGCGTTGGGCACCGTGCAGGACCATGTCGCGGATGTCCTGCCGGGTTCTCTCCTTCTTATCCTTGAGGCGGGCCTTGGATTCATCCAGATAGGTGGCCATGAGCACCCCATCATCAGTGGCAATGCCAAAGAGGGCCAGGAAGCCCACCCAGATAGCTACAGAGAGGTTGATGCTCTGGACCTGAAAGAGCCTGCGCATATCAGTATCAAAGAGAGAGAAATCCAGGAACCAATCCTGACCATAGAGCCAGATCATCAGAAAGCCGCCGGACCAGGCCACCAGAATGGCGGAAAAGACCATCATGGTGGTGCCCAGGGAACGGAATTGAAGGTAGAGAATCACCATGATTACCAGCAGGGCCAGGGGCAGGATCACCGACAGCCGTTTCTGGGCCCGGACCTGGTTCTCGTAATTACCGGCAAAGGTGTAGGAGACACCGGGCGGAATCCGCAGCTCACCGCTATCAATCTTCTCCTGAAGAAATTGGCGGGTCTGCTCCACCACATCCACTTCAGCAAAGCCCTTCTTTTTATCAAAGAGCACATAACCGGTCAGGAAGGTGTCCTCGCTCTTGATCATCTGCGGGCCGCGCACATAGCGGATATCGGCCAGCTGGTTCAGGGGGATATGCTCGCCCGTGGAGGCGGTGACCAGGATTCGCTCCAAGGCCTCCAGGGAGTCCCGCCGTTCCCGCTGATACCGCACCCGGACCGGATAGCGTTCCCGGCCTTCCACGGTCATGGTGGTCATTTTGCCGCCCACTGCCGCTGCAATCACCTCCTGGACCTTGCCCAGCCGGATGCCGTGGCGGGAGATGGCCTCCCGGTCAATGACGATCTCCAGATAGGGCTTGCCCACCACCCGGTCGGCCAGCACGGTCAGGGGAGAAACTGAGGGAACCTGTTTGACCAGTCGTTCCAGGTCCAGGCCCACCTGCTCGATGGTCGCCAGATCAGGCCCTTTGACCTTGATGCCCATAGGGGCGCGCATGCCGCTCTGGAGCATGACGATGCGGGCCGCAATGGGCTGGAGTTTGGGTGCCGAGGTCACACCGGGGATCTCGGCGGCCTGAACGATCTCGTTCCAGATGTCATCAGTGTCTTCAATGCCGGGCCAGGGCTCGCGGTCCGGGTTGATGGTCGGATCAAGGGCGGTCCGCCAGAGGCGGAAGGGTCTGCCTTCAGCACCAGAGGCATCAGAAGCGGCAGGAATGAGCCGTCCCCTCTCATCCCGCTCAAAACGTCCCTGCACCAGATAGGGCATGCCGTCCCCGGCCTTGAGCAGCACGCCTGCCGGGCTGCGGCAGAAATCCTTCCGGTCCGCCCGCCAGGAAAAAAGCAGGCGATTTCCCTGTTCATCCTTCAGGTATTCGGGATGGTAATTGATAATGGTTTCAATCATGGACAGGGGCGCAGGGTCCAGCGGGGTCTCGGCCCGGCCCAGCTTGCCCACCGCCGATTCCACCTCCGGGATGGCGGTGATCGCCCGGTCCTGAGCCGCCAAGACTTCCTGAACCTCGGTCAGCCCGGCATGGGGCATGGTGGTGGGCATGTAGAGAAAAGAACCTTCATCCAGGAAGGGCATGAACTCCCGACCCAGACCGGGAAAGCTGTGCGCCAGACTCATCATCGGCTTGGCCCGACGGATACTGTCCGGCAGCCAGCCGGTGAGCTTCGGTACACCCAGCCAGACCATGGCCCCGCCGATGACCACCAGCAAGGGGAAAATCAGAAAAATCAGCTTCCAGCGGAGAAACAGGCGCAACAGGTGCGGATAGAGCCACTGAAAAACCTGGAAAGATCCCAGCAGGCCGCCGATAAGCAGGGCGACAAAGAAGAAGTTCGCCCATGCCCCTTGCTCGATTCCCAGAGGCTGCCAGCTGCGGGCCAGCAGGACCGTGACCAGCAGAATCATGATCCAGTTTTCTATCCGGCTGAGGATAGGCAGTACCTTCGGGGGCAGGAACTGGAGGATCAGGCGGTAAACTCCCAGGCCGAGCAGGATCAGGGCCAGGAGATGGACCTTCCAGGCCAGCACAGCCCCGGCAATGATCAGCAGGCCAGGCAGGACAAAACGGATCTTCCAGGAGGCCTTACCTGCTTTTTTGCGGCGAAAAAGACTATGGGCCAGGGGCGGCAGCACGGTCAGGGCGATGACCACCGAGGCGATCAGGGCAAAGGTCTTGGTGTAGGCCAGGGGCCTGAAGAGCTTGCCTTCGGCGGCCTGCATGGTGAAGACCGGCAGGAAGCTGACAATGGTGGTGGCCACGGCAGTGAGTACGGCACTGCCCACCTCCACCGAGGCATCGTAGATGATCCGCAGGGTGGATTCCTCGGGATTGGCCTTGTCCAGCCGGGTGAGAATATTCTCGCAGATAATGATGCCCATGTCCACGATGGTGCCGATGGCAATGGCGATGCCGGACAGGGCCACCACGTTGGCATCCACGCCAAAGACCTTCATGCCGATAAAGGCCATGAGCACGGTCAGGGGCAGGAGGGCCGAGATGAGCAGGGACGAGCGCAGGTGCATGACCGTGACCAGGATGACGATGATGGTGATCAGGATTTCCTCGCTCAGGGCGATCTTCAGAGTGTCCAGGGTTTCATGGATCAGGCCGGAACGGTCGTAGAAGGGCACAATGGTGACCTTGCTTATGGTGCCGTCGGCCAGGGTTTTGCTGGGCAGGCCCGGTGATATCTCCCGGATCTTCTCCTTGATCCGTTCAATGGCGGCCAGCGGATTATCGCCGTAGCGCACCACTGCCACGCCGCCCACCACCTCGCTGCCTGCCTTATCCAGCACTCCCCGCCGCAGGGCCGGGCCCAGACTCACCGTTGCCACGTCCGCTATGCGGATGGGGATATTATCCACCGCTTTGATCACGGACTGCTCCAGATCCTTGAGGCTCTTGACAAAGCCGATGCCCCGGATCACGTACTCCACCCGGTTGATCTCAATGGTGCGCGCGCCCACATCGATATTGGACTGGCGCACCGCCGCAAAGACCTCCTCCAGGCTCACGCCCCGGTCATGGAGGGCGTCCGGGTCCACGTCGATCTGGTATTCCTTGACAAAACCGCCGATGGAGGCTACTTCTGAGATCCCGGAGGCCCCCATCAGGGCGTAGCGCACATACCAGTCCTGGATGGAGCGCAGCTCGGCCAGATCCCAGCCGCCTGCGGGTTTGCCGTCCGGGGTACGGCCCTCCAGGGTGTACCAGAAGATCTGGCCCAGACCGGTGGCATCCGGGCCCAAGGTGGGGCGAACCCCGTCTGGCAGGGTACCGGGCGGCAGGCTGGAGAGCTTTTCCAGAAGCCGGGACCGGGACCAGTAGAACTCCACCGAGTCGTCAAAGATGACATAGATGGAGGAAAAGCCGAACATGGAATAGCTGCGCACGGTCTTGACGCCCGGCAGACCGAGCAGGGACACGGTCAGGGGATAGGTGACCTGATCCTCCATGTCCTGGGGCGAACGGCCCGCCCATTTGGTGAACACGATCTGTTGGTTCTCGCCGATGTCCGGGATGGCATCCACCGGCACCGGGTCGCGAGGCAGACCGCCCAGATTGAAATTAAAGGGGGCGACCATCAGGCCCCAGCCAGTCAGGGCCAGGAGCAGGAGGCTGACGACCATCTTGTTGAGCAGGCAGAAGCGGATGATGCCGCTGACAAAGGAGGTGGCAGGGGGGAGGTGTTGGTCTGGCGTGTTCATGTTCTTGCCCCAAGAGATGGGAGATAGGTGTAATGATTCATAACGATCAGTTTAGCAAGATATACAGTTCAGTATAATTTAATCCAAGTTGTGACCTGTAAAATCAACTTGCTGATTTTTCGTTCTGGCGATTTAGAAGCAGCTTTTTTATCGCGACACAAGTATTTGATTTTCTGTTGTCAGTCGATAGGTCATGACTTGAGTTAACAGAAGGTCGTTACTGCTGAATCTCCAGTAATGCCCTCCGCACTGTATCCAAAGCGGTTATCGCGGTTGTCTCCTGAATTTCTCTGCGGGAGCCGGTAAAATGATACAGAGTATCACTGACCTTATTCTGAAAAAAAAGGCCGATATACACTGTGCCCACGGGTTTTTCCTCTGTGCCGCCGTCCGGTCCGGCAATACCGGTGACGGATATGGCGATTTTACTGCCGATCCGGTCTGCCAGGCGGGCCGCCATTGCTCTGGCTACCGGTCCGCTGACTGCTCCGTAATTACGGAGCAGATCCCGGTCCACATTGAGTACTACCTCCTTGAGATGATTGGAATAGGCAACGACCCCGCCGGTAAACCACGCTGAACTGCCCGGTACAGCCGTGATTTTTGCGCTGATCAGGCCGCCGGTGCAGGATTCGGCTGTGGCAAGCATGAGTTTTTTTTCCTGCAGCAGTCTACCCGTTACCTCGGCCAGTGTCTCCTGATCAGTGCCGTAGAGATGTCCGCCCAAGGCCTGCCGGATATGCAGGTCGGCCTGGTCAAACAGAGTGTCGGCCTCACTGCTGCTGCCTGCTGTCGCACTCAGGCAGACCTGCACCTCACAGCCAACCGGATAATATCCGACCTGCACCTGCTGTTCCTGTTCCAGCCGGAGAAGTCGTCGGTTGATCTCGTATTCAGGCAGCCCCACGGTCCGGTATAAACGCATCCGCATGCTCCTGCGGTTGCCTTCCTTCCAGCCCGCAAGCCGGGGCAGCACCATATCCACGAGCAGCTTTCTGGCCTGCACCGGCACGCCGGGCAGAAAAAAAAGAGGCACTGCATCGTGAACCAGCAGGTGCCCGGACATCCGTTCGGCAGCATTGAGCACCTCTGCTCCTTCGGGGAGCCAAGCCAGTTTTTCCAGGGCATCATGCTGACCGTGCCATTCCTCCAGCTGCGAGCGGATCTGCTTCAGGACTTCGCTGTTCAGGGTGGCAGGCCGCTGCAGGGCTGCAGACACGGCTTCATTGGTCAGGTCATCCGTTGTCGGCCCTAATCCGCCGGTGACAATGACGAAATCCACCCGTCGGATCGCCCGCTTCAGAGCCTCGCCGATCAGTTCCGGCGTGTCGCCGATGGTGTGCATAGCATAGATCTGATGTCCGGCAGAAAAAAGTTCTCTGGCAGCAAAAGCGCTGGTAGTGTTGGTGATCCGGCCGGAGGTCAGCTCGTCACCGATAGCAATAATTTCTCCGATCATGCGTGCGTTCCTGCATTATTTTTTCCGGTCAGGAGCTATCTGTTGTATATCATGCCCAATGTAGCACAAACAGGCAGGAAAGGGAAACAGAGAAGAGCATGTCCTGCTGAACACATTCTGGAGAAAGACTACGTGGAATTTGCTGTTGACCATGAACAGCGGACAACGCTGCAGGGCGGTATGGGGAAAATGTGACCGGTACATTCAAGTTTTTTTCAGAGCAAAACAGGCTGTTTTACGGTATAAAAAAAGCTGAGAAAGCTGAGCAACCTCCTGTTGACAACGTCGATACCAGTACCGGCAAGACCCGGAATGATCAAAACGTGATCAGAACGCCTATCCGAATATACCGAACCGGAACCAACTATGTTGAAGACTCAAGTTACCCTGCCGTCTGTTTCCCTGAATGACGATGAATTTCTTGAAGGCGACGAAGTCATTCTTGCAGTGGATGATTATCATGCCGTTGTGCATCTGCTGCAGGATTTCCTGCACCAGCATGAACTGGAAACTGTGACCGCCAGCTCTGCCCGCGAGTTCCGGGAGAAATTCGTCCAGCTGCCGGTTGCTCTGGTTCTGCTTGATATCAATCTGCCTGATGCGGACGGCACTGAACTCATCTCGGAAATCAAGGATTCCAGTCCGAATACAGCGATCATCATGCTGTCGGCTGCAACAGATCTCCAGACCGCTCTGGAATGCCTCAGACACGGCGCTGATGATTATCTGACCAAACCGGTGCAGCTGACCGCTTTCTGGGAAACTGTCCGCAAGGTTCTTGAAAAACGGCGGCTGCAGATCAACAACCGGCGGTACCAGCTGCAGCTTGAACAGGCAAATTTCCGGATTCAGCTCCTGCATGAACTGGCCATGAAGATGAACACGGCCTATCTCGGCATGACTGCTCTGGATGAAATCCTGCAGGCCATCCTGGTCGGCATCACTGCTGAGGAAGGGCTTAAATTCAATCGGGCCTTTCTTGCTCTGTTTGATTCTTCCGGTACAATGCTGGAAGGAAAGCTGGCAGTCGGCCCCGGGTGTCGTGAGGATGCGATCCGCATCTGGCAGGAAATGAACAGCCGCGATATGGGATTTCACGATATTATTGAAGCTATCAAAGAGCACGATTTCCAGGAAGACGGCGAGGTCAACAGAATTGTCCGGGCCCTGCGCATACCTTCCGACAACAGCGAACACCTGCTCATCCGGGCAGCAATGGAACGAAAAACCATCAATGTACAGAAGGGCCAATGTAAAGTGCCTAAAGTTCCGGTGTCGGTAGATCTCATGGGACTGCTGCAGGAAGACAGTTTTGTCGTAGTGCCCCTGTTTTCGTCAGGCAGAGCACTCGGCGTGATTATTGCGGATCACTTTGTGACAGGACAGGAAATTGACGCTCCCCTTATCCATGCTCTGGAAAGTTTTGCCACCCAAGCGAGTCTTGCCATAGAGCATTGCCGTCTGTATAAGGAAATGGAGCTGAAAATAGAGGAACTGGAACTGGTTACCCATGAACTTGAGGCAAATAAAGATCTGCTTGTCGAGTCTGAACGTTATTCGGCAGTCGGCCAGGTTGCAGCGCAGCTTGCGCATAATATCCGCAACCCTATAACCTCAATCGGCGGTACAGCCAGATTGCTCAGCCGGAAGTCCGGCGACCCGCAGCTGCTCAAATTTTTGGAGATGATGACCGCAGAGGTTGCCAAAATAGAACAGACCCTGGAGGATCTGTTTAATTTTGTTGAAAAAACCGTCCTAAAAAAAGAGCTGGTTCTTCTCTATCCGATCATCATAAAATCCCTGATGCTTTTTTATACGGTTATGCAGAAGCAGGGGATTGAATATCAGGCCGTTGTTCCGGAACAGCTGATGTGCGAACTCGACCCCCTGCAGATGAAACGGGTGTTAGTGCATCTTATCCGCAATGCTGTGGAAGCAATGGAGAATGGAGGAGAACTGATTGTGGAGGTGACCACGGACTCCGGCCAGATTCGCATTGCTGTACGGGACAGCGGAATGGGCATTGCCGATGCTGACCTGCAGCGGGTTTCTGATCCGTTTTATACCACAAAGATTGCCGGAACCGGCGTAGGACTGGCTCTGGTTGAGCGGATCGTCAGCGACCACGACGGCGAACTTGTTATCCGCAGTCAAAAGGGCGGGGGAACAGAAGTTATCGTGACTCTGCCGTCATCATCAGACGCTCAGGTTATCCCCTCAGCTTGTTGTTAACAGGAACAACAGAACGCACAAGCAGCTCCGAACAGCGGCCCGACAAGCCGGATTCTGACCTGCTGCCCTTTTTCCAACGCTGCATATCCCCCATCTTCTTTTCCGGCACAATCGAGATGGAGAATCGCATTGGCCGGTTCACCCTGTTCTGCCGGACGAACCTGCAACCGACCTTTCCGCAGCTCCGCCATTGCTCCCTTGAGACTGAGCGGCGTATTCCGGCGGAAACGCACAGGGGCAGTGAGAACGGCATCCGCGAGACTTTCGGAGAATACTTCTTCTTCCGGCAGCCCCTGCAGACGCTGCAGTCCGGGCATCACAAGTTCATGAAACAGAAGACGGACAGCAGGCGGCGGTCCGGGCAGGGCAAAGAGCGGTGTTGTGCCGATCATGGCAAACAGGGTGGATTTGCCGGGACGCACTGCAAGACGGGTGTACACAGGCTTTCCGCCAAGACGGGCAACAACCTGTTCCATCAGGTCAAATTTGCCCGGTCCCATTCCACCGGTCGTGAGCAGCATATCCGGTGTATCCCGGCCAAGTATATCTTCAATCAGCCTGACTGCTGTTTTTGTCTCATCCTCCACAGCAGCGGTTCGGAGACAATGACAGCCCCGGACTTCCAGCAGAGAGGAGAGCAGAATTTCGTTGCCAGAAATTTTTCGGCCGGGCTGTAGAGCGCCTTCTGACCGGACCAGTTCACTGCCGGTGCAGATGACTGCCACGCCGGGTTGTCTGGAGACCATGATCTCCTGGGCACCGTTTTCCGCCAGCAGGAGCAGATGATCCGGCTGCAGTCGGATTCCGGCAGCAACCAGCAGCTGTCCTTCCCGGATATCCCGGCCCTGCTGGCGGATATAGCCGCCGTGCCGGGAAAGTTCTGCTGTCGGAATCAGAACGCTGCCGCCTTTTTCCCGGCAGACCTCAAAAGGAACAACCCGGACACAGCCGGAAGGGATCATGGCTCCGGTCATGATTCTGTACGCCTGCCCTGCCTGCACCTGCCGGTGCTCCGTACAACCGGCAGGGATCTCGCCGATCACCTGAAATTCGGCAAAAGCTGCATTCTCTGCAGCAGGTCGGGCTGCCAGCGCGAAGCCGTCTCTGGTGGACTGGCTGTAGAAAGGTTTAGGCCGGACAGCATAAATCGGCTCTGCAGTGATGTGGCCCAGGGCCTGGAAGACGGGGATTTTCTCCGGCTCAAGAGGACATATCTGTGCTGCAATGGCGACGCGGGCCTGCTGAAGAGAATATTCAATAACCGGGAACGGAGAGTTCTTCATGCGGTTGTCGGGATCGGTCATATACCAACTGCCCGACTGTATTTCACGCCAGGGCCATGCCGAACAGCATCAGCAGTACCCCGATGATCAGCAGTAGAAGGTCCAGTCGGGTGTAGCGAAAAATGATCAGTCCGCTCAGAGTAAGAAAAAGGATCAGCAGGGCGACGCCGTCTGTCAGTAGCACCCAGAACAGGCTGGTTTTAAGGGATTTATGCAGGCTGTTCAGCCAGTACCAGGGCTGCTGTTCCTGCTTGTCGATCCGAACCATGACGCCTTTGGCGGAGTCAATAATATAGGTTGTCCGACCATGTGAGCCGTAGAGAAATTCAACAGTCCCGCCGTCCCTGATACGGATTACCGCCGGATCATCGTCACGGCCGATCTGTTGTTTGTAGCTGTCAATAAATTTGTTGAGCGCATCCTGCTGCTGCACTTCAACAGCGAACGTCTGCTGATGGCGGACTGTAAAGTAGTTAAATGATTTCCGGTGGTTCAGCATGACTCCTGTTATGCAGTACAACAGGATAAAACCGGACAGCAGTAATCCGGCCCAGCGGTGCAGCCTGCGCCATTTTCCGATATTCAGACGTATCATACGGTATCATAAAAAAAATCTGCCGATCTGCATAGTTTCTGAAGCAGACCGGCAGATAGGAGTGAGACGGATTATCCGGAAGGAGCCGGTGAAACTGAGAAAAATATCCGCTCAGCTTTTTCTGATGACCAGTTTTGTCCCCGGATAAAGCTGGTTGCCGTCCAGACTGTTCCAGCGCTTGATTTCCTGCATGGAGACCTCCAGTTTTCTGGCAATCGACCAGAGGGAATCCCCGTTACGTACTTTGTAATACTTGATTGCATTCTTCTTTTTCTTTCCCGATGCATGACTGACATCAAGCAGGGCAACCGCAGAACCGGAGGTCTGATGTTTCCGGGACGGATACAGAGCCAGCTTCCGACCGGCCGGTATCCTGCGCACATCATCGATATTATTCCACCGCATAATCCTGGCGACCGAAACACCATACCGCTGACTGATTTCGGACAGGGTTTCGCCTCTACGCAGCCTGTGGGTTATCCTGCCGTCCATATTGCCTTCACGCCCGGCATGCGTCTGCTCAAGATTGGCGAGAAAATTTTTTCTGCTGCCCGCAGGAACTTTCAGAGCATATTTCCCCTTGCTCGGCGGGACCGCATCTCTGAGCAGTTCATTATTGAGGTACCGGAGCTTACTTACAGAAAAAGAACCGGCCGCAGCGATGGTTTTCAGCGGGGTGCGGGGAGGTACCCTGACAATCTCATATGCCAATTTTTTCTTGTAATTGTGTCTGGTAAAACCGTACTTCTCCGGTTCTTCGGCAATGAGGATAGCTGCAATCAGCTTGGGTACATAACGTTTCGTTTCAAGAGAAAGATATTTATGATCAGCCAGATCCCAGAAATTATCGACCCTGTATTTCGCCAGTCCCCGTTCGATCTTTCCTTCGCCAGCATTATAGGCCGCAACTGCAAGCTGCCAGTCGCCAAACCGTCTATACAGAGCATCGAGATAGGCAACTGCCGCTTTGGTTGCCTTGACAGTATCCCGGCGTTCATCGACCCAAGAATCAATACGCAGTCCGTAGTTCCGCGCTGTGGAGGGAATGAACTGCCATAATCCGGCGGCATGGGCATGAGAATAGGCGGAGGGCTTGAACCCGGATTCGATCATGGCAAGATACGCCAGTGAGCGGGGAAGGTCGGCTTTCTTCAGTTCCTGTTCAATTACAGGAAGGTACTGTGTTGATCGTTCCAGCCAGCGTCTGAACGTTCTTCGTTGTTTATTCCGGAACTGGTCCAGATAAAATTCGACCTGTCTGTTGATGATTACTGGAAAATCACAGACAGCATTTTCCGTTTTTTCATCCGCTTGCTGCGCCTGTTTTTCCACCTTTTTCTGTTTGTGTTCAGCCGAAGCAGTTGCCGGGTCTGCAGCATCTTCCATCTCGGTCGAAGAATCTACATACAAGTCAGGATCAGTCTGCAGCGGAGCCGTCATTTTACATTGACCGCTCAACAAGAATCCGGAAAGAGACTTTGTCTGTTCATCGATTTTCCAGTTCCCCACCCGGTCTAATGCCGCAAGTTCCTCCTTCAGCTCCTGTTCGGACTGAACCGGAGTGTAGAGCGGAGCCTCTCTAACCGGTTCCTTTACAGGAAGGATGGCAAGGACCAGCTTATCGGAAGCAACGGCAGCAGTCTCCGTGACGCTTTTTTTTGTCCTGCCGACTTGTTCCTGACCTTCCGGACGATATGCCGGGCGGACTGATGAAAGCGATATACTACCGGGGGGAAGTGATGTACCGGAGTGAACGGAAACGGAGTGCCGCCTGTCAGCGCCAGAAGCGGCAACTGAAGAAGTACTGATAGCCACAGTACTTCTTTGAGTGTTTTTCTTTATTCTGCTGATCTTTTTGCTGACCTGTTCTATCCGACGCGCAAGTCGGCCCGACGGAGCCGATATGCCGGAAGACGCAAAATGCCGCCGTTTATCTGAGTAAACAGTGCTATATGCGGTATTCCCTTTTGTCCTGTTGGTTTGTTTCAGACGACGTGCAGGGCGGATCACCGGAGCCGAGATAGCAGAATATACGGAATGCTGCTGCCTGTCCGAATAAACTACGGCACTATCCGTGGAGCTCCTCCTTGGCCTGCTGACCTGTTTTGTCCGATGTGTAGTACGGACAGATGGAACCGGTATGCTGGAATGTTCGGAGTACCAACGCCTTTCAGAAGGAATAGTTGAAGGAGCAACAGCAGCCGCAGTGCTTTGTTGGCTGTTTTTCTTTATTCTGCTAGCCTGTTCTGTCCGTGCAGAAGGGCGGACCGACAGAGTTGATCCGTCGGAGTAGATCAGCTTGTCAGAATAAACAACCGTAGCGAGCGGAATATTTTTTCCTCCCGTCTTTTTGCTTTTTTCCGTGCCACGGGCCGCCGGGGGCGATCCCCCTGTTTGCCCGCTCTGTCCGGCAGACTTCAATATAGCCTCTGATGCAGCAGCCTCTGTTTTTCCCTGTCGGCTCTCCAGGCCGGGCGGTATTGTCGGTATTATTTCTGCCGGTGCCGTGACAGCAGAGGAGGAAATAACGGCGGCTTCAGGAGTAAGATTATTTGCTGTTATTCTGGTATGAACAGCCGGTGCACAGGCTGTAAGAAGGGGAAGAGAGACAAGCTGTACAGCAAGCGAGATTTTCATTATTCTTTTTCTTATGTTAAGATGGCATAAAGATTGGTGTCGAGAACAATCGGATGATACAGTATAATTACACACTGCTCTGCAGAACATAAAGCTGCAGGAGTATCCTTAAATGAACTGTACCATAAGTATAAATTATTTTACAAGGAAAAACATATTGTTGACAATTGTTCCTGTTTTGATTTACAAATATACTGTTATAATAAATATCGGCAGCGACCCGACTCTCTCTGTTTTGTACCCCGTAACGGAAACTTTATGAAATTTTTCTTTTCCCGGAAAACTCCGGAAAAATATGTATTGGTCCAGCCCGGCCCCGACTGTCGGGCGTACATGCTGCGCATACCTTGTAATCTGGTTATCTGCGTATGACCTGTTTAATCCGAACTGACGACATGCCGGAAAAACGTTACATCCCAACCGCAATTTTCTGACCGGACCTTCAATCTATGCGTGGTTTTTTCAGATTTCTCTGTAAATCTTTTTTCTTTTTTACTTTCCTCGGCTTGGTCGCCTCTGCCGGATTTCTGGGCTGGGTCTATTATCTGGTGACCGAGGTGCCGTGCCCGGAGATGGAGCCTGAAAATATCGCCTCCATTCTCGGACGGGAAAGTCCTGTTTATTATCATGGCGGTCAGGAAAAGATAGGTGTGCTGTTTGAAGATATTCATCGCCAGTATCTGCAGTACAATCAGATTCCGGAAAAGTTCATCAAGGCTATTATTGCCGCAGAAGATGATCAGTTTTTCCATCATTACGGCATTGATTTTTATGGAATTGCCAGAGCGGCAATTGCCAACTTTAAAGCAGGGAAGATTGTTCAGGGCGGCAGCACCATCACCCAGCAGACTGCGAAAAATTTATTCAAACGGGCAGCCCGTAACTATGAGGCAAAACTGAAGGAGATGCTCTATGCCCTGCGGCTGGAGTACCGTTTTTCCAAAGAAGAGATTCTCGAATTTTACTGTAATCAGTTTTATGTCAGCGGCAACGGGCACGGACTGGGGGTTGCCGCCCGCTACTATTTCGACAAGGAACCTGCTGATCTGACCCTGCTGGAAGCTGCCTTTATTGCCGGTTCCGTCAAGCAGCCGAATTTTTATAATCCGTTTATAAAAGAAGACAAGGTCAGCACCCTGAAGGCCAAGCTCCGCGCTGAAGAACGGGCCGAGTATGTATTGGGCAAGATGCTCAAGCAGGGCATGATCAGTCAAGCGGAATATGATGCTGCTGTCAACGGAGAAATTATGTTCAATCAGGGGAAAACCAGTTTTGCCCTGAATACGATTATGGATCTGGTCAAAGAGGGGCTGTCCTCTGACGTCATTACCGATGCGCTTTCGGAGCACGGTATTGATAATATTTCAACCTCCGGTGCACGGATTATTACCACAGTGGATCATGCCCTGCAGACGGAAACTCTGTACAGTCTGCGTCGCGAGCTGTCGCGCCTTGATGTCCGTCTGCGCGGCTATGAGAGAAAGGAGACCCAAGAGGAGTACAGGAAGCGGAAAGGGGACAGTGAGATCAGAGAAAAAGGGTTTCTCTTCGGCAGGATAAAAAAAATTAACAAGGAAGATCCTGAACATCCGGTTATTACTGTCAGCTTCGGGCCCAAACAGTCTGAAGGCTTTATTGACCGTCAGGGACTGGAACGGATGCTGGTTGCCCTGGTGAAATACAGAAAAAACCGCTGGGCAAAACCGGAAAAAAAAGATCTGGCAGAACTGCTTTCCCGGCTGCAGACCGGAGACAGAGTGTATGTCAGCGTCAGAGAAGTGGATTTCTTTGATGGTACTCCGACTTTGGAGCTTGAACGCTATCCGGTGCTGCAGGGCGCCGCTCTGGTTCTGCAGCACGGGATGATCCGGGCAATGGCCGGAGGGGTGGAAAACCGTTTTTTCAACCGTGCTGTTTCCGCAAAACGCGTTATGGGGTCAACCTTCAAACCTTTTCTGTTTGCCGCTGCTCTGCAGTTGGGCTGGACGCCTCTGGACAGACTCGACAACCGGAGAAATGCCTTTGTCTTTATGGGGCAACCCTATTTTCCCCGACCGGATCATAAAAGCCCGTTCAGTCATGTTTCCCTGAGCTGGGCCGGGGTGAAATCGGAAAATGTTGCAGCTGTCTGGCTGCTCTACCATCTGACGGACCGGCTCAATCCGGCAAAGCTGCGGGAGGTGGCTGCTGTTCTTGATATGGCACCCAGGATAAAAGGAGGAAAGACGGAAAACTACCAGCAGTTCAGCAGTCGTATACGCGACCGGTTCGGTATCCGTATTTCTTCCGGTGTGCTTGATCGGGCTGCTTATGAACAGGCTCTCCGCAGGATGGAACCGGATTTTGTGTTTGACGGCCGGACCGGAGAGTATCAGAGCTGGAAACGCATCCCTTATGGTCTTGATTTCGGTAAATTCCGTTCAGCCCTGTATCAGGCACTGAAAAAAAAGAAGCTGGATTCCCGCGAGCGCTCGGAGTACTGGTCCCGTATCTCGATGCTGTATCCGAGTTACCTGCAGTTAAGCAGGGTGCAGCGGCGGCTGCTGCAGCACCGGAAATATATTGAAGAACTGCCTGTCCCGTGGTTCGGCAGCTCTTTTTTCTCCAGGGAAGAGTTGCAGGAAACAGAGGAGAAACGGCCTAAGGGGTTCTTTGCCGAGAATAACCGGGGCAAGCTGGTGTATACGCTCAGAAGCAAGCTGCCAAAGAGCTGGCGCCGGGTGGAGGATCTTGCTCTGCGCCGTCGGCTGATCGGTCTTTTTTCTGCTGAACGGAAAGCATTATGGGCAAATATTCTACTGGAAGGTACTGTAACCACTGAGAGCTTCAGAATGGTGCAGCGGCAGATGCGGGAGGAACGGCAGGCTCTGGCGCAGCATAAAAACTATTCCATGGAGGTGCTGACAGCTGTTTCCGATTACCGGGTCATGGTCGGACTGCAGTATCTGATACGCCTTGCCCGCGAAAGCGGGATCAACAGCCCTCTTGCTCCGGTTCTTTCTTTTCCTCTGGGATCAAATGTGGTTTCCCTGCTGGACAGTGTGCGCATGTATGAGACGCTGGTAACCGGCAAAAATTATACAGTGCAGTTGTCAGAGGGGCAGAGGGATGAAGAATCCGTTGACAGCCTGGAAGGGTTGGCCATCATTGAGCGGATCGAGGCGGCGGATGGCAGAATTGTTTATGCGCGGGACACAACGGCACGCCCTGTTTTGGACCGGAAGACCAGCAATGAACTGAGCAGTATTCTGCAGAATGTTATCCGTTACGGCACAGGGCGTTATGCTGCCAAGAATGTCCGGCTCCGAAGTGACAATGAAGAGCGGAACAATAAATTGAGCAAGATGGATCTTCCCCTGCCGCTCATGGGCAAAACAGGCACGGCCAATGATTTCCGCAATGCTGCTTTTTTCGGCTATGTCCCGACAGGCACAGCTGAATCAGCCCTTCTTGCCGATGCAGGCTATGCTGTGGGCGTCTATACAGGGTTTGACGACAATGATCCTATGAAAAAGGGAACAACCCGGATCAGCGGTGCTCAGGGGGCGCTGCCCACCTGGAGCAGCATTGCTGAATATCTGTATACAATCGAAGGCGTCGCTGACCGGCTGGACCCGGTGGATCTCGCTTTCGACGGTATTGCTCTGAAATACCCGGACACCGGCCAGTATTTTGTCCCGGTACGGCAGGACAACGGCGGCCTGATGAGCAGAGGAAAGGCGGGTATCCGCTCTGTTATCGCTCCGCCGAACCCGGCTGTCCTGGGACATGGCAGCGTGAGTGCAAACGGCAGTTTTGAAGCGGAGCGGAGATTTATTCCTTTCTGGCTGAATCAGCAGCCGTAAAAGACCGGTTCTCAGCCTGACCGAACAGGAATCCCGGAAAAAATTAGGCGGCCGGTCTAAAAAGGAATTGTGCAGACTCTCGTTTTCTGATAGTTTTCATCTTCTGTCCGTCTGCTGTTTTTTCAGAAAGAGAAAAGACCTAACCTGTCCACACTATATGCCAATGCATTCCGCATCATTTTTTATGCGTATTAACGTCAGAAGGTTGCTGCTGGGAGCGGTCTCATCGTGTATTCTTGCTGGCTGCATCGAAGGCCGGCAGATGATACGTCCGTACGGGGAAGCACCGGCCCGACCTGACCCTTCCCGTGTGCAAGCGGTCGTACCGTCACAGCAGCAGAGACTCATTCCTGAACCGCCGCCGCAGACAGTGCAGCAGTATAGGGATACATCCGCATCCGCACCGACCGGACAGGCATATCGGACGGTCAGAAGAACGTATCAGCGTACTCCTTCGGAGCAGCCTGCCTCTTCCCGGCAGGTGCTGGAGCCTATCCGTTCAACGGTCCGCGGGCGGATTACATTTTACGCGCAGAAAATGAGAGACTGGCAGGAACTACTGCGCAGAAGTGCTGCATACCGTTCCGTCGGAGAGACCCAACAACTTATCTCCTGCCGGAACAGGGTAGCTGACTTGTATGAGGCATACAGAACGCTGCAGGTGCAGCTGTTCAATGACAGGATTACTGCGGATTCCCGGCAGGAAATCACAGCAACCCTTCAGAGACTGCAGGATAAAGATTTTATCTATCTCAAAGGAACATGTCCGTCTTTTTTTACCAGCTTAAGTACGCCACGCGAACAGACCTTTAATATTCCTGTTGATATCCCCCCTGACATTTCCGGTCCCGCCATCCCCGGAGGAAATATCTCCGCCCCTGTTCCGATGCCTGACACACTCGGCACGATTCCCCCCGCTCAGGAAACGGAAATGGAGACGAAATTTATGCCTTCTGTTTCTCCGGACAGGGGTATGTATAGGGAAAGGGAAACTGAGGAAACAGTTGAAACAGTTCCCGATGTTCAGAACGAGCTGACGCCTTCCCCTGAGCAGCAGGCCCGGTATAAAGAGCAGTATCAGCAGACCCTGATTTTGTTGAAAAGCGGACGTGAACATGAGGCCCGCCGGGTATTGACCGAGTTGCTTGCCAATGTCCGCCGACCGGGCAGCAGAACCCTGCAGATCAAGGTCCTGCGGAAATTGGCAGAACTGGAGTTCGCTCTCAGAAATTACACAGCTGCACGAATATTGTACGAGGATTTGCAGCAGCTGAACGCGGATTTCAGACGGCAGTATCTGATTTCCCTCCAATCTGCCGGCTCTCACCGGGAAGAAGTAGATGCATATGCGGCTCTGCTCCTCAGCTGGCTGGCATCAGACCCTGAGCAGGACGGATTTACTGTTGTGCAGCAGGCCCGAACTTTTATCCGCGATTTTCCCTCTTCAGGGCTTCATCCCTATGCCCGGGAGCTTGCCGGAAAGGCGGAACAGAAAGCTGAACAGTGGTTCAGGGGCCTGCTGCTGCAGATTGACCACCTGGCGGCAGACGGAAAAAAAGAGGAAGCCTTGCAGGCAGCTGAACGGATACCGCTGGATATACTCCCTCTTGACAAGCAGGATATATTGCAGCAGAGAAAGAACTCGCTGATGCCTCCTGTTCCGGCTGAAATCAGACCTGCTGTCGAGCCGGAAAGAACAGCAGAGGAACAGACTGTTCCGCAGGAAAAAGAAAGGGAGACGCAGAAAGAGCCGGTTCGCCCGAAAGCAGCAGATCGTTATGAACAGGCACAGGAGGTGCAGACCGCCTCACCTGAACCGGCTGTACCGGCCGAGCCGATTCAGGAAACAGTACAGCAACGGGTTGAGGAGAAGAAAAAGAATCCGCCTGCTGTTCGGGAAAAACAGCAGCAGCCAGCTGCCGAATCAGGTCGTCCTGCTGTGACGAATGAGGAGCTGCAGACAGCATGGGAGACAGGAATGCAGGCCCTGCAGGCAGCGGAATATGATCGGGCAGTCGGTATTTTTTCAGCTCTTCTGAATACACCGTTCCATGAGCAGGCACGCGGAAAACTGGAAGAAGCATCACGGGCGGCCGGACAGGAAACGAGAAAAAAAGCAGCGAATTTTTTCCAGCGGGCCAATAATGCGACAGATCCGGCTGTCAGGAAAAAGCATCTTCTTTCCTCAAAGGCTCTCCTGGAGGATATTCTGCAGAAATATCCTCTTGCCGGGCTTGATGCCAAGGTGAAACGGAATCTCAACCGGGTGAACAAGGAGCTGGCCGCTCTTAGTCATATACCTGTTGAATAACAGGTGGGGTCCGGGCAGAGCCGGTACAGGTGAAGCCATCTGATAATCTCTCCCGAAAAGCAAATGCAGGGCCGGAAGACAGGAAAACAGAAACAGGTTGTATGAGAAATATTTAACGAACAGGAGTCGGTTATGAACAAAAATCTTATTATCGGAGGGCTTGCCGCTCTTCTGATTATGTCATCCCTGTGGGGACAGATTGAGACACGGTCCGCAAGAAATCTCAAGAAAGAAAAAGAAGCGGTGCAGCAGCAGATTGCACGGGCAGAGCAGGAGGCGGCGGCGGCTGGGCAGAAATTGCAGAAAAAAGCAGCAGAGCTGGACACATCCCGTGCGGAATTGAACGGGATGACACAAGGATATAAAAACCTTAAAGAAATGCTTGCGGAAGCAAAAGCAGAAACTGAAACAGTTCTGCAAGAAAAAGAAGCTGCTCTTAAGGCACTGAAGCAGGAGAAGCAGGGCCTTCTTGGAAAAATGCAGAAAACGGACGACTCCCTCGCGGCTATGAAAAAGGAGCTTGCGGGTATGGAGAAAAAACTTGCCGCAGCCGACTCCAAAGCTGAAGAACTGCAGAAACAGCTGCAGAAGCAATCGGCAGCGCACCAGGCAGCGATTCAGCAAGAAGCGCAGAAGATGAAAAGCCTCAATGCGAAAAAAGAGGATGAAGGAAAGCTCCTTGCCGCTGCCCAGGCTGCCAAACAGAAACTGGCTGCCCAATATCGGCAGGTTCAGAGAAAATTACAGAAAGCACAGGGTGAAATCAATAAACTGCGTGATCAGCAAAACAGAATGAAGGAACAGCATGCAACAGCAGCTGAAAAAGCTGAATCTCTCCAGGCGCAGGTCATCGGCTTTGAAAAAGTTGTTGAAGAAAGGAATGCGGCTCTTGCAGCAGTGAGCAGCGAGCTGGAAGCCTGTAAAGTCAATACAAAGGTGCTGATTTCAAGAATATCTGACCAGGAAAACACGCAGCAAACCATGCAGGAAAAAATGCAGCTGATGGTGCAGAATATTGCGGAGCAGAAAGCAACGAAAAAGGATGCGGAACAGGCTGCTCCGAAACCAAAAAAGCAGCAGCGCTGAGAACACGGCTTCCCGGTATGCCGGTGGGCAGTCTGTCGGATTTTCGGATTTTTCCGCACGGCTGTTGCAGGGCTCAGGATGTGCGGACCGCTGATCCGTGACTCCTGAGCCTCTTGTTTTTTACCTGTCTGCTCCCCTCCTTTTTTCCTGCCGGAGACAAACGTGCAGCCGATTATTGACTGGTTCTCCAACCTGTACGCTGTCACCTTAGCCAATCCGCATGTCTGGGGTTTTCTGGCCAGTCTGCCGTTTATCATCGGCGGACTGGTGGGAACGGTATTTCCGGCCCTGCCCGGTACAGCTCTGATCCTGTGCGGTTTTCTGGCGCATGGCCTGATCACCGGATTTGATACCCTGTCAGGCTGGTTTTTTCTTGGCCAGACGGTCCTGGTGGGCCTGAGCTACCTGATTGATTTTCTCGCCACAGGATTCGGGGTCAAGATGTTCGGCGGCTCCAAAGCGGCTGCTTGGGGGGCGGTGGCCGGTTCCCTGCTGGTCTTTGTGCTCGGCCCCATCGGGATTATTGTCGGCCCGCTGATCGGAGCCATTGCCGGAGAGCTGCTTATGGGCGAGCAGGTCAAACAGGCCCTGCATTCCGGTTTTGGTTCTTTTCTGGGCTTCATGGGCGGGGTGGTGGCTAACTTGGTTATTTCCGGCGTGATGATTGCCTGGTTTATCTGGCGGATTCTGTAGCTCCTTCTTTCCGACTCTCGGCTGTGTGTTACGCTGTTTCTGTCTCTGCCGGGAAAAAACATATTGACAGAATGAGAACCCTTATAATAGAAACAGGAAGCCTGATTTTTCCTGTTGTGGCGGACAGGGATGATAAGTGACTTAGATGTCGTCGTTTTCTTTGCCCGTAATTCAAGCTGGGGCTTTATCACCCCGGCCTTTGAAGAAAAAAAACGTCCTTTAAACCATATGTCGCATCGTAAGTTTTCAGGAAAGAAAGAATTCCTCAAGGAATTTCATCAGCTGTAAAGAGGAACACTCCAAGCAGATTCTAATCATGGGAAAAACACTGATCATTGCGGAGAAACCCAGCGTGGCCGGCGACATTGTCAAGGCCCTGGGGGGAAAGTTTGAAAAAACCAAAACCCACTATGAGGGCGAGGAGTATATTGTCTCCTATGCTGTCGGCCACCTTGTCTCCATCGGCTTTCCTGAAGAGGTTGATCCGAAATTTCAGAAATGGACTCTGGACAATCTGCCCATCCTGCCGGAAGAGTTTCCTCTGGTTGTCCTGCCCCGCACCAAAACCCAGTACAATGCCCTGAGCAAGCTGATCCGCCGCCGGGATGTGGACGTGATCGTCAACGGCTGTGATGCGGGCCGTGAGGGTGAACTGATCTTTAAATATATCCTTAAACATTGTTTTACGCGATCAGTCGCCGGGAAATCTATCCGCAGGCTCTGGCTGCAGTCCATGACCTTGGATTCTATCCGGGAAGGCCTGAAGAACCTGCGCGATAACGAAGAAATGTTGTCCCTGGAAGATGCGGCCCTGTGCCGCTCCGAGGCGGACTGGCTCATTGGCATCAACGCCACCCGCGCCCTGACCTGTTACAACTCCCGGCACGGTGGGTTCCGCAAGACCCCCTGCGGTCGGGTCCAGACGCCGACTTTATCTATGATGGTGAAGCGGGAAGCCGAACGGCGGGCCTTTGTCCCGACGGATTACTGGGAGTTGCATGCTTCGTTCCAGAGCGGCAAGGCTGCTTATGTCGGCATCTGGATCGATCCGGAATTCAAAAAAAATCCGGATAATCCCCATGCCAATAAAAAACGTCTCTGGGAAGAAAAACAGGCTGCTGCCATTGTGCAGAAATGCCTCGGCAAAGAAGCGGAGGTTGATGAGACACATAGAAATTCCAGCCAAGCCCCGCTCCTGCTCTACGACCTGACCACCCTGCAGCGGGAGGCCAATTCCAGATTCGGGTTTTCCGCCAAAAATACTTTGGGACTTGCTCAGGCCCTGTACGAGAGGCACAAACTGATTACCTATCCTCGGACCGACAGCTCCTGTCTGCCGGAAGATTATCCTGACAAGGTCAGAGAAGTGCTGGGACGGCAGCAGGAATGGCAGTACGGCAGCTTTGCCGGTGAGGCCCTGGAAAAAGGATATCTGGACAACAACCTGAAGAACAAGCGGATTTTTAATAATAAAAAGATCAGCGATCATTTTGCCGTTATTCCTACCTCCGGCCTGCCGGGTAAACTGAAAGAACCGGAGATGAAGGTCTACCAGATGATCGTGCAGCGTTTTCTGGCCATCTTTTTTCCATCTGCCGTGTTTCATAACACCCGCCGCCTATCCATAATGGAGGGAGAAACTTTTCTTACCGAGGGTAAAATCCTCGTAAAACCGGGCTGGAAAGCGATTTATGGCGCCAAAGCCGGAGCCGGTGACGCCAAGACCCTTGATGCGTTGCCTGAAGGAGAAACAGTTTCCTGCGCAGAAATCGAGCAGAAGAAGCTGGCCACCAGACCGCCTGCCCGGTTCAGCGAGGCCACTCTGCTCTCAGCGATGGAGCATTCCGGCAAGCTGGTGGATGACGAAGAGCTGGCCGAGGCCATGAAGGAACGCGGTCTGGGCACGCCCGCCACCCGTGCGGCCATTATTGAAAAGCTGCTGAACGAGGTATATATTGTCCGGGAGCAGAAGGAGCTGATCCCGACCGGCAAAGCCTTTGAGCTGCTCTCTCTGCTGCAGGCACGGGAGATCGATGTGCTGGCCTCGCCGGAACTGACCGGGGAATGGGAGCATAAGCTCAACCGGATTATGAGGGGCAGTCTGACCCGTGATGAGTTTATGCAGGAAATCCAGGACCAGACAGCTGAGATTATTGCCAAGGTGAAAAGGGGCGAAGGAGATATCCGCTATGAAGCGCCGTTTTCACCGGTTGACGGGGCCAAGTTTTTTGAGACCGCCACTGCCTACGAGTCAGAGGACCGCAAGCTGATGATCCGCAAGATCCTCGGCGGCAGGATCATGGAGCAGGACGAGATTATCAGCCTGATCCGGGGCGAGACTGTAGGTCCGTACACGGATTTCCGTTCCAAAAGAGGCAGACCGTTCACCGCTTCGGTCTCCATCAAAAACTCCAAGGTTTCGTTTCAGTTTGCCAATTCCACAGAAAATCTGGACATTGAGGCCATTAAAAAACAGGAGCCTATCGGGGTTTCCCCGGTTGATCAGACTAAAGTTTTTGAGCTGCCTATGGCCTATATGTCGGAATCCGCTCTTGACGGGGACCAGAAAAAAGGCCTGCGCATCGGGAAAATCATTCTGGAGTGTACCATCACCAAAGAACATATTTCCCAGCTCCTGACCCATGGTAAAACCGAGCTGATCAAGGGGTTTATTTCCAAACGAAAACGTCCTTTTGACGCCTATCTTCACTTGGATGACACAGGCAAGATCATCTTTGAATTTCCGCCGAGAAAATCGAAGGCAAAGAAAAAAAAGAGTTGACAGGTTTCGTTTTTCGTGTATCTGTTTCCCTGTTATCATCCTGAATTGTCAGACAGAACAACTATGCGACAGCTGAAAAAAGAGCACAGAGAGCGGACTTCTCTGGAACTGGCGACCGTCTGCGCCCGGATCGCCTTGGATACCAAAGCGGAAGAACTTGTGATTCTTGATGTCCGCAGCCAGGCCTCCTTTACAGATTACTTTCTCATTATGAGCGGTCGTTCCAGCCGTCATGTCCAGGGCCTGGCCGAAGTGATCGAGGAGAAGCTGCGCTCCAAACGGGTGAGCAGCCAACATTCTGAAGGACTGCGGGAAGGCATGTGGGTTCTGCTGGATTTCGGAGATATTGTGGCCCATATTTTTTATAAGGATCAGCGGAAGTTTTATGATCTGGAAGGATTATGGCATGATGCCCCCAGGGTGGATCTGCAGGAGCTGGGCCTGGATGCACAGGAGGAAGACTGATGTCGGACAGCAGACCGGTGGTTCTGGCAATCCTGGATGGCTGGGGCATTGCCCCAGCGTCTCCGACCAATGCAATTGCAGTGGCCGAGACCCCGAACATGGACCGATGGACTGCTGAATATCCTATGACTACTCTGGCGGCGCATAACGGAGCGGTCGGGCTGCCGGAAGGCCAGATGGGCAATTCCGAGGTCGGGCATCTGAATATCGGAGCTGGCCGGGTTGTGTATCAGGACTACACCCGCATCAGCCGGGCCATCGAACAGGGCGAGTTTGCTGCAAATCTGGTCCTGATGGCAGTCATGGATAAGGTCAAAGCCGCAGGGAGCAGTATCCATTTCTGTGGCCTGCTTTCGGACGGCGGAGTACATTCCCATCTCAGCCATCTGGCGGCCCTGCTGGAGATGGCCGCAGACAGAGGGCTGGACGCCAAGGTTCACTGCTTTATGGACGGTCGTGATACGCCGCCTTCCAGCGGAGCAGGCTATATGCAGGAACTGCTCACCGCTGTCGAACGCATCGGTTGCGGCCAGGTGGCAACGGTGTCCGGTCGCTACTGGGCGATGGATCGCGATACCCGTTGGGACCGGGTGGAAAAGGCTTGGCAGGCCATGATTGCCGGACAGGGCTTAACAGCGAATGATCCCCTCCAGGCTGTGCAGGATGCCTATCAGCGGAAAGAGACCGATGAGTTCATCAAGCCTACGGTGCTTGTTGATGAAAACGGTGTGCCGGTCGGGCAGATAGCCGACGGCGATGCCGTGGTCTTTTTTAATTTCCGCGCTGACCGGGTGCGGGAACTCTGTCATGCCTTGTCTGATGTTGATTTCAGGGGATTTGATGTCAGCAACCGGCCCGAACTGCTGGAGCTGGTGACCATGACCGAATATGAGGCGGATTTTTCCTTTCCCGTTGCCTTTCCTCCGGTCACGCTGCAGCGGATACTCGGTGAGGAGGTCAGCAGAGCCGGACTGCACCAGCTGCGCATTGCCGAGACCGAAAAATATGCCCATGTGACCTATTTTTTTAACGGCGGAGAGGAAAAACCGTTTGCGGGCGAAGACCGGATGCTGATCGAATCACCGCGTGATGTGGCCACCTATGATCTGAAACCCGCCATGAGCGCGGTCGAGGTGACTGACCGGCTGCTGGCTGCGTTGAAGGAGCATGAGACTGCAGGTACGCCCTATGATCTGGTGATCCTCAACTTTGCCAACGGTGACATGGTCGGGCATAGCGGGGTGCTGGAAGCAGCAGTTCAGGCCTGTGCAACTGTGGATCAATGTTTAGGGAGAATTGCCGGACAGGTGCAGGCAATGGGCGGTGTTCTGCTGATCACAGCGGATCACGGCAATGCTGAAATTATGGTCAATCCGGCAACCGGCGGGCCGTATACAGCCCACACCCTGAATCCGGTGCCGCTGATTCTGGTCAGTGAGAAGCATAAGGGGTGTACTCTGAAGAACGGTGGTGCGCTCAAGGATATCGCCCCGACCCTGATGCACCTGCTCGGATTGGACCAGCCGGAGGCAATGGAAGGAGAGAATCTGATTGCCGGGTAATATTTATCAGGAGTTTATCAGAACCTGATCCGTACCCCCTCATTGAAAATATCAGGTGCTTCACAGGAAAAAAGATGAAAAAGGCTGTATATGGAGATAAATATTCTTGACTGTTTTACGAAAGTATCATATTTTGTATCTATGATAGCGTATATATTATTTGGTGTGGAAGGATAGTAAATCCGTTGCAGAGCAATGGAATAAGGAAACAATAAAAGGATCAGAAAGGAGATGGAGATGAAAAAGGTACTGGTTGCTGGTGCAGCGTTGATGCTGGCCGGATCTGTGGTTTCAGCAGCATCTGCAGGGACTCCCGGGGATACTCCTGAAGAGGCTACAGGGGTCAGCATAACCGGTGATGCCCGTGTGACGTATGTAGGCTGGAAGGACTATAATCGTACGGATGACACTGATGAGTATGCCGACTATTTTGAATCTCGGGTCGGGCTGAACTTTGATGCCACAGCCAAAGGCGGTACATCCGTACATGCTCGCCTCTACTTCGATGATGAGGGGTATAATGACGACGCCATCTGGCACGGAGGTGGTAACACGCAGCTTGGAGTTTCTACGGACTATGCCTATTTCATGACTCCGGTAGGGTCGAATCTTACCCTGAGAGCCGGACGTATTCCACTCAATTTTACGCCGTTCTATTCTTGGGATATCCGCCCGACCCGTGTGCAGCTTATTTACAAGAGCGGTAACCTTAAGCTGGTCCCGTTTGTCGGTGTTGTGAATGAAAACTGGAGTGATTTTGACAATCTGGAAGATAATGACTTCATGCAGTACGGTATTGTCCCTATACTCCAGCTCAATGATGCTTGGACGGTCAAAGGTTTCTTCCGGTATAACGATGATCAGAGGGAGCGGGATGCAAACTTTACGCTCGCAGGGATTGATGCCGTAACATCAACCGGAGAACCTGCACTGTTTTATGGATTGGCCCAGACTGCGGACACTCCTCATGCGGATCGTTCAGGGTTTGATGGTTCCGTGAACCTCTCCGGTTCAGCCGGAAATATCGGATTTACGGCAGAGGTTTCTTATAAAGCAGCGGATTTTCAAGGAACCGAAGACGACGGTATCGGCGCATATGTTCAGGCTGCATTCGGGATGGAAGCGTTCACCCCCATCATCATTGCCGGTATGACCCAGGGCGGCTTTATGGCTGACCAGAACTTCGGCTTTGTCATGGTCGGCGGCAATGAATCCACCACAGTTGTCAATGTAGGTAACCCTTACGGTGATCTTGCGTTTGCAGCCCTGGTTCTGAAAAATCAGCTCAGTGATCGTCTCAGCCTGCAGGGAAATCTCCTATTTGCCCAGTATGATTATGATGGCGAAACAATGATTGTTGATGATGCAATAGAGGTCTCAGGCGTGCTTACCTATCAGATGTCTGAAAGCACCAGCTTCACCTATAAACTCGGTGCTCTGATCCCGGGATATGATGATGATGCCGGTGTAGCGGAAGATACATATTTCGGTCATCTGTTGCGTTATAACGTCGAGTTCTAAAAAGATTTCTTCGGACAGACTTTCAGAGAAATGGAAACGGGCTTCCTGTAAGGGGAGGTCCGTTTTTTTTATTCCGGTTGCGGGTACGATGATGAGGGCAGGGGTACGATAGCTCCTATTTTGTTTTCCCGCCCTTTCGGCATGACATCGGAATTCACCCGCATCCGCCTTTGTCCGTATTTTACTCTCAAGCCCATCAGCCTGCGGCGTAAAATACGGATTCACTCCGGCAGATTTTTTTTCAACGCTGTGTCTCGTTTTTGCTCCACCCGTTTTTCACAAGCTCATCGGTTCCGCAGCGCCGACATCTGCCGACATCTTAATTTCGATATACGGTTTCATAATAATGAAAAATAAACCGGATCGCAGTTGGTCGTTTCGTTACCCATGTCTTTATGTTGCAGAGACCACGGCCTTATGCTATACAACCTTATGTCATAATAAATAATGCAATGAATTTCCTGCCTCTCCGGGACAGGGCAGTAGAGTGAGAGCTTCGCAATAGAAAAAATATGGAAGAGCATATTCAGCAGGCAATCAGAGAGCGGCGCAGCATCCGGGAATTCAGCGACAGGCCCGTGGAGCAGGAACTGCTCCGCAAAATTATCTCTGCCGGTGTCTGGGCACCGTCTGGCCTGAACAATCAGCCTTGGCGTTTTGTCATTATCCGTGATGCCGAAATCTCCGCCCGGCTGGCCGACCTGACCCGTTACTCCCATATCGTAGAGGCGGCTCCTGCGCTTATTGCTGTTTACCTTGATCAGGAAAAGATGTATGATCCGGTCAAAGACCATCAGGCTGCCGGAGCATGTATCCAGAATATGCTGCTTGCTGCCCATGAACTGCAGCTTGGTGCGGTCTGGCTCGGCCAGATCCTCAAAAACAAAAATCAGGTCAATGAGATCCTGCAGCTCGACGGTCAGTACGATCTTATGGCCGTTGTGGCCTTTGGATATCCGTTACACAGAAACCAGCAGTCGCAACGACACCCGCTGGAAGAGTTTATTCTGCACGAATTCGGAGGAACCGCTTTATGAAAAAATCCATGTCAACCGGTAACGCTGGTAAAATTCTGTTCTTCTCCCTGCTGGCCGTCCCCTTTCTGCTCTCCGGCTGTATCAGCTCCCTGTATTCCTCTGCAGGTATGGGCATCGGGACAGGTATGGGTGATATGCTCCCTGCTGTCGGCGGCTTTGCCGATGATATTCAGGATATCGTCGTGCCTGCTGAAATGGAATGGGACAGATCCAAATCCATGGCTATCAAGACGGAATCCTTTCACGGCGGCATCTGGCATTACACCGGTTTAGTAGAGACAGCCTCGCTCAAGGATTACATGGCCCGTGCCATGGAGGACAGCAACTGGAAGCTCGTGGGCGAGGCCGCATCCGGCGATATCATGCTCGCCTTTGTCAAGCCGCATAAAACCTGCATGATGACCATCTCGGAACATGATTTCCGGAAAACCGCTCTGAGCCTCTACATCACCATCGACAAAACCGCTGCCATCGGCCTGAATCCGTTCGGCGAAGCCATCTCCAACGAGTAAACCATAGAGAGTCATCGCCGTCATCTTTCCGGACAGGTTTCCGCAGAATAACATGCTGTTCATGTTCTTGTGAAATCTGTCCTTTTCTGCACCTGAATCCCACAACAGCTCCCGAATAATATGCACTCCGCTCTGCAGGGACGGAATATTCTTTTCGGTGTCACCGGGTCCATTGCCGTGTTCAAGGCGGCCTACTGGGTGCGTGAGCTGGTGAAAGAAGAGGCACGGGTGACCGTGATGATGACAGAATCTGCGGCCCAGTTCGTCACACCTCTGACCTTTGCCGCCCTTTCCGGCAACCGGGTGTATACAGAGATGTTTGCCGACAGGGAAGAGGACCTGATGGCCCATATCGCCCTGTCCGAGGATGCCGATGCTGTGCTGATCGCCCCGGCAACTGCGCAGACCATTGCCCGTCTGGCCCACGGCATGGCGGATAACCTAGTGTCTGCTGCCGTTCTTGCAGCTGCCGCCCCGGTGGTGGTCTGCCCGGCCATGAACTCCCGGATGCTGGTTCATCCTGCCACCCGGAAAAATACCGCCACACTGCAGGAATTCGGCTATACCGTGGTGGAATCAGAATGCGGCCTGCTGGCCTGTAGCGAAACCGGCGCAGGCAGGCTGCCGGAATGGGATACGGTCCGCGAAATTCTGGCTGGTCTCTTTGCTGAAAACGACCTGACCGGAGAGCATATTCTGATCACCGCCGGCCCGACCAGAGAACCCCTGGATCCGGCCCGTTACCTGAGTAACCGGTCCAGCGGCAAAATGGGCTATGCCCTTGCCCGGACAGCAAAACGTCGCGGTGCCGAGGTCACCCTGATCTCCGGGCCGGTAAACCTCCCTGCCCCGCCGGGCATCAGCGTTGTCCCGGTGCAGACAGCAGCAGAGATGGCCGCTGCTGTGCAAGAGCATGCTGTCTCCGCCTCCATTATTGTTAAAGCTGCAGCGGTGGCGGACTTCCGGTCGAAGCATCTTTCTGCTTTAAAAATTAAAAAATTTGCCGCAGAACCGCTGGTCGAGCTGATTGCCAATCCGGATATCCTGGCCACCCTAGGCAGCAGCCGACAGCCGGGTCAACTTCTTGTCGGCTTTGCCGCAGAAAGCAATAATCACGAAGCAGAGGGCAGGCGCAAACTGCAGGCCAAAAATGTCGATCTGATGGTGGTGAACGATATCCTCGGTAAAGACACCGGTTTTGATGCGGAGACCAATCAGGTGACCCTGATCACCCGCAACGGGACAGAGCAGCTAGCCCTGCTGTCCAAGGAAGAAACCGCTAACCGCATCTGGGACAAAGTCATCGCCCTGCGCAGAGCTTAAAACGGCTTCTGAAGGAACAGCAGATGGAACTGAGCAGATCTGAACAGAAACGCAGAATCAAGGAAGTGGAAAAACTGGTGGTTGAGCTGGCCACCCTCCCTCCTGCTCTGCTGCAGCAACTGCCTGCGGAGCAGGAGGTCTGCCTGCTGCTGAGGGAAGTCTCCGGCCTCAAGGGCGGGGCCCGGAAACGGCAGATAAAATATATCACCAAACTCCTGCGGGATGCTCCACTGGAGGAGTTGTACACCTTTCTGGAACAGCGCAGAGGAACGACGCTGTATAAAGAAAAACATGTTCACGAGCTGGAATACCTGCGGGACGCTCTGCTGGAGGAAGCCATCACAGTCCGACGCAGGGCGCAGCAGGAGCAGCAGGAGTTCGGCGAAGATTGGACATCCGTTGTAGCGGATGAGATTACTGCAGAACTGCCTTCCGTGGACAGCACTGAGCTGCGCCGCCTGGCCTTTATCTTTGCCAGAAATCGGAATAAACAGCACAGCCGCGAGCTGTTCCGCATCCTGCAGGCCGCCCAGGAGCGGGAGCTGATGAGCCGGAGAATGCAACAGGAAACTTGAAAGAACACGACCTGAAACAGAGCCGAATGCACAAACCTGTCATTATCTGCGGCATAGATACCGGGGTGGGTAAATCCGTGGTCACCGGCCTGCTGGCCCGCCATCTGATGGACCAGGGCAGAGTGGTCATCACCCAGAAGCTGGTACAGACCGGCTGTGCCGGTCGCCCGGAAGATATCCTTCTGCACCGGAAGTTCATGGGCACAGACTGGCTTCCTCCGGATGAACAGGGCCTGACCTGCCCCTACTGTTTCCCACTGCCCGTCTCACCCCATCTTGCAGCAGCACAGGTCGGGACGGCAATCGATCCGGCCCGGCTGGACAGCACCACAGACACCCTGGCCGGACAGGTTGACCAGCTGCTTATCGAGGGCGCAGGCGGACTGCTGGTCCCGCTCACCGAAAAACTCCTGCTTCTGGATTATCTGCAGACCCGTTCGTTCCCGCTGATTCTGGTCACCACGCCCCGGCTCGGTTCCATCAACCATACCCTGCTTTCCCTCGAAGCCATCAGGCAGCGCGGCATGACCTTGCTGGGACTGGTCTACAATGTGTACGAGGGGGATAAGCATTCCCCTGCAATCGTTGCTGATTCACTCAAGGTCTTCCGCAGGGAACTCGGCCGGTACGGTTTTCCGGAAAAGGTGGCTCTGCTGCCGGATATCAAAGAGACCCGCGCTGTGTGCTGGGACAGCCTGCTTTCCGGACTTTCGGAATAGCAATGCAGTCTGCAGAAATTCTTACCAGGCTGCTGATTTTCTATCTGCCCTGCCGTCAACTTGTCAGTCCTTTTTCTTCGGTGGAGCTCCGCCGCCCGGCGGTCTGGCATTCAATGCCTTATATTGCTCTATGTGCTCCTGCCGACGTTTTTCCTGCCAGAATATTTCCTTATCCTTCAGAAAAGCATAAGCCCTTCTGGCCTCCTCCTTATTCAGGCGGTCCAGCTGCCAGTGTTGAAAATCATCTTCTTTCAAGGCACTGTTCTCCTTGAACGGATTATGATAACTGACAGAATCATGATAGGGGAAGAAGCGAAGTTCCAGAGAGGAATAAAAGGTCTTTTCTGTTAAATGAACCGAGACGAACTGTCGCCACACCTTATCACTGACATCTTTTAATTTCCTGAACCGGCCGGATTCAAACAAAATCGCCCGGTAATAGGTCATCACTAAAATTTTATGGCGATACGTCCCTAATCTTTCCTCAACAATAAAAGGACGATCATCTTCCTCAGCAGCAGTGAACCATTTTTCAATCTTCTTTTCCAACCTAGTTACCGGCTCGTCAGACCCGGGGAGATGATTTCTTTTCTGAGGATGCTCTTCTGAACTTTTTTGATCTGAAGACTTCCCATCCTGAGAAAGCCATTTTTCCAGTTTCTGTCCCATGCGTGAGTGACCGTCAACCACCTTCATGACAAACTCTCCGGTGCCTTTGCTTATTTTTTGTCCTCACCGGGATGATGAAACAGAATCCCGTCTTCCGGAAGCTCCCGCCATTTCAGTTCAACCGGGCAGGGCTGAATATCCCATATTTTCCGGCTGTAGTCCATAATGGAGCGGTCGGAAGAGAATCTGCCCATCCGGGCGGTATTCAGGATCGACATCTTTGTCCAGGTCGGTTTATCCTCGAACAGGGTGCTGACATGCTGCTGGCAGTCGATATAGTTCTGATAATCGGCAAAGAGCATGTACGGGTCATGATGGAGCAGAGAATCAGTGAGCGGCCTGAACACTTCCCGATCGCCGGAGGCAAATATGCCGGAACCGATCAGATCAATCACTGCACGCAGCGCATCGTTACGGTGATAGTAGTCCATAGGCGTATAGCCCTTGTTCCGCAGCTGCGTCACCTCATCCACATTCATCCCGAACAGAAAGAAATTTTCCTCGCCCACCTCGTTGCGGATTTCCACATTGGCCCCGTCCAGCGTGCCGATGGTCAGGGCGCCGTTCATGGAAAATTTCATGTTGCCGGTGCCGGAAGCCTCCATACCGGCCAAAGAGATCTGCTCGGAAAGATTGGCCATTGGGTAGACAACATGACCTATTTTAACGTTATAATTGGAAATAAAAAAGACCTTGATTTGGTCGCGCACCACGGGGTCGTTATTCACCACCTGGGCCACTGCATTGATCAGTCGGATGATCCTCTTGGCCATGAAATACCCCGGTGCGGCTTTGCCGCCGAACACAAACAGGCGCGGTGTGATTTCAAGGTTCGGGTCGTTTTTGATCCGGCTGTACAGGGTCAGGATATGCAAGATATTCAGATGCTGCCGTTTGTACTCGTGAATCCGCTTGACCTGGACATCAAACATGGCTGACGGGTCCACCCGTATGCCCTCACGTTCACGGATCAGGTCGGCAAACTCCTGTTTATTTTTTTCCTTGACGTCACGCCAGGCCTCCATGAACTGGGCATCCTCTGCCAGTTCTTCCAGCTTGTGCAGTTCATCAAGATGGGTGATCCATTTTTCACCGATAGCCTCGGTAATCAGCCGGGTAAGACGCGGGTTGCTCACCGCGATCCAGCGGCGCGGAGTGACGCCGTTGGTCACATTGCGGATTTTTCCCGGATACATGGCATTCCAATCCGCCAAGGTACAGCGGCGCAGCAGCTTGGTATGCATATCCGCGACTCCGTTGATGACCTTGGCTCCCATGCAGGCCAGATTGACCATCCGGAGCGACTTCGGCTCGTTTTCATCAATCAGCGACATCCGCTGCAGCCGCTCATCATCACCGGGATACCTGATCCGCACCTCGTCCATGAAGCGGCGGTTCAGCTCAAAAATGATCTCCAGATGCCTGGGAAGCAGGCTGCCGAACAGATCCAGTGACCATTTTTCCATAGCTTCGGGCAGCAGGGTATGATTCGTATAACAGAGCGTTTTCCTGGTGATCTCCCAGGCTGCATCCCAGTCCATCAGGTGCACATCCACCAGCAGCCGCATCAACTCGGGCACAGCCGCCGCCGGATGGGTATCGTTGAGTTGACCCTGAAAATGCTGATAAAAGTCATACAGATCGTTATGCCGGAACAGGTGCAGCCGGATCATATCCTGCAGCGAGCAGGAGACCAGAAAAAACTGCTGCTCCAAACGCAGCTTTTTCCCCTGAAACTGCTCATCATTCGGATACAGCACTTTGGTGATCGTCTCGGCCAGCACCTTGTCCTCCACAGCACCGTAATAATCCCCGGTATTGAAATCAGCAAAATCAAAGGAGGAATGGGCTCGGGCGCTCCACAGACGCAGATAGTTGACCGTGTTGACCTTGTAGCCCGGCACCGGAGTATCATAGGGCACACCAAGAACCACCCGCGCAGGCCGCCAGCGGATCCGGCGGATGCCTGTCTCCGTATGATAGACCTCGGACTTGCCGCCGAATCCGACTTCGCAGGCCATAACCGGTTTTTTGATGGCCCAGGGATCGCCGGAATGCAGCCAGCGGTCGCTCAGCTCCTTCTGTTCCCCCTGCTCGATTTCCTGACGGAACATGCCGTATTCATAGCGGATACCGTAACCGATCGCCGGGATCTGCAGCGCAGCCATAGAATCCAGATAGCAGGCTGCCAGCCTGCCCAGCCCGCCGTTGCCTAAGCCCGGCTCCTCCTCATGGTCAATGATTTTTTTCAGGTCCAGGCCGGTTTCCTCAGCGGCCCGGGCAAAATCGTCATACAGCCCCAAGTTAACCAAGTTGTTGTGCAGATGCGGCCCGGTGAGAAATTCCGCTGACAGATAACAGATAACCTTGGGATCCTTGTCCACCAATTCTTCAATGGAATTGACAAAGAGATGCTGCATCCGGTCCCGCAGGGTATAGGAGACCGCGAGATAATAATCGTTCAGAGTTGCGGTTCTGGTGGTAACCCCCTGCCGGTAAAAGAGGTTATAGGCAAAGGCGCGTTTGAGCTTGTTGATGCGTTTGCGTCGGGAATTTTTTGTAGCTTCTGCAGGCATGGAAAGCACACTCTGTTTTGTGGAAGTACAGGAAAAAGTCAATTAACAGGACACTGTGTATCTATACCATACCAAAGTACAGCATTCCCGATTTTTTTTTCAGCCGGTCCGATCCGACCGGCCTGTTGGATTTTTCGTTATAGAAATTGTTTGATACGCGCCACCGGCATTGATTAAACTTTTGCAAAATCTGAATTCCCGTTATATTCCGGTCATAATCTGTTCACCGTAACAACCGGAGAAGAGGCCGATTGAGCTGCAACAATTCAACGCTGCGTAACATCTGTTTGGAACACTAAACTATAACAGTTTACCTTTGTTCACAGTTTCGGTAGATTAATAAAGGAAACGTGAATTTTCCGTAAACCCCGACAGGAAGCACCATCAACTCCGGACAGATTATTTCCCCGCAATATATTGTCCGGTCATTTTCAACTGTGATATATCCTGCTGGCATTCGGCAGGATGAGCAAGATGAACCAGACAACATGACGCCGCAGTTTTTCAGAGTGTTTTATTCTTTTTTCAGCAGGACAGGTCTTCCCGCCTTCCATGCCGGACCTCCTCGGTTCTCTTTTTTTCTCCTGTTCTGCCTCCTGATACCCGCAATACCCGCAGTGCTGCCTGCAGTCTGTCACGCCGTTCAGCTGACTGTGGAGGTAAAAGGTGTTGAAAAGGAGGAAGTCCATAAGAATATCCTGGCCAGCCTGAACATCGTCCGGCAGCAGGAGAATCCCGAACTCACTGAACAGGATATCCGGAAACTGCATAAGGCTGCACCGAAACAGATCGCTGCAGCCCTGGCACCGTTCGGGTATTATGCTGTGGAGGTGAAAGATGACGGTTCCCTGGAGAAAAATGCTGAGGGCTGGCATGCAGTGTACGAGGTGGTCCTCGGCCCCCCGGTGCACGTTGAACATCTGAATATAGAGGTGAGAGGACCGGGAAAGAACAAACCTCTCTTTCAGGAGCTTGAAAAAAACTTTCCTCTTCAGCAGGGCACCCCGCTCAATGACCTGCAGTATGAAGCCGGAAAAAAGAAGATTTTGGAATTGGCTCTGCACAACGGATATATCAGAGCCCATTTCAGCAAACATACTGTTCGTATTCGGAAAAAAGACGGGCAGGCGGATATAGACCTCTGTCTGGAAACCGGGCCTTTGTTTTTTTTCGGCGAAACAACGGCTGATTCGGATATCCTGCAGTCGAAAATGCTGCAGCGCTACCTGCCTTATCAGCCGGGAGATGTTTATTCGCTGAAATTGCTGAACGAGCTGCAGGCAACCCTCTATGCCACCGGATATTTCAGTCAGGTGCTGGTGGAACCGAAACTGCCCTCCGGGGAGGATGAGGTGGATGAAGAACAGAGCATACCGGTTGAAGTTCTTCTGACCCCGAATAAAAAAAACCGTTACAGCCTTGGAATAGGATATGGAACCGACACCGGAGCACGGGGAAATATCGGCTGGGAAAACCGGATGTTCAACCGGCTCGGTCATAAACCTTCGTTCAATATTCAGCTGGCTGAAACAGGAAGCCGGGCCAGTGCGGATTATGAAATCCCGATTTTCGACCTGCGGTACGATACTGCTGATATTGACGCGATTTTTTTTGATGAAACCTGGGATGATACTTGGATCAGGCAGTTTTCCCTCGGCACGTCGGTGAACCATAATGCCCCGAAACGCCAGTTCGGCGCCGGGCTCGAATATCTGCATGAAGAATATACGGTCGGCGTGACCAGCGGCACGGCGGACCTGCTGATCCCTAACGGATACCTGACCATGATTCTGGCGGAAAACCGGATAAAAACAGAGCACGGCCTCCGTCTGACCGGTAGCCTCAAAGGGGCAAATACAGCGCTTCTTTCCAGCACCAGTTTTCTTCAGGCACGGGTGAACGGCAAGGCCATTCTGACCCCGCTGGAGAACTGGCGGCTGCTCGGTCGGTTTTCCATCGGAGCAACCATGATGGAATCCATTAATGACCTGCCGCCGTCACTTCGTTTTTATGCAGGCGGAGACCACTCTGTCCGCGGGTACGGTTATCGGGAGCTGGGACCGAAAGACCCGTCAGGAAAGATTATCGGCGGTCAGTATCTGACAGAAGCGAGCATAGAACTGGAACGCAGGCTGACCGACAGATGGAGCGCAGCCGCTTTTTATGATCTCGGCAATGCCTATGATACTATTGATGCCGCCCTGCAGTCAGGCGCCGGACTCGGCGTCCGCATGAATCTGCCCTTCGGACAGGTACGCCTGGATGTGGCCTGCGCCATTTCCGACGCGGATTATCCTCTGCGTATTCATCTGACCATCGGGGCGGATTTATAAAAACTCCAGTTACTGCGAGTTGCTGCGGTCTGGGTGAGGAGCAAAAAGGAACAGACAGTTCGGTTGAAATCATCGGTTGATCAGTCCTTCTTTGTAAACTTATTTGTAAAACATTACATCAGAGTCTGCTATGCTGGAAGATTATATAATCCGAGAGAAACGCGGTTTTCAGGGAACCGGCCCTGTTCTGGGAAGATCATATACGCTGGCATGGGGGATGCCCGGCTGGCCCGAATGGGTGACGTTCAACATGGCGGCATACAGTTCCATTCTGGTGGAAATCAGACCATTAAAAAGACCGTCCGGGGTCGTGCTGTACGGAAGCCGCGTTGCCACGCCCCGGCTCCTTGATGTTGTCTGGACCTACGACGAACTTCGCAATCCCGTCCAACTGCAGACCAGTACATACTGGCTTGACAGAGCAGGCTGCAATGCCACAGGATGCCCGAAACTCAAATTTCAGGTAACACGAGGCTCTCTTACAATCACCATTCTGGAAATGACCCAGCGTTGAAGGAAGGAGGCGATCCTGCTGAATTGCTGACCCGCGTTGCAGACACAGACTGTTTCTGTCAGCACAACAGAACAACAGAACAACAGAGAGAATCGTTGCTCATCTTTGGTGCCAGTTTTCAGGGCTACAATTTTGCCGGGATCACAGTTGACAGCTCTCTGTTTCCCGGCTAATATTTGGCTGTACATTGCAGGAAAGAAGCTCGCATTATTTCAATTCAACGTAAAAAAAGGAGAAACAGGAAAATGTTTGGAAAGAAAATTACGCTGTTCGCAATTGCCTGTGCTGCCTCTCTATCCCTTGCACAGACAGCAGCAGCCAGGGAATTTGCTGAAATCTACATAGACTGCGGACTCGGTGCGATGATCGCCCCCCGTACTCCCGTAGTTGCTGCTGTAACCAACGTCACGTTTGATCTCGGCACCACTGCAATTTTATCCAACATTTCTTCTCCTGAAACCTGCATGGGGGAACAGGCAAGAATGGCGACCTTCATTCATGATGCCTACGATTCTCTGGAGACTGATCTGGCAGCAGGGGAGGGCAGCTACCTGGATTCTCTGACAGTGCTGGCCGGGGTGAGCGAAAACAACAAAGCATCCTTTGTCCGGGCAGTACGGGATGATTTTGCCGCTTCTGTCGCTACTGAGAACTATACGCAGCAGACGCGATTTACAAAGGCTGAAAATCTCTATAATATCCTCCGGCAACAGCAGGAAGGCCAAAGTTGAGTAAAGCCTGACCTGGATTACCAGGTATACATCAGATTACGCCCTGCACCCGCCGGGCGTATTTTGTTTTTTCTGTTTTTTCTGTCCGTTCCCCGGAATGCTCCCCTCCCTTCCTCTGCTGTTTCAGACTGCAGTACTCTTTTGTATATATCTCTCTTTTTTCTTTATCCCGCAGCCAGTCTTTGCTGAACGGTTCAGTGTATCCCCGGACCAGATCAGGCAGCTGGCCAGCCATCCTGTCTGGCTGAAACTGCTGCACGCTGAAACCGGGCAGAGTGAAGTGCTGACAGACGATTTTTTCCTGGCTACCGAGGGCAAGGATGATCCGGAAGCAGAGCTGCAGGCTACCCTGGCAGCCTATTCCACCTCTTGGCTCCAGGATAATCCCGACAGTCATGCCCGCTGCCGGTTCCCGGCCCGCTATTTCTGGCTCTCCAAACAGATATCCCTGCCGGAATATTCTCCGCAGCCGCAGCAGTGCACACGGCTGGCCAAGTGGTCATTACCGGATCAGGTCAAATCGGTCAGTCTGTTTCTGGTCAGCGGCTACCTCGGCAATCCCGCTTCGGTATTCGGCCACTCACTGCTGAAACTCAATACAGACAGCAGAGACGATCAGGCCGGTCTGTTTGATCTGACAGTCAATTACGGGGCCTTGGTTCCGGAGGACGAACCGGCCCTGCGCTATATCGCCAACGGCATTACCGGGGGCTATCAGGCCGGTTTTTCCGACCGATATTTCTACACCCAGGATCTGGTCTACTCCCGGACAGAATTCCGCGATATCTGGGATTATGAGCTGCACCTGTCCGAGGAGCAGAAGACCTTTCTGGTCTTCCACCTCTGGGAGATCCTCGGTAAAAAATTCACTTATTACTTTTTTGACCAGAACTGCGCATTCCGTCTTGCTGAGTTGCTGGAGCTGGTTCTGGAGGAACCGCTGCTGGAACATGCGGCAGTCTGGTACGCACCGGTTGAGACCTTTCACCGGCTGGAGGATATAGATCGAGCCAGAAAAAAACAGGGCAAAGAGCTACTTATCAGCTCTGTCCGTTTCATTCCCTCGGCGCAGCGGGCCCTGTACCACCGCTTCGGGCTGCTTGATGCCGAAGAGAAGCGGACTGTGCAGGCGGTTCTCCGGGATGGTGCAGATTCCCTGAATAAACATCTGAATCAGATTGCCGAAGAGCAGCGGCCGGAGGTGGTGGATACCCTGCTGGCCCATTCCAACTGTAGGCTGATTGCTCAGGCCCCTGCTCCTGCAGAAGAACTCCTGCAGGAGAAAAAGGAGCTGCTTCTTGCCCGGCTCCGCCTGCCGCCCCGGACAGCCCCTCCAGCAGAGGTACCTGCGCGGCAATCACCGGCCAAGGGGAACCGTCCCCAGCTGACCGGTCTCGGTATAGGCCATACCCCGGCCCGGAACACCTACCTGCGTTTGCACTGGGCCCCGTTTACTCAGGAAGGGGTGGGCCGGAACAATCTGGAAGGCGATGAGCTTGCTGTGCTGGATACGGTTGCCGGAATCGGCGGAGAAAAGGTGACGATCTTTATTGACCGCTTAGATCTGCTCAGAATCAGAAAGCTGAAAACTGATATCCTGCCGACAGACGGGGAAAATGCCTGGTCATGGCAGTTACGGACCGGTATGGAATCGGTTGAAGAAAACAATACTACGATCTGGCAGGATGTGTTCTTCCGCTTCGGTGCGGGCCGGGCCGTGAAAATCGGCGACAGTATCACTGCCTATGCCATGCTTGATGCCTCAGCCCATAGCGAACAGCCCCATGTACGCCTGTTTCCACACATCGGCATTGTCAGCAAAGGAGAACGATTCGGGGCGCGGTTTTATGCAGGAGGGGAAAATATTATTAAAGGCGATGAGCCTGAACCAGTATACGGAGCTGAACTGCAGTACGGAGTATCTGAACAGTTTGCTGTCGCCCTCAGTGCAGCCCGCAGGAGAAAAACAAAAATAGCCGTGGAGCTGAAATGGTACTGGTAACAGGTAACAGACCGTTTCTGCCGGAGATCATTCCCCGCCGAGAATAGTGGTCAGTCTGCCGTACCGGGACCGCATTCCGTTCGCAACCGGAGAATAATGCCGCTGTTTTCCCCGCTCCTCCAGCGTCATATTTTTCCACTTCCACGGGGGAACCGGGGCAGTGTCAGTCCACAAGCCCTTTTTCTTTGCCTGCGCGGTACGCTGGTCTGCTTCCCAGGAGCTGCAGAAGGATTCATAGCAATGCTCCTTATTCACCCAGGCATAGCCCCCCTTGACCAGCAGCCCGTTTACATTTCTTCCGTTGACCAGAACAACAGCCAGACATCTGCTGGTCCCGTTCCCCTCGTAAATTTTATCATACAGCTGAAGCTGTATATTTTTTCTGCCGATGAAACGGGCTGCAGCCCGTGCAGCTTCCGGCCCGTATAGCTGCGTCTTCTCAGGCGCATCAATACCATACAGACTGACTTTGCACGGCGAGCCGTTTATCACTACCTCTATTGTATCACCATCCTCAATACTCACCACTTTTGCAGGTTGAGATTTCTTCGGAACCGGAGGAGTGATCACTATGCTGCTGTTGACTGAACTTGTATAGCTTTCTCCTTTTGTTCTTTTTGACGCCGAAGTGCTGCTGCTTCCGGAAGCGGAGCGGCTCCTGCTTCCTGCTTGTGAATACGCTTTACTTCGTGATTCTGAAGAGTCTTTCAAGGTCGAACGCAGATACTGCTTGCTTTTCGGATTTACCCCGATGGAAAAGGCATTACCGGCAGAGCAGATAAAAAGGGCGGCAAGGAGACAACTGACAAGGTTACGGGACAGCATAGTGAAGAGTGCATATGATATTTATGGAAACCGGCTCTGCAAGCCGCTCTGATCTCTCTTTCAGCAAAGCACAGTACGCAGGAGAACGTCAACTATAATCAATCAATGTTACGCACTGATATTATGCGCCTCCTGCGCATCGGTCAATGTCCGGAACAGCCCGTTTTACGGGATCATCCCGTCATATATTAAAAAAATACTTAACCCCCAGATTGACTTCGTACCGGTCCATAGTGCTCTCAGCCTCCATCTCCATTGTACCCCGCTGCGGACTGTTTACCGATGCCTTCATGTCAGTATCTCCGATAGTATATTGCCCTGCCAGGAATACAGCACAGCGATCACTGAGAGGATACTCAACTCCGGCTGTAAGAAAGTAAAATGTACTGTCGTCCATCTCCGAACTTATCCCCTGAGCGGCAATAAAATCACTTTCTGATCCGTCATTGAAGGAGTAGCCGATCCCCGCACCGATATACGGATCCAGGAGCCGTGTATCAAAGTGATAATTCACGCCCAGGGAAATCGGAACATGGCTGTGCTCTGCAAGTTTATTGTCCAGTTCGTCATGTACCTCAGTTTCCTCCATGAACTCTATACCGAGATTGAACGAAAAATCATTATAGTATTTACTGAGTATAATTCCGAACTTGTACACATCATCAGACTCCATTTCATGCGTTACGCCCGGCCGGAACGGATCCGGTTTCTCCTCACTGTCAAAATACGCAGCGCCGACATAGCCGCTGATTGCCCAGTCACGATGCATTCCCTGTCCGGTTTTCTGTTCTTTTTCCACCGGTCCTGCGTGAACGAGCTGGGCACCGCTGCCGGTCAGCAGAAGAACAGCCCCTGCTGCTATCATTTTTTTCATATTTCCCTCCTTTGTTGGATTTTCAACGGGTTCTTCTCCGGGAAGTCGGACCTCCTCCAGTTCCTCCCCCTGTGTTCAGTCCGCTTTTTCTCCCCTTTATCAGGATAACAGCTCCATCTCAGGATAACAGCTCCATCATACCGGACTTTCGCGACCAAAGTAAACATAAACTCGCCATGTTCTGAAAAAATATTTCCATGCCGGTCTCACAGTGGTCTCACAGTGTATCCGGGATATCTGTTTAAAGGACAGGTAGCAATCAGTCGGTTCCTGACATGCAGAGTGATATTCATGATGATAAACTGGTCAGTTTATGTTCTGATAAGAGAACGTTTATCCGTTCGCGGGCCAGGAATAAAGACTGACTTCTTCCGGGTCTCGTTTATCAGTCTATCATACGGGACGCGACAGTTCGTTTTTTTCGTCTCCTATAAAACGATAGATCACGGCTCCGAGCAGGCCGCCGATGATCGGAGCCAGCCAGAACAGCCAGAGCTGAGCGATCGCCCATCCACCCGCAAACAGTGCAACACCGGTGCTGCGGGCAGGATTCACTGAAGTATTCGTCACCGGAATACTGATCAGATGAATGAGCGTCAGGCACAGGCCAATGGCGATCGGCGCGAAACCCTGTGGCGCACGCTTATCAGTCGCACCAAGGATGACGACAAGAAACATCATGGTCATAACCACCTCGGTTACAAAGGCGGAGACTACGTTATAACCGTCAGGGGAATGGCTGCCGTAGCCGTTTGCGGCAAAGCCTGCGGACAGCGCAAACCCGGCCTTGCCGCTGGCAATCAGGTATAATACAAGCCCGGCTACAGTTCCGCCGAGTACCTGAGCGATAATATACGGCAGAAGTTCCTTTGCAGGAAAACGACCTCCGGCCCAGAGGCCGACAGAAACTGCCGGATTGAGATGACAGCCGGATATGTGCCCGACCGCAAAAGCCATAGTCAGAACGGTTAAACCAAAAGCCAGTGAAACCCCAAGAAGACCGATTCCCAAATCCGGAAAGGCCGCAGCCAGTACTGCACTGCCGCAGCCGCCAAGAACCAGCCAGAATGTTCCGATAAACTCCGCACCATACTTTTTCATGTTTTTCTCCTCCTTTGATTTATTGATTGTGCTGCCCAAAAAAGATCGGCTTGCTCGTCTGTCTGAGCAGGAAGCCGGACCACCTTGTGCCCAAGCAAAATTCATCATCCTGTATGAAGCTGCAGTTTGTCAATAAAATTCGGTGCGCAGGTTGCAGGTAACCGAAACACCCCGCAGCATGAGAGTTATTCCTGCCTGGATTCAAGGATAAATTTGTATAAACGGATCCCCGACTGTTCAATGCCGTTTTTTATAAATCGGGATGGGGTTTCCGCTGGTTCTTCAGGGCCGCAACTTGGTAACCGGAGGTCACAGGGCTGAAAAAACATTGACTTAAACTGCAGGGAGCAGTACAGCATAAATATGTCGGGTCAAATACCTGTCTGAAACAGCGTTGTTTTCCAATAAGGAAAGAGATTGAAAAATAACAGATTATAAAGGTTGTAAGTAGCCTAACAGACTTATCTGAGCAGAAATATCATCCGTGGCAGCAAAGTGCGCCGGATGAATCAGGTGCTGGGCTGCCTTGCGCTGGAAAAGGCAGAGGATAAAATTTTTATCGGTCATTGCCAAAGGATTCGACTGGCTGGGATACCGCCTCGGATAGGGAGCGGGGTGGTTGCGGGGAGAGCTGGGCGTACGGGAGACTCGTTGTTTGATGTAAGCTACGACGCAGGATGGTTAGTTTTCTCTGGTGCTGCTCGGAAGGATGGGGGGAACCCACACGGATAACTGATGACAAGAGCGATTCCTGTTGTAGGAAAACTATCAAAGAAAAGGAAGGGGGAAGGCGGTGGGACCGAAAAAAAGAAAGCGGAAAGCAAAAAAAAACGACAGCACAAGGAAAGACAGTGGGACTGAATCAAACAAACGGAAACGGACGGATGCGGTGGAGGAACGGCCGAAACGCGTAAGACGGAAAGCCGAAATCGGGTACACGATAAGGAGCCAGGCGGATATAGAAGCCCAAAAACGCTTATACGAAGAATGGGAAAAGGGCAAAAGGGCAGAATGGATCGAGAACGTGGACAATAGCTTGGCAAATGCAGAATCAGAATACATACGAGCCGCAATAGAAGAACTGGGAAAGGTCGGTACAAACACGCTGGGGCAGTTGGTAACGATGGCGGGGGACATGGCGGACCAAGCTGAACTTAATCCCGAACCACTAAAGAATTTGACTCTACATCAGCTGAAACTGGCGGAGGAACTACTGAACTACGGTTTCGGGGGACACAGGCTGGGGGGGACTGTAGACGGTCTGAAATGGGCGATTCCGCAGGACCAAGAGGGGGAACGGGTAAAAGAAAGACTGTTCAGAGAGAAAATAACAGACACCGTAGGACGATCTCTGCGGGGCGAAATCGAAAAAAGAGAAAAACAAGCTGCGGCTGGCGCTGGTGCATTGGGTTTCACAAAGAGTTTTCTAACCGGGAAGGATCAAGGCAACGCTGTGATAGTGTTAGACCATAGTAATTATCACGAGCATGCTCTATCAATCGTGCAGTCTGTAGGCAAGAGGCCGCTTGTGGACAAATTCAAAGAAGCGCAAATGAACAAAAACACCGAGGAAATGGCGAGTCTTCGTAAACAGATACAGCAAAGATGGATTAGGAAGGTGGCGTTCGATGGGACGAGTACCGATGAAGGACATTTTATAGGTGCAGGGACGGACATAGTGGCAATCAGTGTAACTCCGGACGGGAAAATTACTGGGGCTAGACCCTACGTGGTCATCGCAGGAGAATTAGACAAGTACTTCGAGAACAAAGATAAACGCAAGGCGCTGAGCACGCTCATACTGAATTTTCTAAAAGATCCCCGCCAGGATACGCAGGATAACTGGAAAGAAATCCCCGATGAGGCCAAGTACGGCGTAAGGGAACTTTGCACTATAATGCTTGCCGAAAAAGCCAGGGAAAAAGCACGGAGCAAAGATGCAGAGAAGGATGACATGAAGCTCGTCGAGCACGCAGTAAAGAAGATAGCGGAGAAGGGTCTTACGTATACTCTAGTCAATAATGCGGAAAATGATGCCCCTTTTGCCCAAAGGGGCGGACAAAAAGAATTAAGAGAAAGGTACAACGGCACTAAAAAACGGAAACAAAGGAATACAGAGAAGATAGAAACATCAAAAAAACGCGCGCGAAAAGAGACCGCAAAGGAAGGCGGAATCAATGACGATAAGTGAGGAGCGGGAAGGTGGAATGCGATAATGCGATAGGCAAAAAATGCTGAAACACGGCTTCAAGAAAAGCATACACGGCAACTGGGGCTTCTGGAAAAAAGGGCGGAAATAGTTGACTCCAGGAAGTGCTAACTCCGGAGATGAGGTGGAAGAATGAAAGGTATACCTCAATGAGCAAAGATATGAACATGAACACTCTACCCGTACTGACCATCCTGTTCTGGGCTGTTTTTCTGATCGGTTCCTGGTTCTTGCCCGGCGTGTTCAGGCAGGATATGATTCAGTTTCCGATCACAGTCATCCTGTCCGTTTTCCTGTCTGTCAGCTTCTGGGAGCTGGCCAAAGCAGGGAAAACCTTCTTTGCTCTGTCCGTTGTCGGGATATTCTGCTTCAACGTGTCTGTCCTGCTGTTTGCCGTCCAGGGCAGTTACTCTGCCCGGCAGGCCCTGGCCGGGGAGCTCAACAAGGGGATAGAACCGGGATTTGCTCAATATGTCGAGACAGCAGTCAGCGGCGATAAACGCAGGCTTGCTGCGCAGATCATCTACCGGCAGCACGGTACGGCGCTGCCCTACAAAGATGGCAACGGTTCCTATACCCTGTATTCACCAACTGAGACGGATAAAGAAAAGCATCGGAAGAACTTTTTTGCCGCAAATGACCTCAAGGTCAGAAGCATGGCCCTTTCCTCCTCCCTGCTGACTGCTGTTGTCCTGCTGCTCCTCCATGTTGCCCTGTTTACAGGCCTGCTGATTTTCCTTGTCCTTTATGACAGCCGAAGGGGCAACGGACAGCACGGATCTGTCGGTACTTGATCCTCCGCCTCCTAATCAGCTGTTTTCATACCGCCTCTCCAGGTCCCCGGTCGAAGGCCGGAGCTTTTGCTTGCCTGAATCCTTCTTTTCTGGTATTGTTTCCCGCTTTATCCCGAAGTTAGCGGCTCAGCCGAGCCGCCGCCATATACCGCAGTCACCATAATCCGGCTTCTTTCCGGATTGACCGGCGTCCAGCAGTCAAGTCAATACCAATCCAAAATATCAGCAAAGGATGAACCAGTGAAGACCAAAATACTCGTTGCCAACCGGGGAGAAATAGCCATCCGGATTATCCGGGCTATTCAGGAACTGAATTATGAAGCTGTGGCTATCTATGAAACACCTGATAAGGATTCCAGACATATACGGGTTGCCGACGAGGCAGTCTGGATCGGCGACGGCCCGCGCTGCGATTATCTGAATATCGAAAAAGTGATCAAGGCCGCTGTCAGAAACGGGGTTAGCGCGATTCATCCGGGCTACGGATTTCTGGCTGAAAATGCCGATTTCGCCAAGGCGTGTGAGAATGCAGGCATTATCTTTATCGGCCCTGCTTCAGAGACCATCAGCAGCCTGGGCAACAAGGTTATGGCCCGGACGATCATGGCTGAAGCCGGAATCCCAATGGTGCCGGGCACCCAGAACCTGAAGGCCGGAGATGAGGGGCTGGAGGAAGCCAGAGAATTCGGCAGAAAATACGGCTATCCCATTATGCTTAAGGCCACCTCCGGCGGCGGCGGTCGGGGAATCCGGCGGGTCGAGAACGAAAAAGAGCTGGCAGAACAGTACAGCATCGCCCGCACAGAGGCCCAGGCTGCCTTTAACGATGACTCCGTATATCTGGAAAAGGTGGTGGTCAAGCCCAAGCATATCGAGGTGCAGATCATTGCTGATAAAAACGGAAATACTGTGCATCTCGGCACCAGAGACTGCTCCATCCAGCGCCGCAATCAGAAGCTGGTTGAGATCGCCCCGGCATTTCAGCTCACCCCGGAGCAGCAGGAGGATATCAGCCAAACTGCTGTCCGGGCCGCCAAGGCTGCCAACTACTTCAATGCAGGCACAGTGGAATTCCTTTTTGACAGCGACGGCAGCTATTACTTCATGGAGATCAACACCCGCCTGCAGGTGGAGCATACTGTCTCCGAGATGATCACCGGTATCGACATTGTCCGTACCCAGATCAAACTGGCCTTGGGCAAGGAACTGCTTTTCAGCCAGGATGATGTGCAGTTGCGCGGCCATGCTGTGGAGCTGCGGATCAATGCTGAAGATCCGAAAAATAACTTCATGCCTGAAGGCGGCAAGACCGTTCGGGTCTATCGTTCACCCGGCGGCTACGGTGTCCGGCTGGACGGCTTCTGCTATCAGGGCTATACTATTCCTCAGGTCTATGATTCTCTGCTGGTCAAACTGACCGTGTTCGGTTGGTCCTGGTCTGAGACTGTGGACAGGCTCAGGCGTTGCCTGAACAACTTTGTTATCAGCGGTCCAAAGACGACCATTCCTTTTTTTCTCCGTTTGCTGCAGGAGCCTGATTTTCAGGAAGGTCACTTTGACACCTCTTTTCTTGACACCCATGAAGGGCTGCTGGAGTATGAAGAGGATGCCAGCGAGGTGAACAAGCTGGCCCGTCTGATCGCCGAAATTCATCAGAAAGGCGAAAATACCTATGCGGCGTAAGGGATTCTCCGAAAAATAAGTTTCCCGCCTTCGGTGCACCTGTAGGGGCAGATCCGCGTGTCTGCCCGGTATGCAGGATAATCACGAACATATTACGGACTTTACGGATACAGAGCTATGACACGAATTACCCAGGACATGGATACGGCCGCAGTGGTGAATACGCTGCGGAATGCTGATGCTGACGGCTATTATATTACCAACACGGCCAGGGACATGTCCCAGTCCGATTATAAAAACCGCATCCTGCTGCACACCGACCTGATGGCCGCTTCTGCACGGGAGAAAGCCGGGTATTTTTCCTTGGAGATCACCGGCGGTGCCTCGGTGCATGTGGATATTCTGCGCAAGCAGGTTGACCCTTTTCTCAAGCTGGAACTGCTGCGCGAGGCCATGCCGGACACCATGTTCCAGACCCTGTGCCGGGGCGTGAACCTGTTTGGTTACCGGCCCTACCCGCAAAACGTGATTCGCTTCACGGTGCGGGAGTTTGCCAAATACGTGGATGTCTGGCGGACCTTTGACTTCATGAACCATATTCCCAATATGCAGGCCGTGTTCGAGGAAGTGGCCAAGGCAGGCAAGATCAATGAGCCCTGCATCTGTTTTTCCACCGGTCCGGAGCATACCAACGACTACTATATCAGGAAGGTGCAGGAAATCCTGGATGTCACCGGCGAGGATATCACCCTGTGCATCAAGAATCACGGCGGCCTGGGCACCCCGCGCCGCATCGGCGAGCTGGTAGATGCGGTCAAGCAGGCCTACCCGGATATCATCATCCACTATCACGGCCATAACACTGACGGCAACGACGTGGGCCGCATTGTCGAGGCCGTACTCAACGGGGCAAAGATCGTTGATGCCTCGGATCATGCCTTTACCGGGTTCTACGGCCCGCCGCCCATCCTGACTGTTATCCAGACCCTGAAAGATCTGGGCAAGACCGCCATCGGCATCGATGAAGAGGCGGTGATCGAATCCTCGGACGTCATCCGGGATGAGCGCCAGTACTATGCCCAGTTTGAGTCCCAGATCAAGGGGTTTCAGCCTACAGTGCAGATTCACAAGCTGCCCGGCGGGGCAATGGGTTCCAGTCTGGAGCAGGCCGTCAAAGGCGGCTTCCTGGATAAGATGCCGGACATCCTGCATAAGGAGCTGCCCAAGGTGCAGAAGGAACTGGGCAACTACTGGAGCGTCACCCCCGGTTCTCAGATCCTCTGGACCACTGCGGTCTCCAATGTCCAGAACGGTCGCTACGAGTCACCTTCCGGTGACCTGAAAAATTTGCTTCTGGGCAAATACGGCCCGTTCCCCTTTTACCAGCCGGAAGACTCGATCTACGAGAAGGTCTTTGGTGTGGACTGGAAAACCATCCTTGAGGAACAGGGCGGCATTGAAGAAATCGAGGATATGGATATCGAGCAGGAGCGGGAGACCCTGACCGAACGCTTAGGCTATGAACCCACGGAGCAACAGCTGGTTACCTATCTCCAGCACCCCAACGATGCAGTAAATTTCTTTCAGTTTGAAGAGAAGTTCGGCAAATCCTATGTCCTGCCGCCGTCCATCTTCCTGCGTCAGGACGGCTTCGGGTTAGGAGAAAGCATCACCTTCCGGGATCATTTCGGCAAGGAGCATCTGCTGGAAGTCGGGCCTGTGCAGCAGAACGACGACGGCGAAACCAATGTCTACCTCAATGTGGATCACCACGAGCGGGTCTATGTGTTTGAGCCGGAGGTGGCGGAAGGGGGAGCTGGTGCCCGCGCCGTGACCCTGTCCAAAGAGGAGATCGAGGAACTGGCTGCTGCCGGTGACATCCGCGCTCCTTTTGCTGGCAATGTCTGCGCAATCAACGTCAAGATCGATCAGGAGGTTGCCGAAGGCGATCAGGTGGTTGTGCTGGAGGCCATGAAGATGCAGACCCCGCTGGCCGCCGAGGTATCCGGCAAGGTGACGACAATCAACGCCAAGGTCGGTGATGCCCTGCAACCGGGAGATAAGATTCTGAAGATCGAGCAGGATGAAAAGTAGCTCCTGTTTCCGTAAGGGCATGGCATGCCGTGTAAGATAAGAGGGCATAAGGATGAGGCTGTTTCCGCGTGGATACGGGATGCTGCGCAACACGCGGAAGCGGTTGAGGATATACTGATGTCCGAGTTCAGAATCAGCCGGGTGCTGCATCCGGCCTGCGGCAGCGGCGGAATTTTTTGAAACAATTATGAAGTGACTCTGGAGGTATATAGTCGATATGACTCTTGAAGATGATTTAAAGCACTCCAGAGAACATGAAATGCGTACATACCTCAATTCCATGAAGGCAATGTATGACAATGCTTTGGCGCAGAACGGAGAACTCTATGACATAGCGAGAGAATCCACGAGAGATTTTCAGAATATTACTGCCGCTGCAATCTGCGTCGATTCCAGAATTATCAAAATTCTTCGCTACGCAATTGCCCCTTCAATCAGCCAGATGAAGTTTGGTCAGTTCTTTGGCATGGGTTCGATTGACAAGTTTGAAAACGACCGTTTGGAACCCGACACCGCAAAGTACAATGCGTTGTGCAGGATTGCGCCGCAAATTGCACAGTTTTCGACTCAGAATCTTGATCACAATCGTTTTATCTGGGTTATGGAAGATGCCGGGAAGATAACAGATCGATTGCTGGCGAGTGAATATGCCAAGGGATGGACCTGCTCAATTGCGGCTGATCAGAATGCGCAGACACGTTATCGCAACTGGCGGAAGAATCTGCAGGAACACGCAATTGCCACAGAGTTAGTGGAACTCGGTTATACCAAGTCTTCGTTCTCTGGAATCGTTCGTAAGAATACTGACATCAAGATAGGGGAATTCACGCAGGAATTGAGAGTGCAGGGACGAACCCGTCAAAAAGCGGATCTTATCGCCCGAAGCAAAAAGACGAAGGAACTTGTGCTGCTTGAGGCCAAGGCTGTCGGGGTCGAGATAGATTCTACAAAGAGAATCAAGGAATGCTGTGATAAAGCAAATGATTGGCGTGCTGCACAGGCTTTGAATAATCCGGTCGTGGCAACCGTTATTGCGGGCTTTTTCAATCGGACAGGCATTCAGAATCTGCTCGCATCAGAGATACGTGTTGTCTGGGAGCATAGGCTCAAGGACTTAGGGGAGATTTTGTGATGAAACGGCCCAACTATATCAGTCTCTTCAGCGGAGCCGGGGGGCTTGACATCGGCTTGGAGCGGGCCGGTTTTAAAGCAGTCTCTTTCGGCGAGATTGAAGCGGTTTTTTGTGAAACCCTGCGTGAGAATCAGCAGTTCAGACACTCGGACGGTATTGACTATTTTGCTGACGCGATGATCCATAATGCTGATATCTGTGAGCTGGCAGGGAGTGATCTGGCTGTCGGCGAAGAGATTGATTTAATCGTCGGCGGGCCGCCATGTCAGTCTTTTTCCAGTGCCGGACGGCAACTCAGCTTGCTGGATAATCGGGGCAGACTGGTCCACGAGTTTCTTCGCATTGTGGATGAGTTGAAACCCAAAATGTTCCTGTTTGAGAATGTGCGAGGGCTTGTAACGGCACGGGATGTTTCGGGGGAACCCGGCGGTGTTATTTGCGATCTTCTTGAACAGTTTCATGAAATCGGTTACAGCTGTCGGGCGGCCCTACTCAATGCAGCGGACTACGGTTCATACCAACGCCGCGTCAGATGCTTTATTCTTGCCAGCCGACAAGGTCGTGCTCCGCTGTTTCCGGAACCGACGCATCAGAAATCTGAGAACCTTTTTTTGCGGAAGTGGCGATCTCTTGGGGAATTCCTCAGTCAGTTTGCCGATAAAGATCAGGCTAACTATACGTTCCCCACTGAGGAACTCGGCAGACAGCTTGAAAAAATTCCCGATGGAAGTGGTCTCAAGAGCAAGGGAAAGGCGGAGCCGACCCGGCCCAACGGTCATTGGGGCTACCGGCAGGGAACCTTTATTGCGGATCAGAGCCTGCCCGCGCGGACTGTAACCGGCTCTGCAAGTCAGGATTGGATACGGCATAACGGTGTGTTGCGGCGACTCACGTTGCGGGAGGTCATGCTTTTACAGGGCTTTCCTGAAGATTGGCGCATTGTCGGGACAAAGACGCAGAAGTACAAGCAGGTAGGAAATGCCGTGCCTGCTGTGTTCGGAGAACTTCTGGGTGCTGTCATCAGAAAGCATCTCACTGACTACCCGACTGAACCTCCTGAGCGTATAGAATTGCCGAAATCGTTCAGAGGCTATATTGAATACACCAAGAAGGATCATGCGCGGAACGCCAGTTCCCGGAGTGTTCATCGGAAATTTAAGGGCAGGGCCGACAAAGCACTGTAGCCTTTAACCGGGTGCTGCATCCGGCCTGCGGCAGTGGCGAAATTTCGATCGAAGTTTTTTCTGGGATTGCGGAACCGATGAACAAGTCTATTCGTTGGATGCCGTTTTGCCGCTATTCATAACGCGCTCTCTGAAAAATAAGTTGTAAAATTGATCTCAGTGTTGTTGTCTGTCGAGCAGCAGTATACAGCAGAAGAAAGATACTTTCCCTTGTCCACAGCCGGAAAAATACTCTGTGTAATTTTCCCTTTACTCTATTCAGGATTTTTTCAGTGCGTGATCAAAAAAGTGGGGGCTGAAAGAACGGAGAGAAGAAACGGTCGCGCCCACACTGAGCACAACCGTCTGATATAACTGGAGCCGATATCCGGACTTGAACCGGAGACCTACTGATTACGAATCAGCCGCTCTACCAAACTGAGCTATATCGGCATTGTTTTCTGTATGGTATCATCGGGCATTGAACCGATGAACAATTTGAGCTTTATCCATATAGCTGGTTTGTGATATAGTGTCAAGGCCATGAGATACGATTTTATCCTGCTGGTTATTTTTTTCCTGTTGAGTCTCTCCGGCTGCCGTGAGGAGGAGGATACGGTCGCGTCCCCTCCTGCGGCCGAACCGATTCCGGCAATGAAGGACGCAACAGTGGAGCAGCAGCCTCCTGTCCCTGCGGAGCCCGGATGCAGGGGATGTCATACCGATGTAATAATGGACGGCAGGCATGACTTTGCCTGTACAGACTGTCATTCGGGGAATAACGAAACAGACCAAAAAGACCTTGCCCATCAGGGGATGGTTGCCCGGGCCGCAGATCCTGCACACATGGAAACAACCTGCGGCCGCTGTCATCCGGAACAGACCTCCGGCTGTGCCCATTCTTCCCATTTCACTCTGAAGAATGCTGTTAATCTGGTCCGCCGCCATTTCGGTATTGAGCCGTTGCTGAACGGAGTAACTGAAATTCCGGATCATGCAAATCCACCGGAAGACAAAGAGCAGCTGGTCAATGATCTTCTGCGCCGCCGCTGTCTGCGCTGTCATGTCTACAGCAAAGGAGACAGTTATCCCCATGTACGGCGCGGTACAGGCTGTGCGGTCTGTCATCTGCAATATACGGACGGTAGGCTGCACGGTCAGCCGGAAAACCATGCCTTCATTCGGCCCGAAGAACGGCAGTGCCTCAGTTGCCACTACGGTAATCATGTGGGCAGTGATTTTGTCGGTTACTATGAACATGATCATGACTGGTCGTACCGCACTCCACATGTTACGCGCAAGGATTTTCTGCGTCCCTACGGTATTGAGCAGCATAATCTAGTCCCCGATATCCATCAGCAGGCCGGAATGACCTGCCTGGACTGCCACAGCGGAGCGGAGCTGGCCGGAAAAAAGCCTTCTGTGCAATGTGTTGACTGCCACAGTCCTGAGCAGGACGCCCAATCTGTCAGAGAAAACATTCGGTTACAGGGAGAAGATGTCTTTCTGCAGCTACGCAATCAGGAAAAAAAAATACTGATTCCGCAGCTGCAGCATCCGGCCCATGCAAAATATATGAATCAGGTCGCCTGTCAGGTCTGTCATGCCCAGTGGGCCTTTAATGACCAGGCCGTGCATCTGCTGCTCAGTTATTCCGAGGATGCGGATCCCTGGCAGCGCCTTTCTGTGCAGTCCAGCTCTGAGGTGGAAAATTTTGTGGAGCACAACTTATACAGCGACAAGGATGAACGTGAACCGACCATGCCGGATCAGGTCAGCGGAAAGCGGAAGCCTGGCATCTGGTACGCCGGATTTACCACACGTCGCTGGGAAGACCTGTTGATCCACAAAGACAGAGATGATATCATCAAAGTGTTCAGACCGATTCTTGACCTTCGTCTTTCCGCTGCTGATGAAGACGGAGAGGTGATTGCCGATTTTGACAACCTGACCGGCCACAGTGACGGACTGCTGCCCTACACGCCGCATACCACCGGCCCGGCAGGAATTTTTTATGAACAACGTTTTCTGCGCCTACTGACTGCGCAGCCCGACCATGCGGAGGAACAATAATGATGAGAGGTTCTGGTATAAACTCAGATAAAGTACATTGGAGAAAAACGGCCTCTGCTCTGCTGCTCTGCCTGCTGCCGATCACAAACGGCTGCTCCCTGAAAAATGTGGCGACCGACAAAGATGCTGCTGTCGGGGCAGAAGAAAAAATGGAGAAAATGCAGGCATTCCAGTCTGAAGACAGAGACGATGCAGCGGGAAAGGAAGAAACGGCGGCGGATGTCTCGGAGCAGGACAGGCAGGGCCGGGAATTGACGGTCATTATGCCGAATAAAACAAAAAAGCGAAAAAAGCATCCAGCAACACAGCGCCCTTATGTTATTGAAGGGCACACCTACTATCCTATCCCTTCAGCCGACGGCTATAGAGAAAAAGGGTTCGCCTCCTGGTACGGCCCCCCTTTTCACGGACGCAAAACAGCCAACGGTGAAATTTATAACATGTACAGCAGGACAGCTGCTCACAAAACCCTGCCGATGGGAACAATGCTGCTGGTAAAAAACCTGAAAAACGGAAAAAGTTCCGTGGTCCGGATTAATGACCGGGGGCCCTTTATTTCTGGCCGCATTATTGATCTCAGTTATAGCACAGCCTTGGAACTGGGCATTGTAAACAACGGAACGGAACATGTGCAGATTGTTGCACTGGGTGAAGAGCTGGAAAATGAAAAAAAATTGAATACGCAGCTTGCTGCGCTGAGTGAAGAGAAGAAAGACGCCGCTCAAAAGCAGAAGAAGCAGGAGAACGAAAAAAACAAAAAAGACGGACAGAAAGAATACCATGTCCTGAAACCGACATTAAGGAAACAGAAAAGGGATAATTCGAAGATTCAGCTTGCTTTGCTGGATGAAGACTTGGAAAAACAGGAGAAGGAAGAAAGCGGGCAGAAAGAGGATCATATCCTGAAACCGACACTGAAGAAACACAAAGAGAAAGAGGAAAATCCAAAAATTCAGATTGCGGCATTGGCCCGGGAAAACAAACGGCAATCAGCCGGGGAAAAAGAAAAGACTGTCCCTGAAATCAGCGGCCAAAGCAAAAAACTGCTTCATCAGGATTTTGACAAAGGCACCTTTTATGTGCAGACACGTACTTTTGAACAGAGACAGGAAGCCCGCAAACTCGCCCGCTTTTTTGCCGACCGGGGACGGGATGTCATTATTCAGCAGTTTCCGGCTGCCGGAACCAATTTTTTCCGGGTCATGGTTTTCAGCAGCACATCGCTCAGGCAGGCTGAACAGGATAGAGACAGCCTGCGGCAGATGGGATTCCGCGGCGCTTTTGTGATCAACAGGGATGAGCAGCCAAAAGGGAAGAAAAGGCAGAAGCTGGGCGAGGAAATCGCTGTACGCTGATTTTCATTATAGCTTCGGCATATGAGCATGAAGAACGAAATCCATGCGGTTACAGGAGGTTTCGGCTATTCCGGCAAACGCATTTCCCGGCGGACAGCCGGAGTTGTGTGTGCTCTTTTATGCAGTGCGATATTTATGATGATAAACCGTGCAGTCTGTGTTCTGATAAGAGAATGTTTATTTTCTTACGAGCTGAGAACAGCGGCCAACTTCTCATAGGTATATTATCACACGGGACGCGACACTTAACTAATTTTCCAGACTAAACGTATCTTTTTCTTTCTGTCAAGCACTCAGACTGCGTCATCTCCGTTCTTCAGCGGAATAATCCGCACCCGGATAACATCCCGCACAGACTCGATCTCTCTGCAGACCTCCGATGAGACAGGAGATTCTGTGTCAATGATATTATAACCGAGCGTACCGTTACTCTTGTTGGTATAGCTCATGATGTTGATACCGTGCCTGCCGAGAATATTGCTCACCAGGCCGATCATCCCCGGAATATCGCGGTTGATTATGATCAGGCGGGAATGACTTCCGGCTGCAGGAATGCTCTCGGCATTGGGAAAATTGACACTATGGGTGATTGTGCCGTATTCCAGGTAGTTTTTCAGCTCCCTGACCGCCATGCAGGCGCAGTTCTCCTCCGACTCCGAGGTCGAGGCGCCGAGATGGGGAGAGAGCAGTATCCTGTCATGGCCGATGAGTAATTCCGAGGGGAAGTCAGAGAGATAACCGGTAATATGCCCTGAGGCAAGTGCCTGCAGCAGTGCCTCCTCATCCACTATCGGCCCGCGCGCGTAGTTGATCAGCAGGCTGCCCTGTTTCATGCTGCCGAGAAAATCCTTACCAACCAGCCCGGCAGTTCCTTTATTCAACGGCACATGCAGGGAGAGAAAATCAGCCTGAGCCAGGACCTCCTGCCGGGACTTTGCCAGTTCCACCTCCGGCAGCAGACCGTGAATATTATCCAGCACCGGATAGGGATCATAGCCGATCACCCGCATATTATGATGAATTCCCATATTGGCAATGCGCACACCGATCTGGCCCAGCCCGATGATGCCCAAGGTTTTGCCTGCCATTTCCTGCCCTTTAAAGAGCTTCTTGCGGGTTTCCACCTCGTGGTTGAGTTCTGCCCTGCCGAGTCCGATCAGACCGTCGCAAAAGACCAGCCCCTGCTCAACATTGCGCAGCCAGATACCCAGCATGGTAAAAACCAGCTCAACCACGGCATTGGCATTAGCCCCCGGCGTGTTGAACACGCAAATTCCCTGTTCCGAGGCTTCATCCACCGGGATGTTATTCACCCCTGCCCCGGCTCTGGCTATGGCCACCAGGTTCGGGAATTCATCCAGCACGACCGGAGAGCTGCGCACCAGCAGCCCTTGGGCCTCTTCCATGGCCGCATCCAGCCGATAATTTTCTCCAAAAAGTTCCAGTCCTTCAGCGGCAATGGTATTTATTAGGTTGATGCTGTATTTCACGTTGTACCCCGTCATTCCGGTTCGCTCTGAACATCTCCTGCAGCCAGTGACGAAGAAATACAATGAATACTATGTGGTTGTCAAGAGAATCTCTTGGCCGACCAACTATGGGTGCCGATTATATTTGGTCTTGCTGACGATCTTCAAGTCAAAAATCAAATCGAAAAAAATCTTGAGAAGCTGCTTTCTGATTGACAATTTAGGGGGATCACTACATTATCCTTAATCTGGACAAGGAAAGAATAATACACTGCGGAAACAATGACCTTGCGAAGCACGCTCGGTAGTCGGAAAGCACCTGATCAACAGGTTTAATCCACGAACCAGAACATGGAACTATGCCTTTCAGCCTGTTTTCTTTTTTTTTCCGGAGAAACCGGACCTCGGAGGAAACTGCCATGCTGCGGCAGGAGCTTGAGATACTGCGTAAACGGGTTGCCGAACTTGAATCGACGAAAGCCAAACGGCAGCAGGCGGAACGGGAAATACTCGAGCACCAGAAACGTCTGAACAAAGCCGAGGAGGTCGCTCATCTCGGCAGCTGGGAGATGGATATCGCCACCGGAGAGAGCAGATGGTCGGATGAGTTTTACCGGATATGCGGGCTTGAACCCGGATCGGTCAGTCCGTCCGCTGAGGTGGGGCTGAAGCTCATTCATCCCGATGACAGAGTACGGGCGATTGAAGCAGTGAACCGGGCCATTGAGGCAGGAGATAACTACAGGATGGAAAAGCGGATTGTCAGACCGGACAGTTCTGTCCGCTATGTTCAGTCGATAGGAGAAATTCTGTCTGATAAGGAGGGGCGGCCCGAAAAACTGATGGGATCGTTTCTGGATATCACCGAACTCAAAAAAGCGGAACAGGAACGGGAACAGCTCATTGAACAGCTTCAGACGGCACTTGCCAATGTGAAACAGCTGAAAGGGCTTCTTCCCATCTGCGCATGGTGCAAGAATATCCGGGATGATCAGGGATACTGGCATCAGGTTGAAGTGTATATCCGGGATCATTCTGACGCCAATTTCACGCACGGTATCTGTCCTGAGTGCAGCAGAAAAGTTATATGATTTTTGGAGATTGACAGTGAATCCGGACGCCACTGATCCTTATCAGTTGCCAGCGTCAGCTTTTCAGTAGATTCGCCAATGCAGGACAGTCCGGCCTTCTGTCAGAAAACTTCTTACGCCTCTTCCCTCAACGTTAATTTTTTACCTCCTGCTCACCCGATCAGGCCGTCACAGACGGCCAACCCCCTGCTGAATATTGTGCAGTAAAATACCCACATCGTTCTGTGTACAGCCCGCAAAAAAAGAAAATGACTGCCCTCCACTGTATACTTGATATAGATAATCTTTCCTGATTAGTTAATATCAACACTTGACAACGCCGGAAAAATATATTTGATTGTCTGATTTTTCTGTGATAATCGTTTATATAGAGCAAGTAATTTATGAGATTCCAGACAGAGAAAAAATACCATAGAATTATCCGGTCAGCAATCAACCTTTACAGACTGCCCTCCTCTTTATTTATGTCCGATCTGTTTTTCTCTGTACCGAATATACTGTAATACGGAGTGCGTATATGTACGATATACTGATCGTTGATGATGACCTGTTTGCCCTTGCCCTGCTGGAGGAGCAGCTGAAGAGTTACGGTGATTTCTTCACGCCTGTCTATGCCAGCAACGGCAAAGAGGCTGTGGAGATATTAAGTCAGGTCGAGATTTCACTGCTTGTTACCGACCTTATCATGCCGGGGGAAATAAATGGTTGGCATCTCATCGAATATATAGAAAACTTTCATCCGAATATTCCCATTGTCGTTATTACAGGGTGCAAGGATGAAGAGAAAGTCACCCGGCTGAAAGGCAGGGTCCGGGAGATTCTCCTGAAACCGATCCGGGTGAAACAGTTAGTTAAAATCGTTACAACGATCCTGAATGAGGATATCGCCAGCGGCACCCTGAAGGGAGTATCTGTGGGTTCTTTTCTTCAGCTGCTGGAAATGGACGAAAAGACCTGCCTGCTCGAAGTCGGCAACTCGCCGAAAAACAAAGGCCTGCTGTATATCCATCAGGGCAAGCTCTATGATGCTGAATACGGCGACCTGCAGGACTATGAAGCCGCGTGTCACCTTATTGCCCTGGACAATGTCAGCTTCAAGATCAAGGCTCTGCCCAAGTTGGAAATCCGCAGACGGATCAAGACAGAGCTGATGTCGATTATTATGGATGCAATGAAGCTTAAAGATGAGGTGAACTTGGAAAATGCAAACCTGCTGGATGCCCCGCCCAGAAAAGAACTAACAGATGAACCAGCAGATGCGGAGCAGAATAGGGAGGATGACGACGATACGCATCACGCCTTTGAAGCAGACTGGCGGGAGGCAATTGAAGAAGAAGAAAAAATAGAAGCCGGAAAGGAGGAACAGGACAGAGAAAAACAGGAGGATCAACCGGCAGAGGAAATATCCGAAATATCCGTCCTGCCGTCGGCAGAATCAACAGAGCCTGTTCAGGAAAGCGGGCAGAAAAATCTGACGAAAAGCAAAAAAACGGCATCTCTGGAAACCTTGCTGGAACGACTGCGCAGCATCAAAGGATACAAAGCATCCGGCATCATGGATATCACCGGCGAGGCATTTGCCGTCGATTGTATTGATACCCACATTGACCCTGAAAATATCGGCGCTGTGTTTAACGATCTTTTCCGCTCCGCCCATGAAGCTGCTGAGAATGCAGGTCTGCTGACCTGCAATGAGTTGACCCTGAAAACGCCTGACTCGATTATTATTCTCTATAGTTCAGGCACACACTCAGTTGTCCCTTTTCATCTCATCGCCGTGCTGGACAAAGACGGCAACCGGGCCCTGACCCGGATCCAGCTGGCCCGGCTTATCCCGCTTGCCGCCCAGGAGCTGGGCTGAATCCGGCAACGTACTACCGCGCTGTTCCTTCCTCTCCCCTGCCCCGGTCAACGCAGCAAAGAACGGGGACAACTCCGCAATCTTACTCTTCAGCAGCCCCTTCTTCGGCAAGCGCAGCCTTGCGGCTCAGCCGGATGCGTCCGCGGCCGTCAATATCAATGATTTTGACTTTGACGTTATCTCCTTCTTTCAGGATATCGGAGACCTTATTCACCCGATGCTCAGCCAGCTCGGAGATATGCACCATGCCGTCGGTTCCCGGCAGAACTTCAACAAACGCCCCGAAATCCTTAATGCTCTTCACTACCCCATTGTATACCCTGCCGATCTCCGGCATGGCGGTCAGTCCTTCAATATGCGCTACTAGGGCCTCGGCCGATTTCGTGCTTGTGGAGAAAATTTTAATGGTGCCGTCATCATCCACATCGATTTTGGATTCAAATTCTGCGGTCATCTCCCGGATAATCTTGCCGCCCGGACCGATGATATCGCGGATCTTGTCCTGATGGATCTTCATGGTCACATACTTGGGCGCATGGTCAGCAACCTCGTCGCGGGGAATGCCGATGGCTTCTTCCATTCTGCCCAGGATATGCAGCCGTCCTTCCTTGGCCTGAGACAGGGCATCGGACATGATGGTCCGGTCAACGCCGTCGATTTTGATATCCATCTGCAGAGCGGAAATCCCCTGCGCAGTGCCCACTACCTTAAAATCCATATCTCCGAGATGATCCTCATCGCCCAAGATATCCGTGAGCACGACTACCTTGTCATCTTCCTTGATCAGCCCCATAGCTACCCCGGAAACTGGCGCCTTGATGGGCGCACCGGCATCCATCAGGGCAAGGCTGGCGCCGCAGACCGTGGCCATGGATGAGGAACCGTTGGATTCAAGGATTTCCGAGGCCACACGCATGGTGTAGGGAAAATCAGCCGGATCAGGCAGGACCGCTTCAATGCCGCGCCGGGCAAGGGTACCGTGTCCAATATCGCGCCGGCTGGGGCCGCGCATCATCCGGGCCTCGCCCACGCAGAAGGGGGGAAAATTATAATGCAGCATGAAACGTCGGTAGTTGTCGCCTGCCAGCCCTTCCACATGCAGCTCATCGCGCTCGGAACCCAAGGTAGCAACCACCATAGCCTGGGTTTCGCCACGGGTGAACAGGGCTGAACCGTGGGCCTTAGCCAACACCCCGACCTCACAGTCAATAGGGCGGACCTCATCAAAGCGGCGCCCGTCAAGACGTTGGCCCTGCTGCACGATTCTCTCCCGCATGACTTCCTTTTTGTAGGCACTCAGAAGATCAAAGACCTCTCCTTCGTTTTCATACAGCTCTTCATCAAGCGCGGCAATGACCTCATCCTTGAGAAGGTCATACCGGGCATTACGTTCGATTTTTCCTGCCGTGGTGACCACCTCTTCCATTCCGGCAGCAGCAGCTTCTTCCACCTTGGCCTTCAGGGCTTCATTGACTGCAGGCGGTTCAACCACCCGTTTCTCCCTGCCCAGTTCCTCGCGCAGTGCCTTCTGGGCAGCAATCAGCGGCTGGATACCCTCATGGGCAAAAAAGATCGCCTCCAGCACCACCTCCTCACTCAGTTCACTGGTGCAGCCTTCCACCATAACCACTGCCGCTTCAGTTCCGGCAACAACAAGGTTCATGGCTGATTTGGCCAGCTGGCTCACCGTAGGATTCAGGACATACTCGCCGTTGACGTAGCCGACCCGTGCAGCCGCCACAGGCCCGGCCCAGGGCACATCAGACAGGGTGAGCGCAGCAGAAGCCCCGTTCATGGCCAGAATATCCGGATCAATTTCCTGGTCTGCTGAAAAAACAGTGGTGATCAGCTGGGTTTCCGACATATATCCCTTAGGAAATAGCGGACGCAGAGGACGGTCGATCAGGCGGCAGGTCAGGATCTCCTTTTCTGAAGGACGACCAATTTCCCGGCGGAAATAGTTGCCCGGAATACGACCGGCAGCATACATCCGCTCCTGATATTCAATGGTCAGCGGCAGAAACCCCATGTCTTTTATCTTTTTTTCCGCAACCACAGTGACAAGCACCATTGTATCGCCGCAGGATACCACGACGGAACCGCTGGCCTGCTTTGCCATCTTGCCGGTCTCAATGGATATCGTCCGACCGCCGATTTCGACTTCTTTCTTCGTATACATGCAAACTCCTTTGCGTTCAGCTGTCCCTGCTGTTTCCGCAAATCATTTTTTTCTTCAGGTCAAGTGACCTGACAGGGACACTGTTCTTCCTTCACAGACCCGCCAGTCGGGCCTTTCTGTTATTTTTTTGGCTTGATATTTTTTATTTTTTTATATGTGGAAGACTCTACAGTTGACACAACCGTCAAGCATTTTTTTTGAGAAAAAATCAAACTGTTCCGCAGCACTCGTTTCATGTTGATTCATACTGAATATACACACTGTAAATAAAAATTTTCCTGCTGCACAACAGGGTACAACAGGAAAAATCTCTATGTCATCAGAATATGCTGCAACCTGCGTACATCAAACATCAAGTACATTATTTCCTGATTCCAAGTTCCTGAATCAAGGTACGATACCGGTTGATATCCTTTTTCTTCAGATACTGCAGCAGACTGCGCCGCTGCCCGACCAGCTTCAGCAGACCGCGCCGGGAATGATGATCCTTGGCATGGGTCTTGAAGTGATCGGTCAGATAGGTAATCCGGTCGGAGATCAGCGCGATCTGTACTTCCGGAGAACCGGTATCGCCCTCATGGGTTGCGAATTTCTGAATAATTTCCTGTTTTTTTGCAGTGCTCTGTGCCATTATTGGACCTCCAATGTTGTCCTTCTGCTGTCGGCAAAGCCCGTACTTTCCTCAGCCTCGCCAAAGTCTGGAATCAAATTGCTCCTTTTCTCCACATCCGAGGAACAGGATACGGGGAACAATGCACCATTCCCGCCCAACGCGGAAATGTATTATTTTTTTGTTATTTTTCTTTTCTGCAGTGAATCAGCAGTCGCTATATATCTACGATATTCTGCGGTACACCCTGCGGCGGCAGTTGATGCCGGGCAAGGGCCTGTTCAACTGTGAGTATCCTGTTCAGCAGCAGCTCCTGACCGTTTTCCCTACTGAACAAAGCTTCTCCGGCCACCGCATCATCCACTGTGAAGCCGCCGCTGGCTGTCCGCCGTAACGCTGTAAGATGCGCACCGCAGCCGAGCTTTCTGCCAATCTCTGCAGCAAGCACCCGGATGTACGTGCCCCGGCTGCATGTAACCGTGATGGTCAGCTGCTCCTTTACCGGATCATAACCATCCGCCCGCAGGGTATAAATCTCTATCAATTTAGGCTCTTTCTGTATCATGATGCCTTTGCGGGCATAATGATAGAGCGGCTTTCCCTTGTGCTTTGCAGCTGAATAGGGCGGCGGAGTCTGCATCTGCGGGCCGAGGAAACCCTGCAGCACCTCGGCAATATCCTCCTGGGCCAGCTCCGGTACCGGCCTGATTTCCGTCACCTCACCCTCCGGATCCTGGGTCGTGGTCTCCCGGCCCAACTGCAGCACAGCCCGGTAGGTCTTGCGGCTGCTCATAAAATCATCAATATGCCGGGTCGCGGGCCGCCCGACACAGACAATCAGCAGGCCATCGGCAAAGGGATCAAGCGTTCCGGCGTGTCCGACCTTTTTGATTCCCAGCAGCCAACGAATTTTTTTTACCATTGCAAAGGAGGTTCTGCCGACAGGCTTGTCAATCAGCACAACGCCTGCCGTCACTCCGCCGGCCGGGCCGGACATCTTTTCTGTCATGCCCGGTCTTCCGCACTCTGCTTCAGAGCCTGTTCAAGCACCGGAATCAGCATGACGCACACTTCGTCCAAACTTTTCCCCTGCACCCGGAATCCCGCCGCATTCCGGTGTCCGCCTCCGGAAAACCGCGCCGCCACCTCGGCCACATTGCAGTCTCCCTTGGCGCGCAGACTGACGGAAACCTGATCCTTTTCCGTATCCGCTTCTTTCAAAAACACGGCAACCCGGACAGTACCTACAGAACGGGGAAAATCAATCAGCCCCTCGCATTCTTCATAGGCAGCCCCGGTTTCCTGCAGCATCTGCCGGGAAAGCCGGATCACGGCGACCTGATCCTCCGCATAGGTCTGCAGGGTGGCCAGAACAGTCTGCATCAGCTGAAGACCGGAAAATGAATTGTTATCAAAAAGACTTCTGCAGATAAAGGCAGGAACCACGCCACGCTCGATCAGTTTGCCTGCCACAGCAAAGGTATGCGCACTCGTGGCGTCATATTGAAAAGAGCCGGTGTCTGTGACAATGGCCATATAGAGACATTCAGCCGCTTCTTTGGAAATTCTGTCCGCAACGCCGAGTTCTTCAGCCAGATCATAGACCATTTCTCCGGTGGAGGAACGATGCGGTTCCACCCACTGGAGCTCACCGAATCCCTTCCCCTGATGGTGATCGATCACCAGGAAGGGGCGGACTGCAGTCAGTGCTGTCCCCATTTCCCCCAGCCTGGACAGGTCGCCGCAGTCCAGCGAAATACCCATGATATCATTGCTGCATTGCGCCGCAAAGGCTCTGATTTGATCAAAATCTGTTTCAATGCGGATCTGCGGCGTCAGGAAACTGTAGCGCGGGGGGACCGGCTGCTCAAGATAGCAGACAACCTCCCGGCCCATCATGGTCAGGATATCGGCAAGACCGAACATGGATCCCAGTGCATCGCCGTCCGGCCGGACATGAGTGGCGAGAACAAAATGATGCGTTTTCTGTATAGCCTGTCCGGCTGCTGTTTTACTCACTATGGTCTTTTCCTTTCTGTTCCCGGTTGATCTGGGCAAACAGCTGGTCAAGCCGTTCGGCCTCCTGCTGCTGATTATCGAAAAAGAAGACCAGTTCAGGAGTGTAGCGCAAATTGATGGTTCTGGCGATATGGGAACGAAAAAAACCGGCTGCCCGCTCCATGTTCTTTTTTGCACCGGCAGGGCTGCTTCCTGCTGGCACCAGAAAATATATCTTGGCCCGCTTCAGATTCGGCGATATCTGCACTCTGGAGATGCTCACTCCGGCCAGTCCGGGATCACGGACCTTCTGCTGCAGCAGAACAGACAGCTCCTGCCGGACAGCCTCGGCCACCCGCTCAGGACGGGAACTTTTCGGGCGCCCGAGTCCGGGCAAGGTAAAATCAAATTCCATCTTCTTTGTTATGCAATCATCCGGTAGACAGACTGCTACAGGGTCGCCTCGACCTCATCCATGAGAAAGGCTTCCAAGGTGTCACCCACCTTGATATCGTTATAATTCTCTACTCCGATACCGCACTCGTAGCCTGTGGCCACCTCTTTCACATCATCCTTGAAGCGCCTCAGTGAACTGATCTCTCCGGTATAAATCACCACCGAATCCCGCAGCACCCGGATACGGGCATTGCGTTCAATCTTGCCATCAATGACTGAACACCCGGCTACCGTACCGACTTTGGGTACGGAGAAAGTTTCCCTGACTTCGGCCGTGCCGATGACCCGCTCCTCAAATTCCGGCTCCAGCATCCCAACCATCGCCTTTTCAATATCTTCCAGCGCATGGTAGATGACGTCATAGGTCCGGATATCCACCTGCTCCTGCTCGGCAAGTTCCTTCACCTTGACAGACGGCCGGATATTGAAGCCGATAATGACGGCGTCAGATGCGGAGGCGAGATGGACATCATTTTCTGTGATCGCACCGGATCCCTCATGCAGGACGCGCACCCGGATGACATCAGTGGACAGCTTCTCCGCTGCCTGACCGAATGCCTGCAGAGTTCCCTGGACATCTGCACGCAGCACGACCCGCAGTTCCTTCATCTCCTGCTCGGCCATTTTCGCGAACAGATTATCCAGTGAGACCTTGGAGGCCGAAGCCAGTTCCGACTCTCTGGTTTTGAGCTGACGGGCATCGGAGACGGATTTGGCCATTTTTTCATCCCTGACCACCATAAATTCGTCACCAGCCTGTGGCACACCGGACAGGCCCTGCACCTCCACAGGCAGAGAAGGGCTGGCCTTGGTGACCTGCTCACCCCGGTCGTTCATCAACGAACGCACCTTGCCGCTGAACTGGCCTGCAATAAAATAGTCCCCGGTGCACAGCGTACCCTCCTGCACCAGAACAGTGGCAACCGCCCCTCTGCCCTTGTGGAGCTGGGCTTCAATCACTGTTCCGCGCGCCTTCCGGTCAGGATCAGCGCTCAGCTCAAGAACCTCGGCCTGCAGCTGGATACTTTCCAGCAGTTCCCCAATACCGATGCCTTGTTTGGCCGAGGTTTCGCAGAAGATGGTATCTCCGCCCCAGTCTTCCGGAATCAGACCGAAATCACCCAGTTCACGGATCACCCGTGCCGGATCAGCGTTATCCTTGTCAATCTTATTCACCGCTACCACAATGGGCACTTCAGCGGCCTGGGCATGGGCAATAGCCTCCTTGGTCTGATTCATGACCCCGTCATCCGCAGCCACGACCAGAACCACGATATCCGTCACCTTGGCCCCGCGGGAGCGCATCTCCGTAAAAGCCGCATGGCCGGGGGTATCCACAAAGGTGATATCTCCGGACGGAGCCTGCACATGATAGGCGCCGATGTGCTGAGTAATACCGCCTGCCTCGCCTTCAGCCACATCTGTCCTGCGGATGGCATCCAGGATGGAGGTCTTGCCGTGGTCCACATGGCCCATAACCGTGACCACCGGGAATCTCGGTCGCTTCTCGCCCCCTTTTTCCTCTGCCTGCAGCGCTTCAATATCAAGCTCTTCGGTCATGCCCTGTTCGACCTCATACCCGAATTCAGAGGCCACCAGCGTTGCCGTATCCAGGTCAAGGGCCTGATTCAGGGTAGCCATGACCCCCAGTCCCATCAGCTTGGCAATCACCTCGTTTGCCTTCACGCCCATGCGTTTGGCAAGTTCACCCACCGCAATGGTCTCAAAGACCTTGATCCGCCTTTTGATCGCCTTGCTCTCTGTCACCGGGGTGGAAGACATCTTACTCTTCCGGCGCCTATCTTTTTTCTTCCGCCCCCTGTACGGCATAACGTCAGCGTCTCCACGGGAGAAGTCCACCCGCTGGCGGCCCTTGCGGGCAGTCTTGCCCGGCTTTCTGGCACGGTTCCCCTCATCCGTTTCAATGGCAACAACCCGCTTGCCCTTTTTCCGCGCCTTGCCCCGGCCAGCGGCACTCTGACTGGGATCCTGAACAGATTGAGCAGCAGGAGCCGGGCCGTTCTGACCGCCTTTTCTGCCGCCCCGCGCCGGACGGGTATCCCGCCGGGGACCAGGACGTTCCGTGTCCTCCGCACGCAGCTCTACCTGCCCTACGATCCGGGCCAGTCCTTTGGCGCGTTTGGGCTTTTTCCCCGTCGAATCCTGAGCAGCTTTCTTTTCTTTTTCCGCCGAAACAGCAGCGTCAGATGTCCTCTGATCCATCCCGTCAACCGGATCTTTTACCGGCTCCTGTTCTGCCGGAGCAGTCTGCTCTCCGGGTTCTCTGTCTTCCGCCCTGGCCTCGTTTTCCGCTTCCTTTTCTTCCTGCACTGTCTTCCGGGGCGTCCCCTGTTCCGGAGCAGAAGCAACCGCCTCTTCTGTCTCCCTTGCCTCCGCTTCCGCAGCTTTTCTTTCTTTCTCGGCCAGCTCTTCCGCTTCTGCCTTTTGCGCCATCTTTTCCTTCAGTGCTTTGGAACGACGGCGTACTACGGTGGTTGTCTTCTTCCGGCCGGACTGCGTCTGTTTTTTCATGCCTATCGGTTTTTCGGTCACTTCAGCGGTTGCCTTGCTCAGCACCTTGCGACGGATTTCAGCAGCCATATCATCATCGACTGTAGAACTGAGCCCCTTGATAGGATAACCCATTGCTATCAATTTATCTGCCAGCTCTTTGCTTTTAAAACCGGCTTCTTTTGCCAGTTCATAAATGCGGACTCTGCTCATCAAGTACTCCCGTAACCTTTTCTCGCTGTAATGTCAACCCGATCCGCACGAAAATGCACATACCGAGTCAACCGTGAAGGCGAAATATCCGCCCCAGCATCTTCTTTTTTTTCTTCAGCCGGTTTCTGCACTGACCATCCCTGCAGCAGTACGCACCCCGTCCTGGCATTCTGCTGTCCGTGTCCTCGTGTAGAGCACCCTTGTACCATACCAGACGGATCAGCTCGTTCTTTGCAGCTTTCCGTCCGCATCCCCTGCAGGTACGGACCGGGACATGTCTTCTTTTCATCCCCGAAAAACGCCGAGGCTTTCTATGATATCCTGTTCCCGTCAGCAGGCCCGTCAGCAGGTGATGCACCTGTATCCTGTTCCTGCTCGGAGGACAACAGGATATTGCCGCCAATCCCGTTCATATCCTCCTCCCCTCCGCCGGTACTGTTCCCCGGGGCCGCTGCCCCGTTTTCCGACGGAGGCATCTCATTGCCGATTCCCTGTTCGGTCGGGGAGTCATCTCCGACCCGGTTGCCGATGTCCTCAGCTTCAACTTCAGATTCAGGCTCAGTTTCAGACGCAGATATCCGGTTCTCCTGCGGCGGTGTGCGGAACAGCTGTTCCGCCTCCTCAGCCGGGCTGACTGCCGATACCGGGATATCAGCAGCTTGCAGCTTCATCATGGCCGCCTGATCTTCCTCAACCCCGACGAGCCGCATAAGCTCTTCAAGATCGGCATGGGCAAATTCGGCTGCTGTGCATATGTCTGCGCGGAACAGTTTATCTGCCACTGCCTCATCCACGCCGTCAATCTCCAGCAGACTCTTATATCCGGCGTTGCTGAGATTTTCGTAGCGCTGCTGACTTTTGACATCGATCCGCCAGCTCAGCAGACGCGAGGCCAGCCGGACATTCTGCCCTTGGCGACCGATGGCCAGGGAAAGCTGATCATCAGGCACAATAACCAGCAGGGAATGCTGTTCCTCATCCACGATCACCATGCTCACTTCAGCTGGCGCTAGGGCATTGTAGACGTATTTTGCCGGATCCGGACTCCAGGGGACAATATCAATCCGTTCGCCCTGCAGTTCCTGGACCACATTCTGCACCCTGGACCCCTTCATGCCCACGCAGGCACCGACCGGATCCACATCAGACTCTGTGGAGGTCACTGCAATTTTCGCCCGGAATCCCGGGTCACGGGCAACCCCCATAATTTTGACGATCTGCTCGGATATTTCCGGCACTTCCAGCTCAAAAAGCTGTTCCAGAAATTCATTGCAGGTCCGGCTGAGAACAAGCTGCGAATCACGGGACTCATGCCGCACCTCCTGGAGATAGGCGCGGATTCGGTCTCCCTGTTTAAAAGATCGTTTCGGGATCTGCCCTTCTCTCGGCAGCACAGCATCTGTCCGACCGAGATTAACAACCATATTACCGCGTTCAAAACGCTGAACAATACCATTGACAATTGAGCCTTTCCGGTCACGGAACATCTCAAACACGACCTCGCGTTCAGCGTCCCGCAGGCGGTGAATAATCACCTGCTTGGCCGACTGCGCCGCGATACGCCCCAGATCCGAGATATGCTCCATTTTCTCTCCCAGATCATCCTCAAGTTCAATATCCGGGTCAAGCAGCCGAGCCTCGTCTATATGGATTTCCGTGTCCTCGTCCCAGACATCATCAACCACTGTACGATATTGAAAAACCTCTATTTCTCCCAGAGCATCATTGAACTGCACTTCAATATCCCTGCGGCCGCCGTATTTTTTCCGCACTGCAGAGCGGACCGCCTCTTCAATGGCGTCCACCATCAGTTCACGGTCAATCCCCTTGTCCCGGCAAATCTGATCAAGTATCCGTTTTAAATTTTCTCCACCTGACATTCTCTCTCTCCGCCTTCGACTTCTGTCGCTGCATCCTGCAGCAGTCAGAAGTCCCGGTTCATATATCCACTCGGTCTGCAGCCCTCTACTCTCCACTCTGAGTGTTACAGGCTCAGACGTGCCCTGACAACCGCTTCCAGGTCAATAACCATTTCGTTCCCGTCAGCGTCGTCCGCAGCAAGTGTAATTTTTTTCTTTTCTTCATCCGCTCCGGTCAGCATTCCGCAAAAAACATACTGCCCATTGATGGGAGCGTTGACCTTTACTTTGACTTTGCGCCCGGTAAAACGGATAAAATCCTCCAGTCGTTTCAGAGGCCGTTCAAGTCCGGGAGAAGAAACCTCAAGGGTGTAGGCATGCGGGATAAGATCTTCCACCTCAAGATATGTACTGATCTGTCTGCTGACCGCTGCGCAGTCATCCACATTTACTCCGCCCTCCCGGTCAATGAACAGACGCAGAACCCAGCCGGATTCTCGCCTGAACTGCACTTCCACCAGCTCCATCTCCATATCCTCCATGAGAGGCTGGGCAAATTCCTCCAGTGCACTGACTACTCTGTCTGTTCCCACAAACGCTCTGTTTTGGTAAAAAAAGCAATAAAAAAAGCGGGCAGAGCCCACTTTCAGAACATCAACGATAATCTGATGCCGCAGCCGATGGAGCGGGTAACGGGGCTCGAACCCGTGACCCCAAGCTTGGGAAGCTTGTGCTCTGCCAACTGAGCTACACCCGCGCTCTCATCCGCAGCTCGCCTCTGAACGTGTGCAGTTCCCCGGAGTAACATGCAGCTCTGCGGTTCTCTGAACAACCGTCACAAGCGTAGCAGAGAGAGATTATATCTTCAACAGATACTTTCTGTCAAGCGGTAACCGGAAGTTCATACATATTTTCATGTATATTTGTATATTTTCATACGCAGAAGAGTATACTCTGTCCCGAAAAAACGAAACAGCACCGGCTCCGGCAGACTATTTCCGTGACGGTTTCTTCATATTCCTGCCCAATTTTTTCACAATAAACAGAGCTGCCTGCAGCTGATTATCTCCTGTCAGCCGTTCGGTGATTCTGTCAGGCGTCTCTTCGTCCTGCTCAACCTTCTTTTTGCCTGCTTTTTTCTGCTTCCGAAATTTCCGGTTGCTGTTCTCAAGATGACCAGGCAGGTTCTCTTCTCTGAGCTTACCGTTCTCCTCTGCTGCTGTTTGCTCATCAAAGGGAATAATCATGTCCGGAACAATCCCTGTGGCCTGAATGGACCTTCCGCTCGGCGTATAGTAGCGAGCCGTGGTCAGGCGCACCCCGGCCCCGTCGGGCAGGGGCACTACAGTCTGCACCGAACCCTTGCCGAACGTCCGGGTTCCGAGAATCACTGCCCGGTCATGATCCTGCAGAGCGCCGGCAACGATTTCAGAAGCGCTGGCCGATCCGCCGTTGACCAGAATCACCAAGGGAAAACTATACTTCTTTGTATTACGATGTGCTTTGAACAGCATATCATCCTCCTGGTCCCGCCCCCGGGTGGACACAATCACGCCTTTATCGAGCAGGACATCAGCGACCTTGACCGCCTGATCAAGCAGGCCGCCCGGATTGTTGCGCAGATCAAGAATAAGGCCCTGAATCCGTTCCTCCCGGTCCGCACTATGGAGAGCTTTTTTAAAATCACGGGTGGTTGTGGCCTGAAAATTTGTAATCTGAATATAATGAAAACCGGGTTCGATCTTCAGGGCGATAACCGAGTGATGGGGAATAATATCACGGACAAGCTCGATATCCAGCAGCTTGTTCAGTCCCTTCCGCCTGACAGAGATCGTCACCTTTTCCCCTCGGTTGCCCCGCAGCAGCTTCACCGCATCAGTCAGGCTCATATCCTCGGTGGATTTTCCGTTAATCCGCAGAATCTGATCACCGGCCTTTACTCCCTGCCTGAAGGCCGGTGTGCCGACAATCGGGGAAACAACGGTCAGCAGACCGTCCCGTACTGTCACCTCGATCCCGACCCCGCTGAAATTGCCCCTGGTGTCTTCCTGAAGTTCCCTGAATTCCTTCGGCGACATATAGGATGAATGGGGATCCAGTGAATGCAGCATACCGTTGATGGCTGCGACCAGAACATCACCATTGTCTATCTCGTCAACATAATGTTTCTGGAGCAGATCAAGGACATTGGCAAAGGTTTCAAGATACTGATACGTTCTCTCTTCCTGCGGAGCCTCTTTGTCCTGCTCCGCCTCAGCGAACACCGGGGCAAACCACAATACGCTGCCCAGCGCAAGAAGACAGACAACCAACCATCTATTTTTCATGGCAAGTCCGTAATTAAAACCGTGATTAAAATTTAATCTACCTTTACTCGGCCTGTTCAGTTTATTTTTCATATTATTCAATCTATGTCAAGCCACTCCAGGGGATCCAGGGGGGTTGTGCCGTGGCGTATTTCAAAATACAGGCCGGGTTCGTACAGGGTGGCGATATCGCCGCTGGTCCCGATTTTCTGGTCCTGCTTCACCTTGTCCCCTGCATGAACAAAAATTTCATCCAGCCGGGCAGTCACGGTGAAGTAATTTCCTCCATGGTCAATAATGACCGTGTTCCCGTAACCGCGCTTATAATCCGCATACGCCACCTCTCCCTTGTACACGGCATAAACCGGCGTATCCGGGTCGATGTCAACAGTAATACCGTTCAGGCTCTCGCCCCTGCGCAGGCCTGTCTGGACAATATCGCCGAAGCGGTGCAGCACCGTGCCGGTGACCGGGGAGGCCAGATGTCCTTTGCCCAGGAGCAGGCCCTGTTTGTTATGCAGCTGTTCATCGACTCTGAGGCGGACCAGGGTGTTGATCAGCTCTTTCTCAGCCCGGCGCATTTCATCAACCGCTTGCTGATACACGCTTTTCTCCTGCCTGACTCTGTTGAGGAGGTACTCCTGTCTCCTGCGCAGAACAAGCAGCTCCTGCTCCTCCTCCTCTGTCTGCTGCAGGAGTTCCTCAAGCAGGGATTTTTCCAGCTCATGGGCTGTCACAACCTGATCCAGCTCATGCAGTGCTACCCTGTACTGCCGGATAATCTTTTTATCGTAGGCGATCAGGTGCTGAAATGAATCCTCGAACAGCATCAGCTCCGGCAGATTCTTGTTGGAAAAGGTCACGTTGAGCAGACCGAGTTTTCCCATCATATAAAAAGAACGCAGCCGTTTCAACATATGACGCCGCAGGCTGTCGCGTTTTTCTTCTGCCAGCCTGACTTTCTCCTTCAGGACAGGCAGCAGTTGTTGCTGTTCTGCAAGCCTTTTTTTTACGACCGAAGTCTTTTCTTTCTGCTGACTGAGTTTACGGTTGATTCTGTCCAGCTCGTTAAGGATCTCTCCTTCTGCGACATCCTTTTTCTGGATTTTGTCCAGCTGCCCCTTGATATCCTGCTGCAGGTGACCGATTTTGATTTTGACCGTCTTCTCGCTTTCTGCTCCTGCTCTGTCACCACAACAGAATACAGCACAGAGCAGCAGGGCACAAAGTCGGACAAGGACAGGCAGATGCAGCCGGATCTCCTTCTTCATGCTCACAGGGTCAGAATCTTGCGAGTTGAGGTGAAACTGCCTCCTGCACAGAGAAGGATGGAGAGCAGAATAATGAGCAGCACTGCCGGGCCGCTGAAGAAATTGAATGAAAACATCCCCTGCATGTTCTCTCCGCTAAACCGGAGCTGAATCCAGCTGAACAGCAGATAGAGCGCAATCAGTCCCGCTCCTGAACCCAGGATTCCCAGAATGGCGCCTTCCAGAAAAAAAGGCACCCGGATATAATGGTCAGACGCCCCCACCAGGCGCAGCAGCTCCACCTCTTTTTTCCGGGTCAGCAGGGTCAGCCGGATGGAATGGCCCATCATAAAGGTGGTGGTCAGGACCAGCAGCACACCGGACAGGAACACGACGATGCGCAGCAGCTGGATAAAGGAATAAAACCGTTCCACCCATTCTCTACCGTACTGGACCTTGAGCACACCGGGCAGAGTCTGCAGATATTCGGAAAAGAGTTTGATCCTGGACAGGGTATCCAGACTGCGGTGCGGATAAATCTCAATAGAGGCTGGCAGAAAATCATGGGGAATTTCCTGCAGCACGTCCTGATTTTCGTTCAGCTGCTCCTGGAACCGGTCAAAGGCTTCCAGCCGGGAGATAAATTCTATTCTGTCCACCTTGTCGAACTTTTCGATTTTATGGCGGTACTCCTCCTGCAGGGCATGGTCGGGCTGCTCCTCAAGATAGACAATCAACCGGAGATCATTATTCAGCCGGTCTCCGGCGTGCAGGGCATTGGTATAGACCAGATAAAAAAAGGTGAAGATCAGCACCGACAGGGTAACAGTCATCAGGGAAAGCACCTGACTGCGCCAAGTCTGGACAATATTGCGGGCAGTCTGCCCGATCACGGCAAGCAGAAATCTCATATTCCCGTCCCCTTCCTTCCGGCAGAAGGAATAACAAACTGTCTGCCGAAGTCATCCGGATCAGGATGCCTGCCTGTTTTTTCAGCCGCAACGACATCAGCTTTCCTGAGCTTCTCAATCTCCTCAGTGATCCTGCCCCGTTCCAGCCGGACCACCCTGCTGCCGGAATGACTGTAAATCGAGTAATCATGGGTAGCAATGAGCAGCGTGGTACCCTGTTCATTGCAGCGTCGGAAAAGATTCATTACCAGAGCTGTGGTTTCTGCATCCAGATTGCCGGTCGGCTCATCCGCGAGAATAAGGGCCGGTTTGTTGGCCACGGCTCTGGCAATGGCCACCCGCTGCTGCTCTCCTCTGGAGAGTTTACCGGCGCGGCTGTCCAGCTTTTCCTCCAGTCCGAGCAGCTCCAGCAGTTCTTCGGTTCGGCTGCGGATAAACGTCCTGCTCCGATAGGAGACCTCCATAGAAAAGGCAATATTCTGGGCCACGGTTTTCTCCGGCAGCAGCTTGAAATCCTGATACGCCACCCCGATCCGCCGGCGGAGGGTCTGCAGCTCCGCACGGGTGATCTTGCTTAACTCCCTGCCGTTCACTTCGATATAGCCCCTGTCCGGGCTGTCGATCCCGCAGAGCAGACGGAGCAGAGTGGTTTTGCCTGCTCCGCTCGCCCCGGTCAGGTAGCAGATTTCGCCCTGATTCACCCGCAGGGATATATCTCTGAGGGCCTGGACGTCCGGGGGATACATCTTGCTCACCCGGATCAGGTCAATCACGGCCTGACCGTCATTTTCGTTCGGCATAGGATGCAGCATCCTGTTCGATTGATTTGTGATTAAGCCTGATCAGGTCTGATCAAAGACCGCGTCAAATACGGCATAAACCTGTCTGATCACCCTGCTGTCCTCAGCCAGCTCCAGATAAGAAGCCCCACTGAGTTCCTGACTGATCAGGTCATCGCTGGAGGAGATAATCCCGGCCAGGTCTAGGTTTGCCTCTGCAACGGCTTCGTTGATTTTTACCTGCAGGGCCGGAGGAACCGGATCAGGTGCTCTATTGACCAGCAGAGACTGCTGCCTGATTTCCAACTTCAGGGGACCGGTGATATCAGCAATCCGCCGGGCCGTCATAATTCCTCTGGCCGAGGGATCCGAGACAATGAACAGATAGTCGATACTGCGGAGATTCATCCGGCTCAGATGTTCCATTCCGGCTTCATTGTCCACGATAATATATTTGTAATTCTCGGCCAGTTTGTCCATAGTCATGGCCAGATACTGGTTGGCAGCGCAGTAGCAGCCCGGCCCGTCCGGCTGTCCCATCACCAGCAGGTCAAAGCCGGAATCCTCGATCAGGGCCTGGTGAATTTTCATCTCCATATACTGATCGCGGGTCATGCCGGGCGGGAGCTCCCCTTTCAACTCCTTGCGGATAATACCGAGGGTGGTCTGTACCTCCAGGCCGAGCAACTCGTTGAGGTTGGCATTGGCATCGGCATCCACGGCAAGCACCGGGGTCATGTTCCGGGCAATCAGATATTTGAGCAGCAGGGCCGAGGTCGTGGTTTTTCCGGTTCCGCCCTTACCGGCAAGCGCTATCACTTTGGTCATTGTTCCGTCATTCTCCGCAGAAATTTCTCATCGCATCGGATAAGAATTCAAAAAATGATCCCATCGTATAAAAAATAATCAAAGTATACCTTATAGGGTGCCTGTTTCCAAGTCAAACGGAAAGGAAAAAGAGAAACTCCGCAGATTCATGCTGGACGGAACAGCGGGTCTGTTTTACCTTTTCAACCTGACAGTCCATCCCCTCTGTAACCGCGCTCTTTGCAGATGACAGCAGAATGCTGTATTGTGAAAGACGATTAAGACGAAATAACGCTGCAGAGTAATTTTATACTTTTACGGAACAATGTTTCTTTCAACAACGCATCTTCTAACCTTTGGCGGCCCGCCTCTACTCGGCGCCCTGATCGGCTACCTGACCAACAAGGTGGCGATCCGTATGCTGTTCAGGCCCCTGAAGCCCTGGTATATCTTAGGGAAACGTGTTCCCATGACCCCGGGTATTATTCCGTCCAAACGACATGAACTTGCCGAGAACATCGGCGAAATGGTTGGGGAACAGCTGCTTACGGCCCAGGACATCGGCAATGCCCTGTCAGCAGAACCCTTTCAGGACCACCTGCATCAGATTATGGATACCCGGATACAGGATTTCCTGTCCCGCGATCTCGGCCCTGTGCTCAAGGTTGTTCCTCGCCGTTTCCGGGCGTATGCCCGTATCGGACTAAAAACTCTGAAATACCGGATGCGCACCGGACTGCATGAGTATATCGCCTCGCCGTCATTCAGCAAGGCAATCGCGGCTGCGCTGCCGTCCCGACTGGAAGTTTTCGGCCGCCGTCAGCTCAACGACATCCTGCAGACCGAAGACCGGGAAGCGCTGTATATCCTGGCGGAATCACTCCTTTCCCAAGCCCTGAATGATCCGGCTAATACCGACCAGCTGGCCGGGTGGCTGCGCAGCACCTTGACAGAAGCTGCCGTATCCGGCAAATCTCTGGCCGATTTTCTGCCGGAGGAACTGGTGCAGCTCATCCTGTCAACCGTGGAGGAGCAGACGCCGCAGATCCTGGCCAAGACAGCCGCCATGCTGGCGGAGGCAACCATGCGCGAACGGCTTGTTGTTGCGATCAAAAAAGCCCTGGAGGAGTTTATCGATACTCTTGGTCCGATGGCGGCCATGGCCAAAGGATTTATCGATATAGACAGCCTAGACGAGACCATTCGCACCTGGCTGGAAAAAAAAGAAGACGCCTTGGCTTCCTGGCTGCAGAAACCGGAAATTCAGGAGCGGGTGAGCCGTACCCTGGCGGAACAGACCAAGGCCTTTCTGACAACCCCTCTGGCTAATCTCCTGGTCCGCGTCGATCAGGACAAGGTACAGACAATCTGTCACCAGTTTGCCGGACAGATCATGACTCTGCTGCGTTCCGAAAACATGCAGCAGACACTATCCGGCATCTTCAGGAAACAGATCGAGACCATGCTTGAGCACGGCCGTATTCCGCTTGCCGACCTTGCCGGGATGCTTCTGAACAAGGAACGTGCTGCAGCAATGCAGCAGACCCTGACCGACGAACTGCAGGCAGCTCTGCAGTCGGCACAGACCGGAGAGCTGCTGGACAGGCTGGTCAATTCAATGATGGACCAGCTGGCAGCAAAGCCTCTGGGGATTCTGCAGGAATGGATGCCCGCCGGGGTCCGCAACGGTATAACCGACTATATTGTTCTCACGGTCGATCAGATGCTGATCCATGAGGTGCCGGGACTGGTCCGCACGCTGAACATCAAGGAATTGGTGACGGAAAAGGTAGACTCCCTGGACCTGCTGCGCCTTGAGCGCCTTCTGCTCTCCATCATGGAGGAACAGTTCAAGTACATCAACCTGTTCGGTGCCCTGCTCGGCTTCCTGATCGGCCTGCTCAACCTGCTCACCATGCTGGTGTAGCAGCCAGGTGATATACCGGGCGACATGGCTCTTCCACAATGGTCAGAAACCGATAATCGATACTATGGACATAGTCCTCAGAAAAATCTCGGTCATATCACACCGGTTGAGGCACTGAAGAACTGGCGGAAAACTCATCCAGATTTAAAAAAAACAGGTATACAATCAATACAATCAGAGCCTGTTTAAAAACTATTTGAAGCTTTACTGCTGAAGCGCTTCATACCATAATTTCCTTTTCAACGGCAACAAACAACGAAAGGGAAAACAACATGGTACGAGCCAGCTACAGCACAGATCTTACTGACAGACAATTTGAAATTATTCAGAAATATCTTCCGTTGCCTTCGAAGATGGGCAGACCGCGACTTTATGCTCTCAGGGAGATTCTCAATGCCATCTTTTATCTGGTTCACACCGGGTGTCAATGGCGGGAGCTTCCGCATGATTTTCCGAAATGGGCCAGTGTTTACTCTTATTTCCGTAAATGGAAACAGGATGAAACCTGGTTCCTTCGGAACGGGAATCAAATAACTACGGGATTCAAAGCCGTCCTGACGGAACAGCGGCATAATTCCACTTCGGCAGAAACTCGTCGAATTGAATTTTCATATTTCATATTTTCTTTAAAACCGTCAGCCGTTTTGCGGCCTGTCTCGAAGAGGAATTCAGATTTTCCATGTGTCGTCCACCAGTTCCGAATACAGGCGCACCCGAACTCGGAGGTGTCACCGCTTGTCCCTAATGTGATATAACCGATATTACTGTATATATCATACAGTCCATAGGCGAACCCGCCGTGTGTTTTTTCAGCACTGCGAAAAATGCGTCATCAAGATCGACGGCGGTCGAGAGGACGGATTTACGTCCCCCGCCCGGTTTGCGAATTCGTTCTTCTTTTTCAGACAGGCTGCCGTAAAAATTACGCATTCGCGTTTCTATCTCAGGAGAATATGTCTTTATCTTCATAACCGGATGAGAATAAACGCAACTATGAAATTGTCAATGACCTGTCAGCAAGTTCCGTTGTTATTAAATTTTCATTCCTAAGAAGCTGTTTTAAAAACCTCGCCGGAACTGCGGCCCCTCGCAGGATGTCTCTCGGCGGGCATTTCTACAACTGATTGATTTCAGATGGGATCAGCCGCTTCAGAAGCTGTTTGAAAAACATGCTTCTAATTTTGACAATATTATTTACCGTGATAATCTTCAATCCGACAATGAGTAGAACATACGGAGAGGGATTAGGCCCTTCCGCCTCAAAGAGAGGTCAGCCGGTCAAAGAAACGGCCAACCTGATCAGGATGATGGGCATCTGAGCCGACAATCAAGGGGATGCCGAGCTGCTGTGCCTGTTGAATAAAATGCGGGGCCGGATACGGATGGGGGCGCAGGACGTATCCGGAGGTGTTTACTTCCAGGGCTATATTTTTTTCCTGCATGACAGTGAAAAGCTGGCTGATCAGCTCGTGATGGTGCTCTGTCAGCCTGACCTTGTTATGACGGAGGGCCGCATCAAGATGACAGAGCTTGTCACAGGGGATCTCCCGGCAGCCCTCAATCAGGGCAGTAAAATAGGCATCCAGAATCCGGTCTGTCCCGATTTCTCCCAGTCTGCGGATATGATCTTCCCGGCGGCTGAGCATGTTCAGGTGCTCCTTGTCGTCCCAGTAAAAATGGCAGGAAAGGCCCCGGTGCGCAAAGGGCAAGCTGTCCAGCATCAGGAGCAGTTCAGCTTTGGCAGCAGTATGATAGCCGATTTCAGCACCGAGCCGGATCATGATGCGCCCGACGTATTTTTCCTGCAGCCGCTCTCCTTCCTGAAAATATTCCTCAAACAGCTCCGGCGTCAGCCAGATGCGGGGTGTATACCGCAGGCCGCATTCCAGATGTTCAAGAAAGGTGATGCTGCGCAGCCCTTTGCTGAGTGCCGCCTCAACATACTCTTCCATTTCGCCTTGGGCGTGGTTGCACAGGCCGGTATGGACGTGGTGATCGCCGGTTATATCAACCAGATCGATATCAGAAGTTGGGAACAGAGACATGAAACCGGAAAGTCGGTTGCGGGATGCTGGTCAGAATATGAGAAAGATATGAAAAAACCACCCCGTTTGGGGTGGTTCACTCTACAGTCGGTCTATTCAGAAACAGCGGGCTGACAACTGTCAGGCGTTTCCTCTGGGGAAAAAATGAATAACTCCGTCAATGTCGGAAGTATCGCAGACATGACCGAGTTCCATATCCAGATCAAACAGTTCATCCGGGCCGTTCATCTGCATGGACAGGGAAGGGCCGTCCGGCAGATGATAGATTAAGGTTTCAACTTTGCTGTAATCAATCGGGGTGGGGAATATTTTTTTCATACCAGTAGATGATGTTGATCCTGCATTAACCGGGGGCTGCCGGAACCGGACCGTCCGGTCTCTGAAATTCTCCTACTAAAAGTATAGTTTGTTTTTGCAGAAAAGCAAGGAACAGCTCTCTTTTCCGGAAAACAGGACGGAACACTTCCGGCGCGCCTCGGCACCGCATAGGCTGCCGGTATACGGTGCTGCGTTGTATCTGCATGGAAATCAGGTGAAACAGGCTGTCCGGAGAACTTTCGTTTGACAGCATACCTCCTGATGGTAATATGTATTCTTTTGCTGATGAGCACCTGAAAAACAACATGTTCAAAAGATTTTCGATAACAGAGAGCAACGAGGAACAGAATGAGCGATACCAAAGGCGATGATATGGATAATGTTTTTACCAGAGAGACGAATAAAAATCCGTCCAATATCATGCCTGAAAAGTTGACCCCTGACTCACCGCTGCAGTTTGAATGTCATCCCGGAGTAAGCTGCTTTACCGCCTGCTGTCATAATATCCAGATCGTCCTGACGCCCTATGATATCCTGGTTCTGCGCAGGCGCTTAGGGATACCTGCCCATGAATTTATCGTCCAATATACCGAACCGACCTTTCTGGAAAAAACAGACATGCCGGGTGTGCAGATAAAACTGACGGAAGAAAAAAACGCCTGCCCTTTTGTAACTCCAGAGGGCTGCACCGTGTATGAGGACCGGCCCACAGCCTGCCGCTATTATCCGGTGGGCATGGCTGATTTTCATGAAGGAGGACAGGAGAGTGCTGAGGAGGAAAAATTTTTCTTTCTGGTCAAAGAACCCCATTGCAAAGGGTTTGAGGAACAGAAGCAGTGGACCATCGGCGAATGGCGGGCGGATCAGGGCGTTGATCTGCGCGATGCAATGAACAAGGACTGGCTGCGTCTGGTCATGCGGCGCAAATCCTTCGGCCACCAAGCCACGCTTTCCGAGGCAGCTCAGCGCATGTTCTTTATGGCCACAACAGATCTGGATGCTTTCCGCCGTTTTATCTTTGAGAGTTCCTTTCTTGATACCTATGAGGTGGATGCGGCAACAGTGGAAAAACTCAAAGAGGATGACGAAGCCCTGCTGCTGTTTTCCTTTCAGTATCTGGGCAATGCCCTGTTCGGTGCTGACGGCGTGAATGTCAGAAAAGAAAAAATCAAAGAAAAAGTTGCGGAGATGCAGCAGGAGCGCGACGACTCGCTGCGCAAGCTGGAAGAGGAGTACAAAGAGCTGAAAGCTGAACGGGCGCGTCAGCAGCAGGAGGTGCAGAAGAAAGACTGAATCAGATTGCCTGAGTCAAATTCAGCGTCGTAAGCGTCAGAAGAAATGGGGGAAAACTGCCCGGTTTTCCCTTTTTTTATCTGCTTTAATCTGTATCTGTACGATCTGCGCAGATCCGCCTGCTGCCGCAGCCGGGAGGCAATGAGCTCATCGGGGTAATGCGGAAGGCAGGCGGGTGAGCTTTGAGTGAACAATGGATGAAGATTTACAAAGCGAAGTACTTGTGGCAATACTGAACAATTTGAAGGATTTTTCTATCCTTAAAGAAAAGTACTGGTATCGGATTCCTGTCAACAGCGTTGAGAAATGGCTGAAAAAAACGTTGGCCTCCTTCCTGGATAGCATTTTATATGACGAAAATTTTCGGAAAAGATGCTTGGGCGATAAGTTATTACGCGAAGATATTCGATATCAGAAAAGTTTACAGATGGCAGATCTTTCCCGATGAACCTGCTAATGCAAAAAGCAGGAGAAGATATTATCAAGTTTTTATCGAACCGCTTAAACATTTACCCAAACCTATTCTCAGCAGGCGTTACAGAAGAATAATATTCATCCCGACAACGTGGGAGAAATTTGTCAATGCAGTTGAAATCAACGACCTTTCTGATGAAAGTCCCCTTGAAGACCGGTTATGGGCAGAATTTAAACGTTTGCAGATAAATGCGGAACGTCAGGAGTTTGTAAAGATTCATAACAGACATTACGCTTTGGATTTTGCAATATATTGTGAATCCGGAAAAATTGATGTTGAAACAGACGGAGACTTCTGGCACGCAAATCCGCAACAGGCCGCAAAAGATAATGTGCGTGACAATGATTTGGAAACACAAGGCTGGCGAGTGCTTCGTTTTAACACAAGCCAAGTAAAAGAAAGTACATCCGAATATTGCATTTCAACAATAGCAGAAAATATTAATAAATTAGGCGGAACAAAAGAAGGTAATTCTGTAAAGCGAAAAATTAATGTAAAACAACCCGTCGGGGTTCAACTGGAGCTGTTTGACCTATTGAATAAATAAAAAATATAATCCGGACTGAAAACAGCCCAATATTGCCCTCACCTTCTCCGGGGCAGCCGGATAAAAAAATGTGCTTCCTTTTCCCAGCATTAAAACACCGGTCTATTATTGAGAATACGGGAATTACTGCTGCTGAGGATTGAATTTGCGCTATAAAAGCACGGAGAAGAAATACAACAGAGATGCGAACCAGGGGAAAGTGGCAGGAAGGGAAAACCGGAGGTGGCAGAGAGCGGGACAATCAGAAGATTGCCACAGAGGAAAATCGTTCAGCCCCCGCCTCTCCCTGCCCTATTCTGCGGGCGGGGGGAGGAGCACAGAACTTCTATCGTTATTGCACGCCGTTATCATTAAAAAAACTGCTGTACTTCATATCAGCGCCTTTGATGTGCGTCTGCAGCCATTTGCTGAGATACTGCAGGATATTCACAGAGACCGTTACTCTTCCACTCTCGAATTCTTCCTTAAAATCGAGTACCTTTGCCACAAAAACAGCGTGTTCCTTTTTATGCTCGGCCGTGTGAGGATAGTTTAACTGTTCAAAATATTTTTCTTCCACCTTAAAATGAGAGGCTGTATAGGAAATCAGGCCCTCCAGAATTTTTCCCAAAACATCCTTTCCCTTGCCCGCTTTCATCGCGTCAGTCAGCTCATTAATTATCAAAATAAGTTTCTTATGCTGCTGATCAATTTCTACCACATTGACGCTGAAACTGTCATTCCATCTGATTAAGCTCATTATATCTCTCCTTTTCTGGATTGTGTGCAAGATACTGCATGATATCTCTTTCAGAGACGATAAGACAATATTTTTTTACTCCGTAATGATCGGCACAAAGAAATACGTTGTCAGATCAGGGGATAATTCAGAAACAGGAAACTGCATCTGTATTCCGACTCAACCGCCGTACATCGCTTCGAGCTTGTCCAGCAGCAGCTCATGAATATTATCAAAGCCGCCGTTGGAGAGAATAGCGATAACATCACCGGGTCGGGCAAGTTCCGTAAGTCGATCAAGGATGGCTTCAGTATCGGGAAAATACTCTGCCGGAATGCCCTGCCTGTTCAGAGCGTCTGCCAGCTTTTGGGAGGAGAACTGCTGTTCCGGCGGCACATCAGCAAGAGGCACGATCTCCCGGACGATCACTCTGTCCGCTCCGGCAAAGGCTTCCGCATATTGCTGCTGAAACACGGCCCGGCGGCTGGAGTTGGTCCGGGGTTCAAAGATAATGATCAGCCGCCGTTCCGGCCAGGCCAGCCGTAGAGCATGAACCGTCTCGCGGACTGCGGTGGGATGATGGGCAAAGTCGTCAATCACCGTAATGCCGTTCATCTCGCCCCTGATCTGCTGCCGCCGTTTGACGCCTTCAAAAGATGCCAGCCCGTGCTTGATCGCTTCCTGCTCAACCCCGATATGTTCCATCAGGGCAATCACGGCCAGGGCGTTCAGGGCATTATGCTGACCGGGCATGGGCAGGCTGAATGCACCGAACAGGGTGCCATCCTTATATGCGGAAAAGGTGGACCTGAGACCGGTCACCGTCAGATCACGCAATTGCCAACAGCAGTCTTGACCGGTTCCGTAGCTGATCACCGGGCCGCTGCACAGCGTGGCGGTTTCAGTAACCATCGGGTCGTCCGTACAGGCGATCAGGACGCCATCAGGCGGGATCAGACCGACAAATCGGGCAAAGGAGGCTCTGATCTGCTCAAGATCAGTAAAGATATCCGCATGATCAAACTCAATGGAGGTGAGAATTGCGTAATGGGGCCGATAGTGAAGAAACTTGGACACCTTATCGAAAAAAGCGGTATCGTACTCATCGCCCTCCACGACAAACAAATCACCTTCGCCGATCCGGTAATTACGACCGAATGCCTCCACGATACCGCCGATAAGAAATCCAGGCGAATATCCGGCCCGGTACAGAGCAGTGGCCAGCAGAGAGGAGGTCGTGGTTTTGCCGTGCGTTCCGGCAACCACCAGAGATTTTTTCGCCTCCGCACCGCCGAGGAAAAAATGTCCCAGAGCTTGGGGCATTGATATATAAGGAATATTCAGCTCAGCCAGCCGCTGCGCCTCAGGGTACACTGCCCGGATCACGTTGCCGACAATGACCAGATCCGGTCGGGGTTCCAAGTTTTCCGGAACATAGCCCTGCATGACCGCAATCCCGGCCTTGGCAAGAAAGTCGGACATGGGAGGATACACGTTCTGATCCGAACCGGTAACCCTGTACCCGCTTTCCTGCAGCATCCCGGCCATCGCTGCCATACCGGTCCCGCAGATTCCCATGATGTGAATATGACGGATGTTCTCCGGCACAAGATTGAGCCGGGGATCAGGCTGTTCCGACATCATAGCTCCTTGGCCGACCGTTTGACGGTGTTGAACACCCGTTCATAATGTTCTTCAAAACTGCCCGGAGTCACCCGGCCCATTTCAATGAATTTGACAATGATTTCCTTGGTCACCTTTAAAATCGCCTCATCTGTGACTGGCCGATTATAGGTTTGTTTTTTCTGCTGCTCGCTCATGAGGCGCTGTTTTTTTTTTGGAAATACAGGGAAGAAAAAAGCCCCTGTCACCGCGAAGAAGGCCAATTCCAAGTCCGGCGACAGGGGTTGTCTCACACAGGAAAAACCCTTCTCAGGCACTCCCCGGGAGAACTTTGACAGAATTCCGGCGGGTCCGATCAGCTCTTTGCCAGCGCATCAAAATCAACCGCCTCAGCATATTTGATCAGGGTTTCCCGGTCAACATTGTATCCTTTCACTGTCACTATAAAACGGCTGACCACAACAATATTGACCTCGCCCTTGCGCTCTTTTTCATCATATTTGATCATGGCGCGCTGCCGTTTGATGGTATTGACAACCCCGCCGGAAGCACCGGCAAACATGGGATTGTTGAGCAGTACCATAATGGACTGCAGAACCGGCGAATCAGAAACCAGCTCAATGGAAAGGGTGGAACCGTCCTCAGTGAAATAATCCCGGCTCACGGTCAGACCGCCGCCGAAAACCGCCGTCCCCAGGGCCTGAGAGGTGGCAGGTTTGGCCTGCCAATCCGCAAGAGGCTCCGGGAGCAGGTTCTTCATCTGTTCACTTTTTTTCTGCCGGATCAGCTGCCCGGCATAGTCAAGGTTGGACACTGCACCGGCGTACTCACTGGCTTTGTATTGCCTGACCGCCTCATCAATGGTTGTCAGGATGTCATCTTTTTTTTCAGCGGCATACGCCGGGATACAGGCTGCGGCGAACAGGATCAGACCGCTTAAAATAACAGGAAAAAATTTATTTCTCATGAACGGATTCTCTTGTTATGGTTCCGTAGAGCTGATTCGTCTTGTCTTCTTATGTGATACCCCCGGAGGCAGGCAGTGTCAAGCGGGAACAGGGATGCCGGACAGCCATCTCTCCGTCTGTACTGTACACTTTATACTCGGAGATTCAGTGGAAATTCAACGCTGCTGGTATATCAGATAGTTTCCGGGACGTCCGGGAGCGACAACCACCTTGTTTCTTCCCCTGTTTTTTGCCTGATACAGGGCAATATCAGCTGACTTGATCACTTCTGCCGCAGTCAGGCCGTGCTCCGGGAAAGCGGCAACCCCCAGAGAGGCTGTGACTGTGTATTCCTCGCCGTCCATAGTCACTGCCAGTCCTTCAATTCCCTGCCGCAGATTTTCTGCCCGTTTATGCGTATTTTCCAATGAGGCTCCGGGCAGAATAATAAAAAGCTCCTCCCCTCCGTAACGGCAGGCGATATCCTCATCCCGAACACCCTCAACCAGAAATTTTCCCAGCTCACTGAGTACTTTGTCCCCCAGTTCGTGTCCGTAGGTATCGTTGAACACGTTGAAATGATCCACGTCAATCATAATCACCCCGAGAAACAGCTTATGGCGCTGTGCCCGGCTGATTTCCCGCTGAAAGGAAGCCTCCATATGCCGCCGGTTGTACAGGCCGGTCAACGGATCCCGGGTCGCCTGGAATTTCAGGGTTTCACGCAGACGCAGATCAATGAGGTTCATAGCATACCGGTCCGCTATACTGCTGAAGAGCCGCTGTTTTGCAGCGAAAATACGTTCTCTCTCCCGTTCCGGGTGCTCTGTTTTTTCCGGGCGGATAAGCAGATGCATCATGCCGAACATCTGGCCGTGTGCAATCATGGGTACGCACAGACAGCTTTCCTCCGGTGACATCTTTACATGGGGACAGACCGGGCTGATTTTCGGATTCTGCACAGCATGTATTTTTCCCCGACGGACAGCCCAGCATTGTCGCTGTTCAAACTCCTGCCGGTCACAGGTTATCTCCCCCCAGGAATCCACGATTCTGAACTGGCTCTCGGCATCATCCAGGAGACTGAGATAACCGGCATCCGAAGGGAACAGACGACGGCAGGTGCCGGTCAGCACATGATAGGTCTCCTCTTCCGACTCACAGGTCTGGAGAAATTCACCTAACTGCTGCAGGGCCTGCATCTCCTGGTTGCGGCGGGCAAGCTCCTCTACTGTTGCGATCAGCCGGGAGTTGGCTGCGGTAAGTTCTTCGGTACGCTGCTGCAGCTCCTGTTTCAGGCGGATATGTTCCGTAATTTCCTGTTGCAGCCGTTCATTTTTCCGCTTCAGCGCCTCCTGCTGCTTCCGGATCCTGAGGTCAGCACTGAGCAGTTTATCCTGGGTTGTGTCAGTTCGTTTTGACAGCTGAATAAGCTGCTGCAGAACAGCTGTATACTCCTCAGCCAGGACGCAGCAGTTTTCCCGCAGCATTTTCGGCGACAGAGAAGGATCAGCAAAAGATTTGCGCAAATTTTCCAGGAGAGTGTATTTATCCTGATACGGCTCCTGAGAACTGTCTGTCTTCATTATGCCTGCCCGGTCAGCCTGTTCAGCACAAGGGGGAAAACAGGAGCCCCTGTCCTGTACCTGCACCCGGAGTTTTCCGATTTTTTCTTTCAGACATGCTCTGTCCTCCCTGTGTAGCTTAAGCTTACCAGTCTATCCGCAGGGTGTTGTCCAGAGCATCGGCTCTGATGATGCGTACCTTGACCGTATCCCCCGGCTCCACCGGAAAGGCAGGATTAGGCGCGAGATCAACATCAAACAGGCAGTCCAGGAGAAGCAGATTGACCCGCCTGGGACCGTGACTGACCACCAGCGCGGAAACCCTGGTGCCTACTTTTTCCTCCAGATAGCGAATAATCCAGTACCGGTGCCGCTGCTGGCGGACTTTATTGGCCCGGGCCAGTTTCTGCTGAATGGTTCCGGCAAAATTTCTGCATATATCAGCGGAAAACTGCAGCCCCTGTCCCCGGATCAGACTGGCGATCTGCAGCTGCATGGATGTATCCAGAAAACGGCGGATAGGTGAGGTGACCGTGGTATAGCAGTTCAGTCCCAAGCCGGAGTGGGGTTTTGGATGAGCAGTCAGCTCACCCCGTGCCAGGAAACGCCGCTGGCAGGCAATATCCTGCAGGCTGTTATTTACCCCTGAAATCAGCCTCTTGATTGGCAGAGCCTGAGAACGGAACAGGCCCGGGGCTTCTTGGGCGGTGAGATAATCGGCAGCTACGCCGTTGGCCAGGATCATGCATTCGGAGACCAGATTTCTCGAGGCACTGTCCGAGGGTGTGAGATTGATGGAGACTCTCCCGTCCCCGTTCACATACATATTGACGTCAGGGAAGGAAAGAAGCAGAGCTCCCCGTTCAACCCGCTTCAGGCGGAGCTGACGGCGAATTGTATTAAGCTGGCGCAGATCCGGATCTGTTTCGATGAGCTTATCTGCTTCCGTATAGCTGAGCTGCCGTTTCACCTGAATAACACTGGGGACAATCCTGCTGCTCAGAATATCTCCCTCCTCCGAGACCTTGACCAGAAAACTGATTGCCGGGCGTACCCTGCCTTTAATCAGACTGAATACCCCCTGGGAGAGCTCTCTGGGGATCATAGGAATCTGGCCTTCCGGGAAATAGAGCGAGGTGGCCCGCTCCATGCCCTCCAGAAACAACGGGTCTTTGGGGGAAATAAAACAGCTGACGTCCGAGATGTGGATACCGACGAGCAGGCCGTCCTCAAATTTTTCTACATGCAGGGCATCGTCGTAATCACGGGTGGAGGCTCCGTCAATGGTGAAAATATCCAGATCCCGGAAATCCCTGCGTTTAGGATCAGCCAGCAGCTCTTCAGCAGAGGGTTCGGCAATACTTTCGGCATGAGCCAGCAGTTCCGGCGTGAACTCCACCGGCTGTTCCGCCCGGAGCAGAGGAAGATTTTCATCCCGCGCCCAGACTCCGGCCCGGACCAGCAGCTGGTAGGCGTCATTAGGACGGTGCAGCTCAGCTTTTTTCAGGAGCTGACGCACCATGTCCGCCTGTTCCGCCTCGCTGCCGAACAGGACAAAATCAGCAATCCAGACCAGCACACGGTCCCGGTCCGGCCAGTCTTCAGCTGTCACCTGGCCGCCGTCCATGATCGTCCGCAGATTGACGGCACCGGCAGTCAGCAGCTCCTCTTTTTCCTTTTCCTTCTGCCGCTGATGCCGGAGCTGTTCCACCTGTTCCGGCGTGTGCACATTGACCATTTCGTTTTTATATTTAAAAAAGAAACGGTCCGTAAAAACAGCACGCAGAAAGGCGGCCGACTGGTCATCGTTCAGCTCGTCGCCGAACGACAGCTCGGCAAGAAAATCAGCCGGAAAGGCGGATTGATCCTCTTCACTGGCCAGCTCCCAGATTTCCTCCAGCGGTATGGAATCGGTCAGAACAGCTCGCCGTTCCGCCATTTCCTGCAGCAGAGAGATCCGGTCTTCGCGGCTGCCGTCAAGCTGGTGTTTTGTTTTGGATGCCGTCACCACGCGGGAAACAGGCAGATTCATTTCGCGGCCGTTCTGGTTGAGCAGGCGCAGGCGGTTGTTGCTGTCCTGCAGGACAAGGCCGCAGATAAACCGTCCGCTGTCAAGGTATTCAACGATAGTTCCGGGAGGTGTCATTGTTATGGTTTGTTTCAGTATACGATGGGCAGCAGATAAGGTGACTTCGGGCAGCAGATAAGGTGACTTCGGGCTGCAGATAATTTCCAGAGAATTGAGTGCCGGAATCCAACAATATCAGCCGGGCTGTGCTCTGTCAAAGATTCCCTTTTTTCTTTCTGATTCCGGCCTGCCCTCTATCATGATTCTGTTTACTTCAGTATACCTGTAACACAATAAAGATACAAAAACTTTACCGGACAATTCCGGATAATTCTGTCGGACAGGAAAAAAGTCTGCAGAAACTGTTGCATGTCCGGAAACGCATGGTACAGTGCAGCGGCACCGGGTTTCACATTTCACCTTCCGCAGAGAAAAAAATATGCATTCCGCCCCTTCTGAACAGCCTTCCGGACAGCTGACACCGCAGGAACACCGCTCCGGGGTGGTTGCTGTTCTCGGCCCGCCCAATGCCGGGAAATCCACCCTGCTCAACAGGTACCTGCAGCAGAAAATCGCCATTGTCACGCCGCTGCCCCAGACCACCCGCAACCGGATCGCAGGGATTATCACCGGCCCGGACTATCAGATGATCATGCTTGATACCCCGGGCCTGCACAGGGCCGGAGAGCTGCTCAACCGGGAGATGGTGCGTATTGCTCTGGATACGCTCGGCGAGGCCGACGCAGTGCTCTTTCTCGCTGATGCTCAGGCAGCCCGGACGATGCTGGCGGATAAAAATAAAAAAAAGGCAGAAAAACGGCAGGCGGAATATAACGAGTATTTCAGTAAAATTCCCTGTCCGGCAATACTGGCGCTGAACAAGGTGGACCTGCTGCAGAAAGAAGAGCTGCTTCCCATAATTGACTGGTTTACCGCCCTGCATCCCTTTGTCGAGGTAGTGCCGATTTCCGCCCTTGACGGAGACGGCACAGATATTCTCTTGGACACCCTGGTCCGACGCCTGCCGCCGGGGCCGCAGTACTATCCGGATGACATTCCCACAGATGCCAGCGAACGGTTCATTGTGGCCGAGCTGATCCGAGAAAAAATTTTTCTCCGTACCCGCCAGGAAATTCCCTATTCAACTGCTGTGCTGATCGATTCTTTTAAAGAAAGCCCGCAAGGCGGCCCGGTAGTTATTCACGCAACCATACTGGTGGAGCGGGGTTCCCAGAAAGGTATTCTCATCGGCCGACAGGGCAGGATGCTGGGGGATATCCGCAAAGCAGCAACACAGGAGATTGAACAGCTGCTCGGCTGCAGGGTCCAGCTCAAGCTCTGGATCAAGGTCAAGAAAAAATGGACAGACAACGAACAGATATTACGGGAGCTCGGCATGTAGAACCCTCCGGCAGCACCTGATCTATGCTATCGCTATCTGCGCGGCCCAGCTGTGGCTCAGAGCAGGACGATAATAATAAAGGTCAACGAGAAGCCCACAACAAAGTAGATGGCAGGCGCCTGCAGCCAGACCGGCGGCAGCCATTCAATAAGCCGCAATGCTGCGTCACCGGCGCGTGTTCCCGCTTCGGGCGGTATTATAATATAATCGGGAACCGGATACTTAGCCAGATGCAGAAAATACCAGATAGTACCGACCAACAGGTAGCCGTTGCAGGCCCCGAAAAGTCCTCCCAGCATGATATCCTGCAGCCAATGACGGACCAGACTTTTCTTTTCTTTGGACAGACTGGTGTTGATCCGTTGATTGTTCGGCGTATGGTACCCGAAAATCGCAAACACGATAATAACCAGAGAAGAAAGATAAAACTGGGTCTGTCCGCTCCAGGCTCCCCACAGCTTCTTGACAGGCCCGACATGGCCCAGAGCAATCTGCATGAGGAATAATGCCAGGATGATGCTGAAGCTGACAAGCAGCTCCTTGACCCAGCCGCGTACTGCGCCGATGACAGCAAAGAGCACAACAAGTGTCCAGAAGAAAAAGCTGAGTGTAATCATTCGATTTTCCCGTAGCTGTTTGTGTTGTTGTCCTGCCGTCACGCAGTACGTTTCTCTCAATAATAAATTGTACAAAGACGGCACAACACCTGTCAAGGCTGTCGGGGAGTTATCCTCTGAGTTGTTGAGGCTGAAAAAGATATTTTTCCATATGCTTGATTTCACTAATACCTGAGATGACGATTGCCGGATCTGGCATGAGCTGTTCAGCATCTATCTTCTTCGCATATTCAATATTGGAAAGAATATGCTTCATACAGTTGATCCTGGCCTTTTTCTTGTTGTCGGAGCGGATAATGGTCCACGGCGTAAGGGTCCGGTTGGATTCGTTGAGCATCTGAAATTTTTTCACACTGTATTTATCCCAGAGCTGCTGGGCCAGATTGTCCACCGGTGACAGTTTGTATTGTTTGAGGGGATCGTGTTTTCTGGATTCAAAGCGGCGGGACTGCTCTTCCTTGGAAACGGAAAAATAAAATTTAAACAGGATGATGCCGTCCTTGACTATCATCCGTTCAAAAAAAGGTACATCCTTCAGAAACCGTTTGTGCTGCTTATCTGTGCAGAAACCCATGACCGGCTCCACCATAGCCCGATTATACCAGGACCGGTCAAAGAGCACCAGTTCCCCGGCTGCCGGAAGGTGGGGAGCATACCGCTGAAAATACCACTGGGTCACCTCGGTATCACTGGGTTTTGACAGGGCAACTACACGGGTATTACGGGGATTGAGAAAGGCGGTAATCCGCTTGATAGTTCCGCCCTTGCCTGCTGCGTCACGCCCTTCGAAAATGGCCAGCACCCGCATTCCGGTCGCCTTCATGTGCTTCTGCAGCTTCATAAGTTCGATCTGCAGAGTCTTCAGCTCAATTTCATACTCCAGGGTGCTCTTTTTAATCCAGATCGCCCGACGGCCTTTTTTCTCCTTTTTTTTCATATTTTTCATCGCCGTCCCTTCAAGGAGCTTCACCTCGACCGGGCAGTCAGTCTGTTGTTCTGTTTTTTTAGCCTGTTCATCCTGTTCATCCTGTTCAGCTTGTTTAGTCTGTGTGTCTTTCTCGTCTGCCATGATGTTTTCCTTTGTGCTTTGTGCAATGATGAACGATTCCGGTTGCTCCGATTACTTCTGAAACGGGCAGGACGCGGGCAGTCCCCCTGATGACCTCGGACAAGCAGCCATACATATATTCTATTTTTCAGCAATACCATATTTCATTCTGAAATGGAAATAATTCTCTGTTGTTTTGCTTCGGGCTGCAGGTTTTTCCGGTGCCCGAAACAGGCTGCAGAAGGTTTCTGTATATTCTTATACAAAAAGTTGAACCAAATATCATTCTGTTTCCTCTTTCCCTGTAAAATATCCTTGACTCCGACACAAGTTATGAGATTTAATTATACATAGTAATATATCTTTTAAATGTAGATCAGGAGTCAATCCTTCCTGCTGAGTTGACGCATAAAGTTGGCTTCTTGCTATAGCGTAATAATTACTATATTGTAGGCGTTTCCCCTGTAGTCTTGGATAGAAAATGTTGCTGAAAATAACTGGTCCAAAAAACAGAATATAAATTTTTATACCTGTTAAGTTTCTAATAGGCATAAGAGGGGCCAGCGAACATTCTGGGTAACGAGATAGCGTTTTTTTTTGGAATAATTATCCATTGATGCCAGATTTTAAAAAGAACGGTCGATAGCCATTACATCGGGCTGCCGGACAGATCTGCTGCTCGGAATGATGATATAAATTGTCAGGAGGAAAAAAGATGAAAAACGCCGCAAAAATACTTTCGCTGCTGAGTGTTACGGCATCCATACTGGCCGGATGCGCCGGACAACAGGCGCAAAAATCATGGCAGGCTGTAGAGACGGAAAGAATCAGAGCGGAAGTGCAGGAGCGCGGAAAACTGGACAGAGAACTTGTCAGGCTGCGGATCGCCGAGGTGCGGAAAGAGGCCGCCGAGACGCAGGCCAGGGCCGCTGCGGCAGCAGCCGAAAAAATACAGAAAGCAAAGAAACCGAAGCGGCAAAAGACAGAGATCAGGGTGCCTCAGGAATTACCACGCACCAGAATAACAACCGGCTCGAACCGCAAATTTGAAGAGGAGTATGGCGAAGTAGCGGTCGAGCCGAACAGAGTTGTCGAACAGGTGGATCATGTTGCCCTTGCCATTATGAAACTGGCAGAGGTCAACTCCAATCTGACTGAGGTCGCTTTAGCCCTGGCTGAAAACAAAACGCCGGTTCCTGCACAGCAGCCTCTTCCTGAACAGAAGAAAGATGAAAAGGATGACTATATAGCCCGACTGCTGACTGAAAGAAAAACCATAGTTCCGCATAAACAACCTGAAAACGAAATGGTGGCCGGGATTAACGCAGTAGGCAAAGCAGCCAAAGAATCCAGCTCCTGGATCACGGCCGCCCTGCTCGGCTGGTTTGCCAAAGAAGCTGTGGTGAGCGTGGCAAATGTACCTTCAATGCAGGGCAACATCACGGAAAACAGCAACAATCCGACAACAGCAACGACAACGGAATGGCGATAGCCCCGCGCTCAAGCCGCCTTAGAAGAGATTCTGCCGGAAAGGTTAAATATCGCCCGGCAATCATGATGACCGGGAAGGAAGCGGAGATAAAGAAAACAGAAATCCATCAACGTTATCCAAAAAAGTACTCACCCCGGTATCACAGGCCGTTTTCAGATCGCGCAGCGGCGGACCGGAATCTGGCTGCAGCCTTCCGAAGAACAAGCAGGAACTCCACCGGAGTGTGGAGAAAACGCAAGGGAGGAGGAGGGTTATCTTTGGACAGTCGCCCGGATATACTGCTGCCCTGGCAGCTGGCAGATCAGGCCTTTCAGCTCAAGGCCGAGCAACAGGCCGTGCAGGGTGTTGAGCGGCAGTTCTGTCTGTTCGGTCAGCTGTTCAATATCCACCGGAGCCGTACCAAGAGAGGACAGCAGGGTCTTTTCCGCTTCCGGTAGGTCTTCCGGGATTGCGGGGACTTCCTGCTGCACCGCCGTTGAGTTTCCGGATCTGGTGTCTGCGGCAGATTGTCCGGCAGAAGAAGCAAGGGCAACAGGAGGCAGTTCCTGAAGAATATCGTCAACCGAACGGACAAGGGTGGCACCCTGACGCAGCAGGCCATGAGGGCCTTCACTCTTCGGTGACTCGATGCTGCCCGGCACGGCAAAAACTTCCCTATTTTGCTCCAGCGCGAGCCGAGCGGTAATCAGGGCACCGGATCTGGCTGCAGCTTCAACAATAACGACTCCTTGGGAAAGTCCGCTGATAATGCGGTTGCGTTCCGGGAAGTGAAACCGGTGCGGTCGGGTACCGAGAGGATACTCGCTGAGCAGCAGGCCCTGCTCCCTGATTTTTTTGTACATACGGGCGTGGCAGCCGGGATAGACCACATCCAGTCCGCAGCCGAGCACGGCGATCGTCCTCCCCCCGGCTTCCAGCGCACCGATATGGGCTTGTCCGTCAATGCCGACGGCTAAGCCGCTGACCACCGTGACCCCTGCACTGACAAGCTGCCGGGCCAGCATTGCGCTGATTCTTCTCCCGTATTCAGTGGGTGTGCGGGACCCGACCACGGCAACGGCAGGATGCTGCAGGCAGGCAAGGTCGCCCTGGCAGTAGAGGAGAACAGGGGGATTGTGGATATGCTGGAGAGCGGTCGGATACAGCGGATCATCGCAGCAGAGCAGGTGAAAGTTGCCTGCCCGGACGCGGGCATACTCCTGTTCAGCCCGGCACCGGGCTTTGTCAAGCTGTGCCGGAGACGAGAAAACCGCTGCCAGCCGTTTGCCGATACCGGGTACTTCAGCAACAGAGCGGCCTGCTGCCAGCACCCTGCTTGGTGCACCAAACGCAGCAAGGAGACGTCGGATCTGGACGCTGCCCAGGCCGGGCAGAAAAACAAGGGTCAGCCATTCCCTGATATCGTTGCGTTCCTGCATCCGGTACCGGCTATTTTTCGATTATATTCGGATTATTTCCCGATTTTTGTCAGGAGAAAATGAAACAGGCCCGGCGTATTTGCACCGGGCCTGTTCCGGGAACTCTGCCCCGTTTATGCTGCAACGATTAGAGTATAAACAATCTAATCCTGTACGAACGGTTCCAGAAATTTGCTTCTGGTCGGATGGCGCAGTTTTTTGATGGCCTGGGCCTCTATCTGCCGGATCCGTTCCCGGGTCACATCAAAACAGCGTCCCACTTCCTCCAAGGTGTGATCACAGCCGACTTCGATGCCGTAACGCAGGCGCAGCACCTGTTCCTCGCGTTCGGTCAGTTCGCCCATCACTCTGTTGAGACAGCGTTTCAGGCTCTCCGTGATGGAGAATTCCTGCGGTCCCGGATTGACATCGTCAACAATAAAATCGCTGAGCATAGTGTCCTCCTCTTCGCCGACCGGCGCATCCAGAGAGATTGCATCCCGTGCTGTCTTTAATGCCGTGTGGACATAATCCACATCTGTATCCAGCTGTTCCGCCATTTCCTCCGCACTGGGTTCTCTATTCTCTGTCCGCTGAAAATCACGGGTAAAACGAAGCATACGGTTGATTGCCTCGATCATATGAACCGGCAGACGGATGGTTCTGCCCTGATCAGCAATCCCCCGATTGATCGACTGCCGGATCCACCAGGTTGCATAGGTGGAGAATTTGTATCCCCGGTTGTAATCGTATTTTTCAACCGCTTTCATCAGCCCGATATTGCCTTCCTGGATCAGGTCGGGCAGCAGCATGCCCCGATTGAGAAATTTTTTGGAAATGGAAATCACCAGACGCAGGTTTGCCCGGACCAAAGTCTGCTTGGCCTCCCGGACAGTCTGTTCGCCGATCTTCACTTCTTTAAACAATTCGTCAAAGGTCCGGCAGTCAACCCCGATGGTTGCAGCAAGCTCAAGATTGATCTGCTGTTCGGTTGCTGCTGCCGCCTTGCTAAGCCCGCTGTTTTTGTTTTTACCTTCCGGGTTCTGCTGGGCGGCCAGCAGGGCTTCTCTGCCAGCTTTCACCCGGACTTTGCGCAGCTTTCTGTTGAATTCTTCAACCGACTTTGCTGCGGAAAGCAGTTTTTTGGAGTTGATCCGATACCCTGTAAGCATATCGGAAATCTGCCTGCCGATAGCGAGGATTTCCTGTATCCGGCCAGCTTCCTGGTCAGTGCCGATTTTTTCCTTCAGCTCGCCGAACAGCGCGCTCCGACGTTCATGCAGCCTGTTCGCTGTGTCGATACGGTCCAGAAAAGACTCCCGGACAGCGTTCAGCCCCTTTTCATCCTGATCAGATATCCCGTTGAGCACCGAGCCTATGCGCAGACTGCCCCTTTTCAGTCTTTTTTTCAGACTGTTCAGGGTGTCAATCCCCAGTGTCAGGCGAAGAACTGCATTCTGGATGGTTGCTTCGCCCTGTTCAAGTTTCCGGGCAAGCCGTATCTCCTCTTCATAGCTGAGCAGATCAAGACTGCCCATCTCACGAAGATAGATATTCATCGGATCCGTACTGAACCGCTCGCCGTAGACACTTGCATTCTCCTGTCCGTCATTTTCGGTCAATGTCGAGTCGTCCGCTTCCTCTTCGTAAATCTTTACAGATTTTTTTTCCTGGCTCTTCATCCGGATACCTCCTCCGTATCATCAGAAAACCGTAATTTTTCGTGCGGACCCCGCGCCCTCTCCGCAGACTCCGCCTCTGCCGCCTGTTCTGTTCTCAGTTTCACGCACTTCAATGAAGTATTTTCCGTTACCGGCATGTGTTCAACCCTTTCCGTTCAAATACGCTTTGCAGGAAACTGAATATCTTATAGAAACCATTCCATCACAGCGGCTGCACAATCTCGACCCAACACTTCGGGACAACAGCCTTTTTCCGTAACAGGATGACCGGTCAGGAAAAATCGTTTGACTCTCCGACGAATATCCCGTACATTTAAAGAAAATAGGAAAGGATATTGTCTGATCAAGTCATTGTGCAGATTCTTCTCTGCCTCACTTCATGAGTGTACAATTTATTAGATCGTTTGTACAGTTTTTTTTACACTTAAAATGAAAATAATTTCTTTTTAAGTACACAAGGTAGTATTTAATACTTGGTCGCGGTCATTTTTTCAATATAATCATTTGCTTTCAGCGTATTAACCATCCTTCCCCGCTCTTCCCGTTCGGGAAAAATATAAAAAAAATATCTGCTTCGTAGAACTTTTATGCCTGCAGGGGCTATTGTTATTCATTCAAGAAACGTGCTCAAGTCTCCTGTCCCTGCAATCTTTTGTATCGTAACGCAAACGCCTCCTTCTGCAGGTTGTCAACCAGCTTGTAGTCCTTATTCTTCTCCGCAAGATTAATACGTTTTTGCAGCTCCGCTGCTTTTTTTTGCTGCGCTGTATTCTGCAGCCAGAGAAGAAATGCATCGCACTGCCCGCGCCCCTGATCGTCAGTAGCCATGCTTTCCCCGCCGCCCCTGACCAGAAGATCTGCGATGTATTGTTTTGCTCCGGAAGGAGAAACCATGTTGAGCAGTTGTTCCGGCATGAGCGGTCCCTCCTTGGCCAGCTGTTCCATTGCGTCAATCAGATCCAGTACGGATGACCCCTCAATAACGTTTCTGAGTCCGCCTGCAAGAAGCTCGGACAGAAATTCGGGATACAGAATTAAAAAGTTCAGGAGCTGACGCTGCTGTTTGGATAACCCGGCAAAGAAAAATGTTTCCGGGGGCATTTCCGTCTTCGGTCCAGAAACGAAAAATTCAGGAGGAATATCCTGCAGCTCATCCGGCATGATATCCGGCGGAGGCGGGATCGGCATCGGTTCCTGCCGGTTCTGTCCTTGTTCGGCTAGAAAACGGGCAGGCGAAACACCGAGCTGCTCGCTGAAATGGGCAGCCATCAATTCCCGCTGCGCCGGATCAGCTGCCTCGCGCATCAGTTCAGTCAGTTCGGTGATGATCTGATTTTTGCCGGAAAGGGTCAGGCCGTGCTCCTGCACCAGGGCGGAAAAGACAAACTCCTCCAGCGGACCGGCGGCATCAAGCAGTTCCCGAATCCCGGCTGCACCCTGTTCCCGGACCAGCGAATCCGGATCATGGCCTTCCGGCAGCAGGGCCACCTTGGCGGCAAGCTGTTCGCTGAGAAAAAACGGAATCGACCGCCGGGTCGCTCTGAGTCCGGCAGAATCACCGTCAAAAAGAAGGACCACTTCATCGCAGTAACTGCGCAGCGATCTGATATGCTCGCGGGTCAGAGCCGTGCCTAATGGAGCAACCACGTTGTCGATTCCGTGCACAGCCAGCAGGAGCAGGTCAAAATTTCCCTCCACCACAACCGCGCGCCGGGCTGAACGGATCGCCTGCCGGTGCTGATACAGACCGAACAGAAGCCGACTCTTGCTGAAGATCGGGGTTTCCGGCGAGTTCAGATATTTCGGTTTGCCTTCACCGAGAATCCGACCGCCGAAGGCGACTTCACGACCGCTCATATCATAAATTGGAAAAAGGATCCGGTCCCGAAACCGGTCATAATAACCGCCCTGTTTTTTTTGGACCGCAAGCCCGGCCTGCTCCAGGGCCTCCACAGGGAAACGCCGCTGCTGTAATCGAGAAAGGATAAACTGCCAGCCGTTGCTTTCAGGAGCCGGGGCATAGCCGAGCTGATACTGCCGGATTACTTCTTGGGGCACGCCTCGGTCCTGCAGGTATTGCCGGGCGCCCCTGGCGGTATCCGAGTCCAGAAGAAAAGCGTGATACATCCGCGCTGCTTCCCGGTTGACCTGATAGAGCTGCTCGCGCTGCCGCATCCGTTCTCGGTCCGCATCTGTCAGATTCCGCTCTGGCAGATCAATCTGATAGCGCCGGGCCAGTTCCTTGAGGGCTTCCGGAAAGGTCATATGATGATATTTCATCATAAAGGCAAAGACATCACCCGATTCATGGCACCCGAAACAGTGGAAAAACTGGCCCTGCGGATTGACAGAAAAAGAGGAAGTCTTTTCGCCGTGAAAAGGGCAGAGGCCGGTATATCCGGAACCGGCTTTCTTCAGCTGAACATGTTCTCCGATCACCTGGACGATATCCGCAGTCTCACGGACCCTTTCTTTGGTCTCTGACCAGGCTGTATTTCCTGTCATAGTTGTTTGCTTATTTGCGATGCGGTTTATTGGGAAAGTGTGAGCACGGCACTGAGCACACCGTCAACGACCTGAGCCGTCCGTTGATAATCCAGAGTGTCCGGGGTGTCCTGCGCCGTGTGGTAGTTCGGGTTCCTGAGAAAAGCGGTGTCTGTAATCATCACGGCAGGATAGCCCTGGTGCCAGTAATTGCGATGATCAGAAAGATCCGCGCCGAACAGGATCGGACCGGAATAACTCAGGGCCTGGAGATCGGAGGCTCCGTTGAAGCAGCGTTTCACGGTCTTGGCCAGCTGACGGTCCTGCCAGCGTCCGACAATGGCCGCATAGAGACCGTGAGCAGGGTAGGCCGCCCGGAGTGCCCAGGAGGAATAGTCCTGCTGTTCAACAAAATAGCCGATCATTTCCAGGCAGAGCATGGCCCTGACCGTCCGGCCCTGATCGGCCAGGCTGCGGGCGTGGACTGCGCTGCCCATCTGGTCTGTACCGAAGAAAGGCGGTTCTTCGGTGGCAAAGGCCACCAGCTCAATACCGGCAGACAGCTTCTCCGGATTCCGCAGACTCAGAAGCCGGGCCAGTTCAAGCAGTCCGGCTGCACCGCTGGCATTATCGTCTGCCCCGGGCAGGTCGCCTGCCGCATCATAATGCGCACCCACCACAACCAAAGGCCCTGCAGTTTGGCCGAATCGGGCAACGATATTGATCTGTTCCGTCTGTCCCGGCGCAGCAGCTGATGCGGTAAAGGGCTGCAGGGAAACTTCGGCGCCGGGAACGGCGAGCCCGGTCTGCAGGTAGGCAACCGTGGCAGCAAGCTGTTCAGGATGGTTGTGGTTGCGGGTCGCAAGGTCTTCCGCCAAATATCTGACATGGCTGCGCAGACGATCCGCATCGGCTCGGGGGCCGGGAGGAAAAGGCGTTTTTTTTGAGGTCGGCTGCCGTACGGCCAGGATAGCCGGAATACCGATCACCAGAAAAAAAGAGACAACAGCGGTCAGGATACGAAGTATGCTCTGCAGGAGTTTCATGGGGGATCCTGTTTCTCGGATTATCCAGCGTTATTCGGCAGTAAGGCCTGCCGGGGTCAAGGCCGCGACCGATATCGGGTAATAGCATCGACATAATACCATAAATCATCATTTAATCATCGCTTGAATCCTTGACCAAATGCGGGCAACGGAGTACTTTGGCACAATTTGTCCCCATTGACAGATGACAATGAACAGGTGTACAGCATATGGCTGCAATCAGTTCTGCTCCGAAATCGGCAGCAGTGCATATCCGACCGGCCCGTATGAGCGATATCAGGGCGATACACGCTCTGCTGCGGCAGTTTGCCGACAAAGGTCTGCTGCTGGGCCGTTCCATCAGTTCCCTGTATGATCAGCTGCGTGATTTTGTTGTTTTTGACGACAACGGTATTCAGGGCGTCTGCTCCCTGCATATCTGCTGGGAAAACCTGGCTGAAATCCGTTCGCTGGCCGTTGCGGAACAGGCGCAGGGCAGGGGGATCGGCAGGCAGCTCGTGGAATCCTGCCTTGATGAGGCATGGAGTCTTGAAATCGGCAAAGTTTTTGTCCTGACCTACCAGGTTGATTTTTTCCGGAAGTTGCAGTTTGTCGATATTGAAAAAAACGACCTGCCCCATAAAATCTGGAGCGACTGTCTGCAATGCCCGAAATTTCCGGACTGTGATGAAGAAGCCCTGATCCGGACAATAAAGCTGGAGCAGAAAGAACGTTGAAGAAAGCTGAAACTGCTTCATGCGTCAACAATTCAGAAAAGAGAGATGAAAGGAGCCCGCAGATGCGGTCTGCGGAGAGATTGAATGATAGGTAAAGTATTAACCAAAGTATTCGGCAGCAAGAATGACCGGGAGGTCAAGGCGCTGCGTAAGATAGTCGATCGGGTCAACGCATTGGAGCCCTCTGTGGAACCGCTCAGTGACGCTGAGCTGCAGGCAAAAACGCCTGAGTTTAAACAGCGGTATGCAAAGGGAGAATCTCTGGACGACCTGCTGCCCGAAGCCTTTGCGGTCTGCCGCGAGGCAGCCAGGCGGGTTCTGGGGGAACGGCATTATGATGTCCAGCTGATCGGCGGTCTTGTTCTGCACCAGGGAAAAATTGCGGAGATGAAGACCGGTGAAGGGAAAACCCTGACCTCCACAGCTGCAGTGTATCTCAATGCCCTGAGCGGCAAGGGCGTGCATGTGGTCACGGTCAATGATTATCTGGCCGGACGTGATGTGGAGTGGATGGGCCAGCTCTACCATTTTCTCGGCCTGACCACCGGGGCAATCATTCATGATATGAACGATCAGGACCGACGGGAAGCCTATGCCGCTGATGTCACCTACGGGACCAACAACGAGTTCGGGTTTGACTATCTGCGGGACAACATGAAGTTTGACATGGCGGATTTCTGCCAGCGCGGGTTCAATTTTGCCATTGTCGATGAGGTGGACTCCATCCTGATTGATGAGGCCCGGACGCCGCTGATTATTTCCGGCCCGGCTGAAATGTCCACGGACATGTACCTCGGCGTCGATCGGATCATGAAAAACTTCAAGGAGGACGAGCATTACAGCAAGGACGAAAAGGCCCGGCAGGTTATGCTTACCGATGAGGGCGTCCTGCTTGCTGAAGACCTGCTTAAAGTGGATAATCTGTATGATCCGCTCAATATCAATCAGCTCCATCATGTCAATCAGGCCCTCAAAGCGCATGTCCTGTTTCAGCGGGATGTGGATTATATCGTCAAGAACGGCGAAGTGATCATTGTTGATGAATTCACCGGCCGGACTATGGAGGGCCGCCGCTATTCCGATGGCCTGCATCAGGCTCTGGAAGCCAAGGAAGGGGTGAAGATTGAAAAGGAAAACCAGACCCTGGCCTCCATCACCTTTCAGAACTACTTCCGCATGTACGACAAGCTGGCCGGAATGACCGGTACAGCGGACACGGAAGCGCCTGAGTTCAAAAAAATTTATGATCTTGATGTGGTCATTATTCCGACCAACCGGGATATGGTCCGACGGGATCTTCCGGATGTGATCTATAAGAATCAGGCGGCCAAGTACCGGGCCATTGTCCGGGAAATCAAGGAGCTGCATGAAAAAGGCCAGCCGGTTCTGGTGGGTACCATCTCCATTGATGTGTCGGAAAAAATTGCCAGGATGCTGCAGAAGGAAAAACTTCCCCACGAGGTGCTGAATGCCAAACAGCATGAGCGGGAGGCAGAAATTGTTGCCGATGCCGGTCAGCTCGGAAAGATCACCATCGCGACCAATATGGCAGGACGCGGGACCGATATCAAACTGGGGGAAGGCGTCCGTGAGGCGGGCGGCCTCCATATCCTCGGGACCAGCCGGCATGAATCCCGCCGGATCGACAACCAGCTCCGGGGCCGTTCCGGCCGTCAGGGTGATCCCGGCTCCTCCCGCTTTTTTCTGTCCCTAGAGGATGACCTGCTGCGCATTTTCGGCTCAGGAAAACTGGGCGCGATCATGGACAAGCTGGGCATGGAAGAGGATGAACCCATTGAGCACAGCATGATTTCCAAGGCCATTGAGAATGCCCAGCGCAAGGTGGAAGGCCATAACTTTGATATCCGGAAACACCTGCTGGAATATGACGATGTCATGAACAAGCAGCGTGAAGTCATCTACAGCCAGCGGCGGGAGGTTCTGGCCCGTAAAGATGTTCTCGCGATTATTCAGGATATGATCGCTAATCTGGTCGTCAGCTTTGTTGAGCAGACGGCGCAGGGGCGCAAACATCCTGAAGATTGGAATTGGGATGGCCTGGATGACCGGGTCGAAGAGCTGTTCGGCATCAAATCCGGCTGGCTGGGAGGCGAGCACAGTGAAATGGATGCAGAGTCTCTGCAGGAAAAACTACAGGCCGCTGTTGATCATGCCTACAGGGCGCAGGAGGAACGCAACCGGGCTGATCAGATGCGCCAGATCGAGCGGATGATCCTGCTGCAGATTGTTGATACGCTGTGGAAAGAGCACCTGCTCAATATGGATCACCTCAAAGAGGGAATCGGCCTGCGCGGCTACGGCCAGAAAAATCCGCTGGATGAGTATAAAAAAGAGGGACATGAGCTTTTTCAGACCATGATTGAGACTGTCAAGGAGCAGACAGTCAATGCCCTGATGCATGTACGGATTATGCAGAGCGATGAGGTGGACCGCTTTGAAGAGGAACAGCGCCGCAAACAGGAGGAGGAGCTGCAGCGGGCCAAGCTCTCCTCTGGTTCAGATACTTCTTCCGGGGAGGGCGGACAGCAGCCCGTCAGGCGCGATACGGAGAAAATCGGGCGCAACGCCCCCTGTCCCTGCGGTTCAGGGCAGAAATACAAAAAATGCTGCGGCAGGGTGAAGTAACCGACCGGCAGGCGGACAGGTGCTCTGTTATTCAGCTATGAAAGGGTCCGATTACAGGAGGAAGGCTGCCGGACGTTCCGGTGAGGATGCTGCGGTGCAGTTCTTGGAAAAACAGGGCTACAGCATTCTGGAACGCAACTACCGCCTGCGGACCGGCGAGGTGGATATTATCGCCCGTGATGGAGAGTATCTTGTTTTTATTGAGGTGAAAACACGGCGGGGACAGAAGTTCGGTACGCCCTTTGACGCTGTTGATGTCCGCAAGCAGCGGCAGATTTCCAAAGTTGCTCTTGCCTATATCCAGGGCCGGGATATTCCGGTCCGTTTTGACGTGGTTGCTGTTCGGCTGCACGGACAGGCTGGACAAACTGCCCGGATGGAACTGCTGAAAAACGCCTTTGAGTATATCGAATAAAGAAGCGAAAAAGAAGTTCGGAGCAGAGGTGGAATCAGATTTGTAGGCAGGTTATTTCTTTTTCAGAAAAAAGTTGGACAGCTGTTTAATATTCCAACGTTTCAGGCTGTACGGTTTAAAGAAGACAGTATCTCCTTCAAATTCAAGAATATTGTTCCAGATAAATTCTCTTCCCAGGGCTGCCGGATCAACAGCTCTGTACAGCAGGGTTGTTTCAAGAAAGAAGAAACTGTCAAGTTTCATGGACAGGAATTCAACCGCCATGCCGTTTTCGGAGAGCCTGGTTACTGTACCGACAGCACGGACTGCTTCCTCTGTATTCAGCAATCCTGACGGAGTCAGTTTTACGACGCACAGATCCTTGGAATTCTGCTGAAAGTCCCCTTCGACGTAAAATCCGCTGAGGCTCACATTGGCAACAAAGCGCTTGTATTCTTTCACGCCGAAATCAAGATGTGCAGCCCAGTGAAGAGATATACGTGCAAACCGGCGCCTGTTCATATTCTGCATAGTCATCCGCCTGCTGCTGCGAGAAAACAACCCCCACAAAGAAGATATCCGGTTGATATCATCGGCATTCCGGCGTTGTTGCTATGGTCTGATCCGGAGCGCTGCCTGCTGCTGCTCTTTTCCGACCGTTTTTATTCTTCACAGTTTTCCGGATTTTTCTGTTCAATTTTTTTGTTCATTTTGTTGCTTGTGAGTGCATCCGAGGAGAGCAGTATTTTCCAGTGCAAGAATACCTTTGCTGTCCTGATCTGTCAAAGAAAACGATAAAAACACCAGGTGTTCTTCCGGTTCGTTCTTCTCTTTCCGCTGCAGTGTCCGGCAGCGGATTTCCGGGTCTGTCCGGGGCTGAATATATGACAGAAGGTTATACTGGATTATACCGGCTGCATACCGTCTTTTCTGTTGACGGTGGATTATCTTTTGAAATACAGTAAGCTGAAGTATGCTGTCTTTTCCGGGCAGCAGGAAAAGCATACTGTTTTTTCTCTGTCCGGTCCTGCCTGTTGAAGAGAATCCTGTTTCCGGGTAAGAAGTATCAGAAGGTATAAATTTGGTATAATCTGCCGCCTCATCTCCAACCTCTAACCGAACGCTCTGAAGGAAGGGAACATCATGGTTGAATTTGCCCGCTTTATCGCACCGTTTCTGGCTCCTCTCCCTATGGGAGTATTCTGTATCTTTTTCGCTCTGTTCTGTCTGCTCCTGAGTCTGAAAAAAACAGCAGTTCTGTCCCTGCTGCTCAGTCTCGCTATTCTGCTGGTTTCCGGTTACGGTCTGTTCACCCGGCAGCAGCTTTATCAGCTGGAACGGAAATATCCGTCCCTGGATGTGGAAAAAATTGCCGCACAGAAGCAGCGTCAGATTAAATTCGTTGTTGTGCTCGGCAGTTCCAACGTGACTGATCCCGATGTCCCGGAGAGCGGGCAGCTCGGCAGTGCTTCATTATATCGCTTGGTTGAGGGAATCCGCATTCATCAGGAACTCCCGCAGACGTGGCTGGTGTTCAGCGGCGGAGCGAATCAGGATACCCGGGCCAATGCCGTGGTGGCAGGAAAGGTTGCTGAATCTCTCGGTATGGACAAAGACAGGATGATTATTGAAGACCGTCCCGCTGATACGCAGGAAGAGGCAAAGCTGCTTTCCCCTGTGCTTAGAGATACGCCTTTTGTCCTGGTGACCTCTGCCGCACATATGGACCGGGCCATGAAACTGTTTCAGGAGGAGGGGATGGATCCGATAGCAGCCCCGACAGATTTTATGCTCAAGGACAATAAACTGCTGACCTCGGATAAGTTTCTGCCTTCCTGTGAAAATATGGGGATATCACAGCGGATGCTTTATGAGTGGATGGCTGCCGGGTGGGCATATCTTCAGAAGACAGCAGGATTCTGACCGGAAAGGTTGATGTCCCGGTTTGCGGTGTCAGGGCTGCAGTAAGGTCTACAGTAGCACGATAACATCTATACTAACATCTATACACAAATTGTACTCTGTGATATTATAGGAGCTATATCCGGTTTGTTGCATAAAAAATGGAGATTCTTGTGTATTGCACTGTAGTTTCGCTAAAAATATACAGCAGGATGCCGACAGCACTATCCTGCGGGTGAACGGACAGAAAAAAGGTGATCAATGAAAGTAAAAGGGTTTGCCGCTGCCGCTGTACAGGCCGGTATCCGCTATCAGGACCGACTTGATATCGGGCTGATTTATTCTGAAGTTCCGGCTGTGACAGTCGGGATGTTTACGACCAATACGGTCAAGGCGGCACCTGTTGTTCTGGGAATGAAGCGGCTCTGTGAGGGCAGGGCCCAGGCTGTGCTGGTAAACAGCGGCAATGCCAATGCCTGTACCGGGGAGCAGGGCATGGAGGTCGCGGTCCGCAGTGCGGCTCTGGCAGCAGAGGCTCTGCAGATTGAGAAGGAGCTGGTCCTGGTGGCGTCTACCGGAGTTATCGGAGAACAGCTTGATCTTCAGCCCTTTGTCCGGGCGGTTCCTGAACTTGCCGCCGGTCTGCAGGAGGACGGATTTGATGATCTCGCCCGGGCCATTATGACCACAGATACCGTGCCCAAAACCTCAGAAGCCACGGTCGTCATTAACGGGACAGAGGTCAATCTGCTGGGAGTAGCCAAGGGGGCCGGAATGATTATGCCGGATATGGCCACCATGCTCTGTTTTGTGGTCACAGATGCCCGGATCGCTTTTTCTGAACTGCATGAGATTGTCCGGCAGGGAGTGGAGCACTCATTTAATCTGATCACTGTGGACGGTGATACCTCGACAAACGATACTGTGCTGGTTATGGCTAACGGTGCTGCAGGGAATGAATGGATCGATGAGGAAACTCCCCGGGACCTGCAGGTTTTTACCGAGGCGCTGCATAAAATTTTTAAAGATCTGGCTCTGCAGATTGTTTCTGATGGTGAGGGTACGACCAAGGTGGTCACCATTCGGGTAACCGGAGCAAGAAACAGAGAGGAGGCGATGAATGGAGCCCAGACCATTGCCAACTCTGCTCTGGTCAAAACCGCGTTTTTTGGTGAAGACGCGAACTGGGGACGAATTCTGGCCGCCCTCGGTCGCTCCGGCTGTCATTTTCAGCCCGACCGGGTCTCTGTTTCCTTTGATAACGTTATGATGGTGGAAAACGGTATGGGGTGCGGCGCAGCAGCAGAGGAGCAGGCATCCAAAGTGCTGCGGCAGAAGGCGTTTACGGTAACGGTCGATCTGCGTTACGGCGCAGGAAGCGCAGAGGTCTTCACAACTGATTTGACCTGTGATTATGTAAGGATTAATGCGGACTACCGCAGCTGAACAACCCGGTTCCGGTTTACCTGCTGCAGAAAGAGAAAAAATTCCTGCTTCCTGACGTATGTGCATGATATAACCGGGGAATTATGATGCAAAGTACAAAGATATTCATTGCCGCCCTAATTCTTCACGTTGCATCGGCCGCTGTCTGCTGCGGAGGCTGTCTGTCGGGAAACTGCAAAAACGGTTCAGGAAAGCTGACTGATCATACAGGTCGGGTGTATGAGGGTGAATTTAAAAACGGTTTTCTCTGGGGGCGCGGCAAGCTGGTCACCGGGGACGGTCTGCAGTATGAAGGGGAATTTGTCAGAGGAAGATTTCACGGGTTCGGCAGCCTGAAAAGTCCGGATGGCCGATCGTATATCGGTATATTTAAAAACGGGGTGATTGACGGAGAGGGTACCCTGAAAGAGCCGGACGGAACCAAGTATCAGGGAGAATTCGAGCTTGGTCGGTTTCACGGCAAAGGTATCCTGATTTATCCGGACGGTCGAAGGTATATCGGTGATTTCCGGAATAATTCTCTGCACGGTAAAGGGAAGATGACCATACCGGGCAACGGCAGCTTTGAAGGGGAGTTCCGTGACGGCCGACCGGATGGTAAGGGGGTGCGTCGTTACCCTGACGGTACGGTCTATATAGGGAGTTATGTCGGGAAATACCGGCAGGGCTACGGTATTCTCCAGATGCCTGACGGCAGTCGCTATGAAGGATATTTTGACAAGGATCTGTATAACGGACGCGGGACGCTGAAAGAAAAGAACGGACGGACGTACATCGGCACTTTTCTTGCCGGAGCCATCACCGGGCAGGGTACAGTGACCTGGCCGGATGCTGATCAGCAGTATAAAGGAGAGCTGCTCAACGGCCTGCCGCACGGAGAAGGCACCATGACGTACAATGACGGTTCCCGATATATAGGACAATGGGAAAAAGGTATCCGGGTCGGGGTCGGCAAGCTGGAGTATGCGGACGGACGGGTCTATGAAGGCCTTTTTTCTAAGAATGAGCCGGTCGGGCCAGCGCGGGCTGTGAAACCGGCTGCCGATGTTGCTGCTGCGGCTGAACCGGAACCCGAATCCGAGCTGGTATCTGCACCTGAACAGCCTGCTCCTCCCCCAGTACAGGCGGAGAGTAGGCCGAAAAAGGCTGAAGCACCAGAACAATCCGATGATTCAGTCCCGGCTTCCGGGCAGCAGAGGAATCAGATCGGGGAACAGGAGCAGGCCCGACGTGAGTCGGTTGTCATCATAGAGGAAGGGGCATATCCCTCGGAGCCGGAGGAAGAGCCTGCTGGACTGACCGAAGCAGAGACGGAAATACGTGTTCAGTATCCTGTTGTCGATGCAGATACAGATGCTGCGGCAGAGTCTTCTGCGCAGAGTGATCAGATCGCTGAACAGGATGTTCTGAATGAACCGGTGGATGAATCGGTGGATGAGCCAGTTGTGATCATAGAGGAAGGGCCGTATTCCGCAGAAGAGGAGGTGGAACCAGCTGAGCCGTCTGAAGCTGAGAGGGAAACGACGGAAATACGTATTCAGCAGCCAGTTGCAGCCACTGCTACAAAGTCGGAGGCTGCGTTGGTTCCGGCTGATGCATTACTTGAACAGGAAGAACCTGATGAGGGAGCACCTGCCGGAGAACAGCTTGTCCTGATCAATGAAATTCCCTATTCCACTGAAACAGGCGAAGAGCTGCACGGCAGCACGTTCAGCGGAGCAACCGGGGCTGACGGGGTTGACCTGCCGGATGCCTCGCATTATCAGGGGGAATTTAAAAACGGCAAGATGGAAGGCCGGGGTATGCTGCGGCTGGCCGACGGGGAAAGCTATGAAGGCGAGTTTTCCAACGGGAAATTTCACGGCCAAGGCACGTATATTTTTGCGGACGGTCGGCAGTATACAGGATCGTTCAGGAAAGGGGAGCGGGAGGGAAAAGGCGTTTTCACTTATCCGGACGGCTCGTCCTATAAAGGAGAATTTGTCAAAGGCGTCTTTGCAGGAAAGGGGCTCTATACCTTTCCGGACGGTAGTTATTATACAGGCGAATTTTCCGACGGCTTTTTCTCCGGTCAGGGGACATTGATTTACAAAAGCGGAAAAAAATACAGCGGGGAATTTAAAAATGATCTGCCGCATGGGCAGGGCGTGCTTACCTCTGCTGACGGCACCGTATATAAAGGGATGTTCAAATCCGGCCGCAGGAACGGCAAAGGCATAATTACCTATCCGGACGGACGAGTCGTCAAGGGTACCTTTAAAAACGATGAGCTGGTCAGCAAGGATAAAAAATAATTGTGTTCACTGTTGATGCCGCTCTGGAACAACGACTGCGGGAAATCCGCCGTGCTCTGCACCGTCGGCCTGAACTTTCTTATCAGGAGGAACAGACTGCCGCCCTGATTTGCAGGGAGCTGGACAGACTGGGGATCAGCTATACCTCCGGCTTGGCAGGCACGGGCATCCGGGCGGAAATCGGCGTAGGCCCCGGCCCCTGTGTGGCGCTGCGGGCGGATATGGATGCTCTGCCTGTAGCGGAGGAGACCGGACTGGAGTTTGCTTCGGTCAATCCCGGCGTGATGCATGCCTGCGGCCATGACGGCCATACCACCATGCTGCTCGGAGCAGCTGAACTGCTGGCGGAAAACGGACTGCCTGAAAAAACAGGCGGTCGGGTGGTTCTGCTTTTTCAGCCTGCTGAGGAGGCCGGGAGCGGGGCAGCCGCTATGATTGCCGACAACTGCCTTGCAGGCGTTGACATGATCTTCGGCGGTCATATTGACACCCATTATCCGCCGGGATATCTGGTGATTGATCAGGGCCTGATCTGTTCGTATGCGGATCCGTTTACTGTGGATATCTGCGGCCAGGGCGGTCATGCAGCCAGACCGCATGAGGCGGTCGATGCAGTCGTGGTTGGGGCGAGCTTTGTCATCAACCTCCAGACCATGGTTGCCCGGATGATGAATCCCGTACATCCGGGTATCGTCACGGTCGGTCGATTTGCCGCCGGTTCTGTCCATAATGTGATCGCCGGTTCAGCCGCGCTGGAGGGCACAGTCCGCAGCACGCATCCGGATACCAGAGAAATGATTCTCAGCAGAATGCAGGGATTGGTCCGGGGGCTTGAAGAAATGTATCATGCCGATATTACCATGACCCCGCGTGACGCATTACCGGCTGTGGTGAATGATGCGGTTTCCTGCTCTCTTGCCGGAGAGGCCGCTCATGCGGTGGTCGGGCCGGAGCGGGTGACCTCCCAGGGCTTTCCCAGCCTTGGGGGCGAGGACTTTGCTTTTTATCAGCAGCATATTCCCGGAACTATGATCCGTTTCGGGGCCGCCTCGGATCGGGAAACCGGGCCTTCCCATTCCGGCAGTTTTGACTTTGACGAGCAGGTGTTATCCTGTGGCAGCCGGTGGCTGGCCACGGTTGCTGTTCATGCGCTTCAACATCTGCAGACGTCTGCAGAATCGTGATCCGGTGACTGATGGAAAAAGAACCCTTTGCCCCTATATTCACAAGCAGCCGGGCATATACGCTCGGTGTGGAGCTGGAATTTCAGCTCCTTGACCGCGACACCCTGAATCTGGTTCCCCGGGTGAATGCCATTATAGAGGATCTCGTCCCTGAAGGCAGCAACAGGATCGTGCCGGAATTTCTGCAGTCTATTATTGAGCTGCAGACCGGGGTGTGCAGCAGTGTTGCTGAGGTTGCCGATGACCTCAGCAGGGTTATTCATCTGGTGGAGGATGTTGCAGAACAGGAGAATAGTATACTCTACTCGACCAGCCTGCACCCCTTTGCTGACCCATCAGCCCAGCTGCTTACCAAGGGAGAACGCTATCAGCGGATTATGGATGAGCTGCAGCATGTCGGTCGGCAGTTCATCACCCAGGGGATGCATGTGCATGTCGGGATGCGGGACGGCGAGACTGCTGTCCGGGTCTGTGATATTCTGCAGGCCTACCTGCCGGTTCTGCTGGCCCTCAGCACCTCCTCCCCGTTTTTCTGCGGTCGGGATACCGGCTTTCAGTCGTACCGGACGAAATTATTCGAGCAGCTGCCCCTGGCCGGTATTGCCGGGTATCTGGGGAGCTGGCAGAAATATGTGGATGAGGTTTGCTTGCTCCGGGAACATCAGGCTATTGAAGGGCTCAAAGACCTCTGGTGGGATGTACGCCTGAGTCCGGGCTTCGGCACTGTAGAAATACGCATCTGCGATCTGCCGGCTAAATTCTGGCACATTCTCGGCCTGACAGCGGTGATCCAAGCATTTGCTGCTTATCTTGCCGAGAGCGAGCTGGCCTCACGGCCGATCAGTCTGCAGCTGCTGAGATACAATAAATGGCAGGCTGCCCGGCACGGGCTTGACGGCAGATTTGTTGATATCTACGGATTTCTGGGCGGGACAGGTTTTTCTCTGCGTCAGGCTGCGGACCGGCTTTTTCAGCTGATTCATCCTCTGACGGACCGGTTCCGCACCACCGAATATGTTCGTGGGCTTCACCCGATACTGGAAGAAGGGACCTGTGCTGACCGACAGCGGCAGTTGGCGGGCAAGGAAAGAAAATTTAAACATATGATTACGACCCTGCGGAATGATTATTGGCAGAGACAGGCGGAACAGCAGCAGGCGGCAGGAATATGAGCAGATATAAACGGGCTGTGGTTGCCTCCGGTCATGAAGCTGTCTCACAGGCAGCAGCAGTTCTGCTCGAATCCGGCGGCAATGCCTTTGATGCAGTGGTTGCTGCCGGTTTTGCCAGCGCTGTTGCCGAGCCGATGCTGACCAGTCTGGGCGGAGGTGGTTTTTTATTGGCCCGCACAGACTCCGGACAGGAAACATTTTTTGATTTTTTTGTCAATACGCCGGGAGCCGGTTTGGGAGAGAACCTGCCGGAGCCGCATTTTTATCCGATTGACGTGGACTTCGGCGGGTCAGCCCAAGAGTTTAATATCGGCTTGGGGTCGGTTGCTGTGCCGGGCACCCTGAAAGGGTTGCTCCATGTCCATGAGCGGTTGGGGGCACTGCCCCTGACCGAAGTGCTTGCGCCTGCTGTTGCGCTGGCAAAAGGCCATGCACTCAATGCCTCGCAGGCCGAGTTTATCCGACTGCTGCTGCCTATCCTGACCACCAGTGAAACCGGGCGCAGGCTGTATACTCCGGATGGTCAGAACCTGCGGGCCGGTGATACTCTGGCAGTGCCGGAACTTGCGGATTTTCTCCTGCATCTGGCAGAGGACAGGGGCAGAGATTTTTATACAGGGGAAATTGCCCGCCGGATTGACCGGGACATGCGCGAAAACGACGGGCTGCTGACCTGTGAGGATCTTGCCGCCTATAAGGTGATTGAACGGAAGCCGCTGCGTGTCCCGTATCACGGCCATACTCTGCTTACCTCTCCCGGTCTCGGTGGTTCGCTGATCGGCCTGTCCCTGTCTCTGGCCGGGAAAATGGATTCGGTGCAGCAGTGGGGAAGCCAGGAGCATCTGCTCCGCACCCTTGGTCTGATGCAGGAGGTTGAGCACCTGCGCAAACAGGGAATGACCACGCCGGATGCTCTGGCTGGTTTTCTTTCCGGCACGGAAATACAAGACTGTACGGACAGGGTGCGTTGTTTCAGCCGGGGCACCACCCATGTCTCGGTGGCGGACACCAGGGGCAATATCGCCTCTATGACCTGCTCTAACGGCGAGGGGGCTGGATATTTTGCTCCGGGAACCGGCATTATGCTCAACAACATGATGGGGGAAGATGATCTTCATCCGGACGGTTTTCATGCCGAACCTCCGGGACAGCGGGTCGGGTCCATGATGTCGCCTTCAGCCCTGCTCCGGGATGATGAGGTCAGACTGGTTTTCGGCAGCGGCGGTTCCAAGCGCATCAGGACGGCTTTGACCCAAGTTCTGGCCCAGGTGGTTGACTTCAATCGTGGTCTGACCGAGGCTGTTCAGGCTCCGAGGCTGCACTGGGACGGGGATGAAGAAATTCTGCACGTGGAACCGGGATTCCCGGAGGATGCCGTGGCTGCTCTGCAGAAGCGGGTTTCGGTCAATGCCTGGAAGGAGCTGAATGTCTACTTCGGCGGAGTGCATGCGGTTGTGCCGGGAGCCGAAGGGGCCGGTGACCCGAGAAGAGGCGGAAATGTAGCTGTGGTGGAACTGTGAGTCTGTATATCTGTAAACGTCTTCTGCTCATGATTCCGACCCTGTTCGGGGTCATGTTCATTACCTTTGTCATCACCCAGTTTGTCCCTGGCGGGCCGGTGGAAAAGATGATGGCCCAGCTTGAAGGGCGCGGAAAAGGCGGCGAGGCGGTCAGCGGCGGGAGCAATCGGTATCAGGGCAAACAGGGACTTGATCAGGAGCGGGTTGAACAGCTGAAAAAACTGTACGGTTTTGACAAGCCGCCCCTGCAGCGCTTTTTCTCCATGATGGCCTCCTACCTGGTCTTTGATTTCGGCGACTCCTATTACCACCAGAAAGGCGTGGCTGAACTGGTTATTTCCAAACTGCCGGTGTCCATGTCCCTGGGCCTCTGGTCGTTTCTGATCGTTTATTCCGTCTGTATCCCCCTCGGCATCCGCAAGGCCGTGCAGGATGGCTCCCGTTTCGATATGCTCACCAGCACCGTGATTCTGATCGGCTACGCCATTCCCGGCTTTGTCCTCGGTATTGTGCTGATCGTCCTGTTCGGCGGCGGCAGTTTCTGGAATATCTTTCCTCTGCGCGGACTGGTTTCGGATAATTGGAACGAATTGAGCATAATGGGGAAGGTGCTGGATTATCTCTGGCATATGGTTTTGCCCATCACCGCCTCCACTGTGGGCAGCCTTGCCGTCATGACTATGCTGACCAAAAATTCCTTTCTGGAGGAAATCCGCAAGCAGTACGTGACGACTGCGCGGGCCAAGGGGCTTGCCGAGAATCAGGTGCTGTACAAGCATGTGTTCCGCAATGCCATCATTCCGATCATCACCGGCTTTCCCGGCTCCTTTATCACGGCTTTTTTTACCGGCAGCCTGCTGATCGAGACCATTTTTTCCCTGGACGGCATGGGCCTGCTGGCCTATGATTCCGTGCTCAACCGGGATTACCCGGTGGTGCTCGGCACCCTGTACTTTTTTACCCTGCTTGGTCTGATCTCCAGACTGCTTTCCGACCTGAGTTATATCTGGGTTGATCCCAGAATCAGTTTTGAAAAACTACAATGAAACGACGGAGAAAAGACGGAAGGGAGACGTAATGGGGAAAAGTTCTGCAGACAGACACTCGCTTGCAGGCCGCAGATGGCGGAATTTCAGAAAGAACCGGCGTGGATTCTATAGCCTTCTGCTCTTCGGTACCCTGTTCCTGCTGTCTCTTTTTGCCGAGGTGCTGAGCAACGACAAACCGCTGCTTGTGGTCTACGAAGGCAGCTCTTATTTTCCCCTGCTCAAAGCATATCCGGAGACCGTGTTCGGCGGTGATTTTGATACAGAGACGGATTACCGGGATCCGTATATGCTGGACAAGCTCACCACTGGCGGCAATAGGGTCTATTTCCCCCCGAATCCGTACAGCTACGGTTCCATCAATCTCAGGCTTGACCGGCCGGTTCCGGCGCCGCCGTCAAAGGACAACCTTCTCGGTACAGATGACCGGGGCAGGGATGTGCTGGCCCGGCTGATTTACGGGTTCCGTCTGTCCGTGCTGTTCGGCTTTGCCCTTACCCTGATCGGCACCCTGACCGGTATTGTTGCCGGAGCAGTCCAGGGTTATTTCGGCGGCAGAACCGATCTGATCTTCCAGCGTTTCATCGAGATCTGGAGTGCTATGCCGGAACTGTATCTGCTGATTATTTTTGCCTCGATCTTCAAGCCCAACGTACTTCTGTTGCTGATCTTGCTTTCCCTGTTCGGCTGGATGGGATTGTCCGATTATGTCCGGGCCGAATTTCTCAAAGGGCGGAATATGGAGTATGTCAAGGCGGCCAAGGCCCTGGGAGTGGGCAATCTGACCATTATGTACCGGCACCTGCTGCCTAATGGCATGACCCCGGTGATCACCTTTCTGCCGTTCCGGATGTCCGGGGCCATTCTGGCCCTGACCAGTCTGGATTTTCTCGGTCTGGGTGTGCCACCGTCAACCCCGAGCCTCGGCGAGCTGCTGAATCAGGGCAAGGCGAACATTGAAGCCTGGTGGCTTTCCCTGTCCACCTTTGCCGTGCTGGTCGGTATGCTGGTCCTGCTGATTTTTATTGGAGAGGCCCTACGAGAGGCGTTTGATCCGCGGAAGCAGTAAGGAACGACGATTTTAATAACTACGGAAAATTGGGTAATTGACAGTCTGTTCTGGCAGAAACTGAACCAACGTAACAGGCAGTACGCAGGCTGCGCAAGAGAAAATCGGCAACGGTTGACAACGGGTGTGCGTACCGGATAAGTTGGAGTTAAACCCGTCTGAAATTGATTAAATAAAGGGAGAGGAATTCATCACTACCAAACACAAACCGCCGCTGGCCGACCCCCAGCCGCCTGACTCTAAAACAAGCCGTGAAAAGCTGACAAAGAAAGTCATAGCAGAACTGCGCGAATTTCGGCGCAGACACAAATGCAACGGCCTTTCCATCCGGGATATGCTTGACGTTGACGCATGCAGACGGTGAGGGCTGCCCGCTATTTATAACTCCGCCCCAACGGCGTCACTGCCTCAAACTGGAGTGGTTCCTGATGCTCCCGGAGCGCAATCACTTATCTTTCCGCATAAAAAACGTCCATATTTCCGTAAGGACACCGGCAAGCAGCAGAATCGGTACGGTAACCGCGAAATTTACATAGAGGAGAATATATATTGCCCCGTAATATTGGTGGTATTGATCAAGGGAGGCGGTTCCTGAAAGGATACCGGTATATTCTCGGAATCCGAGCAGATGCGCCCCGGCAAACAGCAGAGCAAGCAGGATCGCATAGGCTGTGAACCGTTGACCGATAAAACGTACAAGCAGCGATTTCATTATTTCGTCCTCCTCCGAACTTCATCCCACAGCGGCCCCTCCACCATGGAATACAGGATTACCGCATCTCCCACCGGATTACTGGCCTGGTACCGCAGGTACCCTTCTTTTTCTTTGGGAAACGCTGCAAAATTGAGCGAGGTCAGTAGCGATGTGAAAAACTCGGTGTCATCAAAGCCTGCTGCGGCAATAAACGCCAACCCACTGGCACCGGCACTGGCATCAAGCCAGGGAACCACAGGACCTGAGTCCACATCCGTCGTGCCCGGAGAACTTTCCGCCCATTCACGGGAATAGCCGAAACCGAGAAAAGAAGCGGCAAGTTCCTTCTTTGCCCGACGATACTGATCCTCCGCAAAGGCCTTATCCACGATCTGCAGCATATGGCAGGCCATCCAGATGCTGCTTCCCTCAGGGCTGAAGCCGCTCGGAGAGGGTGTTCCGTCTACGCCAAAGGCGGAGATAAGCAGACCGGTTTTCAGATCGGTCAGTTTCTGTTTTGCTGTTTCAAGCCAAGAAGCGAAGAAGGCCGAGTGATCCGTGCCGTCCAGCACGTCAGCCATCCGGATGGCGGCAAGACTGACAGTATTACAGAAAATCCAGCATTCATCAGGATAGCTTTCAGCGCATAATACCGGACTCTGCTGCATACGGGCAATCATGATTTCCACCCGTTCGGCGAGCAGCGGCACGTAAGCAGTTTTTTCTTCCACCAACCTGCGGGCCGCCAGCATCAGGGCGATCTCGCCGTCAATAAACTGGCTGCGGGGCGGCCGCATGACCCATGCATCATTATGGCCGTAGCCGAGCAGAAAAGAAGACATCCCCTGCTCACGCTCGATACGTATCGTATTCTCAAGGATAGTATCCATAATATCCAGCGCCTGCTCTTTATAGCCCGTATCCCTGATTGCCATATTGGCAAGTGCCAGCACAAAATAGGTGCGGCTCATGAAATCCCATTCCGGATTCCGCTCCTGCATTTTGGCGAGTTCAGCGGCCCGGAGCTGCGGATTCGTCCAGATATCCAAATGACGGGCGGCGATCATGGCGGCCTTCGGCGGAACTCCTTGGTCGCTGCGATACTGGCTGATGTCCGGCCTGTACAGAAAATGCAAGCACGGCAGCCAGATACCGGCCGCGACACACAACATGGTACATTTCAATAAAAAGTCTCTCAACATATCAACCTAAAACGTTTTGTAATCCAATGAATTCTACCCCGGATTCTGGTTTCTGAAATTTCGGCAGGCAGTGCCGGGTTATTTGTAACTCCGTTGCGAAGGCGTAACCGCCTCGAACTGGAGCGGCTCCTGATGCAGGAAAGGCCGCTGCCCCACCCCTCTATGCTCCCAGACAGTCACATGGGAGTAATTTGCATCATCCCGTTTAGCCTCATTCTCCTCGGTCTGGCTTTCCTCGCGCAGATGGCAGCCACAGGACTCTCTGCGCTCCAGGGCATCAAGCACCATGACCTCAGCGAATTCCAGAAAATCCGCCACCCGTCCGGCTCTCTCCAGAGACTGGTTCAGATCCTGGCCGCTGCCGGGCACGTACACGTTGGCGTAAAATTCCTCCCGGATCGCCGGAATCTCGGCCAGGGCTTTAGTCAGTCCGGCCTGATTGCGGGCCATACCGCAGTTGTCCCAGAGCAGGGCACCGAGTTTACGGTGATAATAATCCACCGGCTGCGTGCCCGCTTTTTTCCAGTCCCGATTACGTAAGAGCCGGGCAATTCGGCCTGCAACCTCCTCTTCCGCCTCGGCAAAAGCCGGGGCCTCCACAGCAGGACGGTCAAATCCGGCCTGGGCCAGATAATTGCCCATTGTCGCGGGCAGGATGAAATACCCGTCCGCCAGTCCCTGCATGAGTGCGCTGGCACCGAGCCGGTTGGCCCCGTGATCGGAGAAATTGGCCTCCCCGATGACAAACAGGCCGTCCAGAGTGGACTGGAGCTGATAGTCTACCCACAAGCCGCCCATGGTGTAATGCACTGCCGGGTAGATCATCATGGGTTCCCTGGCCGGATCAGCAGCAGTGATCTTTTCATACATCTGGAAGAGGTTGCCGTATTTCTGGAGAATGACTGCCAGCCCGTCCCGCGCAATGGCCTCGGAAAAATCCAGATATACAGCCTGCCCGGTCTTGCCCACACCCAAGCCCTGATCGCAGACCTCTTTGGCATTGCGGGAGGCCACGTCACGGGGCACCAGATTGCCGAAACCGGGGTATTTGCGCTCCAGATAGTAATCCCGGTCCGCTTCCGGGATGTCCGCCGGGCCGCGATGGTCATCTTTGTTTTTCGGCACCCAGACCCGCCCGTCATTACGCAGGCTTTCGCTCATCAGGGTCAGTTTGGATTGGTAGTCGCCATGCACCGGAATGCAGGTCGGATGAATCTGGACAAAACAGGGATTGGCAAACCCGGCACCCCGCTTATGCGCCCGCCAGGCCGCCGTGACATTGCAGGCCATTGCGTTGGTGGACAGATAGAAGACATTGCCGTAGCCGCCCGTGGCCAGCACCACTGCGTTGGCTGCGTACCGCTCCAGCTGGCCGGTGATGAGGTTACGGACAATGATCCCCTGTGCCTTGCCGTTGATGACCACCAGATCCATCATCTCCCGGCGCGGGTAGATGGTGACTTTTCCGGCCGCGACCTGACGCATCAGGGAGGAATAGGCGCCCAGGAGCAGCTGCTGGCCGGTCTGACCACGAGCATAAAAGGTGCGCGAAACCTGCGCTCCGCCAAAGGAGCGGTTGGCCAAAGTGCCGCCGTATTCGCGGGCAAAGGGTACGCCCTGAGCAACGCAGTGGTCAATGATCGCGTTGGAAACCTGGGCCAGACGAAAGACATTGGCCTCGCGGGAACGGAAATCCCCGCCCTTGATGGTGTCGTAGAAGAGGCGGAAGATGGAATCGCCGTCGTTCTGGTAATTCTTGGCCGCGTTGATGCCGCCCTGAGCAGCAATGGAATGGGCCCGACGCGGGCTGTCCTGAATACAGAAGGACTTGACGTTGTAGCCCAGTTCAGCCAGTGAAGCCGCTGCCGAGGCCCCGGCCAAGCCGGTACCCACCACAATGATTTCGTACTTGCGCCGGTTGGCAGGGCTGACCAGCTTATTGCTGAAGCGGCAGTTATCCCATTTTTCGTGCAGCGGGCCGGGGGGGATTTTTGGGTCGAGGAACATGGTTTTCAGTCAGGAATTTGTTCAGGGAGGTCGGAAAAATGTCGGGTGAGCTTGCCCTGCCAGCTGCGGGAGGACACTAAACCGTTGTAGGCTAATACCGCACTTGCTGCAAGCATATTTTTTCCTCGATTGGTTGTTTTTCACCAGCTACCTGATGCGCCTCCGCCACCACTGGACCCACCACTGGACCCACCGCTGGAACCGCCGCTGGAACCGCCGGAGCCGGTTCTTGAACTGCGATTGACACTCGCTATTGTTTGATAGTACTGATGCTGACAAGTACTGTAAGTACATTTCATGCGGGCCAGTCCGTTGCGGTTGATTGTTGGAGGTCTAACAACTTTTTCTTCCACAGTTACGTATCTGCATTTCGTACATTTATAATATTTCTTTAACGTCGTCCTCAGCATAGCACGTTTTTTATAATAGCCGCATGACTTGCACTGCCATACGTCATACTCCACAGAACCAAGTTCTTCCTCTTTTTTTTCGCCGTCATTCAGCAGACTGCTTTTTTCATCTTTTTTTAGCAGTAGAGTTAATCTGTTATTACATTTCTTGCACCGACGGGCACGGAATCTTATATACTGAAAAATATTTCCAGCTACTGGAAAAAGTGCCAACCAACTACAAATAAATAACGTTACAGCTGCATCGCCATGAGCGATAAATACCATAAAACTTGTGTAAACTTTTGAGTTTGAAAATTGTGCCTGCAAGTTCACAAAACATAAAAAGACCAAGAAGAAAAACGTTGAACCTGTTGTGATGGCTAAAATATTAGGATATTGTTTTATGCAACGAGTAGCTACCAGAACCGTCAGCAGGAACAGCCCTAAATATAACGGAATCAGATGAACAAACTTAGAAATCTGCACTTTTCTCTCCAATGTCCGCAGAAACTTCGGAGCAGAATCTTTCACTCCTTTTGTCTGCTCCGGGTTCTTTTGCAGAATTTCGGCAATTCGTTCCGCCCCGCTGATGATCCCCTCGTCAAAATTTCCGGCCTTAAAGGCGGGGATTATATTCTTCGCGATAATATTGCCGCAAAGCCCGTCTGTCAGCAGCGGTTCCAGCCCGTAGCCGACTTCAATCCGTACCCTACGCTCATTAGGCGCAATCAGAAACAGCACCCCGTTGTTGGTGTCGGCCCGCCCTATGCCCCATTCGTTGAACAGATTATTGGCGTATTCCTCTATGGTTTCTCCGTGCAGAGAAGAAACGGTCACGATATCCAGTTCCGCCGTGGTCGCCTCAGCGACTCCGGCAGTTAGCTGCTCCAGTTGCGCTTCCTGCTCCGGTGAAAGCAGAGAGGCAAAATCATAGACACGTTTCCCGGATACGGGCTGGGGATATGCGGAACAGGCGGGAGCAACCCAGCAAATCAGAGCTGCAAGAAAAACAAGACATGCCAGCCAAGTTGATTGTATCAATAGATGGTACTTTCTCATTCTGCCCTCCATAAAAATATTCAGAAAGAATTTAAGTTGCGGGATATTGATCGTACTTAATATCTTGTTGTGAAATATTTTTCTTCGGTCAGCAAGTGGGAATTCTGTTTCGCAAAAATGAAAGTTAGTACATAGGGAGGAGGGAAAGCCTTTTGGGACGGCCCTGAAATAGGGAGGATCCATCACCTATTCCTGAGGCGGCAGCTGTCCCATTTTTCTGCAGCGGTCCGGGGGGATTTTGGGATTCACATAACATCTGCTCTGTGAATTTTTAGTTACTTGAAAAGCACTTACTCTGTGAATTTAGTTACTTGAAAAGCACTTAATATGATATTCGTAAATTTTCTCCTTCTCCTGAAGAGTTAAGTCGTTAACCCACTTTAACTTTTCACTGAAATTCATTTTTCTTGCCTCTCTCAAAGGACAATTTGGATTTTTTGGATTTTTCCGCCCAACAGGGCATGCTTCTGCCAAAGAGATAAGCATAGCATTATATTCATCTGCAGAATAGCTATTTCTTGTCATTTTACCGCAATATCAGTTGATTAGCTGCGTAAATCCTTGCAGGCGACGCCAGTCACAGAGCGTTTAAATTCTCATTCCTAAGCAGGCAAACATGGAAAACCGAATAGTTACTCTGTCAATATCAACCTTTAACTTTTTCTAATTAAAAAGTAAACAGGAAACACCAGTTGACAGGATGGAATGTACCCATCCCGGTATCACATTCCAGAATCAAACCGTGCAGCGATACGGGTTACAGAGCGGGGTTGAAGGTACGAATCCCAATTGCCTGTTTTCTCATCTGTCCTCTGCCCTCTTCAAACCGAACACTTGATTCAGACAGGGTATTTTTTCCGACACAGACTCTGTTACGCGCTGATACTGATTTGAAAATCACGCACCGCCATCAACCTCTTGCATCTTGCATTTGCAGGCACGGAACTGTATTCTAAAAAATACGCAGCAGGAAAGGAACAGTATGCGTTCTGTATTTTTTATGCTACCCTGCTTCCGGCGGCAGGAGGAAGGAGACCCAACAGGAGGAGGCGATACAGCATGGCTCAGGTACGCAAGGCCAAAAACAGGAACGGAACCTCTGTCGAATATGTTGATGAGATCATCGGTTCCGGCGGGATGAAGGATGTTTATTTCACCCCGGACCGCAAGAATGTTGTTGCTTTCTTCCGGGACAAGCAGGATCGTCAGGCTCTGGAACGCCTTGAAATGATCACCGGCACCTATCGTGAAAAAATTTTCAATCAGGACGGCGGTGCGTACTGGGAGAACCTGTTCCGCTGGCCCACCGAGCTGGTTGAAGATGAGGATGGCAAAGTGGGTGTGATTGTGCCAACCTATCAGGATCATTTCTTTTTTACCACCGGTTCCATTAATAACGATTTTCTGCAGATTAAAGGCAGAGAAAAAGAGGGCAAATGGTTTGCTTCGCCAACCAACCGAAACCAGTATCTTGACCCTGCGGAACGCGGCACCTGGCTGGACTACCTGCGTATCTCCATTCTGCTCAGCCGGGCGGTGCGGCGGATGCACGCGGCAGGGCTGGCCCATTCCGACCTCTCGTATAAAAATGTCCTGATCGATCCGGTCGGCGGCAATGCCTGTATTATTGACATTGACGGCCTAGTGGTGCCGGGGAAATTTCCGCCTGATGTGGTGGGCACGCCTGATTTTATTGCTCCGGAAGTCATTGCCACGGCCCATCTGGACAGGCAGGATCCGCAGCGGAAACTGCCGTCCATCTATACCGACCGCCATGCCCTGGCCGTGCTGATCTACATGTACCTCCTTCTGCGCCATCCCTTACGCGGGGATAAGGTGCATGATCTTGACGAGCCGCAGCGCGATGAAGACCTGTCCATGGGCGAGCGCGCCTTATTTGTTGAGCATCCCACGGATCAGTCCAACCGGATCAAAACAGAGTATCTCAGGCCCCTGGAAAAACCGTGGAAAGATACAGCCGCCCTGCCCTGTCAGATCGTCGGCCCGTATCTGGAAAAATTGTTTCACCAGGCCTTTATTGACGGGCTGCACTGTCCGGAAAAACGGCCCACAGCCGATGAATGGGAACAGGCTCTGGTCAGGAGCGTGGATCTGCTTCAGCCCTGCGTCAATCCCGAATGCGCCCAGAAATGGTATGTGTTCGATAATACAAAATCCCCGAAATGTCCCTTCTGCGGCACCAGATACACGGGCAAGCTGCCGGTGCTGAATCTGTACTCCAGCCGGCATGGCGGCAAGTTTCTGCCGGATAATCACCGCCTGATGGTCTATACCGGTCAGTCGCTTTTTCGGTGGCATGTGAACCGGACAGTGGTGCCCAACGAACGCCTGACTCCAAAAGACCGGCAGCGGGTCGGGTATTTCATCTTTCACAACAACAACTGGCTCTTGGTCAATGAACGGATGCCCGGCTTAATTGACCTGAGTACAAAGCAGCCGGTTCCGGCGGGCGGTAAGATTGTGCTTAAAGAGGGCCGCCAGATTTTGTTTTCCAAAGAAAACGGCGGTCGACTGGCTCTGGTCCAGCTTGTGGATGCGTAATTCTGAACCATATTCAACCTCAAGGAGAATAAACTGATATGTATCATTTTAAAGGGCTTACCCGGCAGGAAATCGAGGCCTCGCGTATAAAACACGGTTCAAACCAGCTCAGCGCGGTTGAAACAGAGACCTTCTGGGACAAACTGCTGGACAATTTTAAAGATCCCATGATCATCATCCTGACCATTGCCCTGGTTATCGTCACGATACTGGCCGCATTCGGGCAGACAGAATGGTATGAAGGAGTGGGTATTGCCTTTGCTGTTGTCTTGGCCACCTTGGTAGCCACGGCATCAGAATTTAAAAACGAGCAGACCTTTCAAAAGCTCCAGGAGGAAGCCTCCAAAATACAGATCAATGTCTTCCGGGAGGACAGCGTTACGGTTGTCGGCATTGATGACGTCGTTGTCGGTGATGTTATCCTGCTCCAGCCGGGCGATAAAATTCCGGCGGACGGCAGGATTCTTGAGGGAAAAGTGGCTGTGAGCCAGGCTGCGCTGACCGGTGAACCTGAACCCCGGGGCAAAACTCCGGGAGAGGCGGATGTCTCAGATCTGGAAGATGCCCATGCCGTGTTCAGAGGAACCGTGATCGAGGACGGCGAGGCCGTTATGGAAGTGCTGCAGGTTGGTGATAACACCCATCTGGGCAGACTGGCTGAAGAACTGGAAACCGATGAACGTATGGGACCGCTCCGGGTCAAGCTGGCGCGGCTGGCGCACGGGATTGCCGTGTTCGGTTACATTACCGCCCCGCTGATCGCTCTGGCCTTCCTGTTCAAGGCGGTCTATCTGGACAACAGCGGCGACATGTCAGCGATAGCAGCGTATGCAGCCGACTGGACGCATCTACTCTCTGATATTGTCAAAGCCCTGATTCTTGCTGTCATCATTATTGTGGTGGCGGTTCCTGAAGGACTGCCCATGATGATCGCCATTGTCTTGGCTCAGAACATGCGCAAGCTGCTCAGGTCCAATGTCCTGGTCCGGCAACTGCTGGGGGTGGAGACCTCAGGCAGCCTGAACCTACTTTTTACTGATAAAACCGGAACGGTTACCAAAGGCCTGTTGGAAACCGTGGGCTTTCTGACTGTAGCAGATACGGACATGAAGGATGCGGTAAGACAGTATGACAGTTTTGAAAAATTGCCGGAACAGAATGCTAGGCTGCTGGATCTGTCGCTGCGGGAAAATACCTCCAGTGTGGTGAACTGCAAGGCAACTACAGAGTCCGAACGGATTGTGGGCGGCAACAGTACGGACCGGGCTTTGCTGAAATTTGTCCATGCAGAGAGCACAGAATGTCAGTATGAGGAGAAAACCACGGAAAAAGTGGATGAACTGCTCTTTAATTCGACCAGAAAATTTTCCGCAGTCCGCATCAGAAAAGAAGACGGCCAGGAAATGACCCTGATCAAGGGAGCGCCGGAAAAAATCTTTGCGCAATGCGGCTCTTTTTATGATAGTCAGGGCAATGTTGCTCCCCTTCCGGCAGAGCGAAAAACAGCCATTGTCCAGACCATTGACAGCAGAACCGATGAGGGATTCCGCCTGATCGCGGTTGCGGTGACCGAGGAACCAATCCCGGCAAATCTGGATGCGATGACAGGTCAGCTGACCCTGCTGGGATTTGCCATGATCCGCGATGATCTACGGCCGGAAGCAGCTGACACAGTGAAAGAACTCCACAGTGCCGGGATCCAGGTGGTCATGATCACCGGTGACCGTAAAGGCACGGCTCAGGCCATTGCCAAAGAGGCAGGCCTAATCACCTCTCCGGACGATGTTGTCCTGACCTCGGATGAAATGGCCGACCTCTCTGATGATGCCTTAAAGAAGATTATCCCGAATCTGAAAGTTGTCTCCAGATGCCTTCCTTCGGATAAATCCCGCCTCGTCAAAGTAACCCAGGAAATGGGCCTGGTGGTCGGCATGACCGGAGACGGGGTCAATGACAGTCCGGCCCTGAGCAGTGCGGATATCGGCTTCGGCCTGGGAAGCGGCACTGAAGTGGCCAAAGAGGCCTCGGATATCGTGGTGCTTGACGACAATATCCAGTCCATTGCTAATGCGGTTCATTACGGCCGGACGATCTACCATTCCATCCAGAAATTTATCACCTTTCAGCTTACCGTCAATGTGGCGGCAATTTCCATCGCCTTCCTCGGCCCCTTCTTAGGTTTTGAGCTGCCCCTGACCATGATCCAGCTGCTCTGGGTCAACCTGATTATGGATACCTTGGCTGCTCTGGCCTTTTCCGGTGAGCCGCCTCTGCCGGAATACATGGAGGAAAAACCGAAAGAGCGGGAAGAACATATCATCACCTCAAGGATGTGGCAGTCCATTTTGGGCAACGGCTTTTTCATGACCGCAGTCTGTGTCCTGTTTTTGAAAGCATCTTTTGTTCACAACCTGTTTGCCAGCGAGGAGGTCTTTATGACCGCCTTTTTCGGAATATTTGTCTTCCTGAACAACTTCAACAAGTTTAATGTCCGGGTGGAGGACTGGAAGCTGTTTGATCATCTTTCCGCCAACAAAGGATTTTTACAGGTGGTCGGAATGATTTTTCTGATCCAGATAGTTATCACCTATATCGGCGGCGAGGTGTTCCGGACTGTTGCTTTGGGAGTACAGGACTGGTTCTGGGTTATTGTGTTTTCCATTGTTATTGTTCCCTTTGATCTTGCAAGAAAAAGTCTTTTCAACAAGAATAAGTAATTCCTGCCGAACAGACGCGAAGGCGTCCGCAGGAGCAATCTTCATCCCGGACTGATCTCTCATCCGTCATCAGTCCGGGGCAGTACTTTTTTCCGTTGATCCTTGATAAACGATGATAAACCATGCGCGATTTTTTTTTATACAGCGAGATAACAATCCTTTACGAAAAGAGGCATTTACCGCTTCTTTCCTCGGCAAACTGCATCCGGCCCGGCTCCCGCATCTGCAGCGCGGGAGCTGCTGTCTGGCCCGGTTACTCCGGGCATCCCTTGCCGAACTCCCGGTTTCCGGTAATGTCCTGCTCATCGGTCTGACAGAATCCGGCATTGTTCCTTCTTTTCTGATGTATCTGGAAGCCTGTCAATTAAACATTCCATGCCGATGGATCTGTTCAACCCGCCGGCTAGGTGAATCCGGGGTCGTTTTTGAGGAAACACACTCGCACAGCCCGAATCATACCCTACCGATACCGGAGGCCAGTTTCTCGGAAGTCTGGATTGTCGAAGATGAAATCACCACAGGCCGGACAATACAGAATCTCCTGCACCAGCTCCAGGATCATGTTGCCGCCCAGATCTTCCGCATATTTTCTCTGGTGGATTTCCGGTCTGCACAGCAGCAGCAAGGTTTTTTATCGTTGTTGGATGATCAGACAACAACATATCTTTTTCATACGGCCGTCCATTTGTCCGATATGCAGGGCGACAGCGCTGACTATCCGGATGACTTGGCAGAAAAAAGCACATATTCATCCGGATATCCTGAATATCTGCTCCCGAAGTTAGCCCCGTCATGCGGTCTGCGATGGAATCAGATACCGCCGGAATCTGCCGATGCAACTCTGTTTGTTCTTGGGGAAGCAGTGCATACAGCAGTGCTGCTGGTGGCTGCCGGGAAATTCCGGGATTTTCAGCACATCACCCTCAGTCCGTGGCTGGTGGATGCATGCAGTATCAGGAGCAGAATAGACCTGCCCGGAAAGCATTATCTCTATAATACAACGAAGCAGGAACTCCGGTCGCCTGTCTTTCTCCTGCACGATCCGGCAGATCAGGCGATGAGCAGCAAAGTACACAGGGAGCTGGAAGGACAGGGCATACCTGTTCAGCAACTGCACCTTTTATAATTTCTACAACCCTCAGCAATCAGATACCATGCAGCAGGCAATCCTTCCGGATGCGGAAAACAATTTCTGGCAACAGTATATTTATGTCGATCTGCGGGAAGAGGTGCATCCTTTTAACGAAATGCACCGCTTCCGCAGATTGGAACAGGCCTACACCGGCGAAAACACCTTCTGGTCCATTCCTTCTCCGGAACCGGATCTGGATGATACCTTCTGGCAGCATGTGCATGACCAGCTGGACAATAAACAGATCCGGAGGGCAGCACAGCAGCTGGCTGCCGTCATTCTACAGTGGGAAGCGGATCCGGAGCAGCTTATTTTTGTCGCCATTCTCAGGGCCGGGGTGCCTATTGCAAAGTGGCTCTGTCAGATGCTGCCCGGAGCAGTGAGTGCCGCCATATCGCTTTTTGTCGGCATCGGCATTGACCGGCAGGCCCTGGCCCGGCTGCAGGCAGATTTCCCGGACCGGAAGATTGTTTTTGTTGACGGTTGGACAGGGCGCGGCGGGGTTGCCAGAGAACTTGCCCGGCTTGATAAAGGGCCTTTGGCGGTGCTCAATGATCCCTGGGGCTGGGCAGATTTTTCCGGCATTCAGGAGGATATATTCTGCCCTTCCGCCTGTTTCACCGGCCTGACAACGCTTGGTTTTTCCAGAACCTTTTTTGTGGATGAGCAGCATTTCTTTGCTGCGTACAGATTTCCGGAATCCCACACCCGCAAAGATCTGGTTGATGCTTGGTGCACAGCCGGACCTGCACAGCCGACCCGCCCTGCTGCGGAAAAATGCAGACATTTTCATCAGGAAACCGAGCTGCGTATCCACAGCAATGAAGTCTGCCGGGCCTTGATTAATGCTGCGCCCAAGACCCTCTTTTTTACGGATGACGCCCGATATGCTGAGGAGCACTTCCCTCTGCTGCTGCTTCTGGCGGAACAGCGGGGCGTACCGGTGGAGTATAATCAGACATTTTTAAATAAATATCGTACCCGCGCTGCCTGTTCTCTGCGTATTGAACAGCTGAAAGCCTAAGATTATACTTGTATAAAATGGATAAATAAAACAAGAACAAGGAGGCTGATATGGCAGTATGTGTTTTTTGTAAACAGGAAGAAGGAAATCCGTCCTGTGCGTTCTGTAAAGGTAAAGGAACTCCCGCGACAAAGAAGAGAGCTTCTTCTGCTGAAAAAACGAATACACCCATCCCTAAACAGACTGGCCAGATATCTCTCAAGAAAGGCGGTCGCCCTGTTCTTATTCAAAAAACACCTAAAATTACAGCAACTGTCTCCTGGAAAAGCGGCACAGATTATGACATATATGCTCTGGTTATGCTTAAAAACGGGGAAGAAATTGCAGTTGCAACATTTGGTGCCATTTTAAAAGAGAAAGGATTGTTTGGGAAAAAACATAGGATTCCTCCCCTTATGAACTTTGGAAACGGTGCGGTAAGTCATCGTGGTGACGTCGTAGGCCGTGGCTCAGAAAAAGGCTTTGAGATTATTGATATTCGACTAAATGACGATATTGTTGCAGTTGTTCCAGTGGCGTATTCTGCACAGTCAAACGGGACAGGGTCCTTCTACCGTTACCGTGTTACATTGGAAATTAACAACAATCAAGGAACGACCGTCACTCTTCCGGCTGAAACTGCGAACAATAATGATCTTATTTATACTTGTGTACCGGGGATTATCTATAATTATCCGAACGGCATTCAAATTGAAGCACTTGAACTCTACAGTAAACCAGGTTCTGAGAATCGACCAAAACTCCAGCTTGACAACAACAAAGTTACTGTGCTGATGGATATGGGAGCAAAAAATGAATATAAATGAATATCCAACCCCAACTCGCTGGATCTGCTGATGAGAAAAAACACACTGCATTCGCAGAATAAAGCCGTTGCCGTTGATCTTGACGGTACCTTGGTGCATACGGTGCCGGGGGAATATACCATACCGGGGCGCTCCGGAAACTGTTATCTGTCGCATCGGGCAGTTGAGTTGTTAGCCGAAATCAGCCGCACCCTGCCGACCTTTATTACAACCGGCAGGAATGCGGCGAGCGTTCAGAAGATAATCCGGCATCTTGAAAAGGTACGTTTTGTGGGCTTTATCCTGGAAAATGGTTTTGTGGTCAAAAAGGACCTCCGCAGCCCTGATCCTCGAAAAGAGAAGTGGAAATTTGCAGACAAGGTACCGCCGGACTGGGAACCCATTCCGGGGTATGAGCGTTCTGCCGGGTTTATCCTGCCCAGAGGACAGAAAAATCCGGCAGAGCTTGTCCGGAATCTATTAAAAGAGACTCGGGAGCAGGGGTATATCCATTTAAACCAACCGAAAATTTTTGTCTATCCTCAGGAGCCGGATAAAATGCAGGGGCTTGCCGAATTCAATGTCCGGCCGCACATAGCACTGGGGAACGATATCAACGATACCCAGCTGATGCAGGCAAGTACCTATCCGGTTACTTTACAGGCTGCACATTCTTCCATCAAAAAAATAGCAGAAAAAAAGGACGGATACTGTTCACCCTTTGCCGACCATGCCGCAGCAGAGGATATGCTGCGCTGGGCCTGCACCAAGTTATCTGCCCTGTCTTCCTCGTCCTGACCTTCCCCTGATCTCATGCGGGATAATGAACATATCACGAGTAATATAAAAGAGTTTCCCGATTCATTCTATCTGCCGAAATATGCAGATGATATGTTGTCCCGATACGGAAAACATATTGACATTCTCCTGTCCGAAGGCATCCGCCCCCTTCCGGAACGGCTAACCGCTTTCTTTGCCGTCTCGCCTCAGGGAAGGTATACAAAAAAAGGAATGGATCAGGCCTTTGTTGCTGCGGAAGGGTTCTCGGGCGTCAACCCCGGTGAACAGGCGGATTATGACCAGGGGGTTCCTCGGCTGACCGAAGTGGATGTCAGCAGGGCCTTGCAGAAAAATCCGGCCAACAGGCAATGGCTTGTCCTGAGCCTGGAGCGCACAGCGCAGAGATACGGCCTTGCTCTGTCCGGTGATCTCATACAGAGTAGCTCGCAGTTACTTGATTTTTTGTATCATGAAATTTCGTTCTGGGAGGCAGACAGCTTTCCGTTGGATGCCATGATGGACCTGACCAATCAATACCACTGGACCTTCCGATCAGATGCCTGGTCGTTGCGGGAACAGCTGCGGCGGGAGGCCCTGATTATCCATGCTGCCTGGAAAGAACTGCTCAGACTGTCCCGTCAGCATCCCCTCTTCCTCATCCTTAACCAGGCGACCCCCACGGATTATTTCTGCAGTGCATTACCGCAGGGTGCATCCCTGTTTGCACAAGGGACTGATCAGAGTGAGCAGCAGATCCTTGTCTCTGCGGACATCAAGATATCCTCTTCCGAGCACCGGGATACTCTCCAGAAAACCTCTGAAGGCGATGCGCTTGAGCAGGCAGTGGAGATCGCCTGTACCGTACAGCGGGTTCCTGTTGTATGTGATCTGTCACGCCGTCGTTTTCCGCGTTCTTTCCTGCGAATAGCCCGATTTGCCCAGTGCAGAGGCTGGGGGATCCAGCCGCTGGGCAAGCTGGCAGACCCTGCAGCAACACAGCTGCCGCAGGCAAAATCCTGTTCCGGCTTTCCGGTCCTGTCCGGTCATCCTGAGCTGCTCCTGTTTGACCCGTGGCCTATCTCGGATACGCAGATCGTGCCGGAACTGCCTCCGGATATTTCGGATAGGTTTGTGACTGCTCCGCAGACAAAACCCTGGCAGGATGATCGGATCGGGGCAAGAAATGAGCTGGAAATGGATGAACACGGACAGTACCGTGCCGGAGCGCAAAGCTGGGTACTGCCTGTTCCGGGCGGCTGGATGCGGGTGCATGATCTGTTCAAAAGTCGCATGGCCCGGTTCCTGCGCGGGATGGATTCGTCGCTGTATATTATCTAGAAATCTGAACACTTATGCAACAAAAAACAGTCTTTGTTTTTGATCTTGATGGGACCATGAATCATGCCGCGCCTGTGCCCGGCGGCTTACCCATTCGGGGCCGAACAACCGATTCGTTTCTGGATGGGCGGGTTATTGAGCTGCTACTCGAACTTGCAGAGGTGACCGATCTGTATGTTGCGACCGGCAGGTCACGGACAACCGTCGAGGATTTCAGGAGTCATTTTTCTGCTGCCGGTATCCGGATTTCCGGCTGGATACTGGAGCACGGCACCCAGATTAAGGGCCACCCAGCCTGGACGGAAAAAGTCCTGACCGGGATCGATCTTGTTGCGGTTCATGCCCGGGCCGGAGAAATTATTCAGAAGAACGGTTATACCATTGATACGGAATGCTACCGGGAGGCGCATCAGTCCATTCTGCTGTACTCCGGCAGGGACCGGTGCGAGGCCGAAGCACTGCTGTCCCGGCTTGCCGGTGTACTGAACAACCGCTTCAGAACCATTGTCGGCTCCCGGAAGATTGTCCTTATTCCCAAAGGTGGCGATAAATATGCTGCTTTCCAAGCCGTGTTCGGAAAAACGCATACTCTCTGCTGTGCAGCCGGTGATATGCCAGATGACCTGACCCTGTTGCGCCACGCAGCTTTTCCTCTGACCCTGCGGAGCGCTTCCCCCCTTGTGCAGAGATATGTGGAGGAGCGCGGCGGTTTTGTCGCTGCCGAGGGCGGGCATGAGGGGACGGCAGAAGTTCTCCGGGCGGCCCTGGCATATTTCCGGGGTAAACATTCCGGGCTGCCTGTGCCTGGTCCGCGCCTGCCTGTGGAAGAGATGGAATCCTTCCGGCCTTCCCGATGCAGTTTTCTGGACCGGCTGTTCCGCGATGTTCGGTTTCCTGAACAAGAACCGGATATTGATCGGATCAGGCAGGCAGCCTCTCAGCTTGATGGAGGCAGAAATACTGTTGTTGAAGTACGGATGCGGGACTGGGGCGGAGAAGCGAAATCTTTGCGCAGCCTGCTCAACGCAATGGTTCCGCTTATTCCGTATGCGCACTGGCGGCTTGTCTTTCGGCAGGAACGTCTTGGTGCAGACAATCTGCAGGATTTTCAGGTCATCACGGCTCGACTGGCCGATTTCTCTTTGCTGCCCGACGGGACGCACCGTTTTTCTGCGCCCGGTGTGCCGAACTCGCCACAAGAAGAAAGGGAATCCGCAATAACCTTATTGCTCTATGATCATCCGGAGGATATGGGGCCTTGGTATGATCATGCTGTACCCCGGCTGATAACCCGCCATCCGCAGGATACTACAGCTTGGTTTATCAATCCGATGTTTCTGAAGATTTCCGGCATCAGCACTGGACTGACCAGTAAGAATCGTGCTGCCCGGCAGATACACTATGCAGGCCCCAAGGTCATGATGGCGGCAAATATCGTCGATGACACGGATATCCGGATTGCCGTGCAGGGATTCGAGCAGTTATCCCCTGCTCTGGACGCGCTTATTCTTGCACCCCGTGTGGTAACCAATCCGCAGCGCAATAAAAAAATCAGAGAAGCTGCAGCCTCTGTCAGCAAAGAGATATCCTTTCTTTCCCGGCTCTCCCCGACAGACCGCCCCCGTATCCTCCTGGTCGATACCTACGGTGACTTAGAAAATTTGTATACCCATTGCTGCATAACCTATCTGGGTGGCGGCTTTGACCCGAGAAAACGAGGTTTTGATCCTATGGAATCTCTGGCTGCCAAGGTACCGGTTATTTTGGGGCCGCTCTATGATTTCAACCGGATAGCAGTAGACTCGTTCAGGCAGACCGGGTGGGTAAATATCCTTACGCAGGAAGAAACCGGTGTAGAGGATTTTGTCGGCATCGCTAAAAATTTACTGAAGCGTAAACCGGATGGCCGGACATTACACAATGTTTTGCAAATCCGAAGATTGGATACCCTGCGTATTGCAGAGGAACTGCTGCAGGATTTTGCAAAAACAGGGGGATGAAAAGATGTCCCCCTGTTTCCACAACAAAAAAACGATCAGGCCGCACTTACGCCGTATTTTGCGCAGACCTGCCCAAGCCCTTCCTCTGATCCCTGCCCTACAGCCTTAAACTTCCATTCGCCGTTTTTAAGATACACTTCGCCAAATATCACTGCGGTCTCCTTAAAAAAATCTTCAGTCAGGTCGTAACGCGTAATTTCCACATCATCGACTGCGTTGACAATCCGAATAAAGGCATTCTCCACCATCCCGAAGTTCTGACCGCGTTTGTCTGCTTCGTGAATTGTCACCACAAATACGGCTTTAACCAGTTCCGGGGGCATATCTTTCAGCGACATCATGATGACCTCGTCATCCCCTTCACCTTCGCCGGTCAGGTTATCCCCGGTATGGACAACAGCACCATTGGCGCCCTGCAGGTTGCCGTAGAAAATAAAATCCTGGTCACCCGTCACTTTGCCGTCCGCACCGCAAAGAAATATCGAGGCATCAAGATCAAACTCAGCCCCGCCCAGAGCTTGGGCATCCCAGCCGCAGCCGACCTTGATGGCTTCCAGTCCCGGAGCTTCTTTGCTCAAAGAAATATTGGCGCCTTTTTTTAATGATAATACAGCCATGTCTTTTCTCCTTGTCAGTTATGTTTCCAGTTGTCAGGTTGTTGGTCAACGCCTGCTTATTTTCTTCCTGTTCCTTTGCAGAACACACAGTTTCCGCCTGCACCTTTGCACATAGGGCATGGAACACCTGTCGGCGACGGTCCCGGCTGTGACGGTGGTGATGAAGGCGTCTGTCGGGGAGGAGGCGGTGCTGAAGACGGCAGGGCCTTCGGTGCCGACTTCGGGGCTGACCCGGTATTGAGGGACAGATTGAATTCTCCGGCCAGCGAGTGGACATCCACCCGTATGACTTGGGCATGACGTTCAATACAGGCCTGCTCTTGGGGGTCACAATCCCCGTCAGCAGCGGCAACTGCCAGAGCACAGAGAATGACCAGTCTGGCCAGTTCCGGATCCTCAATATTTCGGACAGCCAAGAGAATAGCCTCCTCATCGCAGAGAAAAGCCGATACCGCATAGTGCTCCATCTTCTTGACGAGTTCATCTATGCTGAACATTTCCAAGATAGGAGTATCCCGACAATTCTGCAACAGAAATTTACGGAATTCTTCCAATTCTTCCCGGTACAGCCGCCCGTTCTGCGAGGCAACATCGCCGACTACGGCACAGAGTGCCTCGACAAACGGCTCAAATTTTTTCCGTTTAAACCTATTCCCGATTCCTTTGAATGCATTGCCCACGCCGCCGATAAAATCAGCAGATGAGTTGACCATCTGCTCTCCGGTCCGCCCCCAATTTCTTTGCGCCATTGTATGGCCCTCCCTCTTTTTGTCTCAAAAATACACCGGAACATACTGATCTTTCCTTTGTTCTAACTGCTCTGCGCGCAATCCCGAACAACTCCACCCGGACAACAGTCTGCGGAAGATATCTCAGGGAGTCAGCATTTACAGTCTATCAGAAATAAAGTATAAATCAAATGGTTGTATGCGTTCCCCGTTCTCTATAGCTCTTCGGCAGAATTCCTGCAATAAGATTATGTATCTCCGACCGCATTTCTCCGATAATGAATCACTACTGCACGACTGATGAAGATTTCATTTTCGCTCCGCCTTAAGCTCGCCCTTCTTTCCCTGCTGCTCCTGCTTTTCCCTTTCCTGGGTATGCGCTTGAACGATTCCCTGAAAAACAGCCTGATCACCAGTCAGCAGGATACGCTCTCTCTGACTGCCCAGGCTGTCTCAGCTGCCCTGACCGACCGGCACGACCTTTTTGTCCGGGAACAGTTCCATGAGCTGAATCAGGACCGTGACCTGTATCTGTTTCAGCTTTCCAATACGATCAGACTGAACGGCAATCTGGATGACTGGCGTCCGGAACTGAGCGAAGCCGAAGAGTTTGCCAGCGAGCATCTGATCAGTTCGGACGGCAGCTATACCCTGCGGACCCTCAACTTCCGCCATCTTGCCGGAAAGCAGGACAAATATCTGTATGCCCTGTTTGATGTGCAGGACGATCATGTGGTGTACAGAAGCAGAAATTCGCTGCGTCTTGATCGGTCAGATCATCTGCAGGTTGTGATCGGCGATGAAACAGAACAACGAAAATACTTCATCACAGCCCATGCCCAGGGCTGGGTCAACGGGTTCCTGATGCCGAACAATCCGATCAAATTTCCTGTCAGTGAACAGAGGATTCAGGGGGTATGGAAGCAGAACGATAAAGGCTATATTATTGAAATACGGATTCCGCTGGAACTGCTTGATGATAAGCTAGCCTTTACCGTTGCGGATGTGGATGATGAAAAAAGCCGGAAGATCAAAACTTTGATCGGGACATCCAACCTGAATGAAAACAAGGCACCCGGCTGGCTGCTTTCCACCTCCACTTCCATCGAAGAGCTGCTCAAATCGCTTGACCGTCCTTATGCGCGAATCAGGATTGTTGACCGTAATCAGCGGGTCAGAGCTCAGGTCGGCAGCCTGCGGACCTCCAAAGAAATTCGCACAGAACCGGACAGCTTCTCTTCCCGCATCAATGAGTTCCTTCACCCTTTGTATCGTTTCTTCATTGATCCTTTTCTTATCGAATTCCAGGATCAGGCTTCCCAGCCCACGGAACTTGATCTGCAGGGCATTAAAGAAGGGCTTGAAGGCCGCCATTCCATTACCAGCTACCTGATGGAGGACGGGCAGGTGGAGGTCATGGCAGCAATTACCCCCCTGTATGAACAGGAAAAGATCATCGGCGCAGTGGTGGTGGAGCAGACCACCAACTCTATCCTCTCCCTGAGCAACCGCTTGATCGAAGAAACGATCTCCCTGTCCGTGATCGCCTTTCTGTTCGGCGGCGGGATACTGCTTCTGTTCGCCTTCCGTATTTCAGCCAGAATCCGCCGGCTGCGCAATCAGGCCGCCTCCGCAATCACCCCGGACGGCCGTATCCGTAACACCGTCAACAGAGACGGATCCGGTGATGAAATCGGTGATCTGGGCAGGACCCTGGATTCCATGCTCAACCAGCTGCAGCAGCAGATTGAACATCGGGAGCAGATGGCGGATAACTTGGAACACGAGATGCGCACCCCGCTGGCCGGAATTGCCGCATCCCTGAAAAATTTACACCAGGAACAGCTTACGGAAAATCCTGCGGACAATATTATAGAGTATATCCAATGGGCAGAGCGCGATGTCATGCGGATGGAGGAGCTGCTGACCTCAATCCGGGAAGCAACCAGCCTGAAAAACGCTCTGGTGCAGGAAAGTATGGAAGAGCTGGATCTCGGCAGGGCAATTTCCATGTGGCTTGAACATGGATGGCGGCTCAGCTTCAGCGGAGTTAACTTGGTGTATCAGGGCCCTGAGCAAGAGATTCCGGTCAAAGGCGACCCGGTCAGGCTGCGTCAGGCTCTGGACAAACTTGTGGAAAATGCGGTTTCTTTCCATACTCCCGGCACTCCCATCGAACTGAAACTGGTACAGCACACGGACAGCGTGTCCATAGAGGTTATCAATCAGGGCAGCACCATTGAGCCGGACATGCAGCAGCAGATCTTCAATTCAATGGTATCGAACCGACCGGTTAAAGACGATCGGCCGCATATGGGCCTGGGACTGTACATTGTCCGCACCGTATCGGAACACCACGGCGGCACGGTAAGCGTCCGGAATCTGGAGGACGGCAGGGAAGGGGTCATCTTCACCGTCACGCTGCCCACTGTACATCGTTCCAAACGGGGCTGATGATAAACAAAAAAAGGGGAGACCAAAATGGCCTCCCCTTTCTGCATCTTGCGAAATCGTTCTGTGAAATCGCCTGACAGCTCTATTTCATCTTAATAGACTTAATAGATGCCCAAAGCCTCAAGGGTTTCGAGTGTCAGACCGCCTCCCATGGGCAGATTGTTCTGCTCCTGGAACTTCCTGACCGCCTCATTGGTCTGCGAATTCAGCGTACCGTCAATCATCCCGTTATAAAAACCTTCCCGGGACAGAGCACTCTGCACTTCTCTGACCTTGGCATTGTCTGCCTCATCTTTACACAGAGCAGGCCGCCAGACGATCTTACTGTCGCTGACCTTAACCTTCTTGATAATGGTTTTATACTCCGGCGGAACTGTGACGACTCTTTCTTCTGCCGGTTTCACGAGCTTTTTCACCCTGACAGTGTCGTATTCAGCCGGGACCGGAATAACCCGCTCCTGCGGTGGTGTGACCATAACTTTCTTTCTGACCATCTTGGTCACCGGAGGAATCGGAATAACCTCGGTCCGGGCAGGCTCAACCATGACCTGCTTCCTGATCGTCCTTGTTTCGCCAGGAATCGGCACAACCTCGGTCCGGGCAGGCTCGGCAACAACCTTCTTTCTCACGGTTGTGTACTCAGCAGGGATCACAACTTCCTCACGTGTTCCCGGGCCATCAGGTACTTTTTTGATCACAGTCTTGTACATCGCCGGTACAGCCACATAGCAGAGCGTGTCACAGTCGGTCAGTCCCATTTCCATATCTTCAGGAGTACAATGAACTGCCTTTTTGATCCATTTTGCAGACGGCGCCTGAACCAGAACCTGCTCCTTGACTTCTCTGAAGCTCGGATCGGTTATGGTCACCGTGATAACCTCCGGTGAAACCATGACCTGTTCCTCGACCCAGTCATACACAGCCGGAATGGCTTTCAGTTCCTCAGAAGGCTCTTTGACAACAACTTCTTCTTCCACCCACTCATACCTGGGCGGTATAACTTTAACTTCTTCAGATGCTTCCTTGATAACGACCTCTTCCTCACGCCAATCATACTGGGCCGGAACCGTCTCTATTCTTTCAGAAGCCTCCTGTACTACCACCTGCTCGTCAACCCATTCATATTCAGCCGGGATGACCTCGATCCGTTCCATGGCCGGAGCTACTTCCACCTGCTCTTCAACATCCTCATACACAGCCGGAGCGAGACAGCGGGAGTAACACTCACCCGGCTGGACATTACTCGGCAATCCCTCCTGAACATACTGAGACGGATCAACCTGCCCGTACTGAGCCATAGCCGGAGCAGACAGACCGAACAGCAACGCTGCCGCCATAACAAACTGTTTATTCTTCATCTTTCACCCTATCGAGTTGAACTGTTTTTACGGAAGAATGCCTCCCCCCGCATTCTCTTTCACCCAAAAAACACTATACAGTGAAAAACAGAGACAACCGGAACCCGCCCGATCGTCTCCGTTTTATCCACAATGATTAATAAATCCCCAAGGAATCAAGGGTCTCAAGAGTCAGCCCTCCTCCCATGGGAAGACCTTTGTCCATCTGATATGTCCTAATCGCCTCGTTGGTTTCCTGGTCCAGCATTCCGTTGATTTCACCGGAATAAAAGCCCTGCTGCATCAAAGCCTGCTGCACCTGCTGCACTTTTGATCCCGTTGCCTCGTCTTCACAAACCGCAGGCCGCCAGACGATTTTGCTGTCGCTGACTTTAACCTTCTTGGTAACCGTTTTATATTCAGGCGGCACCGTGACGACTCTTTCCTCTGCCGGTTTGACGAGCTTCTTCACTCTGACAGTTTTGTATTCCGGAGGAATCGGCACAACTTCACTCCTGGCAGGTTCAACCAGCACGTTTTTCCTGACCGTTCTTGTTTCCGGAGGAATCGGCACAACTTCCGTTCTGGCAGGTTCAACCATGACCTGCTTCCGGATCATCCTCGTCTCGGGAGGAATGGGCAGCACCTCTGTTCTGGCAGGCTCAACCACCACCTTTGTCCTGACAGTCTTGTACTCGGCCGGAATGACGACCTCGTGCCGCTCACCACCGGTTCCGTCCGGAACCTTTTTGATGACGGTCTTATACAAGGCAGGCACTTCCACGTAACACAAGGTATCACAGTCGGTCAGGCCCATTTCAAGATCTTCGGGAGTACAATGTACTGCCTTTTTGATCCACTTGGCAGACGGCGCCTGCACCAGCACCTGTTCCTTTACCTCGGTAAAACCGGGATCCGTGATGGTCACGTTGATCACTTCAGGCGAAACCATAACCTGTCCTTCCCGCCAGGCATAGACGGCAGGAACGACTTTCAGCTCCTCGGAAGCCTCCTTGATTATCACTTCCTCATCACGCCATTCGTATTTGGCCGGAATGACTTTGACATCCTCAGATGCCTCTTTGATCACCACTTCCTCATCTTGCCATTCATATTTCGGCGGAATGGTTCTGATTTCTTCAGAAGCTTCCTGAATAAGCACCTGCTCCTCGGCCCATTCATACTCAGCCGGAATGACTTCAACCTTTTCTGAAGCAGGTTTTACCTCGATCTGCTCTTCAATCTCATCATAGACAGCCGGAGCAATACACCTGGAAAAACACTCGCCGGGCTGAACATTCATAGGCAGCCCTTCGCCAAGATCCTGATCTACCGGAGCCTGGCCTACCGGAGCCTGGCCTACTGGTGCCTGACCGACCGGAGCCTGCTGATATACCGGCGCCTGAGTTGCCGGTGCTTGGCCTACCGGAGCCTGCTGATATACCGGGGCTTTCGCTGCTGGCGCCTGACCTGCCGGTGCCTGCTGATATACCGGGGCAACTTTCTGCTGCACCGGCTGATCACAGGGGTCCTGAACACAATCTTGGGAACCGGAATCCTGCGGAACGTAAGCAACCTCTGTCACACAGCCGGTCAGGGCAAAGAGAGCAGCAGCTCCTATCACCGTTCCGTTCTTCATTTTTTTCATCGCATTACTCCTCCACCTTTTCGCTTATCCGCATAAACACAGATTCGCAAAAAAGTATTCAAGATAAACAATTAATCTGAAATTATAAACAGGAACGCATAAGTCCCCTAACCACATACTTTAAGATAAACTGTTTCAGTGATACCATCCTCGCGAAAAAATGGCAATCCAAAAAAATGTACATGGCAAAAATCCTCCTTTCCCGACAAATTGTCCAACCCGGAGATTCCTCCGGAAAGCAAAAAGACAGCCAAGTTAAAATTTCTTTTGCTACCGAGGACTGTACTGCGATTCAGGGCAAAGTTCAATAAAAAAAATTGTACTTTTGAGAAAAAAACTAAACCACCCTTTCGTTACCGCCGTCAACCGGTATCTGCGCTCCTGTTGTGCAGGCAAATAACGGCCCGCACAATTCTGCTGCCAATTCAGCAACCTGTCGGCTTGAAATTTCCACGCCCAGCAGGTTTTCTTTTTTATACTCCTGCACTGTCAGGCCGTAATGCCCCGCCCGGGCCTGCAAGACCTCCTCGGTCCAAATTCCTGTATCAAAAACCGCGTTGGGATGCAGGGCATTCAGGCGGATGCCGTCAGCCGCCCATTCCAGGGCAGCAACCCGCATGAGCTGGGTCAGAGCAGCCTTGGAAGCTGAATACGCTGCAGCTCCCGGACCGGGCGCCGGTACATTTTTTGAACCGATCATCACTACCCTTCCCCTGCCCGGAGCCAATTTCAGCAGGGGATGCGTTTCCCGCAGCAGGACCATATCGGCATCAAGATTGACCCGCATCACCCGGTGCCATTCCTCGATGGATAATTCCGCCACCGGACGGCTGGCCGGAAAAATTCCCGCATTCAGCACCAGCATATCCAGGCCGCCGAAACGGCGCACTGCCCGATCCAGCGCTTCCCGGATCTGCAACTCATCAGTAATATCACAGCGCAGGCCCAGAAAACCGGAAGCCCCGGATACATCGGCAACGCGGTCGTCAATGTCCAGCCCGACCACAGCTGCTCCTCTCTGCAGAAACGAATCCACGCAGGCCCTGCCGATGCCGGAAGCCGTCCCGGTGATCAGGGCCACCTCACCGCTGAACAACGGCGCCGGACCGCTCCGGGCCAGTTTGGCCTGCTCCAGATCCCAGTATTCTACGGCAAACAGATCCGCTGCCGGTAATGCCTGCCAGCCTCCGAGTTTTTCCGCCCGCAGTATGCAGTGTATGGTGCGCGCATAAATATCCCGGACAACAGCTGCCTCCTCTGCCGATTTTCCGGCACAGCACAGGCCCAGCTCCTGATCCAGAATGACCCTCGGAGCCGGATCAAGCATGGTCTTGCGCTCCGTGGCCGCAGGTTCATGGGCCTCAAAATATTGACGGTACTCCTGCCTATAATGATCCACGTCGCGACCGAGCATGGGCACGGCCTTGGTCCGGAGAACATGATCCGGTGTTGCCGGGCCCTGCTGGGAAATACGGCCGATATCAGCACGCCGGGCAAAATCTTTTCCCTGCGTGCTCTCCGTCACATGCAGAATCATGGGACGGCCCGCTTTCCCTGAAACCGCCCGGCGCAACTCCGCAATCTCCACCCGGTTACATTGCATCCCGTCTTCTGCAGCAGGCGCATCAAGTTTCCAGGCATGGTGTTCCGCCAGATAGCGTTCCGCCATATCCACCAGCTGAATCATCCGCTCGTAGGATTCCTGCGCGGTTGCGCCAAAGGAAAAGACCCCGTGATTCATCAGGACCAGACCGATGGTCCGGGGCCCGGCCTGTTCAGCAAACAGACAGGCAACAGCGCGGGCCAGATCAAAACCGGGCATTACATACGGCACAATGATGACTGAATCGCCGTACAGTGCTTCAATCCGTCCGCGTCCGTCCGCCGTATTGGTTATAGTCACCACGGCATCGGCATGAGTATGATCCACATAGCGGAACGGCAGAACAGCATGGAGAATGGTCTCCACAGAAGGAGCAGGCGCGTCGGCACGGGTCACCTGCGTTTTCAGCTCGTTGATCATCTGCGGATCAGAAAGCGCCTCCAATTCTGCCAGCCTGAGCATGGGCTGCAGACGCACCGGTGCAAAACCTGCTGCTTCAATAGATTCCAGGTCCCAGCCGCTCCCTTTAATATAGAGAATCTCCTCCTCGTCACCGACCGCGTTCTTTTCCCGGATCTTCACCGAGGTATTGCCGCCGCCATGCAGCACCAGCGCCGGATCACGGCCCAGCAGACGGGAAGAATAGACCCGCAGTTCAAGTTCGGTTGTACATGCCGCAGCGTCCTGCGTATTCCATAAACTCAACATAAATACCTGATGTGCAGTTTTTGAAAAAGTGTCTGATCCATTATAGTGATTCTGTAGAATAATAGTAGCCGAAATTTATTCCCAAGGAGTGCATCATGGATCGGGACGATAAAATTCATCGACGGAAAAAAATTGACTTTCTCCTGCTTTCAGGATAAGCAAAACAGGTTTATTGTGTCGCACCGTGTGGCACGGTTATCATCCTAAAATAAAAGGAGGAAGAAATGTCCGGATTACAATCACTGACTGGTACGGTTGCATTGTTGCTTTCGTTGACCGCCTTTGCATTTTCGGCCAGCACCGTCTCTGCGGTCGATGTCCCTATAAAGATAGGCGATCCTCAGATCTCCAGTGCGATGGGGACGGTTGCGTCATCCTCTGCTGTAAAGAATGTGATGGCAGCGAAACGGGATGAAGTTGTTGCGCAAAAAATCAATGCCAAGCCCTTGATGAACGAGTTCATGCCCAAAGTTGAAGCCGTCATGCTGACTGCGGTGAAGGAAAACGTATTGCCTGAAAAAATGAAGGTCTTGCAGAATGAGATGGCGCAGAAGATTGCACCGAAATTCTGAGAGGTAAATCGTCTTTCTTTACAAACGGAAAAATTGGTGTTGTTCAGCCGGGTGCGTGCCTAATAGTGCTTGGCGCGTGGCCCGGTTTTTTTGCCTTGACTTTGGGATTCGTACCTGCACACCGCCTCCCTATGCCCCGTTGTTGCGCGGTCTGAAAATGGATAGTGATACCGGAGGGGGATTTTTTATCCAACAGTGTGTACTTTTCTCTTTACTTTTTGAAATCAGTATGGTCAGAAATGAACTCTGAAGTATCAGAGCAGCATTCCTGATATTGCCAATATCATCTGTTATCAGAGAAGGTCGCCTGATAATCAATGGTTATCTCAGAGGAATAGACCGTGCCGATGATGGACAATGTTCTTGCGCTCTACATTGAATTGATCGCGAAGATTCTGAAGCGTCTTCGCTTTCGGATCCGGGGCGGAGCGATCGAGGTTAGCTTTGACCGGAAGGTTGAGGAGAACATCGATGAACGCATTCGCAAGATTGATGTCGCCCGTGCAAACTTGGTTGACGGCTTATCGGCGATCGACGAACTGCGACAGTCTGCCGAAGACAACAAGAAGGAAGTTCAGGCGGCTCTTGAGCAACTCGCCGTGCTGGAGAAGGACAAAGCGCACCTACAAGAGAAGCTGCAGTCGGTCCGGCAAGTGATCAGCAGCGACGTACAGGCGTTCCGTGAGGTCGCCGGGATTCCTTCGCAGTCCGACATTCGCAGGGAGCGCGTAGTGGGGTTCGTCAGTGGCGTTATCGCCTCAATAGTGGCATCCGGAGTCATCTACGCTATTGCCAAGACTGTCCAGAATTGGGAAAAGATAACGAATTGGTTCACCTGACCGGTGATCCGCTGGCGCTACTCACCGGCAGGTGACCATAGCGTTATTAAATTTTCATTCCATACCGGCTTTGAAGGACTGAAGGTGAGTGAGCGGATTCCCCTGCCGGACGACCCAACGATCAGCGTTGCCTATCCTATAAAACTCTACTCAACTACGCGGAACAGGAGGGCATGGAAAAGATTATCCCGGAAGGCACTAACAAAAAATACAGTGTGCGAGAGTTGCTCGCTGGTGTGCATTTCGATGATCCGAGCGAGGGCGAACGGATGCTTGCTCTGGCTGAGGGAGAACGAAAGGACGGAGCAATGAACCAGACCGGCTCGGCCCTGAACACCATCTTTAAACTGGAGCCTTCATTCCTTGGTGTGGGAATCAACCTGAACGCAGTGTTCGACGCTATACTGAAATGGCAGAGAAAGTAGCCATGAACAGGTCTGATTCCTGAATATCAAAGCTGCTTCAGTCTTCCCCTACTGACGGAGAAATAATCATGTCCTCTACATTCCCGTATCCCGCTGAAGAAAAAGGTTATCTCACCGCTCACATCCACCTGCTGCAGAGCATGGTCACTAGGCCGAGGTAGATGACTTCAGAACAGGCTCAACTGCTTCCCGACATTCTTTTTCCTCCGCTTCTTCTTTACCTCCACCGGATTATGCAGTAACTCCGGCGGTACTTCAGCTAGAAAACGGGACGGGATACGCTGCTCAACCCCGGCAAATCCCCGCCGCTCTTTGGCTCCGGTGAGATACAGCACTTCGGCAGCGCGGGTCATGCCGACAAAAAAGAGCCGCCGTTCTTCGGCAAGATGCTCTTGCTCCGCCTCCGGGGCAAGTTCGCTACGCGGGGTCAGCGGCAGCAGGCCCTCTTCACAGCCCACCATAAACACAGCCCGGAACTCCAACCCCTTGGCCGCATGGAGGGTGGCCAGCAGCACGGCCTCGGCCCGGTCATCGTAGATAACGCTGTCCTGGTGTCTGCGCAGGTGCTCGGCAAAGGCAGGCAGGGAGGCGGCTGAGGCGGCCATCTGCCGGAAGCGGAGCAGCTCAGGATCTTCCCGGTCAAAGCCGTACTGTTCGATGAGAAAGTCAACAGCCCTGATGACGGATTCCTGTCCGGCCAGCCGGGATGCAAGATTGTTCAATTCGCTGACGCGCTTCTGCAGCGTTTCCGGCAAAGCAGCTTCAGCAAGGGCCGTCAGCGGCCGCCTGCTTTTCTCCTCACTCAGCACCTGTTCAGCAGCGGCCAGAGCGTTGGCACCGATCCCCTTTTCCTGGCCGAGCAGGAAAAGCAGTTCCGCTGGATCAATCCGGTCGGCAGCCAGCAGAAGATGGTAATAGAGGTGCTTGACCTCGCCGCGCAGATAAAAGGGCTGCACATCAACCACTTGACAGGGGATGGTCCGGTCGGTCAGGGCCCGTGTGATGGTTTCAGCCTGACGGGAGGTGCGGTAAAGCACTGCAATCTCGGACAGAGCCAAGCTGCCCTCCCCTGCTCCGCTGAGCCAGTCGATCTCCCGGTGCGAAGTGCCACCGATGAGCTGCTGAATCTGCCCGGCAATGAAACTCGCCTCCGCCTTGGCTGTGGGGGAGAGATGCCGATAAATGACACCGGGGCTGTCCGAAGCCGCCTGCGCGCGGCGTTCTTCCCCTGCCTCATGCCCAGTATCATGATTGGCCGCAATGACCTCCCTCGCGGCCTTGAGGATATCGGCCCCGCTGCGGTAATTGGTCGCCAAGTGATGGAACTCCGGTTCCTGTTCCGTAACAAAACGGTGGAACCAAGCCGGGTTGGAACCCCGGAATCCGTAGATCGCCTGATCCGGGTCACCAATAGCAAAGACGGTGCCGGTCTTAGCAAGCAGGCGGACCAGCTCGTACTGCGCAGCATTGAGATCCTGAAATTCATCCACCAGCAAATGCGCTGCCGCTGTCCGGATTTCTTCGGCAAAACCCTTGTCCTTCTGCATCAGAGCAGTGCAGGCCGGGACGATCTCATCCAGTTCCATCAGATGCTGCTCCCGGAGATACTGAAAATAAGGCCGCAGGGCTTCCGGACAGGCAGACAGATCGGGCAATACAGCTTGCCCGGAGAGAAACAGCCCAGTCTCCCGCTGTAGCTGTTTCCGCTCCCGCTCGGCAAGCTGCAGGTACTGTTTCCGGAATATCCAAGTCCGCATTTCCGGTCCGGCCAGCTGGAGGTCCGGATTTTGGCGGCGCAGCCAGTGCAGACAAAAGCCGTGGAAGGTATCCACCCGAACGATCTGTTTCGCATCATCATCCTGCACAGCGGCCAGCCGTTGCCGGATTTCCTCAGCCGCCTTATTGGTAAAGGTGATCACCGTAATCGGCCCCTGCTTCTGCGCCAGCAGGCGGAGAACCCGCTGCACCAGAGTATGGGTCTTGCCTGTACCCGGCCCGGCTTGGACAATAATTCGGGCAGCGTTGCTGTCCACGGCCGCCTGCTGTTCCGGGTTGAGTTCTTTTTTCTCCTCCAGTCGGCCGATCTTCTTTTTCCTGCTGATCACCGTCTGTTTCCTTTTTTTCTGCCGGGGCTTGGCCGGGGTTATCCCGAAAAGATTGAGCTGCCCGGCGAGCTGCTCCCGTTCATCCTCCGCAAAGACCTGAATCACCCCGAACTGGCCGTCAAAGCCAGGCCTGCGGATGACCTTGTTCTCCCGCACCCGCTCAATGGCTTTGGCCAGCAGAGGCGAGACAGGAGCAATTTCCGCAATGGGCGTGTCCAGCAGGATATTGAATTCCGAACCGAAGGTATTGATCAAATTGCCGTAGACCGTGTTCACCTTCTTGGTCGCCGAGCCGCAGTTAAACAGCTCGCCCAGCAGTTCCGGCAGGGGAATCAGGCTGTGCATAGCCGGAGCGCCTTCCGACCAGACAGCAGCTTCCCGATCAGCCAGCTCCATGACCCGGTAGAGCACCCCGATGGTCAGTGGTCTGCCGCATTCCGGGCAGATGCCGTTGGCCTCCACGGTTTGGGCCGGTTCAAAACAGACCCCGCATTTGCGGTGGCCGTCGCAATGGTACTTGCCCTCTTCCGGGTAAAATTCAATCGTGGCCTGAAAACGCTGCTGACCATCTGCATCCTGCGGATGACGCAGGGCCTCCTGCAGGACGAAAAAATCCAAATCGGTGTTGAAGATATTGCAGTTCCGGCCCAGCTTGGCCGGAGAATGACAGTCGGAGTTGGAGATCAGGGAAAAACGGTCCAGAGCAGAAATGTGGCGGTTCATCTCAGGGTCGGAAGACAGACCGGTTTCCAGAGCAAAGATCTCGCTGCTCAGCCCGTCAAAGCACTCCTCAATGCTGTCAAATCCAGACTTGGAGCCGAATAGGGAAAACCAGGGCGTCCAGATATGGGCCGGGACCAAAAATCCTTGGGGCGCGTGTTCCAGCAGAATTTCCAGCAGGATTTTGGAGTCCAGTCCAAGAATGGGCCGTCCGTCCGACTCCAAGTTGCCGATCCCGGCCAAGGCGGTGTTAATCCGGCGCACAGCATCAAAATCAGGGGCATAAAGAATATTATGTACCTTGCGCACCTTGCCGCCCCTTTTGTAAATGGAGCTGATCTCTGAGCTGAGGAGAAACCGGATCTTTGAGCAGTCCGGCTGCACGCCCGGCGGCAGGATCGGAACCAGTTCATCCAGGGAAGGCGCTTCCTTGAGGCGGAATAACCCCGGCTCTGCCGGTTCCAGTTTTTCCGTCAGATGGGCAAACCAACCCGGATGGGTGAAATCGCCGGTGGCGACAAGGTCAATGCCCTTAATGGCTGCCCAGGCTGCCAGTCCGTCCAGGTTGCTGGCCTTGCTGGTGGCGCGGGAGTAATGGGAGTGAATGTGGAGGTCGGCGATATAGGGCATGGGCTATGCTGCTGGCTGTGGTTGGTCGGCCTGGTGCAGGGTGATTGCGAGGGCGCAGCTTAAAGGCATGTGCAGGGGATGTCAAGGGAAAGGGGAGGAAGGATAGCTCATTTATATGCAGGACATGGGGCGCATACACGGTACATTACAGCCAATTTTCGACCCGCAACCCGGCAACTCGCTCAAACTCCCTCAGATTATTCGTGACAACAATTAAGCCCTCGCTCCGGGCATGTCCGGAGATATGCAAATCATTCACCCCGATCGGTGTCCCGCGCCGTTCCAGGTCGGTGCGAATATCACCGTAATGTTCAGCTGCTTTTCTGCCGTACTCCAGGATTTCCAGCCGTGAAGCAAAATCCTCCACCTGACGCAGGTTATGTTCCGGCTTGGCAGATTTTTCCACCCCGTGCATCAACTCGGCAAAAGTGATTGAGCTGATGCACATCTGACCGGCATGGCGATTAAACGTGTCCAGCACTTCCAATGGACGCCGTTTGATCACATAAATAGCAATGTTGGTATCCAGCATGTATTTCAGCATCAGAACGCTTCCCGTTCCTGCTGTTCCTGGGAAGCGCGTTCTGTCATGAAATCATCCGTCACTTGTTCCTCGGACTTGAAAAAACTGTCCCAAGCCTCCCCCACCGGAGAAAGTACGCGATCTTTCCCCACAATACGCACGATAACCTTTTTCACAGAGTTCGGAAAACGGGTTTCCAAGGGCAGCCTGACCGCCTGCGTTCGATTATTAATAAAAACTGATCCGATACGCATGAAGCACCTCCTTTCAGATGAAAGTATATACCGGAAGTATATAGCGTGCCGCCGCAAGCGACAAGTGCAAATCACCGGTGTGTGCAAATTATCGGCCCTGTTAAGAGGATGTGCAAACAATATCGGCAGCCAGTACTGCCTCTACTGAGGCACCTTCTGTATAAGAAGCTGTTTTGAAAACCGCTGGCCAGAAAAGGGCGTATTGAAAATCTCTTCGGATACAGTCGGTTAAGATTTCCTTCTCTCCAATATAGCTGAAGCAGAATAAAAAGAGTATAATATCGACATGACATATTCAATAGATTTTCGCCGTAAGGTATTGGAGGTCAAAAAGCAGGACGGCCTGAGTTCCGAAAAACCCGCAGCCTTAACTGGTTAGCGGGTTTTCTTTTGCTTTTTTTCACCCGCTTTTTCCGGAGGCTGCTTTCATATGGAACTCCTGAGTTATGCCCCTGTCATGGAATGAAATACGCAACCGGGCCTTTGCCTTTGCTGCGGAATGGAAGGACGAAAGCAGCGAACATGCTGAAGCCAAATCGTTCTGGGATGATTTTTTCAATGTGTTCGGCATTTCCCGGAGGCGGGTCGCCAGCTTTGAGCAACATATAAAAAAAGGCGACGGCAAAGCCGGGTTTATTGATCTGCTCTGGAAAGGCACCCTGTTGATTGAACATAAATCCAAGGGCCGTGACTTGGACCGCGCCCATGAGCAGGCCACAGATTATTTTTCCGGTCTGACCGAAAAAGAGCTGCCCAAGTTCATTCTGGTTTCCGATTTTGAACAATTCCGGCTCTATGACTATGATCAGGGCGGGAAAATCGTTGCCGAGTTTCGGCTTGCGGACCTGCCCGCCCATATCAAGCATTTCGCCTTTATGGCGGGCTATACAGCAACGGAAGTTCGCCCGGAAGATCCGGTCAACATCAAGGCGGCGGAAAAAATGGGCCGCCTGCATGATGAGCTCAAGGCTATCGGCTATACGGGCCATGATCTGGAGCGGTATCTTGTCCGCCTGCTCTTCTGTCTCTTTGCCGAAGATACAGGGATTTTCGAGAGAAATTTGCTCCGCGACCTGATTCGGCTGCATACCGCTGAAGACGGTTCCGACCTTGCCGACCGCCTGAACCATCTTTTTCAGGTGCTCAACACGCCTCATGAAAAACGGCTGCAAACCCTGCCGGAACATTTAGCGGCCTTTGAATATATCAACGGCGACCTGTTCGCTGAATCCCTGCCCGTGGCCGGTTTCAATGCTGACATGCGCAACATGCCTGCGAGCTGAATTGGGCCGGAATCTCTCCGGCTATTTTCGGCAGCCTGTTCCTGCCGATGCGCTTGATGTTCTTAGCGGCACTACCGGTATCGATGCTGTCCTTCGCCGCATCTCCCTTGTGCCGGTATATTACCTACTGTTAATCAAGAAGGATGCCCCAGCTCCCTGACTAATTTTCGAGGTATCGGTTCTCTGTGCGTGAGTCAGGGCCGAATCCCGGAGCTGCTCCGATATTTTGTCTGTATGATGCAGCAGGCGGAATCGAAAAAATGCACTTGGTTGTCAGGCCCCGCATGATGCGGGGCTGTTCGGGATTTCTTCTGAGCGTTCAGGGACGATCAGTTGTCCTTCCTGTATTTGGTGCTGTTTCTGCTGTCCTGTCGGGTCCAATCGCCGGTGTTGGTGTAGTTTGTATCACCGATCTCAAGACTCACCGTCATGTTTCCGGGGAGGAGATTATTCAGGGCTTCTCCGTCAAAATCAACATATCTGATTTTGACGGTACAGGTTTCCTTACTGAAGATACACCGCACCATATTGCCGTTATCGTCGCTGTAGATCATTCGGTTGCCTGACGCATCAAAGCTGGCTCCCGCAAAGTGGTATCCCGGAAACTCGAAAGTTAGGGGCGTTCCGTTTTCCGCAGCAGCCTTAGCTACTGTTTCAATATCAGTCACGCCTGTCATTTTAAACGCGGCAACGTCTCTGTGCCCTTGTGTTTTGTCAATGATCTGGCCAGTTGTATTTACTGGTACCATATAAGGCCTAACTGTTACAGTTGCTGCACAGGCAGCAGGAGCTCCCTCTTCATCCGTTACAGTCAATGTGACCTTGTTCTCTCCCAAATCGGCAGAGGTAAAATCTGACTTATCGATACTGAGTTCGATGGGACGACCTTCAGGACCGGATGATCCGCCGTCAATATCCTCGGCAGAAATAGTAGCGTGCCGGTTTTCATCCAAAGCAACTTCTATATCTTGACATACAGCTTCTGGTGCCAGCACTGTGGCATAGCTGGATATGTCTACTGACAGCTCAACGTTGCCAGTCGCAGATTCAATTAAGTCAACCCTTCCGCAATACGGAAAATACGGCACAACCAATTGGAAGTTCGCCTCATCTAGCCATGTCGGCCCTTCATAGCCTTGCTCAGCTTGTACTCTTCTCGGATCGGGAATTACAAACTCTTTCAGTACTGCGTTGCCATTCGAAACGACTTTTACCGTAAATGTGTCGTCTCCAGGGAGATATTCAGGTGGAGAGTCTACTACATAACTCTCTTTCAATAGGCTGAATTCTCCTGCTGATACTTGTATGTCCAACCATATTGATTTACCCGCTTCACCTGAAAATTCTGCTTCTGCAGATGCGGTGCCGGGGTTATTATCTAAGATCCATTGAATTCTTCTTGAAGCCGGTTGTCCCCATCCGTTAGTAAAGAAATTTCCGTCTCGCATGATGAAGTCGGTAGTAGTAAATTTCCACCAATCAGTAGTGCAGGTTGTAAACATATAACAATCATTGGGATCGCCCCATCCTTCGTCGGTTACATCAGCCCGACAATCGTCTTCCAAATCCCAAACATTCGGCATTGGATTAGGCTCAAAGCGATGTGTGGTACAATCAGGAGCGTCGTCATATTCATCCGCCAGTCGGAATAATCCATGTCCTGCCTCATGAATAAATGACCTCCCAACAGCCCCTTCCGCACTGAATGTGCGTGGTATACCGTTAGTCCAATCACTGAATGTTTCGGTATGTAAGATACTAAAGGCTTCCACCCAAGGGGCAACTCGAGTTATGTCAGCGGGAAGGATGTGATTAGGTCTAATTGAATCTCCCTGCATTCTGGTGTAGTAGAAATTGAAGCTGTCAAGATTGCCGGTTACCGGAGTTGCTGCACCTAGTCTTTGATCAATCTGATCTTGAATGTCGTCGATGAAATCCGGTAGCCATGTATCGATATCTGCCGGTGCTCCATAGTCCTCATCCGGTACAAATACTAAATCAATCCTGTCGTCATGTCTTCCAATATCTCTTCCTGGCACAGGGAGAACGGCCTTATTGGCATCTGTGCAAAGATCATCTACCACCCAGAAGTTGCCTGTATCATGAATCATGACATAGGCGATAGTTTCTCCTGCAGGAGCCTCAACAGTCAAACGAGTGAAGGTTCTCGTATTTAAATTGTTTTCAGCCCAACCACTGGTCGCTATTAATGTCCCATCATTATCATAGGCATCTAAAATCAGACCAGACCCTGTGCTGACAAGAACGGAGCAATAACTAGCCCCTCCCCCAAGGAAATCAATCCGCCCGGCATCTCCTAATGTTCCTAGCCAAGCAAAAAAATTTCCATTAGTTTCATAATACGCAGACCCGTAAGGATAAATGTTATATCGTTCAGTCCGAATATCCGCGTATTTCCAGTTAAATTCATCTGTTGTAGTGAACTGGAGACTGGGAATTGTGCTTTCTATTTCGATATCGTCAATTCCCGCTTCAAAATCCATAAAAAAATCATCTGCATTTCTGCATGAATTCGGGGTGCCAGCTGGCCAACCTTCTTCGACCTCAGCCTGAAGAGTCGGCACTCCTGTAATAAAAAACGTACTTGCCATGAATAATAACGTGGTGGGTAATAGGTATCTCATCACATCCTCCCTAGTTGAATAATTTGCAGCAGAAAAATTCTGTCAGCGTACTCCAACTACTCCAAAACAAATTCATTGGAGTAAACTATATGTGCCTCACCTAATTCAATGGGCCTTTTCCACGGTTCAGATTCAACGTCTTCTGTTTTAACGGTATGCAAACTGTATCTGAATGCAAACCTGTATTTTCCTCGTTCAATACTGTCAGGTGGAACAGACGCAAATCCCCCTTTGGATGAGCATATTTTCTGATTCCACTCGTAAACAAGGCTATCGTCTGCTTTCAACCCCGTTATAAACCCGATGGGCTGTTCATAAAGTGTCATGCGGCAGATTTCAATATCACCTTCCTGAAATGGCAGCCAAAAATTCATTCTTTTCCATTCGTTGTTCTGGTACTTCTCGATCTTCCAGAAAACTAAATCAGGTTGTGGATAGCCTATATACCAAATAGGAATATCTAAATTGTTTGTTATTTTTAGACTGACAATTTCATTCCAAATATATTGCGTTCTGTCTGTGGTTATGGCAATGGACAAGGATGTGGTTCTTCCGCTTTGCACGAAGAATTCTACTGACAGTATAATCAGGAAACCAATAAGTAGACCAAAATTGATACCTTTCATATTATTTCCCCCTAATTCAGATTATACGCTATTCCTTTTTTATACAAGTTTTTTCAACCTAATCTATTGATTAATCGTGAATAATTATCAATCCCGAAACTCGCAACCATCATCACCCGCCATTTACACAGGAACTGTTCTATTTCCCCGCCCCCCTTGAATCGCTTGACACCGAACATATTTTTGTTCATAGTACCGCATTCGATCTCAACAGCAGGAACGTACTATGCAGCCAGGCCCGGACCGCAGCTCCCGGATAATGGGAGACGGACATGTTCATATTCACGATTCGTTTGACTGCGGCGAGCTGTTTGCCGCTGCGCTGAAAAATTTCACGCGGTATGCGCAATCGCTGCAGCTGACAGGGATGGTGCATTTTTTTCTCCTGCTCACCGAATCTGCCGGAACAGAGGCGTTTATCCGCCTGCGGGATGCTCACCCCGGACAGCACAACGGCTCCGGCGGATCTAATGGCTTCACTGTCCGGCCGACCGGTGATGCAAACTGCCTGCGCGTCGCCCTGAACAGCGGGAGCGGGGACGAACTCTTTGTTGTTGCCGGACGGCAGATTGTCACGGCAGAGTCCTTGGAAGTCTTGGCGCTCGGTCTGGATGCTCCCTATCCGGACGGCAGACCAATCCGCAAAATCCTGGAGGAGCTGCAGAAAAAGGACTGTCTGCTGGCCCTGCCTTGGGGGGCAGGTAAGTGGTTGGGAAAACGGGGTCGCATTGTCGAAGAAATCGTGACATCATTTCGGAGTCCGGCTTTTTTTCTCGGCGACAACGGCAACCGGCCCTTTTTCTGGCCAGGACCTGCTGTTTTCTCGCAGGCTGCCGCCGCAGGAATCTGGAATCTGCAGGGCAGTGATCCGCTTCCCTTTGCCGGACAGGAGCAGCGGGCAGGCAGTTTCGGTTTTCACTTTCCCGGAACCCTATATTCGGAGCATCCCTTTCAATCCCTCCGGCAGCAGCTCATTGACCCGGAAACTAACATCCACTCCTTTGGCAGACCGGAACGGGCCCTGCCTTTTTTTCATCTCCAGATCAGCATGCAGCTGAGCAAACATTTTTCCCGGAATTCCTCAAAGTAAACTATGAAAACGCTTGTCATCTCCCCTCAGCCCTTTTTCTCTCCCAGAGGGACACCGTTTTCCGTCTATTACCGGACCATGATCAGTGCGGAGCTGGGTGAAGAAATCGATTTCCTCACCTACGGCCAAGGGCAGGATGTGCGCATTCCGGGCGTACGTTTTTTCCGGACACCTGCGTTTTCCTTTCTCGGTGCAATCAAAATCGGCCCGTCCGCGCTCAAGCTGTTTCACGATATTTTTATTTTCATCAGGATAGTTGAGTTATTACTGCGCAATAGCTATGACTGCGTTCATGCGCATGAGGAGGCGATTTTTCCGGCTGTCCTGCTCAAGCCGCTCTTCCGGTTCCGGCTGATCTACGATATGCACTCCAGCCTGCCGCAGCAGCTGACCAATTTTAAATTTACCGAGTCAAAGCTGCTCATCAACCTGTTTACCTGGCTGGAGAACAAAAGCCTGGCAGCAAGTGATGCGGTCATTACCATTTGCCCGGATCTGTACAACTATGTTGAGTCAGAGCTTCCGGACAACAACAAGAATTTTCTCATTGAGAATTCAATTTTTGATCCTGTCCGTCTGGCCGATGCCCCTGCCACCCCAGATGGAAAAAAAGAGCTGCCTGTGCCTATCCCGGAGTCTTTTGTCCATCGGGTGGTGTATGCCGGAACGCTGGAGAGTTATCAGGGCATTGATCTGCTGATCCAGTCTGTTGCCCACGTTATCAGGGAGAACCAGGAGGTCGGCTTTATCATTGTCGGCGGCACAGAAGAACAGGTGGAGCAATACAGCGAACTGGCTGCATCCTGCGGAGGCAGTCAGCATGTTCTGTTCACCGGACGGGTGCCGCAGGCAACAGCCAGAGCATACACTGGACAGGCATCTGTGCTGGTTTCCCCCCGGAGCAGCGGAACCAATACCCCGCTGAAGATTTATGAACAACTGGCCTCGGGTATTCCGCTGGTCGCCACCTCGATTTATTCTCATACTCAAGTGCTGAACGATGAGGTCGCCTTTATGGTGCAAGCTGATCCTGAAGGACTGGCACACGGTGTTCTCCGGGCAGTTGCCGGGAACGGAGAAGGACAGCGTAGAGCGGCAAATGCCAGGGCCCTGTACGATAAGCAGTATTCCAGGACTGCCTATATCAGTAAACTCCGCAGCGTGCTGGAGCGCGTGTCCTGATGTGCGGCATCTGCGGTTTTGTCCGCTTCAAGGAACAGCAGTCGCCTGAGGCGGAGCAGCAACGGCTGGAGAGTATGGTCCAGACCCTGTATCACCGGGGGCCTGATGAAGCCGGTCTGGCGGTGCATGACGGGGTTGCCCTGGGAATGCGGCGTCTGGCCATTATTGATCTGGGCGGCGGCACTCAGCCGATCTACAATGAAGACCGTACCATCTGGACGGTCTTCAACGGCGAGATCTATAACTACCCGGAGCTCAAACACGACCTGCAGCAGCATGGACATATCTTTACCACGAATTCCGATACTGAAGTCATTGTTCACGGTTATGAGCAGTACGGCGCGGATTTCCCAAAATACCTCAACGGCATGTTTGCCATTGCCCTACATGACCGGAAGCAACGGCGCCTTATCCTAGCCAGAGATCATCTGGGCATCAAACCGCTCTATTACAGCTGCACGGATAGCCAGCTGATCTTCGGCTCCGAGATCAAAGCAATCCTGGCCGCTGACCTGACTGAGCGTTCCTTGGACGTAAACAGTCTGGCAGCTTTTCTCTCCTGGGAATATATTCCGGGGCAGGCCACCCTGTTTGCTGGAATCCATAAACTGCTGCCTGGTGAGATGGCGATTGTTGACCTGGATCAGCCCCGATTCAATCCGAAACAGTACTGGGATATCCCGGTTCCGGCTTCTGAGGCAGAAAAGGATGTAACAGGCGCGGAGTGGGAAGATCGCATTCACGCCCAGCTCATGCAGTCCGCCCAGATGCAGATGCTCAGTGATGTGCCGCTGGGCGCTTTTCTTTCCGGCGGGGTTGACTCCTCGCTCATCGTCGCTGCCATGCGAAAAACCGGGCCGGTCCAGACCTTCAGCATCGGTTTTGACGACCCGACCTATAATGAACTGGGCTGGGCCCGAAAAGCGGCGCAGCATCTGGGGGCAGATCATCAGGACGAAATCATCCGGCCGGATGTCCATTCTCTGTTTAACGAGCTGATGCGGTACATGGAAGATCCCATTGGGGATTTTTCCATCTTTCCCACCTTTCTTGTCTCCCGGCTTGCCCGGCAGCACGTCACGGTTGTCCTGAGCGGTGACGGCGGCGACGAGCTGTTCGGCGGCTATGAGACCTATCTTGCCCAGCAGACCTGTCGTCTCTATCAGCGGCTTCCCCGCTTCATGCGGAACGGAGCAATAGAACCCTTGGTGCGCCTCCTGCCTCCGACCGCCAAAAAAAAAGGGCTGATCAACAAGGCACGCCGGTTTGTTGAGGGGGCTGCTTATCCGGAGGCAATGGAACACACCCGCTGGCGTATCTTTGTCGGCGAGCAAATGCGTTCTCAGCTGTTTTCTGCAGAGGCAGGGCAGGCAATAACCTCACCCGCTGCTGAACACATCAACCGGCTTTTTGAGCAGGCCGGAGGCCGGGAGGCCCTGCAGCGGCAACTCTATGTTGATGTCAAAAGTTATCTCTGCGATAATATCCTGACCAAGGTGGACAGGATGTCTATGGCAGTTTCTCTGGAAGCCCGTGTGCCGTATCTGGACCGTGACCTTGTGGAACTGGCCTTCCGGGTGCCTGAACAATACAAGCTGGAAGGCGGAGAGACCAAGGCGATCCTGAAACGGGTGGCGGCCCGCCACATCCCGAAAGACTGTGTTTACCGTCCCAAGGAGGGCTTCAGCATTCCTATCAAGCACTGGCTCAACAATGAATTCCGGCCTCTGCTTGAAGAATATCTGAGTAAGGATGCCGTACAAAAGAACGGTCTGTTTCAATGGCAGACAATCAGGCGCCTGAAGGAGGAGCATCAGAACGGCCGGGAGAATCACAGCCATATCCTCTGGTCACTGATTGTCTTTCATGACTGGCAGCGGCGCTGGTTAGCCGGTTAAGCTGAATAGGGCATAATATGACCTTAATTAAACGTGACCATACGCAGGCGGAACAGGAGCAGTATGACCTCCTGATTATCGGGGGAGGGGTGTATGGAATTGCCCTTTCCCTGGTTGCCGCTCAGACTGGATTGCGCAGCCTGCTGGTGGAAAAACGGGATTTCGGTTGGGCAACCTCCTACAACTCGCTGCGGACAATCCACGGCGGTCTGCGCTATCTCCAGAAGCTGGATCTCAGCCGTTTTTTTGAGTCAGTGGCGGAACGCCGCTGGTTTATGCGGGAATTTCCCGGACTGGTCACCCCGCTGCCCTGCCTGATGCCGCTGTACGGCAACGGTCCATTCCGACCGTCTGTCTTCCGGGTAGCGCTGCAGCTCAACGATCTGCTTTCCACACAACGCAACTGCAGTGTACGACCGGAGCAAAAGCTGCATAACGGCCGGGTCATCAGCGCGGAAGAGGTGGTCCGGCTTTTCCCCCAGGTCGATCGACAGGGCCTGAAAGGAGGCGCAATCTGGTATGACGGCGGGATGCCAGACTCCCAGCTCGTGGTTATGGAGATGCTACAGCAGGCATGCCGGAAGGGAGCCACGGCTCTGAATTATACAGAGGCGGAACGTCTGCTGCTGGAAAACAACAGCGTACAGGGACTCCGGTGCATTGATCTGGAAACCGGAACTAGGCATACTTTCCGGGCCAAGGCGGTTGTCAATGCGGCCGGACCGTGGTGCCGCACATTAGCCGCCTCCTTTGACCGCGATGATCCGGCCCTGTTCAGATACTCCATTGCCTGGAATATCCTGCTGAATAAACCGGTGTTATCTACGCACTCGGTTGCGGTGAAACCAAAGGCTGCGGATGCCAACATGTATTTTATCCATGCCTGGCACGGCCGGATGCTGGCCGGTACGGTGCATGCTCCCTGGAGCAGGGTTGAGGACACCCCTATGCCGACCCAGGAGGATATCGACAAGTATCTTGCTGATCTCAATTGCGCTGTTCCCGGCCTTCATGCGCAGCGGCAAGATATTCTTCATATTTACAGCGGCCTGCTGCCGGTGCAGGAACAGGGGACAAATCTTCTCTCCGACCGGGAAGTCATCAAGGATCACGGCAGGGCAAACGGGCCACAGGGTCTGTACAGCATATCCGGGGTCAAATTCACCACAGCGCGAAGGGTGGCAGAGAAGACGATCAAAATAGTCTTTCCGGAAAAGACGCCGTTTTCCGCCGACTGCACCCGCAGGCAACACGCCCCGATGCTCGATCATTTGGAGACGAAATTCGCCTATGACTGGCAGCCGGATGATACATCAGGAGAGAAAGATGATTCAGGTTGGCAGGAAACGCTTTCCGCCATCATTGGGGAGCAGGCAGTCTGTCATCTCGATGATCTGATTATCCGGAGAACCACCATCGGCGATAATCCGTCGCGGGCCATGCAGGCTGCTCCGACGATCAGCAGGCTTTTTCCGTGGGACGAAGAACGACGTAATCAGGAGATCGCCCGGTTGCGGGAGTATTTCCTATCCAGGACTCCGGGGTGATCTCGTTGGACGGAAGAGGAGCGACGGAGCAGTCCAAACCCGCTACCAAAGGCGGTGGAGCCGAAAAAAGAGGAGGTAAACAACAAAACACCCTGCGCGGCAAGGCAATAAACGATAACCTTTATCTGCTAAGGAGTAATGCTATGAAAACCCTGCAGTTTGACAACGGTGATCAAATGCCCGTCCTCGGCCTGGGCACCTGGAAATCCAAACCGGGCGAGGTCTACGAAGCAGTCAAAGCGGCCCTGCGCATAGGCTACCGCCATATTGACTGCGCGCCTATCTACGGCAATGAATCCGAGGTGGGCAGGGCTCTGGCTGAGTCCGTTGAGGAAGGTGTTGTGACGAGAGATCAGTTATGGATCACCTCCAAGTTATGGAACGACCGCCATGCACCCGAAGATGTGCAGTCTGCCCTGGAAAAGACCTTGGCTGATCTCCGGCTGGATTACCTTGATCTCTACCTGATCCATTGGCCGGTGGTGCATAAAAAAGGATTCCTTTTTGCCCGGACCGGCAAGGATATGATCGCATTGGATGACCTGCCGCCTGCCCGGACCTGGGAGGCTATGGAAGCCCTGAAGGACAAGGGACTGTGCCGCCATATCGGGGTAAGCAATTTCAATATCGCCAAACTGAAAGAGCTGCTGGCTCATGCACGACTGCAGCCGGAGATGAATCAGATTGAACTGCATCCCTACCTGCAGCAGCCTGAGATGCTTTCCTTTTGCCGGGAGAACAGAATTTCCCTTACGGCCTACTCCCCCCTGGGTTCACCGGACCGGCCTGCTGACCTGAAGGAACAGGACGAACCGCTGCTCCTAGGGGATCCGACGGTTGTCAGAATAGCCGACCGCCACGGCTGCAGCCCGGCTCAGATACTCATCAGCTGGGCGATTCACCGGCAGACAGCGGTTATTCCCAAGTCGGTGAACTCGGCCAGGATACAGGAAAATCTGGCTGCAGCCGAACTGACGCTCTCTCAGGAGGAGATGCTGGAGATAGCCGGGCTTGACCGGAACCGTCGCTATGTGAGCGGGGCATTCTGGGCTCTGAAAGACGGACCGTACACCGTGGCCAACCTCTGGAACGAGTAAGGTTCTTCTTCAGTTACAGGAAAACCAACTGCCACAGCTGCCCAATGGATAAGTATCCGGTTCCTCAATCAACCGGCACCGGATACTTATTATTCGTTAATCCATGAACATCGCTGACATCTTCTGACTTTTTTTATAGTTTTGTTTATAGAGGGAGAGGGGTCTGAAGAGGAGACGGAATGTCTTTTTGAAAGATTGAAATTCAAGTATCCGAAAAGAAATAGAAAAAAGAGACCTGCTCCTAAGAACGATATTTTTTGATAAAATAGTTTGTTCATTTTTAATCTCCTTTTTTATTACGTTATCACCTGGTTTGTACCTCTCTGTTATGAAAGCAAAAAAAGTACCTGTTTGTTTAGCTGAAAGAGTAATAGTATATATCTTGTTAAAATAATTAAGATTGCTACTTAAAATACAAAAAGCAGCCTGATCCAAATAGTTTAATTATTTTAACAATTTAACTGAAGATGAAGTTTAATGGGTAACAGCAGAAAAGCAGCAAGTTACGATATAACAAAAAACTGCTGTTAAATTACCGGAGCGAAAAAACAACAAGTTAATTCTATAAGTTATTATTTGAACCGATATAATACGAAATAAAAAATCGTATTACCTGAGGATAAAAAAAAAGAACCAGCTTCTGTCTATCATTAATGCCATGATATCATATCTCTGCCGCCCGGACAACGAGTCATCCGCCGCATTTCTGCAGGCTGAATTTCCCGGAATCCGGGAGACAGAAAATATACCAGATATCAGGCTGCTTCGGCAAAGGTATCTGTCAGATGCGGTTTGCTGACACCTCCCTGAGATGTGCCACCCAGTATTGCCAGGGGCGATATCCTCGCTGCAGGTGTATGGACAGCCGGAAAAGTTCTTTTCCCGCAGCGGGCAGAGACCGTATTTCAATCCGCAGATGATCTTTGCTGCATGCTCCAGAGCCAACTCGCTGATGTTCCGCTCCCTATATCGTTTTTCGGTCTGCATGGTTTTCTCCTCCTTTTGTACAGCAGGGACAGAAAGACGAAATCCGGTGACAGTTCAGCGTCACTTTCCCTTCCGCTTCAATCTGTCCGATATGATCCTTACGGTACTGCAAAAGAAACCATCGTCAGTTACGCATATTCACAGCCTGAATACCCCAGGGCTGTTCAATTCTAGAAAATCCCGGCGTAATCAAACAGACGATTTATATCCATACAGTTCCTGAAAAGCTCCCGGCTGACATTTTTCACCTTGTTCTTACGAAGAATATTGAGAGCGAAGCTTCTCAGTTTCGCAAATATGTGCGGATTGCAACGAATTCGGGAGCGGTCAAATGCGGTCGGATAAACCGAGTTCTTTCATCAGTTTCCGCGCCGCCGGGATTTCATTGCTTTTCTCCCTGATTTCTTCATGGCCGAGAACGACGGCGCGGTCGCCAGCAAAAGCACTCAATATCTGAAGCTGATTAATATCCTTCATGTTATCGAAACTTCCCCGGAGAGTTTTGCCGTCGCAACGAATAAATTCTCCGTCCGGTTCCTCTTCCGCGAGAGCTTTGCCGTGCTCCCTGAAAATCCGCTCAAGTTCCGAACCGCTCAGGATCGCCATGATCGAAAACAGAAGAATATGCGTAAGCTCATATCGCCGGCCCTGCCCGCGTCGATGATCTTTGATTGTGTTCAGCAAAAAAACAGCATGCAGAATCCTCGTGTAAAGTTTTTCTGTATCAATTACTGCATACGTCTTGAAAATACAAGCTCTTATAGAATTGAACAGCCCTGCCTCAAAGATGAACTTGACTGAGATCCAGATCGGCAGGCCCCCGACGAAAGCGCCGACGACCATAAAGAAGATTCCTAAGTACTTATGAGGTGGCTCCTCGTACCTGAACGGGAACTGACTAAAATCCCATTCTATAGCTGGAGCAACATAATTTGAATATGCCCACAAGAGGCATAAGTTTTGCCTTCACGCCTTTCAGATAGCTGATCCTGTATTCAGTTTATACTGCTCCAGCTATAGTATCTTTCGGCAGAACTCAGGTGCTTGTAGCTCATTTGTAACTAAGGAAGGACTGTTTGATGCCAGGGGGGTTAACGTCCTCTGGCGGCGGGTTGACGAGGTGCTGCTGGATGCGGTCATTGCCCCGGATGAACGGGTGATTGTCAGCCGACTGCAGTCGCCGGTGCCGGTGCCGGGGATGAAGGTGCAGGAGGAATGATATATCCTGGAAGTTGTCGTATTTTCAGTTGTTTTTTTGCCGTAATACCTGGATAAAAGAATGAAGTACAAGTTAATTTTAAGGAACGGCTATGGCTAAATATATTTACACACTGTCCGTTGAATATCCTGCTGCACCTGTTCGGGCGGCCAGGCAGCGTCAATCCGCACTATGCTGGGATCGCTGAAGGAGGCAAAATGCTTTGCCACTTTGCGGAGCTGATCAAGCTGCTCAAAATCGTTGAGTGCCTCACCCCTGCCTTCCCGGATACGGGCAATGGAAAGCTCCGGGTTCATAGTCAGCAGGACAACCAGATCCGGCGTCGGAGCAAAGCTGTTGCGGGCAAAGATGTCCGTCGGGTCCAGGCCTGCAGCCCCTTGGTACGCCGCTGTTGAATAATAGTACCGATCCGTAAGGACGATTTTTCCAGCTGTCAGTTCCGGCCTGATAAACTCCTGCACATGAAGGCGCCGATCTTCAATAAAGAGGTTCAGCTCCTCTTCCGGGGTGCAGCTGCCCCGATCCTGATATAATTCCCGGATACGTCGGCCGTACCTGCTGTTCGTGGGCTCATAGGTCGTGATCACCGGCAAGCCCTGTTCCCGGAGAAACTCGGCCAGCAGACGCAGCTGGGTTGATTTGCCTGTGCCGTCAATCCCCTCAAAGGCAATCAGCATCCCTTTTTTCACACCTGTTCCCCTCTGTTCCTGGCAATCTCCGCTGCCATCTGCCAAGCCGCCCGCAAGCTGGCCGGGTCAGCTTTTCCCTGTCCGGCAATATCATAGGCTGTGCCGTGATCCACTGACGTGCGGACAATGGGCAGGCCCAGGGTCACATTGACGCCGTCCTGAAAATGGAGGAGCTTGAAGGGGATCAGGCCCTGATCATGGTACATGCAGACCACTGCGTCAAATTCTCCGTTTGCCGCCTTATAAAAGACTGTATCCGGCGGCCAGGGACCGGTGATCTCTGCCGCGTTGTCCTCCTGCGTATATCCGGCCAGGGCCGGAGCAATGATCTCGATTTCCTCCCTACCGAACATACCCTGCTCACCGCTGTGCGGATTCAGCCCGGCCACGGCAATTCTGGGGCGGCTGACGGCAAAGTCCCGGCGCAGCGAGTTCGCCGTCATACGGAGACAGTCCTGAATTTCAGCGATGCTCAGCAGGCGGCTGACCTCTGCCAGCGGCTCGTGAATAGTGACCAGAACGACCCGCAGCCGGGAGCCTGCCATCATCATCCGATAATGAGCAGAATCCGTCAGATCCGCAAGCATTTCCGTATGCCCGGGATAATGGATTCCTGCATTATTCAGCGCCTTTTTGGAGATAGGGCAGGTGACCATAGCAGAAAAATCCCCCTGCAGGGTTCCCTGCACCGCCGCCCGGATATATTCAGCCATAGCGAGCGAGGTCTCCCTGTTCGGCTCCCCCCAGCGCAGTTCTTCTGTATTCAGATGAGACAGCTCCAGCACCGGCACGGTTCCCGACCTGATCTGCTGACCGGGCTGCCAGGAAACCGGTTCCACCTGCACCCGCAGCAGTTCAGCCGTCCGGGAAAGCACGGCAAGATCACCGAGCACCACGGTCGGGCATTCTGCTCCGCTTTGCAGTCCGTCAAAAAAACGAATCAAAATTTCCGGACCGACCCCGACAGGGCAGCCCATAGTTATGGTTATGGCAATAGGTTTCATTAAATTGCGAATTTATCGTTGAAAAGAGAAAAGGGGATCTGTATGCTGAAACGCAATATGCCATAAAAACAAAATTCAGTCACATAAAAAGGCGCTGAAGCGATGGAATAAAAGGCGGGGGGATAACAAAGAAAAAGAACTTAGACAGTACCTTCTTGTTCAAATATGAACAAGAAGGTACTGTCTAAGTTCTTGAACACTAATCTGTCTGGCTTTATTCAAAAATTTCCTCATCGACTGATTCTTCTTCCATAATTTCTTCTTGCAGATCGTCGTCTTCCTGCTCCAGAATCTCGCTGTGAACGGCAGAATCGCGTGTATCCGGCTCTTCAGGAGTGAAAAGAGCAGCAGTCATCATTTCTATTTCTTCTTCGGGTATTCCATCTTCTCGTAAATCAGCAATAAAGTTATCGCGCATTTCTTCCGGAGTGGATGCAGGCTGATTATATGTCTCCAAATTTTCTGTTCTTGCCATCTCCTCTGCCATCCTTTTTATTTCTTCTTCAGGTAATCCGTCATTACGCAAATCGGCAGCAATTATATCTTTAAATATTAGCTGTTCCGCTGTCAGCTGCTTTTTTCCAGGTGATGAAGAATCTGACTCTTTAAAAGCAGAAGCCATCATTTCTATATCTTCTTCAGGTACTCCGTCTTCTCGCAGTTCTTCTTCAGATATCCTGTTTTGTTGTGGTAAGCCACCAAGCTTTTCCTTTGTATTGTTTTTGTTATCATGGATATCCTTCGTCATTGTCTGTAGTAATTTGGTATCTTCTCCCAAGACCCGTTTTACTCTTTTCTGTTTGGCAGCAACTATTTTGTTTTCAATCGACCGTTTTACTTTTTCTTGTTCTGCAAAAGAGACTGTCGGTTTTTCGCACGTTTTTATTTTTAAATACTGTTCGTTTCCGATGTAATATCCAGAGAAAAAAATGATGAATGCAAAAAGAATAAAACGAATATATTTCATAGCGATATAAACAAGCTGCGATAGCAGGACAGACAGGTGGAAAATACAGTTGCTACCTGTCTGTCTGAACTGACGGACATAATCTACTGGTTCTGAAACATATCTATGGCGGTGCATTCATAGTTAGTGGCAGGGCAAAGTCTGGAGCTGTCAGTTTGCCAAGTAGATGAACAATACAGTTCCACTGAAAGATTATTTGCTAAAGCATCACTAAGCTGATCACGCAAGTCATCATCATAGACTCTGCAATAATAATAAGTAGACCCCGCAGTGGTATAGCTCTTCAGCTGCCCGTATACCCATGCATATGACGTATTCGAGTACATTCTGGTGATTTTAAGCTGTGATGTCCAACCTGCTTCTGCCCTCCCCGCACTCATCATTGCTGTTGCTGCAACCAGAAAACATCCAACTAATAATTGAACTTTCTTCATGATATTAGCCTCCATCCTAAAAAATACTTAACAGTGATTACATTACCTATATTCAGGTATACAGTATATTTTAGAGAAAGGTCAAGTTTTTTTTGTGAGTATAATTCCTATGCACATAGTTCAAACATCACAGAGTGGCACCAGTTGCCCTTTTGACAAAAAAACGATAAAAGGCCGATAAAATAAATAAACAATGCATTCTCTTTTTTGAGAGGATGTGCAGCATAATGTATGCTACAGTTACAGTATTCTGCTGTTCAGCAGGACAATAAACGGTACGGACCCACGCTTCCGGCGTATCGGACAAGGAGCGATCATGGCGATCACACTCAGACAATTTGAAATATTTATTGCTGTTGCTGAGACCAGACAGGTGACCAGAGCCAGCAAAAAACTCTTTCTGACCCAGTCGGCCGTGAGCATGGCCCTGGCCGAGCTGGAAAATCAGCTGGGCGGCCCGTTGTTTGACCGGCACGGCCGCAGCCTCCTGCTCAATGACCGGGGCCGTTACCTGCTGCCCATGGCGAAGGAAATAACCTGTCAGGTCAGCAATATAGAAGATTTACTGACGGAAGAGAAAGAATCTGTTGCCGGATCACTGGAGATTATTGCCAGCTCCACGATCGGTAATTACGTCCTGCCCTATCCTGTCGCCTTTTTCATGCGGATGTATCCGGAGGCGCATATTAATATGCTGGTGTCCAATACCAAGGACTCGGAACGTCTTGTTGCCCAGGGCGTCATGGATCTCGGCTTTGTCGAAGGCGGCATCACGGACGAAGCTGTCCGCCTGATTCCCTGGATCGAGGACGAACTGCGGATTATTGTCAGTGCAGCGCATCCGCTTGCCCGGCACGATTTCTTCAGCCTGCCGGATGATCTTGTCAGAACAGCCTGGGTTCTGCGCGAAGACGGCTCCGGCACAGCGGAAATTTTCAAAAATAAACTGGGCGAACATGCTCCGCTGCTCAAGGTCGTCACCCGGATCGGCCACACCGAGGCCATCAAAAAGGCGGTGGAGGCCGGTGTGGGCGCAGCCTGTCTTTCCGAGCTGACCATCTGCCGGGAAGAGGAACAGGGCTGGCTGAAAAGTCTGGCCATCAAAGACGTCAACATGCGGCGCCAACTCTCTATTATTCAGCACCGGGATAAAGCCATGACGCGACTGATGGACGAATTTCTGCGCTTCTGCTCCGTGATGGCCGAATGCGGTCTCGGCAGAGAATGCCTGTCGTCCCCGGAAAAGCTCAATGAGCTGCTGAAGCAGACCTGCAGCAGGCAGGATGCCGAAAAAACAATGTAATGCGATAGACTGTGCGTCCTCCTTTGCCCGGCTTATACTGCAGAAAAACTCAAGGATATTTTCTGCTCTCAGGGTAAAATTTGCTCATACCTTTTCACGACAGATATAGCATCAAGTATACCTGTTTGATTGTTCAGATAAATCTTCACCCAATGAACATCGGGGATAGGGTGCCACCGCGTAGGTGGCGGGTATGCCGCCACAGAGATGATCTTTCCGGCAGGAATCACCTGTTGGAGTTGGGTGCGATTACAAGTGCGGTTTTATCAATTACGGGATGCATGAGAGCGTATTTTTCTGTTACTTTGATTTCTTTGAGAAAGAAACAGCAAGTAATCAGGATGCTGTGTTGTCCGTTCGTATAATATTATCCCGGAGAAGATATTTATGTCCTCACTGTCACAGGAAGATAAGGAATTGCTCAATCAATTGAACCGTCAGCCAAATCTGAAAACGCGTATTCAAGCTATTCTTTCTATAGCCGGTGATGACGGAGACGGGATTGTAAAAGCTGATGAGGCCGAAAGTAGGGTCATTGAGGAAGTTCGCCGGATGGGTAATGAGGTGCTCAGCGGATGGGCGGAGAGTCGAATTGAAAAATCCGGGGCAGCTCTTCCGACGGACGGTAATTGTACCCGTAGCGGTAAAAAAAACACATTGGCACACGACGTTCGGGATAATTCACGTAGTTGAGCAGGAGTACAGACAGCCGGGAAAACGGTACCGGCCGTTCAGCCGAAGTGCCGGAATAACCTGCCGATGCTGCTCGCTGCCTCTGCAGCGTGCCGTAACAGATTTCGGGGCAGACCATTCCTTTGGTCGGGTTCCTGAAAAACTGAAGGAACATTATGGGATAACATTACCGGTAAGTACTGTCCGAAATATCACGGAGACTCACGCCCGACACATACATGAAAGACGTCGACAGGAGAGAATTGAAGAATATCCGTCTATAAAGGGACGGGACTTCGTTATTGCCGAGACGGACGGCAGCATGGTTCCGATTGTCCTGACGGATACAAATGCCAAGGACCGGCGCAAACTCCACCCCCAGTAATTCCGCAACCTGTTCGATGGTGACACGTTCTTCCGGCATTGCATGTCCTCCCTGTAAGGATTTATAGATATGAGGAATTACGTTAAAACTTTGGATTTTGGTTGTCAAGGGAAAAGAGGGTGATGAGGTGCTGAAAAGGGCAGGGCGGGGTAAAGTTAGGCGGATTCTGGGTTGGAGGGAGGAAATGCTGTATTTGCGAACGGCAATGCAGAGATCAACAGAGCCGCGTTATTTTTTTTTCTGCGATTGTGACTTTTTTTGGCGTTTCTGCATGGCATCTGTTCGATGCCGCCAGAATTCCAGCTGTTCCTGCACTGACTTGCCCTCAATTAACTGCCTGATATGTTCAGCACCGCGCCGCTTTAAAAGGACACATTCAGGCTCACGCATTCTTGCTCTGTTTCCAAGAGTTATCCTTCATTGCCTGATAGCCGGGCTGGGCCTTGTCGTTGGGCATTGCACGTCCCTCATGTGAGAATTTTATAGACAAGAGGAATTACGTTAAAACGTTGGTTCTTGCTTGTCAAGGGAAAAAACGGGTGGTGAGGTGCTGAAAAAGGAAGGGTTGGCCTGGGTAAAGCTGGGCGGCGTCTGGGTTGGAGGGAGAGGCGGGCTGGGTAAAGCCAGGAAGTTTTTGGGTAGAGGCAGGGCTTGTCTGTCTTTTATGAGTCAGGTTTTTGCTGAACAGAGTGGGTTCGGGCCAAGTATTCCAGGAGTTGTTTATGGATGAAGTGGTAGCTCCCGCCGACCCGTTGCAGGATTTTGCGGTGATGGAGGAATTCTAGCCAGTTGATGAGGCGGAGAGGGAGTTGGTCCTCTTGCCAGAGGAATAATCTTACTAAATAATGTCTAATAATGGTAATACTTCCGTAAGAGACGATGCTAACAAAAAGCATAAGGAAAAATACCGCATAAACAGATGGTTCCTGCATGTTGTTCACTATTTGACATCCAGTGTATTTAGCAGATTCTATAGCTTTAAAATAAACAAATGCTGCGGTTAAGCTAGTAAGTGGAACAAGAAAACAACCATTAAGGCCAGCATAAAAAAGCGTTTGATAAGGGCTTACTGTTTCTGGAATGGAAACGTTAAGGTTTCTGCTGGCACGGATTAATGCGAAAATTACTACGCAAGACAACCCGTAGGCTAATGAACCAAAGGCTATAAGTCCAACCAGTCCGCCAATAATCAAACCAAAAATTATTCCCTCCAATAGTCCCGATAAAACTTTTTTCCAATCATAGAGAGTAGAAGGATAGCCTAATCGTATTATTTCATCCTGCTTTACAACTTGCTCATCTCTTAGGAGGACATATGCCATCCAGAGTGGTATAATCCTTAAACCAAATGCTGAGTTTAAAAACGACATAATAATCAAGCCGAGTGGAATCCCGCTTAATAAGCCGTAACTTACCTTGAATTTCCAAATATGATATAGACAGTCTGGATGTAATTCATCAAGACGAAATTCTACTTTTCCCTCCGTCTTTATCCTGTTTGCTAAACAATACAGCCAACGAATTGAATGGTCTTTGCTATACTGTTTCCAGTATTTCTCCGATCCATTCTTCTTAGATGGTGTTTTTTTCTTCAGACAATAATCAAGATAAAGCTCCCATAACCGATTTTCCGCCTGTTTTCCCCTTCGCAACCCTTCATCTTGGCTCAGACTTCTTTCGTTTTCCAGCGTCAGCATAATATTGAGAAAAAGAGGCCGCCGAGCAAGCTCAAACAGACTGCTTTTCTTTCCCTGCTTTTGCGACTGCTGCAAAAAAATCCATAAGCCGTAAAGCTGCAACCGCTTGAGATAACCCTCTAGCTTCTTTTCCGAGATATCCTGCAAAATGACCGCATGATTCAAGTCTACTTTTTTCTGCAAGCGCCGATACTCCTCAAGCCGGCAGCAGACCACCAAGGAACGACCCGTCTGAAACTTATTAAAGGCTTGGACAAATTTATCCTGCCTACTTTGTAGTAATTCATCTAAGCCGTCAAAAAGCGGAAAGATGACCTCGTCCCGCACAAGTTCTTTAGCCAGCTCTTCTTGCAAGCCTCGGTAGTTTTTACTGAGTTGACGGCCCATCCAATCAACCAAGTCCTTATCGTCCCACTCTGAACACTCAAAAATCACCGGCAAGGATTCTTGTTCTTCTTCCTCGGCCCGCTTTAGCAAATGGTCATGTAGCTGTAAAAGAGAGATAGTCTTACCGCTTCCCGGTTTTCCCAGGATAGCCAAACGCTCGCCGCTTTCTTTGTCTTGGAAAATGTCGATAATACTAAGGTCGGTGACTTGGGGAGCACGGCCTTCCTGCTCATAAAGAATATCCCGCAGGGAATGGGGCCGATCAACTTCATGGGGAGAGAGTTTCTTTTCTAAATCTAATGGGGTACGTTCATCCAGGAGGGAGGACAGGCGAAGGTCTAGGTCATTACGGAAACGTTTGAGGAGCTGCTGACGAAGCCTTGGCGGGCAAACAGAGAGATCATTATCGGTTTCTTTTTGGGAGGAGGTAGTGTTTTTTCGGGAACGGAAAAGAAGCCAGCCCAGTATAGGAAGCCCGACACCGCTAAGAATCCACTCCCACGGTTTAGCTTCCACAAACGATTGCCAAAATTGTCCAAGCAGCTCCATAAACTCCTCTCTGTTTTACGATGCCAACTTAAAAAACATACCTTTTATCCAAGCCAGCTCCAGATCAACCAACAGAAAACCCAGCTCTTTGCTTTTCCGCACCTTTCATTGACAGCAACCTGAACCCACTGTACAATGAGAACGCAATTACAGTCAGGAGAAATATGCGACCAATCCACCCCGGAGAAATCATTAAAGAAGAGTACCTTGAACCTTTAGGCATGAGTGTTAATGCTCTGGCTGTTGCCCTGCGCGTTCCAGCTCCCAGAATCAATGATGTGGTACGGCAAAAGCGTGGTATCAGCATTGATACTGCTCTCAGGTTAGCCAGGTATTTCAATACAACCGCACAATTTTGGATGAATCTGCAAGTCAGTTATGACCTTAAAATCGCCAAACAACATATAGAAAAAATTAAGAATGAGGTTATACCGTTGCAAACCACAGCCGCCTGATAGAGTGGATGGATAACGGACAATTATAACATGGAACAATTGATGGCTATTGCACTTTACTTCTCCGACTCAATCTCCTCAATCCGCCCCTGCGCTTCCTCCCAAACCGCAAACTGACGCTTCAGCGTTTGCTCTACCTCATTATACTCCTTGCTGACTTTCAGCCAGCGGGGTTGGTTCGCATACAGATCAGGATCAGCCATTAAGGTCTCCAGCTCCCCTTTACGCTCCTCCAGGACATCAATTTGTTTCTCTGCGGTAGCTGATTTTTTCTTCCAGGGTTTCAGTTGACCACTGAGTTGCTGCCGTTGTTGGGCCCGTTTCCTCCGTTCTTCCTTGCGATCACCCGAACCAGCAGCATCCTGTTCCGTTTTCGCAGGAGCGCTCTTTTGCTGCTTCTCCTGTTTTTTTACCGCAAGCTGCTCTTCGTCCAGTTGCTGGCGGGCCGCAAGATAATCATCAATATTGCCTTCATGGAGAATCGCCCGACCATCCCGGATTTCCAGTACCTTATTGACAAAAGAATTGACAAAGGTCCGGTTATGAGAAACCACGATGATGCTGCCCTCGTACTGGGCCATTGCCTCCTGAAGCACCTCCTGGGAGGTAATGTCCAGATGGTTGGTGGGCTCGTCCAACAGCATGAGATTGGCAGGCTTGACCAGCATTTTTGCCAGGGCCACCCGGCTCTTTTCCCCACCGGACAGCACCTGCACATGCTTGTCCACCTCGTCGCCAGTAAAGAGAAAGGCCCCGAGCAGCGAGCGCACCTTGGTCACGGTCATGTCCTGGGCTGCGTGGTACACTGTGTCCAAAATGCTGGACTCGCCATAGAGTTCCTGGGCCTGATGCTGGCCAAAATAGGTCAGGATGACGTTATGCCCCAGACTGATCTCGCCTTCAGCGGGTTCCAGACTCGCCATAATCTTCATCAGAGTGGTTTTACCAGCCCCGTTGACTCCGACCACAGCCAGTTTATCCCCTCGTTGCAGGTTCAGATGGACATCTTTAAAGATTTGCTTGCCATCAAAGGATTTATTGACCTTATCCAGCTGCAAGATGTCCCGTCCTGAGGGCATGGCTGGCGGGAAAGAAAAGTGGATGGTGCGCTCGGTCTCAGAGAGCTCCAGGCGCTCCAGCTTTTCCAGCTGCTTGACTCGGCTCTGGACCTGCTTGGCCTTGGTGGACTTGGCCCGAAAACGGGTAATGAACTGCTCTGCCTGCTTGATCATGGCCTGCTGATTCTCATAGGCAGCCCGCTCCAGCTCCATGCGCTGTTCCTTATCCACCAGATACTTGGAGTAATTGCCCTTATAAACGGTTAAGCGGCCAAGACTGAGTTCCCAGGTTTTAGTGGTGACCCGATCAAGAAAAGAGCGGTCATGGGAGATAATCATCATGGCGCCCTGGTATTGTTGCAGGAAGTCTTCCAGCCAGGTCAGGGAATCCAGATCAAGATGGTTGGTCGGCTCATCCAGCAGAAGCAGGGCAGGCTTGCGCAGGAGCAGCTTTGCCAGGAGCAGACGCATGATCCATCCGCCGGAGAACTCGGCTACGGGCCGGTCCAGGTCTTCTTTGGAAAACCCTAGACCAAAGAGGATGCGCTCAATCTGGGGACGGATACGAAAGATATCATGGCCCTCCAGCAGGTGCTGGAGCTCGCCCTGCCGTTCCAGCAGGGACTCCAGCTCCGGGCTGTCCTGGTCCAGTCCGGCCATGCGCTGGTTGATCTCGTCAAACTCCTGCTGCTGCTGCAAGGCCTCATCAAAGGCATGTTCGGCCTCTTCAAAGAGCGAGCGCTGGCCCAGTTCAATGGAGATCTCCTGGGGAAGATAGGCCACGGTGAACCATGAGGCCCTGCTGATGACGCCGGGATCAGTCTCCAGGGACCCGCTGATAATCTTCATCAGGGTGGATTTTCCTGTGCCGTTGACACCTGCCAGCCCGATGCGGTCATCTGCATGGATCTGGGAGGTGACTTCACGAAAGAGGTGCTTAGAGCCGTATTGCAGGCTGAGGTTATTTATGGTGAGCATAGGGTAAATTTATATAATTTTTTCTGGTAATAGATAGCTGAAGGGAGAGCTTATTTAGCTGTTAATCCATCTGTACATAATCAATACCACAACACTAAACGACTCACCGCCTGAAAGTCGGTGGGTTTATAATTGCGGACTGAAAGTCCAGCTGTACCGGCAGGCTTCGCAGCCGGTTGGTGTTATCGTTCAACCTCAAATCTGTCATTCGGATTACGTTCAAAATGATGAGCCGGATATTCATCAATCATGGCACGCGGCAATTCACCGGCAGTGACGCAAAAATATCCACATGCCCAAAAATGACGGCCCCAATACCGCTTTCGCACATGAGGAAATTCCTCGAATATCTTTCGGGACGTTCTCCCTTTCACCCGTCTCATAATATCCGGTGGTGCCGAAACCAAAATATGCACATGATCTTTATTGACTACGCCCCGCAAAATTTGGATCTCGAAATACTCACAGGTTTGACGAGCAATATCACGTGCCCGCTCGGCAAGATCACCACGTAGAATATGATAACGATACTTCGTTACCCAAACAAAATAATACTCTATTTTATACTTGGGAACGGGAATTAATTCTACTTTGGCGATCATAAACATAACTAGCTTATTTTTATTAAGTATTTAAAAACCCCTGTTTTTAGCATTGTTAATATTATTAAATAGTTAATGGTATGGTCACCAAAGTAGAATTACTTTGAGGGTGATCCCGTCAGCAACAAGGAGAACAACCTTTACAAATTTTTCAACGCCGCCTTGAATGGTGAGCGGGCTGAAAAACATCTGCATTATGTTGTGTCGTCGAAAACATGGCAGCCATGATTCGGTTGTGAGCAAGGGCTATTCAATTCCGGAAAATCGCGCCTGACGAACAGGCGGTCTATGTTTGTGCTTGTTCTTAAAAAGTTCCGCACCGACATTATTCCTCCTGTTCGATACAATTCTGCTTCAAAAATGCACAAACCAGCGCAAATAATAGCGATCAGCAGCCACGCCAAAGATATCCTCCTCATCTCCGTAATAGATGAAGGCTCCGGCACCGAGGGTCATCTCATTGCTCAGGCTGTATTCCACAGATGGGGCGAGAAAGCCTGATTTGTCGTCGAAACTGGTGACCGTGAGCAGGCTGCATGTCCAGAGCATGGCGGGCTGATAGCTCACTATGCCGCCCAGAGAATCGCCCTCGTCCTCATCGAAAAATCTGTATTCAGCGAGCAGGTTCAGGGAGTTGGCAAAGCCGTACTCCGCGCCGACAATAAACTCGGTGTGCCGTTCGCCGCTGAAGCGGTCGTGGAAACTGCCGCCTTCGCTGCGCAGCTCGATCCCGGTGTCCATAAGCTGGCCTTCCAGCTCCCAGCCGATAATATCCCGGTCATGGTCTTCATCCCACAGCCCAACCAGAGCGGCATCACCGTATTCCAGAAAGCCCTTGAGCCGCACTGCCGCTTTATCGCGGGCCAGGGTGGCATCCAGATTGGACAGCCCGCTCAGGGCGTATTCGTAGCGGAGGGATTCCGTGCCGACCCGTTCGTCCGGTTCGACGGCCTCGGAATCCACCGGATTGAACAGATCAATGGGATTCCAGATCCGGCCCACGCCCAGCGGGATACGCTGTCTGCCAGCGGACCAGAAATGCTCTGCCCCCCTGTACTGGACATAGGCCCGATAGACGGAGGTTTTGTTCCGCAGGCTGTCCGGGCTGGCAGTGTAGCGGGTTTTGTTGTCCACAATGACCTTGCCGATAACGTCCGGATATTTTTCGTGAGATAGCGAGAGGTCTGCCCGCAGCCGGTTGAAATCGGCGGTATACTGCGCCTGATCATAGCTGAGGATATTAGTGTTTTCCAGGCCAAGCTCCGGGCTGATCCCCAGCAGACCCACCGCCAGCAGCTTATGGAACCTGTCAATGAATGCGCTCATCAGAAATAACTTCCCCGTCTTTCAGAACGATTGAATGCCTAGCCTTGCCGATGACCAGCGGGTCATGCGAGGAAAAGATGATGGTCACGCCCTCATCTTCGTTGAGCCGTTCCATCATGTCCATGAGCGAGGCCGCAGTTTTGGAATCCAGATTGGCGGTCGGTTCATCGGCGAGAATCAGCTTGGGCGTTGCCGCCACGGCACGGGCCACGGCCACCCGCTGCTGCTGACCGCCGCTGAGCTGACCGGGTAGTTTTTCAAGCAGGGTATCGATCTCCAGTTTGCGGGCTACCTCCGTCACCCGGGTATCGCATTCTTCCCGGCTTCGCCCCTGCAGTTGCATGATGTATTCGATGTTCTCCCTGGCCGTGAGCACCGGGATGAGGTTATAGGCCTGAAAGACAAAGCCGATCTGATCACGGCGGATTACAGAAAGCTTTTTTTCCGCTCTGCCGGTCAGCTGCTCCCCGGTCAGGAAGACCTGTCCTTCAGTGGCGTCATCCAGGCAACCGATGATGTTGAGCAGGGTAGTCTTACCGCTACCTGAGGGGCCGGAGAGCACGGCGAAATCCCCTTCCCTGATCGTCAGGTTGATATTGCGCAAAGCCGCTACCTCCACCTCCTTGTCAGGGCGGAAGGTCTTGCTGACCTGTTGCACTTGAAGAAAATTGGACATATGCCTGTTCCTCTGTAATATTTGCTGATTTTGCTAAACAGCGATTTCTTGCCTTTGTCCAGCAACCGTTGCACGAAATGTCCCGCTCTGGATCGACAGGGCCGGATTCCAGCCGCTTGCTGTGAGCCCGGAACATGCCCAGCTTACCGGAGAATGGAAAATGGCGTATCGTGACCCCTTTGACCGGATGCTTACTGCCCAGGCAAAACTGGAACAGCTTGTCCTGGCAACTGTTGACCGTGCTCTGTCTGACTTTCCTGTCCGGATCATGAAAGAATAAGCAGAGCCTACCCGGATTTTCTCTACCTTTTTAATTTTCTCTACCTTTTTAATTTTCTCTACCTTTTTATATACTGTTGATCGCCTCGATCGGTTTTGCCTTTTTCAGAATCCGCAGCGGAATGACTATGCTCAACAAAGTGGCCAGGATCACCGCGACCAAGGCAGTGGTAAAATAACTGGGCCGAATCAGGGCATAGGTGACCGCATCCATGCCGAATTCCTCAAATGCCTCGTTGAACATGGTCAGGTCAAGGCCATACACCTTAAAGTACAACAGGGTGCAGAAACCGGCCAGCCCGCCTGCGCTGAAACCGATAAAACCGAGGAAAAAAGATTCTGCCAGGATAATACTGCCGATTTGCCGGAAAGGGGTGCCGATGGCCAGCATGATGCCGAATTCCCGCAGCCGCTCCAGGACCGAGACCAGCATAACCCCAAAAATCCCCAGTGCAGCCACGCAGAAGATGAGCAGGTTGGTGACCAAATTAAATCCCTTCATGATCACCCGTGACTGGAGCAGGGCCGGGTAGAGTTCATCCCAGCGCAGTACGTCAAGGTCGGGGAATCTGCGGCGCAACTCCTTCTGGAGCGCTGCAATCTGTCCGTCATCGCGGACTATGACTGCAACCTGACTGACCCCCTCCTCCACAGCCAGCATCTTACGCATCTGCTGTTCACTGAGCAGAACCGCGTTTTCATCCAGAGCTAAATTATTGGTCTTGAGGATTCCGTTTACCCGAAGGGCTGCTGAGGCAACCTCGCCCCGGCTATCTTGGGCTGAGACAATAATCTTGCTGCCCGGCTGCACCTGGAGTTTTTCGGCCAGTTTATAGCCGATGATTGCCCTGCGTCCGCCTTTGCCGAGGCTGAAATCCCCCTCATACAGATAGTCCCCAAGCTGACCGTGCCGGTTTTCGGCCTCCAGGTCAAGCCCCAGCAGCGTCGTACCCCGGGAATAATGGGCTGTGGCAACCAGCCCGTCCTGCATGAGCCGCTGCACAGAGCTTTTCACCCGTGGGTCTTTGCTCAGAAAGCTGTCCAGGCCCGGAGCTGTGACCCGCCTGGAAAGATCCGGATCAGGACGGTAGCCTTTGGCAAAAATCGAGATATGACCGCTGTCGCTGCGGATGGCATTGCCGATCATCTGCTCGGTCATGCCGTCATAAATCCCTTCCATAAAGAGCAGGCCCCAGAGGCTGACCGCGATCATCAGCACCAGCAGCACGGAACGAGAGCGGCGGCGGACCAGCGAGGCCCAGGCGATTCTGGCGGTCATTTGCAGCATGGTGTGCAGGTTCTCCATATTTTTATACCTATTCAGCCTGACGAAAAAAGCCGCTTTCGCAAAAAACGGCAGTGACCTTGCTTGAACTGCATAACAACAGAGTAATCTTAATCCGTTGCTTATGTCAAGAGTTGGAGAATGGGGGGCAGGCAGGGAAGGGGGAAGGAATGTCGTAACCCAAGAAATAATTGTCATTCCGGCATCGGGCAGGGCGTGTCCTTACGGGTTCTCATGATTCCTGGCTGAACAGTTTGTTTAGCTGTTCATATAACCTGCTGGATGTTGTTTTCGATAATATCTCAGACTATCTCGTCATCAATACCAAAATATTCATGAATCAGTCTATTGCGGAATCCAGGATGTCGTTTATTTTTTTATTGACTGCCATTTGCTCTGATTCCCTGCGTCTCGACAAAGGAGGGGCGTCATAACCCAGGGCGCCCCGGAGTGTCATTGTGACTCTGCCTCTTTTCTTTCTTTTTTCTCATTTTTCCCCGAAAATCCCTTTTCAGCCCCTCAAAAGGGCAAAAACGGTCCGAAATTTGACCCAGGTTTCCAGAATATCACCCAAGACCTCGGGACAACAAAGAATACGTTCAATTTTTTGGTGACTGCAGGGGCAATTCCCGGTGCTCTCTTATCACCTATTCTGCCGGTTTCCGTTGAACAGGCAGAGCAACAAATTTTCTCCCGCTTTTTTCTTCCTGCTGCTTCAGATCCGCAAATATCTTCCGGAGATCGTGCCCGAACATCCGAGCATATTTCCGGCGTATTTTATGCAATTCTTCAATAATTGAATCCTTCCGCATCGTCCTGTCCTTCCATAAGTTCTTCCGGAGTACAGATTGTCGGCAGTTCATAGCCCTCATCGGCGCAGATGTTCTTTATCCGTTTCTGGATTTCCGCGTTGGCAAGATGTCTGCAGTTCCCGTCATAAGATAATCAAGCCCGTATATGCAGCAAGAGCGATATGGAGCGCATTCTTTTCTCTTTTTCATCTTGTCTCTTGTTCGACTTTTCTTCAATATGTCCACCGCAATACGATAAAAAGTCAGCTGACAGGTTGAACTCGAAAGAAAAATAAGATGCTGAAAGATGAAATAGTGACATGATAACAACATGTAATATTGAGAAAACGGATATTACCGCAGAAAGCAAGGCGAGATGAGCAAGATTCTCATTGTAAACTGCAATGAAGAATAAGAAAGCATACGACTGAGCTGAATGCATAAGAAAAATAATCTATTATAATTCCGAGTGCAAGGAATAAAGGGAATAGAATTGGGAATAGTAAAATGCGAAAAATCCAATATACAATATCTGACATGTCTCTATCATCCTGATAAATCTCTTCAATATGTGAATACGGCCTTTTTTCATGATCTCTTTTGGCTGCAAGAAGTAGTTCATCATCGATGGTTTGTTTTTTTTCAACGTACCTGAGATGTACCTTTTCAGACGAAAATTTAATGTACACTGTATTTTGAAGAAATTTTCTTATAAACTTGAAGGGCATTTATTGTTTTCCGGCTGTTACGTTTTTGTTTTTAGGGAATCAGGGTCGGCAAGAGGGGATTTCAGGAGATATGACGGGACGATATATACTTCTCTGTCCCGTTGTTATCTGTGGATCGGGTGCAGCGGCTGTATTGTACGAAAGTTAATTTGTTAGCTCCAACGGCTTTGAAACAGTTGAGATAAGCAGTTCAGCAGTTGATGGCGGAAATACTCCTTGCTTAACTTTTCTGTTGAGATAGTTAGGGAAATGTTTAGGAACATAATGCTCATAAAACCATATTCTGAATTCGCCAAGAGCTTTTATAGGATACACCCACACATCGACTGGATTAACAACAGATTGAGGGAACCAGTCAGGATAAAGATGCGGGTGTTTTTGACGCGCTCCATACTCTTCGGAAAAATTATTCGCATTCCAGAATTTACCCCATATCTGGCCTACGCTTATGTCAGGTACGGTATGATCATCTATCGGGATACCACCTTGAATCATATGGATAACAAGATCGGCCAGTTCTCTAAAAATTGAAAAATATCCAACTGGTACTTGGTCATTTAAAAGCACTCTTTCATGAAAATTCTTCCACGAATCAGGTATAAATTTATTCGGATCGTAACCGCACCGGTTGTAAATGAAAGTGCGAAATGAAGTTCTTGCAAGTAGTCTGTAGTTCAATAAAGCAGTTTCGTTTGCACCTTGTTCTGTTTCAAATGCGTAATATTCGAGTATAGCCATGCAGACAGAATCTGTATAAGCATGTACCTCTGTACCCTTTTGGGTTATTTGTATATACAGAGAATCGTTATTATGCCCTTGCGCGCTTAAAAGCTCAGATATCTTTTTCCCACGAGGTTTTCTTTTTTCTGAAGGCCAATTTTTCGCCAGTGACTGAAGTGTGGCGTTATGTATGCCACATATTTTTGCAAGCCCTCGCATTGTTAGATATGGTGTCCCGTCGCTTAAAACCCCCATAGGAATCCCGTCAACTTCAGCCTCCTTTACCGGGAAAAGGTTAAGCTGTATGGGGTGCTGATCATTCTTGCCTATTGCTTTAGTATTCATTTTCCTTTAAGATAAGTTACTTGATATAATCTGTTTGTCCACCACTTTTCTTGGAAAGTAAGTCCCTACTCCTCCACCTTAACCTTCCTCACCCTCTTCTTCCGCTGACTCGCCCTTGTCCCGCCGGTCATCTCGTATTCAGAAGAGTCCGGCCCGTAGGCCACCTTGACCGCCAGCCGAATCTGGACAATATAATCACTCAGCAGCTGAGCCTGTTCCCTTTTCATATTGACCAGCCGCGTCCGTTCCGCATTCAGGGCGTCCAGCTCACTGACCGCTGTATCCAGGGCAGTAATCTTTGCCTCAAGCTCGGTCACCGAGGCCCCGGCAGGCAGCCCGTCTCCGATCTTCTCCAGGGCTTCTTTCACCCTGCCTGCTTCCTGCAGCAGTTTGGGAATACTTCCGGTCAGCATCATGCGCTCCTTTTTCCTGTCCGCTCCGGCCCTTTGCCCGAAAGTACCGGGATATTTCTTCTTCCGCGTCCTGCATTGCTGAAAAGGCCAGCTCCTTTGTACAAACGTGCTGCTGCTTTGTTCAATCAGATAGCTGTTTTTGCTCAACGCGGCTGTCCTTTGCAGAAAATTACCTGTGCTTTTTGAAAAACAGGACAGACTTTCAGGAAATGAAGACCTGCTTTGCCTGAAAGCCCTTGTCTGCTTGTTCAACCGGGCTGAGTAATTGCCTCAGTTTGCCGGTTCTTCGCCCGAATCCTGCAGCTGAAAACTGTTCTGCCTGCTGTATCTTCTATGCGAAAATCATGCCGTTTTTCCGTGTTGTTATATAAACAAGACGAATACAAAGTAACTCCGCAATTCACCGATGCGAGATATATCTTACTGATAATAATTCATATTCTCTTTCTGGGTAAACGGAAAAATAGCGGGAATTTTTTACCCGATTCTGTCCACTGCAGTCGAAGATTTTTTACTTGATGCGATACCCGGAGAAACCCGGAATTTCAGAGGATGGGCGAGGAGAATGGGGAGAATACAGCCCGAACTTCCCGAAGCCGGGGCAGGAACAAGGCGGCAAGGAAAGTTTCCCTGTTCTCTGATCCGTTAAATGAGCGGCTCAAAGAACAGGACAGCAGAACGATTTACCGGAACAAATTTACGGGTTAGAGGCAGGGCTGCGGCACCTGTATTTCTTCATCATCCAGCTTGTTGAGCAGCAGACCGGTCATGATCTTGGGATAGAAATAGGTGGATTTATGCGGCATGATGGTGTTGCTGTCCGCCACCCTGAGCACCTGTTCAACCTGGGTGGGATTGAGGAGAAAGAGCAGCGGCGTGTGGGTATCCTGGAGCGCATTTTCCTTGACGACCGCATCAAGGGCTGCATCTGTATCGCTCAGATAGCGGACCAGCTCTTCCCGGACGCATTGCTCGTGGCTCAGGCCGAGATAGTCGTCAATGAGCAGGTCGGACAGGACAACCACATCAAGGTCTCTGAGTACTTCAGGTTGCTCCGCCAGGGCCTGGGCAGCGTTGACCGCCTGTCCGTCCACGGCAAGGAGAAAGGCCCGGTCTTCTCCGGCGTGATAGACCCCGAAGGTCAGAACACCGGCACCGCCTTCCGCCTCCTGCATCTGCTCCAGGGTTTCGGCAATCAGGGTTTCTCTACTTCCCTGGCTGACCTCGGTGACGTGTATCCCCAAAGCCAATTTCTCCTGCAGCTGATCCGCTGTCATCACTCCCGGCCAGCGCACCAGCCGGTGAGTGGGCAGCACGGACAGACCCTGATCCTCGCAGGCGCAGAGGTACATCATGATGTAGTTGCAGGGATGCTCCTCCGGCAGCTCGGGATTACGGGCCAGAGCGCGTCTGCGGCAGTCCAGAGCCGTGGTGTAGCGGTGATGGCCGTCAGCGATATAAACCGATTTTTCTTTAAAAAACTGATGCACTGCACAGAGCGCCTCTGCATCGGTTGCCCGCCAGAGGGTATGGAGATTGGCATTCTGATCCTCAATCCGGAGCAGCGGTTCCGGCTCTCGAACCTTTTCCAGTTTGCTGATCACCTCCTGTTCAGGGTCCGAGTAAATGGAAAAAACCTGACTGAACTGGGCTCTGCAGGTTTCCATGAGCTGCAGCCGGTCACTGATCACTCCGGAAAAGGTCTTTTCATGCGGCCTGACAATGCCTTCGGCAAATTCAGCCAGCCCGACCAGCCCGACAATCCCCTTGCGGGTCAGGCGGTGCCCGCCTGGATGATTATATTCAATATAATACAGATAGATGGCAGGATGCTGGTCGCGAATCAGCACGGCTTCATCCTGCCAGGCCTCAAAGCGGGCACGGGCCTGTTCGTAGCGACCGTTATCTTCAGTCTCTCCCTGGGAAATGTTGCACAGGTCCAAGTTAATCATGGAATAGGGATTCTTTTTGACCAAGTTTTCCGCATCATCAGGTGAAATAACATCATAGGGCGGGGTAACAACGTCTTCCAGGCGGGTGATTTTCTCCAGGTTGTAACGCACACCTCGAAACGGGGCAACAACGGCCATGGGATTCTCTCCGGATTAGGTTGGGATGTAAATGAAAATGAAAAAATATCTGCTGTTTTCCGGGCAGCCCGGAAAGCGGTCGTGGAGTGTTCCGTCATCGTCATTCAGGCGGTACTGCCTTGTTCAGGCATTGTTTACCATTATCCGGTCATGAGATGCAAGCAGGTTTTGGGGCTTTTATCTTGCGCCGGGCTGAACAGGGCCGGAAGGCCGGGAATATCAGCCTGCCGGAAATGCTGTTGGAAGGCATAGGAACGGGAATTAAATAACTACGGGATTCAAAGCCGTCCTGACGGAACAGCGGCATAATTCCACTTCGGCAGAAACTCGTCGAATTGAATTTTCATATTTTCTTTAAAACCGTCAGCCGTTTTGCGGCCTGTCTCGAAGAGGAATTCAGATTTTCCATGTGTCGTCCACCAGTTCCGAATACAGGCGCACCCGAACTCGGAGGTGTCACCGCTTGTCCCTAATGTGATATAACCGATATTACTGTATATATCATACAGTCCATAGGCGAACCCGCCGTGTGTTTTTTCAGCACTGCGAAAAATGCGTCATCAAGATCGACGGCGGTCGAGAGGACGGATTTACGTCCCCCGCCCGGTTTGCGAATTCGTTCTTCTTTTTCAGACAGGCTGCCGTAAAAATTACGCATTCGCGTTTCTATCTCAGGAGAATATGTCTTTATCTTCATAACCGGATGAGAATAAACGCAACTATGAAATTGTCAATGACCTGTCAGCAAGTTCCGTTGTTATTAAATTTTCATTCCTAAGCACCACCTCGGCAGCAGGTTTGATCCGGGCTACCGCATCAACAAAACGGGACTCGGCCTGCTCCGGTTCATCCTCCCTGCCCCGCGCGATACGCTCCATGCCCTGCTGTTCGCTTATCTCTGTTTCGACATATACTGGCTGACCGTCCAGCTCAAATTCAACGAGTTTTTTCATGTTGTTCATGGTATTCCTCCTAGTCTGGATTGACGGATGCATCTGATCAGACAGTGATATATTCTTCTTTTATCATGGTATCAATAAAATCAAGGACAAACTGCCGTTGGTTGGGTGTGGCCCAGTCAATGCACGAACAGCGGATGTTATTGGAACTGCGCACGAGGAACTCAATACGGATTTCTGTCTTTTCCAAGAGAACGGTAAAATAGAACGGCCCGCAGTCCGGGTGATTCAGCTGGGCCAGAGCCAGCAGCTCCCGGGGCACCTCAAGCCAAAAAACACCGTCCATAGGTCCGGGCTTCAGGGTTCGTTTGAGATAATTGTCCAAGTTGTCATGTTCCAAAAAAGAAAGTTCATCGATTACATACTGGCGCATAGTCGGATATCCTGTGGCAAGCTGATAAAAAAAGAAAAAAAATAGGCCAGAACGGAGTGTGACCTTCTCAAGTTGCATTATGGTACATTATGATATCATGAAGCCCTGTATCTGTTTATGCAACAAGTAAGGAACGGGAATTAAATAACTACGGGATTCAAAGCCGTCCTGACGGAACAGCGGCATAATTCCACTTCGGCAGAAACTCGTCGAATTGAATTTTCATATTTCATATTTTCTTTAAAACCGTCAGCCGTTTTGCGGCCTGTCTCGAAGAGGAATTCAGATTTTCCATGTGTCGTCCACCAGTTCCGAATACAGGCGCACCCGAACTCGGAGGTGTCACCGCTTGCCCCTAACGTGATATAACCGATATTACTGTATATATCATACAGTCCATAGGCGAACCCGCCGTGTGATTTTTCAGCACTGCGAAAAATGCGTCATCAAGGCCGACGGCGGTCGAGAGGACGGATTTACGTCCCCCGCCCGGTTTGCGAATTCGTTCTTCTTTTTCAGACAGGCTGCCGTAAAAATTACGCATTCGCGTTTCTATCTCAGGAGAATATGTTTTTATCTTCATAACCGGATGAGAATAAACGCAACTATGAAATTGTCAATGACCTGTCAGCAAGTTCCGTTGTTATTAAATTTTCATTCCATAGTATTGAAACATGGGGACATCCGACCATTGCTGCACAGCCTTTTTCGCGTATGTATGCAGGAGGGCAAATTCAAGCATGCGCTGCCAGATCTGGCAGAGCATGACCAACTCATCTTTATGAAAAGCAAGACCACTGCCTTTTTTCAGATACGGCAGCAGAGCGGCACGTACCCCTTTCCAGGCCGGAAGTTTGTTGCCGTTACTGTCTATAAGACTGGTAGCGATCTGCAACAACTCGTCTTTTTCCGGTTTATTTGTGACAGCCGCCTTCAGGTCGGCCGTGAATTTCTTTTTCCATGACTGCGGCATCGGCAGCAGTTCAGCGTCCATACAGACCTGAAAGCGGGCAACAGCCTGATGTTCATACCGTTCCGATCCTTTCTCCAGCAGGGCCTGCCCTTCTTTTTCCTCATCCTGGATCAGTTTGATCAGCCCCTGGTTGATCTCTATCCTGCCCTGATCGGCACCTCCCCGGGCAAAGGCGGATGCATGATCACATTCTTTGCAGGCCAAGGCGTATTTCTCCTGATTGACCAGTTTCTGCGCATGATTGATATGCGCCCCGATAAGCAGTTCCCGTACCTTTGTGTTGATAGGATCAATTTTAAGGAGATCCCGGGCAAGACGGCTCGCCTTTTTAAAGGCGCCGCGCCTGACTGCCGCTTCAGCGCCGAGAAAGAGAATATCCGGTTCTTTCGGGAAATGCTCCAGCATTCTGTTCACCCAGCGGTACTGCTCGGCAGGAGCCATATGCAGCAGCTGATGCATTCTGAGCCAGGTCGCCTTGTCGTCCGGATCATAGCTCAGACTCTTTTCCAGCTCTTCCCGCTGCTCCCGCCAACCGTATTCATCACCCTGTATCATGCTGATCAGCGCAGCAGTATGCCGATGGATCATGGCGATCTTCAGCGCATCAGCCGGATTTTTTCTCTTGGCAAGTATCCGGCAGGCCCGTTGCCACATTTCCGGAATCTGATACGACTCATCGTCTATCTCCAGAGCAAGGGCCTGCAGGTGGGCATTTTCAAATTCGTCCTCAATCGGGCCGAATCGTTTTGCATATATCCGGTAATACGAAGGATCATGAACAAGGAGCTGGCAGCATAAGCGCTTGAGTCGGTTAGGGGCAAGGCAGTTGCCCGCATTGAGCAGGCTTCGTAAAAAACCAACCGGGGTGGCTGCATTTTTTTCCAGCAGGCTGATCAGCTTACCTTTCTCCTTATCCATCCCCTGCAGAAGCTGAAAAACTTTTTTTCCGTTATGCTGATATCCCTCGTTTCATCCCTCTTGCCCTTTTTCCTTCCCCCGGCATCTTCCAGCACATGAAGATACGGTGAAATCAGGGTGAAAAACGGAGAATCCGCCTCAACCTTGGCAAAGAAGGGCCGGGCCTTGCCCTGTCCCTTATGAAAAGCAACCATGCCTTTCAGGGCCATGCGGAAATTCTTGTACGGTGAGCGGAAGGGGATATGCTGCAGGGATTCCAATACTTCGCTGCCCTGTGCATAACAACGCAGGGCCTTTTGTGCATGGACGAGCTGGCAACGTACAGGGGCATCAGGCGCGAATTGTTTTTCAAGCACAGTATTGCCGCTGAGCAGCAGGGCGGCAAAGGCTTCCTCAACCCGCTGTTTCTCCTGCCCGGTCAGGGTATCTTTTGTTTTTTTCATAGATCTCCCGAGCCTTGTCCGCCTATTCGGCCTGCATCAGCAGGAGAATGTGCATACCCTGCAGGGTTGCTGTTTGCTCAGGCAGCTGCGCCTCCATGTTATGAAAAATAACAAGGGCTTCTTTATACATGCCTTTGACTGCCAGCTGGTTGATGCGCCCCTGAAAAGAAGAGCGCAGCGGTTCTTCCCATTGTTGCTCTTTGCTTTCCTGCAGCAATCGACGAAACACCTTGATCGCATCGGCAAATTTTTCCTGATCGAGATAGGCCTGCCCGGCGTTCGGCAGCTCATTCATCGGCAGATGAGATATGGATGTGGTTTTGTTTTTTCTTCTTTTTTCCTGAGATCGTTTCTTTGCCATGTTCCTGTTGCACCGTGTACGGAAGGGGTGACTCAAGAAATGTCGTTTTTTCTGTTTGTCCCGTTATAACCTGCTGTTCCTGCTCTGGCAAGGGGACAGAATTCATCCCGGCCCGCAAATGGCATCTGATGATCTTCAACAGGCAGGGTGGATGGCAGCAGGGCACAGAGAGTACAGGTAAAATTGAAAAAGGATGTGCTTTTGCTCAGTTCTTCTTTTCCTGAAAAATATCCGGAAAACGCTGCCGGAAATCCTCCTGCAGGGGAATCATCACTTCCCGCATGGACGGCTCTGCGGCTCTGGTTGTGCGCAGACTGAAAATATGCCGCCATTCCTCCAGATTGGCGTAGACGATCAGTTCGGTCTTGCAGGAGTTGGGCAGGACAGTGCGGGCCGCCTGTGGGGTGGAGGTCTCCAGCAGCTTGAGGTAGAGCTGTTCTGTCTCCAGCATGGCCTTTTCCCAGAGCGCATATTCCGGGCTGCCCTGGGTAAAGAACATGGGCCGGATAAAGGTGACCTCGCTGCCGAATTTATCGTCGCTATACCTGCAATAACGTTGTGATTCCTGGAGGAAGCTGCATATCCTGTGGCGCACGATCTCATGCGTCACTGCCCGGTTGACAATAAACTTGACTGCGATGTATCGGTGAATCGCCAGCCTGTCCGGCGGAAGCCGATCTACCTCGTCCAGTTCCACCTTGCGGATACGGATTGCCGGGTCCCGGGTCAGTCCTGCTTCCGGCAGAACGCTGCTGAAAAAATATGGATGCCGGTCATTGAGCAGAGCACAGGCAGATCGGACAAGCGCATTTTCTGGATGCCGGACAAGCAGCTCCCGGAAGGTACGGATACTGCCGGTGAGCAGCAGCCTGCTTTCCTCCCGGTCGATATACAGATGTTTTGGCTGGCAGAGAAATAATTCAGTGACTGCGCTTTCCTCGGTGCGCTCCGCCTCCAGGGTGACCACACCCATCTCCAGAACCGAGTTATGGCCGTGCTCGGCTATCTTGCGGACAAAGGGAATAGCGGAATCCCGGTCAATCCGGTCTTCACTTTTATAACAGACCCGACCGCAGCGCTCGATGCGGACGGCAAGGCTTTTCCGGTCAAGGGAATCAAGGATTTCGTATGAAGGGTCGATAATTATCATAGACTTTTATCATAGACTTGGAAGTTTTGCAGCCCCCCTGTCGGGTGTTGTTTCTCTGTTGTTTTTCTATACCGACCGCTCTGAAAAGCTCCTGCGGGCGTGCGGCTGTTCTTTCAGTTCGCAGGACCAAACTTCAAACGAATATCTTATGTGGCAGAAAATTTCAAGAGGAAACAGCATGATTTTTCTTTTCATTCCTTACAGACCCGGTGAACAGAAGAAAACTTGCCGGAGCGCGATGAATTGTTTATCCTGCAGCAGCACAGCGTATGCAACTGAACCAGTATCCGTACAATTATGCCTACAAACCACAAACCGCAGAAGTTATTTTCTTCCCCGCAACAGGTCATTCGGGATATCGGGCTGCTCTGCCTCGGCGGCGTCCTTTGTGCTGTCGGGATCAACAGTATTCTGGTTCCCCAGAATTTTTTGACCGGAGGGGTCAGCGGCATTGCGTTGATCATCCATAAGTTCGTCCCTTCTCTCAACTTGGGGCTGACTTATCTTCTCCTGAATCTGCCACTTTTTGTCCTGGCCTGGATGGTGGTGGGACGGCGTTTTTTCTTTTACAGCATTCTAGGAGCCCTTGCTCTGACGGTTTCCCTGATGTTTCTTCACGTTGATTTCCAGGTGGAGGACAAGATGCTCAATGCCCTGCTGGCCGGGATCATTCTCGGTACAGGTGCAGGGCTCTGCCTGAAGACCTCCGGATCACAGGGCGGCACGGATATCCTTTCCGTCATGCTGCTGAAACGCTTTTCCGTCAAAATAGGAACTACTACTCTGGTGATCAACGGCCTCATTCTGCTGCTCATTTCAGTGTACTATTCCATCGAGGCAGTGCTGTACACCATGATTGTAGTTTTTGTCAGCTCCAAAGTGGTCAACCTGGTGGTGGTCGGTCTCAGTCAGCGGAAAGTGGTCTTTATCATTTCAAAACAATGGGAAACCATTTCGCAGGAAATACTGAAAGATATCCGGCGCGGAGTAACGATTATCAAAGGAGAGGGCGGATACAGCCGCAGGGAGGAAAAAATTCTCTACGCTGTTGTGCAGCTGAGAGAAATCGGCCTGCTGAAACGGATCGTCCACAGAATCGATCCTGACGCCTTTGTGGTGATCAGCGACACCCAGGAGGTAATCAACTACAGGATCGGCAATCAACCGCACTGGTAAACGTAAGCCGTCAGTTGTAAAACATAAACCGGAAAGAAAGATGGACAGCAGGGACCCGTTTGATCTGCAGCGTTTTGTCAGAGCGCAGAATTCTGTTTGGCGACAGGTTGTCCGGGAGCTGCGGCAGGGCCGGAAACAGACGCACTGGATGTGGTTTGTCTTTCCCCAGGTGCAGGGGCTGGGCCGCAGTGCAGTTGCAGAACAATACGCCATAAGGTCAATGGAGGAGGCAGAAGCCTATCTGGCCCATACTGTGCTGGGTAGCAGGCTGCAGGAATGCGTGCAGCTGACTTTGGCGGTAAAAGGGCGCAGTGCCGGGGAACTCTTCGGTTACCCGGATGAACTGAAATTCAGATCCTGCCTGACTCTGTTCCGGGAGACGGTCGGAGAGAACAGCCTGTTCACGCACGCCCTTGACAGATATTTTTCCGGCCGGGGAGATTGGCTGACTGTTGACATCATCAAAAGATGGCGGAACAGGGTCTAAAGCGAGATAGATGTCGCGTCCCGTGTGATATATCAGGCGCATTCCTCCTTGTTTTGTTTTGCCGGACGGTAGACAATAACCTGCGGCAGCTGGACGGCAAACAGGGCGTTGACGGTTTTGATCAGGAAAAAGAAGGTCAGCAGGGGCAGCAGGACAACCTGGATGACCAGAATTCCCACGTAGAGAAAGGTGAGCCTGAGAAGATTTTCAATAATGTTCCCCATATTGTCTGCCGCTACGGTAAGAGCCTTTCTGAAATCACCAGACTTCCGTTTGAGAAAGGCCGCCGTACCCAGCAGACTTTTTTCCGGCAGGGAAAAATCCTTCAGCTTATCCAGATCAGCTGAGTGAACAGCCAGCTCTTTGTTGACCTCTTCAATCTGTCCGTTGAAGAAATGACGGTTGATCAGCTCGTTGATCGCTGATGAGACCGGAAGGCAGAAGCGGGCGATGAGAATGAGCAGAGCAAAGCGCGTCATGGTCTTCTGCAGAAACTCCATTCTTTCCCCGCTGAACCATACCAGCAGAGAAAGGACGACCATAAGAACAGCAAATACGGGCGGCAGGAGGGAAACACCGATTTCGTACATCAGTTTCTGCACGCCTAATGAGGTAACTGCTGTGACCAGTACATCAGCGACCCGCTCGGTCATGTCGTCCACAGGATCCACTGCCTGGCCCACAGCCAGCGAGATGCCAATGCCTGCGGGCTGCAGGTGCATGCTGGATTCCTCGATAATGGAGACAGATGCATTGATCACCCGGCAGATAGCATAGGAAACGCTGCCTCTGGTGATTGCTTCGGTAAAGTAAGTCTCTGCTGTTTGATCGATTACCGGCAGCTTTAGGCCGGGAGACAGGAAGAGCAGGACTGCGATAAGAATGCCGAGGACGGACAGCACGGCTTTCTGCAGGATAACGTTTTTCATGGTCTCTCCTTTTCAGTTGTGTTCTGTCGGGCAGCTCACCAGGTTGTCCTGCAGTCGTCCTGCAGGACATTTATTCCATCAGGTGAATGCGTTCACAGTCAGGGCAGACCCAGGTGGGGCCGTTGCTGATTCCCCATTTGTTTTCCTCAAAACACTCCGGGCAGATGGCAAAACCGCAGGTGCAGCTCCAGCAGAATGGCTGCCGTTCTTTGCAGCAGTGACAGATATTCTTATTTTTCCGCCGTTGACGGCGTTTTTCCGTTGCTGTTGTCATATTCTATCATAGAACAGCATCTGCTGTCTGCTTTGGATAGGTGGATTCAGATTTCAGGGCAGAGCCTGTGGTCATGGGGGTGCTCACCGCAGGTATGGGCATGCCGGTGGAGATGGAGACGTTCCGTGCCGCTGTGGACGACCCGGCCCTGATTCAGCGTGTACAGGTCAGTGCAGGTGGCGCTGAGAAAATCCCAGTCATGGGAGATAATCAGATAACTGATATCGAGTTTGTTGAGCAGGGCAATCAGGCGTTCCCGGATTGCCGGATCCAGATTATTGGTCGGCTCGTCCAGCAGAATGGCTTCCGGCTGCATGGACAGGACCGTAGCAATAGAAACCAGTTTTTTCTCGCCGCCGGACAGTCGGTGGGTGACCTGATCCTTCAAGCCGCCAAGACCCAATTTTTCCAGGGTAGTGACAGAAATCTGTATAGCCTCTTCCGGTGTTTTGCCGAGATTCAACGGACCAAAGGCCACATCTTCCAGCACGGTTGCCGAGAAAAGCTGATCGTCGGCATCCTGAAAAACCAGTCCGATATTCCTGCGCAATTGCCTGAACCCGTCTTTATCCGTGAGCTCGTCGCCTTTGAACAGCAGCTTGCCTTCTGCGGGCCGGTGCAGTCCCATGATGAGATGGAGCAGGGTGGTCTTGCCGCTGCCGTTGGGGCCGATCAGACCGATTTTCTGCCTGTACCCGATGGACATGTCGATGCGGCCCAGAATCTGACGGCCGTCAGGATAGGAAAAGGAGACCTGCTGCAGCTGAACGAGGGGAGGGGTGGTCATGGAAATGGAAATTTTCCGGGAGTTCTCCAGCTATTTTGGCGATATATCGAGCGATAAGCGATCCAAACAAGATCGTCGGGAGAAACAGAAGCTCCTGCAGGAAGGCCAGCGCCGAGAACGTGTCCTCCTGCAGGATTGAAGCGTTTACTTCTGTTTATTTCTCTTTTTCCTCTGCCTCGCAGGCATGCCGGTACGGATTGATGGTCATCACCGGACAGCAGGCGTTTTTCACCACTTTGTCCGCTACACTGCCGAACATGATCCGCTCAAGTCCTTTGTAACCGTGGGTACCCATGACAATCAGGTCGCAGGACACTCCCTGGGCATAGGCAAGGATCTCCTCGCCCACATCGCCGCTCACCACGCTGCTGTGGACAGCGGCTGCTCCGGCTTTCATCATGTCCTCCTTTTTGCCGTCAACAAATTCATCCATCCTCTCCTGAGCCGACTTGAACAGCTCCTCTTCCAGATTGGGCAGATTGACCGGCGGAACAAAAAAACCGGAATAGTCCTCAAACGTCTGGACCACAAAGACCAGATGCAGTTCCGCGCCGAATTTTCCGGCAACATAACCTGCTGATTCTGCTATCATGTCGGCATTATCCGAAAAGTCAACAGGTGTGATGATGGTTTGAATTTCCCGCATAATGTTCTCCTTGTTTTGACAATATCTTTCTCCTCCCGGTTGCTGCCGGGATGCATATCGGTAGCGATTAGTGGCGATTAGAAATTAGAAATCAACCAGCTCCACATCAAAGACCAGCCAGGCATTCGGCGGAATCACACCGCCTGCTCCCTGGGAGCCGTAGGCCAGTTTCGGCGGGATGATCAGGGTCCGTTTTTCCCCTTTCCGCATATTGGAAAGCGCTTGGTCCCAGCCCTTGATCACCCGACCGATACCCACCTCAAACTGCAGCGGTTTGCCACGGTCATAGGAGCTGTCAAATTTCTGATTATTGGAAAGCAGGCGTCCTGTGTAATGGGCACTGATCAGAGTACCAGGTGCTGGCTTCTCGCCTGTTCCTTCCTGATTGACGACCCAGTACAGCCCGGAATCACTGAAATGGGCATCAGGCCACCGTTCTTTAATCATTTTGATAATTTCTTTTTCTTCTTCTGCAGCGGAATCCTTCTCAGTCCCGGCCAGCCCTGCCTGCGCCCGGTCAAAGGCGGTTTGATCCGCCTGAAAACTTTCCGCCTCTTTGCCGACCCGGACGATTTCAATGCTGTTGATCACGTCGTTCTGGGCAATGGCATTCACGACATCCTGTCCCTCCACCACGTGACCGAAAATAGTATGTTTACCGTTCAGGTGCGGGGTGGCGACATGGGTAATAAAAAATTGGGAACCATTGGTTGCCGGACCGGCATTGGCCATGGCCAGGACACCCGGACCTGTAAAGCGGAGTTCCGGGACAATTTCATCGGCAAAGGTGTATCCGGGGCCGCCTGTTCCTGTGCCAAGCGGACACCCACCCTGAATCATAAAGTTTTTAATCACCCGGTGAAATTTCAGACCGTCGTAGAAATGAATGCCTGTGGGCTTGTCCGCACCGCCGAATTTCAGCGTTCCTTCTGCCAGACCAACAAAGTTGATCACGGTCAGCGGCGTTTTGTCATAGTACAGATTCAGGAGAATATCCCCTTTGGCGGTTTTGATTTTTGCGTATAATCCGTCGTCCATTGTTTTTTCCTTGCTTTCTTGCGTTTCCTGAAGTTCCTGATCTGCGGCAGGTTGTTCGGTTATTGCCGAAGCAGGCCGGTGTGCAGAAACAAACAGTGCCGCCAGCATAACAGAAAGAAGAACAGGACGATGATGTGGGAGCAGTTTGCCCATAGAAGCCTCCAACAGCAGATATAAGGGTTTTAAAATAAGGGTTGAATAAGGTTGTGAATGTTGGGCCGAAAAAATATCAGGCCAAGCTTTCTCCGCCTGCCTCGAAGCAGACCGGGACAGAGAAAACAATTCACGTATAACCGGGTACAGCAACGGGTACAACAGCCCTAGGGTTGCTGGAAGACCATGATACCAGTTATCAGAAAAAAGCGAAGCATTTCTTTTACAGGTCGGCGCGTCCTTCCCCGTCCTTCCCTGTTGACGGCCTGCCGGAATCCTGTTTAACTGAGCAGCCCAGTGGACAGGCGGAAACAATACTCAATCGGCCCTGAGGAGCAAAGCATGCATGGAGATACAGCACTGTACAGCCTGTATCGGACAATCGGAGCTGTTCTGCATCCTCTGCTCAGCCGTGTCGCACCCCTGCTTGACCGGTGGCAGCCGGGCTGGCAGCTTTCCCGGCGCTTCAGCGGCTACTCCGGGATGGACCTCTCAGGCAGGACCCGCCTGATCTGGATTCATGCCGCCTCAGTCGGCGAGGTACAGGCGGCCCGCGCCCTGATTGCCGTCCTTGAAGATGCAGATGCTCCTCATGCTCTGTCTGCGGACGACCAGATTTTGCTCACCACCATGACCCGGCAGGGAAGGGAACTTGCTTTGTCCCTGCTGCCCGCCCATGTGCATTGTGAACTACGTTGTGAACTGGCGCCGCCGGACACGCCGCAGGCAGTGCAGAAGGCCCTGCAACACCTGCAGCCAGCCCTGTATATCTGCCTGGAAACAGAGATCTGGCCTGTCCTGCTGACCGAAATGCGCAGAGCCGGAGTTCCCATGCTGCTGCTTAACGGCCGGATGTCCGAACGTTCATTCAACCGATATCAACGGATACAGGGCACAATGGCCGCCGTGCTTTCCGGTCTGACAGCAGTCGGCGTTATCCGGGAACAGGACGGTGAACGGTATCGCGCTCTCGGCGTCCCTGCTGAGAGGATTCAGGTCTGCGGCAATATGAAATATGCTCTGCAGCCAGCCGATCATGAACCGATGCAGAAAAAATACAGACAGCAGCTCACACTGAACCGGGAAACCGTTTTTCTCTGCGGCTCAACCCGCAGCGGTGAAGAAAAACTCCTGCTGCCTGTCTATGAACATCTGCAGAAAGAACAGGCCGCCGAACTGATCTGGATTATCGCGCCCCGGCATCTTTATCGTCTGCCGGAAATTCAGGCCCTGCTGGAGCAGGCAGGCCACCGGTATGACTTGTTCTCCCGCTGTGCGGACAGAGGGCGACAACATAATATTATCCTGCTCGACTGCATGGGCGAACTGGCTGATCTCTATGCCGTCGGTGATTTGATTTTCTGCGGCGGCAGCCTAGTCAATAAGGGCGGCCATAATATTATGGAGCCGGTCAGCCGGGGCAGACCGGTTTTCTTCGGCCTGTTTATGCAGGATTTTCAGGATGCGGTAGAACTTGTTCTTGCAGAAGGTGCAGGATTTCAGGTCAGCAGTGCGCAGGAACTGACCGATTGCTTGACGCAGCTTCAGCCGGACTCGCCCGTATACCGGCAGGCCAAGGCAGCGGCAGCCCGACTTGCCCGCACCCAGCAGGGAGCTGTCCAACGGCAGGCGGAGATGGTGATGCAGGTGCTGCAGGAAGACACCAACGTTGGACACCAACAGTTTTCACGGTTTCCTTTTTAATGCCTCGGTCCGCTCCTGTTCGTACTTTTCGTACGGTATCCTGGCCCGCTCCAGGCATTCGTTGCGCTCCTGCCCGTGCAGCGGCTCACATGCGGCAACGCGGCCATTTTCCATGAGATCATACCATGTTGCGCTACAGCCTGTGAGGTTCAACGTAAGGAGGATGCTCAGGATGTACAACAGACTGACTTGCATAGTTTTTCCGGTGTTAAAATGCCGATCTGTTCTCGTATTGTCCTTGGCGGGACGCTTTATTTCGATATTGAGTGAGTGTACCATAAATTACAGATTGACTCTTCTTTATTTCTGCAGAGCATCCATAATATTTTCCCATAGTTTCTCCTTCGACTATTTCCTGAAGTCTCCGCAGACTGTATTCCACGGACCGAACTCCTTCGGGAGCATCCTCCACTGACAACCTGTTCTGTATACGCGGCAGTGACCCGGACGGGGCCTGTTACTGGCTGAGCCGGATGCTCGCTGGCGGGGAAGATCCGCACATTGCCCGGCGCCTGATCCGTTTTGCCAGTGAGGGGGTTGGAAGTGGCGATCAGCTGTCGACATGCCTATACGATGCTCGGTTCCCCGGAGGGAGAACTGGCCCTGTATCAGGCAATCGTGTATCTTGCCACGGCACCGAGAAGCAATACCTTGCATAATGCCTTGTATGTAACGAAAAAAAAGGTTAAGAAAGAGGTACGGTGCTCACACATCGATACAACTGACCAATAACAGAATCAACAGAAAATACCGGTGAGAATACAATGAAAATATACCGCACAAAAAAGATGTTGCTTCCCCTGCTCCTGCTGCTGACTGTGGTACCGTCATTGCAAGCAAAGGAGTTCCTCCTGTTTTACGCCAATGATCAGCGTGGAGAGGTCGCCCCCTGCGGTTGAAAGCGTCGTCAGCTGGGCGGGCTGTCCAGAAAAGCATTACAGATAACACGACTTGCTGAACAGGAAAAACTGCCGTCACTGTTTCTTGACAGCGGCGCACTACTCTTTCCCGGAAAAAATTTGCAGGACAGAAAAAAAGCAGCAGCAACGGTCAATGCCGAAGGTATTGTCACGGCTATGCAGGCCATGAACTGCCAGGCTGCGGGGATCTCCTCCTATGATCTGGCCGGAGGGATCGGTCTGCTTGAGGAACTGCAGGAGCAGGGTCGGGTGACCTGGTTATCCGGAAACCTAGTTGACAGCAAGAAAAAAGAACCTGTCTTTACACCGTCTCTTTTCACGGAAGTCAACGGAATCAAAATCGCCATCCTGGGGATTACGGGCGAACAGGCAGGAGAGGCGACAGGAATCAAGGAAGCCGGATACACTATTCTGCCCTGGCAGGAAACCCTGCCGAAAATGGCGGCAGCAGCAGGAAAAAAAGCCGATATGACGATTCTGCTGTCCAGTTATCCTTACCTGGTCAATAAAGAAATCGCCGAGTCTGTTGCCGGGGTTCACCTGATTCTTGCCTCCGGCCATGCCGTTTCTTCTTCCCATCCGTATCAAGCTGAAAATACGGTCATCGCGCAGACCGGGGCACGCGGGAAATATCTCGGCATGATGCGAATCAACTGGACAGAAACGCAACAGTGGAGCGAAAATTTCTCCAGCCAGATCCAACAGGCCCGGAAGCAGCTGAAACAGGTTAACAGTCAGCTCGCGCGGCTGGAAAAACAAGGGGACAAGGATAAGCTGAAGAAAAATAAGCGCTATCAGAATATGCTGGCAAAAAAGAAGCAGATCAGCAAACAGATCAAAAAATTACAGGAGGACAAAGCTGCTGCGCCGGAATCGGAAACGCTCTGCAGCTTCAGCAACAAGTTTATCCCGCTGGAGACCTCGTTGCCGGAAGACCCGCAGGTGAAGAAAATAATTGATCAGACCATTCAGCAGGTGAATATGGTTAATCAGAAACATGCTCCGGTGGCTACGAAGCAGCCGACAGCCACCCTGCAGGATTTGGCTGGCTGGCAGGCCTGTCAGAAATGTCACCAGAAACAGGTGGAGTTCTGGCAGGGAACCAAACATGCAGCGGCGTGGTCCACCCTGGAGAAAAAGAACCAGCAGTTTAACGAAGAGTGTCTGATCTGTCACGTCACGCTGCCCTACTATGATGATGCACGGGTGAAAAGTGAAAACCTGCTCCTGATGTTGCCCGGCACCTTGAAAAATGTCGGCTGCGAAACCTGCCACGGCCCGGCAGCAGACCACAGCACCAAGCAGATGCCCATTCCTGTCCCTCATCCGGATGAGAAAGTATGCGCAGGATGCCATACGACAGAGCATGATGATAATTTTGTCTTTGCCGACAAGATGAAAAAAATACGCTGCCCGGAGAAATAATGCACACAAAGATCGAGCATGTTACCCGCCGGATTATCGACCGCAGCCGGACAACCCGCACCGCCTACCTAGCGCGGATGGCGGCAGCCGGCGGCACGCAGAGCAATGGCCCGTTCCGTAAACGACTGCCGTGCAGCAACTTGGCCCATGATCTGGCCGGATGCCCTTCCTGCCGTCCGGCCCTGCTTGATTCGGCAAAACCCAATATCGGGATTATCTCCGCCTATAACGATCTGCTTTCCGCTCACCAACCGCTGGGCCGTTATCCGGAGCTGATCAAAGAGACTGTGGCTGAAGCGGGCGGCACAGCCCAGTTTGCTGGCGGGGTTCCGGCCATGTGCGACGGCGTCACCCAGGGCGAGCCGGGCATGGATCTGAGCCTGATAAGCCGCGATGTGATTGCCATGGCCACGGTCATCGGGCTATCGCATAATGTTTTTGACGGCGCACTTCTGCTCGGTGTCTGCGACAAGATCATGCCCGGTCTGCTCATGGGCGGCCTGCAGTACGGTCATCTGCCCATGATTCTGGTTCCGGCAGGCCCCATGCCTTCCGGTATCGGCAATCAGGAAAAAAATAAGGTACGCGAACGGTTCGCCAAAGGGGAAGTCGGACCGGAAGAGCTGCTGGACTCCGAGCTACGCGCCTACCACAGCCCCGGCACCTGCACCTTTTACGGCACAGCCAACTCCAACCAGCTCATGACTGAGATACTTGGTGTGCATCTGCCCGGTGCCTCCTTTGTCAATGCAGATACCCCGCTGCGCGATGGCCTGACTAAGGCTGCAGCTCACCGGGTTGCGGCTGTCACCCACCTCGGCCCGGAGTATATTCCACTGGCTGAAGTGATCAGCGAAAAGGCCGTGCTCAACGCAATGGTCGGTCTGCTGGCCACGGGCGGCTCCACCAATGAGACCATGCACTTGGTGGCTATCGCCGGGGCAGCCGGGATCATGATTGACTGGGATGATTTTGCCGAACTGTCCGAAGCCGTGCCGCTCCTTGTCCGTATCTATCCCAACGGGGCCGGGGACATCAACTCCTTCCAGCAGGCAGGCGGCATGGCCCTGCTGATCCGCGAGCTGCTGGCTGGTGGTTTCCTGCATGAGGATGTGCAGACCGTGGCCGGGCCGGGACTGAGCAGGTATCTGGAACAGCCTGTTCTGGAGGGCGGAAAAGCTGTCTGGCAGCCGGGCCCGGAGCAGAGCAGTGATCCTGCTGTCATCGCCCCTTTGAACAAGCCTTTTGCCCCGGTCAGCGGCATCAAAGTACTGTCCGGCAATCTGGGTCGGGCAATCATGAAGATCTCTGCTCTGGCAGACGGTGAAAACACCTGCGTGGAAGCTCCGGCAATGGTTTTCAGCAGCCAGCAGGAGCTGAATCAGGCCTTCAAAAGTGGGCAGATGAACCGCGACCTGATCGCTGTCGTGCGCTTTCAGGGACCGCAGGCCAACGGGATGCCGGAGCTGCACAAACTGATCACCCCGCTGGCCATCCTGATGGAACAGGGCTACACAGTCGGGCTGGTCACGGACGGACGGCTCTCCGGGGCTTCAGGCAAGGTGCCCTTTGCCATCCACTGCACCCCGGAGGCCCTGACCGGCGGGCTGCTGGCCAAGGTGGAAGACGGCGATATCATCCGCATGGATGCCCGTACCAGTCGGCTGGAACTGCAGGTGGACGGGGCTGTGCTGGCAGAACGGCAGGCTGCGCTGCCACCGGCATACTCCGGTCCCGGAGAGCAGCTTTTTGCTCCGCTGCGGAGCCTGCTCACCGGAGCCGAACAGGGAGGCGGGGTTGCCGGTGCGGGAAATCTTTTCAAGGATAGCGGGAGGTAAATGAGCCTTTTCTTCCCGGCGTTGCAATTACCTCCCGGAACGGGGGCGATGACAGCCCAGAACTTGCACCATGAGCAGCGACAACGAGCCTTCCTCTAACCAGCCGACAGCGAAAGCAGCCTTGGATAAGCTCAAGGAATGGCAGGAGCTGGTCGGCTATATCGCTGCCGGGCTTACTGGTGTTCTCGGCACTTTTCTGAGTGGTGGTGCACTCCAGATTGCCAGCACGGCTCTTGCTGCGGTTGCTGTAGCTGCCGGAGGCTGGCAAGTACGACGTTCGCGGCGGCAAAAAAAACAACAGGCCGAGCAGGAACGGCTCTGGGAAGAACGGCGTCAGCAGCCGAGGGCGGCCTTCCGCAGTCTCTCTCCTTTTGAGGAACAAGACGAGCTGCCCGGCCAGGATCGTAAGCAGCAGGCCCGCTCCATTGCCGTACGGATCGTCAATGACGACTTCCGCTTCGGCATTGTCTGCGGCGATTCCGGTGCAGGGAAAACCTCGCTGCTCCGCGCGGAGGTGATGCGCTACATCCGAAAAAACGGGTTGGAGCCGGTCTATCTCCGCAATCCCCGGCGGCTGCCCGGAGCTGCACCTGCAGATGCCTCAGTCTGCGAGCGGCTGTCGATAGAACTGGATGCTTTCGAGCAGGAGTCCATTCCCGCAGATGCCTGCGTCCTTCTCCTTGACCAGTTCGAGGAATGGTTTATTGCATACCGGGAGCCGGAGGCCCGTGCCCTGCTGGGCCGCTTCATCGCCCGGCTCACGCAGCGTGTCCCGCCGGTCAAGGTGGTTTGTGCGGTGCGGCGGGAATTTCTGATGGACTTTCATGATCTCTCCCCTGAACTTCCTGACCCTACCAATCCGAACAACACCTTCAGAATTCGCAACTTCACCGTTGCTCAAGCCATAGATGCAGTGCAGGAATGCGCAACAACGGACGGCATTGCTGCAGAGGAATCCTTTGCCGCCGCGTTGACTGCTGATCTGGAGGACAACGGCGAAGTGCGCCTGCCGGAACTGCAGATTGTTTGCACCCATCTTGCTGAAAGCGGCGGTCTTAGCAGCAGCCAATATCAGGCCGAAGGCGGCACTGCTGGCATTCTCGCCCATTACATCAAAAATGCGCTGGAATCCTGCCGCGAGCCGGAGATTGGCGCAAAACTGCTCCGCTCGCTCTGCGATTTCCCCACCCGGACCAAGAGACCGTCAAAAACTTTGGCCGAGCTGGTTGCCGATATCGGTGGAACAGCTGGCAGCAGGGCAATTGCCGCGCTGGTTCGCACCTTTGTTCTGGCCCGCCTGCTGATAGAGGAAAAAAGAACGGGCAGCCCGGATACCTACGCTCTGATACACGATTATCTGGTCGGTGCGGTGGAACTGGCTACCGGCGATGTCTCCACCAAGACAGAAGAGGCGAATCAGTTGCTGCGCTATTATCTGGCCCAGCAGAGCGGAGTTATTCCGCTGCGCAGACTGCGTTTTATCCGGGCGCATGCGGACAGGCCGTTGCTGAGGCAGCCGAATGCCCGGCGGTTATTCCGCAAGAGTCTGATTGCGCCAGCTTTGGTTTCAGGAGCGATGGTGTTTGTGGCGGTGCTTATGGCAGGCGGGTTGTATTTGGCGGCGACTGCTCAGATTCAGTGGCGGTCTAAAATTATTGGGCGGCATTGGGATGAGGATGAAGCCGGAGCAGTTAATTACGAAATTTTGTCTGAGAAGGGACAGGTAGTCAGCGGAACTGGTTGGTCACGGACAAAAAAAATCAGGCTTTGGGATGCAAAAAATGGGAAGATATTTACCAGTAATGACAAACTGAAAAATTCGGCGGCAACCGTCAGCTCAAATGTTAGTTATAGTGGCACGTTGCTTCTTTTGAAAGGACTTTCTCGTCAAGGAAAACAGCTATGCACTTTAATTAACCTTGATAATGGAGAAAAGACAGAACTGCTTGCAGGTCGTGCAAGTAGTGGCTGTGAATTCTCAGAATCAGAGCAACATATTAACTTAATTTTAGAAGATAAAAATGACGACTTATTCACTGTCGCCCTTTGGTCAGTTAACACAAGAAAAAGTTCTTAGAGAAATTCCTTACATTATAAATGGTTACCCTGGTTATAATTCCACTGCATTTCAATTCAGTGCTGATGGTGATAGGGTTATTGCATCTGTACGTGAAAACAACAGAGAATTACTTGCACTTTATAACGCTATTTCCGATGAAAAAATTAATTATCTTACAGATAATGATAAAGAAGGAATCAATTTCGAGTTGAACAGCCTGACGAAAATAGTTTGCACGCTATCTGAGACACAGGATGGCAATAATATGCTTCAGCTATGGAATCTTAATGACGGCTCTCTTATAAAAGAAAGAAAGATTCCTTCAAATTATATTGAAAGAATTACCAAAGACGGCAAGTTTATTCTTCTTCACTCAAAAATAGGCAACAGCTATATTGATATAATCACAACTTCTAACTTGGAACCAGTCCAAGACGTAGACTTTGGCACCATGCGGTTAAGCAACGCAACTTCGCAACAATCTGACCCAACTGTTTATTGGAAAGATGGAAAAGATGTTAAACTTTGGCACGTTGGTAAAGAAGACCCGATCTTGCTGCAACATATAAAGCTCGGCGATAAAGATAAAGTAGTATCCAGTGACGACCTGCAGCGGGCTTTCATCTGGGGGCCGCATCGTCTAGTTGAGCTGTGGGATGTAAAAAAGAAAAAGCGGTTGCGCCTGCTGACTTCCCGTCAGGATAAATACATCCAGTCTGTTCAGTTTACCATGAATGACACGGCGGTGGTAATTACCGAAGAAGGTGGTGTCGCCTCGCTTTTCGACGCCAAAGACGGTAGCCCGCTGGCGCAGCATATTCCCGGTGCTTCGGTTTATTACTACGACCCCGACCTGCGGCGTATTCATCTTTGGAACAGCTTCGGGCAGGTCATCCGTTACGTTGAAGGCCGCAGCTATTTCGGACATTTTGTCCCGACAAAGAAAGGTGCGTTGCAGTAATCTGCCGGAATTTGATATCACACGGGGTACGAACGGGTGGATGTCTCAAGCAGAATATCGAAATGTTTCTGCGTTACGCCTGTCAAAACAAGCAGGTGGCGGTCATCACGTATTGTTATCTTTACAAGATCGCTCCGTTTTTTTCGCAGAGTTTACCCGGTTCTTAAAAAGAAACAAATCTGTTTGATCTGATTCAGGCTGCCGGGTACAATCATTTGTGTTGTCCGGATAACTTTATGGCGGAGCAGAACAGTGGAGCTTGAATGTGTAAAATACGGGGAAAAAATGGATGCGGAGCAGGCGAGATGCCGACATCCGAAGGATTACTGCCAGTACAGAAAAGCCTGCATGATCCAGTTTGTTGAGCGGGAGAACAAGGGGGCAAAGGTAGGGGAAGAAGCAGTGTCGGAAAAGAAAGACTGACTGATGCTGGTCATCACTTTGGAGGGCTGACGACAGAGGAATTTCCAAGCGGACTGGCCTGTGCGCCCTTCTGTTGGCAGTATTCTGATCACTCCTATGCAATGAAATTTCTCGGTGGTTTTATCGGCGTCCGGCAGGAAGCTGAAACCCTGCGTTTAAAGCCGGAAATAGGTTGGGCTGTACGCGAACAGCAACAGTGAACAGAAAAAACACTATTCTGTGCCGCAAGTTATCTGCTTTACAGCACCCCGATTTTTTTCAGATGCACCTGCAGCACGGAAACCGCTGCCGGGGTTACCCCGGAAATCCGGGATGCCTGGCCGAGCGACAGCGACCTGATCCGGTTGAGTTTTTCCACCACTTCGTTGGACAGGCTGGGCAGGCCGGTATACTGCATATCCTCCGGCAGCCGGGTCTGTTCCAATTTTTTGAACCGTTCCGCCTGCTCCTGCTGGCGGCGAAATAAAAAAAGGATTATGCTTCAAGGATATGGGGAGAGCTGATCGCATTAAAAATGCGAATTAGGAGTCGGCTAACCGACCAGTGCGTCCGGCGGTCAGCCGCCTGTATTCCGTTAACTCTCGTACCTTTGACCAAAAAAATATTATGAAAAAGATGATGATGGCTCCCTCCATACTCTCGGCGGATTTTTCCAGACTCGGTGATGAAATCCGGGCAGTTGAGGCCGCCGGGGCTGAGGTGATTCATATTGATGTGATGGACGGACATTTTGTGCCCAATATAACCATCGGCCCGCTGGTGGTCGAAGCGGCCCGCCGGGTCACGGAACTGCCCCTGGATGTGCACCTGATGATCAGCGATCCGGACCGTTATATCAGCGAATTTGCTGAAGCCGGAGCCGACTGGATCACCGTACATGTGGAGGCATGCAACCACCTTCACCGTACCCTGAGCTTTATTCGCAGTCTGGGAAAAAAGGCGGGCGCTGTGCTGAATCCTGCCACTGCTCTCTGCACTCTTGAATATGTGCTTGACGAATTGGACTTGGTTATGCTGATGAGCGTCAATCCGGGTTTCGGCGGGCAGTCGTTTATTGAGTTCACTACGGAAAAATGCATACAGCTGCGCACCATGCTGGACAGCCTCAATCCGGAGGTGGGGATAGAAATCGACGGAGGTATCAGCCCGCAGACCATTGCCCGTATGGCCGAGGCCGGAGCCAATATCTTTGTTGCCGGTTCAGCCATTTACGGGCAGGATGATTACGCAGCCGTGATGCAGGAAATGAAGGAATCAGCCGGATTCTGATATTCTGAAAGCTGCCGGAATAAACAAAATTACAGAACTCCAATAAAATACAACCCATGAGTCTGTTGCAGCGATACAAAAGTTATGGTGTGGTGGTCATGCGCATTTTCCGATGGGATCTGCAGCTTCATTTTTTCTGGGGCTTTATGCTGACGCTGCTGGGCGTGTACTGGCCACCTCTGTATACCTCGGGTATTGTGGTGACCATTGTTAAAGAGGGGCTGGATCTCTGGAGCAAGAAACTCTGGAGCTGGGATGATGTCTGGTTGGGCATTATCGGTTCTCTGGCTTCGCTTGCCTATCTGTATTCGCAGGGCTTGTTTGTTATGGAGCTGTAAACTGTAAAAAGGAGGAAAGCATGCTGACAATAAAAATAGACGAGGAGTTGTGTACTAACTGCCTGGAATGTTATGAAGTCTGCCCGGAAGGAGTGATTGAGGTGAAGAACGGCAGGCCGGTTCATGTCTACACTGACAGCTGTCAGCGCTGTGAAGCCTGTCTGAAGATCTGTCCGGAAGATGCCATCAGCGTTTTGGAGCATTAATGCCGGGAGGTTGGAAGGAGGAGGTTTTTTCTGCGGCGGAATCTCCGATGGTTTTCCGCAGGCAGAGATCAGGATTTTTTCAGCTTGATGACCGGGATCAGTGCCGGAAAAAGAAGGAACCAGGAAGGAAGTAATCGGATGACAGAACAAGGAAAGCTGCACCTGACAAGTCTCGGATGCGCAAAAAATCTGGTCGATTCCGAGATGATGCTCGGTGCTCTTGAGCTGGAAGGCTATACTGCCGTGCAGAACCCGGCAGAGGCTGATCTGCTGCTGATCAACACCTGCGGGTTTATTCGTCCGGCAGTGGAAGAGGCGGTGGAGGAAATTCTTGAGCTTGCGCAGTATAAAGAGAAAGATCCGGGAAAAAAACTGGTGGTCACCGGCTGCCTGGTGCAGCGTTACGGGCGGGACCTGCAGCAGGAACTGCCGGAGGTGGATCTTTTTGTCGGTATTGATGATGAAAAAAACATCGTCTCCCTCTTGAGCGCCCTGTCACCTGATAATTCAACTCTTGCCCTGCACACCCCTTCGCGATTTCTGACGAACAGCAGTCTGCCGCGCAGACTTGCAACCCCGTTTTTCCGCAGCTATCTCAAAATCACCGAGGGCTGCGACAACCGCTGTACCTACTGCATGATCCCGTCCATCCGGGGCGACCTGCGTAGCAGACCGGTCCAGGATCTGATCACTGAGGCAAAGGCTCTGGAACAGGCCGGTGTCCGGGAGCTTTGCCTGATTGCGCAGGATCTGACCGCCTACGGTGATGATCTCGGCAGAAAAGATAACCTTGTTGTCCTGCTGCGGCAGCTGCTTGCTGCAACTGATATCCCCTGGCTGCGCCTCCTCTATCTCTATCCGGTTTCCACGACCCCAGAACTCATCCGGCTTATGGCGGAACAGCCGCGTATTCTTCCGTATCTGGATATTCCCTTTCAGCATATCAGCGACCGGGTCCTGCAGCGCATGGGCCGCCGCTACGGCCGCCGGGACTTGGAAGAGCTGATTGCCATGATCCGCGAGATTCTGCCGGACTGCGCCCTGCGTACCACCATGATGGTCGGATTTCCCGGAGAGACAGAAGAAAATGTACAGGAGCTGCTTACCTGTCTGCAGGCCTGGCAGCTGGATCATGTGGGCGTCTTTCCCTACGAAGCTGAAGAAGGATCTGCGGCGGCTGATTTCCCGGATCAGGTGGCGGAAGAGGTCAAAGAGGAACGTTTTGCCCGGGTGATGGAACAACAGGCCGCAATAAGCCGACAACGGCTGCAGCAGTATGTAGGGCGGCAGGAAGACGTTCTGGTGGAAGGGGTGAGCCGGGAAACAGATCTTTTACTGGAAGGACGGACCCGGTATCAGGCGCCTGATATCGACGGCTGCGTCTATATCAATGAGGGAACAGCGCGCCCCGGTGATATTGTCAGGATCGACATCACCGAGGCGCACATTTATGATCTGGTGGGTGGAATTACGGAATAACCTCCAAGGAAGTTAAATTTTCTTTACTTGTTGCCCTGTTTTTTCGCTTCGGCATCCACCCGTTCCCGCAGATCTTTTCCCACCTTGAAAAAAGGAAGTTTTTTCGGGGCAACACTGATCTTTTCTCCTGATTTGGGATTACGGCCCGTATATGCACCGTAGTGTTTGACCGTAAAGCTGCCGAATCCACGGATCTCTATGGAATCCCCCTCGACTAGGGCATCGCTCATCGCATCAATGATGGTTTTGGTGATAGCGGCAGTCTCGCGAACAGGCAGATCAATCTTTTCAGCCAAGTTCTCAATCAGTTCCGACTTATTCATACTGTCTCCATTATACAGCAGGGCCTGCAACCGAATACCGGGCAGGGATGAGGGTTTAATTAATTGACCAACATAAACCACTAAATATCATTACTATTAATTTTAGTTAATCAATTATAGTTTTGATTGTAAAGGGATTGTTTCATTTTTTTAACAAAAAAATTCGTTTTATATCATTTTTCGTTAAAAATCGATAGGTTCCCTCCTGTAGCCCGCCCAGCCTCAAGCCGCCATAGGCAGTTCTTCTTAATCGGATTACCGAATGTCCGATTGCCTGCAACATTTTTCGCACCTGTCTTTTCCTGCCTTCATGGATAATGACCTCAATGACGACCGCGCCTTTTTTCGCGCTCAGGATCCGTAACCGGGCTGGCCAGGTTTTGTGTCCGTCCAGGATGATGCCCTGCTCAAGCCGTTGCAGATCAGATTTCTTCGGCATGGTCCGCAGTGTTGCCTCGTAGGTCTTGTTGACCTCGAAACGGGGATGCAGCACCTTGTTGGCCAGAGCACCGTCGTTGGTCATCAGCAGAGCGCCTTCACTGTCCAGATCCAGACGGCCCACCGGAAACAGGCGCTCCCGGATATCAGGCAGCAGGTCGGTAACAATGGGACGGCCCTGGGGATCAGACAGGGTGGTGACATAGCCTCTGGGTTTATGGAGCAGGATATGAACCTTTTTCTCCCGGTGAAGCGGGCGGCCGTCCACCGTGATGACATCCTCGGCAGGATCAACCTTGGTCCCCGGCTGGCTGACCGGGGTACCGTTTACAGCAACTCTGCCTTCTGCAATATACTGCTCTGCTCTGCGCCGCGAACAGATTCCGGCGCGGGCAATAACCTTCTGTATTCGTTCCATAATAAATCGCAATAAATAGTCCGCAAAAAGTCCGTTATGACGTTATGATACATGATGTAGTCGGGTAAAAATCGGGGAAGAGAAGAAAGGGGCACAGGCGGGAGAGAGTGCGGCACAGCCGCTGAAGACTGCCCCGCAGGAGGTATTATCTGAACCGGGCAGGAATAATCTTGTCAAACCTGCTGTCTACCAGTTCTTTTGTGGCCTGATCAACCTCCAGCACCTCGGTGTACCAGGGTTTCATGCGGCAGTCAAAGACAACAGGCGGCGTCAGGCCGACGTGGAACCGTCTGACCTGCTGCTTTTTGGCGTGGATATCTGCTGCCGGTTCAAAGCGGGTGAAAAAGGTCCAGATAAATTCCTGCATACTTATCGTGGCCTCTGCCGTGGAATCCACCAGCAGAATGACCGGCCAGCCAGCCACGCCTTCCCAAGAGGCAAGCTGCGGTCCGAGTTCAGGGGTGTCTGTGTAGGCATCACCCTGAACCACAAGGGTGCCGGGCAGAAAGACCTTGGGACGGATACAGCCCGGAGGCAGGCTGCCGCTGAACTCTCCGGGCAGCTCACGCCGCTTCTCCCCCAGCCCCATCATCATAGCCTTTGATCCCTTATTCACTGAAGGCCCAGTATAATCCAGGGTATCCTGGGAAACATTGGCAAACACAAAGAGATCGCTGTCCCACTGAATACGCTCCAGCACATGCTGCCAGAGCACGGCAAAGTCAGCTACATCAATGCTGCCGTCTGTGGCGATGAGAAATTTGGTCAGGGAAAGCTGCCCCTCACCCAGGATGCGCAGTCCGGCGGCAAAGGCTTCGCGCGGATAGCGGTTGCTGACCTTGGCCGCAGCCAGACAGTGAAAACCAGCCTCGCCGAAGGTCTTGAGCTGCTGCACGCCCTTCATCACCAGAGGAAAGACCGGCGAGAGCAGATCCTGGAGGAAATCACCGATAAAGTAGTCTTCCTGTTTGGGCCGTCCGACCACAGTGGCCGGATAGATGGCATCTTTGCGGTGATAGAGATGGCTGACCTGAAATACCGGATAATCGTGGGCCAGCGAATTATAGCCGTAATGATCGCCGAACGGCCCTTCAGACCGCCGGAATTTCGGCGGTACAATGCCTTTAACAGCAAATTCGGCCTCTGCCACAAGCCGGTGTCCGCCGAACAGATCCTTGGCCAGAGCCAGTTTCCTGCCCTGGAGCAGAGAGGCCAGCATCAGCTCCGGAATATCTTCAGGCAGGGGCGCGACGGCAGCCAGCATCAGGGCCGGAGGCCCGCCGATGAACAGGGTCATGGACAAGGACTGATTGCGCGCCTCGGCTGCGCAGTAATGGTAGCCGCCGCCTTTGTGGATCTGCCAGTGCACACCGGTGGTGGTGTCGTCGTAGCGGTGGATGCGGTACATGCCCAGGTTATGGCCGTGCCCGTCCGGGTGCTCGGTGTAGACCAGAGGCAGGGTGACAAAGGCCCCGCCGTCGGAATGCCAGGACGTGAGCAGGGGCAGGGTGCTGAGGCGAGCAGGGTGCTGCAGCCGCTCCATAACCGGCGCCCGGCTGCGTCCGACTTGTTTCATGCCGATCTTCAGGGCCTGAAGGGCCAGGGGAGCTGCCTGGCGGAGCGCAGACAGACTCGGCGGCATGGCCTGTTCAATCAGGTTGACCAGATCCCGGACAAAGTCAACAGGTCTGCTGCCGAAGGCCAGCTCCAGCCTGCGGTTGGTGCCGAACAGATTGGTGACCACAGGAAAGTCGGAACCCTTTACCTTGGTGAAGAGCAGGGCCGGGCCGCTGCGGGCAATGACCCGACGGTGGATTTCCGCAATTTCAAGATACGGATCAACCTCGACGTCAATGACGAGCAGTTCGTTTTCCTGCCGCAGAACATCAAGGTATTGACGGAGATTACAAAGCGGTTTCATAGCAGTTGCACAGAAAATGATAGTTTTTCTCCCTTTCTACTTCTTTTTGCCGGGTCGGACAACTTTTTTTCAAAAAAATCGGGCCCGATGTATTTCAGGGACGGATTATACTCTCCGGCTGTTCAGCGGAGCAGCACGGCGGGACGTATCTTTTTTTATCCTGCCCCTGTACAATTAAAGGCAGGAAAAGGGAAGGAGTACGACCTGATGGTGCCGTATACGATCAGGCAGATCAGGCAGATCAGGTTGCATCACCGCTAAATGACAAACAGTGAGCATGTCCCCATGAATCTGAAACGTACTTTATTTATTTTGTTTTTGCTGCTCTGTATCGGTTCCCCTCCTGCTGCCGCAGAAGACCGGCTGCCGGAGCAACCGCCTGTTCTGCTGTCTGCCGGGCAGCAAATCGAACAGCAGAGCGGACGGCAGAAACTGGACATTCCTTCTGGAGATTCCGCATCGATCGGACCTGTTGTGCGTTTTGTTTCTTTCCTGCGGAAATTCTGTACGGATATGGAACTTCATATAGGCATGTTCTCGATATCAAGCCTTGTTTTTATCCTGCTCAGCATGTCGGTCTGCTGGAACCGTCGCCTGACCAGGGAAATCAGAGCGCGAAGACAGGTTGAACAGGAACTGCGGGAGAGCGAAGAACGCTTTCACAGCATGTTTGCGCAGCATCATGCAATTATGCTCCTGGTGGAACCGGAGACCGGGGTAATCGTTGACGCCAATCTGGCTGCACAGAAATATTATGGTTATCCTTTGGAAAAATTTCAACAGATGGCTGTCCAGGATCTCAATCCTATGTCCTCTGAGGAAATTACGAAAATACTGCAGCAGGCCGTTTCCCGGCAGCACAACGCGTTTACTTTTTCTCATCGGCTGGCTGACGGAGAGCTGCGCGCTGTGGAAGTGCATTCCTCTCCCCTGAACATTAAAGGACAAACCCTGCTGTTTTCCATTATTCATGACATCACTGAACGCAGGCAGGCTGAAGAGCGACTGTCTGCAAGCGAAAAAAAATTCCGCCGGGCAAAAGAAGCTGCTGAAGCAGCCAGTCAGGCCAAGGATATCTTTCTGGCCAGCATGAGCCACGAGCTGCGTACCCCGCTGAACGGCATTCTCTGCTCTGCCCAGATTCTTGCCCGGGAAAAAAACCTGGACACGACCCTGCGCAGCGGGCTGCAGATCATTGAACAGAGCGGCAACCATCTGCTTGCCCTGATCAATGATCTTCTGGACCTTGCCAGGATTGAAGCGGGAAAAATGAAACTCTATCCTGAACAGATCGATTTTCAGGATTTTCTGCAGATCATTGTGCATATCATCCGGATCCGCGCCCAGGAAAAAGGGGTGGATTTTATATACACGCCTGATGCCCGTCTGCCGGAACAGGTTGAGATCGATTCCACCCGCCTCCGTCAGGTGCTGCTGAATCTGCTGGGTAATGCAGTCAAGTTCACTGATCCGGGCGGATCGGTCACCCTGCAGATCACCCGGGAAGCCATGATACCGGTTTCTCCGGCAGAGCAGAGAACTCCTTCCGCCCGCTCCGACGCCCGCTGCTGTTTTGCTGTTACAGACACAGGGGTCGGTATGACAGAGGACCAGCTTGAACAAATTTTTCATCCGTTCCGGCAGGCAGGTGCTGTTGAGCGCCGGGCAGAAGGCACCGGCCTGGGCTTGGCCATCAGCCGCCGGATTGTCCGTCTGATGGGAGCGGATATCAGCGTCACCAGTACGCCCGGCAAAGGCAGTACCTTTTCTTTCACTCTGGATCTGCCGGTCAGGCCCGGAAAAGAAAGATCCGATGCCAGGGAGAACGGGGAGGCTCTTCTACCGGCCCCGGATTCGGAAGAACAGAAGGAAGAGCAGGAACAGGCAGGGCCGGTCATTCCGCCGCCCAAGGAAGAACTGGACAGGCTGCTGGAATTTGCTTCTCTGGGGATGATGCGGGAGATCCGCAGACTGGCGGTCCGGGTTGAAGAAGAGGACAGCCTGTACCAGCCCTTTGTCCGGCAGGTGCTGGCCCTTGCCGAAGCCTATGAGGAAAAAGCGCTTATCCAGTTTGTCCGTTCGTTCCGGAACTGAAGTTTCAGTGTTGCATTTTTTTCGTTGTGGGGACAATATATATTGCGGTACAATATTTTATACCTTATGTGAAAAAACGATAAGATAACATATGAACAGACTATGGAAGAATCTCAGCAGAGGGACAACGGGACCGATGTCTCCTTTCCGGTAGTCGGCATCGGGGCATCGGCCGGAGGGCTGGCTGCCTTGGAAGCGTTTTTCAGCGCTATGCCGCCGGACAGCGGTATGGCTTTTGTTGTGGTCCAGCATATCTCTCCCGATTTCAAAAGCCTGATGGATGATCTGCCGGCTCGACATACCGCTATGCCGAGCCACCGCGTGGAAAACGGAATTATCTTAAAGGCAAATGCAATCTACCTGATTCCGCCGAAATGCGTCATGACCATGGCCGAGGGCTGCCTGTATCTGCAGGAGCGCGTTACCCAGCACATAGTTCTGCCGGTGGATATTTTTTTTGAGTCCCTGGCCGCAGCAGCAGGGCCGCAGGCCGTCGGAATCATCCTCTCCGGCACCGGTTCCGACGGCTCGCGGGAAATTCAGGCAATTCATGAGGCGGGTGGACTGGTTCTGGCGCAGACCGTGGAATCGGCGCAGTTTGACGGGATGCCGAGAGCAGCGGTCTGCACGGGTATATGCGATTACGTCATCACACCGACTGAAATGCCGGGCCTGCTGCTTGACAATCTGGAACTCCTGCCTGAAGAAAAAACACACTCCTGTTATTATCATGTCCCGCTGATTCCGTCCCGGCCTTCTGCACCTCCGTCAATATCTGCGTCAGTATCCACCCCTGAACCGGCAGTTTTTCTGAATGACCGGCGGAGTGTCCAAACATTACAGCACCATATTGCGGAGCTGGAGCTGGAACTGCAGACGACCAAAGAGAATCTGCAGGCTACAGTTGAGGAACTGCAGACCAGTAATGAAGAGCTGCAGGCTACCAACGAAGAACTGCTGGCTTCCAATGAGGACCTCTATACCGTCAATGCGAAGTTTGAACGGAAAAATAATGAACTGCAGGCCCTGAACCGGGAACATCAGCATCTGCTGGACAGTCTGCTCAGCGGCGTTGTGGTGTATGACCGGAACGCAGGTATTCTGCTGAGCAATCCTGAAGCCCGCCGTATTTTAGGACTTCCGAAAGAAGAGACTCTGTGGAAATATACCGGTGACACGAACTGGCATTTTACCGACGCACAAGGAGAGAGCCTGCCGGAAGAAGCCTGCCCGGTAACCCGTATTTTAGGAAGACACGAGACAGTGTCCAATGAGCTGCTTGGGATCAGAAAATCGGACTGCCGTGATGACTTCCATGATATCACTTGGGTGTATCTGCACGGCATACCTGTCCGGGGGGATGACGGAGAGACGGACAAGGTGATTATTAATTTTGTTGATGTCACGGATCTGCAGCAGGCAAAAGAGGCCCTGCATGAAAAGACCGCCCTGCTCAACATGTCGCAGCATATCGGCCTGCTGGGCAGCTGGGTCCTTGATGTCCCGGGTGACCGTCTGGAATGGTCGGACGAGACCTACCGTATTTTCGGCTTGGAACCGCAGGAATTCAAGGCCAGTTATGCGGCTTTTCTGGAAAGAGTGCATCCGGAAGACCGCAGCATGGTGAACCGGGCGTATACAGATTCCATTCAGCAGGGCGCGGACCGCTATGAAATCGAACACCGCATCATCCGTCTGCACGATAAAGCGGTACGTTTTGTCCATGAAAAATGCCGGCATCTGCGGGATGCTTCCGGCGGGATTGTCCGTTCGGTGGGCATTGTCCAGGATATTACGGAACGGAAACAGACTGCCCAGGCCCTGCGGCAGGCCAAGGAAACCGCTGAGCAGGCCAGTCATGCCAAGACCATATTTCTCGCCAATATGAGCCATGAACTGCGAACCCCGCTGAACGGCCTTCTTGGCTCTGTTCAGGTGCTCAGGCAGAAGCCGAAGTCGGATCAGGAATTCCGGGAAGGACTGGACATTATTGAACAGAGCGGAACCCGCCTGCTGATGCTCATCAACGACCTTTTCGATTTTACGGAGCGCAATACCGGGAAGCCTCCTGAGGCGCCGGGACAGGCAGGAGAGATGGAAGAAATAGAGGAGATGGAAGATATCAGTCTGCCGGACGGCAGATGGACAGGCAGCCCGGAAGTGCAGGTTCCGCACAGTGCTGTACTGCCATCCCCTGCCTCCTCTGAACCCATTGTTCCGCCCCCGGCTTCTGATCTGCAGGCCCTGCTGGAGGCAGCGTCCCTCGGCATGATGCATGCAATCCGCAGGCAGGCGTTTCTCCTGGAAGAACAAGATTCCCGATACAGCCCGTTTGTCCGCCGTCTGGTGGAGCTTGCAGATACATTTGAAGAAAAGCCGCTGCTGGATTTTCTTAGAAGATATCTGGGCCCGGACAGGCAGACAGATAAACAGAGAGCAATGAACAATGAAAGAGAATACACATGCGCCGCCACGGATTCTGATTATTGATGATAACAAAATTAATCTGACGGTTCTGACAGATTATCTGGAAGGAAGTCATATTCAGACCATGACCGCGCTCAACGGCATGAACGGCCTGGAAAAAGCCCGGCGCGGTCAGCCTGACCTGATTCTTCTTGATGTCATGATGCCGGATATGGACGGCTTTGCAACCTGCCGCCGCCTGAAAGCTGACCCGCTGACTGCGGATATCCCGGTAATTTTTGTTACAGCCCTGCACAGTGTAGAGGATAAGGTCACCGGATTCAATGCAGGCGGGGTGGATTATCTGACCAAACCTTTCCAGATGGAGGAGGTCCGCGCCAGGGTGTTGACCCATATCCGGCTGAGCCGGGCAAAGAAACAGCTGCACCGGGAAATCGCCGAACGGAAACGGGCTGAAGAGGAACTCCGGCAGGCAAAAGAGGCGGCAGAATCCGCCACCCGGACGAAATCCGCCTTTCTCGCCAATATGAGCCATGAGATCCGGACGCCCATGAATGTGATCATCGGCATGAACAGACTGATCCGGGAAACCGAACTGACCCCGCAGCAGCGGGAATATGCCGAGATGGTGTGCCATTCTTCAGAAATCCTGTTGTCGCTTATTGAAGATATTCTAGATTTTTCCAAAATCGAAGCCGGAAGACTCGATCTGGAATCTGTTGATTTTGATATCAGAGAGCTGGTCACCGGAACAGCCGGAATGCTGGAGATGAAGGCAGCCGAAAAAGGGCTTTCCCTGTCCTGCCGGATTGCGGAGAATGTTCCCTGCTTTCTCAAAGGCGACCCCACCCGCCTCCGCCAGGTGATCATGAATCTGGTCAATAATGCGGTCAAATTTACAGAACAGGGAGAAATCAGCATTGAGGTTTTTCTGGAGCAGGAAACAGATCAGCAGGTCACGCTTGGTTTTTCGGTTGCAGATACCGGCATCGGTATTCCTGCTGACCGGCTCAGGGATCTGTTCAAACCGTTTTCCCAGGTTGATGCATCCACAACCCGGAAATACGGAGGAACGGGGCTTGGGCTTGTGATTTCGTCCGCTATCATCGGTATGATGGACGGCAGCATCAGCGTGGAGAGCGAACCCGGAAAAGGATCGACTTTTTCCTGTACAGCCTGTTTTGACAAAGCAGAGCCGGAGCCGGAAGAAACAGCGGGTCCATCGGATTTATCGGATGAATCGGTTGCCGGGAAAAAGGAGGGAGACTGTGCTGCAGTCCTTGCCGGTCTTCGAGTTCTGCTGGCTGAAGACAACCTGTTCAATCAGAAGCTGGCTCAGATTATTCTGGAAAAATCCGAAATACGGGTGGAAACCGCTGTCAACGGCAAAGAAGCGGTTGAAGCTGTGCGCAAAGGCAGGTATGATTTTGTCCTGATGGACGTGCAGATGCCGGTCATGGACGGCCTGGAGGCCGCAAGAACACTCCGGAAAGAACAGATCCGGATTCCCATTATTGCCCTGACGGCGAACGCAACCGCAAAAGACCGGTCCGACTGCTTAGATGCCGGAATGGATGACTATATTTCCAAGCCGGTTGATGAAGAAAAACTGCAGGATGTCATCTGCAGGCAGATGAACAGGCAGGGGGCGTGCAGAACACTCGGTCGGGAAAAAACTGTACAGATTTTTTGAAACATGGTATGAAATGTGGTAGAAATAATATTGAGTCCTGATCTGTTGGGTGCACTATTTGACTGCGGGAAACGCTCAGTAACCGTGTTCTTCAGAAATTTTTGACCGGGGGATGCAGCAGGAATCCTGTTTTTTTTCCTGAGAACCAGCCGGGATAAAAGAAAAAAATAATTTTCTGCTGAAGATAAAATAAAAAAAATTTTACAACGCGCAAAAAAATCGTTATGGTATAAGAGAAAGCTGTTGGGTACTTTTTAATCTCATTAAAAGGAGGAAGAAAAATGTTGCAAAAGGCTAAAATAGGCGCAATTGCTCTGATCGCTTCTGCTGCCATCATCGGCTCCGCACAGGCTCAGTCTATCACCATTCCCGTGCCAACAAGCGATCCGTCAATCGGAGGCGTCGTAACAGGGGTCAGAGGTGAAATGCCGGTAAGGGAGATCATGAACACCAAGCGGGCTCAGGTGATCGTTGAACAGGCCGGGAAAATGCCCTTGCTAGATCAGGTTATGGTCCAGATGATGGACATGATGAAAAACAGGATAATGCAGACCCAGATGGATGCACTGAAGAATCCGGATGGCGGCATTCCCGGAGCAATTGCACCTCCTATGTTCTAACCGGAAAACTGTTGTTTTGGAGGAAGACGTGTTGTCTTACCGGCTTCCTCCGGAGTTGCTGCAGGTTTGTATTCCACTGGAGAGGGCTTTTCCGGCCCTCATCAATCTGCCTCTCTTTTATATTTTTCGGACTGATGAGGAAAAAAGAACTGGCAGTTTTTTGTTGAAGAAAAGGGATAGTTAGATTTTTTATCCCGGTGAACAATGAAAATCCGCATAATATATACTCAAGAGAGGTGTGATATGTTTCTCTCATTAAAAGCATCTGTCAGCTTCGTGTTGTTTTTCGTTCTGGCGACCTTTGTATCCGCTGCACAGGCAGAAACTATGGATATTCCTCTTCCGACCGAGGATCCGGCTATCCAGAATGTTGTGGGATCAGTCAAGACCGGCGTTGATGTTAAAAGTGTCATGGTGGAGATACGGGACAGAATTAAAGCACAGCAGGTAAAAGGGGCGCCCTTGATGCGCCTTGTAGGTGACGGAATAAGTGAAGTGGTCAGTGCCCGGGTACGGGAAGTGACCCGTACCGAGACCAGAAAAGCGCAGATGGCTTCGATGATGGACCCGAACAATCCGGATGCTGTACCGGATATGATAGCGCCGAAGTTTGAGTTTGAGTAATACGACTGGCTGCAACCAGCGCCAAAAATAGATAAAACTCCCGTAGCTGAATCAGCTGCGGGAGTTTTTTTATTGTATCATAAAGAAGATCGAGCTGGACGAGTTAAAAAATATTGATATACTGCCAACCGGAATAAACTGCGCTTTTGAAAAACAGATTACCTTCATCACCAAAACAAAAGATATATCCCTGCTCGGAGAAATACAGCCCTTTGGACAAGAAAAGGCGTTTTGTCCAAAGGGTAGAATTCCCCGCTTTTCCTTTTTTTTACGGACGAAGGGCAATCCTATACTAGGATAGGGGATTACAGGGCAACAACATTATCCGCCGCCGGCCCCTTAGGCCCGTCAACGATATCAAAACTTACCCGTTGACCTTCCTGCAGACTCTTGTACCCTTGGGATTGAATAGCTGAGTGATGAACAAAAACATCCTCACCGCCATCCTGCTCAATAAATCCAAACCCCTTAGAATCGTTAAACCACTTTACGGTTCCTTCTGCCATTTTCTCATACTCCTGTATAGCTTGATTTCTCTATGAAATCTTTATGTAAATACGGATTACACCTTTTGAAATCCGTTGTGCAGACCAACCCATGCGGCCTGCGGGTTCTTTTCTTTATTTTGCGGAAAGCCTAGGATGACCTCAGGCTTTCCCCGGTTTCCTGGACGTTCAGTTTTGTTTTCGTCGGAGAGCAGCACCGCTATTTCTTATGAATGAAGTGAGCTCGCGGTAGGCTTATCGATGACGATATTTTTTTTTCTTCGTCGGTTTAGACTCGTTGCAGACAAGGTCACGGTGCTTATATCTTTTTCCGTTCAGATCTTCCATAGCCTTATGGCCTTCGCTTCTGGTCGCCATTTCCACAAAAGCAAAACCTTTTGGTCGGCCTGTAAATTGATCCTTGATGAGATTTGTGCTGACAACACTCCCGTACTGGCCGAACATGTCGGTTAATTCATTTTCAGTAGTATTATGGGGAAGACTGCCGATAAAAAGTTTCATACTGCTTCTCCTGAAAAGATGTATCTCGTCTAAAACCAACAAGTAGTTAGTGTATGTAAAGAAGGTTACGAGAGAGTAAGTACGTATTGCGCGATACATACAAAAGCCATCAAAGATAGTTAAAGCAGAAACTTTAAGAGCACCAAAGGTTGGACTGGATTCACCATGACGACGGTGAAGCGGCGTAAAGAAAAGAAAATGCTAAAAAATATCAATTTATAGTTAAACAAGATAATACTCTTATTGTTATTAATTGCAATAAATAAATTCAGGAAAACAGTTTATGATCAACTTTACGAGGTAATTCCGGTACCGGTTTAGTTTTGTTTTTTTGCAGAAACAAATTGTTAGTCTTGGGCAAACTTGTTCCCGCTTTAAAGATCGGGTACACTTCACTTACAGATCCTTGCTGCATTACCGCAGCATCTCTCCTCCTTCCACCTACGAACCGGATTATCTAACTCTTCGATATCCTGCCAAATGAGAGCGGGCGGCAGGATTGTTTATTCATTTTTGGCCTTGTTTTCGGGGTCACTGGAGGAGTCGCGTTTTTTGTTTGAACCGGTTGCTTTACCTGTGGTTGTTTTAATGAGAGAGGGAACAAAGCGTTCACTGAATCCGGCGATAAAGGACCAGAAAAGCAGCTTGCCCATGCTGATACTGCTGTCCGGAAGTGTATACTGGAACCAATCGCGGATGCTCTTTTTTAAAGCTGCATGAGAATCTGGGTCGAATTTAACTTCATAGAAATCAGGGAACAGTTCTCCTTGTACTAAACCGGAAAGAAACATCAGCATTAGCACAACAGCAAATATTCCTCCGTTAATGGATATTATTAACATAGAGGACCATGAGTTTGATAAGAGTTTCAGTTCATCATATGTCATAGAAGGGAGACGCTGCTGGATACTGACAAAACCGCCGATCAGTCCTATCATAAATACAATGAGAACTAAAAATCCGTCTTTTACCGATTCCTCTCCTGTCTCATAGGCTCGAGTAAAAAGGAGAATCACCAGAATCATCACCGGAATTAGAGTGAATATAATCAGTTTTTTGGTAACTATTTGTAGGTATTTACGCCGTTCACTATGTTGATTATTGTTCGTCTTATCCTCCTTTATTATTTCATTATTTTACTCCTTTTTAGATTCTATCATAAAAGGATAATGAATACCAAGAGAAAATATTTTTCAAATTTTCCCCATCTTCTTCAGATGCACCTGCAGCACGGAAACCGCTGCGGGTGTGACCCCGGAAATCCGGGATGCCTGGCCCAGTGACAGCGGTCTGACCCGGTTGAGTTTTTCCACCACCTCGTTAGACAGCCCGGGCAGGCCGGTATACTGCATATCCTCCGGCAGCCGGGTCTGTTCCAATTTCCTGAAGCGCTCGACCTGCTCCTGCTGGCGTCTGATATACCCGGCATATTTAATCTGCAGTTCGATTTCATCGGTACAGCGCAGTTCCTCCCCGGAAAAGGAACTTTCAGGAACAGTTTCCTCTGCCAACATAAGCAGGTCTTTCAGGCGCAATTCCGGCCTGCGCAGCAGCTCAGTCAGGGTCATGGCCTGGCTTAGTGGGGTGCTGTTGAGTTTGCTGAGCCGCTCGTTTACCGGGGGAAGAGGTTTCAGGCGAACAGCGTCCAGCCGGGTACACCCCTGCTTGATGGCGTTTCTCTTGGCAAGAAACTGCTGATAGGTTGCCTCGTCCACCAAGCCTAAACGGAAGCCGATCTCCCGTAGGCGCAGGTCCGCATTGTCTTCCCGCAGCAGCAGGCGGTATTCGGCCCTGGAGGTAAACAGGCGATAGGGTTCCTTGGTGCCCAAGGTCACCAGGTCATCGATAAGCACCCCGATATAGGCCTGCGAACGATCCAGGATCAGCGGTTCCTGACCGCGCACCAGATGCACGGCATTGACAGCTGCCATCAGGCCCTGGGCTGCCGCCTCCTCATACCCGGAAGTGCCGTTGATCTGACCGGCATGGAACAGGCCGCTGATCCGTTTGGTTTCCAGCGAGGGTTTCAGCTCCAGCGGATCGATATAATCGTATTCAATAGCATAGCCCGGCCGGATAATGCGGGCGTTTTCCAGCCCGACAATGGAATGCACCAGCGCCACCTGGGTCTGCAGGGGCAGGCTGGTGGGAATACCGTTGGGATAGACTTCCACGGTCTCCAGCCCTTCCGGCTCCAGAAAAATCTGATGCCGTCCCTTTTCCGGGAACCGCATGACCTTGTCCTCAATGGACGGGCAGTAGCGGGCCCCGATACCTTTGATAATCCCGGAATACATCGGGGACTGCTCAATGCCGCCCCGGATAACTTCGTGGGTCTGCTCGTTGGTGTAGGTGATATAACAGGGGAGCTGCGGCAGGGCTGGCCTGCTGCCTTCATTGGCAAAGGAAAACAGGGCAGGCGGGTCATCGCTGTACTGCGGTTCGAGCCGGGAATAATCAATGGTTTTGCTGTCCAGCCGGGGAACCGTGCCGGTTTTCATGCGCCCGACTTTGAAACCGATCCGTCGATACCACTCGGCCAGCGCGGTGGACGGCGCATCGCCCATTCGCCCGGCGGGAAAATTTTTCAGGCCGATATGAATAAGGCCATTGAGAAAGGTGCCGGTGGCCACCACCACGGCCCGGACCGGAACAACCTCGTCCAGCGAGGTGAGGATACCCACAACCCGGTCATCTTCGGTCAGGATTTCATCCACCACGGTCTGGCGGATCTCCAGGTTTTCCTGCTGCTCCAGCACCGTCTTCATGCGCTGCTGATAGATCCGCCGGTCGGCCTGGGCCCGGGAAGAACGGACAGCCGGGCCCTTGCTGGTATTCAGTCGGCGGAACTGGATGCCGGTGGCATCGATGTTTTTCGCCATCTCACCGCCCAGAGCATCGATTTCTTTGACCAGATGCCCTTTGGCCAGACCGCCCACTGCCGGATTGCAGGACATGGCGCCGATGGTGTCGGCATTGATAACACAGACCAAGGTGCGGCACCCCATCCGGGCGGCGGCCAGGGCTGCTTCGCAGCCAGCGTGCCCGGCGCCGATCACGGCGATGTCAAAATCTGTCATGGTTTTTTCTGCAGATATTATGTATAAGCGAAAGTATACTTCCGTATCGGAGAATTCGGGTTCCCGCTGTTCAGCAGGCTGTTGGCAGCATACCAGTTTCCCTGTCAACCTGAAAAAAAATTCTGTCGGCCAGACATCTTTATCCGGTTTTATGCACTTTCTCTCCATTGTCCATATCTTCGGCCTATTGCTGATGGCAACCGGCAGCGCCATGCTCCTGCCGCTGTTCTGTTCCCTCTATTACGGTGAAGCAGATTTTACTGCCATTCTGGTTTCTACCCTGGTGATCATCGGCGTGGGCCTGCCCTGCTGGCTCAGCACAAAGAAACAGAATGAGCTGAATATTCGTGATGGTATCATAATCGCCGTGGCAGGCTGGATTGTTGTCTCTGCCGTGTCCGGTCTGCCGTTCATGCTCCACGGCGCCATCCCTTCCTTTACCGACGCCTTTTTTGAGATGATGTCCGGCTATACCACCACCGGCGCAACTATCCTTAATAATATTGAAGCAGTGCCGCACGGCCTGCTCCTCTGGCGGAGCGAAACCCATCTGCTGGGCGGCATGGGCTTTCTCACCCTGATTGTTCTTTTTCTGCCCAAGGGCATGGGAGGAGTGCGCCTGTTCCGGGCCGAGTCCAGTCCGGGCCAGTCCTTTACCGGGGAGAAGTTCAGCGCCAGGACCAAGGATACAATGATTCGGCTGTGGACAGTCTACCTAGGCCTTAATGTCCTGCAGATTGTCCTGCTGGCCGGGGGCGGCATGGACCTCTTTGATGCTGTCTGCACGGCCTTCGGCACCCTGTCCACTTCCGGGTACTCACCGAAAAACGCAAGCATCGGCTTTTATAATAATGCCTATTTTGACTGGGTGATCATCGTGTTCATGTTTCTCGGCGGCACCAGCTTTGTGCTGCTCTACCACATGATGTACGGCGGTATCCGGGAAATTATCGTCAATACCGAATTTAAATGGTACTCCATTCTGATCGTCTTTTTCTGCCTTGCCGTCTCCCTGATCCTCTGGCGGCACGGCACCTATGCAGGCATTGGGGATGCTGTCCGCTACGGCACCTTTCAGGTCATGTCCCTGCTCACCACCACCGGCTTCGGCACGGCAGATTATGAGCAATGGCCCCAGGCCGCCCAGATGTTCCTCTATGTTTCCTGTCTGATCGGCGGCTGTGCAGGCTCAACAGCCAGCGGCATCAAGATCGTCCATTATGTCATTGTCTGCAAGTTTATCTGGGGCAACGTGCGCAAGTCGTTTTTCCAGCCCATGTCGGTTATCTCCATCCGGCTGAATAACAGACAGGTCGATAATTCCATCATAAATATGGCGATCTGCTATTTTATCGTCAATGTTTTTATTATCTTTATCGGCGGCTGCATTATGGTGCTACTGGACGACATGGACTATGTCACGGCCATGAGCTCCGTCATTTCCGCCCTGATGACCATCGGGCCGGGCTTCGGCGAAATCGGGCCGTCAGAAAATTTTTTCCATATCTCGGCTGCAGGCAAGTGGTTCCTGGCCTGGAACATGATGGTGGGCCGGCTGGAGCTGTTTTCCGCTCTGGTGATCTTTTATCCTTCTTTCTGGAAAAGATAAACGATTTTTTGTGGAGGAAGGGAGGGGCAGTAACTTTTTTCCTGTGTAGGAATCAACACTAACAAGGCTCACAATATATGATATTTTTCTTTACTTTTTCTCTTTAATTTGTATAAAATTTATACATCAGCAGTTGATATTACCAATCAAAGCAAAGAGAGTCCATATGCAGCAACATACTGATATCAGACAAAAAGAGGAGGAGAAGATGGAAGATATATCAAAAACAACGAATAAAGAATTAATGACAATGGCAAGAGAATCTTTAACAGGAGCATGGGGATTAGCCATTGGCGCCTCTATCATTTGTTATATTATATTAAATGTTCCTGGCAGGATAGACGGTTATCTGGGTCTTGTGACGTGTATAATAGCAGGGCCCATGTCATTAGGAATGACCATTTTTTTTCTATCAATATCGAGAGAACAGAATCCTGAAATATCACAGCTGTTCGACGGATTTAAAAATTTTGGTACTTCAATCGCTGCATATTATCTAATGATTTTATTTCTTTGTTTATGGTATTTCCTTCTTATAATACCAGGAATTATAGCCTCATTATCATACTCAATGACATGGTACATAATAGCTGACGATGATTCGATAGGTCCATTAGAAGCTATCAGGAAAAGCAAAGAAATTATGAAGGGAAATAAAATAAAATTATTTTGTTTGCAATGCAGATTTATAGGATGGCTTATACTATGCTTATTTACCCTCGGTATTGGTTTTTTATGGATATGGCCTTATGCAAATGTAAGTATTGCGAAGTTCTACGATGATATCAAATGAACAGATGACGGTTTTAAAGAAAATATGAAAATTCAATTCGACGAGTTTTTGCCGAAGTGGAATTATGCCGCTGTTCCGTCAGGACGGCTTTGAATCCCGTAGTTATTTAATTCCCGTTCCATAATGTCGATTCCTACGGCTATAATACTGATATCGTTCATCAGGGTATTCCCTATGAAACCGAGAGCTGGGGATGGCTGCTGGATGAACGCTGGCATGGCAAAGTGGCTCTTGTCAATGCGCCGACGATCGGGATATTTGATCTGGCCCTTGCCGTCCAGGCAAGGGGAGAAATGGAATTCCGGGATATGGGCAATATGACCCGCAAAGAGGTTGACCGGCTGTTTGAGATCGTTATAGCAAAGAAACGGCAGGGGCATTTCCGGGGGGTCTGGACTTCAGTGCCGCATTCTGTTGAACTGATGGCTTCCGGTGAGGTTGTTCTGGAAAGTATGTTTTCTCCGGGAGTCAGTGCGCTGAACGGCATGGGAGTATTTATGCCGCACCGAAAGAGGGCTACAGGGCATGGCACGGGGTCATGTGTCTCTCCCGGTCCTGCACCGGGGAACGTCTGGAGGCAGCCTATGCATTCATGAACTGGTGGCTTTCCGGCTGGCCCGGAGCATTCATAGCCCGGCAGGGGTACTATATTTCCAATCCGCAGCGGGCAAAAGCATTTATGTCGCAGGCTGAATGGGATTACTGGTATGCCGGGAAACCGGCTGCCGAACCGCTGCAGGGAACAGACGGTAAAATATCGGTGCACCCGGGAACTGTCCGGACCGGTGGTTCCTATATTCAGCGGTTTGAACATATTGCGGTCTGGAATACGGTTATGGATACCTATGAATATACGTTACCCAAAGTTACCCAAATGGAGTGAATTCGTTCTGGCATGATGGATAGATGGGTAAGTAAGGCAAGGGAAAGAGCGATGATCCGGCTGCTGCTGAAGAAGGTTCCGTTAAAAAAAGAATATATTCCGGATATATTGCGACCGGACTCATTGCCCTTGTCATTGCGCTTCTTTCCTACGGCTCCCTGACCGCGCTGGCAGGCGATTTTCGTTCTGTTCTGCTGTTCAGCCGCCATGTCCGGGAGATCATGACCTTTGTCTCCCGGATGTCGGAGATGCAGCGCCAGGCCCTGATTTATATCTGTTCCGGCCATGATGCCGCAGGTGATCGGGTCGGTGAAATATATTCTGGAATGATGGAGGGAGTCGGGCAGGTTCAGGGAGTCGGGCAGCTTGATGTGGATTCGTCTCTCGGTGTGACGAAAAAATATCTGCGTAGCTACTATGATACCTTTCAGGAGGTACGGAAGCAGCGGGAGATTCAGCGGCGGCTGGTCCGCAAGGAATTCCGCATGTATGCCACGGAAGCCCAGGAGCGTATAGAGGAACGGATTGCAGCACTGCAGGAAAAAAACACAGACAGGACGCTGCAGTATTACCGGATGCTGCATTCCCTTCTGCAGATTGAAAAAAACGCCTACCGCTATTTTGATTCATTGGACAGCAGTGTTATCCAGGCGGCTATACAGCATATCAGAGCAACCGGACAGGTTATTCATACCTTGGAGATGCAGCCCGGAACCGACCGGGAAAAGCTGCTTGCTCTTGCAGCGGTGCTGGACCGGTATGAGAGCAGTTTTCGTGAAGCTGTCCAGCGGACACGCGGCTACCTCTATCTGGTGAATGTGGTGATGGCAGCGCAGGCTTATGAGACAGTTTATCAGGCAAAACGTCTTTCGGCCATGATATCGGAGAAGTCCGGACAGATTTAGGAGCAGATGCTGGACGATATTTCATCGACCCTGTATTTTCTTCTGTTTTCCACCGGGGGACTGCTCTGTGTACTCTGCGTTTTTTCTTCTCTGGTCAGTCGAAGTATCGCGTTCCCGCTGAATCAGCTGACCGGTACGTTCAGAGTACTTGCTGCAGGCTCATCAGATGCTTCAATCCCGGAATACAGGCTCAGGGATGAACTGGGCGAACTGACAGCAGCGGCGGAGAGTTTTAAACAGAGGAATATTGCCTTGGAGGAGAGCAGAAAAGAACTCAGGCGGTCCAATAAGGAGCTGGAGCAGTTTGTCTATACGGTGTCCCATGATCTTAAATCACCCATTGTGACCAGCATGGGGTTTATCAGTATTATCCGTAAACTCGCCGGCAGAGGAAAGTATGAAAAAGCTGTGGCCAGGCTGGACAGGGTGGTCAGCGCCAATGAACGGATGAGCCAGCTGATCAAAGATCTGCTGGAGCTGAGCCGGGTCGGCAGAATGGAGACAGGAAAGCAGCCGCTTGATCTGAATGAACTGCTCAGTACCTTTGCGGAGAATCAAAGTATTCAGTTGGAAAATGCAGACTTCACATTCGTGACCGCATCGAATCTGCCTGTTGTGTATGCCAATGAAAGTCGAATCCTGCAGGTTTTTGAAAATATCCTTTCCAATGCCCTGAAATATGCCTGTAATGAAAATGAAAGTGAAAATGAAAATGGGGGGAAGCTGGAAATTACTGCAGACGAGGACGAGGATTGGCTGTATATTTACTGTCGGGACAATGGGCCGGGTATTCCGCCGGAGTATCATGAGAAAATTTTCGGGCTTTTCTACCGCCTTCACAGCGGGGGGGACGGAACCGGGATAGGTATGGCTGTGGCCAGAAAAATCATGAAATTCCACGACGGTGATATCCGTCTGGAACCGCAGTCCGGAGTTGCCGGGGAAGGGGCGATTTTTCGTCTTATGTTTCCGAAAGATGCGCTGAGCCGCCATCAATCGGAAGATATTGATCTGAAGCAGAGTGAAGCAGAGGAAAATGCATGATAAGCAGGCCGGAAACAGCACAGCTTCTGCTGGTTGAGGACAGCGATGATCATGCCGAGCTGGCTGAGATTCATATTAATGACTACAGTGACAGGATCCGGGTTGACCGGCTGCGTGACGGTGCCGAAGCCATGATCTATCTGGAACAGGTGGAAGCCTCTCCAGAACCGGCTCTGCCCTGGCTGGTCCTGCTGGACCTGAAACTGCCCAAATATGACGGGCACGAGATCCTTGCACGGATCAAAAACAGCAGGCGGCTGGCCCGGATTCCGGTGGTCATCTTTTCCACCTCCAGTTCTGATAAAGATATCAGGCGTGCCTTGGACAATTATGCCAACAGCTATATTGTCAAACCTATGGAGGCAGACCGCTACGGTGAGGTGATCAGCGAAATTCTGCACTACTGGGAACTGAATCAGCACCATCTGGTGCAGGGTACGGGCCGGTGTGATGCCTGAGACAGCTGAGCGACCACTGAATATAGTGCTGCTTGAGGATAACCCGGATCATGCCGAGCTGTTTATGGCTAATCTTGATCTGACCGCGTATGCCGGTGCCCGGGTTGTCCGCCATCAGACCCTGAAGAACGGGCTGGTTACCCTTCGGAGGGAGCCGTTTGACCTGCTGTTTATTGATCTTTCCCTCCGGGACAGCTCAATCCATGAAACCCTTGAACGGCTGCCCCTGCTGGATGCCCGCTGTCCGGTCATTGTCCTGACAGCTCTGGACGATGCGCAGACTCTGCTCAATGTCATCAGAAAAGGAGCAGATGACTGCCTGCCGAAGTCCGAGCTGACAGATACCCTGCTGGAGCGGCTCATCCAGTTCAACCTGGACCGCTGGCAGCTGAAACAGCAGCTTGTCCGAAGCAGGGAGGCGTACCGGGATCTCTATCACCGTTCACCGAACATGCTCGGCTCCGTTGATGCCCGGACGCGCCGGGTGCTGAACTGCAACCAGACCTTTGCGGACACCCTGGGCTACAGCAAAGAGGAGGTTGTCAACCGGAAGATAACGGAATTTTACCACCCTGACTATCTGGAGAAATTCGAGCGGATTTTTGCAGAATTCTTGACAAGCGGTGTTGTGAACAACGCGGAACTCCAGTTCAGACGGCGGGACAGCAGCAGAATTGACGTGCTGCTCAATGCCTCGGCTGTCCGGGATGAGCAGGGGCGGATTCTGCAGACCCGATCCACTTGGATCGATATTACGGAAAAAAAAGCAGCTGAAAGGGAGCTGCAGTATATGCAGCGGCTCAATCGGCTGATCATTGAAACTATCCCGGATCTGCTCTGGCTCAAGGACACGGACGGCGTGTATCTTACCTGCAATCCCGGTTTTGAACGCTTTTTCGGGGCAAGGGAAACAGACATCGTCGGCAGGACCGACTATGATTTTGTGGAAAAAGAACAGGCAGATTGGTTCAGGGAACGTGATCAGGAGGCTATTGCTGTCGGCAGAGCTATAGTACATGAGGAATGGATCACCTTGGCTGACGGTTCAAGAATGCTGCTTGAAGCGACCAAGACCCCGCTGTGTTACGATGACGGTATTGTGGCCGGTGTGTTAGGGCTGGGGCATGATATCACGGAGCGGTACGAGGCTGCGGAAAAGGTCGAAGCAGCCAGCCGGGCCAAGTCAGCCTTTCTTTCCAATATGAGTCATGAGCTGCGGACTCCGCTGAACGCGATTCTCGGCTATACCCAGATCCTGCTGGGTGACAATTCGCTTACGGCCAGACAGCGGAATGGGATCAGGACCATTCACCGGGCCGGTGAACATCTGCTCCTGCTGATCAATGATATTCTGGACCTCTCCAAGGTGGAGTCCGGAAAAATTGAGATCTCGGAGGCAGAGCTGCGCCTTTCCTCCTTTTTGGATGACATAAAGGAAATCATGAATCTCCGGACCAGGGAGAAGGGGCTTGATTTTCTTTATACAGTGGAAGGCGAGGTGCCAGAGGTTATTCTGGCGGACAGCCTGCGGCTGCGTCAGGTTCTGCTCAATCTGCTCTCCAATGCGGTCAAGTTTACCGACTGCGGTTACTGCACCTTGCTGGTCAGGGGAGAACGTGCAGGAAATGACAGGATGCGGCTGACCTTTGAGGTTGAGGACAGCGGACCGGGGGTCGCGCCTGCAGATCAGGAGATAATTTTTGAGCCGTTCCGCCAGGTCGGTGACCGGCTGCACCACAGCGAAGGCACCGGGCTGGGGCTATCCATCAGCTGCCGCCTGGTGATGCTCATGGGTGGTGATCTGCAGCTGGTCAGTCCGGTGCACCGAGAGGTTGATCTCTGTGAAGGACCGGGCAGCCGTTTTTTCTTTACCCTGGAGGTAGCTGTATCGCAAAGCAGCGCAGACAGCGGAGCTGATGCTCCGGAGCAGACAGTAACCGGCTGTATCTCCCTGGAAGCATCCGGCAGGCAGATGAAAATTCTCGTGGTTGATGATACGCCGTCCAATCGTGCGGTACTACGGGATATTCTGGAATCAGTCGGGTTTATCGTGCAGGAAGCCGCAGACGGTGATGAGGTGCCGGAGGCCTGTCAGGCTTTTGAACCGGATCTTGTCCTTATGGATCTGCGGATGCCGGGAACAGACGGTTTTACCGCTGTACGCCGGATGAGAGAACAGGAAGAATTTGCCGATTTTCCTGTGATCGCGGTCTCCGCTCTGGTCACGGAAAATGATGCGCAGCGGCGGCAATGTCAGGCACACGGATTCAGTGATATGGTGGGCAAGCCATGTTCGGCCAACAAACTCCTTGAAACCGTAGCGGCCTACCTGCCTGTCAGGTTGATATACGGAGAAAAAATCATTCAGGAAGCTGCGGAAAACTGCATACTGCCTCCGGATGAGGTACTGGATGAACTGGCTGCTCTTGTGGGGGTAGGAGATATTGCCGGAATACAGGAGAAAATAGAGCAAGCTGGTGCAATCGATTCCGGGAGATATTCCGTCTTCTGCAGCCGTGTGCAGGAATATGCCGATGAATTTCAGTTTACAGGGCTGCTGCATTTTATTGCTGCGAACCGGAACAGAGAGAACAAAGAGTGATGCAGGAAGAACAGGACATAATCCTGGTGATCGATGACCAGCCAGCCAATCTGAAGGTATTGCTTTCTTTCTTACAGGACCATGATTTCCGGGTGTATATGGTGGACAGCAGCCAGCGGGCCCTGACTGTCCTGCCGAAAATCAAGCCGGATCTCATTCTTCTGGACGTAATGATGCCGAGCATGAACGGTTTTGAAGTATGCAGGCGGATCAAGGCGGATAAAGAGCTGGTTGCTGTTCCTGTAATTTTTATGACCGCGCTGGACAGTGTCGGTGATAAGATGGTCGGTTTTTCCGCAGGAGCTGTGGATTATATCACCAAACCGTTTCAGCAGGCTGAAGTGCTGGCGCGGATCAATACCCATATTACTCTGAGAAAACGGGAGAGAGAATTGGAACATGCATTGGAGGAGATAAAGGCCCTGACCGGTATCCTGCCGATCTGCGCATACTGTAAGCAGATCCGCAACGATGAGGGATACTGGCAGCAGGTGGAGGAATACATTGCCGAGCACTCCCGTGCCATGTTCAGTCACGGGATCTGCCCTTCCTGCTACCGGCGGGAAATAGAGCTTCTTGAACAGAGGCATGGTCCGCAGGCAGGTGAACATTGAGATTGCCAGGACTGCTGAGCCTGAAATTTTACTTTTCTGATTGCCCATTGCCCATTTTTGCCCATGAGACTGCCGAACATACAGAAAATAGAGCCGCTGAAAATTGAGGCGGAAAGTTTCCGGATTATTGAGTCGGAAATCGGGCCTACCGATTTTACGCCGGAGCAGTTTGCCGTGGTACGACGCTGCATCCATGCGACCGGTGATTTTTCTTTTGCCGATAATATACGGTTTCATCCGCAGGCCATTGACGCCGGGCTTCGGGCCATCCGGGCCGGGAAAAATATTCTGGTTGATGTCAACATGGCAGTCAGCGGTATTTCAGATGGCCTGCTGAAAAAATTCGGCGGCAGAGTGATCTGCCGGATTGCAGAGGAAAAAACCGTGAACCGGGCCGTATCCGGCAATATGACCCGTTCCGAAGCAGCAGTAGAACGGGCTGTCCGGGACGATATCGGCATTGTTGCGGTGGGCAATGCCCCGACAGCTCTGCTCAAGGTCATGGAGCTGCTCGAGCAGGGTGCCTTTACTCCGGAACTGGTCATCGGTGTGCCGGTCGGTTTTGTCAATGCGGTCGAGTCCAAGGCCCTGCTGGCAAGTCGGGCGTATCCCTTTATTACCTCCCTTGGCCGGAAAGGCGGAACCCCGGTTGCCGTGGCAGCAGTGAACGCTCTGCTGCGTCTCGCAGATACCTGAGAGCGACGAAAAAAAACAAACATTTCCCTCTGTTGTCCTTATGTCTCCTGAACTGCTGTAACCATGCCTGTGCAACAAAAAAAAGAACCTGCTGTTTATCAGGAGGTTGTTACGGTCCTCTGCATTTTTCTCGGGATTTTCCTCCTGCTCAGCATGATCAGCTACAGCCTGCCGATTTTTGCGGACCAACCCGCGCTGCAGACAGCATCTGAAAACTGGTGCGGCGGGATAGGGTATTATACGGCTTTTTATCTGTTTTCCTTTATCGGGGTGATTTCCTTTTTCCCGGTTCTGCTGCTGTTCTATGTGGCTGCTGCTGTTTTTACGGTTTCCGGAACGCTTGAGCGTCTTCCCTTTCTTGTTGCCGGGGGGACAGGAACGGTTCTTGCCGCTTCCGGGCTGCTTGCCGGTGCGGAACAGATTATCTTTCCGCCGGAATTTATTCTGCCGGGCGGCTATCTCGGCAGCCTGCTCCGGGGGCTGCTGGAAGGACTGCTGGGCAGCGCAGGCACCTTTCTGCTTCTGGTTGTGCTGCTGATTTTTTCCCTGATGGCGGCAGTGCGTTTTTCTCCCCTTGCCTTTTCCCTCTGGCTTTGGGAGCAGTTTCCGGTGGTTCTGGAGAAAGCCGCAGCCGGAAAGGAATGGACAGGGGAAAAGATTATCGCTTGGAAGGAAGAACGGCAGAAGCGACTGGAAGAGCAGCCTCCTGCACTGAAAATTGTTTCGTCTTCCTCCTCGCCTCTCAAGTCACTGCCCCTGCTGAAGAAAAAAAAGGAACCGGCTTCGGCCGGGCCGGGCCGGCCCACAGTCCATGAGCCGGTGAAAAGAGAAACTCCGCCGGAACCGGAGGACACGGAGTTCTCGTTGTCCTCGCCTGTTCGGACCGGTAACTTTCAGGTGCCGCCGATTTCTCTGCTGGAAAAGAATACCCAAGGCGACTTGGAAGTTGACCGGAAACATTATTACCAGGTCAGCGAAAAACTGGTTGCCAAGCTGCTGGATTTTTCTGTTAAAGGTGAGGTGGTCGGGGTTTCTCCGGGGCCTGTGGTCACTACCTATGAGTTTGCCCCGGCAGCCGGTGTGAAGATCAATAAGGTAGTCAATCTGGCCGATGATTTGGCTATGGTCCTCAAGGTGGATCGGGTCAGGGTTGTGGGCTCCATTCCCGGCAAGGCAGCCATCGGCATTGAAATCCCCAATCCGGAACGGAAAACAGTGTTCTTCCGGGATATCCTGTTGAGCAACGCCTACCGCAAATCGTCCTCCTTTCTGACCGTTGCCTTGGGCGTTGATTCCATCGGCAAACCGGCTGTGGCAAACCTTGCCAGGATGCCCCATCTGCTCATTGCCGGGGCCACCGGAGCAGGTAAATCCGTGGCCATCAACGCCTTTATCTGTTCCGTCCTCTATAAGGCAACCCCGGATGTTGTCCGTCTGCTGATGATTGATCCGAAACGGATCGAGCTGTCCGTGTACGAGGGTATTCCCCATCTCCTGCATCCGGTCGTGGTGGAACCAAAAATGGCCAGCCGGGCGCTCCTCTGGGCGGTCCGAGAGATGGAACGGCGGTATAAACTGCTGGAAGAGCTGCGGGTCAAGTCCTTTACTTCCTATAATGAGGTCGCGGAAGAAAAACTGCCCTATATCGTCATTATTGTGGATGAGCTGGCCGACCTGATGATGGTGGCCTCCAAGGACGTGGAGACCTCTATTGCCCGGCTGGCCCAGATGGCACGGGCTGCCGGGATGCATATTATTCTGGCGACCCAGCGGCCTTCTGTGGATGTGCTCACCGGCCTGATCAAGGCCAATTTTCCCACCAGGATTTCCTTCAAGGTTTCCTCCAAGGTAGATTCCAGAACTATTCTGGATGGTTCCGGGGCCGAGCATCTGCTGGGGCTGGGTGATATGCTCTTTCTACCTCCGGGAGCGGCCAAGCTGCAGCGTATCCACGGGGCCTTTATTTCCGAAGAGGAGACGGAGCGGATCATTGCCTTTTTGAAAGAACAGGGAGCTGCGGAATATGATGAGTCTGTGCTCCAGATGGTGGAGGAGGAACCTGCAGGCGGAGAGGACGGAGAAGCGGAATACGATGAAAAGTATGATGAGGCCGTAGCCGTGGTGACCGAGACCGGCCAGGCCTCCATTTCTATGGTGCAGCGGCGCCTGCGGGTAGGGTATAATCGGGCAGCCCGGATGATCGAGATGATGGAGCGGGACGGGATTGTCGGGCCGTCAGACGGGTCCAAACCGAGGGAAGTGCTGGCCAGGGGGGATTATTCTTGAGAATCTTGTGTTTAAAAGGGCACTGCAGCATTCACTGTATTTACGTAGTTGTCGCGTCCCGTGTGATAATATACCTGAAAAGAGCTGGCCGCTGTTCCTGGCCCGTGATAAAATAAACATTATCTTATCAGAATATAAACTGACGGGTTTTTATCATCATGAATATCGCACTGCACAGAAGAGCACGCACCACTCCGGTCGAGGCACTGAAAAATTGGCGGAAAACGCATCCCGATTTATTTAAAAAGCAGGTATACAATCAGGCGGGGCTTGACAAGTAGTCATTAAAAAAAGGGGTAAAATGAGCAGCGATTTATCAGATATTGGATTTGACGTAAATAATGAAGAGGCGTTTTATGAATTAATTGAGAAGGCTTACGGGAAAGCTACCTCGATTAAAGCGGACAAAGGAACGTACTTTCTGTATTCGGATTCCTCAGGAGCAGAACTATGGATACAAATAAGTAAGGCAAACCAGCTTGTTGGAGTAACCCCTTATTATAAAGGGACTGGCAGAAGGACAGTTTGTCTGTCTGAAAATGTATATAGAAAAGAAAACGAGTTAGATGGTGCTTTTTATTCATGGGCAGACCCGGCTGATAAAGATGATCCGGAAAGTGGTGTATATCCCTTTGTGTTTGACGTGCCAAATCATAACTCTTTAGGAGATGTACTGCTTCCTCAAGATATTGAGATACAATTGTCAGCATTTGCGCAAGAGGTTCGTTATTATGAGAATGAAGAAAAATTTGAAAAACAGCAAAAAGGTGAAGCAAAGTGGGCATCTCAGTCATTTGTGTCTAGTGGATTATTTCACCCGGATGAAAAATCAACTCCTAAAAAACCACCAGAAGCGTTTGGAATATTTTCAGGAATAATTAAACAGACAGAAAAAAAGAAAAATGAGTTAACAGGACAGGAATTTCAATGGATGCTTGTGGATACATTGGGAGGTGAAGTCGATGTTTTAGCTGATTTAACGTTCTTTAACACTGAACCAAAAGTTGGAGGAGTAGTACAGGGACAATTTTGGTTGACTGGACAGCTGTTAACAACGCCTCTATTAAAAAAGAAAAAGGGTATTATAAATAGGGTTTTTGGAAAGAAATAAAAGCGTTGCTCATTCCTCGTTCTGATTGTCGCTTCTGGTGATGTGGGGTATGTTATCTTCTTTCACCGAATCACCACACCGGCATAGCCGACAACCTGTTCCGTATCCCCACTGACCTCCCCGGAATCGGTGTACCGGACAAGCTCGGCCTGCTCGGCTCCCAGCTCCAGAGCGGCCAGCAGGGTGATGGTGGTAGGGATGACGCCGCACATGGATATGGTGAGGAACAGTCTTTCGGTTACTCCAGAATCAGATTTCTGCCGCCAAGGAAAAGAACCCAGATAACCAGCCAGTGCATGATGATCGGCGTCCAGAGAGACCGCGAACGGATATACGACAGGCTGCAGACGATCCCTAAGCAGAAGGCAATCGCAAGAAAAGAGGGATTGAGAAACAGCTCGCTGGCGCCCGGATTCACGGTCAGTGCGTTGAGCGGATGCCAGGCAGTAAAGAGGGCTGCGCTCAACAGGGTGAACAACAGTCCTGCTGCAGGGCCTTTTTCCTTTGTGTTGTGCGGGATCAGGATGCCGCGAAAAAAGGATTCCTCCAGAAAGGCGGGAAAAAGAAAGAGCGAGAACGGCAGAAAATACATCATCCGGGACTGCAGCATCTCAAGCTGATACAGGCTCCCGGCAGAACCGACCGCAACAGCGATGCCTCCGAATATGGTCATCAGGGCCAGAGAGAATTTCCATTCTTGCAGGGGAGATATTCTGTATCCGGCCAGCAGGTTATTTTTGATTGTCCTGAGCATAATCCGGTGTCTTGTCCGGTTGATTTCTGCTGGTTGTCTGTTACTCGGTTCCAATCAGCGCTGCGGCAAGATATTCCCGGTTCATCCGGCCGATATTGCGGATGGAGATACCCTTGGGGCAGACCTGTTCGCATTCCCGCATATTACTGCAGTTGCCGAACCCCTCCTTATCCATTGCCGTAATCATCGATAAAGCCCGGCGTTTCCGTTCCGGTTTTCCCTGGGGCAGCAGGGCAAGCTGAGAAATTTTTGCTCCAGTAAAGAGCATGGCTGCCGCATTGGGGCAGGCTGCAACGCAGGCCCCGCAGCCGATACAGGCTGCCGCATCCATAGCCTGTTCTGCTGACTGCCGCGCTACCGGCCGGGTATCGGCATCCGGTGCGGATCCGACATTGACAGAGACAAATCCGCCTGCCTGAATGATCCGGTCAAAGGCAGAACGGTCAACCATCAGATCCCTGATCACCGGAAAGGCCCCAGCTCGGAACGGCTCGATACAGATGGTGCTGCCGTCTGCAAAATGGCGCATGTGCAGCTGGCAGAGGGTGGTTTCCCGCTCCGGTCCGTGCGCCACGCCGTCCACCACGGCTCCGCACATGCCGCAGATGCCTTCCCGGCAGTCGTGATCAAAAGCCACCGGTTCTCTGCCTTCCAGCGTCAGCTGCTCATTAAGCACGTCCAGCATTTCCAGAAAGGACATGTCTGTATTGACTTCCTGCAGTCGGCAGGTCTCAAATTGTCCTTCAGCATCCGGCCCGGCCTGGCGCCATACTTTCACAGTGATGGATATTTTTTTTATGCCCATATGGTTATCTTATCGTTCTGCTTTACTGCTTGTCCTGTTGATTGGAAAAGTTTCGATATATTCCAGACCCGCCGCCCGCTCCTACCGCAGCCTTCTCCCGGCCAGCCAGATCAGCACCAGCACCGGAACGCCCATCAGGGTGGTGGCAAGGAAGAACCATTCATATCCCCAGGCTGAGACCATGCTTCCGGAATAGCCGCCGATCAGCTTGGGCAGCAGAGTCATGATGGAGCTGAAAATGGCGTACTGCACCGCTGTAAAGGAAATACTGGTCAGGCTGGCAAGAAAGGCGACAAAGGCTGTGGTGGCGATGCCTGCGCTCAGGTTGTCCGCCGCAATGACGACAGAGAGCAGAGGCACGTTATTCCCAACCGTGGAGAGCAGCATGAAGAGCAGATTGGTGAGGCTGGAAAGCAGGGCACCGAGGAAGAGGATGCGCATCACGCCGTAGCGCACAGTCAGGGTGCCGCCGAGAAAGCCGCCCAGCAGGGTCATGAACAGACCGAAGGTCTTGATCACGCTGGCAATGACCTGTTTAGAAAAACCAATATCCTGATAAAAAACATTGGAGATCACTCCGAGCACGATATCCGATATGCGGTAGAAGCCCACCAGGACCAGAAGGAGCAGGGCGGTACGCAGGCCGTAGCGGTTAAAGAAGTCAAGCACCGGGTTGATGTAGGTCTGGGTGACCATGCTGCCGTCCACCAGGTTCCAGCGCATCAGGAAGAAGGCCGTGAGTAGAGCGCAGAACAGGGCCACAATTAGGCGGATCGCTTCTGCCAGAAAGGAGACCAGCGGCCCTGGAGTCTCAGGGGCGGTTGAGGTCAGTCCTCGGGCCATGCCGTTGAACAGTTTTACTGTGTCGCCGGTTAGGAAGAAGACCGTGATAAAGACCCCGATTGTGCAGACAAAGAGAAAGAGAAAGCGGAGGTAATACTCAGCCGGGTAGTCGTAATTTTTGCTCTCCGCTGCCGGTTCCGGGATCAGCAGGGTGGTTGCTACACCCACAAGCATGACTGCCGCCATACAGAGATAGCTGTACTGCCAAGCCGCATAGCTGTACGTTTCTTTGCTTGTTCCGAACCAGGAGGCCAGATAGAGTGCACCGGCTCCGGCAACCAGCATTCCCAGCCGATAACCGGCAATATAGGTTGAAGACAAAAGAGCCTGCATCTCTTCCGGAGCGCATTCGATACGATAGGCATCAATGACGATATCCTGGGTGGCTGAGGAGAAACCGAGCATCACTGCGGCCAAGGCCATGTAGATCAGGCTGCTGTGCCCGGCTGCCGGGTCGGTCAGGGCCATGAAACAGATTGCGGTAATCACCGCGCCCTGAGCCAGCAGCAGCCAGCTCCGCCTTCTCCCGATCTTTTTGGTGAGCAAGGGCAGGGGCAGGGTATCCACCAGGGGTGCCCAGACAAATTTAAAGGAATACCCCAGCGCGGCCCAGCTAAAAAAGGTGACAGCGGATTTGCTCACCCCGGCTTCCCGCAGCCAGAGGGACAGGCTGGAGAAGATCAGCAGAATGGGCATCCCGGCGGAAAAACCGAAAAAGAGCATGGTGATCACTCTGGGGTGCGTCCAGGCCCGGAAGGTCTGCTGCCAGTCTTTGACCGGGACTGCATCCTGTGCTTCAGGTGTTTCAGCGTGTTCCTGCATTTGCTTCTCCATCGGTTGCGGTCAGGTTGCGTTGCGGATTACGGGCCGGATTCCCTGCCGGGCCTCTTGAGTCTGTCGTACTGCGTAAGGGTGTATTCAGCCAGTATACTGTCCTGCCAGTAGGAATAGCGGGTAAAAAATCGACCGAACAGGGACAGACTTTCACTGCGCAGAACATCCGGCACCAGTTCCGCTTCCATTGCCTGATATAAAGGCGCAAGCTGCTCCAGAGGCAGGGAGGTGCCGCCGCCCATCACGTCCTCATAAGCCCAGACAAAGCGACGGACACCGGAAAGGAGCAGGGTACTGTAGCACATCAGACAGGGTTCCAAGGTACTGTAGACCGTGATCCGGCGGCAGTCAAGGGCGGGCTGCTCTGCCAGCAGGGCACGCAGGGTCACCATCTCAGCATGATCGATTTCATTGGAACAGGTGCCTTCGCTGTTCCGACGACGGTCGCGGGCAATAATCAGGTCGTCAAGCACCAACACGCAGCCCACCGGAAATTCTCCCGCCTCCAAAGCCAGCCGGGCCTCGGACAGGGCCTCCTGCATGAAATGTTCGTCCTGCTGTTGCTGCGTCATACTCAGAGACTCCTGCCGAAATGCAGCACAGACTTGGCGATGACTGTGCCGTTCTGGGCCTGGACCCAGTCATGATGCCGGTCAAGAAAGGGCAGAAACACCAGCGAAGCAGCAATGCCTTCCGGCCGTACAGAGGGAAGATGGGGATAAATCTTCCGCTTGTTTGCGGCTGATCCGGCAAGCAGGAGCTTCAGCGATTGTTTTGCCTCGCTCAGCGGCAGGGTGACCGGATGCATGTTCGGAACGATCCGCATGGTTTCCTGCGGTCCGTCCAGGCGCCACTGGCTGACTGTAGCCTGTTTGCCGGTGCGGAGAAAAATCTTGGGCCGCAGCTTAAAGGCTGGAACCCAGAACTGCATGGCCCGGTTTTCCCATTCTTTGCGGGGCACCAGGGGCTGATTGGTGCGGCGGATAAAATCAGCAAAACTGCGGATCCCGACAGCAGGCAGGCTGGTGGCAATTCTCCAGAACGGCAGATACAGGGCCGTGTCTGCAGGGCCGGGAACCACTGTGCAGGCAGTCTGTTCAAGCCCGTTCCGGCCGATTTGCCAGGCCGTATTGCAGTTGCTGCAGGTCAGCACCAGACAGTCGCCTTTGCCGTCCAGACTCCAGCCGCAGCGGGGACAGAGGGTGGCAAGAAAATTCATCTGCCAGTTCGGCCTGAACGGGGTTGTCTTCAAGTGATGGCCATCAGACAGGTCAACGCCGGGCAGCGGCTCGCCCAGCACGGCATCAAACAGCCCGTCATCGCGCGGCAGCAGAGGCAGGTAAATATAACTCAGGGTCTCGCCGATATAGGCGCGGTGATACAGGGCCTCGTCTTCCTGCCGGAACATGCTCTGCAGACGGGACGCCTTTTCAAGAATGTGCTGCAGTTTCACGGAAAGGGTAAGAAAACGGCCCCGGGTTTTCCGATGCACCCGGACCAGCTTCATGGCCTGGGGCCGCAGTCCCAAGGACAGCGGCAGACCGGGCAGCGGGCAGCCGTCCTGGGTGGTGTCCAGCACTTTGGAAGAAATGCCGGAATCGCTCACCGTAAAAACATTTCCCTTAAACCGGAGATACGGGGCATATATAATTTGGTCCCGCTCGTCCGGGACGACTTTGTCAGGCAGGGCGTAGCGGAAAGCCCCGGCGGCCTGCAGAAGATTTTTCACCCCGCAGTAGGGGCAGGTCAGCAGCCGGTCTGAGACCGACAGGGTCACAGAGCCGCCGCATTGGGGGCAGGGCTGTTGGACGTGGATGTTCATCCCTGCCTCCGCTGCTCAATCTCCCCGGCAAGACAGACAAACTCTTCCACTGTCAACTTTTCGGCCCGGATGCCGGGGGAAAGTCCGGTAGCTGCAATGCATTCTGCAAGTTTCTGTTTCGGGAGCAGCCCGCTGCTGGTCACCCCGTTGAGCAGGGTTTTTCGTCGTTGGCCGAAGGCGCTGTTGACGATCTTTTTCAGCAGTGTCCGGTCGAATGTCCCGAGGGCCTTTACTCGTTCCGGCACAGGATGAAAGGAGAGGCGCACCACCACAGAGTTCACTTTGGGGCGGGGATGGAATTCCTCCGGGCCGACCCGCAGCAGCATGCTGACGTCGGCGCAGGTTGCCAGCATGACGGTGGGCACCCCGTATTCCTTGCTTCCCGGCTCAGCCAGCAGACGCAGGGCAACCTCTTTCTGCAGCATGATCACGGCAAAGTCAATCAGCTCAGGTTGGGCAATAAGCTGAAAGAGGAAAGGGGAGGAAATGGAATAGGGCAGGTTGGCCACAATTTTCAGGCGGTTTCCACTGCACATTGCGCTCAATTCATTGAAATCTGCCTTCAGGACATCCTGATGCAGGAGGCGGACATTGGCGGGCAGATCCTGTTGCTCCTCATGCAGACGGATAATGCCGGAATCTGCTTCCAACCCGATAACCTGCCCTGCTGCCGCAGCTAGGGGCTTTGTCAGGGCACCGAGCCCAACCCCGACTTCCAGCACGGTATCTTGGAGACTGATTCCGGCGAGATCCGCAATGCGTTCTGCCGTGTACTGATGGATCAGAAAATTCTGCCCGAGTTTTTTCGAGGCCGCCAGACCCTGCTGCCGAAGCACGGTTCTGCTGTTCTGATACGTCATTGCCTTACTTTTCTGTTGTTGAGTTTCTGTCGGTTCAGACGTCGGGCCCGCAGAGTGCGGAAAAAGTTCAGGACAAAAAAATAACTGATCAGCGCAACCGGAAGACCGATGAGGGCACCGCCGGTGAGCAGCACAGCTATGGTTTTCAGGCTGAGGTGACTGACCGTGGCGATCCCGTCGATCAGCCCCTCCTGCCGCACAGTCATAAGCACTTCTTTCAGATGCTCCCAGGAAACATTGCCGGGTAGCACGGCATTGCCCAGCTTCCAAGTAAGATAATACTGGGGCATGAAGGTCAGAGGATTGCTGATGATGGTCCCGGCAATTACGGCAGCAATGGTGCTGACCCGGAAGGTGATGCTGAGCGGGATAATCAGGATTGTCTGAATCGGTACCAGGGGGAGAATGCCCATGAATACACCAAAGGCAAACCCCTTGGCAAGATAGACCGGATCTCCTTTCAGCCGGCGGATCCGCAGAAAATAATATCTGGGCAGGCGGAAAACACTTCGCAGCATAAGTCAGTTGAGCGGAGAACGGGAAAAGGCATCGGCATCCGGACCGACCGTTGCTCCGGCAAGAAATTGAAAATAACCGGCCAGGCCGATCATGGCCGCGTTGTCGGTGCAGTACACCGGAGAAGGGATACAGCAGCGCAGCTTTGCTTCAGCGCAGCGGGCCGCCATCTGACGGCGCAGTCTACTGTTGGCGGCAACACCGCCGCCGAGCACCACCTGCCGGTGTCCGGCCTGTTCAGCGGCAAGTACGATTTTTTCCACCAGCACATCCACCACAGCCTGTTCAAAGGAAGCGCAGATATCCTCCACCGGCAAAGGCTGTTTTTTTTGCCGACATTGATTGACATAATTCGCCACCGAGGTCTTCAGGCCGCTGAAACTGAAATCCGCACTGCCCTTGTCCAGCCAGGCGCGGGGAAACGTGATGGCCTCGCGATTTCCCTGCACAGCCAGCCTGCTGATCACCGGGCCCCCGGGATAGCCGAGTTCCAGCAGCTTGGCCACCTTGTCGAATGCCTCGCCTGCTGCGTCATCGCGGGTTCGTCCCAGGAGACGGAATGCCGTCGGCCCGGTCACGGAAAACAGCGAAGTGTTGCCGCCGGAGACCACCAGAGCCGTGTAGGGAAATTCCGGCCTGTTTTCTTGGTCCTCCAGCAGGATGGCCAGCAGATGTCCGGCCAGATGATCCACACCGGTACAGGGAATGCCCTGCACCAGAGCGAGGGCCTTGGCAAAGGTGAAGCCCACCAGCAGGGAACCGACCAGACCCGGCCCTTGGGTGGCGGCAACCAGCCCTATATCCTGCAGGGAAACCCCGGCTTCGTTCAGGGCCCGGTCCACCACCGGCCAGATCGCCTCGATATGGCAGCGCGAGGCCAGTTCCGGGACAATGCCGCCGTACTGCGCATGCACGGCAAACTGGCTGCTGACAACATTGGCCAGCACCCGCCGGTCGTCTTCCAGAACAGCGGCTGCGGTGTCGTCGCAGGAACTTTCAATGGCAAGAATAAGCATAATTCTGTGTGGCCGTCAGGAAAACCGCACTGCGGCCGGTAGTGATAGCCCTTTCCTGTTCAGAGCGTAAGGTGTACAGTGAGCAGAACATCAAGCTGGTTTATACGTCAAAATTTAAGAAGGTCAACAGGAAAACCCATGCCTGCATCAAAAATTACCCCTTCTCATGAGGATTCCCCGACAAACAGTACTCTGACCGATCTGTTTTCCCGTACAGTGTCCTATCTGCGTCTCTCGCTGACTGACCGCTGCAATCTGCAGTGTATCTACTGCGTCCCGGACAGTGATCATGCTGAGCACCCCGGTTGCCGCGCCCGGCTTCGTCAGGACGAACTGCTCAGTTATGAGGAGCTGGTGCGGGTTGTCCGGGTGGCGGTTTCCATGGGTATCTCCAAGCTGCGGCTGACCGGCGGCGAACCGCTTGTCCGCAGGGATATTATGTATTTTATAGCGCAATTGGGTGAGTTTGACAACCTGAACGATATAAGAATAACAACTAATGGCGTTTTGCTGGACAAGTATGCCGAGCCGCTAGCAGCTGCCGGGGTCAGAAAAATCAATATCAGTCTGGATACCCTGAAGCCGGAACGATTTCTCCGGATCACAGGGGCAGACTGTTTCGCCCAAGTCTGGCAGGGCATTGAAAAGGCCCGGTCAGCAGGTTTTTCGCCGATCAAGCTGAACATGGTGGTGATGCGGGGGATCAACGATGATGAGCTGGAGGCTTTTGCCGGACTGTCGCAAGACACTGAACTGCAGGTCCGTTTTATCGAGTTCATGCCCATCGGGGCGTCTTCCCGGTGGAAGAACAGCGCCTACATGCCGTCAGATGAAATCATGGAGCGCATCCAGGGGCTGGGGGAGCTGATTCCGGTGGCCAAAGGCAAGGCCGACGGCCCGGCGACCATGTTCCGGGTCGGTCGGGAAGCCAAAGGCAAGGTCGGTTTTATCAGCCCAATCAGCCATCATTTCTGCGACCGCTGTAACCGCCTGCGCCTCACCTCGGAAGGGAAACTCCGTTCCTGCCTCCTGCATGACCGGGAAACCGACCTGCGTTCCGTGCTCCGCCGGGGCGGGACGGACGAGGATATCCGCCAAGCCCTGCTCATCGCTGTGCGCAATAAACCCAAGGGGCATCAGATGGAAGAGCAGATCAGGACGCAGGGAGAGAACTGCCACGGAAGAATGTTCAGGATCGGGGGATGAGAAGGGAGAGTGAAATCCCGCATGATTCTCGTTCAGGCGATTTAAAAAAATCTCCCGCCGAGACGAGATCTCTCCCCAAAAAGATGAAAACGAGACAACGTGTGGGAAATAAAAAAACAGGGAGCCAAGCTGTGCTGTCTAACCCCCTGAAATACTTGGTACGCCAAGCAGGATTCGAACCTGCGACCTACGGCTTAGAAGGCCGTTGCTCTATCCAGCTGAGCTATTGGCGCAAAGTGATTATGCCATTTTCAGTGGAGAGATTATACCGTGGTGCAACGAATAAATCAATCTTCATTTCGGGTGGCATTCTCACAAAATTTACAGGCTTCATCCTGCTCCCACACCGGCCCGTTTGCCGTATCGTGAACAATAATTCCTTTCTCCAGTAACTCTGTCCTAGCCTGATCCGCTGCAGGCCAATCCCGCCGTTGGCGCGCTTCTTCCCGCTGTTCAATCAGCCGGTTGATTTCCGGGGCCAGGACGCACTGCTCCAGGCGGAGAAAACCGAGAACTCTGTTCATCCTGCGCAGCAGAGCAAAAATATCATTTTTCTGTTCCGAATCAAGGGCACCGACATAGAGGATCGGGTTCACCTTTTTGATGAATTCAAATAGAGCGCCGACTGCGCCGGAAATATTCAGATCATCATCCAGCGCCGTAATAAACTGTTCCTCCAGTTCGACCAGGAGAGGGCTGATGGCCGGATGGGGAAGTCCGGGACGCAGGCAACGTAATTTTCTGGTAAATTCATCAATGCGTTTCAGGGCCTTGCGCACGGAATCCAGCTTTTTCCAGCTGAAATGCAGGGCCTTACGGTAATGCACCCCGAGCAGCATAAAGCGTATTTCCCGACCGATGTACCCTTTATCCAGCACCTGCTGCAGCGTCACCACGTTATCTGCTTCTGCAGACATTTTTTTGCCCTTGTGCAGCAGCAGGCCGGAGTGGAGCCAGTACTTGGCCAGCGGCTTGCCGGTCAATGCCTCGGCAATGGCAATCTCGTTTTCATGATGGGGAAAGAGCAGATCCTGACCGCCGATATGAATATCAATGGTTTCTCCGAGACATTTTGTGGACATTGCCGTACATTCGATATGCCAGCCCGGCCGGATATTGCCCCAGTCGGTTTCAAAAAAAATGCCTTTTTTCAGCTCGCCGAGGGTGGAGCGCTTGAGCAAGGTAAAGTCTCTCGGATTTCCCTTTTCATAATTATCCAGATCAACCGTCCGGCCCACCTGAATTTTGCTTAAATCAGCACCGGATAGCTGACCGTATTTCCTGAATTTGGAAATATCAAAATAGACCGACCCATGTTTTTCATAGGCATAGCCTTTATGGATCAGTTCGTGGGCGATCTCAATCATTTCACCGACATAATCCGATGCTTTGGGATAGCCGGAAAAATCATTCATCCCAAGGATGCTGATGGCCTCGCGGAAGAGGGAAATATATTTTGCCGTGAAGTCGGCCAGCGGCTGACCGGCCTTTTCAGCCCCGCTGATGGTATTATCATCCAGGTCGGTAAAATTCATCATGGACTGGACTTCAAAGCCCTTGAAGCGGAGATACCGGGTGATCAGATCGGCAACAACCAGACGGCGGCAGTGGGACAGATCGGGCTGTTCATAGGCGGTCGGCCCGCAGGCGTAAAAGGTAACTTTTTTTCCCTGGAGAGGCCGGAAGGCGTCTTTTTTTCGGCTGACCGTGTTGTACAGGCAGAATTGCTGCCCGCTGTTTTCCAGTTTTTCCCGGCGGATAAAGAGTGGTGTGCTCAGGTAGCGCTCACCGCCGTCCGGCAGGATGGCAACAACATAGCTGTCCTTCTGTTTTTCGGCCTGCTCCATGGCAGCAAACATGGCAGCCCCGGAACTCATGCCGACAAAAAGTCCCTCTCTGCGGGCCAGGATTCGGGAAGTGCGGAAGGCATCCTCGTCTGCCACATTGACGATTGCATGAGGCAGAGATTTGTCAAATATCTCCGGCCGGTAGGACTCTTTCATATTTTTGAGACCCTGAATCTTATGCCCGTAATACGGTTCCACGGCAACAACCCGGACTGACGGATGATGTTCTCTGAACCAGATGGACAGCCCCATTGCCGTGCCGGACGTCCCCAGCGTGGAGATAATATGCGTGACCTTACCGCCACTCTGTTCCCAAATTTCCGGAGCCGTGCTGTTGTAATGGGCCTGCCAGTTGGCCGGATTGTTGAACTGATCCGTGAGGAAATACAGACCCGGATGTTCACGCACCAGGGCATAGGCTTTTTCAATGGCTCCGTCCGTGGAACGGACAGCCGGGGTGAGTAGGAGTTCAGCACCGTAGGCCCGCATGATCTGCCGCCGCTCCATGCTTGCCGACTCCGGCATCACCAGCCGGCACCGGTAGCCCTTGGCTGCACAGACCATGGCAATGCCGATGCCGGTGTTGCCGCTGGTGGCCTCCAGGACAATCTTGTCCCGGGTCAGCTCGCCGCTCTGTTCCCCGGCCTCGATCATGTTCAGGGCAGGCCGATCTTTGACCGAGCCGCCCGGATTCAGGCATTCGAGCTTGGCGTGAATTTCGCCTGCTTCCGGCCCGACCATGCGGGGCAGGGAGACAACCGGGGTATTGCCGATAAGATTCAAAAGATTCATCAAGCAGGATCTCAGATAAAATAATTACAGGTTAAAAGAAGGGGCACGGTGCGCCGTGCCCGTACAATCTCGTCACCCGGAAATTGTTAAGGTTCATCAGCAATGGAAAACGGCTCCAAATTACGACCGACAGCTGCCAGCAGCTGATGCCTGGCCTGCTGATAGGCGGTGACGGCCTGCACCAGACGGGCGTAGGTGGCGGTCAGATCCCGCTGAGCTTCATTCAGCCGGACCAGAGAGGCGGAACCGGCCTCATATTCACTTTTTGCCAGCTTCCGGTTTTCTTCGACCAGCGCAACGGTTTCCCGCTGCAGCCGGACCTGTTCACGGGCAGCAGCCAGCCGGACGACATTCTGCCGCACTTCTGCGGCAATACTGTTGCGCAGCTCGGCATGACTGTATTTTGCCTCTCTTTTCGCCTGCCGCGCCTCCAAGATCGATGCCTGGACAGCGCCTCCGGAATAGAGGGTCCAGCTGGCGCTCAGGCCGATGGAGCCTCCGAGATCATCACCGCCAGGCAGCAGGCCGTCCTGGGTGTCGCCGCCCACCTGCCCGACGATCTGCACAGTGGGCCAGTTGGCGGCTTCCGCCTGGCCCACTCCGGCTTCCGCCGCTTTGATCCGCATGGACAACGCCTTGAGGTCCGGCCGTTCCTGCAGGGCTTTTTTAATCAGCTGATCCGTCTCCCCGACGAAATCATCTGCAGAATCTGCAGAGATATCGCAGTCTCTGTCAAGTTCAGCAAGCTGCACATGCTCCGGCAGAGTCGAATCGGCAATGCCCAGCAAAGCGGCAAGACCGTATCCGGCCGCCTCATAGTCCCGCCTGCTGACCAGCAGGGTATTTTCTGCCGCATTGCGCTGCACTTTGATATTCAGCACATCGCTCAGCAAACCGCTTCCCACCTCAAGGCGGTTTTCAGCATCCTGCAGCTGCTGAGTATAAAAGTCCCTGTTGGCTTCAGCAATCTCAATGGATGTCTGGGCAAGCTGGGCATTGAAAAAGGCATCGGCAACTGCCGAGACCAGCAGGCGTCGGGTATTCCGTCTGCCTGCAACGGAAGACTGCAGCCCGTATCTGGCCTGTTCCTGCTGAAATTTTTTCGCATGACCGTCAAACAGAAGCCAGGAGGCCTGCAGAGCCAGAGTACTGGTCTCATAATTTTGGTCCGCATCTGGCTGCGACATGGAGACAAGATCAAAATTGCTGTCTGAATATCGGGCAAGGCCGGTTGAACCGCTGGCCTGCACTCCGGGCATATCAGCCGCCATGGCCTGTTTCACCCGGGCTTTTGCCTGTTCCAGACGGGCCTGAGCAGCACCGATTCCAGGATTGCCCTGCAGGGCGATGCGCTGCGCGGTCTCCAGATCCAGTACCTCAATTGCGCTGAGATCATATTCTGCAGATTTAGATTGAGCAGTTTCTCTGACAGCTTCCTTGCCAACTTCCTTTCCCAGCGCAGCGGTGAACAGCAGACAGAGGGCTGCCGCCGCAATACCTGCTGTTAAAATATACTTTAATTTTATAGAGTTCATGATCTGTTCCGATGGCGTGACAGTTGAGGACAGCTCTGTCCCTGTTGCTCCCTATTGAAACATCGTCCTCCATATTTTGCAAAATGTTTCTTCCGGGTTATCCGCACTTGTCGGCAGATAACAAACCGCAGCGCCTCGGAACAACAGCAGGATTATCCGAAAAAACACTTCACTCCAGCGAAAATAACGTGTATACATTCCGAATTGTTGCAGACAGCAGAGAGGGTGTTTTTTAAGGAAACCTCAAAAGAACTCCGGAAGTGATCGATCTTCTCGAATGTTGTTTTTCGATAAATGATCGTTCTAAAAAACTTTTCAGCGCCCGAATCCTCCGTCTCTGTTTTACCGGAACCCCGGACAGTCCGGAGACAGCTGTCCGTATTGATTACGACTGCCCGGAATCCAATCCTGTTAGTTTTTAAAACAGAAGTCATGCGTTTACCCTGCAGATAGCCAACGGAAAATCAGATTTACAGTCTATTTGAAAATTTAAGATCAGGAGAAAAAATGATGAAGAACGGTATAATACTTGTTTTTGCTGTCATCCTGCTATCATTTGTAACAGGATGTTCATCAGAAAATAACAGAAAAGCACAAGGAGCTTTCCGTAACAGTCAACATGCTGTATCTGATGAAGAAGATGTTGCTATCGATAAGGAAGTACCTTTTGCAGAACCTTCTGCGGAAGAGGAAAAACTCTATTCGTTAATCAATAACCACCGTAAACAGCATGGTTTGTCATTTATTCCGTTATCCAAATCATTATCCTATGTTGCCAAAACTCATGTAAAAGATCTTGCAGCTCATCCCCCGGCCGGGAAATGTAATAAACATAGCTGGTCTGACAGTGATCTCTGGACATCCTGCTGCTATACAGATAACCATGCGCAAAAAAGATGTATGTGGAACAAACCTAAGAACTTGACGAATTATAGGGGAAATGGATATGAAATTTCTTATGGTGGCAGGAAGATAAAAGCAACAGCCAAGCGGGCGCTTCAATCCTGGAAGTCCAGTCGGTTTCATAATGCGGTTATTCTTAATCGGAAGATCTGGGCAGATAAGAACTGGAAAAGTATCGGGATAGGTATCTTTGAAGATTATGCTGTTGTCTGGTTTGGTGAGAAGGTTGATCCTGATGGATATTGGGAAAAAGGTAATTGATCCCACGGGACTTGATATACTGTCGCGTCCTGAAAAATCAGCTGGCCGGAGACACCGGTGAAATCCTGTTGCGGTATCGGCCTTTCTCTGTTTTAATTTGTTACTCTTCCTGCTTTGTTACGGTCTATTTATCAAAGATTGCGAGGGAGAATAGATACATCGTGCTGTATTCTTGTGCATTTTTACACGCACACTCACCATTTGGACAGTCGTAAATAAAGAATATATTTCGGCTGTCTCCTTTTCCGGAGGAAGTGATGCATATTCTTGTTACCGGCGGTGCCGGGTATATCGGCAGTCATACCTGTCTGGAGCTGCTCAACAGCGGACATGAGGTAACCGTTATCGACAACCTCTGCAATGCGGGTCAGGAAGGGTTACGGCGGGTGGAACGGCTCACCGGCAGATCCCTGCGTTTTTTTCAGATCGATCTTCTTGATGCGGATGCTGTTGATGCGGTGTTCAGGCAGACCCCGGAGGCGGAAGCGGTCATCCATTTTGCCGGACTCAAGGCGGTCGGGGAGTCTGTGGCAAAACCTCTGCTTTATTATCAGAATAATCTCACCGGCACGATCAATCTCTGCCGGATCATGCAGGAACATGGGGTGAAGAATATGGTCTTCAGCTCTTCGGCTACAGTATACGGCGATCCCGCTTCCGTGCCGATTACGGAAGATTTTCCTCTGCTGCGCTGCACCAATCCGTACGGCCGGACCAAGGCCATGATTGAAGAGATTCTCCGGGATCTGCATACGGCGGATACGGCGTGGAATATCGCTCTGCTCCGGTATTTCAATCCGGTGGGGGCGCACGAAAGCGGTGATATCGGTGAAGACCCCAACGGTATTCCCAATAATTTGATGCCGTATATTTCCCAGGTGGCTGTGGGCAAACTGGAGCAGCTTTCCGTTTTCGGTAATGATTACCCCACGCCGGACGGCACCGGGGTGCGTGATTACATCCACGTGGTTGATTTGGCTAAGGGGCATCTCTGCGCGTTGGAGAAGCTGGCAGGATGGTCCGGCGGGGTACTGGCCTATAATTTGGGAACCGGGCAGGGGTATTCTGTGCTGGAGATGATCAGAGCCTTTGAAAAGGCAGCCGGAAAAAAGGTTCCCTATATCATCGCTCCCCGTCGCCCCGGTGATATCGCCCAATGTTATGCTGATCCGACACGGGCTGCTCAGGAGCTGGGCTGGAAATCGGAACGGGGACTCGATGCCATGTGTACGGACACGTGGAACTGGCAGTCAAAAAATCCGAACGGCTATGCCGGAGCCTAACCTTTGGCGCCTTCCATTCGGGCAGGCCGGGCTTTGAACAGCCGGCCCCATGCTGTTCTGTTGACGGCAACCATAGCTGGCATGTAAACTCGACTTCCCATGCGTCACCCTGCTCTCCTTATCGCCGGAACTCATTCTGGCTGCGGCAAGACCACGGTCACCCTCGGCATTATGGCGGTGCTGCATCAGCGCGGGTTCACCGTGCACCCCTTTAAATGCGGCCCGGATTTCATTGACCCGACCCTGCACCGACTCATAACCGGCAATGCATCCAGGAGTCTGGATGTACGCATGTGCGGCCCGGAGTATGTGCAGCAGACATTCAGCACCCATGCCCCGGCAGTTCCTACCGGCAGGGCAATCTCGATCATCGAAGGCGTCATGGGCCTGTTTGACGGTGGCACGAGTTCTGCTGCCCATCTGGCGATCCTGCTGGGCCTGCCGGTGATTCTGGTGGTGGATGTGCGTTCCGCAGCAGAAAGCGTGGCTGCTGTGGTCAAAGGCTTTGAGAGCCTGGATCCGCAGGTGCGGCTTGCCGGAGTGATCTGCAACCGGACAGGCAGTGAACGGCATGTGCAGATGGTGACCGATGCGGTCAGGCAGCATTGCCGGGCCGAGGTCATCGGCTCTCTGCCCAGGGAAAACGGCATCAGTCTGCCCTCCCGCCATCTCGGCCTGCACATGGGCACCGAAATTGACCTGAACCGTACTCGGCTGATTGAACTGATGGAGGAACATCTGGACGTTGACCGGCTTGTTACCCTGGCCGGGGAAGCGCAGGTTCCCCAAAGCTCATCCGCTGCCCCACTCGAACCTGTAGGCCGGGTTCGTCTCGGTTTGGCCCGGGATGCGGCCTTCTGCTTTTATTATCAGGATAATCTGGATATGCTGGAAACCGCCGGGGCCGAGCTGGTTCTGTTCAGCCCGCTGCACGACAAAACCCTGCCGGAGAATCTTGACGGATTATATCTTGGTGGAGGGTATCCGGAGCTGCACGCAGAGGCGTTGTCGGCTAATGAGGCCATGCGGGAGGCTGTACTGGCTTTTTCACGATACGAAAAGCCGGTGTACGCAGAATGCGGCGGCTTTATGTATCTGACCGAAGCGATTTTTTCTGCGGACGGGCAACAGTACCCGATGGTCGGAGTGTATCCGGTGACATCCCGGATGCAACCGCGTCTGCGCAGTCTCGGCTATCGCCAGGCAGAAATGCGGAGCGCAACAATCCTCGGCCCGGCAGGCAGCCGCTGCTACGGCCATGAGTTTCATTACTCCGCCATAGACGCTATGCCCGAAGAAATCAAACGGGGGTATCTGCTGGATGGCGGTCGGGAGGAAGGCTATGTCCGGGACAACACCTTGGCAGGATATGTTCACCTGCACTGGGGCCGAACCCCGGAAGTGCCCCGGTATTTTGTCCGCATGATGCAGAAGAAAGGAACTGGCCGGGTCTATGAATTTGTTGCTTGAACGATATTGAAGCAAGCGGGCGAGATAAGGAAGAGGAGTGACAAATTAGAAGCTGTTTTAAAAATCCTGCTGAGCCAATCTCCTTACAAGAATGCTGATCATGGAAATCTGAATCATCGTCTTTTCTGACTTTCCTGAACACTTTGATCATACCGTATCCTTTAAGATGAACTAGACCTCCTGCAAAACTGCCTGTTCTTCTCAGGCGGTGAGGTTTCCCCTTTTTTTTGTTTCGCCAGCAGTCTTTCATTTATCTCTTATGTGACGGAATCCCGGAGGCAGGGCAAATAAGAAACCGGGTAACGCGCAGGGCACGTACCCGGTGGACTGCTTTACATACAGCCCGAATCGCTGCTGCGGAGCAGGCCAGGCTGTAGTATTGCTTGAGACGGAGAGAGTGAGATGTACAGGTTGTAAAAAAAACCGGCTAACGCTTCCTTCTTCTTTCTCAAGCTCTTTTGCAAGACAAAAGAATCTTTGAGCATCAATACGAAGCTCATACAGACAAAGAGCGACTGTAATTACAAAAGCTAAAAGGGATAAAGATAGAAACCACTTTTCCATACATGATAGCGCAACTTTGTCTTGCTTCGTTAACGCAAGGAAGAACACACCAGTCGCACCAGAGGAAACTGACAGAATATAGGCTCTTAACCTATTTCCAGCATCTTTTGCTAATTCATGATACTTTCCAATTTCAGTCATCTCGGACCCTTAACTGTCATAACGCCATGCTTCATGGGCGCCGCAGTCCGGCTGCGCGAGCGGACGGGCAAGGTGTCCCATGGAAGCAAATGTTATGCGAATTCTTTATTCTGGTAAATCTGGCAATCCCTCAAGAATTTCTTCAGTAGACTGTGCTACCGCTGGGTAAATACGTTTAAGTTCATCAACATCTACCTTGCGTCTCTTGAGATTGAAGCTTCCAGTCGTATTGTAGATCTCATAAAAATCAATTTTATTGGGTCGCGCTTCTAGGCTGCTTACGATAGCGTAAACAATTGCGTTTGGACAACGTAATCCGAATGTAACGTCTTTAAGCTCTAACGGCGAATTTTGTAAACCCTTGTTGCCAATAATGCGCCACTCTTTTTCATATTTCCACGAATTTGCTTTTCTAAAATAAACACGGCTATCCAACAGATTTCTCGATTGTATGTTGTTTTCTACCAACGCTTCCTGAACCAGACTTGTGGGTATTTTTCGAGTTCGGTTGTATTCAATTTTTTGTATATTCGGTTCTGGTTTTCGACTAAAACCATATCCCAAACAAATTCCCTTGTGTTCATCACCATAATGACTCCATAGAACGGGATCAATTACCGTTGAAGAAAAACAACATAATCCGCGATCATATTTTTTTAAGATTTCGGATTGTATTTTCTGGGTCAGTAAAAATATTTCTGAGTCTTCAGGATTGCTACCCAAATCAGGATCTTTCGCATAATAGGCAATATTGGCTAATTCAGCTTCTGCTTTCTGACTCGCCGTTTTTCTTGCATATGATTCGGCGTTCTTTCCCTTAATTTCAGAATTCGATAGTTGAAACATTATTTCATTCGAAACTCTTCTTTCAATCAGTTTTGACAAAAGAACTCGCATATCCTGTAAATTCGTGTCGAATTCTATCGCCGGTTTACAATCGAAAGGATCATTGTACTTGGTTGGATCAGCATAATATATTTTGTCCTCACATATTAATTCGATCGTTTCTGCAGTTACGCTTCGATATCGGAAAATTGATTTGGGAAGCTTCGCCTTCATTTTCATCCCCACCGTTGTAATTCGATAACAATTTGTTTTAGCCGAACTTCATGTTGGCTTCGCATAACGATGAAGCTCACGGGCCCGCCGATCGAGCGAAGCGAGGAGGGAACCCAGCTGAGCCGCAGGCGAAGTTGGGCGGGTCCGGTGCAGCGCCGGGTTAGGCCACATGTTCTGCATGGACCAGCAAGAGCTTGAATTGACCGAGGCGAGAGGAGAGGAGCCACCGAATGAGCAGGTAGATGAATAAGAAGCCAACGCATAGGCCGAGAACACCACCAACTATTGGGGCTGCTTTTGGTACACCCGCGAGGCCTAAGATAAAGCCGGCTATGCCACCGAGGATGCCTCCGCAGAGACCAGAGCCGATTGATATGATAATGGCTCGCCAAAAGAAGCTCCAGCAGACGCTTGCTTTTGAAGAGAGAGGAAGTTCTGAGATGTTCAATGGGTTCATGTCGGACTCCGAGGGGAAAGATTCAAGAGAAGCCATGTAGTAGATTGATGCATTGGTGGTTGTGGCCTAACCATTGATTCCAAAGGCGCGCCCCTTCGGGCCACGCCTTTGGAATGCCGAGTTGACCGTACCGGCCCAACATTTGATTCCTGCGGCGCTGCGCGCCTTCGGAACCAAACGTTGGACTCGAAATTTTCCTGGTATAATCAACCGCAAGCGGCCATTATACCAGGAAAATTCCGGTCAACTCGGCATTATCAGGCGATGTTCACTGATAACAGGTGATAATTGACATTATCGGGAATGCTGCTCTGATAATGTATTATCAGGAACTACCAGACGATTGAATGATTATCCCGTCTGATCAGTAATTCCTGTTTATATTCCTTAAACATACTGGTTTCAAAAAGTAAACAGAAAAAAGCAGTGCAGGGGCGTAAAAAGTATCCCGCCGGTATCACACCTCTTTTTCACACCCCTTCCACAAACCACATAACGAAGCTGTCTGCTTCCGCACCTCCCGCTCTCCTTAAAAAATTCATCGGGTATCAAAAGGATCTTTTATCGAGTACCAAAAGGATCCTTTATCGGGCGTAGACCGGATCACTTATCGCCCGTAAAGTGATGTATTCTACGCCCGTAAAATGGATCAATCATCGGGTATCAAAAGGATCATTTATCGAGTACCAAAAGGATCGTTTATCGGGCGTAGTTTTACCGAACGAACGACAATACTTTTTATCCGGGACAGCCCGTGCCGGTTTCTGGCCGTAATTGTTCGGCAATCTTCAAGAAAATACTTGACAGGACATACCCTGCCCTTTAAGGTGTTTACAAATAAAATCTATTTTTTCATCATATTACCCCTCTGCAACGGAGAAACGTCATGCCCGTGATCCACTGCAAACTCGAAGTCAACGCCCTCACAGTACCTCAGTCCTATAAAATGCGTTTTATCCCCAATAATAACCTGGGCACGAAGGACATTGCCGCAGCTATGTGCGAGATCGCCCCTGTTCTTACCCCGGATGTGGCCGAAGTCTCCATCAGCGCCCTTCTTCAGGCAGTTCAGAAGAATATGATCAACGGCAATCACGTCAGCCTGAATGACAAACTCATCTTCACCCTTTCCTTTACCGGCCGCCTGGACAATCCGGACGACCCGCTGCCGCCTGCTGCCGAGACCCTGCATGTGCGGGTTCAGCCCGCAGCAGGTTTTATGAAAGAGATACACTATCAGGCCGTGCTCGAACGGATGGACATGACTGAGAAGCTGCCGCAGATCAATCGGGTCGAGAACAGCACTCTGCAGCTCAATGATGTCCTGAGCAGCACCGATGTTCTGCAGCTGCACGGCGACAACCTGAACTTTGATCCGCAGTCGGGCAACGGGGAATGCGTGATCAGCGGCACCCGCAGCGGCACGGCAGTCCAGACTCAGTTCGGGCCGATTTCCGACACCAATATCATCCTGATTCCCACTGTTCCGGCCCAGGACGATCCCTGGAATAACGAATACACCCTGTCGCTCTCGGTGCGCTATACCGAACACGGCACCCTGCGCACCGCCGTCTACCGCCGCAGACTGCGCACCCCGCTGGCAGTGCCCGGTCTGGGAGGGGAGACGCCGCCTGAGACCGGCATCCTGACCGGCAATGCAGCCACGCCTTATGTCGGGATCAATGCAGGCACGCTCACGGCGGACGAACGCCTCCGTATTCAGGTGGTTCAGGATGTGGCCGGAGAGCAGCTGCTCTTCTCCCTGCTTGATATGCAGGAAGGCGGCGCAGCAGGCACTGCGGTTGTCGTGACCCAGAACGGCGAATACATTCTGCCCGGCTTTGCCGGTTCCGCTGTCAGCACCCTGGAAATCACGGTGAATGAATACGCCGCCCTCTGGGATATGATCCGCAATGACTATCAGGGCAGGCTGGTGGATGTGCTGGAGGTGGCGATGTAGAGGCGGGGTAAGGGGAGAGCTGAACTGTTCCCTGTCCGTGGTGCTTTATCTGTCAGTGGAACTGGAACTCTACTGACTATCTTGCAGAAGATGATGTTACAAAACAAAAAGTAAGGAGGTAGAAAGATGACCGGATACAATGAATCGTTTCTTGATGGTGTGCGACTTCCCATCCCTGAATTCAATACAGTACTGTCGAGTGAAGTGCTGAATCTGGGAGAAGTGTTCCACTATCCGAACTATTCGGTGATCATGAACAGTGCGCCGGACAAGCGTTCACCCGTGATCGTGTGCCTGAATATCGACCAGAATCTGCTCAAAAGCACCAGGAGAAGCAACCGCTGGCGTATCGATCCCCGGATCGGATTCGAGAACCAGTTGGACAACGATTACTATGTCCGGAATCCTTGGGACAGAGGCCACATGACACGCCGTACCTCAGCAGCTTGGGGGCAGACAAAACGTGATGCGCAGTATGCCTCTGACGAGACCTTCTACTATTCCAACAGCACGCTCCAGCATGCCAACCTGAACCAGGATGAATGGCTGAAACTGGAGGACTGGGTCTATGGACTCAAGCTCGACAAGGACGGGAAAATAACCTCGTTCTCCGGGCCGATCTATGGTGATTTTGATCGGACAATCCGTCCCTCCGGGCGGCGGACTGCACTCATTCCGGCAGGCTTTTTCAAGGTGGTCTGCTTCATCAATAAGGAGACCGGCAAGCTGGATGTCCGTGCCTTTGTCATGTACCAGGATGCCGAGGCACTGGCGGACAAGTCCGGTCGTAAACGGTATGATAACCAGCACTACCAGGTCACTATCACCGAGGTCGAGGAGCTGACCGGTCTGCGGTTCGATGATGCCATTTATGAGTCTAACCCCCTCTACTACTCTGAGGAGAATGCTGCGTCTGAAGAGAACGTTTCAACTTTTCCGGAGAGGATTGAAGTTGCCAAGCCAGAGGATATTATTGCAGCCGGAGACAAGCGGCAGACGCTTAAAGACGATATTGTCGATATCTTTATTGCTGCGGCAATGCCTGATCCTGCCGGGAGTGGCGTCGGCAACGAATGGGTGTCTTTGATCAACCTCGGCAGTGAAGCAGTCGATCTGACCGGATGGTCACTGAGCGACAACTCGGATAAACGCCTGGTAATTGATACCGTGGTCAGTGATTCTGCTTCCCGTGTGCTTGCTCCGGGAAAGTCAATCGTCGTAAAAGGATTGGAACCGTTGCAGTTGGCAAACAAGGGTGACATCATCAAACTCTATGATGCTGACGGAGCACGGATCGACTGGGTTAATTACACAAAGCCTATGGTCCGTAGCGGGAAAGCGGTGGTTTTCCTGTCACCGCGCAATACCTTGGATGTATAGCTGAAGCAGAGCCGCAGGCCGGGTGAAGCATTATGGGAACCCGGCCTTTTGCGCCTCTATAGTTGTCAGCACTTCCCATGGATCGTATTTTCCTTTTCTCTCACTGCCTGTTCGTTCTCTTCTTGTCAACAGCGCAAGAAATGACTATTGTTCTGATTACGAAATAATCTACAGAGGAAAACGAACCAAACAGCCCCTGATCGCCAGCGGCGATACTGTCCGAACAATGAAGATCGTCTGTAAAAATAAAAAGGCCTTCCATGATTATCATATTGATAAAACTATGGAGGCTGGCATGGTGCTGACCGGGCCGGAGGTAAAATCCCTGCGTGCCGGTCGGGCCAATATCAAGGACGGTTATGCAAGAATGAAGGACGGGGAGGTGTTTCTCTATAATATCCACATTTCCCCGTATGCCTTTGCCGCCGATGCCGCTGATCCGCTGCGGGTGCGCAAGCTGCTCCTGCACCGCCGGGAAATACGCAAGCTGATCGGCAAGCTGAATGAAAAAGGGGTTGCGCTTATTCCGCTCAAGATATACTTTATACATAACGGCAAGGCAAAAGTGGAACTCGGCCTTGCTCGCGGCAAGAAACTCTATGATAAGCGCGCCGCCTTAAAAGAAAAGCAATCAAAACGTGATGTCCAGCGTTCATTGCGTCAACAGTATTAATTGTTATGGGGGTGAAACGGATTCGACGGGGATATGTAAGCTCAGCGTTGCATGTCGAGTGTTCTGTCAGCTCGTAAAAATGATGGAATTGTAAATATAATCGCAGACGATTATAACTACGCACTGGCAGCGTAAGCTGCTGTGCCGCTTTCTCGGTCCGCGCCCGTAAGGCCGGAGCAAAGCGTCGATTCTTCGGGCTGGTCTAACCGATGTGCCTCTCATTGGAAAGACGAGAATTTAACAGGCTGGCATTCGGCAATCTGCTGTTTCGGGTGAGAGCCGGGTGCGAGATTTTTACCCGGAACTAAACATGTAGAGACGTGAGGGGAGTATTTTCGGACCCGGGTTCAACTCCCGGCACCTCCACCAAAAAAAGAAAAGCCCGCAACCTGACACGGTCTGCGGGTTTTTTTTATGTCCGCTGCAGTCCGGGGCGTCCGTTGAGAGCCACGAAAAATTACAGTACCAAACGAAATTTCAGAAAGAGGTACTTGTTCTGGTTAGTGAACAGTTGCATTCATTCCCTATGAATTGAAAATTCCATGAGCAGACAAGGCGCAAAATCAGATCAGGGAGATAACTACCAGCGGTTCATAGCCCAGCACTGGATAATCCGCCTGATCAGTGATGACGAGATTGACTTTATTCAGGCCCAATCTACCGGTCTGCCCGGCGTGGATGAAAAAATCACGGTTGATGACATCGTTATCTGCTATAAAAACGGGCAGCGGCGGCATATTCAGGCTAAGAAAAATCAGTCGGCAAATCGTTGCTGGAACCTGACCGATCTAAAGGACGAGCTGCCTAAGATACTGGAGCAGCTCGAAAGCTCTCCGCAGACTCTGGTTGCACTCTACTCTCGTACCCCGTTCGGCGAGTTCGCAAGTCTTGTCGAAGCAGGCAGAGAATATCCTGATTTTGCCGCATTCAAGCACGAGACCGGTAAAAATCTCCAAGATGCCTTGGCTTCGCTTGCCGCCTGTTGGGATTTGTCTCTTGCAGACACCTTTTCTCTGCTGCGAAGAATAGAGATCGGTCCGCATCACAGCTTTGCGGACTGGCCTCGCATCAATCTTCAAGATTTGCAAAAGGTTGTTGCTCGTGCCGATACAGCCCTCGCCATTCTCGGCGGAGACTATCTCAATTCTCATCAATCCAAGCTGCTCTCGCAATCATTCACGATAACCCTTGAGGATGTGCTTGCTTATCTCCGCAAGCACGGCTGCCTGCGGGTGCCTTTATATGAAGAAGCGGAAGTACTTGAGCAATTTCAGCGAACATCAGCTATCGGGCGGAACGCCTGGCAGCGCAAAGTCAGCGGCCAGAAAATACAACGCCCGGAATTCAATCAGGTTATACAGCACCTATAAGAGGGTGCCGCCACAATTCTGATCACAGACCGACCCGGCAGCGGCAAAACCTGTCTGCTGCTTGATTTGGCCGATCATATTGAAGCTGATGATCGTTACGACCTCCTGTTCATCAAGGGCGACCGCTTTATCAAAGAAAGTAGCACCATTAAGCTGCCTAAAAATATTCCCGGACTCTGTGCCCGTTTATCGGAAAAACGACGCGTTGTTGTTCTTCTTGATTCTCTGGATGTCTTGTCTATGAACCGTGAGCACGGCGCACTGGAGAGTTTTCTGGGATTGATTGATCAGTTACAACTTCTCCCCGGCGTAACGGTAATAGCAGCCTGTCGTTCCTTTGACCTTCACTACGATTCACTACTTCGAGATAGATCTTGGCAGGAAACAGTTTCTTTAACCGACTTCGATTACGAGAAAATCGTTTTACCGCTACTCAAAGAATGGAATGTCAATGAAAACGAGCTAGAGGCCCCTCTTCAAAAGCTTCTCCGGCTACCACAAAATCTGCGACTTTTTGAAACCGTAGCCCGGCGCGGCGGGCCGTATAATATCCGCTCCGTTCATGAGCTGCATGATGCCTATCTTGAGGAAGCGGTTCAGAAAAATTATCTGCTGGGCGATGCCGCCATGCAGATGCTGCGCGACTTGGCAGACAAGTTGCTTCAGGAACGGGAGCAATGGACTACACCGGCATCCTTTCCTGTGGCAGAAGAGCTTCGTCGTGCTCTTATAAGTTACGGCGTGCTGCATGAAGATGGGCTAGGCAGGATAGGTTTCGGTCACCAGACTTTGCTGGATAATCTGGCGGCCAAGTCCGCATTTCATCGTGGGCAAACGCTGGCCGATTTCATCACATCACATCCACCCTTTCCGTTCATTCGTCCCGCTGTCCGTTCTTTTGCCTTTCATCTCCGGGCAGCTTCTGCCAAAAAATTCAGGCGGCAGATATGGTCGGCCCTCACTGATTCAGACATGGCCTATCATTTCAAGCGGCTGCTGGCAGAATCCCTGATTGAAATTATTCCTGATGCGGATGACAAGTCGCTGATCAACCGCCTGATGCGGAAGGAACCTGAACTGTTCCGGCGTTTCTTCTGGCGACTTAACAACGACGCATGGTTCTGTTGGCTAACTGAGCATTGGCTGCCGAATCTCGGTTCTGTACAGGAGGACAAGGAATGGTATGCCCTTTTTGCCTCAAAACTGGGACAATGGCAGAACGCCTTTCCGGAAGAGATATTGGCTCTTTGGCAACGGGCTTTTGCGGAAGAATGGGATGAGAAGAGCAATCTTGTCTGGAGGGCTGCGGTCAGTCTGGATAAGTTTAAATATTGGCAAACCAGCGGTATTGATTCTCTGTTAGAGCTACTACTGCGTGAACACTTCGATAACACTCATTTTCTCGGCAAGGCAATCAGTCAGTACGTTGCAGCCACCGGCCAAGGTGATGATCTGCTCTGGCAATTCATCACCAAAGACCTGAGCAGCGAGGATTTGACCAAATGGGATTTAGGCAAGAAACTGCACTGTGATGAGTACGACTTCCACCAGAAGGATTTCCTTGAGCAGCGGATGCTTACCTCGGAAGATCTGCTGGACCTAGCTCTCAATGATCTGCAAAAATGGGCGGATGCCGGAATCAGTGATTATGACAGGAAAAGAGGCCGCCGACCGTATTCGGTCTTGCTTCATTGCACCAGTTGGCAGCTACGGCACGAAGAAGACGAAATCTCACACCATGACAATTTGTCGATACTGTTTCAAGTTATTGAACAAGCACTCAAGCATCACTCAGAAAACAATACAGCATGGTGGCAGAAAAACGAGCCGCAGCTCAGGCAATCCTGGGAAGAGTCTATTATCTATCTGCTTCTGCTGGCCTATCAGGAAAACATAGAAGCCAATATAGCCGGAATTACCGCCCTGCTTTCCGATCAAGAATTGTTGAGCGATGGGCAACTGGAACATGAATTGGGTGAACTGGCAGGAGCATCTTTTTATCTGTTCAATGATTTAAATCAAGAGCTTTTTCAACGAACTGTCCTTAGTCTGTACGATGATGAAGACTGGGGAGAAGAGCAATGGATACAGCAAAAAAAATACGATTACTTAATCTGGATTCCGGCTGTATTTCGCCTGCCAGAGGTTCAGTACCTTATTGAGCAGTATCAATCCGTTCAATTTGTTATAGGTTGTCCTCTACCTACGCCCCAAGTTAGTTTTCAATCAATAGACAACGAACCAATTGCTCCTTTGAAGCAGCTGCTCCAGTTAAGTGATACGCAGCTCTATCGACTACTCTCATACTTCGACATTCTCTCTGATGACGAAGCCAGCGCTCATGTTGGCAAAAAAAACAGCAAACATGACGTTTATATAAGGATGAGACGGTGGAGTCGTGTTGAGCAGGTACTTTCCGAAGCTGCCGCCTATGACCCGCTACGCTATTTTGCTCTCCTACCGGAATTTGAACGCCAAGGATTGAGCGCAAGCTATGCTGTCAGTATTTTGCAAGGAATTGCCAATCATTTGCGCTATCGTTTTGGCAACCTGAGACCATCTGACAAAGACTGGCAGCCAGTCGAGCCAGCTCCTGATGTTGATATTCTTGCTGAAATCCTGCTCAATACCGTTGAACGATTTGATCCCGTCTGGCAGGACGGCTATGCCATAAGCCGAATCATTAAAGCCTGCTGCGAAGTGGTTGAAGACACCATTTCAGCAGAACGTCTTGTTTTTCTCCTCTTCCGTCTGTGCAAACATCCTGACCCGGAAAAAATAGAACAGCGGATTGTGAGACAAGATAAGAAGGAAATCACTTCCTATGATCTCCAGCATGATGCCATAAATCGCGTTCGGGGCGTGGCGGCTGGTGCGGCAATGACCTTATGCAACCGCCTGCTGGAAAAGGAGATTGAACCGCCGGAGCTACTCTTTCCTCTGCTGCGCCATTATGCACTTGATCCTGTCTTGTCCGTTCGCGCCGCCCTGATGAACGGTCTGCCGTTTCTCACCCATAAACGCCACGCTTGGGGCTGGCAGCTCTTTGAGGACATCTTCCGGGATGCTCCGACACTCCTCTGGCCCCTCGCAGAACGCCATCTCTACCATCAATACCATAATCACTTCGACAAAGTAGCTCCCTGCCTTGACCGCATACAGCGGGAGGCCCCGGCTGAAGCTGGCGAGGCTTGGGGACGGATCGCAACTCTTTCCTCCTTGGCCCGGCACCTGCCACAGGACAGCCTCTTTACCCAACTCGAAAAAGCAAATCAGCCGAAACAATGGAAAGGTGCTGCACAGGTCTTTGCCGCCAATATCGAACGGCACAACGACGCCTGCATGAAAGGATTGCGCAGAATTCTTGAGCGGGAAAAAATCGACAAAGAGGCCTTGAGTTCTGTCAGCAATGCCTTCAATCTTGAGAAGAACGGGAAGCTGCTGGATGCTGACTTTGCTGTTCTGTTCATCAGGAAAATGCAGGTTGACAGCAATAGATTTCACGACTCCCAACTCTTCGATTGGATTGCCTGGCTTGCACAAAAAGATGCGGAGACTTCCATTGAAGTCTGTGAATGCCTGCTGGAAAAATTTGAAAGCAAAAATGCAAGAGCCCTGCTTTCTGCGCTGACCAGCATTCTCCGGTGGGTGCGATTACAAGTGCGGTTTTATCAATTACGGGATGCATGAGAGCGTATTTTTCTGTTACTTTGATTTCTTTGAGAAAGAAACAGCAAGTAATCAGGATGCTGTGTTGTCCGTTCGTCTAATATTATCCCGGAGAAGATATTTATGTCCTCACTGTCACAGGAAGATAAGGAATTGCTCAATCAATTGAACCGTCAGCCAAATCTGAAAACGCGTATTCAAGCTATTCTTTCTATAGCCGGTGATGACGGAGACGGGATTGTAAAAGCTGATGAGGCCGAAAGTCGGGTCATTGAGGAAGTTCGCCGGATGGGTAATGAGGTGCTCAGCGGATGGGCGGAGAGTCGAATTGAAAAATCCGGGGCAGCTCTTCCGACGGACGGTAATTGTACCCGTAGCGGTAAAAAAAACACATTGGCACACGACGTTCGGGATAATTCACGTAGTTGAGCAGGAGTACAGACAGCCGGGAAAACGGTACCGGCCGTTCAGCCGAAGTGCCGGAATAACCTGCCGATGCTGCTCGCTACCTCTGCAGCGTGCCGTAACAGATTTCGGGGCAGACCATTCCTTTGGTCGGGTTCCTGAAAAACTGAAGGAACATTATGGGATAACATTACCGGTAAGTACTGTCCGAAATATCACGGAGACTCACGCCCGACACATACATGAAAGACGTCGATAGGAGAGAATTGAAGAATATCCGTCTATAAAGGGACGGGACTTCGTTATTGCCGAGACGGACGGCAGCATGGTTCCGATTGTCCTGACGGATACAGATGCCAGGGACCGGCGCAAAGGTAAAAAGCACAGCTGGAAAGAAGCACGTCTGAGTATAGCTCATGTTCTCGGTGAAAGGACGCTTAAATTCGGAGTTGCATTTCAGGAAAACGTTGACGAGTCGGGAAAGGTTCTCTTTGATTGCGCCTGCCGTGCGGGATTCGGTCGGGGTACATCTCTGCATTCAGTGGGTGACGGAGCAACGTGGATTTCCGGGCAGGTGAAAAAACAGTTCGGTTCACAGGGACATTACCTTGTCGATTTTTATCATGTTTGTGAATACCTGGAGGCTGCTGCACCGGCATGTTCCGGGAAAGACGGAAAAGGATCATGGGGTAAGCAGCAGAAAGAGCGCCTGAAAAAGGGACAGGAAAAAAAACTGATCGAAGCATTGAAGCCTCATCTTGAGCCGGAAAAGACAGAAGATCAAAATGCACCTGTCCGCTGCTGCCTGCGTTACCTGAGCAACCGTCCGGGGCAGTTCGACTATCCCGATGCTCAACAGCTTGGTTTACCTATCGGTTCTGGAGAAATAGAAAGTGCGCACCGGTATGTCATCCAGGAACGTCTGAAAATAGCCGGCGCATGGTGGACACCGGAAAATGCCCGAATCATGCTTTCCCTGAGAGTTGACCGTGCGGACGGATACTGGGATAAATATTGGGAGAATATAAGCTGGGCAGCGTAAGGTGTCAGAAACCGCACTTTTAATCGCACCCTTCTCCGGGAAGCTGACGAAAGCGAGGATGAAGCAATGATCAATCGGGCCGTACGGCTACAGGATCAATTTTTACGGATGGGCCTGCACGGAATGGAAAAATTTCTGGAGCAGGCGGCGACGGTGTGATGTTCTTTTTCTTGCGTCCTATTGAAATATAAGAAAAAGTAGTATGATACATCATGTCGATCAATGTTACCATAGATCGGAAACTTCGTTTTCCATTCTGCGCCTCCCCACGGCTTTTTCATAAAAAAAGTTTGACAATTTATTGTAATATGAGAATAAATTGTCATTTTTTAAATTTTGCATAAGGAGAATGACAGTGCTGAACGCGTGGGAGGATGAAGATAACCACGTTGAAAGTTTCGTAGAAGCCTTATCCCGCATGCCTGATCGACGTGACAATCACGGTAAAAAAAGAGCTTTTCCCAGAAGTTATAATAGCCGGTTTTGTTTCGGCGACTTTAGTCGGTCGATCGACAGTATCGGGGATTGCCGAGTTGACCGGAATTTTCCTGGTATAATGGCCGCTTGCGGTTGATTATTGCGGGAAAATTTCGAGTCCAACGTTTGGTTCCGAAGGCGTGGCCCGAAGGGGCGCGCCTTTGGAACCTGTTTGTCAAGAGGAATAATTTTGGCGTAGGGTTTCCCATGAAAGGTGATGACAACCTCCTCGCCCCTCCTTGCCGCATCAAAGTTTATATTTTAAAGTGTGAACTTTATAGGCAAGGCTGTCAAACAAAAACTGTAGCGGGCAGGGAAGTAAAGCAGGAAGTTAGAAAGACTTGCTATCTGGAAAAGCTGCCGGGATCCGGTTGTCGTGGATGCAGCCGATACAGTCGGTATTCAGGTAAATTCATACTTGATTTTCCGGAAAAATCCTTGTAAAAGATGTTGACAGGAAGAAAAGTTCGTTTCGCCTAATATTTTACCTGTAACGTATTCTGCACATATGAGAAAAAAACGAAATATATTGTCCCGCTGTCTGGGCAGAACCAAAAGATGCGGTCGGCTGCCCGTTGCCGAGGTCCGTCCCCTTTCGGAATGCTGCGGCTGCTCCAGGGTCAGGGTCTGCAGGATCAGCGGAGACCGCAACGCATGCGGCCGGATGGCCTGTCTGGGCATCCTTCCCGGCACAGAAGTGGAACTGCTCTGTCCAATGCGGGGACGACGAGGGAGACGGCGGCAGCAGTGCATGGTCAGGATCAACGGAGGCGTACTGAGCCTGGACGGGATGACAGCCCGGAATATTCTGGTACAGCCTGTCTGATGTACCTTTGTTCAGAAGAACGAAGGTAAAGAAAAACAGCGGAGGACGAATAGTGAATCTGCGCAGAAGGAGAAACCGGTTATATCTGCACCCATATTTTTATTTATGCCAATATATTGATTTTAAACATGATAAATCTCTCAGAAACAGTCAGGTTGATATTTTTTTGCTTGCAAAGTTAGGTATGGCTAATTATATTGAACTTACCTTAAAAGGGTGCATTTTCTGCTGTACGAATCAAAATCAGCGGATGAGCAGGCTGTCGCCCTCCTTATTCGTATTCACGGAGAAATAATTATGCAGAATATTATAGTATTCTTTATTCTTCTTGCGGCCTGCCTGTATGTGGGCGGCAGACTGTTCAGGTCATTCCGTTCAGGAGCATCCTCCTGCAGCTGTTCAGGTTGCGACGCAGGCTGCTGCGGCAGTGCAGGGAGTTCATCCCGGAAGAAAGACCCAAAGGAGGGCGGACAATGAACCTGCGCAAATTGCAGAGCGGTGAATCCGGCGTTATTGCCGCTGTCAAAATTGGAGGTTCCCTTGGGCTGCGGATCAGGGAGATGGGGATTGTACCGGGCACCAAAATTACCGTGACAGGCCGTGCGCCGCTCTACGACCCGGTCAAGCTGCGCATCAATGGACAAACCCTGACTCTGCGCAACAGCGAAGCAGATTATATTGAAGTAAATACAGGAGAAGGAGCAGTAAAGTGAATGATTCAGAGTCACTTCATATAGCTCTTGCTGGCAATCCCAATGCCGGTAAAACCACTCTGTTCAATCATCTCACCGGGGCGCGTCAGCATGTGGGGAACTATCCCGGCGTGACGGTTGAGAAAAAAGAAGGGCTATATCTCCATGAAGAAGCGGAAATCAGGGTGGTTGATCTGCCCGGCACCTATTCTCTGACCGCCTATTCCGTGGAAGAACTGGTTGCCCGCGATTACCTCGTGAATGAGCGGCCGGATGTGGTGGTCAATATTGTTGATGCCTCCAATCTGGAACGCAATCTGTATCTAACCTGCCAGTTTCTCGAACTGGGTGTGCCCTTGGTGATCGCCCTGAACATGATGGATGTCGCGGAAAAGCGGGGAATTCATATTGATACGGAAAAGCTGAGCGAGCTGACTGGCGTTCCGGTTATCCCGATCATTGCCCGCAGCGGCAAAGGTGTGCCTGAGCTTCTGGAGGCTGTTCAGGCGGTCAGCCGTGCAGCTGCTCCTCCGCAGACTCTGCTCCGTTACGGTGCGGATATTGATCAGGTGCTCAGTGAGGTCATCCCGATCATCGAAAAGCATAAACTTCTTGCCGACACCTATCCGGCCCGCTGGACCGCTTTGAAAATTCTGGAAAGCGACGAGCAGGTGGTTGCCAAAGTCATGCTGGAGGATATGACAGTCGGGCAGCAGCTTATCGACCGCAGCGAAGCCTTGGCCCGACATTTACAGGATACGCTTGAGGTCTATCCGGAAACAGTCATTGCTGATCACCGCTACGGTTTTATCCGTTCCATCCTCCGCCAGGGAGAGATAACCCGGATAACAGAGCAGGACCGGCTGTATGCCTCGGACCAGATCGACAAAGTCGTAACGCACAGGCTGGCCGGACCTTTGATTATGGCAGCGATCCTGTTCGGTCTGTACAGCTTTACCTTTAACTGGTCCGGTTTTCTGGTGGACTGGCTGGGTGCTCTGTTTGAGATCCTCGGTGGACTGACCGAAGCCGTGCTGCCGGACGGACCAATCAAATCCATGATTATCTCCGGGGTGATTGACGGCGTGGGCGGAGTACTCGGGTTTGTCCCGATTATCATGTTCATGTTTTTCGGTATCGCGGTGCTGGAGGACTCCGGATATCTGGCCCGGGTGGCCTTTATGCTGGACAGGATCTTCCATTTTTTCGGGCTGCACGGCTCTTCGGTCATGCCCTTTATTATTTCCGGCGGTATTGCCGGCGGCTGCGCCGTGCCCGGTGTGCTGGCCGCCAGAACCCTGCGTTCGCCCAAGGAACGGATGGCCACGCTGCTGACCGTGCCCTTTATGAACTGCGGCGCTAAACTGCCGGTTCTGACCCTGATTATCGCTGCTTTTTTCCCGAATCATCAGGCAAGGTACATGTTTCTGGCCACGGTTGTTGCCTGGCTGACGGCCCTGCTGGCCGCAAAGTTTCTGCGCATGACCGTGCTGAGGGGCGAATCCACCCCTTTTGTCATGGAGTTGCCTCCCTATCGCATTCCAACCTTCAAGGGGCTGTTTATCCATACCTGGGAGCGGACTTGGCAGTACATCAAAAAGGCAGGCACTGTGATCCTCGGCATTTCTATTCTGCTCTGGGCCATGATGACCTATCCCGGTCTGCCCTCGGATAAGGTTGCTGAATTGGAAACCATGCGTCAGAATGCGGTTTCCCTTGCCGCAGACAACAAGGAACTTCACCAGGTTGACCAGATGGAGGCCGAAGCCGGACTGCGTTACTCTCTTGCTGGCCGGATCGGTATCGCCCTGGAGTCGCTCAGTCAGTATGCAGGGTTTGACTGGCGGACCAATATCGCTCTGGTGGGCGGCTTCGCAGCCAAGGAGGTCATCGTCTCCACCCTGGGCACGGCCTATTCCCTCGGCGAGGTGGACCCGGAAGAGACAACCTCGTTAAAAGACAGGCTCGTCCGGGACAGACACTGGAATCCGGTATCGGCCCTGGCCTTTCTCTTCTTTATTATGTTCTACTCCCCCTGTTTTGTCACCGTAGTTGCCATTGCCAAAGAAGCCGGATCCTGGAAATGGGCTTTTTTTTCCATGGGATTCAATACGCTCTTTGCTTTCAGCATGGCGGTAGGAATCTTTCAGCTCGGCACCCTGTTAGGAACATAGTTACCCGCAGGACAGCATGGGGTGTTGCTTATACAGGCCCCTCTTTTTTCTTGGTCTATCCGAGTAATCCCAGCTCGGCGGCCCGTAACGGTGCCGGGGGAGCGATGAGCATCTGCCGTCGGATGTCCCTAACCGCAGCTGCAACAGACAGGCATGATCAGATTGCCACAACCTCCTTAACCTCTTCCCCAAAGGCATGAATCTGGGCCATGATACCGTTCATGGTAAAACGACCCATGTCAATAGCCATGGTCGGACAGCGGGCAGCACAGACACCGCAACCCTTGCAGGAGGCGGTGATAGTGCGGGCCTTGCGTTTGCCGTTGTCATCCTTATAGATATTAATGGCCTTGTACGGACAGAAGCTCTCGCAGGCCCCGCAGCCGATGCATTGCTCCGCATCGATCTGAGAGACAATGGGTGCAGGTGTTACTGAGCCCTTAGCCAGGGGATGACAGGCCCGCCCTGCTGCAGCCTGCGCCTGAGACACGGTTTCATCCATCGAACGTGGTGAATGGGCCAGGCCGCAGACATAGGTACCGTCCACCGGCAGATCCACTGGCTGAAGCTTGACATGGGCCTCCAGAAAAAACTTCTCTGCTGTGACCGGCACCTTGAGCATTTTGGCTAATGCAGTCGGATCTTCCGGCACAATGCCGGTGGATAAAGCGAGTAAATCAGCCTCCACCTCCAGCTCCTCGCCGAGCAGCGGGTCAAAGTAGCGCACTGTAACTGTATCCCCTTTCACGCTGACCACCGGTTTGCGCTCCAGGCTGTAGCGGGTGAAGATCACGCCGAGCTGGCGCGCCTTGCGGTAGTCGTCCTCCATGAAGCCGTAGGAACGCATGTCACGGTAGAGGACGATGATCTGCATTTCCGGCTGCAGGGCCTTGAGGCGCAGAGCGTTCTTCAAAGCCTGTCCACAGCAGACCCGGCTGCAATAGGTCAGGTCTTCGTCACGGGAGCCGACACATTGAATCATCACTGCCTGCCGGGCTACCTTCAGGCTGTCCTGTTCCTCGACCAAGCGCTGCTCCAGCTCAAGCTGAGTGACGATCTTCGGCGACTGGCCGTAGCAATACTGGGTCGGTTGATACGGATTACCGCCCGTAGCCAGAACCGTCACCCCGTGATGAACCAGCTCACTTGCCCCTTTGCCCTCCACCGTGGTGGTGAAGTTGCCCACATAACCAGAACAGGCTGTTACCTGAGCCTCGGTATGGATAGTGATTTTCGGATGAGAGTTCACTCGCTCGATCACCGCCTGCACGGCCTGTCGAGGATCATTACCGTGCCGGTCCGCAGTGAGCAGCATGGCCTTGCCGCCGAGCTGCGTTCCCCGCTCAATCAGAGCGACATCAAAGCCCTGATCAGCAATAGCCAGCGCAGCGGTCATGCCTGCCAGGCCGCCGCCGATCACCAGGGCCGCCGGGGTAACCGGGAGCTGCATCTCCTCCAGCGCGGTCAGGTGACAAGCCTTAGCAACCGCCATCCGCACTGCATCCTTGGCCTTCTGTGTGGCCCGCTCCGGCTCATGTATATATATGTACCCAAGAGCACTGGTCACGGATATTGGCCATCTCAAAGAGCGAACGATTCAGCCCGGCCTCGCGCAGGGTGGCCTGAAAAAGCGGCTCATGGGTACGCGGGGTGCAGGCCGCCACCACCAGCCGGTTGAGCTTGTGCTCCTGAATGGTCTCGGTCAGCACCCTTTGCGCATCCTGCGAACAGGAATACATGTTGGCCGAGGAGTATGCCACATTGGGCAGGGTCTTGGCATACTCAGCCACTGCCGGTACATTGACCACGCCGCCGATATTGATGCCGCAATGACAGACAAATACGCCGATCCTCGGCTCTTCCTGACTGATTTCGCGCTCGTCCGGGAAGACCGCCTTGACTGTTTCGCTGCTTCGGGCCGGGGCAAGCTGACCCGCACAAAGAGCTGCCGCCCAGCCGCCTTGAGTAACGGAATCAGGAATATCCTTGGGCCCCTGAAAGGCACCAATCACGTAAACACCCGGCCTGATGGTTTCCAGTGGAGTATAGGTATCGGTCTCGGCAAAGAGGTACTCGTTCAGGTCGATGCCCGCAGCCTGAGCCAGCTTGTCCGCTTCCTCCGGTGCCTCAAGCCCCTGGGAGAGCACCACCATATCGAATTTCTCATAATGATGCTTGCCGTCTTCTGTGGCCCAGGTCAGGAGCAGACCACCGCCAAAGACATCCTCCACTCGGGGCGGACGGGCATAGATCACTCGGAAATTCCCTTCCTCAACTGCCCGCTGACGTGCTGCATCAAAGCCCTTACCATGAGTACGCACATCCATATAAAAGAGGGTGATCTCACAGTCTGGATCATGCTCACGGGCCAAGGTGGCCTGCTTGATAGCGTACATGCAGCAGACCGAGGAGCAGTAATTATTACCACAGGTCTCGTCACGGGAGCCGATGCATTGAAGAAAGGCTATTTTCTTGGGGTGCTTGCGGTCAGAAATACGCAGAATCTCGCCGCCGGTGGGGCCGGAGGCGCACATCAACCGCTCATGCTCAAAGGCCGTGACCACATCCTGGAATTTACCCAGACCGTACTTGGCCATGACCTCATCACTCACCCGACCAAATCCCGGAGCAAGGATCACCGCTCCAACGGAAATCTCCAGTTCCTTCTCTGTATCGTCAAAACGAATCGCCCCGGCCTGACAGGCCACTGCGCAGAGACCGCAGGAATCGTGATTCAGCTTGAGGCAGGCTTTGGCATCAATATAATAGGAGGTCGGCACGGCCTGGGAATAGTCAATATGCGCGGCATGATTAATCTCCATATTTTCATTGAAATCGTTGCCGATCTGCTTCAGGCAGTAGAGCGTACACTGGCCACAGCCGGTGCAGACCTCTTCATCAATATAGCGCGGTTGTTTTTTGATGGTAGCCGTGAAATTACCCGGCGCTCCTTGCAGATCAACCAGCTCGGCCAGGGTGAGGATTTCTATATTCGGATCGCGGCCCGCCTCAACCAGCTTGGGTGCGAGGATGCAGAGAGAACAGTCGTTGGTGGGAAAGGTCTTGTCCAGGCGGGCCATGACTCCGCCGATGGCCCCGGATTTCTCAATCAGATAGACTTTATAGCCCAGTTCAGTGAGATCAAGGGCTGTCTGGACACCGGCCACGCCACCGCCGATCACCATGACGGCCCCGTTGATCTTGTCGGCTGTTTTCGCAATTACGGTCATGAAGAGCTCCTTCGTACGTATCGGCACAGTTCCCTTGCCATGACCAGGACGTAGTTACCCTGTGCATGGTGAGGCCATCATGCCGAAGAAATGAAATTGCTCAGACGGCCCTTGTCCGTCTGATCTGTCGTAGAAGGATACGTCGATCGAACAGGTCGAAAAAGATCAGGAGAGGAGGCAAGCCGCTGAGCTTATTTGCCGACCCAGACCGGGTCGGATGCCGTTACGGCAGCTTCATGTGTAATGATGGGTCTTTAACATGGACTATCTCTGATAGGGAATAGATAAAAGTGAATGATACGCCATCTTGCAACTATCTGATCTTTAGTCATCCTTGAAATAACTTAAATCCAACATTTCAGGCTGAATCTAAGTGGTAAAACAGGGCATCTACAAACGCAGCTTCAGGCGGTCAGGTTGACAGAGAGTCCTAAAATGATGCTTCCCTGATCAATTTACGGTAACATCTTTCGCGTAAGATATGGCAAGCGCGACGAGGAATTTCGTGCCACGGATGTTTTTGATACTCGGCCTCAAGTTCGGAGTAATCTGGATTTGTTGCCAAGTAGAGTTCTATATGTCGCAATTTCTCGACTGCCTCTTCAGATTGAGCTATCACTCCAAGCACCGAGAGTTCATGCTCAATTAAGAGCGGGAATAGAATAGAGGCAAAAGCAAGATGATAGAATTCCGACCACATGAACCGCGATGTGTTGGTTCGTTTCACTCCATGAGCTGACACCCCCCGCATATCACAAAACTCCTTTGCCCAGCATTCTATAAGGCGGGCCGACTTAGAACGCTTTGCATGCCAAGCTGCTTCATATTCAGTATGCTCAATATCAGGTGCCTTTACCGCCTCAAGCTTCGCCTTGATAGCGCGACAGAAGTTGCCGCTGTGCTGATCAATTTTGAATAGTCGTTCAAAAGCCGACTTTATCATTATTAACTCGACATGTTCTGGAACGTTAGGAGAGTCGGTGTTTGCCAAAACAAACTCTTCAATGGCTTCTATGATGTTATCTGGAATTTCCGGTGTCAACAAGGCATCCAACAGCCTTGCATCTACATTTAGATTATGATGGGAACTTACGTGGTACGGTCGAGTGAAAGTAAATTTCCTGGACGACCACACATGACTGGCTCCCCCGTCTCGCCTACGTGTTGCAAAAGCGAAATGTCCTGTGGAGCCTTCTTGATACTTCTGTACGACTAGCGAGTAGGTGTCGTAGTTGCAATAATTGAAGCTCTGCGAGAATAACGGACGGCACGCTAAAGCTGAAAACCCGATTAGCGATCTGATCTTAAATAGGGCCTTGACGACTGATGTCGGGTCTTGCCCTGTATACCAGTCGTCGATTTCAATGAGAGTTGCACTATATATTAAATGATCAGCGTGATCCGCATATGCGGCCATCACCCCGTCTATATCTGAAAGGCTTGCATATGGCAGGTTGTCTGGAAATTTCCCCCTGCTCCATGGTATTAGGCGAAGACGACCGATTTCGGTACGTTCGTGCAATGGTACCCACGGCAGAAAGGCAAGACCCTTAATTGTATTTTCTCGGCAATCTTCGGACATTTATCAAGGAATGTTAATAAGGGTTAACCTGAAACGTCTATTCATCCAATTAAGGAAAGCGGACAGCTCCATCCGTCAAACAATAGGTCAAGCAGAGATACAAGCGGCCAATGCCGCTCCAAAGGCCCCGATGATGTCAGGAAAATCAGGCACCAGCACTCGGCGATTGTTCTTGCCAAGATCACGAATATTAAAGGTCGCAAGCAACAGGTTGTCGTCTGCGTCTTTATTCGGAACTGTCCGGTCTAACTGAGCACGTAGACGGATCAAATTGTCCACGGCTCTTTTGCGGTCATCTTTCTTGCGAATTTTATAGGTAAGCTGACTGTAGTACATGGGAATCCCTCAAATGAATGATATGGACTTCTCAATATCCGTGATCTTGTTGATTGCCTCTTGCACTTCGGGTAAAAGAACGCTGTCTTCTGCTAAGGTACCGTTGTAGTCGCAGACAATGATGGCAAGCGTTAGGGTGCCGAAACAAGGGATAGTTATTGTTTATACAAGCTTCCTGTGGAGCATGCGGTCAGGTTGACTCGCTTGTTAGAGCTGCTCTGCCAACATATTAGCTCCAACATTTTCATGTATCCCGCAGAACACTTGGCAATTTTTTAAGATAAAATCATGTAATTGAAGTTGGGCTACATGACCTTTACAGGGTTTCCCCTTCTTCGTAAGGGCGTGACAGCATGGGTTTTCATAATGCTTTTTCCATTTTTTCCAATTTGACAAACTAACTCCATGCTTTTTGGATTCAAATATCTCAGGAGCTTTTATATATTCGATAATTTCTTCTGGAGACAAAAAATAGAAGCCATCAAATAAGTGTATAGAAAATTGAATACCAGCTTTATGCAGTTCATCTAGCTCTTTAATCATATTTCCCCTTCTTGTATTGCTCTAACAGTATTAATAAGCGGAAACTTTCCTCGCTATAGACCGTAATAGATTCCATAAATCTCCAACACATCCGCCAACCACCCGTAATACTGATCCCGCAAGTTCTGCATCACGCAGAAATACTTTTCTCCGTTGCAACGAGCGGCTTCAGCCTGAAGATCGCCCGAGCTTCCGGTCGGTGCATGGCCTGCCACAAGTCCCAATCTTGTTGCAGGCCCAACCAGAAGTCAGCCGACATACCTACCACTTGCGACAGCCGCAAGGCAGTGTCCGGTGTGACTGCGGACTTGCCTTTGATGATGTTGTTCAGACGGGAATAGGGGATATCCAAGTGTCGGGCCAGCTCGGTTCTGGTGAGGTCGAGCGGCTTGAGGAATTCTTCCGCAAGCATCTCGCCTGGATGGGTCGGCGGGCGATGTTTGGGCAGCCGTCGTCTGACAGTTCGTTTAGTGGTAATCTGTGATTTCGACTTCGTAGGCATAGTCATCCTCCCATTGAAAGCAGATGCGATACTGCCGGTTGATCCGAATGCTGTACTGTCCCTCTCGGTCGCCTTTCAGCAACTCCAGACGATTTCCCGGCGGTACTCTGAGTTCGGCCAGCTCCCGAACCCGGTTGAGCTGATCCAGCTTGCGGCGGGCCACAGACCAGATCGACTTGGGGCAGCACTTCAACGCAGCCCGTGATACTGCGCCGTCGAATATATCTTCAGTGCCTGTGTCCTTGAATGAGTGAATCATAGCAACGGATCAGAAAAAATGAAAGCCCTCAATCACGCCCCAACCCGCACATCCAGTACATCCACCAGCCGCCCGTAATACTGATCCCGCACCAAGTCAAGCAGGGCGGCATAGTCGGCCACGTTGACGATGAGCTACCATGCTCTCAGGTGGTTATGATGTCTCACCTGCTAACTGTAAAGCAGCCTGATACAGCCGATCATCTATCCTGAAGTCCACGTCAATCAAGCGGTTGAGGAGGGACTGCACGTCAGGGATAATCCCTGCTTTTTTCGCAATCACGATCACGCCGATGGTTCCGCATAAAGCAATACCCAAGGCCTTCGCACATTTCCGTGCAGCCAGATCATCAACTACAGCCTGATATTCCGGGTGATGGTAACTCCAGGAGAGTACCGCACTTTCACCGGCACCGAGATCCCATGCCGCAACAAGAGGTGTAACCGGTTCGATATCCTGTACCCATTGCCGACCGAATGTGGAAATCCAGTGTTTTGCGAGATCATCATCAGAGCCGTCGAGAATCTCCTGTTCAACGGCACGCGGAATGATCATCCGGTCACATGAATCCGGCAGCAGATGGGCATGCTCAATATTGGCAAGCGAGATAATAGGTGATGCGTTGACTGCCCACAGACGTTCAGGCATTCCCCACCTCTTTGGCTAAATCCTCCGGGGTGATCTGATAGGGTGAGACATTGAACTGTCCCAAGGCCTTGAGGAATTGCGCCCGGCTGAGTCCGGCCAGTTCAGCTGCTTTGGCTTGCGAAATCTTCCCGATTTCGTACCATTTGACGGCTGCTGCCAGTCGTAGTTCCTGGACAAAGGCTGCTGGCGTGGTCCGGAGAATGGAAAACGATGCTTCCGGGAGATCTATTGTTACATGGACTGACATACCTATACGCTCCTTTTTTTGTAAGGGGCTGTAATTTATCCATCCCCCTTGACTGTTGCGGCTGAACAGAGCGGCTTGCATCTTCTTTCCCTGCCCGCCTTATAATATCCTATCTCATCTTCTACAGAATGTATCTTGAAGTTTATGTGACTTGTTACATCCTCACATCCAACACATCCACCAGCCGTCCATAATACTGATTCCGCACCAAGTCGAACACGCGGGGCACAAAGCGAATTTTATAGGACGGAGGAACGGTGAGGACGTTGGGTTCGACACGCCATTGGATTGATTGCATGATATGCTCCAATATTGAGGAGGAATGCTGCGCCGACAGGTGAGTGTAAATTTTACCCACCGTAATTCCAAGCCGTTGCCTTGTCAAGGATCTTTTTGCAGCAGTGCAGTCGATACGAATCCGTCGTGATACCTATCATGATGCAAGAGGATTATATGAGCAGGCCCCGCTGCACATCAGGCAGGGGGGCTGTTCAAAGACGCTTATTAGGCAAGCCTGCTGATGCTGACCGCACAGGCCTTATACTCCGGGGGTCAGGGCGATTTCATCCAAGCCCGGACTGGTGAGCAAATTGATGAGCGGCTCCTCATGGTGAAAGGCCATGAAGACGGAACCGGGCCGACAGCGTTCGGTAACGCAAACAGTGACTTCAATTGCATCCCGCCGTGAACGCACCCGCACCCGCTGCCCATCAACAATGCCGATTTTCGCTGCGTCTTCCGGGTGGATCTCCACCTTTTCCTCCGGCACCGAATCGATCAATCCGGCGCAGCGGCGGGTCATGGAGCCGTTATTGTAATGCTCACGCCGCCGACCTGTGACCAGGATAAAGGGATACTCCGCATCAGGCCGCTCCAAGGTCTCGACATTGCCCAGGACCGAGAAATAGCCTTTGCCCCTGGTAAAGCTCTCCTGATGAAGGATCGGGGTGCCGGGATGATCGCTGTCCGGGCAGGGCCAGACCAGGCCCTCGCCTTCGAGGCGGGCATAGCTGACTCCGGCCATATTTGGAGTGCAGGCTGCAATCTCATCCATCACCGCCGCAGCATCAGGGTAGGCCATATCATGTCCTATGTCATTATTTATATCCTGTCTCATAGCCTGAGCCAAATTACAGACGATCTGCCAGTCAGGCCGACATTCGCCCGGCGGCTCCACTGCTTTGCGGATGCGCCGGATACGGCGTTCGGCATTGGTGAAGGTGCCGTCCTTTTCATAGAAGCAGGCTGCCGGCAGAACAACATGGGCCATTTCGCAGGTCTTGGTCAGGAAGATGTCCTGCACCACCACCATCTCCATCTGAGCAAAAGCAGCCCGGACATTGTTGACATCGCCTTGGGTATGGAGCGGGTCATAGCCGATGCAGTACATGCCCTTGAAACTGCCCTTGCGGGCGGCCTCGTACATCTCCGGCTCAGTCATGCCGGCCTCGGCAGGCAAATCCGCGCTCCAGCTCTGTCCCATCCGGCTGCGGGCGGCCTCATCCGCCACATCCTGATACCCGGAATAGACATACGGCAGCGCGCCCATGTCGCAGGAGCCTTGGACGTTGTTCTGACCCCGGAGCGGACAGATACCTGCGTTGCGCCGACCCACATTGCCGGAGGCCAAAGCGATATTGGCCAAGCCCATCACGCCTTGAGTGCCGTTGCGGTGCTCGGTCATGCCAAGACCGTAAAGGATCATACCTTTCTTGGTTGAGCAGTAGAGCCGAGCCGCCTTGCGCACCAGCTCCGCAGGCACTCCGGTCTGCTCGGCCATGATCTCCGGCGCAGAGTGAGCAACATGCTCGCGCACCTTATCCAGGTTCTCGGTTCGGGCGGCAATGAAATCCTTGTCCTCCAGACCCTCGTCCAAAATCGCATAAAGCAGGGAATTGAGCAGCAGGACATTGGTGCCCGGAATAAGCTGGAGGTGAATATCGGCCAGCCCTGCCGGCTCAGTGCGACGCGGATCAATAACGATCAGCTTACCGCCCTTGTTCAGCGCACGACGCATTTTCATGCCGACGACCGGATGCGCCTCTGTGGGATTGGAGCCGCTGATCAGCAGCACCTCGGCACCTTCGATATCAGCCAGGGCGTTGGTGGCCGCACCGCTGCCCAGAGCGATGCTCAGGCCGCTCACTGACGGGGCATGGCAGACCCGGGCGCAGTTATCCACTGAGTTGCTGCCAAACACAGTTCGGCAGAACTTCTGGGCCAGATAGTTGACCTCGTTCTCACAGCGGGACGAGGAGAGTACACCGAGAGCCTGCGGTCCATCCTGTTCCTGAATGCGCAGAAAGCCTGCCGCAGCAAAGGACAGGGCCTCCTGCCAGCTTGCCTTTCGGAAGGGTTGATCAATTCTTTCCCGGATCAATGGCATGGTCAGACGCTCCGGGTGACGATAAAAATCATAGCCGAAGCGGCCTTTGACACAGAGATCGCCGTTGTTAGGCGGCGCATCGGACAGGGCCTTGATCTCGACGATGGTGCCGTTTTTCACGGCAATATCCACGCTGCAGCCGGTACCGCAATAGGTGCAGACGCTACGGATTTGTTCGGCCTCGCCGGGCAGCAGCGGCAGGGCAAGCTGCTTCTTGGTCAGCGCACCGGTCGGGCAGGCATCCACGCAGGCCCCGCAGGAAACGCAGTTGTCCTTGATGGTCAGCGTCGGCGTCGGCTCGCCCGGTGCAAAGACAAAGGCATCAAACTCGCAAGACCGCTCGCAGCGTTGGCAGCCGATGCAGCGGTCCGCATCAATACTGATAAAGGGATGCAAATTATTCACTGCACTTTGTCGGTCGGTCGGAGCGGTGCCGGCAGAGACCTTATGATCCCGGCAAAGCGGACGCAGCTCGCATTTACTCAGACCGGTGCAGCCGCATTCCAGGCAGCGTTGAGCCTCGCGTACAGCCATCTCCTCGCTGTAGCCCGACTCGGTTGGGCTGAAATCGCGGCAACGTTCATCAACCGCCTGCTGCGGCATCAGCGATCGTGCCTGAATCGCCATGCCGCTGTAGTTGCTCATGTCGATGCCGTCTAATTTTCGCCCTTTGCTGAAGTTGCAATGGCCGTCCGCCAGTGCTGTCTCGGCCCCGCCAAACTGCCGGTGCATGGCCTCGGCAGCCTTGCGGCCCGCGTTCACCGCCTGAATCACCGAGCGCGGTCCGCCAGCGACCTCGCCGCCTGCATAAATGCCGGGCAGGTTGGTCCGCATAGTGGCTTTGCCCACCTTAATGTTTTTTTGCGGCGTGATTTCCAGCCTGCTTTCCAATTCGCCAAAGGACAGAAAGCTGTCATCAGCCTGCCGACCTTGACAATGCAGAACAGTGCCGCCCTGCCAAATCAGGGAGCCGCCCTTCCTGAGCACAGGAACACCTCGGACATCATCAACCAGCTCTGTCCGAGCCAGCTCCGCTGTCAGCGTAGTCTCATTCTCCTGCTGAACAGCAAGCAGGGCGGTCAGCATCAGCATCTGCACCTTTTCCTCCTGAGCTGCCTGAATATCTTTCTCATAAGCAGTCATGCGGACAGCAGGACGGTCATGAATCAGCGTGACCTCGTCCGCGCCGAGACGCAGGGCAATGCGGGCCGCCTCCACAGCGAGCTTGCTGCCCCCGACAACCAGGACCTTGCCGGACAGGGAAGTCAAACCACCTTGGTTGACTTGAGCGAGAAAATCCAGACCGTCCTGAGTCAGCTCGCTGCCCGGCACGTTTAACTTTTTATGACCGGAAAGACCGGTAGCGATAAAGATCGATTCAAAGCTCTGCTGCTCAAGATCAGCCAGCGAGAAGTCTTTGCCCCAGACCTGACTGGTCTTGGCCTCAACACCAAGAGAAAGGATGTTTTCAATCTCCCGTGTCAGATTTTCCTTGGGCAGCTTGAAAGAGGGAATGGCAGTGCGGGCTGCGCCGCCCAAGGCCGGGCCTGCCTCAAAGATGGTGACGCTGTGGCCTTGCTTACGCAGGAACCAGGCTGCGCTCAGGCCAGCCGGGCCGCCGCCGATGATTGCCGCCTTGTGCCCGGTGGCCGGAGCAATTATCTCCGGCGGCAACGGATGCTGGGCCGCATAATCAAAGGCAAAGCGTTTCAAGTTGTTAATGGCAATGGACTCATCAAGCAGGGCACGGCGGCAGGAGTGCTCGCAAAAGGCCGGACAGACCCGACAGACAATACCGGGCAGGGGATTTTTCTCCCGGATCAATCGGAGGGCCGCGCCGAACTGCCGCCGGGCGATCAGACCGATGTAGCCCTGCACGTTGATTGAGCCGGGGCAGGTTATGCTGCACGGGGCCTTGCAGTCGCCGTAATGCTTGGCGGCCAGCCGGGTCAGCCGCTCCTTGCGGTGCTGAACCAGTTCCCGGGTTTCTGTCTTAATCACCATGCCCTCAGCAACCTGGGTCGTGCAGGCCCGCGCCCTTTTGCCGTTCACTTCCACAAGACAGGGCTGGTCAGCATCGCGCTTCCCCGGCAAATGACAAAGATGGGGAATACTCACTCCGGCCTCTTTGGCCGCAGCCAGGATAGTTTGCTCAGCAGCAACACTGCATTGCTGACCATTCATTATCAAGGGTATACTCATGCAGCTTCCCCCCCAAGCAACGCTGTCAAATTCTTCTCGCACTTGGTTGCAACCAAGTCGGCAATGGCTGGTCGGGAGAAGTCACCACTCTTCATCATTGCCCTGCTCGCGCTGATCAAATTGGTGCGAATTTTTTTGTTCCGGGCCACCTCAGCAGCCAAGAGCAGCTTTTTGCGCAACTCCTCCTGATCCATGCCTTCCGCCTGTCCCAGCGGACCCAACTCAGTAGCCTGCTCGGTAAAGCGGGTGATGATCTTGACAAAGTTCGGGCCTTCCGCAGCCGAGGCCCAATCGATCAGAAAGCGGTCCTTGCTGATGCCGAGCCGCTCCAGGGTTTCATGCACTAGGGCAGCAGAGACCAGGGCATGGTAGTTGCCGTCAATATAATGGCATTCGCCAGGATGACAGCCGCCGACAAAAACGGCGTCCGCACCGTTGGCCAAGCCTTCGAGCGGAAAGGAAGGATCAAGCCGGCCAGTACACATCATCCGGACAACCCGCAGGCTGGGCGGATACTGATAACGGCCCACCCCTGCTGAATCGGCTGCGGTGTAGCAGCACCAATTACATAAGAAACCTAAAATTTTCGGTTGATAATCAGACATACTCTCTCTCCGTGAGGGTAAAAGGAAACGTTATCCCGCAGCAATGCCGGGGAGCAATGTATTGAACACGGTTAGGCGTCAGACGGCTGTCAGTCCGTCTGCGCTATGAGAGATATGCGGGAAGTCCGCAGAGGAGAGCGTCAGGAAAGGACCGGAGCCGCCGACAGTTTTCCCGAACCCGAACCGGGTCGGAAACAGCAGTTTCAGCTATGAAAACAAAGAGTCAGCATGTGATAGTAATGATCCTGAATGAATTGATAAGGTTATAATCGTTACAAAATTGACATACTTTTATCGGGATTGCAAGGGAATGATATCGAAACAGTTCCACTGGCCGAAGGATCAGCCTGAAAACAAAATAATTATCCGAAATCCACAGCTGTTCATTGTTCAGCTATTGCCCCTGCTTTTCTGTTTGATGATATCAAAGTAGAGCAGGATGCGTTTGATATATCGGACTGGTTCCGTCCCTCTTGCATAACCGTATCTGGTATTCTTATAATATTGCTCCAGCCTGAGCAGGGGCAGAGCCTTTTCCAGAGCAGCCCAGTGCTTGGGATTCCACCCTTTGCGCTGACAGATTTTCTGGGCGTCCCGCACATGACCGTAGCCGATGTTATAACTGGCCAGGGCAAAAAGCAGACGCTCATGCGGGTCCTGTATCCCGCTGAAACGGGCATACAGTTTGGCAAGATAGCCCACGCCTGCCCGTATGCTCTGCACAGGACTGAGCCGGTTCCTGATTCCCATCTCCCGTGCTGTGGCCTTGGTGATCTGCATAAGCCCGCGCACGCCGGTATAGCTCCTGGCCCTCGGATCAAAATGGGACTCCTGATACACAACTGCTGCAATCAGACGCCAGTCAAAGCCGTGCTTTTCCGCCTCTTTGCGGAGAATATCCCTGTATTGCGGGAGGCGGCTTTTCAGGCGCTTATGAAATTTTTTCAGATCCACATAGTCAAAGATGCTTACACCCCGGTAATACCGTTCGTAGATTCTGCCGAACGTTCCGTTTTCTCTGATCAGTTCAAAAAACGCATTGATCTGTCCGAGCAGTTCCGTTTCACCGCTGCGCACGGCCCAAGCCAGTGTCTGCGGTTCTTCTATGGGGAAGGCAATGCGTATATCAGGATAATAGCGCTGGTTCAGGAGGGCGATATTCGAATCTGCGATCGTGATTTCAATTTCCTGCTCCGCAACCTGACGGACCAGTTCCTCTGTCGGTGCATTTTTATGCAGCACGGTCTGCAGAGCATAGCCATCCTCCCGGAGTTCGCGGATCCGTTCCGCATACGAGGTTGCGGCGCGGAGATGGATTGTTTTTCCTTCCAGATCGGCAAGCTCCTGTACTGTGCTGTTGTTTTTATGCACAATGACCTGCTGCTGCACTTCCAGATGTCCGTCGGAAAAATCAGCCAAAGTCTCCCGTGACGGGGTGACTGTCAGGCCTGCGGCGATAAGATGCGCCTCACCTGCCTCAAGAAGCTGAAACATGCTCTCCCAGTCCGGGGTCAGAATTTCCAGCTCAACTCCGAGATGATCGGCAAAGGCCCGTACCAGGTCATATTCAAAGCCCATGTACTCCCCCCGATAGCGGTAGTACACATTGGCATTGTTGGTCATGATGACCCGGAGCTTCTGCCGCTCCCGGATATCCTGCAGCGGCTCAGGCGGCTGAGACCTGTCCGGAAATACTGCCCAAAAAACAGCAAACAGTACCGCCGACGCCAAAAGGATCAGAAGCAGCCTGCTGAATGTTTTCTTCATGCCGTCCTTCAGAAAAATCCGGAAAAAGACAGGACAGGAACAGATGCTGTTTGTTGCTCCGTCTGCTTTTTTTACTTTACTGCAGGCAGTCTTTCTTTGATCCCGGCCTGCTGCTCCAGATTCCAGGCTGCCCGGAAAAGAATCTCCTCATGAAAATGGCTTGCCTGCATCTGGATGCCGATGGGCAGACCGTCTGCGGCAAAACCGCAGGGTACGGAGATGCCGGGTATCCCGGCAAGATTGGCCGAGATGGTAAGAATGTCCGACAGGTACAGCGCCATCGGATCATCAGCTTTCTGCCCGATTTTCCAGGCCGGGGTCGGGGTAACTGGCGAAACCAGCAGATCGCATTCCGTAAACGCCTTGGCAAAGTCGTCCGTAATCAGGGTGCGCACCTGAGATGCCTTTTTATAGTAGGCATCATAGTAACCTGCAGAGAGCGCATAGGTACCGATGAGAATGCGCCGCTTGACCTCGTCACCGAACCCCTGAGAACGGGTCTGCTTATACAGATCAAGCAGGCTGTCCGCACCCATATCCCGCCTGCCGTAGCGCACACCGTCATACCGGGCCAGATTGGAGCTGGCCTCAGCCGGGGCGATCAGATAGTAGACCGCCACGCAGTATTCCGTATGGGGCAAGGACACATCCATGATCTCAGCTCCGGCATCCTGCAGCATCTCAATGCCAGAACGGACTGCCTTTTCCACTTCCGGGTCAAGCCCTTCGCCGAAATACTCACGGGGAACCCCAACCCGGATGCCCTTCATCCCGTCCTGCAGGGCTGTGCTGTAATCCGGCACTGCCTGATTGACTGAGGTGGAATCGCGGTGATCATACCCGGCAATGGCGTTCAGCATCAGGGCACAGTCGGCAACGTCTCTGGTCAGCGGCCCGATCTGATCCAGCGAGGAGGCAAAGGCCACCAGTCCATAGCGCGACACCCGGCCGTAGGTGGGCTTCATCCCCACCACCCCGCATAAGGAGGCAGGCTGCCGGATGGAACCGCCGGTGTCGGAACCTAAGGAGGCCAGACATTCACGGGCAGCCACCGAGGCGGCAGAGCCGCCGCTGGAGCCGCCAGCCACATAGCCCGGCTTCCAGGGGTTTTCCGGCACTGTGTAGGCGCAGTTTTCATTGGTCGATCCCATCGCGAACTCATCCATACTTACCTTGCCGAGCAGTACCGAATCTTCGGCCTTCAGCTTTTCAATCACGGTGGCATTGTAGGGCGGCACAAAACCTTCCAGTATTTTTGAGCCGCAGGTGGTGGGCATGGTTGCAGTGCAGAGCACGTCCTTGATCGACAGGGGCAGGCCGCAGAGCATCCCGCCCTGTCCGGCCTCCAGCTTTTTGTCCGCCTGTTCCGCTGCTGCCAAGGCCTGATCCTTATGCAAACTCAGGTACGCCTTTACCGTATCTTCAACCTGATCGATACGGGCCAAGATGGATTCAGTCAGGGCAAGGGAGGTAATTTCGCGGCTATCCAGTTTTTCTTTTGCCTGCTGCAGGGTGAGGTTATAGAGTTCCATTCTATGTTCTTTTATTTAATTTACTTGGGAGAGTTTTTGTCTTGTTGGCGTCTTTTCAACCAGGACGATTAGAGACTGTCCGGGAAATTCGGCGCCAGGAGAGATTTGCCTGACTCCTCTGAATTGAGGAAAAAAGTGAACCGTCCATTTTGATCGCAGATCCAGACTTCTTCAGCACCGTTGGCAAAATACAGATTCCTTTTCACCTCCATCTCCTCTAACCTTGCCGGTGACATCACTTCAATGCAGATTTCAGGAGCAACAGAACACTCGGCCTCGTTTCGGATCTGCTGAAGCCGTTGCGTTGAACACCAGGCCACATCAGCAACTTTGGTCCCCTTTTCGGTGCGGATGGCGCATTCCGCAAGGGCCTCACCTCCGCGCAGGTGGGCATACAGCAGGCCGATAATCTTTCCCTGAAACAGGGAATGGTACACTTTGACATTTGACAGGAGTCATAAGAAGCTGGCCCTGCTGATTGGTTTCGATCTTGAACGGCAAATCTTGCAGATTGCTGCTGTCACATATTTTTTTCCAGGTCATGGCTGATATCCGGCCTAATCAAACAGCGCGAGAAGTTCTTTGACGATTTTAGGATACAGAGTCTTTCCTTGATGGTGCGGAATAACCATACGGCTGCCTTCTTTACGGTAAATTCGATGACTTCCTTTTTGTCGGGACAGTTAAAAGCCGTTTGCCAGCAGTAACTTTTCTGCCTCTTTTGCTGTTAATCGCGGGATTTTATCAGACATGCGCTACCGGCTCTACGGTAATAGGAGCTATTATGTAGCTGCTTTCAGATAATCTCTTTCTTTCCTGCTCGTCAATATCCTCCAGATATAACTCCAATGCTTCCTTGATATTGGTGAGTGCTTCTTCAAGTGTATCGCCTTGGCTCATGCATCCCTGCAGTGCAGGGATGTAGGCATAAAAGCCGTCCCGATCTCGTTCGATGATTGCGTTGAACTGCATATCGTCTCTCCTTGCTTTTTTATATTTCAGTCCTGTTCTTCGGCAGAAAGAATACCCTGAAAAGAGCAGGGACATCGGCCACATCCCCACAGTGCAGTTGTCGGGACTTAACTCATTACGGTATCGATATCATACCATCAATCGAGCCTTTTTGTCGGCATAATCTCTTTACTAACTGTTGAAGCGTGTTTTCTTCCTTGTGACGCGACATGATCTCCAAGGGGAGAATCCTTTGACACAGCGGCTGTCTTTTTCGTGTTCGCATGTCCGCATATCCGCATCGCAAAAACAAAAAATAAAATCACTGTCCGCCGCGCACCAGCCGCACTGCAAATCTGCTGGTGCGGGTGAAAATATCGAAATGGCCGTAGGCAAAGCCGACAGACCATGCGTAGCCTGAAAGGTGAGCACTGGACGACCCGGACCAGACATTCGAACTCGGCGTGTTGGGAAAACGGTTCAGGTTGATTGCAGGACCAAAACACTGTCCCTCTATAAGGGAACGCAATTCCTTGATCTCGGGCAGCCGCCAATCGGTGTGCCCTGCAAATCCGCCGCCGGTATTGACTGTTCCAGGCTGCTTCAGGGCCTGCTGCCAAGTCAATAAACTTGGTGTGCCGTCCTTGCAGTTATCTCCTTTAACACCTTCAAGACATCTTTTCCACATCAGACCGGTTTTGCTGTCCGTGACCGTGCCGTTACCGTTATCGATTAACTGGCTGTCCGGTGTGGAAGCCGGGATGGAATCCGTTTTGCATACCTGTGCAGCATAAACGGTAGCTGCGGAGAACATGCAGCAGAGTATCAGGAAAAGGAAAAATATGCGCATAATTTGGCTCCTATTTGAGAGAAAGAGGGAAGGGAGTGATAGTTGTGGTACAGATGAAACTGCCGCATACCCTGCTCTAATTTCCAGCAGCAGTCGGTTGGGGTCACGCCGGGTCGGCAGCCGTTCTTTTCCTTCCATCACGAGAAAACAAAAAAAACAAAATTACTGTCCGCCGCGCACCAGCCGCACTGCAGCGTAGCTATAGCGGTTGTAGACGTTGGAATAGCCGTAGCCGAAATAGACGTACCACGCGCTGCCCGAATAGGCAGCAGCTGGCGACCGGGACCAGACATACGAATTTGGTGTGTTGGGAAAATAGGTCAGATTAATTGCAGGATAAGAACACTGCTCTTCGATAAGGGAACGCAGCTCCCTGATATTGGGCAGCCGCCAGTCGGTGTGGCCTGCGAATCCGCCACCAGTGTTGACAAGGCCGGGCTGCTGCAGGGCCTCCTGCCAAGTGACAGTATCAGCAGAGCCGGTTTCACAATTATCTCCCTCAATACCCTCAAGGCATTTTTTCCACATCAGGCCGGTTTTGCTGTCCATGACCGTGCCGTCGCCGTTGTCAGTGAACTGGCTGTCCGGTGTGGAAGCCGGGATGGAATCCGTTTTGCATACCTGTTCAGCATGAACGGTTGCTGCGGAAAACATGCAGCAGCAGAGCATCAGGAAAAGGAAAAATATGCGCATAATCTGACTCCTGTTTGCAAGAAAGAGGGAAAGGATGACAGGTTGCACGGGAGACCCGGACTGCACTTACGAACTGATCGTATCGGTGCTATTATACCACGCGGTGCTCTTGTCGTACAGGCAGACCCGCTGAAAGCCTTTGCCGTCGGCACCTATATCCTTCCTGCCAGCGCAGTTGTTAGGAACGGGAATTAAATAACTGCCGCATTTCGTGGAAGCGATGCCCGTCATCATGTGCATCTCGATCAGGCAAACGTACCAGTTATTAAATCCTCATTCCTTAATCCAATAATATCCTGGTGAAACAGCCGAAGTTTTCATTTGTCTCCATCCCCGATGGAAATCAGCAGCCGCTGATACCTCAACCTCTTTTTGCCGGGGCAGCCTGCTTCTCTTCTGCCGGAGGAATGGCGAGAATATATCCGCGATGCACCTTGGTCCTGACATTATTCGCGATTTCCAGGGTCACCGTACTGTCGGTCAAGCCGGTTATCTGACCGTGAATGCCTCCTCCGGTCATCACCTTGTCGCCTTTTTTCAGATTGCTGAGAAAATCCTGCTGTTCCTTGGCCTTTTTCTGCTGGGGCCGGATAAGCAGAAAATAGAACACAATAAAAATTAGGATAAGCGGAATAAACGAGGCAATACCTCCGGCTGCCGGTGAACCGGCGGCTCCCTGTGCATAAGCGATTCCAGTCATTTGTATCTCCTTAGGAATATTAACAAAACGTCTTGTTGGCGGTTAATTATTTTTTTGGTAATGCATACGAAACTTTTTCCTGCTGATCCACAGAAATATACTTCATTTTCTGCAGTTTTCCTATAATTGATGTCAACTCTTGACCACTCAGCTTGTTTGTGAACAGCGAGTTGATGGTGTTGGAGAGCGTTGCAAGTTTTCTCGGTTTTGACTGACCTCTTCCTGCCAGGTTCTGGACAATGGCCTGTATTTTTCATCAGGGTCAGTTATATTGGAAAGGCGCAGAAGCGGTATTTCAGCCAAATCGGTTACCCGTCCGGCTTTAATCTTTCTGCTCCGCAAATGCTGTATAAGCGGATCAAATCCTGTATCTCTGGAGATCACATGAAAATAGCCCTGAGTATCCTGCGAGGATAACTGACCTATATAACGCAATATGGAAATCCAGCGCATTCGGGCCGTTGCCTGCTATTTTGACGTACTTTGCGTTGTTCCCGAATTTTTGCAGAGCATTTGCGGTTTCAAAAGGAACTTTTGTCTGCCTTTCCCCGACAAAGACAAAAATCTGAAAAGGATGCTTTACCAGCACGTCTACGTTTTTAGGTTGAACATTTTCAAAATCAATGAAAATATAGTTCATCGGAGGCAAGTGGACATCTCCCGCTACGATTGACTTTCCCGCTGTGCATAAAGATTCCGGCAAGACTTCATCAAAGGGCCGCTGAGCCTTTCGATAACGACGGTTTTTTATAACAACTCTACCCTGTGAAGTAAAGAGCAGAAGTAAAGAGCATTCCATTGCGGACCGCATGATGCAGTCGCCGAACAACTCGAACAACGTTCTGGAAAGCAACGTATGCGGACTTTGCAGAACAGAAGGAACAGCAGCTGTTCTCCGCTGATCCTCTGAAGGCGCAGTAATCCAGGGCCCGCTGAACCGTATAATTTTCTTGACGTTCCGGCCAGAAAGAATGTAGACTATTGCAGACAAATAAATAGTTCTGTTTTCCTGTATCCTGCAATTATTACAAAATAATTTATCTTGCTGAGGACTTTTTTCATGAATGTCATGAATACTTTCATGCCCCGTATGCTGTTTTTTGCCTGCTTGGCCCTTTCTCTCGTTCTCACCGGATGCGGTTCGAAAGAGTTAGAACCCTATCAGTCGCCAACTGCGCCTGACGGTACCCGCACAACAACCAAGACAACCACGACAAAAACACGTCCGGGTTATGCCTCTTTTGTCGATGGCGACGGTAATCTCGGTAACATTCTGGAAGAAACTGTTGATGGAAATAAAACAGGAGAGGAAGATTCAATATTTGATGATCTGCCCGGGACCGGGACACTGGCGGACAGCAATACGCCCGTTGTTGAAAGCCTTGATGCAGGTAGCGGAACAGGAGATCAGCTACTCGGTTTCGACAAAAGAATAGAAGATAAGAGCGATGCCTATAAGCGGGAACATGGCCGATCCTCCAGACAGATGCAACCTGTGTATTTTGATTTTGACAAGTCCACTATCCGTGCCGATCAGATTTCGCATATAGAGCATAATGCCGATTATCTGAAAAGCAATATGGCTGGCAAGGTGCTTATTGAAGGAAACTGCGATGAGTTCGGAACCAACGAATACAATCTGGCACTGGGAGAACGGAGGGCGATGAGTGCAAAAAAATACCTGATCAAGCTCGGTGTTGCTGGCTCCAGAATCAGAACTGTGTCCTATGGTGAGGAACGTCCTTTATTTATCGGTTCCGAAGAGTCTGATTATGCCTACAACCGGAGAGCTGATTTTGTTCTGGAATAGAACAGACTCATTGCCTGCTGCCTGATTCAGGTTTCAGGTCAGGCCGACAGCCGGACAGCGCCTATGCTGCCCGGCTTTTTATGTCTGAAAGGTTCTGTTTCTGCCTGTTGCTCCCCTGTTTTTTACTCGACATCCGGCATCTGTTCCGCTACATTGCCGTCTGCCGGAACGTATCAGAGCTTCCTTCCTGCTGAACAAACAAAATTGTGAAAGTGAATCCTCGGCGTGCAGGCCGATATTATTATCTCCGTTTACTCCGCCTTCAGGGAACCCCCTATTCTCTGGCTATGGGCACGGCCCTCGGCGCCGCCATTGCCGTCACCCCCACCCTGCCTCTGCATACCGTCTGTATCATCGGGCTTACGCTGCTGCTGCGGGTGAATACAATCGCCGCCTTGATGGCCGGAACCGTGGTCAGCAATCCCTTCACCTTTGCGGGCCAGTATTATCTGTCCTGGAAGATCGGCTGTATACTCCTGCCGGGCAGACTGCATGCAAACCAGGACCAGCTGCATGAGCTGTTGCACCTGATCAGAGATGCCTCGTTTCTTGATGGGATTAAAATAATGGGGCAAATGGGTGCTGATGCCATGCTGGTGCTGCAGACCGGCGGTCTTGTGCTGGCTGTTCCCCTCGGCATTCTCACCTACTTGGTTGCTATCCGTTTTTTTGCCAGCCTGCAGAAAAAAAAGCAGCGGAAACACCTGCTGAATAAATAAGCTCCGTTCTTATCCTGCGGCTGCCGCCAGGACCAGATTGCGCAGCCCGCTGATGAACTGCGGATTATCGTTCAGCCCCTTGGTTGATTCAAGCCGCATTCCCATCCCATCAGCCTGCTCCTTATACAGCATGTCGATTTCGTACAGGGTCTCGATATGATCGGAGACAAAGGCGATGGGGACCATCAGAATATTTTTGCATCCTTCCTGCGCAAGCTGTTCCAGCATATCCGGCGTGGAGGGTTCCAGCCACTCCACCGGCCCGCTGCGGCTCTGAAAGCAGAGTCTGCCCTGTCGGCCGAGCTGTTGTTCCAGGGCTGCAATGGTGATCCTGAGTTCTTCCACATAGGGATCGCCCTGTTCAATAAATTTTTTCGGCAGGCTGTGAGCACTGTACACCAGCTGCACCGGCTCGTCCGCATCGAACAGGGCCAGCCCTTCCCGGATGCGGGCTGCCAGCGCATTAATGTACTTCGGTTCGGCAGGCCAAGAGCGGATCTCCCGAAGAGGCAGGTTGTAACCGGGCCGTCTGTTCTGTTGTCTGAGATCATGCAGCGAGGAGCCGGTGGTAGCCCGGCAGTAATGCGGGTACAGGGGCAACGCAATGAGTTCAGTCACTCCGGCATCGACCATCTCCTGAAGCACGGCGTCGGCAAAAGGGTGCCAGTAGCGCATGCAGGAGCGCACCATAAATTCGCCGTGAGCAGCCAGGGATTGCTCCAATGCTTGGGCTTGGGCGGCGGTTATGCGGGCAAGCGGGGAGCCGCCGCCGATTTTCCGGTAATTTTCTCTGCTCACCGGGGCACGCCGGAAGGCGATCATCGCCGCAATCGGCTTCTGCAGCAGGGCAGGGCCGAGGCGGATAATCTGCCGGTCGGAAAACAGATTGTACAGGAAAGGCCGTACATCTTCGAGTTTTTCCGGACCACCCATATTAAGTAGCAATACCCCGATTTTTCGTTCCATTTGTTTTGTTCTGCTGAGATTACCGGATCGTCGGATCAGGACAGCGTACCCGGCATACACGGATTTCGTCAAGGAAATGTCGTTTCCCTCTTGTCTATTTCCAGATCAATGTCTATAGTAAAAATATGAGAAGGTTATATTCTACGTTCACCCTCCTGATTCTTTCCCGGCAGCACTCCTCTGATTTTTTCCGGCACCTTCCTTACCGCTTGCAATACATTCTGCTGTTGAGTATCGTGCCGGATTACGGTGTCCGATGCTGTCGGATATGTCCGGACGGCGGGTGATCACTATAACCTTTGACGATAAGGCAGCGGCATAGGGCTGCTGGCGCCACAAATATTATGGACATTGTGGAGGACATATGGATTTAAAAGTTGAAGCCAGAAATCTGGAGATGCGCAACGGCTGGCAGGAAAAAATAGAGGAAGAACGGGAAAAACTTATCCGTCATTACGCAAACCTTGTTCTTCACCTCCGCGTCACGATTGCAGCCACGCCCGGGTACAAAGAGGGAGGATACGAGATCAGTCTGGTGGCATCGGTGCCGAACGATACCGTTGTGGTTAAACGATGGGGAGAAAAAGTACATCCCCTGCTGGTGGAAAGCTTTGATGTCCTCGGTCTGCAGCTGAAAGATATTGTCCGCAAAAAACAGGATCACAAACATCAGGTCAGCATGAAAAACCAGGGAGGCATTCCGGGCGGTGACGCCAGAGGGACAATCCAACGCATATTTTCTGAATACGGTTTTATCATGACCCATGATAATCAGGAAGTCTTTTTTCATGCGAAATCCCTGAAAGATGTCTCCATGGACGACCTTGAAGAAGGCGTTCCGGTCAGTCTTGCCCTTGAGGAGGGAGACAAGGGCCTGCAGGCCGTCTGGGTGAAAGCGGCCTGAACTCTGACTGGGTTCCGCTGCAGCAGCACTATAAATGCAAATTAGGGGTTGAAATCTACAACATAAAATCAGATAGATAGAGCTGCGAAATTCTGTAGAACCGGAACGGCCTTTCTGTAACTATCTGTTTTTAGTGGGACCGGATAATCCAACTCCTAATTCGCACTATAAGAAGTTAAGAAGTAAAATTACAGGAACAAGCCTCTGCCCGGACCGGCAGGGGCTTTTTTTATTGTCTTGAGCAGAAAAAACTGGTTTGATGGAGAATTTATCCAGACAGTCTGGACAAAAAGCCTCACGCAGCGGTGCAAATACAACCACCAGAAAGGAGCCGGTCAGCCATGTCATTCGTCCGCCAGGCAGATATAGGAGCAATATATCAGGAGATGGACCAGGAGGAAATCCTTGAACGGATCGCGGCCCGGAAAAAACAGCTGGCAGGCGATCTGCTTCTCCTCAGTCATCATTACCAGCATGATGCTCTGTACCAGTTTGCCGACCTCACCGGTGACTCGCTCAAGCTGGCTGCCGAGGCTGCGAGAATTAAGGATAAACAGTTTCTGGTGTTCTGCGGGGTGCATTTTATGGCAGAGGCTGCAGACATCCTGTCTGCTGAGCACCAGCAGGTTATCCTGCCGCACCTTGATGCCGGCTGTCCTATGGCGGAGATGTCGACCGCACCTGCTGTGCAGGCTGCATGGACGGAACTGAGCTCCATATCCGGAATACCGGAGGAGGAAATCACCCCGATCACCTATGTCAACTCGTCCGCTGCCGTAAAAAGTTTTGTTGGAGAAAAAGGGGGGGCCTCCTGTACTTCTTCCAACGCGGAACGGGTGCTGGAATGGGCCCTGAACAGAGGACGGATGGTCTTTTTCTTTCCTGACCAGCATCTCGGACGCAACGCCTCCTATGCTCTCGGTCTGCCCGAAGAACAGGTGGTGCTCTGGCGGCGTGGCGAACACATGGGCGGCTGCACCCGTGAGGAGCTGAAACATGCCAAGGTGGTGCTCTGGGACGGATACTGCGAGGTCCATATGCGCAGTTTTCCTGAGCACGTCCGTTACTGGCGGGCCAGAAAACCGGGGGCGACCGTGATCGTGCATCCGGAGTGCAGAAACGAGGTTGTCCGGCTGGCCGATATGTCCGGGTCCACGGAAACAATTATTTTTGCTGTGGAATCCGGCAAACCGGACAGCCAATGGGTGGTCGGTACGGAAGTGAATCTTGTCAAACGCCTGGCCCGTCTGCATCCTGACAAGGCTGTGCATTCTCTGACCCCGGGCTGCCTCTGTCCGACCATGTCCGCTGTCAGCCCGGCCAATCTGCTCTGGGTTCTGGATAATCTGGCCGACGGCAGAGTGGTCAACCGGGTACAGGTTACCGGAGCCATAGCTGAACAGGCTGCAAAATGCCTAGACAGAATGCTGTCCATCTGAGCAGGGCCGATATCCATACTACGCTACTTTACCATGCAATTTTTTTCTTTTTTTGCCGGACGGTCCGGTTCACGAACCTCTCTGTACGGCCTTGGTGAAGACTCCGACCAGACGAAGAATGGTCTATGGGCCGGACACTGGCTGGCTCTGTTTCTCTGGGTCGCTGCTGCAGTTGCAGGGTATTATTTTCTGGTGCTGAACAGCGGCCTGCTGGAAGTGGAGCTGGAAACCGATACCCGGACAGTGTTCAAGGTCTATTGGCCGAACCGACACGGCAACTTCAGTGAGCGTAATATGGCCGAGCTGATGATGGAGCCGGGAAGAACCCATTATGCGCTGCGGGTGAACAATACGGCAAAGATCGATTGTCTTCGCCTGGATCCCGGCGAAAAAACAGCGTGGGTCACTATCAAAAAACTGCGCATCCGGCAGTGGGGATATCCGGATTATCAGGTCAGCAGCAGAAAGGATTTTGAACAGCTTCAGGAGATCAGCGGGGTAGAGTCTTTCACCCGGCATGAACAGGGAGTGACGGTTCAGGTCAACAGCAGAGACCCGCAGCTGAAACTGAACCTGCCGGTCAGGCAACGACAATTCTCTCCGCTGACAAACAGAACAGAGGCCCTGCGCCTCATCGGCGTTGTCCTGCTGGCGACAGCAGGGTATTTTTTCTTTCTGCGCTTTTTCAGCAATTCGGATTTTATTCCTGTGCTGGCGGCAGCTGCCCTGACCCTTGCTTTTGTCATGGCCTTTATCAGCGAATTCAATACGCATCCGGATGAATATGTGCATGTGGCTGCGGGAAAATATTTTACCGACCATACCCTGCCGCCCAAAATCGACATCAATAACGACGATTCTCCCATTGCGCATACGTACAGCCGTTATGGTGTTTCACGCCTGCACTCCGTGGAAATTGTCTATCTGCTGGCCGGAAAATATCTCCGCCTTGTTCAGCCGCTGTACCAGAAGCCTTTTTTTCTGCTGCGTCTGTTCAATGTGCTGCTGTTCGCCTCGCTGATCTTTTTTGCCTTCCACAAAAGAGACTTCCGTTTTTTTCTGCTCCCTTTTCTGTTTTCGTCGCAGATCTGGTATATTTTCAGTTATTTCAACTCAGATGCCTTTGCCACAGTCATCGGCCTGCTGGCTGCCTACCAGCTTGCCGGGCAGCGCTCTGCCTGTACAACATTACTGTTTGACGAACAAACCAAACAAACCGGATATACTTGGCTGAAAATTCTGCTGCTGGGATTGCTTTTCGGCCTGCTGCTGCTGCTGAAGAAAAACTTTTACGCCTTGTACCTCTTCTTTTTCTGTTATTTTATCTGGAAGATATGGGTTCTTCGGCCCGAACTGACAGGGAAGAGAATATTCCGCTTCTGCGCTATGGTGCTCATCGGCTGTACAGTCTGTGCAGGAGTACGTCTGACAGACGCCAAGGTTAATAATTTCAACAAGCAGAATTTACTTTTTAAGGCGCGCCAAAAATATGCGGACAGGTTGTATAACCCAAATACGCCGCTTGACAAACGGCATGCGTATCTGCAGATGCGGGAACGCGGAAAAACACTGCAGGAGCTGCTGGCAGCAGACCGCTGGGCAGAAAAATCTTTTCGTACCTCTTTCGGGGTGTACGGATATACCCAGTATTCCGGTTCGTTCAGTTATTACGATTACGTGCGCTATACTGGTCTTGCGCTGCTGCTCACCCTGATTGTTTCTGTTTTCTGCAGAGGAGGGCGTGAGGCAGTTATTCTGCTTGCTATGTCTACGGGCACGGCGCTGCTGCTGATCGGGGTAGCCTGCTGGCATGCCTGGACAGTGGATTTTCAGGCCCAAGGGCGTTATCTCCTCCCCATTGTGCCGATGCTGTCCGTGCTGCTCTATCATTGCCGACGCCTTCTGTTCCGACCAGCCTTTTACGGATTATTTTTTGCGCTTTTTTCGCTCTCGGTATATAATTTTATACTGGTCGGTCTGCGTGATATTGGCAAATATGCTGTCCATTGAAGAATCCGCCAGTACCGCTGGTGTTAATCCTGGAGGTTCTAAAATAAGATGATCTCAAAAATAACCCGATATTGTATTCTGCCGCTTCTGGTTGGTATGCTGGTTTCTCTTCCCTGCCAGGGAGAAGAAAACAAGATCAATAGAGCTGAGCTGGTCTGGTCCCAATGGGACGGACTGCGACACGAAATTTACACCAGTTCTCTGCAGAACGGCGAATGGACAGTCTGCATCAAGCTGACGGATAACAATGCCAATAATCTGCATCCGGTTCTTGATACAGGACCGGACGGGACAAAATGGGCTTTCTGGACTGTTGTACGGCCTGACGGAATATCTGTAGAGTACGCATACTGCAAGGACGATGAATGGAGTGAACCTCAGAAATTACCCATAGAGCAGAACTCCGCTATCACTCCTTCGGTCTTAATAGATCCGGCTGGAAGGGTCTGGCTGGTGTGGGCCGGGAATGAAGGCGGGAATGACGATATTTATTACACCCGTTATCAGGGAACTTCCTGGAAAAAGCCCAAGGTGCTTCATACCGCAAATGAGGTTCCTGATATTCAACCGGACATAGCATATAACGATGAAAGGAAGATTGAGGTCAGCTGGCTGGGCTTTCGTGATGGCGTGTATAAAAAACTTGCTGCCGTTTATACGGAGGGAAGTAAGGGGTGGTCTCCTGAACAGGAAAAGGCGGAGTCCGAAAATGAAGACAGTACAGAAAATGACGAACTCCTCCTCCCTTCCTGTATGCCGGCAGACAGCCAATATTTTCTGAAGATATATTGATGCAATAACAAACCGAAAGCAGGAGAGTTCAATGAGACTGTTCGGGATTGTCACAGCAGGAATAGCAGCCGTATTGGTCATGACCTTTTCCTGCCGGGCTGATGTGGTGGTCTGCTTCGGCGACTCTGTCACAGCAGGACATACACACGACAGCGGCTATCATATCACCCCGTATCCGACCAACCTGCAGAAGCTGCTTGATACGGATTCGCCCGGCACCGGGGTTATCAATGCGGGGCAGAGCGGAGAATCCACTCTTGGCGGCGTATCACGTATCCAAGGAGTGTTGGACCAATATTCCCCCCGATATGTCCTTCTTATGGAAGGTGCCAATGATGTTATGGGCGGCATCTCGCCCAGCACCACGGTATTCAACCTCAACGAGATGCTGAAAAAGATCCTTGCTGCCGGTGCTGTGCCGATTCTATCCACCATAACACCGAATAGCAGCAGTTCCTCCTTTCAGCCGGAAAACTATAATCCGGAAATAATTACCCTGGCACAGAACGGAGGCACTGCACTGGTTGACACCTATGCCAATATAATAGCCGACTGGCCGAATCTCAATGTCGATGGAGTCCATCCTAACGAAGCAGGATCTCTGAGAATTGCACAGGGCTTTGCCTCTCAGCTCGTGAGTACACAGAATGCCTCATCCGGCGGAGGCGGAGGCAGCGGATGCTTTATTGCCACAGCAGCCTATGGAACGGCTCTGGAACCGCAGGTTGTCCTCCTGAAGAAATTTCGGGATATCTACCTGTTGACCAATAGAGCGGGACAGCAGTTTGTCGAGCTGTATTATACCTATTCCCCGCCGGTGGCGGATTTTATCCGGCATCATCAGGTGCTTCGTTTTCTCGTCCGCCTGCTTCTGCTGCCTCTGCTTGCACTCAGTTTCTTTCTGGTTGAATTTTCTTTTGTTGAGCAGATACTCACCGTCATTTCTGTCTCTCTGTCCTTGGTTCTTCTGATGAAGATGATACGACAGAGGCTGCATACATAGTCTGTACTTTTTTCCATTCAAAGCACAAACAAACAGTGAACTGCCCCTGCATCAGACAATGCAGGGCATTATCCGGGAGCCTTGCGGTAAATTATTATGTTCAAAGGGCTGCACGTTGGTGTTGTCATGCCGGCCTACAACGCCGAAAAAACACTCATTCAAACCTATGAAGAAATCATAGCCCAGGAAATTGTTGATACCATCATTCTGGTGGATGACAGCAGTTCCGATAACACGGTGGACGTGGCAAAGAAGCTGGACCGGGTTACAGTCCTTGAACATTCCAGGAATATGGGATACGGGGCCAACCAGAAGACCTGCTATAAAGCTGCGCTTGACGCAGGCGCAGATATTGTCATTATGGTCCACCCGGATTATCAGTATACTCCCAAGCTGATTCCCGCAATGACCGCCCTTATCGGGAACGGGCTTTTTTCCTGCGTACTGGGTTCACGAATTCTGGGAGGCAATGCCGTGTGTGACGGTATGCCGCTCTATAAATATATTGCCAACCGCCTGCTGACTTTTACGGAAAATATCCTGATCGGGGCCAAACTGTCCGAATACCATACAGGATACAGAGCCTTTTCCAGAAAACTACTTGAACAGCTTGATCTGTCTGTCAATTCTGATGATTTTGTCTTTGACAATCAGATGCTCCTGCAGATTATCTGGGCCGGGGAAAGTATCGGCGAGGTGAGCTGTCCGACTAAATATTTTGCAGAGGCATCATCCATTAATTTCGTTCGGTCTGTGCGTTATGGACTGGGCTGTCTGGCAGCAGCTGTTCAGTTCCGCCTTGCAAGAATGCACCTGATACGCTCCCCTCTCTTTACCCACAGATCAGAATAATGCCAGCATACAGCAGCCCCCGGGCAACCGAAAAAAATACGATAAAGACGGGCGACCGCTGTGACGCAGCGGAAGTACGGAAATGGTTAGCTGCCGGGTGTCTGCTCTTTATTGCAGCAAATATCCTGCGCAGTTGGGCCGCTGTGAGCAGTATAGGGTTTCATATGGAAGACAGTATGCTGTTTTCCAGGTATTACGGTAACGTGGTGCCGATTACCGACGTGGGCAGAACGCTTTTCGGGCAGCCCTACAAAATGCTGATAACCAACCTTACTGCATGGCTTTTTGCCCATTTTGATGTCAGGATACAGCCGTATCTGTACTTAGGGACAGGTTTTCTCTGGGGAACTTGTGCGGCCTGCTGTTTTTTTGCCTCCGGACTGATCCGTTCCCGCACAGTTCTTCTTGTCGGGCCCCTGCTGATGGGTCTGGTGGGGCTGAACCACATCTATTATTATACGACCTTGGTCTTTATTATGTACACATGCCTGGCTGTTCTGCTGGCATTGTTTTTTTATCCTGCACCAAAATCTGTTTTCAGTACGCTGCTGTTCATTATAGCATGTCTTTGCCTGCCCTGGGCCGGGCCGTATTCAGTCGTGGTGCTTCCTGCCTCCCTGCTTTTTCTTGTTCTGTTCCGGCATGAGCTGGACAGGAAAAAACAATGGCCCCTGGTCCTAGCTGCGGGTTCCTCCTTTATTTATTACCTGAGTGTTCAGGGCGGAACAAGCAATATCATGGGCATAACAAATAAGAAAATTGTCACCGCCTATTTTGCTTCGCTGCTTGACCGGATAATTTTCTTTGACCTGTTCAAGAGTGTTTCTCCGTGGTATTGGCTCGTGTTTCTCGCTGTTGTCGGCGGCAGTTTCTTTCTCTTCCGTAAAGATGCTGTCTTTATAAAACATTCTCTTGTCATGCTGGCCATTATCTTCGGCTCCTATGCACTTTTTTATTTAAGCAGTAAATACCCTATGTATAATTTCCCGAAACCCTGTCATATTTTTCTTTCTTTATTTTTCTGGTGCATTTATCTGCTATATTTTGCCGATCATCTTTTTCAGGTTTATGGTGAAAAAAAACAGGCGGCTGTTCTGTTCTGCCTGCTTGTCTGTCTGCTTATTATTGTTGATAATAAAAATTTTCCGTATAAACGCAAGATAAGATACCCCCTCCCGGATACAGGTGCATTTATCGCCGCGATTCATACTATGGAACAGCGGGGGTTTGAAGAGAAAAACCAGTATGTTATTCTTCGTCAATACAGCTTTCCGTATCGTCTTTTCCGTCCGTGGGTGCAGGTCGGCAGCAGGCGTCCGGATGCGCAGCAGCTTCTCCGCAGCGACCTGCCGCCTGCTCTGCAGAATGCTTTTGTCAGTTCAACCAAGGAAAGAAGACCGGAAGTCGAAAAAATCGATTGAATTTTTTTCCCTCTTCAGCTCGTGAATTTTTTCCTGTATGACAACATGACTGCATCGATGTAACACACCTCATATTTATCCTGCAATCCTACAGAATAAACAAAAAATACTTGGAGCATAACTATGGAACAGGGGCTTGCCAAGGCCAAAGTGCTGATCGAATCGTTGCCGTACCTGCGTGAGTTCAGCGGCAAAACCGTTGTCATCAAGTACGGCGGTCATGCCATGGTGGATGAGGAGCTGAAAAAAAATTTCGCTCTGGATGTCATTCTGCTCAAATATATCGGGATCAATCCGGTGATTGTGCATGGCGGCGGCCCGCAGATCAACCGCTTTCTGGAGAAAATGCAGATCACCTCAAACTATATCCAGGGTATGCGGGTAACAGACGGCCAGACCATGGATGTGGTGGAAATGGTCCTGGTGGGTAAGGTCAACAAGGAGATTGTCGGGTTGATTAATCATTGCGGCGGCCGGGCGGTGGGGCTTTCCGGCCGGGACGGTGATCTTGTCCAAGCGAAAAAGATGAAGATCCTCAGCAAACCGGAGGCCGAGAATGCCCCCCCGGAACTCATTGATCTGGGCCGGGTCGGGGAGGTCACCAAGGTCAACCCCGAAATCCTGGAAACTCTGGATGCAAAGGACTTTATCCCGGTCATCGCGCCGGTCGGGGTCGGCGAAGACGGACAGGCGTATAATATCAATGCTGATCTGGTTGCAGGTGCTGTGGCCGCCGAGCTTAATGCGGCCAAACTGATTCTGCTTACCGATGTAGAGGGCGTCAAAGACAGTCAGGGCAACCTGCTTTCTTCCATCAGCGAGGGAAACATTGAGCGGATGATTGAAGACGGGGTAATCAGCGGCGGGATGATCCCAAAACTGCGCTGCTGCGCCTCCGTCCTTGACGGAGGGGTAAACAAGGCCCATATCATTGACGGACGGCAGGAACACGCCATTCTGCTGGAGATTTTCACTCATCAGGGCATCGGTACCGAGATAACTGCCTGAATCCGCTCCAGTCCGATAAGACACGCGCTGTCAAAATAATGGATGGTTTCATCCGTCAATCTCCTGCTGCAGCTCTTCAGCATTGTAATTGCAGACCGGAACCTGATAGTGCCCCAGCACATCAATAATTGTCTTTTCGCAGGAGACGTTCTTGCACATTCTGTTCCTGTTCAATATTTCTATCAATTTTCTGTCAACCGATTATGCCCTCTTTCGGGAGCAATCACTCGTCTCATATCGAACGGTCCGTCGATCACATCTGCCTCTGTCCGGGCTGCGACCTGCTGCTGGAAAAGGCCAGGGCCACCTCCGAGCATACTGTGGTCTGTCCCCGCTGCTTGTACCGTCTTGACCGGAAGCGCCCGGATGCCATCCGGAGAACCTTGGTACTGTCGCTCACCGGGCTGCTGCTTTATCTGCCAGCAAATTTTTTTCCTCTGCTCAGCCTGAATATTCTCGGTGCGGAGATAACAAGCTCGCTGTTCCGCAGCACCTTAAGCCTGTTTGAGCAGGGAGAGTATCTGGTCGGTATTCTTGTGGTGCTGACCGGGTTTATCTGTCCGCTCATGATCCTCTCGCTTCTCTGCGCAGTTGCTGCCGGTCTGTTTTTCAACAGGAAAAGCAGGTGGATGTCCATCTTTCTGCACTGGTACCATCACCTGAATGAATGGGCAATGCCGGATATCTATCTCATTGCTGTCTTTATCACCATTATAAAAATACACTCTGCCGGAGCAATCGCCTTCAATGCAGGATTGTTCTGTTTCATCGGCTTGGTGATAACAACAGTAGCGGCGCAGGCATCTGCTAATGAACCCTTATTCTGGAGCAGACTGGAACGACAGGATGAACAGGAGAACCAGATACTTGCCATTGACCCGGCAGCACGGACCGGTAAAGAGGCGCGGCTGCTGCTCTGTCCCACCTGCCATAAAGTTATCCAGTCGGAGGTTGCTGCCGGAAACAGAAACCCTGCCTGTCCCCGCTGCGGCGAACCGCTGCATCTGCGCAGGCGGAACAGCGTTGACCGGGCCTGGGCCCTGATCGTCAGCGCAGTCCTCTTTACTCTGCCAGCCAACCTGCTCCCCATCATGTCGGTCTCCTCGTTCGGCAACCGCGCGGAAAGCACCATCATTGACGGCATCATTCATTTTTTCCAGGAAGGCTCCTACGGTATCGGAGCCGTTATCCTCACCGCCTCTGTTCTGGTGCCTCTGTTCAAGATATTCGGCATGAGCCTGATCCTGATTTCCATCCACTTTCAACGGACAAGATGGCTCCGGCATAAGGCGATGATGTTCCGTTTTATCGCCTTTGTCGGGCGCTGGTCCATGCTGGATATCTTTGTCATCGCCCTGCTCTGTTCTCTGGTGCGGTTCGGCAGCCTGTCCTCGGTTGATGCGGCTCCGGCAGCCCTGTACTTCAGTGCTGTTGTCCTCAGCACCATGTTTGCGGCCATCAGCTTTGATACCCGGCTGCTCTGGGACAGCGCTGAAGAAGAGGCTTCGGAAAGCAGTTGAAAACTGTTGAAAGCGGTTAATTCGGCCGTTCTTCCGTGGTCCCCAGCACCTTGGCGATAATTTCCCGTTTCATCGTGGCATGGGGTTCCGGGGCCTTCCAGATGATAAACTGCTCCAACACACGCATGTAATCACCGTTATCCTGTCTGCACTGCTCACAGACAGAGCTTGCCTGATCACGGTACATGATGATTTTGCTGGCCGGTTCACCGGCAGAGTTGACAGCCGCCATTTTACGGCAGCCGCAGTTCAGCCGGATCACGGCAACGCCCACGGCATCCGGGCTGCCTTCCAGGATTCCTTCAACCATTGCCTGTTCGCCCTGTTCCGGGCTGCGTATTTTTTTTTCTGCACTCATCGATAAAAAAAGCGGAATAAATTCAGCGGACCCGATATAGGCCGCAGTGTTTTGAACGATGCTGTTTCTGAGGGTTACTCGGTTATTTTCCGGAAAAAAATGGCTTCCAGCAGATGGCCCCGGCTCCCCTCCGGTCAGGAAAGGAAGAAAAACATGCCCGGTATTCGCATAATCCGTTTACCGGAAAAGATTATTGAGGTTAAATACAATCCGACTGGCGATCATAATCGAAATCATCTGATTGAACAAGTTCCGCAGGCCCATCTCCCGGAGAGAATTATCCCATAACCATGATGCACTGCTGCCGGACAAAAGAACCAGGCGAGGAAGCAAACGCTATCTCACCAGCCTGGCTGATCATCGCTCTCGGCCTTGCCGTGCGTCTGCTGATCAGCGACCGGTTTCTGCTGGCCCCGGACGAGGCCCATTACTGGCAATGGAGCCGATACCCTGATATCGGCTATTATGATCATCCGCCCATGATTGCTTGGTGTATTTGGTTGACAACCCATGTTTTCGGGCACACGGAATTTGCCGTCCGCCTGCCCACGATTCTGGGGAATACAATCACCTCGGTCTATCTCTGTCTGCTGGCAGCCCGCTGGTTCTCCCGGCAGACCATCCTGCAGGTTGCTCTGCTCAGTCAGGGGGTTCTGCTGCTCAACGGCGCCGCCTTGATCGCCACCCCGGACGGCCTGCTGCTTCCCTGCTGGGCAGGGGCCTGTTATCATGCGGCCGTTGCCCTTGAACGCGATACCCTGCGGCAGTGGCTGCTCACCGGCATCTGGTTCGGTCTGGGCCTGCTCTCCAAATATACAATGCTGCTTTTTCTGCCCTCCCTGTTTTTCTGTATGCTCTTTACCGGGGCGTACCGGCAGCGGCTGTTGACCGTAAAGCCGTGGTCAGGGCTGCTCACCGGTCTGGTCCTTTTTACCCCGGTGGTGCTCTGGAATGCGCGGAACAACTGGGTCACCTTCCGGCATGTCCTTTTTCAGGGCGGAGTGGACAATGCCGCTCTGATCACTCCGGCATATCTGGGTGAGTTTTTCGGCACCCAGGCCGCTCTGCTTTCACCGCTCATCTTTCTGTTTATCCTTGTTGCCTGGTTCCGAGGCCGGGCTGGTCAACGGATAGCGCAAGAACAAGCCGCCTTTCTGATCTGGATGTCCCTGACCGGCTTTGCTGTTTTTGCCCTGCTCTCCCTGCACGTCCGGATTTACGGGAACTGGCCTGCTCCGGCCTACCTGACGGCACTCATCCTGACCGCAGCCCTGTACAGTCCGGGCCGGGCCGGAACTCCTGCCTCCAGATATCGGTTATGGAATATCGGCATCGGGCTGGCCTTTCTGCTTTCCATCCTTGTGACAGCACAGCTGCTGTATCCGGTGCTGCCGCTCAGGGCTGATCTCGACCGGACAGCCCAAGAAACCAAGGGCTGGGACACACTGGCCCGGATTCTGGACAACGAGCTGCAGCAGATGGAACGGCCGGATAAGACCTTCATCTTCGGTCTCCGCTATCAGTTTGCCGGGGAACTGGCCTTTTACATGCAGGGGCAGCCGCGCACAGTGTCCATCAACCGCTGGTCACGACCGAATGTCTATGATTTCTGGTTTGAGGATGCTATATTGATCGGCAAGGATGCAGTCGGTGTTTTTGAACATAAACCGGTGATTACCGTGCTGCCGGAAGTCTTTGAGCGGGTGGACCCGGTCAGGGAAATTACGCTCCGGCGGACAACGCCCTGGTTCGGCGAAGAAACAGTGCATACCCTGTACATGGCCCGCTGCTACGGCTTCAAAGGCGGTCTGAGATGGCTGCCCAAGGACCCTGACGACGTCCGGGCAATACGATAACAACAACAGCCCCTTCGGGCGAGAACATATATGACATTCTTGCAGGCAATCATCCTCGGCATTGTCCAGGGATTGACGGAGTTTATTCCGGTATCCAGCTCCGGCCATCTGGTACTGGTGCCTCATTTCCTCGGCTGGCATTTTTCCAAAGAACAGGGGTTTATTTTTGATGTTCTGGTCCAGTGGGGCACTTTGTTTTCCGTATTTATCTATTTCCGGAAAGACCTGACAGCAATTACCACTGCATTTTTTCAGGGCATTCTCCGCTGCACTCCATTTGCCGAACAGGATGCGCGCCTCGGATGGTATCTGATCCTGGCAACCCTGCCGACCGTATTTTTTGGTCTGCTGGGCAAGGACCTTATTCAATATGCCTTTGCCAGTGCTGAGATGACCGGGTACTTTCTTTTTCTGACTGCCGTGCTGCTGGTGATTGCCGAGACCGCAGGCCGACGCGACCGGAACATGGCCCAGGTCACCCGGCTCGACAGCCTCTGGATCGGCTTTTCTCAGGTGCTTGCCCTGCTGCCCGGTGTGTCCCGTTCAGGCGCCACAATCGCAGGCGGCATGACCCGGCATCTGGACCGGTCTGCTGCCGCCCGTTTTTCCTTCCTGATGTCCGTGCCGGTCATGCTGGGGGCGGGTGTGCTTGCCATTAAAGACTTGGTCGCACTGCCTGCGGCAGATGACTTTTTCCTGCCTCTGCTGGCCGGTTTTCTGGCTGCTCTGGTGTCCGGCTACATCGCCATCCGCTGGCTGATCGCCTATCTGAACAGACACTCGCTCTACCTTTTTGCGGTATACTGTACGCTGCTTGGCCTGATAACGATTCTTTCCGTGTAACGATTATCCCCTTCCCGGTCCGACCGGATCCCGCCATCTTTTCTTCTTCCCTCCTCCCTGACTGTCTGGAGAAAAAACAACAAGTCTGCAAGATTACCCTTGACTTTTCAGATTCAGTATGTTTGCCTTTTTGTCAAAAAATAATTCGGCAAACCTTATTACGAACTATCAAGATGATGATATCTCAGCAGTAAAAAATAGTGGATTCGCCTGTTATCGGCAACCTGTATTAACCGCCAATAACCAATAACGTTTACTGCATCCGAATTGTTAGAGTGGTTAGAGGAACCAGGTCATGACAGTCAGCTTTGGTGTTTTCTTTGGAATTGTAGTTATAGCTATGCTGGCCAAGCCGGTTTTTTTGCTGATTTTTGGACCGATTATTGTGTATATCGGGGAAAAACAGCCTGCCAAACCGAATATCGGACCTCATGACCTGAACACGTTTCCCCAGGATATTCAGGACTATTTTCTCCAGAATATACCTGCCCTTGAGCAGCAGAGATTCAAGGGCATCTGCTGTTGTATTTCAGAGCCGGATACCCCGATGATGCTGCATTTCTGTCTGTTGAAACATGCCGACAAACAGGATGTAGCCATGATCGTAGTCGGTCAGAATGACATCCGCTGTACAGAGTTTGGCTCCGAGTTCAACGGGCTGGATATCAGCACGAACAACAACCTTCAGCATCCCTTCGTTTTTCCTGAACGACAGGACGCAAAGAAATATTCTTTTCCAAACATTTCGGATCCCGGCGAACTGTATACCATTCATCGGCTCCTGCTCCGGCGAGATGCACAAGATGCAGCTCCGAAGACTGTGGCTGATGGAGCAGAACTGGATGAGGTTAAAAAGGGAATAATCCGCGAAATGGAAAGAAATGTGGTGGATGGATATCATCGTTTTGATACTGCTTCCGATGCATATCGCCCTACGGTCAAAGGGGCCATTCTTATGACATGGAAAATGATCTGGCCTTTAGAAAATATTCTACGGGCGAGACATACACGCAAAATGGAGCGTGTGCTCCGGGAAGTCATGAAGGACAGGGAAAGCCTGTCGGCTGAACCTGCGGTCGCCCTTCAGACAAACCAAAATGCTGAACATGATGAAAGTCAACAGGAATCATATAAGATTGTTTTTGAAGGAGCAATTCGGGAGGACCGGAATCCTGCTCAGGTCAAGCGGCTTCTTGCCAAATTGGCCCGGACAGACGACGCTGCTGTAGAGCGGCTTTTTACCCCGTCGACAAAAAAAATTCTGAAGCACAACCTGACTAAACAGGAGGCATTGAACTATAAAAGAAAGTTTGAAACAACAGGTGCATGCTGCAAAATTTTTCGTGAGCGCTCTGTGTCTTCTCCGTCGTCAGCCGCTTCCCCTTCCACTGCACAGCAGCCTCATCCGAACGAACCCACCGGAGCATCATCTCAGCACAATGAATCATCCGCCTGTCCCCGTCTCACGAAAAAGGAGCGGGCCAGTGGGTTATTTCCGGATATCGCGGAAAGATTCCGTCGCGGACCAATTAAAAACGCTGTCAGGCTGCCTCCTTTGGGTGTATGTTTTATATTTCTTCCTATATTCATCATCTTTACACTGGGTGCTGTGCTGGTCGGACTTAAAACAGGGATGATATTTTTTCAGACGAAAAAGTTAGAGTATTTCGGTGCGCAGACTCAGGGCACTGTGATGAATAGAGAAGTTTCTCAAGGGAATTCATCTGTTGAAGGAAAAGACGATGTCCAGTACTACTATGTAGCCTATCAATTTCAGGCATCAATACCGGGGCGGAAAGAACAAGTATTTTCAAGAGAGGAACAGGTCACCAAAGAGTTATATGACCAGCTCAAACCTGATACCAAAGTACCGGTCGTTTATAATCAGAAGGCCACAGTTGCAAGAATCAAGGGCAATTATCTGATACTTTCGTTTCCAGATGGAGAGGCACTGCCGCTTTTCTCCTCGCGAGGAATGGGAGCAATGTTCGTGTTACTTGCCATTACCCTCTTCGGCGGATTTGCGGTTATCGGGCTTTTGCTTTGGCTTGTCAGCGACCTTATCGCCCTTGTTTTTCTGTCCTCTACTGGACGGATGGTCACAGCAAAGGTTATTGAACTGGAAAAATATAAAGGATCAGACTCGACTGAGTACTCGAACGAGTACGCGATGATCTGCCAGTTTCAACCTGAAGAACAAGGTGCCGTGCCCATTATAGGACGACAAAAAATTTCCAGAGATATCTATACTGCCTATCGTCAGAAAAACACTGTAGATGTTCGCTATGTCCCAAAGAAACCAAAGTGGTTTAAGATCGTAGTTAATCCTGATACAAAATCCGCAACGAATCGTGGCGGAAAATCATCTTATCTTCCAATCTCTATAAAGTTATGGGCGTTTACACAATATTCCGGCGTCGCGGTGCCAGCCTGTATTATCGGGAGTATTCTGGTGGGCGTGCAATTATACAATATGTACCAGAGAGAGCCTGTTAATTTTTCTGCCGCAGCTTTTGGAGCTTTTGTAGTTATTCTCAGTTCAGCGGCCTTTTTACGGAAGAACCTCCTGCAACGACGCATACAGGAACTGGAAGAGCATGGCAGAACTGCCTGTGCGGAAGTTATAGATATTGAAGAAGATGGAGATCTTTACGTAATGGTGTATCAGTTTGATGGCGGTTCCCGATCAATTACTGCCAGGGAAACGCGAGACGAACCTTGGGGGAAAGAAGTCGGCGATTCGGTGCCTGTCCGTTATCTCGAAAACAATCCCACAGTTTTTGACCAAATCTTTGAAGAGTAATGCTTATGCAAACCAAAAAAACATTCTTCCTGTATGCAGCTCACCTCTTCCTGGCCTGCACACTCATCAGCCTCCTGGGCTGCACACCCGAAACAGATCCAGACAAGCAGCTGATCACGGTCTGGGCGCACAGCGGTCAGGAGGGCGAACGCAAGGTGCTCATGGATCAGGTGCAACGTTTTAACGAAGAATTTCCTGATGTCCACGTTGAACTCACCCTGCTGCCAGAAGGTTCGTACAACTCCCAGCTCCAGTCCGCCGCCCTTTCCCACGACCTGCCCGATGTGATCGAGTTTGACGGGCCGTTTCTGTACGGCTATGTCTGGCAGAATCAGCTTCAGCCCCTGGACGACCTCCTGCCTGCGGCAGTGCAGGCCGATCTCCTGCCCTCCATCATCAAGCAGGGCACCATGCACGATCATCTTTTTGCTGTGGGCATGTTTGACTCCGGTCTGGGCATGTACGGCAATAAGGCTTTGCTGGAGGCGGCGGGCATCCGCATTCCCTTTTCAGTGAATGATGCCTGGACAGCGGAAGAGTTCAAGCAGGTGCTGAACAAGCTGGCTGCCCAGGACCAAGGCGGAGCTGTGCTGGATCTCAAGGCCAATTACCGGGGCGAGTGGTTCACCTATGCCTTTTCCCCGATTATTCAATCTGCTGGCGGTGATCTGATCGACCGGCAGGATTATCTGTACGCAGAATCGGTGCTGGCCGGGAATGAGGCGGTTGGTGCCATGACCACCCTGCGGGATTGGTTTCAGCAGGGCTATGTTGATCCGAACCTGGATGATGCCGCCTTTGTCGAGGAGCGGGTCGCGCTTTCTTGGGTCGGACATTGGGAATATCCCCGCTATGCAAAGGCCCTGGGCGACAAGCTGGTCCTCCTGCCTCTGCCGGATTTCGGGCAGGGCTCAAAGACAGGTCAGGGTTCCTGGCAATGGGGAATCAACGCGGATGCCCCCCATCCCGAGACGGCAGCGCAGTTTCTCGCCTTCCTGCTCCGCCCGGAAAATATCCTCGCCATGACCGGGGTCAACGGTGCCGTGCCTGCCACCAAGACCGCCGTTGCCCGCTCGCCCTTGTACAGGGAAGGAGGCCCGCTCCGGCTTTTTGTGGACCAGCTCCGTCAAAGCAGCGTGGAGCGACCGCGCACCCCGGCCTATCAGGTGATCACCTCGGTCTTTCAGCAGGCCTTTGATGAAATCCGCAACGGTGCTGATGTGCAGAAGGCCCTGCATCAGGCTGCCGCAGCCATTGAGCAGGATATTACCGACAGCGAAGGCTACCGTTCCGTTCCCCGTTCCTGACAGCATAATAGCATAAACAGCAGAGGTTTCCATTATGAACACGTTGCACAACGACAACCGGGTCGGCTGGCTCATGGTTGCCCCGGCCCTTACCGGTCTGGCCCTTTTTATCGGCCTGCCTTTTCTTCTGGCCCTGATCCTTTCTTTTACCAATCTGAAGCTGGCCTCGCCCCTGCCGTTGACCTTTGTCGGCCTGCAGCATTATGCCCGTATTCTTCAAGACCCTGTCTTTCTTCGGGCACTGCTCAATAACCTAATCTTTGCCGTGGTCGTGGTGCCAGCCCAGACCGGCTGCGCCCTCCTGCTTGCCTTGCTGGTGAACCGCAAACTGCCCGGCATGGTGGTCTTCCGCACCCTGTTCTTCCTGCCGGTGATCTTCCCCTTTGCCCTGATCTCCGTGGTCTGGATGCTCCTCTACGCGCCCGGTCCCAACGGGGTCATCAACTCTGTGCTTGAGGTCCTGACCTTCGGATTCTGGGAGCCGCAGGATTTCCTCCATAACCAATTCCTTGCCCTGCCCGCGATCATGGTGGTCTCGATCTGGCAGGGAGCCGGGTTTCAGATGATCGTCTATCTCGCCGGACTCCAGGATATTTCAGAAGAACTCTACGAGGCAGCCCGGCTGGATGGGGCCAATTCCTGGCAGCAGTTCTGGCATGTCACCTTCCCCTGCCTGCGCAACACCACCCTGTTCGTGGTCTCGGTAACCACCATCCTTTCGTTCCGGCTCTTTGATCAGGTCCAGATTATGACTAAAGGCGGCCCGCTCAATGCCACCGCCACTGTGGTCTTCGAGGCCGTGCGCTCGGCCTTTGAACGCCAACAGATCGCCCGTGGCTCGGCCATGACCGTGGTTTTTTTCATCATTGTCCTCGGCCTGACCTTTTTCCAGCGGCGGTTGGTGAGCGAGGATCGGAGGGTGGGATGATTTTTTCCAGATCAAATAACTGAGACGGAACTTAAAACGACGGAGGATTTATGAAGTCCCTCAGACAACTACTTGCAGCATCTATTCTGGCAACCCTACTGCTTGTATTGCTTTTACAGAGCGGTCAGACGGTAGCTGCGCAGAAATCTCCGCCCTTTTACTGGGACTTCATCAATGTCCTGATTGATGTGCAGCAGAACGGCGACATGCTTATCACCGAGACCCAGAAATACGTTTTCACCGGGCCGCACACCAATGAGCGATACCGCTACATTCCGCTGGATAAAGTAGATGGCATTGATCAGATCGAGGTTTATGAGGGCGAAGAGAAGCTGGCCGAAGAGACAAATGTCAAAAACGGGCAGCGGTGGATCAAATGGCGTCATGATCTGAACCCGCCGGAGAGTCATACCTTTGTGCTCAAGTATCGTGTCAAAGGCGGTATCCAAGTTCACGGCGAAGAGGATTGGGTGTACGTCAAAGCGATTTTCAAAGACCGCTCCGCACCGATTGAAAGCGGCAAGGTAACGGTACGCCTGCCGGATTCGCTGGCCGGAAAGATCACCAGCTTTAAAAATTTTGGAGTGCCTGCCGAACCTCGACAGATTGATGAACGGACGGTTGAATTCGTTGCAAAAGGCACTTTGCCACCGGGACAGGAACTGGAGGTGAGGGTTGCTGTTCCGCATGGGATACTCGCCCTTGCGACTCCGGCAATATTGAAGGAGCAACCAAGGAAAAGTGCGGAGTATTGGCGGCAGCAGAAAAAAAAGTACGAACGGATTGCTAATTCTTCAAAGCCACCGAATCCGTTTATTTTCACCTCCATTAAAATAGGCATAATATCAGTATTTTCCTTGATAGGAATATTAACTTTTTGGTGCTGGCTTCGTGACGGATTAGAAGAGGGTAAGAGCGTAAAACAACTTGTCAAAAATTTCATGATATTTATCGGATCCGTTGCCATTGTTATTGGTATGACATGGGCTGCCGAAGCTATGAAATCTATTACAATACCAGTTCATTTGAACGGCCTTTTATGGAGCATATTGCGCCTTCTGTTAGGTGCATTGAAAATAATTATGTCTTTCGCTGCCTTATTAATTATCCCAATTCTTTTAATATTGTTCAGCATAGGTGAAGGCGGAGGAAGTAGCAGCGGTGGTGGTTACTCTGGCAGCGGCTATGCTGGCGGAGGAGGCTTTGGAGGCGGTGGTTCCGGTGGAGGAGGAGGTGGTGCCTGCGGCGGTGGTGGCGGCTGAGCGGAGGGTGGGGTAGATACCCTTTCAGTTCAGACTATAAACTTCGAAGGAAACAGCATGCATAATGAGTTAGAAGATATCAAGAAGATAGAGAGACAATTCATTCAATACAGTCAATACAAAAAAATAATCTCTCGGAAAAAAAAGGTAAAAAGAATTTTAACGATAGCGGCTGCTATAACTGCTGTGATATGGGGTATGGTGCTGCTGTTTAAAACTATAGGCCCAGGACCACTATTCTTAATACTTCTGATAGGTGTTGTCGTCCTTTTCATAACCGGTAGTAGTGGAGGCGGGGGGAGTGGCAGCGGCTACACTGGCGGCTATGTCGGTGGTGGCGGAGGCTTCGGCGGCGGTGGTTCCGGTGGAGGGGGAGGCGGATGCTGCGGTGGTGGTGGTGGCTGAGTCTGTCGAACATCGAAAAGCAAAAATAAAGGAGGAACCATGAAGTGCCTCAGACAACTGCTTGCTGTGTATGTCCAGGCAATCGTACTTGGATTATTTTTACTGAATACTCAAACAGCATCGGCGAAATCCCCGCCCTTTTACTGGGACTTCATCAATGTGCTGATTGATGTGCAGGGAAACGGCGACATGCTGGTCACCGAGACCCAGAAGTACGTCTTCACCGGGCCGCACACCAACGAACGTTACCGCTATATTCTGCTGGACAAGATAGAACATATTGATCATATTGAATTTTTATAGGGAGAAAAAAAGCTGGCGTTTCAGACCATTCTCCTCAGCTAAAATTGGCCTGCCTTTAGCCTATCCAGTCCGATCATTCACGAATGTACAGCGGAAGCTCCTACCCGGTCACGATCTTGGTGAGAATACAGTCCTTCAGCCACTCCAGAGCATCCTCTTCAAGTCCCAACCCTCCACCACAACGGAGGGTAACACAGAAAAATGATCAATTCTCCAGCAAAAGATCCCCTAACTTGTAGAAACGCCTCAGCCCGAACTGTCGGCTGTATGCTTCCCATCTTTCTCGATGGCCGGACGAATTGTTACGGCTCAGCCACAACGTAATACGGCGTTGCTCGTCGCGATGCATCAATTCGATGATGTAGAGGGTGTAGCGGAAACCATCACTGTCGGAGTGGTATTCACTACGTGCCAAAACCCCTTCATACTCAGATAGCGGCTCATCCCAGGCATCGCGAAAGCATGGAAAGATGGATACTTGCCGATAACGGAATGTCTTGCCGTCGAACTCTGTCCCTGTACGCGTGGAGAAAGAGAGAAGGCCCAACAGGAAGAGACCGATGCCAATCACCATGAAAAACAGCTCATTCAGTATGTCGAATATGTCAGCCTCGAATGCCCCCTCAAAGATCAGGGCTGTTCAATTCTAGAAAATCCCGGCGTAATCAAACAGACGATTTATATCCATACAGTTCCTGAAAAGCTCCCGGCTGACATTTTTCACCTTGTTCTTACGAAGAATATTGAGAGCAAAGCTTCTCAGTTTCGCAAATATGTGCGGATTGCAACGAATTCGGGAGCGGTCTTCGCCCATAGAAACATCCCGAACATAATGATTTCCATTCTCGATCCGCCAATGCCCCAGGATTCCCTGACATATTTCTTCAGCGTCCGAACCGGCTGTTGAAACATAAAAGGATGTCTCATGAGTGTTTTTCCATTTTTTCTTCTTTGTATCAAACACCTGACGAAATCGATCGATTCTGATAAAAACTTCCACTTTGCGACTCTCTATACGGTTTCGTTTTTTTTTCAAAAGGCTCCGTGAAAACATCATCAGGAACAGACGTATTCGCGATATTTTCACAGTCGTTCAGGAGAGTTTTCTGATTTTTTTTAACCTGAGCAATCACATCGTTTCCCGTTTCAGCGGCGGCCTGAAGAGTTTTTTTCTGACAATGAAGGGCGTCGAAGGTAAAAATGCGGTCGGATAAACCGAGTTCTTTCATCAGTTTCCGCGCCGCCGGGATTTCATTGCTTTTCTCCCTGATTTCTTCATGGCCGAGAACGACGGCGCGGTCGCCAGCAAAAGCACTCAATATCTGAAGCTGATTAATATCCTTCATGTTATCGAGACTTCCCCGGAGAGTTTTGCCGTCGCAACGAATAAATTCTCCGTCCGGTTCCTCTTCCGCGAGAGCTTTGCCGTGCTCCCTGAAAATCCGCTCAAGTTCCGAACCGGAAGTATTCAGAATGACAGTGCGGATCGTTGTATATGCAGGAGCTTTTTTCCAGTCCAGGCCGAAATATTCATTGAGCCTTTCACGATGCGCATCAACGAACAGATGGATTTTGCGATAAGAATCCGAACCGCTCAGGATCGCCATGATCGAAAACAGAAGAATATGCGTAAGCTCATATCGCCGGCCCTGCCCGCGTCGATGATCTTTGATTGTGTTCAGCAAAAAAACAGCATGCAGAATCCTCGTGTAAAGTTTTTCTGTATCAATTACTGCATACGTCTTGAAAATACAAGCTCTTATAGAATTGAACAGCCCTGATCCCGCGACGGACCCGGTCAGAATCACACCGCAACACGTCGCATATATACGGTCGCATATATACGTTATGCCGCCGTATCCGAACTTTTCCGCTTCAACTGCGGCGTATCGACGGCGGTCTTTTTCAGACAGGCTGCCGTAAAAATTACGCATTCGCGTTTCTATCTCAGGAGAATATGTCTTTATCTTCATAACCGGATGAGAATAAACGCAACTATGAAATTGTCAATGACCTGTCAGCAAGTTCCGTTGTTATTAAATTTTCATTCCTTCGTCAGTCTTACACAACAATCTGTATCTCAGCTGGAGGCGGCGGCAGGACATCCGAGGAACCCGCCCCGATACTGGAACTCTTCATTTCCACGCTGGCGGAAACCCATTTGAAAAAGCTGGCAAAAGCGGCGCTGTCCGTGGTGTCCAGGCTGACCACCGTGTCGGTCAGCTTTTTCAGCTGCTCGATCTTTGCCTTGGGCCCGGCCGCACAGGCGATAATTCGGGCAAAATGACTCTTTTTGACCTGCGGGATCACTTCATCGTACAGGGCCACATCCGAAGGGCTGCCGTCGGTCATCAGAAAGAGCATGGGCCGCCAGTCGCCTTTGCGCTCCTTTGTGCTGTGGATGATATCTTTTTTCACCCGTTTGACAATCAGGGACAAGGCGGCTCCGGTGCAGGTCGGGCCTGATCTGGGGCAGACAATTTCCGAGACCTGGACCTGAGACAGGGGCGTCAGGGGGAACAGTTCCTTGACCTCGATATCAAAGGTGATGATGGAAAGGTACACGGAATCCAGGGCATGCGGATCCTGACGCAGGGCCGTCATCATGGCCTGCAGCCCCACATTGACCGACTGGATGGCTTCTCCGTGCATGGAACCGGAGGTGTCGATGGCAATATAGATGGGTAATCTTCTGGACATATTTTCTCCTTGATTATGCGTTGAACCTTATCTTGCCCCGCCCAGGCCGGTACCGGCGAGACCAGAACAACCACCCCGGTTCCCTTGATCTGGGTCTGCAAGAGCCACTCCGTAGCCAATAGCCAATAGCCAAAATGCGGGGAGTCCGTAATCACCGCATGAATTCGGAGAGGTCAGTGAGCGATTTGACCACTCTGACTTCCTGACCGTCCTCCACGCTGCGGTGGCCCCGGATAATGACTTTTTCGCCGAGATGCAGGCCGCTGCGGACCAAGATCTGCCAGCCCTCGGTAAAGCCGGTCTCCACCGGTCGTCTGCGGGCAATGCCGTCTTCCTCTACATAGACAAACTGCTCGTCGTTTCTGGTGACAACCGTGTACAGAGGAACTGCAACCGCCTGTTCTTCCTGATGTTTGACAATATCCGCGCGAAGAAACATACCCGGCAGGATACGGCCGTCGCGGTTGTCTATGGCCAGCTCCAGCCGGTAGGCATGGGCCATAGATTCCGGGGCCGGGGCAAGAAAATGGATCGGGGCCTGAAAGAGCGCATCATCCAGCGAGCGGATGCGCAGTGCAACCTGTTTGAGCTGTCGTACTGCGCTGACGTCCGCCTCCGGTACGGCAACCACTGCCTTAACCCGGTCGATCTGCAGAATCTCAACAACAGGCTTCGGCATCATCTGATTGACCACCATGCCGACCTCGGCGTCAAGCCGATTGATAATGCCGGATATGGGCGCGGTAATTTGGCAGCGGGAAAGCGCAAGTTCTGCGTTTTCCAGAGATGCCTTGGTCTGACGCAGCCGGGACTTCTGTTCATCCAGATTGGCCTGAGTGGAAATCCCCTTACTGCGCAGGGTTTTATTCCGGGAATAATCTGCCTGAGCCAAGGCATAGGCGGCCTTGGCCGCATCCAGAGCGATCCGGTAATCATCCGCTTCAATGCGGGCGATAAGCTGGCCTTTTTTGACCTGATCGCCCTCATGGACAAAAATTTCTTCAATACTGCCGCCGATCTTGGCCATCAGGGCCAATTTTGTCCAAGGTTCCACCAGACCGGGCAGGCTGACCTTGTCCCGCAGCACCGTCGGCCTGAGTTCCAGCGTGACCACGTTGACCGGCGGACTTTCCGCGACCGTGGCACTTTTCAACTCCTCTTCCCGCGCCGCCTTTTGGTCGGCAACCCGTTGCCCGATAAACAAGGCCAGGCCGAACAGGGCAAGAATGAAAAGAAAACCGGGCAGGTTTCTCAGGAAAAACCAGACAATTCTGCCGCGCAGGGTTTTCGGTTCCGGATGTTTCATGCGTCGTTTTCAGACTCAGACTCAGATACAGGTTGTTCTGACTGCTCTCTGGGCATCAGGCCAACCATTGCCTGCTCAATCATCAGTTCCAGGGACTCCCGAACATCATCCTCAGTATGCAGCCGGCCGGAATACCAGGCAGACAGAGCCATCAGGTACATACCGTAAAAATGGCCACAGGTTATGATCAGTTCAATATCGTTCCGCAACTGCCCCCGTTCCTGGGCCTCCTGAAATATCCGGATAAACAGAGCGATAAACTGCTCTTCTATTTGCCTTGATTTTTCCAGAGTGATCTCTCTGGGAAAGTTCATTTCACGGGCCAGGGTCCGGCCAAACTCCTTATTTCCGGTGACATACCTGAACTCGGTCATGAAGATAAGAAGCAACTGTTCCTGCAGAGAAATATTCGGGTCGATTTCCTGTCGGATGGCTTCGTGCATACAGGCTAGTTCCTCTTCACAGAACGCTAGGAGGATCTCATTTTTTGAGCTGAAATAAGAATACACCGTGCCCTTACCGATCCCGGCAGCTTTAGCCAGGGCGGAAATGCTGGTATTTTCATATCCCCGTTCACCGAACAGGCGTACTGCGGCTTCCATGATTGCAGCTCTGGTTGCCTTCTTTTTTTGTTCCCGTAATCCGATCATGAATGTCTTTTTTTAAATAACAATGCTATAAATATTTGATAGACTTCTCAAGATGATTTGTCCCACTCGGAAAAGCAGGAAATCCTCCTTGAGAATCCGCAATACAATTCGACTGCGGTCTTTGTTGACCATGGTCGAATTTTATAAGATTACAAAATGTTCATTCTGGAGTCAAATAAAAAACGACTTTGGTCGATTTTCTGTTTTTCCTGGGCAATATTCTGGAAGGAAAGGTAAACAGCAGGATACGAAAAGATCAGGAAAGAAAGGAGAAAGGAATGATAAGTGATTCTGATCATTCCTCCTCTATTCTGTCGTTGCGGTGAACAGGTTGCGACCGGAATATACTCATGTCGCGTCCCGGAGCAAACAGGAGAAAGTTTGTTCGGCGGGTTTATTCCGTCCCTGTCAGCAGGGTGTTCAGCAGCTGCTCCGGCGCATTATTCAAATTTTCCTGCACCGTAATAATTGTCTGCTCCGCCCGTTCTGCCCGGCGCACCGCAGCAGAATCCGGGAAAAAAGCCACCGGACGCTCGCCCAGTTCCTGTTCAAGAAACTCCTGATCTTCCGCATTCTGAACCAGGTTGCCGACAAAATAAATGCGGGGAATCCGAACATCCTCGGCCATTTTCCTGATTTTCAGGGCGGTCCGGATACCTGAGCGGGAGGGGATCACCACGATCAGCAGACAGTCAACCCCGGCCACTGTGCCCCGGCCCAGATGCTCCACCCCGGCCTCCATATCCACCAGCACGGTTTCACCTGCGGTGAGCAGCATTTTTTTGAGCATCTTGCGTAGAACATGATTTTCCGGACAGGCGCAGCCGCCTTCGGCTGTCTGCACAGCCCCCAGAATCATGAGCCGGATACCGTCCTGTTCCAGCGTAAAATCCCGCAGCAGGTCATTGACCTCCGGGTTGAGGTTGTAGAACGGTGACCCCTGAGTTTTCCCGGCCCGTTCAGCCAGCAGTCTCCCCATTTCGGCAATGGGCCTGACCTTTTTCGCCGCAGTAATCCCCAGGGTTTCCGCCATGTGCGGACTGGGATCGGCATCAATCACCAGGACTTTCCTGGCCTGTTTCTGCAGCTCCCCGGCCAGCAGGGCCATGATGGTTGTTTTTCCGACGCCGCCCTTGCCGCTGATTGCTATTTTCATGGCATCTTCTCCTGAATTTCTTGCCTTGTTCCGGCAGAGTGGTTACAGTATTCAAAGATGGCTGGAGTGCCACGGGCGTGTCATATCTTCACGTCAAGCGGGCAATTCCGTAAATTCTATCAGGAGGAGACTATACAATATGCAGACAAACTATGCGAGCACTACTGCTGTTGATGCCAGAGCGCGGCAGGAGGCTTCAACGATTTTTCTGGCCAAGGTGTTTAACTGGATGGCTGTCGGGCTGGGGCTGACCGGGGCTGTTGCCTGGCTGACCGCAAATACCAGTCTGGCATCTGCCATTGCAAGTAGCGGGCTGTATTGGATACTGTTTCTTGTTGAAATAGGAATGGTTTTCTATCTGTCCGCCCGCATCGACAAGATGGCACCGAGCACAGCTACCGGACTGTTTTTCGGCTATGCTTTTCTCAATGGCCTGACGCTGTCGATTATTTTTCTGATCTACACCAAAGAATCCATTGCCGGAACCTTCCTGGTTACTGCTGCGATGTTCGGGGGCATGTCGGTATACGGCATGGTGACCAAACGGGATCTCTCCGGTTTTGGCTCCTTTCTGTTTATGGGGCTGATCGGCATTATCCTTGCTTCGATCATCAACATCTTCATGCAGAGTTCAACCCTGTACTGGGCGATTTCCTTTATCGGGGTGGGAGTTTTTGTCGGCCTGACCGCCTATGATGTGCAGAAGATTAAAATGATGGGCGAGCAGGGAATTATGAGTCAGGGAGAAGGTGCTGTTCAGAAAGGAGCAATTATGGGTGCCTTGGCCCTGTACCTGGATTTCATCAACCTGTTTCTCATGCTGCTACGGTTCTTCGGCGGCGGGCGTGACTGACCGGAGAGAAAGCCTTTTGAGCGCAAACGCCCGGAGTGCTGCTCCGGGCTGCCTCCACATGTCGCAGCATTTAACATTTAAGAAGCTGTTTTAAAAACCTCGCCGGAACTGCGGCCCCTCGCGGGATGTTTCTCGGCGGGTATTTCTGCAGATTGTTGATTTCAGATGGGATCATCCGCTTCAGAAGCTGTTTGAAAAACATGCTTCTAACCTTTGTGCTGTTCTGCCTGCCCTGTAGACCTCTCATCGTCTTCCGCTCTCTGCCCAGTCCCGTGTCTCCCAGAGCGGGCAGTGCATGCGGATGCATTCCCGATTCGTCTGATACTGTGAACAGCGGACAGCTCTGTTCGCCGGAAGTTCGATACCGAAAAACTCTCCGGAAAGTCGGGCGACCTGAGTCAGGGCCAGCCAGGCTTCCCGCTGGCAGCAGCGGGCCCCGTTTATCCGGGCAATTTCCGTCATGATCCGGGCTGTAAACACCAAGGACTTCTGTCGGGCATCCGGGGCCAGAGGAGTACCCTCCAGGATAAGGGAAGCGGCAATGCCTGCGCCGACAGCTGCGCCGCAGGTTCCCCAGAAGCCGCAGGCCCCGCCGGGTACGTTGCTGCCCCGGTCGATGCCGGTGGCGACCACATCACGGGATATTCTACCGCCGTTATTGCGGTAGGCCGTCAGAATAATACCGGGAACCATGCTGTGATGCTCCGGCCCGTGCATGGGCACAGCCGGATGACTGCGGATCAGGCTGAACAGACCGAGCAGGTCTTTTTCTTCGCTGTTCAGACAGATATTGCGGATAACGTCAATCCCTCCCTGCTGATGACAGGCATCACAGATAAAATGCCCGTTCACGCAGAAACAGCCTGTCATCCTGCTGCAGTCGCAGAAATGACAGCTTTTTTCCTCCTCCCGGTCACTCAGGTACTCCAGCTCGCCGCCGCAGACCATACAGTCGCTTAAATGACGGCTCAGCAGATTAACTGGGATAAGCGGGGCAATAGGCGGGGCAGAAACCTTTTTTTCCTGCGGCTTTGTTTCCGGGGCAGCACAGCAGCAGGAATCCTGTTCCACATTGAGGACTGTACCGGCATCATCAAGAACAAAGATCTGATCTCCCAGTGCCGCTGCTATTTCCGCAGGAAGCTCAACAGTACGGCCCCGTTCCAGCCGCTCACCAGAGGCGGTTTCCAGGATCGGTGACGGCCCCCGGTAGATGCAGCGCACCGGCTGTTTTTTTTCATAGTCATCGATCACTGCCGCTTTGCCAGCTTCATAGGTCAGAGAATAAAAACGGCTGCCGTCAAGCTCCCGGTACGGCGCGCGTTTATGGAGAAAGACAGAGGAAAAACCGCAGTCTTCCAGCATGACGATCAGGTCGTCCTGCTGCATGGCCCCGCCCAGACACTCGCCCCGATACCTCCTGCTATTTCTGACTGCTGCGGAAACCGGTCCGTCCGTGACCACATCCGCAACCACCAGACGGCCTCCGGGCTTGAGGACCCGCAGGATTTCCAGATAGGTTCTGCGCTTGTCCGGGCTGAGGTTAATGACGCAGTTGGAAATGACTACATCCGCTGCGGCATCATTCAGGGGGATTTCTTCCAGATAGCCTTTGTGGAACTCGATATTATCGAATCCCAAATCCTTCACTACATCCCGTTTCGATTTGCGGGCAAGGTCCAGCATGGCATCGGTCATGTCAATGCCGTAGACCCGTCCGGTCGGCCCCACTGCAGCAGCAGCCAGAAAGCACTCCACCCCGCTGCCTGAACCGAGGTCCACCACGGTCTCTCCGTTCTGCGGCGCAGCATCTTTCACCGGACTGCCGCAGCCGTATGATTTCTGTTTTGCCTCTTCCGGGATATAATGCGCCGTATCAGCAGCAGGGGCAAAGGGATTGATGATTTCTTCATTGGCGCTGCGCGCTGCAGCACTGTAGAACTCCCGCACTGAAGCATGTCCGTCATGATCGGCCAGGGAGAGCAGGCAGTTGCAATGAGTCAGCCCGACCGAGCCGTCGGAGCCGTTTTCCGTGTCCGGGCAGTCATGGCGCACATCGCCCATGCGCAGGCGGAACAGGCCCTGATCCGGAGACTGCGTTGCCTGCTCAACAAGGAGCTGCAGGGCAAGCTGCTCATACAGAGCAAGATACGGATCATGCCCGGTCAGGCTGTGCCCTGTTGTCCAGGAATGATCCGGATCGCCGCCGCCAGTAATCAACGACAGGGGGCGCTGGTCCCAGCCCTGCACATCTTTCAGGCTGGCGGAACGGATATTTTTCAGGGTGACGTTGTTCTGCCAAACCTCGTCCAGCCCCTGTTCCAGACTGCCGCAGACCAGTTCTTCACTGCCGATCAGGGCCGGGGAAGGATAAATTTTTCCATCAGGGCCGACAGCAAGGGATTCCCAGCCCATATTGCTCAGATCAAACCGGGTTCCGGGCACGGCAAAGACCTGGGCCTTCATGGCCTCCAGATTATCCATTTGCAGACTCAGCTCCCGGCACACCTCTGCTGTCCGAAGAATGCCGGTAAAAAGACGGAGAACCGGGACAAACTGCTCTGCCGTCCCTTTTCCCCGGATAAAATGATAGAGCAGATGTAGCCCGCCTGCTCCCAGAGCATGGGCCTGCCGGGCAGTCTCCTCCAGCCTGCTGATATTCTCTCTGTTGACAGCCACTGACACGGTGAACTGCAGGCCTTCCTGTGCCGCTGCCTGAAGATTTTCGCACAGTTTTCTGTAGGAACCCTGTCCCCGGAGGGCATCGTGCTCTTTCTCCGGCCCGTCCAGACTGACCTGCAGGTGCAGCCGTTCCGTATCCAACCGTAGCAGCTCGTGCATCTGCTCCTGCAGGAGCAGACCGTTGGTCAGCACGGCCACATGATGGGCCGGATTCTGTTCCAGGATATATTGCATGATCCGGCAGAAATCAGGATAAACAAAGGGCTCGCCGCCGGTAAACGAAAAAAGACGGCTGCCCAGCGCCGCTGCCTGATCAATAGCAGCATAGAGCTGCTGCGGTTCCAGTGCGTTTTTTTGTGCCGGAGAGGAAGAAAAAAGGCAATGCCTGCAGGCGAGATTACAGGTGTCGGTCAGGTGAAACCAAATTTCCTTCAACGGGCCGGGGCGCAGATAATGCGCGCGTCCGAGATACGGCGCTGGTTCTTCGCGGTAAAGGAGATGCTGCAGCCGCCGGAGGTCACGCCAGACCCGGTCCGGTTCTTCCTGTGCCTGACAGCAGAAATCCGCCACTGCAGCCGCCTGATCATTATGTTGCCGGCAGGCCCTGAGCAGCTGGTCAGTCCGGGAAGAGGGAACAAACCAGTCAGGTCGTGCCTGATCAACATAAACCGGCAGTCCGGCGTGTTCCAGCCGGTGCAGGCGGGTGAGCCATCGCATGGAGGTGTTCATAAACAGCCTGTTGTTAGCGAAATATTAAGGTGCGGTGCAGCTACTCTCAGCCTTTGCCGAACTGACAGAGCTGCGTATTTATTTCAGTATTTATTCTATAATCATGTCCGTATTGTACGGGTTTTGTCCAGCTGCCCGCAACTCTATTTCCTGAATTCGTATAGTACGACTTGTTCCTATATAATTTTGCAGGCCCATTTTCGTTTTTTAAGTGGTTGTTATTGGGAGCTTGGAAGCTATTTAGGAACAACTATAGTAAAAAAGATGTCGTGTACCGAGGAACAGCAACATCTGACAGAACAAGCAATCATGCGAGTAGCCAACCCAATATACGACGTTGTTTTCAAATTCCTGATGGGCGACATGCGCATTACCAAACTCTATGCTGACAGCTTCGGCGGCTGATTTTTTTCGATTTTTTTTCGGAAGGTATCTTTCGGGGGAGCAGCGGGCGGTCTGTAGAACTGGCCGCATTATTTTACAGATCAGATTGATCCTATCCTCAAACAAAAACGGCAGCCTGACTTTGGTCGGGCTGCCGTTTTTGTCTCTCTTCTTAGAAGAAAACGAAACAGATTTTACCGCTTGACGATACCGGGCACTCGGATGTCTTCAACCAGATGCTGAATATGCTCAGGCGGCTCCGGAGTAATGCGGGAGACCAGATACGCAACGGCAAAGTTCACCACCGCACCGACTGCACCGAAGGCTTCCGGTGAAATTTCGAGGAACCAGTTTTCAGCAATATTTTCAGCCATTGCAGTTCCAGGGATAAAGAACCAGCCTTTGAACCAGAAAATATAGACTAGGGTGATGCCCAGACCGGACAGCATTCCGCAGACTGCGCCGATGTTGTTGACCCGCTTGACAAAGATCCCCATCATCAGAGCCGGGAAAATAGAGGAAGCAGCCAGGCCGAAGGCCAGAGCCACAACCTGAGCGGCAAATCCCGGAGGATTGAGGCCGAAATATCCGGCCACGGCAATGGCACCGGCCATGGCAATCCGACCGGCCAGCAGCTCGGACTTATCGCTCATATCTTTCATGACAATGCCCTTGAGCAGATCATGGGAGATGGAGGAAGAAATGGCAAGGAGCAGGCCCGCAGCCGTAGACAGGGCTGCGGCAATACCACCGGCAGCTACCAGGGCGATAACCCAGTTGGGCAGTTTGGCGATCTCCGGGTTGGCCAGAACCATAATATCCCGGTCTACTTTGACCATTTCATTTTCCGCACCGGCATAGTTAGGGCCGACATACTGAATTCTGCCGTCGCCGTTTTTGTCCTCATGTTGCAGCAGACCGGTTTTTTCCCAGTTCTTGAACCATTGCGGACGATCCTCATATTTGATCCACTCTCTCTCGTTCTGCTGGGCAGCCTGAGCTGTTTTGGTGGGACGAATAGTTTCCATCAGGTTCAGTCGCGCCATAGCACCGACCGCAGGAGCCGTGGTGTAGAGGATGGCGATAAAGACCAGCGACCAGCCCACGGAAGAGCGGGCATCCTTTACCTTGGGCACCGTAAAAAAACGGGTGATAACGTGGGGAAGACCGGCTGTACCGATCATTAAGGTCATGGTGTACAGAAAAATATTCAGAGTGGTGCCCTTCTGCGCCGTATACTGACCGAAACCGAGATCAACCAGAGTCTTGTCCAGTTTATCCAGCAGGAACATACCAGAGCCGTCGGTCATTTCCGCGCCCAGACCGAGCTGGGGCAGCGGATTACCGGTGAGCTGCAGCGAGATAAAGACCGCAGGTACGGTATAGGCAAAGATCAGCACGCAGTACTGGGCAATCTGGGTATAGGTAATGCCCTTCATTCCGCCCATAACCGCATAGACAAAAACAATGACCATGCCTACGCCCAGCCCTACTTCATACTTCAACTCAAGAAAGCGGGAAAAGGCCACGCCGATACCCTTCATCTGACCGATAACATAGGTCAGCGAGGCCACGATCAGGCAGATGACCGCAACAACACGGGCGATGTTGGAATAATAACGGTCACCGATAAATTCGGGCACAGTGAACTTTCCGTACTTCCGCAGGTAGGGGGCCAAAAGCATGGCCAACAGGCAGTAACCGCCGGTCCAGCCCATCAGGAACACAGAGGCGTCATAGCCCCCGAAGGCGATCATCCCGGCCATAGATATAAACGAGGCAGCAGACATCCAGTCAGCACCGGTGGCCATACCGTTGAGCACCGGATGCACACCCTTGCCGGCAACGTAGAACTCACCCGTTGAACCGGCCCGAGCCTTGATGGCAATAAAGATATACAGGGCAAAGGTGGCGCCAACCACCAGGTAGGTCATTAATTTTAAGTCCATCAGTTCTCTCCTCAGTCTTCCTGAACACCGAATTTACGATCCAGCTGATTCATACGCCACGCATAAAAAAAGATGAGTATGACAAAGCTGTAGATTGAGCCCTGCTGGGCAAACCAGAAACCGAGCGGATATCCTCCCAGGATATGAATACTGTTCAATACCGGAGCCAGGAGTATCCCGCAACCGTAGGACACGATAAACCAGACAATGAGACATCCGATCACCAGACGGATGTTCGCTTTCCAGTATGCCTGCGAATTCTTGTTCATACAACCTCCTCTGTTTGTTATTTTGATGGACAGCAATGCTGTCTGGACCTCAGGGTCAGTCCCGTAGGTCTTCTGCAGCTTCAGGGACGGAGCAGTGTTTATTCGTCTGTTATTGTTGTTTACGATTTTTTCTCAGAAGGGACACATAGTAGGGTTTTGTTACCCGCCTGCATTCCGGAGTTTCACTCTATTTCTACAAGATAGACCCGAAACAGACAACACGCTCCGCAGAAAACGTAACAGCTTTTATACTTTTCCCGCAGGCTGCTGTCAAGACGGAAGGTGAGAAAGTAACAGCTCAGCTGCTGTTCAGCTGCGGATACGACCGGCCCGATACAGGTCCCTGAGGGTATTGATTCCGCCGTATCGGAATTTTTTCAGCAGGTATAAAAAAAGATAGGCTGTCTGCAGAGCATCTTCCAGAGCGTCATGGGGTTTAAAGACCGGCAGACCGAATTCCTGGCTCAGAGCATCAAGGGTATAGGAGGATGCCTGATCATGATGGCCGTAATGATCGGTTATTCCGCTATCCTGATATCTGCGGGCGAGCCGCATGGTATCGATACTGGGATTGGACAGTATCCCGCTGAAAACTCTGCAGGCTGTTTTATTGAGGAAATGCATATCCAGACCGACAAAATGGCCCACCAGCAGACTGTCGCTGCAGAATTCGATAAACTGCGGCAGTACTTCTTCTGCCGGAGCTGCCTGTTTGAGCTGCTCCGGGGTAATCCGATGCACCAGGGTGGCCTTGTTGGGCTGGATATCAGCAGGCCGGATATGCCGGTGAAAGGTCTGATCAAGCTCGATCTGCAGATTGACAAGCCGGACCGCGCCGATGGAGATGATTTCGTCCTTGCGTCTGTTCAGGCCGGTCAGTTCGGTGTCAAAAACTACAAAGGTATAGCTGTTCAGCGGACGTCCCTGATCAAAACCGGAAAATAGTTCCCGGTTTTTGCGGAGAGCAGGATGGAGAGGAGAGGGAGAAAAAAAGCGCCGGAAAATATTCAGCATATTGTACTTTGCTCAGGCAGCCGGAAACATTGTTTTCAGGACGCCGTGCAGCCGGTCAATGACCTCAAAGGCATCCCGGAGCATCTGTTTTTCCAGCCCTGAGAGTTTATCCGGAGAAATATGGTTGTCCGGCTGCAGACCCGCCTCAAGCTGGTGGAGCTGATGAATAATCCGGAGCAGCATCTGCATTTCATAGGCATCAGCCGCCTCGGCCCAGAGTTCTTCATGGAGAATATTTTCCTGGGCAAGCACATGCAGGCGGGCCAGGGTATTGGTCTCCCGGACGTTGTAGCGCAGGGCCAGAACCCGGGCAAAATTGACAAAAGGCGTCAGCCCCTGCAGTTTGATATCCAGCTTATTCTTATGTTCACCGTCCTTTTCCACAATGAAATTTCTGAAAAAGGACAACGGCGTCCTGTTGGCCAGACATTGATTGGCCAGATGCAGCAAATACACTTCCTCCCGCTCCGTGAGGGCGTTCAGATACTGACGCAGTTCATCGGCAAGGCAGGCCCTGCCGAATCCGGCCCGGAAATCAAAAAAGATAGCAGCATTCAGTAGTTCCTGCGGATCAGGGGTAGAAACCCAGGCGTCAAAATATTTTCTCCAGACAGAAAACGGCTGACACCATTTCGGGTTGACCGCCATGATTTCTCCCGGACAGAGCGGGTAGCCGCATTCCACCAGATGATCAATGGCCTTGCGGGCAAAGCAGGCAAAATACTCTTCAGCAGCCCGGCGCTGCTGTTCATCTGCCGGGTCTTCGTACAGGATCGCATTATCCTGGTCGGTTTTAAAGGTCTGCTCCCGCCGCCCCTCGGATCCCAGAAGAAGCCAGCAGTACGGAACCGGCGGTTCCCCCAACTCCATCTCAAGCAGGGTCAGCAGCCGTTCCAGAATTTGATCGTTGAGAATGGAAATCATCCGGGAAATATTGCCCGCCTTGGCTCCTTCCTTGATCAGATTGCGGATGATTCCCGGAATCTTTCTGGAAAGCGGATACAGCCCGGCAATTGTCCGCTGTTTGCCGATTTCCTTGAACAAGGAATAGGGGGAAATCCCCTGCAGCAGAGCAATGTCATGCGAGGTGACGATTCCTGTAATCTTTCCACGCCGCTCCACGGCAATATGGTGGATGGAGGAGGACATCATCTTCAGCAGGGCGTCAAAACAAGTTGACTGGGACAGCAGCGTGCAGACCGGTGAGGACATGATCCGGGAAACCGGTTCGGTATACGCAAGCCCCGGAGCAAGCACTTTGCCGGTCAGATCCCGGTCCGTGATGATGCCGATAATATTTTTCGTATCATCAGGTTGGTGAATAAGTAGGGAGCTGATCCGGAATTCAGCCATCTTCTGGGCAGCCTGCTGAATGGTGCTGTCTGCGGGAATTGTCCGCAGAGGTTTGTTGATGACATCACCGACCTGCATGGAAAACAGATAAAGATTTTCCTCGCCGCGACGGGTCATTTTATGCCTGCGCAGTTCCGCATACGCGTTGACCACGAATTTTTCCGAGAAACTTTTCAGGTAATACTGGGAAAAGCCGGGCTGCGTATTGATCAGGTCAAGAAAGACAGCTTTGGGCAGGAGAAAGCAAAAGGTATCTTCGACGGTTTCAACATGCAGAGTGGCTTTGGTGTCCCGGATCAGACCGAGCGCCCCGATATAGTCTCCTTCGCCCCGGTAGTCTTTCAGCGTAACTTCACCTTCGTCGTCAACGATAAAGGATTTTGCTCCGCCCTGCTGAATAAGATATAGGTGGGTAATTTCGGTTTCACCGGCATGGAGCATCCGGGTTCCTTTCGGAAAAAAATCCACTTTCACGTGCCGAGCTACCCTGCTGAGGGTCTCGTGATCAAGCTCGTTAAACGGCATGATCTTCGCCAGAAATTCGATGACGATCTCCGGCGCCGGTGAATGTACGTCTGCTGTCATAGATGTGTTACAAGGATCTGTTGTTCATGTGTGCAGACCGGTTCTCTTCCGGATCAGCATCTGCAGGAAATTCTGGAATGTTCCGATATTCCTGTACCTGGCGCTCATAGCCCGGCTGACGTTGTTGTAGTTGACCGGAATCTCCACCACTCGCATCCTGTGATTGAGCATTTCCAAAATCATTTCCGCAGAAAACTCCGGTCCGGCAGCAGTCAGCCGGGGGCGGACAGCGTCATACGATGTCCGCCAGACCGCCCGGAATGTACAGCCGACATCTGTAAAACGCCCTTCAAAACGCCACCAGAGCAGTTCCATGAGTTTGGCAAGAAAAACATTGGCCAGCCGGACAGGACCCTCCAGATCAGTCCGCTGCTCCATCATCTGCCGGGTGGTCCGGGTGCCGACAACCATATCCGCCTCTTTCATATAGGCAAGGAGCTTGTCCAGATCCCTAGCCGGAAAAGCATAATCAGCTTCTGTCAGGATCAGGATATCAGCCTCTGTCCGGTCAAAGGCGTATTTGATTTTTTCTCCGTACAGATCACATCCCCGAGGGCAGCGGATGATCTGAATACCATGCCGTTCCCCGATTTGTTCAATCGTATTCTTTTCAGGGACAATGAGATACATATCGTCCAGCTGCTGTACCGCCTTCCTGTACCGTTCAATTGCAAAGCCCACATTTTCCTCAGTGCCTTCACTGTAGATCAGCAGAGCCTTTCTCTGTCGGCTGAACTGAGAGCTGCGCTCGTAGAATTTGGCCCGGCTCAGGGAGTCCCGGTCATTAATGTTGACATAGCTGCCGCTCAGCCGAAACGGCAAAACAGTTCTGCCCTCTCGGCACTGCCCGTCGAGGAAGGAAACAAATTCAACATATTCTTTTTCAGCTTGTCTGAATTCCTCCTCAAGCAGGGGGAAAATCTCCGGCGAAAAGACAAAGGTGCCGCAACCGAGGATATCGTTGTCAATCTGCGTCGGTTTTTCAATGAGTTCTGTTATCCTGTCATCCTGAACCCGGACGGCATAGTTTTTCCGGATCAGTTCCCTGTCATCCACCTGTTTCAACGCACAGACCGCAAACGCCTCCCTGAAATTAACCGCTTTCAGCTGCTGGTGATTGGAATCCACATAGCATTCATCAGAGAGGATTACACAGAAATAATCATCAATGATTTCCTGGCCCAGGAGGATTGACCAAGCCAGCCCCTTGTCCAGCTCTGTATTATGGATATAATGCAGCGTGACACCGAGTTGTTCGCCGCTGCCGAAAGTCTCCCTGATTATCCCGGAAAGATATCCTGTTATGATAACAATCTCGGTTATGCCGAGCTGATCACGCATCAGCTCAATATTCCGCTGCAGATTGGGCACACCGTTGATCTGCAGCATGCTTTTGGGCAGCGCCTTGGTGTACGGTCTGGCACGGGTGCCTTTACCGGCCGCCGGGATAAGACCATAAAGTTTACTCATGTTTTCTTTTCCGAAGCCGGAATTGTCACGGCATACCAGATCAGCAGGCCGAGATACTTCACTGTTTCGCCAAGATGACGCATTTTGGACTGCCCGGTTTGTCGGGGACGGAAATCCACCGGGATTTCATGGATGGTTATTCCCTTTTTCGCTAGGCGGGCCGCGACTTCAAGAACATGCTCAAAACCGTTCCGTTCCATGGGCAGCCCGCTGACAACCTGTCGTCTGAATCCTTTGGAACCGGTGTACAAGTCTGTAACCTGCTGGCGAAAAAGCAGATTAAATGCCCCGGATATTATTTTATTGCCCAGCATTTTCATGTATCCCATCCTGTCCCGGTTGCGGTCGTCAAGAAAGCGAGAAGTGTACACAACCTCATGTCGGTCAAGTTCCTGGACAAGAAGGGGAATCGCCTCAGGAGGATATTCGCAGTCAGCATCAATGATGATAATTTTCCCGGCCCGGGCAGCACGGATGCCGTCCCGCAACGAGGCCCCGTATCCTTGGTTTGTTTCATGCCGGATAATCGTTACCTCCTTGAAGTTCTCTATAATTTCAAGGGAATTATCCGTAGAGGCATTATCGATAAAAATAAGACGGTACTCCGGGCCAAGCGCAGTGACCCGTCTGTGGAATTCATGCAGCCCGTCCTGTTCGTTAAATACCGGGACAATAATATCCGTAATATCCATAATGTCAGGTGTATATTTATCCTCTGTCAGCCCACGTTGTCGGTTGCAGTTCTATCCGATATCCTGCCCGGTATCGGCATAATCTGACTGAAGATTCACTCCGGTTCATTCTTTCGCCCGGTTTGTTTTTTACCGGTTTTGCTTCCTTGGCTTTTCGCCTTGTTCGGGGTCTGGCGGGAAACCGGCTTTGCCGCCTGCCACTGTTCTTCGGTCATCATCAGTTCGCCTTTCTCGCGGGAGATGGCCAGCACCTTGCCCTGCAGGGCAAAGACCCGGACCACCCGGTACACTTCCCCCTCATAGTTCAGCAGGCGCCCGACACGGGGCATTTCCCGTTTTATCGCCTTGTAGTTCTCCACCTCATAGGTCAGGCAGCAGAGCAGACGGTTGCAGACACCGGAAATCTTGGCCGGGTTCAGGGGTAGATCCTGGGTTTTTGCCATTTTGATGGAAACAGAATCGAATTTGTGCAGAAATGAGCTGCAGCACAGCTCCCGGCCGCAGGCCCCGATCCCGCCGGTCATCTTGGTTTCATGGCGCACGCCGATCTGCCGCATTTCCACTCTGGTCCGGAACTCCTGGACCAGGTCTTTGACCAGCTCCCGAAAATCCACCCGGTGTTCCGCAGTGAAATAAAAGATGACTTTGGAGCCGTTAAAAAAGCGTTCTACCCGCACCAGATGCATGCTCAGGCCATGTTGTGCAATACGTTTTCTGCAGAAGGCCGCAGCCTGCTGCTCTTGCACCGGCAGATAGGCATATTTTTTCTGTTCCTCGGAAGTGGCCGGACGGATAATGGTATAGGAACAGCCGCGTTCCATGTCCGGTTCAACAGGCCCTGCCGCACGACTGACAATGGCCGCAGGCTCAGGACAATGGTCTGTTTCGACCAGCACCACATCTCCTCCGGTCAGATCAGCGATATTGCTCCGGGCAGTGAATTCCGGCCCCTGCTCGCGGAAGCGGAGCCGATAATAATACAGCCTGCTCTCTGCCTGGTTGCCCTTTTTCTGCTGCCCGCTGGAGGCTTCTTTTTCATGTTGCTGTTCTTTTGTTTCAGTCATTATCTATCTTATAATATTTACAAAAAAGAAGCAGAGATGTCTGATGTCAACTTGTCGCTCTGTTTTCATCTGCCAAAAGAGGCTGTCACCCGCAGAACAGCTCCAGCAGCAGGACTTCGCAGACTAGGGCCCGGTTGCAGTTCCGCGCCAGTTCCCGGCGGGCGGCGTCAACTGCATCCACCATAGCAGAAAGCTGTTGCAAACTCCAGCGTTCTCTTGCTGCCGGATATGCAGCTGAATCTGCAGCCGAATCCGCACCTATCTGCTCCTTGGTACAGAGAACAGAGATCATGATTTCTTTAAAATATAAAGCCAGCAGATCAAGAAACTGGTGCAGGCCGTCTTTCAGCTCAGCCATCTGCCCGGCCAGATAAAGCGCCTCCTCCACGGCCTGAGCCTGCGTCCGGGTCTCCTGGAGCAGGGCACGGATGCATTCTTTATGCAGCTGCAGCACCTCATCATTATGCAGGGTGTCGGCCAGTCCCGGACAGCCGCCGGTCAGCTCGGCTAGGCTCCGCACCTCTTCCGGGGAAAAATCCGGATGATTCCGGCGGATGACCTCGGCGGTCTGTTCCATATTCAGCGGCACAAAGGGGATGACCTGGCACCGGGAAAGAATGGTTTCCAGCAGAGGCTCCGAGTCTGCCGCCACCAGCAGGAGCAGGTTGTCCGGTGGTGGTTCTTCCAGAATTTTGAGCAGACTGTTGCCTGCCTCCCTGCCCATGGTCTGGACATCTTCCAGTATCACCACCCGCAAGTCGCCTGCAAAAGGGGGAAAGGACAGGCTTCTTTTCAGCTCCCGGATCTGGTTGATTTTGATCCCGGCCCCGTCCGGTCGGACAGCAAGGAAATCCGGATGATTACCGGAGGAAAATTTGATACAGTCACTGCAGTGGCCGCAGGATGAGGTGTCCTCTGTTGTCCGGCAGAGCAGGCGGGCTGCCAGGGCGCGGGCCGCTGTCGCCTTGCCCACCCCTTCCGGGCCGAGAAAAAGATATCCATGCGCCAGACGGTTGCTCTGCAGAGCGCGGCTCAGCAGCTCCACTGCCTTTGGCTGACCGATAAGCGTTGAAAACGGCATGGAGTTTTTCAGTTCTTGCGCAGTTTTTAAAGGGAGTTCAGCAGGTTTGTATTGTATATTAACCGGGCAGCATACCGAACAGAGAATGGATGGTCAACGGATTTGCCCTGCTGTGCTGCAAGCCGCTGCTGGAAAAACGAATACCGTGTAAAAGAGTAAAAGCTGGATTCAAGTTATAAATGCGAATTAGGAGTTGAAAGCCGGTGTCAGCATCAGCATTGCGGCAGCTAATTTCCCGAAGACATGAACAAGAAGTCCCTGCGTTGACCTGACCTTTGAAGCAGTCTGTATGCCGGTTTTCTCCTCGATCCAGTTGAATAATGATTCAATCGGCTGCCTGACCTGACTGATTGCTGTCGACAGAATTTCTTCAGCCATACCGAGCTGTTCTCCTTTTTTCTTTTTTACCGGCGTGTTCAGGGGCGAATCCTGTTCCGCGAGAAGAAATTCCAATGTTTCACTGGTATAAGCTTTGTCCGCATAAACGGGAGTGTCGTACAGGTCGTCGGCAATTTCTTTCAACATGTTGATATCAGCCTCATTCGCGGCTGTAATTCCGATGTAATCAGGCAGGGGAAGCCGGCCGTTCCTCCTGACGGCGAGAACGTGGAGCTTGAGGCCGTAAAAGTACGTTTTCTTTGTTGAATTATATCCTTTGGCGGCGATTTCACGGGCAACTTTCGCGTTGCCGCTGCGCTGAGCCTTTGCGATCATAATCGGCATGGAGTCGATCAGCCGAATCAATTCCGATCCGTTCGGCAACGTAAAATCATTCTGTATCCGGGGAAGCAGGTGAGCAAAAACGGAACTCAGGCGGTTCAGCCGCTGAATATATGTCGCATATGCCGGTATATCCTGAAACCATTCGGATAAGTGATTCCGTGCGTATTTATGAGCAGCTTTAATTTTTCGGTGTCCGTTCATAATCCCCCATAAATAAACAGTTATCAGCTCGGGATCACTGAATTTCGGACTGCTGTTATTGCTCATTCTTTCGGAATATATAAAGAGTTCGGAGTCGTAACGCTTGGTTACATACAAAAACAGTGCTATAAGTCTTTCCTGCCAATCCATCTTTTTTTCCTGCGGTCAATGTCGGTAAAGGTGGTGCTTCACCGGCCTATTGTACAGGAATGATGGATTGGCTTTAACTCCTAATTCGCATTATAAGTGCATAACTGTCGCGTCCCGTGTGATAATACACCTGCGAGAAGTTGGCCCTTGTTTCTTGCCCGTGAACGTATAACCGTTCTTTTATCAGAACATAAACTGCCCGGTTCCAACTGCTCCACCGCCTTGCGCACCGCCATCACCCGCCACATGGCTGCAGGCCGGGGAAATCAGTGGTGCCAGCTCGTCCCCCAGAACCAAGGCCATTGCCTTGAGCACCAAGCTATCCCGTGCTGTCAAGATTTCCAGTCGTTCATCGGGAAAGCGGATTTCCAGTTGCGAGCTGAAGCAATAGGAATCGGTCAGAAGAAGATGCTGAAGCCGGGGTTTATCTTCTTCCCAATGCCGCCGCAGATTCCAGACATTGCTGTTGGGTGAATACGCTTGTCGCTGTTGGCAGAGCCAGGCATAGGCTTGGTCGATGTGAGGATGCAGCTCTCGTTTTATCATGATGGCAGTAGAAATCATGAGATCAACCCATCTACTTCTGGCTGAAATATTTACCGGCTATGATTGAGCCATTCTTTGCCCAGCGATAAATCACTGGGATCTCTTCGGCAGTCCCTCCGGGACTATAGTTCCCGGATATCCCCGCCCTGAAGGGACGCTGTTAAAAATAGACTAACCCTCAAAACTATCCGCATACAACTTTTCAATAGCCTCCCTGCCCTCATCACTCAGATATCGGGTGCCTGAACCGACATAGGTATCAAAGGAAATCTTCGGACTTTCCTCCTGCTGCCAGCTCTCATTCTTCCAGGTAAACCAGCTGTTGCGGTTCTGGTCGTACACATGCAGAGGCCGGTTGAACAGTTTAGCCAGCTCCACGGCCCAGCCGGTTCCGCCTTTCACCGAATTATCCTCAAGAATGGTGCCGACAACAAATACTTGGTGGCCCTTGTTGACCATGTGAAAAATAGCCTGCAGAACCCGGCGGATTTTTTCGGTTTCATAATAGGTGCGGTTCATCATCCTTGAAGCGATCTCCATGCTGATGTCTCCCCGCTGCAGCTCCTCCTCGCTCAGGGAAACAGCGTTGCGGTCCCGGTTGAGACGATGACCTTCAAAGGTGAAAATCACCTCATTAATCCCGTATTGTTCCGCATATTCGCCGAATACGCTCTCTGCCCCTTTGAGGCCGCCATGATATAATGTGCATTCTTCCGCCTTCATATGTCACCTCAGATATGAATTGAGTTCATTGACTTATTTAATCTTATTTAACTTATGCAGTCTGTTCAGTCTGCTTCTTTTTTTATCGCCTCGTGGCCCGGAAAAAAATCCGCCGGGGCGCCGGATAGCCCTCTATTGTACGTTCGGGATTTTGTTTGTCAATAAAATCCTGATAGGATTCAAAAACCATCCACTCGGTTCTGCGTTGTTCCTCGCTGCTCATTGGATGTTCGCAGAAACACCGCACGTCAGCAAATCCCGCCCGCAGCAGCCAGTTATGGAGACATGCCGCAGTAGGTACGAACCAGGTTCCCGGCACCTTGGCATAGGTTTTTTCCGGAAACAGGGCTACTGAATCGTTTCCTGAAATGCCTTGGGATTCAAGGAGCAGCAGGCCGCCCGGTTTCAGGGCCGTATGCAGATCACGCAGGGCATCAATGGGGGACGGCCGATGGTAGAGAATGCCGAGGCAAAAGATCACATCAAAGCATTCCGGAAACAGGGGCAGATGCTCTATACCCAGCAGATCAATGCAGAGGTTGTCCAGCCCGGCAAAACGGTTCAGCGCAGTGAACGTATAATAATGATGGACATACGGCTCAAAACCCAGCACCAGCTTTGGTGAACGGGCCGCCATGCGGAACATGTAGTATCCGTTGTTGCAGCCGATGTCAGCGATAATTTTTCCTTCCATATCAGGCAGCTCCGGCAGAAGCCGGTTCCACTTGCGCCAGCTCTGCCATTCCGCATCAATCTCAATGCCGAACACCGAAAACGGCCCTTTCCGCCAAGGCATGAAGTTTTTCAGGAGATGCAGTGCCTGTTCATGTTCCTTTTCGCTGCAATCCTCACAGCGGCCGATACGGACCGCATCACCAGTCAGATCAAGCAAGGAAGCCCGGAGATGGGCGACCTTTTCCAGCGGTTCCCGGTACCGGAGAAAGCCTTTTTTGGGCTGACTGATCCAGGCCTGCTGTTCCGCATGGTACTGGCAGACTGCATCATGCAGGGCATTCGGCAGCCATTGCAGATAGAAGGGAGAGGGCTTTGGAGATCTTGCTTCCATTTTTCGGTCAGGGCATGTTTCCGATTTTTCTTTTATCTTCCTGGCAAAAGATGGAGAAAGGCGTCCATTATACAGTTTCGGGCTGGAGAGTGCCACTCCTTACTCCCGAATTCCCGAACTTTTTTGCCAGCCCCCGGATTCGGTGATTCCCTTTTAATGATCCCCTGATTAAATGTTCTCCTGTTGAACATCTTCCGACAATGCGGTAAAGAAAGAAAAGAGACTTCTGGTAATATCCTGAATACCCTGCTGTCTCCCCCCGCAAAATAAAACCGTACGACAAAAAAACATGCTCCTTCTGCAGCCGTTTATCCACAGTATCCGCAACCGTTTTTTTCGGGGCCGCGTCTCCCTGCGTTCCTTAGTGATTCTCGCCTTCGGCGCAGTTCTTTTTACTGCCCTGTACCTGATCAGCCTTCGGGTCATCGGCTATTTTCACCGCCAGAATGAACTGGGCATCATCTTGAGTCTGAAAATTTTTCAGATGGCCTGGATGATCATGTTTGCCATGCTCCTTTTTTCTTCTATGGTCTCGGCGGTCTCATCCCTGTATCTGTCGTCAGACAACGAGATCATCTACAGCGCCCCGATTTATGACCGGGAGCTGTTCCGCATGCGCTTTCTCACCTCTTTTCTCTACACCTCCTGGATGATGGTTATTTTTTCTCTACCTGTCTTCGGGGCATACGGCACCATCTTTCATGCAGATATTGTCTATTTCCTGCTTCTTCTGTTTACCGTTCTGAGTACGGCCCTGACAGCAAACGGTATCGGGCTGGCTGCGACCATCCTGCTGGTCAGACTCTTTCCTGCTAAACAGACCAAGGATATTGCGGTCTATCTCTCGCTTCTCTTCGGTATTCTGCTCTATCTGGTCATCCGGCTCATGCGGCCGGAGGAGCTCGCAGACCCGGAAAAATTTCCTGATTTTGTCGAATATCTTTCCAGTCTGCAGACCCCGGCCCTGTCCCTGCTGCCTCCTGCCTGGGCCAATCAGCTGCTCAACGGCTACCTTCAGGAGCGCCTGATTGACTGGACCGCTGTCGGGCTGCTCCTGCTTACTCCGGTGGTGCTGTTCTGGGCAGGCGAATGGCTGATGGACCGATTTTTCTTCAGCGGCTTCAGCAAGGCCCAGGAATCATTCGGCGGCTTCCATCGCTTCGGCAAGAGGCCGTATCGCTCCTCGCCCCTGATGCATATTTTTCATAAAGAGGCAAAACTGTTCCTGCGCGATTCATCAGAGTGGTCCCAGATCTTTCTGGTCGGCGCTCTGATTGTCGTCTACCTGTATAACTTCAAGGCCCTGCCCCTGGAACGGTCTCCTATGCCGACAGAATACCTGACCAACCTGATCGCCTTTGCCAATATTGCTTTGTCCGGCTTTCTGGCTACCTCACTGGCTGCCCGTTTTGTTTATCCCTCCATCGGCGCCGAAGGCATGGCCTTTGCTATGATCCGCTCTTCCCCTCTGACCATGCGGCGCTATCTGACCTGCAAATACCTTTTCTATTGTATTCCTTTTACCTTGGTCAATCTCTTTCTGATCATCGCTTCCAACTCCCTGCTCCGGATCAGCGGCCCCATGTGGTGGGTCTCCATTGCCGTCAGTCTGGTGATCACCTGGGGGGCGCTGGCCCAGGCTCTCGGCTTCGGCGCCATGTATGCTGACTTTAAAATAGAAAGCCGGGCAGCAGTGCAGGGCAGTTTCGGGGCGGTTCTGTTTCTGTTCAGTGCTCTTGCTTTCGAACTGCTGCTCCTTATCTTCAGCTTTATGGGCAACTACCGTCTGATGAAGTTCTGGCTCCGGGGCAATCATATTGACGGGCTCGGTGTTCTGCTCTCTGGTGTGAGCATTGCAGGACTCTCCCTGTTCACCTGTCTTTTTTCGCTCTGGTGTATACAGCGGGGGATCAGAACGCTTGAGCAGTAAACAGTACCCTGTAAACAGCCGACTGCAGACGCAGAAACGGACTCGCAACGTCTGTCCGATTTATCACCATCAATACCTTCCGTTTTGCCCCTTATGAACATAACGACCGCACCAAAGACCGCATCACCTCTGGAACAGCCAGCCAGCCTCAACGAACTGATCGACATTGCCTGTACCAAATATGCCGACCATAAAGCCGTGGGGATGGCTCTGCATGAGCCGATTACCTACCGGGAATTCCATGCCCGCATCCTTGCTCTATCAGCCAAGCTGCAGGAGGACGGCGTGCAGTTCGGGGACCGGGTGGCCCTGCTGGCGGAAAACTCCTGCAACTGGGTGACCGCCTACCTTGCAGTTGTCCGGCTGGGCGCAGTCTGTGTGCCGATTCTGCCGGACCTGCCTGAGGCGGATGTGCAGAATATTCTGTCTGAAATGGAGTGCAGCAGTATTTTTACCAGCAAACAGCAGATCAACAAAATCCTTGGTCTACAGGAAAAAATCAGCCTGCTGGTCACGCTTGATGATTATCAGGAGTTCGGCGGGCAGATTTGCAGCACACTTCCCTTTACCGAACTGCTGGCTGAGGCACAGGAAAGATTTGCTGCAGATCTGCCGGAATTCCCTGCAGTGGAAAGTACACATACAGCTTCCATCCTGTATACCTCCGGCAGCTCCGGCTTTGCCAAGGCCGTGGTGCTCAGTCACGGCAACTTCTGCGCCAATGCCGCAGCATCGGCCAGGGCCATCCCTCTTGCCCCCGGAGCAGTTTTTCTCTCCATCCTGCCTGTCTCTCACACCTTTGAATTCACGGTCGGCTTTCTTATGCCCATGCTCAAAGGCGCCTGCGTGTGCTATGCCGGTAAATCACCGACCCCGACGGTGCTGAAAAAGCTCTGTCGTCAGGAACGACCCCATCTCATACTGACCGTACCGCTGGTTCTGGAAAAAATCTATAAAAAGCAGGTGCTGCCGGCAGTGAAAAAAAACGGAATACTCTCTTTTCTCTGTCGTTTCTCCTTAGGACGCCGATTGATCTATCGCAGGATCGGCAAAAAACTGATGGCCTTTTTCGGCGGTCGGCTGGAGATGTTGGGCATCGGCGGGGCAGCTCTTAATCCGGAGGTGGAGCATTTTCTCCGGGATGCCAGGCTGCCCTATCTGGTGGGTTACGGCATGACCGAGGCATCACCGGTTATTTCCGGAGGACCGGCAGGAGACAGAAGCATCAGCCCCGATTCGGCAGGCAAACCGCTTGCCGGGGTGGAGGTACGCATTGAGGATGCCGACCCGACAACAGGTGTCGGTGAAATTCTGGTGCGCGGTCCCAATGTCATGCAGGGGTACTGGAATAAGCCGGACGAGACGGCAAAGACCATCGATGGACAGGGCTGGCTGCATACCGGTGATCTGGGCCGCATTGACGAGCAGGGAAATGTCTGCGTTACAGGCCGGTCAAAATCCGTTATCGTGCTGGCAAACGGAGAGAATGTCTACCCGGAGGCGATTGAGCATAAACTGAACAGCCATGCCTTGGTGGCTGAAGCACTGGTGGTTGAGCGGGATGGCGCCCTGGTCGCCCTGATTCACCCGGATTATGATCTTGCAAAGAAACAGAGCAAAAAGCAGGAACAGCAGACATACCTCACGGCGGAACTGGAACGGATACGTCGTGAGGTCAACGGACAGGTCGGTTCCAGCTCCCGCCTGGCCAAGGTTGCTGAACAGCAGGAGCCTTTTATCAAAACCGCTACCCATAAGATCAAACGGTATCTGTATGCGGAAGGTAGATGATACCTATGGCCCTTTTCATCTCGCTGTTTTTATCACAAATGTCCCTTGACTTCCTTTTGCTGATATTTTTATTCAAAAAATAATATCTGTACAATTATTTTTTAAACTAATTATTTGATATAAAAGATTTTTTTTCTTGCCTATCGCCCTGTTTTATTGTAAACTGAAACTAACAGATAATAATTATTAAATCGATGGCCCATCGATTTAATCAATAAAGAAATGGGGGAAAGATATGAACCAGAAAGCATCATTATTTATAGGACTCCTCCTGGCAATACCATCCATAGTAAATGCAAATGAGGCTTATACTATACAATGCGAGACAATGCCGGAAACGGAATGTACAGTAACATCAGCTAATCATATAAGATCCGTACGGGTTGAAATTTATCCCGGAGGGAATAACAGTCCGACTGCTCTCGTTGACAGAGAGTTCCGGAACTGTCCGACAGAAGTATCTGTCAGCTTGGATTCTATGGCACCAGGAGTAAAGTTCTTTGTGGAAACATGTGACGGGAGTAATGGTATTAAGACGATAGGACCGGGATACCTCGCATGGGAAGTATCAGAACCGGCACAAGAGGTCTCCCTGATCAAGGATGTTCTCTAAGGTTCCCGCCTGTTGACAGCGCATAAAAAACGCCCTGATGCCTGGGGCGTTTTCTGTACCGGGAGCGTGCTTTGCGCGTTACCCGGTTTTTTTTACGCTGCCTCCGGGATTCCAACCTGCCGAACAACCTCAAACATAATTAAAGCCGCAGCAACCGAGGCGTTCAGGGAGTCAAAATCCGTGGACATGGGGATGGTGACGAGCTGATCGCAGTGCTTGCGCACCAGAGGTCGGATGCCCTTGCCCTCGCTGCCGATGACCAGACCGAGTCGCCCGCTGAAGTCCGTGCGGTAAATGGACTGCGCCGATTTCTCCGCAACTGTGCCGTAAATCCAGAAACCATGTTCCTTGAGCAGGATCAGAGCAGCGGTTAGGTTGACGACTTGGGCGATATGGAGATGGGAGATAGCCCCGGCTGAAGTGCGGGCCACAGTCCCGGAAAGAGGGGCACTACGTTCACGGGTGAGCAGGACAGAGCGGAACCCTGCTGCCAGGGCCGAGCGGAGAATGGAACCGAGATTACGGGGATCCTGAATCGAATCCAGAATCAGAATGCGGCCTGACCCAGCTGCAGCGCGCTCCAGCACCTCTTCCGGAGAAAACAGCCGGGCTTCGGTCTGCCGGGCAACAACCCCCTGGTGGCGGCAACTGCGGGGTATGCCCAAACGTTCCGGCGCCACAAAACGGACCCTGACCTTCTGCGCTCTGGCAAGATCGATAATCTCCTGCAGCCTGTCCCCGGCCTTGCCTTTCTCAATCAACACCTCGCTCAGGCTGCGGGCATTTCTGCGCAGGGCCTCGTGAACAGCATTTCTTCCCCACAGCAGATCATCATCTGTCTGCTCCGGCTGCTGCCGGACTGTTTTTTTTCGCATATTTTTCAAGAAGAGGAGATGGGGAGAAGGAATGGAAAGAATGCCGGAAGAGGCCGGAAAATCTCAGTAAAGGAGAAACCTGCAGAACTCAGGTGCGCGGCACCGTCCTGTTGACCGCAGCAGGATTCCGACGGTTGCGGCGTTCAGCCGCAATAATGGCCTGCAGATCGCGTATAGCCTGTTCCAGCTTATCATTGACAATCAGATAGTTGTACGAATCCGCTGCCTGCATCTCCTGTTCTGCGTTGGCAAGCCGGACAGCCAGCTGCTCCGGTGTTTCCGTGCCCCGTCCCCGCAGACGCCGCTCCAGTTCCTGCAGAGAAGGCGGGGTGATAAACACTGTGACCGGTTCAGCGTTCCGCCTCACCTGTTCAGCGCCCTGAATGTCAATATCAAGAATGACATCCTTGCCTGCAGCGAGCTGCTCCTCCACCGTCTGCCGTGCAGTGCCGTAAAAATTGCCGTGCACCTCAGCCCATTCCAGAAAACTGGACGGCTCCTGATCACGGATTGCGGCAAATTCTTCTCTGCTGACAAAATGATAATCGCGCCCATCCCGTTCATTGAGCCGGGGCTGCCGGGTCGTGTGGGAGACGGAAAAGACCAGACCGGAAATATTCGCCATAACCTGCTGTAAAATGGTCGTCTTGCCGCAGCCGGACGGCGCGGAAATGACCAGCAGCATGCCTTCAGCCATTTTTTTCCTCCTCCGCGCGGTGCAGCAGGTGGCCGCAGTCTGCCCGATCCCTGTCCAACGCAGCCAGCCGCTGGTTAATGGTCTCCGGCTGGACCGAAGAAAGCACCAGATGGCCGCTGTCCAGAATGACAATACCCCTGGTACGTCGTCCCTCGGTCACGTCGATGAGACGATGTGCCTGCCGGGCCTCATCTTTGAGTTTTCTGATCGGCGATGAGCCGGGATTCACAACCGCAAGAATCCGGCTGATTTTCACGGCATTGCCGAAGCCTATATTGACGAGTCTGTTATCCATAGTACCGGGTGGAGAGCTGTTCAGCCCTATTCAATATTCTGCACCTGTTCACGCAGTTTTTCAATCTCATTTTTCATCTCAACACCAAGATGCGCAATTGTAGAATTGGATATTTTCGAGGACAAGGTATTGACCTCACGCAAAAATTCCTGGAGCAGAAAATCAAGCCGCCGTCCGACCGGCTCGTCGATTGCCAGAAAGCTGCGGAACTGGGCAATATGACTAGTCAGCCTGACCACTTCTTCGGTAACATCAGCCTTATCCGCCAGAATGGCCGATTCTTGGGCCAGCCGTGCCGGGTCAATATCCAGTCCGTCCAAGAGCTGACTGATCCTTTTATTCAGCTCCTGCTGCCGCTGTTCGAGAATCTGCGGGATCAGTTCGTCAATTTCCTGGACAATGCTGGCAAGATTATCCAGGCGGTTGAGGAAATCCTGTTTCAGGCTGTTGCCTTCCTGTTCCCGCATCCCGGCGCATTCGGCAAGGGCCGACTCCAGCGCCTGCTGCAGAAAAGGCCAGTCCTCTTCAATATCCGGATTTTCTTCCTGTACCGTGATGATACTCCGCAGCGTCAGCAGATCGCTGATTTGTATATCCGCATCAAGTTCCAGTTCGGCATTCAGCTGCTGCATGCAGGTGTAATACTGCCGGGCCAGTTCCAGATCAAGACTGAGCAGTGCATTGCCTGCAGTCCCGCCCCGGAACGACACGCTGATGTCCACTCTGCCGCGTTCCTGCTGCTTGGCAACGCTTCTCTTGATCCGTTCCTCCAGAGCCGTAAAGGCGGCAGGCAGGATCACCCGCTGATCCAAAAAACGATGATTGACCGTGCGGATTTCCACAACCCAGGACCGCCCGGCCTCACCCGATTCACCCCGGCCGAAGCCGGTCATACTACGTGGACGCATAAGCTGTTTTCAGATTGTACGTTGAAAAAATAAACTGCCCCGTCCCTCGGGACGGGGCAGTAACCTCGATCTACGCAATAAACAACGGAAAAACGAAAATAAAAATCAGGGAATTCAGGCAAGTGCAGATAGAAGCTCTTCGCGGCTGACCGAAGCAGTTCCTACTTTGCCCACCACAATCCCGGCCGCATGATTGGCCAGCACCGCAGCCTCGGTCATGGAGCAGCCAGCTGCAAGTCCGAGGGCCAAGGTGGCGGCAACCGTATCACCGGCTCCGGTGACATCATAGACCTCCTTGGCCGTGGTCGGAATGGTGACCAGTTCCTGATCTCCTTCCAGCAGGGCCATTCCGGCCTCGCCCCGCGTAATGAGCACTGCGCTGCAGGCGACCTTCTCCTGAATCCGGCGGGCAGCAGCAAGCAGGCTTTGCCCGTCGGTCATGTCCATGCCGCTGATTCTGGCCGCTTCAAAATTATTCGGCGTGATCACTGTACAAGCTCGAAACCGATGCAAATTTTCCGGCTTTGGATCAACAATCAGGGGCAGCGGGCGCCCGGTCGAACGGCGACCTGCATCGAGCAGGCAATGCAGGTCGCTCATCAGCTCCTCATTGACCACCCCTTTGGCATAATCCGAAACAACAACCGCATCAAATTCGGCAAGATGCGCGCGCAGATAGGCCAGCAGCCCCTTCAGAGTCCGACGTCCGGGCTGCCCGACCTTCTCCCGGTCATAGCGCACAACCTGCTGCCCTTGAGCCACCACTCTAGTCTTCAGGGTCGTGGGCCGCTCACCCAGAATCAGGCCGTCTGTCGGGGCGTTGACCTGAGCCATGAGAGCACACAGCTCCCTGCCCATTGCATCGTCACCGATAATGCCGCACAGGGCGCACTGACCGCCGAGCGAAATCACATTCCGCAGGACATTGGCGCTGCCGCCCAGCAGCAGTTCCTCGCGGGTGACGTTCACCACGGGGACCGGGGCTTCGGGGGAGATGCGGGAAACAGTGCCCCAGATGAACTGATCAACAATCACATCACCGATCACCAGAATCCGGGCATCGGCAAAACGGGCAGTCTGTTCCCGCAGAACAGGGGAAAGGGGCATCAGCTGTCAAGCTCCAGCAGACGGTCGGCCAGGCGTTCGGCTGCAAAAACAAGGGATTCTAAGTCAAGAAACTCCAGGACATGCTGGTCAAACAAAATCTTCACACGGGCCTCGAAGCCATCCTCAGCATCCTCATCCCAGAAGAGAAGATACAGGGGAACGTGGGGAAGAACAGGGATGATCAGGCCGATATCCGCGCTCTGCGTCTGCGCATCAGAATTTTCGGCTATACCGATCATGCGGCAGACCTCCGCCAGCCGCTCCGCCCGGCCGCTGAACCGCTCCGCCAGCCGCTGCTCGCAGTAGGTAGACAGAGTCCGTATCTTGGCTATCGAATTCGGGAGGCTCTCCATCCCCACCCAAGTGTCGTCGGGAACATTGGAAGTATCGTTGCCGGAGCCGCCGCCAAAAGCAACATAATTATACAGCAGGATTTGGTCTCTGAGATCAGTAGGTTCCTGATCATTCAACACGACCTCAGCGCTGCTCAGGGAAACCTCCCGGCCAAGATAGACAAACCTGAGTTCCTCCGGCCTGTCAATCAACCAATCTACCCCCAGTCGCGGAGCGAGTTTCTGAAAGTCCAGAGGCTGCACCTTGGATTTCAGATGCGCAACCAGAGCCATATCGCGCTCGTTCTGCCCCCGGTCAACAGCATCAACTGCATCGAAGCCTGCTGTTTTCCCGGTGCCGAAATCTGCGGGCAACGCCTCTCTGTCCAGATACGGGCAGAGTTCAGGCGTGACACCGCCTTTGGTCACGGCAACAGCAAAGGCGAGGCAGGCTGCATAGCCGCACTTTCCGCAGTTGCTTGCCGGGATATATTTCAGAAATGCATGCGGCGTCATCTGCGCAGACTCTCAAGCTCATCGGGCAGGTTTCCGGAACACAGGAGAAAAACAGAACAAACAGGAATGTCCTGTTTGCAATTTACATCTTGGCGTTCAGCGCCTTGGTGACATCCTCTGTCATATCCACGCTTGGATCAGAATACAGAACAGCGGTATTGGGCAGCATTACGGATATCCCCTTCTTGGTCGCCACATCTTTGACCACCCCTTCCAATTTTTTCATAATGGGCGCAAGATATTGCTCCTGCAGCTTTCTCATCTCTATGTTGGCATCATCTTGTTTCACGCGGAAATCCCGAGTTTTCCGCTGCATTTCAATACCCTTTTCCTGTTTTTTTTCTTCGCTCCAGGCAGAGGCTTTTTTCTTGATCTCGTCCTGCAGTGCCAGCAGAGCCTTTTTTTCCTTCTCAAGCTCTGCTTTGAGCTGTTTCATCTTTTTATCCATCTTGCTCTTGGCCGACATTCCGGCCTTGGATTTCTCCAGCACTTTCTGCAGGTTGACCACAGCAACACCGGAAGCGGCAGCAGCAGGCAGAACAAAACCTACAGCAAATATGAGAGAAATGCAGAACACAGCGACCAGGCTACGTATTTTCACAATCAAACTCCTTTTTTTCTTTTTTCTGATAGGTTGCAAAGCACTCCTTGCTCCTTGTTCGACAACTTTTTACACTCCTGTTATCCTAATCGAGCAGGGTAGGAATTCAAGATATTTTTGCTCATTTTCCGCTCAGGGCGGAATTCTCTTGCAAAACCATACCGGCCCATCTACTTTATGAGATAAAGTAACCTGATAAATTTCAGGAAACCTCCCTGAAAGGGAAGCAGGGAACCAGGTATCAATAAAGTACCAACAGAAACGAACTGCCCGGCAGTTTCGCAAGAACAGCAAGATAAGAAATATAAACAAGAAAAAGAAGACATGTGCGGCCAGATGTCCATCTGTTTCCATCATGTTATCCCATCTATCCCATCAATCTGACGAGGCATCCGGCAACAGACGTGACCAGCAAAAAAATTGATATCAGGACGGCAGAGGAACTCACCTGTACCAATAAATTCGGTACATTTTTCGGCGTTTCCCAGCAGACTTTTGATCGTGTCTGGCAGCGGCTCAGCAGTCCGCAGAGAAACTCGGTCGTTTACATCTCCATGGAGATCGGCGCGGATCCGGATGTTTTTCATCCTGTGTTCGATTTTCTCCGGGAACGGGCATATACCGAAAGCAGAGACCGGAAGACCCAGGTACTGCTGGAAAGATACCTGAACGGTCCGCGGAAAATTCCCAACTACAGCGGCGGGCTCGGGGTTCTTGCCGGAGATACCCTGAAAAGCTTTGCTGATATGCATATCCCTGTTTTGGCCGTTTCTTTGCTCTACCGGGAAGGATATTTTGCCCAGCTTGTTGACTCCAGAGTCGGTCAGATTGATCAGGCCATGAACTGGACCCCGGAGCATACGCCCACTCTGTTTCAGCTGCAGGATCCGGAATATCCGGGCGAGTCGCTGGAGATTACGGTCCCCTTTTTCAATGAATACGATCACCCGACCACAGCCAAGGCCCATGTCTGGATGAAAATGGAGGTGAGTGAAAAGCTGGACTATTTTGTCCCTGAATTCCTTCTGGACTACTCCGTTCCTTCCTCTCCGCCCTGGGTACGGGAAGCCGGACTGCGGCTGTACAATGCTAAATCCGCCATCATGAAGGCGAATCAGCGCCGTATGCTCGGTTCAGGTATTCTGCCGCTGACCGAGGCGCTGGGATTGACACCGTCCACCCTGCATCTCAATGAGCAGCACGGTGTCACCGTGACCCTGCACCTGATTCTGCGCCAGCTTGAGGATACCCTGGGCAAAAATTATAAATACACCATGACGGAAAAGGATATCAGGGATGCGGCGCAGGAGGTTGCCCGGCATATCGTCTACACGATTCACACGCCGGTCAAGGCCGGACATGACCGCTTTGCCCGCTCCCTGTATACCGGCATCAGTCATGAAACCTGTCACCGAATCCTCAACCTGCTGGCTGCTGACGATGATTCTCCCCATGAGTACAACTTCACCGCCTTTGCCATGCGGGTCAACCGGGCAATCAACAGTGTCAGCCGCCTGCACCGGGATGTTACCAGAAAACAGTTTCCTGATGTGGCCGACAAAATCAAGGCCATCACCAACGGCGTCCATCATGTGACCTGGATCAGCGAAACACGGGCAGAGGTCTTTGATAAGACAAAAGCACTTGCCGGATGGCGCTGTGATCCCGGCGTCTTCGCCAGGGCTACGCTTGCAAAGGACAGTACGTTTTTGCAGGGGCTGCAGCGGGCCTGGGAGACGGACAACCGGGTTCTGGTCGATTATGTCAACAGGATGCTGTCGGAACATCGGACCCAGATGGATACAACCTGGCTGGATCCGCCTAATTATCTCTCCCACCTTCCGGATACTGATCAGGAAAAAAACCGTCTGCTTTCCGGTGTGTTCACCGTCGGTTTTGCCCGACGCTTTTCCACCTATAAACGGGCGGATCTTGTGTTCGAGAATATTCCGGCTCTGGCCAGAATTCTGGTAAAAAATGACTGGAAGATCAATTTCCTCTTTGCTGGCAAGGCGCATCCCCAGGATGAACCGGGAAAATCCGTACTGAAGCTGATTTTAGATAATCAGGAGGAGCTGTACCGCCTGAGTGAAGGACGGGCCCGGCTGGTCTTTATCCCGGGCTACGATATGCAGATCGCCAAAATGATGGTTGCCGGGGTGCATACCTGGCTCAATAGTCCAAAACGTCCGCTGGAGGCTTCAGGAACCAGCGGCATGAAGGCTGCCATGAACGGGGTGCCCAACCTGAGCGTTATGGACGGCTGGTGGGTGGAAGGATATCATGAGGGAGCAACCGGCTGGAAGTTCGGGTATGATGGGCCGCTCAGGGCGGACAGCCTGAGTGAGCATCCGGACACCCTGCTCTATGCCGAGGATTCGCAGTCCTTTTACCGGCTGCTCCCCAAAGTCCTTGAGCTTTTTTACGCGCATCAGGAAAAATATCTGCAGATCGCAGTGAATAATTTACGGCTCAACGTTCCTATTTTCAACACCCACCGGATGGCAGCCGAGTATGTGCGTAAATACGATATCGAGCTGTCCCCTGAAACTGCTGCTCAGGTGGCCGGATTTCAGAAACTGTATCAGAGCGACATTGAAAGCGATACCGAGAGTAACACCGCTGATGCCTGACAATGTTCTGACAACAGGCAGAGGCAGATCAAAAGAAGGAGAGAAGGAGAACCCATGGCCCGTCATATCAATCCGAGTCGATCCACCAACAAAGCCATTGACGCCCTTGACCGGAAACGGGAACGGGAACGCCGTTTTCTCCTGAACACGGCCAGAGAGACTGCGCCGGAGCTGGCCGTCAAACTGGTGCAGCGGCTCCTGGATGAGCATATTATCGAAACCAACGACCTTCATGCCATTCAGCAGGGCGTTGAGCGGCAGCTGCGCGAACCGGCCGGGATGGATGAATTCGAAATCCGTCTGAAGATTGCTGATATCCGGACGCTTGTTCCTGACCCCAATATCCTCAGCCTGTACCTGACCGCCTATATCATTAATGAGCTGATTGATCATCCGAAAATTCAGGATGTTTTCGGCGATGACATGGACGTCTACACAGCTGTGAACTCTGTTCTCGGTGCCATCAAAAAATAATAAGCAGGCTCAGACAGCGTCACACAAGGGAATCAGAGCAAAAAAGGCAGAGGGTGGGATGGCTCCTTCAGCACGTCGGACCAACCGGAAAGACAGCAGCAGGCCTGCTCTGCTCTTTGCCGACAGCAGCGGTGAAATCTTCGACTATGACGGTCTGCTCATGGCCGGAGCAGGGGGAGAGCATTTCTTCTGTCCGGAGCAGACAGAGCTGATTGAACTGCCTGAAGGGAGTGAACTGTTTGTCCTGCCCGGCAGACTGCCGGTGGGCATAGAACCGGATACCGGAGAACCGGCGATGCTGGACTGTAATCCGTATACCGGTGAGCAAAATATATCCGCAGTGGCCGCCTTCATGGCTCCGGCTCATACCGCCGTGTATACAGCCGCCTACCAAAGCGGCCCTGATGCGCCTGTGCTGCCTCTGTTCGCCTATACAGCCGTGGGCTGGCTGGACGGCAAATTCTACGTGGCCGCCTTCCGCAGCGACCCGGATACCCGGCAGGATGCTGCCGAATTCGATCACGAGCGTATCCGCCGGAACACAGAAGAGCAGCTGAAGAACAACAGGAAAAACCGCCTGATCCGGCATCTCGGTAAATGCTGCCTCACTTACGGCTGCCCGGCTGCCCGCAATTATTTTCTCGGCCGCTGGGAAGCCCCGCTGCCGACCTCGCCGGTCTGCAACGCCGTCTGTGTCGGCTGTATTTCTCTGCAGCCCTCCGGCTGCTGTCCCGCTACTCAGGACCGCATCCGTTTTGTTCCGACTGTGCAGGAACTCGCGGAAATCGCCGTGCCGCACCTGCAGAATGCGCCCCGTCCGGTGGTCAGTTTCGGACAGGGATGCGAAGGAGAACCGCTGCTCCAGGGAGAGACTCTGGAGAAAGCGATCCGGCTGATCAGAAAACAGACTGACAAAGGGACGATCAATCTCAACACCAACGGCAGCCTGCCTGAGGTTGTAGAACGACTGGCCGGAGTCGGTCTTGATTCCATCCGGATCTCCATGAATTCCGCCCGGCCAGCGTATCATCAGCGCTATTACCGGCCCTCCGACTTCTCCTTCAGCGATGTACGCCGCTCGATTGAGGTCATGAAGGGGGCAGGGAGACATGTTTCCCTGAATTACTTCATCCTGCCCGGATTTACCGATGATCCGGAGGAATACGCAGCCCTGTGTGAACTTGTCGCCGCAACCGGCCCGGATCTCATCCAACTGCGCAACCTGAACATGGACCCGGAACTCTACCGAAAAGCTGTCCGACATGCCCCGGCCCGTCCGCCTATGGGTATGTTGGATTGGCTGCAGACCCTGAAAGAACAGTTTCCCGTCCTCCGGTTCGGCTATTTCAATCCCAGCCTGCGCTGAAAGCTCTCCTGCTCAATCCGCCAACCTTGCCGTTACCTCCACCAACCGCTGTCCCGCCTCCTGCACGCCTTCCTTGTCATTCCGCTGGAAAAATTCCTGCGCCCTCTGCCATGCCTGGTGCATAGACTGCGCATTCTGCACGCTGCTGGCCAGAGTATGGCCGAAAAAATAATTTTCGGCAAAGTAATGGGTGAACTCCTTGAGCCGCCCCAGCCGCCGTTCCGGCACAAAACGTTCTGCCAGCGCTGCGACAAAATCAGCATAGATCGCTGGTAAACAGAGCTTCCTTGCTGGAATATCATATCCGTACACCTTGCGGGCAATATCGGCAAAAATCCACGGGGTAAAGGCCGCTCCGCGCCCGATCATGAGGCCATCGGCATTGCTCAGCTGCAGACACTTTTCCGCGTCAGCCACTGAGAGCACAGAACCGTTGGCGATCACCGGGATGGAAAGCCATTCCTTCACCCTGGCCACTCGCTCCCAGTGCGGTTTGCGGCAGAAAGCCTCTGTGCGCAGCCGCGCATGAACGGTCAGCAGATCAATCCCCTCACCTTCCAGCATCAGGCAGAAATCATGTAATTGCGCCTCGCCCTCCTCGGACAAGGACTCGCCGAGTCGGATCTTCGCGGTTAGAGGCAAATCGGTACAGCGCCTAGCTTCAGCGACAATCGCCCTGACCCGCTCCGGTGCGGCCATAAGCGAGCTCCCGCCCCCGGCCCGCCGTACCCGTGGTGCCGGGCAGCCCAGATTGAGATCAACAGCATCCGCTTTGCACCGGTGCAGGGCTTCCACTGCCGGTGCCACTTCAGCGGAATCCGTCACCAGCAGCTGGTAAGAAAGCGGCTGTTCCCGCTCCGTCCGGACAAGAAAAGGAGAACGCTGCGCATTTTCCCTTGGCAGCTTTCGGGCTGCAAGCATCTCGGTAGACAACAACCCCACCCCGCCGAAGTCCAGCAGCAGGGTGCGCAGGGCGGAATGGGTCAGCCCGGCCATGGGTGCCAGCAGCAGAGGAGGATCAAGGGCAAGGTACCGAATTTTCAGTTTACTTTTCCGCACGTATTGCCTCTATGATTTTGACAGGGGAGGATTTGACTCCCGGATAAACTTCGTCAGCTTGTTGAGCTGCGCTTCCAGGTCATACATTGAAAAATCGGGTTGGTTCCGTTATCTGACGAGCCACCTTAACCTTATCGGCTTGTGTTGCCTTTCCTCCTCCCCCTTGAATCCTCAACGTGTTGTCATACTTTCCGAACGGGCCGATTTTCTTTGCCTTCGGATGAACCGCTTTAATTGCAGCTTTTACCTGCTCTGCGGGGAGGTAATTTTCAATTTCCCGACCTTTAGAAGCTGTTTTAAAAAATCGCCGGAACTGCGGACCCTCGCGGGATGTCTCTCGGCGGGTATTTCTACAACCGGTTGATTTCAGATGGATTCATCCACTCCAGAAGCTGTTTGAAAAACATGCTTCTTAGTTATCCAAGCATGACCCGGCCTGCTATCAAACTCGCCCTGTAGCCTTTGTTTCGTTGCATTGATGTCAGAATCTTCGTCTCTCCTGTCGCTGTCAATCAGGATCACACCCCGATTATTCAATCTGCGTAAGGAAATAAAATCGTCAACATGCTGCTGGTCTATCTCAGCATTGGACAAATGCGCCAGCAGCCTGCCACCATAAAACATAATACTGTAATGAATGCCTTCCACCAAGTCTTCATCTATACTCTGGAGCCACCAATTAAGATAAATTCTGTCCGACGGCCCTTCAACCCAGATGATGCAGTTTGCCTGCAGGAGATCTGAAGGATGATAGTCCAAATCTTCACACACCGCTGATTTCTGGCGGCCGGATGTCACCCGCTCAACCACGGAAGCACCGTTGACCAGTCTGATGTGATAGATTTCGGCATCAGGCACATCCATCAGCACGGCGGAATGGGTGGTGATGAAATACTGATTGCTGGTATGCGCGGCAAGGTAGCGGATCAGCTTGCGCTGGAGAATAGGATTAAGATCAGGGCTGTTCAATTCTAAAAAATCCCGGCGTAATCAAACAGACGATTTATATCCATACAGTTCCTGAAAAGCTCCCGGCTGACATTTTTCACCTTGTTCTTACGAAGAATATTGAGAGCAAAGCTCCTCAGTTTTGCAATCACATCGTTTCCCGTTTCAGCGGCGGCCTGAAGAGTTTTTTTCTGACAATGAAGGGCGTCGAAGGTAAAAATGCGGTCGGATAAACCGAGTTCTTTCATCAGTTTCCGCGCCGCCGGGATTTCATTGCTTTTCTCCTTGATTTCTTCATGGCCGAGAACGACAGCGCGGTCGCCGGCAAAAGCGCTCAATATCTGAAGCTGATTAATATCCTTCATGTTATCGAAACTTCCCCGGAGAGTTTTGCCGTCGCAATGAATAAATTCTCCGTCCGGTTCCTCTTCCGCGAGAGCTTTGCCGTGCTCCCTGAAAATCCGCTCAAGTTCCGAACCGGAAGGTTCCTTTACTGTGCAGTCCACCAAAGCGGCTGCCGAGGGCCTGATTCTGCACAGCGGTACGGTGACGGAAGGAACATTGGCTGCCGGACAGCAAGTCTCCATGCAGGTGGCGGACAGCCGTTTTGCCACAGCCCTGAACCACACGGCTACCCATCTGCTCCACGCGGCCATGAAGCAGATCCTCGGTGCCCATATCAAGCAGGCCGGTTCTTTGGTCCGGTCAGACCGGCTGCGCTTTGACTTCACCCATTTTTCCCCAGTCACGCCAAAGGAAATCCGGGCCATTGAAGAACTGGTCAACCGGGAAATCCGCAGAAATTCCCCAGTGAAAACAGCAGTCCTCTCCAAAGAGGCCGCCATTGCCGACGGTGCAACAGCCCTGTTCGGCGAGAAATACGGCGATGAGGTCCGGGTGGTGACAGTACCCGGTTTTTCCAAGGAACTCTGCGGTGGTACCCATACCTCGGCCACCGGCAATATCGGTCTGTTCAAGATCATTGCCGAAACCGGAATTGCTGCCGGGGTGCGCCGTATCGAAGCGGTCACCGGCCAGGCTGCGCTGAATTCGCATCGACCATCCAGCAACCATCCTCTGATTCAGTAGACTGATTGTGAAAACCGAGCAGAACACTGCAGAAAAGCCGTCCCAAAAACGCAGTCCCCGCAAAAAAACGGCGACCTGCCGGAAAAAAACAGCCGCAGTACGATCATGTGCCGATCATTTTTTTTCTGCTGATCATTTTCAGCTTTGCCCTGCTGTGTATCGGCCTCGCCCTGACGCCGTTTCTTGCTCCGGATGCACCCAAGGCCCCGGCAGCAGGCATTTTTTTCGGAGAGAAAAATCTGTCCCGCCTTCTGTCAGTCTCCCTGCTGAACAGGCCCAAGTTAAAGTATCCTGGAGGCATGAATACAAATAATCTCTGGCCGGATTTCTGACTGTGACGTTTTCGGATATGCCGCAGCTTTTTCGGAAATGCTTGACAGCAGTATAGGCGCGGGGATACTATGGAATGAAAATTTAATAACAACGGAACTTGCTGACAGGTCATTGACAATTTCATAGTTGCGTTTATTCTCATCCGGTTATGAAGATAAAGACATATTCTCCTGAGATAGAAACGCGAATGCGTAATTTTTACGGCAGCCTGTCTGAAAAAGACCGCCGTCGATACGCCGCAGTTGAAGCGGGAAAGTTCGGATACGGCGGCATAACGTATATATGCGACGTGTTGCGGTGTGATTCTGACCGGGTCCGTCGCGGGATTGAGGAGCTGAAACAGCCTCTGCCTGAAAAAGAGGAACGAATCCGCAAACCGGGCGGGGGACGTAAATCCGTCCTCTCGACCGCCGTCGGCCTTGATGACGCATTTTTCGCAGTGCTGAAAAAACACACGGCGGGTTCGCCTATGGACTGTATGATATATACAGTAATATCGGTTACATCACATTAGGGACAAGCGGTGACACCTCCGAGTTCGGGTGCGCCTGTATTCGGAACTGGTGGACGACACATGGAAAATCTGAATTCCTCTTCGAGACAGGCCGCAAAACGGCTGACGGTTTTAAAGAAAATATGAAAATTCACTTCGACGAGTTTCTGCCGAAGTGGAATTATGCCGCTGTTCCGTCAGGACGGCTTTGAATCCCATAGTTATTTAATTCCCGTTCCTATGAATAAAGTGCTCACCGGCTCTGCTCTGCCTGCAGGAACAACAACAAAATAGACAAACAAAATGAAATCCGTTGAGGAACAGATAGCCCTGATCGAGCGCGGGTGCGCGGAGCTTATTGCCCGTGACGAGCTGGAAAAAAAGCTCCGGTACGCTGTTGACAACAACAAACCCCTAGTTGTCAAGGCAGGTTTTGATCCGACAGCTCCTGATCTCCATCTTGGCCATACTGTGCTGCTCCACAAAATGCGTCAGTTCCAGCATCTCGGTCATACGATCAACTTTCTGATCGGTGATTTTACCGGCCTGATCGGTGATCCCACCGGTAAATCCGAGACCAGGCCGCCGCTGACCCGTGATGATATTGCCCGCAATGCCGAGACCTATAAAGAGCAGGTTTTTAAAATCCTGGATCCGGCAAAAACCAAAATTGTATTTAATTCTACTTGGCTCGGCGAACTCTCTTCCTATGAAATGATTCGCTTGGCATCGGAACTGACTGTTGCCCGGATGCTGGAACGGGATGATTTTAAAAAACGGTTTGAGGCCAACAAGCCGATCTCCATCCATGAATTTTTCTATCCCCTGATTCAGGGATATGATTCCGTAGCCATGAAGGCAGATGTGGAGCTGGGCGGTACCGACCAGCTGTTCAATCTGCTCATGGGCAGAGAAATGCAGCGCTCCCGGGGAATGCAGCCTCAGGTTATCCTGACCATGCCCCTGCTGGAAGGGCTGGATGGGGTCAATAAGATGAGTAAATCGCTGGGTAATTATATCGGTATCTCGGAATCAGCAGATGAGATCTTCGGTAAGGTACTGTCTGTGAGCGATGAGCTGATGTTCCGTTATTACGAGCTGCTCAGTGACCTGTCCCTGGAAGAAATCAGCTGGCTGCAACAGGAGATGGAACAGGGCCGGGTTCATCCGAAAGCAGTCAAGGTGCGGCTTGCCAAGGAGCTGGTGGCACGGTTTCATGATCAGGAGGCGGCAGAGGCGGCGGAGCAGAATTTTGAACGGATCTTTAAACAGCATGAGCTGCCTGAAGAAATGCCGGAGAAAACCGTCACCGTGGACGGTAATTCCATCTGGCTGCCGAAACTGTTGCTTGAGGCCGGGCTGGTCAGCTCGACCTCTGACGGCCGCAGGATGGTGAAACAGAATGCGGTATCTGTCAACGGAAACAAGGTGACAGACGTGCATGCAGAAATCCCGACCGGAGATGAAGTTCTGCTGAAAGTCGGAAAACGTCGCTTCTGCAGGGTGCAATTCTCCTGACCGCTCTGTCAGTTTACAGCTGAGGTTTCCTTCTGTTTCTTTTTTGCCGTTGCTTTGTTCCGGCACCCCCGGCACTCTCCGATGAATTCCACCCGATGCCCCAGAATCTGATATGATGTTCCTGCGGCAGCCTCCTGTGTAATTGTTTTCAGTACTTCAACAGCAATATCATCTATTCTTCCGCACTCGCTGCAGCGGATATGGTAGTGCGGCTTGGTAGTGGCATCAAAACGTTTTTGTGACCCGCCCAGTTCGAGCTTCAGAATCATGCCGTTGTCCGCCATGAGTTCAAGATTTCTATATACCGTTCCCAAACCGATTCTCGGTAACCGTTTTCTTACCATTTCATACAGTTCGCAGGCAGTCGGATGGCTTTTTGTACTGGAGAGTTCTTCGAGCAGAATTTGTCGTTGGGTTGTCAGGCGGATCATGGGGGAAGGGGGCTTCATAACAGCTCCTGATTACTGATGAAAGGGGGAAATTGCCGGTTACACCTGGTAAGTGTTATGTTCTATGTATTCGTGTGCCCGTGTATTTACCGGTCCGTAAAATGGATGTATTGTACAAATTGTGTTTTCCAGAGGTATCTGTGTATATCAGACAGATATGCAGATAGAACAGCAAATAGCACCGGAGATAGGAAGATATTCAGATATTTCCGGAGAGCGGATAAAAAATCTTCAAGGACTCCAATATGGTCAACTTTTATTTATAAAACACTTTTCAGGAATGTCAAGTTGAATAAAAAAAAGCTCTTTTCTGATTGATGAAGTCTGTAAGGAAAAGGTTCAGCAGTTGTTTCAATAGAATTGCTAGGGGATGATTAGGAAGTCTTCTGCTGTTGGAGTTTTGTTATTTTTGAGCAGAACGGAGGGAATGGAGCATGTTGAACGCCGGAACAGTCTACAGAACGCATACGGCTTAACCGGCTGAGAAAATATGGAAAAACAGAGGTGAAGTCCGCCGTTAAGTACACGGAGCATGGACGCGGCAGTTGCACCATCGCCTTTTTAAGGAGGAACAGTCTGTCCGGTTGAACGATACAGAATAGGAGACTCAGTCTTGCTCGCAGGCCCGTACATGACGGACAAAGGCCCTGATCAGCGCATGATCCTTGATGCCCGGCCGTGCTTCGACCCCTGAATTTACATCCAGGGCATAAGGCCGGACTTTATCCAGGGCCTGGTGCACATTTTCCGCATCAAGCCCCCCGGCCAGAATAAACTGACGCTGCAGGTCCAGCCCCTGAATCAGCGACCAGTCAAAACTTTTTCCTGTCCCCCCGTGCACCCCTTTCTGATAGGTATCCAAGAGAAAACCCTTCACATGTTCGGCATACGGGACAATATTTTCAGCCTGCAGTTTTTCGTGCACCCGCAGGGCCTTGATTACCTGACAGGGTGCGGCAAAACGAGCCAGCCGCTCGCAATATTTGGGCGATTCCTGACCGTGCAGCTGGGCATATCCCAAGGAACAGAAACGGATGATCTCCTCGACCTCCCGTCTGTCGCGGTCAACAAACACGCCCACTGTATCGATAAAGGGAGGCAGCTGATCAATGATGACCCTGGCCCTACCCGGCTCAATATTGCGCGGACTTTTTTTATAAAAAATAAAACCCAGTGCGTCCACCCCGGCCTCCACAGCCGCCAAAGCGTCCTCCAGACTGGTGGTGCCGCACATCTTGATACGGATTCGCTCTGTTTTCATGGCCTCCTGCTGATCAGACGGAAAGAAAATGGCGGAGAGTTTCTCCCTGTTCAGTGCTGCGCATCAGGCTTTCACCGATCAGGGCTGCAGTAATCCCGGCGCCTTTAAGCCGGATCATGTCTTCCCGACTGGCAATACCTGATTCACTGACCACCGGAATTTCCGCAGGAATCGCCCGCTGCAGACGGAAGGTCGTTTCCAGATCCACGGTAAAGTCATTCAGATTGCGGTTGTTGATGCCGATCAGCCTGCTTTCCGCAGCCAAGGCTTTTTCCAGCTCGGCCTCATCATGCACCTCGACCAGCACATCCATACCCGCCTCTTCAGCCTGCAGGCGGAACTCCTGCATCTGAGCGGTCGCAAGGATGGCTGCGATGAGCAGGATGGCATCGGCCCCGAAGGCAGCTGCCTCCTCAATCTGGAGCGGATCGATAATAAAATCCTTGCGCAGCACCGGCAGGTCCACCGTCTTTCTGACCAGAGGGATATAGTCGATGTATCCCTGAAAAAAATCTCGGTCAGTGAGCACGGACATGGCCTGGGCCCCGCCCTGTTTGTAGTTTCGCGCGATCTGACACGGATCAAAATCCGGTCGGATCACTCCCTTGGAGGGCGAGGCTTTTTTGGCCTCGGCAATAATGGCCACGCCCGGCACATCAAGCAGGGCCTGCATGAAGCCGCGCGGCGGCGCTGCGACTGCCTCCGGCACCCGGATACCCTGCTGTTTCAGAGCGGCGACTTCTTCTTTTTTTCGTTCAATAATGGTATCAAGGATCATAGTGTTCTCATTTCTATTTCGGCAGGTTAAAGAAGAGCGGGTGAGAAGGCCATACGTTTTCAAACGAAAAGGTGAGGATAGGTTCAGGATAACGAAAAAAGAATTCTACAAAAGCAGGGCGGGGTATGCAATAGAAAGTTAGGGGATACTCCTCTGAGAAACTCGATCTCGGCATACAGGAAGTGCATCCCCAAATGGATGGAGATATCCGGTCTATCCTTCACACAGGAACAAAGAGTCCTGTTACATTCCGTTAAGATAATTAAATTTTATCTCCTGGTTGATCAGGCGTCTGCTTGCACTGCTGCGTTGAAATCATCCTTCTGCTGCCGCCTGATCTCCGCAATTGTCCGGTCAACAATCTCCACAGCATGGCCGATATACTGCTCCGGATGATCAAGCGGGGCAAGGTCTTCCGGGGTGAACAGCCCCCCGATTTCTGTATCCGCCAGGACCATCTCTTTCAGGCTGATATTTTTCTCCGCAGCTGACGCTGCCAGGCTGTGCAGTTTTTCCAGCGCCTTATTTTTTCCCAGCGTCTTGCTGAGCCGGAAGAGCAGCCATTCCGTGACAAGCAGTTCTTTGCGCTGATGCAGATTAGTCAGCATCTGTTCAGGCCGCACGGTCAGTCCAGAGAGCACATTGAGCATATACTGCAGGGCAGCCCCGGTATAAATGCAGAGCTGGGGCATAGCCAACCATTCCGCCCAGAGGCAGCGGGGGTCACGTTCATGTTCATGCACCATACTTTCCGTCACTGTCCCGGCCAGCGCCCGGACATGTTTTGCCAGGGCCATTACCCGTTCGCAGACCGCCGGATTCTGCTTATGGGGCATGGTGCTGCTGGACAGGGCCCCGGAGAGCGACGGTTCCCGGAGTTCATCGATCTCGGTTTTCTGTAGATTGAAGACCTCATTGGCGATCTTGGCCAGAGTCATGACCAGCAGGGAAAAATTCGAAGCCAGTTCAGCAACCTTGTCCCGTGCCGTATGCCAGGACAGCGGGTCATGGGCCAGACCGAGCAGATGCATCGTTTCCTCAGCCACCTCCAGCCCTTTGTCGCCGAGAGCAGCATAGGTGCCCACTGCGCCGCTCAGCTGGCCGTAGCCGATCGTCCTGTGGACACGCTGAATGCGTTCAGTATGGCGCCGGATTTCAGCCGCCCAGACCGCAGTCTTGAGGCCGAAGGTCGTGGGCAGGGCCTGCTGACCGTGGGTGCGGGCGACCATCGGGGTTGCGCGGTGTTTCTCTGTCAAGTCGATGCAGACCTCCTCAAATTTGCCGAGGTCCCGCAGGACAATGTTCAGGGCCTTTTTCAGAGCCAGAATCTGGCCGGTATCCAGCACATCCTGGGTGGTGGCTCCGTAATGGACATATTCGCCGTGACCGTCTCGGCAGGCCCGCCGCAGTCCACCGAGCAGAGGCACTACGGAATTGCGGCTTCTGCTGTAGCCCTGCCGTACACTGTCCAGATCAATATGCGCGAGCTTGGCCTTTGCCTGAATCTCTGCTGCCGCTGCTGCCGGAATAATGCCGAATTTCCCCTGCGCCGCTGCCAGGGCCGCTTCAAAATCAAGCCAGCGCTGCAGCACGCTCTGTTCATCAAACAGGGCTTCCAGCTCCAGGGTGCTGAAAACCTGGGGATTTACTTGGTAATCAAAGGGATGGATGGGCATACGTTATGGGCTGTGGTCTAAGTTGGGATCTTGGATGAACTGAAGATTACTGTGATTCAATTGTTCGGGCTGTTGCTCTGTCCTCATGCTCTTTCGTTTTTTATCTGTTCAACTGATGTTACGCAGTCCTGTTTTTCTGAAGCTCATCAAATGCTGAACGATCGACTTCCAGGAATCAGTACAGCCTGCTCAATATCCACTCCACTGCCTCATGCAGGTCCTCCGCAACTTGAGCGGGCTGAATCTCCTGGTACGGGCCGATGTATTCCAGATCGCCCCGGCCGTAGCCGGTCAGTACCAGGATGGGGGTTGCCCCGGCCCGGACCCCGCATTTCAGGTCAGACCAGCGGTCCCCCACCATGAATGACCGGCGCAGATCAAGGCGCAGATCAGCGGCCGCCTGTTCCAGCAGACCGGTCTTGGGTTTGCGGCAGTTGCAGTCCTTCCTGTATTGTTCCTCCTTGGCTTCCGGGTGGTGAGGGCAGATATAGAGACCGTCAATATGCGCATCTTCTTTAGCCAGTCGCCGCTCCATTTCTGCATGAATTTCGTCCAGCAGGGAAAGGGGGAAATAGCCGCGCGCCAGGCCGGACTGATTGGTCACCACCACCACGGGGATATCATGTTCGTTGAGCAGGCGGATCGCCTGGGCAGCTCCGGGCAGCAGGATAAACCGGCTGATATGGTTGATATAACCCATCTGCTCGTTGACGGTGCCGTCACGGTCGAGGAAAACTGCCGGTTTTTTCTGCATCATGCTGTTGCCGCTGTTGTCCGCTTTATTATTTCTGCTCTGCTTTTTGTTCAGCATTTTGATACGCATTTTTTTTCGGAAGCAGGATGATCTCCGCAGCCTTTTCCGGCTGCAGATACTGAGCTGCCAGGGCGGAAACGTCCTCTGCCGTAATAGCGGCATAATCGTTCAGAAACGTCTTGGGCCATTCCAGACGCTGCGGATAACGGCTGGAACCGAGCAGCACGGATTGCAGCCAGTACCCGTTGGTGCGTACCGTATCGCGAATATACGTCAGGGTCGGTTCAAGCGCTCTCTGCAGCTCTTCCTCTGTTACCTTGCCCTCAGCAAGCTGCGTCCCGGCCTGTTTCACTTTTTCGATCAGCGCTGCGGCCTGGGCCGGATCAACGGTAACAACGCTTCGCAGTACACCGTATCCCGGATCAACCGTGCTGGACCAGTTATACACATAAGGGGAATAGGCAGCCCCGAGTTCTTCCCGCACCTGTTTGCGTAACCGGTCATCAAGGACAGAGGCCAGGATGCTGAGGCGCCGGGTTCGGGAGATCTTCCAAAAATCCTCTGTGGGCCAGGCCACCATGATCAGCCCTTTGTCGCTGTCTGTGTCCACAGCCAATGACAGAGATTTCCCGGACGGAAAGGCGATCTGCTCTCCACTGACAGGTTGGATACGTTCTCTCGGCTGACTGCCGAAGTACTGACCGGCCAAGTCCAGGATCTTCTGTGGATCAAAATCACCGACTACGGAAAGCTCCAGTCCGGCGTTCTTCAGAATCGGCCGCAGCCACTCCTCCACCTCGGCTGAGGATATTTTTTCCACCATTTCCAGAGGCACAACACCGTAACGCAGATTGCCGCCAGCCAGGAACCGTTCGCCCTGCAGCTGTATCATCCCATCCACAGAGCTCTCCAGCCGGGCATAGGTTTGCCGCAGTTTCTGCATTCCCCGTGCAAAGGCATCGGTCCGGAACGCGGGATCATATATTTTGGTGTACAGAAGCTGAAACAGCAGTTCGCTCTCATCCTTCAACCCTTTGCCACGAAATTGAAAACTGTCCTGTTCAGCCCGGAAATGCACGTTGCTGGAGTACGCCGCAAGTGCTGCTTTGAGCTGCTCCTTGGTCAACTTCCCGACCCCGCTTTCCGGTAGAAGCATTTCAGCAAGCAGGTCAATGCCGGGTCTGGATGCTTCCAGTTCACCCTTCCCCAGCGAAGCGATCACCTGCACTTCGTTGGGTTCAAAATCGGTCTGCTTCAGATTGAGGACCAGGCCGTTGCTGAACACATAGCGGTCAACCCCGATTTCTTTGTAGGCGCTATGTTCGGCCACCTTGCCCTGTGTTTCCGGTTTCGGCAGATAGGGGAACGCGGCCTCCTTGTCCTGAACCCACGGTTGCAGTTCAGCCTGCAGAGCTGTATTAAATGCCTTGAGAATAACAGCTTCCGGAGCGGTGTCTTTGCTGTCACCTTTAGGTCCGGTAGGCTCGGCAGTGCCCATCACCTTGATCAAAAGGCGTTCATGCCACAGCTCCCGGAAAGTCCGGTTGACTTCCGCCAGGGTCAGTTCTTCCAGAGCAGGACCGAGCAGTACCAGTTCCTGGGTCGGCGAAAGGATAACTTCGTCGTCATTCAGGCTACGGATGATTCTGTAGACCAGGTTTTCGCTCTTCCGGCTGTCCGCAGTCTGTACGTCTTTTTTCAGCCGGGTCATAATTTCATTCTTTGCCCGGCTGAGTTCGGATTCGGAAAAACCGAATTCCTGCGCCTGCCGCAGGGCCGTGGTGAGGCCGGTCAGGGTTTGCTGCCAGTTTTCCGCTGCAGTGCGGGCACCTATAGCCGTGTACCCGAAGCGGCGGACAAATCTGCCGCTGGAAAAGTAGGCTCCGGTCATCTGGCTGTCCGGTCGGCTGATCAGCTGCTGCAGACGGTTGTCCATTATGACCTCGGCCACATATTCCCGGAGTTCCAATAATGCCTGCGTTCTGGTCGGTCGAGGCGGCACAGCATTCCAGATTGAGTCGATGGAGATGTTGGTATAGCCCAGATCCTTCTCGTGAAAGTACACCGGCTCCGTCCCCTTTTCAGCCACCCGGCCGAATTCGGGGCAGTCAGGCGACGGTGTTTTTACGGCCAGCCCGTTGAAATATTTTTTGATGACCTCCTCAATCAGGCCCGGATCCGCATCACCCACAATGACCACAATCATGTTGTCGGGCCGGTACCAGCGTTCATAATACTGCCTGAGCAGGGCGGCGTCGGCATTTCCGATCACCTCATCCATGCCGATAACATCGTGGCGGGCAATAACAGTTCCGGCAAAGGAGGTTTTCATCGAATGTTTAAACATCCGTTTCGATGCGGAATCTCCGGTCCGTTTCTCCGCCTGAATGATTCCCCGCTCCCGGTCAACTTCATCTTCCAGCAGCAGGGCGCCTGCTGCGTAATCCGCCAAGACCTGCATTCCCTCATGCAGCGTTTTCGGTTTGCCGTCCGGCAGCAGGAGCTTGTACACGGTTTCGTCATATGTAGTGTGGGCATTGGTGTCTGAGCCGAATCCCATACCGATGGACTGAAAATATTCAATCAGGGTGCCCGGAGGATAATTGGTGGTCCCGTTGAAGAGCATGTGTTCCAGATAATGGGCCACCCCGTTCTGTTCTTCGGTTTCATGTATTGCCCCTGCCTGGATATTGAGAAACAGGGCAACCCGGTTTTTCGGCTCATGATTGGGCATGATGACGTAGCGGAGCCCGTTTTTCAGGGTACCGAAAATCAGGGAGGGATCAGGCTTGAGGTCACTCTGTTCATGGGGCCAGCCTTCAGAGATGCAGTTTTCAGGAGGAGTTGCTGTGTCCTTGGCTTGGCCAGTCCCGGTTAAGCCGAGAGCAGGCAGGAGAAAGAAACAGAGACAGATGAACAGGAAGCGGGTCCGCTGCTGGTGCATAAAAAGAATCCTCTATCAATCCAATTTTTTGGAAAAGGGCGAAAAAAATAAACTGTCACCAGCCGGAAGCTGGCGGGTCGAATTTCGGTCGGTCGGACCTGCCGAAGATTGAACGGCAAAAAAAGGATACCACGTTTTATGCGCAGCCCAAAGGAATAAACAGCCTTGCTGCAGGGCTGCGGGGAACAGGAGTTCTGTCGCGTCCTGTCAACAGGGCCGGTCATGTCTTTTCACGCAGCACAGTGCGCCGCCAGATTTCAAAGGTCACCAGCATCCAGAGAATCTGTTCATGCCGGGGCAGGGTCTGTTCCGGCGGAAGATTGAGCAGCTCTCTGACCCTATCCGGGTTGAAGATCCCTGCCTGCTTGATTTCCCGCCTGCCCAGGAATCTGCGGACATAGCTCCGCAATGCTCTGCGGAAGTCTGACTGCCTGAAAAGCTGCAGGCCGCTATCCTGCCGGTCAGCAAATTCTTGGGGCAGAATATTTTTGTATGCCTGCCGCAGGATAATTTTATCCGTTCCCTGACGCAGCTTCAGAGTAGAAGGCATACGGAAGCTCAATCTGATCAACCGGTCATCAAACAGAGGCGACAGAGAATTCAGGCCGTGCACCCCGGTCATTCTCTCCGTTTTGGGCAGGATCATATTGCCGCCCCGCAGACGGATATTGACGGCACTGAGCTTATCAAGAAAGTTTTCCGGCCGCTCGGCCTCGAAAAACGGGGTCAGGATGCCTTCAAGAGCTTCGTGGGAGTTGTACAGGCTGCGCCATTCCGGGGTGAGCAGATTGTTCAGCTCGTCATATGCTCCGAAGCAGGAGGAAAGATATGTCCGCTCACGAAAAAAACGCCCCTGCTTTATGCCGCCATACCAATGCCGCAGCAGAATCGGGATATTGTCCGCACCACCGAAAACCGGAGAGGCTCCGGCCCCGTTCACCACATACTCCACCTCCCCAGCAGCCGCAGCCGACAGCATGTACTCGAACACAGCCGAAGGATCAGCAACCGGCTCGTTCAACGCATGAATAACATCCTGTACACGGGCCAGAAATTCCTTGGGCTGTACGGAAATTTCCCGATGGTCACTGCCGATGTGTTCAGCAAGGTCAGCAACGGACCGACTTTGTCCGTGCGGATTTCCGGGGGGATCGCCCACCCTGATCGACCAGCTGGGAAGTTTTTTGCCGCATTGCCGTATGACCTCTGCAGAAACAATGCCGGAGCCCGGTCCACCGGAAAAAAACAGGCCGACAGAGCCTGATTCCGGCAGCTGATCTCTGACCGCCTGTTCATGAATATGAACAAATTCATCCATCCATGCCTGCTCGTCCTTTTCCTCTTTTTCCTCTTCTTCTACAGAGAAAAAACAACGGGGCGGTTCCACACGGCCGTTGGCAAAGGTCACTGTATGCCCCGGGGGCAGTTCCCAGAGATTTTCCAGCATGGTTTCCCGGCCCGGTATAAAACCGAAGGAAAAATACTGTGCTACTGCTGCCGGCCGCAGATTGCGGGCAAAACCGGACCAAGCCAGCACGCCCTTGGGTTCAACGGCAAAAATAAAACGGTCATTATAAAAGCCATAGTAAATGGTCCGTATTCCGGCAGGATCCCGGGCAAGATGAATACGGTCTTCGTCCAGTACGGCAAGCACATAGGCACCGTGCAGGTTCCGGACAAAATCCAGCCCTTGGTCCCGGTAACTGCGGAGCAGCTTGGCCATACGGGTCTCTTTTTTATCCGTGAAAAGCCGTCCAGCAAGAGCGATTACCTGGCCGCAATGTTCGATAATGCCGCCATGATGCGAGCGGGACGGCAGCCAGCATGCTGTTGAGCGGATTGAGGCGTGGGTCCGGGCCGGGGGAATGCCCCGATGGCTGAGTGCAGCAGCCATTGCCCGATTTTTTTTACCGCTCCAGCCGGAAAAACCAAAAATTGCCCCCATCAGATTTCCTCGCTGTTTTTTCTGCTCCCGAAGAAACGCCCCGGCGCAGCAGAGACCCTGTCAAACATCACGTCAACCCTGTCAGCAAACGGTTTTTTCTCTTTTCTTTCAGCAGCCCATCTGTCCAGCACGTCCTCCAGCGGGATGTTTTCCATCATTGCGGCAGCGCACAGTGCCGCCAGCACAGGATAGGGAATAATATCCAGAGGTCCTTTGTATTCCTTTCTGTGCAGCTGCAGGGGTGTCAGGCAGGAAAGTTTTTCCAGATGCTCCGGCTTGATGCCGAGATCAATGACCGGGCGTCCGGGCAACTTGATTTTGCGGTGCATTACCCGGCCTGTCTCAGTTGCGTCGTGCAGCAGATACACAGGCAGAGCGGCATTTTCTGCAAGCAGATTTTTTGCCTTCCGGGAAATGGAGCGCGGATAACCGTTCCGGCAGAACACAAGAGCCTTCTGATCAGCATGAAACCCGTTCTTCACCAGCAGATCCACCAGAAGCGGACGTTCCGTAATAATGATCCGTTCCACGCCATAGTCAAAGATATCTTTTTCCGGAAAGTCCAAAGGCGGTTCATCCAACGAGGGCTGCACCAGCATCATATCCGGAACCCCGTTTTCCTCGTGCCATCTTCTGACCATCTTTTTCAGTGCGTCTAAATCCGGCGGCATCCGGCGGCGGTATGTTCTGATCAGCCACCAGAGGACCACAACCGGCAGCAGCGTGGCGGGCAGCGCGGCTGGCCATCCGAAAAGGAAAAAAAGCAGCACCGTCACAGCCGACAGGACAGCACCGGCAGCAGCGAGCCGTACCGAGAGGCGGAAACGACGTTCTTTATCTTTCTGTCTGCACCAGGCGCCGTACAACTGCGGAAAGGTAAAACAGCAGCGTCCGTTGTCTCCGGCCTGCCGGATAAGACAAAGAAATCTTTCGTCTGTCATGCCGTGTGCGGTCCGGGGATGAAAAGTAAACCGATAGCCGCAGCTACAGCGCATCCCGGTTATTTTTTTCTGCTTCTGCTTAATTCCGCATCTGGGGCATCTCATGTGGCTCTCTTTCACTTTTTCGCTTCAGCACATTTCAATATTCAAGATATTCGGTTCGCATTCGGTTGCTGTTCGATTCAGCAACAGGAGACAGCGAGGCTCCAATATAAAAAATCTGCGGTAATTGTCCAGCGTTTCGTGAGGATAAAACCGCATACAAAACCGGATTCAATTATTATGTTCCGGTGTACCTGCCGGATGCATCCTGAAACGATCTTGTCCGGGGTCTATGTTTTTCTATTTTTCTATGAATCTCTCTGCAATTTGTGTTATATATAGAAATAAATAATTTGGGCACCTGAGTTATGATTGAATAAAATATTGATACAAGAGGAAAAGATGTATAAAACCCCGTTGCTTGTAGGTCTGCTGGCTGTAGTCGGTTTTGTCTCACCCTGTAGCGCCCAGACTCCTCCGCCTCCGCCGAAAGATGTGGATGTGGATATGATGGCGAGGGAATACCGGGATGCTCCTGTCGGTGCAGGCGCGTTGACCAAGGAAATGATCGAGGCGTGTGTCCGTCTGAAGATTGATCTGGAAAAAGACGATGCCGAGCTGGATGCTCTCAGAGAGAAGGTGAAGAAACTCAATGATGAAGTCAAACATCTCGGAGCATACCTGAAGAACAATAAGGGCCAGTTTGATGAGAACGACACCAGTGCGGCCCGTAGGGAGTATCAGGCCAAGGTCAAAGAGTATAATTCCAGAATTCCCCTGCTCAAGGAACTGACCCAGTCCTATGGAGACATGCTCAAACCGTATAAGGACAAAGAGGGCAAGTTTGAACAGGAGTGCAATAGTCAGCCGTATTACGAGGATGATTACAAAGAGATAGAGGAAAAGCTGGGCCGCGGCATGTAATGCGGACAGAAATTCAGTCTGCCCAGCAGATAGAAGTTCCTTTCCGCTGGCTTGATCCCGGACAATGCCGGGATCTCTCCCTACCCGGTTACACAACTGCGCAGGCTGCGGGTATGGATGCGGCAGCGGCTGTCAGTGAAGATACAATGCTGCACCCGGGGGAGATTAAACTGTTCCCGACCGGGTTCGCTGTTGCACTACCGGACGGTTTTGAAATGCAGGTACGCCCCCGGTCCGGACTGGCGGTAAAGCACGGAATCACTGTTGTCAATGCACCGGGAACCATTGATGCCGACTATCGGGGAGAGATCAGGATTGCTTTGATCAACCTCGGCAGTTCCCCGTATACTGTCCGGCGGGGTGACCGTATTGCCCAGCTCGTCTTGGCGCCGGTCTGTCAGGCCCGGCTGCGGCCGGTCGCTGAACTGGAGGAGACCGTGCGGGGCGACGGCGGCTTCGGGCACACGGGCATGTAGGTCATTTTTTCGTTTCAAAAAAGATATGGAGTAAACCAATGCGAACAACAACCTTGTCTCTGACTCTGGCGGCGGCTGTCGCTCTGACTGCTGCACCCTATGCTGCGGAAAAGGCTTCAGCAGAGGGCCTGAGTGCTGACGTCAAAAAGTCGGAACGCACATATCGGAAAATTCCGGCCGGTGCCGGTGCGCTGACCAAAAGTATGATCGAGTCCTGTATTGCGCTGAAAACCGAGATCGATAATGACTATAAAGAAATAACCGAGCTTAAGCAGCAGTTTGACGCTCTTGCTGAGGAAGTGAGCAAGCTGGGAAATGAGTTGCAGGCAAATAAAGACAACGTTGGCGGCAGCAGCGAGTCTCTTGTTGAATACAACAAAAAAGTTGAATCGTACAACAGCAAGATTGAAGAGTTGAAAAAACTGGAACAGGCATACAATACAAACACGACACCGTACCGGAAAAAGGCTGCCAGGCTGAAGCAGGAATGTGATGGTCAGCCGTATTATGAAGATGACTATGCCGAAGTCGTCAAAAAAGTAGGTCGAGGTCTGTAGCAGCCTGCAGACTCCTGCAACAGCGACCGATGCAGGCCGCCGGTATCATCAGCCTGCTGACTGATTTCGGTCTGACCGATCCCTATGTCGGTCAGCTGAAAGGAGCGATTCTCAGGCGGAATCCTGCTGCCCGGCTGGTTGATCTCAGTCATGCGGTCCCTCGGCAGGATATTCTTACAGCAGCATTTTTTCTTCACAGCAGTTACCGTTTTTTCCCGGCTTGGACTGTCCACCTCGCAGTTGTAGACCCCGGTGTGGGCAGCCGACGGAACATCCTCCTTGCCGTTACAGACGATCATCTTTTCGTCGCCCCGGACAACGGCATTCTGTCTCTCCTTTTGGCAGAAGGTTCTGCACAAGGACGCAGCAGCAAAATATACAGGGTTGAACAGACAGCTCTGTTCGCCTCCTCAATCAGTTCAACTTTTCACGGACGGGATATCATGGGGCCGGTAGCGGCTGCCCTTGCCGGAGGGCTGCCTCCGGTCGAAGTCGGTCCGGAGCTTCGGCCCGATGCCTGCGTGCGTCTGCATCTGCCTGAACCGGTTATCTCTGCAGAAAGCATCACAGGACAGGTACTGCAGATTGATCATTTCGGCAATATCCGCAGTAATATCAGTCAAGTTGATCTGGACAGATTCTCTTCCGATGTACAGGGTGTACAGTACACACAATGCGTAATCAGCCTGCACGGTCGGGAAATACTGGGTATCAGTATGACTTATGCGGACGCGGAACCGGGAAGCCTCATCGCTCTGCTTGACAGCGCCGGTTATCTGGAGATTGCCGTGAATATGAACAGCGCGGCGCAGGTGACCCGCTGCCGGACCGGTGATCCGGTTACAGTGACGACAGGTGTTGTTCCTCCTCTAAAAAAATTGACAGATAATTGAGCAGACCAGAAAATACTATAACGCTGACGGCCTGAGCGGATGCGGACGAATTTTAAATATTTTTTTTGCAAATACCGCAGCAAAATCATTTGAATGTATAAGTAGCCGCAGTTATGTAAATATAGCGACCTGAAAAAAGATTTGCTTTCCGAGGAAAGACGTGATAAAAATTATTATACGCAACTGAAAAATAAATCTAAAAGTTGTACTGAAGGGAGGAGGAACCATGTATAATTCAACATCACAGAATAGAGTATTCCGCAATCAATACAGTGTCTTTTTTCTGTTTGTATCCGTTACGGTGCTCCTGCTGCCGTTGGCATCCGTACAGGCGGCAGCGCAAGGACTCAGCGGAGATAAAGAGCATATTCGAATGCAGGAAGGGGCTGGTCTGCTGAGCGAAGAGATTAGCGGTATAGTGAAAAAGATGCCCGGAGTCGCCTGGCCTTACGGTATATGGAAGGTGGGGGGCAGAAAGATCATGGTCACAGAGCAGACCGCACTCAAAGGGGAAACATCCAAGGCCAGATTCGGCGAGAAGATTTCAGTCACAGGCAGCCTTATTGACGGTGTTTTTACCGCCCATGAGCTTCAGATCGGAGCGCCCGATCCTATGTACGCTGGAGATTAGTTGCAGAATGAGTTCAACCTCAATGGCTTATCCTTCCGCAACAGACCTGATATTCTGACCGGCGGCAGCAATGGCAGGTTCTTCTGTCACAGTGCTCTCCAGGACGGGAGCCAAAAGTCCGCCGGTCAAAATATCAAAAGGAGGAAAGCAATACCCCGCTGACAGCAGTTCATTCCCCGTCCTTCAAAAGCATCCTTCCCTTCTGTCTGCACGCGGACTGTATGCAGCACAACGGAACAGAAAATTCGGCAAGATTGTTTCAGAGTTCATGGCGTGAAATCCGGGATCATTCATTTTGACCGGTCTCCCAGCCTTTTGTGTATTCCTATGAGTTACGCAGCTGTCAAGCGGGCAGCTGAACCATCTTTTTCCAGACACTCTCATCGCTCTGCCTGACAGCGCCGGTTATTTAGAGATTGTCGTGAATATGGGCAGTACAGGTGACCCTGTTATAGTGACGGCAGGTTCTCTTCATATTCCTGAATAAACGGAAAAGTTTGAGCAGAGCGCAGAACGGGCAACTGTTATGGAACAGGCTGGAGGCCGGGATACGCCATTTTCCGGCAAAAAAATCTTGTATCTTTTTTTAGGATTGACCTATAATTCTTCTAAACCAAAGCAGGTATAGGAGTAATAAAAAGAAAGGAGTCTGTTGTGTTAATCTTCATGAAAAAGGAGGAACAATGAAACCCAAAGGTATTGGATTGGTTCTTGCCCTGACAGCCGGGCTGACCATGGCGCTGACCGCAACTTTTGCACAAGCTGCCGACGAACCGGAAATACTTTCCTTTAAGCCGTCAAATCTGCAATGGGAAAAAACCAAAGCTGACTTTGTCGCCCCGTCCCCGCAGACCTGCGGGGCCTGCCATCCCAAACAGTATGAGGAATGGCAGGGTTCCATGCACTCGATCGCCTTTCAGGATCCGATCTATCTGGGGGAACTGAATATGGGCCTCAAGGCTGTGGGTAAAGAAATCACCAAACAGTGCGAGGGCTGTCATACTGCGGCTGCCGTTGTCTCGGGACATACGGAAGAACTTGATTTCAACAACCTGACCGACCTGGCCAAAGCCGGTGTTTCCTGCGATGTCTGCCATTCCATCAAGCAGCATCGTCACTGGGAGACCCCGTCCCATGAGCCGGAAAACGGTTCCTATGTTCTTTCTCCGGGCAGAAACGACGACAACGACCCGAGAGGGTTTGTCCGGACAAAATACGGTCCCTTCCCTCCATATGAGGGCTGCGGCGGCGGTTTTCATGAATGTATTGAATCTCCTCTGCACCTGACAGCAGAACTCTGTGCCGGATGCCATCATGTGTACCATTGGTCCGCCCATACGCCGTATGAGTTTACCTATGGTGAGTGGAAGAAGAGTCTGTACGCGCAGAACGGTATTCAGTGCCAGGACTGCCATATGGTGGACATTGAGACCTTCAAGCGTTCTGCTGATGAATTCATCAAACCGAAACGCAGCGACTACCACCATTACTTCAACGGTGCCAACTTCCTGATGTATTATCTGGGAGAACTGCAGGCCAAAAAAGCCGGTGACGAAAAACTGGCGGCAAACTATCGGAATAAGTATAAGATGGCTGTGGAGCGTCTCCAGGCGGCAGCTGAGATTGAAATCGACCCGATGTACAACAAGGATGGTAATCTGTATAAGATCAGGGTTCGGGTCCATAACCGGCGGGCCGGACACGCCCTGCCGACTTCTCTGACTGCTGTCCGCGAAATGTGGCTTGAAGTCAGAATTACTGACAAGAAGACCGGCAAGGTGTTGATCGAGAGCGGGTATATCGATAAAAACGGCGAGCTGGACGGCAATACCCACGTCTTCAACTCCGAAGGTATGGACAATGATCAGGTATTCCAGATTGATCCTTGGGACGTAATAGCCTTTGCCAAGCATGACCTCATTCCGCCCAAAGGGTATCGTGATATTTTCTACACGATTCTGTATCCGCCGGGAGAAGGCCATGAGCTGGAGGTTCATGCCAAACTTCGTTTCCGCCAGGCCAGCCAGTTTATGGCTGAAAAACTGCTGAGCAATGTGCCGGACGGCATTGATCTCACTGAAATGTACGGTATAACCGAAGTCCCGACTGTCCCTGTAGTTGATATGACCGAGCAGAATGTGACGGTCAAGAGCACAGGTGAGCCGACCAAGCTACCGACAATTGAAGATAAGCTCAAAAAGGCCAGTTCGCATATACCGAAATCTCCCCCAAAAGACGCATCTCTTTATGAACAGCTCGGCGGAGAAAAGACGGTTGATGTGGCGGTTGCGCTTTTTTACAAAAAAGTTCTGGCGGACCCACGGGTCAACGGCTTTTTCAAAGGCATTAATATGCAGCGTCAAATGAGGATGCAGAGGGCATTCCTCACCTTTGCCTTTGGCGGCCCGAATACCTATTCAGGCAGGGATCTGAGAGCAGCCCATGCCGGTGTTGTGGCAAAAGGTTTGAATGATACCCATTTTGATGTTATTCTTGAACATCTTGCAGCCAGCCTGAAAGAACTTGGTGCGACGGACGAGATGATTCAGCAGGCAGCTAAGGTGGCCAACAGTGTGCGGAATGAGGTGCTTAATAAGTAAAGGCTGAGAACTTCGTCATTCATTACGCTGCTGTATCCGATCCGGCATTTCCTTTGGGGATGCCGGATTTTTTTATGTTCTTTGCGCGTACACACGGAAAAAATTCGCGGAAGGAACCGGAGAGTCGGGCAGCATATCAACAGGAACACGAAGAGAAACGAGGTGAAGCAATGAAAAAAATAGTCCTGTTCGCCTTTCGCGGCGATCCGATGTGCTTTATCCATGTTCTGCACAACAGTCTGGATATGGCCGACAAGGGGATGGAGGGAAAAATTATTCTGGAAGGAAAATCAGTTACTCTGGTGCCGGAAATGAGCAAGCCCGATCATTTCCTGCACAAACTCTATACAAAGGTAAACGAGCAGGGGCTGATCATCGGCGCCTGCCGGGTCTGCTCCAACAAGCTGGGCGTAACCTCGGCCATGACAACAGAAGATATCCCGCTGATCGGCGATATGGCCGGTCATCCGGCAATGTCGGAATATATCCGTAAGGGCTATTCAGTTATTACGTTCTGACGGCGTCTGCTGCCCCGCCCGATCGGGCTGTCCGGGCGGCTGGGATCCCCGGTCCGGAATATTCGGAACATTTTCTGCCGACCGCCCGGAAAAGAGATGAAAAGAATTACTGGCCCAGCTCGGCGGAACGTCCGGTTGCCGCTTCAACAGCGGTCATGACGGTTCCCCGCAGCCCGGCTTCTTCCAGCACCTGAAGACCGGTAATGGTTGTTCCGCCCGGTGAGGTAACCCTTCCTTTAAGCACCGCTGCCGGTTCGTTACTTTCCAGCGCAAGTTTTGCCGAGCCATACAGGGTCTGGGTTGCCAGCTGCTCGGCCACGGGCCTGGGAAGCCCGGCTAGGACGCCGCCGTCGATCATGGCCTCGAGAAAGGTAAAGACATAGCCCGGCCCGGACCCGCTCAGGCCGGTCACCGCATCCAACAGATTTTCCGGGACCTCCACACAGGTTCCCACTGCAGAAAAAATCTGCTGGGCAATCTCCATGTCCTCCTGCCGGATATTCTGATTGCCGCTCATGGCAGACGCTCCGGCAAGCACCAGGGCCGGGGTGTTCGGCATTACCCGGATGATATGTATGTCTTCGCCGAGTCCCTGTTCAAGTAAGGGAAGAGGGATGCCAGCGGCAATGGAAATGACAAGGTGCTCTCGGGTCAGGTGAGCCCTGTACTGCTGCAGAACCGGCCGGGTGATCTGAGGCTTGACCGCCAGAATAATCACCCTGCTGTCTGCAGCAAGTTCCTCTGCGGTCTCCACGCTGCTGACCTGATAGGTTGCTGCCAGATACTCGCGACGCCGATTTATTGGCTCAACAACCGTGATATTTTCCCCGGCTGTCCGGCCTGACTCGATCATGCCCCGAATCAGGGCTTCTCCCATCTGGCCGCCGCCGACCATGCCTATCCGTATGTTCTTCATCGCCTTTTCCTCTTTATCTCTTTATTTTTCGTTCACCGGGAATGTGCACCGGAAAATCATCGGGTTGCGATACCCCGGCAGTATTTTTTGTCTGTCTGCGTCCAGAGGAACAGTATGCTTTATTTCTGCTTCCGCTTCACGGTTTTCCAGCAGACCAACAATACCACTATATACAGAAATATGCAGAAAAATCATCCTGCATTTTGCTGGCTCCTGAAATAATTCTGCAGAAAATTTTGCAGAAAACAGCGGCACCCGGATCTCCCTCTGTTTTCTGCTCCCTTGAAAATCAACAGGAAAAGGAATATACTTCCACCTGCAATTTCATCGGGCACCGAGAGGCAGAGAACCCTGCCACGCAATATAACTAATCTACAGGATACGTGATGAAAAAAATCCGCAAAGCTGTCATTCCGGTCGCCGGACTGGGCACCAGATTTCTACCGGCCAGCAAGGCCATTCCCAAAGAGATGCTCACCATTGTTGATCGCCCGACGATCCAGTACATTGTGGAAGAGGTGGTGGCATCCGGGATCGAGGAGGTAATTCTGATTACCTCGGAAGGAAAATCAGCCATTGAGAACCATTTTGACTATAATTACGAGCTGGACACGATCCTGAAGCAGAAAAATAAGAATGAACTGCGGGAGGAGCTGGCCCGGACATCCAATCTGATCGATATTGTTTCCGTGCGTCAGAAGGAGCCGCTCGGACTGGGCCATGCCATCTGGATGGCCCGCAAGGTCATCGGGGACGAACCGTTTCTGGTTCTGCTCGGTGATGATCTGGTACGGAGTGAGCGCCCCTGCTGCCAGCAGATGATTGATCTGTACGAACAGGTCAGGGAGTCCATTGTTGCTGTTCAGCGGGTGCCTATGGAGCAGACCTGCAGCTACGGGATCGTGGAAGGGACAGCAACCGAGTTCGACCGGACCGTCAAGGTGAACCGTATGATTGAAAAACCGGCTCCCGGCACCTCGGATTCGGATATGGCGATTATCGGCCGGTACCTGTTGATGCCGGAGATTTTTGATTTCCTCAGAAAAACCACACCGGGGCACGGCGGTGAGATTCAGCTGACAGACGCCCTCCAGGCCCTGTCCAAAAAACGGGGCATGTATGCCTATGAATTTCAAGGGAAACGGTATGATGCCGGAGACAAGTTGGGCTATCTCAAGGCTATTGTCGATATTGCTCTGGAGCATCCCACCCTCGGCGGGCCGCTGCGGGAACATCTCAATTCAACATACGACTGCGCGAAATTACGTAATTAAGCAGGTTTAATTGGCGGTTGCCGTGAATCTGTATGAAGTCGCTGTTGCCGCCCCTGTTTTCGGTACACTCACCTATGCGCAGCCGGAGGACGATGCTGCGCTTCTACCGATCGGTATCAGGGTGCTGGTTCCCCTGCGGAACCGCCCTGTAACCGGCTATCTGCTGGCCCTTTCCTCTGCAGAACCGACAGACATTCCGTATCAGGTCAGGCCTGTTTTTGAGCGGCTTGATCCGACCCCTCTTTTTCCTGAACAACTTGTCCCGTTTTTTCAATGGGTTGCTGCATATTATCATTACCCGATCGGCGAGGTGATCCGTACTGCTCTGCCTGCCGGACTGCAGGTCAGGGCCGGGCATGAAATTCTGCTCACAGATGCAGGCCGTCAGCATCTGCCTACCACCATCAGCAACATGAAGAAACATAAACAGGCAGCCTGGATGCAGCGGCTCCTGGAGAAAGAAAAACTGCTACCGGGTACGGCGAAGACCGTCCGGACGACTGCCCGGACACTGCTGAAAAAATGGCAGGATGCGGGCTGGATCGAGATCAGGGAAGTGCTGGTTGAAGCCGGGATTCGGGAAAAGACAGACACTGTTGTCCGTCTGAATCCGGAACTTCAGGAACAGATCGACCGTTACCGGGTGCATTCTGCCGACATACCTTCAACATCTTCCTTCGGTCGGGAACTGAAAAAATCCGAACAGAAAACCCTGGAGCTGTTCTGCAGGCACAGCAGCGGGCAGCCGGTTCTGCCGCGCACCGAACTGACCCGGCGCTACAGCGGGGCGGGCAGGGCTCTGCGCAGTCTGGCTGACGCCGGCCTGGTCACCCTGGAGGAGCAACGGGTATACCGGGATCCCTTCGGCAATGTGCCTCATTTTTTTCCGAAACCGGAGGTGCTGACTCCGGAACAGGAAAAGGTTATTTCCCGGATCAATACTGCAGTTGATGCGGAAAAATTTCAGCCCTTTCTGCTGCACGGCGTAACCGGCAGCGGTAAAACCGAGGTCTATCTGCGGGCTGCGGAGCGCTGTCTGGCACAGGGGAAAAGCGTTCTGGTGCTGGTGCCGGAGATAGCCCTTGCCTCGCAGCTGGAAGCGCATTTTTATTCCCGTTTCGGCACTGCGCTGGCCGTGCTGCACAGCGGCATTGCAGGCGGCGAACGGTTTGATCAGTGGCAGCGGGTTCTGGAAGGGCAGGTGCGGATTGTCATCGGCGCTCGTTCCGCCGTCTTTGCCCCCTTTGCCGAACCCGGATTGATTATTGTGGATGAGGAGCATGAACCGGCCTATAAACAGGACGACGGGCTCTGCTATAACGGACGGGATCTGGCTGTGCTGCGGGCGAAATTTGCCGACTGCCCGGTTGTGCTCGGTTCGGCAACGCCTTCGGTGATCAGCTTTTATCATACTGAACAGGGCAAGTACAGCCTGCTGACCATGAAAAAACGAATTCATGAGCAGGTCATGCCCCGGGTAGAGATTGTCGATTTGAGAAAACAGCCGCGATCGGCAAATTTTTTCTTTTCTGATCAGCTGATCACTGCTGTCCGGGACAATCTGGCCGCCCGGCAGCAGACCCTTCTGTTTGTCAACCGGCGGGGCTATGCTTCGTTCATGCTCTGCCAGGAGTGCGGCTATATTATCCGCTGCCGTCACTGCAGGGTATCGCTGACCCATCATCACGGCAGCAACCGCCTGCTCTGCCATTACTGCGGCTATTCCGTTTCCCCGGATCTTGTCTGTCCTGAATGCCGTTCCGGAGCAGTCGTCGGGCTGGGCGCGGGTTCTGAACGGATTGAAGCGGAGATTCGGCAGCTGTTTCCTGAAGCAGCAGTTGTCCGGCTGGACAGCGACACAGCCGGAGATCGAAAAGCCTATCTTCAGGTGCTGCAGCAGATCCGTGACCATAAGGTGGACATTTTGATCGGCACCCAGATGGTGGCCAAAGGCCTGCATTTTCCTGCCATGACTCTGGTGGGCGTTGTCTGGGCTGACAGCGGTTTGGGCCTGCCTGACTACAAGGCATCGGAACGCTCTTTTCAGCTTCTTGCCCAGGTCACCGGCAGGGCCGGACGCGGCCAGCATCCGGGACGGGTGATTATTCAGACCCATCAGCCCCGGCATTATGTCTTGGAATATGCCTGCGCGCATGCATACAGCAAATTATATCAGCAGGAACTGACCCTGCGGGCCGAGCTCTGCTATCCGCCGTTCGGCAGGCTGGTGAATATCCGGTTCAGCGGGAAGAACGAAGAGGAGGTGGGAAAGGCAGCACATGCGGTGGCTGCTTTTCTGCGGGCTGCCGGTAAAAGTAAAAGTAAAGAAGAGGCGGGAAAAAAGTATCCAAGTGGGCAGAGAGACCAAGTCGGACAGGTGGATATCCTGGGCCCGGTTCCTGCTCCTCTATCCATGCTGAAAAAACGGTTCCGCTGGCAGCTTCTGCTGAAAAGCAGTAGCCCGGAACAGCTCCACAGGCTCTGTGATCAGCTGCCCGAAGCAAAAAAGCGGTATTGCGGAGTAGCGGTCAGGATGAGACCTGATGTGGATCCGGAAAATATGATGTAACCGTCGGGCTAAAAAATATTAAATTTATCTGAAAAAAGTGCCCTGCCCGGAGGAAAGCAGGGCACGGACAGGGAGGCAAAAACACACCCCCCGAGGGGGGTGCCTCCAACCGCAAAAAAATACCCCGGCAGGAAAAAAAAAGGAGGAGTAAACCTGCCGGGGTACAGGGTTGAACCCGTATATTTAAAGGGGAAAATAAATGAAATTTATTTTGAACCCTGTTGAACCCCTATTCACCTCTATAATACCCCGGCAGGAAAAAAAGGAGGAGTAAACCTGCCGGGGTACAGGGTTGGGACCCATATATATAAAAGGGGAAAATAAATGAAATTTATTCTGAACCCTGTTGAACCCTTGTTTGCCCTCTCTTTATAATTTTATTTTTTCTGTTCTTCTGTCCATGAGCTTTTTCTGCATGTCCGCTTAAAAATTTCTGTTCAGTTCATTCATCTCTTTGCCCTCTTTAATGCTAAAAACGTGCCATTCTGTATTGTTTTTTACAATCCGCCGTTATAACTGCACTAAGCCGATAAAAGGAATCCTTGCTAATAAAGAACCGTATTAATTTAACACGAAAACCGGGTAACTTTTTCCTTGCCTCTGAAGTTGACCGGGTATTTTTTACCCACCTTCTTTGCCGCTATTTTCCGGATACAGGGAGAGTGTCTAAAGACTGTCTTTAGACCGTTAAGCCGTATCTTTTGACTTGCTGCGGACCTTCCTGTCAGGGTAATGTGGGCAGTATATTTTGCCTGTTGTTCATTCAGTGCACAGTGGTTTTCATGCCGTTCATAATGGATACTGTCTGGATATTGTGCGGTCATTGGTGTATTTTTTATATTCCCGCCGTTGATCATTGAAAAAATGATACAGCAAGGAGGCATCCGGTTATCAGAAGGCTGTCAGAGAGCAATATTTTCCGGCTTTACGTACAGTACCGGTAAAAAGATGAACAGAAGATGAATCCGGAAAAAATAAATTTTCTGCATCGAACTGTCAATGTGTTCTTTATGATAAATCAGCGCATTGGCACAATAAAAATACTTACCCGGAAAAAACGTGGCAGAACATCAGTACGACGAATCCAAAATCAAGACCCTCAGCTCACTGGAACATATCCGCAAGCGGCCCGGTATGTACATCGGGCGCCTCGGCAACGGTTCCGATCCGGATGACGGCATCTATATCCTGCTCAAGGAAGTCGTCGATAATGCGGTTGACGAATACATCATGGGATACGGCAAAGAGGTCGAAATTACCCTTGACGGGGTCGGACGCTGCCGGGTGCGGGATTACGGACGCGGTATTCCGCTGGGGAAAGTGGTGGAATGCGTCTCGGTGATCAACACCGGGGCAAAGTATAATACCGATGTTTTTCAGTTCTCGGTCGGACTGAACGGGGTGGGAACCAAGGCAGTGAATGCCCTTTCCGAGCACTTTACTGTATGCGCCTTCAGGAAGGGAAAGTTTAAAAAAGCGACTTTTGCGCAGGGTACGCTGGTCAGCGAGGAAGACGGCAGGAGTGAGGAAAAAGACGGCACTCTGATCGAATTTCTGCCGGATGCAGCCTCTTTCCCTGATTTCTCCTTTGATCCCGACTATGTTGATCAGCGGCTGTGGCGGTATGCTTATCTCAACGCCGGACTGACCCTGTATCTTGATATTGATACATCGACATCGAATACACCTGATACACCGGAATCGGAGACCGCAGCCGGAGCAGGAAAATCAGATCGTACACGAAAAAAATATTATTCCGCCCGGGGGCTGCTCGATCTGCTGCAGAATGAGCTGGGAGAAAAGAATATCTACCCGCCAATACAGTCCTCCGAAACAGCGCTGGAGTTCGCCTTTACCCATACGGACGATTACGGCGAGACCTATTATTCCTTTGTCAACGGCACCTATACCTCAGAGGGAGGCACCCATTTATCTGCCTTCCGCGAGGGCATACTCAAGGGCGTCAATGAGTTCTCAGATAAAAAATATACGGGCAGGGATGTACGGGACGGCATTGTCGGTGCCCTTGCCGTCAAGGTGCAGGAGCCGGTGTTTGAATCGCAGACCAAGAATAGACTGGGCAACACGGATATACGGGTCTGGATTGTCAATGCTGTCCGTGAGGCCGTAGCCACCTGGCTGTATAAATTTCCGGACAGTGCTGAGCTCTTTCTGGACAAGGTGCAGCGCAACGAACGGGTGCGCAGAGAACTGCAGTCGGTGCGCAAAGAGGCCAAGGCCAAGGCGAAAAAGGTTGCGTTCAAAATCCCTCAGCTGAAGGACTGCAAGTATCATCCGGGTCGTCGGAATCCCTCCAAAAGAGGCCGGGAGAATATGATCTTCATCACCGAGGGCCAGTCGGCCGCCGGTTCCATTGTCTCCTCCCGCGATCCCATGACCCAGGCTGTGTTTTCTCTCAAGGGTAAGCCCATGAACGTGTTCGGTCAGCGGCTCGACCTGCTCTATAAAAACGATGAGATGTACTCGCTCATGCGGAGCCTGAATGTGGAGGAATCCATTGCCGATCTTCGTTTTGACAAGATTATTCTGGCAACAGATGCTGATGTGGACGGCCTGCATATCCGAAATCTGCTGCTCACTTTTTTTCTCCATTATTTTGAGCCGCTGATTAAACTCGGCCACGTTTACATCCTGAAGACCCCGCTGTTCCGGGCGAGAAATAAAAAGAAAACAGTTTACTGTTATTCAGAACAGGAAAAGGAGAAAGCAGTGAACCTGCTGAAGGGCCGGGGTAATGCTGCTTCTGTTGAGGTTACCCGGTTCAAGGGGCTCGGCGAGATCTCGCCGCCGGAGTTCAAACAGTTCATCGGCCCGGATATGCGCCTGCAGCCGGTGCGGCTGGACAGTCTGTCTGAAATCAGCCGGGTGCTTTCCTTTTACATGGGAAAAAATACCCCGGACCGCCGTCGGTACATTATGGAGCATCTGGTGCTGCGGCCGGTGTGAGCGGTGTGAGATATGGTGCGCTTCGTAACTGCGCTAAATATCAACTTCTTGGAATGACGGAGATGTTGCGATTTATTTTTGCTTTTTTCGAGATTGGTGTATAGTTATTATCCAGTCCGGCTGTACGTTATCAGCCCGTAATACGTTGCGGAACTGCTGTCAGGATGGTACAAAACGGCATTGCGCTCAGGAAAAGCCAGCAACCGAAGTTCGGCCTTCCGAGTGTGTTTAGTGTGTTTCTGTGCAGGATACAGAAAAACGAACATAAACTATCCTGCTTCTCTTCGTATCGAATCATCTCGAATGCTGGACCGGATTTTTCCCGATGGCGGCAAAGAAAAAGCACCTGCTTGTTTATCATATTATTTTCATTCTTATCTGCAGCGGTCTTTTCTATTTTCTCTGGACCGCGCCGCCGGGAACAACGCCGCTTATGCCGCGCAATGCCGCGCATGAACGGTTTATGGATATGGACAAAAAACAGGCTGAGGAATACTGCCGGGAATGTCATGCCGAGGGAAAGGCAAAGCCGCTGTCAGAGCAGCATCCCCAGCCCTACCGGTGCCTGTTCTGCCATAAACGGGTGGACCAGATCAGAGAAATCGAGCCGGAAGAATAGACAGGGAAAAGGTGATGTGGACTGTCAAGGATGTGTATTATATCTCTGATTCCACAGCGTTGCTGACAGAAGATATCGGACGGTCTCTGCTCTGCCAGTTTCCGGCTGTCGGATTTAACGAGGAGAAAATACCGTTTGTCCGGGACAGACATGATGCCGAAAGGGCCGTTGCCCGCATCATGGAACAGTCCGGCGGACTGCAGCCTTTGATTTTCTGCACTATTATTGATCCGGACGTACGGGCTGTCTTTGACCGGGCGGAAGTTGAGGTCTTTGATCTGTACGACGGGCTGCTGGACAGGCTTGAAGGCAATCTGGAGACGGAAGCGCTGCGTCAGCCCGGTTTTTTCCGAAAAGGTGATGCGGCACGGCCTGACAGACGGGTGGAGGCTATTCATTACACCATTGAACACGACGACGGACAGCGGACAGACGGCTATGATCAGGCGGATATTATTCTTGTCGGGGTTTCCAGAGCCGGCAAGACGCCGGTCAGCGTGTACCTTGCCACGCACATGGGATTGAAAACAGCCAATTTTCCCATGACAGCGGATCATCTTGCCGCCTATGAACTGCCGGCAGATATCGTCCGCAACCGCAGCCGGACTGTAGGGCTGACTGTCTCACCGCAGTTTCTCCACAGAATCAGAGAGGAGCGCTATAAAGGCAGTCGATACGCCCGGCTGGCAACGTGCAGAGATGAGCTCCGGCAGGCGGAGCAGCTCTATATGCAGCACGGAATCAGTACGGTGCAGACAGAAGGAAAATCCATTGAGGAACTTGCAGTGCATGTGACTCAGCTCCTCGGTATTTCCAGGAAAAAAATATAAAAACAGAATAATGCGTTATCTCCGGCTTCTGCTCCTTCTGCTTGGTGTTTTTTTTCTGTGGAGCTGTGATACGCCGGAGCAGAGAACGGAGCATCCTATGGACCGTCCGGAAGTACAGCGTCTGCTTTTTCATCCCCGGAGGGCGGAGCGGACACCTTTGCCTGAAGGTGCTGAAGATATCGATATCGAGGTGGAACCGGGAATCAGGATCGGTTGCCGTTTTTTTCCGGCGGGCAAAGACAAACCGACCATCCTTTTTTTTCACGGCAACGGGGAGATCGTTACAGATTACGATGCCATCGGTCCGGTGTATGTCCGCCATAATCTTAATCTGCTGGTCACAGATTATCGCGGTTACGGCTGGAGTGACGGGACGCCCTCTTTTTCCGCTCTGCTGGCCGACTGCCATACCCTGTATGCCGAGGCCAAACAGTTTCTGCAGGACAAAGGCTACAGCCCGACCTTATTTCTGATGGGGCGGTCACTTGGTTCTGCCTCTGCCATAGAACTCGCCCGGACATATAACGAGGAAATCAGCGGCCTGATCATTGACAGCGGTTTTGCCGAGACCCTGCCTCTGGCGGAAACACTGGGCGCGGATCTGGAGGAGGTGGATATCCCGGAAGAGCAGACCTTCAATAACAGCGCCAAAATCCGGCAGGTCACCAAACCTACCTTTCTGCTGCATGGCCAGCGCGACACCCTGATTCCGCTCTGGCAGGCGGAAAAACTGCATGCCGAATGCGGTGCCCGGACAAAAGAGCTGCAGGTTGTGCCGGGCGCTGAGCATAATTCTCTGATCAGCATCGGAGGGAAATACTACTTTCTGGCAATTCAGCAGTTTGTTGAAAAGGTGACCGGTGCTTCGGACTGGCGGAACCGGCGAAAAAAATTCAAAGCCCGGCAGGCTGGTGCGGAAAAATAAGGAGCAGGCGAGATTGCGGCTTCGGCAGAAACAGAAAAGATGAATCGTATCAGAGGGAAGCGGACAGACTGTCTGTCCTGGGATGAGTATTTCATGGCAGTGGCCCTGCTTTCCGGCCAGCGCTCAAAGGATCCGAACACGCAGGTCGGTGCCTGTGTGGCTGATGCGGCCAACAAAATCGTCGGGGTCGGGTACAACGGTTTTCCCTGGGGATGTTCGGATGATGAACTGCCTTGGCAGCGTGAAGGCGAGTATCTGGACACCAAGTATCCGTATGTCTGTCATGCTGAACTGAATGCGGTTCTGAATACCACCTCGCGCAATCTTACCGGTTGCCGGATCTATGTGGCCCTGTTCCCCTGCAATGAATGCACCAAGGTAATTATTCAGGCCGGGATTCGGGAGATTATCTATCTTTCTGATAAATACAGAGAAACTGACTCTGTCAGGGCGTCAAAGATCATGCTGGACAAAGCCGGGGTGCAGTACAGACGCTTCCGGCCGGAACGGGATTCCGTGGTTGTTGCCTTCAGAGCGTCAGCGGAAAAAACTGAAAGTGCGGAATAAATGCGGCGTATCTGTTTTGCGAACCGATGTAATGTGGTATACAACAGATAAGAATAGATATCGTCACAGTCAGAAATGTTTCCGGCTGCAGAAAGGAACCTGTAGGTACGTGTCGTTATGTGCACGGAAAAAAGTCCGCATAGGGAGGAACTGATGAAAAAAAAAATTTGGGCAGGGCTGCTGCTTATTCTGCTTGCTCCGGGGCTGGTGCTGGCGCAGGAGCTGGAACTTTGGCAGGAGAATTTTTTTGATGATTTTGACCGACTTGGTCTGCAGCCAGCTGTAGAAAATGCACTGGAGGACAAGATTCTTCCTAATGCGATTTTGACTTTTATTATCAGCAATAATGAGAAGTTCGGCACAAAAGACTCTCTTAAGGCCCTGTATTGTGCCGGGGCGGACAGGCCAGCGGTCCGGGAAGCTGCGGACAGGCTTGGGATCACGACAAACGAGGTGAGCAGATCCCTGCAGGAGGCTATTGTTGAGTGCAATATAAAACTGACCTTAACGGATCGGGATATTATGGATGACCCGGCATCCGGACCGGGAATTGGCGGGGCATCTGCAGGCAGTCAACCTGCCGTTCAGGAAGAGAATATGGTGGATATGATCGTAGAACCGCAGGATAAGAAGCCCAAAAAGGATAAGAAGCCTAAGAAATCCAGCCCTGATACACCGTAATCTTTTTGTGAACGGCAACGCAGGGAATGACTTCAACTATATAATAGTAGGATAATATCATGCGGATTTTGACAAACAAATATCAGCTCACTGTCTTGCTGCTGCTGAGTATTTCTGCAACTGGCGTCAATGCCCAGGAACAGCCTGCAGACGATCTGCCCGATACCGTTATAGAAACGGAAGATGATGCGCAGGCGGTGGACGAGTTGGACATAGATGCAATGGATGACCTCAGTATCCAGCAGGAGGAACCTGCAGGAGATCCGGCTTCCGATTCCGATATAGAGGCAGAGGAGACAGAGCCGCCAGCGGATACATTGTTCGGGGCGGATATCATGGAAGAAGAGGAAGAGAACGCTGCTGTGCAATCCGCTTTACCTGCCGAGCCTGTTGAGGAAGCGGGAGATGAGCCGGACGCGGATGCAATGGATGACATCAGTATCCAGCAGGAATCTACAGATGATCTGCCCGATGCCGACATAGGTATGGAAACGGAGGAGACAGCGCAGGCTGAGGACGCATTGTCTGAGACGGACAGCATGGAAGAAGAGAACGCTGCTGTGCAATCCGTTTTACCTGCTGGGGTTGCCGAGCCTGTTGAGGAGGCGGAGGATGAGCTGGACGCGGATGCAGTGGATGACATCAGCGTCCAGGGACTTCCTGCAGATGATCTGCCCGCTGCCGATACCTATATAGAAACAGAGGAGACGGAGCAGACTGAGGACATATTGTCTGCTACGGATATCATGGAGGAAGAGGACGCTGCGGCGGAATCTGTTTTTCCTGCCGGGCATGTTGAGCCTCTCGAAGAGACAGACGAAGAGACAGACGATGAGGCGGAGGATAAGCTGGCGACAGATGGTCGGATCTTCGGTTATCGGAGAGGACTTCTGCACGGCGCATTGGCCTTGAATGCTGAATGGACAGACAATCTGTATAATTATGATGCGAACAAAGAGGAAAATCTTCTGACCGTCATTACGCCTTCTGCTTGGATGACCTGGCCCCGAAGATCAAGACGGCCGGTGCAGATGGCAGCCGACAATACCATGCCCGGCGGTCTGCAGTACAGCCTGACCGACTATGAGATGTACAATAAATATGAAGTATATCTTGCCGGTAAACTGGATGCGATGCGCTATTCGGCAAATTCCGACCTTGATCATATTGAGCACGGTATCGAAGCTATGGCCCGATATCAGCCCATGCTCAGACTGAATTTCCACGTTCTGGATAAGTTTACTCACAGTCAGGATATTTTTAATATTACCGAGGCAACGTTGGAAAACAACCGGGTCTATGATGCCAATATTTTCGGTCTCGGCGCGGACTGGCGATTTGCCGACAAGATGACCCTGCAGCTGACCTACAAGCATTTTGATCTGACGTATGAGGAGGATATCAATAATTTTCTGAACCGTACAGATAACGGCTTTACCGGTAAGTTTGCTTACGACTACAGTCCGAAAACAGATTTTTTCGGCGAGTATCACTATATTCTTGCCAGTTATGATGAAAGTGACAGTAAAGTGCCGGATAACGGCAACAGCATCGTGAATGCAGGGATTAACTGGCAGGCCACGGTGAAAACCGCCTTCATGGCTAAAGCCGGTTACCAGCTGGTTCATTACGATACTGAAACCCCTGACTATGATGAAGCGGAAACGCCGGATACCGTGATTGATGATGACAAAAACGGACTGTATTTCGAAGCCCAGGCATCTTGGCAGGCAACCCGGAAAAGTGAGTTTATCCTGAATTCCAAGTACAGCGTGGAACAGACAGACAGTGAATACGCCCTGAATAAAACCGTATTTTCTACCAGAGCTGCCTATGGTCACCGGTTTACCGATAAGATCCGGGGCGATATAAACGTTATTTATGAAGACTCGGACTACGCCCTGTTTGATGGCCGTTCCCGTCTTGATGAGCGCTGGTATATAAAACCGGAACTGCAGTTTGCCATGAAAAAGTGGCTCTCCTTTCGTCTCTATTACAGCTTTGACACAAAGGATTCCAACTTTGACGAGCTGGATTATGAAACCAACACGTTGGGAATCGGTGTCCGGGGAGCATTCTGACGGATTCACGGATTAACACGGATTCAGGAACCACGGCAGAACCTCTTTTGGTTGAAATTGTTCGGGAAAGAGATTGGTTATCATGTTGACAAAAAAATTCTGTTCAGCATATGCAGTATACAGGCCGGGCAGGGGAGCTGCCCTGATTTTTTTTATCACGGCAGCAGTGATTCTGTCTGTATTTTCCGTCTGTTCTTCTGCGCAGGCTGATGACTCCTACACCATAGGTGCCGGGGATGTGCTGTCCATCACAGTGTATGACCATGAGGAACTGACAAGCAAGCTCCGGGTGTCGGAGGAGGGAAAGATTGAGTTCCCCCTGATCGGTGATGTCCGTGTCAGCGGCCTCAAGGTCTCCGCAGCAGCCAAACGCATAGAAAAAGCCTTGGGGGACGGCTATATCGTTGACCCGCAGGTCTCCATACTCATTGAGCAGTTCAACAGCCAGAAGATCGTAGTGCTGGGGCATGTAAAGAATCCCGGACTCATGGAACTGCGCGGCCCGATAACCCTGCTTGAACTTATCTCTCAGGCAGGCGGCCTGCAGAAGGATGCGGGCGACACCGTGACGGTTAAAAGAACAGTCAAGGGGAAGCAGAAAATCATTACGGTTGATCTTGCCCGGCTGATCGAGACCGGTGATCCGCAGGAGAATATTCAGATTCGCGGCGGTGATACTGTGTCCGTGCCGCAGGGGGCTGTCTGTTATATCACCGGGGGAGTCAAAAATCCCGGTGCCTACCCCTGCGGGCGAAATACCAATGTGCTCAAAATTGTTTCTCTGGCAGGCAGTTATACGGAAAAAGGCGTGGAATCGGGCCTGAAGATTAATCGGGTTGTGGACGGCAAAAAGCAGGTTCTGCGGAAGGTGAACGAAAGCACGCGCCTGCTGCCTGATGATGTTATCGTGGTGCCGGAAAGTATTACTGTGAAGGGGAAGGAGCCGGTCTGTTATATAACCGGGGCAGTGGCCAGACCCGGCGCTTATCCCTGCGGGCGGAATGCCACGGTTCTTAAAATGATTACCAGAGCAGGCAGTTTTGCGGACAATGCTTCGCAATCCGGCATTCAGATCAATCGGATTATCAACGGAAGAAAGACGGTGCTGAAAAATGTGGATCAAAATACTTCAGTACGGCCGGAAGACATTATTGTTGTCCCGGAACGTCCTGAACCTTTTGTTAAAAAAGGAAAAGAAGCTGTCTGCTATATCACCGGCCAGGTGAAGAAGCCGGGAGCCTATCCCTGCGGATCGACCACAAACGTGCTGAAAATGGTTTCCTTGGCAGGCGGATTCACCGGCATCGCCTCTGAATCAGGTATCAGCATCACCCGAATAATCAAGGGAAAGAAAAAGGTTCTGAAAGATGTGGAGCTGGATACGTCGGTGCGGCCCGAGGATGTGGTTGTGGTTCCGGAAAGCTTTTTCTGAATTTCCTGAATGAGAACTCCTTTTAAATACGCTGCCTGCCAATTAATTTGCATCCTGACAGCATCTCATTGCAAATCACAGGAGCCGACACCGGACATTGATTCTGTTCGTTCGGCCGTTCGGCCACCTTCTTTTTTCTGTACTATATGTATCCGGAAGAATACTTTACTGAAGATTTCCAGCCCAACACCTCCCGGCATCTGCGTGACTATTTCCGCATTCTTCTCAAGCGGAAAGGGCTGATTGCTGCGGTTGCCCTGATTACCTTTCTGACAACCGCTCTGTTTACCTTTTCCAAGCAGCCTCTGTATACAGCCACAACCCAGGTTCTGGTTGAAAAAAACAGGGAAAAAGGTCAGTTGGAGGGACTCGGCAGCTATATGATGTGGGATCCTGATTTCCAAGCCACCCAGTTTGCCCTGATCCGCAGTTTCAATGTCGCTCTACGGGTGGTGAAAAATCAGGAGCTTGATACCCGATACCGGCATTATTTCCTGGGCAATACTCCTGTTTCGCCCGGATTGGCCGATCTTATCAGAAAAAAGGTAACGCCTTACTTTTCAGATTTTCTTTCCTCAATTGAATCTTTCTTTACCTCCCTGATACACCCTGAGCCGACCTTGGAGGAACAGAATACTGCTGCTGATTCTGTGGACAGAGGCTCGGAAATCTTTTCCGAGCCCAAGAGTGATGCGGAAAAAATCGCCTCCATGGTTCAGGGAGCGCTTTCACTTGAGCCTGTAGAGGATACAAAACTGGTTAATGTCCGTTACACGCATTCTTCTCCTGAAGTCGCTCAGCTGGTCGCCAATGCCGTGGTGCAGGCATATATTGATGAGACCTTGGAAATCAAGACCAGTACAACGCGGCATACTCTGAACTGGATGACTGCCAAGGCGGATGAGGAGCTGAAAAAACTGGAAACCTCAGAAAAGGCCCTGCAGCAATATATGCGGGAGAATGATATCGTCACGGTGGAGAATAAACTTACCGTTCTGCCTGAACGCCTTGCCCGTTTTAGTGAGGAACTCGCCAAAGCGCAGACAGAGGAGAAAAAGTCTGCTGCCATATATAACCAGATAAAGAAGGCCGGAAAAGACTACGATGCCCTTGAAGCCATCCCCTTGTTTGCAGACAACAGCGTGCTGCAGTCTCTCCGGGCAGAAATTTTCTCTGCAGAACAGAATATCAGAGATCTGTCGAAAAAATTCGGAAAAAAACATCCGGTCATGAAAAAGGCATGGGGGGAGCAGAGCCTGCTGCGTAAAAAAAGACAGACCGAGATTAAACGAATTATCGGGTCGGCAAAAAACAGCTATGAACTGGCAAAGACAAGGGTTAGAGATCTCTCTGAAATGATGGAGGAAACGAAAAAAGAACTGCTGAATATGAATGAACGGTTCATGCAGTATTCCATCCTGAACCGGAATAAGGAAATGAACCGGACGCTCTATGACGCGCTGTCCAGCAGCATAAAAAAGACCGATATTACGGCCCGGGCAATGGATGTCAGGATCTGGGCAGTGAAAAAAGCTGACCTGCCCGGTGCGCCGTCTGAACCGAATAAAAAGAAAGAATTGCTTCTGGGCCTGTTCCTGGGCCTGTCCGGCGGAATAGCCCTGGTGTTTTTTCTTGATTATCTGGACAACACGGTCAGGCCGGGTGATGAGCTTGAACGGCGCTACAGCCTGACCGTGCTCGGCGCAGTGGAGGATCTCGGTGGGAGGAGACAGAACATCGAGACCTTTGTCCTGGAAAATCCGCTTTCTGCCCTAGCTGAAAGCTACCGGCTTATCCGGTCCGCCCTGCTGCTGTCCACACCGGACCGTCCGCCCCGCACCCTCCTGATTACAAGTATGATGCCGCAGGAAGGAAAAAGCACCACCACCAAGAATCTTGCGCATATCCTGACCCAGAATGAAAAAAAGGTCCTGATTATTGACTGTGACATGCGTCGGCCGAGACAGCATTCCATGTTTGAGGTCGATAACACCTACGGGTTGAGCAATTATCTTTCCGGCAGTACGGATGAACAGAAACCGAATCTGATCAGACCGGTTGCGGACACCGGGGTTTCCGTGCTTCCCTCCGGTCCGGTACCGCCCAACCCTGCTGAACTGTTGAGCTCCAAACGCATGAGCCTGCTGGTGGACAAAACAAAAGAACGGTTTGATTTTGTCCTTCTTGATTCGCCGCCGGTGCAGCAGGTAACGGACAGTTTTATGCTGGCATCCCTGGCGGACGGCACCATTGCCGTGCTCAGATCCGGAAAGACCACCTACGAGATGCTTGACAGCGGCATCAGAAAATTACGGGAAAGTCAGGCACGTCTTCTCGGCTTTGTCTTGAACAGGGTAAAGAAGAAGCACGCCGGGCAGGGGTATTACGGCTATTATTCCTATTATTCGAGTAAAGGAAAAGGTGGATATTACACGGAACAGAAAAAATAACCGCAGCAGGGAGGCCGGGAACACAACGGTTTCTTTTTCCCTTTTTCTGTTCACCCTTTTTTTCGCCCCCCTTGCTTTCGGAACCACGGAAACTTGGTCGCTGGTGACTGTGGAGGCGCTTACCGCTGTCACCGGGCTTGTCTTTTTTTTTCCTTTTCCCGCCGGAAGAAAACACCTCTATACCACGCCGGGACTTGTTCCGCTATTGTTGCTGTTCGGGTGGATGTATTTCCAGTGCCTGCCCCTGCCGACAGCTTTTGTCCGTTCCATTGCCCCGAATATTGCTGCTGCGTATCAGCCGGTGCTGGATCTCCCCGGATTCGGTCAGGCAGAAACCTGGATACCGCTGACCGTCAACCGGCAGGCAACCCTGCTGGAAAGCCTGCGCCTCAGCGCCTATGCGCTGTTTTATCTGCTGACCGTCCAGCTGCTCAGCCACAGCAGAGCATTACGGATCACCATGACCAGTGTCGCCGGGCTGACGCTGTGCATCGTTCTTCTCTCTATCCTGCAGAGGCTGACAGCACCGGATACGCTGTTCTGGTTCCGCAAACTGGACGGCAAAACAGCCTTCGGCCCCTGGGTGAACAGAAATCAGTATGCCGGCTTTATGGTCATGGCCTGTCCGCTTGTCTTGGCCCAGTTTATGATACATCGGCCTGCTGCGGAACAGCAGGAGACGTTTAGAGAGAAATTTCTCGCTTTTTTTGCCGACAGCAGCGCTGCAGCCCATCTCCTGTTCGGTTTTGCAGCTGTTGTCGCGGTTGCCTCAGTGTTTCTGACCTCGTCACGGGGAGGAATCTTCAGCATCTCCTTTGCCCTGCTCCTCTTTTTTCTTCTCCTGGCCCGTCAGCAGAAAAAAATACAGCAACTGCCCCTGCTTGTCCTGCCAGCCTGTATTTTTGTCTTTGCAGGTTGGTTCGGATTGGACCCTGTTCTGGAAAAACTCAACGCTCTTGTTGACCCTGCAACAGGGCAGCTTCAGGATGACCGTCTGCTGATCTGGCCGGATACGCTCAGGATCATCGCTGATTTTCCAATCACCGGAACCGGATTCGGTACCTTTGCAGATATTTTTCCGAGCTACAGAACGTTTTATGATCATTTTTTTTATGAGCATGCACATAATGATGTTCTTGAGCTGCTGACCAACGGCGGCCTGATTGCCTGGATACCGGCAGTCTGGTTTCTCGGCACGGTGCTGCGGACAGGGTACCGGAAGATATGCACCAGACGGGACCGCCTGTCTGTTTTTTCTGCCATTAGTGCGTTCAGCGGGCTTGCCGGTATGCTGGTGTTCAGCCTGACAGATTTTAACCTGCATAACGGGGCAAACGGCCTCTATTTTGCCTTTCTCTGCGGTCTGCTGGTTGCAGCTGGCCATACACGCCGGCATTCCCAGCATGAGCCGACCCTGCTGCCTCCGGTCAGTTCTCCTGCACAAATCCGCTGGACAGCCCTGCCTGTTATCGCGGTTTATCTGGTTGCTCTGCTTTTTCTGCATGGCGGAGCCGTCCTGGCAGACAGGTATTATCAGCAGGCAAAGGTTATTGCAGCCTCTGACCGGGACGCTGCAAGCAGAACAGCAGATATGGTGAAACTGGTGGAACTGCTTGGACTGGCGAAAAAGCGAAATCCGTTTGCCGGAATTTATTCCTATGCCCTGGCCAATATCCGGGAATACCAGCAGCGGCCTGCGCAGGCAGTGCAGTTGTCCGCCGAAGCAGCCATGAAGCAGCCCATGAACTTTGCTTTTCTGCAGCAGCTTGCTCTGCTCATCGCCCCGGATGATCTGCACCGGGGGCGGCGGCTGTTGGAGGCTGGATACAGAAGGGCGAGCCAGAAAGCTCTGCCGTTGCAGACCTGGGCAGAGTTTGAGCTGGGCCGGAGGAATCGGGCAGAGGCTGTTCAGCTTCTGAGCAATGCGCTGCAGGAGAATCCCGATCTGGTGGAGTCAGTGTATCCACTGATGCGCAGATACCGGTTTGCTCAGGAGGAGGTGACGGCTACGCTGCCGGAGCTGACCTCTGTCCGGATCAGCTACTGGAAACAGGCTCAGGCGGAAGGCAGAGGGAAGAAAGCTGAATTCATCCTTAAAGGAGTACTCGATTTTCTCGACCGGGAACCGACGATAGAGCCGCATTATCTGCTGCAGCTGTATACGTATTATCAAAAAAAAGATAAAGCGGACAAAGCAGCAGACGTCCTGCGGCGCGGCATCCGACTCCTGCCCGGATACGCCCATTTTCATGTCCTGCTTGGCGATTATTATTTAAAGAAAGGGATTCCGTACCGGGCCAGAGAAGAGTATGAGCAGGCCCTGCTGCTTGAGCCGCGAAATTCCGGGGTCCGCAGCAGGCTCAGGAAGCTGGAAGCAAAGCAGTAAGGAACGAGGATTCAATAGAGCCGCTGTCTGAGCTTTCGCTGGAGATACGTGATAAATTCATAGGTAAACAGCATCCGGACGTTGCGAAAGCCATGAATAATTTTGCCGGGTTATACGATGAGCTGCGCCGAGCCGAACAAAGCACTCTAAGGTACCCGTAAACTCGCCGCTGAGCTTTTCCGTTATTGAAACCAATCACTCCTGGAAGCTCTTCAACACCTCAGAAACATCCCTGTCCACAAAATGTTTGAAAAGAAACATTGCTTATGGGAAGATAGAAAAAAAAATTTCGCGCATAACCTCAGCAATTCACTTGGACAGGGCTTCCGTATATCCTGATGCCTCCACGTAAAAAAACAACCTCTGCAGCAAAAAAACCACCGGTCCGCTATTTTTCCTTTCGGCTCAGTCCGAGCGGTATTGCCGGGATCGCTGTTGTCACCTTCTGCCTGTTTCTCTGGATGTTCCTGATCGGCCTCTGGGCCGGACAGAGCCTCCTGCCGCCGGATCAGACCGCTGTTTCTCAGGAAAACAGCAGAGTGCCGCCGCCCGCTCCCCCGCTGCCTCAGGAAAGCACCAGTGCCGTTTATTCTGTCCAGCCTCCTGTTCCGTCCCCGCATGATTTGCCCGTCAAAGTGCTGACCCCGCAGAGCAGAAAACAGCATATCAGCCGGGAAAACAGCCTGGACAGGCTGCTGTAGAAATTTCAGCACGCAGAGTAACTGAACCGGTTCGCCGAAATGTATATGAAGTGCAATATCATATCGATTGCGTTCCATTTTTTTTACTTCTCCGGCAGGCCGCAGGGTATCGGGCTTCCAAGGACCTTGTTTTCCTGCAGGAAAGCGGCTTGCCAAATTGTCTTCGGAAGAGTATTCTTATCCCAAATCCTTGAGCAGCTGCCTGTCGCCGAACAGGTGGCTGACTCAGATAACTCCCTGAAAAGAATCTGCATCATCGCACCGAGTGAGCTGCATTCCGCACTTCGTACTGTGCTGCAGAAAAAAAATTATATCAATGAGCTGGAAAGAAGAGATAGAACGGATTCTGCTGCCCGAAGAAATTTGGCAGTCAATTGTTGCGCACTGCAGGAGGAAGCTGGCCGGGGATTTTCTGCCCGGCGAGAGTAGGGTGAAAAGGGCGTTCGGTATTCTGGCCGGTGTGCAGGAAAAGGACGAGCTGCATGTCCGCCTGGTGCTGCCGGTAAAAAAAAACGCCAGGGAGAAGGAACCCCTGAAAAGTTTCATGGATAAGATGATGGAGAAACACGCGGTTCCCTCCACCACGCCGATGAAAAAACGGGGTTGGATCACCGACCCGGAAGAATTCAGGCAATGCCTGGACGAGTGCAACCGGCAGAGGCTCTCCATCTTCGGGGCCTATCATATGCACGTTGTGCCCTGGGAAGGCGATCCGCTCCGCGATACCCCCACCCGTCTCGACACCATTCTGGTGCAGGACAGCAGAATGTTTTCCTTTATTATTTCCATGGTTGATGTAGACAATCCGTTTATGCGGGCATTTTTTGAAGGAGAACCTGATCAGGAAGCCCGGGTCGTTATTGTTTAATAACTTATCAGATTGATTTAATGTTCAATGTAAGCTGACCTGTTCTCCCGGCAGCAGACGTACTGTTTATTGTTATTATTGTTATTATTGTTATGAATGTTATACGAAAAACAAAAGATGCAGAACTGATTATTGAATATACGGATACTGAGGAAGGGTTCAAAGGCTGGCTGGTCATTGATTCGCTCAGCCATCGGATGGCGGCAGGCGGTCTCCGGGTTCAGCAGGGCCTGACCTGCGACTGTGTACGGCGTCTGGCCGCCACCATGACCCTGAAGATGCGTATTGCCGGTATCCGGGCCGACGGGGCAAAAAGCGGGATTGACTATGACCCGCGAAGTCCGGGCAAAGAAGAGGCCCTGTTCCGCTTTATCCGGGCCATCAGTCCGTATATGCAGAACCGCTACTCGATGGGACCGGATCTGAACACCACCATGCCGGAACTGGACGCAGTCTGTAAGCGTCTGGGGATGTTTTCAATCAAGACAGCGGTTGCCAGCAATCAGGGCCTTGATTCTGCCGCATTTACAGAACGGGTCCGGCTGCTCAAACAACCGGTCGGTCACGCAACACTCGGCAGGCTGCGGTCCGGGGCCGGGCTGGCCGCCTCCTGTCTGGCAGCTCTTGAATTTCTCGATATCCCACCCAAAGAAGCTACCGTGGCTGTGCAGGGATTCGGCGGGCTGGCAGCAGGGGCCACCTATTTCCTCCATCAGGCCGGGGTAAAAATTGTCGCCTTGGCGGACCGGGAAAAAAGTCTGCTCAGCATCAACGGCACCCCGCTGGATATCCCTTCCCTGCTGGCCTCTTCAGAGCAGGGGGAAAAGGGAATTATTCCGACCGGGCAGACCGGAAAAACCGCGTATGTGGAGAATAAAAAAATTTATGATATTCCCTGTGATATTTTCGTGCCTGCAGCTGTTGAAAAGGCTGTTGACCGGGAAATTGCCGAGAATATCCGGGTAAAAGCCATTGCCTGCGGCGCCAATCTCGCCACCACCGAAGAAGCGGAAAAAATCCTCCATCAGCGTTCCATTCTGGTGATTCCGGATATGGCGGCGGGTTGCGGCGGTTCCCTGTCCATGGACGGCCTGTTCGGCCCGGAAACCCTGCCTGCACCGGAAGATGTCTTGGCCCATGTGGACCGGAAGACCCGCAGCATCGTCAACACTATGCTCCATCGGAGCAGAGAGGAAAATATTTCACCGCGTGAAGCCGCATTAAGCATCTGTGCTGAGGCCCCGCTGTATCCTAATACCCGGCCCTACGGTACTCTTGTTCAGCAGTGAGGGATGCTGCACTTGCATAAAGCCTGATCTCATCACGCGTATAAAAACAGGCTTTGCCAGATAGCCCGAACTGCTGATTTGCGCGGGTCATTCATCGTGGAGGACGTCTGACCTGAAATGCGGGGGCCGCAGCCGGGGCGACGCCTATTCTGGTGCTCACCGGCTACGGCAGGGGCGATCTGGAATACATCGGCCCGCACCAGGATATTCAGCCCGCTAAGGTTGCGGAGAATCTGCAGGAGGCGGTGGAGTGGATATTGAGGAAAAGAAGGGGGAATTGCTTAGTGAAGAGCAGGTGAGGCGGTTAATTAAGCGGATTCAGATATAAAAAAACCGGGCAATGCGCTAAGCACGCACCCGGTAACAGCACCAGATATAAATAAAAAGGGGCGCAGGCATGAGCTGGCAGCCTTTTAATCTGAACTCAGAAGTTGCTTACACAAAAAAGCGTACCATCCAATTCCTTCATATTGCCACAATCCACCTGCAACAAGCTGATCTCTTTCACCCTCCGAAGTTGTATAAAAATGTCTTTCAAAAGTTTTGCTATATAAGCGATAGATTGGAACAGTACCTGATTCCGGAAATCTGAACGCATGCCATTCAATTCTTTCATAATTCCAGAATTGATCAGAGTCAGAAATAAGTTTATTTTTTTCTTTCTCTGAGGCTGTATAAAAATGTGCGTTGTTGCGATTGTTCCAAAAGCGATAGACGGGTACTGTACCATTTTTTTTGGATAAATATGCGCAAAAAGGTATTCCGTCATATTTCCAGATATCATCAGGATATCTATCAAAAACACGATTTTTTTCGTCCTCAGAAATAGTATAGAATTGCGCACCGGTTGCATGCTTAAATCTATACACAGATCTCAGGGGAGACGATATCCCATCAGAATCATGATGAGCATTTGGGTTTGAAGCATGTTCTACTATAGCATTTTCAATATCTGCCGATTCCTCCAATTCATCAGCCGATACTCCGCTTAACGTTTCTGCATCCTTAGCCTTGTTAACTGTAATGCTGTCAGGTATCTGGTCGTCACTGGCAGTATCTGTCAACTCGGAGAAAGATGTAGTTTTCGTGTGATGACTACTGGGATTTGCAGAATGTAGAGCTATATCAGTATCAATTTCAGCTGACTCATCTAATTCCGTCGCATGGATTCCATCCACTGTGTCGGCATCACTGGCTTTGTTGATCGTAATATTATCAGGCACCTGACTGTTGTTTGCAACACCGGTCAACTCAGAAAAAGATACGCCATCCTTTACACTTTCTATTACTGTGGGATCAAGCTCGACCGCCTCTGCCATGCTGTTGGTCATCTTGAATACTTTCATTGCTGTATTGATGGGCAGCTGTACAGCCCCCTGCATCTGCTGGTCAATATTCAGAAAAGACAATCCCATTTCAGGGTTTATCGGCATTTCGTTCACCTGAAGACATAATACCTCTCCTTCAGTTACCGTGTATGTTCCCTGGGGACGAAAGGTCAGCCGGATCTCCCCCGGAACTGAAATCTCATCAACTTCAACAACCCAATTGGGATTGCGGGATTCAGAGCTGATTCCACCTGCAGACAAAAGTGAGCTGGCTCCGGTTCCCACAGGAATGGAAATCACCGTATGATCACCAAACATGCCGTCATGAGAAACTTCTCCGCTTCCTCCGTAGTTTACAAGACAGACGGACATGGAAGATTCGTTATCTGTATACATAATATCAGGATAGGCCAGATACTCAAACTCCGGTTTGCTGGGAGGAGCAGACAGAGCTGCCGTACTAAAAAAAAACACTGTTAGAAAGCTGCAGAAAATGCCAGAGACCTTCATGATGAACTCCTTTTCAAAAGCTAACAAGTCAGACCAAGTTTGTATCTTTCAATATAGTCTATATTTCAACAGAATACAATCTTTTCAGGCCAGTTGACTCCTTCTTGTCACTGATGTTACGCACGCAAATAAAAGATCAGTAAGTTACGAGACACCCAAAACGTGGAATCTGCCAATTTTGCGTTTCGGCTGCGTAACATCAGCTTGTCAATAACAAGCAAGAGAGATCCCTGTCGGTATCACATGGTAAAAAAGGAGGGCGATTGACGGGGCACAGCGAGGCGTGCTGCAGGTACGATCTTTCATTCATAATGAGTCCATAAGCGGACCACCTTGACTGTCTTCTCACTGTCAACAACCTGATAAACTATCCGGTGCTGAATATTGATCCGCCGGAAATAGGCACCGGATAAATCGCCCACGAGCTTCTCAAACGGAGGCGGTGTCTGATAGGGATTGCCCCGAAGAATTTCCAGCAGCTGTTCAGCTTTTTTCCGCAGACCGGAAGCTGAAAGTTTTTTCGCATCCTTCAGGGCCTGTTTCGTATAGACAATCTTCCACCTCACCATTCAATATCCTTTTCACACTCGCTGACAGGAACGGCCAGCCCTTCCCGGATTGATTTCCTCATACCCGGAACAGAGAGGAGATACAGGGTTTCCTGCACAGCATTCCAGTCTTCTTCTGAAATCAGGACAGCATTTCCTCTCTTTCCTGTAATTGTCACAGGCTGATGTGATGAGGCGGTGTCATCTATCAATCGGTAAAGCCTTGAACGTGCTTGGGTAACGGTTAAAGTCGGCATAATTTCACCCTTGAAAAGTATTCATATAATATTAGTGTACGCTATTGCGTACATGCGGTCAAAGGGAAGATAATTCACTCTCCATTGCACCGGCTATTGAACCCTCACCAGCTCAAGCGACTTTACAGATTCTGCCGAAATATGTTATGCAGTATAATCAGGAACAAAAATTGAAAAATCAAGATGAAGGATTAATAACGCCTCCGGGAAGACAATTATGACTACTGCTGACCGACCGAACAGCCGCCATGAACAGGCGGAAGCTCTCAGGCTGGAAACGATGAAGACCTATCTCATCAGCCTGACGGATGAAGCCAATGCCGCCAAGCTGATGCACTGCAGTCCGGCTGTTATCGAACCGATCTATAACGGTGCTACCAGGATGAACCCGGCCTCTCTGTTCCTGAATACCGGGTCGGAAGAGGATATGGCGTATATCCGGGAGCAGGCTATCAAAAATAATGAGGAATTTCCTCTGGCAACTCCGGGCCACACCTGCCATTTTGATGGACCGGACGACCAGGGGCGCGACACGGCCAATACCAAATATCTCGCGTATCCGGATACGCCCATCAGCTCGCTTCAGCAGAAACTCGATCATCGGGACGGCCTGCTTGAAGTCCGCACGATCATGAACGATCTCATGGTCGATAGGGAGATGATTGTCTCGTTCATTTCGCGCGGGCCGGTCGGCAGCAGGGTTGCGGATCCGACCCTGCAGATCACCGATTCATACTATGTGATCCACAGTGAATTCCTGCTCTACCGCATGGTTGATCCGGAAACTTTTTCCCGGGAGGTTGCGGAAAAAGGGTATCTGTTCGTTAACTGCCACACCGCCGGTGAGCTGACAGCCGATCATGTTTCTGCGAATCTCAAGGAGCGGCGTATCTACATGGATGTGGAGCGGTTCCGTTCCTACAGCACCAACAACCAGTATGCGGGCAACTCCATTGCGCCGAAAAAAATCAACCACCGTTTCGCCAATATGAACAACCTGCGCCGTCATTTCGGCAGCCGCCTGGATGAACATATGTTTGTTACCGGTTTTGATGTTGAAGGCGAGACTGTCTATTTTGCCGGTGCATATCCCAGCGGCTGTGGTAAAACTGGAACCGCAATGACCGGTGACGCGCTGATCGGCGACGACCTGACCAAGATTTTCATCGATAAGGCAAGCGGTGAGGTGCGGGCGGTGAATCCGGAAAAAGGTATGTTCGGGATTATCGAAGGGGTGAACCGGGCAGATGACCCGGAAACGATGGATGTGCTGGAAGGAGAAGGCCGGGAGGTCATTTTTTCCAACCTGCTGATCCATGAGCGGAAACCGTATTGGGAGGGCTGCGGTTATGAGCCGCCGGAAACAGGGCGCAATTTTGCAGGAGAATGGACTAGGGATTCCGGTCGGCCTATGTCGCACAAAAATGCCCGCTTCACTATTTCCCTGGATGCGCTGGCCAATTATGATCCTGCTGTAGAATATCCCGAAGGGGTCAAGCTGAGCGGCCTGCTCTTCGGCGGCCGGGATTACAGCACCATGCCGACCATTGTCATGGCCCATGACTGGATGAACACGGTGGTGCACGGCGCAATCATCCGCTCCGCCACCACAGCCACAGAGATCGGGGCTGACGGCAGTGAAAAACGTTCCCCCTTTGCCAATGAGGCATTCTTTCCCGGTCCGCTGGGGCAGTACATTGCCCATTACAAGGCCTTCGGGGAAAATCCCGCTATCAACGAAGACTGCCTGCCCAGCGGTTTTCAGGTCAACTACTGGCTGCATAAAAGCGCCCGTTGCCCGCTCGCTCCCGGCGAACCGGACGGACTCCTGGGCGAGAAACAGGACACCAAGGTGTGGATGCGGATCATGGCCCTGATGCATCAGGGCAAGGTGGAAACCATCTGGACGCCCATCGGCCGCATTCCCAAGTACCTGGATCTGCAGCAGCTGTTCAGCGACCTGCTTGGCAAGGAATACAGTCAGGAACTCTATACCCAGCAGTTCTCCCTGTACATGGACAACCTTATCCTCCGGGTGGACATGTCCATAAAAGAATTTGCCAAAGAGCAGGGAATGCCTTCGGAATTCTTCCATGTCCTTGATACGTGGCGCCGTGACCTGCGCGCTCTGGAAGCTGTTATCAGTCCTGTTGTCCCCCCTGCTCAGATGATGGAATACGTTGCCGAACATCTGCCTGAAATGTCCTGAGGACCAGTATAGACGCGGTCGAAAAATTATCTTGCAGGTGCCAATGTTGCCGGGTTGTGTTTGGTTTGTTAAGGTGGTCAAGCCTGGCTGGATCAGGAACTGATCTTGAAGGGGGAAGAGACGGTGGGCGGCAGAAAGGGCGATGCTGTGGTGAACGGATACGCGCTGAGCAATAAGAAAAGGGCCGCTGGCAAACAAAGCTGACGGCCTTTTTTTGGTGCTTTTTCTATGGAGTATTCACAAACAGACGCCCCCTAATCTTGTATACAGCGGACAGCTTGACCGTTTGCACGGAACGCTTTATCTATAAACAAATCTTCCGAGGTACCAGCGTTACCAAGAAGTAAATACCGGGGGTAAACGTTGTTGAACGGGGCGGCACTATCTATGGTATGGGAGCTGGACCAATACTGAGCGATAGAGTCTACACCTCGGAATTCGCCGTAATCGCCTCTGCGATAGCCCGTAGCCGGTAATTTAAGCGGAGAGTTGAAAAGTGCGAGCTGATCTGTGCCGTACTGATCAAGTTCAGCCTGCCACTCAGCTTCGGTGGGCAGCCTGAATCCGGTCGGGCATGGATTATTGATGCCGTCAACCCCCTGCCATAGATCATCGTTCAGTTCCTCCCGCCAATCCATTGGGTAGGCATCTTCACCAGTAGCGATAAATTCATCGTGGCCGGGAGTATCGCCGGAGGAAAGCTCCGTTGTGATTGTACTGTCACGTTTTTCATGCCCGTCCCTGCCTCGGCCCCATTGATATAAATCACCATAGGACAGAGGATCATTGAACACTGTGGCAACTTGAGTTGCACCGAGATTGCAGGCCATCCATACACGCCCTGTTTCTGATAAGACCAGGGGAAACTCATCGCAACGTCTGGGGCACGAACACGAGTCCTTTGATTTCTTTGAACTCCCCAGCGGAATAACAACGACCTTTTCCGCTAAACAGATCTCACTGAAAAAGAACACAGACAGGAAAACGAGACAGCAACTTTTTTTCAACATAACTCACCTCATCGCATAGATAATTTTACCGGATGGAATTTATGGAAGGCTCCTGAACAAACCAGACATAGCATGATAACTGTACAAAGTAAATCCAAATTGTTTATCGAAATACAAAAAAATGTACCCGTCCCGGTATCACGGCCCGTTTTCAGACCGCGCAGCCATGCTGGCTGCAGGGCGGGGTCGCGGGGTCCGAACCCCCAATCCCATCTTCTTCTGCCCCGCTTTCTATCGGGGACGAGGCGAGGCAAGCAGCCTCGGTAACTGAGGCTCTACACCGCCACCCCGCTCTTATCAAAAAAACAGGCTGCGCCCAGATCGACATGCAGGACAATATCTTCACCAACCGAGCAAGTGAGCTGCTGAAAAATTCGGGCAGTGAAGGTCTGCTCAGGGATATCCAATTCGGTTACAAACGGACCGGCTGGCTGAAAACGGATCAGGGTTTCATAGCCGAGGAACTCCGCATCAACCACTTGGCAGGGCAGAGACAGGCTGCTTCCCTGCCCCTCCGCGCTTAGGCTGAACGCCTCCGGTCGGAGACCGAGCCAGATATCCTCGTCTTGGGGCAGTGCTGCCAGCCGTGACCGCATGGTCTCTGGGCAAGGCCAGCGCACCGGTTCCTTTTCCAGCGGAAGAATCAGCTCATCGCCGGATATCCGGCAAGGAATGATGTTCATGCCCGGACTGCCGATGAACTGGGCTATAAAGATATTAGCCGGCTTGGAGTACAGCTCATCCGGCGGGGCAACCTGCTGGAGGATGCCGTCCTTGAGCACCGCGACCCGCTGGCCCAGGGTCATAGCCTCCACCTGATCATGGGTGACATAGACCGTGGTCACACCGAGCTGCCGCTGAATCGTGGCGATCTCTGAGCGGATCTGGACCCGGAGCTTGGCATCCAGGTTGGAGAGCGGCTCATCCATGAGAAAGACCTGCGGCTCCCGCACCAAAGCCCGGCCCATGGCCACCCGCTGCCGCTGGCCGCCGGAGAGCTGCTTGGGCTTCTTGTCCAGCAGAGGAGTGATGTCCAGCTGTTCGGCCACGGTTTCCACCTGCCTCGTGATGTCCTGGATAGACATTTTCTGCATCCGCAAAGGGAAGGACATATTGTCGCGCACGCTCATGTGCGGATACAGGGCGTAATTCTGGAAGACCATTGCGATATTGCGCTGCTGCGGGGGCAGATTATTTACCCGCCTGCCGTTGATCGATATCTCGCCGTCCGTGATGGACTCCAGCCCGGCAATCATGCGCAGCAGGGTGGACTTGCCGCAGCCTGACGGGCCGACAAAGACCATCAGCTCGCCGTCTTTGATCTCCAGATTGATATGATCCAGGATGTTCTGCTTTTTATCGTAGGATTTGATCAGTTCTTTGATTGCAACATCTGCCATAACGTATCCTGTGGGTTATCAGAGTGTTCAGAAAGTTTATCCTTTGGTGCCGGTGGCCGCGATGCCTGCGACAAACCAGCGTTGAAAGAGGAGAAAAATGACCATGACCGGTGCCACCATCATCACGCCAAAGGCCATGATATCGCCCCATTGCAGGGGAGGCAGGGTCTGGAACTGGGCTACTGCCACGGGCAGAGGCCGGACCCGCTCGCCGCTGGTCACCATGAGGGGCCAGAGAAAGGTACCCCACTGCATGAGAAAGGTGAGGATGGTGACGCTGGCAAAGGCAGGCTTGCTGTTGGGCAGGATCAGGGAGGTAAAAATACGGAAAGTGCCTGCGCCGTCCACCCGGGCCGCCTCTTCAAACTCCTTGGGCAGGCCGATAAAAAAGGTATAGAAGAGATAGATGGAAAAGGCATTGGCGACAAAGGGCAGAATCTGGACCAGATAGCTGTCCCGCCAGCCTAAGTAGCTCATCTGATAAAACATGGGCACGGCAATGGCCTCAAAGGGGATGATCATCAGGGCCAGGACCAGGCCGAACAGGGCCTTATGGCCGAACCAGTGCAGGCGGGCAAAGGCGTATCCGGCCAGCGAGTTGACGACCAGGCCCAGCAGGACCACGGACAGGGTGATGAACAGGGAGTTAAACAGGTAGCGGCCAAAGCTGACCCGCGCGAACACGTCCACGTAGTTCTGCCAGCTCAGGTCGGCGGCAAAGAAGCGTCCGCTGGTCAGACCGACCAGCACTTCGTTGTCCGGCTTAAAGCTGGAAAAGACCATGAACAGGATCGGTGCGGCATAGAGCAGCGCGGCTGCGGCAAGGAAGAGAGTGAGAAGTAGTTTTCGCATGGTATTGAGTTCGGTTGATTGAGTGTTTATGATGAATTTCTTTTTACGGAGCGACTACAGGAGAATTAACCACCACCACCTCCTCCTCCACCACCACCGCCACCTCCTCCACCACCACCGCCACCTCCGCCACCACCACCACCGCCATCATCTCCGTCGCCATTACCGCCGAGGAGGCCTAAAAAGAAGCCGATGACGAAGCCGAAAAAGAAGAAGCTGGCGAAACCGTTGACGAAGTCGCCGCTATCGATGCCGCCGAAGATACCGACGCAGATGCCGCCGAAGATGCCGCCGAAGATGCTACCTTCGCATCTGCCGCTGCCATCCCCCCACTTCATGACACTATAAATGCCAAAAATTGAAAACAGTATATATCCTATAAACTTAAACCATTTCCAAAATTCCTCTGATTTTATATTATGCGATAAGGCAACGAATCGATTTTGCTTCCTCTTCTGCCACTGCGGTACCGAGAACGCAAGAATGCCGTGAGGAAAAGCAACCCGCACTTCAAGCTCCTGACCGGGCGGAAGTACATCTTGCAAGGTGAATTCAACTGTCCTGTCATCGACCTGTCGTGTATCGGCACTCCCTCCGAAGCTCTTGAAGTTACTAATCTGACCGGCCAGTGACTCCGGCAGGCGCACAGTCACCGTGCCGTTATTAATAGGTGCAGACCGTTCTTTAAAAATAGCCTTCCAGTACACCAAATCTTCTTTGCTCTGAATGTGCAGACCGCCCTTGACCCGGTACTTGATGGTGAAGATATGACTTTCCGGCGGGTTTAACGTGTGTCGCCACTTGATCCACTGCTGGCCGTTCTCGGCATTCGAGGAAGCTGCAAGGTTTCTCTCTCCCTCAAAGACCTCCACGTTGTCAATGTAGTCCACTCTGTCCAAGGGGATGTAGCGGTACCGTTGATTGGTATGCGCCGCAGTGAAAACATACTTCTGAGTCTCGGTCACCAGCATGTCCCCGTTCTCCTGAACATCAATTTCCACATTCATAAACTCCCAGTAAAAGGGTGGGGATTTCGCCGATGCGGTCTGGACGCGCGAAGAGGATACAGGTCGTTTGTGCTTTCTCTTCTGCCACTGCGGCACCGAGACAGCGAGAATACCGTGAGGAAAAGCAACCCGCACCTCAAGCTCCTGACTAGGCGGAAGCACATCTTGCAAGGTGAATTCAACTGTTCTGTCATCGACCTGTCGTGTATCGGCACTCCCTCCGAAGCTCTTAAAGCTGCTGATCTTTCCGGCCAGCGAATCCGGCAGGCGTACCGTCACCTTGCCGCTTTGAATCGGAGCGGATCGGTCTTTAAAGATAGCTTTGACGTACACCCAATCTTCTTCGCCATGAACCTGAATACCGCCTTTAATGCGATATTTCAGCACAAAGGTATGGCTCTCCGGTGGGTTCAGTTCATGCCGCCATTTAATCCACCGCTGCCCGTTCTTGATATTTGTACTGAACGGAAGTTTTTCGTCCCCTTCGTAAACTTCAATCTGATCAATGCCATCCACCTTATCCAGCGGGATGTAGCGATATCGTTCGTTGGTGTGCGGCCCGGTGAAAACGTACTTCTGGGTCTCGGTGATAAGCATGTCACCGTTTCCCTGCACATCAATCAGCACGTTGATGAAATCCCAGTAAAAGGGCGGAGATTTCGCCGATGCGGTCTGGACGCTTCCTAAAAGTAATGCAAGTACGATTGCCTGGACATACACTGTAAGCAGTTGTCTGAGGCATTTCATGGTTCCTCCTATGTTTTTTCTTTTCAAAAAGATGCGTTGATTCAGTTCGATGTTCGATAGACTCAACCGCCTCAGCCGCCACAACCAGTTTTCGGAGGTACAAAACGACGAATTGGACGTTCCGAACGAGCTTCTGTATATACCAAACCTCTTCCAGGACGTACCAGACGAGCTTCTGGATGTCCCGTACGAGATCGCGGATGTTCGTAACGAGACTTTGTACATCCAAAACCTCGATTTGGACATCCGGGAAGAGATTATGGACGTTCGTAATGAGGTTTTGTACATCCCAAACCTTGACTCGGACATCCTGTAAGAGCTTTTGCATGTTCGCAACGAGGTTTCATACATCCAAGACCTCTATTCATACCTTGCACAGCAGGATACACATGTCTGAATATAGACTTTCACCAACTTCTCCGCCTGGAGAAAGAAGGGTAATTCCGCCGTTTCCTTTCGCTAACCAGTGAAAGACCATGCATAAGCTCGTAAACACGAAGGCGGATAAGAGCGTATTGGCAGATTTTATGTTGAGATATTCTTGCAGTAAATTCACATTTCAGCTAATTTTATGCATACAGCATGAAAAACAGAATAAAACGTACAGCCCGCTGCCGCAAGGTCTGATTTTCCCGGAGGAGTCTTCTGTGAAGCAAGACGCGCCAACGTTGTGCATCGCTGAGGCTTATCGCCAGTTTCATAAAGAGACGTTCCATGAAAAAACTGCCCATCGGAAAACAGGAGTTCAAAGGTCTTATTGAAGGCGATTTCGTCTACGTGGACAAAACCGACTACCTTGTTTCCCTGGCGGAATCCACCATCCCCATCTTCCTTTCACGCCCCCGCCGTTTCGGCAAATCCCTGATGGTCAACACCTTCAAAGAACTCTTCAGGGGCAACAAGGAGCTTTTCCGCAACACCTTCGCCTATACCCGCTGGGACTTTCAACAAGTCCACCCGGTCATCCGGCTGGATCTGAGTCAGGTCGTCGGCGATACAGCCCGGACAGTGGAAAAACAGCTCTATGAACTGATCAGAGATCAGGCGGAAGATTTCAATCTCACGCTTACGGAAAAAAGTGCGGCAAATATCGCCCTTCGCCAGCTTATCAAGCAACTGGGCAGGGAAACGCCGGTTGTCATCCTCGTTGATGAGTATGATGCGCCGATCCTTGATAATCTCCGTAATCCCGATCTCTTGGAGATAAAAACGATTCTGCGCGGATTCTACAAGATCATCAAGGCAAGCGAGGAATATATACGTTTTGTCTTTATTACGGGTATTTCCAAGTTCACCCACGTCGGAATCTTCAGCGCGCTGAATAATCTCGAAGATATAACCCTTGCCGACCAGTACGCATCAATCCTCGGGTATACGGAACAGGAGATAGATACTTTTTTTTCAAAGCGGATCAACCTGATCAGAGAGCAGCTCGGACTGACGGAACAGCTCTTCCGAAAAAAAATGGCGAGCTATTACAACGGATATTCCTGGGACGGTCGGAACTTTGTCTATAATCCACTTTCCATTTTAAAATTCCTCAACAACAAAGGAAAATTCATACCCTACTGGATGGAAACAGGCTCCCCGGAATACATTATCCGCTATTCTGAAGATAAACAGTTTGATATAAGCGCGTTTGAACAGTTGAAGGTCTCACAGACATTTTTGAGCAAAAGAGACATTGACAACGCTTCTCCTGAAAGTTTTCTTACCCAGGCAGGCTATCTGACGATCAAACAAAGCGGAGAGGAGAGCTATACCCTTGACTTTCCTAATCAGGAAGTCCGCCGCTCTTTCTGCGAGCTGATCCTTAATGCCCAGTATGCCGTAGCTGATGCCGATATTCTGGGAGTACAATCGGAACTGCGCAAGGCACTGGATATCTGTTCGATTGAGGGTATTGTCCGTCAATTCAAGGTAATCTTTTCCTCAATCCCTTATGTCCATTTTGATGCCAATAAAACCGAGCACTTCTATACCGCTGTGTTGCTGATGTACCTTCAGGCGGCAGGATTTCATGCCTCGGCGGAACGCCTGGGGAATAAGGGCCGCCTTGATCTTTCATTGCATGACAAAGAAAATGTCTATCTTTTCGAGTTAAAAACAGATTCCGCTGAAAAAGCTGTTCAGCAGATTGTTGAAAAAAACTATGCCGGAGCCTATGCAAACAAGACCGTCTTTCTGATCGGGCTGCAGATCAACTTCAGTGAACGCAATATTATCCGGTATCTGACGCAAGATTACAGGCAGTCAGGAGCAACAGAAAAAAAATAACTCCCCTTATGTCCCTCTCCTTTTTTTACGGAGGTATCTTCTGTGAAACATGTAGGTTCGTTACGTTACGGCGTTATATTCAAGAAAGCCTTCAGCCACCCTGAGATTTTCACCTCCTTTGTCCGCGATGTCGAAACTCAGTACCGCCCTGAAATCAGCTCTATCTTTGATTACATAGAAAAAAGCTGTATCAGCCCGCGAGATGCCGCTGAAATGAAGGAAGAGGCAGCCCGCGAGGAAAAATTCAAGGAATTGGAGGATGAACTCAAAGCGGTCAAATAGAATCTCGACGTAGCCAAGATTGAAGAACGCAAAGCAATCGCCCGGACTATGCTGAACAACGGTCTCAGTATTGAACAGGTGGCAAACTGTACGCAGCGCAGGGTCGAACAGGTTACGGCACTGGACAAAGGGTGCAGGTGAGGAGTCATCAGGGCTGTTCAATTCTATAAGAGCTTGTGTTTTCAAGAGGTATGCAGTAATTGATACAGAAAAACTTTACACGAGGATTCTGCATGCTGTTTTTTTGCTGAACACAATCAAAGATCATCGACGCGGGCAGGGCCGGCGATATGAGCTTACGCATATTCTTCTGTTTTCGATCATGGCGATCCTGAGCGGTTCGGATTCTTATCGCAAAAATCTGTTCGTTGATGCGCATCGTGAAAGGCTCAATGAATATTTCGGCCTGGACTGGAAAAAAGCTCCTGCATATACAACGATCCGCACTGTCATTCTGAATACTTCCGGTTCGGAACTTGAGCGGATTTTCAGGGAGCACGGCAAAGCTCTCGCGGAAGAGGAACCGGACGGAGAATTTATTCATTGCGACGGCAAAACTCTCCGGGGAAGTTTCGATAACATGAAGGATATTAATCAGCTTCAGATATTGAGTGCTTTTGCTGGCGACCGCGCCGTCGTTCTCGGCCATGAAGAAATCAGGGAGAAAAGCAATGAAATCCCGGCGGCGCGGAAACTGATGAAAGAACTCGGTTTATCCGACCGCATTTTTACCTTCGACGCCCTTCATTGTCAGAAAAAAACTCTTCAGGCCGCCGCTGAAACGGGAAACGATGTGATTGCTCAGGTTAAAAAAAATCAGAAAACTCTCCTGAACGACTGTGAAAATATCGCGAATACGTCTGTTCCTGATGATGTTTTCACGGGGCCTTTTGAAAAAAAAACGAAACCGTATAGAGAGTCGCAAAGTGGAAGTTTTTCTGTCCCCGCTGCTTACGGATGCGAAAAAATGGAGTTCGGCCGAAGCCGTCATCAGAATCGATCGATTTCGTCAGGTGTTTGATACAAAGAAGAAAAAATGGAAAAACACTCATGAGACATCCTTTTATGTTTCAACAGCCGGTTCGGACGCTGAAGAAATATGTCAGGGAATCCTGGGGCATTGGCGGATCGAGAATGGAAATCATTATGTTCGGGATGTTTCTATGGGCGAAGACCGCTCCCGAATTCGTTGCAATCCGCACATATTTGCGAAACTGAGAAGCTTTGCTCTCAATATTCTTCGTAAGAACAAGGTGAAGAATGTCAGCCGGGAGCTTTTCAGGAACTGTATGGATATAAATCGTCTGTTTGATTACGCCGGGATTTTCTAGAATTGAACAGCCCTGGGGTATTCAGGTTCTTGCCTACAGGGCGAAGGTCACGCCGGAATCAATCAGTATTACAGAGAAAATGGATATTTGCGAAAAACAGTCATGAATAACAGGCAAAAAAAAGCAGTTATTCTGCTCAGCGGCGGCCTGGATTCCACCACAGTCCTGGCCATTGCCCGCTCCAGAGGCTTTCAGTGCTGCTGTCTCAGCTTCCGGTACGGTCAGAAACAGGATATCGAACTGCAACGGGCCGCAGCTGTTGCTGAAGTCATGCAGGTCAGCGAGCATCTGGTGCTGCGTCTCGATCTCGGTATCATCGGAGGATCGGCCCTGACTTCCTCTCTTGCGGTACCCAAGGATCGGCGTCCGGAAGAAATGGAACAGGAAATCCCTATCACCTATGTGCCTGCCCGCAATATAATTTTTCTTTCTCATGCCCTGGCTTGGGCAGAGGTCATCGGAGCCGAAGATATTTTTCTCGGCATCAATGCGGTGGACTACAGTGGTTACCCGGACTGCCGTCCGGATTTTCTGCACGCCTTTGAACAGGCAGCGAATCTCGGCACCAAAGCGGGCAGCACCGGCAGGGCGTTTACCCTGCATGCCCCGCTGATTGCATTAAGCAAAAAAGAAATCATTCAGCTCGGTACCCGCCTGGGAGTGGATTATTCCATCACGCACAGCTGCTATGATCCGGTGGACGGGCTTGCCTGCGGCCGCTGCGATGCCTGTGTTCTCCGTTTAAAGGGATTTGCCGAGGCCGGGCTTGAAGATCCGGCCTCATATGCTGCCCGGAAAACTCCGCCTGCTGAATGATCTGTCCGTGTATCCGGAAGCGTCCTTATGATGCTCCGCGCTCCACCCTTATCTTGCCCTCTTTTCCTCAGTTTCCCGGTTAAAAATTACTCACTCCGCCAGAAGAAAAACCGGCAGAGTGTGAAAGAATCACCCGGCTGTTTACAGGGGCAATGCTCCTTTCCGGAAGTTTCTTCTGTCCAAAATACAATAATTATTATCCGGAATGCAATAATTATTACTGATCAAGCCGGGTTGCCGGACTGTACCCAGGTTGTTGATTTTTGCAGGAACGGTATTTGCATAAAAACTTGAAAGGGCTGGATTACCGAACTTTATCCGGCAGGGTCGGATTGAAAACACTCTGCATCGGATGCGGTAAAGAACATACTGCCTTTTCTGCTGTACCAGTACCATTTCCGACCAGCAGGATTTCTGCAACACCCCCTGAACCCCGTATTTATAGGATACCGGAAAGCTGCTGATATTTTCCGGCCTCTTGTCATCAACCGATGACAGCGGTTCCTGTATCCTGCTGAAAATACTGTTCAGTTGATACCGCTCTGCTGCCGAAAAGTCCGGAAATGTGTTTACGAATAACGGTAAAGTATATATACTGTATATATCAACCTGATACGATCTTATGTCTCTGACTACCACAGTGTATTCCCTTAACGGCGGTAAATTATGAACAACAAAAAACGTCAATTTACCAGGATACCCTTCCGTCGGCCTGTAACACTTGATTTCGGGAAAAAGAAATACGAATGTTCCGTAAAAAATTTTAGTCTCAGCGGAATGTATGTGCTCGGAAAGGTCGAGCAGCAGGAAGGGGATATGTGCGAGATCAGGTTGAGTATATCTGAAACCAATCCGGTCGTGACGATCAAGGCAGTCTGTACGGTTGCCAGAAAGGATCGCGGCGGGCTGGGGCTCAAATTCACCTCTATGGAACCACAGAGTTTTCTCTTTCTTCAGGAAGTGATTCTGTATGAAAGCAATGCCCACTGGTGTCCCCAGCCGGGCAACTTTTTCTCTCCCTTATTCAACTGGAAAATGACCTGATTTTCTGCTCCGTTCGGAGTACAGCTCCAGCTTCGTTGAGTAGCTTTTCTATAGGAAAACTATACAATACCCTGCGGAACCGGGCTGATGCTGTCCGGAGAAGATGTACGCGGTGTAAGCCTGCATCTCCTGCAGCAGGCCGGATTGCACAGATAAATTAGAATCCCTTCCGGGCAACCTGAAGGGATTTTTTTATGCCATTTTTTCAGCTTGACAGTAATAACCTATCGAACTATCCTCAAAAACTGATCCGATCAATCCGATAAGGAACCAATTTATGGAGAATGATGCAGTGACCAGACAGATTCTGCAGGGTACCCGGAAAGCGGGAAAGGAATATACGTTTACTGCAGAAGAGCATGATCCGAACAGACCTGCTCAATGGTGGTTTCAGGAGTCGGATGAAGGGCTTATTCTCTTTATTGTGTTTTATTCCCAGGCCTGCCGATGGGCCCGCTGTCTCGGCTGTAATCTGCCTTCCAAAATGTCGGTGGAGCATGTCCCCTTTGATCACCTGATCAGGCAGACAGACTATCTGTTCAGCCTGCCTGAAATTATGGAACAAGCCGGTTCGATCAACAAACTGATTGTTTCCAACAACGGTTCGGTTCTGGACGAGGCCACCTTTTCTTCAACCGCCTTGATGTATCTCATGGCCCGTATAAACATGCATTTACGTTCCCTGAAAGTACTGGCGCTTGAGTCCAGGCCGGAATATGTCGAGACGGCTGAACTTGAATTCCTGGCCCGTGCTCTGCAGGAAGGAGAAAGAGCCACTGCCCTTGAGTTGTGCATAGGTTTTGAAGCCTTTGACGAACATATTCGCAATGATGTGTTCGATAAGGGACTGACCCTGCATCTTTTTGAACAGCTGGCGCAGAAAATATCTCCGTACGGCTACCGGCTGAAATGCTATTTTATGCTGAAACCAGTTCCCGGCATGAGCGATAGGGAAGCTGTTGAAGATATTCGGCAGGCCATTGACTACCTTGATGCAGTCAGCGCAAAATATAACCTTGCCGTGAACATGCACCTCAACCCGACGTATGCGGCCCGTGGCACCCTTTTGGGAAAAGCCTTCCTGCAGGGAGAATATACCCCTCCTACGTTGTGCGATCTTGCCCAAGCAGCAGGTTATGCGGAAGGAAAGAATATCTCTGTCTTTCTCGGATTGTCGGATGAAGGACTTGCAGAACAAGGCGGCTCTTTTATCCGGGCAGGGGATGAAGACCTGATAGAACAGCTGGAAGAGTTTAACCGGACACAAAACTACCGTATCTTACGGGAGGTGCAGGCATGAGTCCTTCCGAAAGACCAGGGGCGATTGCCCTGTTTTTTTTATAATTTTCCCTGAAGGAGAACAGAGCATGTTGACACGAATTGTCCAGACAATACTTCTGACAGCAGCAACCCTTGTTGCCGTATCAGGAACGTCCTTTGCCGTGCAGTACGTTAAGGCCCCGCCTCTTGCTGACGCGGTGAAAGCGCAGGTTCAGGATGTTAAAGACGGCAAAGCTGTCCGGGTGCCCCTGATTACCTGGGGGGGAGACATCGCCACCATCCTTGCCAACGGCAACAGCAGGACCACGACAGCGGGTTCCATTTTTGCCAAGCAGAATCTGCAACTCGAACTTACCCGCATAGATGACTTCAAGGAGCAGGTCAAAGCCTATATCCAGGGCGAAACCCCGTATCTGCGCGGCACGATGGGGATGATCAACATGGCTGCCGAGCTGCTGAATCGTGATTCGCGAACCAATCCTGTCATTATCTATCAAATGACCTGGAGCAACGGCGGTGACTGTCTGGTGGTGAAACCGGGTATCAAGTCAGCCAAGGATCTGAAAGGGAAAACCATTGCCTTACAGGCCTACGGCCCCCATGTTGATTATCTGGCCAAGCTGCTCCGTGATGCTGGCCTGAAGATGTCGGATGTCAGCATTAAATGGGTGAAAGATCTTACCGGCACGGACAATACACCTGCCGAGGCCCTGCACAGCAAGGATGTCGATGCCGCAATGGTGATTATCCCGGACGGCCTTATGCTGACCTCCAACGGTTCCGTAGGTACCGGGGCCGAAGGATCGGTCAAAGGAGCGAAAATTATGCTTTCCACCAAGAGTGCCAACCGGATTATCGCGGATGTCTATGCGGTCCGCAGTGATTATTTCACGGCCCATAAACAGGAGGTGCAGAATTTCGTTCACGGCCTGCTTATGGCGGAACAGGAGCTGAAGGCAACCTTTAAAAACAAAAAGAAACGGCTTGCCGAGTATAAAAAGACCGTCACTGCTGCTGCTGAAATCCTGCTCGACAGCAAGGCTGCCACCGCAGATGCCGAAGCCCTGTACGGGGACTGTGAATATGTGGGCTTCCAGGGTAATGTAAAGTTCTTTACCGATACAAACTGGCCGCGCAATCTGCAGCGCCTTACTGATGAAGTCCAAGCCGCCTTTATTACCGGCGGATTGTTGAGCCGTAAAGTCCCCCTCGAAAAAGCGGAGTGGGACTATAATGCGCTCCGCAAGGGATTGAGCGGGGTTGATGATGTCGAAGCACCGAGATTCAACACCGAAGCAGTGGCCCAGGTCGTTGCTAAAAAACAGAACCTTGGCACTCTGGATGAAGGAGAACTCTTTTCATTTGAGGTCTTTTTTAAACCCAATCAAAATACTTTTTCAGCGGATCAGTACAGTGATGCCTTTGCCAAGGTTGTTAATCTGGCCTCCACCTACGGCGGCGCGGTGATCACGGTGGAAGGACATTCCGACCCTATGGGCTATCTGCGCAAACTCAAAGAAAAGGCATCGGATATCGTCCTGACCCGGACAAAACAGGCGGCAAAAAACCTCAGTTTGACCAGGGCCATTGCGGTGCGGGATTCCATTATGGCCTACAGCACGAAACAAGGTGTCCATCTTGACTCCAGTCAATTCACCGTGATCGGGCAGGGCATTATGCAGCCGCGTACCGGTCTCTGCGGAAAACTGCCCTGCGCTCCTAAAAGCAAAGAGGATTGGTTGAGCAATATGCGGGTGGTCTTCCGTATCATCCAGATCGAAGCTGAAGAAGAAGCCTTTATTCCCTTGGATTAAGGAGGACATTCATGAAGAAATTATTCTGTAGATATGCAGCCACCCTCCTGACCCTGAGCATGATTCTGAGCGGATGCGGCGAAGATGCCGACCAACCCAAGCCCACTGCACCGCAGAAGAAAAAAGTCGTTGTTCAGCAACAACAGAATGTGCCTTCTCCTTTTGAGCAGGCGGCAGAGTCAGCTGTCTGGCCGCCACCAGCCGAGGATCAGGCCAATATCCTGCCTGCCGATCAATGGACCGGAAAAAATTATGTGATGATTTTTGACGGCTCAGGCAGTATGGGTGACCGCGGTTGTTCCGGCAACACAACAAAAAGTGTAGCAGCCAAGGAAGCCGTTGCGGAATGGGCCCAATCCGTCCCTGACGGTGCTAACCTGGGGCTTATTGTTTTTGATCAGAAAGGTTTTTCTGCCCGCCAGCAGCTGGGCCAAGGCGACCGCCAGCAGTTTGTTCAGCAGGTACAGGCTGTTGCGCCCGGTTCCGGCACCCCCTTGACCCGGGCCGTGCAAATGGCCTATGAACTCCTGACCAAGCAAGCCGGGAAACAACTGGGCTACGGTGAATATCATATGGTGATCGTCACCGACGGTGCCGCCAACCAGCCGGAGAGGCTGACCCAAACGGTCAACTCGGTGCTGGCCCATTCCCCGATTGTCATCAGCACTATCGGCTTCTGCATTGCTGAAACCCATTCGCTCAATCAGCCGGGCCGAACCATCTATAAGGCGGCAAATAATCCAGAAGCTCTTCGCCAAGGGCTGCAGGATATCCTGGCTGAATCCGAGTCGTTTGATGATGTAACAGCGTTTTGAAGTATACTTTTCACCGGAATAAAATGCGTTTTTCTGTCCCGGCCTTGAAAGACCGGGCTATGTTCGGCAGTCCCTTCGGGACGCTGTTTTCGTGCAGCCCCGAAGGGGCGACAGAGAATAGCCCACTGTTTTAACGGTGGGCGTCGGGATCGAAAAACGCAAGTGAGCCAAAGACCAACATGAATAAAAAAATAACAGGCGCGTTAATCCTGCTGCTGCTCGGTGCCGGTATACTAATCGGCATTAAACTGCTGCTGCCGGGCTTTATTGAAGAGAAGCAAGTCAGCACCAGTGATGCGGTCAAAATGAAAGGCAAAATCAGGCTCGCGCTGGACAACTGGATCGGGTATTTCCCGTTGCGCTCCAATGAGATGAAGACCCTGATGCGGCGTGGAGGCTGGAACCTTGTCTGTACCGATGATAAGGCGGATTACCGGGCACGTATGGAGCAGCTGCATAAGGGGGAAATAGACGTTGCAGTGGCCACAGTGGATTCCTATCTCCTCAACGGTTCCGAGTTTGACTTTCCCGGTGCCATCGTCGCGGTGCTTGACGAGTCCAAGGGCGGTGACGCCATTGTTGCCCATAAAAAACAGGCTGAAAGCCTTGACAGCCTGAAGGGGAAGGATGATCTGAATATCGCCTTTACCCCGAACAGTCCCAGCCATTACCTGCTCAAGGCGGCGGCTGATCATTTTAATGTGCCGGAACTGCTGCCGAGTCAAAAGGGGAACAGGATTGAAACCGAGGGTTCTGAGGGTGCCCTGAAAAAGCTGCTGGCAGGCAAGGCTGACATTGCCGTGCTCTGGGAGCCAGATGTCTCCAGAGCCTTGGCAGAGAAAGATATCGTCAAGCTGCTGGGAACGGAAGATACCGCGCGGCTTATCGTGGATATCCTGCTGGTGAATCGCGATTTCATCCAGGATGAACCTGAAGCTGTAAAGGTACTGCTCGGTTCCTATTTCAGGGTGCTGAAAAAATACAGAGACAATCCGGACCTTCTGGAAAAGGATGTGGTTGAGGAAACAGGGCTTTCCTCCAAGACGGCGCAGGCTATGCTGCACGGTGTCCGCTGGATCTCTCTGATGGAGAACTGCGAAAAATGGTTCGGCATTACCCAAGGTTCTGCCCGATCCGGCGGTCAGGCACAGGAAATGATCAGCGACACCATTGAATCCACAGCGGCAACCCTGGTCAATGCCGGTGATTTCTCCTCTTCACCGGTGCCGGATCAGAACCCTTACCGCCTCCTGAAAAGCTCCTTTCTCCAGGAATTATATACCAAGGGGATAAGCGGTTTCACGAAACCCGGAGCCGCTGCTCAGGGGACCGATTCGCTTACCGCCCCTTTCCCGCCCCTGGATGCCGGGGCCTGGGAGAGATTGCGCGAAGTCGGCACCCTGAAAATCGAGCCAATCATCTTTCAGCACGGTTCAGCAGAGCTTGATCTGTTCTCCGAAGAAGTCCTGAAAAAAGTTGTTTCCCGTCTGGAGCATTATCCGCATTTCCGAATCATGGTCAAAGGCCATACCGGTCTGCGCGGCGATCCGGAACAGAACAAAGCCCTGTCCCAGCAGCGTGCCGACAGTGTTGCCGCTTTTCTGGAGAAGACATTTCATATTGATCCGAACCGGATCCGGGCTGTGGGATACGGGGCTGACCGTCCGTTGCAGCAGTTGCCCGGAGAAAGTAAGCGGGCTTATGAACACCGGCTGCTGCGGGTGGAGATCGTTCTTGTTCGGGAGGAGTTCTGAGCATGATGTTTTTTTCTGTTCATACCGATACGGGTGCGGAGAGCGGTAACAGCAGACAGCTACCGAGTCTGGAGGATTTTTCCGGGCGAGCGGTAAAAAAAGCTGTGCGGACCGAGAGCCTGTTTCACCCGGTTTCTCTTTACTCGTCTTCTCTCGGCCTGCTGGCCGGGCTGGGCTGGTATCTTTTTGATATGTCCATGTTGGCGGCAGGCATGGCCGGACTGCTCTGCCTCGGTGCGGGCATGGCAACGGTGAATATGTTTTTCCGGCGCGATATCATTGCCCGGCAATATCTGAATCGGCTTTCCGCCCGTTTTGCAGAGGAGCGGGAAGGACTGCTCCGCACCCTGAGCACGGATCTGGAGAAATGTGCTCATATTACAGGGGCAGAACAGTACGGGGAGCAGGCCCGGCAACAGTTCCTGTTCATTACGGAAAAATACGATACCTTCCGGGCCATGCTGGATCAGAAGCTCAAACGCGGCGAGCTGACCTATGCCCGTTTCCTCGGAGCTGCCGAGCAGGTCTATCTGGGCGGACTGGATACCCTGCGCAGGATTGTTGTCCTGCTCCAGAGCGTAAGTACCATTGATCCCGACTATATTGCGCAACGGCTTGCCGAACTTGAACAGCTTGCCGCCCCGGATGTGGCGGATGAGCGCGAACATGCCACCCTGAAAAAACGGCTGGAACTCATGGAAGAGCAGTTAAAGCAGGTGAACAGTCTGCTGACTGATAATGAAGAATCCATGACCATCATGAGTCAGACCATTGCCACGGTGGCGCAGATGCGGACCGGCGGTGATCTGGCCTCTATGGATCTGGACACAGCCATGGACAATCTCCAGGAGCTTGCCCAGCGTAACTATCATACCCATTAAACAACGCAACCTGAACATCCACTGCATTTTTTAGAGAAAAAGAATGAACCGCCCCGCTGCTGACTGCCGGGGTTATAATCCGATGTTTTTGTACATTTTCTGTATACAAGGAGACCTGAGATGAATACCCGGACAACGACAGCAATGACCCTGCCCACTGCTTCAGACCTGAAAAACGAACTTGCCCTTGCTGATCCGCAGGCCCTCACCGTAACCGAAGGACAGGATACGGAAGTTGAAGAGGCTGCGGAAAAATTTGTTGCTGCAGTCCTGGCCTTTGATCCCAATGATCCTGCCCAGCAGAATGCCCGTGAAGACAATATTGCCGCAGTGGAAACTCTGGGCGGAAAGACACAAAAGGAAGCAGCGCATCGCAGTGCCATGCTCAAGCAGCCAATCCGTTCCCTGGCGTCCAAAAGCGAGGACGGTGGCGAGGTTGCCCGCTCCCTTGTTGAGCTGAACATACAGGTTGAAGAGCTGGATCCTGGAAAATTCGATTTTGAGGCAGGTTGGTTTGCTCGTCTCTTAGGCTGGATTCCCGGTATCGGCACGCCGCTGAAAAGGTACTTTCTCAAGTTTGAGCAGTCAGACACAGTGATTGATGCCATTGTTCGTTCTTTGAAGGAAGGCCAAGCCCAGCTCACCCGGGATAATATAACCCTGGTGCAGGACCAGAAGGCCATGCGTGGATTCACCTTTCGCCTGGAAAAAACCATCAAACTGGCCATGCTGATTGACCAGCGACTGGAGTATGCCTTGGAGCGGGAAGTCGAGCCGGGTGATGCCAAGGCATCCTTTATTCAAGAGGAACTGCTCTTCCCCCTGCGCCAGAGGATTCAGGACCTGCAACAGCAGCTGGCCGTCAATCAGCAGGGAGTGCTTGCCATTGAGTTGCTTGTCCGCAACAACAAGGAACTAATCAAGGGCGTTGACCGGGCGATCAACGTGACCGTCAATATGCTCAGTGTGGCTGTCACGGTTGCTCTGGCCCTGGCGAACCAGAAGATTGTTCTGGAGAAGATTGATGCCATCAATAAGACAACCAATAAGCTGATTGAGGAAAACGCTGCCCGCCTGAAAACTCAGGGTGCCGCTATTCAGAAGCAGGCTGCCAGCACCCAGCTCAGTATGGAGTCACTGGAAAGGGCCTTTGCCGATATCAATGCGGCGATGGATGATATTGCCACCTTCCGTAAAAATGCCTTACCCACAATGGCGGAAAACATTTTAGGAATGGAAAAAATGACCGCCGAGGCGGAAGCTCGGATTCAGCAGCAGGAGCAGGGGAATCAGGCTGCGCCGACAATTGAGCTTGATTTTACAGGGGCTGTTTGATTGCGAAATTTCAGGGGAAAACCCCGCTCTTTGCGGGCGGGGGATCTTCTACCCCACAACCGGTCAACTTCTGCCTGTCGTTCCTGATCAAAACGGCTAAAGAGTCTCTCTGTCATGGCAGCCTTTGCAACAGCGGCATCGCCAAGGCATCGGTAAATATTCGCTGTGTGCTGTCTTCCATGTTTACCTCCGGGAGAACTGCTGTCCACCTCTTCCTTAAGGCCTGCCGCAGCAGACTGAACTCCTCTTGCACTGTATCACCCTTCAATGACAAAACGGGCAACATTGTTTTTGGCGGGAATATATTCGCCGATGGGTTCCATCCGCTTGTTGTCGGCCACACAGTCCACCAGCATACGCCAGAGAACTTCCATGTCAGCGGATTCCTGCGGGCTTTCCGTTGTGAACTCAACAACATTCTTGTCAATTACAATTTTCATCAGATACCTCCTGTTTCCGGGATGAGTATTTCCTGATTACGCTGTGCCGTAATAATCAGAGAACAGATTCCACCTGCTTTCCCTCTTTAATATCCTCCAAGGCCTGAGCAATAGTGTGACCAAGCTCCACACATTCCATCAGCTGGCCGTGTTCCGGCACATACTGTACTTTCAGCCCCTTATGCACCAGAGTGAAGTTCATTTCAAGCATGGCCGTGTTCATCAGCTTGACCGCCTCGCCGGACCAGCCGAACGACCCGAAAGCTGCACCGATTTTATTGGTCGGCCGCAGCCCGCGCATATACATGAGAAAACCGGCCATTCTGGGCAGCATGCCGTTATTCAGGGTCGGGCAGCCGAGAATAATAGCACTGGCTTCCAGGACATCACACATGACATTGCTGCGGTGATTCACCTGCAGGTTGAGCAGCTTATAGCTGATTCCCTTGTCCAGCAGCCCGGCAGCAATGGATTTGGCCATCATCTCGGTTGAATGCCACATGCTGTCATAGATAACCAGAGCGCTGCCGTTCCCTTCATTGACACACCAGCGGGAATAGGCGTCCAGGACTTTTCCGGGGTCCTTACGCCAGATGATGCCGTGATCCGGCGCAATCATGTTGATCGGCAGATGCATGTCCTCAATCTGCCTGATCAGTTTCTTTACCAACGGTGAATACAGGGTCAGGATGTTGGCATAGTATTTGGCAGCCTCATGCATCAGGGTATCCTGATTCACCTCGTCGTCAAAACGTTCACTGCTGGCAAGATGCTGTCCAAAGGCATCACTTGAAAAAAGGATCTGATCTTCCTTCAGGTAGGTGAACATGGAATCCGGCCAGTGCAGCATACGGGTTTCGACAAACTGCAGGGTCTTTTCCCCCAGGCTGATTTCCTCGCCCGGAGCAACCACATGGAAAGGCCAATCTGACTCATGAAAATGCTTAATCAGAGCTTTATGCCCCATTTTTGAGCAAATAACCTTTTCCGGGTTGATGGTCCGGATGACTTCGGGAAGCGCACCGGAATGATCCATCTCCACATGGTTGACCACAAGATAATCGATTTTCTCAAAGTCAATGATGTTGCGGATCCGATGCATCAGTTCCCGGCTGTACCCGTCCTTGACCGTGTCAATCAGGGTTACCTTTTCATCAACGATCAGGTAGGCGTTATAGGTCGTACCGCGTTCAGTGGAATAGCCGTGAAAATCCCTGGTCAGCCAGTCGATGGCACCAACCCAGTATACATTCTTGCTCAGTTCAATAGGACGCACTGGTGATTCTCCTCTTGATTTTTCCCGTCCGGGACATCGGGTCATACACACTGCATAAAATAATTCCTTCCGACCCGATGTGCATCGGAAGGAATTCGGTGCAAAAAGTAAGCAGCAGGCAGAGTCTTTTCAGCAGAACTGCCTCAGCTGCAGGCACAGACCCGCTATTCAGCAGCAGTTCTGCAGTATACCACAGGTACTGCGGTTATACCTCCTCAAAGGCATCCTTGCCGGCACCGCAGATCGGGCAGAGCCAATCCTCCGGTACATCTTCCCAATTTGTCTTCGAAGCAACATCGTTGTCAGGATCACCGGTTTCCGGATCATATTCGTATCCGCAGATCATACATGTATATTTCTTCATTGCTCTTATCCTTATCTTGTTTCGTGAAATTGAAATATCAGAGAAAGAAATGTCCCGCCCGGCTGGACAGGACGCGGCATTTTGTGACTGTGACCGGCAGAGCAGGTCAGAAGAACATCATCAGGATTTGTGGATTTTTAGGACTTCCAGAGTCCGTGCAGATTGCAGTAGGCGCGGGCAGAGACATCGGCGGCCTCTGTACAGAACACGGCTTCCGGTGCATCACCAGGCTGCAGATCCTGCCGCAGGATCGTGGAACCGGCAACCAGCTCAATCCATTCAATCCAGTGTTTTTCCTCCATAGGATGAGCCACAGACCCCACACTGACCTTATAGCCGTTCTCGATTTTTTCAAGAACCGGAACGTGTTTTTCCCTGGCCGCATCTACAGTATTTTCTGCCATCAGATCCATAGGCTGACCGCAGCAGACCAGCTCTCCGGCACCGGTATGCAGGACTTCAATGATATTTCCGCACAGAGGACACTTGTAGACTTCGTTTCTCTTTGTCATGCTTTCACCTTATTATTCTGAGATTCTCGGAAAACCGCAGTTTTTCGGAAAGCTGCAGTTTTTGGATTCTCCCGGATCACTCTGATCCGAGAAAGCGGACAATACTTGGTTTGGTACCCGGCTGTTCAGGAGGCTTTTTTGCTCAGATACTCGGCAACCCCTTCAGCCGTCGGCGTCATGGCATCCTCGCCTTCCTTCCAGTTGGCCGGACAGACATCACCATGTTTCTCGTGAAAAATAAGGGCATCAACCATGCGCAGGGTCTCTCCAATGGAGCGGCCGAGAGGCAGATCATTGATCACCGCATGACGGATAACGCCCTCTTTATCGATCAGAAAGGTGCCGCGCAGGGCAACGCCCATATCCAGCAGTACCCCGTACTGTCTGGATATTTTCTTATCCAGATCAGCAACCAGGGGATACTGAATATTGCCGATACCGCCCTTATCGACTGGTGTGTTTTTCCAGGCCCAATGGCTGAACTGAGAGTCAATGGAAACTCCTATGACCTGGCAGTTTTTTTCCTGAAATTCAGACAGGGCCTTATCAAAAGCTATAATCTCAGAGGGACAGACAAAGGTAAAATCCAGAGGATAAAAGAAAAGAACCACATATTTCCCGCGATAGTCGGACAGCGAAAAATCTTCCTTGAACGAATTGTCTCCCATAACAGCCGTTGCTGTAAAATCAGGAGCTTGCCTGGTCACCAAGGTGCTCATTGTACTCTCCTCCCTTATTTTTTATTTTATTACGGTAAGATGTACATCGTTGCTGTGGTGCGCTGCAGGACCGCAGAGTACCATACTGCAGATATGGTCACAAAGATTACCAGTTTTCCGCAAGCAATTCAAAATAACTCTGCGGATGGGAACACGCCAGACATTTTTCCGGAGCCTCGGCACCTTCATGAATATACCCGCATTTCGTGCAGTACCAAATTACTGCTCCCTCGCGCCTGAAGACTTTGCCCTCTTTCAGATTGGCGATAAATGTCCGGTACTGCTTTGCATGCTGCTGCTCTGCTTTAGCAATAGCTCTGAAGGTTCCCGCGATACGCGGGAAGCCCTCTTCCTCTGCAATGTCGGCAAACTCCGGATACATTTCCATGTACTCATGCTCTTCACCCTGTGCTGCTGCTTCAAGATTTTCCATGGTTGTACCCAGAGTACCGGCCGGAAACGCTGCGCTTACCTGTACCTCTCCGCCCTCAAGCAGCTTGAACAGCGTCTTGGCGTGTGCCCGTTCCTGCTCCGCTGTCCGGTCAAAGATATTGGCGATCTGCACAAGCCCTTCTTTCCGGGCGATTTTTGCCGCAAAGGAATAGCGATTTCTTGCCTGTGATTCACCGGCAAAGGCCGTAAGAATATTTGTCTCTGTTCTGGTGCCCTGCAATGCGCTCATTCTTCTTTTCTCCTTTTAATACATTGCGGTTACAGTAGCCGGTTACAGTATTTCTTTTCCTGCTTCCGTTATCTCGTATTTACAACGGATCGGGCTGGTAATAAATCCTTTCTTTTTCAGGGCGGTCAGCTGACAGCTGATCTGTTTGGGATCCATCGCAGTAGCGGCTGCAATATCTCTGTTCTCACAGACATCATCCGACTCTGCCACGACTTCCAGCACCTGACGCTGCCGGTCATTCAGTCCGTTTTTTCTGCAGGATTTTTTTGTTCCCCTGCACCGTCCCGTCTTTCTGTTCTGCTCTTTCTTTTTGTTCTTCCGTTGGCATTTCGGGCAGATGCCGTAAAATTCAACCCGGCATCCGGAAATAGCATACCCATGACTCTGTTCGGCATCCAAAGAAAGCATGCGGCCCCGATTAAATTTGATATCGTCAACACGCCGGCACTGAACACAAAAGATATGGTCGTGCTGCTCAAGTTCCCTGTCAAACCGCTTCTGGCGCCCGCTGATTTCCAGCTTTCTGATCATGCCGGCTTCAGAGAGAATCTCAAGATTTCTGTACACTGTTGCCAAGCTGATACGCGGCAGCTTTTTTTTAATCCGTTCATACAGAGCGTCAGCTGTAGGATGATTATGACATCGTCCCAACTCTTCAAGAATCAGTTCCCGCTGATGGGTCATCCGTAAAATATCTCTCATGGTCTCACCCGCTGTTGATTAGTATTATTTCCTCAAGGTAATTAAGAATTATTCTTGTGTCAAGGATAAATCAACAAAGACGGACAAGTTTTTTCAGACTGATGCAATAAAATCCCCCATAAAACTGAACAGTTCAAACGGAAAACTCTGAAAAAGCCGAATCGGGTCAACTGCATTTTTTATAATAATTTCCTACAGAAAGCTGTCGGGTAATTCTGCTGAAAAACGAAAAAACCCCGCATAATACGGGGTTTTTTGCTCCTACAGAACGCAACTGTTACCGGGCGGCGACAACATTTTCCGCAGCAGGTCCTTTTGCACCTTCAACGACATCAAAAGTTACCCGCTGACCTTCCTGCAGAGTCCTGAAGCCTTCGGAATTGATCGAGGAATGGTGGACAAAAACATCTGCACCACCGTCCTGAGCTATAAAACCGAACCCTTTGGAATCATTAAACCACTTTACTGTCCCTTCAGCCATCATGATACTCCTTGCTACACGGTTTCTTCCTGAAACCAATTTAAAAAAAACGACTTCCTGTCAGAAGCCCGGATGCAGGCTGCGTGCAGCCTGCGGTTTACACAATTGATACGGACCAAGCCGTTATCAATCAACAGCAGCCCCGGAAAGGGCTGAATGCGCGTTTTCAATTTTTAAAAAAGTTTTGTTGCTCTCTGCAGGAAAAACAATCACTGAAAGCGGGAGCAGGAAGCTGTAAGGCTGCACTGACATCCTCACGAGAGCAGCAATTTTTTTTCATGGCAAAGCCAGCAGGGCCCGCTGCCTGCGGCATCTTTTAGAAGCCACTTGCTTCTTCTGCCTGATTCTCGGCCCCTGGCGGGAAAATTCAATCATTCAGCAGGACAGGAGGATACAGCTTAACTACCTTAACTGCTTTACCGCCAGAAAACCAATCACAGCACAAAAATACCTGCTGAAAAAAATAATGCATTCTTTTTAAAAGACCTTATATAATCTCCAATGCAAAAAAAAAACAACCATTAAATAACATCAATCTCCAAAAAAAACAGAAAATTTTCGTTTCAACCTGCCAGCCGGATTCCGACCTGCAGCAGAGCAAAGGCATAGATCCCGGCCGCCACATCATCAAGCATAATACCCAACCCGCCGTGAATATGCTGGTCAAGCCAGTTCACCGGAAAAGGTTTAAGGATATCAAACAGCCGGAACAGGGCAAAACCAGCCACAGCGGCCAGCGGATGCCGGGGGGCCAGGGCCAGGGTGAGGAGCTGGCCGAGAATTTCATCAACAACGACCAGACCCGGGTCGCTCTGGTCAACAATCTTTTCCGCCGCACCGGACGCTGCCGTGCCGACCAGTAGAAGAACACCCAGCATGACGGCATAGGCCAGCGGCTCCAGTTTGTACAATCCTGCAGCCCAGAGCAGCACACCGACCAGGGATCCCCAGGTTCCCGGAGCTTTGGGCAGATAACCGCTGTACGCTCCGGTAGCAATAAACATAAATAACTTATCCATATTTTCCCAAAATGCAGAATTGCAGATTGCACCGGCCTGTCCGTCCGCTGTACTATTTTATCCTACCTGTCACGCCCGGCCTGAACCGCAACGGCATAAACCTGCTGCAGGGGAATATCATAGGCTGATGCCAGCCGTGCGCAGTCCTCGTATTCCGGGGTGATTCTGATCCCGTCCGGAGTTTCGGTTTGTTTTGCCCGCACCGTTCCCCAAGGTGTTTCCAGTTCGATATTTGTCCGGGGCAGGGTCAGCCGCTGCATGGTTTGAAAACGGAGACCGACAGCGCTGGTTTCGGTGAACACAATCTCCTTCAGCTGCAGAGCATGAGCCGGATCAGCAAGCAGACGGAGAAGAAAACCGGGACGGCCTTTTTTCATCTGGATGGGGATAAAGCTGACATCCAGAGCACCGGCCTCCATCAGCCGGGCAGCAACATGGGGCCAGAACTCCGGGCTCCAGTCGTCAAGATGGGTTTCAATGATCTCCACCTTTTGTGCCTCGGCAACGGCTTGCCTGTGCCCGATGAGCAGGCGCAGGAGATTGGGGCGTCCGTCCTGCCGCTGCATGGTGCCTGCGCCGTACCCGACCCGCTCCAAGGTCATGGGCGGCATGGCTCCGAAGGAACTGCTCAGCTCAACCGCAAGAGCAGCACCGGTCGGGGTGACCAGCTCCTGGTGCAGATTCTCCCCGTAGACCGGTACTCCGGTGAGGAGTTCGCAGACCGCCGGAGCAGGCAGGGGCAGCTCTCCGTGCGCACACTTCACCCGCCCGCCGTTCGGCATGGGCAGCGGCGAGCAGATGATCTCGGTAATACCAAGCTGCTGCAGTCCGGCCACCGTCCCGACAATATCAATAATGGCATCCAGAGCGCCGACTTCATGAAAATGCACCTGATCCGGCGTGGTGCCGTGTACCTTGGCCTCAGCCTGAGCCAGCCGGGTGAAAACGGCAAGAGACTGTTCAATAACTAAACGACCCAGCTCTGACTGTTCCAGTATAATCCGGATATCTGATAAATACCGGTGCCGCCTTATTTCATCTGTCCGAACCTGAACCGAAGCGGTCTGCAGCCCAGAGACCGAGACAGATTTACAGTTCAGCTCCCAGCCCGGCAGCCTGAGCCGGGCAATGGTTTGCCGAAGAAAGTCTTCACTCAATCCGGCATGAAGCAGGGCACCAAGAAACATATTGCCGCTGATCCCGGAAAAGCAATCCAGAAAGCAAATCTTTTGTGTCTGTGCAGTCTGTGTAAACGGCATGGAAGGCAAGATGGAAAGACAGGATCAGATGAACTGGTTACCTGAAATTGTTCACCTGAATTGCTCACCGACCGGCAGTTTCATCCCGCAGATACAGGCCTGGACACACATCCGATTTTTGCCTTCCGGCTGAATTTCGCGGATCAGGAGATAATCCTTGCCCGTGGCAATCAGGACACCGTTCCTGTCGGCCCGGCAGAGCGTACCGGGCAGTTCTTTCACCTCGCCTTGAATCACCTGCGGCTGAAAAAAACGGAAGCGCCGGTTGTCGATAAAACCGTAGGCGGAAGGCCAAGGATCAAGGCCGCGGATCAGGCAGTGCAGCTCGGCCGCCGGCCTAGTCCAGTCCAGATGCCCCATCTCCTTGTGCAGCATGGGGGCTTTGCTTGCCAGCGCATCGTCCTGCGGGGTCGGGCGGAGCTTCCCTTCCTTGAGCAGTGCGACCGCCTCTGTCAGGGTTTTGCCGCCGAGTTCAGCCAGTTTATTGAACAGGGTTCCGGCAGTGTCCTCCGCTGTCACGGGTATCCCAGCAGGCAGCAGAATGTCACCGGTATCCACCCCTTCATCCATCTGCATGATGGTGACCCCGGTTTCTGTCTCGCCGTTGATCACCGCCCACTGAATAGGAGCTGCACCCCGATATTTCGGCAATAAGGAGCCATGCACATTGATGGTGCCCAAGCGGGGCAGATTGAGCAGACGCCCCGGCAGTATCCTGCCGTAGGCTGTCACCACGATCAGGTCAGGCTGCAGGGCGTTGATTGCCCCAAGAAATTCATCACTGCAGATACAGGTGGGCTGCAGGACCGGCACCCCGGCCTTTTCCGCCAGGGCCTTGGTCGGCGGCGGACAGAGTTTCTTGCCCCGCCCCTGCCTGCGGTCCGGCTGACAGACCACTCCGACCACCTTGTCTGGGCTGTCCAGCAGGGCCTGCAGACTGGGCACTGCAAAACAGGGCGTTCCCATAAAAATAATACGCAGCGGAGCACTCATTACTTGTTCTCTTTGCTTTTCAAAATTTTCTTCAACTTTTTCTTATACAAACTCCGTTTCAGGCTGCTGATCCTGTCGATGAACAAAGTGCCGTGCAGATGATCCACCTCATGCTGAATGATGCGGGCAAATCGGTCCTCAGCAACAAAATCAACCTGTTCACCCTCTATATTCTGCGCCGTGACCCTGATTTTCTGAAAACGGTCCACCTTGGCACTGTACTCGATTACGCTCAGACAGCCCTCCTGATCAGGCACGCTGCCCTCTCCGTCGGAGATCACAGGATTGATGAGGACAATGTTTTTCAGTTCCTCTTCCTTTTCTGAAATATCAACCACCACGATCCGGCGGGCCACCCCGATCTGGTTGCCTGCCAGGCCCACTCCTTGGGCATCATACATGGTCTCAGCCATATCCTGGGCCAGCTCTCTGAGCGCATCGTCAAATTCGGTTATTTTTTCTGCTTTCTCCCGAAGCACAGAAGCCGGATACGTTACTATTTCTCTGATAGCCATTGTTCTTCAACTGTTTACTCATTGCTCGATTTGGAGAGCACAGCAGGACGGGTTCCTTCTGATGCAGGCATCCGCCTTACCGAACAGCCAGTTCAGCATATTGAATATTTCCTGCAGCTCTCTTGTCGCGGAAATCTGGTCCGGATCTCTAATAAAAAGTTTATCCTCCAAACGACCGAACTCCCAGATTCTTCCAGTAGTTACAACACCATAACATACCTTTGCCCCTAACATAGAAGCGGCGACCATTTCCGCCAGAGCCTGCGCCCATCCCTGATCAAACTTTTCTTTCCTGGCCTCTATCACGCACAGAGGAGGGACGGCCATACCGCCGTATTTTGTCTTCGGGGCAATCAGATAATCAGGCTCTCCGGCCAGATCTTTTCCCTTATCCACGTTAAAAGGCACATGCGACCAGACACGGAGCGGCTCATATTTCTCGACCACCAGATCCAGGATGGGAGTAATAATGTGCTGGCATACAGCATGTTCATTGATAAAGTATGCGCTGTCCGTCAGCTTTGTGCGAAGACGTGAAAAATGGTTTTCCGGTATCATCAGTTCAGTCTCACCGGCAAAAGGCTCCATTTTTACTTCAATATCAAAGCGTTCAGCAACCTCCTCCACTGATTCAAACGAACCGTACGGCATCATTCCTCTCCTGCGCCGAATGTTTTAAAGCTTACCCTGCTTCTGCAGCAGGAGTCATCGTCATGTGATACCTAACCATTTTCTTGCCTGCTGTAAAGAAGAAAGGAGATTCCGGCAGTACAGAAACGGCTCCGGCTTGTATTCCGCAGCCGGGTTGTGTACTGTAGCAGGTAATTTTTTCTGGAAAAAAGGAGAATACAGAATGAAGAAAGAAAATTTTCAGGCAGGGCTGACTCTGCTCAGAAAGCCGGTCCTGCCGTTGGTCTCGATGGTCCTGTTTCTCCAGCAGCTGAGCGGACCTCAGAGCAAGGTGGAGGATATCATCACTGAAATGCCTGAGCCGGTTGAAACGGAATATACAGTCTATGCCCGCCCCCGTGAACTGCTGCGCCGATATCTCGACTATTTCGATCTGCCGGAAGCAGCAGGCAGCCCCCGGAAAACGGAAATTCAGGTGGTGGATGAATCCGGACAGCCGGTGGACGAAACAACAGCCCATACCGCCCTGATCAGCCAGCGCATTCTGGAGAAGGAACTCGAAGAGATCAATTCCAGGCTCTGTGCACCCTGCAGCTGTACCCTCTGCTGCACCGGCCCGGAGAGCAGAATGGAGCAGGAGTTCTTTGAGATTCCTCTGCAGGAACAGGAAACAGAATGTTTTGCCCTTGCCTGTCATGATACGGCCGACAGCCGCAGCAGATCAGCAATGGATGATGAGGCCCAGCCCCTGCAGATCAACGGTGCCCCGTTTTATCAGAGTGAAGCAGCGCGGCTGATTCACTGGCAAAACGGCTGGAGTATGATCCTGCCCAAGGAATCTTCCTGCCCTGCCCTTGAACACAGCGGCCGCTGCCGGATATACAGCAATCGACCGCTGGTCTGCCGCCGTCCACAGATTTTCAGTTATATCCTTGCACCGACCGGGCAGCCCGACCGATACATGCTGCGCAATACCCTCCTTGCTGTAACCGACTGCCCCTATGTGCGGGTTCTGCAAGAGGAGATTGCCGCCTATGCCGCAGCCTGCGAGCTCAATTTTGTCCTGAAAGGCAATAAAAGATGAACCGATAAGGCGAATGAGGAGTTTGATCATCCGGCTTCAGCAAAAACAGACAGTTACAGAAAAAATTGACAAAGGAGGACGCAATGAACGCACGGAAAATTCTTCAAACAGGGCCGATTATCCCGGTCATGGTGATCAGGGATACTGATCATGCGGTTCCTCTGGCCCACGCCCTGCTGGCGGGAGGAATCCGGGTGCTTGAAATCACCCTGCGCAGTGATGCAGCTTTGGAAGCCATCCGCCGCATCAGAACCGAGGTTCCTGATGCCCTGGTCGGAGCCGGAACTGTCCTTTCTGCCCAAGATCTGCAGGCTGTGGAAAAAGCAGGCGGTCTTTTTGCCATCAGTCCGGGCCTGACCCCGAACCTGCTGGCCGCAGCAGCCAAAGCCACAATTCCGCTGATTCCCGGCGTAGCCACGGCCTCCGAACTGATGCTGGCCTTGGAAGCCGGACTGACAGAACTGAAATTTTTTCCGGCCCAGGCCGCAGGCGGAGTGCGGATGCTCAAAGCATTTGGCGGCCCTTTTCCGCAGGTCACTTTTTGTCCTACCGGCGGTATTTCAGCAGACAACTACCGGGAATACCTTGCTCTGCCCAACGTGGCCTGTGTGGGCGGTTCCTGGCTTGCCCCGGCAGAGGCTGTTGAGCGCGGTGATTGGGCTACGATTACCCGTCTCGCCGAAGAGGCAGTGGCCGGAGCAGCAGATGTCGGGGCATATCGGCAGCAGAAGCAGCTCTGATCAGGAGAAGAAACGGGAGCCGTTCTTGTGTTCCCCGTCAACGGAAATGAATCTCTTTTCCGGCAGGAGCAGGGCCGTCAGTTTACCGCCGTATACGGCGCCGGTGTCAATACCGATTTTATTTTTTTCCACAAGCGGCTCCCGAAAAACCGTGTGCCCGAAAATTACCGGCTTGGGAAATTTATACGGGGTGCGGATAAATTCATCTCTGGTCCAGAGGCAGTAGCTGCTTACCTGACGGCGGAGATTGACCCCGGGTTCGATACCGGCATGGACATAAATCCCGTGCTCGTCCTCCCACAGCAGGGGCAGCTCGTTGAGAAAATTCAGATGATCTTCCGGGAAAAGCTGTCTCGCCTCCTCCGGCTTTGTTTCTGCTTTAATCCCGTAACTGAACAGCGTTTCTTTCCCTCCGGCCCTGAGAAAGGTGCCGTCGTCATACCCCTTGAGATAGTTGACCAGCATAATTTCATGGTTGCCCAGCAGGGTGACAACATCCTGTTTTTTCTTTTTGAAGTCCAGGATATGCTCGACAACCTGTTTGGAATCTGATCCACGGTCAATATAATCACCAAGAAAGACAAATCTGTCTGCTTCGTTTTTGACCAGTTTCAGCAGGGTTGTCAGGGAAGTTAAACATCCGTGAATATCGCCTATAACGCAGGTTTTCGATAAAACGCTCATTCTTTGTCCATGCGGAAAAGGGTTATCAGAGAAAGTCAGAGCTTTGATATATAACAGCAGGACGGGAACTCCGCATCATAATTGCATCATTTTTTAAGGCAACACTTGATGTTTCAGAAGCTGTTTTAAAAACCGATCATCCCACTCTTGCCTGTTGTTTTCTGAATGCTTATTTTTCGGATATGAAAGATAACTGATGTTACGCATTCGGCCCAATTATAGTATGATAGTATGCTGGAGGCATGAATACAAAATATCTTGATCTCTACACTGATTATTTGGCTGTGACCTTCGGGTACGCCACAGCCACAGGCTTGTCCGACATGCTTGACGGAAGTATAAGCCATGATAAATTCACTCGTTTTCTGTCCGATGGTGAATGGAGTTCCAAGGATTTATGGAAACAGGTCAAATCAACCGTCCGTGAGGTTGCATCCGAAGACGGTGTGCTGATCTTCGACGATACTGTTGAGGAAAAAATCGTGGATGGATGAAAACGAACTCATCTGTTGGCATTACGACCATTGCAAAGGGCACAATATCAAAGGAATCAACGTGCTGAACTGTCTTTATCATGTCGGCGATGTTTCGATCCCCGTAGCGTTCGAGCTTATTCAGAAGCCGATTCGTTTCAGCGACCTGAAAACCCGCCGGGAAAAACGTCGGAGCGAAGTCACGAAGAATGAACTGCTGCGCCTGATGATCGATACCTGCAGTCAGCTGACAGCGGATCGGAACACGATCACGGCAATCTATACAAAACGATGGAACGTCGAGGTGTACCATAAATCTTTGAAGTCCAACGCGGCATTAGCCAAATCTCCTGCACGTCGTGTAAATGCGCAGAGTAATCATATTTTTTCCTCCGTTATCACGGTGTTCAAAATGGAGCATCTAAAAATCAGAACAAAGATGAACCACTTTGCTCTGAAGACCAAGCTCTATCTGAAAGCCATTCGTTCAGCAGTCCCTGGATTCCCACGTTATGCGGAAAATCAACAAGCAACTGGTCTGCCAGCAGTTCCGCCGGGCTGCGGCTGCCTATGAGCGCGAAGCTGTGATTCAGCATCGGGTGGCAGATCGTCTGCTTGCTCTGACAGCGCAGCATGCTGCGGACAAGCCGCTCAGGGTACTGGAAATCGGCTGCTGCACAGGTCTGCTGACCCGCAGGCTAATAAAGAGTGATGTCTTCTGTATCCGGCAACTGCTCCTTAATGACCTGATGCCGGACTTCCCGGATCGACTGCACCCGGCTGTCCGGGCCGCTGCTCCTATTTTTCTGCCCGGAGACATAGAAACTGTGCCCCTGCCCGGCACCTTTGATTTGATTATCTCCTCCTCCACCTTTCACTGGCTTGAAGATGTGGACGGGCTGTTTGCCAAACTGGCAGCAGTACTCAAGCCGGGAGGTTTTCTGGCCTTCTCTCTGTACGGCCCGGACAATCTGCAGGAGATCAGAGCATTGACCGGTATCGGGCTGGAGTATTTTTCTCTGCCGCAGATAGAAAAAATGCTGCGCAGATATTGCACCTTGGAACACAGCAGTCAGCAGCGGGAAATTTTTTCTTTTCCGGAGCCGGCCGATGTGCTGCATCATCTGCGCCGGACCGGTGTCAATGCGGTCGATAGCACGCCCTGGACCCGCAGGCAGTTACGGGATTTCTGCCGGGACTACATACGGCTGTTCAGCTGCGGCGGGTCAGTCCGTCTTACCTATCATCCGTTGTATTTTGCGGCCCGGCAGGGAAAACAGCAGGCGTCCGGACCGGGTGATTGCTCCCGAAAAAGAAGAGAGGAACGCAAGAAAATCCTTGCAGCAAAAAAAAGAACATGATAAAAGATCGGTTCAATTGCGCCTGTAGCTCATCTGGATAGAGTATCGGACTACGAATTCGAGGGTAGCAGGTTCGAATCCTGCCAGGCGCACCAGAAATTCCAAGCCTTTCGTCTCAGGACGGAAGGCTTTTTTATTGCTCCGCCCTTGCCGGAGCACTGCAGAGTGATTAGGAATGAAAATTTAATAACAACGGAACTTGCTGACAGGTCATTGACAATTTCATAGTTGCGTTTATTCTCATCCGGTTATGAAGATAAAGACATATTCTCCTGAGATAGAAACGCGAATGCGTAATTTTTACGGCAGCCTGTCTGAAAAAGACCGCCGTCGATACGCCGCAGTTGAAGCGGAAAAGTTCGGATACGGCGGCATAACGTATATATGCGACGTGTTGCGGTGTGATTCTGACCGGGTCCGTCGCGGGATGAATGAGCTGAAACAGCCTCTGCCTGAAAAAGAAGAACGAATTCGCAAACCGGGCGGGGGACGTAAATCCGTCCTCTCGACCGCCGTCGGCCTTGATGACGCATTTTTCGCAGTGCTGAAAAATCACACGGCGGGTTCGCCTATGGACTGTATGGTATATACAGTAATATCGGCTATATCACGTTAGGGGCAAGCGGTGACACCTCCTGTCCGACTTCACCCTCAAGTATTCTTAATCGATACTTGGGAACCCAGACGATATGGTACTGGCAATGCCAAATTGTATGTGATAGTTTTTTAAATCGACTCATAATTTGCTCCTGATATTGTTGTGGGGACAACACGTCATGGAGCTTATTATGAGCTTTTGAGGTTCAACCGGCAAAGCCGTTGAACTCTGACCACCCCCAGAGGGGGTGGTTTTCTACTACGAAATAAAGTTGTATAGCTGGAGCAGTATAAACTGAATACAGGATCAGCTATCTGAAAGGCGTGAAGGCAAAACTTATGCCTCTTGTGGGCATATTCAAATTATGTTGCTCCAGCTATATCAAAAAAATACCCGTCAATCGCCCTGATTATAACTTTATTCTTTTTATGAACGCTCCCAGCCCCGAAAAAAGAAGTCCCCATGACAAATTCTTTGAGTTGACCGGCATCGCCCGGCAACTTACGTCTTTTCACGAAAGATATCATCTCTTTTTTAAGAGACATACAGTAAGTTTGTCAGATAAAGCATTCCAATACTTGAAAGGTTTATTCCAGTCTGACAAAAAAACATGGAACGTATGGAGGAAAAGGTTCCGGGCGTTAAATATGAGCCCCTCCAGTATTTTCTTTCCGAATCGAACTGGGATTGGCGTCCTGTAAACAACCAAGTAGCTAAAGATGCGGATAACATTTTTGGAGGAAAGGAAGATAGCGCTCTTTTTATTGATGAATCCGGGATACCCAAAAAGGGTAAAATGTCTGTTGGGGTTTCTCGTCAATGGTGCGGGCAGCTTGGTAAAACCGACAACTGTCAAGTAGTTCTACTTTGGCGATCATAAACATAACTAGCTTATTTTTATTAAGTATTTAAAAACCCCTGTTTTTAGTATTATTAATATTATTAAATAGTTAATGGTATGGTCACCAAAGTAGAATTAGTTGTCAGACGTGAGGTTAAGTCCCCGAAAAAAATTAAATATAGCCTAAGTAATGCGGAAAGTAACACGTCAACAAGACGACTTGCATATATGCAAGCTCAACGATATTGGGTTGAACGGCCATTTCAGGATGCAAAAAATGAATGTGGAATGGGTGATTATCAGGCTCGGGGATGGCTGGCTTGGCATCATCATATGACTATGGTCATGATGGCCATGTTGTTTATGGTCGAGCAACGATTATACCATCAAGTCGGTGTCCCGTTATTGAGTTGCGCTGATATAACAACATTACTCAAGTCAATTCTTCCACGTCGAGATGTAAACGAAGATGAAGTTATAAGACAGCTTTGTCAACGGCATGAAAAGAGGCAAGCTTCGATTGATTTCGCATATGAGAAACAACGGAATTGCAAATTATTACCACAGCCTTTGTGAGTGCCAAAGTAGAATTAATTCCCGTTCCTGAACTGCCTGCCGCTCTTCCGTTTCTGCGCTGCCCTGAGTATGCCGGTTGCCCACTCCGGTGTTCCGGGAGCAAGGACATGGGTATACAGAGCCAGTACATTTTTTTTCTTTAATCCGTCCCGTCTTCCCCAAAAGCCGGTTCCCCGTTCCACCTGGAGTCCCAACTCTTCCGGTCTGCCGTCCCATTTTTCCACAACTGAATAGCGGAACTCGTGCCCTTTTACCGTGGTGCCGATTGGATAAAAAGGATTTTCCCGGTCAACGGTCAGGATGGAATACCCATGCGCCTGCGGCTTGGCTGACAGGGTAAAGGTGACCGGAAAAACTCCGGCCAGCGGATATTCGGTTCCTTCAAGAATGATGGCTTGCCCAAGAAAGATTAAGCCGCCGCACTCGGCATAGATGGGCAGGCCCTGTTCCGCCGCCTGTCTGACTGAAGCCCGAAAAGAAATATTATCAGCCAGCTGTCGGGCACTGGTCTCCGGGAAACCGCCGCCGATATAGAGCGCATCCAGATTATCCGGCAGCTGTTCTGCAGTCAGGGCATTAATCATCACCAATTCCGCACCACCTTCTTCCAACGCCTCCAGATTCTCTTGATAATAAAATTGAAAGGCCGCATCGCGAAGAATGCCGATGCGCACCGTATCAGCACGATCAGCATCTCTTCTGCTTTTTGCCCCCGCAGCAGCAGACCTGCACCCGAAATTGCACTGACGCAGCTCCATCAGGCTAGTCATCCGATCCAGGGCAAAATGCTCTTCAGCCAAGGCAGCAAGCTGTCTGACCACAGCATCGGTTGCAGCGGCCCCGTATTCCTGATGCGGCGTCACGCCCAGATGGCGCATGGGAAAGATATCCTCCTGCATTCGCGGGATAATCCCGACTACCGGAATGCCGGTATACTGCTCGACCGCCTCGGTAATAATCCGCTCGTGCCGGGGCGTGGCAATCTGATTCAGGATCACTCCGATAATACGCACCCGTTTATCCAGCTCCCGGCATCCCAAGACCAGAGCCGCCACGGTCCGGGTGGTTTTGCTGCAGTTGACCACCAGCAGAACAGGCAGGTCAAGCTGCACAGCCAGCTCTGCAGTGGAGAACCCGCCTTCCGCGTTCACGCCGTCGTACAGTCCCCGATTGCCTTCAATCAGGGCAAAATCAGCCCCGACCGCATGCTCATGAAAGGAATCACGGATGCCTGCTGGTGACATCAGGAAGGGGTCCAAATTATAACAGGGATGCCCGGCAGCGGCTGTCAGCCAGCCCGCATCAATATAATCCGGCCCCTTTTTGAACGGTACAACCCGGTGCCCCCGATGACGGAGGGCCGCAGCCAGAGCGACCGAGGCCACGGACTTGCCGGAACCGCCGCTCAGCCCGGCAATAATGAGGCAGCCGGTTTCAGGCGCTGCTGTTTCTTCTTTATCGATACCCATTTATTTTTTCATTTTTTCACAACCTGAGCTGCGTACTGTGCGCCATGCCGAAAAATCCCCGTGGTCGGAAGGTCAGGATGATCAGAATAATCGTGTAAGCGATGAGATCCCGGAAGGTGGAGGGAAAGACCATTGCCGTAAATATCTCAATAGCGCCCAGCAGATATCCGGCAAGGGCCGCACCCATGATTGAGCCTCTCCCGCCGAGAATGGCAGCGACGAATGCCTTCCAGCCGAGCAGTACGCCCATGTACGGGTCCAGGACCGGGTATGCCTGCCCGTAGAGGATACCTGCCACTGAGGCCAGTCCGGCGCCGATGGCAAAGGTCAACGGGGCTAGGATATTGATGGACACGCCCATCAGGGGCACTGCCTGAAAATCGTAGGACATGGCCCGCATGGCCATTCCCCATTTGGTTTTCTGAATAAAGGTGTGCAGGCCGAGCATGAGGATCAGGGAGACCACGATGATCAGTACCTTGACATTGGTGAAATACACCCCGCCTATATTATAGGAGACGGATTCGATCAGGGAGGGAAAACTGAACCGCTTGGCTCCGAGGATGATCAGATTGCCGGTCTCGAAGATGATACCGATCATCAGGCCGGTGATGGCGGCCGAGGCGCGCGGCGCGCCACGCAGGGGCCGATAACCCACTACCTCCACAAAAACACCTACCCAGGAGGCCAGAAACATGGTCACAGCAACAGTGAGCAGAAAAATCGTCCAGCCCGGCATAACCGCTCCGAACAGGCCCAGCAGCAGGGTTGCCACGCCGAAGCCGATATAGGTTCCCACCATGAAGATATCGCCGTGGGCAAAGTTGAACAGCATTAACACACCGTAGACCATCGAATATCCGATGGAAATCACGGCGTAAAAACTGCCCCACTGCAGGGCATTGATCAGGTTCTGGAGAAAGTATTCCATCGGGGTATGCGGCTTCTGCGCATCTTTATTTTTTTATGTAAGAGCGTTATGGAAGAGGTATCTGCGCTGCGTACAATGATTGAGAAGGTCAGTCAATGTACCATAGAAAATGTGCTGTATGAACAAAAAATTAGCCAAAAAAGTACTTGACAAAAGGCATGGAGTGCGTCGGAAGAATTTTTATTTTCTGTGAATCTGGCATCTTGCTGTCAAAAACAACGAAAAAACAATCAGACGCTTGCTTTTTCCGCATAGGTCGGGTAAAAATATCCGTTTTCGGTCAAGTATAAATTGTTTGACAAGAGTTTAATGAATCAATAAAAATGAGGTGGTCCGTATGAGTTTTCTTGAAGGATTACTCTGGCTGACGCTCAATGTATACCACGAAGCCCGCAGTGAACCGCAGATCGGGCAGCTTGCCGTGGCCCATGTCACCCTGAACAGGGCCAGTCAGAATAATCAGACGGTTGAGCAGACAGTGATGGCCCCCCGTCAGTTCAGCTGGACCTTTCTGCAGAAATCCTATATCCCGAAAGAGACGGATGCGTTTGTCGAGTGCCTGCAGACAGCGATGAAGGCTATGACGACTTCTGATTTTACCGAAGGTGCCACGTATTATCATCGCGAAGACGTGCATCCGAAATGGGCTGCCAGAAAGACCTATGTTGCCAAGTACGGTGACCATATCTTCTACCGGAACTGATTTTTCTTCATGTTCTGTCTGACTGTCATCGCCCGAATGACTACCCCCTGCTGTTTCTGCTGATTTTTCTCAACAACATATCGTCCGCCGTCAGAGGTCATTACCGGTACCTGACGGCTCTGCTCAAAGGCATTATACCCTGCTGCCAGATCTGACCAGAATATATACCAGGGAGAATAGCGATATTTGACAAGGTTGTCCTTGGTCATCCTGAAGGGAAAGATGTGGATGCTGAACTGCTCCTGGCCCTGCAGGAATGCCTGATGGGCCAGCAGATAAATTTCTTCTATCTGCGTATTGCCCATAGCAAAGCAGCCCTGGGAGAGGCATTTGCCGTGCACCATAATAGCGCTGCCGGTACAGTTCCGTGCTATATCAACGGTATTCGGATAGCCGATATTAAAGGACAGGTGAAATCTGCTTCTCGGATTCATCTGCTCGACAGAGACCGTGTAAAAGCCCTCCGGGCTCTGCCAGTCGCCTTCCAGCAGTTTCGGGCCGATATAGCCGGAATAGCTGCAGATCGGGTATGTTTTGAACAGCCGGTATTCCCCTCTGCTTAGCAGCCAGACCTCCAGTTCTTTGGAGAGCTTGAAAATACGCATGAACACGGGCTGCCCCAACCGCATACCTTGACGGGCAAGCGCCCGTTCCACCTTCGGCAGTGCCCGGTCCATAAGGCGTTCTGCCTTGGGAGTGGTGGGTAGATGCAGGTACTCCTCCGTATCCACGGAGGCACGGACAAAAGATGCAGCAAAGGGTGCTGTCCCCCGTCCGATAATCAGAAGAATAAGCAGAAGCTGAACGATCTTCCGAAGCATCTGATCAGGAGGCTGTGTTTTTTTCTGCCTGCGCTTGAGCTTGGGCATAGGCTGTAGCTGCGCACTCGTTCTTGCCGAGATCAAGCTCTTCCGCCCGCGCATCATCCACCTGTTCCGTATTGGCATTGACCCGCCTGATCACAGCGTATTCCTCCGGCTGCGGCCGCATATTCTCTTTGATGAAGGCGATAAAGTCTGCCTCGCGTTCTATACCGTAAATCGACTTGTTCCGTTCAATTGCCTCGGCAAGGGTGGTTATGAACAGCAGGTTGGGATCAGCTTCCTCCCAGTCCATATAATGGGCCGGTAATATTTTTATGTTTTGGTCGAGCTGCTGTATCATGCTGAGAGACCGGAAAAGCTGGACAGCCCAGGCTTCAGCCTGTCCGCCGAGATCCGGGCGACCGACCGAGGAGATGAATACCGTGTCGCCGGAGAGCATATATCGACCGTTGATGAGATAACAGGTTGATCCCGGTGTATGTCCGGGAGTAAAGACGGCTCTGACTTCGGGGCCGTTTTCATCATTTTCATCGTTGTCGTTAGGCCGATATATTTTCTGATCGATAACCGGGGTGTACGGATTCTCGGAACTGCCGAAATCTCCTGCATTCCCGTAAAAGGTTGCGCCGATTTTTTCGGCAAGGGTTCTTGAACCGGAAATGTAGTCGGCCTGCAGGTGGGTCTCAAAGGCGCTGATGATACGGCATTTTTTCTCCGCAGCAAAGTTCAGGTAAAAATCCACATTGCGCGAAGGGTCAAAGAGCATCATGCTGCCGCCGGAAAGCAGGCCGTAAGAGCAGGATGCCTTGGCCGGACGGATAAACTGATACAGCGCAAAATTATCTTCCGCTGCCACCAGTTTCGGGATCAGCAGGTTGCCCCAGCTCTTGAAACCGCCTGATAGATAGCCCAGATCGGAAAAGCCGTGTCTGTCCAGTATTTCAGCCACGTATTTTGCCGATCCCTCTTTGGCACAGACGATACGGATGCTGCGGTTCTGCGGAACCCGGGCAACGGATTCCTCTTCCGCTTCCATAAAATCGTAATAGGAGATGTTGTGCTGCTCAAAAGGGTAGGGTGACTCGATATGCGAGCGGCTGAAATCTTTTTCATTGCGGACATCAAGAACAACAATATCTTCAAGATCTTTTTTCTCTGTGAGCCGGTAGAAAAGATCCGGTGCCTGAAAGCTGAAAACTGCCATTGAGAAAACCTCCGGTTGAAATATTGGGCAATATCGGGTGCAGTGCGGTGTGCTTCTGCCTCTGCCCGTCGGGGTGGAACAGTTTATAATTGGATTGGATAGTCGAGCTATAGTCGGGCAGAAAAAAAGATTCTGCATTTTTTTACCGGTTTTTCAGGAAAAGTTCAAGGAGAGTTCAAAGAAGAGAGTGGAGAGAGAAAGAGGCGCCGTGTTCTGTCCGGCAGGCAGAAAATTCTCCTGCTGAACGGGTTGGCCGGATTGCGGAATGACTGCGGAATAATTGAAATCGATTCGCATTATTGCATCACTCTATTTCTTGAAGAGCAGCGTGGAACATGATATGCTCTGCACAGAGTACGGAGCAGTGCCGGACTTTACATTGTTTTTTTTCTTTTCTCTGTGTAAAATTGTTTAGAACTATCTTCCTGATACCCTATAGAAAAACGAAAAACTACAGAAAAACCTGCCGGAAGAAGGCGTCCGCTACGTCTGATCAACCTTCAGCAGGGCCGCAACGGTCGTACGGTCATAGAGGAATGTGCAATGCATTCTTTATTTTAATTAATTTTATTCCTGTTGGAGAAAAAAATGCTTTATATGTGGAAAGATGAATACAGTGTGGGGGTTTCCCGTTTTGACAATCATCATAAAAAATTGTTTGATATCGCCAATCAGCTGCATGATATGATGAAGACCGGAAAAGGTGAGGAGGTTATAGAACCTACTCTTCGGGAACTGGTCGAATATACCAGATATCATCTTGCCGAAGAAGAAAAAGCTATGGAGATGATAGGGTATTCCGGCATCTCTTCGCATAAGAGGGCCCATGCCCTCTTTACAGCGCAGCTCAACGAGGCAATGGGTGAGATCGAGAAAGGGCATGCCACCTTTGTGGTGATCAAGGTCGCCCGGACTGTTATTGACTGGCTGATTGACCATATCTTTGTGGTTGACAAGAAATATACCGCTGAAATGAATGAGGCTGGCATGAAATAAAAAGCAGCTGCACTGCCTGGCTGCAGGGAGATATTTTTCTTATATTTTCTGTGCAGATACTGCGGGACAGTCCAGAGCGGCTGTCCCGGATTCTGTCCGGTTCAGGCCGCATCGCGCTGTTCTGATGTTCATTCAAGTCTTTCATCCCCCTATGCAAAGCGAAAGCGTGCCTTTTTACAGACAGCTCCGTTTCAGCATGATGCTGACGATGTTTGTTCTCGTTACGCTGATCAGCGGAACCAGCATTCTGATAAGCTATTATGTGACCGGACAGAAGATAGAAAGGGATGTCTCGGCAGAATTTCTCAGTACGGAAGGTGTTGCGCGTTCTTCTTTTCAACGGTTTAAACAAGAGCTTCTGTGCATTTGCCGGTCAGTGGCGGATGAATTGATACTCCGCCGGCTGCAGCCTGCCGGAGAAACTCTGCCTCCGGCCGAGCTTTTCCGTTTTCTTGAGCGGAAAAATAATGCGGATATAGTTTTTCTGGTGAATCCGGCGGGTGAGCTAATCGGAGCTTCTGGAAAAGAACGGTCTGCTGCCAACGCATTATTTATGCATCAGGCTGTCCGTTCAAAGGCTGGAACAGGAGCAGAAGAACAGCCCTTCACGGTGATTTTTCTTGATGACTCCGCCTCAGGAGGCAGCAGGAACCGAAAACGTTTCTTTATGCTTGCCGCTGTTTCGTTTCGGCTGCCCGGTACAGAAGGCAGTTTTTTTGTGTTCAGCGGCTTCCTTATGGACAGTTCTTTCCTGCTGCGCTTTCCCATTCATTCCAATATGGATATCACCCTGGTCAGCGACAACAATGTCATCGCAACGACATTGCCGCCGGAGGACGTTGTCCGGGAACAGGCGAATTATCCGTTCTACAGGCCGTCGCTGCTGCTGCCGGGAGCTCTTGATCTGATCCATGAAAGTTCGTTTTTCAACGAAAAGATGTATGTTAAGATCAGGTATATTCCGGGAATGGAGAACAGCACGGTCAATTTTCTTATTCTCTCCCATCCGTCCAGACTTGTCCTGGCGACCAAAACAGAGGTCGGCCAGCATTTCATTATTCTTCTTTTCCTGGGCATCTGCTGTTCAGTCCTGCTGATTTTTTTTATTACCGGCTCGGTGCTGAATCCGATCAGAGAGCTGAAACAGCTTGTCTATACGATCAGCCAGGGAGATCTGAGCAACAGGATTGAAACGGCTGTGACCAATGAGTTCACGCCGCTGATTATCCAGTTCAACAACATGCTGAATCTGATTCAGCGGAAAGATGAAGAACTGCTGGACAGAGTAGCAGCCAAAACCGCCGAACTCCGCCGGCAGAATGCCTTTATCGACAATCTGCTCCGTTCTTCCCTGATTATGGGGATTGCCGCTACGGATATGAATCTGATCATCACGTATTTCAATCCGGTTGCCGAGAAGCTGTTCGGCTTCAGGGCGGATGAGGTGATCGGAAAAAAGGTCACCGAATTTCATCCTCATATAAAAAACAGAGCTGAAGAGTTCCGCAGACTGATTGACAGTGCTCTGGACAAAGGGTCCCATACGTTCACGGTCACTGTACCGGATATCGCCCCGGGCAGAGACGGTGCAGATGGTGACTCAGATACAGTCAGATGTGCAGAAGAACATTCCGGAGATCAACGTATTATAGAGGTCTATTTGTCTCCCATCAAGGCGAGAAATAAGCAGGGACGGGAGATCACCGGCGGCCTGATGCTGATGGCCCAGGATATTACAGCGGCCAGACTGATGGATGAACGCCTGCATTCTGCTCTGGCCGAACTGCAGGTTATTCTGGACAATACCATGCTGGGCCTGGCGCTGGTCCAGGGAGAACGGATTATCCGGGTTAATACCACCTTTGAGAAGATGTTCGGCTATCCTTTTGATGAAATTAAGAATATGCCCTGGACGCTCTTCCGTTCTTCCATCTTTGCCGGTAAAGAAGCGGAATGCTGGGACGGAAGCGGCCGTATGTTTTCCATGATGAAAAAAGCGGAATCCCAGCCGTTTTGGAGCAAGGTCCGTCAGATTACCATTGACAGCGAGCGCAGGCAGGAGAAAAAAAGGGATCTCTACCTCTTTGAGGATATGAGCAGTCAGAACGAGATGTTCGAGAAAATCCAACGCCTCAGTCAGGCTGTGGAGCAGAGTTCGAATTCCGTTGTGATCACCACGACGGACGGCGTGATTGAGTACGTCAACAAAACCTTTGTCAGCACAACCGGGTACTCCGCCCGTGAGGTCATCGGGCAGAGTCTGGAGGTGCTGGCACCCGGCAGAACAGAGGCGACTGTATATCAGAAAATGTGGGAGGCTGTCCGGGCCGGCAACGAGTGGACCGGCGAGATTGTCAATAAAAAGAAAAATGGTGTGTTGTACGAGGAGAACGTTGTTGCCTCGCCGATCCGTAATGAAGAAGGGCAGATAACACATATTATTGTCACCAAGGAAAATATTACCGACCTCAAAAAAGCCAGGCAGCAGGCGGACAGCGCCAACCGGGCCAAGAGTGAATTTCTTGCCAATATGAGTCATGAGATCCGTACCCCGATGAATTCCATCATCGGGATGACGGAACTGCTCCTTGAGACGGAGATGCAGCCGGAACAGCAGGGATATCTGGAAAACGTCAACAGTTCGGCCAGCGTTCTTCTGTCCCTGATCAATGATATTCTTGATTTTTCAAAAATTGAGGCAGGTAAACTGGAGCTGGACAGCCAGCCCTTCAGACCGCTGCAGCTTGCGGAAGAGGTTATCCGGACCCTGCAGATTCTGGCGGAACAGAAGGGTATTGAACTCCGGTTGCATGTAATCAATGATGATGCATGTTATCCTGTGGGGGATTCGTTGCGTATCCGCCAGGTGCTGCTCAATCTTGTCGGCAATGCCATCAAATTCACCCAGCAGGGCAGTGTTACGCTGGAGGTCGATATACGGGCTACGCATACGAATTACTGTTCCCTGAGTTTTACCGTGATTGATACAGGGATCGGCATTTCTCAGGAACATCAGAAAAATATTTTTTCCAATTTCACCCAGGCCGACAGTTCGATAACCAGGGATTTCGGAGGAACCGGTCTCGGTCTTGCCATCAGCAACCGCCTGCTGCAGATGATGGGCAGTGAAATTCATCTGAAAAGCACGCTCGGCGAAGGAAGTATTTTTTCTTTTACCCTGCTGTTTAAGGAAGGGGCACAGGATACCGACGGTCCCAGGACTCAGAAAAAGCATGTCCCCCCTGATCGCTGTCTTGATATCCTGCTGGTTGAGGATAATCCTGCCAATCAGCAGCTCGCTCTAATTATTCTTGAAAAGCAGGGACATAATGTCAGCGTAGCCAATAACGGCCTGGAAACGCTTTCCTGTCTGAGCCGTCAGCGGTATGATCTTATTTTTATGGATATGCAGATGCCGGTGATGGACGGCCTGACCGCCACCCGGCATATCCGGCGGATCGAGCAGGGATTTGCGGAAGAATTGCCTGAAATGGCTGCTGTCTCGGAACAGCTTCATGCCAGGCTGACCGGCGGACATGTTTATATTGTTGCTGTTACGGCCAATGCTATGTATGAGGACCGGAAGCAGTGTCTTGAGGCCGGGATGGATGAGTATCTCAGCAAGCCCTACAAGAAACATGCTCTTCTGAAAATATTGCACTTATTTGACAAAGAAACTATGTTATCTGTACCGGAGGCGGAAATGACTGAACAGGAAAAAGCCCCGGCTGTCTCATGGAATGAGGTGCTGGACCATCTTATAGGACAGTTTGAGCTGGAACGCGAAGATGCGGAGGCCGTGCTCGGCACCTATTCCGAATCTCTTGCCCGGAATATCGATATGCTGCGTGAGTATATCGCCAAGGGAGAGGGGGTGGAGGCCGGACGTCAGGCCCATGCCATGAAGGGAGGGCTGCTTAATCTGGGACTTGAGCAGCTTGCGGAAACAGCCTTTGCTCTGGAAAAGGAACTCCCCAAGGCAATAGAGAAAAAACATACAGAAATGATCGGGCAGCTTGCTCAGGCTCTTGTCGGGATAACCTCCGGACACACCGGTTCCTGATACGCCGGATATGCCGGTCGGTCCTCCTGCGGAATGAAGTACGTGAAATACGGCAATCTCCTGCTTCTCTACCTGTTTATAGCCGTCACCCTGATTGTGCTTGTCCTGTCCGGAGGAGGCGTTGTCGCGTATAAGTATCAGCAGCGACTTCTGCAGGAAGATATCAGAACCTACCGTTATTCTCTTGCCCAGGAGGCTGAACGCCTCAGGCAGACACTGCAGCAGATTTTCAGCCTTGCGGAACTGCTGGCGGATAATCCGGTGATCATCAATATGCTGGATAAACGGCTGCACAGGATTGCGCCATCTCAGGTGGCCGAGCTTATTGTTGAAAAGAATCTGCAGGCAATCGCTGCGGTTGAAAATATTTCCGTCGTTTTTCTGATCGATCTTGAAGGGGAGTGCATTTATGCCAGTGAACCGGATGCAGTCGGGCGGAATTACAGGCTCAGGAGATATTTCCAAGATGCTGTGCAGCATGAGACCGGTCTGTATGCTGCCATGAATACTGATACTGAGCCAGCTACCCGACGGACGGAGATGTATTATGCCCGGATCGTCAGAAACGGAACCCTGCCGCTTGGAGTTGTCGTGCTGAGAATCAGTCCGGATTTTTTTCACCTCCGTTCCTTTGCCGCAGCCTTTACAACCAGGCCTCCGGCGCCGGAGGAAATGCGCATCGGGCTGTCCGCAGACAAAAATATTATCTTCGGCTCAACAGACAGTCCAGACAGTCTTGTTGCACTCCGTCAGCTTTCAGCAGAACAGCGGCAGTTTCCGCCGGAAAACATACAGCCGCTGGGCTTTTCTCTGTCCGGGGTGAACGATCTCATTGCCACGGGTTTTCTCAAGGAAAAAACGCCTGGCGGCAGGGAATATTATCTGTTCTATCAGCCGCTGTCCGGTAATGATCTCGCTCTGATTCATGTTGTGGCAACTGCATGGTTTGAAAAGTTTTTCCGGCCGGCTTCGCTGAATTATTCAGGCTATGCCGTCATGCTCTGCCTGATGCTGTTCATTATGCTTGCCCTACTGTATATGCTGAACAGGCGTCATCAACAGGCGATTCTGGCAGCAGCAACTCTTGAACGTGAAGCAGGGCAGCGGCTTCAGGAAAAAGAAAAATATGAACAGATCATCAACCGGAATCCGCAGGGATTCTGGCTGAATGATTTTAAATCAGGGATAATCCTTGAGGTCAATCAGAGCCTCTGCCGACTGCTCGGCCTACCGGCCGAGCAGATTATCGGCCGCCATGTCAACGAGTTCCTGACCATAACCAGCATGCATCCCGATGACAGGCCCCTCCCGGAAGCCCTGCCTGATGCCTCCAGCGAAGGTACCCTGGGGTACGCTGACGGAACAGCCTCGGATGTGCTGGTTACCTCTTCCTGCATCATACCGGATGACAGTCGGCGGAAGACCTGTTTTTCTTTTTTTACCGATATCTCAGAAAGAAAAAAGGAGCAGGAACAGCTTTTTCTTTTTTCCCAGGCAGTGAAGCAGAGTACAAGCGCCATTGTGATTACGGATAAAAATGCTGATGTCGTGTACGTCAACCCGTTTTTCACCGAGCTGACAGGCTACAGCCGGTCGGCGATGTACAGCACGAATCCGGCCGTGCTGACCGGCGGAGAAAAGGATACTCCGGTCAGCCAAGAAATCTGGCAGCAGATCAGAAGCGGCGGCACCTGGAAAGGAGTTCTGCGCAACCGGAAAAAGGACGGTACCCTGTACTGGGAGGGACAGACGGTCTGTCCATTATATGATGCTGCGACCGGGACGATCAGTTATTATCTGGCTATCAAACACGATGTGACGGAACGGGTTGAGCTGGAAAAAGAGCTCAAGGCCCAGCTCACCAAACTGGAGCTGATTGTCGAACATGCGGCCATAGGTATTGCCCATGTTATTGACCGGCGGTTTGCCTGGGTCAGCAGAGGGGCTGCAGAGATGTTCGGTTACTGTGACAAGGAAGAAATCGCGGCCATGCCGACATCCGTTATCTTTGAAAATCAAGCGGTTTTTGAAGAGACATATCAGCGCGCCCACAGTGCGTTTGCCGCAGGCAGGATCTTTCAGGAAGAACAGCTGATGCAGCGGAAAGACGGAGGCCGTTTCTGGTGTTCGCTGACCGGAAAAATGATTGATCCGACAGAGCCGGAGATGGGGGCCATCTGGCTGACCAAGGATATCAGCCGCGAGAAAGAGGAAGAACGGCAGCTGCAGCTGGCCAAGGAAAGAGCGGAGCAGGCGAATCAAGCGAAAAGTAATTTTCTGGCCAATATGAGTCATGAGATCCGTACCCCCATGCACGCCATCATCGGTATGAGCAGGCTGGCTCTGGAAACCTCTCTTGATGAGCAGCAGCGGTACTATATCGGAACGGTCAACAAGGCAGCGGAAGCGCTTCTCGGGCTGCTGAATGATATTCTCGAATTCTCCAAGATAGAGGCGGGCAGGCTGAAGCTGCATCCGAAACCGTTCGAGCTGGAGGAGTGCGTCCGGGACGCGGTACGGACCCTGGAATATCAGGCTGAGGAGAAAGGGCTGTCTCTGCACTGTGCTGTTGATCCCGGAGTCCCCGGGTTTGTCTGCGGTGACCCGATGCGGCTGCGCCAGATTCTTGTCAATCTGCTGAACAACAGCATCAAATTCAGTAACCAGGGGACGATATCCGTTCAGGTTGCCGTGCAGGAACGTACAGAGAATGAGATCGTGCTGGCCTTCCGGGTCAGAGATCACGGTATTGGGATTATGCCGGAGAAGCTGAATGATATTTTTGAAAAATTTGTCCAAGTCGATACCAGTGCCAGCAGGGGATTTGAGGGTACCGGTCTGGGGCTGACCATATGTTACCGGCTCTGCAGGATGATGGGCGGTGAAATCAATGTTCAAAGTGTGCCCGGTCAGGGAAGCACCTTTATTTTTACAGTCCGTTTTCAGCAGGTTCCTGCACTTGATCGGCCTGCCGGGGATGCTGCAGATGAAAAAATCCGGCTTCAGGACTTGCGTATCCTTGTTGTGGATGATAATGAATCAAATAGGTTCCTTGCCAGGGCCATGTTCCAGAAGGACAACCATCAGATCGTTGAGGCGGGAGACGGCATGGAAGCTCTGAAAATCCTGCTTGACCATCATTTTGATGTGGTCCTGATGGACGTACAGATGCCTGTTCTGGACGGACTCACTGTGACGAAAATTATCCGCGCCTGTGAGCAGAAAAAGCAGCAAAGTTCTCTGGCTGCGGAAAGTCCGCTTCCGGAGGAATTCATGGATGCTTTACAGTACCGGCTGACCGGCGGTCACACGCCCGTTATTGCCCTGACCGCCCATGCGATGCAGGAGGACAGACAGCGGTGCCTTGAGGCCGGGATGGACGGCTATGCTGTCAAGCCGTTTAAAACAGAGGAGATATACCGGGCTTTTCAGCAGACAGGATATGTACAGGATGCCCGGGAACAAAGAGAGGAGGAAAGGACTTCGATGAGGGAACAGAAAAAAGAAAACGATAATTTGCTGCTTGCAAATGTTGCTGAACATCTTAAAACTGTATACAGTCTTGAACCTGACCAGGTGGAACAGATGATTCAGCTGTCCGCCCGATCGATCAGCGAGACTCTGGAACAGGCCAGGCAGGCTCTGGCTGACAGGGATCTGACAATGCTTTCAGCAGCCGGGCATAAGGCCAAGGGTATCCTGCTCGGCGTGGGGCTGAAGGAGGATGCGGAGCAGGCCAGAAAGATTGAGGTTGCCGGAAAAGAAGGAGCAGATGCGGATTATCAGGGGATAATATCCTGTCTGGAGGAAAATCTGCAGCCCCTGCTGCTGCTGTTTTCCGGAGAGCCCAGAAGCTGAGACGGAAAGCACATGAAAGTCATTTTCTGTGAAGAGTGCGGCGGGAAAAATATCGTTTCAGATGAACAGCTGGAGCATATTGACACTACACCGCTTGTCTGTCGGTTCTGTGACAATATTATTTCCCAAGAAACGATAATTCCCCATATTTGTCCGACAGCTCCCATTAATACGCTGCATTATCATCTGCTGATGATTGACGATGATTTTGCCCATCTGCAGCTGATGAAAACAACGCTGGAAAAAGAATATACAGTATCCATTGCCTCCACCGGCGTGCATGGACTCGAGCTGGCAGCAGAACGGCAGCCTGATCTGATCCTTCTTGATCTGGGGATGCCCGGGATGGACGGATATGAGGTCTGCAGGCGGCTGAAGGAAAACCCGACCACCAGAAAGATTACCGTAATTTTTGTCAGTGCACGGGACGATAAGGATGATGAGTACCGGGGCTTCACCCTTGGGGCGGTAGATTATATCAACAAACCCATCAATCTGCAGATTCTCAATGCCCGTATTACTGCCCAGCTCCGCCTCAAGCAGCTGCTGGATCAGCAGAAGAAACAGGCTGACAGCCTGATTCAGTCGCTGCATCAGGACAATATGCAGAGCGAGCTGGACCGGGAGCGCCTGCAGCAGGAAAAAACCAGCCTGTACGCTGTCCTTGACGCTGTTCAGGATCGGGTTCTTCTGGAAAATGCCGAAAAGAAAATAACATGGGCCAACAAGGCCATGCGGGATTTCTGCAGTATGCGTCTTTCCGAAATTGTCGGTTCTTCGCGTGATGATCTTTCTCCGGACCGCATACCTGCAGGTTCTGCAGGAACTGCGGAGGACGTCTGTATCCCTCTGCTGTCCGAAGACGGAGAAGAAAAAGGAAAGGCCCATATTTTTCCGAAAAAAAGCAGTGGACAGATCTGTCAGGCGGCAGAGTCGGCAGTCAACAGATTTGTCGATAGGAACAGAAAGGCGATACGGGATAATCTGGCCACTATACTTTTCGGGATTGATGCGGTCAGCAGTCTGCTCAGAGAAAATAAAGAGTTTGAAACCGTCAGCCGTCCTGTCACCAAAGCAGCTGAAGAGCTTGACCGTATGGTGTCTGCCCTGCTGGATGTGCAGCAGAGCGACAGCGAGAACTGACTGAAAATCGAATAAAAACTATCTGAAGACTGACAACCTGACAACCGTCTCCTGATTTCTGATCGCAGAAACCGCAAAATTATGTACGTACGCAGGATTATGTACGTATTGAACTTGGCCGGTCCGGGGCGTGGAAGCTCCCGGTTCCCGTTCAGCAGTATTGATACTATTGACAATGAAACATGTCCTGATTGTTGATGACGACCTTGGTTTTCAGAGATTGCTGGGGATCAGTCTGAAGAAATATAAAAAAGATTTTGACGTGATCCTCTCCAACAACGGAGAGGAGGCGATCGGTATTCTGAACAGAAAACCTGTTGACCTGATCGTGACGGATCTGCAGATGCCGAAAATTGACGGGTTGACCCTGCTGGCCTATATCAATGATGCATTTCCGCGAACTCCCTGTGTAATCATGACGGCGCACTCCACTCCGGAAATTGAGAAACAGTTTGCTCAGACAGGACAGCATCTCCTGAAGAAACCGTTTACAATCAATAGACTGGTTGAGGCTATTCAGGCAGCGCTGGCGCCGCAGCCTCAGGGGGGGATGCTGAAAGGGATTTCCGTGGCCAATTTTCTGCAGATGATTGCTCTGGAACAGAAGACCTGTCTTCTGGAGATCACATCCACAGAGAACGAGAAGGGATTCTTTTATATAGAAAACGGGGAGGTTTTTGATGCTGTATTCGGGAAGCTGAACGGAGAGGACGCAGCGTATGCCCTGATCGGGCTTGAGGAAGCGAGTATAAGTTTTACAGATCTCCCGACAACCAGGAAGGTGAAAAAGCGCATCCATGCAGGCCTGATGGCGCTGATCATGGAGGCGATGACCCGTAAGGACGAAACTGTCGGCAATGCCTGAACCGGACAAGCAGCAGTCTTCCTGTCATGACCGACCGGCGCCCTATATCCTGCTTGTTGATGATAACCCCAGCGATATCTGCCTGCTCGAATCCATCCTCAGATCACATGGGTTCACCTCTTTTTCTCTAACCGATCCCACCGGCGTCCCTGCCCAGTGCCGGGCCGCCCGGCCTGAAATTATCCTGCTTGATGTCAGTATGCCTGAAATGAACGGTTTTCAGGTATGTTCTCAGCTAAAGAGCGATCCGCAGCTTGCCGATATTCCTGTGCTCTTTCTGACCGCCATGAGCAGTGTGGCAGATAAAATCCGGGGATTCAGGGTCGGCGGTTCTGATTTTCTTGTTAAACCGTATGAGCCGTCCGAACTGATCGCCAGGGTATCCACCCAGATCAGTCTGTGCAGGGCCCGGCAGGAACTTGCCTGCCGGAACAGAGAACTGAGAAAGGAAATCCGGGATAAAGAGAGGGCGTATGCGGCTTTGGTGGAAAGTGAATCGCGGAATGAGGCTGTGCTCAATAATGCGGCGGTCTGCATAGGGCTTCTTGGCATTGACGGCACCTATGAAATGGTGAACGGTTTGTATGCCGAAGTTTTCGGGTATGCACAGGAAGAATTTCAGAACATGCGGATGCTGGACATCATTCATCCGGATTATATTGCAGCGACCGTAGAGACCATGACCCTTCTGCGGACCGGCAGGCAGGAGCAGCATTATATGAGCAAACAGTTTATCCGTAAGGACGGGTCGGTTTTTCCGGGAGGACACTGGCTCAGTTCCTGGCGGACAGGGGAGGGCAGCTGCAGCGGTTTTGTCTGTATTATCAGTGACCGGACAGAGCAGAAAAAAGCAGAAGATAAACTGCGGCTCGCCCATACGGTGTTTGAAACCAGTTCAGAAGGTATGCTGGTGACAGATGCGGAAAACCGGATTGTCATGGTTAATCCTGCTTTTACGGCAATTACCGGGTATCAGCGCGACCAGGTGATCGGCAGAGAACCGTCTTTTCTCAAGTCGGACCGGCATGACACCAGGTTTTACCGCAGGATGTGGGTTACTCTTCTGCGCAGCAACCGCTGGCAGGGGGAAATATGGAACCGCCGGCAGAACGGCGAGGTCTATCCCCAGTGGCTTTCTCTTGCGGTTATCCGCAGCCCGGATGCACGTATTGTCAACTATGTGGCGTTATTTTCCGATATCAGTGAGCGGAAAAAGGCCGAAGAAGTACTCCGGTATCAGGCGATGCATGATCCCCTGACCAACCTGCCCAATCGGCTGATGTTTGATGACCGGCTGCGTACTTCTCTGTCCCGAGCAAAGCGAAAAAAGAGCAGAGTGGCGCTGCTGTATCTGGATCTGGATAATTTTAAAACCATTAATGATACCCTGGGGCATCTTGTCGGTGACCGGGTTCTGCAGATGGTGGCGGAACGATTGCGGGAATGCCTGCGGCTTGAAGATATGATCGCCCGGATCGGCGGGGATGAATTTTCCGCTGTGCTTGATGATATCACCTCAGCAGGACATGCGGTCTGCATCGCAGAGCGTATCATTGCCGCGTTTTCTGAGCTTAATTGCGTTGTGGACAATGCATCTCTTCAGACAAGTATCGGTATTGCCTTGTACCCGGATCACGGCTCAGACACGGAGACGTTGCTGCGTCGTGCTGATGATGCCATGTATACGGCCAAGCAGTTCGGCAAAGGGTGCTGTTTTCTTGCCGGGAACGGTGGTGCCGGGACATCATCGGAGGACTCGGAGGTCTGAAGCTGCTGCTCCGCTGTCTGTGAAGGGAAATAAGAATCTGCTGGGGAATATTGCTGGAGAGGGAGAGCAACCGGATCACCCGGAAGCAGGGATGAATCAGGACACCTGCAGTGTCCGCTGAACAAGGAGGAGAAAATAATGGCCGCAGCAAAGAAAAAACATGATTGTCCGTTACTGAAGTTTTTTCAGGGAGATTGTACCTGTTCCGCACCCGAACCGGAGCAGAAACCGGAACAGAAGGAGGATGATCCGGCTCCTGTACAGCCGCAACCGCCGGTAGAGGCAGCTGGCCAGGGGAAATCCCAAGAAGACTCCGGCGGTACTGCCCAGGTGGAAAAGGCTGAGGAGAAGAAGGAAAACGCTCCGCAGACCGATGTTCCCGCCCAGCCGGAGCCGCCGGTAGAGGCAACCGATCAGGAGAAGTCTGACGATACTCCCCAGGTGGAGGAGAGTGAGACTGAAAAACAGGAAAAGGAGGAGAACAGTCCGCAGGAAGATGAAGCGGTGATCAATGCTGCTCTGCAGGAATGTCAGAAGGATACTCCGGCATTTATGGACAGACTGCCAGCCAAGTTTGATCCAGAGGGAAAGCGACTTGATCAAGGGACAGGCCTTTTTACTGAGGAGGCCATCAGGGAAAAGGAATTTATTCCGGCCCGTGATGACAAGCGGCAAGAGCTGACAGAGCTGGATGCGATTACAGCTGGCAGGGCTGCCTTTGCCGAGAATGATCAGGCGGACGGCTTTGTGGACACCTTCCGTCATGCCGGACTGAAGAGCATGGAGAATAACGGCCTGATGGGCGCCAGACTGCCTGAGCAGCCCTGGTCTGATGATTACTGGGCAATCTATCTGGGAATGCTCGGCAAACGCTATGCTGATCCGGGATTTCCCGGTGAATGGGACTGGAAGGTGAATTATGATTATATTCAGAGAAATCCGGCCCAACAGATTGTGGCGAATGGAGACTCCAATGCCATAAACCGGCTTTCCCCGTCGGAAAAATACGATATTCTGGTCGGTGATGCGAATATGTCGCTCACTAAAAAAATGTGGGAGGAAGGAAAAGGGTATTATTCCCGGAACGGCACGGTGGAAACCTGGATGGGCCTCTGTCACGGCTGGGCACCGGCTGCGTATATGCTTCCCCGCCCGAAAAGAAGCGTCACGGTTCCTGCGGCGGACGGCAAAACTTCCATCACTTTTTACCCTGCTGATATCAAAGCGCTTGCCACCCTGCTCTGGGCCAAAGTCAGAACCACGACCGAATTTATCGGCGGCCGCTGTAATGACAAAAATCCGGCACGGGATCCGCAGACCGGACGTATTATCTCGCAGAACTGCTTTGATACCAATCCAGGTTCCTGGCATCTGGCCGTAGTCAACCAGATCGGTGCTTCACAGCGCAGTATGGTGCTGGATGCCACCTACGATTATGAGGTCTGGAATCAGCCCCTTGTTGCATATAACTACAGATATTTTAATCCGCAGAGAATGGTGTATGCCCGTTCTCTGCCTGAAGCGTCTGTGCTGAAGAGCAGTTTCGGCAATGACTGGTTTATCCGCTACCGCAGTGGGGAAACCGAGACCATTGTCGGCATTGCAATGGATGTTTCCTATATGGTGGAAACCAGTCCTGCACAGTATTCCACAGACAGCGCCGCCCGGGACCGGGTGCAGACAGTGCGGTATTATTATGATCTTGAGCTTGATTTTACCGGGAATATTATCGGTGGCGAATGGTATCAGAATGCGCATCCGGATTTTCTCTGGACCCCTGTTAAAGGAGCCAGAGCCCTGACGTACTGGGAAGCCAGATATGGCCTGAGCGGAACATGGGAGGGGAACCAGCCGATGAATGAAGACTGGAGGCGGGTTGCTGCAACGATATCCGGATATCAGAAAGCACCCTTGGCTGCCATTGTGGAGCGGCTGATAGAATTGGCCAATGTTTAACTTTATTGATTTTTTTACATCCAGGTACCGGAAGATGCAGCCGAAACAGGAAGAACATCATGCCGTGGTCATCGGGATCAACGAGTACAGCGAGTATCCTGCACTCAAGGGGCCAGTAACGGATGCCGAGGACTTTTACGCATGGCTCTGCGACCAGGAGGGCGGGAATCTGCCGGAAGAAAATATCCGGCGCCTGCTCTCTTCTGAAAGCGGGATAGAACAAAACGCTCTCACCCCGAACCGGATCGAGGCGCTGTTTGAACCCTTTGTCACTGCCGGTGTGCAGGGCAGGTTCGGCGAGCGGCTCTACGTGTTTATTGCCGGGCACGGGTTCGGGGATGCCGGAGATATGGGCCGTACAGCTCTGTATGCCGCCAATGCCAAAAAGCTGTTTCCCTGGCATGTGGCAGTGACGGATTATGTGGAATGGCTGCGGCGGCGGGCTGTTTTTGCCGAACTCGTGCTGATTATGGATTGCTGCCGCACGGTTAATCCGGTACATATGATCCGGGAACCGCAGTATCCCTTTATTGCCCGAAGAGGCGGGCACCCGGACGCGGACAAGGTGAAGTATTTCTATGCCTTTGCTGTGAGCAGAGGAAAGATCGCCAGAGAACGGCGGTTTGAGGATGGCCAGGAAGCCGGAATTTTTACCAGAACCCTGCTGAACGCTCTGAAAACCGCGCGTCCGGTCAAAGGACAGGTGACCGGGCAGGCATTGAAAGATCAGATTCATAATACGATTGACAAATTTGCCGATCAAGTGCAGATTGATCCTCCGGAGATCAGACTGGATTCGTCTCGGGATATTACTTTTCTGCGCCGTAAGTCGGCTGATTCGATGCCGGTCAGGGTCGTCGTGGAACCGTACAGGGGAGGGGAGACGTTGGTCCTTTTTGACGGCAGCTTCCGGGAAATTAGACGGGAACAGACTTCTGCCGCCACCACGACGCTGGAGCTGGAGCCGGGACTGTACAAACTTGCGGTCAGCGAGACAGGCCGTCAGCAGATATTTGAGGTGCCGAGTCATGAGCAGATTACAGTGTAGAGATCAGGTCAACCTGACAGTCAGAGCAGCGGACCTCCTGACCGAAATTTTTCTGGTGGACAGCGGCTTTCAGCGCATCGCCAGTGATGTCGGTCAGCTGGAGACAAAAATCGGGCCGGGTATATATAAGGCCCGTTTCCGGGTCGGACAGCGGCAGATTGATCAGCTGATCGAAGTGAAAGCCGGAGCCGGGTCGTTGATTCTTGACGGCCCGGCTGTGGAGTTTGCTTCACCTGCTCCGCTGCCGCAGACTCTCACCCATCGGAAGAAGCATCAGGAGGCAGCACAGGACTTCTCCTGCGCTGTTCATCTCGAAAAAGGTAGCGGCAGTCAGCTGTACCTCTTTATCCGGGGACTGGAGGAATCTGCCCCGGCTCCCTGGACCGGCGTGTCATTACATGATCTTGACGGCAACTGGCTTGCCGGGCCGGAGCAAGGTGAATGTAACCAGGAGGACAACTTTTTCGCCCTCAATCTTGCACTTGATCCGGGCACCTACCGGTTGCGGGTTGAGGAAGAGCCGGGTGAAACTTATGAAATGTTTGTCATCACGGCGGCAGGATGGCAGACGCAGATTTTTGCTCTGACAGAGGCTGGCTGGCTGCCGGGAGTTGAGACCTGCCGGGCTGCCCTGCCTACAGCGTCGGTATTCATGGTCCGGGAAGGACAAGGTTTTACACCGGATGACGCTGCGTTCCGTCGGACGGAACTGCGTCGGCTCGGCCTGATGAGCAGGCGTAAGATCCTGACGGAACGCACCGTAAACAGCCTGCTGAAAGAGCTGTCTCCGGATCCGATGGCGGCAATTTTTGCCGCCCATCTGCTGATGCGGCAGGAGCCTGCTGATTCTGCTGCTGCAACACTGCTGACCAAAGGACTGGCCCCGACCCTCAGAGAGCATCCGGATATTCAGGCCCTGCAACTGCACCAGGAACCGGGTATCCGGCCTGTTTTTCCGGCTCCGCCTATGCTCAACTTCAGCAGGGAATGTCTTGCGCAGGCAGCGGCCCGGGGAAAAGTCATTATCCCGCCGGGATCACTGACCTGGCAGATCATGGAGAAACAGGTCAATACTCCGTTGTGGTTTGTGCACCGGCTGGACAATATGGCTGCCGAAAAGTAATTCGGTTACCGGGCCGGGAAGAACAATATCCCGGTCTTACTCAAGAAAAATCAGGAGGAAGGAATCATGTCCGCAGTACAGGAAGAGCAGATGAACGAGGAGTTGAAGGCGTGTCAGGAGAATCCTGTGGAATTCATGGATCGGCTGCCGCCCAAGTATGATGGAGACGGAGAGACTCTGGATTCTTCCGGAGAGAGCCTGTTTGAGCAGGCTGCTGTTGAGAGCGGTGACCATATTGAGGCCCGTGATGTTCTGCGGCAGCAGGTAACCGTTAAGGATGAAGTCGCTGTGGGGCGGGCCGCTTTTGCGGATAACGATCAGGCAGATGGCTTTGTCGATTCATTTCGTTATGCAGGCCTGCAGAGCATGGAGGCCAACGGCCTCATGCAGGGCGGGCTGAGTGAGTCGCCCTGGTCGGATGATTATTGGGCTTTATATTCAGGATCGCTGGGAAAACGTTATGCAGACCCTGCTTTTCCCGGTTCTCAAGACTGGAAAGCGAACTACGATTACGTGCAGGCCCACTCCGCAGCCGGAATCTTAGGGAGCGGAAATACGGATGCGGTCAACCGGCTTTCCCCGGCGGAAAAATATGACATTCTGGTAGGTGACAGTGACTATTCGCTGACCCGGCAGATGTGGGAACTGGGAAGAACATACTATGTCCGCAACGGCAAAGTGGAAACATGGATGGGCCTCTGCCACGGCTGGGCACCGGCTGCCTATATGCTGCCCCGTCCGACAGGGACTGCCACTGTCCTGGCGGCAGACGGTCGAACCCGCCTCACCTTTTATCCTTCTGATATCAAAGCACTCGCCACCTTGCTCTGGGCAAAGACGAAATATAGCTCCCGGTTTATCGGCGGCCGCTGCAATGACCGCAATCCGGCAAAAGATCCGCAGAGCGGCCGGGTGCTTTCACAGACATGTTTTGATACCAATCCCGGCACCTGGCATCTGGCGGTCGTGAACCAGATCGGCGGGTCGCAGCGCAGCATGGTTATGGATGCCACCTATGATTATCAGGTCTGGAATCAACCGGTGGTGTCGTACAGCTATCGGTATTTCAACCCGAAAACCATGACCTATGCCGGTTCGCCGACAGAGGCTGCAGTGTCGCTCAGTACGTTTGCCGAGGACAGGTTTGCCCGCTTCCGCAGCAGTGAAACAGACAGCATTGTCGGTATTATGATGGAGGCGAAATATACCGTCGAGACTGCTCCCACGCACAATTCAACGGACAGCCCGGCGCGTGATCAGCTCAAGGCGGTCCGCTATTATTATGATCTTGAACTGGATTTTACCGGCAACATTATCGGCGGAGAATGGTATCAGAATGCCCACCCGGATTTTCTCTGGACGCCTGTACAGGGCGAACGGGCCGTGACCTCCGGAGAAAAAAGATATCCGCTCAGCGGTTCCTGGCAGAGCGGCCAGACCATGCCGCAATCCTGGCAGCAGCTCGCCTCTATGGTGGCCAGGTATGAACAGGCCCCTCTTGCTGTGATTGTGGAGCAGCTGATCGCGTTTTCCAAGAGCTAATGTCTGATCTTGACCGGTTACTGCAGGGGGGATTATGGCGTTGCTGTTAAACGATATTGGTTATACAGCCTCTCTTGCTGTTGTCCCCCGGCTGTATGTGGCTCTGACCGGCCTCTGGTTCGGCACCTGCTGGCCTGAAATCCGGGGCCGGGAGAATCTGGACAAGATGCTGACCCACGGGGCGGCAGTGGTGCCGTTCTGGCATTATTCGCTTTTTTACATGCTGCATCATCTGCGCCGGTATCCGGGCGTGGCTATGGTCAGTGCGAGTAAAGACGGCGAATACATTGCCCGCGTTGCCCAGCTCCTTAATTTCGAGACTGTACGCGGCTCAGCCAACCGTTTCGGGGTCCAGGCGCTGAAGGGCATGGTTGATCATGTGAAGCAGGGCAAGAATGCCGGTATTGTGGCAGACGGCTCTCAAGGGCCACCCCTGAAGATGCAGCCCGGCGCGATTCTGCTGGCAGCCAAATCCGGCTCACCGATTATGCCCATTGTCTGGGCCGCCAAACGATACAAGGCGTTTAATTCTTGGGATAATTCTGTCCTGCCCCTGCCGTTCAGCCCGATTATCCTGCAGTACGGGGACTTGATTTATGTCGAACCCAAGCTGACCGCTGCGCGGGTGGAGGAATACCGGCAGCAGGTGGAAACCGCGATGCATACCATGTATTGGCGGCTCTGGGCGGAATTCGGCAAAGACGGGCATGTGTAGAAAAATAACCTGTCAAAGAGGAGATCGTGAGCACATTGATTTACGGCGGCGGTGCAGTGGGCCTCGGTCTTGCTGGGTTTCTGTTACCAGCCGGAGAACAGGTTGATATTCTTGCCCGCAAAGAAACCATGCGTTGTCTGCGGCAGGACGGACTGCAGCGGAGCGGCATCTTCGGTGAATATCATGCCGGGCCCCGGGAATTCGGTTGTTTTTCCGTCTCTGATGATCTGCCCGGTACGCCCTACGATTTTATCCTCATCTGTACCAAATCCTTTGATTCTGTTGCCGCAGCACAGGATCTCGCCCGCAACCCTTCCCTGCTGCATGACCGGAGCAGAATTATTCTGGTCCAGAACGGCTGGGGTAACGCGGAGATCTTTGCCGCGCATTTTCCGGCAGAACGCATCTGCAATGCCCGGGTGATCACCGGCTTCTGCAGGCCGCAGAAAAATCATGTGGAGATTACGGTGCATGTCCAGCCCGTGCATATCGGCAGTCTGTTCGGCAACGATCCGGCCGGGATGGAACATCTCTGTCAGCTGCTCAGCCGGGGCGGTATGCCCTGTGCGGCTGTGCCGGATATTGCCCGTGATCTCTGGGCCAAAATGCTGTTCAACTGCGCTCTGAACCCGTTGGGAGCGATTTTTAATGTTCCCTACGGTAGTCTGGCTGAACAGGAACCCACCCGGAAGATTATGAACGAAGTCATTCATGAGGTCTTCAGTATTATGAAGGCGGTCGGCTACAGCACCCACTGGCCGGATGCGGCAGAATATCTGGAGGCGTTTTATGGAAAAATTGTTCCCCTTGCAGCCGAACATGCGTCCTCTACTCTGCAGGATATCCGGGCGGGGAAGAAGACGGAAATAGATGCCCTGAACGGGGCTGTTCTCCGTCTGGGGCGGGAAAACGGCATCGCAGTGCCGTGTAATGAGATGCTCTATAATATGATCAGGTTTATGGAACGTTCCGGAGCAGGGGGGAGCACTTCCGGGATAGAGTGATTGCTCACCTGAATCAGCCTCTGATCAGTCCCTGAACAGGCCGGTACTGCCCCGCGCCCGGTGCTCACGCGCTGATTGCCGCTCTTCTCTGTTTTCTTCCGGTTCTTCCGGATACCAGCAGAGCACCAGAGTGATCAGGATAATAAGGGCAATACCGAAAAGTACTGTTAATGTTGCTAAAATCGGCATACACTGGAGACACATACATCCGGGATAATGATTGGTTGCGGCTGTTCCGACTGGAAAAATATTTCCCACAATTTCCTCCTTTTCTGAACAAATATTCTGCGGGAAGGTTCGGATTCAATAAATTGCAACTATCATACCGTAACAGGAGGATATTGCTTCGTGATTGCAGCATGATGGATAAGACATCATATCTTGACGGCATGTATATTTAATTTGCCGTATCAATAATATACTTCATTACCTCCTGGTAACTGTTTCCTTTCTTTGCCCCGACAGCTAGGATACTTTTTTCCCGACGGGTACAAAAAACTGAATAGTTTTTACCCGATTTTCCAGCCTGTTTCTCACGGACAGGATCTCTGCCCTGTTTCCTGACATCTCCTGCAATTTTCTGTGCAGAGAATTTGCAGTTCAGGCAGGTTTCGCTTTTTCTTCATCTTCCAAGTATGGTATAGTTCGTTAAATTTTTTAATTTTATACGGAGTGTTCCTATGGCCCTACTGGATAAGGTGTTCAAGGCGGCAGTGGATCTCAAAGCGTCCGACCTCCATGTGCTGCCGGGCGAACCGTTTATGGTTCGCCGACTCGGTACGATGATCAGGCTGAAAAGCCAGCCCCTGACAGCAGACACCTGCCGCAAGGTGATTCTGGAAATTCTGACCCCGGAACAGCGGCGCATCCTGAGCGAGGAAATGCAGCTGGACTTTGCCTACGAGATCAAGGGGCTGGGCAGATTCCGAGGTAGCGCCATGTTTCACAACAACGGCATGAGCTGCATCTTTCGGGCAATACCGGATAAAATTCCCTCATTTGATGAGCTGGGACTTCCTGAGGTAATGTATAAAATTCTGGAAAATCATCAGGGAATTGTCCTGGTTACCGGTGCCACCGGGCACGGCAAGACGACCACGTTGGCCTCTATGGTTGACTACATCAACAGCAACCACTCCCATCATGTCCTGACCGTGGAGGACCCCATTGAGTTTATTCATCCGTTAAAAAAAGGGGCCATCAATCAGCGGCAGATCGGCAAAGACACCCTGTCCTACGGCAATGCCCTCAAGGGGGCGCTGCGCCAGGATCCAGATGTCATTGTCATCGGTGAGCTGCGCGACCTTGACACCATCTCCTTGGCCATCTCGGCCTCGGAAACCGGCCATCTGGTCATCGGCACCCTGTCCACTTCCAGTGCTCCCAAAACCGTGGACCGGATCATTGATTCCTATCCTCCGGGTGAGCAGAATCAGATCCGGGCGATGCTCAGTGAATCCCTGAAAGCCGTGTTCACCCAGCGGCTGCTCCCGGCCAAGGACGGCTCCTGCATGTACCTTGCTGCCGAGGTCATGATCGGTAATCTGTCCATCGCCAATCTGATCAAAGACAACAAGACCTTCCAGATCCGTTCCACCATGCAGATGGGCACGGCTCTGGGCATGAAGCTGATGGATGAATCTGTCCTTGCACTGCTCAAAGAGGAAAAGATCAGCTTGGAGACAGCTCAGGCTAATATCGATAAAAAAGAGCTGCTCAAGCCTTTCATGGCCAAAGCCTGAGAACACGGGGGAATATCATGGCAATTATTGACAAGTATTTTCGGGAAATGAAAGAACGCGGAGCCAGTGATCTGCATATGGTGATCGGTTTCCAGCCTCTGCTGCGCCTGCGGGGCGAACTGGTGCCGCTGGACGAACCGGTACTGACGCCGGAGAGCAACAAAAAAATCCTCTTTGAAATTCTTGATCAGGATCAGCAGGCTGCTACGGAGAAAAATCGGGATTTTGACAAGGCGTATGCTTTGGACGGCGTGGGCCGGTTCCGCTGTAATTTTCTGTACCAGCATCGGGGTATCGGCGCGGTATTCAGGATTATTCCGGCCAAAATCCTGACCGTAGATCAGCTGAACATGCCGGACGTGGTCAGGAGCTTTGCCGATTATGTGCGCGGGCTGGTTCTGGTCACCGGGCCGACCGGCAGCGGCAAGTCAACCACTATGGCCGCGATCATCGACCTGATCAACGACAAACATGCCAAGCACATCATCACCATTGAGGATCCGCTGGAATTTGTCCATCCCAATAAAAAATGCATCTTTTCCCAGCGCGAAGTCGGCTCTCATGCCAAAAGTTTTGCCAAAGCACTGGCTGTGGCAAACCGGGAAGATCCGGACATTATTCTGGTCGGTGAGATGCGGGATCTGGAGACCATTTCTCTGGCCCTGACCTGCGCAGAACTGGGTATTCTGGTCTTCGGTACCCTGCATACCAACAGCGCGGCCAAGACTATTGACCGGATCATCAATGCCTTTCCGGCGGATGAGCAGGCCCAGACCAGAACCATGCTGGCTGACTCGCTCAAGGGCGTCATTGCCCAGCAGCTCCTTAAAACCAAGGACGGCAAGGGCCGCTGCGCTGCCCTGGAAATCCTGATCGGCTCCAATGCACTGGCCAGCATCATCCGGGAAGGCAAGATCAACCAGATTGAGTCCATGATCCAGACCGGTACCTCGCAGGGGATGCAGACTATGGACCAGCATCTGCAGCAGCTCATTGACGAGGACAAAATCACGGTTGCTGCAGCGCGGGAAAAGGCGATCAACAAAGGTCTGTTCCCGCTGCCGGATGAGGAAGAGTAATTTCCTGCAAGAAAAATCGCAAAACACGAACCGTCAATCGAAAAAAAACAGAAGGAGACCGGAAGAGTGACAGCACAAACTGTATCTCCGCACAAAACAACTTTGGACAAAGGAAATGCCTACTGGATGGCCAGGATGGCCGAAGCGGTCTACATGAAAGTAGACAACGGTACACGACCGGACGAAGAAAAGATTCTTCAGGGTCTGAAACAGGAGGATGACAGATTTTCTTCCGTAACCGGTTTTGACAATAAAAGCTCCCAAGCAGCCCTGGTGGAGCATAACGATTATATCTGCATGGCCTTCCGGGGCACCGATGAGCTGGAAGACTGGCTGGACAATATAAAAATCACTGCAACCAAGCAGCTGTTCGGCCATTTTCATCTCGGATTCTGGGAAGCTGTGCAGGACATCTGGCCGCCCATGCTTGCCTGTTATGAGGAGGCGCAGAAGAACGGCAGCCGTCCGCTTTTTATTACCGGTCACAGTCTGGGCGGAGCTATGGCGACCATAGCTGCGGCCATTATGATGCATGAAAATAAAGCTGTTGCCAGTGTCTATACTTTCGGTCAGCCCCGAACCATGCGGCCGCTTACCTCAATGAAGTTCAATACTAAGTGTAAAAATATTTTTTTCCGATTTCATAATAACAATGATATTGTCACCAGAATTCCCGCAAGGATAGCCGGTTACAGTCATGTCGGCACCTACCTCTATATCTCCCAGGAAGAGACCATTTATGAAGAAGTAGGGTGCTGGTTCAGATTTCTTGATTATGTTGACGGAGCGATCAGTGATTTGGGAGAAAAGGGCATGGATATGCTCAAGGACCATAGTATGAAGAACTATCTGGAAGCAGTCAAAAAGTGGGACTTTAAGTGATCTTTTCTGACAGATTCTCCTCTTGACAGCAAAGAAACCACATATTAACCAGACGACCGGTGGAATTCCCGCTCTGCGGGGGTTCCGTAAGCAATTTTTGCATACGCTGAACAGGATTCTATCTTCAGAAACAGGGCATTTCTATCCTGAAAGTTTGGAAGATTTTTCGGTTTATGACAGTACCGGAAAACCGCTTGAAATTGTTCAGGTTAAAGACTACAAGGCCCCTCTGACATTTTCAGCATTAAACAAAGCGGGAAAGGGGAAGAATTCTGGAAAGAACTTTTTTGAACGTGCTGCTGAATACATCACGCGCTATCATGATGTTCAGGTTGTTCTGGCAAGTTATGGAGAGCTGGGGCCGGAATTGCAGGAGTGCATAGGTGTCGATGAAGCGACGCTGAAGAAAAATAAAAAATTCAACAAACCAGAACTGCTGAATGTCTTTCAGCGGCTCGAATATCGTCCTCTCAAAGAGCAGGGCGAACGCAATTCTATCCAAGAACACCTCACCCAGTTTCCTCTGATAACTGGTAATTGGCAGGCAGCCTTTGACCTGCTTATGCAGGAACTTTACCGTGGCGCTGAACAGGAAAAGGGCTATACCCGGCAGGACTTGCTGGAACGCTTGCAGCAGATCGGCCAATATTTTGCCGAACGTGAAGCGCATCATAGGGAATGGGGCACGACCATCATCCCGCTGCTGGAGCAAGAAATTGATGACGAGGAACAACTGCGCAGCGCGTTTCATGAAGGTGTATCAGTTGGCTGGCGGCATATTCTGTCTGATCTGGATGTTAAACGCCAGCAGCACTTGGGTGCTATTCAAGAAGGATTCAGGAAAACACAGATTGTCGTCGTTCATGGCGCATCCGGGCAGGGAAAGTCCGCCTTGGCCTATCGCTACCTGCACGATTACTGTCCTGCTGCTTCGTATGAAATTCGAGATTTAAGCACTGCAAAACGAGCGTTGGAAGTAGCTACAGCTCTTTCCGGGTATAATATTCCTTTCACCTTTTATGTTGATGCCAGTCATAATGATAAAGGACTTTCTGAGTTTTTACGACGTATTGATGAGCTGAAGCATATCCGTTGCCTTGTCACCATTCGGGAAGAAGACTGGCGGCTGACCGGAATAACTTCGGCTGACATTACCTTTGCAGATGTAGAGCTTGTTTTTAACCGCGAAGAAGCACAGGAGCTTTATGCAGCATGGGGAAACGCAAAAGGCTGTCGTTTTCCTGATTTTGAACAGGCTTGGGCAAAATTTTCAGAAGAAGGCCCTTTGCTGGAATTCGTCCATCTGCTGACACACACACAGAATTTACGGAATCGCTTACAGCAACAGTATGAGCAGATTGCCGGTGAGGTTGATCGTCAGCAACGGTCAGGAAATGATCTAAAGTTAATTCGGCAGGTTGCAGTGGCTGGTACTTGCGGTGCCCGTATTGATTTAGCCAAGTTAGCTCAACTGCCCGGCAACGCGACGTTGAAACAATCAATTAACCGTTTAGAAAAAGAATATTTGCTGCGGCGCAGCAATGATGCCCGTCATCTAACAGGATTACATCCTGTCCGTTCCGAAGTCCTCACTTCAATTATTGCAGATCCTGTCCTGTGTCCTTGGGAAACATTGGCGTTAGAATGCCTGCCCTTGCTGGAAGATGCAGATGTAGAAATCTTCCTTTTGCATATCTTCCGGTTCTATCCAGAGGCTACGAATGCCGTTCTTTCACATTTGAACACGGAAAAATACGAAACTTGGCTTGCGGCAAACGGTGTGTTGCGTTCCTTGTTATGGCTTGGGATATATGAGTATGTTTATGAAAATGAAGGGATAATTAGAAAACTTGCTGAAATATATACTGGAGGATGGCTTGTTGTTTTAGACTTTGTCGATTTTATAGGAGCACTGGATGAACCAATAGATTTTGTCAAGCTTCTTCCAGAGGAAGAAAGAGCGCAGGCGGAAAAAAAGATTGAGCACTGGCGAAGTGAGAAGACTCATAAAGATAGGGTATTCGTGCGAGTTGACGAGTGGTTGCAAAAAATTTCGCTTCCTCTTATTCCTTCCTATGAAAACGAAGAAGGCTGGAATGAATTTGGTCAGGTTGTGTATTGGCTGGGATTCAGAAAGATCGACAAAAGGATAGACGGATTTCTTGATTGGAATGGTCTTCGGCAAACTATAGAAGCATTGCCTATAGACACCCTGGCAACTCTGATTTACGGTTTATGGCAATTTTTTTCAGATGTTGACGTGTTTATTGATTGGTACAAAGATATTCGCCCGGCATTGCTTGATCGTTACCGCAGGGAAACAAATACGCCATATCTTGAAGAACAAGAAGGGGGTATTCGGGCGCATTTTATTGTGCCGTTAGATGATGAAACTGAAAAGTCAGGTGACTCTAATTCTGCTGAAAATAACTGGTTTCATGATATGGCGATGGAGCATGTTGACCTTTTAGCGCAATTAATTCCTGATTGTACAGGGTATGGTTGCCAAGGATATGGACATCAGGTTCTTGATATTGAGTATCCTTATGATGATACGACTAAAAAAAATATTTCGGCCAGTCACTTGAAACCAAGCTGGGTAATGCATGTTAATAAAACGGCTCGCATTCTTGCAGATCACCTGTTCAGACCAGCAACATGGCAGGATTATAGCAATCAGATATTTAAAATACGAAATGATGCTGTGTTGTGTCTCGATAATCTCCGCCGGAACTTAGAAAAGCATTTCCACAGTAAAAAAGTTGTTCAGCAACTCACTACACTTTACGATACTGTAGATTGGAAGAAGGCTTTTCAGCAGGTCAGCCGCCGATCTTCCTTCCCGCTGGAGGCACTTGATCATTTTGGGTATACAGAAGAAAACCAGAAGAATATGGTGACTGAAGGTTCTGGTGGCAGGAGAAAAGAAATTTTTATTTCCGCATACCTACAACGGTATCATGTATATCTTCATGAGCAAAGAGAGTATTTTAACGGTATACAAAATTTTTCCGACCAAGCAGCATCTTTGATGATAGCAAATGCCTTGCTTGGCAAAGCTAAAACACCTAAGAAGCGCATTAAAATTAAGCAAAAAATTGAGGAGGTAAATTTAAAACTCAGCAGACCTCTCCTGCCAGCTTTCAACCTAATGGCATCCATAAAACATCTCCAGCAGTTTCAATCCTCCTTCCGCAAGCATTTTTCCAGCCTGATAGACAACGAAGAGCTTTCTCAATTGGAACATAGGGAGCGTAAAATACTTCACTCCCTATGGCCCTTGTGGTTCTGTTTTGAGAAAACCCCAAACCGCCGAATGCCTGCTCCTGGGAAAACTGCATCAGATCAATTGAAGCAACGGAAAAAGGTTCTTCGGAGTAAGCTGGAAAAGGCATTGAAAAAGGCTTCAACGGAAAAACTTCAATTTAAAATATTGGGAGATTCTATTGAATTCGACAGCAAGCCTGCGCTGTGGATAACGATAGATGGCGAGAATCCACTGGAAGTATATACACAGACAAAAAGCCTTTTTGTCCTGATGCAAAATTCTTTGGGCGAAATCAAACTGCACTCACTTGATCATTTTTCCTTGGAATTTCAATGGCAAAATCTTCTCCTGGTGCCAAGATGCAAAGGAAAGCTGCTGGAACCTCACGCATGGGTGATCCCTATTCATAAGTTCATCAGCCAGTTAAATGGAGATAAGGGGTTGGGTGCTCATAACTTAATCCCACGGCAAATTGGGCAGGAAAATTTGGAGGCTTTAGGGGTAAAAGTATGGGAGCCCGTACTGCTCAATGATGGAAAAATGTTTCTCAAGAGTTATGCCACATTGCAGATACGTCTTCGGCATCTGGTGCAACTAAGAAATATCAAGAAGAAAGATGATCTTAGTGAAGAAATTATTCAATTCTATTTCAATCAAACAAAAAACGAGTTGAATGGAAATATTCAACAATTGCTTAATCAGATAGAAAAAATATTCTCTTTAAATAGCCAACTATCCGGCATGGCTGATAAAAACAAGCATGAATATTTAAAACTTGCCGCAGATCAACTATTTAAAATTAATAAGCAATTAATTCCAGAGTATTTAAAAAATGGTCAAGCTGTTATGACCTATGAAACCATGAAAGAATGGCAGGAACAGCTTTTGTCTGTTCAAGATACGGTGTTTGTCATCTATCTCTACTGGTGCGGATATGCTATTCATCGCTATAATTCTGGTATCCAATGAATAAGCAACCCCAAACTCCCCAATTCCTTGCCGCCGTTGATCTCGGCTCCAACAGCTTCCACATGGTTGTTGCCCGCATTGAAGACGGGCATATCCACATCCTGGACAAGCTGAAAGAGATGGTGCGTCTCGGTGCCGGACTGGATAAGCGCGGTCGGCTTTCCGCAGAAGCCCGCCAGTGCGCCCTTGCCTGTCTGCGCCGTTTCGGCGAGCGGGTGCGGAATTTTCCTGCCGGGACGGTAGCCGCTGTGGGCACGAAAACGCTGCGGCAGGCTAAGAAATCCCGGCGTTTTGTAGAGCAGGCCGGGCAGGCTCTGGGCCATCCGATTGCCGTCATCGGCGGGAAAGAGGAAGCCCGCCTGGTGTATCTGGGCGTTTCCCATTCCCTGGCAGCTGCGGGCGGCAGGCGCTTTGTCATGGATATCGGCGGCGGCAGTACTGAGCTGATTATCGGAGAAGATTTTGAGCCGCTGCACCTGCACAGCCTGAATATGGGCTGTGTCAGCATGAGCCGTCAGTGCTTCCGCAACGGCAGCCTGAACCAGAAAAACTGGAAAAAGGCTTCCATTGCAGCTCACCTGGAACTGCGTCCGGTGCGGTATGCGTTTCAACAGGCAGGCTGGGATTCCGCCACCGGGGCCTCCGGTACGATCAAGGCTGTGGGCAGCGTTGTGCAGGCGCTCGGCCTTGCGCCTTACACCATCACCCTGGACAGTCTGGACAGGATACGCAAACTGATGACCGCTGCCGGACACCTGGACAATCTTGATCTGCCCGGCCTGAAAACAGAGCGCAAGCCTGTTTTTGCCGGAGGACTGGCTGTCCTTATTGCCGTGTTTGAGGCTCTGAAAATCGAGAGCATGCAGATCTCCGACGGGGCTTTGCGGGAAGGGCTGCTCTATGAACGACTGGGCCGCATCAGAAGCGAGGATACCCGGTTAACGACTGTTGCCGGTGTACAGCAACGCTTCCAGCTCAGCCGCCGACATGCTGATCGGGTGACCGAAACAGCGCGTCGGCTCTTTGCTGCCTGTGAAGCAGCATGGAATTTGGCTCCAGAAGATGCTGAACTGCTCTACTGGGCAGGCAGTCTGCATGAGATCGGCCTTGCGGTTTCTCTGAGCGGATACCAGAAACACGGTGCCTATCTCCTGGACCACGCTGATCTGCCCGGATTTTCTTTTGCCGAGCAGGAGCAGATGAGCGTGCTGGTCCGTTGCCATCGCAAGAAGCTGTCGAAAAGTCTGTTCAGAAAAATCCCCGCTGAACGGCGGCAGACTGTCCTGCGGCTTGCGGTCCTGCTGCGCCTTGCTGCGCTGCTGCATCGTTCCCGTAAAGACGAGACAGCGGTCATTGAGGATGTTATTGCCAAGGGAGAGAGCTTGTCCCTTCACTTTGCCGAGGGTGAGCTGGACAGGCATCCCCTCCAGCTTGCCAGCCTGAAACAGGAGGCCGGGTATGTAAAACAGATCGGGTTTACACTCAGGTTTTCTTCGTGACTGATTTGTTATCTGAAACCCTTCCGTTCAGCCTTTGATGAACTTCAGAAACTCAGAACTGCGCGACCGGAATTCTCCCAGGAACCAATTGACATGCTGACACTGAACGGCTTCACGGGTGACGCAGACCTGATGCGCAGATTGCTGGACGCAGCAGGCGATAGTACATATCAGCGCTGATGAGAGCTGCCGGACAAGCGTATACAGCTGCTGCAGAACATTCCGAAAACCAAGGCAACAACCTGACTGTATCAACTAAAATTACCATTTCCCCCTCCTCAGCTGTTTACTCTGCCCTATCTGTCAGGTAGTATAAGCTACGGAACCGCTCCTGAAAAATCAGTCAACCCTCACCTTGGAAGTAACCGCTCATGTTTCTACTCGGAAATTTTATACTTGCGCTTGCCAAACTGATTAATGTCGCCTTTTCCGCCTATGTCTGGATTGTCATCGCCCGGGCTGTCATATCCTGGGTGAATCCTGATCCGTATAATCCTATTGTCCGCTTTCTGATTCAGGCCACTGATCCGCTGCTTCGGAAAATACAGCGTTATATCCCGTCCATGGGAGGAATAGATCTGAGTCCCATGATTCTGATTCTGGCCATTGTCTTTCTGCAGAGCTTTATTGTGCCGACTCTGACCCAGATCGGCATGAATCTGCGTTGAATCTTTGGACCGATGTCGTATCTGCAGGTTCAGTCCGACGGCAGTCTCCTCCTCTCTCTGTATGTCCAGCCCCGATCTGCCCGCAATGAAATCGCCGGGCTGCATGGAGATGCCGTAAAACTGCGCCTTACTGCGCCGCCGGTGGACGGCAAGGCCAACAAGGCGGTCATTACCTTTCTGGCAAAATGCTTCAAAATTCCTAAATCTGCTGTGCAGATCAGGAGCGGCCAGCAAAGTCGGATCAAAAAAATTCTGCTGAACAGCGTTGAAGAAGAGCGCGTCCGTTCCCTGCTGGAGCAAGAATTATGAGAAGAAAACAGCGACGAGTGAAACGACTGAAAACTATTCTGGAGGTTTTTTCCGACGCGTGGGATCTTTATACACGCAGGGCCCTGTCTGTCCTGCTTGTCACTCTGCTGGCGCCCGTGATAACGGTGATTGTCCTGGCTGGCTGCGGAGCAGCAGCCTTTATCGGCCTGGGTGGAGAGCAGGCATTTACCGGTGATCTGCGGCAGATGCTGCTCAATCCGGCAGTTTTGGGGGCGGGAGCTGCGTTTATTCTGCTGGCCGGACTGATGATTACTTGGTGCCAGACAGCGGTGCTGACTGTTGCCGTTGATGAAGAACGGGATATTTTAGGAGGGCTGGCAGCGGGCTGGAAATATGTCTTTTCTCTGCTCTGGATAGGGAGCCTTTATTTCGGCATCATCATGACCGGTATGCTGTTGATTGTTCCAGGTCTTGTTCTGGCCCTGTCCATGTCCCTCTGTTTCTATATCATGATCGAGGAGGAAATTACCGGGATTGATACACTCATGGCCAGCCGTCTGTACATGCGGGGCCATTGGTGGAATACCCTGCTGAAATTCCTGCCGGTCTGGCTGCTCTCCCTGCTGATCGGCCTGATTCCTGTTGCCGGGCAGGTGCTTGCCTTTCTTTTCACCCCGTTTGTGCTGTTTTATGGCGTGGTTGTTTATCGTAACCTCAAAGAAGTCACAGGAGAGGTTGATCCAAGTGACTGCTGCAGGCCGCTGTGGGTGCTGATGGGCACTTTCGGTATGCTGCTTCCTCTGCTCGCCTTTGTCGGTGCTGTTCTTGCATTCGGGCCTCGGCTCCAGGAAAAGCTGCCGCAGATACAGCACCAAGTCAATCAGATCGTGGGATCGGAGATATTTCCGCTGCAGACAGGTGGTGCAGGATTACCGTCTGTCCTGCAGCTTGCTTCAGTGGACGGCTTTCTGGTCTGGCGCGACCCGGTCAACGATACGCATAATCCTCTGCTGGATATCAGAGAGGTCTCGGCAAAAGGAGATGCAGGAGAACTGCAGCTCAGGGTACGGCTTGCCCGTCCTTTTGCTGACTATTTTGCTGCTGCCAAGGCCGGAAGGAGCGAGCCGCTGGTCAGCTTTTACCTTGATACAGATCAGGACCGTGCAACCGGCGGTTCTCCGTTTAGTAACGGACAGGGCAGAAACGGGTATGATATGGATATCGAGGTGCAGTTACGTGCTCAGTCTGCTGAGCAGAACACGCCTGCGGGAGTGAATACAGGAATCTACAGAGTTGACCGTCGGGAAAACAGGTCTTTCCAGGGCACACTGGATGACAGTGCAGTGAAAATTACCGGCGATACCTTGACCATACGTTTGCCGTACAGTCAGTTAAGTACCACCGGTAAGGGGGCTGTCCGGATCTGCTACCGGGAAACAGGGCAGCAGACTCCGGCAGAAGATAAACTGGTTCCGTTGAAGTAATCTTGTTCAGTCTTTCGGGACAACCGGATAATTGCTCATTTCCCATTCCTTCCAGCCTCCGTTGAGTGCGTAGACATTGCTAAAGCCTTTCTCCATGAGCATGCGTGCGACATAACCGCTGCTGCCCAGCCCTTCGCAGGCGCAATACAGGACCAGCGGGGTACTTTTATGAAAGTTTTCCGCCCAAGTCTCAAGCTGATCAATAGGCAGGCGGATCGCTCCCGGAATTTTGCTGTTGCTGGAATCCCAGTCGTTGTCACTGCGGACATCCAGGATGGTGAATTCCTGGGTACCGAGTTCTGCTCTGAGCTCTTCTTTGCTGATGGTGGGGACGTCAGCAGCAAGGGCCGGAAGTGCAGCTGTGCAGAGAAAAACAGCAGCAACCAGCAATAAAATTTTTTTCATGACTTTTCCTCTTCTGTTGTACTTTTCCCGTCTTCAGCAGAACGGTTTACTTTTTTTACTTTTTTCTCCACCGGAAAATTCTTTTCTGTCCATTCCCGCCAGCCTCCTTTGAGAACATAGACCTCGGTGTACTCTTTTTCCATGAGCAGGCGTACCAAACTGGCACTGCTATGTTCATTCTTTCAGGAACAATAAACAACAATGGTTCTGTCTTTCGGCAGATCGGCTGCCCATTTTTCCATAGTGGCCTGAGTTGCCCGGATTGCTCCGGGAATCTTTGTCGCAGCGGCCTGCCAGCCGCCTTCCGAGCGTGCATCCAGAATGGTGATGTCCTCAGAAGAAAGTTGCTCCTTAAGTTCGTCAGTACGCATAAACCGGATGTCGTCAGCAGCGACCGCCTGTGTCAGTCCGCTGAATAAAAAGATAATGAGCAGCAATATTCTGTTCACTTTCTTTCTCCTTTTTTATTAATTGGAAAGATCTCACCGTAAAAAACGCCTCAGCCCTCTATTCCGGAGGGTAATAACGAGCCGCGTTTTTTTCGCATTCCTCAATAAATTGCCCTTACTGTACAGTACGTAACATAAAGTGTACAGTCTTTTTATCAGAGGAACCAATTCAAAAGATGGGGTGCGGAAAGGACATGCGCACGGATATTTAGTTTCCGCAGAAACTCAAATGATTATGAAGTGCTCACGGAAAACAGCGAGGCGATGATTCAGATTTATGATCAGCATTCTTATAACTGATGTTACGCACGCAAATAAAAGATCAGTAAGTTACGAGACACCCAAAGCGTAGAATCTGCCGATTTTGCGTTTCGGCTGCGTAACATCAGCTTATAAAAAGTAAGAAGACCGGCTCAGCAGGTTTTTAAAAACAGCTTCTTAGCAGGGCCTGTCAATACCGCATTCGTAACAATTTTTTCTTCATCCTCTTGTAATGATTCCCGATCCAAAGTAAGGCTTCACCGGCAACAACAGCTTCATTTTTTTTGTGTGAACAGGCCTTGGTATACAAAATCAAGGAGGTATAGCTGGAGCAGTATAAACTGAATACAGGATCAGCTATCTGAAAGGCGTGAAGGCAAAACTTATGCCTCTTGTGGGCATATTCAAATTATGTTGCTCCAGCTATAGTACATGGCTTGGAAATGGTATGATATTAAGAGTTACAAGGTGTCCTCAGGAGGAGGCCGATATTACGGAGGCGTACAACTGTTCGGAGAAGGGTTCTATGGATTACTGACGTTCCATAAGGACGGGCCATTGCCTTCCGCATCAGCTCCTATGACGCACGGTCAACGATTTTACGGGCACTTGGACTTTCAGCAAATGCAGATGATTGTGGATCTGCTGCGCAACGAGGCTCCGGTGCGTTTCGGTTGGTATGAGAAAGATCCCAATCTGTTTCACCTCATGACAGGACAGGAACCTGTCGGGGAAGGTGATGGAACCCTTACGGAATAAAAGCGTAAAGCAATCGTCCGGAAACAGACTGAGATATGCGGTTTATTGAAGATTATGATCTTCCGTCATAGCTGAGACTATTTTGCTTAAAGAGAGATAGGGTCTGTTCACACAAGAAAATTAAGCTGTTGCTGAAGTTTCACCGACCTCTGCGTATTTTCCCTGCACATAATCCCCCCCCCAAAAAAAAATTCAGACTTTGAAGCCATAGCATGATGGTCCCTGCTCCCGGGTTATCGGTTGTCTTTCACTGAATCAGTTTGAGTTTGAGTTTGAGCTGAAAGTTCCTTTCTTTGAAAGAATAGTTCCTTACATTATCTTAAAATTACAGGTAAAATCATAATAAATATAGGCGATCAACACCATCCTTCAGTATTTCCGAAAGAAAATGTTTAAAAAAAAGAGCATAATAGCACTGAAAATCGTCATCGTGGTATATCTTCTGCTTCCCTCCTCAGCCTGCTGCACACCAAGTAATGCAGATATATTCTTTAAAACAGGCAACATGGAAAGATCCTTCGGAAATCATGAGGAGGCCAAAAAGGCGTACAGGGAGGCAGAGAAGCTCTACAGACTTGAACAGAACCAGTCGGGACTGGCCGAAGCGCTCCTCGAAATCGGCGATATGGAGAGATCATTCGGACATCATGACGCAGCCAGAAAAGCGTACATGGAAGCGGAAAAGCTCTACAGACTTGAGCAGAATACGCCGGGACTGGCCGAGGTGTTCCACGGAATCGCTGAATTGGAAAGCAGGCTCGGAAATTCAGATGCAGCCCTGAAAGCATACAACGAAGTAAATAATTTCTACAGAAAAATCCATAATCAACAGAAAACGGAAAAAAAGTTCAATAACCCGCAGGAGAATCTCCCCAAAAAAAACATCGATCAGGAATTATTCAATATCACCCTGAAAATAATCGCAGCGATAATCATACTGACAGGTGCTGTAAGCATAATTATTATCGACTGGAAACTGTTTATTCAAAATAACAAAAGAACGTCAGATAACATTTGCAGGATAAAACAAATAATTACTTTTTTACGCAGGATGAAGAATAATTTGTTTCCAGCAGCTTTATCTCTCTTCGTGCTGCAGCAGGAGTTTTGCCGGACCATCGTTTAAACGCCTTCCTGAACCCCCGATTGCTCTCGAATCCCAGGCGGGACGCTATTTCGTCCACGCTGAGGCTGCTGTCGGCCAGCATGCCCATCGCATTGACGTATCTGACCTCATCCAGCACTTTGCCCGCAGTGACACCGGAAGGCAGGCGTCGCTTCAGGCTGCTGATACTCATTCCCATAGTCCGCGCAAGCCCGCTTACGGAATAATCTCCTTTTATCGCATTACATAGAGCGGCGTTACGGATATCGGCAATCCTATCCGCCTCTTCCATGCCAAGTTCCCGGCGAAGACGCTGCAGACGCTGTTCCAAAGAGCAACGCATATCCAGCCCTCCCTTTTTGTTTGACCGTTTATCCAGCTCGTCAGTCTTGAGTACCAACGCATTGAACTCGGCATCGAAACTGACCGGAACCCGAAAAAAGTTTTCATAGGAAGCGCGGCTTCCACGTGCTTTATGGCGGAACTGAACCCGGATCAGCAGACCTTCCCCGAAGCACTCGTGTATAATTCGGGATCCCAGTCCGAGACCGATTTCCGCCCCCATACCGTCGTCAAGTTCACTTAAGGGCTGGCAGGTACGGAAAAATGTTTCAGTCCCACTTTCAAGAGCCTCTATTTTCAAACGGTCAGCGAGCAAATCACCATGTTCAACAGCCAGATCCAGCATGGTACGTGCATCCGGCGCGCGAAGCAGAAGCCGCCCCGGAGTCCCGAAATAAGAAAGCGGCGCAATCCCGGCCAATTCCAAGGCCAAGTTTCTTTCAGGAAAGCGGGTGTCCAGCAGATGGAAAATTTTCTCAAAGAACTCCTCCGGCAGATAGTGATCAGTATCCATCAGGCGGGCAGGCGCAACACCGGTCTCTTTGCCGATGCTCTCCAAAGACAGACCGACATAGACGGCAAAAAATGCAGCTACACTGCCCATGCTGCTCAGCATACGACATTTTTCTGACGTTTTCCTGAAGAAAGACATGAAGACACTTTCAGCTGATGGGGCCGTAATTATTTATTCAGACAGCATTTCTTGTACTTTTTTCCGTTGCCGTTGTCCTGATGCGCCTGCTGGATCGTCGGGAAGGCTTCTGCCGCCTTGAAGTCAAGCAGGTCACCGACAAAAAGGCCGTTCAGAATAGGATCATTCCGGCGGTACTGAGCCAGCGCTTTTTCAATACCGGCAACACATGCCTCCCTGGTTTCCGGATGCTTTCTTCCAATATGACTCAGGCCGGAAGCAGCGGCAGAACGTGCATACAAAGTACGCGCGGTATCGCCCGCATATCGGCTCAGTTCCCGGATCGCGGGTTCACCGATCAGGGCAAATACCTTGGGTAGATCCTCACTTATCCAGTCGTCATCATATTCATCAACGCGGTAGAGCAGGTCGAGCAAGGCAGGAACCGCCTCGGCGGCCTGCAGCATTCCCAAGGTGCGCCAGGCGTGCAGCGACGCCCATACCTCGCTGCTTTCTGAATCTGCCTGGTGGAGTTCTTCATCACCGATCATTTTGATGAGTTCGGGAATGTGCTCCCGGGTCAGGCCGAGTTCCTGGTAGACAGACCAGTCTTTGATATCAAATGCGCTGCCGTAGGTCACGAGCTGACGGGTTCGGTGTATTGGTTGGTATTCATGAGTTCATGAGGCATGTGTATGGGATAGGAGTTGATTTTTGATCAGCAGATTCTACTGCAGGGTCTATGAAGAAGCAAATGCTTTCTGGGAGTTAGGAGGGAATGGTGTTGACGGATGCGGAAAGGGGAGTTAGAACAAACAGAAAGCTTCCTCGGAAAGGATATGGTGAGTCAGGTAGGACGAACGAAAAAAGGTATTCAAGGGAGGATAAGGACTATGGCGGAGAAACTCCATGCGACCAAGCCGCAAAAGAGGCATCTTATGAGCACACTCGGAGAACAATGGGTCACTAGACGTGATGGATATCGTTCAAAGACCGGCTGGGCCTTACAGGTTGTGCAGGATACCCTTGCCATGCAGGTCACCATGCCGTTGAGATTATATGATGTCAATGCGGCAAAGAGTATTGAGGGCTATTTTGATGAGTTAGAATATGATCTACAGGGAAAAAGGGAATATTCTAACCAGGAGACAGGAGACTTATTATGCTCTATAGAAGCTACAGGATTAACCAGGAAATTCAGTAGCTATTATTATTCCCCATGGGCAACCCGGTCGAGCAATAATGATATGCTGATCGAGAAGATTTCTTCATGGAATGTATGGCAATGTTTTCAGTACGTCATCATGAAGGAAATACATAAAAATTATCTGGATAACCTTGATAATATAACCTTAACGGTATGTGAAAAGTTAATCTACTACTTTTATCGTATAAGGACAGACAAGAGTGATATGGATTTTATTCTCGTCGGCGGACCGAGAATTGATATTCCTTGCAATGAAGGAACGTGCAGTATTGAAGAAACAGTAGATTTTTTTCAAAAATTTGGGACTGTCCTGATAGATAGTCAGGCACCTCAATGGACCAGGCCGGACAGAACAGACCTTACAATATTATGCAGAGCAGTGAACACGCCTGATGAGGTAAGAGAACAACTGCAACAAACAGGTAAGAGTGTAAAAAGGCTTTTTGATATTGACATTAGCCCTGAGATACATGAGGATATTATTTTTAATAGGAAAACTGTCATGAAAATAGCGAGACATGCCTTTGATCGCGCTAGTTCTCATCGTGACACCTCTGTTAATACCTTTTATATCCCGATTAATCAGCGGAAGGACAATACTATTCAGCTCCATATAGATAATTCAAAAAGACAATGGAAAATTATTCGAGCAATCAACAGACCCTCTGAGGCTGATTCTTCATTCATAGAAGAATCAGCTGAAACTATACTGTTTGAACAAAATAGAATTTTTTATTTTCACCAAAGACTCAAACTTCTTCGTTCATGGATAGAGCATCATGTTGGAATCATTGCAGCCGAGCATACAGCAGAAACGGGAGATTCGATAGATCCTATTGTCAATAAACTTGCTGCACAAATAGCTGATTTACTTCTGGCTGAAACAGCCTCAATTTTTCGCTACGATTATCATACAGAGAGTCTTTGTGCCCTTGCACTCTACTATTCAGGAGGGGACCGGATGCAGGGTGCTGCAGAGTGGAAAGAATCACAAATGCATTTAATACGGGAAGCCGCGAAGGATAAGGAGAAAAGAAAATCAAGTATAAGCTACCGAGTGAAAGACGGGAAGAAGAAAGACCGGCTTTGTTATTTTTATGATCATAAAACGGGGATTGCCGACCCTCTTGAGGAAACACTTCTTTCAGCGGCCAGCGATACCTATGAACGGCCAAAGAGCGGCATGGCACTTCCCATCTATATACATGGGCGCCTTTTCGGTGTTTTGGAGGTCTCCGGCCTCTGTGAATACCAATTTGGTCAGGATGATCTTTACTACGCCTCCTTAATAGCTGATGAAATCGGACGCAATCTCTATCAGAAATATGTTTGGCAGTATATTAATTATGTAATCAAAGAAACAAATATACACGCTGATTCGCAACAGAAATATAATGCTTTATGTGAAGCAGCCTGTAAAATTTTTATGGCTGAAACAAGCACATTCTGGAAACCGGATAACAGCCGTAAAGCGTGTCATCCTATTGGCTGGTTTAACAGAGAAGATCTCAACGAGATCTGTGAAGACGAAAATTGCGAGAGTAGATTGGAAGAAGATTACGGCAGTTCTATAGGCACAGCTATTAAGAAGCTATTAGGTAACCCTGATGAATATTATGCGTGTTCAGATATCCAGACATTGAAAGAGAATGATCCAGAAGGGTGGAATGCTAATACAATCAATGAAATGAAGCCACAACGACGATGGATACTTGAAAATGAAATAACATCTGTGGTTGTTATTCCGCTTTATCCCTGGGAAAAGAGAGAGGAACGCGGGGAGTCTTTTCAATTCATCCTCTGTCTGTACTATAAGGACTCAGAAAGAAAAGATCCTCTTGGTAGCCAATGGAACCCGACTGTAAAGTTTGTTGCTCATAATTTTGGCTTACACCTTGAGACGATAAAACTAGAAAAAGATAAAGATACGCTTGAAGCTGAAACGATCAAATTAGCAAACGATAAAGATACGCTCGAAGCTGCGAAAGCATCCCGTGAGAAAGAGATAAAAGGCATGGAGCAAAAGATCAATGAGCTTGGAACAACGATTGATGAGAAAAACAGATTACAAAAGAAGAAGGGCCTTATCGAACATGAGTTAAAAGGACAGATACCTCTGGTGCTGGAAAAAGCGGGTAATATTCTTGACTCAATACGGAAAACACCGAGGGGAAGGTTGATAATAGATAGACAGAAAGCATTCCGTCTTGAAGAGTGGATGCAGGACTTGGAGATATATAAACAGGATTTACATCTCATGCTCCTCCTTCTCAATGATGACAAGTTAGCTGATGAGACACCTGATATAGGAAGACTTACATTTAATATTTCTGAATTACGTGGTAAAAAAATAACCAAGAAACGAGTCAAGGTTCGTGAGGTATTTAACAGCCTCTATCGAGGAACAAACTATGATCGTTGCCGTAAGAATATACAGGATGATACTGCTCTTTCAGGCGAAATATGGCCTGCGGTCCTGATAGCAGAAGAACATCTCACCAGAATACTCTCTAACCTCATTTCTAACGCCGTAAAATATTCTCTTCCTCATACGTCAATCTCGGTAAAAGGAGAGTTTGATAGGTTTCAAAACTTTACACTTTCTATTTCAAATTATACAGCACCCTTTAGCGAAGAGTTTGATATTTCCCGTCTCAAGCTTTATGGTGTTCGAGGGTCGAATAATATAGAAAACATTTCCGGTAAAGGTTTGGGTTTGTATCTTGTTGATGGGCTATGTTCTTATAATAGCTTAGGTCTTGATTTTGATTACCAGGAGTCGGAATATGATGGCATACTGTGCGGGAAGTTTACAGCCAATCTCTTATTTCCTTGTGACAGTATCCTTATAAAGACACCAGAGGAGAAAACAATATGAAAAATAAACATATTTTATGGATTGAGGATTTAGAACATTCAGTTGCTGACGAGAAGTGTTGGTGCGAGAGTCAAGGTTTTCTGGTTAAAATGGTTAACCATCCTGCGAGGTTTGCTGAATATCTGGAAAGGAACAAAGAGAATATTCGACTTTTGATACTAGACATCATGCTTGCAGGCGTGAATAATTTGAAAACTATAGGAGTTTGCGACTCAGATACTCTTGGAGGAAGAGAGGCTGGCTGGGAACTTGTCCGGCGTTTTCTTCGTTCTGAACCAAAATCACCTTATGCTAAAATACCTGTGCTTATCGTTTCTGCACGAATGAAGTCTGAAAGAGATGATGAAGATATTTTTACTTACAGCGCAGATGGAATGGGGGAAATTCGATATATTGAGAAGAGAAATCCAGATATTAACTGGTCAGAACAGTTTAAAAACGATGTTGTTGATCTAAGCTCTATAGGGAGAAATATCGTATGAAGAAAAACCTGCTTCTTTTGGCCACTGTTTTTTCAATCATTTACATCCCACTTTTGTTTCTATTTTTTTTCATTGTTCCAGATTCCTCTATAGAACAGCACAGAGAGAATATATCAAATGTTCTTGATAAGCCAGCATCTGTTGATCATAAGGAACAAGAAGATAGAAGCCGATCTGAAAAATATGATAGATTTAACGAACAGCTCTCAAACGCTGTAGCAATTGTAGCAAGAGAAAATGAAAACACAGAAAATATAATACTCTTATTAAATATAGTAGCAGTCCTTATTCCTATAATATTTTCCATCATAACTTTATTTTTTTGCAGTCAAAAGGAGAAAAGCAAATTGAATCTAATGTAACAGGAAAGATAAACGATATTGTTGAACACAAAGAGAAAGAACTGAACTCAAGATTGATTGAGAGACTGAATATTAAAATTGAAGGAAAGAAAAATGAACTGACTGACAGTATAGAAATTAAAATTAACGATCTAATAGAAAAAAATACTTTTGGGTGCGAAGAACACTTGGAAGGAAAACTATCTGAGATGAAAGTTGATCTTTCAAAAGAGTGGAAAAATATCAAAAATGAATTTTCTGGCATGCAGGATGAATTGCTTCAGCACATGAAAGTTGAAGATGATAAAATATTAAGTCTTAGAAATGAGTTATCTGAAGAATGGAAAAACTTGAAAGATGAGCTATCCGGTATGCAGGACGAACTGTTTCAGTACATGAAAATTGAAGACACCCTTTCGTCCCGAATTAGAGACAGGAAAGCTCAAACAATTTTGAATCATTGGCTTAATGCAATGTACCAACTCAGAGATTCTTCAGAAAAAAAGTCTCTTTCTCTACTCCTCAAGCAGCACATAGAATTTATTTTTTCACTGGAGCAGCTCTGTTCAACAGCACCGGAAACCATTGTTGACGGGCTGTTCTACCTTGAAGGCCATGCAGATGAGGTGCCAAGAAGCGACCTCCTTAATCTTCTGGGCGAACTCAAAAGACAGCAACGGCTCAATGAAAGAGATGTTTTTATTCCATTAAGAAGGCTGGAAATCAAACTCCAAGATACGGGCGAAGACAAGTTGGAAACCTAATTTCGTTTCAAATACAACCAAAAAGGGCAAATCGCAAAGCGATCCGCCCTTTCTGAACTCCTCAGAGACTCAGCTGTAGCTCCTCATTTTACTCAGGAGCAATCCCCATCTCTTTCTCCTTCTCATGCACAGCCAGTCGTGTCTTCACGGCTGTATCCGGGATCAGAGACATGGAATCAATGCCCTGCTCCACCAGGAAGGTGGCAAAGTCCGGGAAGTCAGAGGGACCCTGACCACAGATACCGATCTTGCGACCACGGCGTTTCGCGGTTTTGATCACCATCTTGATCATCTCCTTGACCGCCTCATGGCGCTCATCAGCGATACCAGTCACAATACCAGAGTCACGATCCAGGCCGTAGGTGAGCTGGGTCAGATCGTTGGAGCCGATGGAGAAGCCGTCAAAGATGTCAGCAAAGGCATCAGCGCAGATCACGTTGCTGGGGATCTCGCACATGACGTAGAGCTCCAGGCCGTTCTCACCCTGCACCAGACCGCAGTCCCGCATAACCTCGATGACCTTCTTGCCCTCTTCCGGTGTCCGGCAGAAAGGCACCATCAGCTTTATATTGTCTAGGCCCATATCGTTCCGCGCCTTGAGCAGCCCCTTGCACTCCAGCTCAAAGGCCGGGCGATATTTGGGATCATAGTAGCGGGAAGCACCGCGCCAGCCGATCATCGGGTTCTCTTCTTCCGGCTCGTAAAGTGTGCCGCCAGCCAAGTTGGCGTATTCGTTGCTCTTGAAGTCGGACAGGCGGACAATAACGTCGTTGGGATAAAAACCGGCAGCAATCCGGCCTACGCCTTCAGCCACTTTGTCGATGAAGAACTGCTTTTTATCTGCATAGGCCCCGGTCTTGGCATCAATCTGCTTGACGATCTCCTGCTTTTCCGGGTCATCAGATGTCTTGAGTTCCTCGTAGTTGTACAGGGCCAGGGGATGCAGGCCGATATGGGAGTTGATGACAAACTCCTCGCGGGCCAGACCAACGCCGTCATTGGGGATCTGACACTCGGAAAAGGCCTTTTCCGGGATAGCCAGATTCATCATGATCTTGGTCTTGGTGGCGGGCATGTTGGCCAGATCAGTGGTCTCAATCTCGTACTTGAGCAGCCCTTCATAAACATAACCGGTCTCACCTTCTGCAGAAGAGGCGGTGACCTCCTGGCCGGTTGTGATGTTGTCAGTCGCATTGCCGGTACCGATAACGCAGGGGATGCCCAGCTCGCGGGAGATGATCGCGGCATGGCAGGTCCGACCGCCCCGGTTGGTGACAATGGCCCCGGCGATCTTCATGATCGGCTCCCAGTCCGGGTCGGTCATGTCGGTAACCAGGACCTCGCCCTTCTTAAAAGTGCCGATGTCTTTAACATCCTCGATGCAGTGAGCCACACCCTGACCGATCTTGGTGCCCACAGCCAGTCCTTCAGCCAGAACCGGACCTCTCTCCTGCAGTTTATAGGTCTCCATGACCCCTTTATTGGCCTGAGAATGGACCGTCTCCGGACGGGCCTGAACGATGAACAGTTCACCGGTGCCGACTTCCTTGCCGTCGCCGTCTTTGGCCCATTCGATGTCCATGCCCTTGCCGTAATGATCCTCAATGATACAGGCCCAGTTTGCCAGCTGGATGATCTCGTCATCATTGATGACATAGGCGTTGCGCTCTTCTTCGGTGGTGTCGATATTTTTGACCGGCTCTTCAGTGGACGGGTCATTATCGTAAACCATCTTGATGGCCTTGGAACCGACCTTTTTGCCGACAATGGGGCGCTTTCCTTCTTTGAGTTTGGGTTTATACACGTAGTACTCATCCGGGTTGACTGCGCCCTGAACCACGTTTTCCCCCAGGCCCCAGGCCCCGGTGATGAAACAGGCATCCTTGAAGCCGGACTCCGTATCAATGGAAAACATAACCCCGGAAGAGGCCGAGTCGGAGCGCACCATCTTCTGCACTGTGATGGACAGGTAGACATCGAACTGACCGAAGCCCTGATGCTTTCGGTACGAGATGGCCCGGTTGGTGAACAGGGAGGCAAAACATTTGCGACAGTTCTCAATAATGTTTTCGTAGCCGTGGATATTCAGGTAGGTCTCCTGCTGACCGGCAAAGGAAGCGTCGGGCAGGTCTTCAGCAGTGGCGGAAGAGCGGACAGCCACGTCGCAGTTTTCACCGTACTCGGCCTCCATCTTTTTGTAGGCGTCAATGATAGCAACGCGCAGATCTTCAGGAAAATCGGCGTGACGGATGATGTTCCGGCATTTTTCGCCGCGCTCGGCCAGATTGGCCATATCCTCGGTATCCAGATCAGACAGAACCTGCCGAATCTCCTCCTCGACACCTGCTGCTTTCAGCAGGTAACGGTAAGCATAGGCTGTAATGGCAAAACCGTGCGGCACCGCCACACCTTTGCCGGTCAGGTGCTGATACATCTCACCCAAAGAGGCGTTCTTTCCCCCGACGAGCGGTACATCTTCAATGCCGATTTCGTCAAACCAGAGAATCAGTTTTTCATCGTGCGCTTGTCCCATGTTTTCATCTCCCAGACCACAAGGTCTTTATTAAAAATAACTGAGCAAGTAAAACAGCGTATAAGCAATGTATTCCGCAGTACGGGTTTTTTATGCAGAGGGCAAAACTATGATAAAATTTTTCCGGATTGTCAACCTTAACCCGTGCACGGCCTGAGATTTTGAGGTAATCTGGCGAAAAACAGCCGTCAGTACCTGCTTTTCCCCTGAAACTGCAATATGCATATTATGCACAGCGCAGCAGGCGGAGGGGCAGAACTGAACAACGTCAACTTCAGCCGTAACGGTATGCAAGAGTCTTATGTGGGAATATACAGATAAAGTCAAGCAGCATTTCATTGATCCGCAGAATGTGGGCGAAGTGGAGAGCCCCAGCGGCACCGGTGACGTGGGTTCCCTGGCCTGCGGCGACGCCCTGAAACTGACCATCAAAGTGGATGAAAACGATATCATCACCGAGGCGAAGTTCAAGACCTTCGGCTGCGCTTCCGCCATTGCCTCTTCTTCTGTTCTGACAGAACTCATCAAAGGCATGTCCGTGGACGAAGCCGCCAAGGTCACCAACGAGGATATTGCTCAGGCCCTGGGCGGCCTGCCCAAGGAGAAAATGCACTGCTCGGTTATGGGCAGGGAGGCCCTGGAAGCAGCCATTGCCGATTATCGCGGTATGATCCTGCCTATGGCCCAGGGCGAGGTGGTCTGCGAGTGCTTCGGGGTCACTGATCTGGAGATCAGCCGGGCAATCAAGGAATCCGGTCTGCGTTCCGTGGAGGAAATCACCAACTTTACCAAGGCCGGGGGCGGCTGCGGCAAATGTGAGGATCGGCTGCGGCAGCTCCTCCGCCAGACCGTGGAGGGCATTTCAACCCCCATCAAACCGGTTGAAAAGCAGCGTATGACCACTCTGCAGAAAATCAAGAAGATCGAGGAGGTCATTGAGCGGGAAATCCGGCCCACCCTGAAAAAGGATGGCGGCGATATCGAACTGATCGATGTGGACGGCGATTTCGTCACGGTGTCCCTGCGCGGGGCCTGTGCCGGGTGTCAGTCATCCCGGACAACCCTGAAGGTCTATGTGGAAAAGAAACTGCGTGAACAGGTGGTTGACAGCCTGATCGTCGAGGAGGGAAGATAATGGACTGCGGCAGCGATACAATTATTTATATGGACAACAATGCCACCACCCGGGTCGCTCCGGAAGTTCTGGAGGCAATGCTGCCCTTTCTCAGCGAGTGCTACGGTAACCCCTCGTCCATGCACACCTTCGGCGGCCAAGTGGGCAGGGCTGTACAAGAGGCGCGCAGCCAGATTGCTGAGTTGATCGGGGCGGAGCCGGAGGAAATCGTGTTCACCAGCTGCGGCACGGAGAGCGACTCCACCGCCATCCTCTCTGCCCTGCAGACCGTGCCGGAAAAACGGCACATCGTCACCACCCGGGTGGAGCATCCGGCAGTCAAGAATCTCTGCGAAACCCTTGATCAGCTCACCGGGCACAAGCACCGCAGCACCCGGCTCATGGTGGAGTCCGACGGTACGCTCGACCTTACCGCCTATCAGGAGGCCCTGACTGAGGACACAGCTGTTGTTTCAGTGATGTGGGCCAACAATGAAACCGGGGTGATCTTTCCGGTGGAGGAGATGGCGGCCATGGCCAAGGAGCGGGGCATTCTCTTTCACACTGATGCTGTCCAGGCCGTGGGCAAGATCCCCATTAATATGCGGGAAAATCAGATCGATTTTCTTTCCCTGTCCGGTCATAAACTCCATGCGCCTAAGGGGGTCGGGGTACTTTATGTGCGCAAGGGAAGCCCTTTTGTTCCCTTTCTCCGGGGCGGGCATCAGGAACACGGACGCCGGGGCGGCACGGAAAACGTGGCCTCCATTGTCGGCCTGGGCCGGGCCTGTCAGCTGGCCGGGGAGATGATGGGGAAAGAAAATATCCGAGTCCGGGCCCTGCGGGACAGACTGGAACAGGGCCTGCTGACCTCCATCCCCAAGGCCATCCTGAACGGCCATCCGGACAGCCGCCTGCCCAATACCAGCAATATTAGCTTTGAGTACGTGGAAGGCGAGGCCATTCTGCTGCACATGAACCGGCACAACATCTGCGCCTCTTCCGGCTCTGCTTGTACCTCGGGTTCACTGGAGCCGTCCCATGTGCTCCGGGCAATGGGCGTGCCCTTTACTGCGGCGCATGGCTCCATCCGTTTCAGTCTGTCTGTATATAATACCGAGGAAGAAGTGGATTTTGTCCTGGAGAAGATGCCCAAGATTATTGCTGATCTTCGGGAGATGTCGCCTTTTTGGGAGGGGTGAGCGTGGAATTCGAGATCCTCGGCAAGATCCTTGACATTGAGACAATTGCATCAGGCCGAGGTATACATATCCGGCGTTACTTGGACCGTACTTACGGAAAAGGTCGCTGGAGAAAGATGAAGGGAAATGCTACAGTACGATTAAGAGATGGTACAATCTTTGAAGCCGAAGTACACTGGTTTGAAGCGCACGGAATAGGGCGCAGAGACTTTAAAATAAAGAGGGTGATTGATGAGAGATTTTGTCATCTGCATTAACAATGAGAGCAATCCAGCCAGTCTGATATTGGGAAAGGTTTATCCAACCTTGCCGGATGAAGAAGCGGAACCACTCAACATGATACGTATTATTGATGAAGACCTGTCAGAGCCTGATGGTTATCTTTATGATTCGTCTTCCTTTGTCCGTGTCGAATTACCGGAGATAGCGCAGAGGGTACTGGAGAAACAGGTTCCGGTTTAAGAATTGTGCTGGAGAAGATGCCGAAGATTATTGCTGATCTACTGGAGATGTCGCCTTTTTGGGAGGGGTGAGGAAGGAATGTTCTGAGCAGAAAATATCAAACTCAGCTGAAGCAGGAGAAAAACGTTTTCTCTCCTGCCGCCATTTTGAATGATAAAGGAAGGGGTTGTGTGTTGTCAATAGTAACGGGGGGAGAGGCGGCGGGATGTGCAGCAGGGGAAAAGAAAAGCTCTGAATCCGGGTGGAATCAGGACTGATGTGATGACGATGTCGCTTTTCGGCTACGTTATGGTCACCGGCAACGTTCCGGTTCATTGGATATCGCTACAGCTATAGCGATAAAAAAAGCGGGACCGACAATCGATCCCGCTTTACTGCTGCCAGTTCGTAGATTGCGGGTGGGCGGGACAAACCCCGACATGGCCGACTCGCCTTATGATTGTCGGGGTTCGTGTCTCAGCCCGATCTACGGGGCTTGGTTCAAATGCCGAGTATCGTTTTCGGCTTTAATGAAACATTACCAGTTCGGGTTGGCTATGTCATAAAACTGCCCCAGGACGGCATACCGTAATCAGCTAGTCTATACAGTCGGGGCCGTTTGAGGGTCGGAACGATATAGCATAACTGGTGTTGTCTTCTTGTGCTACAACCATCCCGTCACTGCAAGTACCTGTAAAAAAGATGTTCTCGCCGGTATGTTCGTTTCTTAGTGAGACAGACATACGGTTAGGCCGAGACGGTAGCCAGGTCATACGAATGGAATAAGGAGAGTCAACATTGCAGCCATCCTTCTTGTAACAGTTGGTTAGAAGGGTGAGGTTAGATGCTCGCAATTGTTTATAGTAGTTTGTGCTCAACTTACTCGTGAAGTGTGAATCTACGTAGAACACCTCGAAATTCTCACCATCGTTCCCAGTGAACTTGAAATTCACTCTGTCTTCCTCGCAGTCATTATAGATATTTTCCTGTTGAGTTTGCAGAGAGCTCATCAGGAACCAGCAAGGGTCGAAGATGATTGGCCCGCCTAGTGATGCCGTAGCTGGCACAACGGCACCCACTACTCCTAACAAAAACATCATCTTCTTTTGGACTTGACTTCGGCATTTCATGTCTCTCGCTCCTTTTTAGTAAAAAAAACTTAATTTTTTGAAAATATGCCGATTCTGGTTTACGGCGAAGACCAGAAAGTACGGCACTTGCTAAGTACCTTTCTATTTATGATTAGTCCAATTTACTTGTTGGCAGTTACTTTTGTCAAAAGTTTTTTTTTTTTTTTGTCTTAGGTTCTGTTGATATTTTATTCGTCCGTTATTAGGGTTAAACCCCCCGCCTTTCAGGCGGGTAGCTTTCAGCCAGCAGTTGTTTTATACTGACTGTTATGGAATACAGGAGCGGAAGTCATACCAAGTATAAAATAGAGTATCATTTTGTTTGGGTAACGAAGTATCGTTATCATATTCTACGTGGTGATCTTGCCGAGCGGGTACGTGAGGCAGCTTCCCTTAACACTGAGGTTGAGAAATTGAAAATTGGAGGATCGACAAATATGGCAGATGCCATCAGTCTGGCAACAAATAAACTCGCTGACAAAATGGGCGAGAAAATAATTTGTCTTGTGACCGATGGAATGCCGGATAATAGGCAGGCTGCGCTTGATGCGGCTGATCGGGCAAAAAGAGAACAAATTGACATTATGGCTATCGGTACAGATGATGCCGATAAAAATTTTCTCGAAGAAATTGTAACCCGCAAGGAGCTGTCAGTCAAAATCGCAAGAGATCAGCTCGAACAAGGGATTGTCTCAATGGCCAAACTGTTGCCATGACGGCTAAATGAAACGCCGACACGCCATCAACCTGCTGACCCAATGCAGGCAGGAGCTGAAGAACCATTTCGGTGTGACCAAGCTGCTGCTGTTCGGCTCAACCGTCCGCGATACAGCGACCGATGAAAGCGATGTGGACATTCTGGTCGCCTTTGACGGACCGGCGAACTCGAAACGATATTTCGGCCTTCTGTTTTTTCTGGAAGATTTACTGGACTGTACAGTAGACTTGGTGACGGAAAAAGCACTTCGGCCTGAATAAATCAGGGACAGACCCCGATTAGAGGTTCACATAACACGCCCAATAAAAGTGGGTTATGGTATCTTTATGAAGGAACGGCACGTACTTCAAAATTAATTTTGAATTTTTGCCGGAGAACCTTCAGGATCGCCGTCAGATTGTCCATAGTGGGATTGCCTTTGGCTGACAGCATTCTGTGAAGACTCTTGCTGGGCTTTGTTGTTTCGTTCGCCAATGTTTCGAAACCTACTGTGGCATTTACCAAATCTCTAAGGATCAGTCTTGCAGTATCCGGTTCTCCGTTAAGAAATAAGGTAACAGCCTCGTCAAGTAAAGCGGCGGCAAATTCAGGTTCGCGTTCGGCCCGTTCATTAATTGTTTTTTTATAATCTCTGACTATCGGCATAGTTCACCTCTTTTTCTGACGATACGCCGTCATGCGCTTCTTGTACTCTTTGAAGAGATCATTAACCTTTTTAATATCGGATTGTTGGCTTTTTTTCACCCCTCCTCCAAAAAGGATTATCAGATCATCTCCCCTTTGAGCCAGATAAATTCTGTATCCCGGCCCCCAATTGATACGGTACTCACCAATTCCACTGAACCATTTTATTCCTGATGTATTCCCAAGTTCCAGCCGGGCCAAGGCCACAGTGACTTTAGCAGCCGCCTGACGATCAAGCTTATCAAACCATTTCTTAAACGAATTTGAGCCGTCTTCTCGAATATACTCTTCAATCTTCATAACACTACATATAGTAACATTTAAGTTACCGCACCGTCAAGTAAGTAAATTTTTGTAATAACGAAAGAAGCGCACCAAAAAACAACATGCACCAGACAGTGCAGTGATGGGGGGCGGGATAGCGGGTTCGAATCCTGCTTATCCCGACCAAGTTCACATCTTCATGTAGCCACGAAATAATATATTTTACAGAATTGATAAATACAAGTATGTTATACTTCTTCGGTAGGTTACAAGATTCCAAGGTATCAGCCGCTGACGCGTTTTTGGTCTCCTGTTTTATCTGGAGGATTTACTTGAGTGTACAGTGGACTTGGTGACGGATAAGGTTCTCCGACCTGAGCTTCGCCCTTATGTTGAGAAGGAGGGAATTTATGTCTGACGGTTCCGACCAGAAAGTGAGGTTCGTACTCAATTAACTACCCAGTACGACAATAATATATTTATTTAACATCGACCACACTGTTCGTCAAGTATTTTTCCAGAAGGTGCCGATTCTGGTCTGCAAAGTACGGCAACAAGGCAGGATACGACAAAATCTCCCAATTCGCAGATTAAATGAACTCAATGCTGACCGGGCAATGGTCGGAGCCGAGGATGTCGTCATGAATGTCTGCGGCCAGAACCCGGTCCCGGCTGGCAGGATGGACCAGAAAATAATCAATACGCCAGCCGATATTCTTTGCCCGCGCATTGAAGCGGTAACTCCACCAGGTGTACTGGTCCGGTTCCTGATTGAACAGGCGGAAGGTATCCACATAGCCTGCTCCGGTCACCTCGTCCATCCAGGCCCGTTCTTCGGGTGAAAAGCCGGGATTCTTCACATTGGCCTTGGGATTGGCAAGATCGATTTCTTTATGGGCCACATTCAGGTCGCCGCAGAGCACCACAGATTTTTCCGTTGCCAGCCGGTCCATATACCGGAGGATTTCCCGGTTGAAATCCTGCTTGAACTGCAGCCGTTTTAGGTCGTGCTGGGCATTGGGAAAATAAGCGGTGATAAAATAAAAATCCGCAAACTCCAAGGTCAGTACCCGGCCTTCGGCATCAAATGCTTCTTTTCCCAGACCATAGATCACATTGAGGGGCGTCTGCCTGCTGAACACGCCTGTCCCGGAATAGCCTTTCTTCTGCGCCGGATACCAATAGGCGGTATAACCGGGAACCTGTCTGACTTCATTCGGCAGCTGATCCGGCATGGCCTTGATCTCCAAGAGCTGACTTGCTCGTCAGGCCTTGCTCCCCTCGCTGTCTTTTACGGCATCAAACAGTTCTTTCAGGTCAGGATCGCCCAGCCATTTTTTTCTTTCTTTTGTGTAATCTCCCCAGCCGGTTTCAGATTGCTGTAAGAATCTGACCATTCCGACTGCTCCAAGTTTCTGAGCAAGAGCTGTTATACCGATCCGTCTCACCTGTTCAAGAGTCATTGCTTGGGTGCTCATAGTTTCACCATATCTTTCTTAACCAGTTTAGTGGATTATCGACTGTGATATCCAACACGTCTTTATTCTTCTGAGATTTTTTCACCAACTTGTCGTCTGTTGAAAGAAGCACATCTGCACCTGCTTTTTTTGCACAGCATAGATGCAACGCATCGTAGGACTTAATGCCGAGATGCTTCAGCTTTTCCGCAAGTGCATAAATATCATCATCCAGCTTCATCCATTATTTACGTTCTTTTCACATGATAAGAATAAGGCCCCTCCCGGTTTCCCGGAAGAGGCCTTTCTGTTTTTACTGCCAGCTTAAAAGAAGCTGCTTTCTACTCAATTTACTCCTCAAGCGCCTTGAAGCGACCCTGGAGGAACTTCCAGCTCTTCTCCACATCCTTCTGCGAGGCCTCCATCAGCTCATCAAAATGATCCGGGTTGGAGAGCTTGAGCATCCGGTAGCGGTTCTCGTTCAGGGCGTAGTCCGCGAACTTCATGGTCGGCTCTTTGGAGTCGATGGTCAGCGGGTTTTTGCCCTCATCCTCCAGCTGCGGGTTGTAGCGGTACAGGGGCCAGTGGCCGCAGGCGACCGCCTTCTTCTGCTGCTCAATGCCCAGAGCCAAGTTCAGACCGTGGTTGATACAGTGGGCATAGGCGATGATGATGGAGGGACCGTCGTAGGCCTCGGCCTCGTTGATCGCCTTGACCGCCTGCTGCGGGTTGGCGCCGATTGCAATTCTTGCAACATAGACGTTGCCGTAGGTGGAGAAGATCATGCCCATATCTTTCTTGGGCATCTTTTTGCCGCCGGCCGCAAACTGGGCCACAGCCGCACGCGGGGTGGATTTGGACATCTGGCCGCCGGTGTTGGAGTAGACCTCGGTGTCGAGCACCAGCACGTTGATGTTCTCGCCGGAAGCCAGCACATGGTCCAGACCGCCGTAGCCGATGTCGTAGGCCCAGCCGTCACCGCCGAAGCACCAGACTGATTTTTTCACCAGATAATCAGCCACCGGCAGGAGGCGGGCCGCAGTCACGCTGCTGCTGCCGGACAGGGCTGCCTTCAGCTCCTCAACCCGGGCCCGCTGGGCCTCGATCTCTTCCTGGGTTGTCTGGCTTGCATTGAGGAGAGAATCGGCAAGCTCCTTGGAAACAAGCCCTTCTTCAACGGCAAGGTTCAGCAGCTCAGCTGCCTGCATGGCCAGCTTGTTGACGCTCTGGCGCATACCCAGGCCGTACTCGGCGTTGTCTTCGAACAGGGAGTTGGACCAGGAAGGCCCGCGTCCGTCGGCCCGCCGGGCATACGGGGTGGTGGGCAGGTTGCCGCCGTAGATGGAGGAGCAGCCTGTGGCATTGGCAATCAGCATCCGGTCGCCGAAGAGCTGGGTGGTCAGCTTGATGTACGGGGTCTCGCCGCAGCCTGCGCAGGCACCGGAGAACTCGAACAGGGGCCGCTTGAGCTGGCTGCCCTTGACCGTGGCCGGATTGATCAGGCTGTTGTCCACTTCAGGCAGGGCCGTGAAGACCTTCCAGTTTTTCGCTGAAACAGCGCGCACCTCTTCGGTGTTGTCGATCATGGTGAGCGCGGTCTGCTCGGTCTTGTTGCCTTCCGCATCTTTTTTGCGGGCCGGGCAGTTGGTGGAGCACAGGGTGCAGCCCACGCAGTCCTCGGTGGACACCGTGACCATGAATTTGCTGCCTTTGAAATCCTTGCCCGCCGCATCAGCAGTCTTGAAGGCGTCATCGGCACCGGCGGCCTGCAGCGCGTCATCGGAAGCCACCTTGATGCGGATACAGCCGTGCGGGCAGACCAGGGAGCAGCGGCCACACTGGATGCAGGTTTCCGGATCCCAGCTCGGTACTTTCACCGCAATGTTGCGTTTCTCCCACTGGGAGGTGCCTGTGGGCCAGCGGCCGTCGGCCGGCATCTCGGAAACCTTAATCTCCTCGCCCTTGCCCTGGATCATCTTGGCAGTGACCTGTTTGACAAACTCAGGCGCCTCAGCAGGCACGGTCTCCGGCAGTTCATGACCGGTGATCTTGTCGGCCAGGGTCACCTCGACAATATTATTTACAGCTGCGTCAACCGCCTCGTAGTTCATATTAACGATCTTGTCGCCCTTCTTGCCGTAGGTCTTCTTGATAGCATCCTTGATCGCCTTGATGGCCTCTTCTTTGGTCAGGATGCCGGAGATCAGGAAAAAGGCGGTCTGCATGATCATGTTGATGCGCGCGCCCAGACCGATGGCCAGGCCCAGCTTGACCGCATCGATGATGAAGAACTTGGCCTTCTTGTCGATCAGCTGCTGCTGCACCTTGGCCGGAAGATGATCCCAGACCTGGTCCTTGTCAAAGGTGGTGGTGAGCAGGAAGGTGCCGCCGTCCTCCAGATTGGCCAGCATGTCGTAGCTGTCCAGGAAGGTGAAGTTGTGGCAGGCGATGAAGCTGGCCTTGCTGATCAGATACGGCGCCACGACCTGGTTCTCGCCGAAGCGGAGATGGGATACGGTCATGGACCCGGACTTTTTGGAATCGTAGACAAAATAGCCCTGGGCCGAGTTGTCGGTCTCGGTGCCGATGATCTTGATGGTGTTCTTGTTCGCGCCCACGGTGCCGTCGGAACCCAGGCCGTAGAACATGGCACGGTAGACGTCTTCTCCCTCGATATTGAAGGACTTGTCGTAGTTCAGGGAGGTGTGGGTCACATCGTCGTTCGGCCCGACGCAGAAATGATTCTTCGGCGCCAGCGCAGCCATGTTGTCGTAGACCGCCTTGACCATGGCCGGGCTGAATTCCGCAGAACCCAGGCCGTAGCGTCCGCTGAGGATCAGCGGCATGATCATGGTCGGGTTGGCCTCGCCGGCCTCGGCGACCGCAGCACGGACATCCAGATACAACGGCTCGCCCGGTGCGCCCGGCTCTTTGCAGCGGTCAAGCACCGTGATGCGCTCAACAGTGGACGGCAGGGCGTTGACCATCGCCTTCATGTCAAACGGACGGAACAGGCGGACAATCACCATACCGACCTTTTTTCCTTCCGCCACCAGATGATCAATAGTCGCAGCTGCAGTCTCGGCGCCGGAACCCATGATCACGACCACATCGGTGGCATCGGGTGCACCGTAGTAATCAAAGAGGTTGTACTGGCGACCGGTGAGGGCAGCAAATTTGTCCATTGTTTCCTGAACAATGCTGGGAACCGCGTTGTAGTACTTATTTACGGTCTCACGGCCGGTGAAGTAGACATCCGGGTTCTGAGCCGTACCGGACATACTGGGCCGATCCGGGGTCAGGGCACGGGCGCGGTGCTCGGTGATCAGATTTTCATCGATCATTTCCTGCATGTCTTCGTTGGTGAGCTGCTCCATCTTCTGGATCTCATGCGAGGTGCGGAAGCCATCAAAAAAATGCAGGAACGGGATGCGGGAAGCCAAGGTGGATTGGGTGGAGATCAGAGCCATATCCTGGGCTTCCTGAACGTTCTGAGAACAGATCTGAGCCCAGCCGGTCTGACGGGCGCTCATCACATCACCGTGATCGCCGAAGATGGACAGACCCTGGCAGGCAAGCGAACGGGCTGTAACATGAAAGACGGTCGGGGTCAGCTCACCAGCCAGTTTGTACATATTGGGCAGCATGAGCAGCAGACCTTGGGACGCAGTAAAGGTGGTGCACAGGGCGCCGGTGGCCAGGGAGCCGTGCAGGGAACCGGCAACGCCGCCTTCAGACTGCATCTGAGAGATAACCGGTACAGAACCCCAGATGTTTTTTTGTCCCGCTGTGGCCTTGGCATCCGCCTCAGCCGCCATCGGGGAAGACGGGGTGATCGGGTAGATGGTGATAACTTCACTGGTGGCGTAGGCAACATGCGTACAGGCCTGGTTGCCGTCAATGGTGACCATTTTTCGCGACATAAAAACTCTCCCTTAAATCGTGAGGTTGACGTGTTCCGGCATTGCTGCCGAAAAATACAGATACGTTAAAACGTGCTATTATTTTTTAACTTTTTTATTTTTTGTTTGACCGTACAGTCTGCGGAGATTCTGTCGATTTGACAGACGGTTGTTTTGCCTGCAGCGTGCGGAATGGCTGCGGACCGGTTGTCCGTTACAAAAAGACCGAAATTTATCTTTATAGAACATTATTGTTTTTTACGCAAGATACAAAGTGTATGCGGGCAGAATACGGGATTGCGGACTGGGTTACAACAAATGGAAAGGATAGGGAAAAAGAATGAAAGAGTGGCCGGTAGCGGGAAGAGGAGACGGGCAACAATGCCTATTTTCTGCGGCTCTCCAAGCTGCTCTGGACATCCCGGAGTCTGCTGCGCAGCAGATCGGCTCTGCGGCTGCCTGCTGCATGCTGCATCAGAATATCCTGCACAGTGACCGGTTTGCCGTAATATGCCTTATTCCATTGCGGACGGGGAGTAATGACTGCTCCGGCCAGAAAAACGCCGCCGAAGATTCCCTTCATGGAGCGGGTAAAAGCCAGGATATCGGCAGAGGGCCGGGAATGCTCATCACCGACGGAGCCGGCAGCAACAGACACATCCTGTCCGGTTATGTTGAATTCCGGGGACAGCATAGCCTTCATCCCTTTTTCCGTCATCACAAGGAGGATGATTTCCGAAGCATCCGCTCCTATCTGCAGGCCTGTGGACACGGAATCAAGGGTATAAAAGGCAGGATGCCTCCAAGTTCCGGTGTCCGGGTCACGGGCAAGTAGAAGACCGGCACCGCCGGAACGGCCTATGAGAAATTTCCCTCTGAGCATCTGGGGAACAATAAACACACCGGAGGCCTTGTTGATATTATTCCGAAATCTCTCCATATTCGGGGCAGCCAGAAAACTTTGCAGCACTGCGTCACTTTTTTTGATCAGTTCTTCGGCATTCAGGGCATCCTGAGAGGGCGGATCGATGTCGATGTACTCGGCAGGAAGAGAGAGGGGAAACTCCAGGAGGGTCCAGAGAAGGAGAGACAGGCAGGTCGGAAGGTGGAGTGAAAGCAGCATGAGAGGCTCTGCGGAAGAAGGGAGCGGAAGATCGAAAACTCGTGCTGTTGTCTTGAGGATTATCCCGAGGATTTTTTCGTTTTTTTTACAAACGGTAATGACCGGCATTACAGAAGGTTGCCGGTCACCAAGCAGGGTAGATCAGTCGTCGGCCTCATAAAAATATTCTTTTTCCGCCTGACATTTCGGGCAGAGCCAGTCGTCCGGCAGATCCTCGAACGCTGTCCCCGGATCAATACCGCTGTCTGCATCTCCTTCTTCTGGATCGTAAATATAACCGCACGGACATTCCCATCTCTTCTTGGTTTCATCCTTCATCGCAACTCCTCCAAAAAAAATAAGTGATGATACGACAAACTTGATAGGACTATAATGAACCTTGTGCAGTTCGGCAAGAAAAAGCCGTTGTTTTTTATCCGTGTCAGAGGTGCTGTCTAATTTCCTCATCTTCTGCGGAAATTATCCGAAAATATTTTTTTACCCTTGACAGAAGGGCCTGTTGTATAGTTTATTCTTACCCTTTTCAGAGCGATCATTTGATAATCAATATATTGAATTGAACATATAGAGGAGGAAAGGGTATGTATGCTGTAATACGTACCGGCGGAAAACAGTATCAGGTCACCGCCGGCGATACGCTGCGTGTAGAAAAATTACAGGGACAAGTCGGTGACACGGTGGAGCTTGCCGATGTGCTGCTGGTCGCTGACGGTGAAAATATCCGGGTCGGCACACCGGCGGTTGAGGGTGCCAGGGTCGTTGCTAAGATCGTTGAACAGGGCAAGGCGAAAAAGGTGCTTGTGTTCAAGAAAAAAAGACGCAAGGGATATCGGGTTCTGCGCGGGCACCGCCAGCAGTTCACGGCTCTGAACATTCAGGAAATTATGTAGACATGTAGAGGGGCTGTCCGGCCTCTTTTGTTTCGGTATACATCCTGACCCTGACCACTCATTTTTATTTTTATCTGGAGAACACAGCTATGGCACATAAAAAGGCGGGCGGCAGTTCAAGAAACGGCCGCGACAGTGCAGGACAGCGGCGTGGTGTGAAACGCTTCGGCGGACAGAGCGTCACGGCAGGCAGTATTCTTGTCCGTCAGCTGGGCACAAGAATCCATCCGGGAACCAACGTGGGCTGCGGGCGCGACTATACCCTGTTTGCCAAGGTGGACGGCGTGGTGAAGTACGAAAAATTCGGCAAGAACCGGAAACGGGTTTCTGTGTATCCTCCGTGTACGGATTCCTGTTCCTGCACTCAGGAACAATGCGGAGCCAGCTGCTGATTATTTGTTGATTGATCTGCTGATTGCGCTGCACGGAACAGCAGAAAAAAAGCAGAAAATTGACCCGGCGCCGAATCTGGTGTCGGGTTTTTTATGCGGTTTTTGATACGTTTTTTTGCCGCGCATTGCACCTCACCCGGCAGCAGCTCTCCGGCAAAGTCTGGAAAAGATCTCCCGCAGCAGATGATCCTTCAATCCTTCAGCCGGTTCATGAGCTGTTTTTCATATTCGTCATCAGTGATCAGCCTCATGGTTCTTTTTTTTCCCGGATTTCCGGAAATGCCGGATCGGGCCTTCCGGCTGTCCCGTCTCAGTCGTATCTGTATGGGCTGCGAATCTATTTTTCCACCAACGGCGTAACTCCTCTTCCTGTTTATTTTCTGAAAAAATCAGCTTGCTTATTGTGGCCAAACCGGTCAAATTGTATTTTGGCAGGAAGCTAACTGCCCGTTACCGAACAGATGAAATCTGTGTCGAAACACAAAGCAAGGAGGAAATCATGAAGGTATTGATCGTTTATTACTCAATGTATGGACACGTTCGTCAGCTGACAGAAGCTGCAGCGGAAGGAGTGCGGTCTGTGGCAGATGCGGAAGCAATCCTGCGCCGAATTCCGGAGACTCTGCCGGATGAGGTTCTGGAAAAAATGGGGGCGGTTGAAGCGCAGAAACAGCAGGCTGACGTGCCGATATGCACTGTAGATGAACTGGGTCAGGCAGATGCAGTCATTTTTGGAACACCGACCCGCTTCGGCAACATGTGCGGTCAGATGCGCCAATTTCTTGACGCAACAGGACAGCTGTGGATGGAAGGAGCGTTAGTCGGCAAAGCCGGAAGTGTTCTGACAAGCTCAAACACCCAGCACGGGGGACAGGAATCCACCATCCTGAGTTTTCATATTACGCTGCTTCATCAGGGTATGGTGATTGTCGGTCTGCCCTATGCGTTTAAAGGACAAATGCTGACAGATCAGGTGAGCGGCTGTTCACCGTATGGGGCCTCAACCGTTGCAGGTGGTGATGGCAGTCGGTTGCCGAGCGCGAACGAGCTTGCCGGGGCACGATTTCAGGGAGAACATGTTGCCAGGATCGCCAAAAAGCTGAACGTATAACCTGTCAAGGCCTGTCAGCAGGACCGTTGTCAGAACAGATGCAGATCCTGCAGAAATGACAGTCTTCTTCCGCCCTTCTGTTCAGTACTGCTGCATCCCGCTCCAAAACCGGGAATCCGTTCATCAGGCTCCCCGGTATTCATTGTTCTCTCTCCTCAGCCGCTCAGCCGTTAAGGACAATTTTGCCTGCCACCTTAAAGGGAAAAATCTTTTTACCGTCCTTGCCGAGATGAAGCTGCCCGTCCAGCTCGTAGTTGAGCGGCTCATTACGCTTGTTGCCATACTGCTGCACATCTTTCTGCAGAAGCTCAATCACCGTACCGACAATGGAGAACTTGGAGGTATAGACTACGACCGGCACAGAGATTGTGCCGAAAGGAGGCAGCCCTTTGCGTTCGTCGCTGATCCCGGAGGCAAAAACTTCACCGTTAATTTTCAGGTCGCATTTTATACTGCGGATTTCCATCTGGGTGTCATTGGGATTGACCACCCGCAGCTTCAGGAGAAAAATGGTCTCCAATGCCTTGATTTCCTGCAGCTCTATATCAGAGAGCGCGACATTCAGCTCCTCCTTGGCCCCCCAGGGCAGGGACTGCTGTACAGAGGCGCATCCTGCAGGCAGCAGCGTGAAACAGAGGGCAGCAAACAGCAGAGCGGAAGAATGGTATAATCCGGCGGCAAACGGAACAGATATTTTTTTTCTGAGCACTTTCATAGAAATATGAATCAACATAGATATGGACAGGTGGACAGACAGATACATACTCCGATGCTCCGTACCGGCCCCGGTAATTTTGCAATCGAAATATATACTCACAGTAAAGTTATTTTCAGTGATTGTCAATCCCCTGTGCCGGGCTCTCCGCTTCTTTACGGGTGCGCTGTGCGGTCGGAAAAAAATCAGAGCATGATAAAGAAATACCCAAGGGCAACCAGGGCAATGGAAACCGCCCGGAAGGTCTGACTGAACAGAATCAGCTGCATGGCCAGTCGCGGCTTAAAGATACCGGCATAGTAGGGAAACTGATGTCGTACAGCCCGGATGGGCGAGGACAGCACATTGCCGATCAGCAGGGTCAGGATCACCGCTTCATTACTCATGCTGCCGTCCTGCAACAGGGCACCGGCCGCAACCAGGCCTGCGGTGAATTCGGCAGCCACCTGAAGGGCGATAATTGAAACCGCCTGCGGAGAGAGCCAGGCAAGGAAGGTCAGACGGGCAGCCAGGGTATCCTTCAGCAGCTGAAACATGCCTGCCTCGGAAAGAGCAAAAAAGACAACATAGATCGGCACAGTAAAACGGATGATCTTCCGGATGCGTTTTTTAAACCGCAGAACTGTACGCTGCCCGGCTTCCCGGATACTGATTTTTTCCGCCGTGTTCTGCACCTGCTTTCCGGCGGTCTGCCTGCCAGCAAGAAGAAAACGACTCAGCACCGTGATAGCCAGGGTCCGCAGAAGAGCGGCACCCAGGGTCAGGCCGATATAAATGAACGCTGCGCCTCTGATCAGAGGAACTGTGATAAAAAAGGTGGTAGGGAGGTGGAGGAAATAGGTGGGCAGGCTGTTGAACATATTGGCCAGGACCAGCTCTTTTTTGCTGATTTTTTTCTTTTCATAGGCTTCGGAGAGCATGGTGTTGGCTGCCACGCCGGAAAAAAAGGCCATAGAAAAGGCCGCTCCGGTCAGGTCGGACAGGCGGCCGAAGCGGATCATCGGTGCCGCTGCCACCGACATCTTCCGGGTCCAGTTCAGGGCTTCAATGAACCCGGCAGCAATGAGGCCGACAGAGATAAAGAGCAGCAGGCGGATCAGAGGCCAGCCCAGTTCGTGCCAGAGCAAAAGGAACGTGTCTGCCAGCGCAGCCATGTACCAGGGACTGTCCATCCGTCCCGGCCTGTCAGAGGATTGAGGAGGGCAGCAGGCAATGGCTGTATATATTGCGCGGGTCTCCCTTGGGCAGAAAAGAAGACGGTCCTCCAGCACTGCGCAGCAGCTGTTCAGCCAGTTTTCTGAAACTGTGTGCTGTTGTCAGTCCAGTCTGTCCTGTCAGTTCCGCATGCGCGGTTTCCAGCTGCACCAGCAGACGTTCGAACGGCGTTTTCTCCCCCTCAAAATAAAAAGCCCGGTCAGCCGGTATTCCGGTCAGCTCCGCCGCCGTAGCAACAGCCTCTTCCAGCCCGCCCAGCTGATCCACCAGCCCGATCTCAAGGGCTGTTGTGCCGTCCCAGACCCGTCCCTGAGCAACCTCATCTACTGCAGCCGGGTCCATCTTTCTGCCTTCAGCTACAATCCGGACAAACTGCCGATACGTCTGCTTAATATTCATCTGGACTGCCCTGCGGGTATCCTCGGACAGAGGACGTGTCAGATCACCCTCCCCTGCCAGTTTTGTTGTCCCGACCCCGTCACTGTATACCCCGATTTCCGCCAATGACTGCTCGACAGTAGGAAATGCGGCAAAAATACCGATAGAACCGGTTATCGTCCCGGATGAGGCGACGATTTTATCCGCATCTGCAGCCAGCCAGTAGGCCCCGGAGGCAGCTGTCGCCGCCATGGATACGACAACAGGTTTTCCGGCCTGCTGCAGCCGGATCAGCTCCTGGCGGATCACCTCCGAGCCGAAGACACTGCCGCCGCCGCTGTCAATACGCAGAACCACAGCACCGACTGTTCGGTCCCTCCGCATTTTGCGGAGCGTTTTTGCCACTCCGGAGGCGCTGATCTGACCGACTTCGGCATCACCGTAGATAATATCCCCCTGGGCAACAAGGATGGCAATCCCCCTCTGCCGATCTCCTGCCGGACGGCTGTAGACAGCCGGAAGCGTTTCCACGTAGCTGGTAAAGGCCACCTGTTTGAAACCGGTTTTCTTCCGGTTCTCTCCGACAAGAGAAATCAGGTGTTCACGGACTTCAGCCTTTGTTTTGATACCGTCAATCAGGCCCGTATTCAGGGCCATCCGGGCAGAATTTCCTCCGGCAGCCGCCAGTCTCTCCGGCAGCTGCTCACTCAACTGTTCAATATCCTGCACGGAAATGCCCCGCTGTGCGGCAATGTCTGCACAGAACCGCTGCCAGAGACTGGTCAGCCACTGCAGATTCGCCTCTTTCACCTCCGGTGACATGTCATTACGGAGCAGAGGCTCAACAGCAGACTTGAACGTACCTACCCTGAAAACGTGAAAATTGATCCTGAGCTTATCCAGCAGATCGCGTACGTGCAGCTGAAAAACCCCGAAGCCGTGCAGATCAACCTCTCCCATAGGATGAAGGTATACCTCGTCACTCCGGGCAGCCATATAATACTGCCCCTGGGTAAAGGTGTCTCCGTAGGCAATAACCGGTTTACCGCTTTTTTTGAATTCATCAATAGCCCGACCGATCTCCTGCAGCTGATCAAGCCCGGCATACTGTAGTCTGTCCGGTGCCAGGACCAGTAGCTTGATGCGGTCGTCATCAGCTGCTGCCCGAATACCGCTGATAATATCCTGCAGCAGAAGTTCAGTATGCTGAGGAGTGCCGTCGATGGCATGCAGCATCCGGGCTGCCGGGCCGAGCAGAGACTCCTTTTCCAGGACACTGCCGTACGGCGCCAGCACCAGAGCAGAGCCGGGCTCTATCTCCGTTTTGGGCTGATGCCCCAGCAGCATAAGAAAGAGACCAATGAAACAAAGAAATAAAACCGTGCTGAGAAGAGCGGTCCCCACGGTCAGGATTTTCCACATCCAGCGGATGAGCAGAGCAATGAATCGGAATATTTTTTTCAAGAGCAGAATGTACGATGAGTTTGTCGGGCGGGCTATTACGCTATTATGGAAACATAATGATAATCAGCATGTTCCGGACGGTTCACCCCGAATGGATTCTATCTGATTTATCTGACAGGTACAGAATACGTGATGTATTTTTTTATTGCAAGTATTGCAATGCAATATGCAAAGATATAAGGGTGGAATTGTCATGTTTCTTGTAATCGGAAAGAGCGGAGCGTGTCAATCGCTTTCCGCTAACTTTCCGGTAATTTCCTTCGGCAAGCTGTTGCAGGGCAATATGAAATTGACGAAACCGCCGGTTTCTGCTATGCAGAAGGGCGTCAATCAGGCGGCAATTCCTGCCGGAATGACAGCGGGGCATTCTGCTCCGAAAAAGAAACAAACCTCTTCCCCCTTGGATGCCCCGATGATACCGGAAAAAAACTATCCGTCTGACCTTGCCGATTTTATCAGAACCTCCCCTACAGCTTTTCATGCCGCTGCTTCTGCAGGTAAGCTACTCAAAGAAAACGGCTTTACCCGGCTTGATGAACGGGAATCCTGGCAGAACCTGCCTGCCGGGCGATATTTTGCAGTCCGCAATGATTCCAGCCTGATCGCCTTTATCCGGCAGGATACGGTGCAGTCTATCGAAATGATCGGGGCGCATACGGACAGCCCCTGCCTGAAGGTCAAGCCCAATCCGGTCCGGGTCAAACAGAACTGTCTGCAACTGGGCGTTGAGGTCTACGGCGGCGCCCTGCTCCGGCCGTGGTTTGATCGGGAGCTTTCCCTTGCCGGCCGGATTTGCTGGCATGATGCCGGAGCCGATTCTGCAATCCATTCAAGCCTGATTGATTTTCAGCGGCCTGTCGCCATTATTCCCAATCTTGCCATTCACCTGAACCGTGAGGCCAACAAGAAACAGGAGGTCAACCGGCAGACCGACCTTGTTCCCGTCCTTGCCTTGGCCGGAGACGACGAACTGTATTTACCGGATTTTTCCGCCATTGTAGAGGAACAGCTGCGCAGTCAGCATTCGTTACCAGAACAGGCCGCTGTCACCGACTATGATCTGTTTTTTTACGATGCCGCCCCGCCTGCCTTGGTCGGTCTGCATGATCAGTTCCTTGTCGGTGCCCGACTGGATAACTTGGTCTCCTGCTTTGCCGCGCTGCAGGCCCTGCTTGCTGCCGATTCTGCCGGGACGGAACAGAATTGTCTGATTATTCTGAACGATCATGAGGAGGTGGGCAGTGTTTCCGCCTGCGGCGCCCAAGGAACCTTTCTGCGGGATATCCTTGAACGCCTGCTGCCTGAGGCCGGAGAACGGCAGGCTGTTCTGCGCAATTCATTTCTGATTTCAGCAGATAACGCCCATGCGGTCCATCCGAATTTTCCGGACAGGCATGATGCGCAGCACCTGCCGCTCATGGCGAAGGGGCCGGTAATCAAGATCAACGCCAATCAGCGGTATGCCACCAATGCCGGGACAGCTGCCCGGTTCCGGATGCTCTGCACCCAAGCTGAAGTGCCGGTGCAGGAGTTTGTCATGCGGAACGATATGGCCTGCGGTTCCACTATCGGGCCGCTGACAGCAGCTGAAATCGGCATTGACACAGTCGATGTGGGAGTGCCGTCCCTTGCCATGCATTCCATCCGGGAAACTGCGGCCTGCCGGGACTGCTGGTTTCTGTATCAAGCCCTGTGTACTTTTTTTACTGCCGGAGCATAAATTCCGGGGAACCAGGATGAAAAATTTCCTTTTTTTCTCCGACCGAGCATCTGGTCGGCCGTTAAGGAGAAGGAATATTATTCTTTTATATCGTTATGTTCTTCAGTGTTTCAGCACGATACTCTACATAAATGTACAGAGAAGTACTCCTTCTACTGCGGAATAATGCAGCTGCTGCAGTTGACAGTGTGCTACAGAATAGTGTAAAAGAAATGCTTTTTCAACAGAATACTATGACCCGTCTCTCCTGAGAATTTCTTGAGAGCCGGTCTTGAAACTTTCTTTAACCGAGGAGAATATCATGGCTTTTTCGAGGAGGAACTTTCTCAAATATGCCGCCATGTCTGCCGGGGGCACTGTGCTTGCCGACACCCCTTTTATTTCCGCCAGGGCTAGAGCAGAGGCTGAGGGCGGAAATGTAAGGTATGTGCCGACCAGCTGCGAGATGTGCTTCTGGAAATGCGGCGCCATTGCCAAAGTGGTTGACGACAAGGTGGTGAAACTGGAGGGCAACCCGCTTCATCCCCAGAGCCGGGGCAAACTCTGCGCCCGCGGTCAGGCCGGAATCGGCCAGCTCTACGATGAAAACCGGCTGCAGTACCCGATGATTCGTGTCGAGGGATCAAAACGTGGTGAAAACAAGTACGAACAGAAAACTTGGGATGAAGCATTCACCTATATAGCGGAGAAACTCAAAAAAATTCAGGGGAAATACGGTCCGGAATCCGTTGCCATGATGTCGCACGGCTCTCCGGGTGATTATTTCACCAATCTGCTCAAGGCGATGGGGAGCAGAAATATTGCTTTTCCATCTTTTGCTCAGTGCAAGGGTATCCGTGATGAGGCGTGGCTGATGACCTACGGGCATAAGCCGGGCACAAGCTGTGAACGGGTTGACTTGGAAAACAGCCGGGTTATTGCGCTGTTCGGCACTCATCTGGGGGAAAATATGCATAACTCCCAGAATCAGGAATTTGCCGAAGCTGTGAGCCGGGGGGCCAAGGTCATCTGCGTTGATCCCCGCTACTCCACCGCCGCCTCCAAGGCCGCCTTCTGGCTGCCCATCAAACCGGGGACCGATACTGCCCTGCTTCTGACCTGGATCAATATTATTATCACCGAGAAGTTGTACGACAAGGAGTATGTGGAAAAATACACCGAAGGCTTTGCGGAGGTTAAAGAGGCGGTCAAAAAATATACCCCAGAATGGGCTGCCCAGGAAACCGAGCTGCCCATGCAGCAGATTGTTGAATCAGTCCGGGAGTTGGGTCGGTATGCACCCAATGTTGTTGTTCATCCGGGACGGCATTATTCCTGGTACGGCAATGACACCCAGCGGGCCCGGGCTGTGGCGATCATCAATGCCCTGCTCGGTACCTGGGGCCGGAAAGGCGGGATGTGGCTGCCAGCTAAAGCCAAGTTCGCCAGTTTCAATGATGGCGCCCCGGCATATCCTCCTGCAAACAAAGAACCTGTCATCAAAGGTGATTTTCCCTTTGCCGGAGGTGAGGGCGTGACCCAGGTCGTACGGGACACCACCATCACCGGGAAACCGTACCCGATCAAGGCATGGATTGTCGCTGGCACCAATCTGATGAAAGCCCTGCCTGATCAGCGTCTGACCCGCAAGGCCATCGACAACTTGGACCTTCTGGTTGCTGTTGATCTGTTCCCCACGGAAACCGTGATGCTGGCCGATGTCATCCTGCCTGAATGTACTTACCTAGAGCGGCATGATGGTCTGTTCAAGCTTTCCACCCGCGAGGCCGGAGTTAGCCTCCGCCAGCCTGCTGTCGAACCCATGTATGATACCAAACCGGCCTGGTGGATCGGCAGCGAGCTCTGCAAGAAAATGGGGTTCGGCCAGTACGCAGTCAAAGACAACTGGGAAAAACGGATGCGGCGTCAGGCCAAGGCGTGGAAGATCGATTTCGACGAACTTGCTGATACCGGGTATGTCAGTATTCCGGGCAGCAGGGCCCCCTATATCACCGAGACCAATCAGCCGGTCTTCAACACCTTTCCTGAAAAAATCGTCCTGTACAGTGAAGATCTGGAAGAACACGGCTTTGATCCGGTGCCCCAGTATGAACGGATTGAGCAGCCCAAGAAAAACACCTACCGCCTTATCTACGGCCGCAGCCCGGTCCATACCTTCAGCCGGACCATCAATACCCAGTGGCTCTGGGAACTGCAGAAAGAAAATGAAGTGTGGCTGAATAAAAAAGAAGCGGACCGTATCGGCGTGAAGAACGGCCAGTATGTCCTGCTGGAAAATCAGGATGGTGTGCGGTGCAACAGAGTAAAGGTCCGGGCTACTGAACGGATCCGGCGTGACTGCGTCTACATGGTGCACGGATTCGGCCATAATGCGCCCGGGCTGAAACGGGCCGATCAGCGTGGTGCGGATGATCAGCAGCTGATAACGAAATACATCGAAGATCCGATCACCGGCGGCACCGGGATGCGGGTGAACTTTGTCAAGATAATCAAGGAGGCCTGATATGCCCAGATACGTCATGGTCATTGACCAGTCAAGATGCATCGGCTGCATGGCATGCGTGGTGGCATGCAAACGCGAAAACGATGTGCCGCCGGAAAACTACCGCACCAGAGTGCTGGAAATGGTCCGGGGAAAATTCCCTGATCTGACCACGGAAATGCGGTCCGAACTCTGCAATCATTGCGACCAAGCACCCTGCGTGACTATCTGTCCCACCGGTGCTTCACATCATGAGGAGGACGGCACAGTACAGATTGACCGGAAAAAATGTGTGGGCTGCAAGGCATGTATTACCTCCTGCCCGTATAATGTCCGCTATATCAACGAAGAGCACGGCTATGCCGACAAATGTTCCTTCTGTCAGCACCGTCTCAAGGAAGGCGACAAACCGGCCTGTGTTGTCAGCTGTGTCGGCGGCTCAAGGATATTCGGCGATCTGGATGATCCGAGCAGCGAGGTTTCCGAAATTCTGCGGAAAACCAGCAACCGGGTGCTGAAAAAAGAGGTCGGCACCGGGCCGAATGTCTATTATATCAATCAGTACGCCAAAAGGGCATAAGGAGGGAGCGTAATGGAACTGATCTCCAACGGGAACGAAGTCGTTGAACGGGTTATTACAGGTACCAACGCCATTACCTATCCGGTTATGCATGTCTGGGACTGGCGGGTAGCCATTTATCTCTTTCTTGGCGGTCTTGCAGGCGGTCTGATGACCATGAGTGCGATCAACTATCTCCGGCCGGGCAGAAAAGGCCCGCTGCAGAGCATCTGCTGCTGGCAGATACCGGTCATGGCCCCGATCCTCCTGACCATCGGGCTGCTTTTCCTCACACTGGATCTTGAGCGGAAAATGCACGGCTATCTGTTCTACACCGCCTTTAAGCCGCTTTCCCCGATGAGCTGGGGTGCGTGGATCGTCCTTATTATTTATCCGCTGATGATCCTCTATGCCCTTGCTGCTCTGCCGGATGAGGTAAAAAACGGGATAAAAAATGGTTTTATCAGAGGGGTGGCTGATGTCATGCAGCCGCATTTGCGCAAACTGGCCAAAGTAAATGTCATTTTCGGTATACTGCTTGCTATCTATACCGGTATCCTGTTGAGTACCTTTGTGGCGCGGCCTCTGTGGAACTCGGCGATTCTGCCGTTGCTTTTCCTGACCAGCGGTATGAGCACCGGAGCTGCGGTAATGATTATCGTCGCCAAGAATAAAGAGGTTAAACTCTTCTTCACCAAGCTGGATATCTGGCTGATTATGGCAGAATTGCTGGTGCTCGCGCTTCTGTTCTACGGGCATTATACAGCCGATGCAGCCCATCGGGCAGCCATCATGCCGTTCTTTGACACTTCGCATGGGCATTTCCCTTATTTCCTGAGTATTGTTATTATCGGAATTGTTCTTCCGCTGGCAATCGTGCTCAAGTTTCTTGAGGTGACCGGGAAGCATACAGAGGAGTTGACCATGTCCGGTCTCTTCCTGATGAATACCAGTGCCGTGCTTGTTCTGATCGGTGGACTGATTGTCCGTTTTGCCTTGGTCTATGCAGGCCAGCTTTCCGGCTACGGGTATGCGATGATGTAGCCGTTCTGCACACTTTTCCGGACAGGAGGCGGCTTTTCTGCCCCTGCCCGGATCATATTCTGAAGAGCCGCCAAGTATGTGCGATATTGCATACGGCGGCTTTTTTTGTGCCGTATGCAGCAAAAAGCGTTTGATAGATCAGAAGGATAGCGGTATGCTGGTCGGAAGCTCCTTTTTTTGACACTCTTTGACATTCCTGCCCCAAGGGAGGAGATGTTTCCTTTTTTTTTATCCGACTGATGTGACAGATGGAATCTGCGGACCAACGAAGCAATGATCATACGGAGAGCCGAACCGGACAAGCCTTTCTGGAAAGAATTCCGGAACCGGTCTACCAGGAGCTGCTGGAAACCTTTGCCGCAGCATACGGTTTTATTAATGGGAAGCAGCTCCGCATGGCAGAGTATTTTGTCGGACTTCACCGTTCTCTTGCCGATGACCTTCTTTCGTTTATTGAGAAGGTCACCCAGGAGATACGGCTGAACAGGCTGCCTCTGCCTGCTGCCCCGGAAGGCTTTGCCCCGGCTGCGGAAAATCTTCTCCCCTTTGAACGGAAAAACTGTTTCTCTTTTGCCTACTTTGATGCCGCTCTGACAGAGCAGGGAATCAGGATAATAGAGTTTCAGGCATTTCCGACACACTCCGCCGTCTCCGTCGCAATGAACAATTTTTTGTATGAAAAGCTCGCGCTGCCCGATTCGCCGCTGTTCCCCAACGCGCCCAATGCACAGCCGGAAGATTTTCATCGCCTGATGCGGCAGATTATCTGCGGAGATGCGGAAAACGGCATTGTTATTACGGATCGGAATCTTGCCGGGCAGAAGACAAACTTTTCTTTCTATGTCGTACAGGAGGCATTGGGAGGAAAAGCAGATGTCGTTGATGCAAAAGAAATTTTCGAGCGGAACGGCAGGCTTTTCTATACGCACCCGGACCGGGGAATGCAGCAGGTGCAGCGGCTGTACAATCGGATTGTTCCTACGGAAGCTATGGTTGAAGACAATTATCCGGCTGATCCGGAAGCCCTGCCTTTCCGTTTTGACAGCCGGTACCGGGACTTGACCTTTGTCAACCATCCCTGCAAATATCTTGAGATTTCCAAGGGGCTGCTGCCGTACATTACCGATCCGCTCAATCCTCCCTGCTATGAGCTGGAAGAGACCGCAGACCATTTTTTTTCCGGCGCATGGACCTGTTCGGACTTTGTCTGGAAGGATAAATGGGGCTATGCCGGACATACCAACGTGCTGCTCCCCGATCTGCAGCTGCTCGAACAGCTTTCCAAGGACAATATGCTCAGCAGATATATTGCCCAGCAGAAAATTCCTTTTGAAGTGTTCCGCACCGGAGACGGACTGGAAAAAATTGTCGAGCTGCGCTTTATGGTAGTGCAGTCCGAGGATACTCAACTGATAACGCCGATGGCGCGGATCGGGCATGTCCACAGGACACCGGGCTGCGGGCCGGTCTATAAAGTGCATTTTGGTGACAACAATATGCCCGGATACGGATTTTGTTCTGTTTTAGGAATGAAAATTTAATAACAACGGAACTTGCTGACAGGTCATTGACAATTTCATAGTTGCGTTTATTCTCATCCGGTTATGAAGATAAAAACATATTCTCCTGAGATAGAAACGCGAATGCGTAATTTTTACGGCAGCCTGTCTGAAAAAGACCGCCGTCGGCCTTGATGACGCATTTTTCGCAGTGCTGAAAAATCACACGGCGGGTTCGCCTATGGACGCTGTATGATATATACAGTAATATCGGCTATATCACATTAGGACAAGCGGTGACACCTCCGAGTTCGGGTGCGCCTGTATTCGGAACTGGTGGACGACACATGGAAAATCTGAATTCCTCTTCGAGACAGGCCGCAAAACGGCTGACGGTTTTAAAGAAAATATGAAAATTCAATTCGACGAGTTTCTGCCGAAGTGGAATTATGCCGCTGTTCCGTCAGGACGGCTTTGAATCCCGTAGTTATTTAATTCCCGTTCCTTACCGGCCGGGGAGATCACCATGACCTTCGGCATCACTGGGCCGCATTACGCGGTAGGTGCAGCCGGGACGATAAACAGCAGGATATATACCAAATCTTCGGCTATCCCCTGACTCCGCTTCTGTTTATTACCGGGAACTGCTGGATTATCTTCTTTTCCGTGACAAACCGTCCGATGGCAGTGCTGTTCGCGCTCGGCACCATCGCTGCGGGCATGGCGGTCTATCATTTTTTCTCACCTGAGGAAAAGGAAAGGGAAAAAAAGACCGGCAGCCGGCAGGCAGAGATCTTACGGTAAAGGTATTCTCGCCAGCCAGGTGTGTGCTTGTCGAACCTCGGTACCGTCCGGGTACGTTGTTTCCTGATCAAGTTCCTTAACGATCTGTACTTTCGGGATGCTACCGAGATGCCGATCAAACAGGAGGAAATTTTTGCTGCGCTGACTATCCGCCCATTTCACCTCAAGCATCAAGCAGGGCGATGTCTCTCTGGTCACAAGAAAATCAATTTCGTTGCCGTCCTTGGTCTGCAAATAATGCAGACCTAACTCCTCGCCCAGACAGTCTTCACGAAAATGAATCTCTTTCAGCAGAGCACAGGCTGTTGCATTTTCCAGGCGTATTCCTCTATCTCCGAGAACCTGCCCAGTGTCGTAAAAATAAAATTTCGGTGTTTTGAGTAATGATCTGGCAACATTGCGATGATAGGGAGTTACTCGGAAAATGATATACATATTTTCCAGCAGAGTCAGCCACCTCTTCACGGTCTTGTCGCTCACCTGTAAATCCTGTGCCAGCGAGCTGAAGGAAACCGGGCTGCCGACTCGTTTTCTCAGCAGCTGAATCAGGGTCTCAACCGCTGTGATCTGCTGGACGTTTTCCAGCTCTATGAGGTCCTGCCTGATGATAATGTCCAGGTGAGAGCGTTTCCAACGTTTGTAAAACCTTTCTTCTCCCTCCAGGTACGGTTCTGGGAAACCACCGATTTCAAGCAGTTGGTCTAAAGCGGATTCAGGGGGGATCTCCGGGCGCAAGGAGCTGAGTTCTTTGAGATCAAAGGGATGAAGTCTGAACTGAAAAAAACGTCCTGCCAAGGAGTCACCCACTTTTTTATAGGTATCCAACTTGGCACTGCCGGTGACCACGAGCGCAGGCGGGATGCCTTCAGTATCGTACACTCCTTTCAGCCATGATTTCCAGTTGTTCAGTTTATGCAGCTCATCAAAAATGACAGCTTGTTTTTTTCTGTCCCAGATGCGTTCCAGCAGTCTGAGCCGGTGTTCGGGACTATCAAAGTTGAGATAGTCAAAATCCTGAACCAGCATTTTGGAAAGGGTGGTTTTGCCGGATTGTCTCGGGCCGGTAATAAGAATAATCTTGCGGGCAAGATCCTCTTTGACGGCTTGGGTAAGATATCGGTCCATTCCGACTATTATAGAGCCAATGCCGAAAAAGTCAAGACTGTCCCGGAATGAGGTCCGAAAAAGTCGGACAGGGAGCTTTCGTCGCATATATTGTCTACTCAGCCTATTTTGCCCGGCGTTTCCCCAAGACCCTGCTCCTGGCCGTCGCAGCAAGCCTTATCGCCCTAGGGCTTCCTCGGCTTCGGGACAGGTATCATTGGTAGTCCTGCAACAATTTGATTTCCACGGGGCAGGGTATAAACCTTCGCCTTCAGGCGGAAATGTCTTTAGCCGATTCTTCCTCCCGGTGTACAATAAGTTCTCAGGAATAACAACCGGGAGAAAGCTGATGGACAAAGAGAGATACAGACGTGGTTCTCATACTGTTACAGATTTCAAATATCATTTTGTGTAGAAGACGAAATACGGTCATCATGTGCTGAAAGATGATATCGCTCTGCGTCTTCGTGAAATAATAATGGAGATGTGCGCTCAGAACAAAATGAATATAATCAGCGGTAATATAAGATCTAATCATATACATATCCTGGTATTGGCACCGTCTTGTCTCTCTCCGGCAAAAATGGCGCAGTATCTGAAAGGAAAAAGTTCCTACCGGTTGCAGAGAGAATTTCCCCGCCTGCGCAAAACATACTGGGGTCGCGCGGATATTTCGGAGCAACAGTGGGTGCGGTGACCGAAGAGCATATAAAACGGTATATTGAAAACCAGGATGACTCCCCTGAATCTTTTAAGATTTGGGATGAATCCGATCCGGTGCCCTGATTACCGCCCGGCTCGCGCTGGAGCAGAACCGGGAAGTCTTTGCCGTGCCGGGCAGCATTGAATCGCCGAAGAGTGAAGGGCCTCACAGCCTGCTGCGTCAGGGCGCCACCCTTGTCCGTTCGGTTGACGATATTCTTCAGGAACTGCCTCCTGTTGCCCCTGCTTCTTCTGCCGGACAATCTGCCGCAGACAGCAGATCCGGAACCTCAACTGCGGTGCAGCAGGAACTTCCCGCAATCCCGGAAGACCTTTCGGAACCGGAAAAGGCCCTGCTGGCCTCCCTTGATACGGCACCGGTGGATATCGAACAGCTGACTGAACAGACAGAGCTGCCGCTCAGTATCCTGCACGGTCTGCTGCTCGGACTTGAGCTGAAGGGCCTGATCTGTCAGCTACCAGGGCAGCAGTATATACGGGCGACTGTCCGCAGATAAGCCTCCTTCTTCTTTACGTTCTCGCTACGTTTCGGTGGAGTCTGAAATCCCCCTCTCTGTGCTCCGTCAATGCGCGGTCTGATTTTGAGCTGTGATACCATCTGGAATACCAGTGTTGTTATTGAATGCTGAAAGAATTCCCTTGCTTTTTCTGTGCCGTATCCAGTAAGCTCTCTTTAAAAGAGCTTTTCGCACCGAGCGGAAGCCCCCTGACAATCAGTTTGAGCAAGAACAAAATCAGTTCATCAGCTCGAAAAAAAGGAGATTATTCATGCAGACACATAAAGCTAAGGCGTTCTCAGTAGTTATTGCCGTGTTTTTTATTTTTTCTGCAGGTAGTGCTTTCTTCGCGAAAGCTCCTCTCGCCTTTGCCAAGGAAATAAAATCAACAGAAGGAGACAAAATATCTCTTTATGACCAGCTTGGCGGCGAAAAAGCCATAGATGCTGCCGTTGACAAATTTTACGAGAAAGTGCTGGCTGATGATCGGGTCAACGGTTTTTTTAAAGGTGTTAATATGGATCGCCAGCGGGCTATGCAGAAAGCATTCCTTACATTTGCTTTTGGCGGTCCCAATGCCTATGAAGGCCGGGATTTGAGGGCTGCGCATACTCATTTAGTAGCAAAAGGGCTGAACGACACACATTTTGATGTCATTGTTGAGCATTTGGGCGCAACTCTGAAAGAGCTGGGCGTGAAAGAGGAGCTGATCAGTCACGCAGCAGATGTAGCCAACAGTGTCCGTAATGAAGTACTGAATAAGTAGTGCAATTTTTGCGATAATTTGGTTTCTATGTCCACCGGGTGCGTGCTTTGCGCGTGACCCGGTTTTTTATATTTTTCACGTAACCGTCTTCCAAGCCCTGCCACACCCGCCTTCCTTGACGCCTCCCCCGATCACCCTGTACAAACGACAATACTATGGATACAAAATAAGTTCAGAACAAGGAGAATTGCTTGTCTATCAGAGCGAAGATAAATTATAGTTCTCTTATTACCTCTACAGGAGGTACCTCTCAACCAACTGTTATACCGCGAGCAATGAAGAAATGATGAATTATCAGGCAGCATGGGACTTCCTTGATCAGCTCCAGTTTTTCAAAATCAAACTGGGCCTGGATTCCATGAACCGGTTTCTGGAGCGGTTGGGTAATCCGCACCGCGACCTGCCCTGTATCCATATCGGCGGCACCAACGGCAAAGGATCCGTCGGGGCAACGCTCTGTTCCATCCTCACCGCAGCCGGATATACCACCGGATTTTATACCTCCCCGCATCTCACTTCGGTACGGGAACGGTTCAGGATCGGGGACAGGTACATCAGCAAAGCCGATTTCGCCCGGCTGATCAGTCAGATTCATGCGGTGCTTGACGGCGGCCAGATCACCTATTTTGAATGCACCACGGTACTGGCCATGCTCTGGTTTGCCGAGCAGAAGGTTGATCTCGCCATTCTGGAGGTCGGCATGGGCGGCAGACTGGACGCCACCAATGTCATCACGCCCCTGCTCTCCATCATCACTAATGTGAGCATGGATCACGAGCAGTACCTCGGCAGCACCTTGGCCGAGGTGGCCGGGGAAAAAGCAGGAATCATCAAAAACGGCATTCCGGTGGTCTCCGGTGCAGCAGACGATGATTCCACCAGGATTATCCGAATGACCTGTGATGCCCGGCAGGCCCCGCTCTTTCTTTTTGACCGGGAATTTTCCGGCAGCCCGGCAGGGGAGGAGCAGACGCTCTGGCAGTATCTGGGTTTGGACGGCCAAGTCCTGCACGATCTGCCCATGCCGCTGCGGGGAAATTATCAGGTGAACAACGGCTCGCTTGCCCTTGCCGCAGTTGAGCTGCTCCGCCAGCAGGGCAGGACAATCACGGAAGAGCAGATCCGTACCGGTCTTGCCCGGACCCGCTGGCCCGGCCGGCTGGAGCTCTTCCGCCTCAACGGTGAAGGTGTATTGGTTGACAAAGAAAACGAAGGCCAGAATTTTCTCCTGGACGGCGCCCATAATCCAGCTGGTGTGCAGGCCCTGAAACAGGAACTGCGAAATTTTCTCCGCAACCGCCTGATTCTGATCTGGGGAGCTATGAGCGATAAGGATCTGCGGGCCACTCTGGAGGAAATTGCCCCGCTGGCTGATATGCTTATTTTCACCCGGGCAGAATCGGAGCGTTCTGCCGGGACAAGCCTGCTCAAAGAAAGCCTGTCGGAAGATATGCATCAGAAGGTGATCTGCAAGGAGACGGTGCAGGCCGCCCTGACCCAGGCCCGTGTGCTGGCCACCGGGGATGACCTGATCTGCGTGGCCGGATCCCTGTACCTTGTGGGCATGGTCCGTAAACAGCTTCTGGGGGAGCTGGTAAGTGATGAATGAGATGAATGAATATTCCGTATACAGTTTCGGCACTGATGAGGCAGATATCAGGGCAGAACGGCAGAAGGCCAGAGCCCTGCGCAAGACCCGCTGGTGGCAGCAGAAAACCGCTGCAGGCATCTGTCATTACTGTCAGCGTAAGGTTCCTTTTCAGGAACTGACTATGGATCATGTCGTGCCGCTGTCGATAGGCGGACGCTCTACCAAGGGAAATCTGGTGCCCTGCTGCAAAGAATGCAATACAGCCAAAAAGGCTGACCTGCCCCCGGAGCTTGACGAACTCTGAGCGGCTGGAGCCGGTGACATTCTGTTCGTCCGGAAAGCATGTTGTCGTAGGAGTTTACTGAGGAATCCTTCCGAAGTTTCAAAGTTCCCCCTGCTCCGCAGGAGCTTTTTTATGGCCCGGTTAAAGCTGATGAGTTTTCGTGGAGGGCATGTATATCTCGTTGTTGTGCCGTCCGGTTTCAGTTAGAAGCAAAAAAGGTACCAATAAATTCATGTTCGGTGTACTGCGACATGCCGGGTGCGTTATGGCGCCCGAAGAACAACAGGAATGGACAGGCCATGTCTGCGGCCTGTGCCTTGCCCTGAAAAATCAGTACGGCCACTTCGCCCGCCTGACCACCAATTATGATGCCGCCCTGCTCTCGGCGCTGTATGATGCCCAGACCACGCAGCTCCAGAACAGTCGTATCAGTTACTGCCCGCTCCGCAGTTCACGCAGACGCAGAGCAAAGATCATTACCCCGGATAATCCCGGAGTGCGGTATGCGGCTGCCATGTCTCTGATCATGGCGTCAAGCAGGATCAAAGATCATATCCAGGACAACGAAACAGGGTTGCGATATATACGAGGCCCTGCATCCGGGGTTGCCGAGCGATGGATGCGGGCGGCACGAAAAGGTGCTGCCGAGCTGGGCTTTGCTGCGGAACGCATTACGCAGCTGCTGCAGCATCAAACCGAGGTGGAAGCCCGGACAGGCCGGGAGTTCTCTGTCTATGCCGAACCCACGGAGCAGGCGGTCGGCGCGGCATTTGAACATACCGCCGTCCTGACTGAACAGCCCGGCAACAGAGACGGCCTTCGTGCAGCAGGACGTATGTTCGGCCGCATCATGTATCTGCTGGACAGTTATGAGGATTACGGGCAAGACCTTGCAGCACACCGGTTCAACGCTTTGGCTGCTTCCTTCCCGGCAGCGGAGTGGCGGCCGCAGGCTGTCCGTCTCTTCCGGCAGGCCTATGCAGATTTGAAGAAACACGTCAGCCGACTGGATCTCTCCAGCCCGGCCCTGATTCACGCCCTGCTTCTCCGTAAACTTAAGCAGAAGGGCTGCAGGAATCTGCATATCTGCACGAAATCCCCTGCAGGCTGCCGCCCGGATGCGGGACAGGCGGGCACTGCTGAAGAATCATACAGTATTTTCAACAGTATATCCAGCAGGCTCTGCTGGCAGGATGACTACTACGTTCATGAAAACGACAGAAGGAGACACCGTTCTTCAGGCCCCTGGTGCTGTGATTGCGGCTGCGACTGCTGCAGTTGTTTCCGAGATAGCGAATGTTGTGACTGCAACGGTTCCGACAGCACTTGTTTTCCGGATTGCAGCTCCTGTGACTGCAGCTGCTGTGACGGATGCGATTGCGGCGGCTGTGACTGCGGCTGCAGCTGAACAAAGCGTTACTATACGCTATACGTACAGGATAAATCTATGAGCCCTGTTTCCCATGTCCTTATCGGATGGCTGGCGGCAAATGCTGCCCGGGCCGAACGCCGCGAACGGCTGCTGATTACGGTTGCCGGAATTATTCCTGATGCGGACGGTCTTGTCCTTGTTGCTGATCTTGCTGCAGGCCACAGCACCCGGCAGCTGGAATTCTGGAGCCGGTATCATCATGTGCTGGGCCATAATATCGGCTTTGCCCTTCTGATCACTGCCGGAGCCGCTCTTCTGACCCGCAAACGTAAAGCCGTCACAGCCCTGTTTGTCTGGCTCAGTTTTCACCTGCACCTGCTCGGCGATCTGGTCGGGTCACGGGGACCGGACGGCAACCAATGGCCGATCCCTTATCTGCTGCCCTTTTCCGATGCATGGCAGTGGACCTGGGAAGGACAGTGGCTCCTGAATTCCTGGCAGAATCTGCTGATTACTGTTCTGGCGATCGGAATAACTTTCTATCTGGCCTGGAAAAAAGGATATTCTCCTCTGGAAATGATTTCGGACAGGGCAGATAAAGGGTTTGTCGCAACCCTGCGCAACCGGTTCGGTAATCCGAAAAACTAAAAGAACAGCTATGCTTGTACACGGAATTCCCTACCGCTCCATCTGGCCTGAACCTGACGGCCGCACGGTCGGCATTATTGACCAGACCCGACTGCCCCACCGTTTTGAGACCGTCACTCTCCGGACCCTTGATGATGCGATCTGGGCCATCAGCAATATGCTGGTGCGCGGCGCTCCGCTGATCGGAGCCACGGCAGCCTACGGGATCTGTCTCGCTCTGAACAAAAAAAGTTCCGATGCTGCCTTGGAAGCCAGCTGCACCGGACTGATTCAGGCTAGGCCCACAGCCGTGAATCTGCGCTGGGCTGTGGAGCGGATGCGTGCGCTACTGGCTCCTCTGCCCCCTGAAAAACGACTGACAGCAGCGTATACAGAGGCAGCAGCAATCTGTGACGAGGACGTGCGAGTCAATGAGGCCATCGGCGAACACGGCCTCCAGCTCCTGCAGAAAAAATATGCGGAAAAAAACAACACTGTCAATATCCTGACCCACTGCAATGCAGGCTGGCTGGCAACCGTGGACTGGGGCACTGCCTTGGCACCGGTCTTCAAGGCCCATGCAGCCGGAATCCCGGTCCATGTCTGGGTGGATGAAACCCGGCCCCGCAATCAGGGCGCACATCTCACGGCCTGGGAACTTGCCGCTGCAGGCATTGACCATCACCTAATCGCGGACAACAGCGGCGGCCATCTCATGCAGCAGGGCAAAGTTGACCTCTGCATTGTGGGCACGGACCGGACAACGGCTGGCGGTTATGTATGCAACAAGATCGGTACCTATCTGAAAGCGCTGGCTGCTGCAGACAACAACATTCCCTTTTATGTGGCCCTGCCCGGCTCCACCATTGACTGGACCCTGGAACACGGGGCAGAGATTCCCATTGAAGAACGGGCTGAAGAGGAGGTCCTGCTGGTTTCCGGTCTGGCTCAGGACGGGACAGTACAGCAGGTGCGTATTGCCCCGCAGCAGACCAGCGCGACCAATCCGGCCTTTGATGTGACCCCGGCCCGGCTGGTCACCGGCCTGATCACGGAACGGGGGATCTGTTCCGCCGACCGGCAGGGGCTGCTGTCTCTTTTTCCCGAAGGCGCGGCACAACGTGCGGGATAACCGCCTTTTTATCGCCCGCTCCCTATACACGAATGATCGTTTTATGGTATGCTTTCTCTGCTGCCGTCCGGTTCTCTGCGCTCTGCCTGACCGGACAAAAACGCACGGCGACCTGTTGCGGTTACTGCGGTTACCGGAACACCGCTGTCTGTTGTTTTAATCTCATCTGCTCAAGGAGGAAGCAAGATTATTATGTTCTTCAAGCTGTTCCCTTTTCTGCTCTGGTTTAAAGGGTATAAACCGGAAGAATTCAAACAGGATCTGGTGGCCGGTATTACAGTTGCCCTGGTCCTGATTCCCCAGTCCATGGCCTATGCCCAGCTGGCCGGGCTTCCGGCCTATTACGGCCTGTATGCCGCCTTTCTCCCGCCCATGATCGCTGCCCTGTTCGGTTCCAGCCGTCAGTTGGGCACCGGCCCGGTTGCAGTTGTCTCGCTGATGTCGGCAGCCTCCCTTGAACCCCTGGCCACGGCCGGTTCCCAGGAATTCATTGCCTACTCCATCGTTCTTGCTATGGTGGTCGGCATTTTCCAATTCCTGCTCGGCGTGCTGCGGCTCGGCATGGTGGTGAATTTTCTTTCTCATCCGGTGATTAACGGGTTCACCAATGCTGCGGCAATCATTATTGCCTCCTCCCAGTTTTCCAAATTTTTCGGCGTGTATGTGGACAAGGCCCCGCATCATTATGAAACCATGATCCGGGTGGTTCAGGAAGCCTGTAACTATACCCACTGGCCGACCCTGCTTTACGGTATCGGGGCGGTAGGTATTATGGTTGTGGTGAAAAGAATCAATCCGAGAATTCCGGCCGTCTTGGTTGCTGTGGCGGTCACCACCCTGCTTTCTTGGTCCACCGGATTCAACAAAGACACCCAAATCCCGCTATCTGCTGTCCATGCGCCGGGCATAGAACAACAGATAGCGAAATTCAACAAAGCTGTCAGTGAGGTTGAACATCACGGCAGGGAACGGGCCGACCTCGGCAGGGCATTGGACACGATACATAAAGCAGAAAAGGAAGCCCACGGCGCTCCCCCGCCGACTGAGCTTGTCCGGATCGAAAAAGACGTGGCCCTGCTGACCAGCAAGATGGATCATGCAAAACATGACGCCCATATGATCCGCACGGAACTCAGGCGGATGAAATTTGCAGGAGTTCAGGAAGGAGAACAGTACCGCTTTTACCTCAGGGGCAATATTCCCTCCGGGGTTACGACAGACGGCCGGACCTGGCGCCTCAAGGTCGGCAACTCACCGCTGAATACGGAACAAATGACCATGATGAGCGGCGGTGCTGTGGTCGGCACAGTCCCGGAAGGACTGCCCACCTTCAGTATGCCGGACATCACCGTGAAAAAAGCAACCAAGCTGCTGTCGACCGCCATTATCATTTCTTTGCTCGGCTTCATGGAGGCCATTGCCATTGCCAAAGCCATGGCCGCCAAGACCGGTCAGAAAATCGATGCCAACCAGGAGCTGATTGGCCAGGGGCTGTCCAACATCATCGGTTCTCTGGGTTCCAGCTACGCTGTCTCTGGTTCTTTCTCCCGCTCAGCCGTCAACCTCCAGGCCGGAGCCGTGACCGGTATTTCTTCGGTGGTCACCTCCCTGATGGTCCTGCTGACCCTGTTGTTTTTCACCCCCCTGCTTTACCACCTGCCCCAGGCAACCCTGGCCGCAGTCATTATGATGGCGGTTATCGGTCTGATCAACACCAGCGGCTTTGTTCATGCCTGGAAGGCACAGCGCTATGACGGCATCATTTCCGTGGTCACCTTTGTGGCCACCCTAACTTTTGCCCCGCATCTGGACAAGGGCATCATGATCGGCTTTGCCCTGTCCATGTGCGTCTTTCTCTACAGATCCATGCGGCCGTTGGTTGCGGAACTTTCCATGAATGAAGAGAATGTCCTGAAAAGCTCCGAGCATTACCGGCTCAAGGGCTGCCGCCATATTTCCGTGGTCCGCTTTGACGGTGCGCTCTTTTTCGCCAATGCTACCTACCTTGATGAGCAGGTCGGCCGATTCAGAAACGAACATCCTGATCTGCGGTGTATTATGCTGGATGCCAAGGGCATCAATGATATGGATGCTTCGGGAGAGGAAGTCCTGGCCATGATTGTTGAACGTCTGCGGGCAGCCGGTATCGGCTTTGCTATGAGCGGAGTCAAAGGCCAAGTCATGGCAGTTATGGAACGGACCGGCCTGCTCGACAAAATCGGAATAGAAAACATTTATCCCAATACCAAGACAGCAAGCGCCGCCTTGGTCGATAAAATACATACTGACTCTGATCTGCCCAGAGGCGGCTGTCCTGACTGTCCGCTGACCCGTCATATTCCGGCAGACTGATTTCTTCAGCCAACCGGGTGACTGACGTGACTGACCACAGACGGCATCGGGTTTTTATGCGGCTTTTTAAACGGTTTTTCATTCACCAATGAGGATACACCATGAACAGTACACGAGTGATGAACAAGTCCGAGATCATCGCCCTTGCCACAGACGGTTCCTCCTATACAGACGGAGCTGTCCAGGAGGCTGTTTTTCTGGCCCAGGCATGCGGGGCAAAGATCATTGTCCTGAATGTCATCGCCATAGATTCGGAGTCAGCAACCGGTGTCCATGCCACGTCTGCGGCCATGCACCGGGAGAGCAGGGAATATATGGACAAGATCAGGAAACTGGCCGATGATAACGGCATTGCCTGTGAATTTGCTGTTGAGGAATCCTACCGGCCGGACAAGACTATTGTCGAGCTGGCCTATAAGCATCATGCAGATATTCTGATTATGGGCCGGCACGGCAGACAGGGACTGCTCAAACTCCTGGTGGGCAGCATGACTTCCAAGGTGATCGGTCACAGATTTCCCAAGGTACTGGTTGTACCCAAGGATTTTACCATTACCGGAGATAAGGTGCTGCTGGCAGTGGACGGCTCAGAAGCGTGTGAAGCTGCGGCCGACGAAATCATCGGTATGGGGATTCACTGCACCAATCTGAAGGAAGTCTATGCAGTTTCCGTTACCTCTTCCGAAAGCGGAGTTGAGCAGGCCCAAGCACTGGCCGAGGCCGTCTGCCAGAGAGGCCGGGATCAGGCACCGCGAGTAAGCTTTCATCCGCTGGCCCTGGTCGGCAAACCGGCAGCTGATCTTCTTGCACAAACAGCCCTGGAAAAAGAGGTGGATATGATTCTGATCGGCGGGCACGGCAAAGGGCTGACCAAACTCCTCATGGGCCATGTTACCGAGAAGGTCATCGGCAGAGCGCACTGCGCCGTGCTGGTGATTGAAAAGCCGACTGAGCAGGATAAACAGGATCTTCCGGAAGACAACGAATAACCTCGCGGCGTCCGAAACAATGTTGACGCTCCTGCTCTGTTGCAACAGATAATAACGCACTGTAAAAGCTGAATGAAGCTGCTGCCGAAAAATCCCCGTAATATTCTTATCCGCTCCACCAACTGGATCGGCGATGCGATCATAACCACCCCGGCAGTGCGCACTATCCGCCGCAACTTCCCGGAAGCGCGGATCAGCCTGCTGGCCCTACCCTGGGTGGCGGATGTCTTTGCCGCCTGCCCCCATATTGATCGTATTTTTATCTACGACAAACAGGGACGGCATCAGGGCCTGCGGGGAAAACTCCGTCTTGCCGCCGAGCTGCACAGGGAGCAGTACGATCTGACCATCCTGCTGCAGAATGCCTTTGAGGCTGCCCTGATCACCTTTCTGGCCCGTATTCCTATCCGGGCGGGCTACACCACGGACGGCAGAGGTCTGCTGCTGACCCACGGGGTACGCAAATTACCTGACATCGGCACGAAACATCAGGTGCATTATTACCAGGAAATGCTGGCCGGACTGGGGCTGAAACGGAGCGAAGATGCCCTGGAACTTTTTCTTGATCCTGCGGCCGTGCTGCAGGCGGAAGCCCTGCTGGAAGGGTCTCTGCAGGGAGAAACTGTATCGATCATCGGCCTGAATCCCGGTGCAGCCTACGGCCCGGCCAAATGCTGGCCTGCGGCAAAATATGCTGAACTGGCCAAAAGGCTGGCACGTGCCACCAATGGCCTGATCGTGATTTTCGGCACAGCAGCAGATCAGGAGGCTGCCGCTGAAATTGCTGCCTCTGCCGGAGAAAGGGTGCTGGATCTGACCGGCAAAACCAGTCTTGCCCAGGCTCTAGCCTGCATTGCCCGCTGTCATGTTTTTGTGACCAACGACTCCGGCCTGATGCATGTGGCTGCAGCCCTCAATACCTCGCTGGTCGCTGTCTTCGGCTCAACCGATCATATCGCCACCGGCCCCTTTTCCGAGCAGGCAACCATTGTCCGCCGACCTGTCGAATGCAGCCCGTGTATGAAAACCCATTGCCCCAAAGGACATTTTCAGTGCATGGAAAACATTGCTGTGCACGAAGTGGAGCAGGCGGCTTTAGGGTGGTTGAATACGGTTAAGCTGCCGCCCTGAAAATTCGAACCTGTGGCACCCCCTCTAACTCTCATCCTCAACGAAACAAAAAAGGCCGCCCTCATTTCCACGAGAACGGCCTTTCCGACGTCAGTGTCAGCAAAAGCTATCCGGCAATCTCCATCAACCTGCCGCAGAAAACTCCTGCACAGTTTTCACGCCCACCTCCTGTTCTGCTGAAGCGGTAATAGCCTGGGCCATAGATATAGCCCCGCTGACCGTGGTGGTGTAGGGGATATGATAATCCAAAGCAGCGCGACGAATGCGGTAGGAATCCTCAGTAGTCCTGCTGCCGGAAGAGGTATTGATGATCCACTGCACCTGCCCGTCCTTGATCTTATCCAGGATATGCGGCCTGCCCTGAGAAATTTTATTGATCTGTTCGCAGGCTACCCCGTATTCGGTCAGCCGTTCAGCAGTGCCGTCAGTTGCCAGCACTGTGAAGCCCCGCTCCAGCAGAGATTTGATCACCGGTACCAGAGGTGCCTTATCTCCGCGCCGCACAGAGATGAACACGGCCCCGGATTGGGGCACCTGTTGATTTGCCGCTTGCTGTGATTTAGCCAGGGCCAGGCCAAGATCCCCATCAATGCCCATGACTTCACCAGTAGATTTCATCTCCGGTCCCAGCAAGGTATCCACATTATCAAAACGATCAAAGGGAAAAACCGCTTCTTTGACTGCCCAATGATCAATGGAAACCTCCTTGGTAAAGCCCAGCTCTTCCAGACTGATGCCCATCATAACCTTGGTGGCGATCTTGGCCAACGGCACACCGGTGGCCTTGGACACAAAGGGCACTGTTCGCGAAGCCCGAGGATTGACCTCCAGGATATACAGATCTTCATCCTTGACTGCGTACTGGACATTCATCAGGCCGATAACGCCCAGCTCGCCGGCCATTGCCTTGGTGGCCCGCATGATCTCGGCGATCATGTTGTCGGACAGAGTATGGGGCGGCAAGACACAGGCCGAGTCACCGGAATGAATTCCAGCCTCTTCAATATGCTCCATAATCCCGCCGATCACGGTCATTGTCCCGTCAGAGACCGCATCCACATCCACTTCAACCGCATCTTTCAGAAACCTGTCCAGTAAGACCGGATGCTCACTGCCTGCAATGGTGGGGCGGGCCATAAAGTCCCGTAGGCCCTGATCGTTATAGACAATCTGCATATCCCGACCACCCAACACATAGGAAGGCCGCATAACCACAGGATAGCCGATCCGCTCCACCTCTTTCAAGGCCTCTTCCAGATTATTCACTGTGCCGTTTTCCGGCTGCTTCAGCCCCAGCTTCTGCAAGAGCTGCTGAAAGCGCTTTCGATCCTCTGCCCGATCAATGGCATCTGGTGGGGTTCCGATAATGGAAACACCTTTTTTATCCAGAGCCACAGCAAGGTTGAGCGGGGTCTGACCACCAAACTGGACAATCACACCGTCTGGTTTTTCCAGCTCAATGATATTGAGTACATCTTCACGGGTCAGCGGTTCAAAATAGAGGCGATCCGAGGTGTCGTAGTCTGTGGACACGGTTTCCGGGTTGGAATTGACCATCACAGATTCCACCCCGATCTCTGCCAAGGCAAAGGAGGCATGGACACAGCAATAATCAAACTCAATACCCTGGCCGATTCGGTTGGGGCCGCCGCCAAGAATGATGATTTTTTTATTATCCGAAGGCAGGGATTCATTCTCCTGATCATAGCAGGAATAATAATAAGGGGTGTAGGATTCAAACTCAGCAGCGCAGGTATCCACCAGCTTATACACCGGCAGGACATCCTTTTCCTTACGGAGTTGACGGATATCATCCTCTGAGGTACCGGTGAGATACCCCAATTGGACATCAGAAAAACCATGTTGTTTAACGGTGCGGAGAAAATCAGCATCAAGCCCGGTAAAGCCCCGCTGCTCAATATTCTTGCCCATGTCAACGATTTGCTGCATGTTGCGCAAATACCAAGGGTCAATCATGCTCAGCTCATGCATTCGTTCAATGGACATACCCCGTCGCATGGCCTCAAAAAGATGAAAGAAACGCTTGGAGCTTGGTTCCTTAAGGGCCTTTTCCAGATCATCTTGATGCAGATCCTCCATCCCATCCTTGCCATCAAAACCAAAGCCCATTCGCCCGATTTCCAGAGAGCGCATGGCCTTCTGAAAGGCCTCTTTAAAGGTCCGACCCATGGACATGGTCTCACCCACGGACTTCATAGCCGTGGTCAGGGTATCATCAGCTTCAGGGAATTTCTCAAAGGTCCACCGGGGTATCTTGACCACACAGTAGTCAATGGTAGGCTCAAAAGCGGCATAGGTTTCCTGGGTGATATCGTTCTTTAGCTCATCCAGGGTATAGCCCACAGCCAGCTTGGCTGCAATCTTGGCAATGGGAAAGCCTGTGGCCTTGGAAGCCAGGGCAGAAGAGCGGGAAACCCTAGGGTTCATCTCGATGACCATGATCTCGCCGTCTTCCGGGTTGACCGCAAACTGGACATTGGAACCACCGGTTTCTACGCCGATCTCCCGGATAATGGCAATGGATGCATCCCGTAGCTCCTGGTACTCAACGTCGGACAGGGTTTGCTGCGGCGCTACGGTGATGGAATCACCAGTATGCACGCCCATGGCGTCGATATTCTCAATGGAGCAGATAATAACCACGTTATCCTTACGGTCCCGCACTACCTCCAGTTCATACTCTTTCCAGCCCAACAGGCTGCGTTCCAGCATAATCTCAGTGGTCATGGAAAGATCCAGGCCAGCTGTACACATCTCGCGCAGTTCCTGACGATTATAGGCCACCCCGCCGCCGGTCCCGCCCAGAGTAAAGCTGGGACGAACAATCACGGGAAAACCGATCTTGTCACCGGCATCCATAGCATCTTCAATGGTATGGACGATAAAGGATTTCGGCACATTGAGGCCGATTTTTTCCATGGCATCGCGGAATTCTTCCCGACCTTCGGCCTTGCGGATAACGTCGATATTTGCAGCCAGCATCTCAACATTATATTTTTCCAAGACACCGGTCTCTGCCACCTTGATGGCGGTGTTCAGCGCGGTCTGACCGCCCAGAGTGGGCAGGATGGCGTCAGGACGCTCCCGCTCAATCACCTTGATCAGGTATTCCGGGGTAATGGGTTCAATATAGGTGCGATCCGCTAATCCTGGATCAGTCATAATGGTGGCAGGATTTGAGTTGATCAACACCACCTCATAGCCCTCTTCTTTGAGGGCCTTAACGGCCTGAGCCCCGGAATAGTCGAATTCACAGGCTTGGCTGATAATGATCGGCCCGGAGCCGATAATTAAAATTTTATGTATATCTGTACGTTTCGGCATGATACGAAGGATAGCGATTATATGTTAGCGCAGAAGGGGGATACGGAAAAAATATCAGCAATGTCCGGCCATCAGATCGATGAAGCGGTCAAACAGGTAGACAGCATCATGGGGGCCGGGGGCGTGTTCCGGATGGTACTGCACGGAAAAGGCCGGGATTTCGGTGTGGCGCATGCCTTCCAGACTGCCGTCATTGAGATTGACATGGGTGACTTCCACTGTGCCGGGCAGACTGTCCGGATCAACGCAGAACCCGTGGTTCTGGGAGGTGATCTCCACCTTGCCGGTCTGCAGATCCTTGACCGGCTGATTACCGCCCCGATGACCGAATTTCAGTTTATAGGTGGAGCCACCGTAGGCCAGCCCCAAGATTTGGTGACCGAGACAGATACCGAAAATCGGCTTTTTGCCGAGCAGGATGCGCACGTTTTCCACTACCCCGGTCACTCCGGCAGGATCACCCGGACCGTTGGAGAGAAAAATACCGTCCGGGTTCAGGGCCAGCACCTCCTCGGCAGAGGTTGTGGCAGGAACTACATGTACAGCGCATCCTTTTTCCCGGAGAATCCGCAACTGATTGAACTTGACCCCGAAATCATAGGCCACAATCTTATACTTATCCCCGTCCTCCTGAGCAAAACCTGTGCCTTCGGCCGGAGCATTATTGACCCAGTTATAGGATGTTCCGGTTGTGACCCGGGCCACCATATCCCGACCTACCAAGCCAGACCAGTCTTTTGCTCGCTGTACCAGGGAGGCCTCATCCAAATCCTCAGTGGAAATGATCGCCTTCATGGCACCATGCTTGCGAATAATCCGGGTCAGCATCCGGGTATCAAAGCCCTCAATGCCCAGCACGCCGTACTGTTTCAGAAAATCCGCCAGCGTACCGGTGGACCTGAAATTACTGGGCACGGCCTGGTACTCGCGCATCAGAAAGGCGCGGGGATGCACGGACAGGGACTCCATATCCTCTGCGTTGACCCCGTAGTTGCCGATCAGCGGATAGGTCATGGTGACCAGCTGGCCGGTGTAGGAGGGATCGGTTAAGATCTCTTGGTAACCGCTCATGCTGGTATTAAATACAATTTCACCCACTGCTTCTCCGGGGCCGGTAAAGGAACGTCCGGTAAGCACAGTGCCGTCTTCAAGCGCGATGCATGCTTTCATATGTTCTTGTTCCGTGATAGACTGGGAAGTTTCGCCTGCAGTATTTTATGCCGACACGTTTTACCATTCTCTGCAGCATCGCGCAATGAAGATCATACATGGGTTATCTCCGCATCATGGCGGCAACTTCGCCCATGCGCCTGCCGAGATTCCGTGCCGTGGCAATTCCGGTCGTATCATGCTGATACCCGTCAGGATGGTTACCCCAGGCAGCACCGCCGAAATGGTCACCGTCACCGACAAGAATCATATCATGAATCATCATGGCCGCATGAACAGCCTGCACAGTCAGCTCCTGGCCTCCGTTCCGTGAGCCGCCCACCGCGATCACGCCGCCGAGTTTATTCCTCAGCATAAAACCGTTCCGCCGGAAGACGACAGTCCGGTCCAGAAACGCCTTGGCCTGACTGGACATGCAGCCCATATATACAGGCGTTGCCATGATGAGTCCGACCATTTCCGGGTCGGCGAGCTTCGGGATGATGTCCTGGTAATCATCTTGCAGACTGCACAGGACGCCTTTTTTACAGGCATCACAGGCAATGCAGCCCTGAAACTGCAGCGGGGCAAGATCGATCAGTTCCGTTTCGATGTCACTTCCTGATTCTTCTGCTGTCCGTCGGACTGAATCAAGAGATTGTTCCAGCAGAAAACGGGTGGACTTGTTTTCTCTCGGACTTGCTGAGACGCATATAATTTTCATTATTCTTCCTCGTTTTTAGCCTTTTCTTTTTCCTTTACTCTGTGGAGCTGATAAATTCGATGATTTGAATCTGCTGTGTAAAAACGACCATTTTTGCTTATTCTGCGGAGCCTGTCAATGCCGAGGTGCAAACAGACTGAAGAACCTCATCCGCTTCCTCCGTGATCACAAAACGCCGATACTTGGCTACGCAGACGAAATGATACATGATACATCAGCAACGATACATTATGACTTTTGCGGATCAGATCTCCCATAATCCTGAGCCTAATTCTACTTTGTCAACCATAACCTTTTGATCTATTTGTAAAAACTTCTTGCAATATCCGGATAAAGTTGTATCTTTCATTAGGAAGATTTTATCGCTTTTTGATCAAGCTAGCACCTGATAACAGCTATCAAAAAAATACCCGTCAATCGCCCTGATTATAACTTTATTCTTTTTATGAACGCTCCCAGCCCCGAAAAAAGAAGTCCCCATGACAAATTCTTTGAGTTGACCGGCATCGCCCGGCAACTTACGTCTTTTCACGAAAGATATCATCATTTTTTTAAGAGACATACGGTAAGTTTGTCAGATAAAGCATTCCAATACTTGAAAGGTTTATTCCAGTCTGACAAAAAAACATGGAACGTATGGAGGAAAAGGTTCCGGGCGTTAAATATGAGCCCCTCCAGTATTTTCTTTCCGAATCGAACTGGGATTGGCGTCCTGTAAACAACCACGTAGCTAAAGATGCGGATAACATTTTTGGAGGAAAGGAAGATAGCGCTCTTTTTATTGATGAATCCGGGATACCCAAAAAGGGTAAAATGTCTGTTGGGGTTTCTCGTCAATGGTGCGGGCAGCTTGGTAAAACCGACAACTGTCAAGTAGTAGTGTTTGCAACTTTGGGATATGGTCGCTTTTCAACGCCGATCGACTGTCGGCTGTATTTACCGAAAAGCTGGACGGATGACAAGGAACGTTGTCTTAAGGCTAAGATTCCCGCCGACAAAATTGTTTTCAAAACAAAGCATGAACAGGCTCTTGACATGGTCTTCCATGCGCGAAAGAATGGCGTTCGTTTTAACTGGGTGGGTTGTGATGGTTTTTACGGGAAGAATTCTCAATTTCTTCGGAAACTTGATAATAACGATGAAAAGTTCATGGCAGATGTTCATAAAGACCAAATAATTTATAATTTATATTGAAGATCCCAACCCTGTCGTTCCAAAAGCAAAATCGAACAAAGGGAAACGCCCGAGCAAGCTCGAAGCACAAAAAGAAGGCATACGTGTTGATAAATGGGTGATGCAACAACTTAATAATGCATGGAAACGGGTGAAAGTTCGAAATACGACCAAAGGCAAACTCATTGTGGATATTCTGCATAGGGAAGTGGCTATGGGACGGTAAAGAGGCTGAAGCAAGAAAATGGCATTTAGTTGTCAGACGTGAGGTTAAGTCCCCGAAAAAAATTAAATATAGCCTAAGTAATGCGGAAAGTAACACGTCAACAAGACGACTTGCATATATGCAAGCTCAACGATATTGGGTTGAACGGCCATTTCAGGATGCAAAAAATGAATGTGGAATGGGTGATTATCAGGCTCGGGGATGGCTGGCTTGGCATCATCATATGACTATGGTCATGATGGCCATGTTGTTTATGGTCGAGCAACGATTATACCATCAAGTCGGTGTCCCGTTATTGAGTTGCGCTGATATAACAACATTACTCAAGTCAATTCTTCCACGTCGAGATGTAAACGAAGATGAAGTTATAAGACAGCTTTGTCAACGGCATGAAAAGAGGCAAGCTTCGATTGATTTCGCATATGAGAAACAACGGAATTGCAAATTATTACCACAGCCTTTGTGAGTGCCAAAGTAGAAATAAACGATAATTTTATTCTGATATATGAGATATATTTCTCCGCTGAGTGCCGAAGAGAAAAAAACTCATGAGGAAGGGTGCAGAAATTATAAAAAACATTATTTCCGGAACCGCTGCAGAAGTATTCTGATGAGCTGTGAGGGGATGTACCTTAAATAGTACGTCTTTACAAGTGCATGAATGGCACATACAGAGTTCAGCCGTCGGGAGCAGTCTGGAACCGGCCTGATGATCCTGCCCGGATGCGGGCACAGAGCTGTGCTGAACGGTTGTATTGACGATCAGGCAAACTCAATGCTGACCGGGCAATGGTCGGAGCCGAGGATGTCGTCATGAATGTCTGCGGCCAGAACCCGGTCCCGGCTGGCAGGATCAACCAGAAAATAATCAATACGCCAGCCGATATTCTTTGCCCGCGCATTGAAGCGGTAACTCCACCAGGTGTACTGGTCCGGTTCCTGATTGAACAGGCGGAAGGTATCCACATAGCCTGCTCCGGTCACCTCGTCCATCCAGGCCCGTTCTTCGGGTGAAAAGCCGGGATTCTTCACATTGGCCTTGGGATTGGCAAGATCGATTTCTTTATGGGCCACATTCAGGTCGCCGCAGAGAACCACGGATTTTTCCTTTGCCAGCCGGTCCATATACCGGAGAACTTCCCGGTTGAACTCCTGTTTGAACTGCAGCCGTTTCAGGCCGTGCTGGGCATTGGGAAAATAGGCCGTGATAAAATAAAAATCCGCAAATTCCAGGGTCAGCACCCGGCCTTCGGCATCAAATTCTTTTCTTCCCAGGCCATAGATCACATTGAGCGGCGGCTGCCTGCTGAATACGCCTGTCCCGGAATAGCCTTTTTTCTGCGCCGGGTACCAGTAGGCGGTATAACCGGGAACCTGTCTGACTTCATTCGGCAGCTGGTCCGGCATAGCCTTGATTTCCTGCACGGCAAAAATGTCCGCATCAAATGCCTGCAGCACATCAAGAAAGCCCTTTTTCAGGGCCGCTCGGAGTCCGTTCACATTCCAGGAAACAAATTTTCGTGCCTTCTGCGCTGAACCTGCCGCCTCGGTTGACTTCCCGATTTTTCTTGTTTTGCGCGGGGTGACGCCAATCTGCGGGCAGTCCTGCGTAAGAACACAGCGGTCACAGTGGGGGGCGCGGGATTTACAGGTTCCCTGGCCGAAAGCGACCAGTAACGAGTTAATTTCTCTCCAGTATTGCTTTGGCAGTTTTTCCCGCAGGGCCATTTCCGTCTGCAGCGGCGTGTCAGTCTGCACGTATCCCCAGATATTCATGATCCGATGCACATGAGTATCCACGCAGATGGCAGGTTTGCGGAAGGCCACAGCCACGACCAAATTTGCTGTTTTGCGCCCGACGCCGGGCAGTCTGACCAGCTCCTCCACCGTATCCGGCACCTGTCCGGTAAACTCTTTTTTCAGGACAGCAGGCAGGGCGGCAAGATATTTTGCCTTATTGCGGAAGAATCCCACCGGGTAGATGATCTTTTCCAGCTCGGTCGGAGAAAGACGCGCAAGGGCGTCAAGGGAATCAGCCCGCTGAAAGAGCCGTTTTGCTGCTGCTGCGGTAACTTCGTCCTTGGTGCGGGCGGAAAGAATGGTGGCCAGCAGAACTTTGAGCGGCTCGTCAGTCTGCGCGGCAATCAGATCGACCACCGGTACCTGATAGCTGCTGACTTCTTTTTTCAGGGCAGCAAGAACGGTGTCGATGGGAAACATAACGATGGTGGGGAATATTGTGTCCCGGCGTTGAACGGCCGGGACTCATACGTGGGAAGGCCAGCAGTACCGCCTAACTTTTTATCAGCTCCGCAAGCTGAAACGCCATTTCCAGCGACTGCTCGGCGTTCAGTCTCGGATCGCAGGTCGTCAGGTAATTCCGGCTTAAATGCTCGTCTTCCAGCTTCCTGGCACCACCGGTGCATTCAGTCACATCAGCCCCGGTCAGTTCAAAATGCACACCTCCGGGCACGGTTCCTTCGGCCCAGTTCAGCTCAAAGAACTGATGCAGTTCTGCCAGGATGTCGTCAAAGCTACGGGTCTTGTGACCGCTATTCGCCTTCCGGATATTGGCATGCATGGGGTCACAGCTCCAGACGACATGCATACCCTCTTTTTTCACCGCCCTGAGCAGCGGCGGCAGATATTTTTCAATATCGTTGACCCCGAAGCGGGTGATCAGGGTAATCCTGCCAGCTTCATTGTCAGGATTCAACCGCTCAATAATTTTGAGCATATCGTCAATATCATGCTTAGGCCCGACTTTGATCCCTAACGGATTCAGCACTCCGCGCAGAAATTCAATATGGGCGCCGTCAATCTGCCGGGTCCGGTCACCGATCCAGAGCATATGCCCGGAACAGTCATACCAGCCGCCTTCAAGAGAATCCTGACGGGTCAGGGCTTCCTCATAACCAAGAAACAGGGCCTCATGAGAGGTAAAAAACTGGGTCTGTTTGAGCTGGGGCAGCTCTGTGTTGATTCCGACATTCTGCATAAATTTCATAGCCCGGCTGATCTGTTTGGCCATCCGTTCATAGGAACGTCCCATGGGTGACTGCCGGACAAACTTCTGATTCCAGGCCTGCACCTTATCCAGCGCACTGAATCCGCCGCCGGTAAAGGCACGCAGCAGGTTCAGACTGGCGGCCGCCATATGGTAGCCCTGGAGAAGGCGCTGCGGATCCGGGATGCGGGCTTCCGGGTCCGCATCCTGGGCATTGCACATATCACCCCGGTAACTGGGCAGTTCCACACCATCGACCATTTCGGTGTCACTGGAGCGCGGTTTGGCGTACTGCCCGGCGATACGCCCGACTTTGATCACCGGTTTCTCTCCGGCATAGGTCAGGGTCACCGCCATCTGCAGCAGCACCTTCAGGGTATCGCGGATATTCGGGGCAGTACAGCGGCAGAATTCTTCCGAGCAGTCACCGCCCTGGAGCAGAAAAGCCTCGCCGTGCACGGCCTTGGCCAGACCGCTCTTCAGATCGCGTATTTCACCGGCAAAGACTAAAGGGGGCAGGCTGGAGATGGTCTGCAGAACATTGTTGAGTTGTGCTTCATCCGGCCAGTTGGGCTGCTGCAGAACAGGAAAAGTATGCCAGGAGGATTTTGTCCAGTCGGTTGCAGTTGTCATTGCAGTGGTCATATTTCTATCCGGGGAAAATTAATATTTGATATTGAGAGGCTGTCTGTTGTTCCGCAGAACCAGATGTCCTTTTTCGGCTGCAGGAAAGAAGGTACCATCTTCTGCTGAATATTTTTCTATATTTCTGCGCAAACTGCGCTCCTCTTTTGAGAAGCTGTTGTACAATAAGTTTGAGCAACAGGTCAGAGCTGAAACGCTATCACTATCAGTTGAATTCAGCTGGCTGCATAGCTTTTACGCCATTTACCGAGAGAATATCATTTGCTAGGTCATCGGCTATTTTCGGAATTAAACGCTTCATATTTTCGTCGTATGTTTCGGGCCAGATTTTCTGGAGTTTCTTCCGGCCATCCTCATTTATATACAACGTTTTATCCGGTGTAATCAGCACCATCGCTACATGACCGGAATTTTCGTTGACAGCAAACACAAAGTCATCCTTGTCCTTTATCAGCCCTTGATACCAATAATCAATATGCTCCTCCATATCATATTCATAAAGAGAGTAAGCCATTTTCCCTTTTCTTACGAACGTATTATGCAGGAGGATTTCAATTTCTGTTTTTTTGGTCATCCGAGTTCCCTTCCCCTTCTTTCTACCTGTCTCGCCTGCCTTCTGTCTCTGCAATTATCGCGCTAAGATAGGAAATTTATCCTGAAACGGAGGAGGTTGAAACAGCTTCTTATCACTCCGAATCCGAACAGCACCTTTTTACATGGTGTCAACAACAGATTATTCTTTTAAAAGAAGAAAATTAGAAGCTGGCAATGCACCGCGTTGCACGCATGAATCTCCATAGAAATAAGCTAAAGCTGACTCGTTATCTATTATAACAGCTATTTCTTCCGATATGGAGACAGGCTTCCATATTGTTTTGGGTTTGGTAAGTTTTGCCTGTTCACTCCAAGATGTCCCGGATCGGACAAATATATATGAAGAGTCGCCCCAAGAGAAAATAGCCGTATCAACTGATATTGCTACAAAAATTCCACTCCCGCTGTCGCCTCCCGAAGGCATAAGTTTCGCCTGTTCAGTCCAGGATGTTCCGGATCGGACAAATATATACGCAGAATCATATCCGCCGACAATAACCGTATCATTTGATATGGCTACAGACCTGAGTCCGCTACCACCGTCTGAGGGTGTAAGTTTCGCCTGTTCAGTCCAGGATGTTCCGGATCGGACAAATATATATGTGGCATCGCCATCACGGTGAATAACAACGGTATTACCCGATATGGCTACAAAACGGTGCCAATGCGGGAAAGGAATGGTAACCGTAAGTTTCGCCTGTTCAGTCCAGGATGTCCCGGATCGGACAAATATATACACGTCATCCCCGCCGACAACAACGGTATCACCTGATATGGCTACAGAACGACCGAAATTACTGTTACCATCCGGGGCCGTAAGTTTCGCCTGTTCACTCCAGGATGTCCCGGATCGGATAAAAATATAAGCAGCTCCTGATGTGCCGACAATTGCCGTATCGCCAGATACAGATACAGATATAGTCCAGTCGTGAAGGACAGCATCAGACGGAACGAGCACAGCCTGCTGACGCCAACAGAAGTTATCGGAGCGAGAAAGAACGTATGCAGAACTGGAACTCGACTTACATCCGATGGAACCTATGACCGATGTATCATTGGACAAGGATACGGATCCTCCGAAATATTCACAATCTGATATTTTTTTAATCTGTACCTTCTGGACAGTATCCAAATCAACAGTCGCAAGACCGAACAGCGGAAATATAAATACACCCGAAAAAAATATAATTATCAAAAAACTGATAGAATTTATCCGTATAGACATATTTATTTTTCAAGCACTTGGGAGGGTATTACTTTTTTTAAAAAGGTCAAAAACCGGAAAGCTGTAAGCAGCTCTCCGGTCATTTAAGGATTACAGCTCCAGCCAGGATTCAGAGAAAACCGTCTGGCCGGACAGGGCCTTGTAGGTCTTGTAATGCTCAATGGCTGTTCCTTCCAAGGTGGAGGGATCAGGATCATTGCCGTCCATCATGCCGTGCACCAGATCCACCAGCTCCTGACGCTCACCACGGCAGATCGCCATCAGCTCCTCATCATAGGAATTGACAATGGCTGTGGAAATCCCGTATTTCATCAGCATGACCAGATAGGTGCGGTCCAGATATTTCCGCAGATGTTCGGCCACGCCGTTGGACACGTTAGACAGGCCTACTGTTGACCCGGAACCCGGTGCGATATCCGGCAGCATCATCATGAATTCGAGACCGGAAGCAATCTGATCCGCACCCAGGGTGATCGGAGTGCCAATGGGATCGAACAGAATTTTTTCATTGGCGATTCCAGCCTCATTCAGAGCCATCATCAGATCCACGGCCATTGCTGCCCGCTCGTTGGAATCACGGGGCATGCCGTCCGGTCCCCAGAGCAGGGCAATAACGTTGCAGCCTGCCTCGGCAGCCACCGGGATCAGTTTTTCCATGCGCTCCGGCTGGGCGGAAATGGAGTTCATGATCGCTTCGCTCTTGTTGCTCACCACCTGAAAACCGGCTGCCATTGCATCGGTATTGGTGGTATCCAGACAAAGCGGGATATCAACCGTTCCCTGCACGGTCTCCACAACCCAAGGCATCAGTTCGGTGCCGTCCTTCCGGGCCGGACCGATATTCAGGTCAAGATAGGAAGCTCCGGCAGCGGTTTCTTCCTTTGCCATCTCCTGAACAGGCCCCTGGGTGCGCTCCTTCATGGCGGTGCCGCTTCTTTTCCCCATAATGTTGATGCTTTCGGCGATCGCCTTTACCGTCATTGCCATGTGTATTCTCCTTCGTTGGATTAATGTATACCGTATTTATTATTGAAAATAATCAAGTTCATCGAAGAATGATTCCTTGCCGATCAACAACAAGATTCAACGGAACCGTGAGTTTGCGGTGCCCAGTGAAATTACTATTCTTATGCTTTCTGTTCAGGGGAAGAAACTATCTCAATTCTTGTAAGAGAAAAATTCAGAGGAGTCTGTACACCTGCCCGTTCAATTGCAATGTCGGCTGCAGAGCCTATTTCTCCTCTCAGCTTTTCCAATATCAAGTATTTGAACGTCTTGCCTTGTGTGGGTTCACCGTCGATATGGGTAATGATATCCCCCCGCTGGATACCGCTTTTTGAAGCCGGAGTACCATCAATCACTTCAAGAACAACCAATGGGCCCAAGTGGTCTTCTGTATCCGGATCATATATTTGCGATACTCTCAAACCGAGACCACCGAATGTATCTTTCGTTGCCTGCGCAACAGTAAAAACTGATCCAAGTGACAGGGACAAAAAAATCACGGCAATGAGAGAAGTGGAAATTCTTTTGTTCATCTTTTTCTCCTGATTTATTGGTTTTACGTGGCGAATTTCCGGTTTTTTGAGGATTCAGCTCAATACGACGAATACCCGATACCGAGAATATGGCTACCGCTGTAACAGAGTTGCCGTATCCGAATATGCTTCAGCTACGGTATCGCTCAGGCTATCCGGAAAACAAAAATGAAAAACCGATAATTAATCGCATTTCAGGGCATTTGTCAATCAACAATTACAGCAGCATACCCGGGGGGTGCCTTTTGTCCGCTTGAATATACGGAAACAGCGCCTGTTTTCCTTTCTTTGCGAGACCGGATAACAGGCTGCCATCTCATCATATTTTATCGTGCTTAGTAAATAGCACTCAGCTGAGTTTCATCGGCATGACGATTCCGAGGAACCCCGCATCCTCTTCCGAGGTAATCAGACACGGACTTTCGCTGGAGGAAATGGATGCCTGCACCGTCTCCCCCTCCATAACCTGCAGGGCCTCGATGAAATAGCGGCAGTTGAAGCCCATAGACAGAGGTTCACCGCTGTACTCGATCTCGATCTCATCCCGTGCCGAGCCGAAATCGTTATTTTCCGAAGTCAGAATAAGACGGTTATTCTGCAGCTCAAATTTAATCGCGTGGAAGAGGTCTTCTGTAAACAGGTTGATGCGCTTCAGGGACTCAAGAAAGGATCTTTTCGGAATCCGGATATTATTTTCTTGGGGAACCGCTTTGAGGATATTTTCAAAATCCGGAAATTCTCCCTCCATGAGCCGGACAATCAGGATGGAATCGTCGCTTCTGAAAACAATCTTTTTCTGTTCCACACCGAACTGAAACTGATCCTGTTCTTCACCGAATTTTCGAATCTGCTGGATACCGCGACGGGGGATCAGGATAAACCGGTCAAGATCAAGCGGCTCGGTTCCTTCTGCTGCTTCCCTGCGCATAATACTCAGGCGGTGGCCGTCCGAGGTCACCATTCTGAAGGCTATTTTTTCGTCTTCTCTAAGCTGCTGCAGAAGCGCAGCGTTGAGATTGTACATATTCTCTTTTTCCGTGGCTACAGAAAAGATGGTCTTATCGATCAGATCACAGATGACTTCCCCTTCCATATGCACCAGCGCCTGTTCATCGTATTCCTCGAACTGGGGAAATTCCTCAGCAGAAGTACCGGCCAGCCTGTAGGTGCTGCTGCCTGCTGTGATTCTGATCCAGCTTTTTTCCTCTTCCTGAAAATTGATGGTTGCGGAACCGGATTCACGGGCTAGCTCAAAAAGTTTTTTCGACGGGATGGTGATTGTACCCGGTTCAAAGACTTCTGCAGCTACGGTCTGGCGCAGACTTATGTCCAGATCGGTTGCAGTAAATACAATACTATCATGAGTTACCTCTATGAGGACATTGGACAGAATAGGAAGGGTTCCTTTTTTATTCGTTATGTGCTGCTGGGAACTGACAGCACGAAGCAGATCTTCCCGGGCAATATTGAAATGAAACGACATCATTATACTCCTTCTATTGATTAAAAGAATTTATTGTTATTCTTACACCTGTCAGTTTGTGGAAAACAGATTCAGCGTGCTGATTTATACGGGAAAAATGTGTTGAAAGGATTTGTTTACTTTACAGGGATAAGCAGTGTATATATTCGATCTGCAGGTTATCAACAATATTTAAACGTCGCTGTCAACAGGTTACCAACAGTTTTTTCCACAGAGTTTTCAACTTTGCTCCGCGATATATCTGCCGCATGCCTGCGAAGAGAGGGAAAACACGGCAGATTGATTTGGTAGTGGCTCAAACCCGTTGATCCATATTTTTTTATCTGATATATTGTTCCGTCATTATGGAACAGTATATCAAAATAACGTGTCGGCATTGCAGTGCCGGGGATCTCGTGAAAAACGGGCGGAGCGAAAACGGGACACAGCGTTACCGCTGTAATGAGTGCGGAAAAAGTTTTCGGCATGAATACAGGTAAACGCATGGAAACCCGGTGTGAAAAATCAGATCGGACAACAGACTCTTAACAGTTCCGGAGTCGGAGATATCAGCGGGAATCTTAATATCTCAAGGAATACCGTGCTGTTCGAGCTGAAAAAAACGCTCGCCGAAGTAAACCCTTATTTTACAGAGCGATCGGACAGTACGTCGGTCGGAATCGAGGTTGAAATAGGAACGGATGCGGAAGCCGACGAATTATGGAGTTATGTTGGGAATAAGAAAAATCAGAGATGGACATGGTACGCGATTGAAAGAAATACCGGTGTGATACTCGCATGGCGCAACGGGAGACGGACGGATAAAAGCTGCTCGCTCCTGATGGAAAAGCTTTCCGTATTCCCTGTAACCCGTTATTATACCGACGATTGGCAACGCTACAGAAAATATATTCCTTCGGAACGCCATATCATCGGTAAAGCGGACGTTGAGAAGTTTTAAAATATCAGGAATTGGCGACTTATGTGATCGCTATCGTTCTGGTGCTCCGCGAAAATTAGTTCTACTTTGGTGACCATACCATTAACTGTTTAATAATATTAATAATGCTAAAAACAGGGGTTTTTAAATACTTAATAAAAACAAGATAGTTATGTTTATGATCGCCAAAGTAGAATTATGCATTGGGACGAGACAAAATCTCCGTTCTTACGGAGCCTGCTGGCAATATCTTTCTATATTATCGGAAGCATACTTGCAGGGCAAGGGATGCAGATAACTATGTAACTGATGTTACGCACGCAAATAAAAGATCAGTATGTAAGATGCCAAGAGGGGAAACAGGGCCGCTTGCTTCCCCTTGTTTTTTCCTGCCTCCTGCCGTGCCCGTCCCCAAACTGTACGCTTGATGCCTGTAGGTGCTATAAATAAATTGGGATATCTGTTCCTCCGGCACATAAAAACACTTCGCGGGATTTCCTCTTGTACCTCCATCAATCCAACCGGCTGGAAAATCTGTTTGACGGACTCTGTGCAGTCCTTGACGAGCCGCTGACCGAGCCGCTGGCCCCGGAGGTCATTGTGGTGCAGAACCCGGGCATGGCGCGCTGGCTGTCCCAGCAGATCGCCCTGCGTACCGGCATCAGCGCCAATTTTTCTTTTCCCTTACCGGCCACTTTTGTCTGGCGGGTCTTTGAGCAGACATTAGGGACGCTGCCGGATCTGTCCCGCTTTAACCGCAACGTCCTGCTCTGGCGGGTCCGGCGGGAGCTGGAAACGCTGTCGGACGATCCGTCCATGCAGGAAATCCGGGCCTATCTCCGGGAAGATCGGGACGGGAGCAGACGGTTTCAGCTGGCAGGTAGGATCACTGATCTGTTTGATCAGTACCAGGTATACCGCCCGGCCATGCTGCTGCACTGGGAACAGGGCGGCGAGAGGCACTGGCAGGCCCGGCTCTGGCGCAGTCTGACTGCGGCTGACAGAAACCACCGGGCAGCGCTTCTGTACCGTTTTCTGGAGATAGCTGCCAAGGGTGGACTGCGTACCGATACCCTGCCGGAGCGGATTACTGTTTTCGGCATCAATTCACTGCCTCCGGCCTATCTTGAAGTCATTGATCAGCTGGGCCGCCTTATTGCCGTCCACGTCTTTCATCTCAGTCCCTGCCGGCAGGCCTGGGATGATATTCTGCCGGAACGTCTGGCGGCCATCCGGCGGCAGCGGTGGCGGAAAAAGGGAGTCGAGGATGTCAGTAATTATTTTATTACCGGCAATCCGCTGCTGGCCTCTTTGGGAGCTGTGGGGCAGGGATTTTTCTGCCTGCTTATGGAGCGGAATCCCGTGGAGGTTGAACTGTACGAGGCCCCGGAGTCTTCCGACTCCTCCTGCCTGCTCAGTCTCATCCAGCAGGATATCCTTGAACTGCATGATCCCGGCGCTGACCGTCGTGACCGTGGGCAGCAACACAGAATGCTAATTCCGGGTGATCGTTCAGTCCGTTTTCACTGCTGCCACAGTCCCATGCGGGAGATTCAGGTGCTCCATGACCGGCTGCTGGATTTCTTTGCAGATGACCCGACGCTGAAACCAGCTGATATCCTGGTAATGGCCCCAGATATCGCCCTGTATGCCCCGGCAGTGGCCGGGGTGTTCGGGTCTGCTCCTGCCGGGCGGCGTATTCCGTGGTCGATTGCTGACCAGTCCGGTCGGGAGGAGCAGCCGATCATTGACGGTTTTCTCTCCATCCTGGAGTTGATCGGCAGCCGTTTCACAGCCCCGGAAGTGATGGCCCTGCTGGAGAATCAGGCGATCCTCCGGCGCTTTGGTCTTGTCGAGGAGAATATGTCGTTCATCCGGGCCCGGCTCACAGAGGCCGGGGTCCGCTGGGGCCTGGATCAGGAGCAGCGCAAAGAGCAGGGAATGGAGGGCCCGGCAGAGCATACTTGGGAGTTCGGCCTGGACCGGCTGCTGTTGGGCTGGGTCATGGGGCCGCTGAACGAACCCTGGCAGGGCATTATGCCCTGCTCCGGGATGCTGAACGATACCGGCTCGTGGCTTGGCGGCCTGACCCATTGTATCCGCTCTCTGCAGGAGCTGCACTGGCAGATGAAAATGCCCCGCCCGCCTGCTGCATGGGGAGAGCTGTTGCTCCGGCTGACTACAGATTTTTTTGCCGATGACGGGAGAGGCGGGGAACAGGAGGGGCTGCTCCTTCTGCGCCGAACCATTACCGATTTCACCGAGTACTGCCGGACAGCGGAGTTTGACAGGGAGATCAGTCTGCCGGTTGTCCGGCACTGGTTCGTTTCCCGACTCTCGGAACCGGCAGGCGGGCAGGCTTTTCTGGCTGGCCGGGTGACGTTCTGCAATATGGTGCCCATGCGCTCGGTGCCGTTCAAGGTCATCTGGCTGCTGGGCATGAATGACGGGGATTATCCCCGGACCCAGCGGCCCCCGGCCTTTGACCTGATGGCCCGGCAGCCCCGTCTCGGGGACCGGAACCGGCGCGATGATGACCGGTATCTCTTTCTGGAGGCCCTGCTTTCTGCCCGGCAGCATCTCGCCATTTCTTGGGTGGGCCGGAATCAGCAGGACAACGCATCCCTGCCGCCTTCAGTGGTGGTGGCTGAACTGCGGGATTATATCAACCGAGGCTGGATTACTTGGATTACCGGGGAGGCGGCGGAGAAAGAGAAAGACCGATCTCCGGCTGATCTGCTGACTGTGGAATATCCGCTGCAGCCCTTCAGTAGGCATTGCTTTGACGGCAATCCTGCAACCGCTTCCTATGCTGCGGAGTGGATGCCCGGCCCGGCTGCTGCAGGAAGTAATGAAGCTGAGGGTACAGGAGCGTTCGTTTTTGCCGGACAGCTCCTGCCGCCGTCAGCGTCAGACCTGCCGCAGATTGATCTCAGCCGGTTCATCCGTTTCTGGAATCATCCAGTCCGCTTTTTTTTGGAACAGCGTATCGGCCTGCGCACCCGGTTCAATGAAGAGCTGCTCCCGGAAAGCGAAGCCTTTGCCTTGGATCACCTGCAGAAATATTTTCTGAGTGTGGAAATTATGAATAGCCGCCGGGCTGATCTGCCTGATCGGCAGCCGTTACCTGTACTGTATCGGATGCAGGCGGAAGGCAGGCTGCCCGGAGGAAATTTTGGCCGCATTCTGTGCCGAAAGATGGAGCAGGAAGTCGCTGAGCTTATTGAGGGACTGGAACCGATTATCCGAAAACCTGCGGAACCGATGGATATCAGGCTGCAGGTTGACGGGGTACAGCTCATCGGCCAGCTGTCCTCTCTGTACAGCAGCGGCAGGGTCACATTCCGTCCGGCCACCCTGAAGGCCAAGGATATCCTGCAGCTCTGGATCAACCATCTGGTTCTCCTGCTCCGGCTGCCTGCTGCTGTTGCCCCGATATCTATTCATGCTGCACGGAAGCAGACCGTCTGTTTCCAGGAAGTGGATGATCCGCAGGCTGAGCTGGCTGAACTGATCGCCCTGTTCCGCCAAGGGGAAGCAGAACCGCTCCACTTTTATCCGAACACCAGCTATGCTTGGGCCAAGGCAAAGTCAGAAGGAGCAAAGTGGAATGCCGCCCGTCGGGTTTGGTCTTCCGGGTATTCCGGGTTTTCAGGGGGGGAGGGGGAGGATCCGGCCTATGAGATCGCCCTGCGCGCTCATGAACCGCTGGATCAGCGCTTTGCCCGGCTGGCCGGGTTGTTCAGCCCGATCCTCCGGTATATGGAGGAGCCGACTGCAGGATGAACGGCAGAATGGAGGAGTATAAGAAGCATGTTTTTCAAACAGCTTCTAATGGTCAAACGCCCGCTGAAAGCGCCTTTTCTGACAGCCCGTTCTCCTTCGCATTCGCTGGCCGGGAAAACGGTTCGGTTTGATGTGATATGTCCATGTCATCCGCTATTCTTCTCTCGTCTTGCTTTATTAAGGGTGTCGAGAAAGTTTGCCAACCAATTCAAATCAATATTCTCTTCAGGAGAAACACCATTCAGTTGTTCCTCCCATTTATCTATGAGCGGATCAGATGGACCTAAGAGTTTTTTCATTTCCTTCTTTACAGAATCTCTTTTAAGCAATTCAATCACCATGCTGATATCATTGAATAACCAGTTATATGCATCTTTCCATCTGAAAAGATTAAGCTCGTCATTTGTAGGTTTAAGTTCTCTGACTGTTTTTGCTGGCCAATTCCGTCTTTTTGTATACGCAAACATTGAGAATGTAAACCATTCATTTGCTACATTAAACAATTCATCGGGATTTTCGGAAAAGTATCCCTCCTCTTTAGCAAGGATTTGTAACCGTTCTCTAAACCAAACTGTAGCATGTTCTATATTTTCCTTTTTTTTAGTTATTATTAATGCTCTGTACTTGATTTGAGCTAAAGAAAAAGAGGTCATTTCCTGTAACAGCCTATAATGTTTGATGTTTGCTCTGGAATCTATACCCTCTTTACCTGCACTTGTATAAAGTGCGCGATGCTTCCTATACTCTTTGTCTGCCTCAATAAATTTATCACTGTCTATATAATCTAATATGTTCTTTTTTACATGATTATGGAATCTGCTGAAGTTTCTGAAGAAAATAAATTGAAGGCCGATTATATTTCTCGCCGAGCCTTCTATCTTGTAAGGAGCCAATAAATAATTGGCAAGAGAGTCCTTGTTGTTATACTTCCATGATATTGTTGTATTTTGCTCCGATGGAATGTTTAAAAAAGTAAAGTTTCCCCCTTCATCTAGACTACTTGCTCGTGGCCCACTGTTATTTATCAATTTTATAACTATTTTTTCGTGATCAGGTGGTGACAGATCAATTGCCTTCCCATCTGGTGACAGATCAATTACCTTCCCATCTAACTTCATACTTGTTGCAGCGTAAATTAAAGAGCAGTCTGCAAATAATACTGATGTTATTATAATAATAGTCAAAATAACGCTATTTTTTGTAAAGATAAGCATTTCCGGTCCCCCACGTTACGTATTCCATTTTTTGAAACTTAAATGGTTTCGGTTCTTCATTTTTGCATCTTAATGAAAGATTTGTCATATCTAACTCTTTTTCTATCCAAACTGCACCCGATCCCCAAAGTCCTTTTTTTAAAGGAAGTTTATGAGATTGGTGGTTGTTCCCTCCTTTCCATCTTACAGTGAAGTCCTTACAAGAAATTTGATCATTCTCAAAGAAAAATACAGTTTTTCCATTTGAAGCAAGATGATTGGTAAATCCAGTTAGAGTTAATATAGAAGCAGTAAAAAAGATCCCTCCCGTAACCAAAGAAGAATATTCTTTCTTCAAGGAAAGCATGATCATGAGCAAGACAAAAAAAGACAGTCCGCTTATAAGGGTAAAAATTGTCAATTTGGGAGAGTAAAAAGTATACGCATCCCCTGTCATTAATATAAGTAAATATATTACCCAGATAGATATTACATATATCACCGATGTCAGTGGCAGAAGCTGTTTATTTACGTTTATTGGCGATGCTTTAAACATCAGCGGTATCAGACCCGATATACTCACGAAAATTGGCGGTAAGATCCCTGCAATATTATTGATAATTTCGACCATTTTAACACCCGCAGCTAGCATTAGCAGCTTGTTGCCACGTATTGTATCTGTTTCCTTTCCAATACCAATAGTTGCCTATTTTTGTTATTTCTTGATAATCTATTCCGTTGCATTTTATCAAAACGACATTTTGCTCTTGTTTCTCCACATTATAGCAGTCTTGTGCTGTAGCGGGGAGAAGGAATGCTATGAAAGAAAAAGAGACAAGAAAAAACGAGACGTTATTTTTCATTTTATTTATATGTAGTTAGGGTTAAATAGGCAAGCCTAGTCAAAATAATGCTGACAGTATGGCTGATATCAGTTCTCATATCAATAAAAGCTACGTCGCGCCTCTTATCGATATTTATTACTTAATGGTACTGCCTGGAAAATATATTGTCAATATTAAAACCGAAGAAAAATATAAAGCCATGCTATGTCAATACGATATATCATAAAAATGATAAGTTTTAAGGGTGAGATGTACAAATACGATCTCCAGATGAAAAGAAAAAATCCAATCATTCTGGGTTTCAGATTGATGGAACGGTCTGGATTCAGTTATGCGCCCGTGAAATTTTCTGACGATTTTAGGAGTTACGCAGTTGAAAACAAGATGACTATGTTTGGTTAATATCTACAAGGTATTAAAGAGTTACAGTTTAACTCCGACGGATGCTGAAATTATGGGTAGGCAGCAAATATTATTTTTTTGAATTACGGCGCATAACGTGCTTTATTGGATACAAGGGTTTCTTTTCCCGGCCCGAACGGCTCAAAAATACAACGGCGGAACCATGAAACGATATTATATCCATACCTGCCTCCTGTGCCTGATACCGGTGATGCTGACCGGTTTCTCCGCCCTCTCCGCTGAAAAAAAACAGGACACGCTGTCCACCTATCTTGAACAGGCGCTCGCCAATAATGACACCCTGCTGGCAGCGCGTGCCGAACTTCGGGCTGCCTCGGAAGAAGTGCGTCAGACCGGGGTGCTGCCGGACCCGAAACTGGAAGTCCAATATTATCTGGAGCCGATTGAGACTAGAACCGGGCCGCAGCAGGCAGCTTTGGGGATCGGGCAGGGAGTGCCTTGGTTCGGCAAGCTGGCTCTGATGCGCAAAATGGGAAACCATGACGAGGCCATTGCCGCAGCCAAGGTCGCCGCAGTGGAGCTGGATGTGGCCCGGCAGGTAAAAGAGGCATATATCAAGTATAGCTTTCTCGGTCGGTCACAGCAGATTGTTGCCGACAACCTTGAACTGCTGCAGTATCTTGAAGGAGTAGCCCGTGACCGCTATACCGGCGGCAAGGCGACCTATTTCGATGTGCTCAAGGTGCAGGTGGAGCTGGCTCAAACAGAGGATAAGGCAAAAACGTTGACGGATCAGGCCGTACCGCTGCGTGTCCGGATCAATAACCTTCTGGGTACTGAACCGGAACGCCGATGCCCTGTACCGGAGCAGCTGCCCACGGTTGTGCTACAGAAAAAGGAGGAGCATATTTATGCTGCTGCGCTGAAAAATGCCCCGCTGCTGACGGCAGCTCAGGAACGCATTGCCAAGGCACAAACCGGCAGGGAGCTGGCGGAAAGGGATTTCTTTCCGGATTTCCAGGTATCCTTGAAAACCATTTTTACCGGGTCAGCAGAGTACGGCGATCCGCCGGACAGCGGTTCAGACCCGATCATTGCCGGAGTAAGTATGAACCTGCCCATCTTTCGTGACCGTCGCCATGCCAAGGTGGCTGAACAGAAGGCAGCTGTAAGCGGGGCGCAGGCTATGCTGGCGGAACAGGAACGGGGGATACAAAATAAAATTGAACAGGGCCTGTATGCCTACCGGGATGCGGAGCGCAGAGTCGCCCTGTATCAGGATGAACTGCTGCCTAAGGTCAGACAGCAGCTGGAGGTGGCAGTCAGCGGATTCCAGAGCGGCAAGAATTCCATCCTGGAAATGATTGATGCGGAAAAAAGTCTGCTGACCTTTGAGCTGGCTGCAAGCCGTGCCTCGGCGGACAGGTCTCTTGCCGTTGCCGGACTGGAGGCACAGGCCGGAGTTGTGCTGGCAACCTGGACACAAAAAAAGGATCAGAATAATATAAAAGAAGAAGATGAGAATGAAACTGAAAGCCGTTCTGACAGTTGAGGACGGTTGAAAGATGCCTTCGCTGTCAGAAATCACATCAACACGAATAAAAGGAGTTCATCATGCGTATCATTAAACCATTCGGTCTTGCTGTATTTTGTTTTTTTATGCTGCTGAGTTTTGCCGGAAGTGCCCTGGCAGCACCACAGACAACCTGTCCGGTCATGGGCGGTAAGATCAATAAAGAAATTTATGCGGATTATCAGGGCCAGCGGGTATATTTTTGCTGCGCAGCCTGTCTGCCTAAATTCAACGAAGATCCTGAAACATACTTGGCCAAAATGCAGGAAATGGGGCAGGAGCCGGAGGCAGTTCCGGTGGCAGGCGATGACGCGGCTGCGGCCCCGGCCGAACCTGCCAACCATGAAGGTCATGCCGAGCACGCGAACTAAGACGACGAGGAAAACATTATGCGGAATCTGCAGAGTCTGTTTTTTATAGGAGCTTTGTTTCTGCTGCTGTTTGACGCCACGGTGACCTTGTCGGCAGAGACAGCGGATTCCGCGCATGAGCATGGTCCGGAGACCGTCTGGACCTGCTCCATGCATCCGCAGATCCAGCTCCCGGAACCGGGTCAATGCCCGATCTGCTTCATGGATCTGATCGAGGTTGAAAAACAGAGCAATGAGGCGCGGCAGAGCCTGCGCCAGATTTCTTTTGACAGCCGGGCAAGAAAATTGGCAGAGATTGAGGTGCAACCGGTCATCAGGGGAAGTAAGGATACAGATGCCGCACTTCAGATCTTTGGGCGGATCGATTACGATGAAACCAAGGTCAGCACCATAACTTCCTGGGTGGACGGCCGGATTGACAAGCTCCTGGTTGATTACACCGGTGCGGCTGTCCGGCACGGACAGGCAGTGGCCGAAGTGTACAGCCCGGATCTGTTCACGGCCCAGGCCGAGCTGATTCAGGCTGTAAAGGAAGTACAGCGGGTCGGAAAGTCAGACAATACTCTGGTCAAAAAAATGGCTCGCCGGACCCTGGATGCCGCGCGGGAGAAACTGCACCTGCTGGGGATCGGCAAGCAGCAGCTGCAGAAGATGGAACAACTGGAACGACCTGCCCAACGCATTACTCTGACCGCTCCGCTGGCTGGCATTGTTATTGAAAAGCATGTCAACGAAGGCGTGTATGTCAAGACTGGCAATCCGGTGTACACCTTGGCCGATCTGTCAAAGGTCTGGGTGATCCTTGAGGTCTACGAGTCAGATCTCAAGGCCGTTGTCATGGGGCAAAAAGTCGGTTTTACAGTTGAGGCCTATCCGGGCACCGAATTTCAGGGCAAGGTGGTCTATATTGATCCGCTGGTAGATGAAAAGAACCGGACCGTCCGGGTTCGTCTCAATGCGGACAACAGAAAAGGAAAATTGAAGCCGGGCATGTTTGTCCGGGCAGAGCTTGTTGTCCCGGCAGGCGGGCAGGGTCAGGCACCGCTGCTGATCCCGGCCTCAGCACCGCTGCTCACCGGAAAACGTGCGCTGGTTTATGTTCAGGTGCCGGATAAACCGGGAACCTATATCGGACGCGAGGTGGTGCTCGGTTCGCGACGCGGGGAATTTTATGAAGTGAAAAGCGGGCTTGAACAAGGTGAGCTGGTAGTTGTGCGGGGCAACTTCAAGATTGATTCGGCCATTCAGCTGCAGGCCCGGCCGTCCATGATGAATCCTTATACGGGTGAGGCCGGAGCAGCTGAGACAAAGGGAAAAGCACTGCCTGAACTGTTTGCCTCCCGGCTGGATCTGCTCAACCGGAGTTTTTTCGAGCTGTCCGGAGAGGTGCATAAGCTGGAGAAGGCCCGATATCGTCCGGCTCTGCAGGGGTTCAGTCATGCCTTGACTACCATCACAGAGGACGGGCTGAAGGGGGACGAGAAACTGAGTTGGCAGGAATTCGCCATGCTCCTGCAGAATGACGTCATCTTACTGCAGGAGGCAGAGGATGATCAGGAGGTGCTGCAAATCTATGCCGAGTTTGCTGAACACTTCCAGCAGGTCAGGGAACGTTTTGCCCTGCTGGATGTCCCGGCAGCCCAGGCTGCTTCGCCGGAACTGCAGGCCAAGGTGGGAGAGCTGCTCAAGGGCTATCTGATCCTCCAGCAGAACTTGGCAGCGGATAATGAACAGGTGGCGCAGGACTCAGTTGCTGCCCTTGTCCCCCTGACTGAAGCCCTCGGAACGGCTCTTCAGCAAACAGGAGCAGGAGCAAAAGAAGCTGGGGAACTGGCTGCCCGCTTGAAAGAGGGAATAGAGAAACTGGCCGCGACCAAGGGTCTGGAAGCGATCCGGACCGCCTTTTTTCCCTACAGCCAAGCCGTGGTGGAGGCCGTGGAGACCTTCGGCAGCAATGACCACACCTCCTGGTATGTCCACTTCTGCCCTATGGCCTTTGATAATACCGGGGCAACCTGGCTGGCTCCGTCAGAGGAAATTAATAATCCCTATTTCGGAGCCATGATGCTCCGCTGCGGCGAGGTGCGCAGGCAGCTGACGCAGGAGTGAGTATCCGGAGCCTCGTTATTCGGTGGTGAAGTCAGGGGTGGAAGAAGGTATAGCTCGCGAGGGGATAGAAGGTCAGTAAGTCGGGACTGAAGAATCCCCTTTGCGTAGGCTGCGCAGAAAGGCGGCCCTGCTTCCCATCCGGGTGATTCAGCACCCTGCAGCGTTACAGGCAAACCGGGCAAGCAGTTCCTCCCGGTACCGCGCCACAAAGGCATCAATATCCTGCTGCCAGTCCTGCATACAATGTACCCCATGTTTTTTCAGCAGGCTGTTTTCCAGGATGGAATTTGCCGGGCGGCGGGCCGGAGTAGGGTAGTCCGTCGTGGAGCATGGCTCCAGGGAAAATGCCGCATCCATTGCGGTTAAAAAGTACCTTGCTCCCTCGTACCAAGTACAGTGTTTCTCTGCCGTGGCGTGGGCAATTCCGGTGAGGTCGGAGGCCAGCAGCCGGTTAATCTGCCGGGCCAGGGTCATGGTCCAGGTCAGGGAGCCGTACTGATCGTTGACCACCCGGACAGTGCGGGCATGATCGTTTATGGCCAGGCGCAGCATGGTTTTGAGGAAGTTATTGCCGCCCATCCCATACAGCCAGGCCGTGCGCAGAATCAAAAAATTATCCAGCCGCTCCGCAACAGCCTGTTCACCGGCTAGCTTGCTCCTGCCGTAGGCAGAGACCGGCGAGACAGTATCCTGCTCGACATACGGTTTCGGAATCGGTCGGTTGCCGTCAAAAACGTAATCCGTTGAAATATGAATGAGCCTGCACCCGGTTGCAGCACAGGCATCAGCCAGATTGGTCGGGCCTTGGCAGTTGACGGCCTGACAGGCCTCCTGCTCGGTCTCGCATCTGTCCACTGCCGTGTAGGCGGCGCAGTTGAGGACAACATCAGGCTGCAGTTTTTTTATTTCCTGCTGAACCTGTTCTCCTTGGGTGATGTCCAGCTGCTGCGAGGTCCGGCTATGCACGGTGTGCTCGTTCTGCATGACCTGAAGACAGTCCTGGCCGAGCTGACCGCCTGCACCGGTTATCAAAATGGTCATTGGAGTATTCATTATTCTGCGTCTCCGTCAGGCACAGTCTCCTTCAGCATGGTCATCAGATATTGACCGTACTGATTTTTCAGCATCGGCTCGGCTGTCCGGGCCACCTGATCAGCCGTGATATAGCCCAGCCCATAGGCGATTTCTTCCACGCAGGCGATCTTAAGTCCCTGCCGCTCCTGCACTGCCTGCACGTAACTGGATGCCTGCTGCAGCGATTCATGGGTGCCGGTATCCAGCCAGCAGAATCCGCGTCCAAGCAGCTCCACGCTCAGTTTGCCCTGCTGCAGATAGCAGGTGTTGATATCTGTGATTTCAAGTTCACCCCGTGCCGACGGCCGGATGGAGGCGGCGATATCCACCACGCTGTTGTCGTAGAAATACAGTCCCGGTACAGCGTAGCGTGATTTGGGCTGCTTCGGCTTTTCTTCGATATTGATGACCCGTCTGTCCTTATCAAATCCTACCACGCCGTAGCGCTCCGGGTCTTTGACCAGATAGCCGAAAATGATGCCGCCGTCCGTGAGCCTGCTGCAGCGCTGGACAATACCGGCAAAACCGTGCCCGAAAAAGATATTGTCCCCTAGGACCAACGAAACTGCATCATTACCAATGAAATCTTTGTCGATGAGAAAGGCCTGGGCCAGACCTTCAGGGCGGGGCTGTTCCGCATAGGAGATATTGAGACCGAGTTGTTCGCCGCTGCCGAAGAGCTCGGTAAACCGGGGCAGGTCGGTCGGAGTGGAGATGATCAGGATATCCCGAATTCCGGCCAGCATGAGCACGGACAGCGGGTAATAGATCATGGGTTTATCATAGACCGGGATCAGCTGCTTGCTGATCACCCTGGTCAACGGATACAGCCGGGTTCCTGAGCCGCCTGCAAGAATGATTCCTTTCATGTAGTTCTCCGAAGCTATCTCAGAATACTTGATTTGACCACATCTTCGACATAATGGAGGTTCTTTATCATTGCCGCAGTCAGCGTTTCCAGCCCGGCCTGTTTGGCCTCGGTGGCCTGCTGGCAGCCTGGGCATCTTCTGATGCCATAGTACCCTCAAGCTCGATGAGGAAATCAATATCGCTGCTCTCGTTGAAATTCTCCGTGAGCGCGCTGCCGAAAACGCTCAGACGCTTGACGCGGTATTTTTGACAGATGCCGGTGATCTTCTGCTGATACTTTTCAAGGGTGATCATATAATCGGCCTTCCGGTTGAGAAACATTCATCTGTCGGAGCAGTCGGAGTATAATGAATAGGAAGCAACAGCTATGCCGAAAACAAGTAGAGGCAGGCAAAAATCAGCAGAAGCAGGGCGGTGCACGGTTATTTTTTCAGCAGAATTTGGAAACCAGCCTGCTCGAAATGATGATCTGTTGAAAATACTTCCCTTGCACCCATATCTCTTGCAACGAGGATACTGATGCAGTCAACAAATCCCCAGTCTTTATCCGCCATCTGCTTGAACTGCTGAAAACCACGTTCAATCAGGGCCTCATCCAGAGCAATGCACAGCCATTTCTCAGAAGCTCTGACAGCCTCAATCATTTTCACCGCAGCCGGTTTCAGACTGACCGCGCTGAATGCATTGCCGAACTCAAGCAGAACTGCATCTGTTGTCACAAGATTTTGTTGCGATTGCTTCAGCTCAGCTGCTGTGCTTACAGCTTGTGCATGAAACGTATCTCTCTTGTTGCCAATGGCAATAAAGGCGGAGGTGTCAACAAAAACAGATTTCATGAACGCTTTGCTGTGCCATAAAGATAATGATCATGATTTTCAGCAAAATCTTCAATTCCGGTATCAACTGAGAATTCCTCGAAATCGAGGGTGTCCCAAGGATCTGGCTGTTCCGAAGCCTTCTTCTCTATTTTGCAGGACACGCCCTCCCGTGCAAAAAGTTCCCGTATTCCTGAGATCAGTCGTGCTGTTCTTTCCGTTGGCAGGATGTCTGATATATTGATTGTGAGCTGCATGTCATAGATAGCTGTTGTCAGATAAACTTTATTTGAGCAGCATGGCCCTGCCGCTTCCGCAGCATGATAAACAACTACTTTATGTTGCGGAAAATTTCAAGAGGAAACAGTGCGGTTTTCTCTTTTTCGGGTCAACATGAAGCAGAGGAACGGATGAAATAGGATTCGTTCCTGCAACCCGCCCCGCTGTGCCCCGTCAATGCGCGGTTTGGGGAATGGATGTGATACCGGCGGGGTCCTTTTTACATTACGATTTCGATTTTACATTTACTTTTTAAAGTTAATATGTTATATAGCTTTACACTAATCGATATAATATTACTTGTGACTTCGTGGAGGTATTCAAATGGGTACGGCTGAACAAAGAAAGGATTTTTTAGAAGTTTATAAGGATTATGTTTCGAATGTATTGCAGCCTACTAAGTGCGAAGTAAAAAACATCCTCAAGAAGTGGAAAAAGAAAGAAACTTGGAATGTAGAGGGTGATGTATTAGCTTACCCTTCCCCTATTAGTTGGTATGCTACTCGTATTAAAAGGCCGGAGTCGTTAGTTGACAAGATAACTAGTCAGACAGATACCTTCCCGGATGGATTGGTTAAATCATCTCTTTGGATAATTAACGATGCTTTTGCTTGTAGAATCATTGTTTTTTGCTTGCAAGATTTAAGGCTGATACATGATATAATTATGTCTTCAGATTTTTTTGACATTTCCCAGAAAGACGAGCCTTATGTCTTTGATTTAGATGAAAAGTTCATTGAAGCTTTGGGGCTGCAGAGGCTAAAAAGAAAAGGGAGAGATACCGGTTATACAGCGATACATTATATAGTTCGATTAAAAGAAAGTTCAGTTCCAATGTCAAAAAGACCTTGGTTTGAAATACAGGTTAAAACATTAGTTCAACATGCTTGGAGTGAAATTGAGCATTTGATTGGTTATAAACCAATAGGGTCTCTCTCTTCGTTATCAGAAAGCAAAAGGCAGCAGTTTAAAATTATCAGTTCTCATTTGAATGCAATTGATGAACATTTCAACTTGCTTTTTGAGGACGCCCTATTTAAACAGAAGACTGTTAAATATAATAGTGAAAGCATAATAACATCAGAGGCTTTACCAAAGATGTTGAGGAGCAAAGGTATAGTTTGTTCGCAGAATAAGATAGAAAAATCTATAAGGATATTTCGCAATTATGGGATTTATAAAGTTAAGGATTTTGAAGGCGCTGTGACGATGGACCGGATAGAAATTATTAAAAATATATTTGAAGATATTTTAGGGTGCGCTCCAACTTCTGATGATTTGATCGTTAACTTGGCATCCAGCAAAGAAATAGAGGATGATTCTCTTTTGCCTGATTTTATCAAAGTGCAGATAGCTTACAAATCTACAAGTGATAAAATGAAAAGCATAAGGTGTGACTGTGATGAAAAGTCGAGCTAAAAAGTAGTTCAAATTTGATCTGACAGATACCGGGTGCGTGCTTGGCGCGTTGTCCGGTTTTTTATTCGCTGATCTGATAGAATTTCGATCCATGCGAACCGGAGTTGAAAACTCCAGCATATTTTCGTATGATGCAGCATCTCTGATGTTTCCTTGTTCAACCTGTAATACCGGTTCTATGCATAAGCTCATCTTATTTTTCCTCTGTCTGTTTTCCCTCTGCTTTGCTGGCTGCGAAAATACCGATGTCGATATGCTGCTTGTCACGGACGCGGGGATTGATGCGGTCAAGGCTGTCACCCTTTCCGACAAAGCGGTGCAGCGGATGGCGGCACGCGCTTCGGCATACGCGGACAAAGAGAAAAGAATCGCTCCGCCGGGCAGCAGATACGCACAGCGGCTCAGGCGGATTGTGGGGGAACATCTGCGGGAAGGGAACATCACCTTCAACTATAAGGTCTACCTTGCCCAGGAAGTGAATGCCTTTGCAATGGCGGACGGGACAATCCGCGTCTACAGCGGCCTGATGGATATGCTCACGGACGACGAGCTGCGTTTTGTTGTCGGCCATGAAATGGGGCATGTGGCGCTGCAGCATATCCACAAAAAACTCAAACTCGCCTATGCCTCCAGTGCGGTGCGCAAGGCAGTCGCGGCTACCGACAGCACTGCCGGTGAGATCGCCCGCTCGCAGTTGGGCGGATTTGTCCAGAAACTGATGGGCGCGCAGTTCTCCCAGCTGGAAGAAAAAGAGGCAGATGACTACGGTCTCGCCTTTATGAAAGAAAAGGGGTACGCGCCGCAGGCGGCGGTATCGGCTCTGCAGAAACTGGCCACCTTGGGCAACGGCCATTCTTTTCTGTCCAGTCATCCGGCTCCCGGCAAACGGGCGGAACGGCTGCAGCTTCAGCTTGAGGGTAAGGCGCTCAGTATTGCGGAACAGAAGCAGGAAATGCAGGAGAAATCGAAAGGAATCCTGCGCTCTGTTCTCCATGTCCTGCAGACTGTTTTCCACTGGCTGGTCAATCTGCTGAAAAGCCTGCTGTGAGCACAGGGCGGGTCGGTCAGAGCGGAGCACGTATGACCGCTGAGGTCGCAGTACTCTGTGGCGACTGTTCTGATCCGGTTCTGCGGACATGGGCGGAACAGCTGGCCCTGCAGCTTGATCTCCCTCTGACGTATTCCCATAAAATGACAGGAGAATATCACCTGATGCTTCGGGTCGGCGAACAGGGACTGGAGCTTGTCAAACCTGCTGACCCGCATCTGAACGGTCCAGTCCGGGTGGATTTCACTGCCGGGCGGGCAGCCTTCCGCAGGAAGCAGCAGAAAAAGGAACTGCTGCTCCGGGCTGCGGGCTGCAAAAAAGGAGTTGCGCTGAATGTCATCGATGCAACCGGCGGGCTGGGGAGGGACAGCTTTCTGCTGGCCGCTGCCGGATGCCGGGTCCAGGTATTTGAACAGCAGCCGGTCATTGCCGCTCTGCTGGCTGAAGGACTTGAGCGGGCTGCCGCTCACCCGGAAACCGCAGCCATTGCCGGGCGTATCCGCCTGACGGTCGGTGATGCTGTTACTGCGCTGCAGGCCATGCAGGCAGATGAGGAAGGGAAGGGGAGAACGGGGAAAGCTGTTGATGTAGTGTACATAGATCCCATGTTTCCTGAGCGGAAAAAATCGGCACTCGTGAAAAAGGAACTGCAGATGCTGCAGATGCTGGCGGTACCGGAGGCTGCCCCGGAACGACTGCTGGCCGCAGCTTTGGGGACTGCGACCAACCGAGTGGTGGTCAAGCGCCCGCTGAAGGCGCCTTTTCTGACGGCCCGTTCTCCTTCGCATTCGCTGGCCGGGAAAACGGTGCGGTTTGATGTGTACATGCAGCCTCATGTTAATTGGGCGGATTAGGAGCTGATATCCGATAGTCAGCCCAGTCGCCTGCAGAGTTTGCCGTCCGGGGTGCGGCCTTCCAAGGTGTACCAGAAAATCTGGCCCAGGCCGGTGGCATCCGGGCTGAGGGGCGGACGGGTGAGCTCCGTGTTATCCCTTAAACCCCATGGATACTCCCAAAAACACAACGGGCCGAAAGGATTTCTCCCTCCGGCCCGTTTGGTACCAAATGCTGTAAAAATTCGTTCTAGAACACGCCCTTCACCTTACCGGTCTCGGTATCCACATCAATGCGGCGGTAGGCCGGATCAGAGGCCGTACCCGGCATCAGGCTGATAGCACCGGCCACGGGTACAACAAAGCCTGCGCCCTTGTAGGTGAGGATGTCCTGTACCGGCAGGGTCCAGCCTTTGGGGGTTCCCTTGAGCTTGGGATCATGGGACAGGGAGAGGTGGGTCTTGACCATACAGGTGGTCATCTCTTTCATCTCCGGGTCCGCTTCAATGCGCTTGAGCTTGGCAGCTGCTTCCGGGGAGTAGCTTACGCCGTCACCGCCGTAGACCTCCTTGACGATCAGCTCGATACGCTTGGACAGCGGGGTGTCCAGGTCGTAGAGGAACTTGAAGTCATTCGGCTCTTCACAGGCATCCGCCACTGCATCGGCGAATTCCAGGGCACCGTCACCGCCGTGCTCCCAATGGCGGGACAGGGCCACCCGGGCACCGGCAGCCTCAGACAGGCGGCGGACTGCCGCGATCTCGTTGTCCGTGTCGGTATAGAAGGCGTTGATGCAGACAACCGGGTTAATACCGGCCTTCTTAACGGTTTCGATGTGATGGATGAGGTTCTTGCAGCCCTCTTCAACCCAGCCCACGTTCTCACCGGAATACTCAGCAGGCATGGGCCGACCCGGAACAGGAATCGGGGCGCCGCCGTGGCATTTGAGGGCGCGGATGGTGGCAACCACAACTGCGCAGTTGGGTTTCAGGCCGGAGTAGCGGCACTTGAGGTTCCAGAATTTTTCAAAACCGATGTCTGCTCCAAAGCCGGACTCAGTAACATTGTAGTCAGCCAGCTTCAGGGCCACGCGGTCGGCGATAACAGAGGACTGACCAATGGCGATATTGGCGAACGGTCCGGCATGAACAACAACCGGCTGGCCTTCCAAAGTCTGCATCAGGTTCGGGTTGATGGCATCCACCATCCAGGCGGTCATGGCGCCGTCCACTTCCAGATCAGCCGTGGTGATGGGCCGATCCTGCTTATCATAAGCCACCACGATCCTGCCGATACGCTCACGCATGTCTTTCAGATCCTTGGCAATGGAGAGGATGGCCATGATCTCGGAGGAAACCGCGATGTTAAAGCCGGACTGCATGGTCATGCCGTCCATCTTGCCGCCGATGCCTGTCGTGATGTTACGCAGGGCCTGGGCACAGTAGTCCATGATCCAGCGGAATTCCACCTTTTTCGGGTGAATATCCAGCCTCTTCAGGTTGCGCTGGGCCAGCTGGTCATCCGTGTAATTACACTCATGCTGCATCCGGGCAGTCAAGGCGACCATACCCAGGTTGTGGGCGTTCATGATGGCGTTGATATCACCGGTCATGCCCAGAGAAAACGGGGTCAGGGGGATACACTGGGCCAGACCGCCGCCAGCAGCGGAGCCTTTGATATTCATGGTCGGGCCGCCGGAGGGCTGACGGATGGCACCGATAACGGATTTCCCGCGTTTACCCAGTCCCTGGACCAACCCCATAGCGCAGGTGGACTTGCCTTCACCCAGCGGAGTCGGAGAAATAGCGGTCACGTCAACATACTTGCCGTCCGGCTTATCTTTCAGGCGGTCAAGGATCTTGCGGTAGTCCAGCTTGGCCAGATAATGCCCGTGCGGCAGCAGTTCTTCTTTCTCCAGCCCGAGCTTTTCACCTAGCTCGTACACTGTTTTCATCCTGTTTTCAGCCTCTTCGGCAATTTCCCAGTCAGCGTGTTTGGTCGGGTCTAAAACCATGATGGCTCTCCTGTTATAAGTTAATAATTAAAAGGGTTGCAATGTTGATGTCAGCGGCCGGATACAACAGGGACACGCGGGTTCAGAGAAAATGCGTGACCTGAACAGTGAACCCGGAATGAGAAAAACAATTCTTTTACTGGATTTAGAGCCTATTGTCAACAGATTAGTCGGCAGCTCCACATTCCTGTGTCCTTGACCGGGACAATTTTGTCGGAGAGGGGCAGGAAAAAGGGTAGTCCTGCAACGAGGTGATGATTTCAAAAATGGCAGCAGCGGACTCCCGCAATGGCGGCGGGACTGACTGATGGCGCTGAAAGAACTGTTTACAACAGTCGTTATTAGAAAGCAACATTCTATGGGGGTGACTACCTTCTGCCGAATCCTGCTAAAAATTTCCTGCACACCATAAAAGAACACAAGGCAAAGGTTGCGGAGGTGCAGGTCAGGGACGCAGGAGGGGACGGTGAGCAGAGAACTGCACCCGGAAATCCTCAGACATTTTCGCACAACATCCTTCAGCACTCCGGTCATCGGCATCACCGGAGGCAAGGGCGGAGTGGCAAAACAACCATAGCTGCTAATCTGGCAGCTGCCTTTGCTGCTCTGGGCAAAAAAACTGCTGGTCCGGGTGGTTGCCGGAGAACTGGGCATCGGCTGCCCGGTGATTGCGGCACTCAAAGGCTCTGATTACGTCCTGCTGGTCACTGAACCGACGCTGTCCGCCCTGAGCGATCTGCAGCGGATCATGGAAGTGGTGCGCGGTTTCAGGATACCTGCTGGAGCAGTGCTCAACCGCTGCGACATGCACGAGGAATCCGCCCGGACAACTCGGCAGTGGCTGCAGGAAAACGATCTGCCCTTGCTGGTGGAAATTCCCACGGATCCGTATCTGCCGCAGGCTCTGGCCCAGGGCGACCTTGCTGTAACTCTATATCCGGATGCCCCATCATCAGCCGCACTGAAACAACTGTACAATATACTGGAAAATCTGCTTTTCTGATCCGGACTGATCCGGAGCTTCCCTGCCGCTTGCTGTATTGCAGTTCAACCCTCTCAAAGGACACCCGCCTTTGCCCCTCTCTCTTCTTCCGCTTCCGGGGCGGGTCGTCCGTTTTCTGTCTCATCGGATATGACGGACGGACGGGCTGTCGCAGCACGAGGTCAACTCCTTTACTGCGCCGCAGGGGTATTTAATCTGTACAGACACCTCCCATCTGCAGACAATCTCCTTCTGTATTTTTTCTATGGTATTCTCGATATCTTCCCTCTTTTTCAGTCTTGCCATAAGCCTGCCCGCAGGTTGATCTGCAGCCAATACGGAACCCGGTATGACAAGAATAAACGCAGCAGCGGCAACAGGATCAGGTTTATGCTGTTCATCGTATACATGATCATGATCTTCAACCGGTCGTATTGAGATATGACAATGAAATTTTTCGCTGATGATTTTTTTTATTTCAGCAGCAGCAACAGCAGCTTCCGGCCCGCTTATGATCACATGAAATCCTTTTTCTTCTAATTGGCACCGCTCATCAGATGGCTTCATTGTTCCCTCTCCGCTATGTTTTTTCTCCCGCTTTGCTGTAAAAGCACTGGCTCTCAACCGGGCTATCCGTTATTGTCCACGATAGAAGGAAAAAAGTCATACGGAAAATCAGGAAGACCAGCGTCGTTCACAGGATAACCAGCGGATGTAGCTGTTGCAGAAAATCGGACACCGGATGTTTTTTTCAGATAAACCAGTATGTGCGGAATAGCAGGTATCTACAGTTACCATTCTGCGGCTCCGGCAGCGGACAGAAAAGAGCTGCGCAGAATCAGAGATCACATGGCGACGCGCGGGCCGGACGGCAGCGACGAATGGTTTTCTGCAGACAGACGGGTGGCCTTGGGGCACCGGAGGCTGGCTATTATTGATCTTTCCCAAGATGCAGCCCAGCCGATGAGCAGCCCGAATGACATGCTGGTTGTCAGTTTTAACGGGGAGATATATAATTATCAGGCACTGCGGGACAGGCTTGAGGCAGAGGGATATCAGTTCCGGACCCGATCAGATACCGAGGTTCTGCTGCATCTGTATGCGAAGAAAGGTCCGGCAATGGTGGATGATCTCCGGGGCATGTTTGCCTTTGCCCTTTGGGACGAAAGACAGAAAAAATTGCTTCTGGCCCGTGACCCCTATGGTATAAAGCCGCTCTATTATGCAGATAACGGGCGGACCCTGCGTTTTGCTTCTCAGGTCAAGGCACTCATGGCAGGCGGCAGGATATCCCGGACTGTGGAACCGGCAGGCGTAGCCGGATTGTACCTGTTCGGCAGCGTGCCGGAACCCTGGACTCTGTACCAGGACATCCGTTCAGTGCCTGCAGGCAGTTATATTCTGGCGGATGAGACTGGGATGTCTCCGCCGGTACAGTATTTTTCCCCAGCGGCCACCTGGACAGATGCGCTGAAAAATGTACCGGAAGGGCAGCTGAACGAAGAGGATATACAGAAGCAGATCCGTGCTGCGGTGCTGGATTCTGTCCGGCATCATATGGTGGCGGATGTGCCAGTCGGGGCCTTTCTTTCTGCCGGGATTGACTCCGGAACCCTTGTTGCCCTGATGTCTGAGACAGGCACGGTCAGGCATACTGACAGGCATTCTCTGAACACCATCACGCTCGCCTTTCAGGAGTTTGAGGGACAGCATGAAAATGAAACGCTGCCAGCCCGTCAGATTGCGGAACAATACGGCACTGAGCATGTCACCCGTCTGGTGACTGAACAGGAATTCCGGCAGGATCTGCCCACCATCCTTGCGGCGATGGACCAGCCCAGCATTGACGGGATCAATACGTGGTTCGTTGCCAAGGCGGCAAAGGAGCAGGGCCTGAAAGTGGCGGTGTCCGGGCTGGGCGGAGATGAGCTGTTCGGTGGTTATCCCTCGTTTACAGATATTCCGAGATGGGTCAGCAGGCTGTCCATTGCCTCAAAAATTCCTCTGGCCGGTCGGCTGTTCCGCAAGGGATATACTGCGTACAGAAGGATGTACCCTGCAGCTGGCCCGAAACTGGCAGGCCTGCTGGAATACGGAGGAACCTGGGCCGGAGCCTGGCTCCTTCGAAGAGGCATATTCATGCCCTGGGAGCTTCAGGAACTCATGGGGCGGGAACAGGCAGAAGCCGGACTGGAACGGCTGCAGCCGCTGCAGCATATCGCCTCTCTGCTGCAACCGGAACCGGAATCTGCGTTCGCCAAAGTCGCTGTCCTGGAGAGCAGTCTGTACATGCGCAATCAGCTCCTGCGGGATGCCGACTGGGCCGGGATGGCCCACTCTCTGGAGATTCGGGTGCCGCTGGTAGACGCTGTCCTGTTTCAGCGGATTGCCCGGCTGATTTCTTCTGTCGGAGAAGGCAGGGGACAAGAACAATGGAAACGCTGGCTTGGCAGAACACCGCATCGCAGTCTTCCGCACGAAATTTTAAACAGAACAAAGACGGGTTTCAGTATACCGATGGACAAGTGGATCAGGCACCTGCATGCTGCCGGTGAATCTGCTCCGGCCCTGCCGGAAAAACATGAAAAACACACTCCCTGGGCCAGAACATGGGTGCAGTATATTCTGAGCAGGTATCAGGACAGAGGACAGTATGGGGCTTGACAGGTAATGAAGGATCTGCGTTCTTTGCTCAAAATGCTTGAAACTATGCTGTCGCACAGGGGCAGGCGGCTGTTTATCCGGGTGGTCTTTTTTTCCGCCTTTGCTTCCCTTGTCGATGCAGTCAGCGTGTCGCTGATGGCACCGTTTCTTGCGGTTGCAACGGATTTCAGTTTTATTCATACCAACCCTGTTACCTCCAATCTTTTTACGTTTTTTTCCTTTCAGAATGAAGCAGCATTTGTTGCTGCCCTGGGCATAACGATCCTGGCTGTCTATTGTTTCAGAGCAGTTATCAGTCTGCTCACGGCCTACCTGATCGCCCGGTTCAGTTACGGGCAGTACAGTCATATTGCCATGCGGCTGTTTTCCGGTTATCTGCATTACCCCTTTACTCAGTACACGAAACGCAATACCAGTGACCTGACCAAGGCTGTCATGGTGGAAGCCAACCAGATTACCCAAGTGTTTTCAGGGCTGCTGACCATTGCCACAGAGCTGTTGGTTTTTATTCTGTTGTACGGTATCATGCTGTTCACGAACTGGCAGGGCACCCTGCTGATTACCGCAGTTCTCGGCTCTGTTGCGTTTGTGCTGATCCGTTCAGTGACGGAAAAAACAAAGCAGGCCGGTACCCAACGGGTCGATGCTGGCGGTAAAATGTTCCGGATACTCAGCAGCGCCTTCGGCAGCTTCCGCATGTTAAAGCTGCAGTCGGCTGAAAATGCTGCTTTAACCGGTTTCAGGCAATCCTGCCAGGATTTTTCACGTCACTTTACAGCTATAGGAACTCTGCATAACATTCCGCGCTTAGGCTTGGAACTGGCAGGATTCGGCCTGTTGATTTTTGCTCTGACAGTGTATATCGGCGTGCAAAAGACTGATATTCAAGCGCTGCTTCCGGTCTTCAGCCTGTTTGCTGTTGCCTTATACCGCCTGATGCCGTCAATAAACCGGATTGCAACCTCCTGGAATCAGATTCTTGCCGGTGCCGAGTCGCTTCGTGTTGTATATAATGAACTGCATCAGCCAATGGAAGAACTCGGAGATGAAGATATCTCCTTTGATCAGGAAATCATCCTTGAAAACCTAGGCTTTGCCTATGAAGCAACCTGTCCTGTTCTGCAGAACGTGAATCTGAAGATCAGGAAAGGGGAGCGGATTGCGATTGTCGGGGAGAGCGGTCATGGGAAGAGCACCCTGCTTGATCTCATTATCGGTCTGCTGCCGCCAACACAGGGCCGGATAACTGTGGACAGCACAGAAATAACAGACGAAAATCTTCGCTCCTGGCGCAGAAAGATCGGCTATATTCCCCAGACAGTCTACCTCTTTGACGGAACTGTGCGGGAAAATGTCGTTTTCGGGCGTCAATACGATGAAGCACATCTGCGCAGGGTTTTGCGGCAGGCAAATATCTGGCATTTTCTTGAGACAAAAGAAGGGACTGAGACAATGGTCGGCGATGCCGGTGTGATGCTCAGCGGCGGTCAGTGCCAGCGCATCGCGATAGCCCGGGCATTATACGGGAACCCGGAAGTGCTTGTTCTGGACGAGGCGACATCAGGACTGGATATTGAAACAGAAAGAAAGATCCTGCAGGAAATTCGACAGATCGGTGCAGGAACGACTGTTATTACGGTCACACATCGGCGCTCCTCTGTTGATGCCGGGCAGATTGTATATCAATTGGACAGCAAAAACCTCTGTCAATTAGAAGTATAACAACGAGAGCTTCTGTCCATCAGGATCTGTTTATCCGACATGTCTACATATCGCCATGAAAGTAGGATACTTTACACATACAACAATTTTCCCTTCGGAAACCTTCATATACGATTTAATCCATTCGTTATCTGAAATTAACGAATCCCTTGTTTTTTATTGCGGGTCTAATAATATTAAAGAAAAAAGTATTAATTCTATCGCTGTCGGATATTCAGACAGCATAAAAATGCTCCCTTATTATGGGTATAAAATAGCAAGAGTCTTTTCTTTAAACGGGTATTTGATCAAGTTTAAGCTTCAGGAAGCAATAGCTTATTCCTGCTTGAAGCAGATAAAAAATCTTCCTAATGTAGCATATATTGACTATGCGAACTCTGCTGTTCTTTTACGAAAATTTCTTGTCAAACATGGTGTCCCGTATATTCTGCATGTTCATGGGTACGACGTGACAGGAGCGGTTAATGATCCTGTATATAAAAAAGAAGTGATTAAAACCTGCTCTGATGCCTACGCTGTCATCGCAGCATCTGAACATATAAAAAGAATTCTTATCCTCATCGGCTGCAACGAGGATAAGATTCATGTAATACGCTATGGCGTGAAAAGAGACCATATTAATCCGTTAACGTGGTTGGAAAGGATAAAAAATGGGCCGACAATCATCAGCGTAGGACGGCTGACCGCAAAGAAAAACCCTATCGCACTCCTGCATGCTTTTAAAATTGTACAAAAAGAAATACCTGATACCATTATGACAATTATTGGAGATGGTCCTTTAAAAAAAGAGGTGATAAAACGGATTGATCAGTTAGGATTGTCAAAACAGATCAGGATGCTTGGCGAAATTGGAAGAGAGGAGTGTTTTTCTGAACTGAACAGGCATTGGGTCTACGCACAGCATAGCGTTACAGGACCGGACGGGGATCAGGAAGGATTTGCGATCAGTCCGGCAGAGGCTGCACTGCATGGTTTACCTGTTGTCTCCACGTGGCATAATGGAATTCCTGAACATGTTATTCACAACAAGACCGGAATATTGGTGCAGGAATTCGACTATGAAGCAATGGCAGAGGCGATTATTCGGCTCTTAAGAGATCCTGAATTATCAGAAAGAATGGGGAGAGAAGGGAGAGAGAATATCACGCGACTTTGTGATCATAAAAAACGCGTTGAAGCAATTCAATTACTTCTGGAGAATGCGCTTGCAGGGTAAGCCATAAGTAAAACAGGTGCAACTTTTATGTGCCAAGAAGGGATCTCCTGGAGGAGACTATGAAATTATCAATAAAAAGTTCTTGCCGTTGCGCGGATCGGGGGATGAACTGCAATCCATCATGACCAACTGCAATATCGGCGCAGCCCTGCACAAGGCCGCTGCGGAGCGTAAAGACGCCGTCGCCCTGGTAACAGGCAAAAACGGCAAGTATCAGCAATGGACCTTTCAGGAGGTGCTGGCCAACAGCAACCGTTATGCCAATGCCCTGCAGGCCAAAGGCGTGCGGCGCGGCGACCGGGTCATGCTCATGGTCCGGCCGTCCATGGAGTTCATCTGCCTAACCTTTGCCCTGTTTCAGCTCGGCGCAGTGGTCATTCTGATCGATCCGGGCATGGGCTACAAAAACCTGCTCCGCTGTATCGGTTCGGTGCAGCCCGCTGTCCTGATCGCCATTCCCCAGGTGCATCTTTTTTCCCGCCTGTTCCGCAAACCCTTTGCCACGGTGCGCCATCGTATTGTTGTCGGCCCTACGTTATGCGGTCTTTGCGGCACCGGACTGCAGGCAGCTGTGCGAAATACAGGAAATGCTGGTGATGAATTTACTGCGGTGAGCACGACGGAAGACGAACTGGCTGCCATCATCTTTACCACCGGTTCCACCGGCCCGCCCAAGGGCGTGCAGTACACCCACGGCATCTTTTTTCATCAGCTCCGCCTGATCCGCGATTATTACGGCATCGGCCCCGGGGATGTGGATCAGCCCGGTTTCCCGCTTTTCGGCCTGTTTGCCACAGCACTGGGAGCGGCAGCGGTGATCCCGGACATGGACCCGACCCGCCCGGCTGAGGTTGATCCGGCCAAGTTTATCCGTTCCATCAGGGACTGGCAGGTCAGTTATTCATTCGGCTCTCCGGCCATCTGGAACGTGGTCAGCCGCTACTGCATTGAGCAGGAGATTACCCTGCCGGTGCGCAAAATCCTTATGGCCGGTGCCCCGGTGCCGGGCGAGCTGATTGAACGGGTGCAGCGCATCATGCCGCCGGACGGGGAAATTTATACGCCCTATGGCGCCACGGAAAGCCTGCCCTCCGCCTCCATGACGGGACGGGAAATTCTGACGGAGACCTGGCCGCAGACACGCATCGGTAAAGGTACCTGTGTCGGCAAAGCGCTGCCCGGCATGAGCATTCAGATCATCGAGTCGAAGGATGTACCGCTCAACGATTGGAGCGAAGCACAACCGTTGCCAGCCAATACCATCGGTGAGATCGCGGTGAAAGGGCCGGTGGTGACCAGGGCTTATGATCATAATGAAAAAGAAACCCGGATGGCGAAAATCCCGGATGCAGACGGGTTCCGGCACCGCATGGGAGATATGGGCTATCTGGATGACCAAGGCAGGCTCTGGTTCTGCGGCCGCAAAGCCCACCGGGTGCTGACTGCTGAAGGCCCGATGTATACCATCTGCTGTGAGGCCATCTTCAACGAGCATCCGGATGTATTCCGCTCCGCTCTGGTCGGGATCGGTCTCCCCGGTGAACAGCGACCGGTACTGACGGTCCAGCTGCATGGAAAAAAGGTAAACGAGGAGCGCTTCTGTGCAGAACTGCGGCAGCTGGGCGCGGCCAACCCTCTGACCAGCCGGATTGACACCTTTATGATCTTCTCCTCCTTTCCCGTAGATATCCGGCATAATGCCAAGATTTTTCGGGAAAAGCTGGCTGTCTGGGTGCAGCAGCGGTTAGAGTGCCAGAACGGCCTCTGAAGGTAATCAGGGCATGGAGGTTCCGTGCTGGACGGCTTCGGCCTGATCGCCTTTGCCTCCTTACGCCATCGCCACATCCAGAATATCCACCAGCCTGCCGTTATAGTTATTGCGGATCATCTCCCAGAGTGCGGTATAATCATTCACCGTGATCTCCAGAGTACTCACGGCCGAGCCGGCAAAACCGGGGATAATGTATTCCCCGTTTCCGGTCACCGGGATTTCCGCGCCGGCCGCACCCTCCTCCTTCATATCGATGAGCGAGAAAAGCAGCTGCTCTCCCGGCAGATCCTGAATCACCTGAATACGCAGGCGTTCGTCCGCCGTGAGCGTACCTGCATTGATCCCGACATGAGCCGTGGCCGCGCTGCCGGTCAGGATGCCGGTCTCAGGCGGTGTCGCTCCGCCCAGACCAGGCACTGCCAGCGGGGTGCGCAGTCTGCGCTGATAGGTGCCGCTGCGCTCTGTGCCGTGTTCCGTGTACTGGGTTGTTACCGTGACCGTATACTCATTGTTCCACGGGTTGGCCTGGGCAGGAATATCAGGAACCACCAGAATCTCGCTGTTGGAAACCAGGGCGAAAGTGCTCTGCTTTGTCGCGCCGCTCTCCGTGCCTGTGATGGTGCAGCCGGAGTCCGGGTCGTCCTCCTCAAAGTCAAGGTTGCTGCCGGTAAGGTGCAGGACGCCGTTCGGATTGAGCACGTCGGCCAGCTTGACTTTGGTGTCTTCCGCCGAGCTGATAAGGGGCTGCTTCTGGCTCATGGGCAGGCGGGTGAACCGGGCTACTGTGCGCAGGTTCTGCAGCAGATTCCGGGAGGCAAAGACGCCCACGCCCAGCAGATCATCACTGTCAGGCAGGGGGTCGTCCGGCGCGTTCAGGCGGCCGGTAAAGGAGGGCCGAAAGCGGAAGGCGTCCTTCAGGGTGACCTGATCGCCGTTGATCAGCCGCTGCAGTATCCACTCCATAATCAGGGGCGCAAGAGAACGGATCAGATCAGCGTTGTAGTTTGGATTGGCCGACGAAATATCCGTTGCCATCTCGTCGTAGCCTGCGGTGTTGCGCGGAACAAACAGGATGCGGTAGGACAGGGGTTTGGTAAGGGCATTGATGACCGGTCGCCACTGAATCGTTGCCATGACTTTTCTCCTCTGAAAATGGGCAGGTGAGAGAGTTGATATAATGGGGATAATTTGCAGATTAGGGCGATATGGCGGTTCTGTCAACGGAATTTTTCTTTTTCTCTGCTGAGCAACGGAAAAAGCCGGTACGTCAGTTCAGCAGGGGGAGTAACGGGCGTGTCTCGATTCGAGTAACGGGCGTGTCTCGATGTGAGTAACGAGTGTGTCTCGATGCGAGTAATGAGCGTGTCTCGATGCGAGTAACGGGCGTGTCTCGATGCGAGTAACGGGCGTGTCTGAGATAAGGGGTGCCGGCAGGGTGTTCAGCCATTGTACGGTTTGATGCCGACGGGGTATTTTTTTCCGCAAACTCCGTGATTCCTGTTTACGATGTTATCTCATTGTTGTACCTTTAGAAGGTATACAAATTACACATGAGGGAGGAAAACAAAATGCTTGACTGGCTCATACAGAACAAAACATGGCTTTTCAGCGGTATTGCCGTATCGGTTCCGATAGCGCTGATCGGGTGGTATCTTGCGAGGAAAAAAAGCGGTGGGAATATAACGCAGCGCACACGGGGAAAGAACAGCCCGGCTGTGAATGCCAATAATGGTAACGTGGATATTCACTATGGCGACTGAGAAAGGGTCAACAGCTGAAACGGCCGCTCAGGTTAATCAGTCAACGAGCGGGGATAAATCGCCGGTAATCAATACTGATGGTGGTGATGCCACGGTCAATTACGGCCTGAAAAAAGAAGAATACCGGCAAATGCTCCAGGAAGAGCTGGCACGTTCACTCAAAGGGATGCAGGCTTCCGGACTTGCTGCTGAAGGACGTCAACTGCTGGAACAGCAGGTAAAGGCTGCCGAGGAAAAACTGGCTAATCTTCAGCAGAGCTATGAAGAGGAGATCAAACGCCGCAGAAATGCGGTTGAGGCACTAGGAAAACTTCAGGGAAAGCTGCCCGAAGCCCGGATTGCCGCAGCGCAAAAGAGTTTGGAGCAGGGCCATACCGAAGCGGCGGAGCAGATCTTTGATGAGGTGGTGGACAAGGAGGGCAGCTCCGTTGCCCTGGCTGCGTTTCAGAGCGGACAGCTTGCCGAAGGCCGTCTGGATTACGAAAAAGCCATGCGCCAGTACACAAAGGCGGTGGCTTTGGAAGAGGACAACCCGGACTACCTGCTGGCTGCCGGTAAGATGGCCCGCACTGTTGCTGATTATGACCGGGCGCAGGAGTGGCTGGAACGGTTATTACAGATCAGGGAGGCGGAGAAGGAAGAGACCGTTGACCTTGCCATAGCTCAACACGAACTTGCTCTTTTATATAAATCGCAGGGCCGTTACGCGGAAGCGGAACCGCTCTATACACATGCTCTGGAAATTTATGAAAACTCCCTGGGCAAAGACCATCCTTCGGTCGCGGCCACACTGAACAATCTGGCGGCATTATATGAATCGCAGGGCCGTTACGCAGAAGCGGAACCGCTCTATACACGTGCTCTGGCGATCTGGGAGAAATCCCTGGGCAAAGACCATCCTGAGGTCGCGACCACACTGAACAATCTGGCTCTTTTATATAAATCGCAGGGCCGTTACGCGGAAGCGGAACCGCTCTATACACGTGCTCTGGCGATCTGGGAGAAATCCCTGGGCAAAGACCATCCTTCGGTCGCGACCACACTGAACAATCTGGGGTGGTTGTATTACTCGCAGGGCCGTTACGCGGAAGCGGAACCGCTCTATATACGTGCTCTTGCAATCTGGGAAGAATCTCTTGGAAAGGAACACCCGCATGTTGCGGCCACACTGAACAATCTGGCTTTTTTATATAAATCGCAGGGCCGTTACGAGGAAGCGGAACCGCTCTATATACGTGCTCTGGAGATCTCAGAGAAATCCCTGGGCAAGGACCATCCTTCGGTCGCGACCACACTGAACAATCTGGCGGGATTATATGAATCGCAGGACCGTTACGCGGAAGCGGAACCGCTCTATACACGTGCTCTTGCAATTTGGGAAGAATCTCTTGGAAAGGAACACCCGCATGTTGCGGCTGCTTTGAACAATCTGGCTGGATTATATTACTCGCAGGGCCGTTACGCAGAAGCGGAACCGCTCTATACACGTGCTCTGGCGATCTCAGAGAAATCCCTGGGCAAAGACCATCCTGAGGTCGCGACCACACTGAACAATCTGGCGGAATTATACAGACAGCAGGGCCGTTACGCAGAAGCGGAACCGCTCTATACACGTGCGCTGAAGATTAAGGAGAAATCCCTGGGCAAAGACCATCCTTCGGTCGCGACCACACTGAACAATCTGGCTCTTTTATATAAATCGCAGGGCCGTTACGCGGAAGCGGAACCGCTCTATACACGTGATCTGGCGATTTCAGAGAAATCCCTGGGCAAAGACCATCCTTCGGTCGCGGCCACACTGAACAATCTGGCGGCATTATATGAATCGCAGGGCCGTTACGCGGAAGCGGAACCGCTCTATACACGTGCTCTGGCGATCCTTCATGCCGCCTTTCCCAACGGGCATCCTGATATTGAAATACTCAAGAGCAACATCGACGAATTGCAACGTAAGATGCACTGATGAACAGGGTGACCTCTATTTTCCCCCCTTTGCCGGAGCCCCCCAGGTATAGACAGCAGTGACCGCATAATTCCAGACAGAGCTCACTCCGATTCCGGCCAGAGCCGAGAGCATCCAGTTGGTCTGCTGTCGAAACAGCAGGGAGGCGATTCCCACATTGGCTGCCGCTCCCATGCTGCAGACAAGCACAAAGGAGAGCCAGCCGGTAAGCAGGCGCCAGCCCTTGAGCTGAACATCACTGTAGGTAAAGAAGTTGTTCATCAGATAATTGGTGGTCATAGCCACCAGCGTGGCTGCAGTCTGCCCGTAGACAAACGGAGCATTGATGATGCGGAAGACCAGGAACAGTACCAGGAAATGAACAAGTACGCCGATCCCTCCGACCAGGATAAAGGCGACAAAACGCACCGGTATAAAGCGGCCGATCCATTTGTCCAGCAGCAGCATAGCGAACTCCAGCAGAGCACGGCTGTCCAGTTTGCTTTCCCCGGCATGGCGCGTTCTGAAGGTATAGGGAAGCTCCTGGAAACGCATGGGTGTGGCAGAAGAGGCAAAGAGATCCAGCAGAATCTTAAAGCCGATGCCTGACAGATTGCGTACCCGCTGCATCAGGGCCTCCCGGCGGATCATAAAGAAACCGCTCATGGGGTCGGTCAGCTCAGTACGGGTGAAGTAACGGCTGATCCGGGTGGCAAGGCGGCTGTACGCTGCTCTTTTGGCATTCCAGCCGCCGATCCCGCCGCCGTCCGCATAGCGGCTGCCCACCACGACATCCAGCTGCTGACTGCGCAGAGCCTGCAGCATGTCAGGCAGCAGGCCCTCGTCGTGCTGCAGATCAGCATCCATCACAGCGAGATACGGGGCGGAAGAGGCAAGCATTCCCTCCACACAGGCCGAGGACAGGCCGCGCCGTCCTATCCGGTGAATCAGGCGGACCCGTGCATCCTGAAAGGCCATATCCGCAACCTGGCCGCTCGTGCTGTCCGGTGAGTCATCATCCACAAAAACCACCTCCCAACGGATTCCCTGCAGAACCCGCTCAAGGCGACCGACCAGTTCTTCCACATTATCCGCCTCATTGAAACAGGGCACCACGACAGAAAGCAGGGGGCCGGGGACAGGACGTTCTTTGTGCATAGATGATACAGCCGACGATATATAAGGAAAAAGGAAGAGGCTGAAAGGAAAAAAGCCGGGCAGGCAGAGGGCAGAATCAGAACAAATACTGCACTGTCCCGATCAAAAAGAAATGACCGGAACAATGCCTTTGAATATGAATATCAGCGGAAACACTAAAGGGGGTTGCCTTCACTCCTGAACCATCCATTCCAGGCAGTCCGGGGAGCATCGGCACACGGTGAAGTCCCGCACCGGTCTGTTGTCTTCCGGCAATGGTGCTCAACACCTCGCTGATAATCTACACCGCAGGTTTTGCAGCGAACCTTAGCGCAATCGCATGCAGTACCCTTTGCATACCGCGTACCGCAGGAGCTGCAGCGGGAGGAGATATCACACTGGTATCCGTATCTCGCCTGTCCCCTGTCGCAGGAGCTGCAGCGGACCGTATCGTATTGATCCTGCCGTCTCTGTTTCCGCACTTTCTTGCACTTACTGCACTTATCACAGCGGCTCTTTCTGTAGTCACAGTTTGTTGCATACCGCGTACCGCAGGAGCTGCAGCGAGAGGAGATATCACTCTGGTATCCGTATCTCGCCTGTCCTCTGTCGCAGGTTCTGCAGCTGGTGCCTTTTGCGTACCGGTTACCGCAAAGTCTGCACCGCACTGTACTGGTGTATTCAGTCTTTGTCCTTGTCAGATCACAACGGTACCCGCAGGAGGATCTCTTATACTTTCTATACTTTTTGTCACAGCCGCACCGCCGGTCATACCGGCAATCTTTACTGCAGGTTCTGCATGGCTTCCGGCAGTTTGCCTTCCCGCATCGTGACAGATCGCACGAATAGCCGCACCGCACCTGTTTCTGCTGATAACAGTCGTAGGAAAAAGCTGGCCCTACTGTGAACAGCATTGTCATGGTGATCAAAAAACTTGCCGCAAAAATCGCTTTCATTCTTCCCTCCCCGCATTTTATTCATTGAACTTTAATTTGAACTGCAAACATATATTATTACACATACCTTATTTTTTCGATGATAACAATGGGAAAATAAGGCGTGCAGGATAAAAAATATGTAATATCAATATATTCTGTGTTGCAGAAAAATATATCCCTTTCTGTTGCCGCAATGGAGATAATCCCGCGCCGAAAGCAGGCCCCGGGATCTCAATTCACTTGCGCAGTTTTTCTGTTCTTAGTAGAAAACAGAGGTTGTCTGCGGTCGGGCCTGTTCCCGCCTCTGTCGGGGGCGAAGATCAGCTCCGACGTTCTGCTGCAATACTCTGTCCTCTGTCTCCGTCACTGCATGAAACTGAAACCATTCAGCGAGAATACTCTGCTTTGCCTTACTTCCCGGCTTGACCGGGAGGATAATTTTGTTTTTCTGGAAAGTTCCAGGTTGAGCGAAGAAAATCATCATTCTCTGCTGTTTACCCGACCGTCCTCGTACCTGTACTGTCTGCCGGGAGATTCCGCGATAAAATTTCTGGACCGGGCAGACCATCTTCGGGACCAAGGGATGTTTCTTGCCGGATGGCTGGCCTACGAGTTCGGCTACCTGCTGGAACCCCGCCTGCACCATTTTCTTGCCCGCAATCGCAATGCCGCATCCGCACCTGCAGAGCAACCGCTGGCCGTACTTGGGGTCTATGATAATCCTGTTGTGTTCAATCACAAAACCGGGCAGTTCAGTAGCGGTTCCGGCTGGCCGGAAGGAGAAGCGGAACAGACTGCCTGCACCTGTACCGACCTGAATACAAGCATCTCCGAGCGGGAGTATCTGCAGGCCGTCCGGGCCGTTCAGGAGTATATTCTGGCCGGAGACACGTATCAGGTCAACTTCACCCTGCATGTTGATTTCCATTTCCAGGGCTCGATAGCGGCTCTGTACCGCACCCTGCGCCGGAATCAATCCGTCGGCTATAGCGCCTGGATACGCCATAACGGCCGCGATGTCCTGAGCTTTTCACCGGAGCTGTTTTTTGCAGCCAACGCAGAGCGCGTCCGCGTCAGGCCCATGAAAGGAACCATGTCCAGGGGCAGAACCAATGCGGAAGACAAAGAGCAGCAGGAAAAACTGCGTTCAGACCCCAAAAACCGGAGCGAAAACGTGATGATCGTTGACCTGCTCCGTAATGATATCGGGCGGCTGCTGTATGAGGGAGGGGGCGGCACGGTTGTTCCACGATCGCTTTTTGATGTGGAGACATACGAATCGCTGCTCCAGATGACCTCCGCTGTGGACGGCATTCCCGAATGTATTTCTGAACATATACCGGGAAATAATCAGGATAAATCGGACAGCTCAAACTCTCCGCTGTCCTTCAGACGGCTTGTCGAAACCCTGTTCCCCTGCGGCTCTGTCACCGGTGCCCCGAAAATCCGGACTATGGAGATTATTCACGAACTGGAGCAGCAGCCCAGGGGCGTGTACTGCGGGGCAATCGGCTACACAAGCCGGGAAAAAAGCTACTTCAATGTCCCCATCCGCACCCTGGAGCTGCACAACGGCCAAGGCAGGATGGGGGTCGGGTCCGGTATTGTGGCGGATTCCGTGCCTGAGGCGGAATGGGAGGAATGCCTGCTCAAAGGCAATTTTCTCACCAGCAGCGAACCTGATTTCCAGCTCATCGAAACCATGCTCTGGCGACCGGATCAGGGCTTTTTCCTGCTGGACTATCACCTCGAACGTCTGCAGGACTCTGCCGCCTATTTCCATTTTTTCTGTGAGCCGGATGCAATCCGTCTGCATCTGGAACAGAAGGTGCAAAAGCTCAAGGGAGATCAGGGAGAGCAGCAGCAATGGCGCATCCGCCTGCTCCTGCACCGGGACGGCAGGATAGAAACAAGTGCGGTGCCGCTCCCCTCCCCTGCCCCAGTCTCCGGCAAAGTCATTTTTTCTGAACACCAAGTGGATGCGGCCTCCCCTCACCGGTTTCATAAAACAACCCGGCGCGAGCTGTACAACCGGGAATACGCCGCAGCAGCGGAACAGGAATATTTTGATATTCTGTTCACCAATACCGAGGGGCAGGTCACCGAGGGCGCTGTCTCCAATATTTTCGTTGCCCGGCAGGACGATGATGTATTGCTGACCCCGCCGGTCAGCTGCGGCCTTCTGGCCGGAACCTACCGCCGTATGCTGCTTGAACAGGGCAAAGCAATCGAACAGGCGCTGACGGTTGAAGATGTGCTGCAGGCACACCGCCTCTATGCGGCCAACTCAGTGCGTGGTCTTGTCCGGGTATATCCGGAGCAAAATTCTGTAAATTCCGCGCAGTGATTGTAAACCGGCTGTTCAGAGGCTTCAATCAACAACTGAAGAACTTGAAGAACTAATTCTCCCACCTTTTTAGTGGTAATTCACGGCCTCAACGTTTACTATTCAGCTGTTCAGGTCAACGGGGTATGAACATGAATACCAGTCGGACAGTCGGCAGCCCCCCTGATGCCGGAAACAGAAACAATCTGCCTGTCCCGGAGTACAACTAAATGACCGTATGCTGAATAATTCAGCATACGGATGTGATATTGAAGATATGAACGAAGAAGTAACGCAGCAGAAAAAATACGATCTCAGCGGGGTACAGCCTTTTGCGCTGGTAAAGTACTTTTCCTTCACCTCGCTGTCCGTTATCCTGCTGGCCTCCTTTGTGCTCACCTGGAGTTTTTCCGATAATGCCCGGAAAACCATGCTGGAACGCAGCGAAAGCTATTCCCGCATGTTTGCCGAGAGCCTGAACCGTCAGGTCTTCAACCGCTTTGTTATGCCTACCGTGATCCTGTACGGACGTATCGCCATGTCGGATCCGGTCCAATTTGAACAGCTGGATAAAATTGTCCTGAATATCACCAGGGGAATGAATATTGAATCTGTCACCATTTTTGATTCCAGGGAAAATATTATTTCCTACTCCACTGAAGCAGCTCTGGTCGGCAAAAAAGGCATCGGCGGCAGTGAATATCGGCAGGCTCTGGAGGGAAAGACCTCTTCCGTGCTGACCTCCGACGGATCAATACTCAGCCTGCTGCCCGGGGCTTCACCTGTCTTCTGCACCCTGAGCACCTATGTTCCCTTCCGTCAGGAACGAAGGCCCGGTGACCGTTCAGGAGAAATCATGGGTGTGATTCTGGTGGTAAAGGATCTGTCCGAAGATCTGGAGGCGGTTATCTCCCTGCAGTTCCGGGTGCTGCTGCTCTCCCTTGCTGTCATGGGAGCTTTGTTTGCCGTGCTGAGCGCCATTGTGATCCGGGCCAACCGGATTATGCAGGCACGGGCCGAGGAACGGCGGCAGCTGGAAAAAGAACTGCACGAAGCCCAGCGGCTTGCCACGCTGGGAAAGATGATCGCCTCAGTCTCGCATGAAATCAAAAATCCCCTGGGCATTGTCCGTTCCACAGCTGAGATGCTCGGCAGACGGCTCTCCAAGGTGGCTCCCGGAAATGAACATCTGTCCAAAATTATTGTTGACGAGACGTCCCGGCTGGACGGTATTGTCCGCGAGTTTCTTGACTTTGCCCGCCCGAAAAAACCGGCCAAAAATACCCTCTCCCTGAACAGCCTTGTTGAACGCCTGGCTCTGTTTATGAATGTCGAATTCAGCGACAAGCATATTGAGCTGGTGGAGAAACTTGATCCTGCCCTACCGGAGTGTCCCATGGACGGCGACCAGATGTATCAGGTGCTGCTCAATATAGTGTTCAACGCCATCCACGCCATGTCTGCCATGTCTGCCATGTCTGAGGGCGGCGGCACTCTGACAATCCGTACCTCAACAGTCTCCGACGGAGTTGCCATTGCAATTACCGATACCGGAACAGGGATGCCCGAAGAAAAGCTGCAGCAAATTTTTATTCCGTTTTTTACCGATAAAAACCGGGGCACCGGTCTCGGATTGGCCATTACCAAAAACATCGTTGAACAGCATGGAGGTAAAATTTCTGTGCAGAGCCAAGAGGGAGAAGGAACAACCTTCACCGTCATGCTCCCCTGTAATGGACAGGGGTAAAAAATGTTCTCATGTTCTGCCGGTCCCGGTGCAGAAAATATATTATGCGAAAGGGCTGTTGACGCATGTATTCATATGTTGTAAGCCTTATTTCTTGTTTCTTTATTTCTCAGAATACACCACTGCCGCAACCTGTTGCGCACAATCAATCATATATTTATATTTATGGAATTTAATAACCACAAAGGAACAGCCGCTCCTGCAAGCTGGCTCGGAGATCTTGACAGATATCTGTTCAGTGAAGGGACGCACGAACGTGCCTATGAAAAACTTGGAGCTCACCTGATTTCCTTTGACGGACAGCAGGGGGTGGCCTTTTCCGTCTGGGCGCCCAATGCGCAGCAGGTCAGCGTGATCGGTGATTTCAACGGCTGGGATGTGGATGCCTGCCCTATGCAGCCGAGCAGCTCCGGGATCTGGACAGTCTTTGTCCCCGGACTGCAGGAATATGCCGTATACAAATACCGGATAACCGCCAAAAACAATGAGCAGTTCGACAAATCCGATCCATACGGTTTTGCCATGGAGCTGCGCCCGAATACCGGTTCGGTTGTCGCTGATCTTGACCGCTATCAATGGGAAGATGATGACTGGGTCAGCAATCGCGCAGCACACCAGGCCCTGGACCGTCCGATCTCCGTTTACGAAGTGCATCTCGCCTCTTGGCGCAGAGAAGCAGACGAGAAATGGGGGAGCCGCTATCTTACCTATCGTGAGCTTGCCGAAACCCTGATTCCCTATGTCCTGGAAATGGGCTACACCCATATTGAGCTGTTGCCTGTGGCCGAACACCCTTTTGACGGATCCTGGGGGTATCAGGTTCTCGGTTTCTTCGCCCCGACCAGCCGGTTCGGCACACCGCAGGATTTCATGTACTTTGTTGACCAATGCCACCAAAATAATATCGGGGTGCTCCTCGACTGGGTGCCGGCCCATTTTCCCAAAGACGGGGCCGGGCTCAACTATTTCGACGGCACGCATCTGTATGCCCATGCAGATCCCCGCCAGGGCGAGCATCAGGACTGGGGCACTATGATCTTCAACTACGGGAGAAATGAGGTACGCTCTTTCCTGATTTCCAATGCCCTGTTCTGGATTGACAAATATCATATTGACGGTCTGCGGGTGGATGCGGTGGCCTCAATGCTCTATCTGGACTACTCCCGTGAAGAAGGACAGTGGGTACCCAATGAGCACGGCGGACGGGAAAATCTGGCAGCTATCAGTTTTCTGCGCAAGGCCAATGAGGTGGTGCACGGCGTGTATCCGGGGGTGCTCACCATTGCCGAGGAATCGACCTCCTGGCCTATGGTCTCCCGCCCCACCTGGTTAGGCGGTCTCGGTTTCAGCCTGAAATGGAACATGGGCTGGATGCACGACACCCTCAGCTATATGCAGCATAACCCGATTCACCGCCGGTATCATCATAATGAAATGACCTTCGGGATGCTGTATGCGTTTCAGGAAAATTTCACCCTGCCCATCTCCCATGACGAAGTGGTGCACGGCAAAGGCTCGCTGCTCAACAAGATGGCCGGTGACGAGTGGCAGAAATTCGCCTCGCTGCGGAGCTATCTGGGGTTCATGTGGAGTTATTCCGGCAAAAAATTGCTTTTTATGGGCTGCGACTTCGGGCAGTGGCAGGAATGGAACTATGACAGGGGGCTGGAATGGGATGCCCTGAAGGCCGGGACGCATCAGGGAGTACAGCGTTATGTCGCCGACCTGAATCGGATATACAGAAACGAACCTGCTCTGTATGAAAATGATCATGACTGGGCCGGTTTTTCCTGGATTAATGCCAATGATTCGGACAACTCTGTCTTCTCCTTTATCCGCAGGGCAAAAAAAACTGATGACTTTCTTGTTGTAATCTGTAATTTTACACCGGTAATACGGGAAAATTACTGCATCGGCGTTCCGCAGAGCGGCGGATACAGAGAAATCATCAACAGTGACCGTGCTGTATATCAGGGCAGTGACGTGTATAATGACGAGCTGCAGGCAGTTGCCGGAGAGGCCTACGGCATGGACAACACTCTTGCTCTTACTCTTCCCCCTCTGGCGACTCTGATTCTCAAACCGGTATGACGCTGTAATTTCCTCCCGTCACTTTTTACTGCATTTTATGCAGTTACTGCGGAAAGTTCTCCTCCTTCCGGGAGGAATTATTTGTTATTTGTTTTTATACAAACGAACCAATAGGCTCCGATATGAAATTTACGCAAAAAATAACGCCACGTACAGCTCTCCTGATCGCAGTCGGTATTCTGGTATATATTGCTCTTGCAGGCTATCATGGCAGCATAAAGAAACAACATGACCTCCAAAAAGAGGAAATACAGCAGCAACAGCAGCAGGAAAAAATGACCCGGCTGCAGCAGGAGGTGGATGCCTATAAACAGAAAATTGCCGAAGTACGGGATAATGAGCGCCATCTGCGCTCAGAACTGACCATGCTGCAGGAGGAGGCGACAGAAAATACCGAGGCTCAGGCTCAACAGGCGGAGACCGGAGAGCAGCGCGATACAGTTGCTCAGGAGCAGCTCATCAATGCCGAGAAAAAAATCAGAGAGCTGCAGGAACAGCTGAACAAAGCAGAAGAGAGGCACGCTGCGCAGCGTGCTGAGCAAAACTCTGCAACCGGACGTCTTCAGGAAAAATTACAGGCACAGAAGAAGGAACTTCAACAGCAGCAAAAAGAACTGGCGGAAATAGAGCAGCGCAACCAGCTTGCCCGGGAAACATGGAAGAAAGAAGAACAGGAACTTGCACAATTAAAAGAGGTGATCCAACAGAAGAACAAACTGCTCACCCAGGCTCAGCAGGAACGCAACAAGACAATTCAGACAATACAGAAGCTGGAACATTCGGAACAAAAATATAGCGAAAAGCTGAAAGAAGCAATGCAGCGTATTGCTGACGCTGATAAACGTGCCGCTCTTGCTGAAAAACATATTGTTGAGCTGACAGCTGATCTGGAGCAGACCACTGCCCGGCTTGCCGAGGCAACCACCGAAGTTTCGGTGATGCAAGAGAAGGCCCGGAAGGCTGAGCTCAAAATGGAAGCCATGCTGCAGTACGGCAAAGAAAAAGACCGGATGCTCGCTCCGGCTGAACAGAAAGCCGCAACCTTGGAAAAACAGCTCAGCGCACAGCAGGAGCAGGTCAAACAGCTTACAGCCCAGCTCACTGCAGCCCGAAAAGAACTGCGGGCTGCCCTCGACGAACGACATGCCCTGACAGCCAAAATCAAGAATCTGAATAAAACCGGTACAGCGCAACAAAACAAAATTTCCGCACTGACCGAAAAACTGAAAAAGGCTGTTCAGCAACAGGAGCAAAAGAAGGCGACCCTGGAGCAGGTGCAGGCTCAGCTGGCCCAAACCACGCAGCAGCTTGATAAAGTCAGCGCGGAACGGCAGCAGCTCAAAGAGAACGTCGCGCACTTTATGAAAAAACTGCAGACTGCCGTCAAGGAGCAGGAGCAGAAAAAGGCGGCCCTGGAGCAGGTGCGGGCTCAGCTGGCCCAGACCACGCAGCAGCTTGATAAAGCCAGCGCGGAACGGCAGCAGTTCAAAGAGAACGTCGCGCACCTTATGGAAAAACTGCAGACTGCCGCCAAGGAGCAGGAGCAAAAGAAGGCGGCCCTGGAGCAGGTGCAGGCTCAGCTGGCCCAAACCACGCAGCAGCTTGATAAAATCAGCGCAGAACGGCAGCAGCTCAAAAATGAGACAGAAAAACTCTCCGTCCTGATTGCGGAAAAAGGAACCAGGATGGGAGAACAGGAAAGGCTCTACAGTAACGCGGCAGAAAAAATTAAAACACTGGAAGATTCTCTGAAAAAAGCCGGGCTCAAAATAGAGGCCCTGCTGCAGTACGGCAAAGAGAAAGAGCGCATGCTGGCGCCCTCGCAACAGCAGATTGCTGCCCTGCAGGACCAGCTCAGAAAAAAAGAGGAACAGCTCGCAGCAGCAGAACAGAAACTTACTGAGGCGAGAGCAAACGGCAAAGATCTGGTCAATCAGGTTACAAGCCTGACTGAATCTGCCGCTGTACGGGATCAGGAAGCTGAAGAACTCTACAAGGAACTTGACGAATCGGCTGCGAATGTTACCCGGCTCGAGCAGGAACTCGCTGAAACGAAAACAGCTCTGGAAACTGCTCAGGGCGAGCTTGCCGCTGTCCGGGAACAGGCGCAATTGCTGGAGCAGCAACTGCAGGGCAAGGACGAAGAACTGACAGTCGTCAGAGCTGAAAACGAAAAATTTGCCGTAGAAATTGCAGAAAAGGCGGCTCTGAACGAAGAGCTGCAGAAGAAACAGGAGGCCTTGGCCGCAGAACTTGAAGCGGCAAAGAAACAACAGGCAGAAGCTGCTGAGCAGCTCAAGGCAAAGATCGAGAAACTGAATGCAGCAACGGCAGCCGTCGAAGAGGCGAAGAATGCAGCGGCAGCGGCGCAGGAAAAAATAATATCCTTGGCAGGACAGATTGAGGAGGAAAAGTCCGCACTTGCAGCTTCACAGGAGGAGGCAACTGCTCTGAAAGCACAGGTTGCTGACCTTCTTCCGGTACAGGAACAGATGCAGAAGGCAAAGGAACAGGTGGAAATGCTGGAAGCCGAGCTGGAGAATGCCCGGAACCTGAAAGAACAGCTGGTAACGGTACAGGAAAAGGCCGCAGCTCAGGAAAAACAGCTTGCCGATCTGCAGGCAGAAGCACAGCAGCTTACCGCAGCTCAGGAGCAGATTGCAGCCCTGAAAAAAGAACTGGACGAAGTCCGTGCACAGGCGGACCAGAAAGCCGCGGAACAGGAAAAACAACTTGCTGAACTGCAGGCAGAAGCAGAACAGCTTGCTGCGGAACAGGAAAAAACAGCAGCGCTGCAGGCCCAGTTGACCGAACTGCAGGGTAAAGCAGAGCAGGTTACTGCAGCTCAGGAACAAGTTGCAGCCCTAAAAAAGGAACTGAGCGAAGCCAGTACACAGGCTGAGCAGCTCAACGCTGAACAGGAAGAGGCTGCTGCGTTGCAATCCCAGGTTGCCGAACTGGAAAAAAATACTCAGCAGCTTGCCGAAGCCAAAGAGAAAATTACTGCTTTGGAAGAAAAGCTGCAGGCGGCACAGGCGAAAGCAGATGAACTCGCTGCGGCTGCAGAGCAGAAAGATTCCTTGGCAAAACAGCTTGAGCTGGTGCAGATGAATCTGCAGGCACGACAGAAAAAGTATGCTGAATTGAAAATAAAACTGCAGGAGAAAAAAGCTGCAGTGCAGCGGCTGCAAGAAGAGGCGGCTGGCAAAGCAGCTTCTCTTGAAGAAAAACTGAAGCCCCTGGAAAAAGAGCTTCAGACCACAAAGGCTGAACTGGCGGAGAAAGCTGAAGCAGTTGCTCAGGCGGAGAAACAGCTGCAGGAGCAGAACGGAGCCTCTGCAGAAACCGATGAACTGCGCAAAAACGCTGAACAGCTGACTGAAGAACTTACAGCCGTCAAAGAGGAACTGATTACTCTGCAGGAGAAGAATGCTGAATTACAGGAGGAGATCGACCGGCTGAAGGAGCAGCTGAACCAGCAGCAAAATCAGAATGTTCAGCAGGATGTCCGGCAGGAAGCCACCCTTGATGCTGACCAGGACGGTGAAGTGGACAGCACCATTGTCCTCTCCGGTGTTAACTTCACCCTTGGTACGGCCGAACTGACTAAACAGGCTGTCACTTCCTTGAAAACAACAGCCTCTCTGATCAAACAGCATGCACCTGATCAACGGTTTGAAGTTGCAGGCTATACGGACAGTCAGGGGAGTCCGGAGAGAAATCAGAAAATCTCAGAACAACGGGCCAATACTGTCCGTGATTTTCTGATCAACGAAGGCATACCAAAGAAACTGCTGATCAGCAAAGGGTATGGGCAGGAAAATCCCATTGCGGATAACAGCACCCGGGAGGGACGGGCCAGGAACCGTCGGGTTGAGCTGCATCAGATCACAGATTAATCTCACCTCAGCTTTCCATTTCCTGTCGGGGGATGAAAAAAAGAGCTGTCCCGGCAGGAATCATATCACATGCCCGGAATAGCATTTTTTTTCGGGATTTCGATTTACATGTATATGGATGGCGTTCCCCATTGTCGCGGAGTGTATGGAGATTACCCGGCCCGGTATCAACGTAAATCCGGTCTATATGCATGTCTCATAGCGTTATTTCGGTGCCCCTTGCCCCGCGTGGGTGCGAGGCAGGGGGCAGCTGCGATTCGTCAAGATCGACGATGGTGTCCCGGTCTGAGCTGCTCTGCCGGATAATCTCCAGCGGCGGAAAGTCGATAATGCCGATTATTCTGTTCATGGGACAGCTCGGGATTCAATGCAGTTTTCTCTGCAGCACCCAGTTGTTCTGACGGGAAAAAATGTAGCTTCCGTCCTTCTTGAACATTGCAATATCTTTATCGTTGATTGCGATAAGCAAGCCTTCATGCAAAATATTGCCATCTTTATCTCGAATGACGGAACAGATATCCAATTCTGTTTTCTGATCAGCGGAGCAACCGTTTTGTTTGAATAGAGTAATCTTTTTTTCGGCTATTTTCTGCCCTGCTGAATGAGCCACGAAAGAGGGAGACCACCAGAATACGGTTGTGCCCACTAACAACAACAGTAAAATCGGTGAAGAAAGTAATGCTATGCCACTTATTACGATAGACTTTTCTACGCGATTTCTATCTTTCTTTTTTAACCACCAGAAAGCTCCTGCAATAAAGCATAAATCTAACAGAATAGTAAGTACAAACCAAGGGTTTATCTGTCTGATAGGTTCAGACATAGACAGCAGGCTGGACAGCAAGTTGATCAAAATATGCGGAACAGCATGATAGGCGTTAATATAAATATATTGGGTTGATATGGGAAAAATATCTGAATCAATACCGAATGTACTCAGATATCCCTGATAAAAACTGATTCCCAGCAGATAAGCGACTGCCGGAATAAAGGCAATAATCGCCGCACCGATTAACTGGATACGGACACTTTTTTTGTCGCCGGTATCCTGATTCTGATCTTGGTCATTACTCATTCTCTCGCCTCCGCATCCATCCTCCTTAACTCCTCCAGAAACGCAGGCAGCAGCTCGGCCTCCGGCAGCTTTTTGAACACCTCCCCTTTCTTGAAAATAATCCCGGTGCCGTGCCCCCCGGCAATACCGATATCCGCCTCTTTTGCCTCACCCGGCCCGTTGACCACGCAGCCCATGACCGCCACTTTGAGGTTGGACTGCATGGTCTGCAGGACCCGTTCTACCTCCTCGGTCAGCGAGAACAGATCGATCCGGGTGCGGCCGCAGGTCGGGCAGGAAATCAGTTCCGGGCCGCGTTCGCGGATACGCAGGGAGCGGAGCAGTTCAAAGCCCACCCGCACCTCTTCCAGCGGATCACGGGTCAGGGAGATGCGGAAGGTGTCGCCGATGCCTTCGGAAAGCAGGATGCCGAGTGCCACGCTGGATTTCACCGTGCCGGGAATCAGGCCGCCTGCCTCGGTCACGCCGAGATGCAGGGGATAATCGGTACGGCGCGACAGCTCGCGGTATCCGGCAATGGTGGTCAGGGTATCGGAGGATTTGACCGAAATTTTGATCGCCTCAAAGCCCAGCTTTTCAAGGGCTGCCACGTTGTTCAACGCGCTTTCGATGAGCGAGCGGCAGTTTTTCGGAGTCGGATAGCCGTATTTTTTCAGCAGCTCTTTTTCTATGGACCCGGAGTTGACCCCCACCCGGACGGGTGCTTTGTGCAGCCGGGCTGCATCCACCACTCTGGCCAGCTTGTCCGGCCCGCCGAGATTGCCCGGATTGATGCGGATGGCCTGCGCACCGTGCTCCAGGGCAGCCACTGCCAACCGGGCATCAAAATGAATATCCGCAATCAGCGGGATGCTGATCTGCTCCCGGATGGCCCGGATGGCCTCTGCCGCAGTCATGTCCGGCACAGCCACCCGGATAATCTCGCAGCCTGCCGCTTCCAGCCCTTTGATCTGGCCTACTGTGGCTTCGACATCGCGAGTATCGGTGTTGGTCATGGACTGCACCGTAATCGGGGCATCACCGCCTATTGCTGTCTTGCCGATAAAAATCTTTCTGGTTTGTTTTCGTTGGATCATGGAGTTGTCCTGCGTAAACCTGCGTAAAAGGAAAAAGAGGGGCAGAGCCGGAGAAATCTGAATATCCGAATATACCTTTCTGTCCGGTTCCATGCAAGGTTCTTGGGCCTGCCCAGACGCCGCCGAAACCGGTACGCGGCTTTACACAATCTTTACAAATTTCCTGCTGATCAACACAATTTCTTTACAGTCCATATGTATCCTGTAGTATTCTTTTTCGGTCAATGACATCATTCTGCCTGAACAACACAACATCAACACAGAAATACAACACCTGCTGGAGGAGAAAAAACGATGAAGAGCTATCACAAGGAACTCTGGTTTAACATCAAGACCCGCCGCGAATTGATCAATATCACCCCGCAGGTCCAGGAATGCCTGGAGGAATCCGGCATTCAGGAGGGTCTCTGCCTAGTCAATGCCATGCACATCACGGCTTCGGTCTTTATCAACGACGATGAATCCGGCCTGCACCACGACTATGAGGTCTGGCTGGAAAAACTGGCCCCGCACGCCCCGGTGGAGCAGTACCGGCATAACGGCTATGAGGACAATGCGGATGCCCATCTGAAACGGCAGGTCATGGGCCGGGAGGTGGTAGTGGCGGTCACCGAAGGCAAGCTGCATTTCGGTACTTGGGAGCAGATTTTTTACGGTGAATTTGACGGGCGGCGGAAAAAACGGGTGCTGGTTAAAATTATCGGCGAGTAATTCATCTGCTGTTCATCTTGTCTCGGTAGAATAAAAGAAAGATCAGGTATGGCTATGTACAATTTTATTCATCCCAACTAAAGGAGGATACCATGAACAAGTTCTACGAAAGCTCCCCAAAACCTGCTGGCAAAACCATGATGAACCGTGCGCTGTTTGCCCTGGCAGCAATGCTGATCTGTCTGTTCTGGGCAGGCGCAGCCCAGGCAAGCAGAGATGAAGGGTATGAACGGTACAGAGAGGAAAGCAAGATTTATGGTACAATCGACAGCATGCCTACTTCCGGCTTCAACGGTACATGGGTTATCAGCGGCCGTGAGGTTGAGGTCACGGACAGAACCCGGATCAAAGAAAAATACGGTCGGGCCGCAACCGGAGGATATGTGGAAGTCGAAGGATTCCGGGACGGCAATAAACTCACTGCGCATGAGATTGAGGTAAAACGCAGCAGAGAGTATCGTTCCGGTCGCGAAAAAATTAAACTGTACGGAAACATCGAGACTCTGCCCAAGGAAGGCCTGAACGGTGTATGGCGGATCAACGGCCGGGAGGTGACTGTTGATCGAAATACACGCATCAAGGAGGAATACGGCAGAGTTGCGGTCGGTGCCTATGCTGAGGTGGAAGGCAGCCCTTCCGGCAACACCATTGCAGCCTATGAGATCGAGATCAAAAACAGAAGGTAAACAGGGCTGCACATAATGCAGGATGCAAGGGTGTGCGGACAGGTCAGCTACTCTGCACACCCTGTCCTGTTTTTTTCCTGTTGCTTTCAAAAAGGAAAAAGCCCGGTAAGCAACGGGCAGTCCGGGCCCGGACCGGGTTGACCTGCGGCACCTGCATGTATCGTTTTTCGACGATAAAACAAAATTTGCTCATCCCAATCTAAAAATAAGGAACCATGAACAATCGTCTGAAAAAATTGCAAAAACATAACGGAGGAACAATAGTGAACCGTGCGCTGTTTGCCCTGGCAGTAATTCTGATCTGCCTGTTCTGTGCAGGCACTGCGCAGGCTGGCGACGACAGAAAGCATAAACGGTACAGAGAAGAACATGAGCTCTACGGTATGATCGACAGGATGCCGCGTTCCGGTTTTACAGGCATATGGATTATCGGTGGCCATAAGGTTGAGGTGACAGCCGGAACACGGATTAAACAAAAACACGGTCGGGCAGAAATCGGACGGTATGTAGAGGCGGAAGGTTTCTGGCGCGACGACAGACTCATTGCCGATAAGATTGAAGTGGAACGGTAGCAGAAAATATCGTTATGGCCAAGAGAGACTGTACCCCCAGGAGGACAGGTATCATGAACAGTAATTACACGAAATCCCCGCGACATTCTGCGGCAGGAAAAATGATAACCGGCGCACTGTTTGCCCTGGCAGTAATTCTGACCTGCCTGTTCTGTGCAGGCGCAGCCCAGACCAGCAGAGATGAAGGGGATGAACGGTCCGGAGAGAGACGCAAAATTTATGGTCTGATCGACAGGATGCCGGATTCCGGCTTTACAGGTATATGGGTTGTCGGCGGTCGTGAGGTGGAGATTACGGAGAGAACACAGATCAAAGAAGAAGACGGTCGCGCCGAAACAGGGCAATACGTAAAAGTGGAAGGAGCCTGGAACGGCAACCGGTTCACAGCGTATGAACTTGAGGTGGAAGACCGCAGAGCGTATCGTGATGGCCGTATGGACAGCGTCAAGATGTTCGGGACCATTGAGGCCCTGCCCCGGGGAGGTTTTAACGGGGTATGGCGGGTCAGCGGTTGGGAGGTGACTGTTGACCGGAATACACGAATCAAGGAGGAACACGGCAGAGTTGTGGTCGGTGCCTATGCTGAGGTGAAAGGCCGCGCCACCGGCGACAATACGTTTATAGCCTATGAGATCGATATCAAAAACAACAGAAGATAAAGGACTGCATTATACAGGGTTGCAGAGGGTGCGCAGATCAGCTGCTCTGCGCACCCTCTGCTGTTTCTACTGATCCGAAAAAAATCCAAAAAGGAGGAAGCTCATGACCAACGATCATCCTGCCCAGTCCGATAAACACGATGAACAGGTACCCCTGACCAACCCGGTCCGGGTCTGGCACCTGCTGATGATTCTGCTCTGCCTTGCAGCCTGGTTCACCGGTGAACTGGCCGGTGATTACAAGAAAATAGAGCACACCGGTTTTCTGATTCACCGCAGCCTCGGCCTGCTTGTTTTTCTTTCCCTGGGTTTTTATATCATCTACGGACTGGTCGGCCCCAAGGCCTGCCGCCTTTCCGGCTGGTTTCCCCTGACCGGGGAACGGCTGCGCCGGACAGGACAGGATCTGGCTGTTCTCCGTAAATTTAAGCTGCCGGAGCATAAGCGGCGGCAGGGACTGGCCGGAATGGTCCAGTTTTTCGGGATTCTTGTTTTTTCCTGGCTTGCCCTGAGCGGCACCGTAATGGCCCTGTCCATTACTCCGGGAATCCGGGCAGGCGGTATCCTGCACAGCCTGATGGAGGCCCATGAAGCCGGAGCCGTGCTCATCCCGGTCTACCTGCTCCTGCATGTGGGGGCCGTGATTGCCCATTCCCTACAGGGAGACCATGTCTGGAAGGAGATATTTTTTATGCGGAAAGGATCTGCGGTCCAGCCGGACCCAGAATAGAGAGGAGCCATAGATGAGTAAAGCAACCTCCTGTTTTACGCAGCAGTCTCAAGTGGATTCAACGGTTGATCGATCAACTCTTAACAGGGAGACCATCGAAAAAATATTTCTCAGATTAAGCACTCCCGACACAGCAGCAGCATCGGTTTCATGGCAGTCTGTCCCGCAGTTACGTACCCCGGATCAGTTCCAGCAGTTCATCCGTGCTGATACGGGCGCCTGTATCTGTTCCTTCCAGTAGGGAATTTGCCAGATTGCGTTTTTCCTGATGGAGCTGGACTATTTTCTCCTCAATGGTACCGGCGGTCACCAGACGGTAGACCGTGACCGGCCGTTTCTGCCCGATACGGTGCGCCCGGTCTGCAGCCTGGTCCTCCACAGCCGGATTCCACCAGGGATCCATATGGATCACATAATCCGCTGCCGTAAGATTCAGGCCGAGTCCGCCAGCCTTGAGGCTGATCAGAAAGAGGTCGCCCTTACCGGCCTGAAAGGCGTCCACCCTGCGCAGGCGTTCTTTGGCCGGAGTGGTGCCGTCCAGGTACTGATAGGAAATTTTCTGCTGATCAAGATAGTCGCAGATCAGGGCCAGATGCCCGGTAAACTGACTGAAGACCAGGGCCTTGTGCCGGGAATCGAGCAGCTCTTCCACCACCTCGGCAAACACCCGGAGTTTGCTGGAAGTGATTCTGGTGTTCCGGTCAATGAGTTTCGGGTTGCAGCAGGCCCGGCGCAGACGCATGATCTCGGCCAGGATCTGGAGATGGCGGCCGCTCTGCTGGCCGTTGCTTTCAATATTTTCTATGGCCTGCTGCCGGACAGCCTCATAAAACTGCAGTTCCGATTTTTTCATTTCCACCCGCAGGGTGATTTCCGTTCTCGGAGGCAGTTCATCCAGCACTTCGGACTTAATCCGGCGGAGCATAAAGGGACGGATGAGCTTTTTCAGCTGGCGGCGGGCAGCCCGGTCATGATGTTTTTCAATGGGAATGCCGAAACGGCTGTTGAACTCTTTGTAGGTGCCCAGCAGGCCGGGATTGATAAAATTAAATAGGTTCCACAATTCCCCCAGGTGGTTCTCGATGGGCGTACCGGTGGTGATCAGCCGGAATTTGGCTTTCAGGCGCATGGCCGCTTTGGACCGTTTGGTGGCTGCATTTTTGATGGACTGGGCCTCATCCAGCACAGTGGTCTGCCAGGAGACTTTTTCCAGCAGATCGATTTCCTGCTGAAGCAGGGTATAACTGGTTATCAGGATATCCCGTTTTCCGAGGCCCAGGATAACAGCTTCTCTGTCCTCTGCTCCGGCAAGGCTCTGCAGGGTCAGGGTCGGGGCAAAACGGGCGACCTCCTGCTCCCAGTTCATACAGACCGAAGTGGGGGCGATCACAAGCGTCGGCCCGGATTCGGCCCGATCCAGGATAACAGCGATGGACTGCAGGGTTTTGCCTAACCCCATATCGTCGGCAAGGCATCCGCCCATCCCGAGGTGGGCAAGTCGGGCCATCCAGATAAAACCCTCGGTCTGGTAATCACGCAGTTCCGCCTGCAGGGTGGACGGGACTTCCGGAACAAAATCCCGGGCAAAATCAATTCGTTTTAATTGCTCCCGCCAGCCTGTATCTGTACTGGTATTGGCCTGACGGGTCAGATCATCCAGGGCAAGGGCGGCCAGCGGATGCACCTGAATTTCATCCTCAGCCGCCCCCTTGGGTCCCTTGGTGTCACCGAACTGGATCAGCTCTTCCAGCCGGTCCCGGAACTCCTGGGTCAGGGCGAGAAACTGGCCCTTGCCCAGGGGGATAAAACGGCTGTGCGATTCACGGATTTTATCCAGCAGAGATTTCAGATCAATGACCTCATCCTGATCCACCTGAACATGACCGGAAAGGGCAAACCAGTTCTGCTGGCTGGTACGGATGTTGAGATTGAGCTGATTGACCCCGGCCCGTCTGCGGACAGCGAGTTTTTCGCCTTCAGGCCATTCCAGAACCACCCGGTCGCGGATTTCTTCCAGTTCCAGCAGGGCCTGCAGACATTCTTCCGGATCCAGCATATGCCATTCCCGATCGTTTTCCTGCTCCAGGTCAATGGCGAGATCGAGAATAGGGCAGCTTTCCTCCACTTCCCGCGCCTTTTCCTCCTCAAGCAGGAGGTTCCTTCTGGTCTGCATCCGGCGACCGTTGACTTCGGCCATCAGGTTAGCCACCCCGGCACCCGGTTTCAGATACGGGCCGCGCCGGGAAAAGGGCTGGACAAACATCTCCAGCCGGAACCCGCTGCCGTAGGGAATGATATGCAGATGCACCATGGAATCAGACTCGACAATCTGGACGCCCTGTTCTGCCGAGCCGACATTGATGGAGGAATGCACGGTCATGAACGAGGCGATATTACCGATGGCATTGAGGACCTGCCCACTGGCGGCCACAGGGATACGCAGCCCGTCACGCCCGGTTATTTCAGCCACCCTCCTGTGCTCATCATTGATTTTCATGACCCGGAAACGGGTGGGGGTTTCCTGCCAGACCGCTACGTTGCCTTCGCCGATATCCTGCAGAAAATGGATAAAGAGATGGTCATCCTGCTTCTCCACCATCAATTCGGGTTCTCCGGCCACAACCTCTACAGGCGTCCTGCCGGAATTTTCCAGGAAAACGATAGGATGTCCGACCAGGGCGGGCAGAGCTTCGTCCAGATCAAAGGCGCAGCCGCCGTTCCGGGAGTTGATATCGCCGATCTGACGCAGAGCCGCACAGATTTTTTGGTCCTGCTCAGTCAGAAAATCAAACTGTTCAGGTTCCATCAGCCGGTTCAGGCCGATTCCTCTGCCTTTGCTCCATTTTCCCCGTCCTTTCCTTTTCTGTTCCTTGGCGTTCAGCTCCAGATTTTCTCCGTCAAATCCCACCAGCCAGATCAGACGGCTGGTTTTTTCCGGTGCTCTGGAACGGCTGGTCACCGTGATCAGCTCCTGCAGGCTCTGCTTCCAGGAATGTTTATCCGGAGAAACGATATGAATGATCGTGGCACATTTGTTTTGCTTTCGGAATTTTTTTGCTTTTTCAGCCTGCTTTTTTTGTGAGGCATCAATGGCAGCCAACAGCTCGGCTGTCTCCCCGGCCAGCCAGGAGAAGTTATTATTCTCAGCCTGTCGGCATAAAGAAACCAGAGCGTCCTGAAATTTTTTCGGGATCTCCACCCCCATCCAGTACAGAGCCAGAACAGCTGTCAGGGTGCTCAATCCCCGTTCCTCAGCCTCAAGGCGCTCTGTCAGAACCAGCATATCCGGGAGAATGCCGTCGATACTCCGTGCATAGGCATCAAGAAATCGGACCGATATTTCCAGCGGCCCTTCTGCGCACTGTTCCAGAATCAGGGCCACGGCCCGGCGGATCAGGCTGCGGTCCTGCTCGTTATTCCGGGCCAGCAGGGCGAGCAGGCAGAAGATGCCGTTGATGTTGAAGAAAAAGCTTCCCTCCGGCTCGGCATATTTATTGAGTAGGGCAAGATCCTGTTCAAAGAGTTCCAATGCCTCTTGTTTGCGATCCTGCAGAAAAGCGAGACTGCCTGCAAAACCGGATCCCTGAAAGATATCCGCATGGGTGGTCAGCAGGGCCTCCAGTCTATCGAGGTTGCCCTGGAACAAATAATATTCCGCCAGCATACGCTGAAAAGGAACCCGCTCGTCCTCGGACAGGGGCATTTTGTCTTTATCTTCAAGATAACTGATCACAGCCGGAAAATGACAGAGCTTGTCCATAGAATACCGGATGATGCTGTCCAGGAGATAAAACTGCAGGGAACCCGGCAGGCCGCTGAACCAGGCTGCAGAAAAATTCCGGGCAACGATCCTGACTGCCGGCGGTTCCGGTCCGATGTGTTCCCTGCCGTGCCGGGCCAGAAAGGTGACTGCCTCATCAATTTTCTCAAAATCATCTGTATAGAGACCGATCCGGAACTGACGCAGGGCCCGTTGACAGCGGGTGGCCCATTTGCCGTACAGATAGGAAACCGGCGCTTTTTTTTCGATCAGAGCGGCAAAATCGGTAAAATCTCCTTGTGCAGCAGCCTGTCTGGTCAGATATTCGGCAAGCGATGGCGGACACTGATTGAGTTCGTTGAGCAGCTCCATTTTCCGGAGCTGACTGACCGCCAGCTCCAGCTCACTTTTGGTCAGACGCCGGATATCCGGGATGGGAATATCTGCTTCAGCAAGGCAGTTGCCAAGAAAGGTTGTGGAAACCGGTTCATAAATTATCGAGATGAACCGGAGGAGAAACTGCTCAAACGGCGGCAGGATCGCAACCACTGCTGTCTGGTCTTTTTCCGGGAGGGATATTTTTTCCTGCACAGATGGAGGCGAGAAAACCATTGTATTCCTTATTTGAGCAGAGAAGCGTTGGTTGTAATGGTCGAACGGGCCTGCAGGGCCGCGATCCATGCAGAGACCAGCTCGTTGCGGGCTGCTGCTGCCAGATTTTTTTCAGCCTGATCGCGCTCTGCAGTATCGGTAGTATCGGCTTCCGTTCCTGTCCGTCGTTCCGCGACTTCGTACACATAATAAAGCTGGCCGATCTGCACAGATTTTTCCGGCAGTTTTTCTTTCCAGGCCAGGGCAAAGCCGCTCTGCAGGAGTTCTCCCGGAGGGGCGTCCTTCTCTGCAGGAGAGCGCGGAAGAAAATCTGTGGTGATTATTTGTTCCGCATCCGCATCATCGGAACCGGAGGGTTCCTGCAGAGCGCCCTGTTCCCGGCTTGCGGCCAGCAAGGCATCAGCTGCCTGCGAAGCCAGTTCTTCAGCTTTCACCTTTGTGTAATCAGTCACTACCTGTTCGCGCACCGCATCAAGCTCCGGCAGAGCCGGTTCCTGGATATCATCGACAAAAATGACCGCATAGCCGTCACGCATTTCCACGATGGAGGAAAGCTCGCCTTTTTTCAGCTGAAAGGCGGTCTCAAGAAACTTAGGGTCATCGACCATGCCTTCGGGCGGATTTTTTCGGGAGAAGTACTCGGAAGTACTGATCGTATCCTTGCCTTGCTGACTGTATTTCTCCAGACTGCCTGCCCGCATAATGCCTTCATAGGCACTTGTGGCCCGTTTGAAGGTCAGGTTCTTTGCCTGCTGTTTTTTCAGCGTACCGGCCAGATTATCCCTGACCTGCTCAAAGCTGCGGACAGATGCCGGAAGGATTTCTTCGAGTTTGATAATATGATAGCCGAACTGCGTTTCCACCACATCGCTGACCTCTCCGGACTGCATGGCAAAAACCTTCTTATCAAAAGCAGGCACCATCTGACCGGCAGGGAAGAACCCCAGATCTCCGCCCCGGTCCTTTGTCGGTCCCTCGGAATATTCCGTGGCCAAGGCGGCAAAATCGCTGTTCTCCTGACGGGCCTGCTGCAGGACTTGCTCTGCCTTTTTCTTCTGTTCCGCCCGAATTTCTCCGCTGTCCGTTTCGCTGACTTTCAGCAGAATATGACGGGCATGGCGGCGTTCCGGCTGGCGGTAGTTCTCCTTGCGGCTTTCGTACAGGGCTTTAACCTCCTCTTCGGCAGGCTCCACCTGCTCCAGATCATCCTCGGTTCTGAAGACCAGGTATTTCAGCCGCACCTTGGGGTCTGAACGGTACTGCTCTTTGTGCTGTTCAAACCAGGCCGCAAGTTCTTCCTCCTTCACCTCTACTTTGTCGGTAAAGTCAGCAGGATCAAACTGGACATAGGCGAGTTTGATCTCCTGTCCGTTATAGGCAAGCCATTGATCAACAGCACTGTCCGGCACCAGGGTAAAACCGGCCACACCGCCTGTCACCCGCCCGGCCCGGAGATCAGACTTGATGCCTTCTTCAAAACCGGAGGGGGTCATTCTGTTCTGACCGAGTATGGAGGTATAGCGCTCCTGATCGAATTTTCCGTTTTCCAGAAACACGTCCATTTTTTTTATCTTTTCCTGCACCATGCGGTCGCTGACCCTGATCCCCATTTCTTCACCGCCCTGACGGATCAGTTCCGCCCGGATCAGCTGCGACAGCACCTGCTGCCGAATTCCTAACTGTTCCAAGAGACCCGGAGGCATCTGCCCGCCAAACCGGCGCCGGAAGTTTTCTACGGTCCGGTCATATTCCTGCCCGTAAGCCTGATAGGATATGTTCTCCCCGTTCACTGTGGCGACGGCTGTACGGCTGCTGTTGCCCCCACCGCCAAATCCCCAGAAAATAAAGACTATGGCGATGACGACCACCATTGCCTGGATAAGAGGGGATTGCGCCTGTTTGCGTAATATGTTCAGCATGATATCCTTTTCTCCACATAGAGTTGTTCGGAATAACCGGGTTACGTTCAGTATATTACGGGAAGGCAATAATAGCAGATTATTGACGAAAAAGCCAATTTTTGTGCAGCAGGACGGACAGGAAAATCGGAAAAAAGAAGAAGTCTTGACAGAAAAGACTGTTGACAAAAAAAGCAGGCTATAGTAAGTGTTGCCTTCACTGAAACAAATAGAAACAAGATAATAACCAGTGAATAATTTTTTATTCATTATCACCTTCATATTCTTATTTTTATCCAAGGGAGAAAAACAATGGCAACTCTTGAGCACAATGGTACCACCTACGAGGTTGATGAAGACGGCTTCCTGCTGAATGGCACCGAGGAGTGGGACGAAAACTGGGTCGATTACGTGAAAAGCGTTGAAGGCATCTCCGAGATGACGGATGAGCATCAGAAAGTGATCGATGCTCTGCAGGAATACTACAAGAAGAACGGTATTGCTCCCATGGTCCGTATTTTGTCCAAGACCACCGGATACCCGCTGAAAAGAATTTACGAGCTGTTCCCGTCAGGACCGGGTAAAGGAGCCTGTAAAATGGCCGGTCTGCCCAAACCCACAGGTTGTGTCTGATTTCCGGAACTCCCGGATCAGATAATCAGGATCAGCCTGAAGTCTGAAGGAAGGTTGCCGTATGGTGACCTTCCTTTTTTGTGTCTTTTTTCCCTTCTACTGCTCCGAAAAAAAAGCTGCAGAGAGGCAGGCTCAGCGGTTCTTTCCTGTCTCTCTTATTTTTTTTCTTCTTGGTGGCCGCTACTGCAGAACCGGACGGGCATTGATCGGCTGAACCGGTCGGTTGTTGGGATGTCCTAATGCCTCAGCCAGCTGTTTGACCTGTGCCTCCGAAACCGTGACAGGGTTCTTCATGACCAGCCAGAGCACGCCTTCCGTGCAGGGCGGGGTGGTCAGGGAGCCGTTGAAGCGGTAGTACTCCTTATTTTTCGGCAGAAGACGCTCGGCCCGGGCCTGCGAGACCATGCCGGATTTTTTTCCGGCCTTGGCAGGCATCTGCTGCCAGATTTTTTTCAGCTCGGCATTTTCTTCCCCCAAAGTGTACATGACCGCGATGACGGCAAGATGGCCGTCGGTATCAGCATGGATAAAATGCGCCTCCATGGGAAACTGCTTCCCATCAATCAGGTTTTCACTGGGGGTATGAAAATGGAACTGCTTGAGCATAAAGGTCTTCCCGGCTGCGGTCATGGTGGACCCGGCAGTATAGTTTGCCTGAATCGCATGACCGTTATGCACCACCTCGGTTGCCAAGCCGGTGTAGTTGAAGGTGATCGGTTCCAGTTCCGCCTCGATAAAACCAGTCAGGTTGATCGGGGCCTGATTGACCCCTTGAGCGCAGAGCTCAAAAGCCGGATACAGCTCACCCCAGTGTTCCGGCGCTCCTGCACCGGTGTATCCCCATTTTCCTGCTGAGGCTGCAGCACTTCCGGCTGCTAGAAGCAGGGCAGCTGCAACAGCCGATATTATTCTCTTCATCTCGTTCTCCTGTTAAAGGTATCCGGAACAGGTACTGAGTACCTCTCCCCTGCAGTATCCTCTGAAGTTTACAGCGGCTTGTTTGCCTCCATGTGCAGGGCAAGATCAAGCATCCGGTTGGAGTAACCCCATTCATTATCGTACCAGGACATAATCTTGACCGTGGTGCCCAGCACGCGGGTACAGAGGCCGTCCACTATAGAGGAATGGGGATCGCCCTGAAAATCAATCGAGACCAGCGGTTCCTCGCAGTAGCGCAGAACACGGCCGTCCGCTTCCTGCAGCGCCTTGTTGACCTCGGTCACCGAGGTTTCCCGTTCCACTTCCATTACCACATCCACCAGCGAGACATCAGGCGTGGGCACCCGGACAGCCAGCCCGTCGAATTTGTTTTTCAGTTCCGGAATCACCAAGGCCACGGCCGAGGCCGCACCGGTATTGGTGGGGATCATGGACATAGCTGCGGCCCGTGCCCGGCGCAGGTCGGAATGGGGAAAGTCCAGGAGCCGCTGATCGCCGGTATAGGCATGCACTGTAGTCATCAGGCCGCGTCTGATACCAAAGTTATTCAGAATCACCTGGGCCACCGGAGCCAGGCAGTTGGTGGTACAGGAGGCATTGGAAACCACATGATGTTCAGTGGGATCATATTCCTCCTCATTTACCCCCATGACAATGGTCTTGACCCCGCCCTTGGCCGGAGCAGAAATAATGACCTTAGAGGCACCTGCATCAATATGGGCACCGGCGGATTCATGATCTCTGAAAAAACCTGTGCACTCGAGCACGTATTCCGCGCCTCCGGCTTTCCAGGGGATATCAGCCGGTTTTCTGTGATTGGTTACCGGGATTTCGCGCTCGTTGACCACGATACCGTTGTCAGAGCTGGTTATATCGGCTTTGCACACTCCCATCACCGAGTCATATTTCAACAGATGGGCAATGGTTTTAATATCCGTAAGGTCATTAATGCCCACAACCTCGATATCTGCAAACTTTTCATCTTCACTGAGCGCCCGAAAAATATTCCGTCCTATCCGCCCGAATCCGTTGATGCCGATCTTGATGCTCATGGTGTTGCTCCTCTTTTTTTGATTTGTCGTATCTTTATCCGAAGCAAGTCGGAAAACTGATTCTGTCTGTACCGTGTACCGTTATGCTGCTTCCAGAAACGCGCTGTTTTTGCGGATCAGCGTTTCAAGCTCGCGTATTTTTTCCGCCGCTTCTCCGCATTCTCCGCTGGTCTCCAAAGCGCGTTTATACATAACTAGGGCCCGTGTATACCACTGACCGCTCATATAGCTCCTGCCGGCAGCACAGAATCCCGAAGCAGGAGAGCCGGAAAACATATCCTGAAAGACATCGGTGAGTTCTTCGCCCCAGAGATCCTGGACAATGTCCTCCTGCTCCACCAGGAAACGGACCAGCAGGGAGTTGCCGGAAAGCCCGCTGAGCATGGTGCGCAGCATATTGGAGGTCTGGCCGAAAAGAAACGCAAGCTGTTCCATCTGCTGCATAACATCCACAGCAATCCGTCTGATCAGTCCCTTTCTGTCCAGAATTCTGGACAGCCGGGAAGCAGGAAAATGCACTCTCCGGACTCCTCCCTCTATCATGGAACCGTAATTGTTCAGAATATACACATCTTCCCGCAACCGCATGGCTTCATGAAAAATGGAACCTACGAGCCAGTCCACCAGCGAGCCCTCGATATTTTCTCCCTGCTCCTCTTCGGCCCAGACACGGCGGCAGTGATCGCGCAGTTCCCAGAGCGGCCCTTTTTCCGTTTCCGAGCCGATCATTCTGTCCAGCCGGTGCCAGATTCCGCACTGCGCATCTTCATCCTGGGCCGTCAGCAGATAACAGCAGCCTCCTGTTGCCGAACCCCGGCAGTCGCAGTACGTGCAGTATAACTGCTGAAATGAATAGCTGAGGGTAAAAAAATCCGCGAAAAATCGACGGACAAAAAAATCCCGCTGCCGGTCGAACCAGTTTCTGCAGCGACGGCGGGCAGGGAAGCTGCCGGAACCGCTCGTATAGCCTCTCCTTTTGAGCATATTATCAGGCTGATGTGTCTGTTATCGCGTTTGTTGCTGTTTTAAAACAGCTTCTTACAATGCCTGCTGGTAAAGTTCGAGATATTCCTCCATCACTTGCTGCCAGGTATGATGGGTGCGGATGCGCTGCACAGCAGCCCGACGGATGGTTGTCAGCTGTTCCGGTGCATCCCGATACAGGCCCAGAACCCAGCGTATGATTCCGGCAAGGGCCTCCGGCGTATGTTCCTGATAGGCAAACCCGGTTTCCCCGTTCCGCACTTTAACCAGACCGCCCACATGCCGGACAAGGGGAATATTGCCGAGCAGCTGGGCAATATAATCTGTCAGGCCGCAGGGTTCATACAGGGAGGGGATGAGAAAAAAATCTCCGGCTGCATAGATCTTTGTGGCCAGCATGGGATCATACCCCTGGAGAAAACAGAGCCGTCCGTTCAGGCTGTCGTCATCAGCCAGTTCCCGGAGCTGGGCTTCCAAGTATTTTTCACCGCTGCCGAGCAGGAGCAGCTGCAACCCGTGTTCCCCCTCTGCGGCAAGCAGGGACACGGCCCGGAGCAGGATATCCACGCCTTTCTGGGCTGTGAGTCGGCCGATAAAGGTGAACAGGGGCAGGGCCGGATCGCTGGTCAGGCTGCCGTGTTGCCTGACCAGGGGCCAGTCCCGGCACAAACTGCACGCCGCCAGCATTTTTTCCTTGCAGATCCATTTGCCGCCAAGGTCGCCGGTTTCCGGGTTGAAAGCAGCGTCGGTGCCGAGTTTTTCCGGCTGCTGCGGATCAAAATCCTCCGGGTTGATGCCGTTGGTGATTCCGGCCAGTCTGACCTCTCTGCGCAGCAGTTCATGGCCCAGCCAGCCGGTCCTGCTGTCTTCAAGGCTTCCCTGCAGTTCACGGGCATAATTCTCACTTACCGTGTTCATCTGCGCGTATCCGGCCGCAGCAACAAAGGGATTGAAGGCGTTGTTGAACTGGCCGGAACGGATCAGGGCATCAGGCAGCCCTGTCACGGAACGGGCAAACCCCAGATCTTCCACCTCCTGATGATAGCCGATTCCGGCATTATGGATAGTCACCACCGCACCAGTCTGACAGAAGAAATGCCGGTAGCCGCTCTGCTCCCGGATCATGGCTGGCAGAATCGCCGCATGACCGTCGTGGCAGTGGATGATATCCGGCCGCAGATCAAGGAGGATCAGCATGTCCAGGCATGCCTTCTGCAGGAGCACATTCATGGCAAAATAATCAAAATGCCCTGATCCGGCCTTCTGCCAGTCCTTTTCTGTCTCCTCCTCGGCCGTATAGGTATACACGGCTTTCTTTTCAGCAAATCTGGGCGAATCAAGCAGGTAGATGGTCAGGCCCCGATCCTCCTTCATCCAGATGGAAACAGGTTCCCGCCGCTCCCTAGACGGATAGTTCATGTCCACCGTAAAAACGGTGCCCCTTGAAGCCTCTTTGCGGGACGGCACCTGCAGCCGCTGAAATCCCAGCCCGACCGGATACATGAAGCCGTAGCAGGGCAGAATCACTTGCACATCACAGTGCGCCTGCCAAGCTAGGGCTTCTGCCAGCTGGCGGCAGACATCCTTGACCCCGCCTGCCCCGGCCAGCCCGTCGTATTCACGGGTGACCATCACGATGTTTCTGACCTTTTCCACGCTTTCTGTTTTCTGTCCTGATCGTTGCGCAGCACCGGGCTGCAGAGGGTGATTACGTTCCCGGTTAAATATTCCGGATCGCCTGCTGCCGGAGCAGATGATCTGCCAGGGTCAGGCGTACCATTGCCTCACAAACCGGAATAATTCGCGGAATAGCGGAGATATCGTGCCGACCGCCGACTTTGATGGTCACGGCTTCATTGTCCAAGTTGACGGTCTGCTGTTCTTTGTGGATCGAGGGGATAGGCTTGACCGCTGCCCGGACGATCAGCTCCTCGCCGCTGCTGATTCCAGCCAGGATGCCGCCTGCGTTGTTGCTGCGGAAACCGTCCGGGGAAAGGGAATCGTTATGCTCGGAACCTAACATTGCTGCGGCCCTGAACCCGGCCCCGATTTCCACCCCCTTGACCGCACCGATGGACATCAGGGCCCGGGCCAGCTCGGCATCCAGTTTGTCAAACACCGGCTCACCGAGTCCGGCCGGACAGGAGGCCCGCACCTCAACAATGCCGCCCAGGGTGTCGCCCTGACTGCGCACCTCATTGATCCGTTTCTCCATGCGTTCCGCTGCGGCAGCATCCGGGCAGAACAGGCTGTTTTCCTTGATCTGCTCAAAATCACGCTGTTCGGCAATCACCCCGCCGAGAGCAACTGTGTATGCCTGTACAGAAACAGCTTGGGCAGCGAGCAGCTGTTTGGCCACTGCTCCGGCAGCTACCCGTGCTGCGGTTTCACGGGCCGAAGCCCGGCCGCCGCCCCGGTGATCCCGAATGCCGTATTTGGCCTGATAGGTGAGGTCGCCGTGTCCTGGTCGGAAGACATCCTGCAGATGGCTGTAGGATTTGGAATGGGCGTCTTTGTTGAAGATGACCAGAGAGATCGGGCTACCTGTGGTCAGGGGACAGGGGCTGTCCTCCGGCTGAAAGATGCCGGACATGATCTCCACCTTGTCCGGCTCCTTGCGCGGTGAGGTAGCGCCGCCTTTGCCCGGACGCCGGCGTTCCAGTTCCTGCTGGATCATTTGCGGAGTCAATTCGATGCCCGGCGGGCAGCCGTCAATCACGGCACCCAGAGCGGTGCCGTGGGATTCTCCCCAGGTTGTCACCCTGAAGAGCTTGCCGAATGTGCTTCCTGCCATAAGAGATACTCCTATCGCCTGCAGATGTTCATGTTCAGGACCAGCGGATGCGGTGTCCGAGACCGTTTTTTCCGCATTGCCGGTCAGCCGGTCGGATGCCGCCGCCGGTTATGTATTTAATCCGTTTTCCGAATGATGACAAGGAATTTGAACAGGATCGGAATTGATCAGTCAGGAGAGGGGGATAGGAGAGGGTTTATTTTTTCTGTGAGCAACAGTTCTTTATATCAAGATATTCGGTGGATTGACTGGAGGCGCATAGAAAAGCCGCTTCCGTTTTGCTGAGAAGCGGCCTTGTTTGCCTGGTTAGTGAGCAGACGGAGCAACAATTAAAAACCATAAGAAACCATAGCAAGAAGCCCCAGCTGACTTGTCTCTTTGTAGCGCACTGCGGTTTCACCTGACGGGAGAGGTCTGTTTTCCTCAATGCCGTCACCCAGAATTCTGACTGAAGGGTCCACGACAACGCCAAGTCCAATATTGAAGCTGTCCGTGCTTTGATTAGTTCTTCTGAAACCAAGCATTACTCCGGCACCGATATATTCAATAATCTCATTGGATCCGTTTTGGATACCGACGAACGGTCCGATACCAAAATTGCCCCGTTCATGATCAAGATATCGGACAACTCTTTTAATGCGAATTAGGAGTTGAATTATCCGGTCTCAGCAAAAAACAGATAGTTACAGAAAATCCGTTCCGATTTTGCAGAATCTGGCAGTTTTATCCTTTTGATTTTGCGTCATAGATTTTAACCCCTAATTCGCATTTTTACCAAATACCTTTTTGGGATCTGGAGTAAAGAAATAATGAGTTTCCAGCATGATTCTCGGAACATCGTTGTTTTCTTTTGTCACCCGGACAACACCATTAACGACATCCGCACTTTCAACTCGATCATTATCACCGTGATACCATTGAAACCGCAAGCGTCTATTACGCGAGAGTCGTGCAGGAACCGCTTGCATGGCCCGGCATGGCCTGGACAAGTCCGATCTGGATTGACGTGCAGGGATGAGCAGCATATTTTAAGAAATTCAGCATTATATAACTGAACTTGAAGTGCGGAAAGAAAAGACTCATTTTTATTCCGATGGATACAGCATAAGGAGGAATCATGCCCTTGGAAATCCTGAGTTTTGCCAAACCTGCATGGATCAAACCGCTCTGGAAGCAGCCTGATTCTTGCTGCTGCTCTCATGCAATCTCTGGCAAACTACTCCTGTCTCACTAGGTGCCTTCTCTACAGCTTCCTGTTCACGTGTTCGTTCACTCCCAAACAGGTAACCAGCTATGCCACCCAAAACGCCTGTTGCGGCTGTCATTGCTTCTGTGCTAGCTGCTGAGGTAACGACAAATAAAGTAGCCTGAACAACAAGAATAAGCCCTATAAGATTTACAGCTTTTCCTGTCGAGTGACTTGGTATTTTATACAGAAAATGAAGTGCAATAAACATGATAATCGGGGTAACTATAAAAATACCTATCATGAGTTGTATCCGATAGGATACTGCGGATTGAGCAGCTTTCTGTACTTCTTTTTTCTTATCTGCCAATTTTGCTGCTTCGCGAGCTCCGTCCTCAGCATCAGTCAGCAGAGCATCAACAGTCGCACTCTCGCCCGTCGCCTCACCTGCAGATAGCTGTCCAACAAACGAGAACAAATATAAAGAGAAAACAGCAAGACATAATAACATAAGCGTTCTTTTCATTGCACCTCTCCCTTGCACTTATTATCAAACTTTTTATTTGCGATATCAATCAGTCTCTTGTAGAAGCCAGATTTGTCTTGGTCACTCTCGGCTACAATTTTTTCCTTAAAGGCAGCCTCAGCCGCTTTTAATACTTTACAGCTCATCCCATCCATCTTGGCTCCAATCTTCTCGACCTTTTTCTCTATCTCTTCTGCGAGCTCTGCAGAATTCTCCTGATTGGAGCTCGCCCCAAAGTCTATAAGAGGTGCACTGTATGAGCTGTTTGCAGAACAAACAATCAGCGACATAAGAAACAGCAAGGTTAAACACTTCATATCTATCCTCCTTTTTATCTTTTTTTAAAGAAAATGATATCCGACAACCTGAGCACAACAAAATCAAAGTCTTCCTTTGTGCATCATCGGATATTCTCTGTTTATAACGGATTCTGTTGATACCCAGATTTTCCATTCATAGGCAGATACGAGCAATTTGCCTTCCCTTTTCTTTCTTCACAATTTTTGCTGTATACTCTGCAACGGTAAGAAAGAAATCAACAGGCACTTTCCTGTCAGAGCTTGTTATTTTCTGCCTGTTTAAAATAAATAGTATCACACGTTGTGTGTACAAAGCAAATAAAAAATATTATCACTTGATAAAAAATAATCAATATCATGAAAAGATTTGGATAAAAATCAGACAAAGTTCGGTACAATAGCTGAACTTCACGATGAGTAAATTTTCCCTGCTGATGAAATAACAAATTTGAGATACTGTATTCTGTTGTGCATTTCTTCCTTATTGTCAGTATTGTCCTGCTCTTCATGCATTTCTATCTCTGGCTGCGGCTGGTCAGAGACCCACAGTTCAGTCCCGGCGTAAAAAAAATCGGCACGTGGACAGTTGTTCTGCTGTATTTTTCTTTTCCTGTGTCCGGGTTCCTCGTACGACAGCTGCCGTTCCGCTCTTCCTTCCCAATCTCCTGGCTGGTGTATCTCTGGCTTGGCAGCCTGACTCTATTTTTCTTTCTTTTTCTGTTCACAGACTGCCTGAAAATTCTCTATCATACAATCCGCTGCCTTCTGCCTGGCACTCGAAGCCTCCCTGATCCGGAGCGGAGACGCTTTCTGGCCCGTACCTTTGCCGCCTCTGCTTCGGTTCTGGTTTTTGGAACTTCAGCTTTCGGGGTCAAACAATGTTATACTTCTGCCCGGGTCAACCGTTTCAGGATCAGGCTGAGGGAGCTGCCTCATGTGTTCAGGGGCTTTACGATTGTGCAGATTTCCGATATTCATATCGGTGAAATGCTGCGGGCAGGTGATCTTGCGGAGATTGTCGGCCAAGTGAACCGGCTGCGGCCGGATCTTATTGCCATCACCGGCGATCTGGTTGACGGCGATGTGACCCTGCTCCGTGACGAAATTGCTCCTCTGCGGGAACTCAGAACAAAACAGGGCATCTTTTTTGTGACCGGCAATCATGAATACTACAGCGGCGTGGACCAGTGGCTGCCGGAGATCGAAAAAATGGGCATCACGGTACCGAAATACCAGGGTGGAAATCCGCAGAGGAGGAGCGTCGTTTATCCTGGCCGGAGTCAACGATCACTCTGCCGGGCGGTTCGGCCGCAGACACGCACCGGATTACGCCCGGGCCTTGCAGGGCATTGAACAGGGCAAAAAGATTATCCTGCTGGCGCATCAGCCTGTTGCCGTGAGGAAAGCTGCCACCTACGGAGTGGATCTCCAGCTTTCAGGCCATATGCACGGGGGGCAGATATGGCCCTTCAGTTATCTGGTCTATCTGCAGCAGCCCTTTTGCAAGGGATTCTACCGGCATGGGGAGACCTTGGTGTACGTCAACCAGGGAACAGGCTGCTGGGGACCGCCCATGCGGGTGGGAACCTATAACGAAATTACCGAATTCGTGCTGAGCTGAATTCAGAACGAATTTTTCAGACGAATTTTTACGAAAATACAGGAGATCATGAAACACCCAATGCAACAGCCTTCTTTATCTGATATCTTCACCTGCACCCGCTGCGGCCACTGCTGTCAGGGGGAAACCACGGTCTCTCTTGATCAGGAGGATCAGGAACGGATGATTGCCGAGCTGGGCCTGTCCCGGCAGGAGGTCAAAGCCAGATACTGGCGGGTTACCGGCAAAGTGGTGCAGATGAAAATCGTTGATCATCACTGCATTTTTTACACCAAAGACACCGGCTGCACAGTGCATGAAGGCCGCCCCTGGCGGTGCGGGCAATGGCCCCTGCATCCGAGTATTCTGGCGGATGAAAACAACTTCCGCATTATCCGGGATTCCTGTCCCGGTATCAACCGGGAATTGAGCTATGAAGCATTCTGTGCCATTTTCAGGCAGCTTCTGGAGCAAGAAAAACAGCTTGTCTGCTGAACAGGCAACCAATTGGCAGTAAACTGATGGAGTTAAGCTGTTAATTTTATATCCCCTTGATCTTGTTCAACTGATGGGTTATATCTTGTACAAGCAGACTTGTTGCAATAAATATAATTCTCTTTTTTCAGCTACATAACGCCTGCAAAAGATTGAATCCGTTTCCCGTCAAACAAAGTCTCTCATGTCCTCTAAGGATCTCCCCATTAAATAACCTAAAGGATTATTTCACATGATTACAGCCATCCTCACCCTCATCGTCGGGCTTTGCCTTATTGTCGCAGTGCCAAGTTATCTCTCGCAAAAAGGTCCATCACTGAAAGGACTTGCAAGCATAGCAAGAGGTGCGGGCGCACTGATTATGCTCTTCGGGGTTGCAAGCATCTCCTTTGTCCATATTTCACAGAATCAAACCGGTCTCCTGCATAGAATTTATCTGGCTGATCCGCTTCCTGAAGGACGTATCATCGCAATGAAGGGAGAAAAGGGGCCGCAGAGCTGGGTCCTGGGCCCAGGGTTTCACTTTATCCCTTTCCTCAACGTCTTATACGATGTTTCAGAGGGCGATGTGGTGGAAGTGCCTCAGGGAAAAATAGCAATCCTCCATGCCCGCGACGGTGCCTCCCTGCGTTCCGGCCAGCGTTTTGCCGATCCTTTTACCGCCTTGATGGAAAAAGGAACCGATAAACCTGTTGACCAGGGAACGATGCTCACCGATGCGGCCTATTTCATCCGGAACGGCGGGCAGCGCGGACAGCAGACCACAGTACTAAAACCGGGTGCCTATCGTATGAACCTCTTTCTCTGGAAATACAGACTGACCACAGCGACCGATATTCCGCAGGGATTTGTCGGCGTGGTGAAATCAAACATGCATGCACCGGTTCGTTTTGCAGGCAGTCATTTTTCCGACGGCCCAAAACCGGAGGACTGTAATCCTTTAAAGCTTGACCGACCAGAGGATTCTTTAAAGACACCTCTGGTCCCGGTGGGCTGCATAGGTATTTGGGAAAAAACCTTGGTGCCCGGGAACTATTTTGTCAACCCAGAGGTCTACGTTGTTACTCTGGTCGATACCCGAGCCCAAGCATGGCTGTACAAGGGCGGGTATAAGCACCGGGTCATTGATGTAAAACTGAATGCCGACGGACAATTCGATCAAAGTGAACGCTCGTATGAGGTGGCGGTTCCCGAGGGGGCTGCCGACGAAGCCATTGCCATGAAGGCCGAAGGCTGGCGTATGCGTCAGGCAGCACGGGCCGTTGTTCGTATCGCTCCGACTGACGCCTCCTTTGTGGTCGCTTCCGTGGGCGGACTTACCGAGGCCGAGGACAGGATCATTACCCCGGCAATCCAAGCATGGCTCACCACGCTGGCCGGCGGTTCCATTCAAGTCCCCAGTGACGACGGAGCAACGAGTGATCGACCTACACGTGTCCTTGATTTTATGGAACATCGTGACCTCATCAGTGACCAGCTGGAACAGGTGCTCAAGAGAGAAGGGGCTAAAGCTGGCGTAACGGTCAAAGAAGTCCGCCTGCTGGAGCCCTATTTCCCGCCTGAACTCCTGCTCCCCCGTAAGCGTCAGCAGCTCGCTAATGCGCTGGTTAAATCCTTCATAGACGAACGCAAGGCACAGCGTGAACGCATTGAAACCGAACGTGAACGAGCCACGGCAAACGAGCAGTCCCACTTGGTCAAAGCGCAGATTGAGAAGCAACGGAAGCAACAGCTTGCTGATGCGGCAATCGAAGAGGGCCGAGGTGTGAAGGGAAATATGCTCCTGACTGCGGAAGGTCAGCTGGCCCAGGCGGAAGTGCTCGGGCAGGATCGGGTTATGCAGCTCCAGATGCTGGATCGTCTCCTCGGCTATTTTGATCGCCACCCTGAGGTGCTGACGGCAATGGCAACCCAGGCCCATAAGTTTGTCCCGCAGGTCCAGGTAACTTCCGGTGAAGGAGGAGGATTGAACCTCACCAGTGCGGCTGCGGTGCTAGGTGGGATTCTGGGGCAGGATGATTCGCCCAAACCTGCAGCGACAAAAAGAAAAGAGGAACCTGTGGCTAGCCGGTAGGCCTGCCGGAATAAAACGAAAACAGACTGCTCGTTTATCCAAACGCTCTGCCACCCGATAACCCGCCCTGACCATCTTGCTCAGGTAGCCGGAAACCGCATGATAGGGCACCCCGCACATGGGCACCTGGTTTTCATCGCCCTTGTTGCGGGAGGTCAGGGTGATACCCAGCACCCGCGAGGCGGTCTCGGCATCCTCAAAGAACATCTCGTAAAAGTCGCCCATCCTATAAAAGAGGATGGTGCCGGGGTGCTGCTCCTTGATCTCCAGGTACTGGCGGAGCATGGGGGTCATCTTGGGGGTGCCGGATGCGGCTGTGTTGATCTTGGCGGACACGATACTGGGACTCTTCGGTTGTAATTAACTGGGTGAAACAGGACTGAACGATTTGATCCGAAAGAGTAGAGGGCGGCTTTGCTTTTGTCAAGAAGATGAAGCTCACCGGTGCGTTTCATCTTTTCTGACTGTGCTTCTGCTTCTGCCGTTCCTGCAGCTTTTCAAAGAAGCCCTTGAGGTTGAGCTTGATGCCGACAACAGGGATAGTCCATTCCGGTTCAACAAGCTCGGTGAGCAGCTCCACCCATGTTGTCGTATCCTGCGGACTGGCTTTCTCTGCCACTCTTTCCAGTTCTGCCTTATCCTTCGGCTGTACCAGGCCAAGCAGCTCACACACGCTGTAACGCTTCTTTGAACCCTCGGCAATATAGAGGTCACTGCCCGCTTCTGCGTATTCCAGCAGGGTTTGGTAATCAGCACTGACATGCGGGTCATCCGGCATGGGCACCCGTTCACTGACGGTAAGCTTCTCAAAGCTGGAGTTGATGTCGGTGAGCAGGTAGCGGAGATAATGCAGATACTCCCTTGGGGTATCGCCCTGCACCCAAAGATTGATGCGCCGAGCCTCCACATCCGCCTTGACCAGGGCCTGTGACCCGCTGCGCTTGTCCGCCAGCAGCACCCCGGTACGCCAGCGGGTCTCATCATGAATATCCTTATGCACCTTGACCATGAAGCGGGGAAAGACGGATGGCGGCAGGAAGTCGGGATAATGGAGGGCGAAACGAAGGGCGCCGTCCTTGCTGAAGCTGATGTCCGGCTCCGGTACCGGCAGAAGCTGCGGGATGAGCACAGCATCCCTGCCAAGGTCATAGCACAGCTCGAAATTCTGCATCAGGCGCATAATATAAGCGTGCGTCTCCTGCGGGCAGCAGAGTTTGTCCCCGCAACGCTGCGGCAGGAGTTTGCCTACGTCCTTCAGGGCCAGGAAGCCCTTGCTGTCCGCCATCTGCTCGGAAGTGATGATCGTATAGACCGCATTGGTGACCCAGACCGGGTTGAGCACGCTCATGGCATCAAGAATGAAGTCCCGGAAATGGACGGCCACGCCCAGATCATGGAGGAAGTCCGCCAGTATCTCCCGGCTCTCCTCGCCAGTGATGCCTGCCTCGGCACAATAGCCCGTGTATTCCTCCTGGCTGATGTAGGGCTTGTCCATCTCCTCCAGCTTGCCCTTGACCGCAAACCAGCTTGTCGGCCAGATGATACTGAGCATGTTGATCTTAGCCAGCTCGGCCAGCAGGGCCTCTTTGAACTCCGGCACCCCCTTGCCGCTCTTGCAGGAGAGAGGAAAGAAGCCGCAGATGCCGGGATACTTTTCCCGCAGGAAGGGTCGGTTGACATCAAAGGAGGGGTTGCTGTCTATCTTGTTGAGCACCACCAGCACCGGCGAGTCCCCGCCAAAGGTCTCCACATGCCGCAGCCAGTATTCCGTGCTCTCATCCTTGCGACTGTCAAGCACCAGGACATAGAGGCTCCGCTTGGAGAGGAAGAACTGATGGGTGGCGTGCTGGATCTCCTGGCCGCCAAAGTCCCAGACATTGGCCCTGATCTGCTTGCCCGCGCATTCCGGCTCCCAGCCCTGAATGCTGATGCCGTGGGTGGTGTCCTCGTGCTCGTCAAAAGGGTGACCACGCAGCTGCTTGACCAGGGAGGTCTTGCCTGCGGCCCCGTCACCGATAAGGAGAATCTTCACCTCGTTCAGTGCCTGCTGACCTTTCTCCAGTTCAGCGAAATACTCCTGCATCACCTCTATCCCCTTTACGGCAATCTCCAGCGGCGGGCAGAGGAGCGGGTTGTCGCCGAGGAGAAGCATTCTCAGCTTGGTGAGCTGGCAGATCTCCGGCGGCAGGGTGGTAAGCTGGTTGGCGCCGAGGAAAAGCGTCGTTAGATTGGTAAGCTGGAACAGCTCCGGCGGCAGGGCGGTGAGCCGGTTGCTGTCGAGGGAAAGCCCCATCAGATTCGTGAGCTGGCAGATCTCTGACGGCAGGCTGCTCAACTGGTTGAATCTGAGGTTAAGCCGCGTTAGCTTGGTGAGCTGTCCAATTTCCTGCGGCAGGCTGCTCAACTGGTTGAGGCTGAGGTCAAGCCTCGTCAGATTCGTGAGCTGGTAGATTTCCTGCGGCAGGGCAGTAAGTTGGTTGAAGCTAAGGTCAAGCTCCGTCAGCTTGGTGAGCTGTCCGATTTCCGGCGGTAGGCTGGTGAGCTGGTTGCCGATGAGGTCAAGTACCCTCAGGTTCGTGAGCTGGCCGATTTCCGGCGGCACGGTAGTAAGTTCTCTTCCTCTCAGGTCAAGCTCCGTTGCCCCGCTGGCCTTGGCCTTCTCTATCTCCTGCAACACTTCTTCATTCATCATCGCCTGCCCTCCTGTGGTGTTGGTTAAGTTATCCGGCATTCGGAGTCATACTGTTGGTAAGGAGCGAGTCATACTGCTGACTCGGTCGGAGTCATACTGTTGGTAAGGAGCGAGTCATACTGTTGACTCGGCCGGAGTCATATTGTTGGTAAGGAGCGAGTCACAGCACGCTCATGACAACATCCGTCCATGCTGCTCATACTAAGGAGCTGCATCGGCTTTGTCAAGGAAATGGATAGGTTGATCATCTTCAAAGAACATCTCGTCAAAGTCACCCATCCGGCAGAAAAGAATGTTCGCATCCGCAACGTTACTGAACGAGTTCACTCCCCCTTATCCAGACTCGGCCCTGCCTCGGTATTGACCTTGAGCGGCACATCCAGCTCCATGACCGACTCCATCGTCTCCTTCACCATAGCAGCAACAGAATCAAGCTCATCTTCCGGTACTTCCAGGACCAGTTCATCGTGAATCTGCAGGAGCAGACGGGCCTGGGCCTGCTGAGTACGTAGCTCCTCATGCACCTTGAGCATAGCCAGCTTGATGATGTCCGAGGCCGTGCCCTGGATGGGCGTGTTGATGGCCATGCGCTCGGCAAACTGGCGGCGGTTATGGTTGGAGGCATTGATCTCCGGCAGCTGTCTGCGGCGGCCCAGCAGGGTGGTGACATACCCGTTTGTGCGGGCCTGTTCCATGATGCTGTCCATGAACTGCTGAATCTCCGGATAATGGGCAAAGTAGCGATCAATAAAGGTCTGGGCCTCCTTGCGGCTGATGCCGAGCTGCCGGGACAGGCCAAAGGCGGACATGCCGTAGACAATGCCGAAGTTGATGCTCTTGGCCACCCGGCGCATCTCCCCGGTGATCATGGGCAGGGCCACCTGAAAGATCTCTGCGGCTGTCTGCGTATGGATATCCTGATCACTTCGGAAGGCCTCCATCAGGGCAGCATCCTGGCTGTAATGGGCCAGAACCCGGAGATCGATCTGGGAGTAGTCCGCAGAAAGCAGCAGCCATCCTTGCCGGGAAATAAAGGCTGACCGGATGCGGCGGCCTTCTTCGCTGCGGATAGGGATGTTCTGCAGATTCGGGTTGCTGGAGCTGAGTCTGCCTGTGGCTGTACCCCACTGGTTGAACGAGGAATGCACCCGACCGGTAATCGGGCTGATATGCCCCTGCAGCTTGTCCACATAGGTGGATTTCAGCTTGGCCAAGTTGCGGAACCGGACAATCAGGGCAGGCAGCTCATGCTTATGGGACAGAGCCTCCAGCACCTTGACATCCGTGGAATAGCCGGTCTTGGTCTTGCGGCCTTTGGGAAGCCCGATTTCGTCAAACAGGACTTCGGCCAGCTGCTGCGAAGAGTTGATATTGAACGAATGCCCGGCAACAGTGTAGATTTCCTGCTCAAGCACCTCCAGCCGTTTGGCAAATTCCGTGGCCAACTCCTGCAGGACCTCCCGGTCCACCAGAATGCCGCTGTTCTCCATTGCCGCCAGGACCGGGATCAGCGTTCCTTCCACCTCGGCAAAGAGCTGCCACAGACTCTGCTCTTCCAGAGCAGGCTGTTGTTCCTGGAAAAGGCGCAGGCTGCCGTAGACATCTTCGCAGCTGTAATTCGCTGCCTGCTCAGGATCAACCCGGCAGAAGGCATCCGGTGTTTTGTCATCGCCTACCACCTCGGCAAAGGAGGTCAGTTTCAGGTCGATTTTCTGACACAGGTCATCCAGCTTATAGGAGCGGCGACCGGGATCAAGCAGCCAGGCCCCGATCATGGTGTCGTACAGCGGCCCGACCAGCCGGATGCCGCCGTTCTGCGGAGCTGCCAGCACAGCATAGTCGTACTTGAGATTATGGCCGATCTTGGCAACCGCAGGATCAGTGAGCAGCGGACCGAGCAGATCGATAATATCCTGCAGGGAAAGCTGATCCGGCAGAAGTTCGCCCTGTTCATCCCTATGACCACAGGCCAGATACCATGCCTGCTCTGTATCGGTGCAGAGCGAGATACCAACCAGCTCCGCTGCCAGCGGGTCCAGGGAGGTGGTCTCCGTATCCACGACCAGATGCTCTGCCCCGTGCAGCTGCCGGACCAGCTGCTCCAGTTCTTCCCGCTGCCGGACCAGGACAAAGCCGTCCGTGCTGACCTTGGCAGCCGGGACATCGGCCTTGAGCAGGGTGAAAAACTCCAGCTCGGTGAGCAAGGCGCGCAGGGCCTCCGGGTCGGGTTCGGTAACTTGGTAGGCGCTCAGCTCTGTCTCAACCTCGGCCTGATCCTGCAGGCGCACCAAGTCACGGGAAAGAAAAGCATCATCCCTATGGGCAATGAGCCGCTCCTTCATCTTGGATTTCTTCAGGCCCTCGACCTGTTCATACAGCCCTTCCAGCGTCCTGTGCTCCTTGAGCAGCTTCTGCGCCGTCTTCGGCCCCACCCCCGGCACCCCGCTGATATTATCTGAGGAGTCGCCGACCAGGGCAAAATAATCCAGCAAACGTTCCGGGCCGAGTCCGTATTTTTCCTTCACCGCAGCTGTGTCCATGAGCCGGTCGTTCATGGGATCCCACAGGATAATGTCTTCAGAAACCAGCTGGAGCAGATCTTTGTCCCCGGAGACTACCACCACCTTACAGCCCTGTTCGACCAGCAGTCGGGCCGCTGAGGCGATCAGGTCATCAGCCTCCACGTCAGCAGCCGACATGCTCAGTAGGTTGTAGGCCGCAACTATCTGGTGGATATACGGAATCTGGGCAATGAGATCCTCAGGCATGGGCGGGCGGTTGGCCTTGTAGTCGGCTGCAATCTGATGACGGAATACCGGCCCCTTGGTATCAAAGGCCACAGCAAGATATTCCGGCTGCTTTTCCCGCAGGATGCGGCGCAGAATAGTGGTAAAACCGTACACGGCATGGGTGGGCAGCCCGGCGCTGTTGCTCAGAGGGCGGATAGCATGATAGGCCCGATAAATATAGGCGCTGCCATCGATCAGGTAGACTTCTTTCTTTTGGGGCACTGGGAACAGCTCAGTCTGCTGGCTCATAATAGAAAAGAGGAAAAGGAGGGTTAGAGAGGAGGATTAGCGTTGCATCTGCGCCTGCGCATTCCGCATCAGGCCGAGCAGGTTTTGCGGATTAAGCCCGATAAAATATCGATATTTCTTGGGCGGATGCAGCTGCTGCATGATTCTGCCGTCCGGATAGAGTGCAAAGGTCTTGGGTACATATCCGCCGTCAAACCGGTAGGCATTGGCGAGTTTACGGCGTTCCGCCGTGTTGACGCGGATCATGACAAAGGCGGCGGCAGCATCGGCAATGCTCGGCTGATGCAGCACCCGGCGGCTGTAGTTCCTGCAGGTGGAACAGGAGTGGGAGTAGAGGATGAGAATCGCAGGTTTGTTTTCCCGTTTCGCCTTTGCCAGTCCTTCCTCGTAGTCGTACCAGTGAATCCCGCTGTCGTTCCAGGATATTTTTCCCTTTCCCCCTGCTGCCGGACAGTCACTTCCTGTCGCTGTCAGGAGAAGTACGAGCATCAATAATACAAGTTGGTACAGCCTGCCGTTCTTTTTCACAATCTTCCGCCCTTATCCTGTTTGCCTTGGTGATTATGCGTCGGCCTGATCCCGGATCAGAATCGAACAAGATACTATACAGAGTGGAAGGGAGAAACGCAAATGTGGGTACTGATGTTTTGAGCAGTCGGTATAATTTTCCCCAAATTTCTGACCACATGTTATAGCAGTTTTATCTTGATTTTATATCGTTTTCTTGTAATTGCTCAGCCTGTTAAAGGCCGCCTTCCGTTATCCATGAAGGCGCCCTTGTTTATTGCGTAGCCTGGGTTTAATACCCCGCCGCTTGCGGCGCATGTAGAAAACGATTATTTCTACTTTGGCACTCACAAAGGCTGTTGTAATAATTTGCAATTCGGTTGTTTCTCATATGCGAAATCAATCGAAGCTTGCCTCTTTTCATGCCGTTGACAAAGCTGTCTTATAACTTCATCTTCGTTTACATCTCGACGTGGAAGAATTGACTTGAGTAATGTTGTTATATCAGCGCAACTCAATAACGGGACACCGACTTGATGGTATAGCTGGAGCAACATAATTTGAATATGCCCACAAGAGGCATAAGTTTTGCCTTCACGCCTTTCAGATAGCTGATCCTGTATTCAGTTTATACTGCTCCAGCTATAGCGGTAAAAAAAACACATTGGCATCCGCCGTTTCTGTCAAATCACCAAGTTTTGCAGGAGGTCTATTATGGGATAACATTACCGGTAAGTACTGTCCGAAATATCACGGAGACTCACGCCCGACACATACATGAAAGACGTCGACAGGAGAGAATTGAAGAATATCCGTCTATAAAGGGACGGGACTTCGTTATTGCCGAGACGGACGGCAGCATGGTTCCGATTGTCCTGACGGATACAGATGCCAGGGACCGGCGCAAAGGTAAAAAGCACAGCTGGAAAGAAGCACGTCTGAGTATAGCTCATGTTCTCGGTGAAAGGACGCTTAAATTCGGCGTTGAATTTCAGGAAAACGTTGACGAGTCGGGAAAGGTTCTCTTTGATTGCGCCTGCCGTGCGGGATTCGGTCGGGGTACATATCTGCACTCAGTGGGTGACGGAGCAACGTGGATTTCCGGGCAGGTGAAAAAACAGTTCGGTTCACAGGGGCGTTACCTTGTCGATTTTTATCATGTTTGTGAATACCTGGAGGCTGCTGCACCGGCATGTTCCGGGAAAGACGGAAAAGGATCATGGGGTAAGCAGCAGAAAGAGCGCCTGAAAAAGGGACAGGAAAAAAAACTGATCGAAGCATTGAAGCCTCATCTTGAGCCGGAAAAGACAGAAGATCAAAATGCACCTGTCCGCTGCTGCCTGCGTTACCTGAGCAACCGTCCGGGGCAGTTCGACTATCCCGATGCTCAACAGCTTGGTTTACCTATCGGTTCTGGAGAAATAGAAAGTGCGCACCGGTATGTCATCCAGGAACGTCTGAAAATAGCCGGCGCATGGTGGACACCGGAAAATGCCCGAATCATGCTTTCCCTGAGAGTTGACCGTGCGGACGGATACTGGGATAAATATTGGGAGAATATAAGCTGGGCAGCGTAAGGTGTCAGAAACCGCACTTTTAATCGCACCCGCGATGAGGTATAGTTCGGCCCCGCAGGTATCCGTCGTAATGCATCACAATATAATGAACGTCCGGCAGCAGCCGTAATTATAGTCCTCCTGCCTGTCATCACATCAACAGCAGAGCAGATCAAGTCTGCAGAAGCGGAGAATATACCGATATGCACAGTACCGCAACCACAGCTGCCATCAGAGGGCCATATATTGAACTGTACAAGCTGCTGAAACGGGAGGACGTAGCTGCAAGCGGCGGTGAGGCAAAGGCGATGATCAGCGAAGGGCTGATCCGGGTGAACGGAGAGGTGGAAACAAGAAAACGGAAAAAGATTGTTGCCCGTGATACAGTTGAGTATCACGGCGGGCGGATCACGGTGATCTTCGTAGAGGAAAAAGAATAACAGAGGGCTGGAGCTTCTGAAGGGTGATCGGCAGGGGCATAGACAGGGTGGAATGCCGGAGGCAGGGCAAAAAAAACCGGGTAACGCGCTGAGCACGTACCCGGTGAATTGCTTTACATACAGCCCGGAAAGCGGAAAGGAAGATTGCCCGAAGGCAGTCCCCTTTTGTGAAGCACCCACTGGATGCCGCTGAACTGGGCGATGGGTAACAAACCCAACTCCCAAGATGAAGGCTTGAGAGCCGGAGAAGAGGACTACAGCGCACTACAGAGTAACGACCTTGGCGACGACGCTCAACAGAGAGCTTGCTGCCTCAAGAATATCTTTTACCTGTTTGAGATCTTTTAAGGCATCCTCCAATTTTTTTCTCTCAGTCGTCAGGGCATCTTCATTCTGTTCGAGCTTGTCTCGAATATCTTTAAGCTGGGCGTTCACCAGTTTATCCTTCGCATTAAAGCATTTCATTGCCCGCAGGCTAGCTTCCTTCCTTTCTGTTTCAGGGAGATTGGCGACTTCCTGATGCCACTCGAAAGACATCATCTCAAGGACTGCCTTGTGAAGACACTTTATGGTCAACTCGCGATTTTTTGACGGTTCCATATTATTCACCTTGTGTATTTGTTCGATTGATTAAAGAAGCTTCTTAGACAGATGGACCTTTCTTGACCAGCTCTATCAGATACAGCACCTTGTTAAGGTCATTCACGATGAGCGGGATCTCTTCAAGCTTTACCTTATCGGGTTTGCTTACCAGTGTCTCGAACGCTTTTTTAAGCTTTTCGGGTGCCTCTTTTACTGAATCTGCAAGTTCGACAGAGTTGCTGTCTATCAGGACAGCTTTCCGATTTGCAGCCCAATTCCCTGGCAGCACTTTGTCTTTGAAGAACTGCTTTTGGTAGATTTTCCTGTTTCCTGCAATGATAGTTTCCTGAGCATCTTTCCAAAGGGCAGCAACTTCTTTCATAGCTGCGACCTGTAGCTCAAGCTCACCCTCGATGGTTTGGGCATGTGCCTTGAGTTCCTTCTCCAAGGTAGCCTGCTGGAAACTGGCGACTGCCAATTCAGTCACTGGGCCGACCAAGCTGCCTATAGGGGCGTTGCCAAGTGTTGCCTTGGAGATTCTTGGATTCAGCTTGCTCAGTTCATTAACGATACCTGTGGTGCCTACGGCAATTTCCGTACCTGCATTGCTTCCTGCCAAGTCTGCAAGGGCCTTGAAGTATAACTTGAGCAGTTCATTATGCTCCGCAATATCGTTAAGAATCCGTAAACGATTGGCTATTATCTTATCGCTTTCTTTAAGCTCTTGGTAAGCCTTGCTCGCATCGCTTTCTTTAACCTTGCCATCATCTCCGATAATCGCACCACTTCGGTGATTGATGAGTGATGCAGAACTCGCATCAATGGAGACCCCGCCTGATTCATGCAATAATGCATTCATAGTATCCGCATAAAGCACTCCAGCTTCACCAAAGTCTTTGAACTGGCTGACCCGGCTGGCGCAGCCACTCAGCAGTAATAGACTGACAGCAGGAATTATCATCGTTTTCTTTATTAGTTTCATAGCTCGCTCCTTTTGCAGATTTCAACTTGAAGTTCCTTTAAATCTGGTTCCTGTACCTTCTTGTCATGCGAACAAATCTCACCTGATAAAATGGTATCGATAATTTATTTATCCATCATCGGGACAGTCTTTGTCAAATGAAAAATATATTCACCTGATAGCAAATATTGCATTCTGTCAAAGATATAAACTTTCCCGGCAAGTTATCTTGTAAGGTATTACCAACCCCTTCACCACTACCCTCGTTCTTTTACTCAAAACCTACTATATCCACACTTCAAGCTCTCCCTCTCACACTCTCCCCAGCACCCCGGTCTCCTGAAAAATTCATCGAGTATGCCCCGAACCATTTATCGGCAGTACTCCGAGCACCTTTCCGCTTTCTCCAGTAGACTTTTCCTTCCTTTTCGGCTTAAATGTCCCCCGTTGTATGCTGCCTAACCGATAAATAATGTATTGCAGGAAATGACGATGAACAGAGATATCTACCAGGAACCCCTGGTCAGCCGATATACCAGTTTGGAAATGCAGGAACTCTTTTCTGAACGCTTCAAGTTCACCACCTGGCGGCGTTGCTGGGTCGCTTTGGCCGAAGCCCAGCATGAACTGGGGCTGGAGGTGGTCACGCAGGAGATGATTGACGAGCTGAAAGCCCATGTCGAGGATATTGACTTTGAGGTCGCGGCAGCCAAGGAAAAGGAAATCCGCCATGATGTCATGGCCCATGTCTATGCCTACGGTCTGCAATGCCCCAAGGCTGAGGCCATTATCCATTTAGGAGCCACCTCTCAGTTCGTGGTCTGCAATACTGACCTGATCATTCAGAAGAAAGCTCTGCAGCTGATTAAAAAGACCCTGATCAACACGCTTGCCAATCTCTCCGCATTTTGTCACTGCCATAAGGAGCTGGCGACCTTGGGTTTTACTCATTATCAACCTGCCCAACCTACCACCGTGGGTAAGCGCAACACCCTGTACATCCAGGATCTGCTCATGGATCTGGAGTATATTGAAATGCTGGAGCAACAGGTAAAAGCGAGAGGGGCCAAGGGCACCGTGGGTACGCAGGCTACTTTTCTGGAACTGTTTCAGGGCGATCACGCCAAGGTACGCGAGCTGGACCGACTCGTCGCGCAAAAGCTCGGCTTTGATACGGTGTTCCCGGTCACCGGCCAGACCTATCCCCGCAAACTGGACATGAAGACGGCAGAGACTCTGGCCGGGATCGGGGCCTCGGCCCATAAATTCGCGGTTGATCTCCGTCTGCTCTCCAACCTCAAAGTGCAGGAAGAGCCCTTTGCCAAAAAGCAGGTGGGCAGTTCGGCAATGGCCTATAAGCGCAACCCTATGCGCTCCGAGCGGATGACCGGGCTGGCCCGCAAGCTCATGGGGCTGCCTGCCAACTTTGCCGCCACTGCAGGCAATCAGTGGTTCGAGCGCACTCTGGATGACTCGGCTATCCGCCGCATGGACATAGCTCAGGCTTTTCTGCTCACTGATGCCATCCTGAAGCTCTATGTGAATATCACCAGCGATATGGTAGTCTATCCCAAGCAGATAGAACGCTATCTGCGGGCGGAGCTGCCCTTCATGTCCACGGAAAAAATTCTCATGGCCTGCGTAGAGCAGGGCAAGAGCCGACAGGAGATGCACGAGGTGATCCGGGAGCATTCAGTGGCTGCAGGGCTGGCCGTCAAGGAGCAGGGCTTGGAGAACGATCTTTTGAATCGCTTGGCTGAGGACGAGCGCGTTCCTTTCTCACAGGAAGAGCTGGAAGGGATGATCAGCAATTATCAGGAATTCACCGGCCGGGCTGCTGAGCAGACCGAAGAGTTTCTGGATGAGGTGGTGACCCCGATTCTGAAAAAATACCGGAATCAGATCGGTGGAATCGATGCCTCGCTCAAGGTGTAATTCGGCGGCTCCGGCAGTGCATACCTTTTATCTCAAAATCAGAACGGACCGGATCAGCCTGTTCCGCTTTCTGCTGGAAGGTTACGACGGGCTGGCTACCCTGTCCACGGTGGATGTGCGGCAGGGGGTGGTCCGCTTGATTGTGCCGAAATCCAGATATACTGAACTCTGGCAGCTCCTCACGGCAATCTGTGGAGAGCTGCGTCCGTAACGGGCCAAAGAATTTAATTTCTTTTTCTTTCGTACCCTATAACCATACGTTACCCATTCATGTCTTTGGCTTTTATATATTATTAATAATTGTCTAAAGTTATATGTTTTGACAAACGCACTATGCTGAGATTTTCTGCATTGTTCTCCATCATTTCAAAAAGTGTTACCGATTCAGGCAACCCTGGATTCAAGTGATAAGTGCATAACCCATAATTTTTCTGACATCTACCCCTGTCAGTTTCTCAAATAGGGTGTTTTAAATTTGAGACATTTTCTCGGCCTGCTGTTAATTCTACTTTGGCGATCATAAACATAACTAGCTTATTTTTATTAAGTATTTAAAAACCCCTGTTTTTAGCATTATTAATATTATTAAATAGTTAATGGTATGGTCACCAAAGTAGAATTAAGCTTGTCCACAGCACTCACGACCTGCTGCACAGTGATATCAACTAATTCGATATTCTTCGGAAAATATTGCCGTAACAGACCGTTGGCATTCTCATTCTGTCCTCGTTCCCGGGAGTGGTAAGGTTTGGCGAAATAGGTCTCACATTCAATTTCCTTAGCGATCTCCTCATGAAGAGTGAATTCCTTGCCGTTATCAAAAGTTATTGTTTTAACAGACTGTTTTACAGGAGAAAACAATGCGGCCATCGCATCTTTGACATATTTTCTGTGTGCCACAACGCGCAACAGTTTCATAACCACATACCGGGCAAATGCCTCTACCTTTAGGAAAGGGCATCACCCTTTCTCCGTCTACTATGGAAAATTTCATTTTTTTTGAGCCTTAATTTTTTGCTTCAGTAGTCAAACTTATGGGAGTATTAAAAACGAATGCCAAATAATGAAATACACATAAAGAGAAGCGACCAAATACACGATCCAACTCCAATTCCACCTAATATTCCTGTTAACAATCGTCTATAATTTGTTGATGGAAGGATATGGAAAAATTGTAACGACCAATCAAATAATATTATAGCCATAAAAAGTAGGCTGACATAAAAACTTGGAAGAAGACCGAAGAGGAATAAGAAAGGTGGAGATTAAGTCACAGGGTATTGTTCATAACCCCGCAGTACATTTTCATGAAATCTACAGAAATGTATTGATAGTTTCAGTAAAAATAAATAGAAGCCAGCCTGACTCAGTGTGAATTCTTTTTTATTTTCAGCTTTGTTATAAAAATAAGGTGCCGGTACGTTATGAAGATCATCTAATACTGCGATATACTCCGATTTTAAGCCTCCTCCTTTGGGAAGATAGAACAAAGAGGTCACTCGTTGCTGTTTAATTGTACTCATTTTCGATGAAATTTTATTTCGATCAATTCCTCGTTGAATAAGCAATTTCTCATATGAATCAAGCAAAATGATTGGTGCAAAAACAATACGCACCGGAATGTCTCTTGCATTATCTGAGCTAATATCACAACTATTACTTAGGATGATTCCCTTTATAGATTTTCGTTCAGCCGTTTGCAGGTTGATTATATCAAGATTGTTCCAGCCATCTCCTTGCAGTAAATCATTTTGGTGTTTCAAGGTGTAATAATTCATCTTGTCAGGAAAGGCATCAAGAGCTTCTGTTAACTCTTTTTTGCCTTCCTGAGTCAAATAGTATGGGATATGATCTTTAATATCATCTACTGTAATGCCCATAAATTACTCAGCTCTGATATAAATCCCAAAGGTCTTCAAATAAGACGTGCTCAAACTCAGAGCCAAGAGGTTCTTGATTTGCAGATAATTTGGAAAAAAAATTTGTAATAACAGTCTCTACTTCTTCAGATGAAGAATGCTGCTCAGGCAAAGAATCTCTGGTTGATTCGTATGTGGAAGAAATTCCACTATTGATAGAATCATAATTGCTGCTTGCTGTACAGGGTGGAATATTTAAAGAGAGATCATCAGTGACACTTGGCGACAAACAAGTGCTGGCCAATATTCCTGATATTATTAAAGTGGAAAATGTCTGCGTTCTATGATGCGTTTGATATTTATTCATACTCTGGCTCCAGTTGCATGAGAGTCGTTTCAGTAAGGCAATCAAAGAATGTTTCCTTATTTACATCATGGATATGCTCAAGCACTTCATTCAACGCCTCCTCCTCAAGTTGTTTAACCGGGATATTGTCAGTCTCTTTTATCGTGTCAATATCAATTAGCACCCCTTCAAGCATAGTCTTGTCCGGCATGGTTACTTTTGCTCCAGAGACTATCTGGACAATATTAATAAGTCCATCAACTGGAATATCCATCCGTACTTGATAAGACTCTTTAGTTAGCTTATGGCTTCCTACTGTCAGCGACAAGTTAGCTAGATTGACTTGTTCAGTGGGGTCAGTCGCCTGAATAAGATCAATATACTTAATTGAATAGCGTATAAATTGATCGACCAAATTACTTTTCTTTACGATGCGAATTATTTCAATAATTTTTGACTTGAACTCAATCCAGCCTCTGTAAGGCAACTTACAAGTAACAGCTATACTGTGATCACCTATCAATATACCATAATTATCTAAATTTATACGAATAAGCGGAGCATATTTCAGTTTAGGGTCACGGTTTCGTATTACTTCAGGTATGTCAAGCTGAGGAAGCCGTTCCAGCTGTTTTTCTTCACTAAGCTCGGAAAAAAGAACTCCTGGCAATATATTTGATAAAGGAAGGGGAGCGATAAAACGGCACTCAAATACTGCGTCTAATAACGGTTCGTTGCGAAGTCGTGTTGGAAGTTTCATAGTTGTTTTTTTGAAAATTTGTAATTATCTTGCCCCTTGATTCTGCAATCCTTACAGAATTTACACGCATCCACAATATTCTTCTGAGTCTTAGCATTGCCCCAATCTCTTTTGTACCATCTCCCAAGTTTGGCTTCAAGCGTATTTTACACTTCTTGAATCTTCAGTACCCGGATTGGTCTGTCTGATTTTATCTTCAAACGGGCAAAGAAGCAGTACGGCAAAAGCGTAACCAAGGAAGATATTTTCTATTATGTGTACGGCATCCTGCACAGCCCGGAATACCGCACCGCCTTTGCTTTGCCAACGACCTGAAAAAGACGCTCCCCCGCCTGCCCCTGCTCGACAGCGCAAAAGACTTTTGGGCCTTCAGTAAAGTGGGCCGTTTTTGTACCCGCTTTATGCGGTTGATGTCAACGGAAAAGAATGGACGGCAAGGAAGGAAAGGCAAAAAAAAACCTGCTCACCAATGAAGGCTGCGGGTTTTATAAAACGTCAAAGGACGACGTGATACTCAATAATATGGTGCCGAAGGGGAGAGTCGAACTCCCACGAGCGTACGCTCACTAGACCCTGAACCTAGCGCGTCTACCAGTTCCGCCACTTCGGCACGGCGAAAGGAATATGCCTTATTTCTGTTCTGCTGTCAACACCTTTTTACCATCCTTTCTGTAAAAAAATGAATCTTCATCTCATGAGAACCCATGAACTGTTTGCGGGTTTTGTCAGGTTAGAGTACATATTGTGTTTTGCCTTAAAAAATCTGCGTGTTTTCCTGAAACAGTCGATTGGTTCAGGAAACTCCAGACGCTCCATATCAAGCGAGGCAATTCAAATATATGCAGCTGTATAGAAATCTACAAGAAATCACAACTCCCTTTAAACGACCAATTGTCACCATAGGCAATTTCGACGGCGTGCATCTGGGCCACCAGCAGCTGTTCAGCGAAGTGGTCAGCCGTGCCCGGCAGAACGGCGGTACCTCGGTGGCCATCACCTTTGATCCGCATCCGCTCAAAGTGCTGCGGCCCGACGGCATCCGCCTGATCTCCACAACCCGGCAGAAAATCGAGCTGATCCGCATGGCCGGTATTGATGCGCTGCTCATCCTGCCCTTTGACCGGCAGCTGGCTGCCACCACGGCAACCGATTTTATTGACAGAATACTTGTCAGCACCATCGGGGTCCGGGAGCTGATCGTGGGATATGACTATGCCTTCGGCCGGGGTCGAGAAGGCAATATTGATTTTCTGCGCAGCCAAGGCAACGAAAAAGGATTTTCCGTCAGCGTGGTGGAGGCCCATTATGAGGACGAGATGCTGGTGTCCAGCACCAAAATCCGGGAACTGGTCATGGAAGGCAGGATGCGAGACGTCCGTACATTACTGGGCCGCTGCTATCATATTCATGGCGAGGTGCAGCGGGGCAGGCAGCGGGGCGGTTCTGAGGTCGGCTTTCCTACGGCCAATCTGAAGCTCTCTGAGGAGGATCTCTGTCCAAAAAAGGGCGTCTACGTCACGCAGGTGATGTACAACGGCAAGGTATACGGCAGCATTTCCAATATCGGGTATAATCCCACCTTCGGGGAAAACGAATTAGTTGCGGAAACTCATATTTTTGATTTTAATGATGATATCTACGGGCAGCCCATCTGTCTCAACCTGCTCCGTCATCTGCGCGGGGAGATCAGATTCAACTCGGTGGAAGAGCTTTCAGCCCAGATCCGCCGGGATATCGAGACAGCCCGGCAGGTGCTGGCTGATGCGGCCAAAGAACGGCTGCTCTGCTGCGAAGAAGGATTTGCTGCTGATGCATGAATTGCATGAAGGAGCCTGCTCCCCCGCGCCGAGAGGCCGGAAGGTTCATCTTTTCCAGATTATTTTTATTTTTTTTACAACGTAGAGGGTATTATGTCGGAACCACTGAACTGTTTTACTGCGTATGACGTCCGGGGGCGTGTGCCCGAAGAACTGAACAGCGACATTGCCGCCCGTATCGGACTGGCCTTCTGCCGTCAGATCAAGGCCCGCAAAGTGGTTGTCGGTCAGGACATGCGCCTCTCCAGCCCGAAACTTGCCGCCACCCTGTGCACGGTTCTGACCAAAGCAGGCATTGATGCTGTGGATATCGGGCAGTGCGGGACTGAAGAGATGTATTTTGCCGTGTTTCAGGGTGAGAATGAAGGTATTGACGGCGGCATTATGATCACAGCCAGTCATAATCCGGCAGACTACAACGGCATGAAATTTGTCCGCCAGGGAGCCGTGCCGATATCAGGCGATTCCGGCCTGCGTGACGTTGCCGAGACAGCCTCCTCGCCTGACTGGTTCCGCGATACCCTGCCGCAGCATCCCGGCCGGATCGGCAGCCACCGCAAGATGCCCAACAAATACCAGTATATTTTCCGACTCCTGTCTTCTGTCGATACAGACAGCCTGAAACCGCTGAAGCTGGTGGTCAATGCAGGCAACGGCTGTGCCGGGCCGGTGATCGATCTGCTGGAACAGCGGCTGCCTTTCACCTTTATCAAGCTCAACCACCGGCCGGACGGCACCTTCCCAAATGGTGTGCCTAACCCGCTGCTCCCGGAAAACCGCGAGGAGACTGCCCGGGCCGTGCGCGAACACGGAGCTGATCTCGGCATTGCCTGGGACGGCGATTATGACCGGTGTTTTTTCTTTGATGAGAACGGCCGTTTTATTGAAGGATATTATATCGTCGGCCTGCTGGCGGCTGCCATGCTCAAACTCCATCCCGGCGCAACCATTCTTCATGATCCCCGGCTGATCTGGAATACCCGGGAGATGATTGAGGCTGCCGGAGGTAAGGCAGTGATGAGCAAAACCGGTCATGCCTTTATCAAGGAGGCCATGCGCCGGGAGGACGCAGTCTATGGTGGTGAGATGTCAGCTCACCATTATTTCAGGGATTTCGGCTACTGCGATTCCGGTATGTTGCCCTGGCTGCTGGTCTGCCAGCTGCTCAGCGAGCAGGATACCACGTTGTCTGCTCTGATTGATGAACGGATGCAGGCCTATCCGGTGAGCGGTGAAATCAACTCCACAGTGGCTGATCCGGATGCCGTGCTCCGCAAGGTGGAGGAAAAGTACAGCGATGGTGAAAAAGATTATACAGATGGCCTTTCTGTCGCCTATCAGGAATACCGTTTCAATCTCCGCAAATCCAACACCGAGCCGGTGCTCCGCCTGAATGTGGAGAGCCGTGCCGACGAACAGCTGGTCCAAGAGAAAACCGAAGAGCTGCTGGCCCTGATCAGAGGATGAGCCTGTCCTGCTTATGCAAGCAGTTACAATCTGATGTTACACAGCCTAAACGCAAAATCGACAGATTCCCCGTTTGGGCTGTCCCGTCATTCAGCTCTTTTTCTTTGTAGCCCCCCTACAAATCCCCCGATGCCTGCCCGTTCATCTCTCTGTACAGTTTCAACGCCATCAGTCCGGCAATCAGTACTCCGGCGATGAGGACAGCCCAGAGCAGCCAGTGCCGCCAGGGCAGTTTTCGGACCGGCTTAAGCACGGCGGGGTCGCCGAGAATTCTCTGCGGTCCGGCCTGCGCCGTTGTGACTAGTTTTTCTGCCTGCTGCGGCTCAACAGCCCTGAGCAGGCGATCCACCTGATAACGGGCCGCCTGCAGACCGGCACGACCATACACTAGGGTGAACGGCGGTTTGCCCTGGGCCATAAACAGCAGCTGACCGGGCAGCCAGCCCAGTTCCATATTCGGGGCCTGATCACCACTGCTGATATCCCCGGTTTCTATGCGCCAGAATCGGTCCGTAGTCGGGCTGATCCGCTGCACCCCGCTGTCCAGATCAATGCCGTCAACCGTCAGGCGGTAGGCGAGCAGCGAAGCCCGACGCCGCCAGGTACTCTCTTCATCCGGTCTGGAAAAGACCGCAACCTGGGCCAGCGAGTTCTGCTCCGGCAGCGATATTCCGAGCTGATCCACTGGAAAGAATCCTTTGGTCTCGTACTGATACCCCCGGATTCCCCTGTTTGTCATCGGTACAGGTTCGCCGGTCATAGCCAGCAGGCTGCGGGGCCGGGCCTGCTCCTCCCGGTCATAGCCCGCTCTGACCGCAGTTATTTGTACCTCGTCTTTCCCAGCAGGCCAGGAGAGTCGCAGATAGGTCTTCTGCCGGATGCCCTGCGATATTGGAATTCTTTTCCGCACCAAGGTATGACCACCGAAACGGAGCTCGGCCAGAGAGACGGAGCGGACCAGCGGCTGCCAGCTGTTCAAGTCAGTACTGCTGTCCACCCGCACTGAGGTGGAAAACTGTTCACCCTGCCCGTCCCAGGCAAGCTCCAGCCAGTCCGCAGGATGCTCCAGACCGGAGGTATCCACCAGATAGGAACTGACCGACTTGACCGACTGCACCGTATCTTCAGAACTGTTCAGGCCGATGTCGATAATCGCGCCCTGAGCATTGGTTATGATGCGCAGATCAGAGGACAATCTGCTCTTTCCCGCGCTCTGTCCGGGCAAAGGGAAAAAGGGCAGATCCTGCGCCGGTCGCTGTTTTTCCGCTTTAATCTGCGGGCGCAGGAGATGCGGCACCGGATTTTGGGCATTGAACACCCGCAGATCACCGAGATCGGCTCTGGTGCAGCCCTGATAGACCTCGGCAGGCAGGGTCAGTTCATAGATGGGACCTGTACCGTTGAACGATACATCCATGCCAAAGGCAAAATCCTCCCGCTGCAGTGATGCAGGAGCAGGATTATCTGCAGCCCGGACAGGAACAGCGCAGAAAAGGACAAAAAGCAGGAAAAGCTGCTTCATGACTCTCATGATTCCTCCTCGTTATTTTCGTTTTCCTCGGCAGATGCGGGCGGCAGGGGCGCGAAATAGGCGATGATGATGAGCAGGATACCTACAGCAAGAAAGGAGACGATCCGCTCCACTGTGCCGCTGTTGGCCAGATCAACCAGAAAGAGCTTGCTGACGGTCACCCCGATCAGGCCGATGCCGACAAACCAGATAGTTCGATGCTTCAGGCGGTGCGCGGTCACCATCAGGATCAGCGAAAGCATTCCCCAGAAAATTGACAGCGCAGCCTGATACAGGCGGGAGGCAAACATGGCATCCACGTTAAACGGGACAGCGCCGAAATGATGGACAGAGCGGGCCAGCACGGCGTTGAGCCAGAGAAAGCAGGTTACTCCTCCGGCAGCCGCAAAGGTCTGCAATGGGATATAGGCAGTAACATACTCTCGGCGCAGGAGGAGCCAGCGGAAAAGCAGAAGCAGGACAATAAGCTGGCTCAGCTCTAGGGGATTGAGCAGTGGGAGAAAGGGCAGCGGCTCGGCATTGCCCGGACTGAGCAGGGCGCCTGCCAGCAGCCAGACCCAGAGCAGAAAGGCGATAATGCCTCCTGCCTGCTCCTGATACTGGGCCGCATACTCGGACAGCGGCCAGAAGCGGGTCAGGCGTTCGCGCTGCACGAGCTGCAGCATAAGTAGCGGTACCAGCCCCCAGACAATGAGATTCCAGGCCCCGGTTCCGCCGGTCAGATTATGCACCTGCCAGGCGGCTTCCGAGGTCAGAATTAGGACAAGCAGGAGATAACCGCCGATATGGGTAAAACATAGGGGTCTCTCCGGCAACCGCGCACGGGCCTGCGCAAGACAGAAGTGGAGCAGGGCAAACAGCACTGGCCAGATCAGCCAGCCCAGATCGGTAGAAACATGCTGGCTGCCGAAGAATCCATGCCAGCCGATCTTGTCCGCGCCCACCAAGGCTATGACTGGCAGCAACCCCAGACTCGGCCAGGCCGCAATGGGCCAGGAGATCTTTTTTGCTGTCATCAGCAGCGCAGCGCAGCTCAGCCCGATAAAGAGCAGCACAGCATAGTCGTGATAATTATAGTATGAAACAAGCTGATAGCTCAGCTCATTAATTCCGCCGCCGAACCACCAGCCGATCCCCCAGAGAAAAAGCGGCAGATGATGGTATTGTTCAAAACGGCGCAGACTTCCGGCCTGACCGGCCTGATACAGATACCAGGAGGAAAACAGGGCAGACAGGCTGATGATAAGGGAACCGAGACAGATCCCGTTGAACAGGATCATCCGGTCGGCAACAGGCTGACTGGATGCCAGAAAAAAGAAACCCGCAGCAAACTGCAGCAGTACACCGACGTTTCGGGGAAGAAGGCGGTTCTGCCGTACCCCGACCCAGATGAGAGCAGCGCCTTCCATTGCCCAGGTCACGGCAGTCCACCGGCCGCTCAGGGCCAGAGGGATGGCCAGGGTGACAAAGGCGACGCTCAGGGCCAGAAACGCCTCGGTCAGGGTGCGTATTCCCTGGCGCAGCCGCTCATTGCCTCTGTTCCAGAGAAACGAGGCCAGCCCGACATAGAACAAACTGACAGCCAAGGCGCTGAGTGCTAGGCCGTACGGCATATCCTTGACCAAGGCAGCCTGGAGGGAAAAACAGATGATCGGGGTGCCGAACACCAGCGTGCCGTCCACATAACCGCGCAGCTTGGGCGGCTGGCGGAAGGCGAACAACACACCGATGGCAGTGAACATCAGAAAAAAGAGGAGAAGAAAGGGCTCAGTGGAGGCAAAATAGCGGGGCTCATAGCTGCTCACCCCCCAGGCGCTGCCGATCCCCAGGGTGAAAACAAAGCCCAGCAGGTTCAGCTCCCTCCAGGCCTTGAACCAGGCAATGAGCAGAATACCGCTGTTGAGCAGGGCGTAATAACTGAACAGGGCCACATGACTGCCGCTGCCGGTGGAAAGCAGAACCGGGGCGAGAAACCCGCCTGTCGTACCGAACAGGGCCAGCGATTTGGCATCCTGGAGCAGGGCCAGGGCAGCAGAGGTGCAGACCAGCCCGATCATCACGGCAAAGGCAAGGGGCATGGGCAGCAGATCATACAGCTTGAATGCCGCAAAGACATCGAGAAACAGAAGGCCGATGGCACCGCCCTGCATCAGAAGAGCAAATCCGGGACGTTTCAGCCGCACCTTCCAGCCGAAAATCAGCATGCCGATGCCTGCCAGCGCCACTCCGAGCAGGCGCAGCTCAATGGACAAAGTGAGCAGCTTGCGATCAACAGCGTATTTCAGCAGAAAGGAAACTCCGAAGAAGAGCACCAGCAGACCGACCCGCAGAACCACATTGCCCTGGGTGAAGAATTTCCACACAGCGGAAAGAACGCGTTCCACCGGATCAGAGGTATTTTTCGGGGGAGATGGGGGGGCAGGTTTCGTGCCGGTACTTTCTGTTTTTGAGGAGGGAGAAGACGGAGAGGAAGGTGCCGGTCGGACCGATTCCAGGCCGTCCTGGTCCGGCCCGGTCTCAACGGTTTTGTTTTCAACCGGGGAAGACGGTTCCGGCTCGTGTTGTTCCTCCTTTTCCGGCTGAAAAATAACCGGCTTTTCTGCCGGAGCTTCTTCTTTCTGAAGCGACTTCAGCAGGTTCTCATTGTCCGTCAGCCGTTTCTCCACCTGCCTCAGCCGCTTGCACTGCTGCACAACGATACACAGGAACAGGAGGCTGCCTGCGATAATCCCAACAAGAATTAGTACAATAATTACATCCATTACATCCTCCTCCGCTCATGAGATACCGTCCCGCTGACGATACACATCATTGTACAATTACATGTGAATATCCGCAAGAAACAGGATGGTTCTGGCAGAAGATCCGCCTCATCCTGCTGCAGGGTTGTTTACGGAGTGATGGAACGCTTCGCGGAGCTGCGTATTGCCGGAAGGCCTGCCAGAAATTTTCCCAGATTTTCCGGGGCAAGTACATGATCAACCTCTGTGCGGGCCAGTGCGGTCGCGGGCATTTCCGGGAATCTGGCCGTAGCCGGATCCTGCACCACGATCAGACCGCCGTGCTCCCTGATCCGCTGCAGACCGCAGGCACCGTCATGATTGGCACCAGTCAGGAGGACACCGACCAGCGCGGGGCCGTATACATCTGCCGCGCTTTCAAACAGCACGTCAATCGAGGGCCGGGAGTAATTGACCTTGTCATCGGCAGACAGGGAAAACGTTTCGTCCCGCTCGATCAGCAGGTGATAATCCGGCGGGGCAACATACACCCGTCCGGGAATAATTTTTTCCTTTTCCTCGGCTTCCTGCACATCCAGCAGCGAACGGCTGCCGTACAGACGGATCAGGGAATCCTCCTGATCTTTGCGCAGATGCTGGACAAGAATGATTGGCAGGCTGAACTGCGCCGGAAGCTGGGCCAGTATTGCTGTAAAGACCTCTATTCCGCCGGCTGAAGCCCCGACGACAACCGCTCTGTATTGCATGGTTTCACCTGTGCGCAGGAGCATTCCGCAGAGTATTCTGCACAATCTGTTTCCGGTATATCCTGTTTTTTTCGTCCACCCGGGTATATCGCGCAAAAATATCTGAAAACCGTAACGACTCCTTGGCTCCGAGACAGAGAAACCCGCCGCGGATCAGACTTTCATCAAAAAGATTCAGCACCCGGTCCCGCAACTTCCTGTCAAAATAAATCATTACATTACGGCACAGAATCAGGTGCATCTCGCCAAACACCTGGTCGGAGACCAGATTATGGTTGGCAAAGGTGATGCTGCTCCGCAGTTCGCTGTCTATGAGAATGTATTCATGATCAGCGTGATAGTATCTGCTGAACGACTCTGCCGAACCGCTCGCCTGATGATTCTCCGTATAGTTCCTGACCTGTTTAAGGGGAAAAATTCCTTTTTTCGCTTTTGCCAGAGCTTGGTCATTGATGTCGGTGGCAAAGATGGTCGCCTTGTCCAGCAGTTCTTCTTCTTGCAGCAGGATAGCCATTGAGTAGGCTTCCTCGCCTGTTGCGCAGCCGGCCAGCCATATTCTGATAAAGGGATAGGTTTTGAGCAGCGGTACGATTTCTTTCCGCACTGCCCGATAAAAGGAGGGATCGCGGAACATTTCCGTCACCGTGATGGAAAAGTCAATCAGCAGCTGCTGAAACAGGGCAGGCTCGCGAAGGACTCTGGCCAGCAGGACACCTGCGGTGGCGCAGCCTGTTTTCTCCAGAAACTGCTTGACCCGTCTGGTGATGCTTGCCTTGGCATAGTTGCGGAAGTCATAACCGTAACGGAGAAAAATCCCCTGCAGCAGCAGGGTGATTTCTGTTTCCTCAATTGTTTTATCCGGTACATTCATTATTGTTTCCCGATGCAGCAGCCCCTTTTATAAATGCGGTTTCAAACCGCTACCTGTAGAGCCAGACCCGCATCATGGACATGAGCCTGTCCACATCAACCGGCTTTGCCAGGTAGTCACTGGCTCCGGCTTTAATGCATTTTTCTCGGTCCTCCTTCATGGCCTTGGCGGTCAGGGCAATGACAGGCAGCTTCCAGAACTTTTTCTGCTCACGTATCTTCTGCATCGCTTCATAGCCGTCCATTTCCGGCATCATGATATCCATCAGCACTATATCGATTCCCTGCCCGCGAGCAAGTTGCTTCAGGGCGCTTCTGCCATTTTCAGCAATAATCACCTCCATGCCTTTCTGTTCCAGAATGCCGGACAGAGCATAGACATTCCGCATGTCGTCATCCACCAGGAGAACCTTTTTGCCCTGAAATATCTTATCCCGATCATACAGGTCAGCAATGATCTGCTGTTTTTGAGCAGGCATGCTTTCCACCATTCTATGGAGAAAAAGCGAGGTTTCATCAAGCAGCCGCTCTTTAGAACGGGCATCTTTAATAATGATAGAATCCGAATACCTGTTCAGTTCCCGTTCTTCTTCCCGGGTGAGTTCTCTGCCGGTATAGATGATGACTGGTGGAATGCTGGCTGCCCCGTCTGTTTCATTCTCGGTCAGCTGGCGGAGCAGTTCAATGCCGTTGCAGTCGGGCAGACCGAGATCGAGCACCATGCAGTCAAACTGCTGCACGGCCAGCAGCTCCCTGACCTCTCTGCCGGTTTTCGCTTCAAAGGTCTTTGTGTCGCTGTTGCCGACAAGCTCGACAAGAGCAGCCCGCAGGGTATCATCATCCTCCACCACCAGCAGTTTTTTTATCTTCCTGTTGATGACCGATTCAAAGCGGTCAAAGGCCTCGCCAAGCTGCTCTCTGGAGACCGGTTTTGTCAGAAAGCCTATGGCGCCCTGATGCAGGGCCTTGCGGCTCACCTCTTCCGCCGACATCATGTGTACCGGAATATGGCGGGTGGCGGCATTGGATTTCAGGCTGTTCAGGACAGTCCAGCCGTCAATGCCGGGCAGGCGTATGTCAAGAATAATCCCGTCCGGGCGGTATTCTTCTGCCAGCTGCAGTCCTTCTTCACCGCAGGCTGTCACCAGCGCCTTGAAATCAGCTTCATGGCACTGCTGCAGGAGGACTTCGGCAAACCGCTGATCGTCTTCAATAATCAGCATGACTTTGTCTTTGTCAGTGAGTTGGCTGCGGTCATCCGGGATAGATTGGATAAGTTGATTCTGTTGTGCCGGAATGTTTTTCCTTGCCGGTTCAGCAGTTTGACCAGCCAAAGTCGGCAGCGGCGGTATCTTCTTTACATTCTCCGGTTTCTCATTCAGCTTCTTCACCTGTTCATTCATCTGCTCATTATTTTCTCTGCTGCTGACCGGCAGATACAGGGTAAAGGTCGAGCCTTTGTCCGCTTCGCTGACCAGAGCAATCTCACCGCCGAGCAGGGCAGCCAGTTCTCTGGAGATGGATAGACCGAGACCGGTGCCGCCGTATTTCCGGGCGGTAGAACCGTCGGCCTGCTGGAAGGCCTCAAAGATCGCCTTCTGCTTTTCAGCCGGAATCCCGATACCGCTATCCTTCACACTGATTGCGATGGTCTGTTCAGGCTCCAGCTTCTCCGACAGTCCGGCTGCCCTTTCCTTCATCCGGGCAAAAGTCAGGTCAATCCAGCCTTCAGTCGTAAATTTGATGCTGTTGCCGAGAAAATTTTTCAGGATCTGTTCCACCCGTTTACGGTCGGTGATGATCACCGGAGGCAGACCGTCGGCAATGGTTATAGAAAAATCAAGCCCTTTCTTTTCCGCCATATGCCGGAACAAGGTGCGGGCTGTCTCCGCCAGATCAGCCAACCGGACTTCCGCCATTTCTGTGACTACCCGCCCGGCCTCGATCCTGGCCAGATCCAGAATTTCATTGATCAGGTTCAGGAGATCATGACCCGACTCCACAATGATATCGGCTGAGCGCTGCTGCTTTTTGCTGAGCGTTCTCTCTCTGTTTTCAGCAAGCGACTGGGCCAGCAGCAGCAGGCTGTTCAGCGGGGTACGCAGTTCATGACTCATATTGGCGAGAAACTCGGACTTGTATTTTGATGCCAGGGCCAAGTCCTTGGACCGCTCCTCTATTCTCTCCTTTGCCTCCATGAGTTCCTGGTTGCGCAGCCTGATTTTATCCTTCTGTGCCACTAAAGCTTCTGATTTTTCTTCAAGCTCGGCATTGGTGGCCTGCAGTTCTTCCTGCCGGCTCTCCAGCTCCTGCTGAAATTCCTTCAGCGCAGTGGTCTGGGACTCCAGTTCCTCATTTGTTGCCTGCAGTTCTTCACTCTGCTGCTTGAGCTCCTGGGACTGCAGCTGGGTTTCTGCAAGCAGGTCCTCCACTTGCTGACGGTTTTGCGCCGACCTGAAAGCAACAGCGATATTCTCCGTTACATCGTTGAGAAAATCCATCACTTCATCAGAGAATTCTCTGAAGGCAGCAAATTCAACAACGCCGATCAGGTCATTTTCATGGGAAAAGGGAACAGCCAGTATATTGCAGGGAGACGCATCGCCCAGGGTGGAGTTGATACGGACATAGTCCTCAGGCAGCTCGGTCACGGAAATCAGCGTGTTTTCCAGAGCCGCCTGGCCAGCAAGTCCTTCACCGATTCTGATCCGGCTGTTGATGCTCCTGCGCTTATGAAAGGCATAACTTCCGGTCAGTACCAGGGTCTTTTCGTCTCTATTCGTTTCATCCTGACGGGCAAGGTATAATGAGGCCATCTGCGCTTCCAGAAATCTGGCCAGATAGGTGACCACATTCTGGGCCAATGCCCGGACATCCAGCTCCCCCCGCATCCTGTCGGCCAGTTCCGCCATCCCGGTTTTATACCGGAAATTCTTGGCCACCCTGTCTGCCATGCGGTCCAGGGCATCGGCCATCTGACCGATTTCATCCAGGCGCCGCATATGAAGACGCTGCTTGAAATCGCCGGAGGCAATGCTGTCCGCTATTCCGGCAGCGCGGACAATAGGTTTGCTGAGCGAACGAACTATCAGGACGGCCAAGGTGCCCACTAGACAAAAGGTCACCAGAAAGACCGCCATGATCTTCCTTTTCATCCTCCTGTCCGCCTCTGCACGTGCGCTGTTCATATCAGCTCCGGTTTTCAGCGCCGCTGCCTTGTCAAACTCACAGAGCAACGCCCAGCGGATACCGAAGATATCTACCGGTCTCCAGGAAGAAAGCACTGTTTCTCCTCGATAATCTTTTATGATACCGGTTCCGGTTTCGCCGTTCAGTGCCTTTCTGACAGCAGCAGTCGTGACTTTATTATCCTGTCTGAAGGACTCCTCTCTGCTGTAATTTTCTGGATCAAGAACAGAATCCGAGCGCATATATCCGTCCGCCCCGACAAGATAGGCCTCCAGCCCCTGGTCCTTTTTTGACCCCATTTTGATCATATCCCGTAATGCCCTTGTTGAGGGCTGTATAGCCAGATAGCCGATGACCGTCCCCTTTTCATCCTCCACCCGGACCATAAGAAAAGCTGACGGCTCATTATTGTGCGGTGGATAGGGCGCGTAATCACCAAAGGAGATCCCGGCATCAGGCGTTGCCTGCAACCGGTCAAAGGCTATGCCCAGAGAGGTACTCCTGAGCGGTTCTCTGGTAAGAGACATACCGAGGTCAGACGCCTTGTTCGTAGAATAGGCAATATATCCGTTATTGTTGATCAGAAAGACATCTTCCCAACTGAAATACAGGGAGATATCCCTGAACCACTGATCATATTTTCCGGCAAGGGTATGCCATTCCTCAGAGTCGGTCGAGTTGCCCCCTTCCGTAAAGGCACGATGAAAGGCTCTGAAAATATCCGGAAGCCAAGGAAGATTTCTGACCATAGACAACTTGCCCGACATCTCCTTGAAAAAATAAATAATCTGCTTTTCCTTGATCTGGCACATTCCTGAGAGCTGATCATAGGCCGTCTGTTCCACAGCAGACACCCCCTGATTCCCGACTGTCTTCAGCCCTTCCGAGGCAGTCATCAGGAGGGTCCAGCTGATAAACAGCAGGGGGATAATCCCCATACCGAGGTGGGATATGATCAACTTCGCACCCAGGTTAAATCTCATCTTTTTTCTCCCGGAGAATCCTTTTTTTCTTCAGCCGGGTTCCCTGTCCGCTGAACTGTTGTCTGTTTATCTGCAATGACGCGGTTTCTGCCGTTCTGTTTGGCCTGATACAGTGCCTTATCAGCAGCAGAAACCATGCAGCCGAAGGAATGGTGGGATTCTTTCCGGTAGGTGGTCACACCCATACTGACAGTCATTTTCGTGGAGTATACGCCGTCATCGATCAGATAGTCCGCACATATCCGGCGGATTTTTTCAGCTTTGCAGAGAGCTCCCTTCATACCGGTCTGGGGAAGCAGAATGATAAACTCCTCCCCGCCGAACCGGAAAACAAGATCAGATTCTCTGACATGGGCGAGCAGGAGAGCGGAAAATTCTTTCAGCACATAATCACCGAATTCATGGCCGAAGGTATCGTTAATTTTTTTAAAATAATCAATATCAAGCATAATAATGGAAAGTTCACTGCCGTGACGGCGGCACCGGCAGAATTCCTGCTTCAGACAAGTCACCAGATGACGGCGGTTGTACAGCCCTGTCAGGTCATCGTGGGTGGAGAGCCGTTCCAGCTGCTTATTTTTTTCCAGAACAAGCTGTTTTGTTTTCTCAAGTTCACGGATAGTCTCCCGCAGCCTGATCTGCTGAAGATATATTTCAATAAAGAACCGTATCTTGCCTGCCAGGAATTCCGGGTTGAACGGCTTGGTGATGAAGTCCACAGCCCCGGACTCATACCCTTTAAAAATATGAAACTCATCAGAATAGATGGCGGACAGGAAGATAATCGGCAGATTGGCCGTCTGTTTTCTGTTTCGGATAAGCTGCGCCAGTTCATATCCGTCCATTTCCGGCATCTGGACATCAAGGATAGCCAGGGCAAACTCGTGCCGCAGAAGCTCCACGAGGGCATTATTGCCGCTTGTCGCCTTGATAAACTCTGCATCAATACCGCTGAGAACGCCGCTGAGTGAGGTTTCCAAGGCAACAAGATTATTCGGCTTATCATCAACGATAAGTACTTTGACCCTGTCCGTCATACAGAAAATTCAGCCGCAGGCCCGGCGTATCGGGCAGCCGGGCTCAGTAACAAATATGAAACGATAATATCCTATTATATTTTATCACAGTGAAATTTTAAAGGTAATACGTTGAATAATTCCGTTGTCTATCATCCGTCTTTCCTGTCCGCCCGCATACAGATTTTCCGCTGCATTTTTCGGGACCGGAAAACAGGTGCAGCTGACGAACGCAGACTGGGCCTGCCACCCATCGCTTTTTGCTGATTAGCGATAGATATATGATTTAAAATAAAGCGTTACACAAAGATGTTCTCTTTTTACTTCCCTTGCATGTATGTGTACAGTAAGCGCATCTTGCGAAAGAAGTTTCATCCGGTCTGCGGAGTGTTCTTCCCGGACTCAAGAAAAGTCCTCTGTATAAGGAATGAAAATTTAATAACAACGGAACTTGCTGACAGGTCATTGACAATTTCATAGTTGCGTTTATTCTCATCCGGTTATGAAGATAAAAACATATTCTCCTGAGATAGAAACGCGAATGCGTAATTTTTACGGCAGCCTGTCTGAAAAAGACCGCCGTCGATACGCCGCAGTTGAAGCGGAAAAGTTCGGATACGGCGGCATAACGTATATATGCGACGTGTTGCGGTGTGATTCTGACCGGGTCCGTCGCGGGATGAATGAACTGAAAATGACAACGGGACTGCCCGGCGTGGAACATCCCAGCATAGCACCGGGATTGGGGCAATGTACGGTCAGCTCATTACCGTCGGTGAGGAGGATGTCGGCGAGAAACCGCTTGTAGCGTCTGAGCAGGATGCCGGTCTGCCAGATCGGGGGAAGCTGCATGAAACCGAAACAAGAGAGTTATTCCTTAAATAACGCAGATTGAAATCCCAAAGAGCGGCGCTGATATTGACAGCATTGTCGTCGAAATTTTTCTGGGATTGCGGAATCAATGAATTTGAGATCGTGACCGAAGCCTTCTCAGTCATACCAGAAAGAGCGGAACAGAGCAAGACGCGATTGTCCTGCGTTGAGATGATGATGGATTTTAATGGGCAGTCCGGAGGTGAAGTGAAGGTGGTGTTGAAGAGGTGGGTTTGTAGCGGGAGAATAACCTTGGCAAATGCTAAATTGGATACCACATCATGCATAACCATCATGACTCGTTTTTTTTATTTGATATGCAAGACAATTCTAATATTGGTTGTTCAGCAGGTCTTGGCTTATCGATAACAAACGACCGGGCTCCTTTCCTCTCTTTGATCCAAGCTATGCTTAAATCGTCCCAAATGGTTTGATAAGAATCATGAAAATAATTAATTACATCTAAATTGAGTTGTTCGTCAGTCTTTCCTGCAAGATAATGATCAAGGTCATCTCGTAAATGGTAGAATCGAGCTTTTGCAAGCTCGTGCTCGATCCAAAGAGCGTGATAATTAAAGAAAGGTTCTAACGCGGTAAGAAGAGTGACAATTGCGCCAAATGCGAAAGCAATATTTTTAAAGGCTGGCTCAAACCCTTGTATCTGGAGGCCAAGTAAAATGGTGGCGACAGCAGATAACGTCAGTCGAATGAGGATGATAACAGTTGCTTTAAATTGATTGCGAGTTCGTTTTTTCTGGGCATTATTGAGCGACCACTCAACACGCTTTATCAATAGATTAGCCTTGGTTCGGGCTTCAGACGTTTGCACTTTCTCGTCATCAGATAATGGCTTATCCATGTTTTTTACGTCCTGATTATCTTTTATCCATTGATCATTTTAAAATCACACTTTTTTAAAGACAGATAGCCTACCATAAAATGGTAGTAATGGCTACCCTATGCTCACCCCTTCCCCGACGACACCAAGCCATCAAACTCTCCCTACAGGCGATTCCTGCTCCTGCTCTTTGCATTGGCGGGCTCGATTAAACGTTACGCTGCTGGCAGAAATCGGGTAGTATGCCCCACGATAAACAGATAAAACTGAAGCCGGGATGCCGGGTGTCGGACCGGTTTCATATAAACTGCATAATTCCAATTATTCTTCATAGTAAAACACAATGGCTTTTGTCGATGAGGTAAAATTTTTCGTCAAGGCCGGGGACGGCGGCAACGGCTGCGTCAGTTTCCGGCGAGAGAAGTTCGTGCCCAAGGGTGGGCCGAACGGCGGAGACGGCGGACGCGGCGGTTCCCTATTCATTGAGGCTGATCCCCGCAAGCATTCATTGATCGATTTTCGCTACCGCTCCCATTTCAAGGCGGAACGGGGCGGCAACGGTCAGGGCAGTGATAAACACGGTCGCAGCGGCAGGGACACGGTCATTCAGGTGCCGCCCGGCTCGGTGGTGAAAGAAGCGGAGACCGGCAGAGTGCTGGCCGATCTCACGGAACCGGGCCAGCGGTTTACGGCGGCGCAGGGCGGTCGGGGCGGTCGGGGAAATTCCCGTTTTGCCACCTCCACCAACCGGACTCCGCGCAAGGCCACACCCGGCAAACCCGGCGAAGAGTTCTGGCTGAAAATCGAGCTGAAACTGCTGGCAGATGTCGGGCTGATCGGCCTGCCCAATGCGGGCAAATCCACCCTGCTCTCCCGACTTTCGGCAGCAAATCCCAAGGTGGCGCCTTATCCGTTCACCACCCTTTCGCCGCAGCTCGGGGTGCTGCATCTAAAATTTACGGATACCTGTATTCTTGCCGATATCCCCGGTCTGATTGAAGGGGCCAGTGGGGGCATCGGCCTTGGGCATCAGTTTCTCCGGCATGTGGAGCGGACAAGCATTCTGCTCCATATTATTGACGCTGCAACGGAAGATGAGCAGCCCTGGCAGGATTATCAGATCCTGGCTGCGGAACTGGCTGCCTATAATGAGGAACTGGCAGGACGCACTCGACTGATCGTTCTCAATAAGATCGACTGCATTAACGAAGACCGGCTGAATGAAGTAAAGGCCATGTTTCAAGGAAACGGGCTTGATGTTCTTGCACTTTCTGCCAGAGAAAAAATCGGCATTGACCGGCTCAAAGACCTGCTCGGTGATCTTCTTGAAGCGCAGCGGCAGAAAGAACACGAAAAACAGGACGACAACAGGGAGGAGAGCGCAGAACCATGACCTTTCAGGTTGACCGTGATGACGGATTGTTTCTTCGCCAGACCCTGTTTGATCAGGCCAGGACTGTGGTGCTCAAGGTGGGCAGTGCCGTGCTGACCACGCCGGACGGCCTGAATTTCGCCTTTATCGACAGCCTTTGCCGTCAGATTTCTTTTCTGCGGGCAAGCGGCCGCAAGGTGATCCTGGTGAGTTCCGGGGCCGTTGCTGCCGGACGCCAGCGGTTAGGTGTACAACGTCAGCCCGGTGAGGAATTACGGGTTAAACAGGCCCTGGCAGCCATAGGACAGGGGCTGCTCATGCAGGCCTATGAACACAGTTTTTCCCACCACGACGACCAGCACGTTGCCCAGATCCTGCTCACCCATGCCGATCTTTCCCAGCGGGACCGCTATCTCAATGTCCGCAACACCATCCTGACCCTGTTCAAATTCGGGGTGGTGCCGATCATCAATGAAAACGATACGGTTTCCGTGCAGGAACTCCGTTTCGGAGACAACGACACCCTCGGCGCCCTGATCACCAACATGATCGGTGCGGATATGTACATCATGCTGACAGATGTGGACGGCCTGTACACGGCCAATCCGGCGGAAAATCCTGCAGCCCGGCCGGTGTACACGGTTGCCGCCATTGACAGCAAGGTGGAGGCAATGGCCGGAAATACCGGCAGCCTGCTGGGAACCGGCGGGATGCGCTCCAAACTCCGGGCGGCCAAAATGGTGGCAGCCTGCGGCGGCAGTTCCTTTATCGGGCCAGGCCGGAATGAAAATATCCTGCAGGAGCTGTTTTCCGGCGACATGGTGGGCACCTTTTTCCTGCCGGAAAAGGGGAAGAGAATCAAAGGAAGAAAGCATTGGATCGCCTATGTCCTGCGCCCCTCCGGCTTTCTCGACTTGGATGACGGGGCCTGCCGGGCCATTGTGGAACGGGGCAAAAGCCTGCTGCCCTCCGGCGTACTTCGGGTTGAGGGGCATTTCAAGGTCGGTGCCTCGGTCCACTGCCGCTGCCCCGACGGCCGGATCGTGGCTGCCGGATTGATCAATTACACTGCGGCTGATCTTGCAAAAATCAAGGGCCGCAGGAGTTCGGAAATTACTGAGATTCTTGGTTTCCGGGACAGCGATGAGATCATTCACCGGGATAACTTGGTACTTTTTGACGGGAACCGGAACAATTTCAGGCAAGGATAATCTCCTGCGTTGAAACACATGGTTATAACACAGGGTTTCGCCCGCCCCTGCCGGGGCGGCAAGAGAGAAAAAGCATCCCGCAGTGCAATATCAGGTAATAATTTTTGATTTCGACGGAACCATTGCCGATTCCTTTAACCATTTTTGCATTATTCTCAACAGACTGTCAGAAGAATTCAGCTTCAGGACGGTTCTGCCGCATGAAGTTGATGCGTTCAGAAGGAAAAGCTCCAGAGAGGTCATTCGTGATCTCAGGATTCCTCTGTTCAGGCTGCCGAGAATTCTTGCCCGGGCAAGAAAGGATTTTAATGAGGTTATGCCGGAAATACAAGTTGTTCCCGGAATGAAGGAGGTGCTGTTTCAACTGAAGCGGCAGAACAGAACGATCGGTCTGCTGACTTCAAATGCATCGGAGAATGTGCAGTGTTTTCTGGAGAATAACGGGCTGGATATTTTCGATTTTCTGTACGCCTCGTCAGGACTGTGGGGCAAGGCAAGACGGTTGAAAAAAGCAATCGCCGGACATCGTTTTGACATCGACAAAGTCCTTTATGTCGGCGATGAAACGCGCGATATTGACGTGGCTCGAAGGGCCGGGGTGAAGATTGCTTCTGTTGCCTGGGGCTATAATAGCCTGCAGACGCTCCGGGAGTTTTCTCCGGACTATCTTGTTACCGAGCCTCATGAACTGCTGTCAATCTGTGCGGAGGATAATTATCACACGGGACGCGACAGGTATGGCAGAAAATTCCGTTCTGATCCAGTGCAAATATTTTATATCCTGCCGGTCATGCGGGAGGAGGAGAACGGCTGCAGAAAAAAATTCTGCAAATCCTCTCCGTAAAACATGGAATGTGGTACGCTGCAGATATGACGCTGAACAGGCAATGCAGAGCGGAACACAGAGCAGATCGGATTCAATCTTACAAGGGAGAGCAATTCAATGAATGATATTCAACAACTGCATATTGACCGCGAACGGCTGGCTGATACCTTTATCCGGCTGTGTGAAACCGACAGCCTCTCCCGGAAGGAGGGCCGCATGGCTGAACTGGTCACCAAAATCCTGTACAGTCTTGATGCACCGCTGCCCTTTGAAGACGATTCTGCTGAGCAGACCGGCTCGGAATGCGGCAATCTGATCTTCCGTTTTGCTGGCGAACCGGACCGGGAACCTCTGTTTTTTGCCTGCCATCTGGACACGGTGGAGCCGGGAATCGGAATCAAGGTCGTCCGCAGCGAAGATGATATCTTTACCAGCAGCGGCAACACGATCCTGGGTTGTGACGATAAATCCGGCATTGCCGCCATGATTGAGGTTTGGCGGGTAATCCGGGAAAACAACCTGCCCCATGCGCCGATGGAATTTATTTTCACCACCTGCGAAGAAATCGGCCTGCTGGGCGCCAAGGCCCTGAACCCCCAGCATATCCGGGCAAAAATGGGCTATGCTCTTGATTCCAATGAATTCGGCAGGGTGGTTATCGGGGCACCGGCATCCAACCGGCTCCGTATTACTGTCAAAGGCGTAGCGGCCCATGCCGGGCTGCATCCTGAAACAGGCGTCAATGCGATCACCTTGGCCGGAAAGGCCCTTGCAGCAGCTCCCTGCGGCAGAATCGACGAAGAAACCACGATCAATTTCGGCACAATTCAGGGTGGGGCTGCCTCAAATATTGTCCCGGAAGAGGTCGTTATTGAAGGCGAAGCGCGCAGTCATTCTCCGGAAAAACTGGAACAGGTGACCCGTGCAGCTGAACAGGCTTTCCGTAAAACTGTCGAGGACTGGAGTGATCCTGCAGGCACAGCGCGGGGTGTACCTGTCCTGAACTTCAAAGCTGAGGAAGATTTCCCGATCATGCAGCTGACTGCTGAAGATGCGGTGATCCGCCGTCTTGATCAGGCTGCGGAGCGCATCGGTATGGAGCTGCGTCATGAAGTTGCCGGAGGCGGCAGTGATGCGAATATTCTGAACGGCTACGGCCTGCAAACCGCCATCATTGCCACCGGTATGACCAATGTTCATTCCACGGACGAGCAGATCGGTCTTGAAGATATGGTGCAGCTTACCCGGCTGCTGCTCTCGCTTGTCAGCGGATAACCCGCCGGATAACCGAATGGAACCGATGGACAGACCGTTCAGAAAGCAGAAAAGAATTGGCGAGCTTTGTATCGAGAAAGGTCTGATTTCACAAAGAGACCTGCTCCAGGCTCTAAAACTGCAGAAGATACAGTCCATTCCTCTGGGCAGGGTTCTGCTGAACCTGAACAAGATCAGAAAAAAAGATCTTGCCGCAGTGCTTGCCGAACACTTTGGGGTTCCGCAGATATCGCTGAAAAATCATGCGATTGATTATAAACTGCAGAGCAGGCTGAATGAGCATTATGCAAAAGAGAAAAATCTGATCGTCCTGCGGGATGCTGAGGGGAATGTAAAAGTTGCCTCTCAGGAACCGACTCAGCATCTCTTTTACGATATCCGGAAGCAGCTTGATCCGAATCTGCAGTACCAGCTGTGCATGGCGCCTGCAGAGGAAATCGGTTATGCGCACAGAACCATTTATGCTGAAAAGGGGAAAAGGAAAATAACCTATTTTCCCGGAGGCTGCGTCTGCACCCGGATGGTGCAGAGATCCAGGGCGGAAGACGGCCAGCTGACCATGACGCTGGTCGATAAAATTCTGCAGATCGGCCAGCGGGTTGAGGCCAGTGATATTCACTTGGAACCCCTGAAGGAAAGATTCCGGATCAGATACAGAATTGAAGGAGACCTGAATGAGATTGATGTCAACAACTATGAACTGCAGATCCTCTATCAATGCGTGATCGCCAGGTTCAAGATTCTCGGCAAACTTGCCCTGGACCTGAAGGATCATCCCCAGGGCGGTTCCTTCAGCATCCAGTATGACAACGGCAGAGAACTGCAGAATATTGATTACCGCATCTCAGTTCTGCCGACCAGATACGGCGAAGCCATGGTTCTCCGGGTGCTCAATCAGAGCAGAATGGAGAACATTCAGCTGCAGGATCTCGGCATGACCGGCTTCATACACAGGGAGTATGTACGCCAGATCCAGCGGCCTCAGGGCCTGATTATCATTACAGGCCCGACAGGAAGCGGAAAATCCACCACACTGTATGCAACAATTAAGCATATTGCCGGCAGCAAAAAAATACTGACTGCAGAAAATCCCATTGAATATGCCTACCCTGAAGAGTATTCCATAACTCAGACTCAGGTCAACAGAGCCCGTGGCGTAGGGTATGATGAGCTGATGGATGAATTCATGCGGCATGATCCGGATGTCATCATGCTCGGAGAAGCACGCAATAAAAGATCGAGCAGAACAGCCGTGGAAGCAGCCCAGACAGGGCATCTGGTCTTTACAACCATGCATACCGAAGACAGCACCGGGGTTGTGCCGAGAATGCGGGAACTGCTTGAAATGAAGGCGGAGCAGTTCCTCGGTCAGACCAAAGCGGTCATGGCGCAGATGCTGGTCAAAAAGGTCTGTGCGCATTGTGCTGAACAATATACGCCGGATCAGGAGGATATTCTCTTCTATTTCGGCGGTATTGACCCGGTATTTGCGTTCTATCGGGGCACTGGCTGCGAACACTGCGATTATGACGGCGCAGACGGACGGATCGGCATGTATGAATTATGGCTGCCCACCAGAAAAGTTGTTGCTGAGATGCGGGACGCCGGAACGGATTATGAAATTCGTCAGTCAGCAATCGCTCACGGGCTCAAACCGCTGTATCTGGCTGCCATTGATCTTATGCAGCAGGGAAAAATCACCCTGAAAAGAGCAATTGAAGCTGTGCCGAATATTGCGGAAGACAGAGAATTGTTGGGGAAAACCCGTATTGAGCGCTATCTGCATAACCTGCATTCAGGCGGCCTGCCCGCCGTTCAGAAATATGAAGTCGGATCAAAAGTCGGATCAGGATGGTTTGTTTATGACCAGGGCTCTTGAGCATGCTGCCCGGGCAGCGGACATGGATGAAGTACCGGTCGGCGCAGTCCTGGTGGACCAGGAGCAACAGATTATTGCCGGAGCAGGCAACAATTGCATCGCTGCGCATGATCCCACCGGTCATGCCGAAATTCACACCCTGCGGGCAGCAGCGGAGAAGCTGCACAATTATCGGCTGACAGGGACAACTATGTATGTCACCTTGGAACCCTGCCCCATGTGTGCAGCAGCCATGATTCAGGCCAGGGTGGAGCGCATCATTTTCGGGGCAACCGACCCCAAGGGCGGCGGGCTGCAGTCAGTCTACCGCATCGGCAGCGACGGCTGCCTGAATCACCGGTTCAGGATCACCGGCGGGGTGCTGGCCGATGAATGCAGCCGGATACTGAAGGAATTTTTCCGGCAACGGAGAAAAAAACGGCGCTGTCAGCATCAGTTATGATGATACTCGATCATCCAGCACCTTCCGGACGGTCTTTGCCAGTTCTTTCCGACTGACCGGCTTCATAAGAAAGGCACGTATTCCTGAAGCCTTTGCTTTATCTCCGTTCACCAGCCTGCTGAAACCTGTGCAGAGAATAATGCAGGCATCCGGTCGCAGGGTCAGATATCTTTCTGCCAAGTCAATCCCGGTCATGCCCGGCATGGTCATATCGGTAATGACAAGGTCAAACGAATCCGGTTGATCGCAGAGCAGTTCCCATGCCTCGCTGCTGCTGGTCAAGGCAGTCACCCTGTAGCCGAGTCCTTCCAGAATCTTCCGCTCCATTGCGACAATCACCTCTTCATCATCCAACAATAAAATGCTCTCATTTCCTTTGGGTAAAGATTCCTGTTCCGGTGCGGATACTGCAGAAGGCGACTGGATATGCGGCAGATACACCTGAAAAACACTTCCTTCACCCGGACTGCTGTACACTGAGATATGGCCGCCGTAGCTATGGACGATACCATGCACTATTGCCAGACCCAGGCCCGTACCCTTTCCCTTTCCTTTTGTTGTGAAATACGGATCAAAAATCCGATCCAATGTCTCCTTGTCCATACCATGACCGGTATCGCTCACCTCCAACCTCAGATATTGCCCTGCCGGTAAAATCATGGCTAAAAAATCCGTCTCACTTTCTTCAACCTCTACAAGAGTTAGAGAAAGCCCCAGAATCCCTCCTTTCTCCTGCATAGCATGATAGGCATTGGTGCAGAGATTCATTATGATCTGATGGACCTTGGTCGGGTCGGCATGCACCACACCGGATGTTGCCCGGATATTCTGTCGGATTTCAATGGTCGTCGGCAGGGAGGCCCGGAGCAGTTTCAACGCCTCTCTGACAATCAGATGAATTTTCAGCGGCTGGCATTCATGTTCACCCTGCCGGCTGATGGAGAGAATCTGCTGCACCAGCTCCTTAGCCCTGTTTCCGGCATCAATGATCGCCTGCATGTCCTGCCGGGGTACACTGCCACGCGGCAATTCCTGCTGCACCAATTCGGCGTACCCAAGGATCGGTGTGAGGATATTGTTAAAATCATGTGCTATACCGCCGGCCAAAGTTCCGACAGCTTCCAGCCGCTGGGTCTGACGAAGCTGATATTCGAGTTTCTTTTTCTCCTCCTCCTCTTTTTTCCGCTCTGTAATGTCCCTGACAATTGCCCGGGCAAAAATCACTTTTTTATCTTCAAATTGAGGGAATGCACTGACTTCCACATCGATCAGCCTGCCGGATTTTGCGGTCAGAACGGTCTGATAACTCCTCACTGTTTTACCGGCAAAGACCCTCTTGAGGACAGAAGCTGTCTCTGTCCGTTTATCCGGATGAATGATATCAAGCAGAGGTTTGCCGATGAATTCTTCTCTTGTATACCCTATGGTTTGGAGCTCTGTCAGGTTCGCATCCGCAATATTTCCATCCAAGCCGACGAGATGAATCATATCCAGGGCATCATTAAAAAGACTTTTGTATTTTTGTTCACTTCTCCGGAGTGCTTCGCAGGACCGCTGCAGCGCAGCAGTGCGTTCGGCAACAAGCTCTTCCAAGGATTGCTGCATGTGCCGAAGCTGGAGATGCGTTTTCACCCGCATCAGCACTTCTTCCCGGTGAATCGGTTTGGAGATAAAGTCCACCCCCCCGACCTCGAACCCTCTGACCCTGTCGTGCAGCTCCTGCAGGGCACTGACAAAGATAACCGGCACCTCGGCAGTCCGCTCATCCTGCTTCAGTCTCCGGCAGAGTTCATAGCCGTCAATGTCCGGCATCTTGACATCAAGCAGAATCAGATCAGGGGGATCGGCAAGTGCGGAATCAAGCGCCAGCTGCGGTTCCTGGGTCGGGCGAACTTTATACCCTTCAGAGGAGAGCATATCCGTCAGCAGGCGCAAGTTTTCCAGCATATCATCGATAACCAGAATTTCCTCGTTCTTATCACCCATCCTTCTGTCCTTTGCAGGCATCGGAAGCCTGCTCAATCCGGTGCATTGTTCAGCAGTTCCAGAATTCGACCGAAACGGAACTCATGAGCCAGCACCTGCAGTCCGCTGGCGATCTCCGGATGATCAGCGCAAATATCTCTGATTACCTCTTCGACCGCCGCAATATCCAGTTTCTGCGCCGCTTTTTTCAGTCTCTCTCGCTGCTGAACAGGCAGACCCTGTATCATTGCCGCTGTAACGGTACTGATCGATTCTGCCGTTTTATTTTCATTTTTCTCTTTATAAATATAGCGCACCCCAAGGTATTTTTCCATGACGGAAAAGAGTTCTCCGGCACGAAAGGGTTTATGCACCACCTCGTCACAACCGGCTGCTAGGATTCTGCCGTGCTGCTCCTTAAAGACACTGGCCGTGAGGGCCACAATCGTTACCTTATCCCCGCCCGGCAGAGCACGGATCCGCCGGGTTGCCTCATACCCGTCCAATACCGGCATGCGCAGGTCCATCCAGATGAAATGTGGGTGCCATTGTTCAAACATTGCCACGGCCTCCTTCCCGTTCACTGCCTGCTGTACTGAAAAGCCTGTCTTCGCCAAAAGGGTCGTCAGCAGCAGCCGGTTCTCCGGGTTGTCCTCCGCGACCAGAATACGCTGCTCCGGCTGATCAGGTTCCAGCCCGAGGACCGGGAGCCGGACGGATTCCCTGTTGCCGGTTTCCTGAACTTCAGCCAGGGGCACGGGCAGCTCGATCAGGAACCGTGATCCCTTGCCGACCTCACTTTCAACGCGGACTTTCCCTCCCATGAAATCGATAAAGGATTTGCTGATGGCCAGACCCAAGCCTGTCCCTTTGGCCCTGGCTGAAGCCTGACCGGTCTGGACAAAAGGGTCGAAAATCTGCCCGAGCTGGTCCGCCGGAATGCCCGGACCGCTGTCCTGCACTTCGAAATGCAGAATACGTGTTGCCGGATCTCCGGGCACAGGCAGAGTACGGGCGCGGAGGGTCACACCGCCTTCCTCGGTGAACTTCACCGCATTGCCCAGCAGATTGATGAGGATCTGACGCAACTTGCCGCTGTCGGCCCTGATGCAGCATGCCGATGACGGATCGATCTCCTGCCTGAAGTATAGAGCCGCATCCTCGGCACGCAGCTCGAACATGCGGCAGATATCCTCCAGCATCCGGAGCAGATCGAAAGGCTCCGGCCTGATTTCCACCCGCCCTGCCTCGATCTTGGAAAGGTCGAGGATCTCGTTGATCATCGACAGCAGGTGTTCGCCGCTGCGGTTGATAACCGCGAGTTTTTCGTGCTGCTCTGGCGGGAGATCCGGGGTGCGCCCTAACATTTCGGAAAAGCCTAAGATGGCGTTCAAGGGTGTACGCAGCTCATGGGACATATTGGCCAGGAAGATGCTTTTGGCTCTATTGGCGGATTCGGCAGCTTCTTTCGCCTGTGCCAAGGCCTGGTTTGTCCTGGTAAGATCGGCAGTCTTCTCCTCCACGATCTCTTCCAGATGACTTTTATATTTTTCCAAAGCCTGTTGCGCTTGGTATCTCTCGGCAATCTCCTGTTCAAGCATCGCCATATTCGCACCGAGCTTGCCTGTCATCTCGTTGAAGGAGCGCGAAACATCGCTCAGTTCGTCATTATGCCCGATCTCCAGCCTGTATTTGAATGAGCCGGCTGTGATCCTTCGGGCTGTCGATGCCATAGTGAGCAGGTGGCGACCGACAAGCAGATAGAACAAAAAAAGGATAAACAGCGAAACCAGAAAAGTTTTGATCGTCTGGCTGACCAGAACGAGAAATAGCTTGTTCAGGAGCCGTTTATAGACGACATCCAAATCAGCCAGCACGATTATCTCACCTAAGCGCACCGTCTTGTCGCGATGAAGATAATTCAGTTCAAAGGATCTTCTGATAATCCGCTGTTCCCTCTGTTTCCCGCGGTGAGCTATTTTTCTGCCTGATTCATCATTCACCTGAACAGAGAGAATGCCCGGCAGACGCATCATCCCGTCCAGCTGGAGATTCAGGCTCTTTGTGTTATGCACCCAGAGTGAAGTTGAAAGCGTATCCTGATACAGAATTTGTATTTCCTGGAGATGTTTTTCAAGCTCACTGATATCCCGCCAATAATCATACAGCAGCTGCGATGCGGTAATTATCAGAGTGATAACAGAACTGAACAGCAGGATATAGGTTGCAAAACGCCGCCCGATTCCCTTGGACAGAAAGGTGGACAATATAACTTTTCCCTGTGCCGATCCGCTCTGCATGAAACTCTTTTATACAAAGGTTGACCGGTCAGCGGGACGGGGAATCCGTCTGCTTACTGAAGCGTTTTAAGACACTGTCAAGAATCCGCTGATGTGATCCGTCTTCCTTCATCCTGCGGATCTCATGATTAATGATCGGCACCAGGTTGCGATGTTTTTTATGCAGGTAGAGATACCAGTCGCCAGTTAGAAACGCCGGTTCCAGAATGCGGATATCTTTAAGACCAAGATGCCTGACATGCATCATGCCGGTCATCCGCTCAATAACTGCCAGGTCGAGACGTCCGTCAGCCAGCATGGCGAACAATTGCTCTCCGGCATCCACCAGGGTGACTGTACGGGCGCTTGTGGTGTTCCACTCAATAATCTTCCACCCTTTGACGACCCCGACGTCGTACGGTTTCAGGTTATCAGGGCCGGTCACTTTAAAATCAGCCGCACGGGAGAAAATGACGTGTTCATACTGCATGATCACTTCCGGAACCCGCACTAAGTTGGGGTATTTCTCATCCAGCCCGAAGATCCGACAGACATCGCCGTCATCAATCCCCCTGTCGGCATTAACCAATGCCCGCTCGGCAGGCAAATACTGAATCTCGAATTCTCCGCCCAGCCGTCTAAAAAGCTCCTGGTAAAAAAGATCCAGAACACCTGAGTGATCAGGTGCGGTCAGAGGAGCTGTATACGAGGTGTTGAGTATCAGCTTAGGCATTGCCGCAAGCGGCATTCCCGCCGGAAACAAACAACAAACAGCCGCTATAAGAACAATACGATCTAACATGTTTGACACTCCTTGAATAAGATGATGGTCAATCCCGGCCACACTGTTCCGCTGTCGAGCAGTGCCAGAAAGCTCACCGAAGCGGAACTCACGGACCACATCGCCCTGCTCCGGACGGATACAGATGGAGGATTCCATTTTGTCATTATCTTTCCACTGATTAACTATATGAAAAATTAAACAAAAAAACAAAAATATTATATCGGGTTATCCGTCGGGACCACTTTTCCACGAAAGAAAAAAATGAAAAACTGACTGAGTCCCCTATTTTTCTATTGTCAAAAAGTCCAAGTCAGTTTAAAAAGGGTTGCACAGTAATATATCTGGTGCGGCAGGAAGTGAGAAACAAAAAAAGCATCGTGTTCGACTGTTGCTTTTTCAGAGAATTCAGGAGAGGTGACCGAGTGGCTTAAGGTGCACGCCTGGAACGCGTGTGTACGCAAGTACCGTGAGTTCGAATCTCACCCTCTCCGCCATTTGACATAGATGACCCAAATTTGAAAGCCGGGTCCTGCGCAATAAAGATTCGTGAACTCCGTCAGGTCCGGGAGGAAGCAGCGGCAGCGAAATTCTTTATGTGCTGCAGGGTTGCCCGGCTTTTTTTATATGCTGCATCAGCTTCTATAGAAAAATATTAATAATATAGACGATTACCTTATTGTCGATCAACTGTCAGGAGGAAATATGGCGAACTACGAGTTCACGGTGCAAAATCGGACAGACGTTATTGTCGGCTTTACCCCCGCGCTTTTACAACGTCCCGCAGCTCTGTTTGAAGTCACCGGCAGACAGCGCATAGATGGGCAGTTCCATATTCATCCCCGGCATTTCAGCGCAAGAATTCCCAGCGCCCCCAATCCTAAGGCTCATGTTGCCTTCGCCCCGGATAAGCATGGTGAGCCGCCGGAAAAATTCCGCGTTGATCTGCTGATATCAAGCGGCTCCATCCCCGGCCAGATTGAACTGGGCGATCCGCTGTATATTATTGTCACGATCGGCAACGGCAATCCCCGTCACGGGTTGGTTTACAGCACGCACGAATTTCCCGTGCAGGAAGTTAAAATTCCGCATGGCTCCATGGTGACAATTACTTCGTAGTTTATCTGAAAGAACGGACAGCAGCAGGCAGCGGTGAATACGACCGGCACTAGGGCAACCTCTCTTTTCCATGACGATAAGTAGGGGCGGTTCGCGAACCGCCCCTACTCCGCCGTAATACCCTCTGAAGCACCTTATCCTTGCCCGTAAGTCCCGCCCCCAGACCTTTGCCCAGGTCGTCGGTCAGAAGCCCATTGTCCGGACTCTGCAGAACGGACTGCGGCAGCCCAGGATTCCTCGTGCCCTGCTCTTCAGCGGGGTACGCGGCACCGGCAAAACCACCCTTGCCCGCATCAGGGCCAAGGCCCTGAACTGCGAACGGGTTGCCCATGCGGAGCTGGCTGTCCATTTTGCCTCCCTTGCCGAATATGAAAAATTCCGGAAAGGCTTCGGCGGCAATAGCATCAAATTCGGCCTCATCCGTTCCAGTATGCCTGTTGCCGGGCAAATACAAATTGATGCTCCTGCAGAAATCAATGTCTAAGAGCTGTTATCGGGGCATGGGAGCCTACAGATAAGATATGGCGGAACGGTCAGGTGTTTCATGGATGGCAGGCGCTGGGTTGCTCCTTCTGCTCCTCGGTTCCGTGGTGCTTTCCGCCACCATGGGATTTATGGAAATCCCGGCCGCAACCGTGCTCCGGGTCATTACCGATGCTCTCCTGTCGCGCAGCAGGGAGGCCGGGACAGACCCGGTGGTCACGGCAGTGGTCATGGATGTGCGCCTGCCCCGGATTCTGGCGGCCGTGCTGGTGGGCGGTCTGCTGGCAGTCTGCGGCACGGTTTTCCAAGCTATCCTTCTGAATCCGCTAGCTGACCCCTACACCCTGGGCATTTCTTCCGGAGCTGCCTTCGGGGCCTCCCTGGTCATTGTCCTCCAGGTTATCGGACTGTCCCTGCCTGCTGATTTCTCCGTGCCTCTCTTTGCCTTTGCAGGCAGCGTCGGCACCCTGTTCACTGTGCTGGCCCTAGCTGCGGAAGACCAGCGGCTGTCCTCAACCAGTCTGATTCTCTCCGGCGTTATTGTGGCAGCCATTCTGTCCGCTGCCATCGGTTTTCTGAAATTCATTGCCGATGAACAGGTCGGGATTATTATTTTCTGGCTCATGGGATCCCTTTCCGGGGTTTCCCGCCAGAATATCCTGCTGCTGCTGCCCACCGCCCTGGCCGGTGTAGGGGTCTGTTTGTTCCACAGCCGGGATCTCAACATCATGGCCACCGGGGAACGGGCTGCCGCCACCCTGGGAGTCAATACGGTCCGGCTGCGCTGGATTCTGCTCATCACCTGTTCCCTGATGACCGCATTGTGCGTTGCAGTCTCCGGGATTATCGGTTTTGTCGGCCTGATTGTTCCCCACTTGCTCCGGTATCTTATCGGGCCGGATAACCGGCAGCTGATTCTGCTTTCCTTTCTCGGCGGCGGGCTGTTGCTGCTGCTGGCCGATACTCTGACCAGGGCTGTACTGCCTGCCGAAGTTCCCATCGGCGTGCTCACCGCCCTGATCGGCGGACCGTTTTTCGCCTGTATCTTTAAAAAACGACAGCAGGAAAATGAGCAGGGCGCCCTCTGATACCCTGTCTGATATCCTCTGGCAGCTTGATCAGGTGGGGTTTGCCTATAAAGAACAGGCTGTTCTGGCGGAGATAACTCTTACCTTATCCGCAGAAAAATGTTACGGTGTCCTCGGTCCCAACGGCAGCGGCAAGACCACCCTGCTTGACCTGCTCTGCGGTCTTACCCCGGCGGGTACGGGAAAAATACAGTATCGCGGTACCCTGCTGGGTAACTGGCAGGCCCGTCAGCTGGCCCGCCGGGTGGCGCTGGTGCCCCAGGATTTTGTTGTCCGCTTTGGTTTTTCCGTGCGCGAGGTGGTGGAAATGGGCCGTCATCCTCATCTTGCCCGATTTGCCTCTCTAACCGGGCAGGAAGTTGCTCTGGTTGATGCTGTGATGCAGGAAATGGGGGTGGCTGAATTTTCCGGCCGCTCCGTAACGCGGCTGTCCGGCGGCGAAAAGCAGCGGGTTGCGGTTGCGCGGGCCTTGGTACAGGATCCGGAGGTGCTGCTGCTGGATGAGGCCACCTCGAACCTTGATATCTACCATTCCCTGTCCATCCTCGGCCTGATTCGCCGTCGGGTCGTAGAGCAGGGGCTGACTGTGGTGGCAGCGATTCATGATCTGAATCTGGCCGCCTATTTCTGTGACGAGTTGATTTTTCTCAAAAATGGCAGGATTATCTGCCAGGGCTCGACCGACGAAGTTCTGCGCCCTGAGGTCATCCGGGAAGTGTACGGGGTGGAGGCGCAGGTTCGGGAAGATGCTTTTTCTGCCTGCAGCCAGGTGAGTTACCGGCTTCCTGCTGCATGAATATCTATCCTTCAGGAGTAACGCAATGCGTAACCGATTTTCTCTTCTTGTTCTGTTCTCTCTGTTTTCTCTGCTGCTGGCTGCTGGCCCGGCTCTCAGCGCCCCTATTGTGGATAATGACGGCAGGGTGATTCAGCCGGACAAGCCCTTTGCCCGGATTATTTCCCTGTACGCCGCCCATACCCGCAATCTGATGGATATGGGCGCAGAATCGCAGATTGTGGCCATCGGTCGCAGTGATAAACAGCTGCCTGATCTGCCTAAACTCAGTTTCCGGGATGATCCGGAACGGCTGCTGGCCCTGCAGCCTAATCTCGTGCTGATCCGCCCCATGCTCAGCCGGGCCTATCCGAATATGGTGGAACGCCTTGAACAGAACGGGGTAACCGTGGTTTCTCTGCAGCCCACTTCAGTGGATGAGATGTTCCGGTACTGGGAGAATCTGGGCATCCTGAGTGGGCATGCAGAGGAGGCCCGGCAGATGATCACCCGGTTCGGCGTCGCTCTTGCGGAAATCAAAGAGCAGGTGGACACGATTCCCGCAGAGAAGAGGAAGCGGGTCTATTTTGAATCCATCCACAAAAGGATGAAGACCTTTGCTCCTGATTCCATGGCCATGTTTGTCCTGGAATCTGCAGGCGGCATCAACGTGGCCACGGATGCCGTGCAGGTGCGGAAAACGAATATCGCAGAGTACGGCAAAGAGCGTATTCTGGCCAAGGCCGGACAGATCGATGTTTTTCTGGCCCAGCAGGGCCGGATGAATCAGGTGACCAAGGAAATAATCAGAAATGAACCCGGTTTTCAGGTCATCAAAGCGGTGCAGGAAAATCAGATTTTTCTGGTTGATGAAAAGCAGGTCTCCCGGCCGACTATGGGCCTGCTGGAAGGAATCAGAACAGTTGTTTCGCTGCTGTATCCCGACGACATCAGAGACGATGAGCAGCAGTGATGAGCAGCGATAAATCTGGGTAATCAGGTGATCGTGCTATGCAGCAGGTTATTGGATCGGAAAAGAAACCGATACAATTATGGCTCCGGGACATTGAAGAAGGGGCGCTGGAACAGGCCAGGAACTTGGCCAACCTGCCTTTTACCTTCCGCCATGTTCTTATGCCGGATTCTCACCAAGGCTACGGCATGCCCATCGGCGGGGTTTTGGTAACAAAAGACGCGGTAATTCCCAATGCCGTCGGAGTTGATATCGGCTGCGGCATGTGCGCTGTGCAGACCTCGCTCCGGGATATTGAGCGCAAGGCGCTGAAGAAAATCATGGGGGAAATACGTCGCGCAGTGCCGGTCGGAGGCATCGCCTTCGGCCTCGACCGCCTGATGATGCTCCTCACCGGCTCCAGCTCCATCCGGGACATGATCGCCTTCCCAAAGACCCAGAAGGCCACCTGTCCCCTCACTGAGGATCCTGCTTCTGTTGCGAGAAAACAACTCACCAAGCTGCATCTCCGGCCCGAATGGAAGGAAGAGTAAGGCCGAAGCTTGACGCTGTACGGAACGGACGATCAGCTCCTGATCGTTCATCTTCTTTCATAATTACTGCCGAACCGATACCGGAGGATCATGCGCAAGCTGCCTATAGGTATTCAGACCTTCAGCGAAATCCGTGAAGAAGAATACCGCTACGTTGATAAAACACAATTCGCTGTTGAGCTGATCAACAACGGCAAATACTATTTTCTCTCCCGGCCTCGCCGCTTCGGCAAGAGCCTTTTTCTTTCCACCTTACAGGCTGTGTTCGAGGGACAGAAGGAACTGTTTCACGGCCTGTCCATCCATGATACCTGGGATTGGGGCGCGGTCTATCCGGTCGTCAAAATCAGTTTTGCCGGAGTGGCCCGCAATGTTGCCGCCATGCAGCAGGATATCAGAAATATCCTCAAGGATAACCAGGAACGCCTGGACATCGACTGCCTGCTTGATGAAGATACAGGGGGCTGCTTGCGGGAGCTGATCAGAAAGGCTTTTGAGAAATATCAGCAGAAAGTCGTTATCCTGGTGGATGAGTACGACAAGCTGATCCTGGATAATCTGGATCAGATGGAGGTTGCCGGGGAGGCAAGGGAAATACTCAAAGACCTGTACACAATTATCAAGGACTGCGACGAGTATATCAAATTCTCCTTTTTTACCGGGGTCAGTAAATTCGCCAAGGTTTCTGTGTTCAGCGGCCTGAACAATCTTTCCGATATCTCCCTTGACAGCCGTTACGCCACTGTCTGCGGCTATACCCAGGATGATCTGGAGACCGTTTTTGCCGACCTCCTGCGGGATGCAGATATGGAGAAGGTGCGGGACTGGTACAACGGTTATAATTTTATCGGGGAAAAGGTCTATAATCCCTTTGATATCCTGCTCTTCATCGACAAGGGATGTATCTTTAATAATTACTGGTTCGCGACCGGTACGCCCACCTTTCTGCTCAAGCTGATCCGGCAGAATAACTATTTTCTTCCTCGTCTGTCCGACCTGCGGGTTGACAGCTCGCTTCTCGACGGTTTTGATATTGATCATATCAGGCTGGAACCTGTCCTGTTTCAGGCTGGTTACCTGACCATCAAAAAGATTTACGAACTGGAGTTCGGAGGCTTTGAATATACCCTGCACTACCCGAACAGGGAGGTCGCCCTTTCCTTTAATGACGCGCTTATCCGCTTTCTGACGGACGCGACAACATATACCCCCACCAAGACCGGCCTGTTTTCCGCATTAAAAAACGGTGATATTGAAGCATTGGAAGATGTACTTGTTTCCCTGTTTGCCTCCATCCCCTATAATAATTATGTCAAAAACACCCTTGCCGAGTATGAGGGCTATTATGCCAGTGTGATTTATGCCTACCTCGCAAGCCTGGGTATCCGCATCATTGCTGAGGATGTGACCAATACCGGGCGCATTGATTTAACGCTCTTTTTGGATGATAACATCTATATTGTCGAGTTTAAAGTCGATGGTGGCGTGGAACCCCTTGAGCAGATTAAAGAAAGGAAGTATGCGCAGAAGTATACAGGCCAGGGGACAGTGTATTTGGTCGGTATTCTCTTCAGCAGTACAAAGAAAAATATTGCGGCGTTTTCTTGGGAAAGGGTCTGATGCGCTCTGCGTCTCCGCCTTTGGGATGTGATTGTCTTCCTTCCGATTTTTAATAGCAAATGATTTGATTTCGTTATCAAACCGTTCTGTTTGTTTATCTAAATATTTGATGAGCAGATCAAATTGCTGGATGAGCAGATCAAATTTTTTGATCTTTTTATCTAAATTTTAGATAATCTCATCTTATTTTTGGATGGGATTATCGAGGATACTGATAGGGAGATTGAATTGATTTTATATTTTTTTGATATCTTTTATGTGCCCGATTAAGTGGTTAAATTGATTGTAGTTATCCTCTATATAATAATAATGTTCAATCGAAAAACGGATTTGATTTCGCTAATAAAGTTAAATGTCTAATATTTTTAATGCAATAATAGCGGGCCTGAGTATATCAATTAGAAAAATTGGACTCTTCTTTACTTCCGTTATTGCCGGGATTAAAATTATCTTGCTTAAGATAAAGGATTTTATATTATATTCTATAAATATTATTATCGATGGAATTATTCGTTTATGTAATTTGCTGATTGAAAAAATTGTTTCTTTAGTAAATTATCTGCTAAGAATATACTTATCTTTTGAATCCGGGGTAGTAAAATTTATACAGATCGTACTAAAATTTCTTATAAAAATAAGATGGGGATGTGTAATTTTCACTTGTTTGTATGGTATTTGGATTTTTTTTGGATTTATTGCTTTTGTTGCCGCAATTTTTACATGCTTCATTCTTTGGTTTATTGGACGTTCGAGTGCAGAGGAACAGGAAGAAAAATGGAATGAACGAATTGATAAAATTAATAGATTTATTGAAAATCCGTTAAGGTATACTGTACGAATTATTTTAATAATTGTTCCTTTCGCTTTCTCTATTTATTATTTATTTAATGGTAGAAATCATACAGATAAAGGAAATAAAATTAATAACGAGCTTATAGGTGATGAAAAAATAATACAAGATAGAGTCCTTCCTGAATTAAAAAAGAAACCATTACAGAAAAAACAAGTCAGTAAGCCTAATTTAGGCAAACAGGAGAAGGATAAGAAGAAAAATTATGATTTATTTAAGCCGGTAATCAAAAACGAACAAGATGTGATAGATAAATTGCCAATACCTTATTATGATTATGATGCTTGTCCGTTTGAAGGTTGCGTCTATCGAGGGTGGACAGTTATGGAAAACACTCGGGTTAGAAAAGAAAAAGATATAAATTCTAATGTTTCATTTTATGTAAGAAAAGGAGAAACCGTTACTGCGTTAACTGGTGTTGTTGTAACTTTAAAACCGTCGAAGATATTGGTTTTAAACACATATAAAATTGACCAAGAAATAACTGTCAAAAAAGGAGATATTTTATATGAGTATACTTATTTAGGAGAAGGTTTTTCGAAAATATGGTTTAAAGGAAAAATGTACCATGATGGAATACCTATTAATCCAACTGATTTTGATATATTAAAAAAGGGAGAATCTGTCTGGTGGATTAAAATTAGAAACAAAGAAGGAAAAGAGGGCTGGACAAAAGAAGCAGAACATTTTGGTAATAAAGATTTATTTGGGATAAAAAACTATAAAAGTTTACCTTTATTTACAGTTTCAGATTAAGAAAGGAAGGGCTTAAGTTTTTCGTAAACCTTAACAGGAAGTATCACCATGCCGCAAAATAACCTCATCGAACAAATCGCCCAACTCCTGGGCGTGGAATTTCCACGCCCCTTGATCCCTCTGAAGTAAAATCCCTGCCCGGCTATGAGGTCGTTGCCGCCCGCTTTTCTTTTCTTGCTGTAATATGCTAAAATAAAAAAACAGGTTCTGATCGCCAACTGACTTTCTGAAAATTACAAGGAGGATGCCATGCCTTCAAATGCTGCCGGAGTAAAAAACAGTATCTCTGTTCAACCGCACGCTCTCAGCAATGTACAGATGGAACTTATCAAATTATATTCTACCAATTTAAATGATAACGAATTGCTGGAACTGAAAAATATTCTTGTGCAGCACTTCAGCCGAAAAGCGATCAACGAGGCTGACCGCTTATGGGAAGAAAAAAGAATGTCGGCACAGACTATGGATGACTGGCTGAATGAAAATTAAGCCGATATTTGTCATTGATACCAATGTGCTGCTCGTTTCAATATCCGGCAAATCACAGTATCATTGGATATTCCAAGGCTTGATCAATCAGGAATTCGAGATTGCCTTTACCACGGAAATCCTTTCGGAATACGAAGAGATTATTGCAGCAAAGTATTCTCCATCAGTCGCTCAAAATGTCATCAGGACGCTTCTCGTTCTGCCGAATGCGGTTCAGACCGTTGTTATTACAACTGGTGCTTACTATCGGACGATGACGACAATAAATTTGTCGATTGCGCTGTAGCGGCAAATGTCGATGCAGTCGTCACGCATGATAAACATTTCAATATTCTTGCAACCATTCCGTTCCCTTCTGTAAACGTTATTGACATTCCAAAGCTGGAAGATATGCTGAAGTTGCAGAGCAGGAAAATACAGCAAATTCAAAGCAGATTCATTTGTTGCAATCTTAACAAGGAGAATCACCATGCCGAACAACAACATCACCGACCAAATCGCCCAACTCCTGGGCGTGGAATTCCCGCCTCCCCTTGATCCCTCGGAAATAAAATCCCTGCAAAAGGCCCGGCCCTAACTGATGCATTATAAAAAGATTAATATACTTTGTAGAACTTCTGCAGGCCTTACAGTACTGCTTGCAGTTTCTTTGTTTATTTCCCCATTATCTGTTTTAGCCCAATCTGATACTCCAAATGAATTGGATGCCGTCCTTGAGGGCTTTGATGACAGCCCGGCAGAGCAATCATCTGACCGATCCGCTGGCCAGCCGGTCGATAGCGGCCTTGATGCTGTGCTGGATGGTTTTGAAGAACCTGAAGAATCAGAAGAGGTTGAAGGAGAGCAGCAGTCTGCCGTTTCGGTCAAAGACCCGGAAAAATCAAAGCCAGTTCTCCCTGCGTGGCTGAGCATAGACGGCTGGCTGCAGTTCGGCGCTGCCTATAATGTCGCCCACAACGCACCGGCAGACGGAAAGACCGACTGGCGTGGTTTGTCCAAGGCACGCACAGACCTGCAGATTGATCTTGAGGCCCGGTTTTCCGATGCCTGGTCCGGGAAGATAGGGGGCAAGGGATTCTATGACGCCGTCTATTCCCTGAAGGGCCGGGATGAGTACACCGATGCTGTGCTGGGCGAATACGAGGATGAACTGGAGCTGCGTGAGGCCTATGTCCAGGGCAAGCTCACAGATGATCTGGATCTCAAGGCGGGCCGTCAGATCGTGGTCTGGGGAAAATCCGACAACATCCGGGTGACGGATGTGCTCAACCCGTTGGATATGCGCGAGCCGGGCCTGACCGACATCGAAGACCTGCGCCTTCCTCTGACCATGACCAAGCTGGACTATTACTTCGGAGACTGGAACCTGAGCGGCATGGCCATCCACGAAATCCGCTTCAACAAGCTCCCGGCCTACGGATATGATTTTTATCCGATCGATATGCTGATGCCGCCTGAAGATAAACCGGAAAATAGCCTGAAAAATACCGAATGGGCCCTCTCTCTCAGCGGCATATTCAGCGGCTGGGATCTCGACCTTTATTATGCCCGGATATTCAACGACGCCGCGCATATGGAATATGTTCTGGACGGCGAATCCGCGCAGATACGACAGAAGCACAGACGGCTGCACATGTTCGGCTTTGCCTACAACAGGGCTGCGGGCAACTGGCTGCTCAAAAGTGAGGGTGCCCTGCTGAACAGAGTGCAGTACAGCAACCGTCCCGGTGCGGGATATTCCCGCTTTGATGTGCTTGTCGGGGCGGAATATTCCGGTTTTGACGAAACCACGGTGTCTCTGGAAATCGCCAACCGCCATATCAACAACCACAGAGCAGATCTGGAGGCTGCACCGGACGGCGTGCTGCAGGATATGTTTCAGCTCGCCTTCCGCTGCAGTCGCGATTTTTTCAATGATACCCTGTCGCTTACCCTGCTGGCCATGCTCTACGGCCCTTCTTCTGCAGACGCTGCCTTTGAGCGGCTTTCTCTGGAATATGATCTGACCGACACGGTTATGCTGCGCGGCGGCGCAGTGCTGTATCAGTCCGGCGACCTGCTGAACATGTCCGGCATCGGCTATAATGACCGGCTGTTTGCTGAGATCCGCTATTCTTTCTGATTTTCCGATCTGTTCTGATCAGCCGATTTTTCTGCTGTTTCCTGCGGAGGACAGCGAGAAAGATGCATCGGATCCATCCGGTCAGCTTTGCTCAACTCTGCAACCGGCTTCCGCAGCAGTGACTCCTTCCTTTCAGGCAAGCTCTCCCCATATTTATTTTCATTGACAGTAAGATAATTTTTCCTCATAAAGAAAGTAAAAGTTTTTTGTTTTTTCTACCAGTGATACTCCGCTGTTTCCCCCATGCCTTGCCCTTTCCAGGTCCTCTCTGGAAACTCAGAAAAATTGACCCGTCCCTGAGTTCTTTGCCGGAAAACTTCGCTAACAAGCTGTTCTTTCATAAAAGAAAATAGTTATCTTTTTTACTTGACCTTTTTTGTTTACAGGAAAAATTATTTTTTTTGTTGACATGTATAGAGTATATCAAATATAAAAAGTAAAGTTTTCTGAATTTTTTAATGTAATCATTGTTCGTCATATCTGCAATACCACAACAGCAAGGTTATATGGTATTGCGGATGTAACCCGTCAAACATCCTTAAAAAGGAGGAGCTGAAAAATGAAAAGAAGATTAGGGCACAAAAAACGAGGCCGCCCATGGCGCCTTACCGCTGCCGCGTTCAGTTTGGCAGCAGGTTTGGTTCTCGGCGTCCAGACAGCCCAGGCTGATGGCGCTGGCAACGCCGATGTCATACCCGATGTTGGGTGTATGGAGGACGTTGCTGGCTTTGGTCTCAACTGTACGGCGAATGATGTGCAGCTCGCCAACGCAACAAACATCGTTATTTTGGATTCGGATGGCGGCTGTGCTTTTCCGGGTGATACGGTTACGTTTACGGCCGACTTTGAGGTGCTGTTGACCGCCCAGGCACGCCATGATGTGGGCATCTGGTTCGCCCAGGACGGCGACCCGAACGGCGACGGGGCGTTGACCGGTGCCTGTACCGCTGCCACGCCCGCCTATGCGCCTGATCTGCCCTGGTTGGATCTGGACGGGACAAGTGATCCATTGCCGGGTGATAATAAGCCATCGGGTACTCAGGATACCTGTGGTGATATAGACGACAGCCACAACCCGCTTTTCCCGTCGATTACGCTTACTGTCACCTGTATCGATCCGGACGGTAACGGCAAACTGAATCTTCCCAACTGCACCAGTTGGCGTCAACCTGGGGCGAATGACCTCTGCACCAGCCCCCTCGGTGCTTTCCCAGGGGCACCCTCCAAATGCCGCTGCGATGACGGGTTTGAGGTTGATATTAATGTGCCTCCGGCTGAACTCAAAGTGGTCAAGACCGCCATTCCGGACAGCATCCCTGAACCGGGCGGCACAGTGGATTTTCAGGTTGAGGTAACCAACGCCTCGACTTTGTCTTCGGTGACACTCACGCAGATTGCCGATGATGAGAATAATGACGGTACGAATGATATCTCGTACAATGCTTCTGAGGTTTGTCTTGATACCGAATTAAGTTCTTTAGAGACAACCACCTGTACCTTTACCCGCACTTTGTCCGGTAATGCCGGCGATATGCTGACGGATAAGGTAACTGCTTTCGGTATCGATGAAAACAGTAACGAGATTGAAGGTGGTGACACCGCAACCGTCGAGATTACAGATGTACCTTCAGCTGTTCAGGTGGAGAAGACTGTTGACCCGACCAGTGTTGATGAGCCGGGCGGCGAGGTGACCTACACCATAAAGGTGACCAATACCTCGACAGTAGACGCTGTGACCATTGACACGGTCAATGATCCCGATCTTGATGGTGACATCAGAGCCTTCTGCGGTAACCCGCCTTTGACGTTTCCGGTGACGCTGGCACCAAATGAATTTTTTACCTGTACCGTGCCGAGTTCAGTTGAGGGTAATGCAGGTGATCTGATTGACAATACAGCGTCGGCATCAGGCATTGATGACGACGGCAACCCGGTCAGTGATGATGACATAGCGACTGTCGCTATCAACAATGTGCCGTCTTCAATCATGCTGACCAAGAGCGTCGCACCCGAACAGGTGAACGAGCCTGGCGGCGATGTAATATACACTTTTGATGTGACGAATACCTCTAAGGTGGATAACGTCACGATTAACAGCATCAACGATCCTAACTTGGGCGGTGACATCAGCGCGGCAGACTGTTCACCGAATCTGCCAGCAGCCTTGGCGCCGAGTGAAATGGTAACCTGCACTGTCAGCAGCTCCGTGACCGGCAATGCTGGTGACAATATTCCGAATACCGCAACGGCTTACGGTGTTGATGATGATGGGTATTCGCTCAGTGCTGTGGATAGTGCCAATGTGGCGATTCTTAACTTACCGTCATCCATTCAGGTCATCAAGAGCGTTGATCCGACGATGGTGGATGAGCCTGGCGGCCCGGTGACCTACACCATAAGAATCACCAACACTTCATCAGTAGATGAAGTCACCATCGATACAGTCAATGATGAACTCTTAGGCGGCGACATCAGCGCGGATTGTGACGCAACGGTGCCCGTGACGCTGGCCCCGAATGCTTACTTTACCTGTACCGTATCGGGTTCGGTTGAGGGTGCGGCAGGTGATATGATTCCTAATACAGCCTCTGCCAGCGGTACTGATGATGATGGAGAATCTGTTTCCGGCAGTGATGGAGCACTGGTGGAAATTAAAGATGTGCCTTCCTCGGTAGTTTTGACGAAAACAGCAAATCCAACTTCCTTGGACGAACCAGGCGGCGAGGTCAGTTTTACCGTTGTTATAGAGAATACTTCGCCGGTGGATGCACTTACCTTGACCGGGTTGAACGATAATATCTACGGTGACCTGAACGGGCAGGGCGACTGCTCTGTACCGCAAACCATCGCGGTAGGCGACAGCTACAGCTGCTCATTTACCGGACAAGTGAACGGCAATGCTGGTGAAACCCACATCGATACGGTGACCGGTACCCTGAACGACGATGACGAGCAGACGCATAATCCGTCTGACGATGCGACGGTGGAAATTATCACGGCTCCACCGGAACTTGCTGTAGTAAAGGATAACGATGCTGACGGCAATGGTAGTTTTACTGATACGGAGACGGTACCGGCTACGGCAACATATCCGAAGACTATCCCTTATCAAGTGGCCATCACAAATAACAGCGGTTCTGCCGCAACTATCACCGCCATCGGTGATACTCCCCATGACATCATGGGATCAAGCTGCGCAGCGTTGCTGAATACAACGATCAATGCGGATCAAACCGTAACATGTACCTTTAATGCGACTTTTGTCAATGCTGATAGCGGTTCTGTTACCAACACTTTTGAGGTGACGGCAGATAATACCGCTGGTTCAGATACAGCGAGTGACACGTCAAAGGTTAATTTCGAGCAGAACCCGGCAATGACTGTGGAGAAAAGCTCAACCACAACAGGGCTTTCCGCTCCGGCAACGGTTCCTTACAGCTATCTGGTCAGCAACACCGGTAACGTGACGCTGACAGGTATCAGTCTGGCAGACAATAATATCGATGCAGAGACAATGAACTGTCCGGCAACCACCTTGGCGGTTGGCGACAACATGACCTGCACCGCAACCCATACCTTTACCCAGGATGAGCTGAACGCTGGCGGCACCCTGGACAACACCGTCACGGCCGACTCCGAGGAAACCGATCCGGTAACTGACGATCTGTCGATTCCGATCGAGCAGAACCCGGCAATGACTGTGGAGAAAAGCTCAACCACAACAGGGCTTTCCGCTCCGGCAACGGTTCCTTACAGCTATCTGGTCAGCAACACCGGTAACGTGACGCTGACAGGTATCAGTCTGGCAGACAATAATATCGATGCAGAGACAATGAACTGTCCGGCAACCACCTTGGCGGTTGGCGACAACATGACCTGCACCGCAACCCATACCTTTACCCAGGATGAGCTGAACGCTGGCGGCACTCTGGACAACACCGTCACGGCCGACTCCGAGGAAACCGATCCGGTAACTGACGATCTGTCGATTCCGATCGAGCAGAACCCGGCAATGACTGTGGAGAAAAGCTCAACCACAACAGGGCTTTCCGCTCCGGCAACGGTTCCTTACAGCTATCTGGTCAGCAACACCGGTAACGTGACGCTGACAGGTATCAGTCTGGCAGACAATAATATCGATGCAGAGACAATGAACTGTCCGGCAACCACCTTGGCGGTTGGCGACAACATGACCTGCACCGCAACCCATACCTTTACCCAGGATGAGCTGAACGCTGGCGGCACTCTGGACAACACCGTCACGGCCGACTCCGAGGAAACCGATCCGGTAACTGACGATCTGTCGATTCCGATCGAGCAGAACCCGGCAATGACTGTGGAGAAAAGCTCAACCACAACAGGGCTTTCCGCTCCGGCAACGGTTCCTTACAGCTATCTGGTCAGCAACACCGGTAACGTGACGCTGACAGGTATCAGTCTGGCAGACAATAATATCGATGCAGAGACAATGAACTGTCCGGCAACCACCTTGGCGGTTGGCGACAACATGACCTGCACCGCAACCCATACCTTTACCCAGGATGAGCTGAACGCTGGCGGCACCCTGGACAACACCGTCACGGCCGACTCCGAGGAAACCGATCCGGTAACTGACGATCTGTCGATTCCGATCGAGCAGAACCCGGCAATGACTGTGGAGAAAAGCTCAACCACAACAGGGCTTTCCGCTCCGGCAACGGTTCCTTACAGCTATCTGGTCAGCAACACCGGTAACGTGACGCTGACAGGTATCAGTCTGGCAGACAATAATATCGATGCAGAGACAATGAACTGTCCGGCAACCACCTTGGCGGTTGGCGACAACATGACCTGCACCGCAACCCATACCTTTACCCAGGATGAGCTGAACGCTGGCGGCACCCTGGACAACACCGTCACGGCCGACTCCGAGGAAACCGATCCGGTAACTGACGATCTGTCGATTCCGATCGAGCAGAACCCGGCAATGACTGTGGAGAAAAGCTCAACCACAACAGGGCTTTCCGCTCCGGCAACGGTTCCTTACAGCTATCTGGTCAGCAACACCGGTAACGTGACGCTGACAGGTATCAGTCTGGCAGACAATAATATCGATGCAGAGACAATGAACTGTCCGGCAACCACCTTGGCGGTTGGCGACAACATGACCTGCACCGCAACCCATACCTTTACCCAGGATGAGCTGAACGCTGGCGGCACCCTGGACAACACCGTCACGGCCGACTCCGAGGAAACCGATCCGGTAACTGACGATCTGTCGATTCCGATCGAGCAGAACCCGGCAATGACTGTGGAGAAAAGCTCAACCACAACAGGGCTTTCCGCTCCGGCAACGGTTCCTTACAGCTATCTGGTCAGCAACACCGGTAACGTGACGCTGACAGGTATCAGTCTGGCAGACAATAATATCGATGCAGAGACAATGAACTGTCCGGCAACCACCTTGGCGGTTGGCGACAACATGACCTGCACCGCAACCCATACCTTTACCCAGGATGAGCTGAACGCTGGCGGCACCCTGGACAACACCGTCACGGCCGACTCCGAGGAAACCGATCCGGTAACTGACGATCTGTCGATTCCGATCGAGCAGAACCCGGCAATGACTGTGGAGAAAAGCTCAACCACAACAGGGCTTTCCGCTCCGGCAACGGTTCCTTACAGCTATCTGGTCAGCAACACCGGTAACGTGACGCTGACAGGTATCAGTCTGGCAGACAATAATATCGATGCAGAGACAATGAACTGTCCGGCAACCACCTTGGCGGTTGGCGACAACATGACCTGCACCGCAACCCATACCTTTACCCAGGATGAGCTGAACGCTGGCGGCACCCTGGACAACACCGTCACGGCCGACTCCGAGGAAACCGATCCGGTAACTGACGATCTGTCGATTCCGATCGAGCAGAACCCGGCAATGACTGTGGAGAAAAGCTCAACCACAACAGGGCTTTCCGCTCCGGCAACGGTTCCTTACAGCTATCTGGTCAGCAACACCGGTAACGTGACGCTGACAGGTATCAGTCTGGCAGACAATAATATCGATGCAGAGACAATGAACTGTCCGGCAACCACCTTGGCGGTTGGCGACAACATGACCTGCACCGCAACCCATACCTTTACCCAGGATGAGCTGAACGCTGGCGGCACTCTGGACAACACCGTCACGGCCGACTCCGAGGAAACCGATCCGGTAACTGACGATCTGTCGATTCCGATCGAGCAGAACCCGGCAATGACTGTGGAGAAAAGCTCAACCACAACAGGGCTTTCCGCTCCGGCAACGGTTCCTTACAGCTATCTGGTCAGCAACACCGGTAACGTGACGCTGACAGGTATCAGTCTGGCAGACAATAATATCGATGCAGAGACAATGAACTGTCCGGCAACCACCTTGGCGGTTGGCGACAACATGACCTGCACCGCAACCCATACCTTTACCCAGGATGAGCTGAACGCTGGCGGCACCCTGGACAACACCGTCACGGCCGACTCCGAGGAAACCGATCCGGTAACTGACGATCTGTCGATTCCGATCGAGCAGAACCCGGCAATGACTGTGGAGAAAAGCTCAACCACAACAGGGCTTTCCGCTCCGGCAACGGTTCCTTACAGCTATCTGGTCAGCAACACCGGTAACGTGACGCTGACAGGTATCAGTCTGGCAGACAATAATATCGATGCAGAGACAATGAACTGTCCGGCAACCACCTTGGCGGTTGGCGACAACATGACCTGCACCGCAACCCATACCTTTACCCAGGATGAGCTGAACGCTGGCGGCACCCTGGACAACACCGTCACGGCCGACTCCGAGGAAACCGATCCGGTAACTGACGATCTGTCGATTCCGATCGAGCAGAACCCGGCAATGACTGTGGAGAAAAGCTCAACCACAACAGGGCTTTCCGCTCCGGCAACGGTTCCTTACAGCTATCTGGTCAGCAACACCGGTAACGTGACGCTGACAGGTATCAGTCTGGCAGACAATAATATCGATGCAGAGACAATGAACTGTCCGGCAACCACCTTGGCGGTTGGCGACAACATGACCTGCACCGCAACCCATACCTTTACCCAGGATGAGCTGAACGCTGGCGGCACCCTGGACAACACCGTCACGGCCGACTCCGAGGAAACCGATCCGGTAACTGACGATCTGTCGATTCCGATCGAGCAGAACCCGGCAATGACTGTGGAGAAAAGCTCAACCACAACAGGGCTTTCCGCTCCGGCAACGGTTCCTTACAGCTATCTGGTCAGCAACACCGGTAACGTGACGCTGACAGGTATCAGTCTGGCAGACAATAATATCGATGCAGAGACAATGAACTGTCCGGCAACCACCTTGGCGGTTGGCGACAACATGACCTGCACCGCAACCCATACCTTTACCCAGGATGAGCTGAACGCTGGCGGCACTCTGGACAACACCGTCACGGCCGACTCCGAGGAAACCGATCCGGTAACTGACGATCTGTCGATTCCGATCGAGCAGAACCCGGCAATGACTGTGGAGAAAAGCTCAACCACAACAGGGCTTTCCGCTCCGGCAACGGTTCCTTACAGCTATCTGGTCAGCAACACCGGTAACGTGACGCTGACAGGTATCAGTCTGGCAGACAATAATATCGATGCAGAGACAATGAACTGTCCGGCAACCACCTTGGCGGTTGGCGACAACATGACCTGCACCGCAACCCATACCTTTACCCAGGATGAGCTGAACGCTGGCGGCACCCTGGACAACACCGTCACGGCCGACTCCGAGGAAACCGATCCGGTAACTGACGATCTGTCGATTCCGATCGAGCAGAACCCGGCAATGACTGTGGAGAAAAGCTCAACCACAACAGGGCTTTCCGCTCCGGCAACGGTTCCTTACAGCTATCTGGTCAGCAACACCGGTAACGTGACGCTGACAGGTATCAGTCTGGCAGACAATAATATCGATGCAGAGACAATGAACTGTCCGGCAACCACCTTGGCGGTTGGCGACAACATGACCTGCACCGCAACCCATACCTTTACCCAGGATGAGCTGAACGCTGGCGGCACCCTGGACAACACCGTCACGGCCGACTCCGAGGAAACCGATCCGGTAACTGACGATCTGTCGATTCCGATCGAGCAGAACCCGGCAATGACCCTTGTCAAGTCCGCAGATCCGGCCACCTACAGCGCGGTCGGTGATATGATCAGCTACAGCTACGAGGTGACCAACAGCGGCAACGTGACCGTCAGCGGTCAGATCACGGTGGCTGACGACAAGTCCGACGATGAGTCCTGTCCGGCAGGCGATCTGGCGCCCGGCGCGGCAATGACCTGTACGGCGAGCTACACCATAACCCAGGACGACCTGGACAACGGTTCGGTGACCAACGTGGCCACTGCCACGGGCAAGGATCCGAACGACAGTCCGGTAACTTCAAATCAGGACGACGAGACGGTGACTGCGGATATCGTGCAGGAATGCGCACCCTGCGACGGTAAAATCACAGACCTGACCCTGAAGTATACAGGTGCATCAGAAGCCGTTATCAGGGTTAAAACGAAGGGTAAAAAAGGCACCGTGGTATTTGAAAAGTCAGTTGCACCTGGCGAAGAATTTCAATTCATCGGTCAGGATAAGAAAGGAACCCTCGGAACCGAAATAACCATATATGTAGACGGTATCGAAAACACCAAGATTCACACAAGCTGTTCCGTTCCTATCGGCCCGGGCCTTGTAAGCGGTGATTTCGAAGTCATCGAAGCACACTCCAGAAACGGAGGATTGACATGCCCGGTAGACTAAACGGCGACGACGGAAGTTCTGACGACAAAGACAAAGGAGGGCGCTAACCCGGCGAGACCAAGTAGCTCTGCTCTATACGTGATATGTAATCACACCCTCACAATCAATTAAGCTCCGTTTAGGAGCACAGCAGGAGATCAGACCGGAAGGTCTGGTCTCCTTTTTTTTTCGTACACGCCGGGTCAGGCAGCCGATTGAATAATTTTTTGATTTTGAGTAAAAATTACAGGATGGATAAATCGGGGCATAGCGGTCAGCTCTGCTCAACTCTGCAGCAGTATATCTCCGAACGCGATTTTGCCCTCCCGCAGGCAGCAAAGCTGCTGATCCGGGCTGCAGGCAACCAGGGTTGAGCCTGCTCCGCCGGGGGTGGTGCCGCCGTCAAGAACAAGATCAACCTCTGCGCCGAAGGCATTTTTAACTTCAGCGGCTGTGGTGGCAGGAGGACAGCCGGAGCGGTTGGCGCTGGTCGCGGTGGTCGGCCCGCCAAAGGCGTGCAGCAGGCGGTTAGCCAGAGGATGCGGAGAATGCCGGATACCGATGGTGCCGGTGCCACCGGTGAGCAGAGCAGGCAGGGTAGGGCGGGCCGGGCAGACCAGAGTCAGCGGGCCGGGCCAGAATCGCGCCATGAGTCGCCTGAAAGGAGCGGGGACATCGGCAGCCAGCACGGGCACCTGTTCCTCTCCGGCAACCAGGACTAGGACAGGTTTTTCCGGTTTCCGCTGTTTTACGGCAAAAAGCCGCTGCAGGGCCCCGATGTTCAGCGGATCAACCCCGAGGCCGTAATAAGTTTCCGTGGGAAAAGCGATCAGGCCGCCCCGGCGCAGCAGCCTGACTGCCTCGCCGAGCCCGGCGGCATCAGCAGCCGGACAGACCGGGCAGGGCACAGCTGCAGCCTGCCTCTTACCCTTGGGCAAGGGCCTGATTCTTTGCTTCTACCTGTTCCGCCATCTCCCGGCTGTACTGCTCAAGAGCGGCCGTCAGATCCGGATTGTGCGCGGCAAGAATTCTGGCGGCAAACACGGCTGCGTTTTTTGCCCCGGCCTTGCCGATGCCCATCGTACCCACCGGGATACCCGGGGGCATCTGCACGGTTGAAAGCAGGGCGTCCAGCCCGTTCAGCGACGAGGCGTCAATGGGCACCCCGATCACCGGCAGGGTGGTATGGGCCGCCAGCACTCCGGCAAGATGGGCCGCCATGCCGGCACCGGCGATAATAACCTTCAGCCCCCGATGAGCAGCCATTCTGGCGTATTCGGCAGCTAGCTCAGGGGTACGATGGGCCGAGGCGATTTTTACCTCGTTTTTGATCCCCATAGTATTGAGAAAATCTGTTGCCGTCTTCATCACCGGCAGATCCGAATCTGATCCCATAACCACGCCCACCAGCGGTCCGGTATTCTTCTGCATATGCGAGATAGCCCGGTGGCCGATATCCCGGCGGAAATAACTGCCCTTCCATCTGATTTTGTCTACGGCCTTGTAGGCCCGTTCAATGGCTTTGTTGATGGTGCTGTCCAGCGCGGTCACCCCCAGTACCCTGCCGCCGGAAGTGACGGTCCGCCGGTTCTCAATCGTGGTACCGGCATGAAAAATCATTACATCCTTCAGTTTTCCGGCATTCATCAGGCCGCTGATTGCCTTGCCGGTGACATAGGCCCCCGGATAGCCCTCTGACGCCATGACCACGCAGACAGCGGCGCGCGGATCGATCTCCAGTTCAATCTCGCTCAGCCTGCCGTCAATGACCTTTTCCAGAATCTCAACAAGGTCAGTCTGCAGGCGCATGAGCAGGGGCTGGCATTCCGGATCACCAAAGCGGCAGTTGAACTCCAGCACATTGATCTCATCGCCGTCAATCATCATTCCGGCATACAGCATGCCCTTGAAGGGTCTGCCTTCTTCCGCCATGCCGCGCACCGTGGGCAGCATGACCTCGTTCATCACCCGCATGCACATGCCGTCATCCATTACCGGGGCCGGAGAATAGGCCCCCATCCCGCCGGTATTCGGGCCGCGGTCACCCTCAAACACGGCCTTGTGATCCTGAGAAGAAGGCAGCGGCAGCACGGTTTCCCCGTCAACAAAGGCGATGAACGAAGCCTCTTCTCCGGTGAGGAACTGCTCCACCACAACAGAATGACCTGCCTCGCCGAAAGCACCTTCCTTCATCATCTGATCAACCGTGTCCTTGGCCTCCTCAACGCTTTCACAGACAACAACCCCTTTGCCGGCTGCCAGCCCGTTCGCCTTGACCACACAGGGAGAGCCGATCTCATCAATGTATTTCTTGGCCGCACCCGGCTTGTCAAACGCCTGATATTCTGCACTGGGAATGTTATGTTTTTTGAGGAATTCCTTGCAAAAAACCTTGCTGCTTTCCAGCTCAGCAGCAGCCGCGTTCGGTCCGAAAATCCGCAGCCCTTTTTCTGCAAAACGGTCCACGATGCCTGCGGCCAAGGCATTTTCCGGCCCGACCACGGTCAGGTCGAAATTTTCTTTCAGAGCGAATTCCAGCAGCCCGTCAATATCATCAGCAGCAATCCGGACACAGTTGGCCAGCTTTTTTATTCCGGCATTTCCGGGGGCACAGCAGATAGACCTTACCTTTTCAGACTGGCTCAGCTTCCATACCAGGGCATGTTCTCTGCCGCCGGAACCAATGACCAGAACCTTCATACATCCTCCTCAATACGGTCTCTTGGATAAAATTTGACCCACTACCCGTGTATCTTTTGTTTTGGATAAATAAAAGATGTCAGCCGAACGCACACCGGCGGACAGCTGCCGACAGTTGACTGTACACTACCTACAATTTGGAACAGCCTAACAGAAAGCAGCTCCTTCCTCAACTGCTGACTCGATTTTCGACGAATTTCCGGCGAAAAAACAGCCGAATCATTCCGCAGCCTGCTGGCGGGTGCGCGCCTTTTTTTCCTCTTTTTTTATCTGCTCCCACTGCTCCCGAAGCTGCTGTTCGGACAACGGCGGATCGTTGCTGCTTGCCGCAAAGACATGCGGATGCCTGCGCACCATCTTTTCACAGGCAAGATGCAGGGCATCATCTGCGGAAAAGCTGCTCTGCTCCTCAAAAACAGTCGTCAGCAGGGCCAGAATAAAGTACAGATCGCCGATCTCCTCGCAGATATGCTGCGGATCACCCAGCTCAACAGCTTCAGCCAGTTCCGCAGCCTCTTCCAGCAGATATTTCTTCAGAGTCTGCGGCGTCTGTTTCCGGTCCCAGGGGCAGCCGCCATCAGAGCGCAGCGTCCTGACGATCTGCTGAAGCCGCTGAAACGGATTGACATCCTGCTCCTGTTTATTATGATGCATTGTGATCCTGGTGCGATGAAGAGAATGAACCAGTCGTCGGGGCGGTAAAATTATGCACCCCAGGCTTAATCAAGGAAGCCAAGGAGGACAGCAATGACGGAACCGGTAATTTTTTTCAGGCGATACCCTTTTTCTCCGGGTCAGAAAATCCATATTGAAGACGGCTCCCGCAAGGGCGACTGGCTTGTCACGGCGGTTGACGAAAGAAAGGTCTCTCTCCGCTGCCCGATCTCTGATACTGAGGTTACTTGGGACCGCTTCTGCTATTTCACCGAAGAAAAGGATGCAGTTTTCCCGGCCAAAAACGACTGACCACCGGGGTGAATGTAATGACGTGGTCAGGTGTTGATGCTGACCAGAGTGACCGTATACACAATCGCCTGTCCGGCAAGGGGATGGTTGTAGTCCACCGTGACCGTCTCATTCTGCACCCTGGTGACTGTGGCCGGAACTTTGTGCGGTTCGCCGTCCCTGTCCACGGTCAGGGATAAAATCATGCCCGGCTGCGGGCTGAATTTGCCCTGAAAATGGGCAAGGGGAATCTGCTGCACCAGCTCTTCCCGGTGCGGACCATAGGCATCCTCCGGCTCCACCCGGATCACTCTGCACTGGCCCGGTTCCATACCGAACAGACAGGCCTCCACCGCTTTGCACAGATGGCCGCTGCCGATGGCTACGGTAATCGGGTCTGTCTCGTATTGCCTGTCAATAACCTCGCCTGTTTCAAGAGCGGCGGTATAGGTAACGGTTACGGTGTCTGTGAGAGCGACTGGGCACATGTTTTTTCCTCGATAATAACGATAACGTGTTCACTTTCGATTCCGCTGCCCCTGTATAGCCGAATACTGCTGATTTGACAAGCCTGCTGACGGTGAGGGGTGTGAAAGTGCGGTTTTTTCCGTTATCCGGTGCATGATTGCCCCTTGTACTATGAAATTGGGATGAGTTACCATGGTTCATCCCGATGAAAGGAGAACCGGACGCCCTGCAGCCCTGCATCGAGATATTTCTGTCTCAATGCAGGACTTGCCGAACCGATTATCGCTCTACTCCGACTTCTCTACCGGCAACCCGGCTTCCTGCCAGTCAAAGAACAGAGTCTGCCGGATATCCTTGTAGCCGAGTTTCATCAGCTTGCGGTAGGCATTGTAGCTTCTGCCGCCGCCGCTGCAGTAGACGATGATCTGCCTGTCTTTCTCCAGCATCCCTGACCGGGAGGCAAAAGTCGGCGAAGGAATATTGATCGCTCCGGGTATATGCCCCTTCCGAAACTCCTCCGGGTCCCGGACATCGACCACGGTAAAGGTATCTGCCTTGGCCTTGCTCTGGATGAGTGCGTTCAGCTCCTGCGGAGAGAGCTTGTTTGTTTCGATCCGCTTTTCATATTCCGGCCCGGCATAGATGGGCATCCCCTTTTCCTCCCAGACCGGCATACCCTCGGCATAGACAATCACCTGGGTGTAGCCCAGCTTCAGAGCCTCTTTTGCCGCCTTTTTACTCTTGCCGCATTTTACGCCATTGCAGTAGAAAATGATCCGGGCAGATTTATCCTTGGGCAGGAGATGGGCATACTTTTTAAACTTCTTCTGCGGTACATTGATCGCCCCTTTGATGTGCACTTCCTGGTACTCTTCCGGATTACGGGCATCAACCACCACAAGATCAGCAGGTTCCGTATCTATGGATTTTTTCAGACCGGCTGTATCGATCAGTGCATAGCCGTCCTTTGTCGGCCGGACAGTGACTGGGGCGATAACAGCACTGTCGGAACTGCCCGGCTGCTGCTGCGTTGCATCTCCGGCATTTTCTCCCCAGGCACCCGTAACGGACAGGGCATAGACAAGCAGGGTCAGCAGGAATGTTCTCTTCTTCATTGGTACTCCTCTTGGTTTATTTTGCTAAGATGTTCAATCTGTTGCTCAGTATATGATCAGAACAGCAGCGGTTCATCGACCGTTCTCCGCACGAAAAATAAGCCCGCGCAACGGACAACGGTACCCTCAGCGCAACGGCGATGGGCAAATGAACCGGTTATCCTGTTGTCGTGAACAGCAGCTGAAAAATAGATTGAACAGAAAGGGCTGTTTCAATCCTTCAAATAACCTGATGGGCCTGAAAAGAGCAGGCGAGATCTCATCTGCGGCTTCTTGAAGGTCTGAAACTCTGAGGAGAGTTGGTTCAGGAAGAGAAGAGGGAAATGCGCCTGCAATTCGTCCACCCGACCCGGGGCGGCTCCTTTCGGCACATTCAGTAAAAAAAAAGGAAGAAAGCGATCATACTTTTTTAGCGTTTTGAAGAAGGTTGTTTGGTGTAGGCCGACAGCTATACGGGAAATCGGCAGCTCCGTCAAATCGGAAAATTTGGGCAAGGGCTCAGTAGCGTCGAAGTCACGGGGAGACCAGCTTTTGAAAATGATTTTCGGGACCAGCTCCATACCCTGATCCGGTTTTATCTGCAGGAATAATTCATCGCGCCGGACGGAGGTCGTTCCGACCGGTCTCAGACCTGCCCCTTTTCTTCCGGTTTCCGGACGAAAAGGCCACCGGCAAGAATTCCGGCTTCATACAGGCCGAATAAAGGAAAGGCAAGCAGAACAGCGGCGGTGATTTCGCCAGCAGTGAGCAGGAAGGAAAGCGCGGCAATGGCGACGTAGAAATACTTGCGCTTGCTTGTAAAGTGTTCACGGCTGACAAGCCCGGTCGCTGAAGTCAGGACCATGAGGAAGGGGATTTCAAAGGAGATGGCAAAGGCCAGCACCATACGGGCAACAAACGTCAGGTAAAGGCCGAGTTTGGGCATGGGTTCGAGGTAGTCCCCGGCATAGCTCATAAAAAAGGCCAGGGTTCTGGGCAGGACAATAAAGAAGGCAAACAGGGCACCTGCCAGAAACAGCCCGATCGACCAGAAGATGATTCTGCGGGCCAGCAGCTTTTCCCGGTCCACCAGTCCCGGCGCAACAAACATCCAGACCTGGTACAGGAGATAGGGAAACGTGCCTGTAATGCCGAACAGCAGGGCCAGTTTGATATAGGCAATAAAGGCGTCGGTCAGTTTGGTGTAAACCAGCTTTTTGAGGGTCGGGTGGGCCAGGAACAGCGGACGGGTGCAGAATGCGGCAAGGTCGTCAATGAACAGGTAGGCGACAGCTGTGCCGAGGGCAACCGCAAGAAAGGATTTCAGCAGGCGCTGGCGCAGTTCCTGGTGGTGCGGCCGGAAAAGTTCAACTGCCTCGGTGAGGTTCATGCAGCTGTGGGCGTATCGGAAGATGCCGCAGTGTCGTTGGTGTCGCTGCTGCGTTGTTCGTCGTCCGGGGCTGCATCCGCCTTATCTGCAACCGTATCAGCCTGCCTGTTTTGTTCACCGCCGTTTTTTTCATCATTTCCCAGCTGCGGCTCTGCAGTGAGGTTCTGCGGACTGTCTTCCGTCTGTTCCTTCTCCTGCGCTCCAGCTGCTCCATCTTCTTCCTGAAGATGGGACGGCAGAGATTCTGCTTCAATGACCCCGTTGTTCTCTGCGTCTTCTACATCCTCTACGTCTTTCGCGCCACCTTCCTGTTTCCAATGCGTAGGGTTGCTGGTGATGTCGTCCAGCAGATGCGTCTTCATCTGCCCGGCTGTTTTCTGCAGATCCTGCTGCACTGAGCTGACCACCTTGGTCTCTTCGCTCAGGCTTTCTTTAACCTGATTCATGGCGTTGCGCATCTCATTGATGCCTTTTGCCAGGGAGCGGGCCAGGTCCGGCAGTTTATCCGGGCCGACCACGATCAGCGCCACTGCCAGAATCACTATCATTTCAGGTAGACCGATACCGAACATATCTTATTATTGCTGAAAAACGGCTGCTGTATTCCTGCCGAGGTGTTGCCGGGCCAGCAGTTTATCACAGGCTTCCTCCGACCCCGGAAGCGTGAGCACCATAGGATTAATGGTCAGCTCGGTAAACCCGTATCTGGCATAAAATTTTTTGATCTGGTCGTTCAGGGTATGCACAACAAGCGCCCGGATATCAATTTTTCTGGCCACATACAGAGAGCGGACAACAGCATCTTTCAGCAAGCCGAAACCGAATCCCCGGCCCTGCCAGGAGGAATCAACAGCCAGACGGCTCAACACGAGAACAGGAATCGTTCGGGATGGCGCCGCATCCGTCCCTTTCCCGCAGATCACTCTGCCGGTGGCAAACGAGTAGAAGCCGATCACCTTGTCTCCGTCGGCAACCACATAGGTCCTTGTTTCTCCGGACACCTCATTGCGTAATGCCTGTTTGCGGAGCCAGTCGTCCAGCGAAGCCACACCGCAGTGAAAACAGGCAGTATTATGCTCCGGCGTCAGCGGCTCCGGTGCGGTTATTTCTCCCACGGCGCGTTCTCCTCAAGCAGCTTCTGAATATGCTCATTGTCGGCAAACTGCTGCTGCAGAGCAGCGTCAAATTCGGCAAACTGCTGTTCGTCCAGCAGAAAAAGCCGCTGATCGAGCAGGACGTTTTCCGCCTCCCTGCACGATGCGTCCAGCATAAAATCCGTCCGATTTTTATTCAGCAAAGCAGCGGCCCGGTCGATCAGTTCCCGCTGACTCTTCCGCGCCCGAATGTTGATGGGCGCATTTCGTATTTCTGACTGCGGCATTGTTTCCTCCTCCTTTTTTTATCCATGCAGGATACAGCAGGACGGAACTGTCCGTCAAGCAGGAAGAGTAACAGACGGAGCTGAGTTGCCAGATTATCTCCATCATTTCAAATTATTCCACAATATCAAGTTTGGCATAATCGGGATGCAGGATTTTATCCCCATGCCGGTCAAAACAGACCTCGATCCGGCTCGGGGCCGGGACTTCTTTAATCCTGCCGATCCCGAAAAAGGGGTGCCTGACCCGCATGCCCTTGCTTAAAACAGCACCGGCAGGTTGCGCACCGTGAACACCGAATTTTTCCTGCAGGGCCGAGGGCTCGGCAAATTTCCGTTCCGGGCCGCTCCGGGAGAAACAGGAAGAGGAGGCGGAAACCGGGGCCGGATCGTCAAGCTCGTACAGGCCGGGATTGATCTCCCGGAGAAAGGGGGACATGACCACGTTGAGAAACTTTCTGTCCGGGGTCATGAGCGTCCTGGGATAAGTGAGAAAGAGCTGCTGCTTTGCTCTAGTCGCGGCCACGTAAAGCAGTCTGCGCTCCTCTTCCCACTGGTCCCCGGTCACGGTCTTCTGGTGCGGAAAACGCCCTTCAGCCAGGCTGATAACAAAGACCGCATTCCATTCCAGACCCTTGGCCGAGTGGATGGTAGAAAGGATCAGTTTATCACTGCCTGCTCCGGCAGGCTCCGGGCCGGATTCCGGCGGATCCAGGGCGGTGTCATCGACAAAGGACTGCAGGTCGCCGTAGTCACCGATCAGAGTAGCGAGCTGGTCAAGGTCGCGCCGTCGTTTCGGATAATCGTCGTGATACACCCGTTCAAAAATCGGCTCATAATATGCCATGACCAGATCAAAAATGCCGGAAGGTGTCAGGCCGGGACGGCACATATCTGCCAGAGCATGGGCCAGCTGACGGAGATTGTCTTTCCATTTGGCAGCGGTCTGGTACTGCATCAGAGCGGCAACAGGATCATCCTGGCCCGTGACAGTGTCCAGGATTTTCTGCGCCGTCTTGGGCCCGACCTTTTCCATCTGCAGGAGGATACGGCTCCAGGACAGATTATCCCAGGGATTGATCAGGACCCGGAGAAAGGCCAGAGCATCCTTGATATGGGCTGATTCAGTCAGCTTCATGCCGCCGCGTTTCTCGAATTCCAGGCCGTGGCTGGTCAGCTCCATTTCCAGCTTATATGAGTGGAAACCGGAGCGGAACAGCACGGCAATTTCGTCATTCGGCGTTCCGGCAGCCAGCAGCTCCTTAATCCGGTCAACCACAAACCGGGCCTCGCCGCCTTCATTGCGGGCCGCATAAACCACCGGCCTGTTCCCGCCTTCGATTTCGCTGAACAACTCTTTCGCGTACTTTTCTTCAGCTTTGTCGATAATGGCGTTGGTCAGGGCAAGGACAGGCTGGACCGAGCGGTAATTCTGTTCCAGCTTAATGATTTCGGTATCAGGAAACTGATCCTGAAAACGCATGATGTTCTGAAAATCCGCGCCCCGGAAGCTGTAGATGGACTGGGCATCATCGCCGACCACCATCACGTTGTCGTGCTCAGCCGCCAGCAGGCGGACGATCTCGGCCTGAATCAGGTTGGTGTCCTGGTATTCATCCACTAGGATATAGCGGAACTGGGAGCAGATTTCCTGCTGGGCCTGATCCGATTCACTGAGCAGGCGGTGCCAGTTGACCAGCAGATCATCGTAATCCATCAGACCGTTATTCAACTTGAACTCCCGGTATTCTTTGCGGACATTCAGGATGTCATCGGTGAACTCAAGCAGATGGGAGTGGTTTTCAAAGAGCAGGTCTTCCAGAGGACGGGACTTGTTCACTGCGCCGGAGATCAGGTTGAGGATCACCCGTTTGCCGGGGAAACGCTTTCCGGCCCCGGACAGGCCCAGGGAGGTCCTGAGCAGATTGATGATGCCCTCGGCATCACCCCGGTCGATGATGGTGAATCCGGAACCGAAGCCCAGATGATGTCCGTGCCTGCGCAGCAGCATGTTGGCCGTGGCATGAAAGGTCCCGCCGACCACCCGGCTGCAGGAATGCCCGGAGATCCGTGTAGCCCGATTGAGCATTTCCTGAGCAGCTCTGCGGGTAAAGGTCAGCAGAAGGATGGATTCCGGTTCCACGCCCCGGTCCAGCAGCCGGGCCATACGGTGCACCAAAGTACGGGTCTTGCCGCTGCCTGCTCCGGCAATAACCAGCACCGGCCCGTCTCCATGAGTGACCGCTCTGCGCTGGGCAGCATTCAGCTCGGCTTCCTGTGACGATAGAGTATGCATCATGGCGCATGGTTTACCACAACCGACCACTCCCTGCAACGGATGTTGACAGGTTTCCGCTTTTTGGGGTACATTTACCTGCTGTATCAGTGTACAGCAGAAGCCTCACCGGCTCCGGCAGAGTACGTGGAAACGGACAGCTCCGCCTGCCGGATGCACAGCCGTGTATATGTGGCATCAGCAACACATCAACCCATCAAACTCAACTCAATAGAGAACAACAGAGCAGAACGCAAATGGAATCCATGCATGATGTATTTACCGAGGATGTACTGAAGGAACTTTTTCCGGCCCAACGGGCTGATGAATTTTTTGAAGCCCTGTTCGGCGATGCGGACGAAGGCGCCTATGACATTGCCCTGAGCTTTCAGGGCCACGATGAGCATACCAACACCCTGAACTTCACCCTGGACCTGAACGAACGTCCCGGCCGCTGCCTGGCCTGCAACCTGACCAGCGGCCTGCCCCAAGTGTTCTCCCGCCACAAGGTAATTAATATTGACGGGCTGGTTACGGATGTAGAAAAGAAGCTGCAGGGCAGGGCCAAATGCGGGGCCTGGAAGCTCGGCAGAACGCAGCAGCCGACCGGAAACCTGCACAGTATCCCGCTGCAGATTGATCTTGCCTGAAGCATCCTACCGTAAATCCGGCGGGGCGGTTCCCATGCCCCGCGCATTTAATCAGAAGCAATCAAGCGCGGTTCCGTCATAGGCTGCGTACATGACATTCATGTTCTCGGTTTCTCCGATTGTCACTTCACCGGTTTGGGTGAGGGCAATCAGTCCCAGGCGGTAGCCGTATGCATTGGATTCCGTAACCAGCCTGCTGATGGCAGCAGCAAGGGGCATTCCGTCTTCCACACGGGTGACGAGCGAAGATGCTGCGGCCTGATTGACAATATCCTCACCCCGTCCTGTGCAGGAGACGCCGCAGACGCCGGTGGCATATGTTCCGGCAACGGTTGCGCTGTCGCCGATCCTGCCGGGCAGTTCATAGCCTATGCCGCCGGTTGATGTTGCCGCCGTTATACTACCTTGGGAATCCAGTGCTACAGCACCTACGGTTCCGGTTTCGCCGACAAGTTTGTCGCGGTATTCCTGCAGCCTGTGCGATGTTGCCGGATTATAAAAGCGAACGTTTTTCTGCCGGGCAAAATCAGTGGCCTCTTCCCCGGCAAGCACGGTATGTCTTTCTGCGTGAAGCATATCCGCAATCTGAATCGGATTCTTTACGTTACGAATGTTGGCAACCCCGGAAAAACGTTTATCCGCTGAACTCATAATGGCGGCCGACATCCGTATCTGCCCGTCCCGCTGAATTTTCGAGCCTGTCCCGGCGTTAAACAGCGGATCATTTTCCATTGCCGCAACGGCATACAGACAGGCATCTCTGGCCCCGTCTTTTGCAAGAACCGCGAAACTGCGTTTGACAATTCTCTTCAGTTTCTGTCTGTACTGCTTGGCATCGCAGTGAGCTCCTTCCCATTTACCGGCACCGCAGTGGATGATTATGCATGGTTTGTTCATAACGGTATTTTCTGGATTTTGTAAATATAAACAGGCGACAGGTTGCATTCTGTTCCTGCCGGTACCGTAAGGCTAAGGCATCACCGGCAGAGGGGGAATGTACTTCCAGGATTACAGGAGTTCTCCTGAAGTATAGTCGAGTAATAATGCAGAGCGCAACACGCCGTTTTTGCCCTGAACATTACAGTTGATATATCGTGTGGCACCATGTCTGATCATGCCGTGATGGTTGTGGATATGGCCAAAAATATGATATTTGGGTTGTACGACAGCCACAGCGGCTGCGAGGTCTGAACAGCCGTGACAGACCGGGCCGTTCCGGTCAAGGATACCGGCCGGAGGCGTATGCGTGACAAGAATATCGACTTGCGGCGGGATCATCTCCCATTTTTTTCTGATAATTTTCCCGCGCGGCAGGGCAAAGGCATCACAGGCAATGTCGTTGAACAGCGGCTGCCAGGGTGCCCCGTAAATAGTGATATGGTCAATGACGACAGATTCGTCTTGCAGATAAATTGCCTCTGAAAGAAGGGCATTGGCCTTTTCCAGATCACAACAGGCAAGCCGATGGTCGTGGTTCCCGGCAACCACGATTTTATGCCTATGCGGCAGGCTGCCGAGGAAGTTGTTAAAGTTTCGCACATCCCGGTCGGTTCTGCAGTGGGTCATATCACCGGCAAAGATCAGCATATCTGCATTCGGGATATTGATTTTCTCATGTAAGGTATGGGTATCGCTGAAGAGTGCTATTTTCATGACGCAGGTCGGCATTGATTTTCCGGTTGCTATCGGGCGGTTCTCAACAATATACCCAGAGCAGCAGGGCAGGGCGGATGATAGATATTTCCGGGAGATTTGGTGGTGATTTTGGGTCAGTAATAGCCTCCGGTCAGGCCGAACCAGTTTATAGATTGGGAAATAAGTGGGCGTCCTCTTTTCGGGCATGAACCAGTATCATTTCGAGCAGCTTCCTGCTTGACAGCATAATGTCTTCAACCTGTTCTTCCGTGGGCTGGTCCCCGTACGAAGCAACTCTTTCCATAAACACAGCAAGTTTGTGTAATATTTTTATATGGTCCTGTTGCAGTATCCGAACCAATCTTCTTTCTTTTTCATTGCCGTATTGGATGATAAGGGGGAATATCTCCTCCTCTTCAAACTGGAAATGCTTCACTATATATTCATCTGAGAACTTCCGGAGTCTTTTGATGTAGTCCTGTACTTCATCGGCATCTATTCCTTCGATGAATTTTTTAAAGAACGTCATCTCTTCGGAAATCATACCGTGATCAAGGTATGCCTTGGTCAGTTTGTCCATTTTTACGTCTTTCATGATTGTTGTTCGAAACAGATAATATCAATTAAACCTAATGATTTATGACTATATATGTCAACTAATTATCCGTATCAATTGGTTCTTCTTTCTTCAATATATTTTGCCGTTCCAGTTCAAACGCTATAAAAGGATATCTTTTCTGTAAGTGTTTAAAAGAAATTTCATTCTTGAAATAATGAGAACAGCAGATCTGTCGCTCTATAACTAAATCTTCATCATCATTGAGCTTCAAGTGCTTTATCGTTTCCTGTAAAGGTTCTTGTTCTTTCGGAGAAAGTTTCGGGTTCGGCTTTATAAGGAATGATCTGAAATCAAGAACAAACGAGTTGGGGAGTAACTTGAACGGATCAACAACAGAATGCGTTCCTTTTCTGGCGTTGAATCTGAGAGAGGAGTACCTGTAATTATCCCATTCATAGGCCAATTCAGGTTGTCGTGATTTTGGGATAAAATGATCTATTGAGTGATTGCCTGTGCTGTGCGGAATCCAGGATGCCGAGTAGGCGCAAATTCCTTTATATGCCTTGCGCATATCAGGCAAAACACGCTGCCAGTATTCTCTGCCCCGCCATTGCTGAGAAGTCGGGCTGTGGTTTTCAGAGAGAAAGTGTTTCCCGGGATTTCGTACCCGCTTTGTAAAATCAGGAGGTTCCGGGTGCTGCTGAACGGGGATCATAACTCTACACCGTGTTCTTCAGCGAAAAATGTCCATCGAGGCCAGAAAGGATCATGCGCTGCAAGATATTTCACCAGAAGATCCGATACTTCGGCAACCTCTGCGCGTGTAACATTCTCTTTATCTTGGATTTTCTTCGCGTCTTCAATAGCCTTTTCGCCTTCCAGAGAACGCGGTTGCGCAAGTTCAAAGAACTCAGATTGCAGCCAGGAATTGACAGTGCCGTATCTGATGAATTCCGGTTCCTGCAACACAACTTCAGCTCCTGAATGCTTATTGACTAAATTCAGATGAAAAATTCTGTCTTTATTCCTTTCAAAGAGAGGTTCAACAGCGGACAGTAATAAAGGGGAATGCGTGGCAATCAGAAGCTGCACGTTCAACTCAGGTGCCAAATCTGCTTGGATGCCTAATAATGCGGGAAGAATTTTTCGCTGCCACTGCGGGTGTAAATGCGCTTCGATCTCATCCACCAAGATCACCATTCTTCTTTGCGGCGGTTTGCGAATCAAACCGGACTGCGTTTTATGTTCTTCCCAAGCCCAAACAATCAGATAGGCCAAGGCCACTATCCGGCGGACTCCGGCTGAAGCATAGATAAGCGGTACCTCACCATAGGAATGCTTAATGGTCGGCATCCAACGGCTGTCATTGGATACTCGGGTCGGTTTTCCCGGTTCCAGTGTACCAAGATCCCCTTTGTCCAGATCCGGTGGAGACAGGCGTTTCAAGACCCGTTTCAATGTTGCAAACGGTTCTTTTTCAGGACTGTTCTGCCAGAGAATCCAGTCTGCAATTAACCCGTTTGATAAAAAGGTGGTCTGACCACCAGTTATCTCCTGCAGACCATTCCAGATTTCATTTCTTGTAAAAATGAGCGGTCTGGAAAATTTCCTTTGAGCGGATTCGGGCCAATAGTCCCTTGCCGGATCCCATACAGCAAAAGCTCCATCAACACGGGCATAAAGAAGAAGGCCGGGTATTGCCGGACGTTCCTCAAGCAGAGACCAGTCCTGTTTCTCCCAGTTATACTCAGAGAGGCCCTTATTTAGTTTTCCTGTTTTTCCTTTGATCTCAAAAGATATTTTTGACTCGTAGGCATTCGTGTTCTGTCCGGGATAGGCAGGAAAACCAGTCCAGTTTCCGCTTAATGCCCACCAAGCACATTCCAAAACAAAGCTTTTCCCTAATCCGTTGTCACCTGTAAAGAGGTTGATTCGTTCCGCCAAGTGCAGGTCAAGTTTTTTTGCCGGACCAACTCCTTCAATCAAGAGTGCTGAAAGGGTTCCGCCTTCGTCCTTAGGAGCATCGTCAGGCACCGGAATATTCAACTTTTCTACCAATTCTTGCCAAGAAAAGAGGTGCTCACTAAAAATAGAGTCTCCTTGGCAAGTTCTATCTATTGATGTATCAAATAATTCTTCCTGTTCTATATCATTAATTTTGAATTTCTTAAAAAATTCATCAATTATTTGTTGCGCTGTTGTAGACAAATGCCATTTTTTTTCTCGGAATATCCATACAGCAAGAGCAAATGCCGGTATTAGTCGTTCCTGATAAAGATGTCGCTTTAGAATGGTTACATACTCTTTCTTCCAGCCCCATTGATCTGTTCCTTTAGCATGGATAAATGCCTCCCCAAATGTACTTGTCCTTAATTTTTGCGAGCCTTTCCAAGGATAATCTGGTCGAAGCCAAAATTTACTTTTATCTGATACCCTGAAAGGTCTATAGAAGTATTTGGAATCGGACTCCGGTTGAAAATATTTCTGTAGAAATATTTCTTCTTCACGGTTTATAGCAAATGATAAAGCAGTTCCTACAGGAAAATCAAGTTGTTTAGCGACGAGGAAGTTGATCCCAAAAAAAGGATGTACCAACTCAAGAGAATTGAGACAATTTTCAATCTGTATTTGACTCAAAAACATTGGCTATCCTTATAGCTTTGATAAACTTTCGACTATATATTGGCAGAATTCCGGGTTAAGATCAATACCTGTAGCAGAACATCCAGACTGAACCGCAACCCGCAACGTAGTTCCTCCTCCAGCGAATGGATCAAGCACAGAACCTCCTATAGGACATCCAATATCAAGACATCTTTGTACCAATTCATCTGGATAAGGAGCTGTACCTATATGTGTTCCTTTAGGCCGCGCCGAGATCGTCCACATGTCTTCTTGCTCTTCAGCTTCAAGAGCTTGCCTATTAAAGTAATATTTACGATTTTTGACAAACATGAAGATATGTTCATAACTTCTTCGTGGTCGATCCTGCACTGATTCTGGCAAAGAATGTTTTCGATACCAAATAATAGGACTCCGCAATACCCAATTGCGTTTACACATTTCCAAAGCCACTCTCCAAGGAATACCTATAAGAGATTTCGGCTTAACTCCGATATCTAAGCCGCCACTCTTATCCACCGCCCGTAAACCGAATCGCCGTTTACTGCTTTTTTTATCAACTCCGTGTGATTTTCCTTTACCGGAATAATAGGTGTCTCCAATGTTTAAAAAAAGTACACCGTCTTGTTTGATTACTCGGTAAACTTCATCCATCACATTACTAATGGAATCAACATATCCTTCAACAGTATCTTCAATACCAATTTGTCCGTCAACTCCATAATCGCGTAACCAGTAGTACGGAGGTGATGTAACTACACAATTATAGTGTTCAGCTGGTAATTCTTTGAGAATTTTAAGGGCATCTCCCTTATAAACAGTCCAATCTGTATTCGACTTTGTGTGTCCATAAAACTTTTGAATCATATATCAGTTGGTTATAAAAGACAATTAGGAGTTGAAAGTTGCTGTCAGCATCAGCATGGTAAGTGTGATCGATTCTTCAGAAATTCTCTGGAATCCCAAGACCAGTCTGACTACTGTTTTCACGGTATCAAAAGAACCATGCTGCCTCGAAAAAGTAAACAGAAATCCGCTGTTGTGAGAGAAAAAGGAGTCCTCGACCAAAGTGGACTGCTTGAGGAATTCAGACACGGATCTGATAGGTGAACAGACCGTTCAGGTTCTGCAGAAGCTGATTGCGCGGGTGGTTGCAGCTCGGTCTGCGATGTTTCAGTGAGATTGAGATAATCCGGCAGGGTGCAATGGCCGCAACGAGATCAGGAAGTTTTCTTTTTAACAGCAGCCTGATCCGGTGCATAAATCATTTTTCTGCATCAAGGCTGTACGTAAGTTCTCTGACCCTATACTGTGGCGGTTCTCCGGTCAGTAAAAAGGTGATGGAGCCTGTGCTGGCAACGCGCCTGGACGGGGAATAGGTCAGCAGCACCTTGAAGCGCCCTGTGACAGCGACGTCTTTTCCTTTCAGGTCGGTTGTCACCAGAGTGATATCGTAATCAATGGACTGAACAGAGTTGAAGAGCCGGGTGTATTTTTTGCGCATTGCAGAAAACCGCGTACCGTTCTCCTGTGCATCGGGGGTAAAGAATGCGGCGAATTTCCGTATCTCCCTGCTTGTATAAGCAGTTGTATAGCGGGAGAAGAATCCTTGTAAATCCTGTAAAGAGGGTGTGGACGGGACCGTTGTTTTTCGGGAGACGGCTTTGTCCTCATTATCTTCAATAACCTTCTTTTTCTGAATCTTTTTTCTCGTAGGCAGTATAACGGCCTTCCGATATTTGGCACCGGCAAAAGGCGATTTCCTTTCCTGCTCTTTGTCCGACTGAGCAGGGACAGATTGTATATTTTCTGTTTCTTTTTCCGGCCGGGGTTGTTTCTCGGCAGAAGCAGCATCGGTAGCTACGGGAGCTGGTTGCCGCTCATCATCCGCCGGACCAGCTGACGGGAGTTGAACAGCTTTCTCCTGCACATCGGCTGGTTCGGGTAATTCGGGTGATTCCTGTGGCAGGACATCATAGGACACCGTTGATGCAGAGGAACTGGAACTGTCTTGGTCTATTTTTTTATACGGCGTTTCCGGTTGCTGTCGGGGTGGTGCTGCTGCAACAAATAGGGGAAGCGGCTCGGCTGCTTTAGTCTGCGGTGTGAGTGCCAGCATATCTTCCTCCCATTTTTCGTGGGCTTGGGAAGAATGGGAGATTGTTTCCGGCTGTGCTGTGGTGTCGTGTTGTACAGTCTGCGGGGTCGGAGCGGCGGGTGGCTGTATCTGCTGTCCAGCAGGTTTGGCCGGAAGAACCGGAAGAGTTTCTTTATCCTTAGAGTTAGAGGACGGGGGAGAGAAACTGTCAGAATCAAGTCGACTGAGGTTGTTCAGCATTGCCTGTTTCTGATAGAAGAGAGAAACGGCAATGATGAGGACCAAAAACGCCCCTGCAAACAGAGAGGCCAGGTAGATGTATCTGTTTTTTCCTTCTTTCTTTGCAGGTTGCCTTTTTTTTTTATGCCGCCAGACAGTCGGGCGGGCCGCTTTGTCACCCGCTGTTGCCGGACGATTCATTATGCTTTGGTAGGCCCTGCTGATTTCAATAAATTTTGCTGTATTTTCTTTACCGGAGGTGTCAGGATGATATTTTATGCTGAGCTGACGGAATGCCTGCTTCACCTGCGCACGGTCTGCATCGGCATCAAGTCCGAGAATCTGATATTCTTTACTGACATTTTTCTGCGGCGCGAAAATACTCAATATCTGCTGCAGTTCCAGGGAAAGCAGATCAACAGAAAGATGATGACTGCGGCAGAACAGATCCAGCTCCCGAAGTTCCTGTTTGTTTTTCCGCGCTATTTTCCTCCGCAAGTCTGTGCAGACTTTGGTCATTGCGTCATCTTCCGCAATAAACAGAATCAGTTCCTCCGTGGAAGGACGGGAAGCTATCTTTACGATAAGATGTTGTTCGTCGGCCAGCATCATTGAAGACTATCCTGCACAGGAGGAGGAGCGGTTGTTTCCTGCAGAGAAAAGTTAGTGAGCCACAGGTCACCGCTGATGAGATTGTCAATATTTCTGCTTGGACGGCGGCGCACCAGAACCATTACGCCCTGTCCGCATTCTTCAGGTACTGTAAAGGGAAGAGTGAACCGTGTCCAGTCCTGATCTGCCTGCACCATATCTGTATCAGAACGCAACTCGCAGTCCCTTCCGAGAACCTCGATGAACGGCTTCTGGTCTGTTGTCAAGGCATGGCTCCGCAGTTCACCGGAAAGAATGAAATGCCTGCCGGGCGGCAAGGGAATGATCTGCCTGACATGATAATAACTAATATTTTCTGCACCGTTGAAACGGATATGCATTGCTGATGTCTCTCCTGCCTGCCCGGTGGAATCTGCCTCAACTTCCTCAATCTTCCAGATCCTCCAACCAAATCCTCCCCTGACAAGAGGGGGGGTAAATGTTCCGTTATACAGAAGATTACCGTCGGGCCACGGGAAGTATTCTTTCCAGGCGGCAGCCGCTGTATCAATCTGTTTTTCGTTGATCAGCAGACTTATATATCGAACTATCTGCTGCTGGTCAAGATCTGCAGGGCGTATTCTGTCCCACAGAAAAGATGCTGTTTCGACTTTCTGTGAGAGTACAGCATGATGAAACAGAGGAAGAATGTTCTCCTGCCCCATTCCGCGCAGCAAGTCTTCCGGGTCGGACCAGAGGGAAAACGAAAAATTGATGATTTTTTTTCTGGTTGCCCGGCTGGTCTGTTCCTGCTGCAGCAACCAAGCGATATCCGTTTTCAGGATATCCTGCCGCCCCAGAAGATAGGCCAGCATTGCCTTTTCCCAGCGCCAGCGGATGACGTCCTGCATCAGGTCATCAAGATATTCCAGTATCTCCGCAGCACGGTCGGCATTACCGCTGTCATTTTCCAGTTCAGCCAGAGCCAGCCAGGCCGGGATGTACAGCGGGTTGGCCAGCAGAGCTTTCTGCAGCCATTCTTTTCCTTCCTGCTGATCACCTGTCAGAATCGCCTGTTTACCGTACATGACCAGCAGACCGGGATCCCGCTGATATTTGCGTATAGTTTTATTCGCGGAAATATTGCTGCTGTACACAGTCTGTGCAACTGTGGCAATACGCACCTCAAGAAAAGTCAGGATAACAAGTCCTATAAAAAGGAGGATGCGCAGAAGATATCCGGGCAGCATGACTGATTACCAAACAAAGGTATAGCCGGATAACGAAGCTGATTTATCCATCTCTTCGGGATTCACCGTAGTTGTAGTCATATTTGTAGGCGTAATAACTACTGTATTTGCTGTATGCGCCGTACCCCTTCTGCTGCCCTGTTTTGTTGATAAGGGCGCCGAGTATTTTGCCGTTGACATTCAGGACAGAACGTCGGAAATGTTTTACTCCATCCCGCGGCGTATCTCCCTCAACAGTGACCAGAATAAGGCCGTCAACCATATTGGCCAGCACCAGAATTTCAGCAAATCCCTGGAAGGGCGGCGCATCAAGAATAATATGGCTGTAATGTTCGCTGACATTTTTCAGCAGCTCCCGCATCCTGTTGGATGCGATCAGTTCCGCCGGATTAGGGGGCAGAGGGCCGCTGGAGATATAATCCAGCCCTTTATAGTCTGTCTTCTGAATAACATCTTTCAGACTGCTGATGCCGCTGAGCACGCTGGAAAGCCCTTCTCCTTTCCGTTCCGCATCAAAAACATGATGGAGGCTCGGCTTTCTGAGATCAACATCAATGATCAGGCATTTTTCCCCGGTTGACAGATAGGAGAGCACTGTATTGGTGGACAGAGAGCTCTTTCCGGCCCCGGCCAGGATGCTGGTGACCAGAATGGTTTTCGGCGGGTGTCCGGCAGCGGAGAGATCAATGGATGTAATGGCCGTGCGGACCGATTCGGCAACCGGAGAACGGGGATCAGTATATGATTTCAGGGCCATATCCCTCCGTCTGTGTTCGCATTCCTTATCAAAGGGGATAAGGCCCAGCACCGGGATATGGAAGCGGCTGATCAATTCTTCCGGATTCTTGACCGTATCATCAAGATATTCGACCAGGAATGCCACTCCGACACCGCTGAACAGGCCCAACAGCAGACCCAGCAGCAGGTCGCGGGCGACTCTGGGTTTTGAGGGATATAACGGAACCCTGGCCCGATCTATAATATTGATATTGGTAACAGCGGCGCCGAGAGTAGCCTCGATTTCCTTTGCCCGCTGCAGCAGACTTTCATAAACGGTTTTATTGGTTTCTGTTTCCCGCAGCAGTATTTTGTACTGGGTAGCCCTGTCATTCAGCTCAATGGCGCGCTGTTTTTGCTCTTCCGCCTTGACCTCCAGATATTCCTGTTTTTTCAGCGCTGCTTCGTAATCATTTTTGATGGATTCAACAATAAATTGTTTTTCTTCCCGGATACGCTGTTTAATGTCATTTATCTTGGCCTGTAGCTGCCGCATCTTGGGATATGCGGGTTTGAATGTGGTGGACAGATCCTGGTATTCCGCTGTCAGCAGTGAATACTCACCTTTCAGTTGTTTAATCAGATCATCCTGAAGGATCTGCGGCAGATTCTGATTGTCTTTGCTGATGGCCTCCTGATACAGGGATTCCTTGCTGATACGTTCAGCACGGGCCTTGGCAAGGGCGTCATTCAGTTCCTCCAGCTGTCGCATGATCAGATTGAGTTTCGGGTCCAGAGAGACCAGACCGGCCTGACGGGAAAAATTATTGAGTTCTTTTTCCGACTGCTCAAGTTTTATCTGGGCAGCCTGTATCTGTTTTTCCAGAAATTGGGCAGCGTTTCTGGATGAGTCCATATTGGTATCCATGTGCATCTGGATAAACTCATCCATCGCTGTATTGACTAGTGCAGCAGACAGTTGTGCATCCGGGGATTCAAAGCTGAGTTCGATCAATTCGCTGTTGCGTATCGGGTTTATTTTCAACCCATCCTGCAGTTTTTCAACAATCTCTTCGGTAAGTAAACGTTTTTTTCCTTCCTCATGCAGAGTATTGTCCACTTCAGAGCTAAAACGGATAAAGTTGCGGATAGAGGCCAAGCCGAGCCGGACCAAGCCAGCAAAAGATGCGTCTTCTCCCTGACCTGCCTGTATTTCCTCATTAAAAAAAGGTTGGTTCTCCAAGTCAAGTTTTTTGATAAGACGTATTGAGAGCTGTTCACTTTCCAACAGATTCACCTGCGTCTGTTGGAATTCTATGGATTTGAGGGCGTCTATCTGGAGATCTTCAAAACTGGTCACCTTGCTCTGAGCAGCAGACGCTTTCAGAGTGCCCTTTCCTTCAAACAAAGGGGTACGGGTCAGGGTGAACATTGCTGTTGCAGAAAAGATGAAGAGGAGAGACGTGATGATAACCCATTTTCGACGGATAACGACATCAATATAGTCCCGCAGATGGATTTCTTCATCCTCCAGCCGGGCGACTGTTTCCTGATAGTCAACCGAAGGCAGATTCCGGCTGTCAGAGGCGGAACCTACTATAATTTGCCGTTCCGTATCGTTCGGGCGCGGTTGGTCCATAATTTTTTAATGTATCCTGATAAGTAATTCTGATAAATTCAGCATGATGAACCATATGGCAGAAACGCTGAGTTTTACCGGCAGGTACTGTAAAGAAGCACTATAAGCGCGCCGGATGCGTATAACATACCGCTTTTACTGTTTCCGTACCAAGGATTTTGTTCAGTTGCCGGTATTCTTTTTTCCCCGGCGGCGGACGTCGGACTGCATCATGCGCATCTGAAGCGACAAAGTGAATGCAGTTGTGTCGGGCAAGCCAAAGGGCGGTTTCTGCGCTCTGCTGCCCGAATTTCCCTAACATGCTGCCTGCGTTGACCTGCAGCATGATGCCCTGTTCAACCAGTTCTTTCAGCAAATCGACGTTCTTCTTTAGGAAGGGATTACGCTCCGGGTGTGCCAGAATAACATTGCACCCGGTATCTTTAAAGGCCAGCAGAACGTCTGTCAGGTTATCCCGAAAGTCCTGAAAAGGCGGTTCCAATAAATATAGCTGGAGCAGTATAAACTGAATACAGGATCAGCTATCTGAAAGGCGTGAAGGCAAAACTTATGCCTCTTGTGGGCATATTCAAATTATGTTGCTCCAGCTATAACAGTTACTTTGTCCCAACGGCAGCAGCTCATTTCGGTTCAGTTCTTTCAGCAGATGCGGATGAAGAGAGATTTCCATGCCGGGATGCACGGAAAGAGGAATATTTTTCTGCTGCAGAACCTGCTGCAGTTCGTTCACCTGCTGCCGGATTTGCCGGACAGAAGCAGACCAGGCGGTTCCGAGAATATGGTGCGGAGTGGCGAAAACCTGGGTAACACCTCCGGCAACAAGGGCACGGGCCAGTGCCATGCTTTGGCCGATATTCTTCGGGCCGTCATCAATGCCGGGCAGAATATGACAGTGGATATCAATAAAGGGCATATCGGTTGTTTGTATCAAACAGAGTTTTACCTGCCGGAGGATGATGGGTGTCTTTTGTGCCTTTTGTGGAGGTCTGCGGAGTTCAGTTGCTGATCATCTCGTTTTCGGGTTACGGCAGGCCGGAGGCGTGAAGTATGACGATAATGATGACTCTGCTGAGGCTGAGGACGGGTGCCGTGAACAAGCAGAACAAGCAATGTGGTGAAGTAGAGTAAATTTACCGGAAGACGCCAGCCGAAATCTGCTGTTCCGTGAAAAAGGAAGCCGATAATTCCGGCAAAAGCGACAAGAGCAATAATTGTGGCTGAACGAAGTTGAGGTAATTTTTTTGTTGAATAAGAGCAGAGATGTCGAGCATACCCGGCAAGAATTATAAAAAAACTGCAGAAAAAAAACAAGGCGGCCGGGAGTCCGAACTCAATGGCGAACTCCAGATAGTCATTATGTGCCCGATCAAAGATGATCTGTTCGGGAAATTGCTTCAGATAGACAGAAGAAAGTGATTCATAGGCTCCGACTCCGATGCCGACCGCCAGATGATCGGAGAGCATGGTCAGGCTGGACAGCCAAATACGAAAACGTCCCTGCCCGGATTCCTGGATACGCATGAACCGCTCAACCACGGAGGAAAAATCGATAAAAGAACCGTACAGCACAACGAACAGCAGAAGAACTCCGGTCAGACGGAGTTTGTTTTTTTTGCTGACAGGCAGAGCGACCAGCAGCAGAAGCAGGATAATTGCCATGGAAATGATACCTCCTCTGGACTGGGAGAATACCACGGCCATCATAATAAACGAGGCAAGGAAAAGAAAAACAGTTCCACGCAGTCGGCGACTTGCAATATATTCTTCTTCTGACCGGCTCCGCTTCCGTTTGCTTGTATGTTGTGATTTTTTACGATGTGATCGGGATTGCGAAGGCCGGATTCTGAAGTGCAGCAGGGCTGCTCCGACAGCAAGAGGCCAGCACATATTGAGCAGAGAAGCATACTGATTTTTATAAATAATAGTTCCCCGGGCCATTCCTTTGAATTGTGTAATGTCCGTCAGCCATAACACGCCGAGTTCAGGGTTGATCGCCTGAAGCATACCATACACTGCTTCCAGCAGACCGATTCCTATACAGGCATACAGGATTCTCTGCAGCAGGGAGCGGTCTGCTGCCAGCAGAACCTTGAGTGCAGTGCCATAAAGGAACAGAGCAAAGAGAAAAATTGCCGTCATGATCGCGGCGGAGCTGTTATATGCCAGAGGAGCCCGGACTATCTGCATCTCCGCCAGCTGATTGACATGCTGAAGGTAGGCAGCCCGTATAGGGGATATGGATTCTAGCAGACTGAGGGGCAGGGGAATGATGCTGCAGATAATCCAGGTGATCAGCACAAACAGCACAATAGTCCGACGGGAAAATAGACTGTTTCCAGGCAGTACCCTGCTGTTGAGGAGCAGCCATCCGCCTATGATTATAAGGATAAACGACGTATATGCACCGATAACAACGGGATGCACTGCGCCGAAGAGCACAGGCATGGTTGTGAGCAGGAAAAGAACAGAAAAATGGGCTGTTTTTTGGAGTTTCAGACCGCGATTCACTTGCGTCTATCGACGGACGGATTGCGGTATTCGATCCCGGTTCCCATAAAACCAAGATTGAAGCCTAAACCGGTTGAAAGCAGGCCGGAACTGCTGGATTCAGCATACACGATATCCTGATCCTTCAGTTTGATGCTCTCTCCCAGTCCTTCCTGAAGATCATTGAAGCTGAGGCTGATTATTTTTCGCTTCCCGTCTCCTGTGTAACGGATCAGTTTGATTTTATCATTGTCAGCATAGGCTGTCAGGCCGCCAGCAAGGACAATGGCTTCTGTAATGGTCATTTCGCCTTTAACAGGATATGTTCCTGGGGTTCTGACCGCTCCATCAACAAAGCATTTTCCTGCCTCCGGAATAAACAGAACGTCTCCTCCGGAGAGAGCAACATTGTAGTCCATATCACCGCGTTTGATTAATGAATCAAGATCAATGATATAATTTTTCTGCTTCCCGTTTTTTTTATCACGACGGGTCAGGTAGGCTATAGAAGCAGCGTCTTCGGTCACTCCCTGAGCAACGGCAATGACATCAAGCAGGCGTCGTCCGGCAACATAATCATAATTCCCCGGTTCATTAAAAGCACCGACAAGGGTGATCCGGTCGCTTACTTTTTCTTTTATAAAGACAGAAACATGAGGATCCTGGAGATAGTTTTCCCGCAGCAGCTGCTCAATTTTTTCTTCCGCTTCAGCAGGTGTAAGGTTGAACACGTCCACCTGATCCAACATAGGGAGACTGATATATCCGCGTGAGCTGACGCGGGTTTCTGTGTTTAATTCTTCCGATTCAAGAACATTGACAGTAAGGAGATCTCCCGGTCCCAGCACGGATTCAGCTTCATCAGGCGGGAGTGTAAGCACTGAATCAAACATATCCTGCTGCACAGTTCTGTCTGCAAGCGGATCCTCCTGAATTTCCAGCTCGTTGAATTCTTCTATCTCTGTATTGCTTGTAAAACGTTCACTTGCACATCCGCTGAGAAACAGAGACAGCGTCAGGACGAACAGAAAAAAAAGGTGCGGTGAAAAATATTTTTTGTCCATTTTTGTTCGGATAATCTGAAAAGGAGGTGTGCGGAAAAAGGATTGCATCAGGAGGAGAACCGGTATAAGAATGTTTCCTCCTGATGAGCTGTCGGGCTGTCAAATTATCTGCTTGCACTGGCATCGTCGTCGTCATCATCGCCGAGAAGATCAGCACCGGCAAATTCCGCAACACCGATAGCTGCACTCGCTCCTACCACAGCAACTGCAGTATGAAACGGAGCGTTTTCAATCGATAATAGTTTGCAGCCGTTATCTGCTTCTGCAGCACGTTCCGTCGAACTCTCCATCGGTTCTGCTGCTGACGGGTCCATTGCCTGAGCCAGAACAATATGGTTGTTGCCGTCAACAGTTGCAGGTCCGTCCACTGTATTAAAGATCATGCGGCCTTCATAGACACCGACCTGAGTACTGCCGTTTTCCTCAACCTGCATATAACCGCGAACCGGAGAATGGGTACCTGCATTGAAAATAAGATTTGCAACAGTGTATTGTCCGTCAGGTGTATAAAATCCCATTTTGCCTACTGTATCATTGATAACAAAATCGACCTTTCCCTGCCTGAGGAGCAGATTGAACTGCTCCTGATCGGTTTTGACGGACAGTTCGGCTCCGTCCGTACCGATCAGAGAAATACCTGTGGATTTCAGCATACATTGACCGTCACAGATCAGCAACGCTTCTTCTTCAACAGGATTTCGCCCTGTAAACTTGGTTGCCAGCTTCCCATTTTTGTAGACCGAAATATTACCCTGAGCAACTATGGGCATACTTTGGGCACCTGCTGCAGCAGCTGTCAGTAATGCCACCATAATTCCGGTCGCTATAATTTTTATCTTCATCTGGGCCTCCTTTTTGTGTGATTTCAGGCGACGACTTACTTTCAAAAGAAACATCATTGTTTCGGACTCAACTGCGCACTATACCAAACCAAACACCACTATAGTTCAGGTTTATTCTGAACAGCAGTGATTGGAGCAGCTTTTTCGATCTATTTCATCTCTTAAATATGGATTGTTTTGGCAAGATAACCTCCTGATGAGCTGGCATAAATTATCTGCTCGCACTGGCATCGTCGTCGTCATCAATAAAGCTGCCATCTTTTGTATAATCGTAAACGCCGACAGCAAGCCCTGCTGCTACAAGACCTCCACCAATAAGAGCTGCAGAAGACATGGCACCGCCTGTTCCTGCAGCAGCCTCCGCAGAAGCACTAGGCAGAGTTGCACCTTCTGAAGGAGGAGTATCAGGTAAATCTAAATTTCCCTGAGCCAGAACAATATGGTTGTTGCCGTCAACAGTTGCAGGTCCGTCCACTGTATTAAAGATCATGCGGCCTTCATAGACACCGACCTGAGTACTGCCGTTTTCCTCAACCTGCATATAACCGCGAACCGGAGAATGGGTACCTGCATTGAAAATAAGATCTGCAACAGTGTATTGTCCGTCAGGTGTATAAAATCCCATTTTGCCTACTGTATCATTGATAACAAAATCGACCTTTCCCTGCCTGAGGAGCAGATTGAACTGCTCCTGATCGGTTTTGACGGACAGTTCGGCTCCGTCCGTACCGATCAGAGAAATACCTGTGGATTTCAGCATACATTGACCGTCACAGATCAGCAACGCTTCTTCTTCGACAGGATTCCGCCCTGTAAACTTGGTTGCCAGCTTCCCATTTTTGTAGACCGAAATATTGCCCTGAGCAACTATGGGCATACTTTGGGCACCTGCTGCAGCAGCTGTCAGTAATGCTGCCATGATTCCGACGGTCATGAATTTTTTCTTCATTTGCGACTCCTTTTTTCGTTTGTTTGCAGGCAACTGGCCTATCTTGCCTACCTTAATGTGCAGGATAAACTATATAGTCATTGTAGCGTAGTCAACTACCGTATACAAGAGAAAAATGCAGCCCTCTACCAATCCTGATCCGGCTGCTTCATGGACAATATCACGGACTTTTTCTGGAACAATCATCACACGGGACGCGACAGTTAACGGGATTATTGTGCAGAGAGAAGTACGATATATTTTTCCTCTGATTATAGAAGCATACTTTTCAGCAGGGTTAGTCTGCCATTAGAAATGATTGGTATATTTTGAATGCTTCAAGTTTGGTTTGCGGAGGCAATCTATGGAACGCAGCCCATGCCTCTGATATGCTGTCGGAATAGCCTTGTTCCATAAAACGTTTTCCATGCTGACTTGAATGCATGTTTATTGCTTCGATTTTTTTTTGGAATCCCTCTTCTGAAATTTCAACATAAAAGTTGGGGGCAAATTCGTTAGGAACAGTTGACGGAGCCTGGTACAGTAAAATATCTCCGTGAAAATCCCGCGCAGCAGATAGAGTTGCGTAAAATACTTGCCTGTGGTCATCGTGCAGGTCACCGGAAGCATGAGTGAGGATTAAATCCGGTTTAATTTCTTTGATCCATTGTTCAATAACTTCTATTAATTTATGTACGTTTTTGTGCAGTTCGCAGTCCCTGAGATAAGCAAAACGAATATAATCTTTTGATTCAGACAGTTCGAGTTCGAGCAAAGTACAGGCAGCTTTTTTTGCTTCATCCGCACGTGTATTAATGAGTGGATCCGGGGAGTATGGTTGACCATACGTCATAATTCCAAAATAGATTTCTGCCCTGACTTCTCTTCTTAGTTTCGCCAGAAAGCCGCCGGCCCCAATTTCTATATCATCAGGGTGCGCCCCCAGAGCGAGTACTTTCAGTTCATTGGGATAGCTTGCTATAAACATGTTTACTCCAAAATACGCATTGTGCAGTCCAAGTTGCCACCTGTAGTACAGCGGTCTGCATACGGACTGCTCTTATGCTGCCGTATGCGTATAGCGTTCTGCACACAACAGAAAAAGATAACTACCTTTTTTCGGTCTGAAAGTCAAGTCTATAAGCAGTGCGTAATCCAGATAGATTACAGGACAAGGAGAGAGGTGTGAAAAGCTCGGTCGCACCGAGGAAAAACATCTGCAGCAGATTGAAGCGATATATCAAGAAGCCCAAGGGAAAGAGCACCTCTCCCCCGGGCTTTTTTACTTGGAGATGATTACAGATGTTTCTTGCCGTCCACCAGATGATCTACCACAGAGGGATCAGCCAGCGTGCTAGTATCACCGAAGTTATCAAAATCATCCGCAGCGATCTTGCGCAGGATGCGGCGCATGATCTTGCCGGAACGGGTCTTGGGCAGGCCCGGTGCCCACATGATCACCTCCGGGGTGGCAATGGGGCCGATCTCCGACCGCACATGCTTGCGCAGCTCTGCGATCAGTTCATCAGATTCAGTCGCTGATGCCTTCAGGGTGACATAGGCAAAGATGGTCTGCCCTTTGACCGGGTGCGGCATTCCCACCACCGCAGCCTCAGCCACGGAATTATGAGAAACCAGGGCTGATTCAATCTCCGCCGTCCCGAGACGATGGCCGGAGACGTTGATGACGTCGTCAAGCCGGCCCATGATCCAGAAGCAGCCGTCTTCATCCTTGCGGGCTCCGTCTTCGGGGTCATAGGTGTCTTCGTAGCGGCTGAAATAGGTTTTTTTAAAGCGGGCCGGATCGCCGAATACGCCGCGCAGCATACCGGGCCAGGGCTTGCGGATCACCAGGTGGCCGCCTTCATTTGGACCGGCCTCGTTGCCCTGCTCGTCAAAAATAGCCGCATCCACGCCGGGCAGGGGATAAGTGGCTGAACCGGGTTTGAGGGTGGTGGCATAGGGCAGCGGTGAGATCATGATGCCGCCGGTCTCGGTCTGCCACCAGGTATCGACAATGGGCAGTTTCTCCTTGCCGATATTGACATAATACCACATCCAGGCCTCCGGATTGATCGGCTCGCCCACTGAACCGAGGATGCGCAGACTGGACAGATCCCAGCGCTGTACAGGTTCCTCGCCGTCCCGCATCAGGGCGCGAATAACCGTGGGTGCGGTATAGAAAATATCAACCTTGAATTTTTCGACAATCTTCCAGAAACGGTCCGATCCGGGATAGGAAGGAACGCCTTCAAACATCAGCGAGGTGGCGCCCAGCCCCAGCGGCCCGTACAGGATATAGGAATGGCCGGTGATCCAGCCGATGTCTGCAGTACACCAGTAGACATCATCGTCTTTCAGATCAAAAACCCACTGGCAGGTGTGCATGGCATAGGTCAGGTAGCCGCCGGTGGTATGGACCACGCCCTTGGGCTTGCCGGTGGAGCCGGAGGTATAGAGGATGAACAGGGTGTCCTCGGCCTCCATAGATTCCGGTTCGCATTCACTGCTGATATCATCGGCTGCCACTTCATCGTGCCACCAGCTGTCGCGGCCTTCCTGCATGTTGACTTCGTTGCCTGCGCGCTGCACCACGATGCAGCTGCTCACGCTGTCGCTGCCCTCCAGAGCGGTATCGGCATTGGGTTTGAGCGGAATAGTCTTGCCTGCCCGCAGCACCGCATCTGCCGTGACCAGCACTTTGGCCTCGCAGTCCTGAATCCGGCTCTGCAGAGCAACCGCAGAGAAACCGGCAAAAACCACGGAGTGGATCGCGCCGATACGGGCACAGGCCAGCAGGGCAATAGCCAGTTCCGGGATCATGGGCAGGTAGATGGAGATCCGGTCGCCCTTTTGCACACCTTTCTTTTTCAGCACATTGGCGAAACGGCAGACCTCGGTATGCAGCATCTGGTAGGTGTAAACCTTGACGTCCTCTTCCGGCTCGCCCTGCCAGATAATGGCAGCCTTGTTGCGGCGACCGGTGGTGAGGTGGCGGTCCAGGCAGTTGGCAGAGATGTTCAGTTTGCCGCCGTCAAACCACTTGATTTCCGGTGTATTGAAATCCCATTCCAGCACCTTGTCCCATTTTTTATCCCAAGTGACCAGCTCTTCGGCCCGCTCGGCCCAAAATCCCTCCGGATCCTCCATAGAACGTTTGTACGCAGCCTTGTACTCATCCATGGATTTGATGAATGCCCGGTCGCGTCCCTGTTCAGGCGGGGGAAAAGTTGCTCCTTCTTTCAGTAGACTGACAATTTTATCTTCATTTTCGGCCATGAGACTTTCTCCTTAGAAAAGCAGTCGGTTGATTATACAGGTGCGTAAAATATACATATAACCTCCTATGGTGTCATTTTAGGAGGAATTAGTCAACTGTTTTACAGTGTCCGGTAGTCAACCTGTATTTTTTCTGAAAAGAAAGGAACCTCTATTTCGATTTATCTTGTTGTTTTGTCGATATTATATAAAATTATGGGCATGCACATCAGAGCCATTCCGTCTCTCCTCATCCTTTCTGCCGGATTGCTGAAAACCGTTCCTCAGCTTCATTGGTGCCGATCAGCACAAGCCGGTCATCCTGCCAGAATTCCGTTTCCGGAGCCGGGTTGATAATCTGGTCTTCACCGCGTTGAAGGGCAAGGACGGTACAGCCGCTCTGTTCCCGAATTCCGCTCTGAGCAAGCGTTTTGCCGACCAGAGATGCAGGCATGGATATGCTCGAAATATTCAGACCTTCGCTGAACATGGAAAATTCATTTGGCCGGAGAAGATTGAGAATCGAGTTGGCCCCGAGAGAAGCAACAGACATCACCAGATCAGCACCTGCCCTGTAGAGTCTGGAAACCGTTCGTTCCGCCACAGCCCTGCTGATGATTTCAACCTTCGGACGCAGCTTGCGGCAGTAAAAGGCCAAGTAGATGTTCACGGCATCATCCCGGGTGGTGATCAGGACGGTTTTTGCCTGCTCAATGCCTGCTCTGCGCAGCACGTTAATATCAGCGGCATCTCCCTGCAGGCATTTTCTCCTGTTCTTCCGGCCAACCTCCTCGGCAACAGCGGCATCTTTTTCCACAATAATATATTGCAGTCCATGCTCTTCCAGGGTATCTGCCGCAGCCCTGCCCACCCTGCCGCCGCCCAGAATCAGCACCGGCACGTCATCTGCAGCAGACGGAACAGGCTGAAACAGGCTGTCATATATTCTGAACTGTTCCTCCGAGCCTGCCAGGACCAGCACCATAGACGCTGTGATCACTGTCTCCGCTTGCGGGGGGATAAATTTTCCCCGGTTCCACAGACCGACAACCGACAGGCCGCTCTTTTCTTTAATTCCGGTCCGGCGCAATGTCTGCCCTTCAAAGGCGGTCCCCACAGCAGGAAACTCGGCCACCAGCAAACCGTTCAGGTTTCCCAGCACACCGGCCCCCAGGCTGACCGCGTTGATTCTGCCAGCAAGCCCCTGTCCCAGCATTCTGGTGAATTCAAACACCTTGGTATTGCCGGAGAATTCGAGAATATCAACGGAATGCACATTGTCCGCATCCGTGGCAATAGGCACCCTGTCGGTCAGTTCTCGCACCGTGAAGCAGATGGAGGTGTTGGTCAGATCATCATTGGTGGCCAAGACAAGAGCCGCCTGATGCAGACGGACCCGCTCATAAGTTGCCGGATCATCATACTCTCCTGCTGCAACCGTGTATCCGGCCTGGTGGAGTTCCTGGGCCCTGTTCAGATCAGGCTCGATCAGCACATACTGATACCCGTAGCGCTGCAGTTTTCTGATCAGACTTGTGGTTATCTCATCAAGACTGGTCATGATGATATGCTCTGATGTGTTTTCCGGCAGCTCCCTGGGGGTTTGAGCTTTCTGCTGCGCTTCCAGCCAAGGCTGGTAAAAAAACTGGACAAAGGTGAAGGGGAGCAGAATCAGAAGAAAAATGACCCCGGAGAGCAGAACAATCAGGGTGAAAAAGAGACCGAGATCGGTATGAAAGGTAATGTCACCGAAACCGAGAGTGGACATCACCGTGAGTGACCAGTAGAATCCGGTTATCCAGCTGTAATTTCTTCCCTCATAGAGCATGAGGAGGTGAAACAGAACGCTGTACAGAGAGACAAGGGCAGAAAGAAAGGCGACAAATTTGGCCAGGACAATGAAATTTCTTTTTGTGGTCTTGTTGTGCAGAAAATAAATGAAAACAGGAAGGGATTTCATATTGCGCCGGTTACGGAGATGCGTGTATTGCGTGTATTGAACTCTGCCTTCTTTTCCCTCTGGCAGTCCTGCAACGAGATGATCTTTTTCCTTTTTTACGCATACTTAGGAGGGGTTCTGTCCGGAAAGCAGAATAGGGGGAATAATTTCAGCAACGAGAGAAAAGGGGAAGGGGGCAGGTTTACAGCTCCTGCAGCCTACGGATCAATTCATCGACATCCTGCATACTGTTCAGCTCCGCCTGCCCGACCACCTCCTGCAACGCGCCGTTTTCCTGCTCTTGCAGGATGACCGGATAGCCTGTCTGCATCGGATACTTTTCTTCAAATTCATCCTTATGGAGAAATTCGAGTTCGTGTCCGCTGGCTTCTCTGAATTCCTTCCATCCCTCTTTTTCCTTCAGCAGGCCGTGGGTCATCTGGCAGAGGTTGCAGGAATAGGTCTGGGGACTGAGCAGTTTATGCCCGATATCCAGCATAGTGTTTATTTTTCCGCTGTCGGCATTGTAGACAAAGATCAGTTTCATGTTCCCGTATTGGTTATTGGTGGCCTTTGTTCAGGGATGACCGTCATCGTGGGCAGGGGCTGACGGATTGCAGCGATGAAATGACATCTGCTTTTGGTAGTGAGCTGCTGCAGCAGAAAAATTGTTGGGGGCTAACGCTGGAGTTAAGCCGCAGCGCGTAGCACCGCAGGAATCAAATGTTGGGCCGGTACGGTCAACTCGGCATTCCAAAGGCGTGGCCCGAAGGGGCGCGCCTTTGGAACCATTAGGTTATCAAAGAATCAGTCCTCATAGCTGCCGAAAACTGACATTCTCAGGAAAAATATCCGATGTGCTATTTATCAGTACATTTTCCCAGATAACTTGAATTAGTTCCATCTTTAACGCATCTTTCAGATATGTCAAGAGAAATACAAGACGAATGAAATACAGAAATTTTTTCACCACCCGATCCAGCGCATCGATCAGGGCAAAGGGCGGATGGGCGGAGAAAAGCCCGGTTATAAAAAAAGACCTGCATATATCCGCAGCAACCCGTTTCCCTTGCCCTCAGCCCGGCGCCTGCGCATGATGGAAGCAACCACTGACTTCTCGGCATCCCGCAGGCGGAAAGCAAATTCTGCTGTTGTCAGCACATCATGGCAACGCAATTCGTAATATTTCTTCCGCATTTTTTTCCATCCTGCCAGAGCCTGCCGCATTCCCTGAAAATAGGCGGGGAACTGCCGCTTTTTCAGGGCAAACAGAAACCAGAAGAACTGGTAGATGCAGATTATCGGCAGGAAACGGATAAACAACGAGGCCGGATAATTTTTCAGCAGCACATAAATGGAATTCCGGGTGGAGAGCGTGACCGTAAAGGGATTGATCTTGGAGCCGCTGGTTGCACTGCCGATATGGTACACCTGCGCAGCAGGCACGTAATATCCCCTGCTGCCGGATCGGTTGATCCGCAGATTCAGATCCACATCTTCCAGATAGGCGAAGAAATCCTCGTCAAACAGACCGATCCGGTCAAACAAGGAACGCCGGTACAGCGCCGCCCCGGCGCAGGCCCCGAAAACCGGGCCGGGCCGGTTATACACCGCGCTGTCCTGTTCCATCGTGCCGAGCCGATAGCCTGCCCCGCCGCGCAGATATCCGTCACCGGCACCGTCGAGCACAATGCGGTTGTGGAAACTCAGCATTTTGGGAGCGAAAAAATCATACTCCGGTAGCTTTTCCGCTGCAGTCAGCAGATGCTGCAGACAGTCCGGCGGCAGCTCGGTGTCGTTGTTGAGAAGAAAAACATAGGGCGCGCTGCTGCTGCGGATGCCCGCATTCACGGCAGCGCTGAAGCCCCGGTTTTCCGGCAGGGCAATCAGCTGCATCTGCGGATGCTCCTGCCGCAGATATTCTCTTGAGCCGTCATCAGAGCCGTTATCCACAACCGTAATCTGCAGGGAGGAATATGTCTGCCGCGCTATTGAAGTCAGACAGGTGGGCAAAAAACGCAGACCGTTCCAGTTGGGAATAATAAGATTAACTGCAGCTTCCTGATCACTGGCCATTAACTGTTCTTTTCTTTCTGCTGCCGTGTGCTCAGCACTTTGCGGACCACGTAAATAGGTTTGTTCTGCGATTCATGATAGGTTCTGACCTGCAGTTCTCCCAGCAGCCCTATGGAGATAAACTGCATTCCCATGAACATAAGTAGAATGGCCAGCAGCAGGAGAGGGCGGTCGCCCATGCCGACGTGAAAAAACAGTTTCTGGATGGTCATGATCAGAGCGATGAAAAAACCTGCTCCGCCGCTGACAAGACCGAGCATCCCGAAGACATGAATCGGGCGGGTTCCGTAACTGAGCAGGAATTTGACCGTAGTCAGATCAAGGATAACCCGCAAGGTTCTCGAAATTCCATATTTCGAGGTACCGAAACGCCTGGGCCGGTGATTTGCCCTGACCTCGGCGATTCTGCCGCCCACGCCGCTGGCAATGGCCGGAATAAAGCGGTGCATCTCGCCGTAGAGGTGAATCCCTTGGGTGATTTCTTTACGGAAGGTTTTCAGGGTGCAGCCGTAGTCATGCAGATGAACCCCGGTGACCAGCGAGATGATCTTGTTGGCAATCATGGAGGGCAGACGGCGGTTGAGAAAGGGATCCTGCCGTTTGTACCGCCAGCCGCTGACCAGTTCGTACCCTCCTTCCATTTTTGCCAGGAATTTCGGAATATCATGAGGATCATTCTGCATATCCCCGTCCATGGTCACGATCACATCTCCGGAGGCATGATCAAACCCGGCGGACATCGCTGCGGTCTGGCCGAAGTTGCGGCGGAAGGAAACCACCACCACGTTTTTATCCTGCGCCTGAATTTTTTCCAGCAGGGCAAGGCTGGAGTCGCTTGAGCCGTCATCAACAAAGATCACTTCATGATCGTGTTCCAGGGGGACAATAACGCCCTTCAGCTCGTCGTAGAGCGGATTGATGTTTTCTTCTTCGTTGTAGATCGGGATGACGACCGAAAGTTTCATTATCTTCCTTAAAAACTTAATCTAATTACGCAGAGTATTTCTTTAGTTCCTGCTCAAAAAGCTGCCGGGCGTTTCTTTCTCTCTCGATGTTCAAGCCTAACTTCATATGCCCCTGCGACTCCAGTTTAAGCCATATTGACAAACCTTCAATCACCCCGAACTTGTCCGTTTCCGGATTGACTCCATCCAGAAAATCTTCAGGTGAAAGTGCCATATCTTCGGGATACCATTTTCTACCCTTGATTCCCTCAATGGCGCCTTTGCCGTTCCAGCCGAGCATTGTTTGGCCGTCAGATATTGATTTGATCAACTTGGATGGTGCGGATATGCCAAAAACATGAAGTCTACGGTACAACAAGCACTTAGCTATATAAGCAGTTAAATATCCACGGACCATCCCAGATGAATATATCCACTCATTCGACAAGTGATAACGATAATAAGAGTTGTCAGCGGTATTGCCAATCTTTTCTTCAAACAGAAGCAGAGCAGGTTGTCCGTAACTTTTCTCGTCGGGCTTTATTAAAATTACACGGATATACGAATCGGGATTTTCTGAAGTCAACTGAGTGATGAAATCAGTAAATTCGTCAAAGTCTTTAGAAAAGTGATGAATAGGATAAATCTCACTGCTTGCCCCGTCCAACCATTCACGGCGCACAGCAAAACGTTTGCAGGCATCCTCCAGTATTTCCTCTGAGAGCCTACTCAATAGAGCGTCAGCACTGGCAACGTCTGCAACTGTAAGATTATGTCCAAAAACGCGGGGAATTTGATTCCGATGCACCCCGTGGCTTTCACATAACCGGATAAAACGAGATGCGACAGAGTCTTCTTTTTTCGGTTTGATTAGCTTGATTCGTTCCAAGATAGACCAAGCCGCATTGATTTGAGTGAAATACATGTTGGGATGATTAATACAAATAAATGTCCGGCCAGTTATCATTACCGGTATGGAAGCTCAGGCGGGCCGTATTGCCCATAGGCGTGCCGATAGGCCAGAGAAAAATTTCATAATCCGCTGTATCATGCTCATGGCCGCCTGTACTTGCCCCGAAGACCAGCATGTCCCCGGTATTGGAAACCTTGGGAAAATACTCATGACTATATTCGCCTGGTGCATCATACCACAGTTCCCGCGTCATTGTCTCCGGATTGACTTTGAAAAAGGCATTGCTGCCCCTTTTGGCGTGATCCACATGATAGAGATAGGAGGAATCTGGGGCCCAGGTCAGTTCACAGCCCTTGCCCACCTGGCGGAGGGACTTATCTTTATTGATCACAAAGGTGCCGCGCGCACCGCCTCTGAGCGTCACGGCCATGGCCTGCCTGTTCCCGCTCCAGCCGGGAGTTTCCAAAGTAATCGAGGCGCTCAGGGGCAGATTTTTTCCTGTCTCAAATACCACAGTTTCTTTCTGATCGGCAAGGGTATATTCGACAAACTGGTTTGCCTGGCGCAGAAAATACACCTTCTCACCGTCTGCCGACCAAGTCGGCGTGTTGGCATTTTTCGCCAGCAGATGAACTTTTCCTGTGGTCAGCTCAAGCAGCCAGGTGTCCCAGGCATATTTGTTCCGCTGAGACACCCAGGGTTCTTGAGACCGGCAGAAAACTACCTTGGTACCGTCCGGCGAAATCCTTGGAAAATATTCTGTATGCGGATCCGTGGTCAGCTGGGTCAGTTCGAGTTCCGGCAAGGTCAGCATGACCAGATCATGATTGCCGAACCGGTTGCTGCTCCAGATGACAAAGCCGTGCAGGTCATTCAGCACAGGGCTGGTGCGCTGGTCGGCGTGTGAGGTGCCGGGAATGGTTTTTCCGGGCAACGGCGGATGAAACGTGCCCATTTTCTGCACAGTCCGGACCTGGATTCCAAGAAAGAGTATTCCGGCTGTACAGATAAATGCAGCAGCAAAAAGCCATATTCTGCGCTTTCCGGCAGCGCGTTGCGCAGCACCTTGTCTGCCGAAAACCGAAAGAATAAAGACAATTGACGCGCCGATCCCGAAGGTATAGTCCACAGCCTGACTCCAGATATGCAGGGCCAGCATGACCACTGCAGAGGTTGCTTTGCCCACGCCCAGCGCAACCAGGGCAAGGGTGCCGCCCGCTTCATAGGTGCCGAAACTCATAAATGCCGGGACCGGCAGCCCGGCAGCAGCCTCGGCGCTGACCAGGGCCGTGACAACCTCGGCAACTTCTCTGGTGATATCCGGAAAAGAAGAGGCAACCACGCCGGAAAACAGGAGGTACAGTCCGGTGTATTTGGCAATACGCACCCCCACGGAAAGAGCCAGCACCTGCCCGGTAATTCCTCCTTTGGCGGTCTGCTGCAGAGAAGCCGAGGTATCCCGGATCAACTTGAACAGACGCTGCTTTAGTTCAGCCGCCCTGCCGCTGAACTCGGCATCTGCAGTATCACCTTCGGCAACACGCAACCGGCTGCTCAGTTTCTCCAGGACCGGAAAGAGCAGAATAAGCGCACAACCGCTGGCCAGGAAGAGCAGGAGAACCGTACTGATCAGCCAGAGCTGCACGTCTGCGGACAAAAGCTGGAAAGCGATCAGGCCCGCAAGCATCAGCGCTAGGGCAAGCAGGTCAAAGACAAAGGAGATGACAAGGGAGGACAGGCAGGCGTCGGCACCGACCCTGAAGCCCCGATTCAGCATGGCAACATAACTCAGTTCCCCCAGACGGGCAGGCAGCATATCGACAAACATATTCCTGCTCATGGTCACGATAAACAGGTGAAACAGGCCGGGCAGCTTCCGGGGATCATCAACTGCATTTTTCAGCAGAATCCGGTAGCGGACAGTCCGTAAAAACGTCTGCGTCAGACCGGCCAGCATGTACAGTCCGATGGCAGCCCAGGACGTATGACTGAGCACGGTCACCAGTTTCGGCCGGATTGCCGGTTCTGCCGAAGTATTAAAGCCGTTGAGCAGAAAAGCAAGCAGAAGGAGCGAAACGCCTATGGAAAGCAGAATATTCAGGGAAGAGCGACTGTTGATCATATCTGGGAGCCTTGGTGAAAGAATTCTGCTGTCAGCCTATACAGTGACCTGTCGCCCTGTCAAGTTTCCAGGGAATTTTTTGATTCCTTTTTCGGTTCAACAGGTTTAACGTTTTCGGACGTATCAGGCAGATCAGGAAACAGCACCCGCAGGAGGTACAGTATGCCTCCCAGCAGAGAATAACAGACAGAAATACCGAGAAACAGCAGGGCCAAAGATCTGGTCTGCAGATCACTCATCCCGGCCCAGCCGAAAAAAAACACATAGCCGGCATCACGCAGCCCCAGCCCGAAAATGGAGATCGGCACAGCCTCCAGCAGGGTGATCAGCGGCACAAAGGCGCTGAAATAAAAAAACGGGACCGAGGCATGGAGCGACAGGGCCAGCAGCTGGACAATCACGATCACCGAGAGCTGAAAGGTGAACGAGATCAGCATGACCCGCAGCAGCAGCCTGCGGTCGGCGCCGTAGCACTGGAACGAAAGAAAAAATTTTTCCGCCAGCCCGACCAGCAGCGGGAAACGGTTCAGTCGGGTGATCTGCAGAAAGATGCGTACCGGTTTTTCTCTGGCCAGCGCCACCAGCACAGTCAGCAGGGTCAGCAGAATCAGGAGTGGGGCGAAAAAAAAGAACAGGTTGTCAAATGCACGGGCCACCAGAACCGAGGAAATCAGACTGAGCAGCACCAGGGCCAGAAAGCCGGAAAAGCGGTCAGCAAAAACGGACGCAGCAGAACGCACCCCGTCCCGGCTCTTTTTGGCGATATCATAAATCCGGTAGGAATCCCCGCCGATGTTGGACGGCAGAAACAGGTTATAAAAGCTGCCGATCAGATAGGTCATGGTCAGGGTGGGCAAAGGGATATCCACGCTGTCCGCCAGCAGGAACAGCCGCCACTTCAGGGCACTGAGCACCGTATTCAGAAACAGAAGCAGTGAGATGGGCAGAAAATACCGGAAATCAATTTCCAGCAGCAGGTCACGCAGGTCAGCAACAGGAATTTTCCGGTAGAGCAGAAAAATAAGGCTGCTGCTGAACAGCACCTTAAAGGCGACAAACAGCCTTCTTCTGCTCCTATTGGCTTTTCTGCTCATGCCTGCGGCTCCGGTTTCCGGCTTCTGACAACCCGGGCAGGTACGCCGAGAGAAACGGTATAGGCCTCAACCGATCTGGTCAGCACGGCCCCGGACCCGGCCACACTGCCCTTTCCCATGGTTACTCCGCCCAGTACGGTCACGTTGCCGCCCAGCCAGATATCCGCTTCCAGCCGGACTCCGCTGTCAGGCCGGATTCCCTGCTCCCGCATGGGAATATCCAGCCGGTCAATATGGTAACTGCCCCCGCCGATAAGAAAACAGCGCTGGCCGATGATGCAGTCCGGCCCGATCTCCACCGGACAGTTGGTGGTGGACTGGACAATGGTCTGAGCGTTCAGGCCGCAGTTGTCACCGATACTGATGCTGCCGTTTTTGCAGGAAAGCATGACGTTATTTGAGAGAATAACATTATCGCCCAAACGGATGGAGACCGGTTCGCTTGCATGCCGGCCGTCGAGAATGCAGCCCTCGCTGATGACCACAGAATTTCCAAGGTGGAGTCTGCCGGGCTGCCGCAGGACAATATTGGCAGCAAACATGCAGCCTCTGCCGCAGCTCCCGAACATCCGGGGCCAGAAAATTTTACGCAGCACCATGCCCATAGCGCCGGGAATCGGGCCCAGCAGCAGGCACCACTCGTAATATAAAAAGGAAACCAGGGAACGGCTTCCCACCATGATGTCCTGATATTTGGACAAAGGGGAACCGTTCCCGGCAACAGCATTGCGTGTATTTTTCATCCGTCCGGCCCAGAATTCCGTATTTTGCTCAGCTCAGTGCATCAGCAGCAGGCAGCAACAGTAACATTTTTTCAACATGCTGGCAACCGGTTGACATCTTCGGCAGGACAGCATAGATTGTGTAAATGGATGCAGCGGATGTGCAGCAGATATTGTCGGTCGCTGCCGCTGTTTACATGTACCGAGGAAATAAGTTGCATCTGCTGCGGCAGAATTTTTTATTGCTCCACCTGAACAGAACGGCATTATTTCATTGGCATTCTGCCGGATTTTTTTATATAGTAGGATGACCTGCGCGGAGCGCAATGCTGCCCGGCGCAACCTTATATGATAATGATGCAGAATAATAAAAATACTAATTTCAGGGGATCTGTGAGCAGCAGGTTCTGCAGGACAGAAGGATTCGGCATTGAAAACGCACAACAACAAACTCAGCGGGAAGAAGATTCGAAGAACTGAGGGCTTTACCCTGATCGAGCTCATGGTGGTCATCGTTATCCTCGGCATTTTGGCAGGAATGATTGTCCCTAAAATTATGGACCGCCCGGAAGAAGCACGGAGAACTAAAGCTGGAGTAGATATCGGTTCCATCAGTCAGGCCCTGAAGCTATATAAACTAGACACAGGCAGATATCCCACCACTGAGCAGGGCCTGCAGGCACTGGTCGAACCGCCGTCCACAGGCCAACTGGCCAAAAACTGGCGGGAAGGCGGCTATCTCGATAAAAGTAGTGTCCCCAAGGACCCGTGGGAAAATGACTATGTCTATATCAGTCCGGGTATGCACGACGATTTCGACCTGATGTCCTACGGTGCGGATAATGAGCCCGGGGGCGAAGGAATGGATGCGGATATCAACAGCTGGGAGCAGTAATTCTTCCCTGAAAGCTGACAACCGGCAGATGCGGCGGACCTTCTTCTTGTTTTCGGGAAAAACAGCAGGTGCTGCTTCCAACAGCGCTGAAACGGGCTTCACCCTTCTTGAGCTGATCGTGGTCATGGTGCTGATCTCTCTGACCGCGACCTTTACTCTTCCCAAGATTCAGTCCAGTCTGTATCCTGATGAACTGCAGGCAGCTGCCCGCCGTTTTGTCGATATGGTGACTGAAACCGGCCAAGAGGCCCGCTCCAAAAAAACAGCGCTGGAAATCCGTTTTGATACGGCGGACAATATGTTCACGGTCATGCCTGCTGCTTCTGAAGCGGCGGATGCAGCAGAACTCCGCCTGTCCTTGGCCACAGAAGAGGACAGGGAAAAATTGAACCTGAAACTGAAGATGGGGCTGGATGAATCTGTCCAGATGACAGGGATACGTACGGTGCACGGGCAGTCTGATGCTGATGCTTCGGTCATCCGTTTCAGTTCGCGTGGGTATACAGATAAAACCGCTGTCCATTTTCGGGATGACAACGGAGATGAACTCAGTGTGATGATTTCCCCCTTTCTCGGCGCCACAAGGGTTCTTGAAGGTTATGTCTCTCTTGAGGACGACCGTATCACGTTACCGCGTTAAATCAAAAATACGTTAAACCGATATGCAGAGGTCGGAAAAATGAACAGGGCAGGGCTGCCGCATATAGACATGCCGCAGTCTCTGCAGTCCGGCTTCACCCTGCTTGAGGTCATGATTGCGGTGGCGGTCATTGCCATGTCCCTCGTCGCTCTGCTCGGCTCGCAGTCACAGAGTATTTCCATTGCCTCGATATCCCGTTTTGAGACAACCGCTTCTATGCTGGCGCGGCAGAAACTGGCTGAACTGCAGATTGAAGATTTTGAAGAACTGAGCAACGGTTCCGGGGCATTTGAGGATGACTTTGCCGACTACTCCTGGCAGACCGAGGTGACCGAACTGACCGAGGACGACACCGGCATTGAGGGATCAGACGGTCTGCTGAAGCTGATTGAGCTGCAGGTGAGCCGGGCGGATGACGAAAATATGGTCTTTACGGTGCGCTCCCTGGTTATGGCGAATGTTGCATCGGCTGAGGAAAAATGATATTCCGGCACCAGCATACTTCCGGTTTCTCCGGTTTCACCCTGCTTGAAATCATGCTGGCCATGCTGGTCCTTGGCATGGTGGTCGCCATGATCTCGGCTTCCCTGTCAGGGAGCATCAACGTGATGGACGCCACCATGAAGCAGGGAGACGTCTATTATCAGGCGCAGGTGGCCATGGAACGGCTCAGTGCGGACCTGGCTTCAGCGCTGCTCACAGAAAATACAGAGTTTATCGGCGGAAGCAGTGATGAGAGCGGCAGTCAGTCCATAGTGCTTTCTTTTGCCTCGCTGGGACATCTTGTTTTTGATCCGGAAAACGATCAGCCCGGTATGGGCGTCATCAGCTATGCGGTGCAGCCGGACAGGGAACATGACGGACATTTTCTGCTCCTGCGCAGTGATGTTCTGTACCGGCCTCAGGAGGAAAACAGGGAACCTCAGGAAACAGAGGCATTCATTCTTTGCGACCGCCTGCGTTCAGTAACTTTTTCTTTTTTGGATTCACAAGGCGAGGAACAGGAAACCTGGGATACCACCGTCAAAGAAGAGGAAACGAAGGAAGAAGGGGAAACCGAGCGCCGACTGCCTGCTGCTGTTGTATGCCGTCTGGAATTCTGGGTCGATGAGGAACATTCTGTTCCCTTTCAGACAACTGTGCTTCTGCCTGCAGGCGTTATTCAGCCGGAGCCGGAGGAGGAGGATGCGGGCTGATGCCGCGTAACCTATGTAACTTGTCTGACCTGCATGACCGTTCCGGCATGGCTCTGCTCCTGACCCTGCTGGCGGTCAGTTTTCTTGTTGCCCTGACAGTCCGGCTCGGCACTTCCGTCAATCGGCAGATGCAGGCTGCTGCTGACCAGGGAGCAGCTGTTCAGCTTGACGCCATGCTGCTCTCCGGACTCAATCTGGCACGGGCATCTCTGCTGGCTGATCAGAAAGAAAATGACTATGATGCGGCATTTGACAGTTGGGGAACTTTCGATACTGAAATGATCGGGAGGCTTTTTCCCGACGGTAAGATGAGCATCACGGTGACCGATCTGTCCGGTCTTCTGCAGGCCAATGCACTGGTCTGGACAAAAAAAGAAAAGGACCAATGGAAGAAAACGCAAAAAAAGAAAAAGAAAAAAAACAAAGGGAAGAAGACAAAAGACCCGGAAAAAATCCAGCAGGCCCTGTGGAAACGCTTTCTGCTTCTTGAAAATAATGGTATTGAAGAGACCGGTGAGGATAAGGTGGCCATCATGCTGGACAGCCTTGCCGACTGGCTGGACGAGAATGACGAGGAACGGGAGAACGGTGCGGAAAAAGGTTATTACAGCAGTCTGGAGCGGCCCTACATCCCGACTGACGGCCCTCTGACCCTGATTGAAGAACTGCAGCTTGTCAAAGGCTGGGGAAAAAAAAATCTCTACGGCTCAGAGGATGAAACAGGATTTATCGACGATCAGAGTACACCGCGCGGAATCATAAGCTACCTGACTGTCGGCAGGCAACCGGGCAAAATCAACATTAACACGGCCCCGGCACTGGTTCTCCAGGCCCTGCATGAAGAGATGACCCCGGAACTTGCTGCTGAGCTGGTGAATTTCAGAAAACAAGAAGAAAATAAAGAGCTGCTTGCTGAAACAGATTGGTATTGGCAGGTTTCCGGTTTTCCAGGTGATATTTCTTTTGATCAGGAGCTGGTCACCACGGAGAGCAGCTGTTTCAGAATAACCGTGACTGCCGAGGTCAAAGGATTCCGGCGTACCGGTACGGGTATTATCCGACGCGAGGAAACTCAGGAGCAGGTGCTGCTCAACTGGAAAGTGGAATGAAATCGTATTTACTCTTCTGTATATCCTGTACGCCCTGCCTGCTCTGTTCACAACGCTGTTTACAACGTGCGGCCAGTTTTTCAGAGCAACTCCGGGCGTACAGGCTCTGCTGTGAATCGTATGGAGATACCGGCAGGGGATAATGGCACAGCTCTCTTTCGGTATCGATATAAGCGACAGCCTGTTGAGCGGTGTCGGCGTTGTCCGGGACGGTAAGGATGCCCGAATTACCGCCTGTGCCTTCCGCCGACTCCGGGACGACAGTGAGCTTGATGAGGCACTGCCGCTGCTGCTCAAGGAACTGGAGTGGAAGGATGGAAGTGCTTGTGATGTCGGTATATCTCTGTCCTGCCTGAGCCTACGCAATCTTTCCCTGCCGTTTACCGATAAAAAGAAAATCGATCAGATCCTTCCCTTTGAGCTGGAAGAACAGCTTCTGACGTCTGTTGATCAGCAGATTATTGCTACAGCTCCTGTTGCCGGGCAGGACAGGCAGGCGAACCGGACGAAGCTGCTGGCTGCTGCAGTTGAAAAGAGTACAGTAGCCCGCTATGTTGCGCTGTTCAACAGTCGGAATGCAGAACCGGACAGAATCTGCCCGGCCGGTTTTGTCCTGACAGACAGATTCTGCCGGACCGATCGGAAAACAGAGGATTTTCTTGTCCTGTCCTGCGATCTCTGCTCCATCACAATGATTGCCGTGCATCAGGGAACCGTGGTCTTTATGCGGCGTCTCGCCTATCCCACTGAGGTGTTCACGCATGCATTATTCTCTTTTGACGGCAGCCGGGTCCGCACGGATGATCCGGACGCGGCGGAGCAGGCGGTCACCGAGGTCTGCAGAGCAGTGGAACACAGCATGGATATTTTCTCCCTTCATTCTGCACTTACCCTGCAGCCTGACTGTGCCGTACTGTCCGGCCCGATGCAGCTCGGAGAGGGCTTTCAGGAAAAGATTGAAGCGGAACTCGGTCTGGTCTGCAGAGCATGTGATCTGGTCCGGGACGGAGCAGCAGCCCTTTCTCCGGCCATGACGAAGCAATGGCTGCCTGCCGTCTTTGACCGCCCCCTTGCCCTTGCCCTGCAGGCCGGGGACAGAAAAAAGACAGTCCCCCTTAATTTCCGCAAAGGCGAGTTTGCTCCGCCGCACCATCTGCTCCGCTCCAAAAAACAGATTGTACGGGCTGCTCTGGCGGCAGGATGCCTGTTTATCGCGATAACCGGTTACCTGTTTTTTGACTACAGACAGCTGCAGAAAAAATACGACACCCTGGCCGCTGACCAGGAACAGGTCTTCCGGAAAACCTTTTCCGGCATTGAACCGGGCAGAGATCCGCTGATGCACATGCGGTCCAAACTGAAAGAAATGGATACCGGCTCTGTTTCCATGCCTGTCTTCAGTCAGGAAAAGCGTATCCTGGTCGTGCTTGCTGATATTTCCTCCCGAATTCCTTCTTCTCTTGATCTGCATGTGATACGCCTGATTATTGATCAGGAATCCGTCAAACTCAACGGGACCACAGATGCTTTCAATAATGTCAATACGATCAAAAGCCTGCTGACGGAATCCGACCGATATTCGGAGGTCAATATCGTTTCTGCCACCAAGGGAAAAGAGAAAGAAGGCATCCGTTTTGAGATCAGATTGCAGCTTGCAGGAGGAACCTCCTGATGGCCTCACTGAGCCGGAAAGACCGCAGAGCCCTGTTTATCCTCGGCATTGCTGTGATCGTTTTTGCTGCTGTCCGGTTTATACTCTTCCCGCTCCTGGATGAGCGCAAACGGCTGGAACGGGGAATCAGCAGCAAAGAAAACGGACTGACGGAAATGCAGGCAATGCAGAAAAATATCAGCCGACTCAGCCGAAGAAACAACACGTTGGGACAGCGTGTCGCCGAACGGCCGGAGAATTTCAGTCTTTTTGCCTTTCTGGAGCAGCAGAGCGCCCGGACCGGGGTAAAGGAAAATATCGCCTATATGAAGCCCTCTGATCCGACCGGCGAAGGCAGCCTGCAGCAGATCATGGTGGAAATGAAATTCAAAGCCATTCCGCTCAACCGACTGGTGGATTTTCTGAAGCGGGTTGAATCACCGGAGCATATTGTCGAGCTGCAGCGTATTTCCGTGCAGACCAACAAAAAAGAACGGGGCACCCTTGACGTGATTATGCAGGTAATCAGCCTGATACAGCAGACTGAAGAGGGCGGCAACTGAACCATGCTTATGCGGCTGATCAGATTTTCAGGATACCTGCTTTATACCCTGGCGGTTCTGTGTTTTCTGCTCTGGTATAAATTCCCGTCCGACGCTGTTCTGACCAGAGCGGAAAAGGATCTGAACCGGATGACGCCTTCCCTGCAGTGGGATATAGGGCGAATCTCCCTGTTGCCTCCCCAGGATATCCTTCTTCGCAATATCAGGATCAGCAGCAAAAGCAGCAAAGAAAAAAACGAACTGCTGTTCACCATACCGTGGGCCACCCTGCGGCCGAACCTGCTGCACCGGCAGAAAACCGGAGAACTTGCAGCGACATATCGTGTTCGGGCTGCAGGGGGGAAAATCAGCGGTCGCCTTGCTCTGAACAAAGAACGCTCTGTTCTCAGTTACAGCGGCAATGTTGAACAAATCAGGCTGGATGACAAGAACATCCAGAAGCTGCTTGCAGAATATGACCGCACGGTTTCCGGCAGTCTGTCCGGCAGCTTTACCGGGAAAGAACAGCTGGCGGACAGAACCCATACTGTCCGGGCCCGGCTCAGCCTGGATCAGGGCAGCATCAGCATGCAGGAGCCGGTTCTGGGGTTGGAACAGCTTGACTTTGACCAGCTGACCGGTGATCTGCAGTATGCAGGAGGTACCCTTGCTGTTGAACAGGGAGAAATGAAGTCCCGCTCTCTTGCGGCAGAGTTTACTCTGGAGATCCGGACCGCTCCTTCTCTTTCTCCTTTTTCCCGCATCAGTCTGAAAGGAACCCTGATGCCCGAACCCGGATTTATTGCTTCTTTCGGCGGTACCGGGATTGTCGGCATGTTGAGGAAATATCTGCAGCAGAACAAACTGCCCTTTACCATCAGCGGTCCCCTGAAACATCCGGGCATTGTCTTTACCAAGCTGCCTCCCGGATTAAATCAGCAGCTTCAAGAACTGCAGCAGGTTCAGCAGGGGGGAGAGCAGCCATGATCCGGGTTGCGGCAAAACTGATTATTCTGTTTGCTCTGCTCTACGCAGGAGTACACTTGGGCTATGCCAGGTTGGAAAAGGAGCTACTGCAGGGGAGCTGCTGTCCGCCCAGTCCACCCAATACTTCATCCCCGCAAAAACAGGGGCAGACCGCAGAGGCTCAGGGTAAAACAGGAAGATCAGTCCGCCAGCAGACCGGCAACAGACCGGCCAGTACTGCCCCTTCTGCAACAGCCGATAATAAAGGAGAAAAAAAGGAAGGTCAGCCGGATTTTCAGAGCATTATCCGCCGCAATATCTTTCAGCTTGTCCAGGAAGCAGCCGTACAGCCAGCAGCTCCGCCGGTCAGGGAAGAAAAAAGAGAAGAAGTTGTTCCGACACGCCTGAACCTGACCTTGGTAGGAACTGTTACCGGGACCGAACAGACAGCCAGGGCGATTATTCTGGAGAGCGGCATGCAGCAGCAAAAACTCTTTCAGGTAGGGGATTCTGTGCAGCGCGCCATTATTGAGTCCATCGAGCGGGGCAAAGTTACCCTTGATGTAAACGGCACACTGGAAGTGCTACAGATGAAAAAACGGGAAGGCGGCGGCCCCAGGTCACCCTTTTCACCCGGAAGCATCTCCCGTCCATCCCGGATACCCCGGCGTACCCTAACACCTCCTCCAGACGATGAAATCGATGCTGATATAGATGCTGATATAGATGACGATTTCGATGATATTGATGATGTCGAGATGGAGGATGAAAAGGAAGGCCCGGCGGCACAGAGACAGAGAAGCCCCGCTCCCCGTCGTTTCCGAAGGCCGAATTTCCGACGTAATCCGGCCCGGCAATCTGCTGCGGATCAGGACAGCGGCATTGAAGATGAGGATGCGGCAATTCCTCCTGACGATATTGTAGAAGAGCTGCCGCCTGATGATTAACAGCCCCAGAGAAATACTGCTCTATCAATTCGCTGTGTTTGCCAGAAAACTCACTGTGATTTTGCATCAGTTGATTATGAAACATACATCCTGTTTGTACCATACGTTTGTTTACCATGCGTTTCGGCTTGTTCTCCTGTTCAGCCTGACAGTGGCTCTGCTGCCGCCTGCGGCTTCTGCTGCCGATCAGCCGGACAAAGATACGCAGCAGTCGCAGGCACCTGCTGCTGTTTCCCCTGACCAGCCGAAAAAAAAGGGGCAGCAATATGTTACGATTGATTTTAATGATGTTGATATCAATATGTTCATTAAATATATCAGCGAGCTGACCGGAAAAAATTTTATCGTTGACCGTTCGGTCAAAGGCAAGATCACGGTTATCTCGCCGACTAAAATGTCCGAACAGGACGCCTACCGGGTCTTTGAATCAGTCCTGGAGGTCCACGGCTATACCACAGTGCCCAGCGGACCGATCATCAAGATCGTCCCTGCGGTACAGGCCAGGTCCAAAAATATTCCCATGGTCAGGGCAGGGGAGCACGTCGATTCTTCTGACAAGGTGGTCACCCGGATTGTTCCGCTACAATATTCCGACCCGGATGAGCTGAAAAAACTCCTGACCCCTCTGCTCTCCAAAACCAGTGTCATGATTGCCCACCCACAGTCCGGTGTCCTGATCATGACCGATGTCCTGTCCAACATCAACCGGCTCATGGATATCATCGAAGTTGTTGATGTTCCGTCCACAGGAGAGGAAATGGAAATCATCCCGCTGAGATATGCCTCTGCAGCCGATGTCGGGAAATCCATCAGCCAGCTCTTTGCCCGCTCTGCGAGACGACGGACCCGCACCAGGCGGGCAGCAACCGAGATTCAGGTGATTCCCTATGAACGCACTAACTCCCTGATCGTTTTTGCCCCGAAAACCCAGATTGACAGCATTCGTGAGCTGGTACAGAAGCTGGATACTGAGGCGCCCAGAGGCGGCGGGAAAATACATGTATATTATCTCCAGCATGCCGATGCAGAAGAACTGGTCAAAGTGCTGACCAATCTGCCGACACAGCAGTCCGGAACCGGAGCCAAAAAGGGAGCAAAGGCGGCCGAAGTCCCGGTCCTGTCCACGGATTTGAAAATCACAGCTGATCCGGAAACCAACTCCCTGATTATTACCGCTCCCAAAGAAGAGTATCTGGTCCTGGAAGATATTATCAGAAAACTTGATATTCCCCGCCGCATGGTTTACCTCGAAGCTCTGATCATGGAGGTTTCTATTGATAAAATCTTTCAGCTGGGTGTTGAATGGGGCGGTCTGGGTAGCTTCCATGATGAAACCGGTACCTTGGGAGCTGGTTTTACAGACAATAACTTCGGTATGGTCAACGGTCTTACCCTAGGAACAGCAGGTATGCCCGACGGGACGACCCTCGGCATTCTGAAAAAAGGTGTCGAGATCAGCGGTATTTATTTTCCGGATCTCGGATCGGTAGTCAATGCCTTTAAGACAGATTCAGATATCAATATCATTGCCACACCCCAAATTTTGACTACAGATAATAAGGAAGCATCTATTGCGATCGTTCAGAATGTTCCTTATATCACCAGTAAGAATACCTCCGAGACCGGTAGCGGTCAGGATTATACTAATTATGAATATAAAGATGTAGGCACTACGCTAAAAATCACTCCGCAAATCAACCAAGACAATTTATTGCGGCTTGATATAGAAGTTGCGGTAGACAGGCTGAAAAGTGAGGCCAGCACTACAACTCCGTCAACATTTAAACGAACTGCTAGCACAACTGTAGTTCTCCATAATGAAGAGATCGTTGTTATCGGAGGAATGGTGGGGAATGATACCACTTCCGGTGAGTACAAGGTTCCCCTGCTCGGTGATATTCCGTTGCTGGGCTGGCTGTTTAAAACCCATGAAGACAGTGACCGGAAAACCAACATGTTTATCTTCATCATGCCCCGCATTGTTGAAAGTTCACCGGAGCTGGCTGGAATCTATGAACAGAAACGTAATGTTATGGATGAGGCCAGTGAAGGGGCAGGTGATGTACCGGAGCAGACCTTTCAGATCTCTGCGGGCCATGAAGACGCTTTTGTCCTCATTGACATGGGGTATGCCCGACTGCAGAAGAAAAAGTATGCTGAGGCAAAGGCATATTTTGAACAGGCCCTGGAGCTTGATCCGGACAACCAGCATGCCCTGCTCAACATGGGCACCATCTATGAACATGAAGGGGAAAAAGGCAAGGCGATTCAGGTTTATGAACAGATACTCAACCGTGCTGAGCAGCAGCAGTATGGTGACGGTCCGGAACAGAAGAAGAGCGAGGATAAAGCACTGGTCAATATCGCGCGTGAAAAGCTGAACAAACTCCGCAATCCCAAGCAGATTGAACCGAAAGAACCGACCGGTTCCCCTCCCGGATCTCCAGAACCTTCGGGATCTCCCCGGACAACGCTCCATCCTGCGGAAGTGAAGCATTCCTCTAAGGAACCGTCGCCTTCCGGACAGACCGGTGCAAAACCTCCGGGCAATACTCAGGCTGAGGAGCGGACCATTCCGGCAACTGAAGAGTCATGCGGCAACCCTTGGAAAACACCCCTTATGGAGATCAGAGGGAAAGTAAAAAAGGTGGAATACAGAAAGCCGCCGTGGAGTTCTCAAAAAGGACTGCATCTTGACGTGGAGATTGCTGGCAAGCAGAATATTGTTGTCCATGTCTTTCCGGAGCAGCCGAAACAGCTGACAAAGCAGTGTCAGGACCTGTTCACCTTTAAACAGGGAGAGATTGTCACTGTTTCCGGCTCTGCATTTTTCACCAAGGCAGGAAGTCAACCGAATATTTGTGCCGCTGCAGTTACCCGGAATGCAGGTGTACTGAACCTCAGAACTCCGACAACGGGCCGCCTTGAAAAAGGGACATGCTGTCAGGAAATCTGCAGGAAAAGATGTACCGGCAGGGGAGCGGTCTGCAGAAGGCGATGTATGGATCGCTGCAGCACAGAAGGCCGTTTTTAGGTTGCAGGCAGGCGCAGGCAGCAAAAAAATATTGTATTTATCCGGTCATAAGGTCATAACAACAGATGAGCAAAAGGCGGTTCCGGGGAGCAGCTGCATGAAACATCTTGGAGAAATACTGATTGAATCCTTTGACCTGGAGGAAGAGGCAGTCAATGACGCGCTGAAAATACAGGACGAAAAAGGCGGTCGGCTGGGCAGAATTCTTATTCAGAGGAAAAAAATATCTGAAGATGATCTGCTGCAGGCATTAAGTCAGCAATCCGGCCTGGAATTGCGGCATTCGCTCCCACCGGCCTTGGATCCTTTTTTTACAGAGCGGATTTCCATCGGTTTTTTAAAAAAATTTAAAATGATACCGGTGGCAACGCCGCAGGAGTCTTTTATTGCCCTGTCCGACCCGTTTTATTTTCAGCAGCTGGACGATCTTTGTCGTACCCTGCATTGGGAGGGGATCAGAATATATCTGGTTCCCAGCGATACGATTTTCATTGCCATCAACACGGCGTATGATCGATCCAGCCAAGGAGCAGCGGATCAGGTTCTGCAGGATATCGATGAAGACGATCCTGAGGCCATTCTTTCCGAAATTGAGGAAACTGCTGACCTGCTGGATGATACCAGCGATGCCCCGGTCATCAAACTGGTCAACCTGATCCTGTCCCAGGCTGTCCGGGACAATGCCAGTGATATTCATATTGAACCCTACAAGAATCAGGTGAAAATCCGGCAGCGGGTTGACGGGATACTCTATGATATGCTCACCCCGCCCAAGCATGTGCAGGCCAAACTGATTTCCAGGGTCAAAATTATGGCCAAGATGGATATCGCGGAGAAGCGTTTACCCCAGGACGGCCGTATTGAAATCCGCATTGCGGATAAAAACATTGACCTGCGTGTCTCCACCCTGCCCACATCGTTCGGCGAACGGGTGGTTATGCGGCTCCTGGATAAGTCCAATGTCCTGCTTTCCCTGGAACAGCTCGGCATGTCCCCGCGTGACCTGCAGCTTCTCCTTGAACTGATCAAGGCGCCTCACGGCATCATTCTGGTCACCGGCCCCACAGGCAGCGGCAAGACCACCAGTCTGTATTCCGTCCTGACCGTACTCAATAAACCTGATGTCAATATTATCACTGTAGAGGATCCCATTGAGTACCAGATCAACGGGATCAGTCAGGTGCAGGTGAACGCAAAAATCGATCTCACCTTTGCCAAAGGTCTGCGTACCATTGTCCGGCAGGATCCGGATATTATTCTGGTCGGCGAAATCAGGGATATGGAAACCGCTGAAATGGCGATTCAGGCTGCCCTGACCGGACATCTTGTTTTCTCCACCCTGCATACCAACGATGCTGCCAGCGCTGTTACCCGCCTGATTGATATGGGGGTGGAACCGTTCCTGGTTTCCTCATCAGTGAACGCCATTATGGGTCAGCGTCTGGTGCGGAAAATCTGCCCCCATTGCCGGGAAGCATACAGACCGTCTGAAGAATATCTGGAAAAACTCGATCTGCCAGCAGCATTTCAGGATGCTGTGCTCTATCACGGCAAAGGCTGTGAAGAATGCCTGCATACCGGGTACCAGGGGAGGCTGGGTATTTATGAACTCATGGTGCTCTCGGAACATATCAAGAGCATGATCCTCACCACGTCGGATTCCGGGCGGATCAAGCGGGAGGCTCTGGCCGATCCTGATTATCCCATGACGACCCTGCGCATGGACGGGCTGCAGAAGGTGCTGGACGGCCTGACAACCCTTGAAGAGGTCTTCCGGGTCGCCGCCTGATGGTGCCGGACCGACCGGTTCTGATTTTGTTTCATTGCCTGCAGTATCGCAATTTCATTCAGTTATGATCGTCCTGTCGGAGCTTGCGCAGTCGGTTCTGATCCCGCCGTTATGCGTATCCCTGTATACCGGAACAATCCTGAACAATTTGGATAGCCATAGCTAAGCAGCAGTGAAGAACGGACGGATGAAAAGAAGCTCGAATCCCAGCGCAGTCGGCGTTGCCATGAGCGGCGGAGTCGATTCTACAGCAGCAGCGGCTCTGCTGCTTGAACAGGGATTTTCCGTGCATGGCTTTTTTATGGTGCTGCCTCTTCCGGGAGTTGAGGAGCAGATCCGCAGAGTGCAGCATATTGCAGACCGTCTGCACATCCCGCTTCACCTGGTGGAGCTGGAAAAGGAGTTCAGGCAGAGAGTGATTGCGTATTTTATTGCCGCATATCAGCAGGGACTGACCCCCAATCCCTGTGTGGTGTGCAACCGGCAGATCAAATTCGGCCTGCTGCTGAAAAACATGACGGCTGCCGGAATGGACAGAATCTCCACCGGACATTATGCTGCTGTCTGCAGAGAACAGGGGCAGCCGGTTCTCCGTCGGGGAGCTGATCCGACAAAAGACCAGTCGTATTTTCTCTGCCGCCTCTCAGGTGAACAACTTGAACGGATTTTTTTTCCGTTAGGCGACCGGCATAAACAGGATGTTTTTGCTCAGATGCAGTCGATGGGGTTTACCCATTTTCAGGGCGGAGAAAGCCAGGATGTCTGTTTTTTGGCAGAATCTGATCTGGCCTCCTTTCTTGCGGAACAGGGGCTGGAGAACAGCATGGGCGAGATTGCAGCAGAGGAGGGCAGGGTGCTCGGCCGTCATCAGGGAATCTGGAAGTATACTGTGGGGCAGCGCCGGGGTCTGGGCATTCCTGATGCAACCCCTTGGTATGTGCTCAGGCTGGATGCGGCAAAGAACCGGGTGATTGTCGGCAAAAATGAGGAGCTGTTCCGTCAGGAGGTAGTACTGACCGATGTGCAATGGCAGATTGCCCCGTTCTCACTGCCCTGGCAGGGCCGGGTGCAGCTCCGTTCACGCCATAAGGCTGCCGAAGCCGAGGTGTCGTCTGCGGAAAACAATCAGTGGAAAGTACGGTTCAGCGAACCGCAGCGGGCTGTAACACCGGGACAATTCGCTGTCTTCTACCTGGATGATCTGGTGGTTGGTTCGGGGGTAATACAGGCATGACGAGACAGTTGTTGCTCACCCTTTTTAAAGGATAACGGTTCGTTTTCTCCGTATAACCTGCAAGCCGTCCGCTGAGCCCCGTCGCTGCGCGGTTTGAAAACGGGGTGTGATACGAGTATGTATACTTTTCGTCTTTTCTGGGTGGATTTCTGTTTACTTCTTTTATTCAGCGTGCTTATAAATAATTCCTTCAGGAGAAGGGGGATTTTCCATACTTTTACAGCACAGTAACATGTATTTTGATTTCAACGAGTTGACAAAATTTACTTTAGGGAGTGATGGGAGAACAGTTCAATGTGTTGCGCAGTTCCTGAAACCTGTTCATATTGTTATGATGTCGATTCTTCATCATTATACTGATTGTTCTGCAACTTTTCTGTATCATGCTGATTATGCAAAGGTTATGAGGTTTGATGACCCTTTGGAGATCGATACTGTCGATGGCAGCAATCATTCGAAGGCTATAAAATTAAAAAATAAATTCGATAATGATAAGCAAGTCAAAAAAATAATGACCATCCTTGAGGGGAATAATTATCTTGATAATGAAACAAATAGCATTTTAGAGCTTGTAATATCTGAAGTATTTCAAAATTTTTATGCGCATGCTGATACCGATAAACCTCCGATATGTTGTGTTCAGGACTGGTCTACATCGGATTTTATGGAAATTTCAATTGCTGATAACGGGATAGGAATTGGTAATGCGCTGGGAGCTGCTTTAAAAAATTATTCCGACAACAGTAATCCATGCAGGATAGCTTGTGACCTTGGTGTGAGTTCGTGCTTATATGGAAAGGGTAAGCTGGGAACCTCACATAGTGGTTATGGTTTGTATTACACGAAAAGATTTATTGAAGAAAACAAAGGGATTTTATTCTTGTTCTCCGGCAACACTTGCTATATAAATAAAGATGGGGTAGAGAATGATAGGACTCTTCCATATTCTTGGAAAGGAACCGTTATTAGATTGATAATCAACAAGAAATACACTCTCCCCTCAAAATATTTCTTCGAGAAAATCGGTAAAGAAATAGATGGAGATGATTATGAAGAATTCTTTTAAGCTAAGCGAGTTGTCCGAGAATACATTGGTTGGGCGTGATATCGGCATGAAAACACGGCATAAGATAAAAGATTTGCTGAAAGATTACTCAAATCTCACCATAGATATGGAAGATAAGAGTGATATTTCATTGTCTTTTTTGGACGAGGCTATAGTTTCGCTTGTACTTGAGTATGGCAAGGCGCGTTTTTCCAACCAGATAAAGCTGAAAAATGTACACTGTAATATTAGGCATATGATGAATTTTATTTTGAACGATAAGCAAAAGAGGCTTGCTGTGTGACGATTGAATTTGAATGCCCCAATTTTTTTGAGGCACTATTTTTCTCACCGGGTACGTGCTTGGCGCGTTACCCGGTTTTTAATACAGAAATAAGAGCGATACCGCTCCTGCACTACTTTCCCTTCCTCTTCATCTGGGCCTGCAGAAGATCGCCAAAAGTTCCCATGGACTGCGGCCTGCTGTCTTTTTTCGGAGGAGCAGCGTTTTTCTTTTCCTCCGCCTCAGAGGTGTAATCCTCAGGGACCAGAGAAATACGCTGTTTTTCCTGATCAATACTGTCGATTTTGACCGTGATCTCCTGCCCGGCCTCCAGCACCTCGCGCGGATGATTGAGGCGGCGGCCCGCCCCGAGTTTGGAGATATGCAGCAGCCCGTCAATGCCGGGTTCCAGAGTGACAAAGGCACCGAACTGGGCGAGTCGGGAAACCACGCCTGCATGAATGCTGGCAGGAGGATAGTTTTCCTCCACCCGGTCCCAGGGATTTTCCAGGGTATCTTTCAGGCTCAGGGAAATGCGGTCTTTGTCCCAGTCCAGCTTTTTGATAACCACTTCCACCTTTTGCCCGATGCTGAGCACATCCTCTACCCGGTCGGTCTGCCCCCAGGCCAGTTCAGAGATGGGAATCAGGCCGTCCGCACCGCCCAAGTCGATAAACGCCCCGAATTTCCGGATGGACGTGACCGTGCCTTCCGCCTTGTCCCCTTCATGCAGGTTTTCTTTGAGCTGTTCCCTGAGCTGCGCCCGTTCCTCCTCAAGGACTGCGCGGGCGGACAGGATAATATTCCGGCCTTTTTTACCGAATTCAATAATCTTGAAGGTCATATCCTGTTCAAGGTACTGATCCGGATTATCCACCCGATGCAGTCCCATCTGCGAATAGGGACAGAAGCCGCGCTGCCCGGCAACAGTGACCTGAAAACCGCCTTTAATCTCAGCGGCAATTTTGCCCTGTACCGGAATATTATTCTGAAAGGCCTGTTCCAGCTCCTCCAGTCCGACCTGCCCGGAGCCTATCCTAGTCGTGAAGATCTGCTCGCCGCCCCGATTGCTCAGGAAAAAAACGGAAACCGTATCGCCGACGCTCACTGTGAGTCCGGCGTTGTCATCATGAAATTCCGACGCTCCGATGATGCCCTCACTTTTTCCACCCAGATCGAGAAAGATATTCTCCCCGCTGATGTCGGCAATCACGGCATCAATTTTGTCACCGGGCTGAATTTTTCCGTCGCCGGTTTTCCCCTGAAACAGTTCTGCAAATCGCTCTTCACTCATGTTGTCGTGATGGGTTTTGTTTGAAGGATACTGATGGTTACTGCCTGATGATTTCCGTATCAGAAGGCAGATTGAGCTGCACGAGCTTTGCCATGGTCTGCGGGGAGTTTTTCGGCAGCGCATTAAACCTGATATTACTGAATGTCAGTTCGGTAATTGTTTCAAAATGATCTTCCAGAATGAGTTTTCTGATCAGAAACTGTTGATCAAACCAGAGATGAATGGCTTTGGTCTGCCCGTCAGGCTTCTTCGGCACCAGCTTTACTGCCAGCAGATTCCGGTCTGTGGGGCTGCCCATGAAACGGCTGTCCGGGGAAAGCGGGGTAAAATCGTCCAGCAGGTTCCGCTTTCCGGAAAAAAAGGCATAGGTCAGATCGGACTGCAGCTTTCGGGCCGACATGATGATCAGCTGCTTGTCCTTTTTTGTATAAATGGACAGTTCGTTGCCGTCATTCAGGATGATCTGGGTATCCGGTTTGCTGTAGTCCCAGCGCATGATGCCGGGAAGACCGGAACTTGCCCGATAAAAGACGCTGTTGCCCGCTCCTGTCCGCTGCCGGCCGTTGCTGCGGGTCAGCTGCCGGAAGTCAAAACTGAGACTGCTCAGATCATTATAAAATTTTTGGATTTTTTTCAGCTCCTGCAGCGGAACCCCCGGAACATTTGCTGCCCGGACACTGCGCTGCGGAGTGATGATGAGCAGAAAAAAGCTAACGCTGAGAAGAAACGAAAAAAAAGAAAGAGGCCGGAAAAGAGTACGGTTATACATTTGATTTTTACACATTTACTTTTATCAGATTGATCTTGCGTCCGAAGATATCATCGGCCAGCTGCTGCAGAGGCGGGGTGGAATCGGAAACAAAAAAACGGTTCAGTTCAGGATGATGCGGCGGAGCAGATCCTGCTGTCCGCCTGATATTGGAAGGTATTTCAGAAGAATTGTCAAGGAATGTTTTCAGATACCGGGCTGTTTCAACAGAGGAGTCGATCAGCCGGACTCGCCTGCCGATTCTTCGGCGGATCAGCTCGGCAAGAAGCGGATAATGGGTGCAGCCCAGAATCAGGGTGTCAACCTGCCGTTGCCGCAGAGGATGGAGATACCGCCGCAGGATCATTTTTGTCTCCCGTTGTTTCAGCCATCCCTCCTCGATAAGCGGGACAAGCAGCGGGCAGGCTCTGCTGAAGATCCGGCATTCGGGATCGAGTTCCCGAATCTGTTTTTCGTACATACCGGAGCGGACAGTTGCTCTGGTCCCTATGATGCCGATTTTCCTGTTTCTGGTTCGTTCAACCGCCTTGCCGGTTGTTGCGGTGATAACATCAATGATCGGTACTGAATATTGCGCCCGCAGATGTTCGGCAGCCGTGGCGGCTGCCGTGTTGCAGGCAACAATAATGACGGTCGCGCCCCGGCTGAGGAGGAAATCGGTGTTGCGGCGGGAGCAGGCAATAACGGCTTCCGGACTTTTGGAACCATAGGGGCTGCGGGCGATGTCGCCGAAGTAGAGCAGCGGATACTGCGGACAGAACTGCTCCACTGTTCTGGCAACGGTCATCCCGCCGACACCGGAGTCGAAAATACCGATCATAAAGAAACGAAAAAACGATCAAGGAAAAATAGAGAAAGAAAAGAACCTGCCTTATTTCTTTCTTTTCCCCCTGTTGCCGAATGATTTCCGCAGATTCGGATGAATACCGCGTTCTTTGCTGGCCTTTGACCGCTCTTCGGAAAGAGCTTTTGCACAAAGGGACTGAGTACTGCTGAATCCGTATTTTTTCCGGTACTCTTTTGAGGTCATGCTGTGAGCTTTGACCAGATGTTTGGTGAGCATTTTAAATGACTGACCGCATTCCAGGCAGACGATTCTGTTTTTCTGGATGGATCTTTTCGGATCCATTGCCGGTTTTTCCTCTTTTTCCTCGATATTAATGCCTGCCAGCTCGGCCTCCTGCAAATCCTTCAGCGCCTGATAGGTATCATTAAGCGCACCTTTAATTTCATCGGTTGTCATATTGGAACCGCTGATTTGCGACTGAATAATTTCAGCGGTCATCTCAACTAATGTTTTGCTCATGTTATACTCCTTAAAAGCAGTAAAGATTTTTATCAGAAAAATTCTTATGTATATATCAAAACTGTTAGACTATATAATACAGCATATCATTATGCAAGATAATATTGAACCATATCGCACCGGATATTTTCTGCCTCTCGTTTTCATATCCCGCCTACCTGTTTCATTTTTCCACAGTTGACAGGCAGCCGGAGGAGGATTATTTTATGTATCTTGGAAGGACAGTACAGTGTCCATACGGCGTTCCGCCGTTCTCTTTATTCCAATATTCAATATTTCAATGTGATATTTATATGTTGAGGTGAAAAAATGCCTGTTTATGAGTACGAATGTCCGACATGCGAAAAAGTGTTTGAAGTGCAGCAGAAAATCAGTGACCAGCCGTTGACGGCATGTTCCCTGTGCGGCGGAGAGGTCAGAAAACTGGTCTCAAGAAGTGCTTTTCATCTGAAAGGCGGAGGATGGTATGCGGACGGATATGCTTCCGGTGCGCAGGAAGAAAGTAACGAAAAAAATAACGGAGAAAACAGCGGGACCACTCCGACGGGTAAAAAGGATACGACAAATGACACTGCAAAAGATACCGCAAAAACAGCGTCTTCTTCATGCGGAGGCGGCAACGGAAAAGCATGTGCAGGATGTCCGGCATCTGCCTGACTGTCTTTCCGGCGGCTGTTCAGGCAGCCAAGCGGCGGACCGTTCAGTCTGAAACCTGAACCGTGCTGTGGAAACGGAAAACCGCCGGGAATCCGGCCCTGACAGCTGCCTGCCCCGGCAGCCATATCAGCCGAGCCAGCAGCCGATATCTGCGATATGAAAAGATGTAGGAGAGTACGCTGTTTTTCAATTGACAGCGTTTTGTTTTCGCTGGTACTCTGAATAAGGAACAATAAGATTAAACGTGTTTAAAATCATAACTTCAACAGGAGCGGTGTGATGGCGGGTGCAGAAGCAGTTGCGGAGAGTTCTTCCGGTGTCGGCTTTTTTGCAAAATTAGGCGCATGGATACAGAGTACCAATATCCCCGTGCAGGTAAAGGAAGTTGACTTTTCTGGCCTTTTCACTAATCCGTGGTTTATCGTTCCGTTTATTGCTCTAATTGCCTATCTTGTCTGGAAACAGTCGTTCAGCGAGCTGATTATTATAGGTATCTTCGTCGCTCTCTGGTGGGTAAGCGGCACGGAATATATGCAGACGCTTATTGTTGACGGAGAACTGCAGATAAAAAAGATACTGCCTGTTCTTGCCGGGGCTTCGGCAATTCTCGGATTCATTATTTATCTTTTTTTCGGTCGCTCCTGATGTATTGCCTGCTGTGCACAGCCGCTTGTACGCCGCCTGTACAATGCATGCAATGTATACAGCCTCAGATCCGGAAATCGGAAATCAGAAGTTATAAAAAAATATACGCAAAAGCCCATACGTCAGGTTGCTCAGCATGGAATATCGTAACGCTGTTTTTGTTGTTACTTCAGAAGATTCCTGTCCTATCTATAATGCAGGCGAGGAAATCCAGATTCAGGATGCGGCAGTCAGTGTCGATTACGAAAAACCGGTCTGCCTGATCCTGACACGTGAACTGCACAAGGCGCTTTCCAAGAAGCCTGGTGAACAGCGGTTTACCCAGATGTCCATGCAGCGGGCTTCGTTCCGGTGTCCGGGCTGTACCGGCTCCATGCGGTTCGAGTATAAAAAGGAACGGGGTTTTTCCACTCTGCAGATGAATCTGCTGCGGATTGCCGACAAGAAGGCGAGGAAACGGCATGTGGAGGCACTGTTCAAGCATCTGCGGACAATGCAGGTCTTTGAGTTGCTTGAAGATCACGATCTGCTTGACCTGATCTCCATGCTGAAACTGAAGCAGTTTGATCCGAACAAGGTGATTATCTCAGAAGGGGCCAGAGGAACCCACCTGTATATCATCTTGTCCGGCAAGGTTGCAATTGTTAAAGGAGAAGAAGTCATTGCCGAAATAGGACGCGGCGAGATCTTCGGGGAAATGAGTCTTCTCTCCGGTGAGCCGGCCAGCAGTTCGGTACACTCACGTACAGTTGTCAAATTCGGCACCATCAACGGCAAGGATCTCAAGTTTATCCTCAACAGGTATCCTGTGCTGCAGATTTTTTTCTATCGGCTGCTGGTTAACCGGGCGCAGATGAATATGGCCAGAACCGGAAAAATCAGTTCAGGAATGAGCGGGGAACTGATTTATATCAATCCGGTGGAGCTGTTTCAGCTGATCAACAGCGGCGGCAAGTCGGGCAAGGTTGACCTGATTTTTTCTGACGGCCATGCGACAATTCTGTTCAAGGAAGGAGAGATTATTGATGCCGCCTACGGCGATCTCAAGGGCAAGGAGGCGTTGTTTGCCCTGCTTACCAAAAGGAAGGGATCATTTACCTACAACACTGAACTGTCAAGGAAATATGAAGATCTTCCCGTGCTTGGCGGGTTTATGGGGCTGCTGATGGAGGGGCTGCAGCGTATTGATGAGGAGGGACTGGAACAGAAAGAACAGGCGTCCTGACTCTGACAACGTTTGAAAAAACGAGACGGTCAATGGAATACCGTAATGCTGTATTTGTTGTGACTGAGGAGCATGCCTGTCCGATATATAATGTAGGGGAAGAATTTGTTATTCATGATTCGACTCTTTCCATAGAGCGGAACAAAGAGGTCTGTCTGATCATGGTACGGGATCTGCTGGCAGCGCTTGCCAGTAAAAAACCTTTGGCACCACGCTTTACCCAGACGGGAATGCGGCGGACCAAATTTGAATGCGGCGGATGTACCGGACTTATTCGGTTCGAATATAAAAAGGAAAACGCCTACTCCACCCTGCAGATGAATCTCCTGGAGGTGGCAAAAAGGCGGGCAAAAAAACAACTCCTCGAAGAGTTCTTTAATCTTCTCAGAGATATGGAGCTTTTTGAACCCCTTGACGATTTTGATCTGCAGGATCTCGCTCTGTTGATGAAACTGCAGAAGTATCCCTCCAATAAAGTCATTATTGAGTCCGGTGCGGTAGGAACCCACTTTTATGTTGTCTTGTCCGGTAAAGTAGCTGTTGTCCGGGATGACAACGAAACTGTCGCTGAACTCGGTCCGGGAGAAATTTTCGGAGAAATGAGCCTGCTCTCCGGTGCACTGACTTATCCCTCAGTCTATTCGAAAACGCCGGTTCAGCTGGCATCTCTGAAGGCGAAAGACTTCAAACATGTTCTTTCCAGGTACCCGATCCTGCAGATTTTTTTCTACCGTGTTCTAGTGAGCCGTGCGCAGAAAAATACCATGCAGTCCGGGAATATCAGTTCCGGTATGACCGGAGAACTTTCCGACATCAACTCTGTGGAGCTGTTTCAGCTGATTAATGCTGGCGGCAAGAGCGGAAAAGTCTGTTTTGTCTTTGACGAATGCCAAGCTGTTACCCTGTTCAACGAAGGCGAGATTGTTTTCTGCAGATATGGTGAACAGAAAGGCAAAGGTGCATTTTTTTCCCTGCTGACCAAACAGAAAGGGCAGTTCACGTATACCACGGGGCTGTCGCATGAGGAAAAAGAACTGCCCGTGCTCGGCGGATTTATGGGGCTGGTTATGGAAGGACTGCGCCGTCTGGACGAAGAGCAGGAAGCCGAAGATTAAACATCCGTTATCCTGTAATATCATTCCCGGCAGCGGTTATTCCTCTGTATATTTAATGCGAATTAGGAGTTGGATTATCCGGTCTCAGTAAAAACAGGTAGTTACAGAAAATCCGTTCCGATTCTGCAGAATCTGGCAGCTTTATCCTCTTGATTTTGCGTCATAGATTTTAACTCCTAATTCGCATATTTACGGAAGATCAGGCAGGCATTGGTGCCGCCGAATCCGTAGCTGTTCGACATGACGCAGTTCAGCTCTTTTCGCTGTATTTCCTGGACAATATGCATCTCCTCGGCTTCCGGTTCCAACGTATGGATATTGGCGGTTGCGGCAATAAAATTATGCCTGAGCATGAGCAGGCTGTAGATGGCCTCATGCACCCCGGCAGCTCCCAAAGCATGGCCGGAAAGCGATTTAGTGGAGCTGATCAGGGGGATGCTGCTGCCGAAGACATAGCGGATCGCCTGCAGTTCAACCAGATCACCGACAGGCGTGGACGTTCCGTGGGCATTGATATACTCAACAGCTTCGGCGGGGCAGCCTGCGGATTCCAAAGCAAGAGCAATACAGCGGGCTGCGCCTTCGCCTGACGGAGTCACCATTTCATATCCGTCTGCTGTAGCGCCATACCCGATAAGCTCGCCATAAATTTCCGCACCCCGCTGACGGGCGTGGTCCAGTTCCTCCAATACCACCATTCCTGCGCCGTTGGCAACCACAAAGCCGTCCCGGTCCACATCATAGGGTCGGGATGCCTGTTCCGGGCAGTCATTGAATTTTGTGGATAGTGCTCCCATTGCGTCAAACATGGAGGTCTGGGTCCAGTGTTCCTCATCACTGCCGCCTGCAAAAACAATATCCTGCTTCCCCAGCTGAATCTGCTCCATTGCCGCACCTATACAATGGGAGCCGGTGGCACAGGCCGAGGAGATGGAATAGCAGGTTCCTTTGATTTGAAAAGGCGCGGTCAGTCCTGCTGAGACAGTGCTGGACATGGTGCGCGGTACCATAAATGGACTCAGACGGCGCAGACCTCTGCTGCGCATAATATCTGCCGTATCGACCACATTTTCAGCAGATGTGCCGCCTGAACCGATAATCAGGCCGGTACGCGGCGAGGAAACCTGATCAGGCTGCAGCCCGCTGTCCTGCACAGCCTGCCGCATGGCTATATAGGCATAAGCGGCTGCTTTTCCCATGAAACGGAGCACTTTCTTATCAATATGTTCTTTACAGTTGAGCCGGGTGAACGCTCCGATCTGGGAACGGAGTCCGAGTTCTTTGTACGGTTCCCAATACTGGACTCCTGACCGTCCTTCCTGCAGGGAGACAAGAACATCCTCCACTGTATCGCCGAGGGAGGACACGATGCCCATCCCTGTGATGACCACTCTGCGCATTATTTTTTCTGCAATAAAATTATTCTGTTCAGCAGAAACAGATTATATGATTAAAACTAAAACAATAGGCAAAGGCAATGCCTGCGGAGACATTGCCGGACATCTGTAATTGTATCTCTCCTGCCGGTTCAGCAACCAGCAGGAGTATACAAGACAGATTCGTTCGGAACAAACAATATTTAACAATGCATCTGCTGATCCAGCTCTCCTGTCAGCGCAGAAACTGAAGAAAGCGGTTCAGAACAGCTTCCGATCGCTCATTCAGCACGCTCTTTTTTTACCTCAGATGAGTCTGTCCCGTTGATGCAGGACAGAGTACCGAGAGTACTGCCGAACAGCTGTTCCGTTTTATGGGCAAAACTTCTCGGCAGATGCATAGCTTTAAAATCTTGTCGTTTTTCCATCTTCCGGCGGAATTGCTCAATGTTGATCGAGGAGCTGTCTGAGTCGGGCATGTTTGCTTCCTTGTACAAGCATATGATTGACGGTTATTGAGAACGATACCGTTTCACTCAGCATATCAGCGAGAAACCGCATACAGTCGATATGTTCTTCACGGAATGCCTTTTTCTTCCCTGAAGTAAGATACAGGATGCCGATCATGCTTTTCTTTTTGCCGTCCCAGCCTGTGAGCGGCGCAACCATCATCGAGGCAACCTGGCGAAAAAACTGTCTGTCATCTTCTGCCTCCTGAAACACCTTTTCCCGTATAGCCCGGCCCATATCCCTGTACAGGAGCACGTCGTATTTATTCCGGTCTTCAATCAGACAGCGGGGAATCCCCTGGTTGGCAGGAATCGCTTCGCCCGGCCAATTGCTCTGTTCCAATCCTTTTGTCCGGGCCGCTGTCCCGTAGACAACATTCCCCTGTTCCTGGGGATGGGGAAATGCTATGCGGACAGCAAGCTCAATCGTTCTGTCTCCAGTGACAGCAGTAATGTACTCTTTGCAGAGTTCAAGGGTATCAGTAAAATGAGTCAGACATTCATCGGGGGCCGCCTTTTCATTGCTGGAGAGCTTTCTGAATAATTTTGTCTGGCTGTCCCGTATATGCCGGGAAAGCTGCTGCAGACTGTTCTGCATATCCAACGTCCGCAGCGTTCTCCGGTGCAGGCTGAAAAAATTCGCACCGACAAATGAAAGCGTTATTGCCGCAATGATGCTGCTTTGCAGCACCGGCGAAAAATCAGGCAGAAAAAAAGCATGTAAGGCAAGAAAGAGAGCTGCCGAATAGATGCCAAGATAGAGCGTCCATCTTCTGCGGAAAAAAAAGGCAAACTGGTTATACTGCCATGCAGACCGGCCATCAGAATATGCAGCAAGGCAATACCGTTCCGTCCACCCGAAAACAGCAGACAACGGAGCTTCCTGCACCTCTTTAAAGATAAAACAGGTTGTTAGTATGGGAAAGGCATAAAAAAAAGGCCAGTAGTCCTGCAACAGCGCCTTAAGTGCATTTCCTTGAAAATAGGTCGATATTTCCAGTCCTGCCTGCAGACAGGCAAGCTGCAGCAAGTAGAGAATAATGAATTTACCGCTTTTTGCAGTCAACGACTGTTGTTTCATGATGCAGCAGGGTGAAAAGGTTATCGGGCAAAACAGGAATCAGGTGGAACAGAGGAATACTGCGGAAACTGGACAGCAGATCTTGTTGCGTCCTGTTACGCTTTCACTCTGTTCACTTCATTTTGGGAAAAACGCTTGAGCAGCAGCTGAATAAGATAAAAACCGAATTTCGGATTCTGGTAATAAAGCTGTTTTATCCGGGTGTCCGTCATGGAGAGTAGCTCAACCTCGGTTGCGCAGCGCAGGGTGGCCAGCCGCACCGGATTACTGGCAAAGACCCCCATCTCGCCGAAAATCTCTCCCGCTTTGATGACGACATCCAGTTCGTCCACCGTAATACTGCCGGATTTGAGGAGATAGATTTTGCCTGCTTTATCTCCGCGGCGAAAGACGATATCATCTTTTTTTAATTGCTCTTTATGCATGTGAGGAATCATAAAGTCAAAAGACATGTCGCCCTCGGATGCTGCCTGAACTTGCTCAATCAGTTTGAGCATCTGAATCAGCCGGAAAAAATTCATGGGCAGCAGGACAGTATGCAGCACAAGCAGCGGCCATACCTCAGCATTGACCGCGTAGACAATAAAGGTCGCATTACTGGCCATCCCGACGATCCTGAGGGGAATCATATTTTTCATGTAAAATGTTGAAAACATTAAACATGCCGCAGTAAACCCCAGTACTTCAACACAATCCATAGCAGCAGAAGCGGGTTCCTGAGCAAAACCGGACCGGGTTCTATACGAATGGCAGCCGGTGAACCCTCCTTCGGGTTCCGCTCATTTTTTAGTAGTTAGTTGAGGACGATGATGAAGCAATGGTTCCGAATGAGCCGGTTCGGATATGGAGTCTAAAATAACTGCCTATAATACAGGAAAGAGAAGATTGTTTTCTACTTTAACTATAGAAAAGCTGCCATTATTTTTCAACTACTTTAAACGGACAGTGATCGAACCTCCAAAAAAGTCCGCTCGCAGCAGGCAGATGAGGAAAGCTGCAGGAGGGTGAAGTGAACTAAGGAGAGGAGGGAGCTGTGAGGGATAAAAACAAAGGGCGAATATGCAATTCGCCCCTGTGCTCTGTACAATGCGTACAGCTTCAGTGACAGCGTGAAATTCCGCTGTCTTACATGGCGTTACATGGAGGCACCGGAAGCAGCACCCTGCATTTTGACCTCAACCTTTTCGGTCAGGCTGCCATAGTACTTCTTGAGGTGATCGAGTACTTCATCGCGACCGAAATGATCGACGATGTCAGCACCCTCAGACAGGGCCTTGCGCAGTTTGGTTCCGGACAGGATAACACGGTCGTCTTTGGTGTGGTTGCAGGTCCGCAGAGAAGCCATACCGTCACATTTATGGCAGTAGAAGGTCCAGTCGATTTTCATGGGCTGGCAGAGCAGATCTTTGCCCGGCTCACCGGTTTTCGGGATCCGATCAAAAATCTCCTGAGCCTCGAACAAGCCGTAGAAATCACCCACACCGGCATGGTCACGACCGATCAGCATATCGCTGATTCCGTAGTTCTGGCGGAAGGTGGCATGGAGCAGACCTTCGCGGGGACCGGCATAGCGCATATCCAGCGGATAACCGCCATTGATGACGTTATCTTTGACAAAGTAGTTGTCGATCAGAATCTCGATAGCCTTAACGCGGGTATCCGCCGGGATATCACCGGGCTTCAGGTTGCCGATCAGAGAGTGAATCAGAACGCCGTCACAAACCTCAATGGCAATCTTGGCCAGATACTCATGGGAGCGGTGCATGGGGTTACGCAGCTGCAGGGCAGCAACCTTGGACCAGCCGCGCTCCTCAAACATGGCGCGGGTCTCTGCCGGGGTCAGGTACACGCCCGGATACTCGTCCGGATAGCTGCCCTGAGAAAGAACTTTAACCGATCCGGCAATGTTGACCTCTTTCTGGTTCATCACCATAATAACGCCGGGATGATCTTCCGGGGCGATCTCCCAGAACTTTCCGTCCACAGACTCCTCACCTTCGCCCATGAAGACCTTCTCGCACTCCCACTTCTTGTCAGCCTCGGTCATTTCGTACTTTTCACTGACCTTCATGGTAGCCATAATCTCGCCGTCGGCTTCAAGGGCTATCTCGTCACCCAGCTCAATGGCATCCGCATCTGCCTTGGAGATGTCCAAGGTGATGGGCACCGGCCAGAATGTTCCGTCTGCCAGCTGAAAATTTTCGCATACGTTTTTCCAGTCCGCCTTGGTCATAAACCCGTCCAGCGGAGAGAACCCGCCGATTCCCAGCATGATCAGGTCGCCTTTTGCGCGGGCACTGACCTGCACTTTTTTCAGACCTGCTGCTTTTTCTTTTTCAGCTGCCAGTTCACTGCCGTGCAGCAGCGCGCAGACCAGACCTTTTCCGCCGTGAGGGGCTACCAGTTTAGACATGATTCTTTCCTCTTCTGTTGAATGGTGGTTATGTAACTTGCTTTGATATCATATTTAAGTTGCCTGAAAACCGAAATTCAGAGGTACTCAGGTCGTCGAAAAATCGCTTACAAAAGAAACTAAATATAGGCGGGAAAACAAGGAAGTCAAGGAAAAAAAGCTGTTCGGCCGGGCCGAACAGGATGTTCAGTTTATTTGATAGAAGAGCGGGAAAACGTAAGGCGGATAACATGGAACCGAATCATGCCCCCATCTCATCCGCCTTTTCAGCAATGCTTCGCTCTTAATGGCCTATTTCCCGTCAAGCAGCAGCATGAGCCACGGCATGGCCTTGCCCTTTTTCGGCGCCGGGGGCTTGCTGCTTTTGTTGTTCAGCAGCAGCATGAGCCACGGCATGGCCTTGGGTTTCTCTTCTGTACCTGATACAGTAAATGAAAGAGTACCGGTGGATGGAAAGCGCGTAGTATCTGTTTCGTTGTCTGCCTCCACATACCAGTAATTAGTTCCATTATCCAGCATATCAGCACTGTAAGGAATATTCGTCTCACAATAGTCTCCAGTTATTGTGCCAGCTATGGGATTTGAAGCATTGCTGTCTGTTCCGTAATGTATGGTGCAGCTTTCTGTATCAGCACTGACCACAACCTGTAGCAGTTGTTTCCCAGACGGATCCGGTGATACAGTTGCACCGTCTGCCGGATCAGGGTCTGAAATTTCAGGGCCGTTGTCATCGTCATTCCATATAAGATCGTATTCTGTTCCTATATCAGGTTCCCCATTTACTTTTATATAATACGTCGCCCCGCCCTCAGCGTCTTCAGCTATAACTTCGAAACCGTCTGCTTCGCCTTCAGTATCTGCTATATAGACAGGAGGGTTCGGGGCTGAATCCTTGTAAAGGAACAAATCTATACCTTTACCCGGTTCATGAGTATATGTCAAAGCGACAGTAACCTGTGTGCTGTTCATTCCTACCGTGATTTTATACCAATCTCCATCATTATAATACCCGGGGCCATTCAGCACGCTTAAATCTTCGCCTTCATGAGAGGTCAGATCAAAGGCTGTTGTGTAGTCATCATTCTCTTCGTAATTATCTTCCAAGGCAATGGCGACTGACGGCATTATCAGAAAAAGGAGAACAGCTAAGACTTCATATCCGAGTCGTATAGTCTTCACATTTATCCTGTACATTATGTTTCTCCGTCAACAAAATGATATTAAAATTTTCCTCAGAAGAAGATCCTTCTGTCCGCTAACCGCAATACCTTGGAGTAAAAAACAACAAAAGCATCCTCCGAACAGAGGATGCTGAGCTGCAGGTACTGCTGCTTTCCTTTTATCCTCCAGCCTGCAGAACACAGTACCGGCTCCGTCAGGCTTCCGATAAGATTGGCAGCAGTCTGCTGAATTGAACAGCTGCTTCGGAAGCAGACGAAACCGGTTCAGGAATGAGCAAAAGAGTCAATTCTTCCAGACACCGTTTTTAAGCTTGATTTCCTGATTCGGTTTTTTTTCAGGTCTCTCAGAAGAAGGACTGTTCTGCCGGGTGTTTTTCATGAGGCTTACCGATACGATCCGCTGTTCACCGGAGACCTCATCCTCGACCGAGGTGACAAGAACTTGATCACCGGCTTCAAACGAACTCAGTTCTGTTCTTTTACCGTATTGATCATACAGAAGGACAGAGCTGTTCACCGGAACGAAAGAATCACTGATAATAACAGCATTATTCTGAACAGAATCCACCGTGCCTGTTTCTTCTGCTGTCGCAACTTCGGTCTCTGGTTCCTCAGCAGTACTTCTTCCGGGGAGCACGACCATGACAGCTCCGAAAAGCAGCAGGGGCGATATGACTGCGGCTGTCTTTTGTAAAAAAAGTATTCTCAAGTTGTTCATTATGTTGCCTCCGGATTTTCTGGGGCCCGGAATCAGCAGGTCGTTATACTGCCTACCGGACTGTCTTCTCCGCAAATACCTGCGCATATACATTGAGCAGACCGGGCCGCCCTCTGTTCAGGGGCGGCTCCTGCCTGAATCTTCGGAAAAGAAACCTGTTCAGTACTCTTTCCAGTAGTAAAAGCCTTTCTTTTCCTCCTTCGTCCATAATCCCTCGGTAACTCCGGCAGAACTGCTGAAGATATTCAATTCCCGGTCTGTCAGTTTATCGGGGTCATCGACCACAACAGGCGCATGAAGGATACCGTCGTAGAGTATTCCGCTTGCTGGATAAGACTTGCCATCTATATCCACCATATCCTTCTCATCAATCTTGCCGTCATGATTGATATCTATAATAATTTCATCTTGGCGACCGCCACGACAGAAGTCAAGTGCATGCACAATAGATTTTCCGCCGCCGTCACAGGGAGAGTCTCCGGGGATCAGGCTGATGACAATGGCATTGCCGGATCGGATCATAACATCCTTGACCACCCGTTCTCCTGCCAAGGTTGCATCCTCGTCATCTTCGTCAATCTCACCGTCACCGTCGTTATCCCGTCCGTCTCGTCCGAGATCATAGGGCAGATCAAAAAACCAGCCGACATTTCCTTCACCGGAATCAGGATCATACCATTGCGGTTCGCTATTGGTCATTATCCGTATACCGTATCCCAGGCTCGTATCCCAGGCAATCTCTGTCTGCTCAAGCAGGGTCGGCTTCGGATCCTTTCCGAGCCCCGATCCGATATCGGTCAGAACGTACTCCTTCTGAGCATCATCCCAGGCCCAGTCGCCGAGATAATCTTCCGGCTCGTCACCGAAATCCCAGATGCCGAAGAGCCCCTGCTGACTGTTGTCCCCGACATCATTTGCGCCAAGGAATTTTCCTGTACCGAAAACCACGATGTACCCCTCTTTTTCACAGTGAAAGGCGACATCAGGGGCCGAGGTGATCGGGCGCCCGACCTTAATCAGCGGTTTCGGGAGATCATGCTCTTCTGCGGAATTAACATCATTATAGTCAATCCGCCCATCATCGGAGTTATCTTTCCCGTAAAAGACGCCCCAGTTATCCGGGTTCGGGTTCCGAAGATCAAACTTCCACATATTGCCGTTCAGATCTCCGGCATAGACAAAGTCAACCCGATCATCATTATCCACATCAACCAGGGTCGGAGAAGACAGACCGTTGTTCCCACCGGCACCTGTAGAAATTTTTCGGATCAGCTTGCCGGTCAACGCATCCACAACATACAGCACTGCCACGCCATTTTTGCTCTGATATCCGTTGGCAAAAACGACAATCCAAGGGTGATCATCCTCCTTATACGTTTCGTTTCTGCTTTTATAGGAGCGGGCGATAAAGGCATCCCCGTAGGTATATCCCATATCATCATCAGGCATGATCGTTTTACCGGACACAATGTTGGCCAGCACCATCTCTCCCGCTTCATCAATGATGCCGTCTCCATCATTATCAAAACCGTCGCTGTAGTTTTCATTGTCTCCGTTGTCATTTTCCTTGGGATCATCGTCTATATAGCCGTCTCCATCATTGTCAACTCCGTCATTCCGCTGATCTCCGGAAAAGGCGTACTCAATCCCGTCCGTCCCGACTGGAGGGTATTCCCACATCACCATCTTCTTTGCTGTGTCGGCTTCCCCGGAATCAGCAAATGTGGACTCAGCCGTGCTGACGTCCAAGGCGTAGATACCGCGTCCTCCCTTGTTCAGGGTGCCGACCAGCAGGGTAATGGTTTTGTATTCACCGGATTCATCAGTTTCGCCGTCTCCGTCATTATCTTCCTTGTCGGAATAGTCTTCATTGTCTCCGTTATCGGCTTCACTCACACCTGCAGGACATTCTTCTCCGTCCGTACAGCCGTCCCCGTCATTGTCTATCCCGTCTTCTGTCTGGTTACCAGCAAGAAATTTCAGCCGTTCAAAGCTCTGCCTGCCGTCAACATAGTACCTGTGCTCATAGTCAGGTTCAGCCAGTGCATCAAGATAGTCAAAAGAACGGAGCGGGACATAAGCAAAACGCTCCGTACCGGTTTCGGCATTAAAGGCATGGAGCATACCATCATTTCCGCCGACAAACAGTGTGCCGCCTGTTTCCTGCGGCTCCTCCTCATCAATTATCCCGTCACCGTCATCATCAATACCGTTGTGCTTCTCATCATCCTCATCAATCAACTCGTTACCATCTGCATCCTTGTCATTGTCATTGTTTATCCCGTCGGAGAGATAAGCATAATTCATGATTTCACCCTCATCAACAAGACCATCTTCATCATTATCAATGCCGTCGCTTTCCGGATTGGCCGTACTGACCAGAAGCGGCGCCGAGTGGACCAAGTCACCGAGTATTTTTTCTCTCTCCCGGAAACCGGTCACCTTTTTCCCGCGCAGATAGTCAACCAGATCGGATGCCTCCCCGGTGCTGCTTTCCATAATCTCCTGCTGGGCAGAGGACAACAGGTTCTTGTAGCGGAACGGAACGCCCTGAATTTCCTTTGTCATGTCATTGACTGTCAGGGTAAAAATATTCCGTCCCGTGTCCCAATCCTGCATCTCCACTTTATCCTGTGCCTCCCACTTGCTGTGCTCCCGGTCAATCACGCCACTGCTCGGATCAATGGGATAGGCTGCAACATCGCCTGTCCAGTCGCCGGACGTATAGCTGGACTGATAGAGGATCAGGCCTGTGCTGAGTTCATCACCGTTCACCGATACGGAGGCGCCGGATGCCTTGCGGCTGACAATGTCGGCAAACGTATCTTTTAAGGCGCTGACCAGGCTGTCCGGATCCTTGGCAGAGAAAAACCTTCCTCGTCCGTTGACCGAGGCATGCAGGAGATCATCTATTGTAGATGGCTCGTTCTGCTCAGGTTCAGGCCAGCCAGGAAGCAATTTTTTAGTTTCATCCTCCAGGAAATACGGATCATCATCATATCCTATATCCGCCAGACTGATGGTGCCGTCCAGCCCGAAGGAAACACTGAAGGTCACCATGTGCTGCCGCTTGTTCTTGTCATAGTTGTTGGTGGGCATTTCATCAAGCAGGCTTGCCGCCAGATCGGTGTCGTAATAACGCATTGCCACGTCGGCCAATGTATTCGAGTAGTCATCAGCATAAGGAAGTATACCAGAATAAAGAGATTTTTCTCCGTCCGCATTACCGACCTTCGGAGAACCGCCGTTCCAGAAGCCGTCGGTCATGGCAATGGCATAGGCATGCTGACAGGCGCCGCCTTGGTCTGCGGGCAGGTAGGGACAGTCTCCTATCCCTCCGTCGTCCTTGTCATCCATATGATAGTATTGGCCGACATCCTGCAGAGCTCGGCGCAGAGGGGTGTCGCCATCAGAATGAACCCGGTACAGGACATCAAGCAGCTCATTGGTCAGGTCAAACTTGCCCGAATCTACTCTTCCCTTCATTCTGAACCGGACAGCATCGGCAACAGTGCTTGCTCCTGTACTGCGCCTGTGGCGGGTGATCTGTACAAAGTTGGTGCTTCCCCGCCCCAGATAATACGTACCGAGATCCACCCAGTACCCGCAGCAGCCGGAACCTTCCGGATCGGTACAGTCGTCGCTTTCGGTTACAGTGCCCGATACTGCTGCTCTCTGGTTGTATTCTTCTATTTCTTTCCCCAACCCGTGCTTAATAGTGATTCTTGCCTTCTGATCCCGGTCATCGGAACAGTTCCACCAGGCGGCAATCTCGTACAATCCCTTTTCATCTATCTGCGGAGTAAACTTGGCCCATTGTATCTGGTCTGTAGATATTGAGCTGCCTTTCCATTCCGGTGTTTCACTGTCCTCCTCCCATTTCGCCTTCACATGAGGGTTAAAGTGCTCAGAACCTGCATCCTGGTTGTCAATAATAATATCACCGCTTTCCTGTTGTATATTGACCGGCAGAACAGCCTGTTTCGCTCCTCCTCCCGTGCGGTTCTCATCTTCGTCCCTTCCTTTGTTGCGGACAGTGTTGCTGATATTCCGCCACAGCGTATTGAAGCCCACATACGCATTATCCATATCAACTAAGGTGCGGGCAACAGCAGCCTTGGCTGTCAGTTCACGACGGCGGTAAAAAGAAAACCAGTTGGCAAAGTTTTGCAGATCAGCAATGTCGCTGACAAACCCATCCGGGTTTCCGTCATTGTCATAGGTTCTGGGCTGAATGGCATCAGGCACGTCATCGCTGCCCGGATCATCCGGATCGTATTTTACTTCCGTCAGTGCAGTTACGTCTTCATGATTTTTGCTGTCATCGTTATACGAGACAAGATAATAATGACGGGTCACCTCATTCTTGTCGATGTGAATAACCCTGTCACTGTCCGTCCAGACAAGATGATCATTCCCGTTACTGTCCGTCCAGACAAAGTTGACAAGGTATACCTCATCATCGCGCTGGACTGTTCCGTCATCGTTCTGAAGTCTTCCGTCACCGTTTTTGTCATGGACCATATAATAATGGGCATTCCTGACCTCCACCGTTTTCTTCTTACCTGCCGGAAGATCAGCATACTTGGCATGCAGATTCAGGGTGGGCGTTCTCAGAATCGGATTTGAACGAGGGGTCTCCAAATCCGCATTAAAAGGAGGATAATCTCCGCCGTCTATGATTTTTTTCCCGTCAGGTCCTTCTGTATTGTCGGCCTTGTTCCAGCGCGGCCATGGTTCATACGATACAACAGGATTGTAATATATTCTGTTGTATACGGACCACTGCCCCTGCCACTCTTCGGGTTTACTTATATCACCGTTCACCTCGCCACGTTTATAAGCGTTATCCTGGAGCTCCCAGAGGTAGGAGGCACCAGCAAATTGACCATTATTCTCCGGCACCATGAACGACCAGTCCATACTGCCCGAATTGTCCAGGACAAACATAATGTTCGGCGGCGGAGAAGCTATTCTGGTCTCCATCGTATCATTGGTAAAATTTTCATCGTCGGCACAGACCTGACCGGCAGCTGCCGCAATGACGAACAAAGGTATCAGAAGCCGACACGCCAGCCAGCTGGCAGCGCGGCTTATCCTGTCCGCACAACATTCCGTAGTGATAGTTTTCATGCCCGTTCCCCCTTTATCAGTAGCGCTTTCTATAGCCCGTTTCTATCATTTTGCTGATCGTTCTGCCTGTCATCGGGTCGTCATAATCGGCTTTCCCAATGAGCTTGAAAAAATAAAGATTCCCGGCTTTTCCCATTCCTAAGGATGAAGCCTCGTCACCTTTGACCACACCGTAGTCCAGTGCAGCCATCTCAACATCGTCTATTATTTCTGATTCTCTTCCTTTCCATATTTCTGATTCTCTTCCTTTCCATACATCTTCGTCACGCTCCATGAGTTTCTCCATAATATCAGGCTCAGATAACCATTTGGGAGCCATCGGACGTTTGGCTTTCAGCTTCTCCGGATCTTTTTCATTTTCCAGGCGCTGGCCTGACTCATTGACTGCCGCCTCGGCCTTATAAAAAAGCATTTTGGCTATGTTATCGTTACGGGCAATCTGCAGTTCGGTAACTGAAGTGCGGTTTGCGGATATACCGAGCAGGGTCAGCACGACCAGCACCATCATGCTGAGAGCAAGGACAAATCCTTCCTCATTCTCTATAAAACCGCTGCCCGATGCATCAGGTGCGGTATGCTCAGGTTCTTCCCGAATAATTGTTTGTTCAAGTCTTTCCGGCTTCATATCATTTTAACCCTCAAAAAACTGAGATTCACCTGTCGCTCACGGGCACCATACTCAACAGTAACGTCAACCTGTTTCATGCCGTCATCCACTTGATTCACTGTCCATTGAACTGATTTAATCAGGCCGTCCGGACCGGGAGGATGAGCAAATTGTAATCTGTCAGCAAATTCCTTTAGTTTTGAATCATCGTAATTATGACACTTGTCTTTATCTTTGTGGCAATCTTCAGGTTTTGTCGCTTCCGTAACACTCAACGGCGTATCGGAATAATCTGTCTGCATCAGCTGTTCAATCACTTGGTTGGCGACCGTAACAGCATTCGTCTGCTGGTTCGCCCTGGTATTCCACCGCGCCGAATTGAACTGCATGCCATACAGTCCGAGAGAGCCGATGGCGAAAATAGCCATGGCTATTATGACCTCAATGAGAGAAAATCCGCTGTTTTTCTGATCTTTCATGCTTTTCATCCTCACATGTTTCTGCAGTCAACCTTTATTATCTGTAGCCGGCGCCGGACGCTATCATTAAATGGTCCCGGATTCCACCAAGTTGTTTCGTCCTTCGGAGACGGATCCCAATATGTTTCTCTCAAAGTTTCATCCGAGTAGGAGGCCGGAAAATATGAATCTGTATTAGTGTAATTGAGACTGATCCCTGATGACCTGACAAGGACTGAAATCGTCACTGAACGGATATCGCTTAACTGGCTGGAACTCGGCTCAACGGTTAACGTCCCATCCTTCAGAGTATACAAGAATTCTATATTCTCCACATTCTCAATCAGAACTCTCTTGTTGGAGGAATTTACCTCTCTGCCGAGATCATTCTGTCCGTCACTGTAACCATCATACAAATCATAATGAATTGTTTCCAATGCACCGGTTGCCTCGTTAATAACCCGGGTAAACTCAACTTCCTTCTCATTTGCCACAGTGAATCCAGCACCTGCGGTGGTATCCGGATCATACCCGGCCATTCTGAGTTCCCTGGCCATCATATCCAGCCCGGCCCGAAGATTCTGCTGCATTTCCACGATCTGGTCCTGGGCCTGATTGATCCGCTGCTGACTGGTATACGCCGCATATATACCTGCTACAATAATACTGCTTATCGCCAGAGCGACCATTAACTCAACAAGGGTGAATCCGTGTCTGTCTGATAATCTCATGACCTTATTTCCAATTTCCTTTTCCGTCCTCGTCCCAGAGGATTTTAACCGTTCCTGAGTCCATCGCAGCAACAACAAAACGTTCCGATTGGCTATTGATGTTTTCTATATAAACAGCATTATTACTGGTTCCACCAAGAGTTACTGAACCTGTCCGGGTAAAAGTAATGGATGCGGCAGGAGTGCTGCCTATAGGATTCGGGGGCGGATTGGTCACAGTACTGACGAACTGAACGTCATGATATTGTTCTTCCAGATCAATCTGTTTTATTGATGTATTACATGATGTCCCGTCACCATCATCATCCAGAAAATAGGAATCGGGTGGGGAATTAGGAGGAAAACAAACATGCACAGACTGGTTATTTTTCACCGCCAGAGATCTGGCCTGCTGCATGGCGTTGTACAGGTCTCTGGCTGCAGCCTGCAGTCGTCGGTGCGGCATTCCGGAAATATACGAGGGAAGAGCAATTGCCGCCATTATCCCGATAATGGCGATGACTGTCATGAGCTCAACTAAGGAGAACCCCTCTGTACGTTTCAAGCGCATCATGGCCAGGCACCTTTTCTGGTAAAATAAAAGTAAATACATTTCAAATCTCTATTTCCATTGTTCTCCGTCAAACCAGCGGACCTTCAGGGAACCGGAGGTCTGCGCGGTGATGGCAAAGCATTCCGACGGAGCCGTACTATTCTGCAGATAGGCGGTTCTGCTGTTTGCCGTACCTGTGCGTGAGAAGGTAATATACTCAGGAGGCTTCGCTATAGGATCACCATCCCACTTTTTCTTTGCTCCTCCGTTCCCGAACTCGACATTATGGTATATTGAGAGAGCAACCTGTTGTACAGCTGAATCTCCTGAATCGCAGACCTTATCATTATCCTCAGTACCATCAATATCGAACGTATCAAAATAATAAAGCTCAGAGTCTTTTTCAAAGCAAACACGTACAGGCATATTGTTTTTCACTGCCAGCAACCTGGCCTGCTGCATGGCTCCGTACAGGTCTCTGGCCGCAGCTTTCAGCCGTCTGTGCGGCATCCCGGAAATATACGAGGGAAGAGCAATTGCCGCCGTTATCCCGATAATGGCTATAGCCGTCATGAGTTCAATTAAAGAGAAACCGCCCTCCCTCTGTTTCCTGGAAGGATACTCTCCTGGAGATTCTCTGAGCATGAGCAGCATGTCATCACCTTTAATAAAAGCAGTATTCGTGCCGGAAAAATTGTATCTTTTTTACATAGAAAAAAATCGTGTGTTTTAAAAGAGATACAGGTCCGACGGTTAAGGCGTTTTCTTCTAAGGATTCCGATGAACTATAAAAAAATATAATAGTTATTGCTGAGGCGCAAGAAAAAAGTTGCTATTACAGGACGAACCGCTCCGCTCCTCCTGTACTGATTCTCGACGAATTTGAGCCTTGCTACAGGTTGCAGAATAAAGTGAACCTGACGTTACGTCAAGTACAGGTTTTAACGAAGAAGCAATGTTGATGAAATTCGGAAGAAGGATGGATGTGGCAGGCAGACACAAAAACAGAACATTGTCTGGAAACAAAAACGGCTCCCGGAATCATTCCGGGAGCCGCTGATGTTGTGCAGTTTGCTGCAGGATTAATTAATTTCCGCAGCGGTCTGTCCAGCTCTGTCTGCCGCTTTTTGTATTACCGATCGGCAGGTTTTTCTGCTCTATTTCAATGATCTCTCCAGTGCTGGTCTGAATAAATGCCTTGGCGTCATAGTCATCCGAACTCCCGGAATGTATACTCGGTGTTGTTGACAACCCTCTGCCAAGACTGAGCTTTTCCATCACAAACGTTTTGTCACCATAGACAAAATGGCCGAAAACGGTTTCCTCAGGAGCAGTACCGGTCTGATAATGGAGACCGTAGAGGAAGCTCTCACCTTCAGCCTTGCACGGGTCATTATACGGCTGGTAGCTGGTGAAGGTCAGCAGACCGCCCAGCAGGGCCGATGTACCGAGATTTCGTTCACGTGGATCATGAAATTCATAATACCACCCGTCAAGACCGGTTGAAATATCCACCGGACCATCTGGACCCTCAACCTGCTGACAGCCGGTACCGGCTATATAATTCTGCAGATTTGCAAAGGTATAGTTACCTGCGTTAAAGATCGGACCGGCCGTTCCGCCGGGAAAACAGTATGCTGTATCTAACGCTGTCAGTTCAGTACAGGTTCTGCCTCCCAACACATCAGTGGTGCAGTGATAACATCCGAGATATCCTGTTCCGGATTCCACCAGAATGTTATCGCTCTGCATCAGGCCGCGCTGTCCCGGTCGTTCAGATGTCGGATCTGTTGCGAGTGCAGTGTTTACAGTTTGGCTCAGGCCACTGTTTTCCTGTGTATTCACATCCCAGTTAATCGTTTCCCAGGTAAACAGGGCATCTTTACATCCGACCGACCATGTCGGCACCGTGGCCCAAGCATCAAATCCATCCTTATATAACGTCGAACGATAATCAGCAACAGGCTCTTTGATCCCGAAGAAACGGTTCAGGCTTCTGTTCGTATTACAGGTCGCATCACCATCAGCACACCAGCAGTTGGGATTTGTCGGTTCATTTGCACCGTCCGTTCCGACGCACCAACCATCATCGGTTTTATCATACGGATCAAAGAAACGGCCGGTCCCTGCATAGATCCAGTAATTATTACTGTCGTATCCTATAGATGGAGCTGCAATGACCGGTCGTTTGACATCCAGAAGCAGGCGTAACGGATCACCGTCCTTCCACATACCCGGCCACTCAGAAGGTGTTGAGGCGGTCTCTGCACCTGTCGCATCCAACTTCTTGGTTACCAGACGGAAGATACGTCCACCGCCGTTCCAGTAAAACTGGTCTTCAGGTGCATCCGGATCTTCATATTCCGCAAAGTTTGAACCGTCCACGGTTCCGAAATAGATCGCGTCTGTCCGGTATCTTGCTCCCAGATCATCCGGCGCCGTCATATCAATATTATAGTCTACAGAAATAATATCTGAGATGTACGACGGATCAGTTCCGCTGTCTCCGCCTTTCGGAACCAGAAACCTGCCGCCTTCGTTGCCGGACGTAGGTTCCGTGTTCGGGATGCGGATGGAGTTTCGGCCCAATATATTCACAGAGGTGGGTCTCCCGTTTTCCCATTTCAGGGTTCCGTTCAGCCATTCAAGAGGAAGCAGTGCAATTTTTCCCTGTGCAGTATTGGTGCCGTCAAGGCCTGAGGGACCGTTCCCCATAACCAGATACCATTTTGAGCTTACATCATTTGCTCCGCCATCCCGCATGATCACCATGCTTGGTACGCCTGTTGTGTAATTAAGATCAACATACTCCGTTCCCATGGTTCTGGTGATCTCTCCGAGCAGTAGTGGAGCCGTCGATAGATCCGCTTCCGGGTTGGTTATATCCAGAATAAAGAAGGATGAGCTGAATGCCCGTTTATCATAAATCCCGTCCTCACCGCTCTCGTCATCCAAGGTTTCTGCATCTATCTGCGCACCGCCGAAGCGCATGGAACCGACCAGAATGGTTCCCCAGCCTCCCGGATGAATGCATCCCGGGTCTGAGATTCCGTTGTCCCTGCATGCCGCTTCCTCCACGAAAATCTGTACATCAACAATCTTCGGTTTCTGATCGACAAAATACTTATGCGTGTACAGTTTATCCGGGAGACACTTCAGATGCGGCTGAAGATTATAGGGAATATACGCCCATAGTTCTTCTCCGAGATTCGGCACATTATCGCAAACACCGGAAATACTGTTGCCCCATTTATCCGTCCCGGCGTCAGGAGCCACCGCGCATGTACCGTCAGGGTTCAGCTCATCGGTACAGCAGAACTGGTTTCCGTTTTCAAAGTAAAAACCGCCGTTCACTGCATGGAGCATACCGTCGTTTCCGCCGAAGTAGATCACACTGCGGCGTTTGGCCCATTTGTCAGCAAAATCATTATAGGTCGGATCACGATAAATGTAATGATACGACTCTGCAGGTCTGGCAACAACCGTCGGAGTAGAATGAATAATGTCACCAAGTCTCCAAGTATAGGGCTTGTCATTTCTCAGATAATCTCTGGAGCGCAGCTCTTTGTCCAGCCTGCCGTTCGCATTAGTATCATCTGTCGATTCACTATTGGTCTGATCCTTGCCGAGTATCCATTCAATCAGGGCGTCCAAGGCATCGTTTTCCTGATTATTACCGTCGTCTCCAGCAAAGCTGCTCCAGTCGTCCTCAGTAAGAAAATCCCGTGTAACAGGTCCTCGACCGGTACCCTCTGCCGCAGTGTTCAATGCATCCCAAGGTACACTACCGGTTATATTGCTGGTTACACTGCTGGTCAGACGGAACCACTCGGCAGTATCGACTATTCCGTCATTATTCGCGTCATTCCAGGTATAGACTTTACGCTCCGTCAGAACATCCATATCCTCCAGCTGCTCGTTGACTGACCAGAGGTATTTAATGTCTCCTATCTCGACACATCCGGAACCGTCAGAAACGCATATATCCTGACCGTCCCCCGGACATGCTCCCGTTTCTGTATACGTATCGATAGCATAGCAGCCTCTGGTCTTGTTTACATGGTCGCTGAAATAAAATATAACCCGCCTGTCCGCATCGGTCATTTTTCCGTTCTGATCCGTATCTTCATACATCAGACCTTCCGCAGTCATAAAGAGGGAATGCACATCACCGACCCAGCTGATCTGCTGTGTATCACCATTTGAGTCTTTATATTCATATTCAGGCCAGAAAACTGCCTGATAGACCGCACCGGAACCGCTTCTGGAGCTGGAGATAACCGAGGCTGCGGAACCGGCCGAGGCCCGGCTGAGAATGTCATCCAGCACAGCCATCAGATTGTCTTCAAGCTGTTCCGGACTTTCGCCCGGACGATAATCTACTGTCCCGCCGTTTGCAGCAGCGTTCGTCATCAGTGTCGCCGGGTCGCACTCGCCGCCTGCTGTATCAGCGGTCAAAGCCCCTGTGGTCACGAGGTGAGTAGATATAGCTTTTTTCTCAGTCAGTCTGTCATCCACATCAGCAACGCACCGTTCTCTGTACAATGGGTAGATATGCTGTCCCCACCATGTCATATCGTCAAGATAGGTGCTGGCGAAAATACTGTCTGAGCATTGTGCATCAGTGGCGTCACCATCTCCGGTCCAGCTGTCGTCATTACATACTCCGGCAGCATCCGTGTTATCAGGATTACATTCACAACCCCCCGGACGTTGAGCCGTATAACTGTCTGCTTCTGTCGGGCTGAAGCCTGTAACCAGTTCGTTGATATCTGCTGTGGACTCTCCTTCGGTGATCAGCAGAATATGGTTATCCTGACACCAGGCCTGCACCGGATCCTCAATCGGATTTGCAGCAATGCATTTACCTGTACTGCTGTCATAATCCAGGCAGAATTTATCGTCTTCAAGGCAGTTGCCATCGGAATCTTTATCCAGACAGAACACTTGGTTCTGGGTATAGTATCCAAGAGCGCCATATAACGCCTCGGCAAGAGGTGTCCAGGATGTTGCCCGAATACTGTTGATTGCCCCGGCAAGATCATCCACATGCCTGCGTCCGTCGCTTCCATAGGTCAGGTCGGTTTCGTCCGTTACAAGATCGCCTGCCTGCAGTTCAGCAAGCAGTTCTGCACCGTCTTTATTATTTTGCGGGCAGTAACGCTCTATGCCGATGGTCAGGTTTTCCGGTTTGCATTCTGTAGCTGCCCCGACATTGTTGAACGACATTGCGCCGAGACGGAGATCCTGAGCAACCGAGTGAAGAATTCCCTGTGGTCTGTTTTCTTCTTTAATATATCCTTTCATAACAGCCATAGGGTCTGATGAGCCTGTAAGCTGCGCAATAAACTGCGAGTCCGCCAGCACGCCGGGCAGGTTCCAGTTGTCGGCAGTACCGCCTCCCTGATCTGAAGGATCAATCACCTCAGGAGCCTGGTTGTCCTTACAGTACTTGATGGCAGCTTCCTCGATGCATTCATCTAAATTGTTATTATCGTCATCCCACTCGGCAGCAGTAGCACCGGGCGGCAATTCACCTGCTGTACAGGGGCCAGAGCCGTTCGACCATTCATAAGCAATTGTCCAGTCCGAGTCTGTCAGTTCGCATTTGTCAGCCGTACTGAACTTACACTCATACTTGAAGCCGCCTTGATTCATAAACCAGTCACCGCCTGATTGATAGCGACACGGATCACCGGTACATTCTCCGTCTGCCAGCACGGCTTCACAGGTTTTGGACAGACCTGTAGCCGGTTTCCAGCAGCGGCCCAGATAGCCGTCCCGATCACTATAACTGACATCTTGATTGTAAATACCATAGCAGAAATAGGCTCCGTAGGCAGGATCGACAGCGGACGGATCGTGCGGCTGGAAATTTGCACCTCCATTATAAATTTTTTCGCACTCGCCCATTTCGGCGGTAAGGCTGACGCTGTTCTCTAATGTTCCGTCATCCTGTACAATATCGCATGTTCCGTCAGGTTTGAACGACTCCCAATATCTGCTGCAGAACTGAAGTGAATGGTTCAGCACATTGTGCTGATTTGTGAGATCCTCGCTTTCCCCGCCAAAAGTAGCTAAACACTCATCAACGCTGGATACAGTACCGCAGGCACCGCCTTCGGCAAGGTCTTCAAGGGCTGTCTGACATTCAGTACCTGCCTGGAAGCCTTGAGCTGTAATCGCCAGTATTTCCAGCCGGGCAGTATCATCGGTGGTATCAACCCGGTCATTCATAAACGGATCAGTTTCGTCATAATTGGAACCGCGGACACCTAACGTCAGATACCCGGCATTATCATCAAGTTTAACCTGCTTGATAAGCCGTGAACCGGTACAGCCGCGGTGCTCGGAAACCATAACCTTTTCATAATAATTATATTTACCGCCTGTGAGAATCTTCTTCTCCACATCAAACTTGGAGGCCATAGCCCAGTTGAGAAAATTGCCGAATGCTGTAAACGAGGTCACCTTATCCGGCGTGGCAGCAGTATCAACAGAAAGACAGAGGGTGTTGCTCCCATCGTCGCTCCGCTTGTATTCTGTCCCGGCAGCATCAGGACATGCATCAGACGCGCTGATTTCTTCAAATGCTCCCTGCCGCAGACTTTTCCAGACCGGGGAGACAGTTGTTGAATATTCGTCCGGAACTTTGGAGGTGTTGGCAGCAAGCGCTTCATAATAGATACCTTTGTAGGTAACTATGTCATCCTTGGCATAAGATGTACCGCTCTGCCAGGTGGAGTCTACAGCGGTCCAGTTGTCTGCAGTATCCTCATCAGGATTGATCCCTATATTTCCTTTTGCCGCCTGATAGAGCTGGGGGCCGGACCAGACAAAATCTCCCGAAGCATAGGTTGTTATGCTCGACCATTCGTTCGGGTAAAGAATATGGTCCCATTCAATCCCTCTGTCCTGTGTAATGCTGGTCCCGGTAGATTTGCCGTCGTCGGCAATAACGGCAACTGCTTCGTAGATGGTACCGTTAACATAAACCCGATCTCCCTTCGCATATATCACACCACTCTGCCACGGTGAATATGTGCCGTCTGTCCATTTATACCATTTGTCCTGCTCGAAATAGCCAGCGTAAATGGTATCATTGTCGTATCCTGTTACTGTGGCGAGCAGAGTGCTTCCGCTAACTTTTCCTCCGGTGATCTTGTAATCGAAGATCTGATAGTCACCGTCTGTGCATCTTTGGTACTTCAACCCTGTTGTTGAACCCGACGGCGCATCCGGATTGAACGTAACGTTTTCGTCACTGGCCAGAATATCTCCTTTTTGGCTGTACGCCGCATCCAGCATGGAGCCGGAGTTATCTAACACCATGAGCAGATTCGGTTTTGCTCCGGAGGAAAGAAAAGGCGGCACACCTGTCCCCTGACTGCAGACATCACTGCCGGAAACTGCAGCCGGCTGCAGCCAGCACAACAATGCACCGGCGAATAAATATATGGTTCCATGAACTGTTCGTTTCATCACTCTGTCTCCCTGCTCTCTATTTGTCTTCCTGCTGATCAGCTCTCTTTCCGATATCGGCGCGGCTCAATGGATCAATAATAACAGTCCCCTTCGGAACCGAGCACATGCTGATACCGGATGCAGATTTCTGATACAGAATTACTCTGCCCGATCTGCTGCACATTAATATCGTAGACAAGAGAGGCGCCGCCGGTGCCGATTCCCTTGCCGGTTCCTTCATAGCCCTGGGCCATAGTTATGGCTGAACCCGGGGTCAGCACTGTATTCCCGGCTATATTAATATTGGCATGAGGATGACTGTCGGTCACATCATCTCCTGTTGTCGGATCGGTCTGCACAGGAAACACAATCTGCCGGGAGTCGTCAGTCGGCATAGCGAGATCATCCTGTTCGTATTCCCGCCAGAAGCCGCCTGATCCTTCTAAAACCCGAATAGTCATACCATTCGCACCTTCCAAATCAACTGCACTGTTTTCGTTGAAACCAAGACAGGCAATGCTCTGCTCCAGCACCTCGGAGGCCAGCTGAGTTGCAGCATCGGCCCGAAAAAACGTTTCTTTGTGATAGCGTTCGTTCATGGCAATACGCCATTCGGTATTGGTTCCCCGGTTTACTGCAATTCCCATAATTGTCAGGACAAGCAAAATGAGCATGGCTGCGATCATAACAAAGCCCTGTTCATTATTCTGAGAATGTATTTTCTTCATATCAGCTCTCCGCTGTTTTTGAAACGGATTTTATCACAACAACCTGCTTTCTCTGAAAAAGTTTATTTTGTTGTCGGACAAACTGTAACCTTGAACGACAAAAATATCAGTCATTCTTCGTATTTTGTTTTATATAATCATACACGGCTATATCCTCCTCTGTGCCTGTCCCCTGTGCAGGGCACTCTTTACTGCTCTTGGTGACGATCACTTTAATATATTTCGGTTTCTGATCCTCCGGTACATTTTCCAGGAGACAATCGTTGGCAATAGCCCAATAAACCGTATAGCAAGGAACCATCCCCACTCCGTTATTTTCAGAAGTATCATAGGGAAATGACAGGTCTTCATATGACTTAGGGAGGTCTGCGCAGGTATGGGTTTCATTAAGCGTTTCGTACTCTAATCCGAGCAGGCGTTCTACTCTGTCAGCAGCCCATATGGACCCCGAAGTGATTGCGTTGGCTGAAAGGTTTTCCTTGATCGCAGCGGACTGCATACCGAAAAGTCCGAGAATACCGACTGTAAAAATCGCCATTGCCATCATGGTCTCAAGAAGGGTGAAACCGCTCTGTCCGGTTATTTTTTTCTGTGCTTTCATATCCTGCTCACATATTACGTAGTTGAACTGATGTGATAAAAAGCCGACGATGGAAGTGGTCATTGTACGCACCCCATAATAAGGGACCATCTTCCGGTGGCAATCCCGATCCAGGTTTATAGGTAACCGAATCAGTATATTTTGGATCAGGGTATGTTGACCGGACAAGCATGGAAATCCGAACGGTCTGAATATCATCTGGATCTGCCGGATCAGTACTCAGCGAGTTCCCGTCCTCGTCAAAATATAAAAATTCAAAACCGTCCACACCTTCGAGGAGTAATTCTTCGGTTTCTTCGGGAGCTACTCCATCGTCCTCCAGCCAAAAAAGATTAGTACCATCCAAGCTATACGTCACGGTAACTTTTTTCCCTCCTGTATTACAGGTTTCAAAGGCAAATTCCGTCGGATTTGCGGTTGTTATCACTCCGCTGGTGCAGTTATTGTCCGCATCGTCAAAGCCCGCCATCCTGATGTCCCGTGCCATAAAATCCAAAGCGGAACGCCCTTTCTGCTGCAGTTCGCTGACCTGCTCCTGAACAGTATAACTCCTCTGCTGAATCGTATATACTCCAATTATCCCGGCAATGACCAGACCTGATATCACCATGGCAACCATAAGTTCAACAAGCGTGAACCCGCCGTTATAATCTTTCTGCAGCGTTTTCTTTATCATAATGTTTAACCTTGCTCTATTCCCTGTATCACTTTTCCCAAGCTGCACCGGCATATCTTCTTATTTTGACAGTACCAATCTTGTTTACGGTTACAGCATAGCATACATCCTGCTTATTTTGGCTCTGCAGATATACAGTGCCTTTACTGGCATCTCCCCTGGGCTCGAAGGTGAGATCACCGTCCACGCCCGATCCAGGTATAGCGTCACCTTTCCAGTCTGTTGCCGTGGCGTTGCATCCATATCCAACAGCTCCGTAATCCGTTAACGCTACGATAGTATCGTTATCTCCATTGGGATATGAATACCTTTTTTCATCTGTATTAAAAGTAACCGTGACATCCTTGTTACTCTTCACCGCCAGCAGTCTCGCCTTCTGCAGGTCCGCATACAGATTTCGGGCAGCATTCTTCAGCCGTTTTTCCGGCAGACTGCGCAGATAATTCGGAACAGCTATGGCACTGAGGATACCGACCAGAGCAATCACCACCATAAGTTCAGCAAAAGAAAAGCCAGCTGTCTTGTTTAATTTTATTCGTTTCATTGTTATGTCATTGTGTATGCGTCAGGTAGCTTTTTTGATTATACATGCAAGGGGCATTCCAGAGGCAGATAAAAAAAGAGATGGAAATTAATTAACGGTTTACCTGTATGAAATAATGAGGGATTCATTTTGTCTGAAGGCATATTTTACCGGACTTGCTAATTTTCTTAAAAAATGGATTATACATTCCTTAGTGCAACATACTGTTTGTTATGAAGTAATATCCTCTTCTGCGTTTCCGTATCCAGCTGGCAATATAAAATTTTTTCCTGGAAGATGCCCCTATTGTAATTTTTTTTTACACTTCTTTCTCATCTGTTTTCAGTGAATTATATTTTCATTTAGACTCCGCTTCCACACCGTACTGTTTAATCTTGCTGAGCAAAGAAGGATAGCTTACTTCAAGTATCTCTGCAGCCTTGCTTTTGTTTCCCTGGGTTGCGGTAAGAGCTTGGCGGATAAGGCGTTCCTCTACTCTTCGGCGTCCTTCTTTGATTGAGGATACTCCAGCCAGGATATCAAAAGAAGCTTCGTCATGGCTTCCGCTGATGTTTGCAGGCAGGTTTTCCGGCTGAATATAAGGCTCCTCAGTCAGAATAACTGCCCGCTCTATAGCGTTTTCCAGTTCTCGGACATTGCCGGGCCAGGAATAGGTGAGCAGAAGCTGCATGGCAGCCTGGGAAACCCCTTCAATCTCCGGCCTGTTCATACTGGAGGCAAGTTTCCCGACAAAATATTCGCACAGAAACGGTATATCCGTCTTGCGGTCCCGAAGCGGCGGTATCTGTATATTGATCACATTGAGCCGATAATATAAATCCTCCCGGAAACGCCCTTCCTGCGCCTCTTGGGCAAGATCTCTGGCTGTGGCGGCCAGGATACGGACATCGACTTTTCTTCTCCCGGTTGTACCGAGCCGCATGATCTCCTGCTCCTGCAGAACCCGCAGCAGCTTGACCTGCATAGCAAGGGGCAGTTCACCGATTTCATCAAGAAAAAGTGTTCCTTTGTCCGCCTCTTCAAAAAGTCCTTTTTTATCCCGGTCCGCCCCGGTAAAGGCTCCTCGGGCATAGCCGAAGAATTCGCTTTCCAGTAGATTTTCCGGTATACTGCCGCAATTGACCGCGATAAACGGCTTGTCAGCCCTGTCGCTTCTGTGGTGGATGCCCCAGGCAACCAGCTCTTTGCCTGTGCCTGATTCGCCGGTAATCAGAACCGTTGTCGGGTGCTTTGCCACCTTGTCGGCAAGCTGAAAAACACTCCGCATAGCTCTGCTGCTGCCGATCATATTCCCGAATCCCTGTTTCTGTTCAAGATCGGCGAGTTTCTTTTTCAGCCGGACATTTTCCCGCCGCAGCCGCTCCCGCTCTTCCGCCTTTTTCAGAACCAGGACCACTTCATCATTTTTGAAGGGTTTGGAGATAAAATCATATGCTCCCAGTTTCATGGCCTCAATAGCTGTGTCAATAGTGCCGTAGGCTGACATCATGATCACGGTGGCGGTATGATCAATCGATTCGGCTGCTTTGAGAAAGGCCAGTCCGTCCATATTCGGCATTCTGATATCGCAGAGGACAAAATCAAAGGATTTTTTCTCCAGCAGAGCGAGCGCCTCTGCACCGTCGGCAGCAGTTTCCGCCTGATATCCTTCTTTACTCAGCAGCACGGACAGCATATGGCGCATATTATCCTCGTCATCTATCACAAGGATATTGCAGGGGATATTTTTTTTGGGGTCACTCATCAGCATTCCTGTGCATAGCAAGGGGCAGGAAGATGAACAGCTCGCTCCCCTGTCCCGCCCTGCTTTTCATGTCTATACAGCCTCCAGCGGTTTCAATGATGGAACGGGATACGGAGAGGCCCAGCCCTGTTCCTTTTCCCGGCTCTTTAGTTGTGTAAAAAGGATCAAAAACCACGGGCAGCTGATCTTCTGCAATACCGGTTCCGTTATCCGAAATACGGATACAGAGAAAATGCAATGATTCCAGATCTCTCCCTTCCGAGTATTCAGTCGGCATTTCATGCAGTTTTTCGGTCAGCACTGTTATCCTGCCCTCCTCTCCGGCAGGGCGGTTCGCTGTGTTCACTGCATCCGCACTGTTGAGGAGACAGTTGACAAAAACCTGGTGCAGCTGGTCCCGGTCTGCGCAGACCGTATCATGCCCTGCTGTAAATTTGGTTGTCAAAGCAATTTTTTTAAAAGCGGCCTGTACCCGGACCATATTGACAGTTGACTGCAGCAGCTCATGCAGGGAAAATTCTTCAGTCCTGGCTGCTGCTGTTCTGGAAAAGTCCAGAAGCTGCCGGATCAGGTTATTTACCCGCTGCAGCTCATCTTCAGAACGGCGGATAAAATCCCTGTTTTCTTCGTTCTGCTCCCCGGATCCGGCAAGCATACCAAGATATCCCTGCACAGCCCCGATCGGGTTGCCTATTTCATGGGCCAGTCCGGCTGCCATCCTGCCGACCGAGGCCAGCTTTTCCGCCCGGATCATTTCCCGCTGCTGTTTTTTCAGAGTAGTATTGGCCTGCTCAAGGGCGGCAACCGTCTCCCGTAGCGACCGGCGGTCGTACTCTATCCTTGTCAGCATCCTGTTCAGGCTGCCGGATAACTTGCCGAATGCATTGGAACTCTCCGCAGCGAACAAAAAAGGATCATAACTGCTGTACTGATCAGCAAGCTGCACCAACTGTTCAACCGGTCGGAAGACCAACTTTGCCGTTCTGAAAAAACTGACAGCGGTCAGGACCATTAAGTTCAGGAGCAGATAAACAGAAATCGTTTTTCCGGCTTCCCGCAGGGGGCGCAGAGCCGGTTCAAGCGGGCGGACAACAGCGACAGCACCGATAATCTGCCCCTGCCGGATAAACGGGCGCGCACTGACAAGAAGATTTTTACACGGCAGCCAAGGGGAAACAGTACCAGCTGTACGGCTGACCAATTTCCCTGTCTCGGCATCGGCAATTGCTGAAGCCAGCAGGGCTGCTCTCTCTTTGTCGATGCCGGAATACGTCCCGATATCCAATATCCTTTTCTTCTTCTGTTTACGCTCACCATCTGTACCCGGAGAAGACAAAAATAAAATATCTCCCTCTTCTCCGCCGGTATAAAAATCGGAAAAAACAAATTTGTTTTCCGCAGAATTGTGCTGTGCTGCTGCATCCGTCTGCAGCAGGGTCAGAATGTGAGCAAGCACAGCTTGGTCGCGCTTTGCCTCACGTTGCAGGATATCATGCTTCCAGAAAGTAATCAGAACAAAATATACCAGCAGCATCCCGATCAGCAATAAGCTGCCTATAGTCAACGTCAGCCTTGTCTTCACATTTTCTGTTGTCTGCTGCGTAACTTCTCGGGATATCGGAGTTGGTTCCTGAATTTTATCTTTGTTTATTTGTAGTTAAAAAAAACAGCTTTGTCAAACGAGATTGTGCTGTTCACAAAAGGAAAAAGGCGCGGATGAAATTTTATTTTAGAGAGGGGGGCGGCAGAGGGAGTTGAATGAAAAAACGGGAACCGAAGCTCCCGTTTTCGTTCTATGAGGCGATAGACGAATAACTTTTAGTCTGCAGATGCTTGTTCCGGTGCCGGTTTATATACCTTCCGTTGCGGATGTACCGACTCCTGCCACTCTGCAGCGTGATGGTATAGCTGGAGCAACATAATTTGAATATGCCCACAAGAGGCATAAGTTTTGCCTTCACGCCTTTCAGATAGCTGATCCTGTATTCAGTTTATACTGCTCCAGCTATAAGTACCATTGTTCACGCCAAGGGTCAGCTGGACAGAAACTCCATTGTGGAGCGGCAGCTCATGAAGCGCAGGGTATTTCCGCCTTTAGCTTGGGCTGCTCCTGAAAACTCATAAACTGTTTTGTCACGTGTCCCTATGCAGCCGTAATGATACGTAGAGTCAGGGATAATAGTCGCAATACTGAAGCTCAGACTGACAGGATTTCCTGTTGCTACAGCATCGCCGAGACCGGCCAAACCTGTCATTTTGAATCTGGCATGATCCCGATCTCCATGTCCAGGAGTTGTATCGATCATAATCTGGCCGTACTGAAGGTCTGCACACGCGCCAAACTCCGGTATTCCAACTTCAGCCTCAGGTGCATCCTGAGCTGTTACCATTCCAGGAATGGTCAGGCATAATGCCAATACCGCACTTCCGACAAGCTGTTTCGTTTTCATTTGAGTTGCCTCCTTTCTTTTTGAGTTTAATATAAAAAAATAAGTTCATAAGTGATTGAAAACGAGTTGCATTGCAAGAGAAAAAGTATTTTTTACGATGGCATATTTTCAGCGCACATATGCAGCTCCGGAAGATCAGGTTTCAAGGTGCTCCCGATATGTTGATAACAGAATTCTAACAGTTTTCCTCTTGACGCTGCCTGCTGAACGGGCTAAATATCACAGACGTCGTGCAGGCGGGTTACGCGGCTGCTCTATATGATGTATGTATGATATCGAGGGGAATCTCCGAGGAACAACGCTTATTCTGCTCTTTTTTTATATTTCTACTTCTAACTTTCCAGGAGGAAAACAGAATGACAGTATATGTTACAGGTCACAAAAATCCCGATACCGACTCAGTTACTGCTGCAATTGCCTATGCTGAACTGCTGAAAGCAGGCGGGCAGGATGCTGTTGCGGCCATGCAGGGGGACATGAACCCGGAGACGGAAACTGTTCTGAAGAAATTCGGTATTGCTGCTCCGGAAATCATGACAGATGCTGCCGGAAAGACAGTAGCTCTGGTTGACCACAGCGACCTGAATCAGGCACCGGACAATCTCAGCGCGGACAGCGTTGTCGCCATCGTAGATCATCACAAGATCGGTGATGTGACCACAAACAGCCCTATCTTCTGCTGTGTAAAGCCGGTCGGCTGCACCGGAACGGTGCTGAAAGACCTATACGACAGTGAGGGCGTTGCCATTGATCCCAAGGTTGCCGGGCTGATGCTGTCTGCCATCCTCAGCGATACCGTCAATTTTAAATCACCCACTTGTACCGATGCGGACAAAAAAGCGGTGGAGCAGCTGAAAACGATTGCCTCTGTGGACAATACCGATGAACTGTTCATGGAAATGCTCAAGGCCAAAAGCTCCATCGATGGGGTTGCAGCCAAAGATCTGCTCAACCGCGACTACAAGGATTTTGATATGAACGGCAACAAGGTGGGCTGCGGTCAGCTGGAGCTTGCCACCCTGGATCAGGCTGCCGGTATTCGTGACGATCTCTACAATGCCATGAAAGAGCAGAAGGCGGCGGGCGGGCACCACACCATTCTGCTGATGCTGACCGATGTGGTCCAGGAAGGGACGGATCTGGTAGTGCTGTCGGATGATGCTTCTATTGTCGAAAAGGCGTTTGACTGCAAACTGGACGGCAACTCCATGTGGATTCCCGGCATGATGAGCCGTAAAAAACAGACTGTTCCCAACATGCAGAAGGCCTTCGGCTGCTGAAACAGTACAACTAATCTGTTGTGTCTATTATATAAAGGGTCGGCCTGTGCCGATCCTTTTTTTGTTTTCAGCCGGAATTATATACAATTCTGTAGGGGAGAACCTCGTGTTCGCCCGCCTGCATTACGGAATAACCCAGAATAAAAAGAAAAAAGATGACGGAAACAGTCGTAACAGTCGGGTTGGATGAGCGGAGCTATCCTATTCGGATCAGTGCCGGTCTGCTGGCGAAAATCGGCAGGGATCTTCAGGAGAGAAAAGTCGGCACCAAGTACGGGGTCATTTCTGATGACACGGTTGCCGGGCTGTACGGCAAACAATGTCTGCAGTCCCTGACAGATGCGGGTATCCGGGCCGAGCTGCTCACCTTCCCCCATGGTGAGGCCAGCAAGAACCTGCAGACCATAGCCGATCTTTCCTCTACGTTGGCACAACGCGGCTTTGACCGCAGCGACGCACTGATTGCCCTTGGCGGCGGGGTGACAGGGGATATAACCGGTTTTCTCGCTTCCATCTATATGCGCGGCATTCCCTTTGTCCAGGTGCCGACCACTCTGCTTGCTCAGGTTGACAGTTCTGTGGGCGGCAAAACCGGGGTGGATATCCCGGAAGGAAAAAATCTGGTCGGCACTTTTTATCAGCCCAAAGCCGTCTATATTGATACGGATGTCCTGCAGACTCTGCCGGTTGATGAGCTGCAGGGCGGGCTTGCCGAGGTGATCAAATACGGCGTGATCAGGGATGCAGATTTTTTTACCTTTCTTGCCCGATACCGCGATGCGGTTTTTGCTCTGGATCAGGAAGTGCTCACTCGGCTCATCGCCCGCTGCTGCGAGATCAAGGCCTGGGTTGTGGAGCAGGATGAGCGGGAAGGGGGGCTGCGCAGGATTCTCAATTACGGGCACACCATCGGTCACGCTGTGGAAGCAGCCTCGAATTTTCAGCTGATTCACGGCAAGGCTGTTGCCGTGGGCATGTGCGCTGCAGCCGAGCTTGCTGTCTGCACCGGCTGCATGTCTGCAGAGGATGCCTGTGCTGTCCGTAACCTGATTGAGCTATACGATCTGCCTGTGTCGATTCCTGCTGAGCTGGACCCGGGGACAATTAAAAAATATCTGCTCAATGACAAAAAAACTGTTGGCGGGCGGGTGTTTTATGTCCTGCCTGAGACGATCGGCAAGGTACTCATTACTGATCAGGTAAGTGACCGGAATGTTGATGCCGCTCTTGGTCTTGCCGGATGAGCCGGGATAATATAACCGGGTAATTTTGTCTGAAAAAAATTGTATCGCTGGGCCCTGTCTGGTATAATATTAACGTACTATGGTTTTTCATGCCCGCATGGCATGAGAGAATCGGTGTTCGGGTATTTTATTGAGGAGAGGACAGGCTGCAGCGGAACAGTTTTCCCTGCAGTGCAGCCTGTAATTCATGTTCACGATCTGAGATAGAGGCTGAAAAAATGAAAAAAAAGATTCTGGTGACAGGCTTGGCTGCAGCGGCTGTCGCTCTGTCGGGTACGGCCTTTGCAAATAATTGGTTGCTGTATCTGCCAGCGATTCTCGCCGGTTCAGAAGGTGGAACAGAGCCGCCGCCTGAGAAGACAGGCAATAACTGGCTGCTGTATCTGCCAGCGATTCTGGCAGGGAGTCAGGGGAGTGAACCGCCACCGGTGACAGGATTGAATGATACCGGTATAATCGACTGTTCAGGCGTTACCGGTTCAGCTGATTGTGCTTACGGTAGAGATTTTACTGATAGTGACCCTGGTGACGGCCACGCCGGGTTCAGTTTTACGAAACTTGATAGTACAGGTAAGGCATTGGCTTCTTCTGCGACATCTTGGGTTTGTGTTCGTGACAATGTCACCGGTTTGGTCTGGATGGATAAAGAATGGATTACGGACGATAAAAAGGATTGGACTACTGCACAGTCAGACGCAGCCGGTTTTAGTGCCTGCGGGTTGGAGGAATTGGACTGGCGTGTGCCTACCCTCAAGGAGTTGACAAGTATAGTGTCCTATGACGCTGAATCGCCATCAGTGGATGGAGACTATTTTCGTTTACCGGCAACTGGCCCGGTTTTCTGGACAGTGAATGCTTCAGCCGTTGATTCTGGCAAGGCTTGGAATATTGATTTTAATTTCTTCGGACTCCTTGATTATACATCTTCAAAAACAGCAACATTATATGTACGATTTGTTTATGGTACAGAACAAACTGAAGCCTTTACAGATAATGGCACGACTGTTACTGATTCAAATACAGGGTTGACATGGAAGAAATGTCTTGAAGGACAGTCTTGGTCCGGTAGTGCCTGTACAGGCACTGTTGCAGAAACAGATTGGTCAGGAGCCTTGACTGCAGCCAGTGACGCAGGCGCAAATTGGCGTTTACCTAATATCAAGGAATTGCAGTCCATTGCCGATTACCAGAATTCCCAGCCGGCAATTAACGGAACGTTTTTTCCTGATACGCCCGCCCCAACCTCGAACGTATGGTCTAATTCACCATATGTCGGTGCGTCTAACACCTTATGGTACATGAGTTTTAACGGCACTGATTCTGGTACAGGCATTGGTTATGGAGAGGCCCTTCCCCTTGGAACTGAAACAGGGACGTATCATGTACGTCTCGTGTGTGACGGTGACAAGGATGCATGTCCACTATGAACATGCAGCAGCTGGTATCCATTTGTTGAGAAAACTTTCAAGATCAGGTATCCTGCCGGGTACCTGATCTTTTTTATTCCGAATAAACCGACTGCTCTATTTTCTATTACAACTATGCCGATCTACGAATTTTTCTGTCAGGACTGCAATACGATCTTTAATTTTTTTTCCAGCCGCATCAATACTGAAAAACGTCCGGACTGCCCGAAATGCGGGAGAAAGGAGCTGAAGCGCAAGCTCTCCTCCTTTGCCGTTATCGGCAGGGCCAAGGAGGAGGATGCGGATGATCCACTGGCCGGTCTGGATGAAACCAAAATGGAGCACGCCCTTGAGGGGATGATGCGGGAAGCCGAAGGGATGAATGAAGACGATCCCCGCCAGATGGCCCAGCTGATGCGCAAGCTTTCCGATAAAATCGGCATCACGATGGGAGAACAGATGGAAGAGGCACTTTCCCGGATGGAAGCCGGAGAAGACCCGGATCAGATTGAGCAGGAAATGGGCGATCTCATGGATTCTGATGATGCCTTTTCCCTGGAAGGACTGGAAAAGAAAATCCGTTCCGGCCCCAGACCGCCGGTTCACGATGAAACCCTGTATGAACTGTAATTGCGTTGTAATCGGAGAGCGGAAGGGAATCAACCGGAAAAGAAACAGAGGGCACGGAGGGAGCTGTGGGTACGGACAACATCGTTTTTCTGGAAGCGCTGGAATGGTTTGACGAAACCGGTCAGGAACTGCTGCATCGGCTACCAGAACGCGGTTCCGGTGAAATTAAATTCGGTGCCCAGCTGACAGTGCGGGAAAGTCAGGCCGCAGTTCTGTATTACAAGGGCAGGGCAGGGGATGCCTTCGGCCCGGGCCGACATACTCTGAAGACCGGTAATATTCCGATCATCACCAAGATACTTTCTGTGCCGTGGGCCGGGATCAGCCCGTTGCGGGCCGAGGTGTATTTTGTCAACCTCAAGGTCTTTACCAATTTGAAATGGGGCACTCGTGATCCGGTGGCGTTTCGGGATTCTGAACTCGGTTTTGTCCGTCTGCGGGCACACGGAGTCTTTAATATCCGCATCGTCCAACCGGTGCTGTTCATTAACACGCTTGCCGGGACTATGGGCAAGTACACCACGGAACAGATCGAGACGTATCTGCGTCGGGTCATTGTTTCCCGGCTCAATGATTATCTCGGTGAGACCCTGGATACCCTGTTTGATCTGCCTGCCCAGTTTGATGAACTGGCTGCTGGACTGAAAAAACGGCTGGTCAAGGATTTCATCCGTTTCGGGCTGGCCCTGGATGAGCTGTATATTTCCTCCATCACCCCGCCGGAAGACGTGCAGACCGCCATTGACGACCGCAGCCGCCTAGGTGCGATCCGTGATATGGACAAGTTTGTCCGCATGAAAGCCGGAATGGCTATGGAAAAAGCTGCGCAGGCCGACAACGGAGCCGGGGCCGGTTTGGGACTGGGCATGGGAATGATGATGCCGGCCATGTTTGCGGGAATGCAGCCGCAGGCGGCGGGCCAAGGCCAGCAGGCTGCAGCACTGCCGACAACTCAGTGCTCCGACTGTACAAACATGATCCCTGCAGACGCCCGTTTCTGCCCGTTCTGCGGTCATCAGCAGGTCGTTCTGCTGCAATGCAGCAATTGCGACAAAAATCTGACGCCCGGAGCAAAATTCTGTTCCCGTTGCGGTCATCCGGCGGATGAAAAACCAGCAGCCCGAATCTGCTCCAACTGCGGAAATGAAAATTTACCCGGTGCGAAATTCTGTGACAACTGCGGCCAGAAGATCTGACTGAGTCTCCTACCGGATCAGCGATTTTTCAGGATGAAGACCGGAAGCAGCTGTGGTATTGGGCATGAGCATGCTGTCAGGCCCGATCAGCGTTCCCGGATTGGTCACTGAGTTGCAGCCGGTCTGGACTCTGTCGCCGAGAATGGCGCCCAGCTTCCGCAGACCAGTATCAAAACTGCCCCTGTCAGTTCTGACCTGAATAGTGCCGGACAGAAAACGCAGATTGGCAAATTTGGTTCCAGCGCCGAGATTGGCATTGTTGCCGAGGATGGAGTCACCAAGATAGGCAAAATGACCGGCCTTGGCATCGTTGAGAAAGATTGAGTGTTTGACCTCGGTGCTGTGCCCGATCACACACCGTCTGCCGGTCAGGCAATATCCCCGTAAATAGGCACCCTGCCGTATTTCCGTATGATCGCCGATTATTGCCGGTTCTTTGATCAGCGCACCGGATTCAATGAGCACTCCTTTACCCAGCAGAATATCGCTGCCCATGAGCACGGCCCCGGCCATCATCACAGAGGCGCCCGGCAGTTCCAGCCCGTCCCGCATAACGGATAATTTCCCCTTGGTGACATCATTCCAAGAAAAAGTACAGCCTTCCGCGCTCTGTAGTTCCTGCTGATACAGAAGCAGATGACGCTGCAGAGGAACGCCGTCCTGCAGCTCCTTATGAGTGAGCGGCGTGAACGGGCTGCCGGTAAGACTGTTCATATATGCCTTCAGATTTTTCAGTCCGTCCCAGACATGCCCGGTGCCCTGAAAAATGCTGCTGTGGTCAAATTCTGTCAGATCAAAAAAGGATGGAGCGTCAAGCATTGTCTGTCTCTGTTGAGTGAACTTTTTGAGGGCGCAAGATTGTCTGTCTTCGGAAAAATATCGGCTTTGTTTTTTCTGCGCAACAGAGTAAAAAGGCGGCCTGCACCGCTGCGCTGTTCTGTTTTCCGCACATTTTCTGACTTTCTGCTCAGAGAGGCTAATGCCTCCCTTGACTTACTATAAGGTTATGTTTAGTTTCTTTCAACCACAGAAACAGTACGTGAATGTACCTGTGATGCGGGGACAGTGCTGCCTGTCGTCCTGTAAAGGAGAATGGGTAGTAACTTTATGATATTAAGAGGATAAAAATGGAATTTGACGACTCGTTATCCGCAAGTATGGATGATTTTGCTGAAAATACCCAGGATCTGGACATCCCTGAAGAACTCCCCATGATGGCCGTTCGGGACGTGGTGGTCTTCAATTATATGATCTTGCCCTTGTTTGTCGGGCGGCCCGGCTCTGTATCTGCGGTGAATGAGGCGATGGAGGGCGACAAGCTGCTGATGCTGGTCACCCAAAAAGATGCGACCAGTGATGAGCCGGAACCGGATGACCTCTACAAAGTCGGCATGGTTTCCATGATCATGCGGACCCTGAAACTGCCGGACGGTCGCCTGAAGGTGCTGGTTCAGGCCCTGTCCAAGGCGGAAATTAAAGAGTATACGCAGAAGAAACCGCATTTCCGGGTAAAGATTGCTCTGGCTGAAGAAGAGGAAGCGGAAAAAGTTACAGTGGAAGTGGAAGCCCTGATGCGTCTGGTCCGGGAGCAGACCGAAAAGATTATGTCGCTGCGCGGCATCCTTTCCGCTGATCTGATGGCGATTGTCAATAATATCGAAGATCCGGGCAGGCTTGCCGATCTGGTAGGGTCCAATCTCCGTCTTAAAGTGGCTGAGTCTCAGAAGATTCTGGAGACCACGCATCCGATTGAACGGCTGCGCCTGGTTGCCAAACTGCTGAATAAGGAAATGGAGGTGGCCACGGTCCAGGCCAAAATCCAGTCCGATGCCAAGGAAGAGATGTCGCGCTCCCAGCGGGAGTATTTTCTCCGGGAACAGCTCCATGCCCTGAAAAAAGAGCTGGGCGATGAGGATTCCTATTCCGAGGAGATCGAAGATCTGCGCAAGAAGCTCAAAAAGAAGAAAATGCCCAAGTATGCCCGCAAGGAGGCACGCAAGGAGCTGAAGCGGCTCGATATGATGCATCCTGATGCGTCTGAGGCCAATATCATCCGAACCTATATCGAATGGATCATTGACCTGCCGTGGAAAAAATCTTCCAAGGATCTGCTGGACCTGGAAAAAGCGGCGCGGGTACTTGACGAAGATCATCACGGACTGGAGCGGATCAAAGAGCGGATTCTTGAATTTCTTGCCGTACGTAAGCTGAACAGCGGGACAAAAGGGCCGATCCTCTGTTTTGCCGGACCTCCCGGAGTGGGAAAAACCTCGTTGGGTCAGGCTGTAGCCAGGGCGATGGGCCGTAAATTCTATCGCTTATCCCTCGGCGGGATGCGGGATGAAGCGGAGATCCGGGGGCACCGCCGGACCTACATCGGTGCCATGCCGGGCCGGATCCTGCAGGGCCTGAAAAACGTGGGTACCAACAATCCGGTCTTTATGATGGACGAAATCGACAAGATCGGCTCGGATTATCGCGGCGATCCTTCCTCAGCCCTGCTGGAAGTCCTTGATCCGGAACAGAACAATACCTTTTCCGATCATTATATGAACATGCCTTTTGATTTATCCAAGGTCATGTTTATCACCACAGCCAACCGGACAGATACCATTCCCGGTCCGCTGCTCGACCGCATGGAGATTATCCGGCTTGCCGGATATACTCAGGAAGAAAAAATGGTGATTGCCCGGAAATACCTGCTGCCGCGACAGGTCAAAGAGAACGGGATCAAACCCCGTCTGATCAAAATAGATGACAAGAATCTGGAGACGGTCATCACCAACTATACTCTGGAAGCCGGGGTGCGGAATCTGGAGCGGGAATTAGGCAAAATCTGCCGGAAGTTGGCCCGAAAGATTGCTGAAGGCGGCAAAGGGCCGTATACAATCTCGAAAAACACCTTGGAAAAATATCTCGGGCCGCCGAAATTCCTTCCAGAAACAGAACTGGATACCCTGCAGCAGCCCGGGCTGGCCATCGGGCTGGCCTGGACTTCCGTCGGGGGCGCTCTGCTCCATATAGAAACTTCGGTTCTGCCGGGCAAAGGCAAGCTGATCCTGACCGGTCAGTTGGGTGAAGTGATGAAGGAATCGGCTCAGGCTGCGGTGACCTACTGCCGCAGCCGGAGCAAAACCCTCGGTCTGGAGGACGGATATTTTGACAAGATTGATATCCATGTGCATGTCCCGGCCGGAGCAATTCCCAAAGACGGTCCGTCAGCCGGGATCACCATGACCACGGCTCTCTGTTCCGCGATAACCGGTCAGATGGTGAAAAAGGGAGTTGCCATGACCGGCGAAGTTACCCTGCGCGGTCGGGTGCTTCCCATCGGCGGACTGAAAGAAAAGGCACTCGCAGCTCTGCGCGCCGGAATTAAACGGATTATTATCCCCTATGATAATGAAAAGGATCTGGTGGAGATTCCGGAGGAAATGCGTAAAAAAATCTCCTTCTTTCCGGTGAAGCATATGGATGAGGTAATTGAACTTACTCTCGGCAGCTGCAGAAAGTCTGCGGGTGAAAAGTAGCTGTTTCTTCTTTAAGCTGGATAACTGCAGCAGAATGAATTCCCCTTTTTTAAGGGAAGCAGACCGGGAGCTTGGCTGTGAAGCCTGACTTTGTTGAATATATCCGGAATCACGTTGTCCTCGGAGACGGTGCTCTCGGTTCCTATCTCTTTGAACGCGGGGTGGAACGGGGCAGGAATCTCGATCTGCTGAACGTGCAGGCGCCGGAGATGATTTTTGCTGCCCATGAGGAATATATTCGGGCTGGCAGTCAGCTGATCGAGACCAATACCTTTGGGGCGAACAGGTTTACCCTGCGGGAAGTCGGTGCTGAAGATCGGATGGAGGAGATCAACCGGACCGGAGCCGAAATTGCCGTCAAGGCGGCCGGACACCAGGTCTATGTGGCTGGATCTGTGGGACCGACCGGGATCATCTTTCCCCGTGACGAGGAAGAATTCACTCTGGATGATCTCAGGGAGAACTTCAGGGCGCAGGTACGCGGACTGGCTGATGGCGGGGTTGATCTCCTGATTCTGGAGACCTTTTCCAGCCTTGACGAGGTGCTGCTTGCCATAGAGGTTGCCCGGAGCGAGGTGCCGGATCTTCCTGTGATCGGCCAGATGGTCTTTCCGGCACGGGGCAGGACGGTACAGGGAAAGGACGCTCTTGCCTGCGGCCGGGAAATGCATGCTGCCGGTGCCGCTCTGGTGGGAACCAACTGCGGTCGCGGCAGTGATGCTATGATAACGGCAATCAGCAGAATGTCGCCGTTGGCAGGGCAGGGGATTCCGCTCTCTGCTTTTCCCAATGCCGGGATGCCGGAACTGGTGGGCCAGCGCACGATATATCCGGCGCAACCGGGATATATGGCCAAGCGAGCCAGAGAGATGATCCGCAGCGGGGTACATCTTATCGGCGGCTGCTGCGGCACCACTCCGGCGCATATTCAGGAGTTCCGGACAGCGCTGAAGATCAGGCCGGTGCGGATTCAGGTGCGGGAAAAGGAAAGCAGAAAGAAGGTTAAGGAGGAGAAGAACAGAGAAGTACGGAACGGCGGTTTTCTGGATTCTCTCCGACCGGGCAGACTGCCGATTATCGTTGAACTTGATCCGCCCACCCATCTTGACCTTGAACCTGTTCTGACCGGCGCGGAACGGCTGGCAGAAGCCGGGGTGGACGCTATTTCCCTTGGAGAAAATCCTCTTGCCATCCTGCGGGCCGGAAATCTCGGCGTGGCCTCGCTGATCCGGCAGCGGACAGGGCTGCAGACCATCCTGCACCAGACGGGCAGGGATCTGAATGCCTTGGCTCTGCAGTCCCGGATGATGGAAGCGCATCTGCTCGGTATTGAGGCGGTGCTGGCTGTTTCCGGCGATTCTGCCGCCAGTACGGATCAGCCGGGTGTCAGCGGGGTCTTTGATCTGCGCTCCTATGGACTGATCGGGATGCTGGACGGGTTGAACCGGGGGGTGAACATGGCCGGGCGGTCTCTGAAACAGCAGACGAATTTTTCCGTCGGCGCGGCCTTCAGCTTCCGGCCTTCCAACCCTGATCTGCAGATCAGACGCCTTGAGAAAAAAGCCGCGCTCGGTGCCTGCTTTGCCATGACCCAACCGCTTTTCTGCACTGATGAAATTGAACAGATGATAGAACTGGTCGGACATCTTGATCTGCTGATCTTTCCCGGTATTTTTCCGTTGATCTCCTCCCGCAATGCCGAGTTTATCCATAATGAGGTGCCGGGGATTTCCGTGCCTGATGAACTGCGGGCCAATCTGGCCCGTTTTAACCAGGTCGCTGACCAGCGTAAGGTTGCTCTGGAATATACGACCGGACTGGTTGAGAAAATTTCACCTTTTATTGATGGATTGTACCTGATCAGTCCGCTCAACAAATGGGACATTGTGCTTGATTTTGTTGTCCAGGCCCGTGCGGCAGGCTGGAAGGGTAGCGGTCGAGCTGACAGGCAGGAATCGGTTCGGTAATATCCTCGCACACCTATTAGGTTTTTTAACAATACTCAACAAGTTACGGAGCTATCTATGTCGAGTCATCTTTTTACCTCAGAATCTGTTTCCGAAGGCCATCCTGACAAGGTGGCTGATCAGATTTCAGATTCTATTCTGGACGCCATTCTGGAGCAGGATACCCATGCCCGTGTTGCCTGCGAGAGTCTGGTTACCACCGGATTGGCCATGATTGCCGGGGAAATCACCACGACTGCCTGGGTGGATATGCCGGAGATCGTCCGCCAGACCATCCGGGGCATCGGTTATAATTCCTCGGACATGGGCTTTGACTGGCAGTCCTGCGCAGTCATGACCTCTATTGATAAACAGTCCCCGGATATTGCCCAGGGCGTTGATGAGGGAACCGGACTTGATCTGGACCAAGGAGCCGGGGATCAGGGCCTGATGTTCGGCTATGCCTGTGACGAGACCAGCGTACTCATGCCCATGCCCATCACCTATGCTCATCGCTTGATGAAACGGCAGGCCGAGATACGGAAAAACGGCGTCCTGCCCTGGCTGCGTCCGGATGCCAAGAGTCAGGTGACGATTCAGTATGAGGACAACGTGCCCAAGCGCATTGAGGCGGTGGTTGTGTCCAGTCAGCACAGTCCGGATGTCTCCTATGCCGATCTGAAGGAAGGGATTATGGAGGAGATCGTCAAGCCAACCCTTCCTGCCGAGATGATTGATGCTGAGACCAAATATTTCATCAATCCAACCGGTCGTTTTGTCATCGGCGGCCCGGTGGGGGACTGCGGGGTGACCGGTCGTAAAATCATTGTGGATTCCTACGGCGGACGCGGTTCCCACGGCGGCGGCGCCTTTTCCGGCAAGGATCCCTCCAAGGTGGACCGTTCTTCCTCCTACATGGGACGCTACGTGGCCAAAAATATTGTTGCTGCCGGACTGGCCTCCGCTGTGGAGGTGCAGGTCGCTTATGCCATCGGCATTTCTCAGCCGGTTTCCATTAACGTCAACACCTTCGGCACCGGCAAGGTGTCTGAGGAACGGCTGGTGGAGCTGATCAGGGAGGTCTTTGATCTGCGGCCCAAGGCTATTATCCAGCAGCTCAACCTGCTGCGTCCCATCTTTCGTCAGACAGCGGCTTACGGTCATTTCGGCCGGGAGCTGCCCAATTTTACCTGGGAAAAGACAGATAAGGCCGAGGAACTGAAGGCTGCTGCGGGTATCTGATTTTTTGGTCATAAATTTTCTGCGTAGGGGCGATTCGCGAATCGCCCTTACTTTTTTTCAATAATCAATTTCGAGAATATCGAGCAACAGGAGTAACGCTGTGAGCGATTATAAAGTAAAAGATATGAGCCTTGCTGAATGGGGACGCAAGGAAATTGCCATTGCCGAGACTGAGATGCCCGGCCTGATGGCCCTACGGGAAGAGTACGGCAAAGACAAGCCCCTTAAAGGCGCCCGGATCGCAGGTTGTCTGCACATGACCATTCAGACCGCTGTGCTCATGGAAACCTTGGTGGAACTGGGGGCGGAACTGCGCTGGTCGTCCTGCAATATCTTTTCCACTCAGGATCAGGCAGCTGCTGCAATGGCAGAGGCCGGTATTCCTACCTTTGCCTGGAAGGGTGAAACCGAGGAGGAGTTCTGGTGGTGCATTGAGCAGACTATTTTCGGGCCGAACGATTGGCGCCCCAACATGATCCTAGATGATGGTGGTGATTTGACCCAGATCATGCATGAGAAGTACCCGGAGATGATGCAAGATATCCGAGGCATCTCCGAAGAAACCACCACGGGTGTGCATCGGCTCAATGAGATGGCCCGTGACGGCAAGCTGCTCTGTCCGGCCATTAATGTCAATGATTCCGTTACTAAGTCAAAATTTGACAACCTCTACGGCTGCCGTGAGTCCCTGATTGACGGGATCAAACGGGCCACAGACGTGATGATTGCCGGAAAAAATGCGGTGGTTGTCGGCTACGGTGATGTGGGCAAGGGCTGCGCCCAGGCCCTGCGCGGTATGGGCGCGACAGTCTTTGTTACTGAGATCGATCCGATCTGCGCGCTGCAAGCCGCAATGGAAGGATACAAGGTTATCACTATGGAAGAAGCCGCGCCGGTGGGAGATATTTTCGTCACCTGTACGGGCAATCTGCAGGTAATCACAAGAGCGCACATGGATGCGATGCAGGACCAGACCATTGTCTGCAATATTGGTCATTTTGACTCGGAGATCGACATTGCGGGCATCCGGGAGCTGGAATGGGAGAATATCAAACCGCAGGTGGATCATGTCATCTGGCCGGACGGCAAGCGGATTATTGTCCTGGCTGAAGGGCGGCTGGTCAATCTCGGCTGCGCAACCGGGCATCCCAGTTTTGTGATGAGTAACTCGTTCACCAACCAGGTTCTGGCCCAGATCGAACTATGGAATAATTCAGAAAACTATGAACATCAGGTGTATTTTCTGCCGAAAAAACTTGACGAGATGGTGGCCCGGCTGCATCTGCAGAAAATCAGCGCCCATCTGACCGTGCTCAATCCGGAGCAGGCGGAGTATATCGGGGTTGATGTTGAGGGGCCGTACAAACCGGATTATTATCGGTATTGATCCTCCTTGCTTCTGCAGCCCGCAGAAAGTCGGGACCAACGGCTGCTGTGGAAACGCAGCGGCAACAGCGGGGCACAGGGGCTTTTTCCTTGTGCCCCGCTGTCTGCACTGTCTATATTCTTTGCAGTGTACTTAACTGTACTTAAAAAATCTTGTTTATTGTGATATCCTTGTTCTAAGAGGGGACAGGTGTCTCTGTTCGGGATCCAACTTTACCCAGAATGAACGATCCATGATTTTGCCGAGATTTTCTGCCGGATGTATTGCTCTGCTCGCAGTATTATTACTGCTGTGCAGCTTTTCCGTGCAGGCATACATGGATCATGAGAGCGGATACAGGATGCAGGGCATTTCTGCACCAATCCCGGCAGGGATGATATCCGGAATACAGAAGGAGCTGGTCTGGATACTGAAAAATAATCCTGCTGTTCGGGTCGGCTTTGCTGCTCCGCAGGACGCATCAGTACCATCTGTACGGTTGAACAGTTTTTTGCTCAACCTGTATATGGAATATAGTTTTTATCCGTTCTGGGTAACAGAACATGGACCGGGCCGCAAGGCCCATATCTTTGTCTCGGTTCTCCGCAGAGCAGGAGAAGAAGGACTGAATCCGGAAGACTATCGGACTGCTGCCCTGATAGATTTACTGCGGACCTCGGACGTCCGGAGTCTGGCCACGCTGGATATCATGCTTACTCTGGCCCTGCATGCCTATCTTTCCGATATACTGGAAGGGCGTGTTTTCCGGTCCCGGCCGATCCCTGACTGGTTTTTTGCTGCCCGGACCAGGGAAGCCAGTCTTCCGAAGATGATTCGCCAAGCGCTGAACATTTATGATCTGCTTGCCTTTCTGAATCAACTGTCCCCCGGATATACGGAATATCACCTACTGAAAAAACTGCTCGCCGAATACCGTCAGCTGGCGACAAAGGGAGGATGGCCTGCTGTTCCGCCCGGAACAACGCTCAGGCCCGGTATGCAGGACTCCCGCCTCGCCGTACTGGCGGAGCGTCTGTTCATCACCGGTGATCTGCAGGATTTTTCCGTCATTCCCCCTCCTCCCGGCATTGCAGCTCTGCGCCCGGCTTTTCCTGAACCGCTGTCTGACAGGGTCATAGCAGCACAACTGGTGAGGCCTCCCTGTATGCGCCGCAGCCCGGTCCTTACGCCCAGCCGTCCGGTGTACGGCAGAACGTTGCTCAGGGCGGTAAAACATTTTCAGCGGCGCTATAATCTGAATCCGGACGGTGCAGTCGGAAAAAAAACGCTGGAAGCCCTGAATCTGCCGGTACAGGAGCATATCGACAGGATTCTTCTGAACCTGGAACGCTGGCGCTGGCTGCCGAATAATGCCGAAGGACGCCGTATTCTGGTCAATATTGCCGGATTCCGTCTGACAGGAAGAAAAGATGATCAGGTTGAGATTGAAATGCCGGTCGTTGTCGGCAAGGTGAAGCACAAGACACCGGTTTTTTCCCATACCATGACCTATATTGAGGTCAATCCGTACTGGAATATTCCGAAAACCATTGCCCGGAACGAAATTGCTGTCAAAGTGCAGGAAAATTCTGATTATCTGCAGAAGGAGCGTATTCGTGTTTTTGACGGCTGGCAGGAGGGAGCACCTGAGATTCCTCCGGCCAGTATCGACTGGGCAACCATAGGCGAAGAGCTTGATCAGTTCCGTCTGCGTCAGGAACCGGGGCCGGAGAATGCCTTGGGCACGATCAAGTTTATGTTTCCCAACAACAAAAACATATACATGCATGATACGCCCAGTCGCAATCTGTTCAGGCGCATCAGACGTGCATACAGTCACGGATGTATCAGGTTGGCCAGGCCCCTGGAGCTTGCCCGCTATATTTTATCTCATGATCAACAGCCAGTGACCGGCCAGCAGCTGCACCAGCTGATCGATAGCAAAAAAAGAAAAATATTTATCCTCAATCATCCGCTGCCGGTGCATATTATGTACTGGACAGTACGGGTGGACCGCAGAACCGGGACAGCTTATTTTTATGATGATATTTACGGTTGTGATGCGCGGCTGGGCAGCGTACTGTTTGCCGGAAGGGATCGGCGCAGATATCCATAGAATATCCGTAGAAAATTAAGCTCCCCTGTTGTCCCAAGGGGCGGGGAGCGCACTGAAGCATCAGAAGAGATCAGGAGAGCATCTTTTCCTGATGACGGACAATGTTCCCCTTGATCAGGTAGATAACGTCTTCCGCGATATTGGTGGCATGATCAGCAATGCGTTCCAGATATCTGGACACGCTCAGAAAGGTCAGGAGCTGCTGGATGTGCTCCGGGTGTCTGACAATTTCCTCTTCCACTCTGATAAATACTTCGGAATGGATGGCATCCACTGTATCATCAGAGGCGCAGACCTCTTCGGCCAGAGCAAGATCCTGATTCACCAGAGCATCCAGAGAGTGGGCGAGCATCTTCTGCACCGCCTGCGACATTGTCGGGATGTCAAAAGGAAAATCAATCGGCGGCAGTGTCGTCAGAACCAGAGCCCGCTCGGTGGCGTCCACGGCAAGATCCCCTATTCGTTCAAGATCATTGTTTATTTTTAATATCGCAATGATCATGCGCAGATCCACGGCCATCGGCTGATGCAGTGCCAGTGTTTTTAGACATTCCTCTTCAAGATCCACTTCCATCTGATCAATCTCAAGATCTCCTTTGACGACCTGCTGCGCCAGTTCCTGATCCCTCTTGACAATACTTTTTACAGCCAGATCAACCCGCTCTTCGACAATCGCTCCGATGGAAACCAACCGCTTTTTCAGTTTCTGAATGTTCCGATGTAGTAAAATCATTGCCTGTTTTCTCCAGTCATCCCTACTTTTTTATTAATTTACTGACGCAGCAGAGACAAATATTGTTTATTCATCCCGTCAGGGCGGATTCATCTGCACACGCCTGATACGTTTACAGAGCAGAATAATACATTTTACGCATCAGTCAGCATGATTTTTTCAGCTCCCTGAGAGCAGACAAAGAAAACGCAGGGGACATAATGCCACCCTGCGTTGATAATTAATCGGAATTTAACGGTAAACAGGAAAGAGTTGTTTAGTCTATCCGACTGCTGGCAAAAAAACAGGGGACTAAAATTTAAGCCTTACCCCGGTCAGTGCAATGGAAATCGGCTCGTAATCAGCATCACTGCTGTCCTCAAGCTCGAAACCGCGCCAGGCAGCAAACAGCTCGGTATTGTAAGCGGAGATTTTCTGTACCACCTGGACGCCGAAGGCTGTGCCTTCCTCGCCGGTATTCTGATTTCCGATATTTTCGTACACACCGTAATCCACTGAACAGGCCGTAGCGCCCGGGGAAAAAATCTTGGCCTTGTAGCCGATTTTTCCGTACATGAAGGTCGGATCATCACCGCCTGCAGGCATGTTGTCCAGGTCGCGGGAGCCTCCGGCAAGGGTGAAGTTCAGGCCGGAACCGAACAGCACGGACGCGGACCCGTTGATCTGCGTATAATCCTTGTCCTCACCGGGTTCAACATAGGCAAGCGCTGCTTCCAGCTTGGTCTCTCCTATCGTGCCGGAGTACAGCAGAGCTGCATCGGCCCGCTCCTCTTCTCCGGCAGATACGGCCAAGGTGAACCCACCGAAATTCTGGGTGTCATAACGCAGCCGGTTCCGTTTGCTCAGACCGTCCATCTGGTCAAAAATATCACTAACCTTCATATAGCTGCTTTTTTCTTCAGTGTCGTCCTCTGCAGTTGCAGCCAAGATTGCTGCAGCATCATAAAACGTGAACCCGCCGCCGACATCTGCAACACCTGAGTTCCCGGCCAGAGCCGTGCCGGACAAATCCACCTCCGAGGTTTCGTCGGAAGCCATGTAGCCCTGTCCCACAGAGATTTTACCGAACCTGTTGATGTCAAAGTACACCTCCATCTTGCGCTCCTTGAGCTTACCGGAGATGCTTTCCTCTTTCATGGACACCTTATCCGAAGGATTGGTCTGCCACTGCACTTCAGCATTGCCGCCGATGGTCAGATTTTCGGACGCGGCAACTTTGGCTTTAAGTCCGACCCGGCTTTCCGAGTGGGTATTGTCCACATGAAAGAGCTTGCTGTCATCACCGTCATCGGCGACCATCACTGCCCGGTCGATGTGCCCGTACAGGTTCAGTCCTACTTTGTCATTCCCTGATTTGATCTCCAGTGCCGAGGCTGCAGCAGCACTTCCCAGCAGCAGAGCTCCGGTTGTCAGGGCAACAGCACCGGCTGAATAACACTTTTTCATTTTTTCCCTCCGACTTTCTTCTTTTGGTTTAGTATACAATCTGAAATCTGCTCACAGCCTGTTGCCTCAAAGCGGACAGCGCTGTTCGTCTGTTGTTCCCTTGTATAAAAATGATACAACAAGAGAGGCAAAGAAGAAAAGTTTTTTTGTATAATTTTTTTTACCGAACAATAAGAGTCACATTGTGTGACCTATTAGTGCTCTTTAAGTATCACCAAGGTCTATGAATATACGATAAAATTACTTCGGGATACCTGAAAGGGAAAATAAAAAATATTGTACAATTTTGGCTATACTCAGAACAGCTTGAAAATCTGTTCTCCTTCTCTGCGCTCCTGCCGGTATTTCTTGAAGCCTTATCCGCACTGTTATATAGTGCTCTTTTATTGAAATTACCACGCCCTTTCCATCTTTTTCCAGGATACCATGAATAAAAAAATCAAATCAGACCAAAGCCCGGCCAAATACGACCTGCCCAAAGCCTATGAATTCGAGGAGGTCGAACAACGCTGGTATGAATACTGGCTTGAGCATAAAACCTTCAGTGCAGAAATAGAACAAGGCAGGGACGCCTTTTCCATCGTCATTCCTCCGCCCAATGTCACCGGCGTGCTGCACATCGGCCATGCCCTGAACAACACCCTCCAGGATCTGCTGACCCGCTACCACCGGATGAAAGGCGATAACACCCTCTGGGTTCCGGGTACGGATCACGCCGGTATTGCCACCCAGAATGTGGTGGAGCGGCAGCTCGCCACGGAAAAGCAGACCCGCCATGACCTAGGCCGGGAGAAATTCATTGAGCGGGTCTGGCAGTGGCGGACCGATAAGGGCGGCACTATTATCAACCAGCTCAAGCGGATGGGGGCCTCCTGCGACTGGGACCGCGAACGTTTCACGATGGATGAAGGCCTGTCCAAGGCGGTGCGCGAAGTTTTTGTCCGTCTGTATGATGAAGGGCTGATCTATAAGGGCGATTACATCGTCAACTGGTGCCCGCGCTGCCTGACCGCTCTGGCTGATGATGAGGTAGAGCACGATCCCACCAAGGGCAAGCTCTACCATCTCCGCTACCCCTATGCGGACGGCTCCGGTTCCGTAGTCATCGCCACCACCCGGCCAGAAACCATGCTCGGCGACACAGCCGTGGCTGTCCATCCGGAAGACGAGCGCTACGCTGGTCTGCAGGATATAGGCATCCGCCTGCCTATCGTTGACCGGACCATCCCGGTGGTCCTGGATCATCATGTCCAACGCGATTTCGGGACCGGTGCCCTTAAGGTCACGCCCTCCCATGACCGGGATGACTACGAGATCGGTCTGCGTCACGACCTGGATCGGGTCAAGATCATGGATGACCACGGCATCATGAACGAGCAGGCCGGGAAATACGCAGGCATGGACCGCTTTGCCTGCCGGGAGCAGATTGTCAAGGATCTGGACGAGCTGAGCTTTCTCAATAAGATTGAAGACTATGACCATGCAGTGGGCAAGTGCTACCGCTGCGCCACCGTGGTCGAGCCGACCACCTCCAAACAGTGGTTTGTTTCCGTCCGTCCTTTGGCGGACAAGGCTGTGGCTGCCGTGCGCGAGGGCCGGATCAAGCTCTACCCGGACACTTGGTACAATACCTTCTATGCCTGGATGGACAACATCCGCGACTGGTGCATCTCCCGCCAGATCTGGTGGGGTCACCGCATCCCGGCCTGGACCTGTCTGGAATGCGGCAAGTTAATCGTTGCTGTCGATGATCCGGGCTTCTGCTCAAGATGCGGTAAAATACATCTTGAACAGGAAACCGATGTCCTGGACACCTGGTTTTCCTCGGCCCTGTGGCCCTTCTCCACCCTAGGTTGGCCCGAACAAACTAAGGAGATAGAGACCTTTTATCCGACTTCAGTGCTGATTACCAGCTTTGATATCCTCTTTTTCTGGGTGGCCCGGATGATGATGATGGGCCTGCATTTCATGGACGAGGTACCCTTTCACGATGTCTATTTGCATGCCTTAGTGCGCGACAAGCACGGCAAAAAGATGTCCAAATCCACCGGCAACGTGATTGATCCGGTGGACACGATCGCCCAGTACGGCACCGATGCCTTCCGCTTCACCCTGACCGCCTTTGCCGCCCAAGGCCGGGAAATCAAGATGGATGAGGAGCGCATTGACGGCTACCGCCGCTTTATCAACAAGCTGTGGAATGCGGCCCGTTTTGCTCAGATGCACATCAAGGACAGTGATCCGGGCATCGTGGCAGTAACAGAGAAGCCTGCCGAACTCGCCCTGCCCCACCGTTGGATACTCAGCCGCACCGATGCCACCATCCGCGACGTACGCAAGGCTCTGGACGGCTACGATTTCAACCTGATCGCCTCAGCCATCTACCAGTTTACCTGGCATGAGTTCTGCGACTGGTATGTGGAGTGGATCAAGGCAGATCTGTTCTCTGATGACGAGACAAAGCGCGAACAGGCCAGAGGCGTGTTGCTCTCTGTGCTGGAAAACATCTTGAAAATGCTCCATCCTGTCTGCCCCTTTGTCACTGAGGAGATCTGGAGCCAGTTGCCCGGCGAGCGCGGTACCATCATGCTGGAGGCTTTTCCCAAGGCCAACCCGGCTTGGCAGGATACTGAGGCAGAGCAGTCTATGCAACTGCTCATGGATGTGATCTCTGCTACCCGCACCATCCGGAGCGAGGCTGATGTCCATCCGAGCGCCAAGGTTCATGCCTCAATCATCTGCGCCGATGCGGGCAAACGTGATCTGCTGCATGACTTTAACGATTCGCTCTGCTCCATGACCCGCTCTGAATCTCTCTCAATCATGGAGGCTGGCACCGTTCCTGACGATGCCGGGCATATCCTTACTGAAAGCGGGGTCGAGGTTTTTGTTCCGCTGAAGGACCTGATTGACGTGGAAGCGGAAATGGAGAAGCTAGCCCGCGAACGCAAGAAGATTGAGCAGGAACTCAAGCGGGTGCAGGGTAAGCTGGGGAATGCAAAATTCCTGAGCAATGCTCCTGATGTGGTGATAGAGAAGGAAAAGGGCAAACAGGCGGAGCTGGAGAATCGGCTGGCTAAGAATGAAGAGTCGAAGGCACGGCTGATGAAGTTGGGTTAAACGAGATTGATTGAACTACCTCCCTGACTTTGTTGTCGGGGAGGTTCCATGTACCTGAGCAACAGAGATTGAGTGATGATTGAACAGCTTGAAATCAAAAACTTTAGAGGAATTGAGCAGTTTAAAATTGATAATATTGGTCAGGTTAACCTCCTGGTCGGCACAAACAACAGTGGAAAAACATCAATTTTAGAGGCTATTCGTTTGCTCAAATCAGAAGGAAATTCATATGATTTCCTTTCAGTCCTGCTTCAACGAGGTGAAAGAATTCAAAAAGAATCCGATAGACGTCAAATAGACGGGGACTTATGCAGGCTTTTTTATGGTTTTGAACTGAATTCAACTTCCAATTTTTCCATTAAGGGAGGAGGCGAAAAGCAGAACGAGGGAATATCAGCTTCCGTGAAAGAAATTCCTGTCCAGTCTGAAGTTTTTGAAAAAGACCCTGACTTTTCAGGCCAGTATCAATTTGATATTCGTTGGAAAAAAGGAAACGAAGAAATTCATCAAGATATTCCTGTCAGCTTGGACGGAGGACTGTCCTATGATTATATAAGAAGGAAACTCCGTCTTAAGGCAGGGCCAACAAAAGAGAACAATCTTGAATTTGTACCAACCTCTTCATTGTCATCTCATGAAGTTATCGCTTTATTTGACAGAGTAATCCTGACACCTGATGAAGAACTTGTACTGGATGCATTAAGAATCATTGAGCCTGATATTACTCGTCTTGCTTCGCTTGGAGGAGGAGCTCGATATTATCCTTTACGTTCGGGAGACTATGACCGTGGCGGTCTTTTTGTCAAAAGCAGCAAATGGGAAAAAAGAATTCCCATCGGAAGTTTTGGTGACGGTATCTGGCGGTTGCTGGGACTGATTTTATCCTTGGTCGGAGCAAAAAACGGCACCTTGCTGGTTGATGAAATCGATACCGGCCTACACCACACCGTTATGTCCAAGATGTGGAAGCTGATTTGCATCACCGCAAAAAAACTCAACGTGCAAGTCTTTGCCACCACCCACAGCAGCGACTGCTGGAAAACGCTGGCCGACAATGCGGTTGAAGATGAATTTGCCGACATGCCCATCCGTATCCATCGGATTGATAAAAACAAAATCCGACCGGAAACCTTTACCAATACGGAGATGCACCTTGCCCTAGATCAGGAAATAGAGGTTCGCTAGGATGGCCCGTCAACATGAGAAGGTTCTTTTGGTTGAAGGAGCGGAAGACCAGCGGGTTATTCCTGAGCTTGTTGAGGCAAATGGAATTCAGTGGGGCGAAAAAGAAAAAGACTGGATTGTTCAGATTAAATCCCTGAACGGTGTAGAAAAACTTTTGGATAAAGAACGGATCAATGTCCAGCTGAAGGCGTCAGGATTGAAAATTCTCGGCATCATCCTTGATGCGGACGATGAGCCTGCTGACCGTTGGCAGAGCATACGCAACTGTCTGCTTGAACGATATCCGGATATTCCGGAAGAATTACCCGCAACCGGCCTGATCCATCCCGGTGAAATCAAAATCGGCGTTTGGATGATGCCGGACAATCAACAACAGGGAATGCTGGAGACCTTTCTCCAATTTCTCCTACCTGAAGACGACAAAGAGCTTTGGGAGTTTACCGAGCAGAGTTGCAGGCAGGCCACCAACTACGGAGCGTCTTACAAAGAACCCCATCTGGATAAAGCAAAAATCCATACTTGGCTGGCATGGCAGAATCCTCCGGGACGGCAGCTGCATAACGCGGTCATGGAACGCATTCTCTCGCCGACTTCGCCGCAGGCAGCCTCTTTCATGCAGTGGTTTCAGAAATTATTTGAGGTTACAGCAACAGGAGATGCCGGAGACCCGGCTGGTGAAAAATGAAGAATCGAAGGCGAGGCTGGGCAAGTTGGGATAAGCGGGGTTGGTTGAAATGCCTCCTTGGCGTTTTGTCGGGAGGCGCTGTGCATCTTTGCAACAGAGATTGAGTGATGATTGAACAGCTTGAAATCAAAAATTTCAGAGGATTTGCTGACTACAAGATTGATGATGTAGGGCAGATCGGTGTCACTCAGGCGCCATTATTGCACGAAAATATGCTTTGCGCCTGCATGTCCTGTTAGTGATATAACTGATTGAATTGGACAAAAAATCCTCCCAACAGAAAACTGTCGGGAGGAAAAATCTGCAAATATGGAAAACGCCTTTTCAGCCTGTTCTATTATTTCGGCGTCTCCTTCAGCATCTTCACGATCTCATCCGCATCTCTGTAACCGGGGATAACCCGGCCATCCGGCATAATCAGGGTCGGAGTCGAACCTATATATAGTTCCTTGCCCAAGGTGATATTTTTCTCCACAGCATCGTTTTCGCATTCCGGTTCCGGCAGAGACTTTCCAGCAAGACTCTCGTCCAGCAGGCTCAGGGCCTTGGCATTATCTCCGCCGATTTTTGCGCAGACAATAGTCTGTGCCTTCTGTTTGGCATGAGGATGCATGATCAGGGGGAACATCTTGACCAGAAAGGCAATATCAGGGTGATCCTCAACCACTTTTTTCATAACCGGGTGCAGCTTGCGGCAGAATTTGCACTCCGGGTCGTCAAACACGATGATTTGATGTGCAGCATCCGCTTTACCGAGCAGCAACGCATCCTCCAGAGGAATCCGGGAACGGTCCACTGTATTCATTTTAACAAAACTGCTCTTGGTTACGTTCTCGTCACTTTCCAGTTTCAGCACGTTGCCGCTGATCAGATAGCTTTTTGAAAAGTCAAGATAGAGCGGCACTTTCTGGGGTGTTCCCTGTTTATTGCGGACAACGGCTTCCACATCCCAGAGACCGGGCACCTCGCTACGTTTGACTTCGAGCACTTCGCTGACCTTTCCCGTGAGCAGCTCAGCAACTTCTTCTTTGCTGACTGCATGGCAGTCCCGGCAGTCACCGGCACCGCAGCCTCCTTTCTGAAAGGCTGACGCCGGGGAGCCTGCAAGCAGGGCGAGCAGGAAAAACGGAAGAATAACTGTATGAAGTTTCATGATACACTGTAGAAAAAGATTGACTGTTCAGCAGAGCTGTACCGGAGAGTTTCTGTTCGGATTGTATATATTTTCAACAGGGCAAATTCTGACATAATTTTGGCGATAATGCAAATAGAAAATACTGCACTTTTGCCGCTCATGCCCGGTCATCTTTTGCAGGCGAATCTGCCAAAAAAATCTGCCAAAAAAAAACATCGGGAATTTTCAATCCGTTTCACCGGACGGTCGCACCGTTGATACCATTCAAAATAAAGGCCGCTTCCTCTTCAGAAAGCGGCCCTGTCTTTCCGTCCCCTGCTGAATCCATCCGGCAGAGAGCAGCAGCGGTCTGTCTCAATACGATCAATAATATGGGTACCAGTCCGGTTCCTTCCAAGAAGAACTCCACTCACGCTCCTTCCAGGAAGGAAGAACCCACTCACAATAGGTCTCGCCGCTATACGAAGACAGTCCTCCTCTGTAGTCACATGCGGAAAAAGCTGCCCACCGCAGTGCTCTCCAGGCATCCTCGCTGCTCATATGGCTCAGTTCGACAGCGATAGGAACGCTTTCGTAGTTGTTGCAAGAGGCAGTACCTGATGCTCCCCAGTAGGCGACTTCGGTTCTTGCCCAATCATCGGCAAAGGCATGTCCGGCCAACAGAAATGAAATAAAAAGAACGGCTGCAATGATTGACCTTGAGTGCTTCATAGTAATTCCTCTCTTGTAAAATTTTTTATTTTATAACAGCGCCCCAAAAAAGAAAAATATTCTTTCAAGCTTTGCTGAAGTAAACGGAATAATCGTAATCAGTTAGTTTGGGTGGCAAAGGCTGATAAGCTGCTGCAAAAACCGCAGAAAAGTATGTACAATAATTCTGCTAAACAGACAACATAAAAAGTATCGTCGGGAGTGTAATGCGGTTGTACTTGTAGAGATGCAGGAACAGGCATACCGGAAGGGCCTTGCGGAGGGAACCCGCAGACGCCGTCCGGGAGGCGGCAAAAAGGGCGCCCTGCCTGCCGAACCAGGAACCGGGAAGCTGCTCACGGTTGAACTTGAGCATGGAAACCTCGACCGCCATTTCTAGGAATTTCCCTTTCAGGCTGTTGATCAGCCCCCGCTGACTCAGGTCGATTTCGTCCACACTGCTCAAGCCTGTTTCCAGCCTGTCCGGCTGTATATTTTCGGTGGAGAAAGGCGGGGAATTCAGTTATGGTGAGGAATTTATAGAACTCAAGCAAAATAATCCCTCATCCCGCGCCTATCCGGGGTGAGACAACAACAGATGAAAGAGAGCAATCAATGGATACAGAAAGCTTTTTGCAGGAAAATCAAGAAAATCTCAACAACATCCTCCGACCCTTTCAAAAAGAGATCAACCGTGGTCAACGGCTGGCTGATTTTCTCAAACAATGTGTGCGTTGCTTGGGTCGTAATGATTTTCTGCAACTGGAAGAGCTGTTAAACTCCAAGATAGCGCAGAACGTGGAAGACGAAGATGCCTTGAGCGAGTGCGGGCCTCTTTTCCAGACCCTGCGGGAATATGCCGGGGAACAGGTGGAGAAATATCGCTTTGCGTTTATCGAAGACCTTTCCCGGCTGGCCGAAGAGGCCGAGTTGCCCATTGAAATTGATTTCCCCCGTTTCACCGTGCTCAAAGGCATTGAGGGGGAGATTGATTTCAGTAAGCGTACCACCTCCATCAATAAAAAAGTCCTCAAATCCATTGATCCCCGCCGCATTGTCACTGCAGCCCTACGCTGGAAAAAGCAGCTCTATGATGGTCCCTTTGATCCCCAGACCTTTGTAGACGGTCTGTACGCAACCTATACAAAGATCAATCAACAGGAGGATGCAGCACCAGGGCATCCAGTGGGGATTCAGCAGTTTTACCTGGAATATGTGATTTCCCTGCAAAGCAAAGCATTTTTCATCAATATGGATAAGAGCAAATTTCGGGGTTACAGCCTGGAGCAGTTCGGTGTGGATCTGTGGCGATATTTTGAAGCAGGTATCGGCGGCACCTCTGATGGTATGATGTTGCAGCTGCGGCCAGGGCGCAACAATTCCCTGTGGCTGATCGACAGTGATGGTGAACGCCGCCAGATTACCGGAATTTCCTTTCAGGAGAGAGCGATATGAAGAGTATGGAAGAGCTGGGGCAGCTAAAGCCCTTCCAGGCCCGCTCTATTATTGAGGAGTTACGCAAAGGCAGTGTTCCGGCGGAGTATGTCCCGTTTTTCACGGTGGGCCGCGATAATTGGCTCACCTTTATCGAAGATGACCTGGCCAATTACATTGCCGAAGGCGGGGCCAAAGTCCGCTTTCTCAGTGGCGATTACGGGGACGGTAAGACCCATTTCATGTCAGTCATCCAACACCTTGCCCTGCAGGAAGGTTTTGGTGTCTCCTTTGTGGTCCTGACCCGGGAAACACCGATTCATAAGTTTGAGGCGGTCTACCAAGCCATTACCCAACAGCTTCATGGTCGTTTTGAGGGCATCGGTATCCGCAATCTCTTACGGCAATGGTTGGAGACTCTGGCTGAAAAAGAAGAACCCTCCCTTGCCCAACTGGCTGATATGGCAGAGACCCTACGCAACCTTCCGGGTATGAACATCAACTTTGCCAACGCCCTCACTGCTCTGGCCCATAATCGCTTTGTGCCCTTGGAAGAGGGCGAGGAGCAGGAAGAACGAGATACTGCGCAGGAAATTATCTTTCACTGGTTTGAGGGCGGCAAGGTGACCAAGCGCGAGTTGAAACCATTCGGAATTTTTGAGGTGGTCAACAAATCCAACAGCAAGCAATTGCTCAATTCCCTGAATGTTTTTCTGCGCCATTTTGGACACAAGGGCTTGATCCTGTTGCTTGATGAACTGGAAACCGTCATTGCCCAGTCTGCTTCCATGCGCAACGCAGCCTATGAAAATGTGCGCCTGCTCATCGACAACTCCGAACATGCGGAATATTTTCATATCTTTTTCTCCATTATCCCTGACGTGCTGCTCTCGGAAAAGGGCTTTAAATCCTATGATGCCCTGTGGAGCCGGGTACGCAGCATCGGCCAGAAGAAACAACTCAACTACCGGGGCGTGCTGATTGATCTGCATCGCACCCCCTTGACCAGTCAGGAGCTGATAGAGCTGGGCCGCTGTTTACGCCGGATTCACGAGATATCCTATCGCTGGAAAGCTGAGGATTCAGTGCCGGACAAGCTGCTGGAGGATGTCTGCACAAATCAGGAAAAGATGGGCCTGCTCAGTGAGGTGCGCCTATTCATCAAACAGCTCATCAGCATTCTTGATATGGCGGAACAGGGCGAAACACCGACGGAAGAGCTTGATCTTGAGCAGCACGTCGTGTCCAGCCAGCAGGAAATGGATCAGGAAAAAGTGGAACAACTGCAACCGAGCTGGGATAAGTAAGCCATGAGTAAGGATATGCCAGCCTTTGTCCAGCTCCTGGAAAAGGCAGATAATTTTACCTTGCGACGGGCCGTGGAACGGTTGCGGGAGGGCCTGTTTGATCCTTTTGGGGTGAGCCTGCTCACTGCCCGTGAGAGCCAGTTGAACAAGGTTTTTGATCAGGGTGCGCAGGATGTAGCCAAAAACAAGAGCACCCATCTCTGCGTCTGCGGCTCCTATGGTCAGGGAAAATCCCATAGCCTGACCTATCTGCGCCAACGGGCCCTGCAACAGGGTTTTGCAGTCAGCTCGATCAATCTTGACCCCAGGGAAGTGCCCCTGCACGACTTTCACCAGGTCTATCGTGCTCTGGTGAACCAGATTGCCTTTCCTGACAGCGATGACTCGCTGGTCAAGGTCTGGGAGCAATGGACCAAAGAAGGGTATAAACAACAGCTCAAAGGCAAAAAGGCTGATCCCCTCTCAGTTATTCCTGACTGTATGCCCCATGTCTTCAAAGCCGTGCTTACGGCCCTGGCGAACGATAATATGCAGCTTTCCAGGCGGCAAAAAGGCTTGAAAAAACATGCTGCTTTCCGGCCCCGGTAATTTCCCTGGATTCTGACCAATGCCCTGAACGGAAATTCGCCGCCCGTGGTTCGTCTCAGACAGGCCCTGAAATATCGGGAGGTTTCCTTTTACAAGGAGCAATCCCTGGTGTGCAAGGGCTGGGAGCCGTATTTTGCTCTGGTCAGAGGACTGGGACTCATGTTTCAGCAGATGGGTTATAAGGGTTGGGTGCTGCTGTTTGATGAGGCAGAAGCCATTGCCCAGACCCGAATTAATCTGCGCCGCAAAAGCTACGCCATTTTACAACGCTTTTTTTGCCCGGATACGCCGTTAAACGGCCTTTATCCGGTCTTTTCCTTTACCGATGATTTTTTTTCCACGGTCAAAGGGGAGGATTACGACCGGGTGGATACTCGCGGTGAAACGGAGCAACCCTATTTCGCGGAAAACTATGCCAGGGCCTGGCGTCGCCTCAATATCCATAATCTGCACGATCTGTCCAGTCTGGAGTGGCAAGCTCTGGCTGAAAAGTTGATTTATGTACATGGCAAAGCCTATGCCTGGCAAGCGGAACCGAAGCAACTCCAAAGACAGCTGGCTGCCACGCTCAAGGAAACAGGTTTGCGTGAGGCCCGTTTGAAGATAAAGGCGTTGGTTAATCAATTGGATTTTGTTCAGCAGGGGGTTGTGCTGGGGTGAGAGAGATACATCAGCAGCGATACGTTATGACTTTTACGGATCAATTTCCCCATGCCGTTGAAGTCTAATCCGTTTTTTTCGCCGCAAGCGGCGGGGTATTAAAAACCCAAGGCTTCGCAATAAAAGTTTAACCGCCATCAGCGGAATCGATATATACTGTCCCCCGGATAAAGCTGAGCTTTTGGCACCCTGGATATCTAACTGATTTCACAAGATTGAATTTGAGCAAAAGAATTTAAATTTTTTCCGGTGCCGAGTATACAAAAGATATTGACAAAAGGTTGTCTTTTGTTTAATCATATGATTAATAAGTTAATTTATAAAACAACTAATCAGAGAGAGGATAATGGATAATCAAGTCAATGATCTCGCCCTGCTGCTCAAATCCATCTCCCATCCCATCCGGCTGAAAATCCTCTGCCTGCTTCAGGAGGGAGAGTTGTCAGTCAGTGCAATTCGGGAAAATGTGGAGACCAGCGGGGCAAATATCAGCCAGCATCTGAACATTATGCGCAACCAGGGTATTATTGCTTCCCGGAAGGAGGCAAATTTTATCTACAACCGGATTGCGGATGAGCGGGTTCTTGAGTTAATGAAGACTATGCGGCAGTTGTTCTGCAGCATCGCCTGAGCAGATGTCGGCATTCGGCATGAAGAGGTAAACAGCCCTGATTTTCAGGGACAGAACATATTCAAAAACAGGAGGCAATCATGCAGCTATCCAGCAGAGCAATTCAGTTTTCTTTGCACAAACCTCGGGTGGTGACCGCCGTTATGGTGCTGTTCACCCTGATCATCGGGGCCTTTATTGTCCGGGTGCATGTGGACACCGACCCGGAGAACATGCTGTCCGAGCATGAGGCGGTGCGCGTCTTTCACGATCAGACCAAGAAGGAGTTCGGTCTGTATGACGTGGTGGTGCTGGGGGTGGTCAACGAGCATAACCCGGACGGGGTGTTCAATCCGGAAACCCTGCAGCGGGTCTCCACCCTGAGTAAATTCGCCGCTACCTTGGCTGATCCTGAGGATCCGGCACGCAGGGTGGTCAGCCGGGACATCATTGCCCCGGATAATGTGGATAATATCCTCCAGGCCGGGCTGGGGCAGGTGCGCTTTGAATGGTTGATGAAAGAGCCGCCCAAGACCAGAGAGGATGCCCTGAAGATCCGTGATGCCGCCCTGAACAACCCTCTGCTTAAAGGGACAATGGTTTCGGAAGACGGAAAAGCCCTGGGGATTTATCTGCCCATCACCAAGAAGGATTTCGCCCATTCCTTGGCTGAACAACTGAAAGAAAAAATTGCTGAAATCGGCGCGGGTGATGACGAGTTTCACATCACCGGTTTGCCCGTGGCCGAGGATACCTTTGGCAAGGAGATGTTTGTCCAGATGGCGGTGTCAGCACCACTTGCTATGCTCATGGTTTTCCTGCTCATGCTCTTTTTCTTTCGTAATCTCCAGCTGATCATCGCCCCGATGATCATTGCCGTGTGTACGGTGATTGTCACTATGGGGATGCTCATCGGAACCGGCCACACCTTGCACATCATGAGTTCCATGATTCCGATTTTCATCATGCCCATTGCAGTGGTGGATTCGGTCCATATTTTATCGGAATTTTTTGATGCCTATCAGCAGCGCAAAAACCGAAAAGAGACCCTGATTGAGGTCATGAGGCATCTGTTCAAGCCCATGCTCTTCACCTCACTGACCTCTTCTGCCGGGTTTGCTTCTCTGGCCTTTACCCCGATCCCACCGGTACAGGCATTTGGTATCTTTGTTGCCCTGGGTATTCTGCTGGCTTGGTTCCTGACCATTGTTTTTGTTCCGGCATACGTGATGATGATGAAGGAAGAAAGCCTGGAGAATTTCGGAGCAGGTGCAACAGAGTCCCATGAAAATTCTCCGCTCAACCGTCATCTGCGCTGGATCGGTAAAACCTCCTCCGGCAAGCCCTGGCTGGTCATCGGTGTGAATATTGGCATCATGGTTATCGGTGTAATTGGTATCTTCATGATTCAGGTTAATGACAACCCGGTCAAGTGGTTCAAGAAGAGCCATGAAATCCGGGTGGCGGACCGGATACTGAACAGTCATTTCGGCGGAACCTACGAAGCCTATCTGGTATTGAAGGGCAATGTGCAGGAGATGAGCGTTGCCCAGGCAGCTACGCAGTTGAAAGAAAAACTTCAATCCTCCTTGCAGGAATCTCCGGCAATCCTGACCTCTGCACTGGAGGATATTAAACAGGAAGCTGCGGACAGAAAAACCGTTGCTGGCTTCAAAGACGCCTTGGCCCAGCTCTGGAATATGGAACTTGACAATGCCCCGGAAGACGATGATACTGTCTATTATTCATGGGAAAAAGCTTTGGACACCCTGCCAGGAATAGGCAGTCAGAAAGAGGTATTCAAGCGGCCTGATGTGTTGCGCTATATCTCTGATCTGGATGATCATCTGGTCAAATCAGGTGATGTAGGAAAGTCCAACACGATTGCCGATGTGGTAAAAAAGGTGCATATGGAGCTCTTCGAGGGTGATCCGCAGCGCTTTTCCATCCCGGACTCGGTCAATGCTGTGGCCCAGACCCTGATTTCCTTTCAGAACAGTCATAAGCCCGATGACCTTTGGCATTTAGTCACACCGGATTACACCAAGGCCAATATCTGGTTGCAGTTACGCAGCGGCGACAACAAGGATATGGAGCGGGTGATTGAGGAAGTGGAGCAGTATTTTGCGGCAAATCCGCCACCAGTGGAAATGAGCCATGACTGGGCCGGGCTGACCTACATCAACGTGGTCTGGCAGGACAAAATGGTTACCGGAATGCTGGAATCCTTTCTCTCCAGTTTTGCGGTGGTCTTCCTGATGATGGCCTTCCTGTTCCGCTCACCGACCTGGGGCTTGCTGGCCATGGTGCCGCTGACCTTTACCATAGGCTTTATCTACGGCGTGATCGGCCTGATCGGCAAGGATTACGACATGCCGGTGGCCGTGCTCTCCTCGCTGGCCCTGGGACTGGCTGTGGACTTTGCTATCCACTTCCTCCAGCGCACCAGAATGACTATGGCGAAGACCGGAGATTGGGCCGCAGCTATCCGGGATATGTTTGATGATCCTGCTCGGGCCATCCTGCGCAATATCATTGTTATCGCCATCGGCTTTACCCCACTGCTGCTGGCACCGCTGGTTCCCTATCAGACCGTGGGTATCTTCCTGGCCACGATCATGTTCTACTCCGGCTTTGCCACTTTGTGGATTCTTCCGGCCCTGTTGACGGTGATGAAGGGTTGGGTGTTTAAGAAGGAATTGAAGGCTTTTGCTGAGAAGGGTGAGGGGTGATACGGTGGAGGTTTTCCCGGCAGCATTCCGGTACAGGGTGTTGTCGGGAGAGCCTCTGATAATAATATCTTCTTACAGAATTTACAAATTGGCCGTTCAGAAATATGAAAATAGAACAGATAGTCGGAGAAATATGGATTTACCTGGTTAAAAATATAGATTGGTTATTTAGCGGGACTGGTGTATTTCTTATTGCTTACCTTGGTTCTTTGATTGCTTCAAATTTTCTCAAGCAAAGTCGTCAAGTAAACGATACAATCAGCTCTTCGGTAGTCCCTGAAGACGTTGACAATCTTTCCAGACTTCTTGTTCAAAATTTTCAAGTATTAAATCGTTATTATTCGGAAAATCTTTCCCAGGCACGCACAAGTACAATGGCAAGTCTTTCTATTGCGATTCTTGGATTTCTCGTAATCCTCGCTGGCGTACTAATAACTTTTATAGGAGATCAGGTGGTTTTGGGTACAGTTAGTTCTGGCGCAGGAATTGTATCCGAAGCAGCAGCGTTACTTTTTTTTAAACAAAACAAGTTGTTTCAAGAGCAAATGCAAAATTCTCTAAAGAAGCTTGTTTCAACCCAATATCTAATGACCTCTGTTGCTCTTGCTCGTGAACTTCCAGAAGAACAACGGTCAAAAGAACTTGTATCTATAAATGACCACTTGAGGCAATTAATGGACGTTCTTCATCAGGAGGACATTGTTCGTACAAAATAAGCACCTTCTCCATTGACTACTCTGTAACCATCTCGGCAGTCATCAATGTTCGTCACGGATTTGAGTTGAATTCTTCAGAACAAAGTTCGGATACGGTCATAGCTTTTTCTGCAAAAAAGGTGTCTTGTAAGATGCCAGTATTCTTCAAAGGGGTCGCTTACTGTCGCCTTTTGTTCTTCCGGTACGCGACATCTACTGTTTCACTCCGGTCAGAATTACGCCGAGAATGTTCACCTTTAACTTTTTGAGGGTGTCCAGAGCATTGTTGACTGCAGAGCGTGAGGTGCTGTTTGATTTGATAATAAATACGGTGCTACAGGGCTATTCTGTCAGCGAGAACAGAGTGTTCAATTGCTTCACTTCGTGCACTACTCTCCGGACCGCATAAAAAGCCCTTGCCGATAAAGTCGGGCGCTGAACAGCCGCGTAGAGCGGATTACGTCTACCATATAAAAAGGCGGAGCCTTTCAGCTCCGCCCAATCTTGCACTGCCAGTTAAAATAAGCAGCTGCTTGAAAGTCTATTTTTTCCCGCAGTCGCTCTGGGCGCTTGAGGTAATAATGGATTTTCTCTCCGCCTTGGTAATCAGACCCGCCTTGAACTGTGTCCTTGCTGCGCGCACGACACATTTCATATACTGACCATGGTTTTTCCAGTCATTATCACATGGGCATTCAGCATCCACAGAAGGTTCTTCCACAACAGGCTCATCCGTAGGAGGATCTTCCACAACAGGTTCGTCTACTACTACTACAGGCTCATCCGTAGAAGGTGCAACCCCGGGTGTATATACAGTCCGTTCCGGGAAAACCTCTCCGGCCCATTCGGTGGCGTGACAGAATTTGGTGCCGTTGACCTCAAGTTCGAGCATAAAAGGATTCGCGCCAAGCACACTCTCGTCAATGTCAACATCACGCTCTATGAATATGACACAGAGTTCCGTTGAAAGCCGGCAGGTTATTTTTTCCTCTCCGTCTCCGACCACTCTGTGAAAGCTCATCCTGTTGCCCTCGACCATGCCTGTGCCGCTGAAGCTGTAGGCAATGCCGGCTGGAGTCATAACAGAGAAGTCCAAGTCAACAGGGCCAGGTGCTGCAGCATCACCGAGACCGGTCAGACCGGTCATTTTGAATCTGGCATGATCCTGATCCCCGTGTCCAGGAGTTGTATCAATGGTGATCTGGCCGTATTCAAGGGATGCACTGACATCGCAGACACAGGCGTCATCCTGGTCCGGATTCGGTATATACGGGCAGTTGTCCTCATCATCCGGTATCAGATCCGCGTCGGTATCAAGTTTAAGGCTGACAGCGTCAAGCAGCATACCAAGCTGATCATCCGGCCCGACTTCCGCAAAGGCGATGTCGGTCATGTCGGTTTCAGCCATAAATCCGTAGGTTCCATCTCTCCAGTCGATAGCTCCTGATGCTCCGGAAGCTGTGTGGTAACCGACAACTTCGTCATCAACCAGCACCTCCATCTGATTATCCCCTACTCCTGGGCGTGGTGCCCAAGCGTATCTCAGTACATAACTCTTCCCCGCCTGTGTGACAGCATCCTGTGAAATCCTTGTCGGATCGTAGCTGTCCAGCTCCACATGCTGGTCACCGCTGTAGGGAGACGGCTTCAGGTTATGCCAGATTTCCAGCAGAGGGTCCTTCTCGTTGCCGTCCGCAAAAGTATGCTCGATAGTCCATCCGGGTACGCTGCTATATGAGCCCCATCCACCGGACCTCGCCGGAAGCTCAAAATCTCCGTTCTCGATTAATTCCTGGCTAAATGCCGGAGCGGCTGAAAGGCTGAGTCCCAGTAAAATGCCTGCGGCGACTGTTCCTGTTGCGTGTATTCTTGTTTTCATTTCTTCTCCTCCGATAAGGCTTTCTATTTAGCAAAACAACTTCTTATTTGTATTTTATACCACCTGTATCTAATGTCAAATTTATTTTACATTATTTAAAAAAATTAAACATGTCTATTTATAGATAGATACATTAAAAAATAATACAACCGCCTGATAAGGGAAAATATTTCTTGATCGACATCTATATCTGAAAATAAAATACAGATTATTTCGTACGTAATGGCGGGTTTATAATTATTCGATACATGCAGCATTTTATATAAAATGTGCAGTATAAATAGAATATTATTTTGGGATATGCATTGCGAATTAAGTTTGATGCTGAATCGACGCTTTTTTCAGAAAGACTGAGAATCTGTTTGTCAAATAATAACAGAATAGCCTCTGCCCCTGCCGATAAACGACAGGGGGGTAATTCCGATGAGCTGTTGACGGGCAAAAAACAGCGGGTTGATCAGTTGTCCTTTCTGTACTTGGTCCAGGAGCCGCTGCCGCTGTCAACCTGTGTCCACTCGCCTGTGTTGAGGTACAGATTTCCCCCGACCTCAAGGCTCACGTTCATTTCTCCGGTGAGCTGCGCGTCAAGCGCATCTCCGTCAAGATTTGTATAGCGGAGCTGGACAGTACATAACTCGGTGTCGAATTTACAGCGTACCAACGTAACGTCGTCACTGTAGACCAGTCTGTTGCCGCCCACATCAAGCTCGTTACTGTCTGCGGTAAAGGTGATCAGGGTATCGCCAGCTTCAGCGGTGAACGTCAGGCCTGTGCCGTTGTCCACAGCATCTTGGGCAGCAGCACCGATCCCTTCCATTCCCTGCAGGCTGAAGGCCGCCATATCCCGATCATACACAAAATTTTTGATAACGATCTGACCGGTTGTATCCATCGGAATGGCAATTCGGGACAGTGATATCTGCAGCTCGTAGCTGTCACCGATATCTGGTGCATTGCCGGTTACACCACCTGTGTTATCGTAATCATAGGAGTTGAATTCACCAACAGCGATAATGTAGGTGCCTGGTTCCAAGAAGGTATATTCAAGAAATGAAGCCAAGAAATTTGAGCCGGGGTCTCCCCAGTTGTCATCGTTATAGGCGAGCAAGTTGCCGTTGGAGTCATACAGGAATAATTCGGTATCGAAATTATTATGGTCGGTATCAAATACGCTGGCAGTCGTTCCTGCCAGAGACACATCAAAAGAATAATAATCAAACGTGCCGTCACCTGTGCCCGCAATGGATACCCAAGGCCAGATCTCAGAGTTCGTGATATCCGGATTCAGCCCGACAGTAAACGACGAAATATCAATATGTTGAGCAGTCGCAATACTGTTGTTCGGTTCTGCTTCTGATATAACCGCAGCGTTGGCTGCTGAAGTGCAGAGCATGATTCCTGCTGTTGCCAAAAGACCTGTTTTTATACTTTGTGCCTTCATTATGTTCTCCTCTGTTTGTTGATAGCGTTGGAATATTGCTTCCGAAATAAAACAGTCTGCTCATAAAATCCGAGAGACTGAAAAATACATCTGCCGCATTCTGCAGATTATTCCGCAGAATGAACAGTGTTCAATAAATAAGACCGTACAGAAACCAGTACGGATACCGGCAACAAAGAGTCTGTTCTACACTGTGTTGCTCTGTTGCCGGTGAACCGAGCTGAAAGCCGCACCAGATCGGACGCACCAATACCCGGCACTGTCCGGACAAGCGAACTGAAATCTTTCTTCCGAAGCGGAAGCGGAAAAATAACTGCGAAGAGAAAACCAGCCGAATCGGCCGGTGGAAACGATGCGGGCGAAGCCCACCTCTGCGGATTTCATAACATACCTCCCGGTAGTAAGATTTATAAAAAGCAGGCAGCCCGGCTGTCTCTCCTGCGGAGACCCTCGGCTTTCCGACACCGCCTCGCAGCGGTTGTGGCTTTATCAGCTTTCCGTCAATCGACCGGAAAGCACGGCACCTGCTTACTGAATAAGCGTTGCCATTATGTTATGAGCGTATTTGGAGTTTGTACGTTTTGTTTTTCGGAAAGCTGTACTGCGGTCCATTTCTGTTCAACCAGAAAAAAACAGCAGTCCACTGGAGCAACCAAGCCTGCGCCAGTAATACTTTCCTGTAGCTTTACTTCAAAAGATACAGGATACTGAACAACACGTCAAGTTTTTTTTACATAAAAAAATCAGAATTGTCGTATATTATATCCCGTGTGATTGCTCCGTGCTTCAGGTGGGATATTTTTCCCGCAAATTCAAGGACACAGCTCTGGTGAGTAGCAGCACTTTTTCTGCGTGGTCCAGGCGGAGCGAACCGGTGCCGCAGCTGGGGGTGATCAGTATCTGGCGGAGCAGAGCCGCCTGATCGCGATCCGGGCGGACAAGTTTTTTCACCTGATGCTCCCAGAGCATGGTCAGGGACTGCTCGCTTTCTTTTTCGATATCATAGGGCTTGCCGGTCGGAATACCCCCCCAGGCGAGAATGGACCCTCGATCAAGATAGGCATGCACCTGATCGGTCAGGGCGGCCAGCTTGTCAAAAAAACTGTAGGCATCAAAGCTGAGAATATCGATATCCGAATTGAGGAGCAACCCCCATTCCGTGTTGGCGCAGACATGAAGACCGGCCAGTCCGCCTGCCTGATGGATTGCCCCGGCCACCTCGTTGATCATCTCCTGAATTTCCGCATTACTCACCGAGATAAAGGCGGAAGACCCCAGTCCGGCCAGAGCCGGTTCATCAATAAACATGATCACCGGCGTGTTCCCGGTATTACAGCAGGCTATGAAGCGGGTCTGCCAAGCTGCCTTCATGGCAATACCCTTAATCACCATTTCCCGGATAGTGTCGTCATAATATCCGGCCCGGCCTTGGGTATCCTTGATTCCGGTGAGCATGGTGAATGGGCCGGTAACCTGACCTTTCACTGCGGCAAGATTCTCGTTGTGCTGCCCGTTCTGCAGGGTCTCGGCAAAGCTGTATAGGCCCTCGGCCCGTTCCCGGCTCACCCTGAATCTGGCCTCGGCCGGGGCTTCCGGGTTTTCCAGCACCGCCATGTAATCTTCATAAAAGGCCAGCATCTGCTCCTCAAAATCAGCTCCGCCGGTATCGTAAAAAATGCGGCCTTCCGGGTCACGCAGGTTTTCTTCCCGGATGCAGGGAATACCCTCGGCGAACTGAGGCATCATGCCTTCGTAGGGATCGCCCGGCAGTTGGGGCCAGAGGGGAATTTCCGGGGTGGCGGTAAAGATGCGGTCAAGGGCTTCCTTATGGTTGCTCAGGGGCAGGGAGCCGATGAGGACAGGAAGGCCGTTGGGGGTGAAGTTGCTGGGCAGTATCATTGATCAGTCTAACCTTAAAAATATATTTAACTCAACTTTCTGAATCAGATTCAGCTGCATAATGTACTCAAAAAAAAGCTGGAGGTCACCTGGACATGACGCTTTCGGACAATCGATACCCTTTTGTCTACCATTAATCGGAATACGTTGACAACGTTTTTTCCACCATGTTATCGTTCCTGTTCTCCTCAAAATGCCGCTTGCCCTGACCAATCCAACCAATCCCGGAAAAAAAACCTGACTGATCCGCAGGCAAAGGATATGACAATGACCATAACCCGCTTATACCGTCGCATCGACGCCACCCGCGCCTATTGCTTTAATATAGAATCCTCCCGCGCCCTGACTGATCAGGAACTGCACCAGCTGTGCCTGCTGCTGGCTGACGGCTTTCTGGCCGATACCATTTCTCAGACCCCGATATTGGCAGGCGAACGGGTGGTCGAGGTTGGCCCGAGGCTCAACTTTGCCACGGCCTGGTCGTCCAACATGGTCTCCATCTGTCGGGCTATTGGACTGGATTGCATCAGCCGGGTAGAGCGATCCCGCCGTTATCTGGTGCCGGAGGGCGAGGATATGCAAGCCTTTATCGCGGTCCACCACGATCGGATGACCGAATGCCCCTACCCGGAGCCGCTGACCACCTTTGCAAGCGGGGTGGAGCCGGAACCGGTCTACGAGGTCGATCTCATGGGTAAGGGACCAGATGCCCTTTCAGACCTGCCTGGTATCTCAATGGACGACTGGGACCGTAATTTTTATTACGAGTATTTTGTTAAGAAGCACCAGCGTAACCCCACCATTGTCGAGATCATGGATCTCAATAACGCCAACTCCGAGCATTCCCGGCACGGGTATTTCGGCGGCAAGCAGGTCGTGGACGGCGAAGAGCAGGAAGGCACCCTGTTTCAGGTGGTCAAGGACACCCTGAAAGCCCATCCCAAGGGATCACTGATCGCCTTTAAGGATAATTCCAGCGTGGTGGCCGGGCACGAGATCACTACCCTGCTGCCCAAGGAACCGGGCCAGCCCTCGCCCTTGGAAGCTACTGAGGCTATCTACCATCCTCTGCTCACTGCCGAGACCCATAACTTCCCCACTGGTGTGGCCCCTTTTCCAGGTGCTGAGACCGGTACCGGCGGTCGTATCCGCGACGTGCAAGGCACCGGCAAGGGCGGCTTCGTCATGGCGGGCACGGCAGGTTACTGCGTAGCCAACCTGCATATCCCCGGCTATGAGCTGCCTTGGGAGGAGGAGTATTCCTGCCCCTCCAACCTGGCCTCGGCCCTGACTATTGAGATTGAGGCCAGCAACGGGGCCTCGGATTACGGTAATAAATTCGGCGAGCCGCTGATCCAAGGCTTTACCCGCTCCTTTGACCTGCGCCTGGAGAGCGGCGAACGCTGGGGCTTCCTCAAGCCGATCATGTTCACCGGCGGTATCGGCCAGATTGATGATCGGCACACGGAAAAGGAAAAGGAAGAAAAGGGCATGCTCATCGTTCAGGTGGGCGGCCCGGCCTATCGGGTCGGTTTCGGCGGCGGGGCGGCCTCGTCCATGCTTCAGGGCGAGAATGCCGAGGAACTGGACTTCAACGCGGTTCAGCGCGGCGATGCCGAGATGGAGCAGAAGATGAACCGGGTCATCCGGGCCTGCAACGAGATGGGCGATAAGACCCTGATCGAGGTCATTCACGACCAGGGTGCGGGCGGTCCGGCCAATGTGCTCAAGGAGCTGGTGGAGCATTCCGGCGGGCGCATCGAGATCCGCAGGATACGGGTCGGCGACCCCACCATGTCGGTGCTGGAGATCTACGTGGCCGAGTACCAGGAGCGCAACGGCTTCCTGATCAGCCCGGAGAATATCGCCCGGTTCCAGGCTCTCTGTGAGCGGGAAAAGGTGGGCTGCGAAGTCCTGGGCGAGGTCACCGGTGATCTGCGTTTCATCGTCCATGATGAGCAGGATAACACCACCCCGGTGGACGTGGAACTGAACGAGGTGCTGGGCGATATCCCGCAAAAGACCTTTGAGGATCAGCGGATACCTGTAGGGGCACGGCATGCCGTGTCCCTACGTTGGCCATTGCAGGCAGACCTGCGCACCTGCCTGCACAACGTCCTCCGTCTGGTCTCGGTCGGGTCCAAACGCTTCCTGACCAACAAGGTGGACCGAGCCGTGACCGGCCTGATCGTGCAGCAGCAATGCTGCGGCCCGCTCCAACTCACCGTAGCGGATGTCGCTGTGGTGGCGCAATCTCATTTCGGCCTGACCGGCGGAGCCACCGCCATTGGCGAACAGCCCATCAAGATGCTGGTTGATCCGGCTGCCGGAGCACGCATGGCCGTGGGTGAAGCCTGGACGAATCTTGTCTGGGCCAGGATTGACGACCCGGAACAGGTGAAATGCTCGGCCAACTGGATGTGGGCACCCAAGCTGCCCGGCGAAGGCGCGGCTATGAACGATGCGGCCCGGGCCATGCGTGACGCCATGATCGCCACCGGCATGGCCGTGGACGGGGGCAAGGACTCGCTCTCTATGGCGACCAAGGTCGGCGAGGAAACCGTGAAATCGCCCCGCCAGCTCGTCATCTCCGCATACGGGGCCATGAGCGATATCCGCAAAGTCATCACCCCGGACATTAAGGAGCCGGGTTCGGCCCTGCTGCTCATTGATCTGGCACCGGGCAAGGCGCGGCTAGGCGGTTCCGCCTTGGCTCAGACCTTGGGCTGTCTTGGCGTAGATAGCCCGGATATGGATGATCCGGCCCTGTTGCGGCGGGCCTTTGTTGCTGTTCAGCAGCTGATTGATCAGGGGCTGATCATAGCGGGCCATGACCGTTCTGACGGCGGTCTGGTCACTACGGTTTTGGAGATGGCCTTTGCAGGCAACTGCGGCCTGGACTTGGCTCTTCAGTATGGTGCGGGTGAGCTTGAGGCGATTCCGGCCCTGTTCAGCGAGGAGCTGGGCCTGGTGCTGGAATGTCGGCAGAATGATCTGGCCCAAGTGCGGCAGATGCTGACCGCTGCTGAGGTAGGAAGCATCCTGCTGGGCAACAGTACCGCTGATAAGCAAATCAGCATGCAATATAATGGTCAGTCCGTACTAAATGAAGATATGCGTGTCCTGCGCCAGGAATGGGAGGAAACCAGTTACCAACTGGAACGCCTCCAAATGAATCCTGCCTGCGCTGATGCGGAAAAGGCTGCAATCTACGATCGACAGGCCCCGGCCTATCACCTGCCCTTCACGCCAGAGCCTGCACCCAAGGCCCTGCTGACTGCGGCCAACAAACCCAGGGTCGCCATCCTCCGCGATGAAGGGTCCAACTCGGACCGGGAGATGAGTTCCGCCTTTTATGCGGCTGGCTTTGAGCCTTGGGACATCACCATGACCGACCTGCTGACCGGGCGCATCGACTTGGAGGGCTTCCAGGGTATTGCGGCTGTGGGTGGTTTTTCCTATGCCGACGTACCTGAATCAGCCAAGGGCTGGGCTGCCACTATCCTGTTCAACGAGCGGCTCAAAGAGATGTTTGATGCATTCTATAATCGGTCTGATACCTTTACTCTGGGTATCTGCAACGGCTGCCAGTTGTTTGGGCTGCTGGGTTGGGTACCTTGGCAAGGCCTGGAGGCCGAGAATCAACCGCGCTTCATCCATAACGACTCAGGCCGCTTTGAGTCCCGCTGGACCACGGTGAAAGTACAGAACACCCCGTCCATCATGCTCCAAGGCATGTCTGAGTTGGTCTTTGGTATCCATGTGGATCATGGCGAGGGCAAGCTGCTTTTCCCGGATGCGGCTGTGCGTTCGGACGTGCTGGCGAAAAATTTGGTGCCCCTGGTCTACACCGACGACAGCGGTGCTGCTACAGAGCAGTATCCCTTTAACCCCAACGGCTCACCCGACGGCTTTGCCGGACTCTGCTCACCCGATGGTCGCCATTTAGCGATGATGCCCCACCCGGAGCGAGCCTTCCTGCCCTGGCAGTGCCATTGGCTGCCGCAGGAGATGCAGGGGCTAGAGGTATCGCCCTGGTTGAAGATGTTCCGAAATGCGTATGAGTGGTGTGTGAAGTAGGGAAAAGGCGACAAAGGCGGAGAGCATCTCCTCTTTTTATCGTCAATACGACCAGTTACCCTTTGGATAAGCAATATCAAATGCCCAAAATGACTGTAGATCAAGATAGTTTAGCTGCCCTCTTTACCAAACTACAAAGTAAGGACGCACAGCCAATCCTCTGGGGACCTGATAGGAAGATGTTGGCACCCGGCATTATCGAGTTAGATTATGCGGATAGCAGCAATGGCAAATGGCAACCCTATAGTGAACGTACAAAATTGCTTGTGCTTGGAGTTGATGCATGTCGTGATATTTTACTCTTTACAGATCAAATCATAGCACCTGCAACCCGACAGCGAGCCGCAAAATGCCTGACAGTGCCAATCTGCAAGCTGGTTGACACTGTTATTGATATCGCTGCAAAAATGAATGACGAGGAATCACGTAACTTTCGAGAGAGTTGGCCATGTCAAGATCAGAAAGTATATCGAGATATCGCGAAAGAACTACGAAAAATTCAGCACAAAAGCAAAATACGTTATATTCGCAATAAATTAGGTGCGCACCTTGATACAAATGTGTTTAACGACGAGAGCATTCCTTACATTGCGTTGGGTGACATTCTCAATATATTTAGCAAAGCTATTATCTTACTCATGCTTTTTATGAGTTATTCCTCAGCATGGTTTAGTTGGATACGGTTTGCCGGGAACATGCCAGATAGCAAACATCGTACAATCGAGACAATATTTCAATATCCTTTATGTGTTCGTTGGGTAATCGATCTCGACGGCCACATAAAAAACATGGAAGAAATGATAGTTGCTGAAGATCCAAGACATTGAATCAAATGGAACAAGGAGAAGCCGGGAGGTTAAGAAGATGCCAAGATGGCAATGGCGGTACAACTGTTTGAATATAGGAGGGTGAATATATGGAACTGACAGACGTAATAGAAGAAATCAGGCTTGTGCCGAAAAATAGATTGCGGGATATTTACAATTTCATCCATTTCTTCAGGCTTGGCCTTGAGACGGTACGGGATGACACAGACGATATAATGCAGTTTGCAGGCTGCTGGCAGGACATGACAGACGAGGAATTTGATAGTTTCTCTCAGGAGATGATGGCTCGTCGTCAACAGGCATTTTCCGGGAGGGCCGCTCGTGAGAGCACATTGATTGATACGGACATTCTCGATGTTACAGGCATGATCAACAAAAAGACCTTTATAATAGTTTCGCTGACACTGGTGGCTCTGCCGTTCTTTGGTGCGATCTATCTTGATACCTTTACGACCGCCTTTTTGGCTGTTCCGGCAATGCTTTATCTGTCGGCGGTTATCCTGAAGGCGGCTTCGTTGTTGATCAGACGAAAAGATGTCCGTGATAATTCAGTCATCATGGTAACGGCACTGCTTTTTCTCCCGGTCATTTTCACGGCGTTACTTTTGAGCAACAAGGGGATGCGTGAACTGACTGCGCAGCGGGCACAGGTGCTTCAGGAACTGCGACCGGTGTTTCTCAAATATGCTGAAGACAATAAACGCTTCCCGGAAACCTTAGACCAGATGGTTCCAGACTATCTTGCGGAGATTCCTGCTGTTCTTTTAATGAAGACTACGGATGATTCCTATAAAAATATTGAATATTTCGGCAAGAAAGAAACAGGGATTTTTTCTTATCATTACATGCGTGGGCCGGATTCGGGTGTTGTCTATGATATCGCGGAGGACGAATTCACGTATGACCAATAAACAAATTAAGCCGTTTTCGGTGGACTACCCGATAACCATCCCGGCAGTCTCAATGTTCGTCACGGATTTGAGTTGAATTCTTCAGAACAAAGTTCGGATACGGTCATAGCTTTTTCTGCAAAAAAGGTGTCTTGTAAGATGCCAGTATAGCTGGAGCAACATAATTTGAATATGCCCACAAGAGGCATAAGTTTTGCCTTCACGCCTTTCAGATAGCTGATCCTGTATTCAGTTTATACTGCTCCAGCTATATTCTTCAAAGGGGTCGCTTACTGTCACCTTTTGTTCTTCCGGTACGCGACATCTACTGTTTCACTCCGGTCAGAATTACGCCGAGAATGTTCACCTTTAACTTTTTGAGGGTGTCCAGAGCACTGTTGACTGCAGAGCGTGAGGTGCTGTTTGATTTGATAATAAATACGGTGCGATCGACAAAGTGACCAAGAAGGACTGCCCCAAGAGTTATGGAGGCAGAGGGGCTGTCGATCAGAACAAGGTCAAAGTCTTTTTTTACGTTATCAATAAATTGCTTCATTGCATCCGAACCGAGCAGTTCCGTCGGATCGGCCGGAGCAGACCCGACGGGCAGGAGATAGAGATTGTCCAGCGCTGTTTTCCGGATAAGCTCGGCAGGAGCTTCATTGCCGGTAACCAACTCGACAAGCCCCGGTTCTTTTTTTAGAGAAAAAATTTCGCTGAGGCCTGCTGTTACCATATCGGCATCCACCATCAGCACCTTGGCGCCGGTTTTCGCAAACAGGAGTGCAAGTGAAGCGACACTGGTTGTTTTTCCTTCTCCCTGAACAGCGCTTGTCAGTAAAAATGTATTCAGAGATTCTTCTTTTCTATGCAAGTCCAATATTGCCTTGCATTCTTCGTAGCTCCTGTCTGCGGTGAATCTGTCAAGTTGATCTGCAGCTTTATTTTTCTTTTCCTCCTGCAGGTACGGTATATCTCCGATAAGCGACAGATCAAGTGGCAGCACATCATGTGCATCTTTGAAAGAATGATCGGAATATTCAACCAGAAAGCATACACCTGTTCCTAAAAATAAACCGAGTACAGCAGCAAACAGCATATTCCGTGGTATGTTTGGCTCAAAAGCTTTTTCAGGCACTTGTGCTTTATCTATCACACGGATATTATTGGCAACAATAGAGCCGCCTATATCTGTTTTTTTCAGCTGGTCAAGAACAACATTATACATCTGTCTGTTGCTTTCTGCTTCCCGTGTTAATACTTGATACTGAATAGCCTGTTTAGCCAGTCGAATAGATTCTTGTTTGAAAATTTTTATCTGATTAACTACATCTTCCTCTCTGTCCTGTATAAGGCGGTATTCTATAATCAGATCATTTTTTATTTTTTTTGCTTCAGAAAAAATTCTTTCTCTGACACGAGACAGCTGAGCATTTAACCGGATAAGTTCAGGATGTTTCGGCTTGAACTTTGTTTCAACTCTGGCCAGGTTAAGTTCGATTGCATTATAGTTCAGTTTTAAAAATTCTATTTGTGAATTTTCCAGAAATGCAGGGAGATCTTCCAGTTTATTGTTGGTCAGGTCTTTTTCTATCCCATCCAGTTCCCGTAAAACAGACTCCTTTTCCATCCGCTGGAGAGTTATTTCAGAGTATTTATTCTCCATCTCTGCTATTTTTCTATCCACAATATGCTGTCTTTTTTCGAGAGAACCCAAGTTTCCCTCCTGCTCGTATTTCAGAATATCCATTTCGGATTTTTTGATCTTTGCTTTTAACCCTTCTGCCTGTTCAGATAACCAGATGAAGGTATTGCTCGAAGAAGCTCTGAGATTGTCAAGATTGTATTCTATGTATTCTTCAGCAAGGGTATTGGCATACAGAGCTGCCTCTGCCGGATCGGGATTGACAGCTTGTATCTGCAGAAAACAGGTATCTTTCAAAGATGTAACGGATATATTTTTTCGGAACGCATTGATTCTTTCCTTTTCGGATAAATTCAGCTTATCTACAACCCTGCCGATTACATCGGGAGAGGTTATTATCTTTTTTTGTGTTTCTATATTTCTTTGTATGTCAAATCTATTTACTCTTCCTGTATCCATGCTGACAAAATCAACTGGAGGCGGCTCAACAATGATCATATTGACAGTCCGGTAGAGCGGGATCTGTCGGTACGAATAGCCAGCCGCAAGAAAAAGAATGGAGAAAAGGACAGCAAGAAGGTAGAAGTACCTTCTTCTGAGAATGATGAATAATTGGTATAAAGTTATTTCCTGCTCTTGAGCTGCAGCTTGATTGTTATGATTCATTGTTTATATCGGGACAGTGCTGAAAAAAAAGGTAATCGGAGAAAAAGACAGGCGAAGACCCCGGAAGGAAATGCCTTTACAACAGGTATCAGAAGCCGAGAGGAACCTCAATAATATCATCAGGCTCCAGTGGCATGTCCATATCTGTCTCTATCTCCATAACTTTTCCATTCCTGAAGCGTTTGATGACCGCGTTTTGGGTGAATGCGTTTCGGGTGACTCCACCAGCCAAGGTTATGGCCTTGAGTGTAGTGACCCCCTCCTCGTATGGAAATGAACCGGGATTCTTAACTCCGCCGACCACGTAAAAGAGATTTGTATCGGGTATATAGATGACATCTCCCGGTTGCAGGTAAATATTTGCGTCCTCTTTCCCTGTAACCAGGAGCTGCTCCAAATCTATATAGATATTTTCAATAGTTGCATGTTTTTTCTTGCCGCCTCCTCCGGATGTGTTCCGGATGATATGGGCTTTATTCCCGCTCATAACAGTCCCTGATTGCGGAGAAATCCATTCGGCCTTTGTCAGAAGATCAAAAAGACGTGTAGGAGAATCAAGATAATAGATTCCCGGCTTCCCGACGTTTCCCATTATCTTTACTTTTCTGCTCCGGTATTCACTGACGATGACACTGACTATCGGATTATACAGATAGTCCTCTTCTAGCAGGGCGGTAATTGTATCCTTTATGGCAGAGACTGACATGCCGGAGACACTGACTTGCCCCAGTAAGGGAAAGACGATATCTCCATTTATTGAGACAGTGTACTCTCCTTTTAAATCCGGATTGTCATAAACATCTATAGCCAGTACATCTTCCAGCCCGACAGTATAGAGAGATTTTTCTGTATCTGTCGGTCGGACAGCACCATTTCCTCCTTCTTTTTCTGCCTGTACCGGCAGACACGAAAAAATAAAGAAGAGCAGAAAACAGATAGATTGTTTAAAGAGATAAGGTGATAAAAAGTCCGATTCTGCTGTCATCATAGCCTGTTCCACCAATTGCTTCTGCAAAGTCATTCTGTTATCTGATCAATAAGCCCGCCGCCGTTCACTGTATAGCTATCATATACGGTGCCCTCCGGTTCGTCATTATTTTTTTTCGTAACTACCTGCCCCGTCAGTTTACAGCAACTGTCCTGCAGAAAAAAAGATAACGCAACTAATCAAACATGTTACACTTCTCCTTGCGGAAGGTTGAAATGACCGCCTGCAGCCGTGCATAGACCTGTGCGCCCGGTATGGTGCGGAAGCAGCCGCTGATCTTCTGTTCTTTTGTTTCACCTTTGCAGGCACGCTGTAACTGCCTGATTTGCAGTTGCCTCGTTGTAGGCGGCAACTTGGGTTAGTCAGTGTGTCTATCCAGAGGGTGCTCCCGATCTGAATGAAGACAAGGAGAGATCTTTCTACCCTCACCTTGCTTTTGCCTGCTTCACACACCAATCATACTTCTACTTTGTCAACCATAACCTTTTGATCTATTTGTAAAAACTTCTTGCAATATCCGGATAAAGTTGTATCTTTCATTAGGAAAATTTTATCGCTTTTTGATCAAGATAGCACCTGATAACAGCTATCAAAAAAATACCCGTCAATCGCCCTGATTATAACTTTATTCTTTTTATGAACGCTCCCAGCCCCGAAAAAAGAAGTCCCCATGACAAATTCTTTGAGTTGACCGGCATCGCCCGGCAACTTACGTCTTTTCACGAAAGATATCATCATTTTTTTAAGAGACATACGGTAATTTTGTCAGATAAAGCATTCCAATACTTGAAAGGTTTATTCCAGTCTGACAAAAAAACATGGAACGTATGGAGGAAAAGGTTCCGGGCGTTAAATATGAGCCCCTCCAGTATTTTCTTTCCGAATCGAACTGGGATTGGCGTCCTGTAAACAACCAAGTAGCTAAAGATGCGGATAACATTTTTGGAGGAAAGGAAGATAGCGCTCTTTTTATTGATGAATCCGGGATGCCCAAAAAGGGGAAGATGTCTGTCGGGGTTTCTCGTCAATGGTGCGGGCAGCTTGGTAAAACCGACAACTGTCAGGTAGCAGTGTTCGCGACTTTGGGATATGGCCGTTTTTCCACGCCAATCGACTATCGGCTGTATTTACCGAAAAGCTGGACGGATGACAAGGAACGTTGTCTTAAGGCCAAGATTCCCGCCGATAAAATTGTTTTCCAAACAAAGCATGAGCAGGCTCTTGACATGGTTTTCCATGCGCGAAAGAATGGCGTTCGTTGTAACTGGGTGGGTTGTGATGGTTTTTACGGGAAGAATTCTCAATTTCTTCGGAAACTTGATAATAACGATGAAAAGTTCATGGCAGATGTTCATAAAGACCAAATAATTTATAATTTATATTGAAGATCCCAACCCTGTCGTTCCAAAAGCAAAATCGAACAAAGGGAAACGCCCGAGCAAGCTCGAAGCACAAAAAGAAGGCATACGTGTTGATAAATGGGTGATGCAACAACTTAATAATGCATGGAAACGGGTGAAAGTTCGAAATACGACCAAAGGCAAACTCATTGTGGATATTCTGCATAGGGAAGTGGCTATGGGACGGTAAAGAGGCTGAAGCAAGAAAATGGCATTTAGTTGTCAGACGTGAGGTTAAGTCCCCGAAAAAAATTAAATATAGCCTAAGTAATGCGGAAAGTAACACGTCAACAAGACGACTTGCATATATGCAAGCTCAACGATATTGGGTTGAACGGCCATTTCAGGATGCAAAAAATGAATGTGGAATGGGTGATTCCAAAGGCGTGGCCCGAAGGGGCGCGCCTTTGGAACCTCTCGTTCTCGCCACCCCAAACAGGACAAAGAGGTCCAGGAATCTTTTAAAAAAACTTCAGTGAACAGGCTCTAAAGGCTCTGCCCGAGGATGTTGATCCGTCCGATGTCGATATATGGTTCCAGGACGAGACGCGGGTTGGCCAGCAAGGCAGCATCACCCGTAGATGGGCGGAAAAAGGAACCCGTCCAAGGGTCATTTGACAGCGGCAGTTCAAGTACCACAAGTTTGGCAATGGCTTAAGCAAAAGTCTTTGTCCAACCGTTGTTACGAGACCTATGATGCCATCGTCGATGCCTGCTGCGAGGCATGGAACCGCTTTGTAGAGAGCACCCAAAGGATATCTCAAATCTGCACCCGTCAATGGGCAGATATAAAGAGGCAAAACTTGTTGTGATTGGTATCAGAAGCACTCAACAGCAGTAAACTGCAGCCCGGGCGTCCGGCTCTCCCTGTCACTGCAGGCGGACAACCCGTTTCAGCAGTCCGACCAGCAGATAGCGGGCATAAAGCAGAGGCAGACGTATTTTTTTCTCTAACGGGCGCAGCTCCTCCTGCCCGTATTTTGCTGCCAATTCATCGCCTGAAGGAAGCAGCAGTTCACGAAGCAGAGAAAACCACGTTGTTCGGTCGGGGAGACAGCGCAGGTCATCGAGAATCAAGCCAAAATAGCTCTCGGAAAATCTTTCGGCCAATGCCTGCCTCGGAAGCGGAGCCGACAGAATTTGAACGGCTTCATCAGGCAGTCCGGTCGCAAAACAGTCTGCCGCCTTTGTTAGGGCCTCCAGACAGGGTTGCTGAAGGTTCCGGGCAGCAGCCTTTGCTGCAAAACTAATGATCTCCGTCTTCGACATCCCGGAAAGAAGCAGGTGAATGTCGTACAGTCGGATCAGCCGGTCCTGCTCCCGGAGCGGAGAACCTGCCCTGTGCAGACAGGCGAGCAGCAGAGCGTATTCAGGCTGCAGCGTACGCGCTCCCGGCAGGCCGGGGACCGGCACGGCATCCTGCAGCGCCTCTTCCCAGCTCAAGAACCGGGCAAACCTGGGGGTATTGTTCAGCCGCCAGTGGAGATCATAGGTCATCTGCAGGCCATGCGCTGTTCTTTTGGAACAGGTAAACTGATGGCTTTTATACAACGGGCCCTGGCATCGGTAGCCGAGTTCGGCAAAGAGCTGCCGAATCCTGACGATATCGCGACAATCGAAAAAAATATCTGTATCGCACCTGGGCCGCAGGCAGGGATCAGGATAATGGGTCACCGAAAGGGCAGCCCCTTTGAACACCAGCATCGGAAGATCGCTTTGTTCCAGCCTGTGCAGCAGGACGAGCAGATCTTCCTGCCGCAGTATTTCCGCCGCAGCCTGTATCCTTAAAGTAGCGGTCAGGCGGTCTCTGACCGGACCGGGCAGCCCGTTCCACGCAGGTGAAGCAGGTGAAGCAGGTGAAGCAGGTGAAGATTTGAGCAGCCAGCAGAGCAGGGCATCCACGCCATGCTGTTTGGCCTGTTCGAGAAAGGTCTGATAAAACCCGGTGTGAGCCTCCGTATCCTCCGGCGGCCAGGATATCTCTTCTCCCCTGAGCGCCGTGCAGAGCAACTCAACGCATCTTTCCTGCAGAGCCGCAGTGTCCGGTTTGTCCGGATTGCCAGGATATTCAGCGGGCATGAACAAACCACTGGCTGATTTTTCGTGCCGGTTTCATCCAGAGCGTCCAGAGATACGGCCGCAGCCCATTGACTGCCCAGGCCCTGCGGTCCATCCGGTTTGCCCTGAGCCGGTTGGCAAGAGTGACGTTACTGATTCCGCCGGTCCGCATCCTGACCAGCACCTGCGGAATATACACGGTACTAATCCGATATCCGAGCAGAAAACGGAGCATGAGTTCGTAATCTGCTGCCGAGCCGAGGGCGGTATTGAACTGCCCGTATTGTTCATAGACCTGACGGCGGACAAAAAAGGTGGGATGAGGCGGCATCCAGCCCCAGTAAAATTTCTTCGCGTCATAGCTGCCTGCCCGCCAGAACCGGACAATCTTCTCCGGCTGCGCAGCATCCACATAGAGCAGATCGCCGTAACAGGAATGCACCGCAGGGTCGGCAAAGGCATTGCAGACCTGTGCCAGCACATCATCCGAGGCATACAGGTCATCAGCATTCAGGAAGCCGATGATTTCTCCCTCTGCAAGTGCCAGCCCTTTGTTCATGGCATCATAGATTCCCTTATCCGGTTCGGAAATCAGTCTGCTGATACAGCTCCTCTTTTCCGCAATTTTATCCGCAAGGATGCGCGGCGTTGCATCAGTCGAAACGCCGTCAACAATGATGTGTTCTGCAGAGATATTCTGTTGTTTCTGACCGGCGACGGAATCCAGGCAGTCGGAGATGGTGGCGGCAGCATTGCGAGAGACCGTGATGATCGAAACAGTCGGTACGGAAGGCATCTTTCTGTTTCTTTCAACAGATCACTGTACCAGGGCAGCCGCTGACCGGGACGGCAGCAGCGGATCCGGATCCAGCAGGACAGGTCGGTCTGAGCGTGCAGTATCCAGCAGGTAGACAGAACCGGCCGGTCTTGCCGTGAGTTTGATCTGTCCGTATTCGGGCAGATCAACAGTCACCGGACCAGCCTCGCCGAAAGCAGTCCAGGCTGTGAGCAGCCATTGCCTTTTTCCCTTCCGTTTGCGGGCAAGGACCCGCAGCCGCCGTCCGGGCTTGAGAAATTCCGCATCAGCCTTGCTCTTTCCTGTTCCTGCTGCACCGGTTTGTTCCGGCAGCAGTTCATAGGCAGGCAGTTCACGGGACCAGACATGGAAATACGGCCCTGGGACAAACTCTCCCTCCCGAATATACGCTTCAACATGGCTGAACAGGGCATGAACCCGTGCCAGGGCAATCATGTCTTTCAGCCAGTCCGGCGGAGTATCTTTTGGAAAGGAGGCGCTGAAATCAAGGTACTTGTACCATCCCGCATTCCCCCCGACCATGCCTGCCACATAGAGGCATTTGAGAAACCCCATCCAGCGGCCCAAGTCGGTATCCTTTCCCCAGAACCAACTGTAATCCAGCGGTTGTCCGTGCTGAACAGCATAAGCTTTGACATTGGTCGCCATAGTCAACATATCCTCATCACCCTGAAAACCGGAGTTGAACTCGGTATAATAATGTGGTGTACTGGCCAGATCAGAGACAGAAAGCATATATTTGTCATCATATCCCCATATCCAATACCAGAGGTAGCGTTTACGGTGCGGATTTCCTGTATGATAAAATACATATAGTTCCCGGTCCGGCACAGCCCTGCGCACCAGATCAGCTATCAGGGTCTCGGCATGTCCCTTGCGCTGCGAGATATATGCAAACCAAGACTGCTTCCCTCGTGCAGCCAGAATATTCGGATCCTGAATCCAGGCTTTCCCGGCAAATCCCATCACGCCGATCCCGTATTCTCCGCCGTTCAGAACAACAGCAACCGGTATTTCCCGGCGCAGCGCAGCAAGGGGCTCGGCTTTCAGACGGCCGTATTCCAGCCAGACCGCATCCGGCGCCTCCGGACTGATCACGCTCCTGATCCCGGTATGCCATTCTGTCCCGTCATGACTGCGTGCATCAGCAAGCAGCAGTTTTCCTTCCCGGTTCCGTGTCCAGGTTTCCGGCGGAACCGCAGCAGGTGTTTCCCGGTTGGTTATGGCGAAAACCTTTAATTTTTCCGCCTTGGCCAGGGCAATCAATTCAGCCTCCTTTGTTCCTGCTTTCTGGAGGTTTGCAGCCTTTGCCTGTGTCCAGTATCCGCCCATTTCTAAAGCATATCCCCAGTGCCGTGCAAATTCGGCATTGACCTCCAGGGGCAGGGTCCAGCCGTAACGGGTCAAGGGGGGTAGGGTGTGATCTGCGCGAAAAACCGGCTTGGGCAGGGAGGCCAGATAGGCGGCCGGGCCAATCTTTTCTTCAGCAGCGCCCGGCACCGGCACCGCAACTGACCACGCGATGGTACATAACAGGAGGATACGCAGAAAATACATTGTTGTTTCCCGAAAGGTTACTGATGCTGATCAGTCCTACTGCGACGAATCTGCCGAGTCTTGACAGCCTGGCAAGGATGACCTGAATAGATTGTCCAAGGAAGAAGATCTTGAACAGCCGTGCTGCCGAAACTGAGCACCGCCCCTTGTCCGACAGTGACTCCGGGACCTATCTGGGCAAAAGCTGCTATCCAGGCGCAGTCCTTAACAACTACAGATCGGGCAAAAAAATCAAACCGTTCGGCTGACCAGTCATGGTTGCCCGTACAGAGACAGGCTCCCTGGGAAAGACAGCAGTGCCTGCCGATGCGCACCGCAACCAGATTATCGATCCAGCAGGATTCACCGATCCATGAGTGCGCGCCTATGTGCAGACGCCAGGGAAATTTAACCCGCAGTCCAGGCCGCAGGGTAATCTTCCGACCTATGGAAGCCCCGAACAGACGGAGCAGAACAACACGGTGCCAAGTGCCCGGCAGCCGGGAACTGACAAAGAGAGCCTGTAGCACCAGCCAGAGTGCTTCTTTCCAGCGCGGAGCACCCCGGTCAAAAGCACGGTTATCGTACTGATCCAGCCGAACCTGCTGTGTTGTTTGGTCTGCGTCTGCCATTGTCCAGCAGTTCCAGGTAGACTTTTTCCATCCTTTTACCGATTGCCGGCCAGCTGAAATGCTCTTGTGCCGCAAGCCTGCCCTGGCGGCACATCTGCTGCAGAGCCGCCTTATCGGCAAGCAGCTGCTGTACTGCTGCAGCCAGTTTTTCAGGTTTTCCCTCAACAACTAGGCCTGCATCATAGCGAATAACCGCGTCTGCAAGCCCGACCTCCGGGGTCACCAGGACCGGACAGCCAGCCGCCATCGCCTCAAGCACAACATTGCCGAAATTTTCACTGTAGGAGGGCAGAACCAGGAGTTCCGCATTGCTGTAGAGCTGCCATTTTTCCGGCCCTGTCACCGGACCGATGAAATGTATCTTCTCCTGTACACCTTGGGCAGCCGCAAGATCCTGCAGTTCAGCAGTATACTTTTCCTCATCATTCCCGGCAAGAATAAGGGGCAAATCAACGCCATAACTCCAGGCGGCAATCAGGCGGTCAAGCCCTTTTTTCCAGTTGATCCTGCCTAAAAAAAGAACATACCCTTTTTTTCCCCACTGTTGTGTTTCACAGGCGCCAGCATTCTGCACGTCAGAAAAGTCAGGAAGAGCAGCAAGGTCAATACCGTTCGGAACGGTCACCAGCCTCGGGATATCCAGATGCAGTTCCCTTATTTTATCCGCCTCTCGTTGAGAAGTCACCTGCAGGGCTGCTGCCCCGGCAAGAATCTTTTTTCCGTACAGCCGGATCCAGAGCGATTTCACCAACCGGCTTTTTCTCCGGATAAGCTCCTGTTCCAGCATTCCCCTCGGGGCAAGCAGATACGGAACCCCGGCCCGCTGTGCAGCCATGGCTGCAGCGTAAACCGGCCAGACAAAGACCGTGTGCAGATGCACAATATCAAACTGCTCAATATTCCGCTGCAAGGCATGCTGCATCCGGGGCGACCAGAAAAGACGGCGTAATATATTTGACGGGAAATACCTGACCTGGACGCCGTCCACCTCTGTTATTTCCTCCAGCCTGACCGGACTGTTTCCCCTGCCGTCCACGGCGGTGGTGTACACCTGCACAGCATGGCCCCTTGCCGCAAGAGCACGGCATAACCCGGCCACAGAAAAAATCGGTCCGCCGTAACGGACTGCAGGCCAGTAATAGGGGGTGACATGAAGAATATTCATCAATATCCTTCAGCCGGAACAGGACGGCCGCCCGGAGCAGGATGCTGGGGCAGAAGCAACCTGCCTTCTGCCGCTTATCTGCCTTTGCCGTTTCTTTCCTGCTTCCACCGGAACCTGCCGCCCTGACAGGAGCCAGAAACAGGCTGTCCAGAAAATAACACCATACACACTGCCCGGGGCAAATATCCAGCTCTCAAAAAAGGCATGAAAAAAAAGGCCGCAGAACAGGGTACTCATCAGCAGATCGAATATGCCGGTTTTATATGTCTCTCCTGTCAATATACGGAGAGCATTTTTCATTGCCGCGCCGAGCAGAAGGAAAAATGGTACTGCCCCGGGCAGACCGCCCATGACCAGAAGAGAAAGATATGAATTATGAAAATTTATTCCCTGATGAACCGCATCAGGGGGCATAAGCTTTGCTATAATGACCTGTTCGCTTCCTATCCCGTAGCCCTGAAAAGGACGCTCTGTAAACAGTTTCCATCCCAGTTTCCATGCCTCCGAGCGTCCGGACAGGATATCTTTTCCTTCCCGGGCAAACTGCGGAAAATAACTGAGCAGATCTCCTGCATTATCCTGCAGCACTGTCAGGATTCCGATGGTCAGCGCAGTAAAAAAAAGGGCACTCCTGGCAGAACCCGATACATGCCAGACAAATAAGACCGCAATGACAGACATGCCGAGTGCAGCTGAACGGGATCCGGTCAGAAGGGTCAATACCAGCATGGAAAACAGGAGTATCCACTCTATGGAATCCAAAGCTCCTTTGCTGCGCAAAGCGGAAATCAGAACAAAGGGAAATGCCCCCAGAAGGATGACACCAAGGGTATTTGGGTTATCCAGCCAGCCGGAAAAACGCATTGCCAGGCCGGCATCAGCGCCTCTGCCCAGATTGATCCCCAATGCATAGAGGAGAAGATTTGAAAAGGTGACAAGGGCTGCAGCAGAGTTCATAGCAGACAGAAAAGCTGCCTGATACCTGACCGGAGCTAGGAAGCGTGCCAGCTGCATGGCAAAGAGGTAGATAAGGATGAACCCGAGCAGCAGCGCATAACCATGTTCAGGTTCTATACCGAGAATACGGGCATATTTCCAGGAACTGCGGAGCGTGAACAGGGAAAACAGATTGATAAGCGAGAAAAAGGCGAGGCTCAGCAGAGGATATATCGGGACAGCCCGTTGCAACGTTGTCTGCCTGTTGAACAGTTCCACCAGCACATAGCCGACAAATAGAGCGAGCATGGCAAACTTGATCGGCCACATAATCTCGCGGAGTGTCCAGTTAGAGGAATTGGCAAGGAAGAAGGTCAGAAAGAAAAGGAAAAAGATAGCTTTTGCCCGCACATTCTTCGGTGTATTCCTTTGCTTAGACGCCGTATACGCAGGGCGGCTGCTTCCTGGTTTTCTCTGTGGCATACCGGACTGCCTGCCGGAGGTTGTCCTTTGCGTATTCATGACCGAAAAGTTCTGCTGTTTGTTGAGCGGCTGCGGTGATTGTTTCCATTTCTGCTGACTGCAGAACAGAGAGAACCTTTCCGAGCGCCCGGGAAAGCTCCGCGATATCCCCGCAGGGGAAAAGAAAACCGTTACGGCCATGTTCTATCATATCCTGCGCTGCTCCGACCCGGTCCGAGGCCAAGACCGGCGTACCCACTGCCATAGCCTCGTTGACCACTGCCCCCCACGGTTCATGCCCTGAGGGCAGGACAAACAGATCCGCAGCAGCCATCAGGCGGATCATCGCTTCTGTATCCTGAATCCAGCCGAGAAGATAAACAGAATCACCTTCCTGCCGGGCAGACAGGATTTCCCGGCGCAGGGGGCCATCACCAGCAAAGACCAGATGGACATTTTTCCGCTGCTGCTTTGGAAGAAGCTGATAGGCCCGCAAAAGGTCCAGAGGACGTTTTGCCTTAATCAGCCGTCCGGCAAACAGAATATGTTTTCCCGTTCCCGGCACACCATTCGCTGTCAGGTCGTCCTTAGCGCGGATGGCATTTTTTGCTGCTTCTGTACTGTTCATTATATACGAAATATCCGGCGTATTGGGAAACGGAAACAGGACAAGCTGTCCGTTTCCGGACTGTCTGCGTAGATATTCTCCGGCAGCCAAGCTGACCGGCAGCCCGAAGGCCGCACCTGAAACCAGCGGCCTGACCAATCTTTTTTTCAGCCAGCCCGTCAACGCATTGCTGCTTCCCGTCACAGCATTGGATTCACTTGTCACCCCATACGGTATATCCCTCCGACGGCACCAGGCGGCAACCAGCCATACTGTCGGATGGATATAACCGGAAAGAATCACCACATCAGGCTGAAACCGATTCAGCTCCTTCAGCACACCAAGGTTCAGTTTAAAGGAAAACGGATTCACCTGTCCGGGAGGACGGTACTGCCAGCCCTTCAGTATGGTGTACTCGATTCCGGCATAATCCGGTTCCCACTGTCTTCCCGGTTCTTCCGCAGCACAGAACAGCACTTTATAGCGTACCTCCCCGGAAAGGGTAAACGATCTGTGAATACCGAGCCGGTAAGGGGTGGGGATATCGTCGAGGTAGAGTACCCTCATAGCGACCTGCTCATTCTGCCGGACGTCGGCACTCAACGCCGACAGCTCCCTGCCAACGTTCCTGGTCTTCAACAGAGGCGAATTCCGGCAGCAGGCTGTCGCCATATTCAGCCCGGCGAATCATGACAAAACTCGCCTGCTCAAGATACGTACGCAGAGCAGGATAATCCCACAGCCAGAGATGACGGCTGTTGCCGAGCCATTCAGACAGAAATCCGATAATCCCCCTTGATCTCCGCTCTCGGCCCATGCCTGAATTGCGCATAAAACGAACTGCCGCCAATGCTGAGGTATCCTGCCGGTAGCTTTCCGCAAGATTGCTCAGGTCCGGGACAACGAGACGGAAAATTCCCTCAGGCTGCAGAATGTTATATGTATTGGCCAAAGCCTGCTCAAAGTCTTCCAAAGAGAGGTGCTCCAGCACATGTGAACAATACACAGCGTGTGCTGAACAGTCGGCAACCGGCAGACCGTGGACAATATCCCCATAGCGGATATGAGCAGGAAACCGTACACGATGTCGCGTTAATTTTTCAATAAAAGGAAGTTTCTGCAGGCGCAATGTCGGGCTTGCATCAAAATTCAACCAGTCTTCAGGAGCGGACAGGCCGCAGCCGTACTGTATCAGTAGATTTTTCATTACCGTTAATGATTGCAGGAAGTGATAACCGCTTCTTCAATCAACGCGCAGAGCAGCGGGCGTACCGCTTGTTCTGAAAATTTTTCTTTCACCAGTTGGATGCAGTTTTCGGAGAGTCTCTGATATTCCTGTCCGCTTATGGCTACAGCCTCCCTGACCGCATACTCAAGCTCATTTCTGCTGCCCGGCGTAATACACCATCCTGTTTTCCCGTTGATGACCAGTTCAGCAACTGCGCCGACATTACTTGCAATAACCGGCGTGCCCCGGCCCATTGCTTCAAGGATAACTGTAGGCATTCCTTCAGCAAGGCTGGGCACCACAAGAACATAGGCCTTGCGGTAAAGCGCTGCAAGAGTATTCTGATCGTTGATGACCCCATGAGACCGGATATTCTCCGGAACATCTCCTCCTGGAGGCCTGCTGCCTACTACTTCAAACGTCAATTCCGGATAACCGGCGATAACATCCAGCAGCAAACCCAAACCTTTCCGTTTCTCATTACGCCCGACGAACAAGAACAGTTTATTCTCCTCTTTTTTTTTCGGCTCATCGGGTTCTCCGTCAAATATATTGGGCAGAAGACGAATCCGGTATTCCGCTGTACCGGCTTTATTTCTGAGAATTTCAGTTAGCTGTCCGCCCTGACTTATCACATAGTCTGCCTGACGGCAATGCCTGGCTATTAACCGTTTAAGAAAAAATAAACGAAGGATGTCTGTCCGGGCGGCATACTGCTGATATATTTCAAGTCCATGAGGATGGAAGATAATCGGCGGTCTTTTGGTGAGAGAAAAAAGCGCATCGACGACAGGCCCTTCAGCGTACACAACATCTGGAGCCAAACGGGATACCTGCTTGCGGACTTCCCGGCTGTAACGCTGCAGTTCTCCGGCATACTGTCCGGGGTACCGCCATCTGCGCTTTTCTCCCGGCCAGGGAATCCGCCTGAATGCAGGGTCGCAGAGTTTATCAGCAGCATCTGCAGAAATTCGGCTGTGCAGAACAGTGAGTTCGTGTCCGGCATCCTGCAGATATCGTATGTGCCGACGGGCTACGGTCTGCATTCCGCCCACAACATACGGGGCAATGCTTTCTGCTGCATACACCACTTTTGGCATACCTACACAACCAGTTGTTTGTCCAAGGAATCTATTTCACTGAACAGCTTTGCTGCCATCTGTTCCCAAGTATGCTCACGAAAGACTTTCTCCTGAAATGAAGCACCAAGCCTTGCGCGAAGCTGTACATCTTTACCTAATTGTAGCATTGCCGCAGCAACGGCATCAGTTTCCGGTGGTACAAGCAGGCCGTGCTGACCATGTGTCATGACTTCCCTGACCGGAGCAGTATCCGGTGCGATAACAGGTTTACCGAGAGCACCATACTCAAAAATTTTGACCGGAGAACCATACCAGTTCGAGCGCACCATCAGTGCAATATCCATCATCCCGATATGATCATATACAGCGTCATGAGCAACATTTCCTGTAAAGCAGATCCGGTCAGAACAGGGCAAGGCAGCGGCCAGTGACTCCAGTTCTGAGCGAATTTCGCCGTCTCCCACAATCAGCAGGCGGGCTTTTGGAATCTTTTTATGAACGCGCTGAAATGCCTGTATCATTATATCAATGCCATGATGAGAAAAAAACGACCCGACAAAACCAAAGACTATATCATCCTGGGCAATAGCATAGTTCTGCCGCAGCCTTTTGTAGCGACCAGGATCAATTCGTATTTCTTCCGGAGAAACTGCATTCGGCGTAACAATCACTTTTTGTGAACATCCGGGGACGCAGCATTCCGCATATTCTTTCAGCGCAGCAGAAACAACAACCAGTCTCACGGTTTCCCTGATCTGTTTCCGTTCCATATGCCGGGCATAACCGACCAGCAGGCTCTTTCCGGCCATTTTCTGACGCTCCTCAGGAAAGGGAGCATTCATTTCCATAATATGCCGAACACGATGTTTCCGGGCAATCCGTACACCTGATGTCATCAGATAATATCCCCGTTCATAAATGATATCAGGATGAAATGCTGTCACCGTTTCATTCAGCCGTCTTTCCGCATGACGATCAGAAGTGAGCAGGGAAAAATCTTTCAATGTTTCCCAGGCGAGATTGGGGACAAATCTTTTTATATCTCCTTGTAAACGAGACTGATCATTTGCGGAGTCTGCCTTCAGTACCTCGCCGCCCATAATACAGGTTGCCACTTCATGGTCCAGTTTTCTGAAGGCTTTGATTGTTGCACGCATATGTGTACCGTAACCGGCCGGAGCGGAAAGGTTAAGGCCAGGATGTTGAGAATAATAGAGAATTTTCATCGCAGCAGGACATTATGACTCGATTCTGAAATAATCCTGTCCTTTCGGGCTCCTTTTGTTGTAAGAAGGCAGCCTAGTATGGAAAGAGTGGTATGGAAAAAGGTATAGGCAGTTCGGAATGCCTGCACCGCATACACCAGTATGCTCATGTTACGATATAAAGGGTGCGTAAATCAATCGGAAAATAAAAAAGGGCATTTTTTTTAATCAGTTGATTAATCAGTTGACCCGACGGGACAGGCGGGAGGCGGCAGGCCGTTTCGGAAAAAGCAGCAGAGGTGGGATTTTTCGTTTGACAAGATTTTCCGTGTGCAGTATATTCGCCGCTCACCGCATGAGGGAGCAACGGGCCTGAGAGGCTGCAGCCCTGAAGGCGGTGAGAAAAAAAGGAAGGGCGGCTGAAATTCAGCTTGACTTCCGAAAAAAAAGAATGTAGAGTGCCCCGCACCGTGAAAGCGGGGAGCCGCTGAGGCGGCAATGATCTTTGAAAACTGAACAGCATCAAGGCGGGCCGATACAAGCCTGCTGTAAATAATGAAAAAAGTTTACAGCGGCATATTTTTGTAGAAGTCCAATCCTTGTTTGATTCAAACAAATCAGGTGATTGGTCAGGATATGAACTGGAGAGTTTGATCCTGGCTCAGAACGAACGCTGGCGGCGTGCTTAACACATGCAAGTCGAACGAGAAAGTCTCTTCGGAGATGAGTAAAGTGGCGCACGGGTGAGTAACGCGTAGATAACCTGTCCGGGTGATCGGGATAGCCCTCCGAAAGGGGGATTAATACCGGATACGCCGGTTTCTCATACGGGGAATCGGGAAAGGCGGCCTCTATTTATAAGCCGCTGCACACGGAGGGGTCTGCGTACCATTAGCTTGCCGGTGGGGTAACGGCCTACCGGGGCAATGATGGTTAGCGGGTCTGAGAGGATGATCCGTCACACTGGCACTGAAACACGGGCCAGACTCCTACGGGAGGCAGCAGTGAGGAATATTGCGCAATGGGGGAAACCCTGACGCAGCGACGCCGCGTGGGTGAGGAAGGCTTTCGGGTCGTAAAGCCCTGTCGGAAGGGAAGAAGTGTATGCGGGTTAATATCCCGTGTATTTGACGGTACCTTCAGAGGAAGCACCGGCTAACTCCGTGCCAGCAGCCGCGGTAATACGGAGGGTGCAAGCGTTGTTCGGAATCACTGGGCGTAAAGGGCGCGCAGGCGGCCCTGCAAGTCAGATGTGAAAGCCCACGGCTCAACCGTGGACGTGCATTTGAAACTGCAGGGCTTGAGTATCAGAGGGGAAGGTGGAATTCCCGGTGTAGAGGTGAAATTCGTAGATATCGGGAGGAATACCGGTGGCGAAGGCGACTTTCTGGCTGAATACTGACGCTGAGGCGCGAAAGCGCGGGGAGCAAACAGGATTAGATACCCTGGTAGTCCGCGCCGTAAACGATGTCAACTAGGTGCAGGGGGTGTTGATCCCCTCTGTGCCGCAGCTAACGCATTAAGTTGACCGCCTGGGGAGTACGGTCGCAAGATTAAAACTCAAAGGAATTGACGGGGGCCCGCACAAGCGGTGGAGTATGTGGTTTAATTCGATGCAACGCGAAGAACCTTACCTGGTCTTGACATCCCGGGAATCTCCTTGAAAGAGGAGGGTGCCCCGCAAGGGGAGCCCGGAGACAGGTGCTGCATGGCTGTCGTCAGCTCGTGTCGTGAGATGTTGGGTTAAGTCCCGCAACGAGCGCAACCCCCGCCGTCAGTTGCCATCATTAAGTTGGGCACTCTGACGGGACTGCCGGTGTCAAACCGGAGGAAGGCGGGGATGACGTCAAGTCCTCATGGCCTTTATGACCAGGGCTACACACGTACTACAATGGCCGGTACAACGGGCAGCCACTTCGCAAGAAGGAGCAAATCCCTTAAAGCCGGTCTCAGTCCGGATCGGAGTCTGCAACTCGACTCCGTGAAGTTGGAATCGCTAGTAATCGTGGATCAGCATGCCGCGGTGAATACGTTCCCGGGCCTTGTACACACCGCCCGTCACACCACGGGAGTCGGTTGTACCAGAAGCGGTTGAGCCAACCTTCGGGAGGCAGGCCGCCAAGGTATGGCTGGTAACTGGGGTGAAGTCGTAACAAGGTAGCCCTAGGGGAACCTGGGGCTGGATCACCTCCTTTTAAAGGAAACGTCAGGTCTGCAAAGCACCTGATAAGGGATCAACCCCGCCTGTGATGCTGTTCGGTTTTGAGCGATCAAAGCCGTGGGCCTGTAGCTCAGCCGGTTAGAGCGCACGCCTGATAAGCGTGAGGTCGGAGGTTCAAGTCCCCCCAGGCCCACCACGTTCAGGTTGCCATGTTTGCTGAAAATATGGGGGTGTAGCTCAGCTGGGAGAGCGCCTGCCTTGCACGCAGGAGGTCATCGGTTCGAACCCGTTCACCTCCACCATCTGTATGGTGGTCCGACGGAAAGTGAGTCTGCTCACTTTTTATTATAATATGCTGTATGCCGGAAGTTGTAAAGTCCGTAAAAAACTTTATTTTTTTATGGATTTTCTGACCTTCGGGATTGAAGGTCTGTTCTTTGACAATTGAATAGCAGGGTATCTGAACTGCAACATCAGCAGTCCGGTACGAAGGGCCGTATAGTTCTATATGGTCGTGTGCCGGGAAACAAAAACTGCTGAAGTACTGCAGAAGCGTTAAAAGTATAACTCAGTTCGAAAAGGCTTATGGTTAAGCTACTAAGGGCTGGCGGCGGATGCCTTGGCACCAGGAGGCGATGAAGGACGCGGAAAGCTGCGATAAGCTTCGGTGAGCTGCTAACAGGCTATGACCCGGAGATTTCCGAATGGGGAAACCCGGCGGAGTTAATACTCCGTCATCATACGGTGAATACATAGCCGTATGAGGCGAACGGGGGGAAGTGAAACATCTCAGTACCCCCAGGAAAAGAAATCAATTGAGATTCCGTGAGTAGCGGCGAGCGAAAGCGGAAAAGCCCAAACCGGCGCATTTATGTGCCGGGGTTGTAGGACCCCGATACGGGACTGATGAGGAATAGCGGAAAGGTCTGGAAAGGCCTGCCAGAGACGGTGACAGCCCGGTACGCGAAATTCTGAATCAGCCCAGGGAGTTCCTGAGTACCACGGGACACGTGAAACCCTGTGGGAATCCGGGAGGACCATCTTCCAAGGCTGAATACTACCTGGTGACCGATAGTGAACTAGTACCGTGAGGGAAAGGTGAAAAGAACCCCGGGAGGGGAGTGAAATAGAAACTGAAACCGTCAGCTTACAAGCAGTCGGAGCATCAATTTATTGGTGTGACGGCGTGCCTTTTGCATAATGAGTCAACGAGTTGTCCTGTGCAGCAAGGTTAAGCCGCGAGGTGGAGCCGCAGCGAAAGCGAGTCTTAAACGGGCGTCGAGTTGCGCGGGGCAGACCCGAAGCCGGGTGATCTATCCATGTCCAGGGTGAAGGTCGAGTAACATCGACTGGAGGCCCGAACCATTGTAGGTTGAAAACTGCTTGGATGAGGTGTGGATAGGAGTGAAAGGCTAATCAAACCCGGTGATAGCTGGTTTTCTCCGAAATATATTTAGGTATAGCCTCGCGAGATGACTGCCGGAGGTAGAGCACTGACAAGGCTAGGGGGCTCACCGGCTTACCAACCCTTATCAAACTCCGAATGCCGGCAAGTTCAATCGCGGGAGTCAGACTGCGGGAGATAAGTTCCGCGGTCGAGAGGGAAAGAACCCGGACCGCCGACTAAGGTCCCTGAATCCGCACTAAGTGGTAAAGGAGGTGGAACTGCAGAGACAACCAGGAGGTTGGCTTAGAAGCAGCAACCCTTTAAAGAAAGCGTAACAGCTCACTGGTCCAGTGGATCCGCGCCGAAAATGTAGCGGGGCTGAAGTGCGGTACCGAAGTCGCGGGATGAAAATATTTCATCGGTAGGAGAACATTGTGTAGGCCCGAGAAGGTGTATGGTAACGTATACTGGAGGTATCACAAGAGCTTATGTTGACACGAGTAGCGATAAAGGGAGTGAGAAACTCCCTCGCCGTAAGTCCGAGGTTTCCTTGAGTCAAGCTGATCTGCTCAGGGTTAGTCGGCCCCTAAGGCGAGGCTGAAAAGCGTAGTCGATGGGAAACAGGTTAATATTCCTGTACCGCCGGTATGGAGCTACTGTATAAGGAGGGACGGAGAAGGACAGGCCGGCCGTCTGCTGGAATAGGCGGTTTAAGCGTGCAGACTTGAAACTTCGGCAAATCCGGGTTTCTTCAAGGTCGAGGCGTTATGACGAGTCCCGTAAGGGACATAAAGCGGCTGATTCCATGCTTCCCGGAAAAGCTTCGTATACATTCATACTGGTGACCGTACCGCAAACCGACACAGGTGGACAGGTAGAGAATACCAAGGCGCTTGAGAGAACTCTGGTTAAGGAACTCGGCAAAATGACACCGTAACTTCGGGAGAAGGTGTGCCCCTGTTACGTGAAGCCATTAACTGGCGGAGCGGAGGGGGGCCGCAGTGAATTGGGGGGAGCGACTGTTTACTAAAAACACAGGACTATGCGAAGCCGCAAGGCGATGTATATGGTCTGACGCCTGCCCGGTGCCGGAAGGTTAAGGGGACTTGTCAGCGCAAGCGAAGCAATGAACCGAAGCCCCGGTAAACGGCGGCCGTAACTATAACGGTCCTAAGGTAGCGAAATTCCTTGTCGGGTAAGTTCCGACCTGCACGAATGGCGTAACGATTTCCCCACTGTCTCAACCAGAGACTCAGCGAAACTGTAGTACCGGTGAAGATGCCGGTTACCCGCAACAAGACAGAAAGACCCCGTGAACCTTTACTGCAGCTCGGCATTGTGTTTAGGGATAACATGTGCAGGATAGGTGGGAGACTTTGAAGCGGTCACGCCAGTGGCTGTGGAGTCGTCCTTGAAATACCACCCTTGTTATCTTTGAACTCTAACCGCGGTCCCTAACCGGGATCCGGGACATTGTCCGGCGGGTAGTTTGACTGGGGCGGTCGCCTCCCAAAGCGTAACGGAGGCGCGCGATGGTTCCCTCAGGCCGATTGGAAACCGGCCGCAGAGTGTAAAGGCATAAGGGAGCCTGACTGCGAGAGAGACATCTCGGGCAGGTGCGAAAGCAGGTCTTAGTGATCCGGCGATTCCGTATGGAAGGGTCGTCGCTCAACGGATAAAAGGTACTCCGGGGATAACAGGCTTATCTCCCCCAAGAGTCCACATCGACGGGGAGGTTTGGCACCTCGATGTCGGCTCATCACATCCTGGGGCTGAAGCAGGTCCCAAGGGTTCGGCTGTTCGCCGATTAAAGTGGTACGTGAGCTGGGTTTAAAACGTCGTGAGACAGTTTGGTCCTTATCTGTTGCGGGCGCAGGATATCTGAGGAGATCTTTCCCTAGTACGAGAGGACCGGGACGGACGGACCGATGGTGTATCAGTTGTTCCGCCAGGAGCATTGCTGAGTAGCTAAGTCCGGCAGGGATAACCGCTGAAAGCATCTAAGCGGGAAGCCCCCTCCGAGATAAGATATCCCGTACTGTAAAGTACCTGAAGGCTCGTTGGAGACTACAACGTTGATAGGTCGGGGGTGGAAGTGCAGCAATGTACGGAGCTGGCCGATACTAATAAGCCGTGCGGCTTAACCATATCTTTTCGGATTGAGTTATTGAGAAGATGAGAAGATACCCTGCTGTTTGATTTATAATATATAAAGGCGGCCAGAGCGGAGAGGTTCCACCCGTTCCCATTCCGAACACGGAAGTTAAGCTTTCCAGCGCCGATGGTACTGCACGGGCGACTGTGCGGGAGAGTAGGTCGCCGCCTTTTTTTGTTTTTCTGATGTTTTTTTGTATGAAGCCCCTGCCGGGTTATCCGGCAGGGGCTTTTTTGGTTGGCTGTCTGAAACGAAACGGTTGATCAAGTTCGTCGTGAAGAAACGAAAAACAATCCGCTTGCCAAGGGAACACGTTATATCTTTCTGAAAAACGACAGTGGAAACAGCGGGGAAGGATTTTCAGACGGTAGGGGCGTTTCGCGAAACGCCCCTGAACTTTCTTATTGAAAAAATCAGGAAGGAGTTAAAGTCTACGCCGACATCCGCTCCAGAATGCGGTAGTTGCGGTTGACCATCTCCTGCGGATCAATCAGCAGTCCGGCCTGAATCATGGCGTTGTCATAAATCTGCTCGGCTACGTCCTTGGCAAAATCCTGATTTTTCGTCCGCAGATCAGCCATTTTCTTGATCAACGGGCTGGCCGGATTGATCTCCATCTCCTTCTTACCTGCCATCATCATGGGATTATCCTGACCGCTCTTGCCCTGAGCCGCCAGAATCCGCTCCATAGATGAAGTCATATAGCCGTCCGCATTGACGATCATGGCCGGGCTGTCCACTAGGCGGGTGGAGGGCTTGACCTCCTTGACCTTGTCACCCAGAACCTCCTTCATCCATTTGCAGAGCGAGGTCTGCACGGCTTCGGCCAGCTTTCGGATCAGATCAATCAGCCGGTAATGCTGATACACGGCCAAGACAAAGAGCAGAGTATATTCGGAATCAGTTCGGCTGGAAAACTCTGTGCGGAGAAATTCCTGTTCCGGTCCAGGCCCTGGCTTGACATGCGCGGCAATGCCTTCGTTGGCAGCTAAGAAGCGAACATTGGCAAAAGTCTGCACTGGCACAACATGCCCGGTCAGGGCTTCAAGCGGCGCGGGCAGATAGTTTTCATTCATACCTCTGGCCAGCCGCATCAGGTTTTCTTCGTCAGCACGGCTGTATGCCGGGACGGCATCCTCCGACGGGGTGATGAGCAGGGGCTTGAGCAGGAAGCGGTCAAGGAGCATGGATTTCCAGCCCGGCCCGGCCAAATCGGCAAAGATTTCGGTGACTGTGATCGACTTCAACTCGCCGGTCAGCACTTTGATCAGCTTTGAATCATTACCCTGAAAACGGTCCTGGACAATCTTCTGCTTGCTGCGGCCGGGGTTGCCTTCCTTCTGAGCTTTGAATTCTCTGGCAAGTTTTGCAGCCTGTTTTTCCCGATAGCAGAGCTTGTTCGTCAGCATGACAGCCAACCGGGTCAGGCAGTCCGCCAGGGCTGTTCAATTCTATAAGAGCTTGTATTTTCAAGACGTATGCAGTAATTGATACAGAAAAACTTTACACGAGGATTCTGCATGCTGTTTTTTTGCTGAACACAATCAAAGATCATCGACGCGGGCAGGGCCGGCGATATGAGCTTACGCATATTCTTCTGTTTTCGATCATGGCGATCCTGAGCGGTTCGGATTCTTATCGCAAAATCCATCTGTTCGTTGATGCGCATCGTGAAAGGCTCAATGAATATTTCGGCCTGGACTGGAAAAAAGCTCCTGCATATACAACGATCCGCACTGTCATTCTGAATACTTCCGGTTCGGAACTTGAGCGGATTTTCAGGGAGCACGGCAAAGCTCTCGCGGAAGAGGAACCGGACGGAGAATTTATTCATTGCGACGGCAAAACTCTCCGGGGAAGTTTCGATAACATGAAGGATATTAATCAGCTTCAGATATTGAGCGCTTTTGCCGGCGACCGCGCCGTCGTTCTCGGCCATGAAGAAATCAAGGAGAAAAGCAATGAAATCCCGGCGGCGCGGAAACTGATGAAAGAACTCGGTTTATCCGACCGCATTTTTACCTTCGACGCCCTTCATTGTCAGAAAAAAACTCTTCAGGCCGCCGCTGAAACGGGAAACGATGTGATTGCTCAGGTTAAAAAAAATCAGAGAACTCTCCTGAACGACTGTGAAAATATCGCGAATACGTCTGTTCCTGATGATGTTTTCACGGAGCCTTTTGAAAAAAAACGAAACCGTATAGAGAGTCGCAAAGTGGAAGTTTTTATCAGAATCGATCGATTTCGTCAGGTGTTTGATACAAAGAAGAAAAAATGGAAAAACACTCATGAGACATCCTTTTATGTTTCAACAGCCGGTTCGGACGCTGAAGAAATATGTCAGGGAATCCTGGGGCATTGGCGGATCGAGAATGGAAATCATTATGTTCGGGATGTTTCTATGGGCGAAGACCGCTCCCGAATTCGTTGCAATCCGCACATATTTGCGAAACTGAGAAGCTTTGCTCTCAATATTCTTCGTAAGAACAAGGTGAAGAATGTCAGCCGGGAGCTTTTCAGGAACTGTATGGATATAAATCGTCTGTTTGATTACGCCGGGATTTTCTAGAATTGAACAGCCCTGGGCAGTCCGCATTGATTTCCGGCATGATTGGCTGTACTTCCAGATAGAGGAGCAGGTATTTTTCTTCGAGGCAGAAACCGCCCGCGCGGGGAAGGCAGACGGGCAGCTGGTCAGAGCCAACCTGCCATGTCCCATTCTTAGTGTCGTTCAGCTCGTTAAGCAAAACCTGCGGCATGGTTCTGAAGACCTGATCCTTTTTGAAAATTTTTCCAGCAAGGGGGTACAGGCGATGCAGGGCACTTTGCACTGCCTTGCTGCCCTTTTGATCCGGCTCAAGAAAGGGTGCCTGATGACTTCCTTTTTTTTCTGTCCATGTGAAAGTCGGCGGGTCGGCATCCTTTTCTTTTTTATAGATATTGAACAGGGTCAGGCTGAATGAAGCAGTTTCGTTACGGTTGGCCATGTTTTCCTCTCTCTATAGCTGGAGCAGTATAAACTGAATACAGGATCAGCTATCTGAAAGGCGTGAAGGCAAAACTTATGCCTCTTGTGGGCATATTCAAATTATGTTGCTCCAGCTATACTGTAAAATTCAGGACGTGCAGAAGCAGGGCGTCCGTAGTATGTTCAACAGGGTGGGTGAGATAGTGTTTGCCTGGAAAACCAAATAATAGTCTGATTTTTCCGTACCTGCGAGGAGATTTCGGGCAGACACGCAGGTCGGCCCCTGCAGAATTATGGGTATTTGTTTGATTTTCGGTTAAAATATGACCCTGAAAAATCCTGGGTCGGTTTCGGGGCTGTTTCGGGCCATTTTTGCCGGTCAGAGGGAAAAATCGGCTTATTTCGGGAAAAAATTCGGATAAACCTTTTTGAATCAAGCAGTTGAATTAAGTTTTCAGTATCGTTATATCGTATTGAATCTACGTCATTATTCACCAAAACCAACACAGTGTAGGACCTCCTGCAAAACGGAGTCAGAATCATACTGCGGAGGGGAGGTACTACAAAAACCGCTTGACAAGGGACTGAATTTACGGGTACAAAAAGAGGCAGAGTCACAATGACACTCCGGGGCGCCCTGGGTTATGACAGCTCTGCACTGAAATGAGAGGAAATGAGTTATGGAAACGTTACCTGCCCAAATGACAAAAGAGGAGCTGATTGAGACGATAGAGAATATTGTTGAAAGAAAACTCGCTGAGTTTATCGAGAGAATCACAGAAAATGAACTCAGGCCTGAGGTGACGGACCGTCTGCTTGCTCAAAAAAAGCAGGTGGCCTCCGGGGAACGCGGACAGCTGCTTAACCGGATAGCTGAAGAGCTTGACCTGGTCGGCATATAATGTATGAAATTCGGATTCTGGATGAAGCTGTCCGTGATTTAAAACGCCTGGATAAATCTGTCGGACAAAGAATTGTTCAGAAGATATCGTGGGTTGCAGAAAATTTTGACAAGATCAACAAAGAACAGCTCTGCGGTGACCTTTCCGATTTCTACACAAGACCTCCTGCAGAACTGCCTGTTCTTCTCAGGCGGTGAGGTTTTTCCCTTTTTCAAAATTTTCCGCTTCAGGCAGCTTTCTTCATTTTCCGTGCCGCAACCTTCATATTCACTATGCCGGATATGATATTTTTCTTTATATTATGGCCTTTAAGCCTGTTCCGGTATGTTTCCGACATGATTTTAAATACCTTCACCTCTCTTATGACATGCTCAACTTTGATACGTTTTTTCGATAAATCAAGATTATATGCCTTCTGTTCGGCGGTCAGTTCACCGTTCCGGGGCTTTTTAAAGGGAATTTCGGCGCGCCGGTCATATGCCGCGATTCCCTGATATCCGCTGTCGGCCTTCTTCGGAATACCGTGAAAACGCTCCCGCCCCTTCTGTTCCTTATATATCCTGAAATCATGAACACTTCCGGGATACGACGCCGAAACCGAAAAAATCCGTCCGTCGGGACCGGCGGTAAACTGCGTTCCGAGCGTGTGTTTTCCCTTCTTTCCGCTGTAATACTTCTTCTGTCCTTTCTTCGGGCGCTGAACCGGCTGTTCCGTCGCATCGATTATCAGGTATTCCGCATCTTCCCGTGTGATTTCACGCTTTTTTTCAATATGAATCACCCGTACCGCGATTTTTTCCATCCGTTTCACTGCGCGCATCACCGTCGTCTCATCGGAATCGAAGAAAAAACTGAGGAACTCATATGTCACGTAACAACGGTAATAGATAAGCGAAGACTTCGCAGGAGCATGGCGAGAAGGTGGTTTTCAGCTCCTTCCAAGTTGTGCTTTCTCCCGCCCTTTTCAAAATTATCTCTCCGCTCTTCCCATAAAGGGCGGATCTTTTCCGTCATTCCGTTGAAAAGATCAATATCGACACCGGTCAGACGGCGGAATGTTTCAGGGCGGCGGGAGAGTTTTTCGAATGTGAGCATGATTTTCAGACCTCCGGGGTTGATAATCGAAAAAGTGACCGAAAAAATATCAGCATCCGCCGTTTCTGTCAAATCACCAAGTTTTGCAGGAGGTCTGATAGACCTGCCATATCTGCAGATTGGTTAAAAGTGCCCACTTGATGCCTGAATACGCACCATACGAGGTTGCCTGAAATATCTGTTTATCACGCAATGCCATTCCGGCCCGTTTCACTTCGACAACAAGCACATCGTTATCGTCCACAGTCAGAATATAGTCAGCCTTTCGGCCCTGTATCTTTTGTTCAGCTTTAATTTCCTCCATTTTATACCCGAAGATATCCATAAACATCCTGTCCAGGATCATTCGCGTATTGCTTTCATTGATTTTCTGTTCAACTGCGGATTGAACATACGGGATGAATTGGACGATACCTTTTCGGAGAGCATGTGTTTTCTCCGTGAGAATCTGCTGCTGGGAACGTCTGGTTCGTTTTAATCCAGCAGCTATATTTTCTTCGGAAGATTCAGTTCCCTCTTCCTGGTCCGCATCGATATCGACACCAAACTGAGAAGCCAGAGCATCCAGTCCGCCATTGAATCCCTGCCCGACCGACCGAAACTTCCAACTATCCTGGTGCCTGTATATCTCGCCCAGCGTTAAGGCAATCTCCCGATTTGCATTTTTTACTTCATAACAGACAAGTTTCTGACCCTTAAACCCTTTTTCAAGGATTTTTATGAAGATCTGATCCACCATGCTGAAATTCTGCTGCCGCTCAACAGCATGATATATCGTCAGGACAATCACGACCTTTTCTATTTCTTCGGAGAGTTTTGACAGGCAAATGTGAAACTCGCTGTCATGGCGCAGATTCTGCGGCGAGCAATCCAACAAGAGTGCGTTTTCCTGATCAGCGGTCTGATTGTAAAAGATAAAATCTCTGTCACTTCGGACTGTACCGTCCTTTTTCAGCAGAAAAGCACTGGCATCCAGCTCAAAATCATCGCTGCGGTTCTTTGTATGCCAGCCCAATGCGACCACGATATCATCTGTTTTGGAACCACTGCCGCTGATAATGCAGTTGCCTCCCCGCTCCAATGTATTCATTTTTCTCTCCTGAAGACAGTATGTTTTCTCCCGCTGCGCAGATTTTTCCTGACATCCGATATCGCCGGACCAAATCAGGTCACGATATTAATCTCCGGCGGCGGAGGCGGCAGTTCGTCCAATGTGGAGACATCCTTTTTACTCAGGTCAATTTTCTGGCTGCTTGAGCTGACGCTTGCGGAAATCCACTGGAAGAATTTTTTGATTGTCTCGGCATCAAGCGTGTCAAGCCGGACAATAACTTCAGTTATTTCCTTCAGCACATCAATTTTCGCTTTTGCCCCGGCAGCACAGGCTATTATCATGCCCGGTTTCAGTTCCTTGAGCTCCTGCAGAATGCTGCGCCATGCATCTGTCGGGCCGCCGTCGGTCATGAGGAAAATAAGGGGCTTCCAGTCACCTTTCCGTTCCGGCGTGGTTTTGATAACCTCTTCACGGATTTTCTCTGCCGTCAGTTTTAACGCAGCTCCTAATGACGTGGTGCCCTGCGCCCGGATTTCCGGCGGCTGAAACGTGATCAGGTCGGTGAGCGGAACAATCTGTTGCGCATCCGTATTAAAGGTGATGACGCTGAGAAAGGCTGTTTCCAGGGCATAGGGATCCTGGCGCAGGGTTGAGGCCAGAATCTGCACCCCGCTGTTTACAGCGTCAATCGGCTCGCCATGCATGGAGCCTGAGTTATCCAGCACAAGGTAGACAGGAAGGCGTCGCATTGCATATTCTCCTTAAAAGAATAGGTAGATATAACAAGTAAACAAGATAAAGCAGAAGGACAGACAGCTCCGCGTGGTGATAATATGGTAACAATGCCGCCGGGTCGGGGCAGCGGCATTGTTAATCTGATTTGATCCGGCCGGTGTTATCCGGCACTCAGCCCATAGGTGGCGCAGGCAGCTGCCAGCCCGCCGGAATATCCTTGGCCCACAGCAGTGAACCGCCATTCCCCGCCCTTTTTGTAGACCTCACCGAATACCATCGCTGTTTCCATGGAATAATCCTCGGTCAGGTCAAAGCGGACAATCTCCTGATTATCATCATCATTGACAATGCAGATAAAGGCATTGCTCACCTGGCCGAAATTCTGTCCACGCCTGTCAGCGTCATGAATCGTGCAGACAGCGGCTATTTTTTCCACATCCGGGGCCTTAAGCTCCAGTTCATGCAGATCGACCTTGATAATTTCATCAGCTCCGCTACCGCCGCCGGTCAGGTTATCGCCCATATGTTCGATAGCCCCGTCTGCCCCGGTGAGGTTATTATAAAAAATAAAATCCTGATCACTTCTGGCCTTGCCAGCCGCATTCAGCAGAAAGACCGAGGCATCCAGATCAAAGTCCTCCCCGTCCGTGACCCGTTCATCCCATCCCAGGCCGATGGAAATTTTCGACAATCCGGGAGCTTCTTTGGATAACGAGATTCTGCCGCCTTTTTCCAGTGAAATGCCCATAATGCAACCTCCTTACTTCTTTGTACGAATAATCTACTCTGCTTCGGTCAAAAACATCTTACAATGAGGGTTTGATAATCGGTAACAGCTTATCAAAGGTTCTGCCTGATCCCCAATCGCCAAGCGCTTTGAATTTCCAGTCACTGTTGTGGCGATAGAGCTTGGCGATAACAAGGCCCGTGTGTCCACCTCCCTGCACGCTGAGATCATACTTTGCAATAACATTACCCGTTTTATGATCCTTTAAGAGACAAAACGCATTGGGAATCCCGTCAAACGAGTCGCTGGAAAAGCTGTTGACCGTGAAAACAAGGGTGGAAATATGTTTCGGAACAGCATTGAGCCGGACAACAATCTCTTCATTCGGATCGCCTGCTTGGCCCCCGCCTGTCAGGTCATCTCCGGTATGCAGGATCGAGCCGTCCTGACTTTTAAGCTGCCGAAACCAGACAGCATCCTGCAGGTTTTTATTTTCGTCAAACAGCAGACAGGAGGCATCCAGATCAACGTCCACCATTTTGGTGCGCCCCAGAAATCCTTTGGTCTTTTTCTGCCCCCAACCGAGTCCGAGGACAGCATCCGTTAAACTGGGAGCCTCTTTTGCGAGGGAAATGTTGGCGCCTTTTGTGAGCTTAATAGCCATGACAGCACTCCTTTTGGACTAAATTAAATAATTTCAAACTACTTAAAAGATAATTGTCTACATACTGAGACGGTATTTGTCAAGCATTATTGTCTGCTGCTGCTTTTTACGCCCTCTGTTTTAAACGCAGAAAAAAGCTGGCCAAGTTGATTGCTCAGACAGCTGAAGCATTACCATCGGATATTATGCAGGATGCTGTGTTGTATTTTGCAGAGGGAAAAAAGGCAGCACGAGGTAAGAGAAAGACCGCAGACAAGAGGAGAAGGAGGAACGGATCAGAAAAGTATCAGGGCTGCCAGCGGTACCCCATGCCATATTCAGAACGGATTGCTTTGAAGTCCGGGTCAATTTCATGAAATTTATCCCGTATCCGGCGGATATGGGCTGCAATGGCATTGTTGGTGACAATAACATTGGCCGCCTCCATGAGCTGCTCATGATTTTTTACATGCCCGGGACGTTTGGCCAGACAGAGCAGTATCCAGAATTCCGTCAGGGTAAGGCTGATCGGTGTTCCCTGCCAGTAGACTTCCTTGCGGTCTTCATCAATCCGCAGTTCCTGGTGTTCAATGATTTTGTTTTCCGTATTGCTGCTGCTGCGCAACGCCTCCACAGTGCGAAACATCGCGGAAATGCGGGCAGGAAGGAAGTCCAGAGTCGTGGTATCCTTGGTCAGGTAATCCCAGGCCCCGAGCCGTAGGCCGGAAACCCGGTCCAAGTCAGAGTTACGGGCAGTCAGAAAAATAATGGGGATAACCGGAGACAGGGTGCGCAGATGCTGGCAGAGGTCAAAGCCGCCCGCTATATCCTCGCCGAGCATGACATCCAGTATGGCGAGATCAGGCAGTGAGCGGTTAAAAGCGGCCATTGCTTCAGGTTTGCTGCTGTAGGCGGTTACCTCGTAGCCTTCGCGGTGCAGAGCCTGAGCATAGTTGGCCTGCAGTCGCGGGTCATCTTCAACAAGAGCAATGCGGTAGGTCATGGGGAACTTGGCAGGCTGATTCTAAAAAGGACTATCCTGAATTTCTCTTTACACATCTTTACATGCACTATAAAGTAAAATACTTCATGGCACATGTAAAGAAATACCTCTTCTTCTTTGATTACTTTGATTAGTTCTACAGGGCCTTCCTGTCAGTACGGTCGCTGACCGGCCATGTTGCCGGACGGAGTATACTGACAGACCCAGATCTGCCCTTTATTGCCACAGACCGCCACGGCGCAGCCGACCTCTGTTGTGCTTTTCCAGACAACCTGGGTATAATGCCCGCAGACGCTGTGGCAGCTGTTGTCTTCATAATCGTAATATTTATTTTCACTGCCCCAGGAATCAACCACCTTCTGTGCTGTAAACGCCTGTACGGCCGCATTGCCGTCGGAGCTGGTTATCGGTCCGACCCAGTACAAATTTTCTCCGTAGTCACCACCGTGCGTACTGTGCTGCATCCTGCAGTTGTTTCCTGCCAGATGATCTGCCCATTGCTGCGAGCTGCGGGCCAAGCTGTCCGACCATCTGAGAGCCGGTACACCGATTTGAGAACGCCATGTATTATGGGCTGCTGTCATTGCCGATGGTGTAAGAACCGGGGAAACCGGGCGGCTCTCTGTGACTGCCGCTTCGGCAACCGGTCTGTTTCTCATAGAATTGAGAGCCGGGCTGGCCCCTGTGGCTGTTGTTTCGGCAATCGGTCTGTTTTCCATAGCGCATCCTGCTCCAGAGAGGCAGGAAAGGGTGACAATGAGTACTCCGTAATAAAGCGGTCTGTTAGGCATTGTGGTTGATCGTTGCATGATCAATCTCCTTCTAATATATTGGGATGCTGTTGGGAACCGGGAGTCGGTTCAGTGGAAATCCAGGGATGAATACCCTGTATTGTGCAGCGTACTTAAAGGGTTATTTCCGTTTTTGACTTCCCCGACCGTTTGGGACGGGGAAGCTCATTGGAATAACACGCTTAAGTTACTTAAACTCGTATCCCAAGATAAAGCCGTTGTCCGCTCTGCTGGAATGACACCTGCTACAGTTGCTTTCGTTTCGGTTTTCGTTTTCCCGATCACGTGGAACGGAGGAATTCGTCAGCATAACTCGTCGGCATAACTTTTCTGGATTATTTGAACTCGTGCACTAGGATAAAGTCGTTGTCGGCCATAGGGGAATGACAAGTGATACAGCTTTTGACTTTGCCCGTCTTTATGGGATCACCGGAAGGTCTGTAGTATGCCCAGAACCAGTCACCGGCAGCCGGATTGTATCCTTTCACCTTGTACATCGCTGTCACCGCCTTTAATTCATTGGCCGGACTGAGATTTTCCTTTACAATAATAGAGCCGTACTGCAGAGGCGGTCCAGTTGATTCCAATGCAGGTGTGTTGACAAATATTTTATGCTGTGGCGCATGAGGCGCCTTGCTGTTGTATGTCCCCTGGTGATCCGGCCAGAAGGCCCAGTCCTTGTAGGGCAGGACAGCTGTGATGTAATTCCACAGGGAAGCCGCCTCGGCCTGCGGCAAAGGGGGATCCGTCTGCGGCATCTTTTTATTTGAACAGGCTGAACACAGCACCATGCCGATAATCAGACAGCCTGAAAGTATTTTTTGAATCATAGGTACCTCCTGAGCATCCTTATTGGTATATCTTTTCGATGAATTAACCGGATACCTATATGGTATCATTTTTTGTACAGTATATACAAAAAATTTGCACGCATATTCGGTTCTCCGATGTTTTTTTATTATATCACGACATGCTGTGCCGGATGCAGAGGAAATGCTGTTTTTCCCGAACCTGCCGTCTGGTGCATCATCAGGCTGTGGATTTTTCCGGCTGCTGATTTTTTGTTTGCAAGGATCAGCCCGTTATGCAAGACTTCTACAGCGTTTTTTCAGTCCTGTTCAACAGAGCAGCAGGGCCTTTTTTATGTACAGGGATATAGAATTCAATGAAATGGTTTAAAAAAAAGGAGAAGTCCCCGGAAGGGGACAATGGAAAGAAATCGGGAAATGAGTCGGTCACCCGCGGTCTGCTGGTCTTTGCCCATCCGACAACGGTTATTGCGGTTGAAGAACTCCTCCGCGATGAAGGCTACCAGATCAGGGTGGTCAGTCCGCCGCCAGCCTACCGGACCGGCTGCGATCTCAGTGTGGAATTTCCCCTAGAAGCAGAAGCAGCGATCACCGGACTGCTGAACTCGGTCAACCTGACGCCGCTGGATGTGGTTCCCATTACCTCTGAAGGCATGGAACCCCTGCATTTTGTCCGCAAAAAATGGTACGGCAAGTACCTGATGGTCCGGGCTGCAAATATGAAAATCACCGTGGATACGGAGACAAAGGTCATTGTCAATATCTCCGGCGGCGGCTGCCCTGACGTACCGTTTCTGGCGACCTCGCTGATCGGCAAACGGCTCAGTGAGGCAACTGACCTAGCTGAGGTCGGTTTTTCCCTCTGTGCCTATTCACTCAACACTGCCCGGGAAGAACTTGTCCGGGAAATAGGAGCGTAAGTTATGTTGCTGTTAGTCGGTGCTGTTCCTGTTGAAGACCTGCCGCTGCTGATCGGCCCTGTATCATACAGTGAAAAAGGGATAAAGATTGACGGTCACGAACTTGCCATCAACCGGGGCAACGAGGCCATGATGACCTCTGCCTGTATCGTCTGCCGGGAATACGGAGTCGCGCCGCCCATAGGCATGGTGGCCGGGGATATCGGCAAGCGGGTGGGCAGTCAGGCGATTTATAAACATCTGGCAGAGCATCTGCCGGAAATAGGGCCGAAAATTATGACCCTTCATTATGTGATGCCGGACCTGAAGCTGAACAAAAAGGTATTGGAGACGGTTGACACGATGGCCGAAAAACCGGCCATGATTGCGGATGCCGGGAGTATGTACGTGGCCAAGGCCGGCGGGGACGCCCGGTATTACGAGGTGTTCACCCCGGATCTCGGAGAAACCGCTTTTCTTGCAGATGACAAAGCAGATCACCCTACCTACACCCGTGGGTTTATCTTCAATATGGAACAAGACGTGCCGGAGCTGATCCGCCGGGCCTATGCCGGGAAAAACGCCACAAAAACCATGTTTGTCAAAGGGGCGGTGGACTACATCTGCCAGGACGGTGAGATTGTCGATACTATTGATCAGCCCAGCATTGAAACGATGGAACCCATCGGTGGTACCGGTGACCTGATCACCGGCATGATCAGCGGCCTGATGTATGCCGGGCTCACCCCTCTGCAGGCCTGTCGCATTGCCGGGCGGGCCAACCGTTATGCCGGACTTCTTTCTGAGCCTACACCGGCAACCCAAGTTGAAGAAATTCTGCGCTTTCTGCCGCAGGCCTTGGAAAAGGCGCAGAAGGAGGTGGAAGGGTAATTATCCAGCCTTTGTATCGACACTCCAGCCGTCCGGCAGGAGTGTCGGTATCATTGTTGTACGCCGTATGAATTCAAAGAATCTCGGCTGACAGCCTCACCATATCTGTCGCAAGCTCGGATATAGTTTCCTCCTCTCAGCAGAGTTATCTTTCATATCCGAAAAGTAAGCATTCAGGAGACAACATTCAAGAGGGGGACCATCACAGCCCTGATTAGCGGAAAAGCATCCCCGATGCGCGGGCAATAAAAAACCCTGAACCGAAAAAATCAGTTCAGGGTCAAAATCAAACTAAAAAAGGCTATATCAGAACATTATAAACCTTTGAGTCTTTTATGGTAGCGGGGGCTGGATTCGAACCAACGACCTTCGGGTTATGAGCCCGACGAGCTACCAGACTGCTCCACCCCGCGACATGTGAAAATGAATATATAGCAATACGGTCTTCCTGTCAACAGCTAATTCATACCTTTCTATCCATCCTTGCCGCCCATCACTTTTACTTGAAGAGAGAGGAGACAGAGGGTGCGATTAAAAGTGTAGTTTCCTATGCCGCTTTCCGCATAGTATCCCGATACCTGTTCCAGTACCCATCTGCACGGTCAACCCTCAAGGATATCTGTGCGCGCTCTCTATTTTTCCTGAACCGACAGGCAGGCCCCGGTCATGCAGGGCATCCGGGTACACGTCGATCTGGTATTCCTTGACAAAACCGCCGATGGAGGCCACCTCGGAGATGCCGGAGGCCCCCATCAGGGCGTAGCGCACATACCAGCCCTGGATGGAACGTAGTTCGGCCGGATCCCAGCCGCCTGCGGGCTTGCTCCCCTGTTGTCCTATTTTTATCCATCACCACCACCGGCCGCTGTTGAGCTGCGAGCAAAGTGAGCGGTCCGCGCCATCATTGCATATGAGGCAAATAGCCTGTATAATCACCTTATGAATTGAGGCGAAAAAGAGGAGGCATGGTGAAAAAATACATCTGGCAACATGCACTGGGATGAGCAGGCACTCTTTGTGCTTATCACGCGATGCAGTTTGAAACAGTATTTTTTGCTCAGTGCCGTCAGTGTCCTGGATTTTGATCTGCGGCTGCAGGCGCAGGGGATTATCATAGAAAAGGAGGTCCTCGAAACATCCGCTATTGAAGGAGAGCTGCTTGATCCGGAAGGTGTCCGCTCCTCAGTGGCCCGCAGGCTCGGGTTGGCATGCAGCTCTGTTCCAGGACGGATATTCCGGTTTCCACCGCATCGTCACCGATGATTGGCGACAGCAGGAAATGGAGATCGTTTCCAGGCCGGAAAGACGACAGGCTGTTTCTCCGCTGGCTGAACGGGCCTGTACAGACGGACGGACTCATCAGAGCAGCACTTGCCCATTACCGTTTTGTCGTTATTCATCCCTTTGACGACGGCAACGGCAGGATTGCCCGAGCTCTGACCGACATGGCCCTAGCCCAGAATGAAGGCTCTGCGATCAGATTCTACAGCCTTTCCAATCGGATCATGCAAAACCGGGATGCGTATTATGCTGTTCTGGAACGTTGCTCAAACGGAACAGGGGATATCACCCCCTGGCTGGAGTGGTTTTTGTGGAGTTTTGAGCAGGCTGTTGTTACTTCGCAGGAACTCATCAACTCTGTTGTAGTCAAGGCTGGTTTCTGGCAGGAATTTGCCGGAACAGAACTGATGTCAAGCCCCGACTGATTGTATACCTGTTTTTTAAATAAATTGGGATGAATTTTCCGCCAGTTCTTCAGTGCCTCAACCGGAGTGATATGACCGAGATTTTTCTGAGGAATATGGTGATTGTAAATACGGAGATACCGCAGCAGCGTTTCCTTAAGCTGACGGGACGATTCAAACTTTGTCTGCCGGACGACCTCTCCGATTCTGCCGTTGAACCGCACCCTGCCAAAGGCGGCTCTTTCCGCAGAACCGATGGGGCAGCTTTGCCGGACGTTTATGCCGATTTTTTTTAATAATTATTTCAGAGTAAACTGACAATATGGGAACACGGGCCGTTAAACAACATATTTTGCAGGTGCTGCAGCAGGATGATCTTGGGCAGATTCAGGCCGAACTTATGCAGCTGGAAAGCAAGGGTCTGATCAATGCGCTTTTTTCCGGGATCTGTCATGCTGATGAGCGGGTCCGCTGGCATGCCGTTTCCGCTATGGGGACAGCGGTTGCCGGTCTGGCTGACCAGGAGATGGAGGAGGCGCGCATCATTATGCGCCGGATGCTGTGGAGCCTGAACGACGAGTCCGGGGGCATCGGCTGGGGAGCACCGGAGTCCATGGCCGAGATCATGTGCCATCATCCCGGACTTGCCGAAGAATATGTCCATATGCTGATCTCCTATATGCGTCCGGATGGTGAGGAGGAATGGCAGGACGGCAATTTTCTGGAACACGAAATGCTGCAGCAGGGACTGATGTGGGGTGCCGGGCGGCTGGCCCGATGCCGCAGAGAGCTGGTGCTGGACAAAGGCATGGAGCAGGATCTGCCGCCGTATCTTGATTCGCCGGATGCGGCAGTGCGCGGTCTGGCGGTCAGGGCAACAGGGCTGCTGGGGCGGACTGTCAGACCTGACCGGGTGCGTGAACTGGCCAGAGAGGACAACGGGCAGGTCCGGCTGTATGATAACGGGCTGCTCAGCACGGTCTCTGTCGCGCAGCTCGCCCGGCAGGCACTGGAGGAGCTGGGTTTATGAGTACGCTGTTTCCCTGTGTTGCCTGTCTGCAGATGGAGATTCAGCCGGGTGATCTGGAACTCAATATCAGTCGACTGCAGAACCTGCTGGCCGGTGCGGACTGTCCGCCGGATACCCTGGTTGTCCTGCCTGAATTCTGGGCAACCGGCTTTGACTATCCTCATCTTGCCGAGCTTGCAGAGCACACTCCGGAACTTCTGGGGATACTGCGCCGTGCCGCTGCACAAGGTGGCATCTGGCTTGCCGGTTCTCTGCCGGAAAAGGGAGACGAGGGCAGGTGCTTCAATACCCTGTTTGTGGTCGGGCCGGAGGGCATTGCAGGAAAATACCGGAAGCACCATCTGTTCGGCCTGTGGCGGGAGGATCAGTATCTGGAGGCCGGACAGGGACCATCGCCTGTGGATACGCCGTTCGGGCCTCTGGCTGCGCTGGTCTGCTATGATCTCCGATTTCCGGAAACCAGCTGGAATCAGGCTTTTTCAGGCAGCAGACTGATTGTGGTCTCGGCCCAATGGCCCCTGAGCCGCTCTGATCAATGGCGGATTCTGCTCCAGGCAAGGGCTGTGGAAAATCAGGCTTTTGTGGCAGCCTGTAACGGCTGCGGCTTTGTGGCGGCAGGGGAACTTGGCGGGCATTCCATGATTGTTGATCCTTTCGGTCAGGTACTGGAAGAGGCCGGGAAAGGGGTCGGCGTCATCAAAGCAGACCTTGCGGAGATTTCGGTGGATGTTGCCCGTTCCCGCTTCTGCCCGGTCGGCGAACGCCCCTGGTCCGGGCAGGACAGCAGTAAAATTGTCCGACTGGAGATCCTGCAGGAACGGCTACGCCGCATCCGGCAGCAGAACAGCAGGATCGTCTTCACTAACGGCTGTTTTGATCTGCTTCATGCCGGCCATGTAACGTATCTTGAAAAGGCACGCCGGTACGGCGACTGCCTTGTGGTCGGCCTGAATTCCGACAGATCCGTCCGGACCCTCAAGGGGCCGTCCAGACCGGTGAACAGCGGGGCGGATCGGGCCAGGGTGCTTGCTGCCCTAGGTTGTGTTGATTTTATTGTTTTCTTTGATGAGAAGACACCGTTCAGGCTGATTACAACCCTGCTGCCGGATGTCCTGGTCAAGGGGGCAGACTGGCCTGAGGAAGAGATTGTCGGGGCGGCTGATGTCCGGGCAGCCGGCGGGGAGATACAACGGATTCCCTTTGACCGTGCGGTCTCCACCACGGGAATCATCAATAAAATCCTTTCCTCTTCCTCCGGCTGAGTCCTTTGTTTTCTACTTGGCTGGTTCCTCTTCTTCCTCTTCCTCGTAGGCGCCTATTTTCAGCCCTTTCTGCAGCTCCTCCAGGCCGGAATAGTCCAGCGGGTCGGACCAGCCTGTACACTGCGCATCATCAGCAGCCCTGGCTCCTTTGGTCAGGTATTTGAGATATCTGGCCACCTTGTCTGCGGAATACGTATCAGTGGACGCTGTTCGGGCCAGCACCCATTCCGGATAGAGCGGCGTGGAGACGACAAAGGGAAATTCGGGATAGTGCTTCTGGGCAAGAATTTTTACATCCAGCATTTCAATCTCCTCGTTTTCGGCCATTTTTTCCAGAACACCTGTGCGCACCGTGCCTGCATGAACCTGGCGGCTGAGGACGGCCCGGACCACCTTGGTATGGGTGTCGAAAAATCTGAGGGTGGAAAAATAGGTGAGCGCATTTATTCCGGCGTCGGCGAATTCCTTCTGGGCCATCTGCCAGCCTCCCAGGGAGTTTTTCTGGACCGCACCGAATTTCCTGCCTTTCAGGTCGGTCAGGTCAATGATATCTGTATTGGCTGCAGTAAAAATGACCCCGCCGAAGCTGTCCTGGCCGGACGACTGCATGGTGGCCACAGGCACGGCAGCATAGCGCACTTTGGCTGTCACAAACAGAAAAGGATTAGCAATAAAAAAATCGACCTCGTCCTTTTCCACTGCGGGCAGAACCTCGCCGAACTCCAGCGGCACGATGGAGAACGGGACATCAAGACTGGCCGTGAGGTACTCGGCAGTGGTATTCCACTGTTTCAGTGCATTCAGTTTCCCGTTTGCGGCAAGAACGCCGATGGTGATTTCCTGTTCCTTTTCGCCCTGTTCCCCGGCCTGGCAGAAACAGGCGGCAAAGACGAATATGACGGCTGCAATGACCGTCGGAATTCTGTTGCACATGATGACCTCCGTGCTGGCTGTGAGTTGATACTGCATAGCAGATTAAAACGGATTAAACATATTATTTACGTAGTATACCCGCAGAGGCGTGAACAGCAAGGGGGATTTTCTGTTTCGGTGCGTATGGGATATATTTTTTAATTATTCAGATGCATTGTATGGGGGCTCCGCTGGTCCGGTCCGCTTCTGCCGGGCTGAAGGAAAAACAGAACTGAAAATAATAATTCTTCTCATGATACTGACAGGAGGTATGTTTTGAGAAGAGGAAAAGAGCACACCTTCGCATACTCTGTACCGAATTCGGAAAATAACAGATAAATCCGGTCAATCCGGTGAAAAAAAATTGATTTCCGCTTTAGATATGCTATGTTAAAATGATAGTGTCGGAAAGTGCCGGAGTGACGGCGCCGTCCCGTTCCCGGCGAGCCTGAACAATATACCTGTTACCCGGTGGTGTTTCTGTAAATCCCCTTTTTTCATGTTTCAGTCGTCCGTCTCATGTCTGATATATCAAAGATTCTTATCGTGGATGATGACCTGACCTTTGTCAGGGAATTGTGCGATGTCCTGTCGGCATACAGTCAGTATGACGTACTGACTGCCACCAACCGGGGCGACGAGGTGTTTGCTCTGAAAAAAGAGAAGATAGCGGTTCTTGTTGTCGATTTGAGCGCCGGTAATCTCGATGTTCTTTTTCTGCTTTCTCTTGTCTCCACCTCGTACCGGCATGTCCAGTGTATTGTTATGCTCCGGGAGGAGCATCCTTCCGTGAAAGCAGTCCAGGACTGTTTTCTGAAAGATTCCATCTTTCTGTATCTTGTCAAACCGTCCAATTTGGAGACCATCGGCTGTGCCGTGCTCGAAGCGCTGCAGCGGCTGGATGAGAACGATTATACGCCCGGAATTTCTGCCGGAAAGATTGTTTCGTTTCTTGAGGCCCAGGAAAAGAGCTGTCAGGTTGTGGTCAAGTACGGCAGTAAAAAAGAGGGGATTCTTCATTTTGACCGCGGCATGCTGATCAATGCGTCCTGCGGCAATAAGCAGAGCGTGGAGGCGGCTCTGGAAATTTTTGAATGGCCACCTCTCGCTTTTACTGTTGAAGAGGCGGATAGGCAGGTTGAGCAGCGTCTGACCCTGAAAGATCTGAGAACCGTCCGGGTGACCTCGCGACTGAAAAGAGAGGCTGCCGACAAGCAGGCAGTCGGCAACGGCGGCAGTGTCTGCACTGTGAATGCTGCCGGGCAGAACATCAATCTGTTTATTGTCGATGACTCCAGAATGATGCGCAAGGTTATCGCCAATATTTTCAAGGATCATCAGGTAGTGAAGGTGGTCGGCGAGGCCGAGAACGGAGAAGAGGCCCTGCAGATCATTCCCCAGCTCAAGCCGGACGTGGTGACCCTTGATGTGGAAATGCCAGTCATGGACGGGCTGACCACCATCAAACACCTGATGATTCAGGCACCCACGCCCACAGTGATGCTCAGCGCCATGACCCTGGAAGGAGCTGATGTCACCTTTAATGCCCTCAAATACGGGGCTGTTGATTTTGTGGCCAAACCGTCCAACACCGGGGAGGTTGATCTGCAGGAACAGACCAGGGAAATTGAAAGAAAGGTGCGTCTGGCTGCAGAGGTCGAGATTGAGGCGGTCCGGTATGTCAGGGCGGTGAGTCAGGAAAAAAAAGACGCTCATGCCTCGGCCCTTGCCGGAAAAAAATGTGAACAGCTTGTTGCGGTCGGGGCGGCGGAAGGAGGCTACGGCGCGCTGCTCAAGCTGCTTCCTCACCTGTCGGCCCAGGTTCCGGCGGCCTACTTTGTCATGATGTACACTCCGTCCCGGCATCTGGATTCTTTTGTCCGCTATATGAATAAATTGTCGCCCCTGATGATCCGGCGGGCCGAGCATAATGCGGTGGTGGAGGCCGGGGTCTGCTATTTTGCTTCGGGCGAGGAATACCTTACTGTGCATGAAGGTGACGGCGGCCTGGTGCTGCATGTTTCCAAAGCGCCCTTTGCCACCCGCAGAGGCTCGGTGGATATGCTGTTTTTTTCCGTGGCCGAGCGGGTGCGGGAAAAATCCCTGGCTGTTATTCTCTCCGGTATGGGCGAGGACGGCTCTGAAGGCATGGAGGAAATTCTCCGGGTCGGCGGTACCGGCATTGCCCAGGACCCGGCTGTGAGTCTGTACCGGGAGATGCCGGTGGCGGTATCTTCCCGTTGCCCCGAAGTAAAAGTTCTTTCCGATGCGGAGATTCCGAAAAAGATTGAAGAGGCGCTTGCCGGGCACACAGCTGCCTCGTAAGAAAAAAAACGACCGGCTGCGGTATTCGTTGTAATTAAATTAGACTGGAGCTATTTTATAGGGTAAAATTAGGAGATAAATATAAAAAAGCAGAAGGAGGTTGCAACATGTTTTTAGTGCGGCGGAAGCGGGCGCCGGGCGGGGCTGTGTGGGCCGACCCGACGGGACAAGGGAATTCCAGACAGGAGGAAAGAACAGTATGAGAGGCCAAACAGGACAATTATCCAGAAAAGGATGGGGACTTCGGGCCAAGCTGGTTATGCTGCTGCTGCTCGTTGGTCTTATCCCCTTTCTGGCGAACGCGATTATTGACCAGCTGGCATCTGCCGACGCTCTGACGGCTCGTGCTCAAGCCCAGCTTGAGTCTATTCGTGAGATTAAGAAAAACCAGATCGCCTCTTATCTTGAGGAGCGTGCCGGTGATACTGTGGTGCTGGCCAGGATTATTCAGTCGCTCCGCCGGGAGGGTATTGCCAAGCTGAAAGCGATTGAGGGAACAAAAGTTTCGGCCATTCGGCGTTATTTCGGTAAACGTGTAGCCGATATTGCGGTGTCGGCCAAGAACCTCACCGCTGTCGCTGCCATCCAGGAGATGGAAGAAGCCTTTGAGGAGGAGGGAAAAAGGGTCGGCGGCAGTCTGTGGAACGGCTACAAGGAGAAGTACAGTGCCTGGTTCTCCGGATTCCGGGATGAGCACGGGTATTATGACGTATTTCTGATTGCGCAGGACGGTGATGTTGTCTACACCGTTGCCGAAGAAGCCGATCTGGGGCAGAATCTGGTCTCCGGTTCTCTGCGGGATTCAGGTCTGGGCAGGCTTTTCTCCAAGGTTATGAAGGAAGGAAAGGCTGTTATAGAGGACTATTCCTCCTACGCCCCCTCAGGGGGAGAGCAAGCCTCCTTTATCGGAGCACCGGTTCAGGATGGCGGCAGAACAGTCGGCGTCCTGGCGATGCAGCTGTCTACAGAGGAAGTTAATCGTATTGTTCAGGAGCGTGAGGGGTTGACCAGTACCTTTGAGTCCTTTCTCATCGGTGGCGATGCGGGAAATATTAGCCTCCACAGCGACCGTACAGTCAAGGAAGGTAAAATCGGCGACGCATATTCCGGCCCTGATGCTCAGGCTGCGCTGGATGGCAAGACGGGTATCCTCTATAAAGTCGGCCCGACTGGCCTCTTTGAGCTGTCTTCCTATACACCGGTTGACGTTGCCGGACTGCACTGGGGTATGCTGACCACAGGTGCGCTGACCGAAGTTGTTGTGCCCAAAGCGGAAGGAGAGGCGGACGACCTGCTGAAACAGTATCAGAAAGCCTACGGGTACTATGATATTTTTCTGTTTGATCCGACCGGCTACTGTTTTTATTCTGCAGAGAAGGAGGCTGATTACCATACCAATCTTCTCACCGGCAAGTACAGCGACACCAACCTCGGAACGGCGGTCAAAAAAGTGGTGGGCACCAGAAGAACGTCCATTGTTGATTATCAACTTTATGCGCCGTCCGGCGCACCGGCCTCTTTTCTGGCTTCTCCGGTTATAGAGGAAGGTGAACTCGTGGCAGTCGTGGGTGTGCAGATTGCAGACACGGATATTCAGGAGATTCTGGACGAAACAACCGGTCTGGGCAATACCGGTGAGACCTTTCTGGTCGGCTTCAGTGATTTTGTTCCCCGTTCCAATTCCAGGAAGGGTCTCAAACTCCTCCAGGACCAGGCTCTGAAAACCGAGCTGATTGATGCAACGTCGGAGACAGGTCAGGCGCAGATCAGGCGCGCTCCTGACTACGTCGGCGACGAGATTTTCGGTGCAGCGGTTCCGCTGGATTTGAAAAAGAAGCTGGGTGCCGACTTTGACTGGATTCTGATCGCCAAGATTGACACCAAGGAAGCTCTGGAGGCTGTTACCACAATCCGTAACCGTGCTATCGCTCTGGGTTTTGCGTTCATTGTCGTTGTTGCAGCTATTGCCTGGTTCGTCGGCGGGGCTTTTGCCCGGCCTATTGTTGCCATTGCCGAAGTTGTCCGTCAGGTTGCTGCGGAACGTGATCTGACGCTGGATGTTCCTGTGGCCTCCAAAGACGAAGTAGGACAAATGGCAGGCGAGTTCAACAACATGCTGCAAGAGCTGAACCAGGCGTTTACTGAGGTACAGACTGTATCCCAGGCTGTTGCCAAAAACGCCGAGGACGTGGCCGGACGTGCTTCCGCCAACAGGGATCGTGCTGAGGTCGAGGCCCGTCAGACCGAGAAAACCAGAGAGCTGCTGGAGACAATGGGTGAGACAGCCGGTCAGGTTGCCGAGGGTGCTTCAGCCCAGCAGGCAAGTGCTCAGAAATCCCAGCAGACCATTGCCGAGCTCCTGAAATCTATGGACACCGTGAGCGACGCTGTTATCAAACAGTCCGAAGAAGCTGAGACCGCTACTGACCGTGTGGGTGCGATGGGTGAAACCGGTGCTCTAGTTGTGGCCACCTCTGCCGAGCAGGGTAAAACAGTTATGCAGGTGACCGCATCCATGAACGAGATCACTGCATCCGTACAGAACATGGGGCAGGCAGTAGAAGCAGCCACCTCCCAGGGTCAGGAAGCCCTGCAGGCTGCCAGTGACGGTAGGGCTGCTGTGGAAAACACGGTTGCCGGTATGCGCGCCATTGCAGAATCCTCCGGACAGATCTCTGAAATCATTGGCGTTATTACAGAAATCGCCGAGCAGACCAACCTGCTTGCTCTGAACGCCGCCATTGAGGCTGCCCGTGCCGGTGCGCATGGTAAGGGTTTTGCGGTTGTTGCTGACGAGGTCGGTAAACTGGCCCAGCGTTCCTCTGAAGCTGCCAAGGAGATTACCCAGCTGATCAAGGATTCTACTTCCAACGTTGAGGCAGGAACCAAGTATTCCGAAGAGCTGCAGAGCGCTCTGGCCAAGATTGATGCCAGCGGTCGTAACAACATGCGCTCCATTGAGGAGATCGCCTCTGTTGCCCAGGTCGTTGAAGCGGATATCCAGAATGTCCAGACCCTGGTTCAGGAACTGAACAAACTGGCCGAAGAAATCTCCAAGATGGCCGGTGAGCAGGGTGCCCGTCGTCAGGCTGCTGAGACAGCGCTGAGCTCCATGGTCCAGCAGTCCCAGATCATCAGTGCGCTGGTATCTGAAGCAAGTGCAGGTTCCAGCTCCATCGACACTGAGATGCGCGACATTGTGCAGCGTACTGACAGGCTGAACGAACTGGTTGCCTCCCAGAGGGAGCGTTCCCAGAATGCGGTTCAGATTGCTCAGCAATCCCAGGAGGGTGCCCAGAAAACAGTACAGGGAGCCGGTGTGGTCGTGTCCATTACCGACGATCTGCGGTCTGCTTCCGACAGGCTGCGTGAACAGGTTGAGCAGTTCAAGCTGTAAGCCGGACCTGTTCTGTATTAGGCTTGTATAGCTGCATCACTCCGCGTGCTATTCGGTGTGTCCGGTGCGCGGGGTGATGCGTTTCTGTCTGCTGTTCTGCGGAAAACAGGTAAACAGCAGAAAACAAAGTACTCTGAAAAAAAACGGCTGACAGGGTCAGCCGGGTAACTGTATATGCGGAATAAGGGGGAAAATTCATGGCAGAGACATTTGCGGCTGACCGGGCCGAAAGAATAGCGGACCAGGATGAAAAAGAACAGCTTATGCAGCTGGTCGGCTTCACGATCGGCAGGGAACACTTCGGGGTTGATATTCTGATGGTCCAGGAGATTATCCGTTCCGCGCCGATTACTTCTGTGCCGAATTCACCGGATTTCATTGAAGGGGTTATCAATCTGCGCGGCAATATTATTCCGGTGATTGAGCTGAGAAAACGGTTGAACCTGTACAGGAAGGATATTGCGGCAAAGGATGCCTGGATACTGATTCTTGATATTAACAGCCGGGTGACCGGGTTTATTGTCGATTCCGTTACCAGGGTTCTGAAAATTATTGAAAGTACGATTGAACCGCCGCCTGAAGTCGTGGTGGCCGGACTGGGCAATCAGTACATCAAGGGTGTGTGCGATATCGGAGAAAATCTGCTGATTCTGCTTGACTTCAACCGTATTCTTCTTGCAGACGAGTTACAGCAGCTTAAGGCAATAAATGGGGAATAATCAGATGAGTAAGCGAGTTCTGATAGTCGATGATTCATCCATGATGCGCAAGATGATCGCAAAGCTGCTGCAGCCGCCGGGTCATATTGTTGTCGGCCAGGCAAAAAATGGCATTGAGGCCATTGAAATGTATAAATCGCTGCAGCCCGATATTGTCACCATGGATATCACCATGCGCGAGATGGACGGACTTGCCGCAGCAAAGGAAATTTTACAGTATGACAGCTCGGCGCATATCATTTTTCTTTCCAATCTTGATGAGGATATCTATCGGGAAGAGGTGGAGCGTCTCGGTGCCATGGGGTTTGCCAGCAAGCATAAGGCGAGAGAAATCCTTGAGATGATAGAACCGTCTGAAGGTGGTGCGTAACTTCCGGCTTTTGTGCACTATGAACGGCTTGTGTCCTTTGCCGTTTTTCGGAAAATATCCGGCCTGATGTCTGCAGCGGTCTTAGGGGTTGCTGTGCGGCTGCGTATGAGGGTGCCGGAAAAATTTTGCGGACAGTTGACCGGGAGGCGGTTTCGGCGGGGCACCATAAAAGATCATCTTAAAACGGGTTTTCGCCTATGTCTACTTTATTTCAGGTAGCAGATGATGTAAGTCTGAAGACCAGGACACAATTTTTCTTTATGCTTACAATCTTGCTAACCGCGATTGCGGCAGCCGGTCTTCTGTATGAATATGTCAGTCGCGGCCCGGAGGCGGGAAGTATTGTTGTCAGTTCCGTCATGCTTGTCATCATCTTTTTGCTGGGAGTGCAGATTGCCGCCATGATGTATTGGATGCGCAGCATTATGCAGCCGCTGGCTGAGGTGGGAGCAGCGACACGGTTGATGGCGGACGGGCATCTTGAAACCTTTAATCAGATCAGACAGGCAGATGAAATCGGTCTGCTGGGCGAGAATATTAATGATCTGGCGGTCAATATGCAGGAGGTGCTCCTTTTTATCTGGAACCACAGCCAGATGAGTCGTGAGTTGCTGGAGCATATAGCCGGAGAACTGAACGTTACCCTGGAAGACGTTGCCCCGGAGCCGGAACAGCTCTCTGCTGGAATACAGAAGTATCTTCTTGAAATGTACCGGAATAATGAGGATCTCAGATCCATCGTGCTGTCATTCAGTTATTTTGAAATCAAGCTGGAAAATGAAAAAATGGTTTCTGATTATGAACAGGAAACCGGAGTGAGCGTTTCGTGAACCTCGTGAACCGGACAGGATGGCATTTCCGCATCGGATTTCAATATGCTCCGGTGCCCCTGCAGGCAATTATAGGAAAGATATACAGAAAAGAACCTGATCAGGTGAATCAGGTGAGCGGATTGCAGCGGAAACTGATTCCGGAACCTTTAACCAAATAAACGGGCAGACTCTTGATAAGGTGGCAAATATGATTGATTCATCAATGTTACCGGATTTTATTGTTGAGGCGGCTGAACATCTCGAAGAGATGGAAAGCAGTCTTCTCCGGCTTGAACAAGATCATGAAGATAAAGAGGTGCTGGATGATATTTTCCGTTCGATTCATACCATCAAGGGAGCTGCTCAGTTTGTCGGCATTGAGCGGGTTTCTGAACTTTCCCATAAACTTGAGAATCTGCTTGATCTGCTCCGCAGGGATGAACTCGATCTGACCGGCAATGTAACAGATCTGCTCATTGCCGGAAAAGATAGGATAGCGCTGCTGGTTGATGAGCTTGAGCGTACACAGGCTGAGGAAACGGAAGTTGATGATCTGGTGGAACAGATAAAAAATATTGTTGAAGGCGATGCTGCGGACCCTGCAGATACTGCGGATGCCGCTGAGGTACCTGACGAGGCGGTCCCGACCGCAGATGATCCGGAGACTGTGCTCTCGGAAGAACCCCGTCAGGGGAGCCTTGCCGAGGAGAGCATGGCTGATGAATACGACGAGGAACTCTACAATATTTTTCTCCAGCAGCTGAAGGAAAATATACCCTTTCTCTATGCCCAGACCGTAGAACTGTCCATTTCGGTGGACAAGCAGGACGTCCTGTACCGGTGTAAAGATTCTATCAAGAGTCTCAAGTCCTCAGCCAACTACATGGGGTATGAAAAGCTGACCCAGCATTACTCCAACTGGCAGCGTGCCATTGATCAGGCCGTGGAACAGCTTTCCGGCGGGAAGATGCCTGATCTCGGATTTATGCAGGATTATCTGGATGAGGTGATCCGTTCATTCCCGCAGGCTATGGAAGGGTATTCCCAAGAGGATGCGGAGGAGGATAAGGATGCTGTAGCAGGAAATATCGGTGCGTCCATTGATACAGAGCTTGATTCCATCTTTGCCGACGATGATGAACCTATTGCAGGGGTTGACGGAACGGGTGATGAAACACTATCTACGATAGAAGAAACAGCTGATTGGGAAACGGAGGATGAGGAAGAACAAGGGATCGATCTGGATAAGGCCCTTGATTCTATTTTTGCTGGCGGACCGGAAGATTCGGGAGAGGATACGTCTGAGGCGGTTGGTGATGATGCCAAAATTTCGGGTGATGAAGGGATTTCTCCGCCCGAAAGCGGCAGAACGGACAGGGAAATTATTTCTGACGGGACAGTTCCGCCGCTGGAATACGAGATCTCTGGAGATGAGTATGACGAAGAACTTATTTCTATTTTTCTGAAAAAATTACAAACGGATACCCATTATATCCTAGGTCAGCTGAAAGATATCGGGTCCGGTGCTGATAAGCAGGCGGTTCTTGAACGCTGCGGAGATGCTGTCGGTCGGTTGGGAGCGTCAGCCAATTATATGGAGTATATTGGCCTGACAGCCTATTGTGATGTATGGCAGCAGACCATTGCTGACGAGCTGGTCGGATTATCCGGGGGAGATGAGCCTGATTTCAGCACCATGCAGGAATTCATCGATAAGGTTCTTCAAGTGTATCCCCAGATAGCGGAAACAAACGAAGACAGCAGTCCGGAAGAAGAGCTGCAGACTGCTGCGGATATCGCGGATGAAGAGAAGGTTGCGGAGACGACCGGAGCGGCGGAAAGTGCGGAAGAACAGGCTGCCGAAAAAGGGGAACCTGACTCGGACGACTCAGACGGAGATGCTGATACCGAAAGTGAAGAAAGTAAAGCGCTTTTTGACAAACTGAGCAGCGCTCTTGACAGCGCCGAATACGGGGACAGTGTATCTTCTGATGAGGGGATGAACAGTGTTATCGGCGAAATGATAGACGTATCCGACCGGGAGGACGGAGAGCAGGCTGCAGCAGGCGGATCAGAACCTGAAGCCGATGCAGCTGTTTCTGCCGATGATGACAGCATAACACCTGAACAGCCTGAAAAGAAAGCGGAAAGAGCGGATTTGCTGGAGCAGGTTATCGGTGAAGAAGTCGGAGACACCGGTATCACGGATGATGCCGAAGAGGATGAGTCAACACTGCAGGAGGAATCGGACGATATTGATGCTGAGGCGGAACCGGAATACGAAGCGGATCAGGTGGAGACACAGCAGCGCGGGAAAACGGAAAGTCCGGCAAGGAGGTCGCTTGCCCGAAGCAGCATCAGAGTGGATGCCGAGAAGATTGACTATCTGATGAATCAGGTCGGTGAACTGGTCGTCAGTCGAGCCTATTTTGCCCAGCTTGTCAACGAGATGCGTGGTCTGCAGCAGCAGCTCCTGGAAAACTCCGACATTTCGAAGGCGCAGCTCAAACCCCTGCAGGAATTTTCCTTCCGACTGAGTGAGGCCGGTGTCCATCTCGGTCGCGTGTCCAACGAGCTGCAGGAAGGCGTGATGAAGGTCAGGATGCTGCCCATTGATCAGCTTTTCAAGCGGTATCCGCGTCTGGTTCGGGATTTAATACATAAGACGGACAAGGACGTCAGACTTGTGACAAAAGGAGAGGAAACAGAGCTGGATAAAATGGTCATTGAGTCCATTTCCGACCCTCTGATTCATATTATCCGGAATGCTGTTGATCACGGTATTGAAAGCATGTCGGAACGTCGGCGGGCAGGAAAGCCGGAACAGGGTACGCTTATTCTGGAAGCGTTTCATGAGAGTGACCATATTGTTGTGGAAATCACTGATGACGGCAGAGGACTTGATACAAAACGCATCAAAGCCAAGGCATTGCAGAAGGGGCTGATCCGTAAGGAGGAGCTGAAGCGGCTGTCTGAGCTGGAGCTGACCCGTCTGATTATGCTGCCCGGCTTCAGTACTGCGGAAACGACGACTGAAACCTCCGGCCGGGGGGTCGGGATGGATGTGGTCAAGAAGAATATCGAAAAACTGAACGGAACCGTTGAAATAGTTTCCGAGGCAGGCAAGGGAACCCGGCTGCGGATTAAAATTCCGCTGACTATGGCGATTATCCAGGCCCTGATGGTGCGGGTAGGAACAGAGAAGTTTACCATTCCCCTGACTACGGTAGAAGAGACTCTGCGCGTTTTTCGTGATGAGATATCGGAGATAGAGGGGGTTGATGTTATTCATCTCCGTGACACTACAATGCCTATTTTTCAGCTCTCCAAAATATACAATATTAATCGGCTCTCCCAGGATGAGGACAAAATGTTTGTGGTGGTGGTGAGTACAGGAACCCAGGAGCTGGGGCTGGTGGTCGATGAACTGCTCGGTCAGGAGGAGGTGGTCATCAAACCGCTTGCCGATTATCTGCGAGTGGAAAGCGGCTTCGGCGGAGCAACGATTCTGGGTGACGGTGGTATTTCTCTCATTCTGGATATACCGGAACTGGTCAAGATTGCCAAGGATGATCAGGCAACTAAACAGGTGGAGCGTTCTCTACGATACAGACGGAAGAAAAAACGCATTGATTTGGAAAAGGAGGAACAGGAGGAGCAGGCGGCTCAGTAAGGAGGTAACCGAGACGGGCACACAGCAGATAATTCAGGGAGTTGGACGGCCAGGGCAGCGGAGTCATAAAATAACGTGGAGATTCCTGGGGGAGGGGGGAAGCTGCGGCATGGAGAGAAAAATAAGGGTTCTTGTAGTTGATGATGCCACTTTTATGACCAAGGCGATCAGTGATCTGCTGGAAACAGATTCTGATATCGAAGTGGTCGGAGTCGCCAATAACGGATTGGAAGGACTGGAAAAGATCAGGGAGCTGCAGCCGGATGTCATTACCCTGGATATTGATATGCCTGTCATGGACGGTCTGCAGGCAGTCCGCCATATTATGATTGAATCTCCGGTTCCCATTGTTGTCCTCAGTTCTTTGTTCAGTGACGGGTCCATTACTTTTGATGCCCTGCGGCTTGGTGTGGTTGATTTTGTCGCCAAGCCGTCCGGGGCGATATCAAGTGATATTCATACGGCCAAGCAGCATATCATCGACCGGATCAAACTGGCTGCTTCGGTGAATTTTCAGAATATCCGCCGGGTCCGGGTCAACCGGCGGAACAAACAGGAAAGTATTGCCGATCTGTACGGTTTTCATCCGCTGGACTATCTCATTGCGGTGGGAACCTCGCTCACCGGACCCAACACCTTTATCCGTCTGATGACCAGGGTGACAGCAGGCCTTCCTGCTGCCGCTGTTATTCTGCTGGAGATCGCCCCGAAAATTCTTCCTGCTTTTGTTGAAAAATTCAATGAGTTTGTGCTCTGGAAGATTGAACTCGCCCAGGAAGGTAAGGTTCTGGAACAGGGAGTCTGCTATATTCAGTCCAATATGGTTTCTCTGACGATAGGACTGAACAGTAACGGTGATCCCTGTTTTCAGCTTGGTGATCGGGTTGACAATCCTCTGGATACGTTTTTTCTTTCTGCTGCCGAGGTGTTCCGGGAGAATACAGTGGGTGTGCTGCTTACCGGCTATGGAGATGACGGGTCTGTTGGTTTTGCCGGGATCCAGGAAAAAGCCGGGAAGACCATTGCCCAGAGTGTGGACAGCTGCGTGTATCCTAACCTGACGGATATGGCGATAAAACGCAATAAAGTGGATCTGATTGTGGAGGAAAGCAAACTTGCCGAGGCTATTGAGTCAGTTATCAGATAACTGAATTAACTGCCGGATAAGTAGCTGAGCTACCGCACCCATAACGTAATTACCGTAAAATCGGCAGGTTTCACGTTGAGAGGACTGTCACCTAACTGTCACCGGGTCTGATAGGGATGCATTATGATCATTACATGCGAAAATTGTAAAACCAGATATAAGGTTGCTGAGGAGATCATTACCAAACCGGCATTCAAGGTGCGGTGTCATAAATGCAACCACAGGTTTATAATCTATAAATCGGAACCTGCCGATGATTCTTTTCTCCTCCGGGATGAAGTACATCCTGATGATAACCGGATTATAGCGCTGAGCAATCAGAAAGGAGGGGTGGCAAAAACAACCACCTGTCTGAATCTGGGAGGGGCATTGGCTCAGATGGGAAAAAAAGTACTGCTGATTGATTTTGATGTGCAGGCCAACCTGACCATGCTGCTCGGGTTCAGGAAAACCCGTTCATTTTATGAGGTACTGAATAGAGAAGTCAAGGCGATCAATGAGGTTATTCTGCATACAAAATTTCCCAATATATCGGTTCTCCCCTCAAACAGCAGGATGGCGCTGCTGAAGAAAAGGTATCTGACCCAGCATAATTTCGAATATCTGCTCAGGGATAAACTGGAAGCGGTAAAGGACAGTTATGATCATATTCTGATCGATACGCCGCCGTCCATCGAGTTTTTTACCCTGAATGCCCTGATGGCCTCCGGCCTTGTTATCGTGCCGACCACCTGTGAATATCTTGCCATGCACGGAGTCGGTCAGATCAATGATGTTGTCAAGGTGCTGCGCGGTATTGATCATGATATCGGCTGTAAGGTGCTGATTACCATGTATGACGTGAAAAAAACATCTGAAAAGGTTATCCACGAGAAAATACGCCGGAAATACGGAGATATCCTCTGCAAAACGGTTATTGAGCTGGATGACAAAATTCAGGAATCGCATATCGTCAATCTGCCGATCCGTTATTATGCCGAGAAAAGCAGATCAGCTGTTCAGTATCAGGCTCTGGCGCAGGAAATTGTCGGATAACAGAAAAAGCAGAAAAAGAATTTCCGGGGAGTTCTATACATGAAAACAGAGGCACATTCCAGGCTGACACAAAGCATTGCCCCGGTTCTGTCCTTCACCGTCCTAGTTCTGGTCTGGGAACTTGTCGTCCGTTTTAGCGGCTGGGATACAAATGTTCTGCCCGGACCGTACAAAGTCCTGGAGAGCATGATTGAACTGATCGCCAACGGGTCCATGTTCAAGCATACTGTGGCCAGCCTGTTCAGAGTAACGTGGGGATTTTATATTGCCGCGATACTGGGTATTCCCTTGGGAATTGTTCTGGGAAGAAGTCAGGTTGCTGCCATGCTGCTGAATCCGATTATTCATTTTCTGCGTCCCATCTCTCCGCTCGCCTGGATACCGCTGGCCATGCTCTGGTTCGGAATCGGTGACCAGCCTGCTGTTTTCCTGATCTTTCTCGCCAGCTTTTTCCCCATTGTCGTCTCCACCACTGTTGCGGTGCATTCCATCAATCCCACCTATTTTTATGTTGCCGCCAATTTTAATTTCAGCAGACAGGAGGTAATTCAGAAAATAGTTATTCCGGCCATTATTCCGGATATTATTACAGCACTGCGGCTGACCGTCACCATTGCCTGGATTGTGGTGGTTGCTGCCGAGATGATTGCGGTTCAGTCCGGACTCGGATATCTGATTCTTGATTCGCGGAACGGACTGCGTCTGGATTACGTTATGGACGGAATGATTATTATCGGCCTGATCGGCCTGTATCTCGATTATATTATGCGCCGTCTCGGCAGGATCGAGTCTGCATCCTGGGGCATCCAGCAGGCATAGAGGCAGGGGAGGGAAACGAAAAGTGGGACATATTCAGATAAATAATCTGTGCAGAGAGTTTGTCAACCGGCGACAAAAGAAACGTGAGGATGACGGTCTCCCGTACGGAGAAAAAGTTTCCGTGCTTGAGGATATTAATATTGAAGTGGAAGAGGGGGAAATGGTCTGTTTCCTCGGGCCTTCCGGGTGCGGTAAATCCACTCTTCTGCGTATCATTGCCGGGTTTGACAAACAGACTTCCGGTTCGATTCTGATTGACGGCAAAAAAATCACCGGGCCGAGTTCGGATAATATTTTTGTTTTTCAGCACAGCGGGCTGCTGCCCTGGATGACGGTGTGGCAAAACGTGGAGCTGGGACTGCGGCATATGGAGGACGAGAAAGCAAAGAACGCTGAGATTCAGGAATATATTGAAATGGTCGAACTGGACGGATTCGGGAACCATTATCCCGGTCAACTGTCCGGAGGCATGCAGCGGCGGGCGGAGCTGGCCCGTGCTCTGGCGGTGAATCCTGATATCCTTATTATGGACGAACCCTTCAGCGGACTCGACTTTCTCACCCATATGAAGATGCGGGAAGAAGTGGTCAATATGCATCAGTTTCTCGGTAAGACGATTCTGGTCGTGACTCATGACATTGATGATGCGCTGATTATGGGAGACCGGGTGGTGGTATTCAGCAAAAGGCCGTCGCAGGTGAAAATGAACCAGAAGCTGGAATTTCCCCATCCGAGAATTGTGTTTAACAAGCAGACAGAGTTAAGCAAGCTCCGGGATGAACTGTTTCTGATGCTCGGAGTAAGCTATGCTGTCTGAGACCGTGAAAAAGAAGTTTGTCTGGTCAAGAACTTTAAGGTTTGTTGTAGGCAGTATTGTCTGGGCTGCACTCATCTCCGGGTTGCATTGGTGGCTGAATTTTGATCATGGTCATCAGAAGATTGTTAAAATGGGCTACATGCCCGTTATCACCAATATGGCGGCACCGCTGCTGGACCATGTCAGCACGAAGGACAGTGATGTCCGATTCAAAGCCCTGAAGTTCAGTTCATTTGCTGAAATGGCCGAGGCGCTTCGGAATGACGAGATTCAGGTAGCGTTCATCATTGCTCCCCTGGCTGTTGTTCTCCGGCAGCAGGGAGCGGACGTGAAGGTGATCTATATCGGCAATCGGCACGAAAGCACCTTGGTCACCCGAAAGGATCTCGATATCCGGGATATTCATGGCCTGGCAGGAAAAACCGTTGCCGTTCCCATGCGCTTCTCCGGTCATAATCTCAGTCTTCTGCGCTTGATGGAAGAAAATGATATGCGCGGCGAGATCAATATCGTGGAGCTGAATCCTCCGGATATGGCCTCGGCCTTGGTTACCGGTTCTCTGGATGCCTATTATGTCGGCGAGCCGTTTGCAGTCCAGACCTTGAAAAACGGTAACTCTGATCTTCTGTTCAATGTGGAGGAGGTCTGGCCGTCATTTATCTGTAATCTTGTTCTTGTTAAACAGAGCCTGATAAAAAACGATCGGGAAATGGTTCGGGAATTTGTCCGGGCAGCGGTGCGTTCCGGTTTCTGGGCGAAAAAACATCCGGATGAGGCGGCTGAGATTGCGGCACGCTACTGGTCGCAGCCGGTCGATCTGGTGAAATACGCCTTACATGCTTCGGGAGGGCGAACAATTTACGATCAGTATCTCCCGAAAATTGAGGAAATGCAGGAGATCGCAGACCTGATGGTCAAGTATAAACTGATCGAGAGCAATAATATTGAAGGGCTTGTGGATCCGCAGTTTGCCCGGGAAATGGAAACAGAGGATGTTGAGGAGTTGGAAGATATTCTGTAACTCTCTCATGTTCCCTTCGTTCAATTCCGGCAATACAGATTTACTCATATCCGACGTGAAATGATGTATACAGCAACAGGAAACAGAAGGAAATGTCCGAGATTTGAAAAACAGGTCAAGCTGAGCGTATGCAGGCTCCAGTACCCTATGCAGGATGTGGTGATGAAGACCGCACATACTTGCAATGTCTCAGAAACAGGTCTTTGTTTCACCTGTGAGGAGGTATATGACAACGGAACAATACTGCAGCTTGTTGTTGAACTGCTGGGCTGGCAGCACTATCTGCATACGACGGCCGCTCTGGTGGATCCGAAAATTGCCTCCAAACCGTTGACTGCTGTTGGTGAAGTAGTCTGGTCAAAGCAACCGGCGGACGATGAGGAAGAATATACTGTGGGTGTGCAGTTCAAGGATATTTACGAGGATGACCTCCGGGCATTTAAGCAATATCTCGGAAAAATGCTGGAAAAGACGAACCAGTAGGACAGCTGCGGTTGTGATTTCTTTTTTTTCTCTGCCGAAAAGCGGGCTGCAGCGCCAGCTGATTTTTTATATTGTCTTTATCGGGGTTGTCTTTCTGACAATGGCTGTTGAAATGAATATTTTTCTCAGAGGGGAAGAGATCCAGGGTACCCTGAAGCAGCATATTCCCTCTGATCTTTCGATGGATATTGTCAATCACATCCTTCTGAAAGTCCGGGTTATGTTAGGAAATCTTCTGCTGGCCATCGGACTGGTCATGCTGCTGTTCACCAAGCGGATCATGTTTCCTCTGGAACGCATTATCAAGGGGATCAGAGCGATAAGTGCCGGGGATTTTTCTGTCACGCTGCCGGATAAAAGTCGGGATGAACTCGGCGAACTTGCCCGCCGCATCAATGATCTGAATGCGAATGAACAGGAACTGATTCTTCTGACCAGAGGAATGACGGATCAGCTGCGGCAGACCCTGACCGAAGGGGATGAGGCAGATGTGGAAGAACGTCTTGCCGATGCCGTGCAGATTATTGATGAACTTGACGAAACTCTGACGGAATTCGGCAGGAATTTTTATCAGTGTTAGTTGCTTCTGAATATTGGCTGATGCTGCCTGTCGGGGTGGGGATATCCTCTGTTGCCATGTTTTTCGGACTGGGCGGCGGTGTTCTCTGGATGCCTGTTCTGCTGGTGAGCACAGATCTGCGACCGCAGGAAGCCGTGGTCTGTACGATTGTGATTCAGTTTTTCGGGCAGGTCAGCGCATCATACAGCAATGCCCGTGCCGATATGATTGACTGGGAGCTTGTGTGGATGATGGCGGTGTTCGGGGTACCGTCCGTCTTTGTCGGAGCGCTGCTGTCCTTTCTTCTCCATCCGGTTTGGATTGAACTTTTTCTTGGTCTGACAATTTTTTTCATCGCCTATGTTTTTCTCCGGGGGGATGATTTCTTTGTTGAAGGTTCGGACAGAGCTGATCTTGCTGCTGCCCGCCAAGGTCGTTTTATCCCCCTGTTCGGCGGGATACTGACCGGATTCCTCGGTATTGGCGTGGGCGACTGGCTGGTGCCGTTTTTTAATATGCAATGCAGACTGGCTATGGTCCGATCAGTTGCCAGCAGCATTGCCTTGATGATGCTTCTTTCCCTGACTGCGCTCACCGTGTATATTCTATTCGGCCGGACTGCGGATTGGCGGATTGTATTTCCGGCATCCGTGGGAGTACTGATCGGGGCGCAGCTCGGTTCCCGGCTGCTGCGTCGGGTGCCTGAAAGCCATTTTAAAGAATTTTTTGTCCTGATGCTGGTGTTTATCGCCACGCATGTGACATTTAATGCTCTGTAAGCAATAAACAAGAGCTTTTTCTGCAGATTATCGTATATGAAGCATCCTGTTGGAAGCGGTTTTGTCGGTGAGATCGAAGGACTTGGCCTGGTTGATCTGGTGCAGTTTGCCTGTCTTGCCGGAGATGACAGAAAATTGAGTGTGCTGAGCGAAAATAATCGCGGGGTACTGTATTTTTCCGACAATGAAATCGTTCATGCCGAGTTCGGCGAGCTGACCGGTGAGGAGGCATTTTACCGGATTATGAGCTGGCCTTCCGGAACGTTCAGTATGCTGTTTGCCTCCACGAATGTCCGGACCATTGATTCTTCATGGAATTTCCTGCTTCTGGAAGCGGCTCGACGTATTGATGAACAGACAAAAAGTAAAATATCCTCTGATGAGGAGACGGGGGTCCCCAAAGTGCTGGTGGTGGATGATTCCCGTTTTTTCACCAAGGCATTTATTAAACTGTTTGATGAACAGATCGAGGCCAAGGTGGTCGGCACTGCCACCAACGGCAGAGAAGCGCTGAAGTTTCTCGAGATGCAGGTGCCAGACCTTGTCACGCTGGATATGAATATGCCGGTCATGAGCGGTGATGCGGCGCTGAAGCATATCATGATACGTTCCCCTGCTCCGGTGGTGCTGGTCAGTAATTTTAGCGATCAGCAGTATTCCAAAATGATGGATTTCATGCGTTACGGGTGTATTGATCTGGTCGCGAAACCGGTCAATCCTGATTCATGGAACATGATCGCCAGACGCCTGCAGTATATTCTGCTGAATGTCAGAGATTTCTGTGTGGATAACGTCAGCAGGGCAAAGAACCTGAAAACAGCTGAAAAAAAAATCAGCCCGGAGAAACCCGCCCGCAGACTGCTGCTGATCCTCAGCGGACTGGGCGGCATGCTGGAGCTGCAGAAAATTATCCCGGTACTACACTATGACCGTGAAACCGTCGTGCTTGTGGTGCAGAATATGTATCCGGGAATTGTACAGTACCTGGCAGCGTATCTTGACGAATTTACAGAATACAGTACACGTGCTTTTTCTGGTGAATCTGCTGCGGAGTCCGGGGAAAACCTGTTGGGAGGACAATGTCTGATTGCGGACTGTCAGGGCAGGCGCGAGATTATTGCGCCTGAAGGGGTGCCAATACTTTCCGGGCCCACGGGGAAAGAGGAAAATTCTTCGCTTCAGGTTGACCGGCTGCTCTGTTCCGCAGCAGAGACTTTCAGGGACGGAGTCACTCTGGTTTTTCTGAGCGGCGTGGAACAGGAGGTGAAAAACGGGATGGAAACGGTTGTGATCAAGGGAGGAAAAATTATTCTGCAGGAGCCTGATTCCTGTCTGCTGCCCGGATCCATCGAGGCAATCCGGTCCCTCGGTCTGGAGGAATGCTGCCTCAAACCGGAAGAGATCGCTCCATATCTTGCTGAGGACGCATAGTCCCCTTGTTTTTTTCTTCTGTTGTGTATTATACTGATCGCCGGGTACTTCCTGTCGGAATTTTTTGGGCCTGTTTTTTGCCTGTTCCGGCAGGGGCACTTCCGGCAGTCCGCTGCTTCTGAACTGCAGTTCGGGCTGTTTGTCCCGAAAAGTATCAACGCGCTCAGAAAAAAGTATGCTATGCAACCGGAAGGTCTTCGGACCGGTTCTGTTCAAACTATATATCTCTGCTGTATTTTTTCTGCTTATCGGCCAGTATCTGTTTCCTGCTTTGTCCTGGGGCTTCAGTATCGGCGAGGAGCGGCTTATCGGCGAACAGCTGCTCCTGACTGTCCGCAGTAAATTCGAGCTGCTTGATGATCCTGATATTGTCCAGTATCTCAACAGGCTTGGTAAACAGGTTCTTGCCGTGGCCGGACCGCAGTATTTTGACTATCATTTTTTCGTGGTCAAAAACGAGCAGTTCAATGCCTTTGCCGCGCCTTCCGGGCTAATTTTTTTCAACACCGGGCTGATCAGAACAATGAATACCGAAGACCAGCTGCTCAGTGTACTTGCCCATGAAGTCGGCCATGTTGCCAGCAGACATATTTCAAAGCGTGTTGAAAAACAGGGAAAGGTGACTGCCGCCAGCCTGCTGTTCGGGCTTGCCGGGCTTGCTTTGGGGAATCCGGCTCTGACCCAGGGGTTGTTCAGCGGAGCTCTTGCTGCCAACCGGACAGTGGGGCTGAATTTTTCCCGCCAGGACGAGGAGCAGGCGGATCGTCTGGCCTTTGACTGGCTTCGGACTATGGGCCATGACCCGGCGGCAATGGAAGAAATGCTCAAGTCCATGCGCAGGATCACCCGATACCGTTCCGAACAATTACCTCCCTATCTGCTGACTCATCCCAATCCTGAATACCGGCTGGATTATGTTCAGTCCCTGCTGCAGCTTGACCGGGATCCAAAAAAGCAGCAAAAAAAGACTCCGGATGATCATCCGAAGAAAGCAGCAACTGACAACTTCGCCTTTCTCCGGTTTAAATACCGTGTGCTCAGCAAAGCTGTCGATCTGGAGACGTTGCGGATTTACTGCTCCAATGTTCTGGCTTCAGAAGAGGATGAAGAGGCCCTGAATATGGCATATTATGGTCTGGCGCTGCTCAGCCTTGAGGAAAGAGATTTTTATGAAGCTGAAAAACGCCTGGAAAGGGTTCGGGAGAAGTATCCGGATAAAGATATCCTGCAGGTCGATCTGGCGGCATTATACGTTGAATCAGGAGAAATTGACAAGGCAGCTCCCCTGCTGCGCCGTGTATACCAACGGGACCCGACAGATATGTACTGCGCCTTCGAGCTTGCCAGAGTTATGGCTGCAAAGGGACATCATGATGTGGCGGAAAAGTTTTATCTTGAAGTTACGAAAAATATAGAGGAATACTCTCAGGCCTATTATGAACTTGGTCGGTTGAAGTCCAGCCAGGGAGAGGCAGGAGCAAGTAATTTCTATCTGGCCAAGTATTATCTCTACGAAGGGAAGATAAAGTATGCAAAGCAATATCTGCGGAGAGCGGAAAAGGATTCTTCTGTCCCGAAGAACCTGCAGAAGGAAGCCGAAACTATCCTGAAGCGCCTGAAGGTGCTGGAGGATGCCTGAGTGATATCCGGCTGTAGGCTGTATTGATCCCGGCATAATCGGGATGGAGTTGTGTCATGTTAAAACGATTTTCCGTTTCTCTTGAGGAACATCTGCTGGCAAAATTTGATGATTACATCACCCAGCACGGCTATTCCAACCGTTCCGAAGCCATCCGTGATCTGATCCGCAAGCGGCTGGTGAACGAGGAGTGGCAGCAGGACAGCGAGGTAGTGGGGGTTGTCACCCTGGTGTATGATCATCATCAGGCCCAGCTGCAGGAGCGCATCACGGAACTGCAGCATAAGTATTACCGGCTGATCACCTCGACGACCCATGTTCATATGGATCATCATAACTGTCTGGAAGTGACCATTGTTAAGGGGAACGCTTTTCTGGTGCAGGAGCTGGCTGAAAAGATGATGGCGCTGCGCGGAGTAAAAAACGGCAATCTGACTATGTCCAGCACCGGCGGCGATCTCCACTGAACAAAAGGGTAGGCGTATGGAATACAGAACTGGAACTGTCGGTCGGGTTGTCGTTATCCGCTTTGATCATCAGGATGATTTTCTGGAAGGGCTGAAGGAGATTGTTGTCAAAGAAAAGATAACAAGCGGCTGGTTTCAGATTATCGGTGCTCTGGACAGAGCCGGAGTGGTGGTCGGACCCCAGGAACCGGTGGTGCCGCCGAATCCCGTCTGGCGGGAAATGGACAATAAGGTGCATGAGGTGGTCGGGTGCGGGTCCGTGTACATGGACGGCGAGACGCCGCACATTCATCTGCATGGGGCGCTGGGCCACCACGGTGAGACCTTCACCGGCTGCATCCGCAGAAACAGCAGAGTGTATCTGCTCCTTGAAGTGGTTCTGTTCGAGCTGATCGGGATTGATGCCGTGCGTCCAAGGGATGAGGCTCTCGGCGTTCATCGGGTTGTTTTTTCCTGATGCTGGCTTGTGGGTAGTGGGATCAAGCTACTCCAAGGGGATGTTTTAAGAGTATCCCCCCTTTTTTTTCTCTTCAGGACAGCGCTGATCTTCATCATCAGCATGTCCTGAAGTCCTGACGGAGCGCACAATACTCCCATAACAACAGCAGGGACTTCTCCTGTTGTCCGGTGCTGTTAAAAACAGATGCATAGTCAGCCGGGACTTGACACCTACAACAATCCGTTCACCATTACCTTGGCCTCCTCCTGAATTCTGGCCAAGTGCTCCTCATCAATAAAACTCTCCGCGTAAATCTTGTAGATATCCTCAGTGCCGGAAGGCCGCAGGGCGCACCAGCCGTTTTCCGCCACGATCTTCAGCCCGCCGATAGGCGCATCATTGCCCGGTGCCTTGGTCAGAATAGCAATGATCGGCTCCCCGGCCAAGGTCTCGACCTTGACATCTTCCGGCTGCAGTTTCTTCAATACAGCTTTCTGTTCCGGAGTGGCCGGAGCATCAATACGCGCGTAGACCGGCGCACCGAACTGCTTGGTCAGTTCCTGATAGTGTTCGCCCGGATCGCGACCGGTTTTCGCCGTAATCTCGGCAGCCAGCAGGTTAAGGATAATGCCGTCTTTGTCCGTGCTCCAGACCGTGCCGTCCTTGCGCAGAAAGCTCGCACCTGCGCTCTCTTCGCCGCCGAAAAAGAGACTGCCGTGCAGTAGGCCGTCCACAAACCACTTGAAGCCCACCGGCACTTCCACCACGTTCCGGCCCAGATGCGCAGCCGCCCGGTCGATGATAGAGCTGCTGACCAGGGTCTTGCCGATGCCGAGGTCATCCCGCCACTGCGGACGATTCTGCGCCAGATAGGAAATGGCCACGCTCAGGTAATGATTCGGATTCATCAGGCCCGCGCTTTTGGTGACAATGCCGTGCCGGTCAAAATCGGTGTCATTGCCGAAAGCAATGTCGAATTCCTCCTTCATAGCGACCAGTCCGGCCATCGCGTACGGAGAGGAACAGTCCATGCGGATTTTGCCGTCCTTGTCGCAGTGCATAAAGGAAAAGGTGGAATCCAGCGTGTCGTGGAAGATTTCCATGTTCAGGCCGTAACGGTCCCTGATCGCAGCCCAATAGGCCATACCGGCTCCGCCCATCGCGTCTGCGCCGATGCGGATGCCGGACCGAGCAATGGCCTCCATATCAATGACCTGCTCCAGTTCGCTGACATAGGGGGTAATATAATCATAGTACTGCATGGTCTCGGTCTTGAGCGCATCTGCCAGCGGCAGCAGCTTCACTCCAGCTAAATTGTTTTCCAAAAGCTGATTGGCGTGGGCTTCGATAATACCGGTCACATCGGTGTCTGCCGGGCCGCCGTGCGGGGGATTGTACTTGAACCCGCCGTCCACGGGCGGATTATGCGACGGAGTGATGACGATACCGTCACACTGGGGTTCCTCCCGATTATGGGTAAGGATAGCGTGGGAGATTACCGGAGTGGGAGTATAGCCGAATTTTTGCGGAGTCGAACCGGCAGCAATGCAGACCTGCACTCTGTTGGCAGCCAAGACCCGCAGCGCCGTAAACTGGGCAGGCCAGGAGAGCGGATGGGTATCCATGCCCATGAACAGGGTGCCGCTGATACCTGCCTCGCGGCGGTAATCACAGACCGCCTGAGTTACGGCCAGAATGTGCGCCTCGTTGAAACTGCGCTTCAGCGAGCTGCCACGGTGGCCGGAGGTTCCGAAGCTTACCCGCTCGCTCTCCTGCTGCGGATCAGGTGTCAGGGTGTAATAAGCAGAGATCAGCTCCGGGACATTGACCAGTATTGATTTCGGAGCAGGCTTGCCTGCCAGCGGATGAATATCCATAGAAGTCCTCCTTTTTATGTGCAGCGGAAATCTGTCCAACATGCTTTTGTCCTCGGACAGCGGACCGGTCGGGACAGGGGACTGAGCACCCGCAGCAGTTCAGATGATTTTTAATCCAGCAACGGACCCGACCGAGCATAAACCTGACAGGAAAAATGTCAACTGTCTTTCGCCAATTTCCGCAGGTATCTATTTATCCAATTTTCATTCTTTAGACAGGTTCGTCTTCGGGCCAGTGAGCTGGCGCTGCCGCTTTTCCTCATAGGCGGCCAGGACAAACAGGCAGGAATACGGGTAGGTCACCACGGTGCCGAACACGACGGAACTGCCGATGGAATTAAGAATAATGAGAACCGCCACCACGGCAAAATGCTCATTAGCCGGTTTTTCCAGGGCCATGCTGGAGGACGTTTTGATTGCCTCGATCAGCCCCATCTGCTGATCCGTCATCAGGGGCAGCATGTAGGTGAGAAAAAAAGTTCCGGCCAGCAGCACCGCAATGCCCGGCAGCACCAGCATGAGCATACCGATACACACGGCAATGACGAACAGAACAGAAAAACCGAGCAGGGGGAAAAACAGGTTCATGTGGGCGAACAGATCCTTGATATCCGGCTTTCTTTCCTCCCGCAGGACCAGAAGCAGGGACTGCATGTACCCTGCTGTCACCACCGGGGCCAGCAGGCCGAGACTGACCACTGAAACTGCGAGCATCACCAAGGTGTTGACGAGAATCGGCGCGAAATTGCCTGCCAGCACCTGCCAGGACTGTTCAAACTGCTGCTTGAAGTCCATACTGCCTCCTTCCGGAAAACCGGATGAATATGAAAATGAGATTGCTGCTTATTTCAATATGAAACTAATCGGATGGTGAGCAGATTGGCAAGCAGTAATTCCGACAGACTGCTTTGCAGCCGCTTTTTTTCTTTTCCTGCCGGAAGAATATTGACATTCGGATCGTTTCGCGGCAAGTTGCCCGGTGATCGGTTCCGTTGTGGAAACCGGTCCGTAACACCCAACAGCTTCATTTTGCCCGGTGAGCAATCACCGGGTTACTTGCTTATTTTGTTTGCTTTTTGGCGCATACGTCTATATCCCTATCCCGTATATCCTATATTTTCCTATGTTCTATGGACCCGAATTTCCGGGACGAATAAGGGATAACCTTTGGAGTTCAGCAGGTGAAAAAAAATAAAGTAAAATTTTTCGCAGGAGCAGGCGTGCTCCTGATACTTCTTCTGATCGGCATCACGGTCGCCTTTCTTCCGGCCATCCTCTCTTCAGACTGGGTAAAAAACATTGCTGTCAGCAGGGTGAACAGCAGCTCGTCAGGAGAGCTCTTCCTCGGTAACTGTGAAATCGGCTGGAGCGAGGGTCTGCAGTGCGCAACTGTTGCCTATCAGGATACGGCCCAAGGGTATCAGTTTACAGCCGCCCGTCTGAAAAGCACACAGGGATTATTCTCTCTGATTACAGCGCCGAAAAATCTCGGCACCATCACTGTGGACGACCCTGTGCTGGTGCTTCCGCAGCATCCGGAGAAATCCGATAAGTCAGGGGCTTCGTCTCAGGATACAGACCAGTCTGCTGGCAAAACTGAGCAAACTGAACCGGCCGTTACCGACACCTCCGCTGCAGGAAAAGGAAAATGGTTCTGGCATAAAATGGCGGTGAAACTGGTGCTGAACCGCTTGGCAGTGCAGCTGAAGGCCCCGGACACACCCGTGCCGCTGCTCAGTCAGGGGAAACTTGATGCGGAGTTGGTCAACGACAGCCTCAAATTCACGCTTTCTCTGGCAACCGGCGCGGACGGCAACAGGGGAGCAATCAAATCAGAAGGACAGATCGACTTGCCTTCGGTTAAAGGCAATCTGCTGGACCAGATGACAGCGGATATGCTGCTCACCCTCACCGACGTGCAGACCGGGCCTTTTCTGGCCTTGGCCCCTGCTGACAGCGGTGTTCCCCGGGGACAGGGCATGGTATCCGCCGAACTGACCGTAAAAAATACCGAGAGCGGCAACTTGGTAGTGCGCGGCCCGATCACCCTGACTGACATTGATCTGACCGGCGGTTTTCTGCAGGAGGATCATCCCCGTGTTGAACAGCTTGCCCTTGAGCTGCAGCTGCAGCGGGATGTTACGAAGGACTGGAAGGTTCCCGGTCTGAAAATGGTCTCCGACTTCGGCACCTTGGATCTGCAGTCCAGCTACGGCCAGGAGGGCATTCAGGCCACCGGTAAGGGAAAACTTGATCTGCCTGTTCTGCTTACTCAGCTGCCTCATCTGCTTAAGGTTCAGGAAGACCTGCGCCTTGAAAGCGGGACAACCACGGTCACTGTTGCTCTGAACGAAGAACCGGGCGCAATGCATATCATTGCCGACGCAGTTATTGAGAATCTTGCCGGTCGGCAGGATCATCAGTCCTTTACTTGGGATACCCCTCTGACCCTGCAGTTTGACGGTCGATTGGCAGACAAGGAACCGGAGATCGATAAGCTCGCCCTGAAGGCATCTTTTCTTGATATCCAAGGTAAAGGTAATCTCAAACATTTCACCCTGAACGGTTCGGCTGACCTGAAGCAGGCTACGCAGCAGCTCGGCAAAATTATTCAGCTCGGCTGGAAAGCCGGGGGCCAGCTGGAGATGCAAGTCGAGACAGAAAAGGACGAAAACAACCGCTACGCGGTTTCTGCGCAGCTGGACATTGCCGACTGCCGACTTGATCTTGTTGAGGGCAGCAGAACGGTGCTGCCCTCTCATCCCCTGCATTTCAGCGGCAAGCTCAATACACCGGAAAAATTTCCTGCCGCAAAGGCGGATGCTGCGGACCTGACCTTTGACCTGTCCTCCTGGGCCGGAGAATTCAAAGGCTCTGTCGAGGGAATATATCGTGAGGACGGGCAGATCATGGCCCGTTACCAGCTCAGCGCAGACCTGGTGCTGGCGCGGGTCACGGAACTGCTGCATCAGTTTGAACTTGCAGAAGAGGAAACCAGCCTGGCCGGTTCCATGACGCTGGACACCTCCGGCTATACGGAAAAGGACAGGATCGTGGTCAGCAAAATCGACAGCCGCGTTAAAGACTTTATCCTCTACCGCCAGGGGAAAATCTTCCGCGAATCTGAGCTGCACCTGTTCACTACTGCACCAACCGCAGAGCAGGAAGCGGGAAATGCTGTCCGTCCCCTTGCAACCGCAGACAGCAGAGCTGCCTTTTTTGCCGCAGGCGGCGGCTACAACCTGATCGATACCACAAATCACCGTCTTGTCCTCCGTAACCTGAATCTCAAATCCGGGTTTGCCGATATCAGGGCAAAACGGCTTTTTCTGGAGGACTGGCAGCAGAAACCGGCTCCGGCAATCAAGGAGCTGCAGGTTAACGGCACAGCAGATCTGCAGAAACTGACCATCCTGCTCCAGCAGCTGGAGGCTCTGCCTGCTGCGCAGAAATTCGGCGGCAATGCGGCCTTTGATCTCGATCTGACAGAGAGAAAGGAAGATATCAAAATCGCGGGCAAAAAAAACAGGGGTAATTCCGGCACAGTAAAACTGGACCTGGATCAGTTCACCTACAGTAAAATAGAGGAAAAAGGAAAAGGCACGTCGGGTAGGGGGAAAGAAGAACTCCTGCTCGAACGGCAGAAGGTTGTGTTCAGAAGCCATCTGCACGGCGACCTGATTGCCGGGGATGTCCAGTTCACTACCTTTGATATTGAATCCGCTCCGTTAAGTATGCAGGCGGACGGCGAGCTGCAGCTCAGCGGCAAAAACCGGCATTTTTCTCTGCAGGGCCAGGCAACCCCGGATCTTGCCTCCATTGTCGCTATTCTGAACGGCATGTATGCGCTGGGCATTGATATGAAGGGCAGGAAAAAGGAAAAATTCACCCTGTATTATCCCCTGTCGCCGGAAGAGCAAAACGCAAAAATCGATCTGCGTTTTGCCACCAGCGTCTATGCCGATTCATTCTCCAAATCCGGCATTGATATCAGAGACATGTCCATTGATACCGACATGAAGGACGGGATCATGGCTGCTGCCCTGGAAGGCATCCTGAATGAAGGGCTGCTCCAGGTTGCGCCGCGCATTGACTACACTAAGAATCCGCCGCTGCTCACCCTGACAGAACCCCAGCAGATCCTGACCGATGTCCACTTGGAACAATACCTCACGGACGGCATCCTGAAAGTGGTGCATCCCGTGTTCGGGGCCCTGGCCACGCCTGCGGGCATCATCAATGCGCGTCTGGACCGCTTTTCCCTGCCCCTTGGCGGAAAGGGACTGAAGCAGATTGATTTTAACCTCACCCTTGATCTCACTAGGGTCGCTCTGCAGCCCAAGGGCGTACTGAGCAGTATTCTGGAAGCAGCAGGCTATGCCGACAGCGCCCTGACCATGAAGGAAAAGACCATGACCTGCGACGGGGTGCAGGGGAAGATCACCTGTTCGCCGGTCAAGGTCACAGTTGCAGACTCGGAAATCGTGATCAGCGGGTCTGCCGGGATTGACGGCAGCCTGCATTATGTGGTGGAGGTCCCGGTGACCAGCAGGCTGGTGGGCAAAAAGGGATATGAGCTGCTCAAAGGGGCAACCCTGAAAGTCCCTGTCCGGGGCACCAGAGACAACCCGGTGTACAGCCGCAAGGCCCTGATGGAAGCTGCATCTGATCTGCTCCGGCAGGCTGCCGGACAGGCAACAAAAAATATTCTTCAGGATCAGGTGGACAAGGTCGCTCCGGAGCTGGACAAGGTTGTGCCGGGCCTGCTGGACGGGTTGTTCGGAAAATGAACCTGCTGCAGCTTGCTCTCATCGGCGCAGGCGGCTTTACCGGGGCAGTGCTGCGTTTTCTGGTCAGCTCCTGGGTGCAGACCCGCTCCGGTTCCATTGTCTACCCGTTCGGCACCCTGAGCGTAAACATGATCGGCTGCCTGCTGATCGGTTTTCTCAGCGCCCTAGTTGAAACAAAGGCCATGTTTTCTCCGGAGACCAGGAGCTTCGTGCTCATCGGCCTGCTGGGAGCCTTTACCACCTTTTCCACCTTCGGCAATGAAACCCTGAACCTGATCCGGGAGAGCCGGATGGTCCCGGCCCTGCTGAACGCCGGGGGACAGGTGATATTCGGGGTGGGCCTGGTCTGGCTGGGCCGGATCGCGGCCCGCCTTCTTTAAGTTTTCTTTAAGCTTTAAGGCGGAGAGACAGAGAGATACTGTAGAATTTCACCCTGCACTCTCTCCCTTCCTTTCTGTTTTTTCGCTTTCTTTTCTTTACGGGCCGAGCTTTAAGAGTGCAGTTGCCGCCGTATTTAATATATAGTACATAAGAAGTATAAAAAATTGCATCCTGAACAGAACAAGACTCAACCGGAACACGAGAAGAATACTATGAAATACTCCCGTGTCTGTCTGCATAGCTTCGGCTATGAACTGCCGCCCAACGTGGTTACCTCCGCTGACCTTGAACAGCAGCTGTCATCGGTCTATGAACGCCTGAAATTGCCTGAAGGACGCCTTGAGCTGATGAGCGGCATCCGCAGCCGCCGCTTTTGGGACCCGGAAACCCCGCCCAGCGAGGGGGCGATCCTTGCCGGACGCAAGGCCCTGCTCGCTTCCGGGCTGTCAGCCCCGGACATTGATTTCCTGGCCTTTACGGCGGTGAGCCGGGATATGATGGAGCCTGCCACAGCCTCTTTTGTCCATCGCGGTCTGGGACTGGGAAGCCATTGCCAGATTTTTGATCTCTCCAATGCCTGCCTTGGTTTTCTCAACGGCATGCTCATACTGGCCAACATGATCGAACTGGGCCAGGTCCGTTACGGCCTGATCGTGACCTCCGAAACTGCCGAGGATCTGGTCTGTTCCACCATTGAACAGCTGCAGGCGGATGAAACCCTGACCCGGAAGACCATCAAACCTGCCTTTGCCTCCCTGACCATCGGCTCCGGGGCCGTAGCCCTGGTTATGGGGTCAAAAAAAGTGCAGGATACCGGTCACCGCCTGATCGGTGGTTCCTGGCGGGCCAACACCCATCATAATGACCTTTGCCACGGTGGTCAGAACGGCAACGAAGGCACGCTGATGAATACGGACTCCGAGGTGCTGCTGGAAAAAGGAGTCGAGACCGCGCATCTCTGCTGGCTGGATTTCCTGCAGGAAACAGGCTGGGATAAGGAAAAGGTCAACCGCTTTTTCTGCCATCAGGTAGGGCAGGCCCATGCCCGCAAACTTTTTTCCACCTTGGAGCTTGACCCGGAACGTAATTTCGAGACCCTGTCCGTACTGGGCAATGTGGGTTCGGTTTCTGCGCCTATCACAATGGCAATGGGCATTGAAAAAGGCAAGCTAAAACACGGCCAGCGGGCCGCCCTGTTAGGTATCGGCTCCGGAATCAACTCGGTGATGCTCGGGATTGAGTGGTGATGCCCTCCCCTGCCGAATATCCCTTTACCCCGCAGGCCTTCCGCACCACTGACGGCCACTGTCTCTCCTATCTCGACGAAGGCAGTGGCCCGGCAGTGGTCATGGCGCACGGCAATCCGTCCTGGTCCTACCTGTACCGGAACGTGGTCACGGGCCTGAAAACGAATTACCGCTGCATTGTGCCGGATCATCTGGGCTGCGGCCTGTCCGACAAACCGCAGAGCTGGCCTTATCGCCTACAAAATCATATTGATAATTTCACTGCCCTGCTCGATCATCTGAGCATAAAACGCTGCGTACTCATCGTCCACGATTGGGGCGGAGCGATCGGGATGGGCTGGGCTGGGCAGTATCCTGAGCGGGTGGCCGGGCTGGTTCTGCTGAACACCGCGGCCTTCCGTTCAATTCAGCTTGCCCTGCGGATTGCCGTCTGCCGCTGGCCGTTCCTCGGCGCCCTGCTGGTGCGCGGCCTGAACGGCTTTGCCTGGCCAGCCACCTTTATGGCGGTGCGGAAAAAAATGCGGCCGGAAATCAAAGCAGGCTTTCTTGCTCCCTACAACAGCTGGGCCAATCGGGTGGCAGTGCATGGTTTTGTCCGGGATATCCCCATGCGGCCCGGCCATCCCTCATGGGATACACTGGTGCAGGTGGAAACTTCTCTGGCTCGGCTGCAGGGCAAGCCCATGCTCATCTGCTGGGGCGGGCAGGATTTCTGCTTCAACAGATCCTTCTATGCTGAATGGCAGCGACGCTTTCCTCAGGCGGAGAGCCATTATTTCCAGAAAGCCGGGCATTACGTGCTGGAGGATGCTCTGCCGGAGGTGCTGGGGCAGCTGCAGCCTTTTCTGCAGAGCTGTCATACAATGGGATGAAAAAAATATTCGATGGTGTACAAACCTGTCAATCCGTATCTGCCAAGCCCTGACTGATTCTATATTTGTTTTTAAATAACTGATGTTGTGCAGGCGACAGGACGCGATCTATACGCTTATCCTCCCTACTGCCAGCGGCTGAACATCTCGGCGCGGGCCAGGCCGGAACGCTGCAGTACGCTGATCTTTGTGTCCACATAATCAAGCACCAGCGCCTTTTTTCCTTCTGCCGGACGCATGATCCGTCCGACCACCTGCAGCAGGCGGCCTTCAAACCTGATCGGTGTCGCCAGCACCAGGGTGGAAAGACCGGGGCAGTCAAAGCCCTCGCTGATAAGCTGCAGGGTGGAGAGCAATACCTGCACTTTTCCCTCTTGGACCCGACACACGACATCAGCCCGCACGTCAGGCGGCATCCTGCCGGTGAGCAGCTCTGCAATGAGGTGATGGCTGCGCAGTTTATCGAGCAGGTTTGCACAATGGGCGACCCGGTCGGAGACGACAAGCACGGTCCCCTCATGGCCCTGATGGATCAGGTCGGCAATGTCAGCGGTGATCTGACGGTTTCTCGCTTCATTTTCCGTCAGCGCCTTGATCAGTTTGGTATATTCCCCGGAATAGGAGGCAAAGAAGGCGGTCTCCCGCTGGATGAGATCAGGCCGGACAACCGCACCGCTTTCAGTCAGTACATCCGGATCAACGGCATGGACCCGGTCGCCCATGTAGCTGTAGATGAGCTTGGTCATCCCCTGTTCACGGCGGAAAGCAGTGGCAGACAGGCCCAGCATGTAAAAGGCGTCAAAACCGCTTACTACCTCAGTGAACAGACTGGCCGGGACCCTATGGCATTCATCCACAATGAGCTGACCGAAACAGGGCGTCAGCTCAGCCAGCCGTTTGCGGGCTGTGTTGACAACAGCAACGGTGATCGGCTGCGGATCAAAGCGGCCGCCCCCTGCCCGGCCTGCGCTGATCCCGAGAAAGGTGGCGATCCGGTCCAGCCACTGTTCAAGCAGCTCTCTGGAATGGACAATGATGATGGTCGGCTGTCTGCGTTCAGCAATGACTTTCAGGGCCATGACTGTTTTTCCGGAGCCTGTTCCGGCCTCCAGCACGCCGAAGGAACGCTGCATCAGGGCCTGCACCGCCTCCTGCTGATACGGGCGCAGGGTTCCCTGAAAGCTGCACTCAATGGGCGGCAATTTTCTTCTCCGGTCAATCAGCACCGGATCGACACCAAGCAGACGCCTGCAGAGCAGAACCGCACGGTTGCCGAAACCACGGGGAAAAACCAAGGTGTCCCCCTGCTCGCGGAAGAAATACAGTCTCGGCTTGATCTGTTTCCCTACCCAGCGGGAGTAACGTTGCGCAGCTGTATATTTCGGGTTATCCACGGTTAGCTGCTCCCGGATGGCGGCGCAGAGCAGTTCAGGTGCGTTGCTGAGCAGGCATTCCGAGGTCACGGTCAGGGTCGGCGGTACGTTTCTCTCTTTTTTGCCTGTTTTTTCCGTTGTCATATTTCTGCGTTCCGTCTGGCCGGATTCCATTTTCCGGCTGCTGCAGCACGATAGCATCCTTTTTCCGGCAGGTCAATTTATCGGCAACATCATTGTACCGATTACTGCCGGTTGCCCGTCATCAGGTGCAGCATTGATTTTGTCCTCTCAAAAAAAAACGTCTATTTTTTCTCCTGTGCATCTGGCTGCTTGCACTCCCGGAAAAACGTAGTAGGATAGAGCTGAGTACACAAAACAGACAAAACGATCACGCCGTTTGTCTGTCGGAACGTGACCAGCGTATTGTATATTTATAACAAATGATCCGTTTTTGCCGTATCGGGCTGAGTGCTCTGCTGGTACTCAGTCTGGTCCGTTTTTATCCTCTCTCTGTCCAGGCCGGAGAACGGCCGGTTTCTCTTTCCATACCTGAATCAACGCTGCAGCAGACACTGCAGAATCTTCTCCCGCTGCCTGTCGAACTGGGAAAACATGGAGGAAATCTTCAGGGAACTTTTCGTCTTGACTCCATTAGCAGGCTTGCCCTCAGGAAAGATATGATTTCTCTGCAGGGGAAGGTCAGCGGCAGGCATCTGCGGGCAAGTGCCCGGGTTGCCGGTCAGACCATTCAGATTAAACTGAAAGAGGTTGTTCTGCCTGTCACCTGTGATATCGCCCTGCGCTTTGACCGGAAAAAAAAGACCCTGTTTCTCACACCGGCATGTCAGGACCTGCTGCAGGATAACCCGTCTGCCGCCCCGCTGCGCCCTCTGCTCGACAGTCTGCGCAGAGAATATCCTCTGCCGCTAGACAATCTGCAGCCGCTGACCGGAACAGCTGGCGGCGTTTCAATCTATGTCCATCTTGACCCGGTTGATATCCGGGCGGAAAAGAACGCGTTGATTCTGCAGTTTCAACCTGTTGCCGGAAAGCAGCAGATTGCTCAAAGTATGTTGTACGCGCCCTGAGCAAAACAAAGAATCAGAGCAATAAGCAAAAAAACATAAGCAAAAAAACATAAGCAAAAACGGAGCGCATTATGTCTGAAAACTGCCTGTTCTGTAAAATTATCCGGGGAGAAATACCGTCCGACAAGCTCTTTGAGGACGATGAAGTACTGGCCTTCCGCGATATCGCTCCGGCAGCGCCTGTTCATTTTCTGGTTATTCCGAAGAAGCATATCAGCGGCCCTTCCGCTGTGACTGAAAAGGATGAACAGCTGATCGGCAGGCTGATGCGGATCGGCACTCAGGTTGCACAGCAGGAGGGAATCGAACAGTTCCGGCTGGTCCTGAATAACGGAGCAGAGGCCGGACAGACTGTTTTTCATCTGCATCTGCATGTCATCGGCGGACGCAGTCTGAACTGGCCTCCCGGCTGATACCTGCAGGGGAAAAGGCAAAGTATAAAGGCAAAGGCAGAGGAGGGCATAATGAAGCAAAAGCAGGTTTGCTCAAAGAGCAGCAGAGCGTATTCTGCTGCTCTTTCGGATGTCGGATTCTTGTCGGGAGGAAGTGCTTTGTTTTTTCTGACCGGAAAAATTTCTTTTGAAGATTTCTTTTGAAAAATTAAGGGGAATCATTTATCATTTGTTTTTTATTGCTTCGGCCCCATGTTGTCAATAATTGCTGTCCATTTTTGACGGCAGGATTGAGAATTTATTCCCAGAACAGGCGGTAAGATGAGCACGATAAATACCCGACAATTTACTCGGGTCGAATTCAAGCGGGATGTACACCTTGATTTCAACGAACGGCAATATATAGAGCATACCGTCAATAATCTCAGTCTCGGTGGCATGTATGTGCAGGGAGATTTTGATCAGCAGGCCGGTGATATCTGTACAGTCGAATTGAGCGATCCGGCTGCTGATACGGGTATTGTTGAACTGCGTGCCCGTGCTTCTGTTGTCTGGGCAGATGAGGAAGGAATAGCGCTCCGCTTTCTTTCTATGGGGCACGACAGTTTCTTGTTTCTTCAGACTGCGTTGTTGTATGAAGCTGAAGACCCTGTGGAGCTAGGTGCCGAATTTGTCCGAAATATTTCCTTTGATCTGGAGCCGGAACCGAAGGATAACAGGCCGGGTGGTGAGCAGAGTCTACCGTGATTCTGTTCTGTCTGCCTGATATTACTTACCGCCCGGTTATTGCGTGGTAATAATCGCCATTGCATCTCCGTAGCTGAAGAATCTGTAGTCCTGTTCCACAGCGTCCTGGTAGGCTGCAAGAACACGTTCTCTGCCTGCCAGGGCTGCCACCAGAAAGAGCAGGGACGATTTCGGAAGATGAAAATTGGTGATCAGATTGTCCACAATTCTGAAGCAATAGCCGGGATAAATATACAGTCCGCATAAGCCCTCTACCGGCTGCACCTCTCCTCCCTTGTCTGTATCTCCGGCAGCAAATTCCAGCGTTCTTGCCGTGGTGGTACCGACAGCCCAGATCCTGCCGCCGTTTTTTCTGGTCGTATTGATTGCCTCTGCCGTTTCCGGCGGGAGGCGGATAAATTCTTTATGCAGCCTGTGCTGCCGGATGTCCTCGCACCGTACCGGTGCAAACGTCCCGTACCCGACATGCAGGGTGACTTCCGCCAGACTGATCCCATCGCCCTGCAATTTCTGCAGGAACCCGTCATTGAAGTGCAGCCCGGCTGTCGGAGCGGCAACCGAGCCGACATGACGGGCGTACCTGGTCTGATAGCGTCGGGCATCCTCTGTCGTGCTGCCGTCAGGCCGCCTGATATACGGCGGCAGTGGGATATCTCCGTGTTCTTCCAGCAACAGCTCAAGCGGAATGCGGGCGGAATGAAACAGAGTGACTTCTGCTTTGCCGTCCGGTCGGAGAACATCCACTCGTACCTGCAGTGCCTCAGTAAAATACAGTATGCTTCCCGTCTTGGGCCGTTTTGAACTCTTTATCAGGGCCAGTGCTGTTGCCTGTGCGGTCGTTTCTTTCTGTACTCCGTCTGTTGTCGTGTCCGGGACAGGAACCGGAAAATGGAGAAGAAGCATCTCAACCCTGCCGCCGGTCTGTTTACGCCCGAACAGGCGGGCAGGAAAGACCTTGGTATTGTTGATCACCAGCAGATCACCGCTTCTGAGCAGGTTGCGGAGGGTTTCAAACCGGGTATGTTCCTTGGTATTGTGTACACAGTTCAGCACAAGAAGACGGGCCTGTTCTCTCCGTGCTGCAGGCTGCTGAGCAATCTGCTCTTCAGGGAGGAAATAATCGTAGGAAGAAAGCTGATACCGGTCCTGTACGCTGTTTTTAGGTACAGCTGCTTTGCATTCAGACATTTAGAAGGATTCAGAAAGGTGTTACCGGAGCAGTAATCTCGACAGGAAATCAGAGCTGGAGAATATCGGAAGGCGCGGGAATACAGTGCTGTAGTACTTAGTACTGTACAGCAGCACTGTCGGTTCCCGGTCAGGAAATAACAGAAAGACCGGAGAACCGACAGACTGTACGGCCGTACAGAATGACCGCGTTACAGCTCGTTGCAGTTTAATTAAACTGCCAGACATTGTTCTTGTTGCTGGCAGGCGGCTGTGTTTTCGGCCACTGCATCTGCTGCTGCATGGCCGGGTTATTCATTGTTCTGTCCATGATGGTCAGATCGATCTCAGCCGGATTGCCGGAGCTGATCCGTACTTCTTTGATAGACGACGTAAATGCTCCTTTGCTTGCCTGTATCTGGCAGGTAAGATTTTTCCTGTCAAGGTTGAAAGAAAAATAGCCGTTATAATCAGTTGTTGCCGTATATGACAGGCCGCTTGCCAAGTCCCAGGCTTTGATCTGAGCATTATACACAGGGGCTCCGTTGCTGCTGTACGCGACCCGGCCCTGGAGATCGGGCGGCGGCGGAGCACTGAAGCGGGAGTTGTGGTCGGTGTAGTTGTTGTATTGATTCTTGCTGGTGTACTGATCAGTGTAATTCGGGATATAGGGTTCATTGAAGGAAATTCCTCCCTGTCGGGCCCGGTTTGTTTTGCACACTGCGCAGGAGCTTGTTGACTGTTGCGACTGCTGCGGCCAGCTCTGCTGGGAGGGATTCTTTTTTTGGCATGAGCAGTTGGCCTGGGCTTGATTCGGACGGTTCAGGCTGATCGGATTCGGTCTGATCGGCATCCTCTGTACGTTGATTGTCCGTCTGGACTCGTCGCTTCTTGCGTCTTTCCGGTCAACGGTAATACAGGAGAACTCTCTGTTTCCGGTTGCATAAAAGGTAAGCACGGCATTCACGGTTGAGCCGGACGCAATCCAGTCGGAGGTATAGGGAGTATTGCCTGCTATGCTGGTGTTTTCTGTGGTGCATTCCACCTTGACTTGGTCACCATCGGAATCTGAACCGGCGGTTATCGGAATAGAGGTCGGGTGCCCTGTCTGCGTATCATACGGATAAGAGCTGATCTCCGGCTTGCCCGGAGCGTGATTATCCGGGCGGACCATAACCGTTGCTCCGTTTGACGAGCTGGTGAATCCCTGGCGGCTGTGGGATGTGCAGGAAATTTCCTTCATCCCTTCAGAAAAAAAGGTAAACTTTGCCTTGCTTTCTGCTCCCGGGGGCAGCCAGTCGGAAAGATAGGGATTACCTGCTGTTCTGTTGGAATCTCGCGCTTCGCAGCTGATTCTGACCAGGTCTCTGTTGGAGGGGTCTTCCCCGGCAACCAGCGAAACAGTAACCGGCTTATTCGGCAGCGCATGATCAGGCGCCTTGACAACGGGCGGAGGCGTGGTAAAGTCGCGGCGCCCGGAGATGATAATTGTCCGCTGGTTCAGGGAGCTTGTAGCACCATACCTGTCCAGAGTATTGCAGAAGATGGTCTGCGATCCGGCTGACTGAAAACGGAATTCCGCTGTTACAGTATATCCGGCATAGACCCAATCGGAGCGGTACGGATTGTCCGGTGTACTTGCCGAGCCGGTGGCTGTGCACTGCACTTGGACCATCTCGCCGCCCTGTCCTCTCCCGGCAGTCACAGGGATATTGACCGGCATGTTTACTTCTGCCTCTGCAGGAGCATTGCTGATCAGAGGCCGGTTCGGAGCGGTATTCGGCCGGGGTGCAGGCGCGGTAGGGGCAGGTACAGGAGGGTCAGATACAGGTGAAGGGACGCCGTTTCTTGATATCTGCACATATCCGACCCAGGCATGCCCCACGTTGTTCGTCACTGTTCCATAAAAGCGATGCGGAAACTGGGCGATCGTATCCAGGTTCAGCCGGAGGGTAGCCACCTCGCTGCCGGGAGTGATTTTTCCGGATACCAAAACAGTACCGCTCTGGCTGCCGGACCTGATATTCACACTGTTCGTATTATAGAAATTGCCTTTTTTTGATTTAATATTAAACCGGGCAGTGGAGCCTTCAATCTGAACAGACATTCTCAGAATGTCTCCCCAGGTCCCCCCGCCGCTGTCGGTTGCGGCGAGATCAGCGGAATACCGCTGAGAAGATGCAGGCTGATTGTCCCAGTCGTTCCAATATTGAGCAAAGGCGGTGTTGCTCATACCCATGCCTGTCAGGCAACAGATAATGAGCACTGCAATGCACCGGCACTGTTGCCTGAATACGTCAGCCTGCAGCAGCTCCTGAGAAAGAAAATACTTCATGGTTGTCCTCCGAGGATCAATTCTGTAATTTTTCCCTGTAGGGACTCCGGATCAAACGGGTTGTCAGCAGGGGACTTTCCGGGCGCGTTGCGTTGATCTGCTGCCTGCGCATAGGGAGTACTTTTCAGCACAGAGAAAAATATAATACATATAAAGGTTGTAAACGAAAAGATGCGTTCTGTCAAAAAGAATCCAGCCCGTTGCTGGAAAAGGGGATATGAAGCAAGGGAACTTTCGGTTCTTCCGTTGGTTATTTTATTTTTCCTGAAAAAATAGGCCCTGTGCGAGGGCATATGGCGATATTACTTGCAGCGGCAACTGATATGGAAATGCAGGCATTTACTGGTATTACTGACAGTATGGGAAAACAGGCTCCTCTTCTGTACCGCCTTGTCACAGGAATCGGGCCTGTGGAAACTGCTTTGTCGCTTTCCTGCCTGCTGCAGCGGCAGTCTTCTGCAATCGATTGGGTGCTGAATTTCGGTATTGCCGGTGCATATCCTGAAGATAGGACAGCTGTCCAGGCCGGGCTGCTTGACATCTGCCTTGCCGAGCAGGAGGTGATCGGAGATCTCGGCATTCAGTTGGCGGACAGGGTGGAGCGCTTCGGCACAGAGCTGCCGGTCCGCGACCGGTTTGTCCTTGATCAATCCCTGTTGGCTGCGGCGGAAGCGGCTCTGCAGCAGAGCGGCATGGCCTGGAAAAAAGGTATTTTTGTCACCGTCAACTGTGCCAGCGGTACGGCAAAAAGAGGACGACAGCTCGGCCGCCAGTTCTGCGGCCTGTGCGAAAATATGGAAGGCGCAGCAGTGGCGCGGGTCTGCGAGGCCTTTGCTTTACCCTGCTTGGAAGTCCGCTGTGTGAGCAATATGGTCGAGGATCGGAACAGAGCAAATTGGAAACTGCAGCAGGCCTGCAGAAAAGCGGGGCAGGCGGCAGCAGCGATTATTGGCGTTGACCGCTGTTGAGCCGGATTCCTATGAACTGCAGGAGAAGCACGGACACCCCCTCGTCGGTTCAATCCTCAAGCACAGCCGGGGCAACTTGGAGGATATCCTTTTCCGCCACCTCGGCAACCTTGCTGTTAACGGGACTCCAAGCCTTGTTCAGCCTTTTATAAAGGAAAAGTCACGATTCCTTCTGCACAGCATCTGATCCTTCCTCGCCGTACAGTTCCAGCAGGTGCCCCATCTTATCCCGTTTACAGCGGAGATACTCCTTATTTTCGCACTCGCAGAGGATCTCGATGGGCAGCCGGGCCACTGCCTCCAGCCCATATCCTTCCAGCCCGATGATCTTCTTCGGGTTATTGGTCAGCAGGCGCATCTTGCGGACGCCGAGATCGCGGAGGATTTGAGCACCGATCCCGTAATCCCGCAGATCCGGCTTAAAGCCGAGGTGGACATTGGCTTCCACTGTATCCAGGCCTTCTTCGTCTTGGAGATTGTACGCTTTCAGTTTGTTGACCAGGCCGATACCTCTGCCTTCCTGCCGCATATAGAGGATAACCCCCCTGCCTTCCTGCTCCACCATCTTCATGGCGGCCTGCAGCTGGGCTCCGCAGTCACAGCGGGCCGAGCCGAATACATCACCGGTCAGGCATTCGGAATGGACCCGCACCATAACCGGTTCATCCGGGGTGATCTCCCCCTTGACCAAAGCAACATGTTCAAATTCGTCCACATCATTGGTATAGGCAATCACCTTGAATTCACCGGCGTGCAGGGTGGGTAGGCGGGTCTCCACAGCACGATGGACCAGCATATCCTCGCGCAGCCGGTAGGCCACCAGATCGGCAACCGTGGCGATTTTCAGATCATGCTGTTCAGCAAACTTTTCCAGATCCGGCATCCGGGCCATTGTGCCGTCATCCTTCATGATTTCGCAGATCACTCCGGCTGTCCGCATCCTGGCAAGCCGGGCTAGGTCCACCGATCCCTCGGTCTGACCGGTGCGCACCAGCACCCCGCCTTTACGCGCCCGCAGGGGAAAAATATGACCCGGGCTGATAATATCACGGGGGGTTGCATCCGGGGCCACGGCCGCCTCAATGGTTCTGGCCCGGTCAGCCGCCGAGATACCGGTGGTCACGCCGGTACGGGCTTCAATACTGATGGTGAACCCGGTGCCGTAAGGTGACTGATTGTCCTGCACCATCATGGGCAGGCCTAACTGTCCGATAATATCCGGACTCAGGGTCAGGCAGATCAGGCCGCGGCCGTGGGTGGCCATAAAATTGATGGCCTCCGGGGTCACGGCCTCGGCGGCCATGCAGAGGTCACCTTCGTTTTCCCGGTCTTCATCATCCACCAGGATGACCATTTTACCGGCCCTGATATCTTCAACAACTTCTTCTATGGGACTGACAGCCATGATACTCACTTAATATTCTGTATTCTGTTATACCCGGTCACCTGAATCGCTGAATCGACCGGAACCGGGAGTACGTTTATCTCTTGTTTCTCTCTTTTATCGCAAAAATCCGTGCTCTGCCAGGAAGGCCGGATTGATTCTGCTTTTTGTTTCCGACCCGGCAGGTTGCGCTGCAAGCAGTTTTTCCACATACTTGCCGATAATATCTACTTCCAAGTTTACCCGGCTGCCCTGCCGCAGACCACCCAAGGTGGTAACAGCCAGAGTATGCGGAATAATGGAAACGGAAAACTTATTGCCGGAGCAGGAATTGACGGTCAGACTGACTCCGTCAATGGTGATCGAGCCTTTTTCAATAACATATCTGGTCAGCTTCTGGTCCAAGGAAAAGGTGAACAAGGTAAAATCTCCGGCTGCTTTCCGTTCCTCAACCCGGCCCAAGGTGTCCACATGCCCGCTGACCAGATGGCCACCCAGCCGATCGGTTAGGCGCAGAGCGCGTTCCATGTTGACCCTGAAGCCAACCTCCAGCTGGCCTAAACCGGTGCGTGACAGACTCTCCGGTGAGACATCCACCAGAAAACGGCGGCCCCGGATATCACGGGCAGTGAGACAGGCTCCGTTGACCGCAATGGACTCCCCTTCTTCCGGATCAGTCAGCTCAAAATCCGCCTCCAAGCTGAAAACCATGCCGCTGCCAGCAGGCCGCTTTTCAACAACCGTGCCCAGTCCCTGAATTATACCGGTAAACATTACCCCTGTTCTACCTCATCCGCCAAGGCGGCAAACTCCTCTGCCTTACGCTTGTGCTTGAAATTTTTATGAATGGAAGCAGCAGTCCGGTAGGTATCAGCCGCTTTCCCGTTCTCACCTTTTTCCCGGTACAGTTCAGCAACGATGACCAGCACTTCAACCATGCCTTTCGGATTTTTAGTCAGCTGATAATGCTCGACCATGTCAAAGGCGAGCTCCAGCGCCTTGTCCAGTTCGCCCTGATGCCGATACACAGCAGTAATTTTTTTATTCAGAGACAGGATGGAAAAGGAATCCTCCTCCTTTTCGCAGATGGCGCATGCCCGCCGGTAATGCTCCAGAGCTGCGGCATAGTCCTGCCGCTCCAGGCAGACATCACCGAGGCGGTCCGAGGCGTTGGCAATTCCCTGCTCATCGCCTTTTTCTTCAAAGCCTTTCAGGGCATTGTGAAAGGACATGGCCGCTGCCGCGTGATCGCCTTTTTTCAGCTGTTCGCGGCCTTCAAGGTAATCACGTTTGGCTGGATCCTTTTTCAGGGCCTCTTCCCTGGCCTTTTCCGGGTCAGCCGGTCCGATGGAACTAAGCGGCTGGATAGATGCAGAAGACATCGGTTTTCTCCAATATATAAAATCTGTTGATAATCAAAGTAAATATTTCCGTCGCTGGTTTCGCCGGTTATATCGGCTTCCCTTTCTTTCCGTTTATTCAACAAACGAAACAGGCAGAATAAAATAGAAATTGTTTCCCTCGGAAGTTTTCTCGTACCCGACGATCCCGCCGTGCAGCTCGACCACATGCTGGATAAAGGCAAGACCGTGCCCGGTACCGTGAATCCCTTTGCTGTCCCTGCCGCGCACCCCTTCCTGAAAGATACGCTGCGCTTCCTCCTGGTCAAGATGCGGGCCGGTGCTGAAGACATTAAATTTCACCCCCTGTTCGCCGCATTCCGGAAAATTTTCTACAATCTCACGACCGTAAGCGACAAGCTTGCGGAATTTTCCGTCCCGTGTCACAACTTCGCGGGTATATTTGGCTGCATTGGAAAACAGATTCGCATAGACCTGAGACAGCAGGCCGATATCAACCACAAGCTGAAATTCTTCCTCCAGCATATTGTTCGGCCGGGCCACTGTAATATTCGCTGCCCGTAAACGGCTGGCATAGTTTTCCAGCTGCGGCAGAATAATTTCCTTTTCCACAAAACAGCGTTTCGGCCGCAGCACCAGATGCCCGCTCTCAAAATGCTCCCGCCGAAAGAGGCTTTCCAGAAACAAACTGATATTGGCGTGATGCTTCACCATCTCGCTGTGATAGAAAAGCAGTTCCTGGCTCAACCGGTCATAATGTTCAAGAGATTCTGCGTAGGCATCTGATGCAGCAGATAATCCGGCGGTCATTTCCAGTTCGTCCCGCAGTTCGTCAAGCTCTCTGATTTTTTTACGTAACTTGTTAAACAGATGCCTAAAATACATATTCGGCACAATCACATTATGCTCAATATCCATCACCAGGGTGTTGATGAACTTGAGGTGATCAATATTCTGCAGCGCTATAAGCCGGTTATGCAGATTAAACCCGATCCGGTTGGTATATTTATTGAAGAAGAAACAGTCTGTTTCCGACAGCTTTTCTGCAGAGCAAACACTGAACATGCCCAGAATACGGTTTGTCCCGTACAGTCTGTCAGAGGGCACACATTCCGGCGCTCTCTCTTCCGCCGTGAAGTTTCCTTCTTCGGCTGGAGATTTGCTGTAGATCGGTACGGCATAGAAGGTATCGGTCCGATACGGCTCTCTGCTTAACCTGATATTCTCCGATGCCGATACTCTTTCCGGATAAACCCCCTGATCACTGTCGCAGACCAGATACAGGCAGCCATCTTTCTCATCATACAGATACAGTGCACTGGCAACCTCAAGCATCTCCAAAGGCACAGCGACACAGACTCGATAAAAGTCATCAAGAGAATCATACTCCTGAGCAAGGTCAAAAAAGGCCTTTAAAAAATCATTAAATGCTGAACTGAAATCGTATCGCTCATAAGCTGTTGTTTTTTCACGTATACGCTGACAGACTTTCTGAAGATCCGAACAATGCGGCATAGTGACCACCCTGTATTACGGTATTACAGCATGACGGCAGTAAGAGATCCGCCTCATATTTTTATCGCCGGGAGGTGCAGACGGAACAAAAACGTTCCGAAAAAACAAACCTATCCCCGGTCAACTGTATCAATCTGCATCAGCTTATAATCACTTTATATCAACCACAACCTGGTCTTTCTCCGCATGTTCGGAAAACAACACATCCACCCGCTCCGATGCCTCGGCCCGGATGCAGGTTCCAGTATAATCCGGCTGGATCGGCAGCTCACGCCCACCCCGATCAACCAGAACAGCCAGCTGAATGGCGCGGGGCCGACCGTAGTCCATGATTGCATCCAGAGCAGCCCGGATCGTCCGACCGGTAAACAGGACATCGTCCACCAGAATCACGGTCTTGTCCTCGACGCTGAAATTGATATTCGTCTTCCGGACAATGGGATTCTGCGAAACCAGACTCCAGTCATCCCGATACAGGGTGATATCCAAGCTGGCCACAGGCAGCTCTTTCTGCTCGTGCGCGACGATTTTTTCCAGCAGACGGTCGGCCATGCACACGCCTCCCGTGTGAATGCCGATAAGGGCCAATCCCTCAATCCCCTGGTTCCGCTCAAGGATCTCCAAGGTCAACCGCTCAAGGCTGCGCTGCATAGCAGCACTGTTCATAACAATCCGACCGGACATCTTCAACCTCGGTTCCAGAAATAATCAATACCTTTTTCATCCACCAAGTTAATGGCTTCCGGAAAGGCCTCGCACTCTTTGGCAAACACCTTGTCTGCAATATCATCAGGCGTATCCGCATCATCCAGCGGAACACATTTCTGCAGGATAATCGGGCCGTCATCATATACGTCATTGGCAAAATGCACCGTACAACCGCTGACCGTACAGCCTTTGGCCTTCACCGCCTCATGGACATGATGGCCGTAAAATCCTGGACCGCAGAATGACGGAATCAGGGCAGGATGAATATTGAGGACCTGCCGCTTCAGTGCTTCCGGCGGTTCATACAGCTTAAGATACCCGGCAAGGGCGATCAGGTCGATATCATATTCAGCCAGAATGCTGTTTATTGCCGGATTCCCGACAGCATGAAACGCCGGATAACCGTATTTCTTTGCCTTTTCCAGCCCTAGGGCATCGCCGACATTGGAGATAACCACCTGAATTTCAGCCTGCAGCCTTCCTGCCTGAATACATTCATGAAAATTATCCAAGGTTCGGCCGGAACCTGAGAGCAGTACTGCCATTTTCCGCATACACTTCTCCTCTGCGCTCTGTCCTGAGCCTACTGGCCATCAAAATAGAGATTACCGTCAACATCCACCTTAGTCAGCCAGTCGGCAATGGCGGTATCATAGGCTGATGTCAGCTGAAACACCTTGACCGCCAGTCTAAACCGGGTCTTCAGGGTAGTATTGCCGGTTGCTCTGATCTCGGCAAGCACCTGGTCATAATCAGCAGGATCAACAATAACGGTTACATCCCGGAAATTTTTTGCCGAGGCCCGGAGCAGAGTGGGGCCACCGATATCGATATTTTCGATAGCGTCCGCCAGGCTGCAGTTCGGGTCAGCCACGGTCTTTTCAAAGGCATAGAGATTGACCGCCACGATATCAATAGGTTTGATCCCGTGCTCGGCGCATTGCTGCTGATGATCGGCGTTTTCCCGCTGATTGAGGATACCGCCGTGCACCAGAGGGTGCAGGGTCTTGACCCGGCCGTCAAGCATTTCCGGAAACCCGGTGAACTCGGACACATCGGTCACGGCAATGCCGTTGTCGCGCATTTTCTTGGCGGTTCCGCCGGTTGATAGAATTTCAACGCCCAACTCTGTCAATGCTCTGGCAAAGTCTTCAATACCGGATTTATCGGTCAGACTGATTAATGCCCGCTCTACCTTATTCACTATTATCACCTTATCTCATGTTCTTGAATCATATATACCTTCCGGAACGTTTCGAGCCTGTCGCCCGCCTTCCAGATTATTTCCTGCCTTTCCCGATGGCTTCTATTTCCTCCACAGTCAGCCCTGTCTTCAGCGCGATTGTGGGAGTATCCAGCACATCAATCAGATTTGTTGCTATCTGGAGCGCCTTCTGTTTTTCCCCTTTCCGTATGCCGCAATAATAGGAGGAATGCAGCATACTCGCCTGATAATGCAGATCTTCCTGATACCGTTCGTATGCAAGCCGTTCCTGCTCGGAGAGTTTCATAATATCAAGTACCTGCTTGGCCTTTCTCAGTCCTCTGGCCTGAAAATCCTCTCTGATTTCCTCATGTTTCAGAAAGTAAATCCACTCATCCAGACTGTCCCTGGCAACATCGTCAAAGCGATTGACCTTGATCAGGTAATATTCAGGAAAGAGCCGGAAAAGTTCCTTCCTGTCGTACAGTTCCTGCTGTTCTTCAGAAAGCTGCAGAAGATCTTCGTAATGCAGGCCTCTGAAAGAAGTTGAGCCGTAATAGACGTAATCCTTTCCCTGACCGAGATCGAAATACAGGATACTGACCGAGATGACTTTAACGATCTCCGCATAGGGCTTCCCTTCCTGAAAATGTTCCGTTATTGTCTTTGCAGTGCCGAACAGAATGCGCTGCATATAATCCAGTTCCCGATCATACTGCACTTCAATAAGAATAATTTCATCCTCTCGGTTCCGGACCTTGAGATCGACTCGGTTGAACTTGTCACCGGGATTTTCTTTATTGCTTTCACTCTCCAGAATTTCGACAATTCGGATGTCATCTCTGAGCAGCTCGCTGAGAAAGCCTTCAAGAATTTCAAAATTGGCCTTGCTCCGCAGGAGCTTTTTCATGGCCCAGTCAAAACTGACCAGCTTTCTTTGCGCCATTTTCCGCCCTCAGCCCTCTCCTATCTCTTACGCAGAAACTCCCGGATTTTCCGGCGGTCCCGCTTATCCGGTTTGCCTTCCGGCCGGGCAGCAGATGCCCGGATCAAACGCCGCTCTTCACGAGCTGCAGTACGCCGGGCCAGGGAGTCCTCTGTTTCCTCATACAGGGTGGCGGCGATTTTTGCCGGACCGCGTCGGCTGCTCAGGGCCAGAATATTGACGATATATTCCTCATGGCCCCGCTGTATCCGTAGCTGTTCTCCCGGATGGACAGAACGGGATGGTTTGACCCGCTTGCCGTTCAGATGAACATGCCCGCCGCTGACCGCCTTTGCAGCAAGGGAGCGGGTTTTAAAAAACCGGGCTGCCCACAGCCATTTGTCGATGCGGACCGGATTTTCCTGAGCCTGAGTTTTGCTGCTGTTCATGCCGTTCTCCTCAGCAGAGGTATTGTCTGATCATTCCGTTCCCAGCTTGCCTGCGCTTTTTTTTCACGCACAATCAGATAATAAAATTTATCCCAAAGTGCAAGAGAACTAAGAAAACTGCACGTTCATTTTTTCAGACAGGTGTACGTTATTGGCTTATCTGTACCGGAAAAATATGGTAATAATGCGTACCCGCTGTCCGGGCAAGACAAATCAACACGGCATCGTGAAAAATATACAACAGTATCCATGAACCTACATTCCGTCGGCATAAAACATTTTACCTGTCCGGTTTCCTTACGGGAACAGCACGGCTCCATGCAGCATACCGTGGCCGAAATCAATCTGCAGGCAGCTTTGCCACATCGCTTCAAAGCGTCCTGCCTTGAGATCTTTACCGGCATTCTTGCCCGATATCAGCAGGACATGCATTCCAGAGTATTTCCGCAGCTCCTGCAGGAAGTGCAGGCCAGTCTCCGGGCGGAGCAGGCGGAACTGGAAATGCGGTTCCCCTATTTTATCGCCAAGCAGGCTCCTGTCACCGAGACCTGCAGTCTGATGGAATATGCCTGCTCCTTTACCGGCAGTACAGCGACCGGTGCACATCAGCTATTTCTGCAGGTTGCTGTTCCTGTCACCACGCTCTGCCCCTGCTCCAGGGAAATCAGTGAACAGGGAGCGCATAATCAGCGGGCCGAGGTGACCCTGACCGTTCAGCAGCTGCGTTTCATCTGGCTGGAGGAACTGATCAGACTGGTTGAGGAATGCGGTTCCTGCGAACTCTATGCCCTGCTCAAACGGCCGGACGAAAAATTTGTGACCGAGGCCGCCTATGCTAATCCCATGTTTGTGGAGGACGTTGCCCGGATGGTGGCCCAAAAGGCCCATGATCATCCGAACATAGGGTGGTTCTCCGTGGGGGTGGAGAGCTTTGAATCCATCCACAAACACAGCGCCTACGCCTATATCGACAGCGATGATATTGAAGAAAAAACGATTAGGGAGTAGCCCGCTGCAGGTAACTCAGATAGGTGTCTCTTTCTGATCATTCTTCCGCAGTTCCCATTCGCTTACTGATCAATGCCGCCGAGACAGAGATATTTCAGCTCCAGATACTCCTCAATACCGTACTTCGATCCTTCCCGGCCGATACCGGATTCTTTGACCCCGCCGAATGGGGCTGATTCCGTGGACATGATCCCGGTGTTGACCCCGACCATACCGTATTCCAGGGCCTCGGATACCCGCCAGCATCGGCCTGCATCACGGCTGAAGAAATAGGACGCCAGGCCGTAGGGGGTATCGTTGGCCAGAGCAATCGCCTCTTCTTCCGTGGAAAAGGAGAACAACGGCGCCACCGGACCAAAGGTCTCCTCATGGGCAATCTTCATCTCCGGGGTCACATCGAGCAGGATGGTGGGTTCAAAGAAAAAACCGGTTTCACCGAGCCGGTTGCCCCCGCAGCCGAGGCGGGCTCCTTTAGCCAGGGCATCCTGAATCTGATCCTCCACCTTCTGTACCGCGTTCAGATCAATCAGCGGCCCCTGATTGACCCCTTCATCAAAACCGTTACCCACCCTGAGCTGTTCCTGCACCGCCTGAATCAATTTTTCCGCAAAGACATCGTAAACGCCTTCCTGGACAATCAACCTGTTGGCACAGACACAGGTCTGGCCGGAGTTCCGGTATTTCGAGGCAATCGCTCCGGTCACGGCCTCATCCAGATCTGCATCGTCAAAGACGATAAAAGGGGCATGTCCTCCCAGTTCAAGCGAAATCTTTTTGACCGTGTCCGCACATTGCCGCATCAGCATCTTGCCGATCCCGGTGGAGCCGGTAAAGCTGAGTTTACGGACAACAGGGCTTTCCGTTAACATGCCGCCTACTTCTGCAGCCGGGCCGGTCACCACATTGAACACGCCCGGCGGTATGCCGGCTTCCTGAGCAAGTTTGGCCAGAGCCAGAGCAGAAAACGGCGTCTGCGCCGCCGGTTTGACCACCACTGTACACCCGGCGGCCAGTGCAGGGGCTGCCTTCCGGGTGATCATGGCGGAAGGGAAATTCCACGGCGTAATGGCTGCGCAGACCCCGACCGGCTGTTTCAGAACGACAATCCGTTTGCCGGGCTGGGCCATAGGGATGGTATCCCCATACACCCGTTTTGCCTCTTCAGCAAACCATTCCACAAAACCGGCACCGTACAGCACCTCACCCAGCGATTCCGCCAGCGGCTTTCCCTGCTCGGCCGTCATAATCGCTGCCAGATCATCCTGATGCGCAATAATCAGGTCATACCAGCGGCGAAGATATCGGGCCCGTTCATGGGCTGTACGGTTTCTCCAAGCAGGCCATGCTGCTTCAGCCGCCTCCACTGCCTGCAGGGTTTCTTCTTTACCAAAGGAGGGTACTGTGCCGACCAGCTCATTATTTGCCGGATTATATACATGAATGCCTTCCCGGTCCGGCGCATCAAGCCACTTTCCGGCAACAAAGCATTGGCTGCAGAGCAGCTCTTTATTTTTTAAATGCATAAAACAACCTGATATACCATAGAAAATAAAAAGACGAACTCAGCAGAGACCGCCACCGCGTAAGATAAAAGAGCACTGTTTTTTACTGGCAAAAAAAGAAAAGATGGCCGATAATTCAGAGAGAAATTCCTAAACAGAATATATTCTCAGACCACGTTATCCAGCAGTAATTCAGTAATTTCTGCCAATGCATGTCAGGCGTGTCAGTTTCTGCTGAGGCAACCGGCAGACAGACTCTATACTCTGCACAGTTTTGTGCCGGAAAAAGACTTGAAAAGAAAAAATGGCCTCAGCAGCGCAGAAAATCAGAACATATCTCCCAATTGAAATTACGGCGCAGGATACGATGACCGGTACTGTCCTAGCCGGGCCGCTTGCGGGAAGAATCTTTGATCTTGCAGGAAACCGGGCTTCTCTGCTGATGGGGCGGATCATGCATAAACATTACCACTTTTTCTATTCCACGCAGGAACGCCCCGGACGCCGTCTGCAGCTATCTGTTGATCTGCCGCCGGATATCAGGGGGATCATCATTCCGGTCAGGCCGAAGTGGTTCAACATCCTCCAGCAGGGACAGATCCGAAACTTTGTTCTGGGCATTGAATTTTTACCGGATGTCGGAGAAAAACAACGAAAAGAACTGCTGACTGCTGTCAACCTGTACCGAAAAAGCTGAAGCTGATGAAGCTGAACTAAGGGTGCCGATATATGCCTCTGCTGTTATTTTTTTCTCTGCCCAGCACACTGAAGGTCGGCACAGAGTACTGCACCCCCTTGAGAACCATTTTTCCCACATCTTTTAAGCGGATCCGTCGGTCAAGTTTCTGTTCATGCAGGTGCGCACGCACTTTGTCGGTAATATATATCCCGGAGGAAGTTGCCTTTGAGGCCAGCCGTTGGGAGATATTCACCTCCGTGCCGATCACCGTATAATCCAGCCGCCTGGCGGATCCCACATTGCCCATGAACATTTCGCCGCGGGTGATCCCGAATCCCACATCAAGGCTGGTAAAAAACGGATTCCGGCCTTGCCATTCCTTTTTCAGTACGGAAAAACGCTCCCGGATGGCAAGCGCTGTTTCTATCGCAGTAAACGAGGCATTATCCAGCTCGATCAACGCGCCGAATACCGCCAGCACTGCATCGCCCATGAATTTATCCACTGTACCGCGGTATTCAAAAATAGTCTCGGTAAACAGCTGAAAAAATTCATTCAGAAATTCCCGCAGAACCTGCAGGGGTACTTCCTGTACCATGCCGGTAAAATTACGTATATCCGCAAAAAGAACCGTTGCATCCTTGACTTCACCGAGATCGGTGGTCAGGTCGGCATCACTGGCAAGCAGCACTTCCGCCACTTCCGGGGCAACATACTGCTCCAGCAGGGCCTGCAGCCGGGCCTCCTGGGCAATAGACTCAAATGCATGGACATTTTCTACGGCCAGAGCGGCCTGGGTACTGAAGATGCCGAGAATTTCAATGTCAGAATCTGCAAAGCGGATATCCCCGTCCGTATAACTGACATTAAGGACTCCGAGAATTTTGTCGCGCACGATCATGGGAAAGGAAACCGCCGAGACAATCTCAGGCCGCTTGAGCAGATCGGCAAAGCGCGAATCACCTTGGGTTTCCTGATTCAGAATAACCGGGGTACGCTCCTGAAAAACCCGGCCGGCAATTTTATCACCAGGCTTGATTCTGATCGCATCGATCATCTCTTCCGGGATGCCACGCGAAGCCGCAATGCGCAGCACCCCTTCCCCCTCATCATAGAGCATCACCGACAGGCTGTCCGCTGCAGTCTGATCGCTGATCACATTGAGCAGACTTTCGAGCACATCATGTTCACTGGTCGAGGACATAAAATGCTCTCCCAGACCGTACAAAGGAAGCAGGGTACGAAGACGGGCATTTTCCTCGCGCAGGGCAGCTGCCTCCATAGCCTTGGCAACCTTGTTCCGCATCTGATCAGGATCAAACGGCGGTGAGAACATACCGGAGAAACCGCTGTCCATTGCTGCCGGGCACAGTTCAGCAGCGTCCTCCTGATCCACGATCAGAAAACCGAGCAGCCCGGGACGGGCTACCCGCAGCGTTTCGAAAACCTCGATGCCTGTTGTCCCGGATAACTTCTGAACAGCCAGAACAACCCTGACCGGCTGATGGTCGCATATATTCGAAGCCTCATATGCAGCACACCAGTCCACATCATAGTCATCTAATATTTCAGTTACCTGCTGACACAGTTCAGTGTCATCTGCAATCAACAGGACATCCGGCAGCATACGAAAGAAACTCCTGGAAAAAATAAAAATAATCGTTAAGCAGGGCTGTTCCCCGCATCAGTCTGCTTTACCTCATAACGGAAAAGAGTTTGTGTCCATTTTACCATCGGCTTCCTGACAAGGCAACAATAGTGATTGTTTATTCTTTTTTATTGCAGAGCTCCGGCCCTGATCCCCTGCTTTCCGAGGCGCAGATGAAAGCTCCGACAAGAACGCCGGACAGAGTGGCTATCGCCATAAATTCCTGCGGCATCTGGTCACCAGCCTCCAGATGAAGAAGTTCCTGCCTCAACTGCGGCAGTACAAATGCTGCGATCGAACAGCATTTCCCCCAGAAACTGGCCGTCAAGAAAACCAAGGAAGATGCTGCAGCCACGTTATCAGAAAGAGCGTCGTCCATGTCGGCGCGGGCGGGGAGACAGTTTTTCTGCGGGATTTCGTGCCCGGAAGAACTCCGGTTGCTGTACCAATTCTTATCCTGATTGTTGATCAGGATGGCTTCCTGCCCATAAATTCACTTTTTTTCAATCCTTTTTATCATCCGGTTCGATAACCGCCGGTCCGCTCTGTAGAACAACACAGCCCATCGGCGCAACCTGAACCCGGCTTCCGATTGGTACTTGGCGGGCCGTGTCAAAATCAACAAAGTCAGTTGGAGCATTCCGGTCAGTATCAATGATTTTTCTCCAGACAATATTCTGTGCTAATGACACTGACCCGGCTTCCGGGACAATGAACTGGACAGTATGTTCATCAGAATGCCCGTTAAGCATAATAAAAAAATTAGCGTCGCTCCCGCCGCTTTTCAGAAGAAAGGACAGGGTATGGGTGTGCTCGGACCAGTCCTGCTCTCCCGGATGCAGGGCCTGCCAGATAATTTCCGGGCCAGCAGCGTGCTGTCCCGGGCCGGCAGCTTGAAAAAAATCCTTCCGTCGAAAAATTGCATGATCACGGCGCAGCCGGATCAGTTTCCGGAAAAAGCGGACTTGACCTTTCTTTTTTTTCGCCAGCTTCCAGTCGAGCCAGTTGAGTTCATTATCCTGGCACCAGGGATTATTGTTGCCGTGCCGGGTGTGACCGAACTCATCACCGGCCACCAGCATGGGCACGCCCTGAGAAAGGAGGAGAATGACCGCCATAGTTTTGATCCGGCGTCGCCGCAGTCGCTGAATACAGCGGTCACCCGTGGGCCCTTCCGCGCCGGAATTCCAGCTCAGATTGTTGTTTTCCCCGTCCTGGTTGTCTTCCCCGTTGGCCAGATTGTGTTTCCCGTTATAACTCATCAGATCAAACAGAGTAAATCCGTCGTGACTGGTGATGAAATTGACGGAATTCCACGGCTTGCGGCCGTGCTGCTCATACAGGTCCGAACTGCCGGCAATCCGGGTCGCCAAGGCGGAAACCATGCCCGGTGTGCCGTTCATGAACATGCGGACATCGTCCCGGAATCGACCGTTCCATTCTGCCCAGCGGGGATGATGCGAAAAATGGCCGACTTGGTACAGTCCGGCAGCATCCCAGGCTTCAGCAATGATTTTCGTCTTCGCCAGCACAGGGTCTTCCGCGATCCGCTCCACCACCGGCGGATTGCTCAGGACATTGCCCTCCTGATCTCTGGTCAGGATGGAGGCAATATCAAACCGGAATCCGTCCACATGCATCTCCGTGACCCACCAGCGCAGGGAATGCAGGATCAGACTGCGGACAATAGGATGATTGCAGTTGCAGGTATTGCCGCAGCCGGAAAAATTAAGATATTCCTTGGTTGCTGGATCCAGCAGATAATAGATAGGATTGTCGATGCCGCGCAACGAGGTGGTTCTGCCGCCCCAACCGCCCTCTGCCGTATGATTAAAGACCATGTCCAGGATAACCTCGATACCGGCCCGGTGCAGGGCCTTGACCATATCCCGGAATTCCCGCAGCGGATGGCCGCTGTCTGAAGAATAGGCAGCCTTGGGGGCAAAAAAGGAGAGTGGACTGTAGCCCCAGTAATTCTTCAGCTGTTCACCAGTTTCTGGGTTGCGGAACGGGCAGTCGGTTTCATCAAACTCGGTGACCGGCATGAGCTCGATAGCGGTTATTCCCAGCTCTTTGAGATAGGGTATCTTTTCCGTAATCCCCCGATATGTTCCGGGAAAGCTGCATTTTGATGAAGCATGGCGGGTAAAGCCGCGGACATGCAGCTCATAAATAATGGTATCCTGCAGAGGAACGTTCAACGGCCGGTCACCTTCCCAGTCATAAGCATCCAGCGGTATCAGGCCGCAGGTCTGCCTGCTGATACCAGAGCGATCCTCTCCCCAGCGCGGCGAACGGACTTCTTTGGCATACGGGTCCAGTATGATCAGAGTATCATCATAGGCAAGGCCGCCGGCGTGCCGTCCTTTAAGGCCGGACAGTCTGTAGCCGTACCGGAGGATGTGGTGAGGCGGCAGCCCGTTGACCAGGATATGCCAGACATCTCCAGTTTTGTTGCTTTTCGGGTCCAATTCAATTTCAAATTTATCTGCATCGCAGTCCTCCTTCACCCCCAGGACCAAGGATACCTTTTCAGCATGACGGGAAAAAAGAGCAAAATTAATACCTGTCGGGGTGACGGTTGCGCCGAACGGCTGAGGAGAACCGGAAAATGTAGGGAAATTGATTTTCATGTTGACTTAAGAATAGTTCTCATTGTAATCTTTAATAGATGGAACGCTGATAAACGTCAGGATTCCATCTGCACCAGAAAAAGCATACTCTATCCGAATAAATATCTAAAGAATAAACGGAGGCACTCATGGGGCTTTTTACTGCATTGAATCTGAAGGGAAATCCGACCACGGTTGACTGGGAGATGACCCCGGAATACAGCTTCGGCACCTTTGAAAGCTGGGGTGGCAGAGAGCGGGTGCGCAGCAACAGGGAGCGGATTTACTATTTTTTTGTTGACGCCTGGGGAGATAAACCAAAACTCTGCCTGATGGAACGGGGAATCAAACACGCCAAGATCGTGGCGGAAATTCAGGCCCCGCCGGAAATGATGCAGCGCTGCGTCCGCAGACAGGGCAAGGTGGCCCTGTTTGAACGCACTCATGCCATTGACGGCGAGCTGAAACAATGGCTGATCGAGAACGTCATGGAAACGGATGACACGTCCAGGGTTATTCCTGTTCATGAGGCGGAGAGCAAAGATCCTTTGGGAGCAACCGGGCTTCCCGGAGTCAACGATCCGCTGCCGCATGATCTTCCCGATCCGGTCAGCCTCCCGGCTACCTCTCTGGAGCTTGTCGAGGAAGAGGCGGACAGGCTGATCAAGGGATATAATTTCACGGATCAGGAGCGGAATCCGACGGGCCTGTTCCGCAATTACCTGGTGGACAACGGCGACAACCTGACCGTCACTGATCGTGTCACCGGCCTGATGTGGCAGCGCGGCGGCCTGGACATCATGAGCCACCGGATGATGCGCAAAGCCGTGGAACAGCTCAACCGGGACGGCTTTGCCGGATACTCGGACTGGCTGCTCCCCACTCTGCCGGAGGCTATGTCGCTTATGGAACAGGAGCTGAATGCCAAGAAGCTGTACCTGCATCCTGCGTTTTCCGCTGACCAACCGTTTATTCTGGTTGACAGCACCCGCAGACCCGGGGGCAGATGGTTTGTCGATTTTAAACAGGGCCGCGCCTACTGGGCTTCCGGCACTATTCCGGGCGGGTTCGGTCGGCTCTGCCGCAGGGAATAATTCTCCCTTTACCTTCAGCCGATCTGCCGAATCAGCCAGGCAGAACCGGCTGGAGAATCAGGCATAAAAAAGCCGTCCGGCAGCAGGTGCTACGGGACGGCTTTTCTTCATTCTGCAGAAGCCTCAGCTTCTTTGTCTCAGCTCAGACCAGCCAGATCAGCTGTCCGTTTTTCCGGCAAGCTGTGCCACCCTAATCTCCTCTTTTTTCTGAAAGCCGTATTCAACCAGTCGTCTGATGTCCCGCCACATGGTTTCACTGCCCATAATCGCCACAATAATGGCGTCGTCTCCCCGTTCAAACTGGCCCACATAGGTCTGCCTTGCCAGGCTGGTATATCCGGTTTTGCCTCCCTGTGCCCCGTCCACCTGCCAGAGCGCCCTGTTATGATTGCGCAGGAGCTTGCCGTATGAGGTCTTGACCTTTGTCCGTTTCATGCGCCGGGCAAATTCCTTGTCCCGCATGGCACGACGGAATATCCGGGCAAGGTCACGGGCTGTGGAATGCTGTCCCTTGGCGGTTAGTCCGGAGGCTGTCCGGCAGACCGTATTTTCCGCTCCCCACAGCCGGGCATGCATAGTCATCAGTTTGGCAAAAGCATTTTCACTGCCGGCAATCTTCTCGGCCAAGGCCACGCTGGCGTCATTTGCCGAGGCCAGTAGTACGGCATCAATCAGATCATCAGCCTTATATTCTTTTTTACTGCTGAGATAAACTTTGGAGCGGGGCATGCCTTCCGCATGTCGGCTCACCTCGACCTTGTCGTTTCTCTTTAGGCGTTTCATAGCGATAATACCGGTGAGCACTTTGATAGTGGAGGCTGGCTGGCGGGGATTGTCCGGTGCTTGGGCAAAAATGGTTTTCCCGGTTTTGGCATCCAGAATCACCACACTCTTTGAGGTGATCTGCTTGGCGATCCGGGAGAGACGGGAAGCCTTCCGGCTGAATGTTTTGCCGAATCGTCTAACCTTGTTGGAAATCGATTCTTTCGCTTGCGCTGCCACTCTTTTTTTGACAGCGGAAATATCTCCTCTGCTGCCGAGGATTACAGGGCAGTTGACAGTACCTTTGTTTTTTCTTTTGGTCTTTTTTTGCCTCAGCGGCTGAACAGCTATGCTGTTTTTCAAGGAAGCAGACCGTTGCGGTGCTCTGCCGGAATGCACTGTTTTCTTTGCCTTCTCCTGCAGCACAGGAACCGTACCGGCCTGGGCCTGAAATTGTCCGGAAAGCAGCAGGCAGCAACAGAGAGCAGGCAGTGTTATAAATAGAAAAGAAGAGCGGTTCATAGAGAGTATTCCTATCCTATCTTATTTTTTCAGGTTCAGGTTACGGCTTCAGATGTGTTAATTTCTTTTACAAGAAATTGACGGAACAGAACAGATGAAAAAACGGGAGACACTATCGGCTCCTGTCTTCGGCGGTCTTTTTTGAAGACGGTCGGAAGACCTGTCTGTTGCCGTTTAGAATTATACACAAAAATATTATAGCTGATAGTAATTGACTTTGCACCTGTTTGGGGTAATATTTTTGAATATCGTTCGGCATGATGCATAAGCCCGTTAATAATACGTTAATAATACTTTTTTACCATTATGAACACCGCCCCCCTGCCTTCCCGCTGCCTGCAACCTGCGTTAAAAAAATTAATACAATGTACTACCCCGCTCCTTAGAGAGGGGCCGTTTGCCCTGAACGTTCTGCAAGGCTGGCATCCTCAGTCTCAATCCGAAGCCTTCAGGTACTGGAAACAATGAAAAAAATATTCTTTCTTCTGTGTTGTATCTGCCTTATCGGAGCAGCAGTGTACCTGATCCAGCACCCTGCCCCTCCTGACGTCGAGCCTGATTATTCTGCTGATTATCTGCCGGAAGATACCCTGTTTCTTTTGGAGCTTACTGACCTGCAGGGGATGACGGAACGTTTTCCCGCATCAGCTCTGGGCAGACTTTTTTCCAAGCCGGTTATGTATGATATTCTGCGTGAACTGGGAGGCACTGACGAAGATGTACAGCAATACGACAACCTGTATGACGGTCTGGCCGATGTGCTGACCAATCCGGCTGTCCGGGAAATCTTTGGGGATGATGCGGTCATTGCCCTGCATGCTCCTGATCCGGCGCAGCTCAGACAGAACCCGATCAGGGCATTGCAGGACTCCCTGCTGGTTTTCGGCACCTCATCCACGGCAGGCCCCATAGGTCGAGTTGCCCGTGTCATCATGAGTAACGATGTGATCAAAACATCAATTTCCGGTCTTGACATGACCCGGATCAGACTGGATGAGAATGAACTGCTGTACGGATATACGAAAAAGGGTATTCTTCTTCTGGCCTACGATCCGAAAAAAATTGTTGCGGCCGTTCACCGGAAAGAGGATGAAAACGGAAAAGACCTCCGGCAGGCAGTGCCGTTTGCAGCAACTGCGGAATTCCGGGCTGAAGCCGGGCAGGGGCATGTCTATGCCCGGACCTATCTCAATACAACAGAGCTGAAAACGCTGCTGCGGGCTTCCGGGAACCAGGAACTGAGCCGGGAGCAGAAAGAAGCCAATGCGTCTCTGGAAGGAGTAACAGCTATCAGCGGTGTGCTTGCCGCAACGCAGGGAGAGCTTCGCCTGCGCGCACAGGCGGAATATGATACCTCCTCCCTGCCGGAAACGGCGAAAGATAGCCATAAAGCATTGCCGGAGAAAAATTTTTCTCTTTCCCTGCTCAACGAAAAGACACTGCTCTATTCCTGGTTCTCCGCGCTGAACAACGAGGCTGTCCGCCGTCTTCTGTTTAAAGCTGATGCGGAACAGAAGTATGCTGAATTTCAGGAAACGGTGCAGAAGGAACTTGGCCTGTCTCTTGACCGGCTCATCAAGGCTGCAGGGCCGCAGGCCGGGATAGCAGTTCATGAAATCATCAATGCAGGCATAGTGCCTCTGCCCAAAACGGTCCTGTTTTTCCAGATACGCGACCGCACGGCTGTTCTGCAGGAAATGAAAAAACTGCGCAAAAAAATTACCGAACAGGGGTTTGCCAAAGAACAGAAAGAGGAAATTCAGGGGCACACCCTTTATTATTGGACCGTTATGCCGATCGAGGCCACGCATCTGGCCATTGGGCTGACCGACACCATGCTCTATATCGCCAACGGCGAGACCGGCCTCAGGGCACTGCTTACCAGCCAACAGGAACCGACAGCTCTGGACAAGACTGCAGCTACTGCATTCGGGGAAACGGCAGGGCAGTGCATTGCCGGGGCCAATCAGTTCACCTTTCTCCTCCGTCCGCAGCTGCTCGCGGAACAGGGCGGTACAGCTGCAGACTGGCTCGCCGACATGACCCTGTCCGACAGCAATATTTCTATAAAAAAGACCTTAGAGGCAGTGCTGCAACTGATGCGGTCTGTTGACCTTGTTGCGGTCTGCAGTGACCGGGAAGAAGACCATGCTTCCTTTACGGCAGTCCTGCAAAATGCAGCTGAACTCGGACAGAAAGCGCAATAATTGTTTTTCCTCCTCGACAACCTGAAAAAAAACAGATAGAACTCAAAGGAGAGACAAGTTTTACCACAGAGTGGTAGAATTCAAGATTGCCGGGAAACAGAATGAAAAACAACAATAGGCAGGTCTGGGGCTGGGCTCTGTATGACTGGGCGAACTCCGCCTTTGCCACAACCGTCATGGCGGGTTTCTTCCCGATTTTCTTCAAGCAGTACTGGAGCTACGGTGCTGATGTGAACACCAGCACGGCCCAGCTCGGTATGGCCAATGCCATTGCAAGCCTGCTGGTCGCAGCTATGGCGCCTCTTCTGGGGGCTGTAGCGGACAAAGGCAATGTGAAGAAAAAGATGCTCCTGTTCTTCGCCTACCTCGGTGTTCTGATGACAGCCGCGCTCTTTTTTGTCCATCAGGGGGCTTGGCTATGGGCCGTATTTATTTATGCAATGGGAGTGATCGGTTTCTCCGGAGCAAATATTTTTTATGATGCTCTGCTGCCCTCGGTATCTGATCAGGACAATATTGATTATATCTCCAGCCTCGGTTTTTCTATGGGGTATCTGGGCGGCGGGCTGCTCTTTCTCCTCAATGTCCTAATGACCCTGATGCCGGAAAAATTCGGTCTGGTCGATGCCAGCCAGGCTGTCCGCTTTTCCTTCCTCTCCGTAGCTGTCTGGTGGGGCTTCTTTTCCCTCTTTCTTCTGTTCTGGGTTCCGGAAGAAAAAAAATCCGGCGACCGCCGTCCGCTGCTTCATATTATCAGAGAGGGAGCAGGACAGTTCATCGGGACATTTAAAAAATTTCGTCACCTGAAGACGGTCTTTTTGTTTTTGATGGCCTACTGGTTCTATATTGACGGGGTGGATACCATTATCCGCATGGCAGTGGATTACGGCCTGTCCCTCGGTCTGGCCTCAAACGATCTCATTGTCGCCCTGCTGCTGGTTCAGTTCGTCGGTTTTCCGGCAGCGCTGCTGTTCGGTAAACTAGGACAGACCTGGGGCGTACGCCGCTCCATCTTTCTCGGTATCGGTATCTACATGCTGATTACTCTATGGGGCGTCATGATGGAGACCAAAATGGAATTCTATGTCCTTGCCGGAGCAGTCGGGTCAGCCCAGGGCGGCATTCAGGCCCTGAGCCGTTCGTTTTATTCCCGCCTGATTCCTGCGGACAAGCCTGCTGAATATTACGGTTTTTACAATATGCTTGGCAAGTTTGCCGCAATCATCGGCCCAGCTCTGATGGCGGTTGTCGGCATTCTGGCCCGCCGGATACTTATGCCGCCTGCTCCTACACCGGCCCAGATCGAGGCCGTCGGCCAGGTTGCCGCCCGCTGGAGCATAGCTTCTGTGCTCCTGCTTTTTCTTATCGGCGGTATTCTTTTTTATTTTGTTGATGAGGAGCAGGGGAAAAAGGAAGCTGCCTGTCTGACGGATAAGGAGTAACAGAAGGAAGGGAAGAGGAGAAAAAAAAACGGACCTCCCGGAGCATCATAAGGTCTTTTATAAGGTTTTTTCCAGGGCGGTAATCTGGGTGCTGTCTCCGAGCACGATCAGAATGTCGTCTTCCTGTATTTTTGTATCCGGGCCGGGATTGAAAATCATAGGCAGGTCCGGGCGTTTGATGGCGACAACGATGATATCGTACTTCCTCCGTAAACCGGACTGCATCAGGGTCTTGCCGATGAACGAAGTCTGCCCGGTAATCAGAAGCTCTTCCATACAGAGCCCCAGTTCGCGGGCCTGCATGGCAAGATCAAGAAAATCAACTACAGTGGGGCGGACAATAAGCTGCGCCATGCGGCGGGCCCCGATGGAATACGGCGATATCACCTTACTGGCGCCTGCCCGTTCCAATTTTCTCGCCACACCGGGTGTGCCGCTGGACCGGGTCAGAATGAACAGATCCGGGTTCATTCCCCGTGCGGTCAGGGTAATATACAGGTTGTCCGCATCGGTGGACACCACGGCAACCAGCCCTCTGGCCTCTTTAATCCCTGCTTCAATCAGGACATCATCATCCGAAGCATCGCCCTGCAGTTCGATATATCCGAGCTCATCAATTTCCCGGACCACCTCGTCCTCATTCTCAATCACCACAAAAGGCCGGCTGTTCTCCCGGAGAATCGAACAGATCTCCTGGCCGATCCGGCCGAATCCGCAGACGATATAATGATCATGCAGCCTCGACATTTTTTTATGCATTTTCCTTTTCTCGACAAAACGTTGGAATCCCCCTTCCACCATAGCCTCGGTGATCTGACTGAACAAGTACATTACATACCCGACACCGGAAAAAATCAGCAGCACGGTAAACAGCCGTCCGGGCTGAGTGACAGGGGCAATATCTCCGTAGCCCACGGTCGTAATTGTGATGATGGTCAGATACAGCCCGTCCAGAAAACCGGTGCCCTCAAACACCATATATCCGATCGGGCCGACAACAACCAACAAGAGAAGAGGGGCAATAAACAGAATATTATACTTACGCATCTTCAGAGGTCAGCTCTGTATAACCCGACTTACGCCTATGGTGAGAGCAGGAGTCGTGCGTGCTCTATTCGTCTTCATATCTCCCTATCTCTCCATTCAAAGCGACTTGCCAACCTCTTGAATTGCTATAAAAACACAAGGAGGGTAAAAAAAACTAAACCGGCTTATTGACATATTCAAAAAATTATACTACATTCATAAATGAAAAGAGGAGACAAAGAATGCATCCGGCGTATCATGTCAGCAGAACGTAAACGTATATCCTGCATCTGAATACGGCAACCGGTTTCAGAGACATGAGCAGCTATAAAATAAAAGGGAGGAATACCATGAAAGCACCATACCGTCTCACCCTCTGCGCACTTCTTTCCGGAGTGGCCTTATTTTTTTTCGGCTGTGCGTCGATGAATGATGCCGCCTTTACCGGAACAGGCAGCAACGACTCTACAATAGAGCTGTTCGATACAGGATTCGATTTCGGCGAAACCTGCGGCGGAGAAGCCCCCTGCGATGACCCGGTGCACGAACATGAATCTGATGATGAAGTAGAGCCGGTCAATCCTTCAAGTTCCAACTTTGTATCAGACAGTTCCTTCTTAACAGCCACCTGAACAGAGCGCAGAGCGGTTAGAGATTGAGCTATAAGCTAAAGGGAATCCGTTGGGCGCGGATCCCTTTCTGCTTTTCTATCTCCCTTCACTTTCACCTTTCCTGATTGGAGGACAGGTACCGCCTTCCTGTGTTCCTATTTTCACTTTACTCCGACATAGATCGACACAATTCCGAAGGTGAGCGTCTTTCTTTCCACATGAACAAAGCCTGCTTCCTGCATCATAAAAAGCAGTTCTTCGGGTTCATAAAACGAGGCAATGGAACGGGCAAGATATTCATACGCCTTTCTGCTGCTGGCGCAGAGACTGGCAATCCTGGGCAACATGTAGTTCAGGTAGCAGTTGTAGAGCGGCCTGACCACGGGATTGGTGGGCCGGGACAGTTCAAGGATCAGCAGTCTGCCGCCCGGACGTAATATCCTGTGCATCTCGCGCAGTCCTTTGCGGGTATCGGCAAGATTGCGCACCCCGAATGCAACTGTGCAGCCGCAGAAGGTCTCTGAACGCGCCGGGATCTCTTCTCCGTCGCCGCAGACCGGAAAAATCCTCGGCCTGCAGTGGTTGTCCGGCAGTTTTTTCATGCCGGTCCGCAGCATGTTTTCACAGAAATCCATAGATACCACCTGCCGTTTTTTTGCCTGCCGGGCAAGCTCTACAGACAGGGGCATGGTTCCGGCGCAGAGATCCAGGATCGGCCCTTCAGGAAAATCACGGAGCAGACGGGTCGTGCGCCAGCGCCAGCAGCGGTCCACCAGCAGAGAAAGCAGCGAATTCAGCAGGTCGTACTTATGGCTGATCGAGGAAAAAATTTCCCGCACGTATTCTTTCTTCTCTTCAAGAGGGATCATTATCTGTTCCGGTCGGATATTAACGGTCAACGCTGTCGAGCCTCCTTGCGGGATTTACGAGATTACTGCATGATTTTCAGCGGCAGGGCTTTGCTGTCTGCTTTGCCGTGCGCCAGCAGCCGGGTAAAGAACTCTTCCAGAGCCTGCTGCTTGCGCGGGTCAAGATCGTATTCCATAGCTTGGAGATAACAGAGGCAGGCATCTTTGTCCATAGGAATACGCCGGGCCGCCTGTCTGCTGATCGCCGGTAGCCGGGCCAGCCCCTGATCGCGGCAGGTCAGCAGTGCCTGATGGATTTCCCGCGCTGCTGCTGGTTCTGCCTGAAGAAAATCCTCCCGCACGGCACAGACGGCAAAGACAAAGGGCAGGTCGGTATGCCGGTGCCAGAATTCTCCTAAATCCAGCTGCACCGGATACTGTTTTTCCATAGCCAGCCGCAGGGCATCGTCACCGATCGCCAGTACTGCTTCAGGCCGCTCTCCGTGGTCATGGTCCTGCGGCTGCGGTGCAGAAATATCTCCCCGCAGATACTGCGGCCTGACAGCAAAAAAATCTTCCAGAATAATCTGCAGCAGCCGGACCGAAGTATCGGACTGGCCGGTCAGCAGCACCGGCCTGCTGTCCAGCTGCTCCGGCGGCACCGAGGAAAAAAGGAACACACTGCCCACCGGGCCGGTGGCGGCAATGGAAAGATCCGCCATAATGCGGTACTGTTGCGGTCGAACGGCATATTCAATCGAGGAAACAAAGCCGAGGTCAAGTTCACCCGCTGCCAGCAGCCGGTTCAGCTCCACAGGCGGTGCCTCGGTCACCAGCCAGTCCGGTCGATGCACCTGCTCCTTCCATACCTCGTAGATAGGTGCGGTGTTGATATAGTTGACCATGCCGATGCGGGCCATCTTTCTTTCTCTCTGCTGATTTTAAAGCAGATGCACATCCCCGCCGCCCTGCTGCACCGAATGCACTAAATACTCCTGCACCGCTGAGAGGTTGCGGATGGCTTCAGGCAGCTCTGCAGCTATTATTGCCGCCTCTTTTCCCGCCTCCAGCGAACCGAGCACCCTGTCCAGGCCGAGGGCCTGCGCCCCGCCCAGCGTTGCCATGCGCAGGATATCCGCCGGAGCAATGCCCGGATGATCCTCGGCCAGCAGGCGCATTTCCCGCCACAGGGAAAGTTCCGGATTGCTGGTCAGGCTGTCCGTGCCCAGGGCAGGCAGGATACCGTTACGCAGATACTTCTCTGCCGGGGCCTTGCCCACGCCCAGATAGCGGTTGCTGCTCGGACAAAGGCAGACCCTAGCGCCGTTCTCAGCCAGCAGATCAATCTCCTGCTCTGTAACTTGAATACAATGTACACAAAGTGTCCTTCTGTCAAGCAGGCTGTGGCGATGCAGATAAGTTACTGAACCTTCGCTGCCTCTGCCGAGCGGTTGAAAGGAATCATTCCAGAAACCCCGTTGTTCGAGAAAGTCCCGTATCTCCCCGGTCCCTTGATTAATCAATGTATTTTCCGCTGCAGGCTCAGCAACATGAATGGGAAAAATATGACCCAACCGCCCTGCCCTGCTTTTCAACGCCCGCAGCAGATCAGGATGGGTGGAATACGGGGCATGGCCGGTGCAGGGCTGCACTCCTTCTTTTGCCAGCCCTTTCAGAGCCATTGTAACTTCATCTGCCCGCAGACCGAGGTATTCCTTAAAGCAGAGCAGCCTACCGGTAAAAGCAGAGGAAAAATTTCTGGTCAGGCCGCTGTTGGAGATGTCCGCTATCGCCACCACGCCCTGTCGCTGCTGCTCAGTCAGGGCAGTACGGGCTGCTGCTGCTGCGATAGTCTCGGTATCATCGGCAACTTTGGCCCGTTCTGCCAGCATCTGCGCAATCCAGCCGGTAAAGGTCGGCGGCGCGGGTTGGCGGGAAAGATATGCAAGATGGGAGAGTTCCAAGTGGGTGTGGGCGTTGATCAGGCCGGGCAGGAGCACGGCATCCGGATGATCAAGTACGGCTGCGTCCGGATGACGGCGAAGAACCTCGCTGAACCGGCTGACCGCGCATATTTTTCCTGCCCGAAGCGCTACCCCGCCATCCTGAATCGGCGGACGGCTGATGGGCAGGACCCAAGGCGCACGATGGACAGCAAGCGGAGAATCCACTTATTCTGCCGAAGTGTAATCCATCAGCCGTTGCTCCGGTGTGAATCCGGCATCCGTGACCAGACGGCGGATTTCCTGCTCAGACAGGCGAAAATGCACCCCGGCAGCAGCCACCACATTTTCCTCAATCATGGTGGAGCCAAAATCATTGGCCCCGAAAAACAGGGAGAGCTGGGCAATCTTCGGCCCCTGCGTCACCCAGGACGCCTGAATGTTCGCGAAGTTATCGAGAAAGATACGGCTCAGGGCCAGCATGCGCAGATAGGTAACGGCTGAGGTCTTTTCCCCGTTCACGGTTTCCGCCAAGGCGGTGTTGTCCGGCTGAAAGGGCCAGGGAATAAAAGCGGTAAAACCGCCGGTCCGGTCCTGGAGGTCGCGCAGCCGTTGGAGATGCTCCAGCCGTTCCTCCCAGGTTTCCACATGACCGAACATCATGGTCGCGGTGGTGCGCATTCCCAAAGTATGCGCCTGTTCCATGACCGAAATCCACTTATCAGCGGAACACTTGCGCGGAGCAAGCTGCTGCCGCACCCGGTCAGAAAGGATCTCTGCTCCGCCGCCTGGGATGGAATCCAGGCCCGCAATCATGAGCCGCTCCAGCACCGTTCTGATGGACAAGCCGGAAAGTTCGGCAAAATGACAGATTTCCGGCGGGGAAAAACCGTGGATGTGGATACCGGTGGCCTTCATGAAACGAAGCATATCTTCGTAAAACGCCAGCGGCAGGTCAGGATGCAGGCCGCCCTGGAGGAGGATCTGGGTGCCGCCGAGTTCCTGGGTTTCGCGGATTTTCCGGAGCAGCTCCTCCCTGCGTAGCACACTGCCCTGCGGGTCTTCCGGGGCCTTAAAAAAAGCGCAGAACTTACAGGCCGAGATGCAGATATCAGTGTAGTTGATATTGCGGTCAATGACGTAGGTGACCTTGGGTTCCGGATGCAGCCGTTTACGCACGGCGTCGGCCATAAAGCTGAGCCGGTAGAGGTCGGCCTTTTCAGCGAGAAAAAGGAATTCTTCACCGGTGATCCGGTCTCCGGCTGTAATTTTATCTGTTATTTCCTGCATAGATTTATTGTGCATGTATACCTGTCAAGCTCTGTATTGTCAGTTCTGCAGCAGATACAGCCTAGTTCTTCTTATCAGCTGATGTTACGCAGCCGAAACGCAAAATCGGCAGATTCTATGCTTTGGGTGTCTCGTAACTTACTGATATTTTATTTGCGTGCGTAACATCAGTTACGCAGAACATAAACTGACCGGGCAGGCCGGGCAATAAAAAAAGCGAAGCCATACGGCCCCGCCCTGTCGATTGCTGAGAAGTATAGTTAGGAACGGGAATTAAAGCCGTTCTGACGGAACAGCGGCATAATTCCACTTCGGCAGAAACCCGTCGAATTGAATTTTCATATTTTCTTTAAAACCGTCAGCCGTTTTGCGGCCTGTCTCGAAGAGGAATTCAGATTTTCCATGTGTCGTCCACCAGTTCCGAATACAGGCGCACCCGAATTCGGAGGTGTCACCGCTTGTCCCTAATGTGATACAACCGATATTACTGTATATATCATACAGTCCATAGGCGAACCCGCCGTGTGTTTTTTCAGCACTGCGAAAAATGCGTCATCAAGGCCGACGGCGGTCGAGAGGACGGATTTACGTCCCCCGCCCGGTTTGCGGATTCGTTCCTCTTTTTCAGGCAGAGGCTGTTTCAGCTCCTCAATCCCGCGACGGACCCGGTCAGAATCACACCGCAACATGTCGCATATATACGTTATGCCGCCGTATCCGAACTTTTCCGCTTCAACTGCGGCGTATCGACGGCGGTCTTTTTCAGACAGGCTGCCGTAAAAATTACGCATTCGCGTTTCTATCTCAGGAGAATATGTTTTTATCTTCATAACCGGATGAGAATAAACGCAACTATGAAATTGTCAATGACCTGTCAGCAAGTTCCGTTGTTATTAAATTTTCATTCATAGCCCGGCTGAAAATAAACACTGTCGGCTCCGCTTCCGAGGCAGGCATTGGCCGAAAGATTTTCCGAGAGCTATTTTGGCTTGATTCTCGATGACCTGCGCTGTCTCCCCGACCGAACAACGTGGTTTTCTCTGCTTCGTGAACTGCTGCTTCCTTCAGGCGATGAATTGGCAGCAAAATACGGGCAGGAGGAGCTGCGCCCGTTAGAGAAAAAAATACGTCTGCCTCTGCTTTATGCCCGCTATCTGCTGGTCGGACTGCTGAAACGGGTTGTCCGCCTGCAGTGACAGGGAGAGCCGGACGCCCGGGCTGCAGCCCGCCTTTCCCCGTTTCCCGCCTTTACTACTGTTGAGTGCTTCTGATCCAGTCTTATTTTTTCAAGCTGATTGATCTGTTGGATTGTTTTGTGAAAGGAATTTCCTGGTTCGAGGCAAAGACTTCAATCATCCGTAATGCTGTGTAACTCCTAGCGGGGAAGGAAAAGCAGGGTCTGGAAATCTTCAGATGCTTTCAGGGAATAAATCTGATTATTATTCTTATAATTTTAATATTATCAAATAAATATTGACTTCGTGCGTCATTAGGTTTAACGTCGGCAAAATTAGGTTGAAGCGGATAACTGAAGTTATCTTATCCAGCCGTATAAAAAAAACTATACTAAAGGAGATCAAGATGAATGCTACACAATTAGCTGCTGTAACCACTGATCCTGCCAGCAAAGCTGTCCTTGAGTTTCTGTCGGTTCTTGAAACCAAAAAAGTAGATAACTTATTAAGCATATGGGACGAAAATGGTATTTTTGAACTGCCTTTTTCTCATAAAGGAATACCAAGTTTATATCACCCAAAATTTGAAGGACGGCAATGTATCTATGAACTCTTCCAAGCATTGCTCCCTGGTGAGAGTTTTAAATTTAAGGAGATTGCATTGTATCCAATGATCAATCAAGAATATGTTTTCATTGAATTCATAGGTGATATTACACAACTGGACCGAGGTATAAAATATACGAATCGGTATTGTGCATTAGCGCATACTCGAAAAGGAAAAATTTTATTATTCAGGGAATATTTCCATGCAATTATACGACAAAACTTTGAAGCAAGTGGCTTTTGACATTGCAGGTGATATGGATGAACGAATGAACGAATAATTTTGTCATACCTAATGAGCAGTAACTCTGTAACAGCCTCAACATAGGAAAAGAAAAATGAAAGCCTGTCAATTGAAGTTGAACACACCCGTATTCGAGCGAGAAGTGGTTGATACAAAAAGAACTAACAGTTACTGGGTTGAAGCCTTTGATATAGACGGAGACGGTAAATCTGATCTGCTTGGTTACGGATTGGGAGACTCCCAGATTTATACGTTTAGAAATCCGACTTGGGAAAAAAGGCTCATTGCTCAGCTGAAAGGAGCTGTCGGAATGGATCATGCTGATATTAACCAGAATGGTTTGAATGATGTGGTGATCTGTTATCAGTACGGAGCAACAATGCGGGATTGTGATCCGGAAGGTGGAAAAATTGTATGGCTGGAAAACCCTGGCACCCCGGACGGAGAATGGAAGCATCATTATATCGGCAGAGCAACGGCCATGCATCGTTTACGAGTCGGGTATTTTACGCAGACCGAAAAACTTGAGGTATTAGGGTTGCCGATCGTAGGAAAACCTGGAGACATCTATTCAGATGTACCGGTGGTGCTGTTTACGCAGCCAGATGACCTCAGCACTGCTCAGGAATGGAACAGGACGATTATCAATGACAGTTATTACCATATCATTCATGGTGTTTCTAAAAAGAAATTTAATAAATCCAGGAATGGCTCAGAACTCGATTCAGTCATCCTGGCCTCCCAGGAAGGTATTTCATGGTTGTATTATGATCAAGAACAGCGGAATTGGAAAATCGAGCTGCTTGGCCAAGGTGAACAAGAAGAATTTAAACTGACAGGATACCGGGGAAGTGGCAACTTGGATGCAGGCAAAATAGGCGACGATGACTTCGCTTATATTCCAACGGTGGAACCGTTTCATGGGAACAGAATTGCTGTTTATGTAAAAAGAACAGCGTCCCTTTTAAACTCAGTACGCTGGAAGCGCTTTGTCCTGGATACGTTTAAAGATCCAGATGATCATGGTGAGGGGCCTGGTCATCATGTAGTTTGTGCAGACTTTGACGGAGACGGTGATGACGAATTCCTAGTTGCACTGCGAGGACCTAAACCTTGGCAGGGAGTCTACTGCTACAAGGCTATTGATCTGCAGAACGGAGTTTTTGTTAAATGGCATATCACGCAGGATTCTGCTGCAAGGATTGCCTTGGCCGATTTCAATGGAGACGGTCGTCTTGACTTTGCCACTATGGGGTATTGGGTCCCGGGATATTACCAGACTGAACAGCCTGAGATCGTCGTTTTTAGAAATGCTTTTGCTGAACCGGGTAGAAAGAATGGATGATCCTGCAACGAATTTGGCAGATCAAGGTACATACTCAGGAGGATAAATCAAGATGACTGCTGCATACAACAAGGTAACATCCGTCAACTTTGCAAGCGAACATATAACAGCATACGCTGTCAGCAACGTGCGGGATTTTCACATCAATAAACGCTCTATTGTTGTGAATATGGGATCGGAACTGATCTATTTTGATGAAGAGCCCAAGAAGGGACTGTTACCCAGAAAATCAACGATCCTACAGAACAAAAGGATAGAATCGGCTGTGTTGGTCATGGTGCTTGAGGTCCACAGCAGGATCAATCTCGGCAATGTGATTCTCGGCAAAGAGTGGGACAGCGCGGAAAATTTATTCGGGGATGCCCTGAAAGGTGTGCCTCTATGGAAATCTCCTCAGGTTGAAATAGGAAAAATTACACTCAATCCTTTTGCTGCGTTGGGCCAAGAACAGCAGGGAGATGCTGCGGTTACTTTCAACATCAAGGTCAACATCTGGTTTACTACTGAGTGTGCCAACTGCACTATTCATAATCAGCATGATTTTATCGAATTTCATACCCAGATTGCCGGAACCGGTCGTATGCAGAAATTTTCCGACGATACGATTGACACCCTTTATGAAGATGTGATCCTAGGTGAAGGACAAAGCCACGATATATTCTGTACCGCCTTGGATGACGGTCGCAGCTTCAAGTATCCTTGGCACCAGTACTATTCAGATACAGACTGTATCTGGATGGCTACGGAGTTACATCCCCTGCCTGCTCTTTAAACGGGCTGGTCGAACATGTTGATGTATGTCGCTATGAGATTACCCATTCATGGCGGCATTACCGATCCGGCAGTTAGATGAATACGGGCAAATCTTGCGAGATAATAACTAACTGAAATAAAAAATAAGTTATCAATACATACTATAGCTCAAGTCAAATGACTTGACACCTAGGATATAATGGCATGGAAAATTTTATGGCGATAGCCGTTTCTTCCTGGAAGGGAACATTAAGATTAATAATAATTTTTACATGCTTCCTGCTGCTGCTGGCAGCTGTTGTATTCATTTTAGCGAACTTAGTTCATAAAACAGGTGCAGCAGTTTCTATATCAGGAACAACAATTAGTATTGGGTCGAAAGAAAGGTTAGATTCTGCATTGGTAAATCCGATAAACTGGACAGATACAAAGATTGATATAAAGAAAGGAGATTGTTTTATTCTTGATGCAACAGGAAGTGTTAATGTTGCTCTGGGGCATATGAATCAGGCATTAGATACTTTTGCCGAGATTTCTTCCAGTAAAAAAGACATGAAAATTGAACTATTTACTGAAAAGGAAATAAAAAGATCTTTATTTCCTTTTCCTTGGAACGGTCCAGAAGGACTTAATCTGAAAGACGTAAATGATCAGAATGTGATAGACCGAATTAAAACGTCACGTAACAGATTTATTCATCCCAATGGAGAGATAGGGCAACTATTAGCTTTCATCTCAACAAGTGGCAGCTGCCCAGATATATATTCTCAAGAGGAACCGAAAGGAATGATTCATCCCTATTTCGGGCCAAGCACTACTCATACGGCCAAGGTGTCTGGAAGATTATGTTTCGTTATTAATGACGTAACAACAGAAGAGGTAAAATATAAGAAATTGATCTGGCAAGATAATACTGGTTTTTTTTCAATAAAAATCCATATTAAGTCGAACAAAACCAGTTTACTTTGAATTTCAGACAACCTATCTGATTTGTTACGCAACAACCGAAAAAGGCAATAGCCTTTTATTTAATAACCCAGCTTATGGAGGAAAAAAGCCGTGTCAACAATCATTTCGCCAGCAGATGCCGTTTTATCGGATCAGATTTTTTCTGAGCAGGAAGCGTATAAATTCCTTAAGGTTGAGCAGTATTTTTCCAGGTACAAGGAATGGGACACCCTAGATACCGTCGCCTCCCATTCCTTTGATGCAGCAGCAAAATCTCTGGCCCTGAATTTTACCGAAAGTGACGACAAATCATGCAGCATGTGCATTCATTTCCTACAGAAGGACACGTTCCGGGTTCGTTTCAACCCAGGCAAAATAGCGGATGACTATACTGCTGAGAATACCCGTTCGGTCATTCGCAATACGGTTGACGATCTGCAGAGACTGCTGGAACAGAAAGAACAATTCCAGATTGATGCAGCTGAAGGCAGCGGAAAGATCGAACTGACCACAAAGGGTGCTGACAATCAGCCTGTAATGCAGGTCGTGGTCACCCATGCTCCCTTTGCGATTCAGGTCTTCTGCTTTTTCCAAGGCGAAGCCTTCCAGGTCTGGCAGACAGCAGAAACGCCGATTTACTATACACCCAACGGCCGGGAAGATTATGCCGTGATTCAGGCTGTCACAAAGCCTGCCAGTGCAAAGTACATCGGCTTCGGCGAACAGGGAGGCCAGTCCCTGAGCAAGAATACCGCGCAGGTGAATTATTTCAATTTTGACAATATGCGGTATCGGCAGGTGTATAATCACGGTCCCTTGGATGTCCGGGAACCTCTGTATCACTCAGACCCGTTCTTTATGGAGTTCAACGGTGTACCTACACAGCAGAGCGTCAACGGTATATTTATTGATAATCCCGGTCAGGTGCTCATGGATATCGGATACCTCAATTCCGGCCGCTATATGTTCGGCACCCGTTTCGGCGATCTGGACTATTATTTTTTCGCGGGTAAAAAGCCTGTCGATGTAGTCGATAGCTTTACGTCCATTGTGGGCAGATCCCGTCTGAAGCCGCGTTATTGTCTGGGCTATCATCAGGGCTGCTACGGCTATAACAGGCGGGACATTCTGGAATGGGCTGTGCGAAGATACCGGGAATACCAGATTCCGCTGGATGGCCTGCATGTGGATGTGGATGTTCAGCATAAGTACCAGACCTTCACGATTGATGAGCAGAAATTTCCCAATCCGTATGAGATGTTTCATAACCTGAAAGAACAGGGAATAAAATGCAGCACCAACATCACGCCGGTCATCAGCAGAGAAGATCCGAGATATTCAACGTATACTCAGGCCTTGGCCAACGATTATTTTGTTCGCGACAAGCGCTATGATCCAGCCAATCCTGAAAGCAAGTATTATCAGCTCTACGGCGGCGGCGGTGAATATTGCCCGAATAACGGTTGGGTTGACGGGTTCAACAGCGGTGAGCCGTATATTGGCGAGGTTTATTACGGAAAGGATGGAGCCGGTCAGGATTTAGGCACATCGGGCCATTATGCCGACCTGGGCAGAAAAGAGGTGCGGCACTGGTGGGGCACCCAATACCAGTACCTCTTTAATATGGGGTTGGAAATGGTCTGGCAGGACATGACCACCCCGGCTATCCGGGATAACCGGGGCGATATGAAAGGCTTTCCTTTCCGTTTACTGGTGACCGATGATTTTTATGGGGAAGCATCTGCCAAGCTGACTCCTGCCATCAAGGTGTGGAACCTATATTCTTATAATCTTCATAAGGCCACCTACCACGGACTCAACAACCTGGAGGGCAGGGATAACAAACGCAATTTTATCATCGGGCGGGGCAGCTTTACCGGTTCGCACCGCTATGCCGGTCTGTGGACAGGGGATAATTCTTCGGACTGGGATTTTTTGAAAATGAATGTATCCCAGGCCCTGTCCCTGGGAATGTGCGGCGTTGTGATCAACGGCCAGGATATCGGCGGATTTGAGGCATCAAATGCGGACGGCGGAAAATGGGCCAGCCCGGAACTTCTGATCCGCTGGACTGCTGCCGGTGCCTTTCTGCCGTGGTTCAGGAACCATTATGTCCGCAAGGGACGCAAAGAATTCCAGGAACCGTTTATGTATGAGGAATGGTTCCAGCAATATCGAGGCGGCCAGCTGCCTGAACCGCAGGATCTGTACCGTAATGTCCTGCCGATCTGCAAACATTACATTGAGCTGCGCTACCGTCTGCTCCAGCTCTTTTACGATGCAATGTTTGAAAATACCCTGACCGGTCGGCCTATCTGTCGTCCCCTGTTCCTCAACGATCCTGATGACAAGTCGCTCTATAATGATAAGGAGTCCTTCTTGGATAACGAATTCTTTGTCGGCAAAGATCTCCTGATCGCTCCTGTTCTCGAACCCCAAGTTCAGAATAACAATCAGGGAAAAAGGGATGTGTATCTGCCATCAGGCAGTAACTGGTATTGTTTTATGGATAATACCATGCCGCTCGGACCTGCTGTTGACGGAGGCACTACGATAAGGGATTTTGATGCGAATATCAATACCAACGATAACCATATTCACTTCATTGTTCCGGCGTATGTACGTGCAGGGGCTGTTATCCCGACCATTGAGGTTGAACAGTACGTGGGCCAGCGCAACAAGGAAGGGCAGCCCAATTCGATTACGCTCAATATTTATCCCGGTGCGGACGGAGAATACACCATGTATCTGGATGATGGAGAAAGCCGTTCCTCAGCTGATACGTCCGCCCATCCGGCTGAATTGGGCGGTGATCCGCAGGCCAAGGGGGAGTATCGCAAGACAAAAATTACCCATACCGGCAACGGCAAGAAAACTCGACAAATTACAGTGGAACGTATCCATGACGGATACACGCCCAAATTTGAAGACTATTTCTTTGTCGCTATTCTGCATGATCCCTCTGAAACAAAAGGGGCTTCAGGCTGTTTAAATAAGGTCAGCATAGACGGCCAGCAGATCGAATGCATCTCAGGAGGTACATCGGAACAGCGGAGCAACAGTTTATGGGCATCTCCCGGAAACGCATGGTATTACAACGAGGATATCAAGATTAGCTTCGTCAAGGTATCTGATAACAGTTCGAAAATTGTGATTAATGCGGAGTATGCTGAGTAACGGATGATACAGGTACACTAGCTTGACAGAATCAGGGCGGAAGAAGGCTCCTCCTGTCCTGATTCCTTTTCCATTGTGTCACGCCCCTAAATACGCCTTCTTCACCGCCGGATCATCCAGCAGACCCTCAGCCTTGCCCTCCAGGACCAATTTGCCGTTCTCCAGCACATAGCCGCGTTTGGCGAATTTGAGGGCCAGGCGGGCATTCTGCTCCACCAGCAGGATGGTGGTCCCGGCCCGGTTGATCTCCTTCAGGGACTCGAACATATCCAGCATGAGCAGGGGGGCAAGGCCCATAGAGGGTTCATCCAGCAGCATGATCTTTCTGCCGCTGATATAGGCCCGGCCAACCGCCAGCATCTGCTGTTCCCCGCCGCTCAGGGTTCCGGCCGGCTGATCTTTCCGTTCCTCCAGGCGCGGGAAGAGGTCGAAAACCCATTTGCGGTCCTTGGCCACGGCCTCAGTATCCTTACGGGCAAAGGCGGCCAGGGTGAGATTTTCAGTCACGGTGAGATTGCCGAAGATCATCCGACCTTCCGGCACATGGGAAATGCCGAGCTTGGAAACCACTTTATCCGTATTGTATTTGAGAATATTATGCCCCATAAAGTCTATCTTGGAGCCTGTCTCCGCAGGAATCATTCGGGAAATGGCCCGCAGGGTGGTGCTCTTGCCTGCGCCGTTGGCTCCGATGATGGTCACGATCTCTCCCTGCTCCACAGAAAAGCTGATCCCGTGCAGGGCGCGGATATTGCCATAGGAAACGGTGAGATTTTCCACATAAAGCTGCATCAGTGAATATCCTCCGTACCGAGATAGGCTTCAATAACCCTGGGATCGTTTTGAATGGTTTCCGGCGGTCCCTGGGCGATGACCTCACCGAAGACCAGGACCTGGATGCTGTCGCAGAGTTCCATGACAAACTTCATCCGATGCTCAATGAGAAAAATGGCCACCCCGAATTCCCGGTGGACCTGGCGGATAATCTCGATCATCCGGCCCAGCTCATCCGGGGTCATCCCGGCAGTGGGTTCGTCGAGGAAAAGAATCTTTGGGTTGGTAGCCATCGCCCTAGCCATTTCCACCCGGCGCTGCGCCCCGTAGGGTAGACTGCCTACAGTATGGTCGGCAAACTGGCTGATGTCAAAGGTCTCCATAAGCCGGTAGCAATGCTCCTTGACCTCTTTTTCCTGCCGTCGGCAGGCCGGGGTACTGAAAAAGGCCCCGAACAGACCATAGCTGAGCTGGGAATAATGGGCCAGCCGGATATGATCCAGCACGTTCATGTGCCGCCAGAGAAGCAGATTCTGAAAGGTTCTGCCGATACCCAGCGAGGCGATGCGGTGCGGTTCTTTACCCCGGATATCTTTCCCTTCAAGGGTCAGCGCCCCCTCAGTCGGCGTATGCACGCCGGTGATCAGGTTGAAGACCGTGGTTTTGCCTGCCCCGTTAGGGCCGATCAGGCCGTGGATCTGTCCCGGCTCAATGGTCAGATTGAAGCCGTGCACTGCACGCAGTCCCCCAAAAAAATGGGTCATGTTTTGTATTTCAAGCAGGGATGGCATCACCTGTCTCCATCAGCTAAAATCATAAAGGAGGTTCTTTCCTGCAGGTATCTGACAGAAAAATCATGTAATCAGAAAACGACAGAGATCAGAGATATCTGATAAAAAAAGCATCAGGCGCTTTTCAGAACATCTATATGAACAGCAGAGCCTGAACCTGCAAAAAGATACTCTATCGCAGGTGAACGAACAAGGGAAACAGAGAGATCAGCAAATCTTGACAGAAAGCAAAGAGGCGTGTAGTATCCGAGGTTGTTGCATTTTCTGCAACATGCAGAAATGTTGATAAAAGAACCGGCATAGAAATATTGGGTTTGATGTTGGCCTCTATCTTGCAGATAACTTAAGATGGAGGGTAACATAATGAATTTCCGTCACGCTATTCACATTCTGATTCACAGTCCGTTCTATTTTCGTATGACACTGCCGCAGCGTCTTAAGCTGGTCAAGGAATACTGTCAGGCAATGAATAAACTCGAAGATACCTCGCAGTACGAATAAACCTGCACAAAAAAACGTTCAACCGATCTCGTACATTGTTCAAAAAAAAACGCAGCTCTGCTTCTTACTAATATTATTTTGTAATTTCAAAGGGAAGGTGTACATATGAACGGCGCGGAACTCATGGTCAGGTGCCTTGAAAATGAAGGCGTTAAATACATCTTCGGCATTCCCGGCGAAGAGAATCTCGCCTTCTTGGAAGCCCTGCGGTCCTCGTCCATCCGGCTTATCCTGACCCGACATGAGCAGGCTGCCGGTTTCATGGCTGCGACCTACGGCCGCCTGACCGGCAAACCGGGCGTCTGCCTTGCCACTCTTGGGCCGGGAGCGACCAATTTTGTCACCAGTGTCTCCTATGCCCTGCTAGGCGGCATGCCCTGCCTGTTCATCACCGGGCAGAAACCGATCAAGACTTCCAAGCAGGGCCGGTTCCAGATCATCAATGTGGTTTCCATGATGGCCCCGATTACCAAGATGACGCGCCAGATTGTCGGGGCAGACTCTATTGCGATCCTGGTACGGGAGGCATTCCGGGTTGCGGTGCAGGAAAAATCCGGGCCGGTACACTTGGAGCTACCTGAAGATATTGCGGCTGAACAGACTGCTGCCCGTCCATTTCCGATCACCCCTATCCGTTCAGCATACGCTTCAGACAGAGCCATTGAAGAGGTGGCTGAAATCATCAGGCAGGCAAAAAATCCCCTCCTGCTCATTGCTGCAGCCAGCAATCGCCATCAGCAGGCCGGCCCGGCCCTGGAACAGTTTATCGAACGGACCGGGGTCTACTTTTTTTCCACCCAGATGGGCAAAGGTGCAGCAGACGAGTTCCATCCGCGCTGTCTGGGCACGGCAGCCCTTTCCGATCATGATTATCTGCACTGCGCTATCGGCAGAGCAGACGTTATTATCAATATCGGTCATGATGTAGTTGAAAAGCCTCCTTTTTTCATGAAAAGGAACGATCTGACAGTTATCCATATCAACTATTTCAGCGCGATATTTGATGAGGTGTATTTCCCGCAATATGAGGTCATCGGGGATATTGCCGACTCCATCAGACGACTGACAGTACGGATCAAGCCGAACTTCCTTGCCGGAGACGGGTATTTTGGCCTGCTCAAAGAAGAAATTGAAAAAAATGTGTACAAACGGACGCTGCCCGCCTCGTTTCCCTATACGCCGCAGCAGCTGACCAGGGTGCTCCGGGAGCTGATGGACAAAGACTCGATTCTCTCGCTGGATAACGGGATGTACAAAATCTGGTTTGCCCGCAATTACCGGTCCACGGATTCCTTTTCCGTGCTCCTGGATAATGCCCTGGCAACCATGGGAGCCGGGCTGCCGGTGGCCATTGCCGCCAAAATGCTTTTTCCGGAGAAAAAGGTGGTTGCGGTCTGCGGCGACGGCGGCTTTATGATGAACTCTCAGGAGCTGGAAACCGCTATCCGTCTGAAAGTGGACCTGACCATCCTGCTGCTCCGTGATGACGGTCTCGGCATGATCAAGTGGAAACAGGGAGGAATGGGATTTCCCGACTTCGGCCTGACCTTCGGTAATCCTGATTTTGTCAAATATGCGGAAAGCTACGGGGCGCACGGGTATCGAGGCGTTGATCAGGATCAGCTGGCGGAAGTGCTGCAGCATTGCCTGAATACGCCCGGTGTGCATCTGATTGAGCTGCCCATTGATTACGCGGAAAATGAGTCCGTGCTCATTGAGGAGCTGAAGCGCAAGACCTGCCTGATCGGTGAAACTTAGGAATCGGTGATCAGAACGGCTGCTGTCCGCTCGAATGCCGGATGATCAGCTGATGAAACATCTCCACCAGCCCCCGCCCTATCATATACACGGATTCGACATTGGTATTTTCCGAAACTGTGTTGTCAAAAAGGATATTCAGCTTGGAGGAAAAGCTGTCTTCCGGTTCCCAGTAATTGATCAGAAACGGGACGCCGGGCAGAGGGTAGAGAATACGTGCCCGGTCAGCCTTGGTTTCCGAGAGTTCTTCTGCCTCAAAAAGATCCAGAATCTCAAAAAACAGTTCCGTATGTTCATCGGCCAGCCGCTGCATGGCTTGCTCGCAGCGATGGGCAAAAAAATGTTCCTTCCCGCCAGCATCCTTTATAGCTGGAAAGGCAATCCATTCTCCTGCTGGCTGGCGCCCTTTGCTCTGCAGCAGATAATGGAGAACCGGAATCTGCACCCAGTTATTGCAATGGCATTCCGAGGTCATTCCGCCCTGAGCATCAATTCGGAAATATTTTCCAAGGCATTGTACCCCCACAGTCCCCTCGTTGAGCGGCAGATCCAGCCTGCGGGCGATCTCGTAGAGTCCCTGCCGGGCAATCTTATTCTGTAACGAGGCGAGATACGCATCCTGTTCCTCTTCCATGGATTTTTTCTGCACGATACCGCCGGAAAGCTCGCTGATCTTTTCTGCTGAGAGCAGCGGGCAATCTGCCAGCTCTTTCTGCCCCTGAATGACGGCAACGCTGAAGGCCATGCAGGAAGGCAGCAGGCATCTGCGGCAGTTAGACTGCTCCAGATGCTTATAAAGTTCCAAGGGATTTTTGATCATCATAACAGATAGCTCCCGTCTCTATGCAACGCTTATTCCGGATGCGACTCTTTCAGCAGACTGCGGAAGTCCGCCTTGGCAGTAAAGCTGTGCTCGGCAGCGGGAAATGTACCATTGTCGAGCTCGCTGATAAACTCCTGCACCGCCTGTTTGATCGCCGGAGCGAGATTACAGTACTGTTTGACGAATTTCGGAGTGAATTTTTCAAACAGCCCCAGCATATCGTTGGTCACCAGCACCTGACCGTCACAGCCCGGACCAGCGCCAATCCCGATGGTCGGGACAGTGACTGCTTCCGTGAGCACCTCTGCCAGCGGCGCAGGCACGGCCTCCACCACAATACCGAAAACTCCGGCAGCTTCCAGGGCCCTGGCGGCGGCAAGCAGTTTCCGGGCTGCCTCCATATCTTTTCCCTGCACCTTAAAACCGCCGAGCTGTCCCGCAGTCTGCGGAGTCAGGCCGATATGCCCCATAACCGGGACTCCGGCCCGGACCAATCCCTGCACAGCAGCACAGACTTCCTCGCCGCCCTCCAGCTTGACGCAGTCGCAGCCCGCCTCTTTAAGGAAGCGGATGCCGTTGGCTACCGCCTGCTCCACCGAGACCTGATAGGAGCCGAAGGGCATATCGCCGATCACCAGAGCACGCTCCGTGCCCCGGCTGACCGCCCCGGCATGATGAAGCATCGCGTCCATAGTCACCGGCACGGTGGAGTCGTACCCCAGCACCACCATGCCCAGAGAATCCCCGACCAGCAGGGCGTCTGCTCCGGCTGTGTCCAGAAGACGGGCTATGGACGCATCATAGGCGGTAAGCATGGATATGGTATGCCCGCTACCCTTCATTGCACGGAAATCTCTGACGGTTATTTTTTTCATCATATCGTAATGGTCTGTTTTCTGAGGTGTTGGCGGAAAATCAGCTGATCCCGGATAGTTGCTGCAGCAGCGGCACAAACGGAACGGAGAAGTCCGGGAGATCTTGTTTATCTCATGATGATCAGAAAAATAACACGGTATGCTTCAGGAGGAAAGAATATTCAACCGACAAAAAAAAGCCCCCTGCCGATAAACGACAGGGGGCTTGGTGCATTGGAGATAAATATCCTGTATCTGCAGGTGGTTATATTGTAAGAATGGTATCTGTTTTTTCCTCAAGGTACAGGTTTGTATACAGTCCGTTTCGGAAAGATAGCTCCGTCCCAGTCGCCAGGGCTGTTCAATTCTATAAGAGCTTGTATTTTCAAGACGTATGCAGTAATTGATACAGAAAAACTTTACACGAGGATTCTGCATGCTGTTTTTTTGCTGAACACAATCAAAGATCATCGACGCGGGCAGGGCCGGCGATATGAGCTTACGCATATTCTTCTGTTTTCGATCATGGCGATCCTGAGCGGTTCGGATTCTTATCGCAAAAATCTGTTCGTTGATGCGCATCGTGAAAGGCTCAATGAATATTTCGGCCTGGACTGGAAAAAAGCTCCTGCATATACAACGATCCGCACTGTCATTCTGAATACTTCCGGTTCGGAACTTGAGCGGATTTTCAGGGAGCACGGCAAAGCTCTCGCGGAAGAGGAACCGGACGGAGAATTTATTCATTGCGACGGCAAAACTCTCCGGGGAAGTTTCGATAACATGAAGGATATTAATCAGCTTCAGATATTGAGTGCTTTTGCTGGCGACCGCGCCGTCGTTCTCGGCCATGAAGAAATCAGGGAGAAAAGCAATGAAATCCCGGCGGCGCGGAAACTGATGAAAGAACTCGGTTTATCCGACCGCATTTGACCGCTCCCGAATTCGTTGCAATCCGCACATATTTGCGAAACTGAGAAGCTTCGCTCTCAATATTCTTCGTAAGAACAAGGTGAAAAATGTCAGCCGGGAGCTTTTCAGGAACTGTATGGATATAAATCGTCTGTTTGATTACGCCGGGATTTTCTAGAATTGAACAGCCCTGCCGGTAGGGCTAGTTCACCCTATGTCAGCATCATCAACGGCACGATCACGGAACCGGAAATTCTGCGCATCCAGGCAGTGCTTGATCTGCGGGCAGATACGCTGATCTTCAGCTTGCGGAAAAAGATGTCCCGGTCGATGAGGTGGCGTTGGCCCCGTTCTTTGGGGGTAAAGGGAAAGGGGGTGATGAAATCCAGGCAGACCTCGTCCGGGCGTTGCAGGGGATTTTTTTTGAGCAGGTCGGCAAGACAGCGGCGGCGGGCCGGTTCCACGTTATGCAGGGCAAAATTATTGCGGGGATTATCCAGATGTTTTTTCAGGCCAATGAGAAAACGATCCGGGATGCTGTTGTCCGGGGACGGAAAGACCAGTTCCAGGGGATAGACTGTGTTTTTGCGGATGCGGTCGTCGGGCGGGCCGTCCAGGGGATGGTAAAAGGAGTCATGATGGGGGATGCCTGCCTTTTTCGCCGCTTCTTTGCAGATGGCGGCAAACACGGCCAAGGGGTGCTGACGGGCGAATGTGTTGCGGGTGTTACGCAGTTCGATGCGCAGGGTATGCCAGGAAAGGTCGAGCAGAGGCCTGAAACAGGTGGGGATTGAGGGGCCTGATTCCATGGTGTTCCGGGCTGTTGCCGGAGATCGGGTTAAACGATAAAGGCGAAGCCGCTGTCCGGCGAGGGCGGGGCCTTGCCGATTTCGCTCCGCTTGGCCTGCTTGTTGAGGTGATAGATGTACAGATAGCCGCTTTGCAGGTCCAGCTGCGCCAGTTCCGCCGCCATTTTCGCCTTGCCGCCCGCTGAGAGCGAGCATTCAAACACCGATTTCTGGACCCGGAAGCCGTACTCGGTCAGGACTTTGCTGACCCGGCTGCGCTCCCGCTGGCTGCTGATGTCGTAGGCGATTACGTATCGGCTGAAATTACTCATGGTGTCAGGAAGCAGGAAGGTAGGGGCGATTCGCGAACCGCCCCTACAGTCATAACCCAAGGCGCCCCGGAGTGTCATTGTGACTCTGCCTTTTTTTATACCCGTAAATTCAGTTCCCTGTCAATCCCTTTTTGTAGTACCTCCCCTCCGGAGCATGATTCTGACCCTGTTTTGCGGGAGGTCCTACACTGTGTTGGTTTTGGCGAATAATGCCGTATATTCAGCAAGATATTTCGATATTGAAAAGTTAATTCAACCTGTTGATTCCAAAAGATTTTTTTGAATTTTTTCCCGAAATGCGCCCATTTTTCCCTCTGACCGGCAAAAACGGCCCTGAATTGCCAGAAATTCGACCCAGGATTTTTTCAGGGTCATATTTTAACCGAAAATCAAACAAATGCCCCGCCATCTTCCCACACCAGATTAGGGCCTTGCCCAGCAAATCACCCACAGGCAGGGCAGCCGCCATCGTGCCGGGCACCGCCTTGAGCACATCCTGCGCACGGGTCAATAGACCTCCTGCAAAACTTGGTGATTTGACAGAAACGGCGGATGCTGATATTTTTTCGGTCACTTTTTCGATTATCAACCCCGGAGGTCTGAAAATCATGCTCACATTCGAAAAACTCTCCCGCCGCCCTGAAACATTCCGCCGTCTGACCGGTGTCGATATTGATCTTTTCAACGGAATGACGGAAAAGATCCGCCCTTTATGGGAAGAGCGGAGAGATAATTTTGAAAAGGGCGGGAGAAAGCACAACTTGGAAGGAGCTGAAAACCACCTTCTCGCCATGCTCCTGCGAAGTCTTCGCTTATCTATTACCGTTGTTACGTGACATATGAGTTCCTCAGTTTTTTCTTCGATTCCGATGAGACGACGGTGATGCGCGCAGTGAAACGGATGGAAAAAATCGCGGTACGGGTGATTCATATTGAAAAAAAGCGTGAAATCACACGGGAAGATGCGGAATACCTGATAATCGATGCGACGGAACAGCCGGTTCAGCGCCTGAAGAAAGGACAGAAGAAGTATTACAGCGGAAAGAAGGGAAAACACACGCTCGGAACGCAGTTTACCGCCGGTCCCGACGGACGGATTTTTTCGGTTTCGGCGTCGTATCCCGGAAGTGTTCATGATTTCAGGATATATAAGGAACAGAAGGGGCGGGAGCGTTTTCACGGTATTCCGAAGAAGGCCGACAGCGGATATCAGGGAATCGCGGCATATGACCGGCGCGCCGAAATTCCCTTTAAAAAGCCCCGGAACGGTGAACTGACCGCCGAACAGAAGGCATATAATCTTGATTTATCGAAAAAACGTATCAAAGTTGAGCATGTCATAAGAGAGGTGAAGGTATTTAAAATCATGTCGGAAACATACCGGAACAGGCTTAAAGGCCATAATATAAAGAAAAATATCATATCCGGCATAGTGAATATGAAGGTTGCGGCACGGAAAATGAAGAAAGCTGCCTGAAGCGGAAAATTTTGAAAAAGGGAAAAACCTCACCGCCTGAGAAGAACAGGCAGTTCTGCAGGAGGTCTAAAGCTGGAGCAGTATAAACTGAATACAGGATCAGCTATCTGAAAGGCGTGAAGGCAAAACTTATGCCTCTTGTGGGCATATTCAAATTATGTTGCTCCAGCTATACCATATCTCTACACAGGATAAGATTGAGCCGAATCTTGTCTTTTCAGTGGATTTACTTGACGATCTCACGCAGGAAGATTTCGATAAACTTGTTCTGATTTCCAGATACGGCATAAGCAGAAAAAATCTGCTGAAAAAATTATGGAATGAAGTAAGTGTATTGAGTCATGAAAATATTATCAGCTCGATTTTGTCCGAAGATGTCATCAATAAAATACGCCTGGTGATTAAACGGGACACCGGATGCAATGTGGAAAATGAAAAAATACAGGAAGCCATTGAGGATATTCTGCAGATTAATTGAGGAAGCCAGCTCATGCATAATGAAGAGTTATTTGAAATAATAGAAACCGAGCAGGTGCCCGGCGCGAAATTTGAGGTTGTGCAGTATAAATTCTTAAAGGGTTCTGACAACCTCTATGTTGCGGAAAAAATCTTCTTTGCCCGACAGGCGGATATTTATCTGAAAATGATACGTATCACGCTGGATAAAAGCGAAACCCTGATTGAACCGGGAGCGCTGTATTTCATGCGGGGCGCGTTACAGCTGGAATCCGACATGCAGGGCAGCCTCAGCAGAGGGCTGATGCGCAAATTCACTACCGGCGAAACCCTGTTTCAGTCGCGCATCAGGGGAACCGGCGAGATTTACCTGGAACCGAGCTTCGGCTATTATTCCTTGTTTAATATTGAGGATGATGCTCTGATTGTTGATAAAGGCGCGTTCTATTGCACTTCAGCCGGTTTGGAGGTCAGTGCCAAAATGCAGAGCAATGTCTCCAGTGCCCTGTTCGGCGGGGAAGGGCTTTTTCAGACCCAGATCAAGGGAACCGGGGTGCGTGTCCTGGTCTCGCCGGTACCGACCAGTGAGCTGCTCATGTACGAGCTGGCTCCGGGAGAAAAGCTCTCTGTTGACGGCACCTTTGCCTTTGCCCGCACTGCCGGGGTTGAGTTTCGGGCGGAAAAATCAGGCAAAGGCCTGCTCCAGTCCGCAACCAGCGGCGAAGGCCTGCTGCAGACCTTTACCGGCCCCGGTCTGGTATGGATCGCCCCGACCGAAGAGGTGTACAAGCGTCTGGGCAGGATGGATTGAATACGTCTTTTCAGATTCGGTTGACGGTTCAACTGCTGCAATATTTTTTTATCTTCCTGTGACAGTGACGGCATGAGCATTTCCTCCAGAGCGGCAAATATGTGCTGATGGTTTCTGTTTCCTGTTGGAGAAAAATTGCTGTATAAGAAGCATGGTCAGGAAACCACTGGACAATTATTGAAACCGCACTTTTAATCGTACCCGCCAGCCAGTACACCTATCCGAAAGTCATTTCGTGTTCCCCAAGTACCCTGCTGGTTATCGTCTGAACCGGAAGCGCCGATATACCAGCCACGGATAAGAGCCTCGTCAAAATGTCCCTTATTACCGTCGCTACTGTAGTAGCCGTCTGTATAGTAATCAAAATCATCATTCTTGTTCCACAGCTCCATACCGACGAAATTATCAGAGGGGGTGGAACCAAAGTGATCGAACTCATGGTAGGGGTAGTTATCCTGGCGACCGGGATGGTTAAACACGGCAAGCCCGTCATTGTTCTCTATTCAGGTCACCAGCTCACTGAAGGTGTTGGTAGAGGAATCGGTTGACTTGCAGTAGTCTGTGGTGTTAAAGACCGCTACATGGCCGTAGGTGCTGTGGGACCATTCAAATCCCCAGAGGGCGACAAAGTTACCATCAGAGTTCGCAGAATTTGCCGCGCTTTTCCGGGTGCTCCACTCTGTAGAGGTCACCTGCTCGGCATGATCAGCAAGGCTGAAGAAATATAGTCCGGCAGCCCGACTGTCGATGAAGAGCAGGACCGGGCCTTGAAAATTAATCAACACCTCAGTAGAACATATATTCATGCTGTCTATCTGTAAGCAGCTGTCCGAAGGGCAGCAGGAACAAGACAGAAAACTGGAAATCTGCGGTTTGCACGGCGGCTGTGCAGCCCTGTTTGCCGCCCGTCTGCAGCAGATACAGCAGCAGACGCTGTGCTGCATTGTCCCGGCGGATAACCAGCTGGAGGCCTTGGCCGGAGATATCCGCCTATTTACCGAGGTGCCGGTCCTCACCTACCCTTCCTTTGAGATTGCCCCTTATGCCCGGCTCTCCCCTGACCCGAATACGGTAGCTACCCGGCTCTCCACCCTGTACTTCCTGCAGGAGCGCAGTCAGCCCTGTATTGTGGTGACCTCGGCTGAGGCAGTCATGCGGCGGATCCTGCCGCAGCAGATCCTGAGTGCACGGTGTGAGCTGGTCATGGCCGGTGAGGGCACGGACCGGGACGGCCTGATCGCCTCCCTGGTTGATGCCGGGTATCAGTCCTGTGAACTGGTGCGCCAGCCCGGTGATCTGGCTGTGCGGGGCGGTATTATCGATCTCTATCCGCCTTCCTCCGATCCTGCTGTCCAGAGCCCTCTGCGCCTGGACTTCTTTGGGGATACGGTGGAATCCATCCGGGTGTTTGACCCGCTCAGCCAGCGTTCTGAAGAGGAGATTGACGAGGCGGTTCTGTTGCCTGCCTCGGATATTCTCTTTCCGGCTGCATCTGTCCTGCAGACGTGGCGGCAGGGACTGTCTGCTGCGGCAAAAGAGCTTGCCCCGGAACATGCCGATGCTGCGGAAGCCCGCCATGTTGTCCGGCAGCTGCGGGAACAGATCCGCTTTCCCGGTATTGAATTTTTTCTGCCCCTTCTCTATTCGGACCCAGGCCCGCAGACCCTGTTCGACTACCTGCCTGCGGATACGCCCTGCATCCTCCAGGATCCGGTGGCCATCCGGCGCAAGGTCGGTCTGGTCGGGGAACGGATTGCGGCCAATTACAGTGAGGCTGCTGCCGAGGGTTTTGTTCCGCCGCCGGACAGCCTGTTTCTGGCACAGAAGGAGCTGGAGCACTGCCTTGCCCGCAACCAGCGGGTCGAACTTTGCCTCTATCCTGACCCGGATGCGCTGCAGCCGCCTATCCTGCAGCAGGTGGGGGATCATTCCCTGCTCCGGCAGGAGATCAATGTGCAGCAGAAGAAACGGGGATACCTGGCCCCGCTTGCCGACCGCCTGTTGCACTGGCTCAAGGCGGGAGATACAGTCATTCTTGCCTGCCGCTCTGCGAGACAGGGTGCGCATCTTGAGGAGATGCTGCGCGGCTACAGCATTGAATGCGGCAGATTGGCTGCGCCGCTTGACCGGCAGCAGCACCCCGGTCAGATCCTCCTGGTTGAGCATCCCCTTTCGCGCGGCTTTGATTTGCCCGAAGAGCAGCTCCATCTCCTTTCTGCTACCGAGTTATTCGGGGAAAAACGTCTCCAGCCGGGTAAAAAGAAGAAGGCGCGCAGGCCGCAGGGTGAACCCGTTGCCCTGGAGGAGATCAGCATCGGGGATATTGTCGTCCACCGGGATCATGGCCTGGCCAGTTTTCAGGGCCTGGTGAATATGGACTTTGCCGGGCAGCGCGGCGATTTCATGCTCCTGGAGTTCCAGGGCAACGACAGGCTGTATATTCCAGTGCATCAGCTCCACTGGGTCAGCCGCTACCAGGGCCTGAACGATCATCAGCCCAAGCTGGACCGGCTCGGTTCCAACCGCTGGCAGACGACCCGGAAGAAGGTTACTGAAGCGGTCTGGCAGGTTGCCCATGAGCTGCTGGATATCTATGCCCGCCGGGAGGTGCGCAGAGGGCACGCCTTTCAGGCACCCGGTATTCTGTATCAGGAGCTGGCTGAGTCCTTTGCCTATGATGAGACCGAAGGTCAGGCAGCAGCCATTGACGATGTCCTGCGCGATCTCACCTCGGACCGGCCTATGGACCGCCTGGTCTGCGGCGATGTGGGGTACGGCAAGACCGAGGTGGCTGTCCGGGCTGCCTGCAAGGTCATGGAGGACGGTTTTCAGGTGGCTGTCCTGGTTCCCACCACGGTTCTGGCCGAGCAGCACGCTGCCACTTTTCGCGAGCGCTTTGCCGGGTTTGATGTGGAAGTGGCCTGCACCAACCGCTTCCGGACAACCGGCGAGCAGAAAAAAATCGCTCAGGGCCTCAAGGAAGGCAAGATCAACCTGGTGGTGGGCACCCATCGGCTGCTGTCCAAGGCTATCCGATTCAGCAGGCTTGGTCTGCTCATTGTCGATGAAGAGCACCGCTTCGGGGTCTCGCATAAGGAGAAGATCAAGAAGCTGCGGGCCGATGTGGATGTCCTTATTCTGACTGCCACCCCGATTCCCCGCACCCTGCAGATGTCCCTGCTCGGTATCCGGGATCTCTCGGTGATTTCCAGTCCGCCGCAGTTCAGGCGCTCGGTCAAGACCTTCCTGGCCCGCCGTGATGATCTGGTGATCCGGGAGGCCGTGCTGCAGGAGATATCCCGTGGCGGCCAGATCTTCTTTGTGCATAACCGAGTCAAGTCCATCCAGCAGATCGCGGAAAAGATCGAGCAGTTGGTGCCCCATGCCAGGATTGCCGTGGCGCACGGCCAGATGCCGGGCAAGCACTTGGAAGAGATCATGATCAGCTTTATCAGCCATGAGATTGACATCCTGGTCTGCACCACGATTGTCGAATCCGGACTGGATATCCCTAATGCCAACACCATCATCATCAACCGGGCCGACCGGATCGGGCTGGCAGATATGTACCAGCTGCGGGGCCGGGTAGGACGTTCCTCGCGCCAGTCCTATGCCTATCTGCTGGTGCCTTCCACAGACAAGATGACTCCGGAGGCCGGGCAGCGGCTGCGCGCTCTGATGGACTGCTCCGAGCTGGGAGGCGGCTTCAAGCTGGCCATGAATGACCTGCAGATTCGGGGCGGCGGCAGCATCCTGGGTGTCTCTCAGTCCGGCCATATTGCTGCGGTAGGGTATGATCTGTACCTGGAGCTGCTGCAGTCCACTGTGGCCGATTTGAAGAAACAGGCAGCCCTGGGAGATGGCCTTGAAGAAGCTGCGCCGGAACCGGATGTGAAACTCCAGGTAGCTGCCTTTCTGCCGGACGATTATGTCCGGGATACGGTGCTGCGCTATCGCCTCTATCGGCGGCTCTCCGTGGCCGGGAATGAAGACCCGGAACTGCTGGCTGACCTGCAGGATGAAATCATTGACCGGTTCGGTCCCCTGCCGCGTGAGACAGAGACCCTGTTTTCCCTGGTCGGGCTTAAGTACCCGCTCCGCAAGCTGGGCATCAGCAGACTGGAGCAGGGGCCGGGCAACTTGGTGTTCAGCTTTGCAGAAAATTCTTTAGTAGCGCCGGAAACTTTGCTTGCCTTTATCGAGCAGTCCCGGTTAAAAAAGAAGAATAAAAAGGGCGGGCAACGGACAGGGCTGCGTCCGCCCGGACAACAAGCGGTGCAGGAACCGGTCCGCCTGACCCCGGATCAGCGGCTTATTGTTACCCTGGACGGGGAGAAGAATATTTTTGCGCAGATAGAGAAAGTTCTGCGTGCTCTGAACGGAGGCCAGTGATGATGCAGCATTCAGTCAAGGCGGCGGAAAAAATCGCCCCGAATTTTTCCTGGAATGATGTTGATACGGTCATGCTGGATATGGACGGTACCCTGCTGGACAAGCATTTTGACGATTACTTCTGGGAGGTGTACCTGCCGGAGCATTACAGCCTGCTCCATAATATCTCCGTGGAAGAGGCGGGCCGGGAGCTGCGGCAACAATATCAGCAGGTGGAGAACTCGCTGCAGTGGGCCGACCTTGAGTACTGGTCACATACCCTGCACCTTGATCTGCCGGAACTGAAACTGCGGATCAACCATCTGATTGCTGTGCATCCCTATGTTATAGAGTTTCTGGAATTCTGCCTGAAACAGCGGAAACAGCTCTATCTGGTCACCAATGCCCATTCCCGGAGCCTGTCCATCAAACTGGAGAAAACCTCCATCGGGGCCTGGTTTGACCGGGTGGTCTGCGCCGAAGAGGTCGGTTTTGCCAAGGAAGAAGCGCTGTTCTGGCCGACCCTGCAGAACATGCTCGATTTTGCTCCGCAGCGCTCTCTGCTTGCTGATGATACGGAAAAAGTTCTGCAGGTTGCGGAAAATTACGGCATCGGACACCTGATCCATATTGCCTGTTCCAGCAGCCGCCGACCGGCCTGCTATTCGGCAAGATATCCCTCCATTGATTATTTTAAGGAGCTGATCAGCAGGTAACACAAAAAACAGACAGGAATTCTTTCATGAGGTGCATATTGTGTTCTGCTATGGTATCATGAGAGGACGACAGTAAAAACAGGATAACGAATTGCAAGAGCCTGGAACAGGTTATTCAGGAGAGAACTGGACCATGTCGGAACGCATCGATAAACGCAGATACAAACGGGCTAAACTAAAGGGGTATATTGCCGATGTGGCTGACGGACATTTTGTCTATGACGGCATTGTGGAAGATATATCCCTTCAGGGACTTCGTCTGGTTGATCTGTCGGACAGGTTCGTGGTTGAAAACAGAAAATATAATCTCGTTGTTTCAGGTGGTCCTGATTCCATGTCCTTCAAGCTGAAAGTGACTCCGCGCTGGAAGAGAGTCAATGGATACTATATAGATGTTGGTTTCCAGATTGTTGATGCACCTTCATCGTGGAAACAATTTGTTCAGCAGATGCTCCCTGCAGACAAAAAAGACAAGAAAGAAGATGTCTGGGAACAGTTTTCAGGATCCAGCTTAGGATGACAAACGCGCCCATGCTGTGCGCCCCAGCAGGGACGGACGGCATGAGAACGCTGTTGTAGTCTTTACCCTTTCTTTACCCTCCTGTCTCGGTATCCCGATCTGCGTCTGCCGTTCCTCCCCGCAGCGTCTGCATTTCTGCCCGGTACAACCTTAATGCTTACAGCTCTGCCGTTAATTTCGGCCTGCTGAAAGGCATGCATGATCTGGGGAATAAATCTGCTGTCCCCCTCCAGGGTAGCCGTATTCCGCATAATCTCGATTTTGCCGATTCTGATTTTTCCTCCGCCAGGCACCCCGTTAATGGTGCTTATAAGATTCTCCGGCAAAATACCGCTGCGGCGACCGACGTTGAGATGAAACCGGGTAAATTCTTTGCCGTTATCAGTACATCGCTGCTCAGCACGTCGCGGCTGCGGCTTCTTTCTCCCCCTGTCCTTTTTCTCCTGTTGCTTCCCTTTGAGCGGCGGCGGATTCAGATCGGGTGCATCCTGATAGTATTCCAGCAATCGGTTGGATTCCAGGGAAAGAAACCTCCTGAGCAGCTGCTCCCGATCCAGATGTTCCAGCTCTGCGGCCAGTTCGACATATAGCGGATCAATCTGCTCATGATTGACCGTTACTCCCTTGACCCGATCAATCAGGACGGCCAGATGATTCCTGCAGATGTCCTGCCCGCTGGGCACAGGGCAGTGCCGGAATTTTTTCCGGATACGGTTTTCAATCTGCCTGAGCTTATACAGCTCCCGTCTGTCAACCAAGGCAGCAGAGGTACCGCTTCGCCCTGCCCGTCCGGTCCGTCCGCTCCGGTGCGTGTAGGCGGCCGTGTCATCCGGCAGGCTGTAGTTGATCACATGGGTCAGGTCATTGACATCCAGTCCTCTGGCTGCCACATCAGTGGCCACCAGCAGCCTGGACTGGCCGCTGCGGAATTTTTTCATCACCGCATCACGCTGGGCCTGACTCAGATCGCCGTGCAGCGCATCAGCCCGGTAGCCGTCCTGCGTTAGTTTGTCGGCAATTGCCTGAGTGTCCATTTTGGTCCGACAGAAGATAATAGAGTAAATCTCCGGGCAGTTATCCAGGATTCTCTTCAACGCCGGATACCGGTCCCTGCTGTTGACCAGATAGTACTCATGCGCAACGTTCTCCGCCCCCGCATTGAGTTGGCCGACCGTCACCTCGACCGGATCGGACATGTACCTGCCTGCGATCTTTGTAACCTCTTTGGACATAGTGGCGGAAAAGAGCAGGGTATTCTTCTCTTTGGGCGTAACGGCCAGAATGGCATTCAGCTCCTCCTGAAATCCCATCTGCAGCATTTCGTCTGCTTCATCAAAGACAACGTAGCGGACAGTGGAAATATCGACCGCCCCCCGAGTGATCAGGTCTTTCAGCCGACCGGGGGTAGCAACGATGATCTGCACCCCGCTGCGCAGTGCCCGAATCTGCTGATCAATACGGGCACCACCATAAACGGCGAGCACCTTGATTCCTTCAAGAAAACGGGAAAAAGAGGTGAGATCCGAGGCGACCTGCATACAGAGTTCCCGGGTCGGGCAAAGGACCAGCCCCTGTGTCTGTCTGTTGTGCGGATCGGCAAGCTGAATGAGCGGTAGGCCGAAGGCTGCGGTTTTGCCTGTTCCCGTCTGGGCCAGGCTGACGATATCAACCTCCTGCTCAAGGAGCAGCGGAATGACCTGCGCCTGCACAGGGGTTGGTTCTTCAAATCCCAATGCAGTAAGGGCGTCGATGATTTCGCCGTTGAGGCCGATATCTGAAAATGTACGCATAAGTAAAAAACTCTTTTTGTGTTATAAAAAAGCGCATTCCTGCTCAGAGGACTACGCTGTACGGACAGCGGTTCTTTGTGCAATGTGTGCAACGGACACAGATATGATTTTAACAGTACGCTAACCTCTGCAGGTTAGCTTTCCTGAGCACTCAGCAACTGCCTTATTTCACCAACTTTTCCTGACTCTCCTGAAAGTAAGAAACTGTCAGTTTCCCCCTGTTCCTCCAAACTGAATCCCCAGCAATTTGTTTTCCGGGTTATCTCCTGTCAGTTTGAGAGCCACGGCTTTTTCGAGTGCATTAATCTGTTCATCCGTCAGATACGGACGCATTGCTTGATAATTTTCCGTATTTAGGGAGGCTATATACTGCTTTCCGATTCTTTCTGCATTGGTTGCAACATGGGTAAACCAAGCTGCACGGACTTTCGGGCATACATTTGCGAATAATCGGTTGTCATGCCATAAAAATCCCATACTGTGGTGAGAGCCTAGTGTGAGCATCAGCCAATCAAAACAGAGAATTCTGGCATCATTGATTCCGTCAGAATCATCGCCCTGTATTTCTACAGATAAATCATACCGTATCTGGTTTCTGTCACTTGAGTTATTTTCAAGCACTATTCCTGCCGGAGTGTGCGGGTACAGCTGCTCTACCAGTTCCGCATAGACAAATTCATGTTGGCGTAACGGCTCAGTTTGAGTAAATTCAGCAGCTTCTTTGTTTTCCTCCAGCATCTTTTCTTTGATAGTTTGTTTCTGCTGTTCCAACTTCTGTGCAAAGGCCATGTATTCTTTTAATCGGGCATGCTCTTCCTCTAAGCCAGCCAGTTGCGCGACAAGTGCTTTGTATTCATCAATAGCCCTTTTGCCATTCAATACCCGCAATAAGTTGTCACGGTTTCTGCCCTGTTCCTGAATCTTTTCTTCCAGTCTTTTTATTTTATTAATAATGCGTTTTTTATCTGCTGCCAATCTGGTCTCACGGTTCTCAGTCAGTTTCTTATGGAAATTTTCAACAGCTTCAAAATGGCGCAGGGCTTCCGGTTGAAAAAGATGGCTCAAACCGGAATAAAGTTGTTGTAAATCACAATTTGATATATCCGGTTGCCGGTTGAGCAGTTTTTTTATTCCGTCCAGTTGAAAGCGTAATGCTGCAGCCTGTTTTTCAAGTTCCCGTAACTTTTTCGTCTGGGAATCTGCTTCCAGAATAAGCTCATGATAGTTGTCAGCCACTTCAAACGATTCAAGGTCAGTACGCAGCTTCGGAATTTCCCGGTCAAGCCAGTCAATCCTGACTTTCGGCTTGATGCCGGTCCGGAAGATGTCCCGTAATACCTGATCCCTTTCAAAAAGGCTTATTGATTTCTTCAGTTCGTCCAGATTCGTTTTGTATTTTTTTTTGCTGGCAACCGGAAAACAATCAATGCCCAACAAATACAGACTGCGCAGCTGTGCATCAAAAGGATTCTCTTTATGCGTTTTTACGGGGGCTTCACAATCGCTTCTCAACAAACGGGCAAACCGGGAAAACAATGATCTGAAACTCAATCCGGGCAGTTCATCATCTATATGAAATGCTCCGCACTCATTAAGCCACTGACGATATTTCGTTAATTTGATAGCGTTGCCGTCCAGCAACAACTGCTTACCGTTACCGCTTCGTTCAACAAGGTGTTCTGTTGAATTAACTGAAAAGCGCAGCCTGAAAATCCAGTCAGGCACAGCATGCTGCAATTTTTTATTGGCATTGGCACCGAGACAGTGGTGAATCAGTCCCAGGGCAAGCGTCTTACCTACGCCATTGCTGCTTCCTTCTTCTTTTGGATCTTTTGCTCCGTCTCCTAAAATCAGTGTCAGACCAACAGGATTAAACGAAATTGATTTAAAACTGCTCTGATCAGCGGCAAGTTCAATAATCTTCATAACTAACCAGCTTTATTCTACTGCTGTTGCTGTCAACAACTTCAATCTGCTGTAAGGCAAACAGAATATCCACAGCGAGAATCAAATGCTCAAAAGGTGGGCGCGATAACCAACCGGAATTATCCCGATCAATTAAGCTCCAAAGTTCATCCAATGTTCGTGGTTGGCTGAGAAGACCGCGCAGGAATCCTGCCAAGCCGACTAATGAATCGCAGAATCGAACATGTTTATGTGGTGCTAATATCATCTGGATGTTCATAGGCATCACACGTTTCAAAATATTTCGCTATAACGACCTGTGCGGCCTCCCGGTATGCTTTTAAGCTATGGGGGTGTTTTTTCATGTGCGGAGGTATAAGCTCCTCAACCATCCATACGTATCGTATATTCGGATACCCGTCATTGTTTTTGCGAATTTTCTCTTTACTTTTTTCATATATTTTTTTTATTTCTCCGGCAATACTCTGCGTTAATCCCGGTCGATTCTGGAGAAAAAAATCAATATCTTGGCTTTGATAATAATAGAACTTGATGTAGTCCGTTACCGGTTGCGTTAATCCATTAAGCTGAATCTTCCCGCCAAATTCAGGGGCTGATTCACAGAGAAATGGTGAGAGAACCGAATCTTTATCTGCTAAATGAGTCAGTAGCTCACTCACGGCCTGAGGATCAATAAAGTTGGGTACATCAGAGGGAACCCCGCCGATAATGGACATTTTTTGATCATCGGTAAGTTCCATAAAGAGCTGTTCAAGTCTCCCGGCGTTCCATACTCCCACTTCCTCTAATTCGTATTGCTCCTGCAACGTTATCATTGCCTGACTTAACGGTGCAGGAACTCCTTCGAAGCGATCGTTATAGACAAAATGATAGCATCTTGCCTTTGGCCATTTCTGTAGAATTTTATCAAAATCTCCTGTTATTTTTCCAGTGATAGTTGAGAGAGACTCTGTCGTTTTTGATGCTTTCGGTCCATAAACCTGAAAATATCTTTTTTCTAATGGGAACCAGCCGTCATTACCGCCATCTCCCCAGTTCCCATGAGGTTGAACAGATTCAAAATCAGGATAGCGATATATCATCACATCCTGAAAGAGCTTTTGAAACGATTCACCGGACACTTCATAAAACTTCAGCTTTAAAAGCGTCCTGTACCAGAAGTTATCTCCTGCACTCATGAGGCAACAGTCTCCCCCCGCACCAGATCCTCATAGCTTTCCCGCTGCCGGATGACCCGGAACTGATCACCGCTGACCAGCACCTCGGCCACCTTGGGCCGGGAGTTATAGGTGGAGGACATGGAAAAACCGTAGGCGCCGCAGCTCATCACAGCCAGCAGCTCACCGGGCTGCACCTGGGGCATCATCCGGTCACGGGCCATGAAATCACCGGTTTCGCAGATCGGGCCGACAACATCGACCTCCTGCTTTTCCGCATTCTCAGCAGGCTCCTGCACCGGGAGAATTTCATGATAGGCACTGTACAGAGAAGGCCGGGCCAGGTCGTTCATGGCCGCATCGACAATGACAAAGCGCTTTTCTTTTTCCCCGCCTGTGTTAGCCTTGGTGTACTGAACTTCCGTGACCAGGATGCCTGCGTTGCCGGTAATTACCCGGCCCGGCTCCAGAATCAAGGTGCAGTTCATGTCGGCCAGTTCGGCCTTGATTGCAGCGGCATAGTCCACCGGATGGGGGGGCTGCTCATCGTCATAGGTGATCCCGACTCCGCCGCCGAGGTCAAGGTACTGAATACTGATCCCTTCCTGTTTCAGCTTGGCCACAAAGTTCTTTACCTTGCCCAGGGCCTCGATAAACGGATCGATTTGGGTGAGCTGGGAGCCGATATGACAGCTCACGCCGATGATCTCAATATTTTCCATCTCTCTGGCCCGCAGGTACTCCTGCAGGGCCTCGTTGACCGGGATACCGAATTTGTTTTTCGCCAGCCCGGTGGAGATATAGGCATGGGTTTTGGGATCAACATCCGGGTTGATGCGGAAAGCGATCCGGGCCGTGGTGCTCAGTTCCGCTGCAACCTCCTGCAGGCGGTCCAGCTCCTGGGGTGACTCCACATTAAACATCAGGATACCGGCCTCCAGAGCCTCGCGCATTTCGGTCCGGGTCTTACCTGCCCCGGAATAGATAATCTTCTGCGGATCAATCCCGGCCTTCACCGCCCGGAACAGCTCGCCGCCGGAGACAATATCTGCCCCGCCGCCCATCCGGACAAAAATCTTGAGAATAGCAAGATTGGAACAGGCCTTGACCGCAAAGCAGGTTTGGTGCTGCATCCCGGCAAAACCGGAATCAAAGGCATCAAAATGACGCTGCAGAGTTGCAGTACTGTAGAGATAAAAAGGGGTGCCAACTTCCTTGGCGATATCCTGCACAGGTTTGTCTTCGCAGCAGAGGATTCCGTTTTTATAATTAAAATGATTCATGGTGGTAAACGTTATTTTTTGGAGAGAAGTACCCTGTTGAACAGGCTGATATAGAATCGACAGAAAAGTTATCGTATCCAATAGGGATGAACTTTTTTCAATTTTTCAAGAGCATCTAACTCATGATGATCAGCTGTAACAAGGCGGGCCTTTCGTATATTCGCCTCCGCAACAGCAATAGAATCAGCAAGAGAGAGTTTGTGTTGCGCTTTCAGAGAACCGGCTTCAAAGAAAACTTTATCGGATAGGGAGGAGATGATTTGAACAGGCAGCTTTTTTATCGTCTGTAGAACCAAATCGGCAGTTTCATACCCATCATCTCTGTATACACCGTAGTATATCTCCAGCAGATTGATTTTGTGGATTACTAATTGATGCGTTTTGTTATCGGCATTCTCAAGTAAATCTTCAACAAGATCCGCGCCGGGTTCATCGCCTAAAAAAGCGATCAGGGCACAGGCATCCAGTACAAAGGTTTCGTTCATCTCTCTGCGGCCTTATCTTCTTTTTTTAATTGGAAATATCTTTCCGTGGAAAAATTTTTATTTTTCAGAACACCTCTTGCTTCTTTCACTGATCGGGGCACCGTTTTCATCATAATGCCGTCTCCAACCTCTATAAATTGGATTACTTTTCCGATGAGTTTCTTGGCTATCTCATTCGGGAGCTTAATGTGCGCCGTATCGATTTTCAGTGTATTCTGCATGTGGAACAGCCATTATTTTATGTGAGAGAATCGTCTTCTGTTCCCTCCGGAGAGCACAGCATCTTTTCAGTGAGTATCTTTTCTTTCCGGAGGGAGACGTTATTTTATCGACCAGCCTGAGTCATTACTCAGCCTCTACCTCAGCAGAGCGCTCACTCTCATTGGGCGGGTCGTTTTTGTCAAAACTGGTGACCGAATAATAAACATACACATCTTTACCCGGCGCGTCCAGATCCTCATAAATAGTATAGGGCATTTCCACTGTCCCGATCGGCTGCGGAGTGGTTTCATTGCCCAGACGCCGGTAGACCCGATACCCGGCCAGGTCGGCTTCCGTGCCCTGATCCCAGATAATCTTGACTGACCGTGCTGTACGGATGGTTTTCACATTTCCAGGAGGAGCCGGAGCGGTCTGATCCTCCACATTTACTTCAAGGGGTTCGGTAAAATGTCCGGCAACCATGTCCTCATTATATTCAGTCAAAGCCTGCACGCGATATGCATACGCATGACTGCCGCCAACCTTAGTATCTTCATACTCCGGTGCAGTGAGCAGGCTGCCGATATCCTCAAAAGAGGCGCTGTCAACACTGCGGGATACCTGGTACATGACCGGTCCCTTGATCGGGGTGCCGTCAGTATAATCGGCTACCGGCTGCCAGTGGAGCACAACCCTGCTGTCGTCAACGTCAGCCACAAGCCCTTCCGGAACTGCCGGAGGCGTCTCCCAGGTAAACGAAATCTGGTTGGAATCCGCAGAGGGCGTCAGCCAGCCGGTCCTGCTCCGTACCTTGAAGAAATACGTATGCGCCGGGCGGAGCAGCCCGATCTTATAACTTGCACTTCGTTGGCCCTCGCGTTCAGGAATATTTCCTCCGTCCACTTTGATTGGCGTTGTAAACGGCACAGGACAGGTTGTGCAGTATTTATCCGTCGGCACCTCGGCCCGGTAGAGCATGAAGGAGTCTATTTCCGTCAGCTCTTCTCCGCTCACGGTCCGGGTCGGATAACTCCAGTGCAAGACAGCCCCCTTATCAGTGAGTTCGTAGCGCAGATCGCTGATCGGCGCCGGAACCAGGGCCTGCGGCGCCACCGGCATATCCTTGTATCCGCAACCGCTCAGCCCGCCTGCCAGCAGCATTCCGCCCAGCAGACAGCACCAGACAGCATTCCACATGTTCAAAAATATCTTCATGATTATATCCCCAGTTGTTGTTCCGCGCGTTGCAGGGCCTCGGCAACCCGTATCCCGGAGGTGCCGCCTATGGACACCCGGCTGTTCACCGACCCCTCGACAGAGAGCACCTCAAAAATATCTTCTTCGATCAGCTCGGAAAACTGCCGCAGCTCCTCCAAAGCCAACTCGGTCAGCTCAATATCGCGCTCCTGGCACAGAGCGACAATCCTGCCCACCACCCCGTGCGCCTGCCGAAACGGCATATTTTTCCTGACCAGATAATCCGCAATATCCGTGGCTGTCATAAAACCGCCATAGGTTGCCGCCTGCATCTGTTCACAGTTGAAGGCACTGTTGGCCAGCAGCTCCGCTGTAATGGACAGGCTGGCCTTGACCGTATCCAGGGCATCGAAAAGCGGCTCCTTATCTTCCTGCAGATCCCGGTTATAGGTGAGCGGCAGGCCCTTGACGGTCATCAACAGGGAGACCAGCGAGCCGGTCACTCGTCCGGCCTTGCCCCGGATCAGTTCAGGAATGTCGGGATTCTTCTTCTGCGGCATGATCGAAGAGCCGGTACAGTATTTATCGCCGATCCGGATAAAGTCAAACTCTTTGGACGACCAGAGGACAAATTCCTCGGCCATTCTGCTTAAATGCAGTTGAATGGTTGTCAGACAGAAGAGCAGCTCCAGAGCAAAATCACGGTCAGCCGTGGTATCCATCGAATTGGCCGAGACTGCCGGGAAACTCAGTTCCTCAGCCACGAATTCGCGGTCAATAGGCAGGCCGGTTCCGGCAAGGGCTGCTGAACCCAAGGGCATGATGTTGATCCGCTTCATACAGTCCGCTATCCGCTCCCGGTCCCGCCCGAACATCTCCACATAGGCCAGCAGGTGATGGGAGAGCAGGACCGGCTGGGCCCGTTGCAGATGGGTATAGCCCGGCATCACCGCGCCGAGATTGGCACGGGCCTGCCGGGTGAAGCCCTCCTGAACCTCGCTTAAAAGCTGATCCAACAGTACCCCTTCATCCCGGAGATAAAGGCGGATATCCAGAGCTACCTGATCGTTGCGGCTGCGGGCGGTGTGCAGCTTTTCTCCGGCAGCGCCGACTTTCTCGGTCAGGGCCTTTTCGATATTCATATGAATATCTTCCAGCTCCTGCCGGAAGACAAACCTGCCCTCGGTGATTTCCTGCTCAATCTCAGTCAGCCCCCGGAGAATGGCATCCCGTTCCTCGTCGGTAATCAAATCCTGCCGGGCCAGCATCCGGGCATGGACCTTGGAACCCATGATGTCGTGCCGGTACAGGCGCCAGTCATAGGAGATGGATTCGGTAAAGGCCTCCACCGAGGCAGCGGTCTGCTCGGCAAAGCGTCCGCCCCAGAGTTTGCCGGATTGATGCGTCTGATTATTTTGTTTTGTCATAGGGATATTATTTTGGCAGTCCTTTTTCTTCAGCCTGTTCTACCGTATCTATTTGCTCGATCTGACCCGCAAAGTCAAGCGCTTCTTCGCTTTATCCATCTTCTTGCGGAGGAAATTCAGCAGGCTCAAGGACAACCCGATATTTCGACCCGGTTACTGTCGGATAAGGATAACAGCCGTCCCGCCGTCAGCAGCTTTCAGCGTCTTCCTATCTCCAAGTTGTAATCAGTGCGGCTGTCAAAGCAAAGATAATCAGGATACTCGTCTCCCACAGCCAGTTGGGAAGAATACGGCGGGAAAATGACTGGTTTCTTTTCCGATATTGATATGCATCGGGAATTAGGTCGGGAAATCCACGTGTAGCGAGAATTTGAGCAACAGCATTCTCAGCGTTCACGGCAATGGTCATATTTCTTTGGTTGGCTGAATGGATACGTCGTAAGTAGGCGGACGATATACCCGCGACAGTGAAGAAGAGAAACCATACGACAACGCTGAAGGAGATTGAAGATGGTAAAGTCATTTTGCCGGTCAGAACCGCGCCCGATACCGAGGCGTAGAAGGTAACAGTCGTAAACAAGACCCGAAACTCAATTTTGCGGCGCTGGTCATGTAGGGAGCGGTGAGTTGAGGAAATGAATTTGAGATTCTCAAGGTCCGCTTCTGTAAGGCTACATTCGTCCGAAGTCATGATTTTTCAGCCAATTATAAAAGATCTTCATCTCCCCAAGTCTGTCTGCTCATCCCCCCGACCGATCAGGGCCGCTCCGACCGCATTGCCCACTTCGTAATGCTCGGGAAAATGCACGGTAGTGTGCAGCCGTTCGGCCACCCCGGGCAGGAAACACCTGGCTGCCGCACCGATGCCGATAATCGGGAGATTCAGCGCGACGCTGAGTGAAAACAGCTCGTTCTCCCGGTTGTTCAGAAACGGGGTAAAGTGACCGTCATCCCAGACCTGCCGTCCGAGATAATCGAGAATGACGTTTTCAATGGTTTTTTCCGTCTCAGCGATAACCTGGAGGCAGAAGCTCTCCACGTCCATATTCAACACAGCAGCCAGGGATCTGGCGCCGCTCTCGGCCTGTTCCCGGTCGCCGATATCCAGGCGGCCCAGGACATGCAGGGCGTCTGTGGGCGTGAACCCGGCCATACTGATCTGCTGGAGATAGGCGAGCCGTTCCAGCCGTTTCTCCAGGATGATGCCGGACAGACCGGTCTGAATGGTCAGGGTTTCCAGATTGACCGGCCCCCGCTCCCGGAGACAGAACAGGATTTCGTCCTGGGTCACGATATCCTCCCGGAGTCCCTCCACCGGGACAACCACGGCATTACGCAGGCCGCAGCCCAGCCAGTCTTCCGGATCCGGCAGACCTGGAGTCATGCACAGGGGCTGGACCCGGACGGTCTCCAGACTGATGGTCTGATTCAGGCCGCAGCTGTCTTCCTGGTCAGAAGGGCAGATGATGTGGGAATCCCCTCCGCCAGCAGCTGTATACATATTAATGGCCTCCACATGAGTCTGCCATTCACCGATCCGGCAGCCTTCATTGCTCAGCACCGGGTGGCTGTTCCGGATCATACAGACATCCGTGGTCGTGCCGCCGACATCGACAATCAGGGCCTTGGGTTCTCCGGAAGTACAGCCGAACCGGGCCGTGGCTGCCGGACCGCTGGCCATGGTGATAGCTGCCCGCTGCACCGCTTCATCTAGGCCTGCGCCTTTGCCGTTGCCGCAGATAATGGTCACCGGGCAGTGCAGACCCGCATTGAGCATGGAAATCCGGACAGAGGAGAGAAAACCGACCATGAGCGGCATGAGCTTGGCGTGCAGACAGGCTGTGGCTGCTCTGGCCCGCATACCGGGATTGTCGCTGACCTGATGGGAGCAGAAAATCGGCTTGGGGTCAATCATGGTGATGGCTTCCTCAGCCACCAGCTCATGAGCAGGATTTTTGATGGACATGCCGCCGCAGACCGCATAACTGTCCACCTCGCCCTTGAGATCGCGGACAGAATCAACCAGTCCTTCAATATCCAGAGGCTCATCCTCTTCCCCGGTGATCTTATGGCCGCCTTTGAGAAAAATATTCGCAGTGATGGGCAGCTTGAAATGCCGGACATAGCCGAAGACCAGCAGGCCCACTCTGGCTCCCCGGTCTTCGACCACCGCATTGGTAGCCAGGGTTGTGGACACGGAAAGCCGGATGATCTCTTCCGGTGAAACATCGGAAGAGAGCAGTTTTCTGAGCACCCGGCCCACCCCGATGCCAAGGTCGTGGTGGGTGGTCGGTTCCTTGGCCGAATGCACCACCTCAAGAGTGGCATTGTCGATCAGTACGCCGTCGGTGTAGGTACCTCCGGTATCTATACCGATGCAGTAGCAGTTGATGTATTGTCGTACCAGTTTGCCCATGTATCTCTGCGGAGTTCAGAAAAGATTCTTTATCAGCCGCCTGTGTGCGGCGAACATAGCATCTTAAACCAGCAGCAAGGGATTGTCCAGTGCGGACTGAAGATTGCGCCGGACAGCCCGGAGAGTTGGATGAATTCTTCAGAATTCGAAAGCCCTGCATCGACATGACCGGCTCAGTCGGGTATAGTCGGAATCCGGAATGATTGCCGGACAAGCCGGCAAAAAAGGTCTTCCCGTTTATAGTCTTCTGATGCGCCAGTTTCTTATGGATAGATTATTACGCGGGACGCGACAGTTATAGCGATATATCATAGTCAGATATCAGAATTCATAGATGGATACAAATACAGCAAAAGAAGACTCCCCGCCGCATCGTATCATCCTCGCCATAACCGGCGCCACCGGCATGTTGTACGTGACGGCCTTGCAGGAGCTGCTCGCTGAACAGGATACGGAGGTTCACGCCGTGATTTCTGATTCCGGCAGAAAGGTCCTGCGGCTGGAACAGAATATGGCCCCGGAAGACCTGTCCGGTGTCAGCCGCTGGTTTGCTGCGGATGACTTCACGGCTCCGGCGGCCTCCGGCTCAGCCCGATATGACGCCATGATCATTCTGCCCTGCACTGCAGGTACCCTCGGCGCCCTAGCCGGGGGCTATTCTGGCAACCTGATCCACCGGGCCGCTGATGTCAGCCTCAAGGAGCGGCGGCCTCTGGTGCTTGCCGTGCGCGAAACTCCGCTGAACCGCATCCACCTCAGCAATATGCTGGCCCTGCACGATGCCGGGGCGATCATCTGTCCGCCCATGCCTTCCTTTTATCTGCACCCGGCAGACCTCCGCGAAATGGCCCGCCAGTTTGCCAGCCGCATCTGTGACCTCATCGGCCTGCCCCTTGACGGGCTTCCCCGCTGGCAGGGGCTTGCCTGATTCATTGCCTGATTCTTCTTGCAACGACAATACAGTCTGCTATAGTCCCCTGTCCGGAAAGGCGGAAGCCTTTGGTTCTATGCGGAGGCCCCGCATATGTGTATTTGACTGAGTTACCTGTGAATGACGCGATGACCTTATCTACAACAGAAAGAGAACAACAGAGCGGCACCCTGTCCGTAGTCGGCATCGGCCCCGGCGCGGCTGATCTAATGACGCCCCGCGCCTGGCAGGCCATTGCACAGGCCGAGGTGGTGGCGGGCTATACAACCTATCTTGATTTGATCCGCGACTGTCTCACGCCGGATCAGGAAATCCTGTCTTCTGCCATGATGCAGGAGATCGAGCGCTGCCGCCGGGCCCTGGAACGGGCTGACAGCGGCAGGACCGTAGCCTTGGTCTGTGGCGGTGATCCCGGTATTTATGCGATGGCCGGGCTGGTGTATGAACTGGTGCGGGATACCGGGAGCAGGAGCCGGATTGAGATTATTCCCGGTATTGCTGCACTCAATGCTTGTGCGGCGGTTCTTGGCGCCCCCCTGATGCACGACTTTGCCGCGATCAGCCTGTCCGACCTGATGACCCCGTGGGAGCTGATAGAAAAACGTCTGCAGGCAGCGGCAATGGCCGATTTTGTCACAGTGCTTTATAACCCGAAATCGAAAAAACGCACCGAACAGATTGTCCGGGCCAGAGAAATCATGCTGGAGCACAGAGACCCGCAGACTCCGGTGGGTATCGTATCCGGGGCCACCCGCCGTCACGAGGCCGTTTCTTTGACTGATTTGGACAACATGCTGTCCGGGGACATCGGGATGCAGACAACGGTGATCATCGGCAACAGTGCCACTTTTGTCTTTCAGGATAAAATGGTCACCCCGCGAGGGTATTCGGCAAAATACGGCTTGGCCTGGTAATGCAGGGGCGCCCCTCTGCGTTACCGAACCATTATGCCCGTTAAAAGGCATCTTCAGGAGCCGTAACTGCCTTAGCGCTGCCGCACAGACACAAAAAAAAGCCGCCGCATCCTGGAACCGGAATGACAGCGGCATGGAAAAGAGTCAGCTGAGTTTTGAGCAGAAGTCATCAAGATTGCTCAACAGCCTGCAGCAGCATATCAACCGAATACTTCTTCTGCCATGCCTGCCGTTCTTTCACATAGTCCCCGTACCCGTCATCAACCTTCTGAATACACTGTATAAGATTGACCACACCGAGCCTTCTGCAATAGGCATCAATCCCTGCCTGCTGAACATCATTCCCGATTTTTTTCACGACATCACCTCATTCAGCCAAGTTACCGGATTATTTACCGCTATCTTCAAATCTTCAATGGTTAATGCCTGCTTCAGCAGATCGTCATCCACCGTCAGAAAAACCTCTGCTCCATTTTCTGCGCAGGCCAGATGCAGGGCATCAAAAGCCTGCATCCCCTTTTTTTCCAGCGCTTTTGCCCGCGATGAGACTGCACGGTCTATTTTGATGACATTGTCTGCCAGCCCGCTGACAAGCTCCAGCTTTTTCCTTCTGGCTTTATCAGGAATGTGTTCAATCTCGAATTGCGCGATATTGTGCCAGCGCCGCTGTTCACAAAACGATAAAATCACCTTGACGGCCTCGGATTCAAGTCGGATACGACGGTCCGACTGGTCATCGAACGGTCTGTTCATACAGCAGTTATCCAGGTAGATATTCATCATAGCGAATTCTCCTCATCATATTCTTAGGAGTTACGCAGTTGGTTTTATAACCCGCTGATTTTGTTCAACTGACGGTTTTTGCCTCCAACAAGCGAACCTATTGTAACACTTGAGATTCTTGTTTTCAACTGCGTAACTCCTAATTCTTTTTTTTCTGCCTGCACAGGGCTATATAAGACATCCAGGCACACTGCGTCTCACCACATTACGACCGCAACTTCTCTTTATCTTCATAAATCCAATCCTCCACCCTCCTAAGCTTCAGCTTCTCCTTAATCTCCCTGATAGCCGTCTCTTCCTCTGAAATCTACCCGGAAACAACAGAGCGGAAGTTATCAGATCGCGCCTCTCCAAGCTTGTCGTGCAGCTCATCAAGATGCCGTTCCTTATGCGCCAAAACATTATTCAGCTTATTCCGGCGTTCCTCCAGATTCCTGATGTTGGCCTCAACCTTTTCTTCCCAAGCCCGCCGCTTTCCGGCACGCTCTCGCTGATACTTTTCATATGCCTTTTGCCGCTCCGCTTTATACCTCTCCCAGCGTTGGTCCAGCAGTTCCTTGGTTTCGTTCAATGCCTCAAAGGCAAGACCCTTATCTTTGCCGAGCATGTGTTCCTTGTGCTCACGCAACATATCCCAGCCTTTTTGCAAGGCTTTGTTGCAGGCTTTCAGCTGTTCCTTCTCTTCATCAAAGGGCCCCATAATGGCATCAAGCAGCATATATACTCCGCCGGTGGCAAGAGTAAGAATGAAATCTGAAAACGCGCTGTCAACAGGCCGAGCTGCCTTGGCCTGTGATATAATCTGCTTCCCCAGCCGAGCAGACTCTTCCTTTTTCTTCTCCCATTCCTCCTGACTTTTCGCCTGCTGTGCCTTTACCTTATCAACTGATCGCTGAAACCTATTCCAAGCCGCTTCATGTTCATTCTTAGAAGGAAAACGAACTCCCTTGAAACTCTTTCCCGTAACCTTGATCTGCTGCCAGATTGCCTTCCAGTCCGGTTTGCTGAAATCCAATATGCTGGGCAGCATGGACTCCAGCTTTTCAATATTTTCGTTGACTTTCTTATAGTCACGCATTGCTGTTCACAATCAACCTTTGTCGTGTTTTTTCCTGTCTTGTCAATATCCCGCAAGGGATACTCAACAGCCCGGCAATTTATCATCAGACAACAGCTATACGAACAGACTCCTAATACGGCCGTTGACCGGCCATATTCCCGGCCGGAGTATACCGGCAGACCCAGATTTGTCCCTTATTGCCGCAGAATGCTGCGCCGCAGCCGACTTCCGTTGTGCTTTTCCAGACCACCTGGGTGTAATGGCCGCAGACACCGTGGCAGCTGTTGCTCGCATAATCATAATGGGTTATTTCACTGCCCCAAAAATCAACTACGTCCTGCGCTGCTATTTTCCGTACTGCCGCGCTGCCGTCGGATAGTGTCACCGGCCCGGCATGGTAAAGGTTTTCTCCGTACTCACGGCTTATGCTGTGCTGCAATGTGCAGTTGTTTCCTGCCAGCCGATCTGCCCATTTTTGCGCACTGCGGGCCAGTTTGTCCGACCATCTGAGGGGCGGGACACTGACCTGAGAACGCCACGTATTATGGGCTGCTGTCATGGAGGAAGGCGTAAATGACAGCCTGCCTTCTGCTATCGATACAGTTGATACTTCGGCAACCGGTTTGCTTTTCATGGTGCATCCTGTTCCTGACAGGAAAAAAAGAGCGACAATACCTGCTTTGTAACTCATCGTCTTTTTGTGCATAACGGCTGATTGCTGTATGATTGATCTCGTTTTCCGGGAGAGGGGATAATAACCTTTCTGTTCTGTACAATTTTCTTGCAAAAACCGTGCTGTTTATACTAAAAAATAAACTGTACCGTAACAGAAGATGGTTTCGTTTTTTCTCTTCCGCTAATAAAGATTATTTTTCTCATTTATAAATATTTCCAGTATATTATACACAGGGAAAAAGAGAAGGATGGGTATTTTTTACCCGACAGCGGTTGCTCTGTATGAATGGAGATGATATCGGTGAAGGATAAAGACTCATTCGCCCAGACTCAATACCTCAGCATGTACTCCAGAGGGCTGCTGTACTGTCTGATTATGGGCGGCCTTCTCACCCCATTGTACGGCTGGATTGCTTTGATTATCGTTCTGTTGATCAGCTTTGTTCTCCCTTTCCCGGCCATGTACGCCACCGGGCGGATTGCTGTTTTTTTTGTCTTCCTTTACAGCGGCGGCAGCGGAACGCATACCCTGCATGATCAGCTTGCCGGTGAGGCGCAGAAAATCAGAATTCTCAAGCGGGAAAAAAACTTCACCGGCGCACTTGAGCAGGCGGCTGCGGTGCTGACCCGCAGTCCGGAGCACCCGGAAGCCCTGCTGCTCAAGATCCAGAGTCTATGTGAGGGGTTTGGAAAATACAGCGCGGCCAATGCCTGCCTGAACAAAATCATTGCGCAGGAGGAGCCTGCTCCTGACGCAAAACTCCTGGAATGGGCAGTCTCCCTGCGCGGGGAAATTCTGCTGCGCATCCGGAAGTGGGCAGAAAAATACGGATAAAGACAGCCCGTCAGGGAAAGTTGCGTCGGATCACTCCGTCCTGCTCACCGTCACCTTTCCTGCACCGGTCCTTGCCCGATACTCGGGTTTATACATGGCCTCCACCTCCACCGGGGGCAGGGTGTAGGTTCCCGGCGTGACAGCACGGACAAGGTAGGCGGCCCGGAATCTGTTTAGCTTGGAAGACCGGTTTACTTTGGGCAGCTGATCTGTCGCAAAGGCAGCCACAAAGCGGTCATCACGAGCATCCATATAGCGGGTTGCGGTGAGGTCATCAAGCCAAGTAAAGGCATTATCTCCTTGCTCGATAGTTTTCTCGATTTCAAAGCCTGCAGGCAGCAGGTCCACCAGTAGAGCCTGGAAATCTTTGCCGCGTTCGACCTCGCCTTCCAGGGTGACCACGATCATATCTCCCTGCGTGGCCTGATCAGCAGGCAGCGGATCGCCGCCAATGCTGTACCATTGCCGCTGCACAGTGAAAGCATTTTCAAGCGGCGGCGGTTCGTTTACCGGAGAACCCTGCACCGTGATTACGGCCCAGACCGCTGCTGTCCCTTTATTTTTGACATCGACCGGATTGGTCAGCAGGTCCGTACCTTCCCGCTGCAGAGCAAAAAAGGCCGTATCTTTTTCGGATGATGCGGTTTTCTTTTTCCTGCCCCGTTTACCCTGATCCGCCGGTGCAGCAGAGCTGCCGTTGCCCAAATGCAAGGCGGCCATGAACCTGTCCAGCAGGGAAGCCTTCTTTTTCTCCGGCTTTTTCTTTGGTTTTTCTTCCACATTTTCCCCGACAGGATCCCCGGCAATATCCAGATCAAGCGGGCTGCCCTTGTCCAGGGTCATGGCCGCCATGATCAGCCAAGTTTGTTCCTGGGTGGAAAGATATTGATCTTTGCCCACCAGCCGTGTCAGCTCCTGCCAAGCCGGGGCAGGATCCGCCTGCACGATTTTGGCATCTGCAATAATGCTGATCACTGCGGCCAGATCACGCAGCCGGGAACCATAGTTTTGCCAGGAAAAAACCGATTCGGTCTGCGCGCTTTCCAGGGCGGTCTGTAGTCCTTTGACCGCACGATTCCGATCCCCGAACAGGGCCAGGGCCCCGGCAATATGGGCCTGCGCCAGCGGAGAGGTCATCTGCTGAAACCAGGTATCAAAGAGATAGCGGGCATCTTCATGGCGCCCCTGTCCGGCACGGGCCAGAACCCAGTGGGCGTGGGCCAAGGCAGGGAGCTGCCCTTTTTCTGGGCTGTTGCTGTTTTTCACCTGATCAGTCAGCCACTGCATCCCCTTGCTGTAAAAATAATCCGATACAGCATAGCCCTTTTCTCTGGCCCGGGTGAGGAAATCCAGAGCATAGGCGGAGAGCCATGGCTCTGCTTCCCCGTACTCGGACCAGAGGCTGAAACTACCGTCCCCCCGCTGCTTCTGAAGGATCAGATCAATAGCCTCCTGCACCCTGCCGGGCAATTCTTTATCGGCCGGGTAGGCAAAGCGTTCGGCCAGCTCATTGGCATAGAGCAGGGGCATGGCCCGACTGGTCAGTTGCTCCAGACACCCGTAGGGATAGCGATCCAGCTCGGCCAGCAGCCCGGCCACATCCAGATTGGGTGCGCTGGAGATGCTCAGGTTCACCTTGGCGGTCTCCGGAAACAGGCCACTGATTGTCTGTTTGTCCAAAGTGAGGATTTCACCGGGATCAACCCTGCGGTATTCGCGGCTCAGGACGGGCAAGTATTTGCCCCGGGTGTTGAGCGGGAAATCGCCGCTGTAGCTGTAGCCCTCCGGCCCGGTCACTTCAAGATGGAGATTGCCTTTGCCGATTCCTGTCGCCTGGACGGGAAAGTGCAGATTCTTCCGTTTCCCCGGTTCAAGCTGCACCGTCATCTGATTTTTTTCCTGTAGGGCCACAGCCCCGTCAGCCTTCCAGGTGATTTGGTATGCACCGGCCGGGCCGTCGATATTCTCCACCAGTAGCTGGATGCCGGATTGATCGCCTTGGGCCAGATAACGCGGCAGCGACGGAGACAGGACAACCGGGTCATTGACCCGGAGAGCCCGACTGGCAGAACCGAGCTTTTCTTTGGACCAGGCCACTGCCATAAGGCGCAGTCTGCCGTTGAAATCAGGAATCTCCAGTGGCACCGTGGCTATACCGTCCTTGCCGACCTGCACTGCCCCGGAAAAAAGCGAAACAATGCGTACATTGGATTCCGGTGCCCCGCGCAGACTGTCCTCATCCGCCCCTGTGCGGAAGACTAGGGGTTTGCTGTCCGGCGGGATGATCAGCTGGCCGTACAGGTCGCGGATTTCCAGCCCTAGCTGCTGTTTATTGAAAAACCAGGCCAGCGGGTCGGGAGAGACAAAATTGGTGAGCTGGAGCACACCCTCATCCACTGCGGCCAGGGTCAGACGGACATCCTCTCCTGCTGCAGCTCCGCTCATGGCCACCGGCACCTGCAGGGTCTGGCGCGGACGAATCTGTTCCGGGGTTTTGATTTCCACGCCTAACCGCTGCTCTGCCGGATCAACATTGAGCCAGACCAGCCCCACAGCCCGGTTCGCGCCGGGCTGGTACACCGTTACCAGAGCATAGACCCCAGCTCCCCAGTCCGCCTCCACCGGGATCTCCACAGTCTGGCCGTCGTCAACCAGGGGGAAATTGCTGATCCCGTGGATCTGGCTGTTGGCCAGAACCAGACTGGCCCGCCCCGGATATGGGGAGGTGATGCTGAGTCTGGCAGTCTCTCCGACCTGATACTGCTGTTTATCCAGCTCCACCCTGACCGCGTCCGGGGTATCGCTCATACCGACCAGCTGTTCTCCGGCAGTAAAGCGGAACAGGGTCATCAGGGTATCATCCTCCCGGAACAGCTCCAGCCGGTAGTTTCCCCGGCCCACAGGCAGAGCAAGAGCGAGCGGCCCGGCCTGCTGCCAGGTCAGTTTATCCCGCAGCTCCTCATTATCCCGGACAATCCGCTCATAGCCCCATTCCCCGTTTTTTCTGAACCACTGGTAATCAATGTCCTCGCGCACGAGCCGGTACTGCAGGGTGCCCTCCGGTCGGGGCTGGCCTTTGCTGTTCAGGGAAATAACGGAAAATGCAGCCCGGCTGTCCGCCGGAACCGGCTGATCCGTAAACTCCGGTTTCACGCCGAGGTATTCCGGGAGATGGCGCACCGGCAGGTTGGTGGCCCCAGAAACAGCTCTGCCGTCAATATCCAGGACATCGGCATACACTACAGCCTTGAGCGGCTGCAGCGTGCTGGTCTGCTGTCCCTCAAGTCCGACGGCCAGGATACTGTAGCCCTGATCATCCGTGGTGGTGCCGGGAAGATCAATCGTGGCGATTCCCGGTTCTTCGCCCTGCCGACCGAAAAAGAAATCGGCAAAATCAGCAAAGGGGTGGGGATCATAGAGCAGGCGCATCCGGGCCTGAACATTGAGTCCTGCACCTGGAGAGCCATACAGGTAATCAGCCTGCACCTCGACTTCGGCCTTATTATCTTCAGGGGTGAGAACGCCGTCAGGTTCCAGGCGGACTTCCAGGCGCGGCGGCTTGAAGGATTTGACCTTGAAGCTGACCTGGCCGACCGGTTTTTCCTCCACATCCACGTACAGGGCAGCAGTCCAGATGCCGGAGCGGGCTGAGCCGGGCAGACTAATCCGATCCATATAGGCACCGGAGGGGCCACGCCGGAGCAGCCGTTCAAACATAACCTTGGCGTCAGGCCCGTTGACCCGCAGGGTCAGGGGCGGGGCATCGGTTGCCCGGCCCAGCTGGTCCCGGATCAGCCCGACCAGATTGACGGATTCACCGGGCCGATAAATACCGCGCTCCGTGTAGACAAAAGCATCAATGGGGCCAGGGGCTGCACGTCCGGCCACGCCCCGGTCGCTGAGATCAAAAGGGGCCTGTTCAAGCTGGAAAAAGGTAAAGCCGTGTTCCTTGTCCGCAGCAACCAGCTGGACGGCAGCCTGTCCGCCTTTGCCCAGGAGCAGACCGGGAGCAAAGCGGACTTGGCCGTTTTCATCTGTAGTCAGCCGGGCAAGCGGACTGTTATTGCGGGCATAGAGGATAATCTTCAGGCTGCTCAGGGGAAGGCCGGTGTGCAGGCTGCGGGCGATCACGGTCAGGCCGTCAAGGCCCTGATAGCTGGTCAGGCCGATATCGGTTTTGACCAGCCACTGGCTGGCCTGCCCCTCCCAGCGTTTCGGAGTGCTGCTGCCGTCCTCGGCCACCAGGACATACAACCCCGATGCAGCAAGGGCCTCTTCCGGCAGGACCACCGAGCTGGTTACATTTTCATCCGGCACCGAAGGGATCTCCGCCGTGCCTTCCCAGACCTGCTCGCCTACTTGCCTCCTGATCTTGTTCAGATCGTACTGATCCAGTTTATGGCGGAACTGACGGCGGACAAAATCACCGAGAATATTCCGTTCGTGGATGCGGAACAGGCGGCAGTGCACCTTGTCCACATTCACCGTGTACAGACCAATGGCCTGACTGCCCTGATCCGCCAGGATGTAGTCGTTCCGGTTAAACCGGAGCGCTGCCGGGCTGCGGCCGGTCTCAATGGTGAACGATGCGGCCTCATCCAGGACTTTGTTTTTCCCCTTCAGGCCCATGCGCAGGGTGACGTTGTAGGTGGTGCTGAAGGCTGCCCCGCCGATGCACAGTTTTCTGTCCTCTACGGAAAAATCCGATTTCAGGGCCGGGCTGATCCGGACATAGCCATTGTAATGGACAGCATCCGGGCTGCGCAGTTCATCATTGAACTGAATGCAGAGTTCCGGATGCCCGCTGTCCGTGTCGGCAAAGGATTTCTGCACCTTCAGCATGCGGTCTTCCGCCTGTTTGCGGCGCAGTTGTGCAAGCCGGTTCCCGCTGTCCGCCATGCCGCCGAGTTCTTCCAGCTGCTCATACACTGCTATTGCTGCAGGCGTCCAGTTGGCGTAAACGGTTGTCCGTTTTTCCAGGGCCATGCCGGTGAGCAACAGGGCCTCCTTCCTGGTTTCCTTGTCCTTGCCGGTCTGATAGGCCCGCCAACCGCTCCAGCTTGTCTCCTCCCATTCTTCTTCGCAGGCAGCAGCCCGTGCCAGAGCAAGCCAGAACGCTCCGTCCGGCTGCAGGGTATATCGGGCTGCCTGTTTGTACAGGTGCATAATGCCGGAGCATTGGTCTGCGGCAACCATGATTGCACCGGCCTGTTCGAGAATTTCAGCCTGTTCAGGGTTGGCCTGGTTTGCCGAGGTTGCTGTCCTGTAGCCGGTTATGAATTTCCTGGTTTCTCTTTTCAGATCTGCAAGGCTGTGGTCTTCAGCTGCGGCCGGTGAGGCACCGGAAAATATGAATGCCAGAAGAACAGTGCAGAGAAGAAAAAACGGAAGGAGGGAGTGTTTCGTTTTCATGGGCGTATCCTGCAGAAAATGTACTGCCCGGAGAGCAGTGTAACGGGAGAGTAACTGGCTGTCGCAATGTAAAAACACGGTACAGAAAGAAAGTCAACAGAAAAGAAAAGTTAGAGGCACAGCGCGCCGTGCCTCTAACTCCGGCTTGTTCGGCTGCAGGCAAGTCGGAAACGTTGGCGGAAAGGCGGGTCGGGGAACGGACTACTGATCAATGATGCTCAACGGGCTGCCCTTCCGTACTTTATGGCAGGCCCAAAAGAGAAAAAGAGAGCATCTGCTCTCCTTGCTGCCTCCTCAACAGAAGACACTGATTGCGCTGCGCTGTAAAACGCTTTCCTGATGCGGTCTTCCCGGGCGCAGAGGGCCAAACCAAACCTCGCTGGTCTGACCGATCAGGAAATACCTCTCTCATCTATGTCTCAGAACTTAATCCGTGCCCCGGCCATTGCAAGGGCAATCGGCTCGTAATCCGCACTGGTGCTGTCATCAAGCTCGAAATTGCGGTAGGCTGCAAACAGCTCGGTGTTGTAATCGGACAGCTTCTGGACAAACTGGACGCCGTAAGCTGTACCTTCCTCTCCGGTGTCTTGATTCTCGATATTCTCGTACACCCCGTAATCAACCGACAGGGCCGTGGAACCGAGTGAAGAGACCTTGGCCTTATAGCCGATCTTGCCGTACATGAAAGTCGGATCATCACCGCCTGCAGGCATGTCATCCAGGTCGCGGGAACCACCGGCAAGGGTGAAGTTCAGGCCGGAACCGAACAGCACGGACGCGGAGCCGTTGATCTGACTGTAGTCCTTGCCCTCACCGGGATCAACATAGGCAAGCGCTGCTTCCAGTTTTGCTTCTCCCATTTTTCCGGAATACAGCAGAGCCGCATCAGCCCGCTCTTTTTCCCCGGCAGACACGGCGACAGTGAACCCGCCGAATGACGGAGTATCGTAACGCAGCCGGTTCCGCCTGCTCAAGCCGTCCATCTGGTTAAAGACATCTCCGACCATAATACTGCCTTCTTCAGCGTCATCTTCTGCAGCAACGGTCGCAGCGGCATCGTAAAATGCAAAACCGCCGCCGACATCGGCAACACCGGAGTTGCCGGTCAGAGCCGTACCGGAAAGATCGATCTCGGAGGTATCATCGGAAGCCATGTCGCCCCGCCCCACGTAGAGTCTGCCGAGTCCCCCATCAAAATACACTTCCATCTTGCGCTCTTTCAGCTCGCTGGAAATGCTCTCCTCGTCCATAGACACCTTATCCGAGGGGTTCGCCTGCCACTGCACTTCGACATTGCCGCCGATGGTCAGGCTCTCGGACGCGGAAACTTTGGCCTTGAGTCCAACCCGGCTTTCCGAGTTGGTGTTGTCCGCATGAAAGAGCTTGCTGTCATCACCGTCATCAGCTACCATTACTGCCCGGTCGATGTGCCCGTACAGTTTCAGACCAACCTTGTCGTTTCCTGATTTGATCTCCAGTGCCGAGACTGCAGCAGCACTGCCGAGAAGCACCGCTCCGGTTGTCAGGGCAAGTACACCGGTTGAATAACACTTCTTCATCTTCTTCCTCTCTTCTTGTTTATGCAATGATTTATTTGCAGAACAGTCAGTTGTTGATATATAGACAGACGTGCTTCTACCTGAGTGTTCAACACAATTCCACTAAAAAACAGAATTGTTAGAAGCGTATTAAGAAACCGGTAAATTTATGTTAAACTGGCTGCTTCAGTGCTGTTCAAAAAGTCCGTCGGTTTCCCCCGTTGTTCTTTACATGGCGGGAAAGTGATGGGTACTGAAAGCGTAACAGGAGGGTTGCGTTTTTCAGTTGACTTTTATATCGGTACTGTGTTCTTAAACAGAGCATAATGAATCCCATAACAAATACCGTAAAAATCGGAACTGCGGAACTTTCTAAAAAGATCAGATAAATTTTTTTAAAGAAATATCAAGGAGAAGGAAGATGAACAGCAGAAAAAACTACATGCCTGCGGTACGGAACGGAGTAATTTGTGCAGTTGTGCTGGCAGGCCTGACAGGCTGCGGTGTCAAAAGAGTGGTCATGTCTGAAAATGACCTGACTGCACCGGCCATCCATTGGGATATCCTGCATCAGGACAGCGGAGAGCACGAGATAATCAGCGGAGAGAATGAACAGACAGCTGTTCAGGAGGCCAAAGTCTATCCGATGTTCTGCAGGGCTGATGATCCTGAGGGGGTCAAGAGGGTAGAGATGAAAATCACAGCAAAATTATTCTGTCAGAGAAATACAGCGGATCCCTCTTCAGCGGATTATTATCGACATAAAGATAAAGTCCATACAGTTGTTCTGGAAAAAGGATATGAGGCGGATGAGAAGAAAACAGTTCCGGTCTCAGGTTTTGTGACCACAGACCTTAATGGAGACAACTGGAAGGGAATAGATTGTCTGCAGGGATATACCTCAAGCACAGTACAGAACTATACCATGACGTGTACGGCTTGGAACTGGTCGGACCAGTCAGCAACCCGGTCATTAGAGGTGAAAAATTCTGCTGTTTTTGAGTAACTTCGGTGCCCTGAACAGATGAGCGGGAACGGCCCGGAGCATCAGAAAACAGATCATGCTCCGGGAACCCGGAGCGGCGTCACGGTCGCGCTCACAGCCTGTTCCGACTATGAACCTCCTGTTCTCTTCAGGGCGCTTGAGCAGGTGCTGCAGGTCACAGAGCTGCCGGTCAGCCTGTACAACGCCAAAGTGCTTCTGAAGCCGAATCTGGTCAGCGCCAAATCCGGCCCTCTTTCCCGCACAGAAGGCGCATTGATCCTGGCGGTCGCCCAATGGTTCCTGGATCACGGGGCACAGCTCAGCATCGGAGATTCACCGGCCTTCGGCACGGCCTCTGTCGTCCTGAAAAAGCTCAATCTGACTGATGAGCTGACCGTACTCGGTGTGCAGGTACAGGATTTTACCCGAGCCGTCCAGGTTGATTTGCCTGGAGGCGCTCATGCCATGCTTGCCCGGACAGCTTTGGAATGCGACCTGCTGGTGAACCTGCCCAGAGTCAAGGCCCATGCCCAAACCCGGCTCACCTTGGCCGTGAAGAATCTTTTCGGTTGTCTTGTCGGGTTGCGTAAGGCATGGTGGCATATGGTGCACGGAGGGGGCAGGCACAGCACCGAAAAAGGGGCCGGGTTCTTCGACCGGATTGTTTGCATCCCGGCTGTTCTGCCGCCTTGTCTGAGTATTGTTGACGGCATCGTTGCCATGCACAAAACCGGGCCGGTCCACGGCAGCCCGTATCCGCTGGCCACTCTTGCCGCTTCGATCAACCCTGTGGCTGCAGACCGGGCCCTGCACGAAATTTTAGGGGTGCAGCCGGAACACAGCCCGGTAATGGCCGCCTGTCAGCGGGCCGCCCTGCCCGGAGCAGAGCTGTTGCAGCTTGCGTTTCCGCTCTCCGCGCCTGAAGAACTCCGGGTTCATGATTTTCAGGTGCTTGACGAACTGCATCCTGTCCGCTTTAACCCTTTTCAGTTTTTGAAAAGCAGCATTCAACGGGCTTTTATGCATACTTTCAGATAAAATATCCCAGAACACTCCATAGCTCCCCAGGTAGTCAGACCTTTCATTCTGCCACTGAATTTTGCTGTGAATATACGCCGTCAGCAGGAAGAACAAGAAAAACATATTCTCTCGCCGCATGCCTGCTGCAGCAGCGAGTCGCGGGGGCGGCGCCGTGACGAGCCGCAGTGTGACCTGCGGACAGTTTTTCAGCGGGACCGGGACCGGATTATTCATTCCAAAACCTTCCGCCGCCTGAAGCATAAAACCCAGGTTTTCCTTGCTCCGGCCGGTGACCATTACCGCACCCGCCTGACCCACGTTCTTGAAGTATCCCAGATAGCCAGAACCATCGCAGCCTGCCTGCGGCTCAACGAATATCTGGCCGAAGCCATTGCCCTGGGGCATGACCTTGGGCATACGCCGTTCGGCCACGCAGGTGAATATTGCCTTAACAGGCTGCATCCCGGTGGATTCAGGCATTATATCCAGAGCCTGCGGGTGGTTGATTGTATCGAGGGAGACGGAAAAGGGTTAAATCTGACCTGGGAGGTACGGAACGGAATTGTCAAGCACTCCAAGGGATATAGAGACATTCTGCCGGAAAACAGCAAAGATATTCCTGCCACCCTGGAGGGTCAGGCAGTACGGGTGGCGGATATCATCGCCTATCTCAATCATGATATGGATGATGCTTTACGGGCCGGAATGATCCGAGAAATAGACCTGCCGGAGCATCTGCGCAGGGTGGTGGGAAATAAGCCGTCCCGGCGGATTGATACAATGGTCCGTGATCTGGTCACAGAGAGTCTGCAGCATAACGACGGACGCCTCCGCCTGAGTCCGATGATGCAGGAGGTGATCACTGACCTGCGCGGCTTTCTGTATGAAAACGTGTACCGCAATCAACGGGTGCATAATGAATTCGAGAAGGCGCAGCATGTTATCCAGTCCCTGTACGGTTTTTTATTGGAACATGAATTCCCTGACAGCACGGGCCGTTCTTTTGTCAGGCGTCCGTCTCCCCCGATAAGGAGCGCACAGGAAAACAAACAGCTTCACCGGGTTGTCTGCGATTTTATCGCCGGGATGACCGACCGCTATGCCCTGGATCTGTACCGCCAGATTTTTATGCCCAGACCGTGGTCAGTGCTGTAATCAATTCAGATAAAGCGGTTTTTGAAACGACTTCCGATCTTTCAAGATAAAAAGCGGTTTTAAAAACCTCCGTTTCAGAATAGAGTCCTCTTCTCAATCCTCTGAATCAGAGAGGGAAGGGGGAAATTGAAGCTTCAGGACGGACAGGTATATTCAAGCAAAGGAGTAATGCTATGTTTTAGACAGGATAACCGGTTAAGTTCTGCGAGTTTTTTTCTGTCTTTTTTCAGAGAGGAAAGTTGTTTTTATAAAAAAAATGGGAGCGAAATGAAATACATGAGATTTTCATACGGCACTTTGCTTGCTGTGTTTTTCTTTATGCCTGTTGTCAGCATCGCATATTCTTTTATGTCTTTTGTCAGCGTCGCATACGGTTCCATTGACCCCGACGTTGTACAGAAATTTTTTGCGAAGCATCTTGTAAGCTGCGATTATTTCGGCTATAGCGTTTCCGTATCCGGCAATACGGCAGTAATCGGGGCTTTGGGAGACGACGACAAGGGTTCAGGTTCAGGTTCTGCGTTTGTTTTTGTCCGCAGCGGAGATACTTGGACGCAGCAGGATAAACTTCTCCCGGAGGACGGTGCAGCAGGGGATTATTTCGGCAATAGCGTTTCTGTATCCGGAGATACGGTAGTGATAGGAGCTTGTGGTATTTGCGAACTTTACGAACACAATGATAAGAGTTCAGGGTTCGGTTCTGTGTATGTTTTTGTCCGCAGCGGAGATGTCTGGATGCAGCAGGCTAAACTTGTCCCGGAGGACGGCGCAGCAGGGGACAATTTCGGCAGTAGCGTTTCCGTATCCGGAGATACGGCAGTGATTGGGGCTTGGGCAGACGACGACCAGGGAGAATCATCCGGTTCTGCGTATGTTTTTGTCCGCAGCGGAAATATATGGACGCAGCAGGATAAACTTCTACCGGAGGACGGCGCAGTAGGGGACTGGTTCGGCGGGAGTGTTTCCGTATCCGGAGATATGGCAGTGATAGGGGCTTCAAGAGACGACGACCAGGGCGAATCATCCGGTTCTGCGTATGTTTTTGTCCGCAGCGGAAATATATGGACGCAGCAGGATAGATTTGTTCCGGGGGACGGCGCAGCCTGGGACAAGTTCGGCGGGAGTGTTTCCGTATCCGGTGATACGGCAGTAATCGGGGCTTCCGGTTCTGCGTATATTTTTGTCCGCAGCGGAGATATCTGGACGGAGCAGGCTAAACTTGTCGCAGCCGGGGATAATTTCGGTAATAGCGTTTCCGTATCCGGAGATACGGCAGTGATAGGGGCTAACTATGATGACGACAAAGGCTCAGACTCAGGTTCTGCGTATGTTTTTGCCCGAGGTGGAGATGTCTGGACGGAGCAAGATAAACTTGTCCCGGAGGACGGCGCAGCTGGCGATTATTTCGGCTGGAGTGTTTCCGTATCCGGCGATACGGCAGTGATCGGGGCTTTTGCAGATGATGATAAGGGCTTTTACTCCGGTTCTGCATATGTTTTCGGGACAAAGAGGGTAAATTTAGCTCCGATCTTTCAGTTGTTGCTTTTCAAGTAGAATCTGATCGTAAGCCATGCGGTTGCACCTGTTCGGAAGTACCGCCCTTCTGATTTCCATGTTGATCTGATGGAAGGACATGTATCCGGCAGGATACCCGCAAGTCCGGTCTGGTGAAGTTTTTTTGACGTGGTTCTGTAATGGGGTATTCTGATATTGCGATTAAGAAACCAGCCAGAAAGAAGCATGTTTTTCAAGCAGCTTCTAATCTGACGGACAATATTTTGAGTGTATCGACAATCTCTTTTTTTCACGGCATCTTTCTTCTTTTCGCTTTCTGTCTGCCCGCTGCCGGACAGGCAGGACAGCAGGTTAGAGCACGCCTTCTTGCTGTTGACCCGACAGCTCGTGCAGTTGTCTATTCCGGCCAGGAAAAAATGCATTTCTCGATTTCCTGGTCAGGCGGCATCAAAATCGGTGATCTATTTATGACTGTTGAACCGGAAGCATCAGGCGACGGACTGGTCATCCGGGCCAAGGTTTCAGACCACGGCATGTTTAAATTTTTCTATCCGGTGGATGATACCTTTATCACTGCTGTCCGGGGGCCTCTGCAGCTGCCGTACCGGTATGAGGTGGATCAGCTTGAAGGCAGCATGAAGGTGCATCGACATACGACCTATGATCAGCAGAACTTCACGGTCAGGTACCGGAAAAACAAAATCCCGGCAACCGTCTATTCTGTTGCCGGACCGGTATATAACGAGTTCTCCTCATTCTTTATCACCCGTGTTCTGCGGCTGCAGGAGGGAGAAAAGCAGGTCATCCCATCGTTTGTGGATAAAAAGCGCCGTCTGGTTCCGGTAAGCGTCCTGGGAAAAGAGAAAAAAAAAACCAAGTTCGGCCCAGTCAGTACGATTAAAGTGATGCCGAAAATGAGTTTCAAGGGGTTATATGATAAAGAGGGCGATACGGTTTTCTGGCTGACCGATGATGCCTGCCGGATTCCGGTGGAAATTAGATCAGAACTTCTTATCGGCTCACTGGTTGCTGAACTGGAAGAATATTCCAATCCTGCCTGCCGGGCTGCATTTCCTGCAGATAAAAACAGCACACCATAAGACACCTGGCCTGAAATGCTCAACAGAAAAAAAATACTTGCCGACTCTCTTTTTTTCAGCGGCATCCCGGAGCCGCTGCTGGACCGGGTTGCCGGTGTTGCTCAGGAAAAAAAATTCAGGCGGAATGAAGCGATTTTTTTTGAAGGGGATGCAGCTGCCGGTTTCTACATGGTGGCGCAGGGCAGGGTCAGGATCTTCAAAATGTCCCTTGACGGCAAGGAACAAATCCTCCATATCTTCGGACCGGGTGAACCCTTCGGCGAGGTACCGGTTTTTCACGGCCGACCTTTTCCGGCCAACGCGGTCAGCATGGAAGACTCGGTCATGCTGTTTTTTCCCCGTCAGGACTTTATCGATCTGCTGACCGCCGAACCGCGCCTCAGCCTGTCCATGCTGGCCGTGCTCTCCCTGCGGCTGCGCCGCTTTGCCGCCCAGATTGAAAGCCTGTCGCTCAAGGAGGTACCAGCCCGGCTTGCTGCGCATCTGGTCTATCTTGCCGGGGAGCAGGGCCGGACGGATCAGGTCACGCTGGATATCCCCAAAGGACAGCTGGCCAATCTGCTCGGCACCAGCCCGGAAACTCTGTCCAGAATTTTTGCCAGAATGAGCACAGAAGGGCTGATCCGGGTAGACGGCAGAACCATCGAACTGTTCCGCTACGACGCGCTGGCAGAACTGTAGCCGCCGTCCGGGTACCAGAAATACGAAGCCTTCAGCAAACGGCTTGCTCCCCTGATCAATCAGCTTCCGTATACTGCAGCAGCCACAACCGCCACTGTTCCGCATTGGCCCGGTGCAGCATCTGGATTTTTTCGGCAGGCAGGGCAGCAAGCAGGTCCGCCTCCATGCCGGGGATAAAACCGGACGCCATGTACAGGCCCGGATGCCAGAAGGCCTTGTCTGTGAACAGGCGGGTCAGCAAGCCCTTGTAGAGGTTGCTGATCACCAGATCGTAATCCTCCATATTCGGCAGTCCTTCCATCAGATCAACCTGCCGGACTGCAACGATATCGGCACAGCCGTTGCGTTCTGCGTTGGCTTGAGCCACCTCAACAGCCAGCGGATTATTATCCAAGGCCGTCACACGACTGACGCCGAGTTTTGCCGCAGCAACAGCTAGCAGGCCGGTTCCGGTGCCCAAGTCCAGTACGCTGTTGATCTGCATGCCGGATTCCAGGAGAAGAAGCTCCAGAGTTTCCAGGCAGAGACGGGTGGTGGCATGAAAACCGGAGCCGAAGATTACGCTCGGATCAAGGAGGATTTCTGTCCAGCCTCTCTCCTGTGTATCGGACGGTTCCCAGACAGGACGGATCTGCAGCGTTTTCGTGGCAAAGGAGGTGACCTTGACCCCGGCTTCCCAGTCCTGATACTCCAGTTCGGCCTGATACACCACTGCAGCGCCTGTCTCCCGGCAGAGCTGGCGGACAAGTTCCTCTTTGGTCTGATGAAAAAACAGGATGGCGGTATCGTCCTCAATCCAGATGCCGAGCAGATCAGGATCGTCCATTGGCGGCAGGTCACGCTGATCCAGATAATAGACGTACAGGCGGCTGTACCCTGTATATGGCGGTCGAAGCATATTCTGAATGATGAATGTTTTTTCGTTGTTGCAGCAGATGGTGTTCGAGCTGATGGTACAGCAGCTGCAGACAGAATACCTGAACAGAAATTCCAAAGCCGGAAGAGTACTGCATCGGCAGAGAAAAATCACAGGGTTTCTTCAAATTACTCTGTGCAGAACAGGGACAACATGTTAAATATATGGAGAAGAAAAGCTCCGCCCTGTCCCGGAGGTAAAGAAGTATTGTCAAGTAAACGCCCATTTCCTCCTTCATGCCTGATTTTTTCAATACCTTCAGCTTTCCCCGTTCTGTCCGCTGGCAGGACTTTCTCGATATTCTGGTTGTCTCCTTTATCATCTACCGGACCATTCTGCTGATCCGGGGAACCAGGGCCGTCCAGATGCTGGTCGGAATCCTGGTGGTCAGCTTTGTCTATTTTGTCTCTATCCAGATGGATCTGCTGACCCTGCAGCTCCTGCTCCGCTATCTGCTGAGTTCCATTCTGCTGATCATGGTGGTGATCTTTCAGGATGACATCCGCAGGGTGCTGGCTGAAATGGGCCGGACTCCGTTTCTGAACACCCGGAAAATAGAAGCGCACGAGTTGACCGAGGTCATCTCGGCAGCAGTCTACATGGCGCGGCGACGTATCGGCGCCCTGATTATTATTGAGCAGGAGACCGGTCTGGCTGAATATATTGAATCAGGCTTTCTCCTTGACGCCAGACTGCTGCAGGAACTGCTGGTCGCCATCTTTTTTCCCATGTCGCCTATGCACGACGGCGCTGTGGTCATCCGGAAAGGGCGGATTCACTCGGCTGCCTGTCTGCTTCCCCTGTCCAAGAATCCGGACATCGACAAACGGTACGGCACACGGCACCGCGCTGCCTTAGGCCTTTCCGAAGAAACTGATGCCGTGATTATTGCCGTGTCCGAAGAAACGCAGGAAATCTCCATTGTCCATGACGGCAGCATCACGCCCATGCGCGATGAAGTTAAACTGGAGGCGCTGCTGAAGGATATGCTGCTTCTCCGGGAGAGCCGCACTTCGTTATGGAAAAGATGGCTGCCCGGCAGCGGGGCGGACAGCAAAAAGATCCCGTCGTAAGCTGTAATGTTGCGTAACACTCCGTATACAGCGGACCTGCTATGAATATGGATAAGCCCACACAGCACAGAATCAGCAGAAAGCACTGCCGGGACTGGATGCTGAAGCTGTTTTCCCTCTGCCTCGGGGTGCTGGTCTGGTTTCTGGTGGTCGGGACCGATCAGATGGATATGAGTATAACCGTTCCTCTGGAAGTGCTCAATCTGCCCAAGGATCTGGTTATCTATAATCAGTACCAGAAGGAGGTGCTGGTCACTCTGCGCGGACCGCGCACGATTATGCAGGAACTGCGGAACCGGAATACCTCTGTGCCTGTGGATCTTTCAAAAGCAAAGCCGGATACCATTGTCCTCAACACCGACAGGCTTGCAGTTCCTCTGCCCAGTGGTATCTCCATTCTGCGGATCCAGCCGGCAAGCATTACGCTGTCCATTGATCAGCTGGTTGAAAAACAGATACCCATTAGCGCAGTAACTGACGGCGAGGTGTCTGATGGATATATGCTGAAAAATCTCACGCTTGCTCCGGACAAAATTCTGGTTTCCGGGCCGCAGAAAATTGTCAGCCGGGAAGAGGAGCTGAAAACCTATCTGATTAATTTGAACGGGCTGAGTCATTCGGCCACCTTTCCGGTCCATCTTGATCTGACCCCTGATTTCATGGAGCTGATCGGTGAAACGACAGTGGTGGTCAAACTGACCGTGGCGGAAAAATTCGTTGAAAAGAAAATCCGCAAAATCCCGATCAACATCCGGGACACCAAGGAGGAAATCAGAGTAAAGCCGGATTCTGTTTCTGTGGTCGCCAGTATTCCTAAACCGCTGATTGAAGAAACGCCGGAGCTTGCCATGCTTTTCCGGGCTTCTGTCAGTGCCGAGGAGGAGGATACGCTGCCCTGCCTGGTGCCCGTGACAGTCAACAGTGTCAGCGTGCCGAATCACGAGCCGATCAGAATTATCTCTCAGTATCCGCTTGAGGTGGAAATCTCCGCTGTCGGAACTACCAAAAAGGAAACGAAAAAAGAGACGAAACAAGATAAACAGAAAAAGACGGAAAAAGCAGGCAAGGGCAAACAGACCTGATCTTTCCGCACGAAACCTTATTACGCCTCATCAACTTACAGATACAGAGAATTATAATTATGCGACAACTTTTCGGCACGGACGGTGTACGCGGGGTGGCCAATACCTATCCCATGACCACGGAAATAGCCATGCAGTTGGGCAGGGCCATTGCCTTTATCGTCAAGAATACAAGCAAACGGCATCATATTGTCATAGGTAAAGATACCAGAGTCTCCGGCTACATGATCGAAAATGCACTGGCTGCAGGTATCTGTTCAATGGGGGTTGATGTGCAGCTCCTTGGGCCGTTGCCCACACCGGGGATCGCCTTTATCACCACCTCGATGCGGGCCGACGCAGGTGTGGTCATTTCCGCCTCCCATAATCCTTTTCAGGATAACGGCATTAAAATCTTCTCCAGAGATGGTTTCAAGCTGCCCGATGAGACAGAGCTTGACATCGAGGATCTGATTTTTTCCCAGAAAATGGCAGCACTCCGTCCGGTGGCCGACCAAGTCGGCAAGGCATCCCGGATTGATGATGCCTGCGGCCGCTATATTGTTTTCCTCAAGCACACCTTCCCGGCTCAATACACTCTGGATGATTTTCATATTGTCCTGGACTGCGCCCACGGCGCCACCTACAAGGTCGCTCCCCATGTCTTCAGCGAGCTCGGTGCCAAAGTAACCTGCATCGGCGTTGAACCGGACGGCAGAAACATCAATCAGAACTGCGGCGCTCTGCATCCGGAAGTGATGGCGGAAAAGGTGAAACAGCTCGGTGCGGATATCGGTCTGGCCCTTGACGGCGACGGTGACCGGCTCATTGTCTGCGACGAAAACGGTGCTGTTGTGGACGGCGACCATATTATGGCGATCTGCGCTGCCGAGCTGATGCGCCGGAGAAAGCTGAAAAAAAAGACCTTGGTCGCCACGGTGATGAGCAATATGGGCTTGGAAAAGGTTATGCAGGAACGGGACGGCCAGCTCCTGCGCACCAAGGTGGGCGACCGGTACGTGGTCGAAACCATGCGGGCCAAGGGCTATAATTTCGGCGGCGAACAGTCCGGCCACCTGATCTTTCTTGATCACAACACCACAGGTGACGGCATTCTTGCCGCCCTGCAGCTTCTGGCCATTATGATCAAAAAGAACAAACCTCTGTCCGAGCTGGCCGGAATCATGACCTCCTATCCCCAAGTGCTGGAAAATGTGCGTATGTCCAGCAGGATCGCACCGGAACAGATTCAGGGCTTTCCGGAGGCATTGCAGGCCGCAGAAGAACAGTTAGGAGAACGGGGCCGGATTCTGGTACGGCCGTCAGGAACCGAACCGGTTATCCGGGTCATGGCTGAGGGGGAGGATGAGAAGGAAATCTCCTCCATTGCCCTGGACCTCTGCGATGTTATCCGGAGGGCTGACCGGATCTGACTGCTCTCCTGCCGGTTCAGAGTTCAGAGCTGGCGGATCGGCGGAATTCCTCCCGGAACAGCATTGCCCTTGCTCTGCTGGCGTCTGTACGGTACATTCTCTGTATGGAGACCTCAGATACCCTGCTTACCATAGACGATTTTTCTCTTTCCTTTTGTGCCGATCAGGCAAGCGGCGGCGATATACCGATTTTGCATAACATCAGCCTGACCGTTGAGCAGGGACAGACCCATGCTCTGGTCGGAGAGTCCGGCTCGGGAAAATCCGTCACTGCCCTGTCTGTCCTCAGACTGCTTGAGGATGTGGCCACAGTGCGGACTAAGGGGCGTATTCTGTTCAGAGGGCGGAATGTGCTGGAGCTGGACCGAAAACAGCTCAGGGCAATGCGTGGCAATGATATCGCCATGATCTTCCAGGAACCCATGACCTCGCTCAACCCGGTGTATCCCATCGGCAGGCAGCTGGTTGAGCCGCTGCTCCTGCATCGGAATATGGCCAGGTATGAGGCGGAAAAAACAGCGGTCCATCTGCTAGGCCGCACCGGCATCCCGGAACCGGAACAGCGGATCCGATCCTATCCCCATCAACTGTCCGGCGGCCAGCGGCAGCGGATTATGATCGCCATGGCCCTGGCCTGCCGTCCTGCTCTGCTCATCGCGGATGAGCCGACCACGGCCCTTGATGTAACCATTCAGGCCCAGATTCTGGAGCTGATCAAGGACATTCAGCAGGAATTCAACATGGCGGTTCTGCTCATCACCCATGATCTGCCGCTGGTGCGCAAGGCTGCGGACACGGTCTCCATTATGCATCAAGGGAGGATCGTGGAGCAGAACAGCACCACGGCTCTGTTTACCGATCCGCAGGAAGACTACACCTGTAAACTCCTGAACGCCGTGCCCAAGGATGTCCATACTCCGAGGGAGCAGGACAGTCCACTTGTCGAGATGGAGAATATCTGCTGCGAGTTTGTGGTCAGCAGATCATGGCAGGGATGGAAAAGAACAAAGAACGTGGTCCGGGCCGTGGATCATGTGGATATTACGGTTCGTCGGGGAAGCACGTTAGGGATTATCGGTGAATCAGGTTCAGGAAAAAGCACCTTGGCCATGTGTCTGCTCAAACTGAATGCCTTTCAGGGGACTGTCCGCTATTACCCGCAAAATAACCTGCTAAAGGGAGAAGAGGACGGAAGTGATGATATGGACGTAACCCAGGGAAAACAGGAGGGGATCTTGCTTTCCAGGTTGAGCAGCCGACAGATGCGCCCGTTGCGGAAACAGATGCAGATTGTCTTTCAGGATCCGTTTTCCTCCCTGTCCCCCCGAATGACTGTGGAGCAGATTATTGCCGAAGGGCTGCAGGTGCATAAATACGGACACAGTAGGGCCGAACGCCGCCTGCTGGTGCAGCAGGCCCTTGAGGAGGTGGAACTCGACCCGAACCTGATGGGGCGTTTTCCCCATGAGTTTTCCGGCGGCCAGCGGCAGCGGATCGCCATTGCTAGGGCAGTCATCCTCAAGCCGGAACTGCTGATTCTGGATGAACCCACCTCAGCCCTGGATACCACCATCCAGGCCCAGATTATCGCCCTGCTCAGGCGGCTGCAGCAGCGGCATAACATGACCTACATCTTTATCACCCACGATCTCCGGGTGCTGCGCTCTCTGGCCGACGAGCTGGTGGTTATGCGGCAAGGGAAAATCGTTGAACAGGGCCGGGCTGACCGGATTTTTACCCGGCCTGAGCAGGCGTACACCAAACAGCTTCTGCAGGCCGCGTTTTATGCGGAGTGACCTACAGGATTGTCATGTTATCCTGCAAGGGCGAATCTTGTATTCGCCCTTTTTTACTATTGAACATCCTTCATGAAATACGATCCGAATATCCATCATCGCCGTGCTGTCCGGTTGCAGGGGTATGATTATTCCGGGGCGGATGCATATTTCATCACCATCTGCAGCAAAAATCGGGAATGCCTGTTCGGTGACGTTGTGAAAGGGGAAATGCAATTGAATGATGCGGGGCGGATGATTCAGGCTGTCTGGAACAATCTGCCGACCAGATTTGACAATATGAAATTAGACGCATTTGTTATTATGCCCAATCATGTCCACGGGATTGTTATTTTATCCTGTAGGGGCGAATCTTGTATTCGCCCTCAATCATCTGCGAACCAGGGCGATCACAAGGATCGCCCCTACGGAGCCTTGCCGCATTCAATCGGACGTCTTGTCCACGTCCGATGGGAATCGGATCAATGAATCCCTGCCTGCGTTCTGTTGAGCAGACCATTTGAAATGACGCCGGATAAACTCATCACCCTCCTCAGCCTTGAGCCGCACCTCACTGAAGGCGGCTATTTCCGCAGAACCTACGAGTCCGACCTGCATTGCGACACAGACAACGGCAGCAGGATGCTGCTGACCTCCATATACTATATGCTGACGCAGGATAATCCGGGCGGATTCCTGCATAAAAATAAATCGGATATCATCCATTATCATCACCTCGGTGCAGCCATCAAATACACCATTGTTTCCCCGGACGGGGTGCTTTCCGAAAAAATTCTCGGTCCGAATATCAGCGACGGCGAGACCCTGCAGTTGCTGGTGCCGGGCGGCTGGTGGAAGGCATCACGGCTGTATGCCGGTGAATATGGCCTGATCAGCGAGGCCGTCTCACCGGGTTTTGAATACGCAGATAACGAAATTGCCACCGAGGAATTTGTCCGGCAAAATTTCCCGGACATCAAACTGCTGCTGGATGCCTTTATTAAACGGGATTAAAAATAAAAAAACATGGATAAACAATTCGTTATCTTTTTATTCTGTCTCTTTTCCTTCAGTTCTGTTGCTAAGGCTGAAAATCCGCCTGAAATGTTCCTCGGCGTGTTGTGGGCACAGGCATCAGCGGAATGGAATATGGCGGCAGAGCAGGCCTATTATCTCGCCACGTTAAATCTGGAAAAAGCTCTGAATGATCCTTCCTGGACAGCAGCGCTGGAACAACAGGGCGATTTTCACAGCTTACCGCCTGCCGTCATTGTTGATGTTGACGAAACTGTGCTGGATAATTCTCCCTTTGCGGCCAGATTAGTGCAGGCCGGAAAGGAGTATGACCCGAAAGCATGGGAAAACTGGCTCAGGGAATCCGCTGCAGCAGCCATACCGGGTGCGGTCTCCTTTATCCGCTCTGCCAAGGAAAAGGGCATCGCGATATTTTATGTGACAAATAGAGAACTGGAAGCCGCTACCGTAAAAAATATCAGGACAGTAATTGATCCGGATGTCACCGCTGATCAGGTGCTCTGTAAAAAAGAGCGGCCGGAATGGCGTTCCGATAAAACGTCACGAAGATCATTCATTGCAGAAAGATTTCGGATACTCCTGCTGGTCGGTGATGATTATAATGACTTTACTTTCTTGGGAAAGATTAGTCCTGCTGATCGAATAAATGCGGCGAAAACGCACCGACAGTATTGGGGTAGAAAATGGATTCTGCTCAGCAATCCCGTACATGGTAGCTGGAAGACAGCATTGTATGGACACGATTACAGTCTGACGGATCACGACAGATTAAAGAAGAAATATCAGCTGCTCCGTACACAAGGCGTTGCCCGATAATTGGCAAGCCTGTTTGTTCCGAAACATTCTACTAATTCTATCCCGCAAAACAACCATGAACGAAGCCAGATTACTTGACGCAAATATCAACCGTTCCGCCGAAGGGCTGCGGGTGCTGGAGGATATTGCCCGGTTCAGTCTTGAAAATCAGGAGCTTTCCTCTGCCATCCGCAGCCTGCGCCACAGAGTGCGGGAGCTGTTCCGGGGCCGGGAGCATACCCTGTTGGCTGCACGGGATGCAGCTGCCGATGTGGGACAGATAACTTCCCATCAGGACAGTAGTATCTCGGATCAGCGGCAGGGCCTGAAAGATACAGTGCTGTCCAACTTCAAGCGGGTCCAGGAAGCAGCCAGAACCATAGAGGAGCTTCTGAAAACCAAGGGAGAATACCGCAAAGGCAAGAGCATTGAGCAGCTGCGTTTTTCCGTGTATGAACTTGAAGTCGAACTGATGTCGCTGTTCAACCGCAAATTGCCTGCCGGGATCTACGGTATTCTGGGCGAGAAATTTTCCCTGGGCCGGAGTAATGTGGAAGTTGCCCAGCAGATGGTGGAGGCCGGAGTGGCTGTGCTCCAGTACCGGGAAAAGCTCAAGGACAAGAGCATCAAAACGATGTATGAAGAATGTCTGGCCATCCGGCAGATCACCCAAGAGGCAGGCGTACCGTTCATTATTAACGACTATGCCGATATCGCCCTGATGGTCGGGGCCGACGGTATGCATCAGGGCCAGGATGATCTGCCGATCAGGGAACTGCGCACAATCGCGCCGGGGATGCTCATCGGCTGTTCCACCCATTCACCGGAACAGGCGCAGCAGGCCATTCAGGACGGGGCGGACTATATCGGGGTTGGGCCTCTTTTCAGTACCCGGACCAAGGAGGATGTCTGTGCAGCAGTGGGGCTAGAGTATCTGGACTATGTGGTCAGCAATCTTGCCGTCCCCTTTGTTGCCATCGGCGGGATCAAGCGGGACAATCTGCCCCAGGTGCTGGCACGGGGGGCAAAGACCGTCTGTCTGGTAACCGAAATTATCGGGGCCGAGAATATCGGACAACGAATCAGAGAAATTCAGGAAATCATCAAGATCAATTCAGGAGAACAGACATGAGTTACACAACCCAGATGGATGCGGCCTGCAAGGGCATTGTTACCCCCCAGATGGCCGAGGTACTGCGCAACGAAATCATTTCCAGGCAGGATCTGCTGGACCGCATGGCGCAGGGCCGTATCGCCATCCCGGCCAACCGAAATCATAAAAATCTGCAGGCTGGCGGCGTCGGCGAGGGCCTGAAGACCAAGATCAATGTTAACTTGGGCGTATCCAAGGACGTCTGTTCCTTTGACGGCGAGATGAACAAGGCCAAGCTGGCCCTAGAGTTCAAGGCTGATGCAATCATGGACCTCAGTGTGTCCGGCGATACCGAAGCCTTCCGGAAACGGCTGGTGGCTGAGGTGCCGGTGATGATCGGTACCGTGCCTATCTACGATACCCTGACCAGAACCGGCAAACCCACTGAGGAGATCACCTTGGATGACTGGTTTGAAACCGTGGAAATACATGCTAAAAACGGGATTGATTTTGTCACCATTCATGCAGGGCTGACGCAAAAATGTGTGCAGAGTATCCGGACGAACCGGCGCCTCTGCGGCATTGTCAGCCGGGGCGGTTCCATCCTTTTTGAGTGGATGAGCAAGACCGGGCAGGAAAATCCGTTTTATGAGCATTTTGACCGGCTCCTGGATATCTGCGAAAAATACGATGTCTGCATCAGTCTGGGTGACGGCCTGCGGCCCGGTGCAATCAAGGATTCCACGGACGCACCCCAGATCGAGGAGCTGATCACCCTGGGCGAGCTGACTAGGCGGGCCTGGGAACGCAGGGTGCAGGTGATGATTGAAGGGCCGGGCCATGTGCCCCTGCACGAGGTGGAGATGAACATGCAGCTGCAGAAGAAGCTCTGCCATCATGCCCCGTTTTATGTGCTCGGACCGCTGGTCACGGATATCGCGCCGGGCTATGATCACATCACCTCGGCCATCGGCGGGGCCCTAGCCGCCATGCACGGGGCGGATTTCCTCTGCTATGTCACCCCGGCGGAGCACCTGCGCCTGCCCTCTGCCGATGATGTGAAGGAGGGGATCATCGCTTCAAAGATTGCCGCCCATGCCGGTGATCTGGCCAAAGGAATTCCCGGAGCCATTGAGCTGGATCATGCCATGAGCACGGCGCGCGGCAAGCTGGACTGGGAAGGGCAGTTCGCCTGTGCCCTTGATCCGGAAAAGGCGCGGGCCTATCGGGAGTCCTCCCAGCCCTCGGATAAAGGGGTCTGCACCATGTGCGGAGATTTCTGCGCCATGAAACGGGTGGAGGCGCTGTTGTAAAATGTAAAACCCGGCTGCCTGCTGCTTCGGCCGCCTCATCCGTCGAAGCAGCATGACTTACAATCCGCCTAATTGCTCCCTTCCGCAAATGTCGGCTCCCGCCAGAAATCCCTTCTGTCGTAGAAACAGACGCAGTCGATCAGCCTTACTGTTTCTGACAATACGTAATCCACTCCTTAAGTGCCTCCAATACAACCTGATAATCCACGATGACCGGGGTGAGTTCATCGCCTTCATACAGGCAGTCGAGAAAAAGACCTTCAGGTTGACATTCAAAAACATAGCCGTTGCCGGTACCTTCACATTGTTCTTTCCCGTCGTTAAGATAGGCTTGGATATTCGTTATGAGCTCCAGAGCATATTCCGGTGAATTCTGCACATCCAAGGTTAAAAATCCGTGTAACGTCTGATGTCCGGGGTCGTTGTTCGTATAACCGGACCAGCTGAATTTTTTTTTCATTGCACAGGAAACCCGGTGTTGATGCTGTGGTTATCCTTCCCTGGAGCGGAAGCTATGGTAAATGCCTTGCCATTCTTCTCAGTGCAGTAGGAAGATACATCACCGTCGGACGGAGCACTGGGGCCGCAGTTTGCCCATGCCGGGGAGCTGCATTTGTCGGTAGAATGTTTAACGGAGTAGACCACAGAATTATTCACCTGCTCCATAGAACATGTATTCGGGAACATGGTCGATATCGTTTTTGTTGCTTTCTCACCATGTATATCGAGCTTGATTTTTCTGAGCGTATAGATACCAGATACACTGCAAGTTCCTTCGTATGACAGGACAGTTGTCGGCTTTTCCCCGCCAGACATAGAGTGAAAACCTACAGCCCTGCCTTTCCGGTTTATTTCTCCGCAAAAAATATGATGCTGGTTTACCTCATAATTATCGACCTTTTTCCATTTATTCAACGTTGAACAATCAATACCGGCCGCTATGGCACTGGAAGCGTAAAGAGCTGTTGCAGCAAAGACAGTTACAGTGAAAATACGCATTGTTTCCTCCGAATATTTATTCTTGTTTTATAGACCAGTTATTAAGCTTGTCCTTAATTTTTTCTATAAAATTCGGTGTATTCAGCTCCTACAGCCAATAGCGTGCCACGACTTCCTGTTCTTCTTCAGGAAATCTGGATGCCATTTCAAAGAGTTTCTCCATAACAGCAATCATGCTTCTCCTTCTCACTACAGTGTGGAATACAAAAGCTCTTCCGCTAAATAGAATCCCATCATGCCGATATATCTAGTTTATCCTGTTCTGGCTATAAAATCTAACGTTTTTCTTTCCGGAACAAGCGGTTCAACAGTAGCGGCAAAGAAAAAAAACGCCCAGCCCCGGCAAGGATGCCAAGGCCAGGAGGCGGAAAGACAGGCAGTGCGGCTTAATCTTCCTTCCAGTCGGGTCGAAGATGCAGCTCGGTGAGCTGCTTGCGCTCAACCGGGGAAGGTGCCTCGGTGAGCGGGCAGGTGGCCTTCTGGGTCTTGGGAAAGGCGATCACGTCCCGGATGGAGCTGGAGCCGGTGAGGAGCATCATCAGGCGGTCGAGGCCGAAGGCGATGCCGCCGTGCGGGGGCGCGCCGTATTCCAAAGCGCGGAGCAGGAAGCCGAACTTCTCCTCCGCCTCTTCCGCACCGATACCCAGCACCTTCAGCAGCCGCGCCTGCACCTCCGGGTTGTGGATACGGATGGAGCCGCCGCCGATCTCGTTGCCGTTCAAAACCAGATCATAGGCCCGGCTGCGCACCTTGAGCGGTTCGCTTTCGAGCAGGTCAAGGTCTTCCTCAAAGGGCGCGGTAAAGGGGTGGTGCAGGGCAGCGTGGCGTTTGCGGTCTTCATCATATTCCACCAAGGGAAAGTCGGTGATCCAGAGGAAGTTAAAAACCGATTCGTTCGCCAGCTTAAGGCGGCGGGCCAGCTCCAGACGCAGCTCGGCCAACACCTGATGGACCACAGCCGAGCTGTCCGCGCCGAACAGGATCAGGTCGCCCGGCTCCGCGTCTAGGGCATCGCGCATGGCCGCAATCTCGGCCTCGCTGAAGAACTTGGTGATGGGCGACTGCCACCCGTCCTCCTTGACCTTGATCCAGGCCATGCCCTTGGCTCCGAAATTGCCCGCGTAATCGGTCAGATCGTCCAAGTCTTTGCGCGAAAAGGTGCCGCAGCCCTTGGCGTTGATCGCCTTGACCACGCCGCCGTTGTCAATGACCGTGTTAAAGACCTTGAAGCCGCAGCCGCGCAAGGTCTCGGTCAGATCAGTCAGCTCCAGACCAAAGCGGGTGTCGGGCCGGTCCGTGCCGAAGCGGGCCACGGCTTCCTGATAGGTCATGCGGGCAAAGGGAGGGGTCAGCTCAATGCCGCGCGTCTCAGCAAAGACCCGCTTGACCATGCCCTCGCTAACAGCAATGACATCGTCCTCGCCGACAAAACTCAGCTCCATATCGATCTGGGTGAATTCGGGCTGGCGGTCGGCCCGCAGGTCTTCGTCGCGGAAGCACTTGACGATCTGAAAGTAGCGTTCCATGCCGCCCATCATCAGGAGCTGCTTGAAGAGCTGCGGCGACTGCGGCAGGGCGAAAAAACGGCCCGCGTTGACCCGGCTGGGCACCAGATAATCCCGCGCTCCTTCCGGGGTGGAGCGGGTGAGCATGGGCGTTTCCACTTCAAGGAAGTCGTTTTCGCTCAGATAGTTGCGCACAGCCTGTGCCGCCTTGTGGCGCATGATCAGGTTGCTGGCGATTTCCGGCCGCCGTAAATCGAGATAACGGTATTGGAGGCGGATGTTGTCCGATACCTCGCTGTCCTCGTCCAGCGGGAAGGGCGGGGTTTTGCTGGTGTTAAGGATGCGCAGCTCGCTGACCAGCACCTCGATCTCGCCGGTCTGCAGCTTGGGGTTGGCCATGTCGCCGGGCCGGGCCTCAACCTTGCCTTTGATTGCCAGAACCCACTCAGAGCGGAGCTGGTGCGCCTTGGCGTGCGGCTCAGGATTTATTTCCGGGTTGAAGACCACCTGAGTGATGCCTTGGCGGTCGCGAAGGTCGATGAAAATAACCCCGCCGTGGTCGCGACGGCGAAGAACCCAGCCCATAAGGACGACGTCCTGATCCAGGTTGTCCAGGCCGAGGGTATTGCAGTCATGTGTGCGCCGCAGCGCTCCCATTGATTCCATGTGTGTCTCTTTTTATGCGGAAAAGTTTAAAACAACGTAGGGGTGGTTCGCGAACCGTCCTTACACAGGATGTTTTTATCTATTATAGAGAAATGATTCTTCTCTCTTCTTGTATTGAGCACGTGTTATGCACATTACTTATTGTCGTACTTAACGGGCCATTCGGTAAAGTATAGATTCTCAATTTCAAGGCTAACGCAATTATTATTCCAGCCATGTATGCAATCAATGTAAGATATGCAATAAGATATCCAACTCCTATTTTCTGATATATAAAATATGCTCCCTGCCAAGTAGAAAATCCTGTTAACATAAACAGGCAAGGGATAAGAATCAGGTTATCTCTTAAACTGATTATGTTCTCAATTCTGTTTCCTTCATGATCGTTTTCACCTCCATAAACTTTTGGACACACCCTATGCTCCCAAGATAGCGAATTATTCCTGGTTAATATATTGATCTTTTTCTCTAAGTTTCCAAGATGATTTCCTATTGCAAATACATGAAATATATCATTGAGTGGAAATGTTATCGTGAGCAGCAATACAGGGGTAAAAGCAACAAAAAATATATTTATGATATTTTCAGCATTCGCTCTTAAAACTCCTGTTTTTACCGGGTTACCTACCGAATTTATAACATCCTGCAGACTTAAACCGTTAAAAGCGAGGATAAGGGAACCGACTGCCGTAATATAGGTGAGATAATTATGGTACTTTCTAATTCCCTCCTTGTGAATGAGTTTTTCATTCCACAAGTTATTATATTCCTGAATCAGAATATATTCCTGAATCAGAATTTCATCAGCATCCATTTTTTCTTCCTCTAATTCAATCAGATAATGAGCGTCAAAAACCCCTTGCCGGATAATCATGCCGCCTGAAAAAGCATGGTGGAAAGCTCCTCTTTGCTGGCCCGCGCCGAGATCAAATGATCTCCGCCTGTCCACTGACCTGCGCAGCCCGAAACGGCATTTCCTGATAAGAAAATTCCCATAACCCGGTATCGGCTTTGGCGTGCTCAACGGTCATACTGACGATATTCCCGTTCTCATCAAGGTCAACACAAATATTCTCGTTGAGTTCTCGTGTTTCAACGATCTCTTTCTTCGTAAATTCAATCAGGGCGGTATCTGTATCGGAAAAACACTTCACTTTCATGACTCATTCCTCCTGATTTACCATCGCCACCAGCAGTTCCACCGCCCCCTGTAGAGAAAACGCGCTCTGCTCATGGGTATCCATATTACGCAGCACCGCCTCCTGCTTTTCCAATTCCTGCTCACCGACAATCAGGGTGAAGCGGGCATTAACCCGGCCGGCCTGTTTCATCTGCGCCTTGAGGCTGCGGCTGCTGTAGTCCATTGTCGCATATAGGCCGCGCTTGCGTAATTCGTAAACAAGGGGCGCACAGGCTGCCACGGCCTGTTCACCAAGGGCGGCGGCAAAGAAATCAGCCCGGTCAGCGGTAGAGTCCTGTGCTGCTTCCTGCTGCTCCATGAGCAGGACAAGGCGTTCCATGCCCAAGGCAAAGCCGATTCCCGGCGTGTTCTTCGGCCCGCCGAGCTGCTCGATCAGACCATCATAGCGGCCCCCGGCAGCAACGGCGGCCTGGGCCCCGAGCTTGTCCGTGATGAATTCAAAGGTGGTGCGGGTATAATAATCCAGTCCCCGAACCATAAAGCGGTTGAGCGTATAGGTCACGCCGAATTCGTTGAGCTGCTGCTGCACAGCGGCAAAATGGCTGTCACAGTCCGGGCAGAGGTTGTCGAGAATAGACGGAGCCTCCTGAACCAAGGCTTTGCAGTCCCGATTCTTGCAATCCAAGACGCGGAGGGGATTGGTCTCGGTTCGGCGTCTGCAGTCTTCGCACAGCCCGTCCAAGCCTTTCAGGTAATCTACCAGGAGGCTACGGAAGGCGGGACGGCATTCCGGACAGCCTAGGGAGTTGACCTCCAAGCTGACCTCCAAGTCTAGCTCAGTGAGCAGCATCTGGGCCATAGCCATCAGCTCGGCATCCAGCTGTGCCTCAGCAGCACCGATGACCTCCACGCTGATCTGGTGGAACTGTCGCTGTCTGCCTTTTTGCGGTCGTTCGTGGCGGAACATGGGACCGATGGTAAAGAGCCGCTGGACCGGCTGCTGCACATGCAGGCCGTGTTCAATATAGGCCCGCAGCAGGGAGGCTGTGGCCTCGGGCCGCAGAGTCAGGCCCTTGTCGGCAAAGGTGTACATTTCCTTTTCCACGATATCCGTGGCCTCACCGATGGACCGGGCAAAGAGTTCGGTCTTTTCCAGAATCGGCAGGCGGATCTCCCGCAGCCCGAAACGGCGGAACACATCGCGGGCAGTCTGCTCCAGTTTCCGCCACAAGGCAGCCTCGGCAGGCAGGATATCTTTAAAGCCGTTTACGGCCTTGATCTTCAAACTGACCTCCTTAAAAAACAAACAGTTACTTTCAATCAGAAGAAAGTGCACGGTCTGCACCGTACCAGGGCAAAAGAAAGAAATCTACTCCATTTCTGCCGGAAAAGTCAAGCCGATCGCACAGAATTATGGTACGATGCCGGAATATTCTGCAACTGCCCGGCAAGGGGATACTTGACAAAGCCGTTATGGCGTAGCATTATGGACAGGAATCTGATATCTTCCGTGGAATCCCGCCTTCAATCGGAGAGAAGATAATGAAACCAAGAGTATATAATTAATGAAATTACCTGAACTCAAAATCGGTCCGTTCACCGCACGGATTCCCCTTGTCCAGGGTGGAATGTCCGTCCGGGTTTCCACCTCCACCCTTGCCGTTCCTGTGGCGGAATGCGGCGGAATCGGCACCATAGGCGGCTCCGGCATTCCGGTACCGGAACTGCAGGAAGATATACGCAAGGCCAAGTCAGCTACCGACGGTGTCATTGCTGTCAACATTATGTATGCAATGAAAAATTTCAATGAGCTGGTCCATGCCTCCATTGAAGCCGGAGTGGATATGATCATCACCGGCGCCGGTTTTTCCAGAGATATTTTTAAGATAGGCAGAAAATACAACATCCCTATTGTTTCGATTGTCTCCTCCCCGTCTTTTGCCCGACTGGCAGAAAAGCTCGGTGCTGCTGCGGTTGTGGTTGAAGGGACCGAGGCTGGCGGACATCTTGGCACGGACAAGCCGCTGCGGGAGATCTTCCCGGTCATCCGCAAGGTGGTATCCAAAGTTCCGCTGATTGCGGCAGGCGGGGTAACGGACGGCTTTGATATGGCGGAGATGATGGATGAGTACGGCGCAGACGGGGTGCAGATCGCTTCCCGTTTTGTCCTGAGCGAAGAGTGCTCTGTTTCGCAGGAATTCAAAGAAACCTATTTGAAGGCCCGGAAGGAGGACATTATTAATGTGCAGTCCCCGGTGGGCATGACCGGACGGGCCGTGAAAACCAATTTTATAGAGCAGATGGAACGGGGGGAAGATGTCTCGCCCGAAAAATGTCACTTTAAGTGCCTGAAAAAATGCAGCTACAAGTACTGCATCAATGACCGCCTGACAGCATCCTGCCGGGGAGATGTGAAAAACGGTCTGGTCTTCTGCGGGGCCAATACCTATAAAATGAAAGAAATTCTGCCGGTCAAAGAAATTTTCAGACAATTTGTCCGGGATGCGGAGTCGGTCTTTAAAGAAACGAAGGAAAACTGGAAACCGCAAAAAAAATGACCTGCAGATACCCTGCCCAGGAACTGAGGAAACAAGAACACCCATTATGATGAGCAGAATCACAGGCAATGGACCGCAGCCGTCGGAAGAGACAGAAAAAGGAGAGGGTGTTATTCTTTCGCCCGATGAACATCCTATTCAGGAACAAGATATCGAGTCCGAAGCGCTGAAGGTGCTGTACCGACTGCGTGATGCAGGATACTCCGGCTATCTGGTCGGCGGCGGCGTGCGGGATCTGTACCTCGGCAACAAACCGAAAGATTTTGATATTTCCACCAATGCCCGGCCGGGCCAGCTGCGCAAACTGTTCCGCAACTCGCGCACCATCGGTCGTCGGTTCCGCTTGGTTCAGGTTTTTTTCCGGGGCAATAAGATCATCGAAGTCTCCACCCTCCGTTCCCAGAGCGAATACGACAGCGATGCACCCGACAAGGTACTGCCAGCCAATAATACCTTCGGTACGCTGGAGGAGGACGCCTTCCGTCGTGACCTGACCATCAACTCGCTGTTTTACGAGATCGAAAACAAAACAGTGATTGATTATGTCGGCGGGGTGCGGGATTTGACCGACGGCATCATCCGACTGGTCGGTGAACCTGAACAGCGGATTATCCGCGATCCGGTGCGTATGCTGCGGGCGATACGTCATGCAGCCCGGAACGATTTCACTATTGAAGAAAAAACATGGCAGGCTATCTGCAGTCATGCGGACAAACTTGCACTCTGTCCCACCTCCAGGCTCCGGGACGAACTGCTCAAAGACCTGCGCGGCGGCAGCAGCAGCGCCTGGGCGGAGCTCGCAGTGCGGAGCGGCGTATTTACCGCGCTGTTTCCTTTTTACAGCGATCTGCTCAGCAGCGGGGAGCGTGAAGCTGTGCAGAAGGAACTGCTGGCCATGCTGGCCTCGTTGGATAAAGTGTATTGCAATGGCGCAAAGCATGGTCGGGTGCGTATTGATGACGCCATGATTTTTGCCGTGCTTCTCCTTCCTTGGGCAGAGCGGCGGTTTGACCTGCTGCAGCAGGAACTGAAAGGACCGGGTTATCATCAGCTGGCAAAGGCTGTCCGGGTAGAGCTGGATGAGGTAATTGCCCATCGCATGAACCTGAAGCGGGCGATCAGAGACAGAATCACTACCCTGTTCGTCAACATGCCCTCGCTGCAGAAACACCAGAAAAACAACACCTGGCCAGCTTGGCTGCGGAAGAAGAGTTACTTTGCCGACTGCTCCCGCCTGTACGCCCTGTACCGGGAAGCTGTTGCCGGAGAGACGCCCGATATCGGTCAATTTATCGAGACAGCAGAGACAGACGATCCGTCAGATCCGTCAGTGCAGAACAAGAACAGGACGGCTGAATCTGAATCTTCTCCGGTTTCTTCTGCTGCCGCAGGAAGAAGCCAGTGCAGCGGAAAAAGAGGAGGAAACAATCCTGCCTTCAGTAGCCATAAACACGGAGTCTTCGGGTTACGCAAGGGATAAAGTCGTAAACAGTACTCAGCAGGATTTTCAGCAGAGTCCTGTGCGGATCAGGAGGAACGGATTATGCGTGTCCGTATGTAGTATGTATATTGTTGCAACTCGATAAACGCAGCCCGCAAAAAAAAATGACATGAACAACCAGGAGCGCACCTGTCTGCTGGAAGATGAACTCCTTATCCTGCGGCATTCCGGTGAGCTGCCGGAAATTGCCTACCATTCCTCGCTGTATTATCTCACTGCTGACAAGGACGGCCCCGGTCTGGTCCTGACTGAAGATGAACAGAAAATGCTGCAGGAGGCTGCTATAGCTGGAGCAACATAGCAACATAATTTGAATATGCCCACAAGAGGCATAAGTTTTGCCTTCACGCCTTTCAGATAGCTGATCCTGTATTCAGTTTATACTGCTCCAGCTATATGTCAAGCCCCGACTGATTGTATACCTGTTTTTTAAATAAATCGGGATGCGTTTTCCGCCAATTTTTCAGAGCCTCAACCGGCGTGATATGGCCGAGATTTTTCTGCGGAATATGGTGATTATAAATACGGAGATACTGCAGCAGTATTTCCTTAAGCTGACGGGACGATTCAAACTTTGTCTGCTGAACAACTTCTTTAATTCTGCCGTTGAAGCGCTCGACCATGCCGTTTGTCTGCGGTCTGCGCGGTTTTATCAGACGGTGCTCAATGCCGTTCTCCCCGCATTTCCGATCAAATGCGTGGTTTCGTATCAATCAAATGCATGCATTCGTTCCGATCAAATGCATGGTTTCGATCTAATCAAATGCGTGCATTCGTTTCGATCAAATGCATGCAGTTATATGTTACGAATGTGGGGTTTCGTTCCGATCCTCAGCATGCCTTGCATGAAAGGGGCATGGACAGGTGGGCTTGTATCCCTTGCCCCAAATGGGGAATATATAATTAGGGCAGGGTAACACCTTGTGCCGCTTTTGCCTCCTGTTTTTGTCCCGTAGCTCTGCAAAACCCTTGCATTTTAAGAAAAAAGCTGGCAAGTTTTTGCCTAAACATTTCATCAACGGGTTGCACTCAACCCATAACCGTAACTTCTCTTGGAGGAAAACCAATGATTACTACACCAAAGAAATGTTCCATTCTTCTCTTCTCTTCTCTTGCTCTTTATTCCTTCTGTTCCAGGTTAATGTCGGCTATACAGCGGCACTTCAGAAGATATCATCAAATCATGTTGTGAAAAGCGACGGATCGCTCTGGGCATGGGGAGACAACGATTGGGGCGAGCTTGGTGACGGTTCAACTACTGACAGGCCGACTCCCGTCCGGATTGGAAAAGACAGCGACTGGACAGTTATCACGACAGGATCGGCTCATCACAGTCTTGCTCTGAAGAACGACGGATCGCTCTGGGCATGGGGACTCAACAAACACGGCGAGATCGGTGACGGTTCAACAGATGCAAGACATTCTCCCGTCCGGATCGGAAAAGACAGTGACTGGGCAGCCGTCGCAGCAGGATCATATTGCAGTCTTGCCCTGAAAAGCGATGGCTCGCTCTGGGCATGGGGACTCAACTATAACGGCCAGCTTGGTGACGGTTCAACAGATGCAAGACATTCCCCTGTCCGGATAGGAAAAGACAATGACTGGACAGCTATCTCGGCAGGGAGTGGTCACAGCCTTGCCCTGAAAAAAGATGGATCACTCTGGGCATGGGGACACAACTCTGGCGGCCAGCTCGGTGACGGTTCACAAACTCATAGACATTCTCCTGTCCGGATTGATGAAGGCAGTGACTGGACAGCTGTCTCGGCAGGAGAGTATCACAGTCTTGCCCTGAAAAAAGATGGGTCGCTCTGGGCATGGGGGGACAACGGGGCCGGCCGGATCGGTGACCAAGCTATGGGGCTTACCAATCGTTCTCCTATCCGGATCGGGAAAGACAGTGACTGGGCAGCTATCTCAGCAGGCTACGAGCACAACCTTGCCCTGAAAAAAGATGGGTCGCTCTGGGCATGGGGAGGACGCAACGAGCACGGTGAGATCGGTGACGGTTCAACTACGAAGAGACATTCCCCTGTCCGGATCGGAGAAGACAGTGACTGGGCAGCTATCTCGGCAGGGAGTAGTCACAGCCTTGCCCTGAAGAAAGATGGATCGCTCTGGGCATGGGGCCGCGACTGGTTCGGTGATGAAGTGTACGGTGAAGCGGCACGAACAGAGAGACATTCCCCCGTCCGGATCGGTGAAAAGAGTGAATAGACAGATGCAGGTGTTATAATTTGACATCAATAGGGGAGACAGACCACTATTGTAACTTATAGCCTTGTAGGGTGCCCTACCACACCATTTTCGGTACGGAGGGCTAGCTTCAGCATTCATGCCCCGCGATAAATCACGGGGCTATTACGGCTCTCCCTCCGGGACAAGGAAGAAAGCCTGTCATAGAGGAACGCACCGAACTCATCATACCCCGTAGCTATTTTCTCTGTAAAAGATCATCCGTTTTGAACAGGCATCATCGGTAAAACAGAACAGCATAGCCTCCAGCTGCTTGTACAGGGGATTAAAGGTGCCTCTGCGCAGCAGGGGAGTTGTGCCCTTAGTTCCTCTGCACCTGCATCATCCTACGGTCACGGTCAATCTCTCCTTCCTTGGATTGGGAATGGGGAGAAACCAAGAATTGTATTGCAAGGGGAGCGTGAGAGTTGCCGGGGCAGGGGAGGCCCCCAGGAAAAAACGACAAAAAAAAGATTGGCTGTGACCTACTCTCCCACACAGTCTCCCGTGCAGTACCATCAGCGCTGAAGAGCTTAACTTCCGTGTTCGGAATGGGAACGGGTGGATCCTCTTCGCTATGACCGCCTCAAAATCGGTATATATAAATTAAATAGCAGGGTATGTATAACTTTATTTGAAAAGAATATGGTTAAGCCGCACGGCTTATTAGTATCGGTTAGCTCCATGTGTTGCCACACTTCCACACCCGACCTATCAACGTTGTAGTCTCCAACGAGTAGTAATTAGGGGTCAGACCATCATTTCCTCTCATCAAACAGAACAGGTCTTCTGTACGACTCTATTCCGCCTTTCCGCCCTGAGCTTCCAAATGATACCTTACCGTATCGTAAATATTTTTTGCAAAATCATAAAATTGCTTCACCTGTTCCGAAGTCGGTCTGCCTTCGGGCAAAAAACCGAAAGCTCCGGGATAACGGGATTCAATATACAAACGCTTTCTCGACACACTGCTGCGCATGAAAACTCGCAGCCCCGGTCGCAACTCCGCTCTGTAGCAGAGATTCGGCGGCGCATAGGTCTTCCTCGCACGCCTGAAGCCAAGCGGAGACGGAGAGTTTCATATCAGAATTTTTCCTTTTTCCAGCACTTCTCTGGTGAATGAATTATCCGCTTGAACAAAATTATCCCATTCGCGCCTCGTATAGACAATCAAGTCCATAGGAACCTTACGTTTTAAAAACTTGAAATATTTTTTCACAAAGGAATAATTTTCAATTCTTTCGTCAAAACTCCTCGGAACATCGTCTCTGTCCAGCACTACGATTAAATCTATATCGCTGTCGTCACCTACTTTTCCGTATGCATATGATCCGAACAGCACAGCTTTATACGGCTTCAGCTCGGTCAGAATATTTTTCAACTCAGTCAGGTAACTCTGTAGCATTTGCTTTTCCGCTTTCATATCAATATGCTTTACGCCTCCCTCAACGTCGCCTGCAATGAGATAATGACAACTCAACTCGTTCTGCTTAATTCTTTTTTAAAAGGACATTACTCCCTCTACCATCAATAAAGATTCATGTCAAGAAAACAAAAGGTTGAGAAGTGCTGCCATCAAAATTTGCGAACCTCCAGCCCCTGGAAAAGATGTGCTCAAATCGAACGGTGCCGATGGCGGATGGGATGCGGCTACCAAACGGCCAGAGCGGAATTGATCCGGCGGTGGCATGGGTGCCCACCACTCTGATGGTCGGTCTGCGGTTGCGGGCAGTCAGAATACTCGGAAAAATGGTTGCAGCCAGTGTGGCTGCTCCGACCCGGCCGGTTTTCTTGAGAAAGGATCGACGGTTCATATCAACGGCATACTATTATCTGACTCTGACACAATCCGCAGAGGATGCGGATTGATTACTCCGAGCCTCTACAGACAGGTTACCCTAATAATGCGGTGCAATTACAAACTGGCCTTTATGCGGCGAGCAGCCCCCCTCCCCTGCTCCGGTCATCAGCTTCTCCTGGACCTTCTTCTGAACCCGAAACGCGGACAGGCAACCAAAAAAGCCCCTACCGGATAACCCGGCAGGGGCTTTAAAAAAAGAATCAGCAGCGACCTATTGGATAGTACAGGTGATCAATTCTTCCTGACCAGCTCTCCTGCCGACCCGTATCATCCGTTATCGCGGTGTCGGGGTACGGTCATAACCCAGGGCGCCCCGGAGTGTCATTGTGACATTATGACTCTGGCAAATGGTTCGGATTCACTGTCATAACCCAGGGCGCCCCGGAGTGTCATTGTGACCCTGCCTTTTTTTATACCCGTAAATTCAGTTCCCTGTCAATCCCTTTTTGTAGTACCTCCCCTCCGGAGCATGATTCTGACCCTGTTTTGCGGGAGGTCCTACACTGTGTTGGTTTTGGCGAATAACGACGCAGATTCAGCGCGATAAAATAACATTGAAAAATTAATTCAACTACCTGATTCAAAAGAATTTCTCCAGTTTCTTCTCTGAAATGACCCCATTTTCCCCTCTGACAGGCAAAAACGGCCCTGAATTGCCCGAAATTCGACCTACGTTTTTTTCAGAGTCATATTTTAACCCAGTATTCAACAAGCAGACCCATGTGTCTGCCCGGCGGACCGACCGGGTAATTCGGGGCGTTAATAGAGGCGACCGACCGGTTGCATCTACAGCCTGTAAATTTCTTTGCGATGACCGACAGCGACAACCAGCACACTGATATTCCCGTCGTTTATTTCGTAGATCACTCGATATGAGCCAATTCGGATACGCCAAGCCGGACGACCAGACATTTTTTTGCTGCCCGCAGGACGCGGTTGTTTAGCAAGTGATGCGATAACAGTTATGATACGAGATTGGTCTTTCCGATCAATCTTGCGAAGCTGTTTCTGAGCAGAGCGCAGGATCTCAACAGAATATGTCATGCATCATATTCCGCCTGAATTTCACGGATTGCCTGCTCAAAAGGGATACTTTTTTGTGACCCTGCTTTTGCCTTGTCATATGCACGGATATCATCAAGCTCTTCAAGCTCCGCAAGCACTTTCTCCCAGTCTGAAAAAGGCAGAAGCACTGCCTTTGGCTGTTTTTTACTGTCTATTACGTATTCCGGACGAATGGTAAGCATAAAATGTTCCTCCATTGTTTCGGGGCACCTTGTCCAAGCCTGCCTTGGAACCACAAGGCAATAAACTTACTTATACACGGAAGATCAGTATATAGCTGGAGCAGAACGATAACTTCACCTTCTGCGTCGGTTTCCGGTTCAAGCGAAAAAACAATCCGGCAATCGTAACCGCAGCTGCACGCCCGGAGTCCTTCAAGAATGCCGCTTAACTTATGCGTACCCAGTGATGCGGCAAAAATATCCTCCTGCATCTGCAGCAGGGTATTCTCAATGTGTTTCTGCAGCTTTGCATTACGCCGGACAAACTTACGAAAAGCCCGTTTGAACTTCGGGGTCAGAATCAGTTTTCGCCGCATGATTATTAATCCGACGACGAGTCCTGAAGTTCCGCAATAACACTCTGTGCTGACCTGGCCTCAAATTGTCCGGCACGAAAATCTGCTAAAGATTTCCCGGTGTCACGGGCAATTTCCTGACGGCGCGCTTCAATATGCCAACTGCGGATCAGATCGACGAGCATCTCCTGCTGTTCAATCGGAAATTTTCTGGCAATCTCGACTACCTGCTCAAAAGTCATACTCATAGAGACTGTCCCCTTTTAATTATAACCCAGGGCCGCCCCGGAGTGTCATTGTGACTCTGCCTTTTTTTATACCCGTAAATTCAGTTCCCTGTCAAGCGACTTCTCTACATTTCTCCATATCGTGGACCAGTCTGTAATGTCCTAAACCGAAAGCACTGTGTCTGCCGTTATTAATCTCGGAACAGAGCAGGAGGAGCGGATAGACCGGCTCGATTTCGCCGCGCAGGTAGAGCGGCCCCACTGTGCCGTTCAGGTACTGTTTCCCCCTCAGGGCTGTTCAATTCTATAAGAGCTTGTATTTTCAAGACGTATGCAGTAATTGATACAGAAAAACTTTACACGAGGATTCTGCATGCTGTTTTTTTGCTGAACACAATCAAAGATCATCGACGCGGGCAGGGCCGGCGATATGAGCTTACGCATATTCTTCTGTTTTCGATCATGGCGATCCTGAGCGGTTCGGATTCTTATCGCAAAAATCTGTTCGTTGATGCGCATCGTGAAAGGCTCAATGAATATTTCGGCCTGGACTGGAAAAAAGCTCCTGCATATACAACGATCCGCACTGTCATTCTGAATACTTCCGGTTCGGAACTTGAGCGGATTTTCAGGGAGCACGGCAAAGCTCTCGCGGAAGAGGAACCGGACGGAGAATTTATTCATTGCGACGGCAAAACTCTCCGGGGAAGTTTCGATAACATGAAGGATATTAATCAGCTTCAGATATTGAGTGCTTTTGCTGGCGACCGCGCCGTCGTTCTCGGCCATGAAGAAATCAGGGAGAAAAGCAATGAAATCCCGGCGGCGCGGAAACTGATGAAAGAACTCGGTTTATCCGACCGCATTTGACCGCTCCCGAATTCGTTGCAATCCGCACATATTTGCGAAACTGAGAAGCTTCGCTCTCAATATTCTTCGTAAGAACAAGGTGAAAAATGTCAGCCGGGAGCTTTTCAGGAACTGTATGGATATAAATCGTCTGTTTGATTACGCCGGGATTTTCTAGAATTGAACAGCCCTGCCGGTAGGGCTAGTTCACCCTATGTCAGCATCATCAACGGCACGATCACGGAACCGGAAATTCTGCGCATCCAGGCAGTGCTTGATCTGCGGGCAGATACGCTGATCTTCAGCCTGATCAATATGCACGAGGAAGGTACGGCAGGCCCGGCAGTGGCTGTCACTGCCAACGGCGGCTACACCCTGAACGGCTTTGCCGATTCTGCAGTCAGCAGTCTGGATATCCGGGTGGACAGCTATACTGCCCTAAAAGATATGATACGCAACGACTACAGCGGCAGGCTGGTGGATATCCTGGATGTGAGGTTAGCCGGGTAAGCTGCATCCAGGCAGCTCTATGGTTCATCAGACTGATTCCTCCGGTATAGCTGGAGCAACATAATTTGAATATGCCCACAAGAGGCATAAGTTTTGCCTTCACGCCTTTCAGATAGCTGATCCTGTATTCAGTTTATACTGCTCCAGCTATATCTGACAGTTGCCGGTTTTCAGGAGGTGTCTGTCAGATCAGATTCAAGCTACAAATAATCTCAATCGACTCTACAGGCTGGATTTATGTGCTTATTCCTTAACCCCAACAAGGCAATCGTTCGATCATCATGATTACCGGGCGACCAGAAGGAAAGCCAGTCCAGAAGATTCTTTGCCGTTTCTCCCGGCGTGCCTGATAATTTTGGACGGATTTCTTCAGCCCAGAATCTGTCCCAGCGCTCAGGCTGCTGTAAATTATGATCCGTCTCAAAAATCGGATCCGTGATACCGTCGGTCAGGAGAAACAGGGCGGTCATGGAATCCACGCAGGTAAAAGAGATCCGCCGCATAATATCTTCCCCGTCATTGGCCTCCGGATCGAGAAAACGGGTCTGTCCGGCATATTCACCGCTGTCCGGCCGGCCCAGCAGCCTGACGTCTCCGTTTTCTCCCTCCTGCCCCTCCTGATACAGGGCTATGCCGCCATCGCCGATCCAGTAACCGACAAGGAAATGGCGGCCCTGAATTTCCTTATGGGCAGCCAGCAGCAGGGTAGCGTAAAAATCCCGGAACCGGCACTGTTCTTTTTTGGCTTTCTGGTGAATGGTGTTGATGGCCTGATAAATCGCCTGGCTGAAGACAGAGTAGAGCACCTGCCGCAACTGCCCCTCTGTCCGGTCTGATTGTTCCTCATTCCAGGCCGACAGCGCATCAGCAAGGGCATCCTTCTGTTCAGTTAATTTTTCCGCAAGGACCGCTGTCGAGGTTCTGACGGCCAGCCTGGAACCCTCTCTGGAATACTGACTGCTGCCTGCGCCGTCAGACACGGCCAGAATATGCCATTGGTCGGGATGTTCACTAAGCAGCATAAAATCGTCATCCCGGCATTTGCCTTCGTGGGCATGGGATCGTCCCCGTTTACTGGCAGCAACCAGCCTCCAGATGCCGTGTCCAGCCCTTTCCTCAGCCGCTTCATCCGGTTTCCAGAACATCACACCTTGATCCGAGGGGATATCTTTCCACAAGGACTTGGGATCATGATTGACGACAAAATCGAAATGGCTCACTCCGCTGCCGCCGGAGCTCAGAATACAGGTCACCTTTACGCTGAATTCTCCGGGCGTGGAAGGCATTCCCTCGACGCGCTGCGTTTCCGGATCATAACAGATCCCTGTTGCTTCCAGTCCTTCAATTTTGGTGATTTTCAGGACCTCGCCGCCCGCAATAGACAGCTCTTCAGAATACGGGCTGTTGACCATTGCGTTGGGGAGTTTAAACTGCACAATCGATGGATCAATATCTGGTTGCATGGTCGTGCTCTGCGGGGGGAGATGGATGCCAGGATCAGCGGAATGCGTTCCCTGTTCCTCCTGTTCCTGATTATTTTCCGGAATAGGCGGCGGCTCTGTTGCTTCAGGCGGCGATAGAGTATGCTGCGTAGCATCTTCCGGCACCGGCAGAGCAGTATCTGTCCCTTCCTCGGTCGCATCAATATCACCGCTTACAGCCTCCGGCGGCTCTGCGCAGTCAGTTCCTTCGACCTCTTCTTTCTGCTCTACCTTTTCAGCATGTTCTGTTTCCGCAGATTCAGCAGGTTCCTCAACGGTTTCTTCGTTGATACTCAGGTCTTCCTGAGGCGGCATATCCGTTTCCTCGCTCTCCTGCGCAACCTGGTCATCGTCTACCAGAGCACTGTCATCGAGAGGGGGATCGTTTTTTTCTTCCGCATCATCTGTTTCCGCAGCTTCCACAGATAACTCTTCAGGAGCTTTCTCTTTGTTCGAGGTGTCCTGGGAGGACGCCGCCCTGTCCTCTGCTTCCTGAAAATCCGCCAGCAGCTCCTCCTCAATGCTTCTTTTGGCTGCAGAGATCACATTATCCTTTGGTGCAGTCCGATATTTTTTCCACATATACCAATGCTGCAGAAGTTCATCTGAAAAAGAGTTCAGTGCCTCAACAACGGCAGTGGTTTCCAGAAACTGGTCCAGCTCCTCCTCTGTCAGCGCCTGCCCGTTCAGGATGTTCCGGCAGGCGGCCCGTAACGAGGTGTGCTCTTTCATCCTAAAGACCTCACAATATCGAATTGTTCATTGTTCTCCACCGGCACCAGAGTCAGTTGCTGCCTGCACCAGGGGCATTGGGCCGTGGTTGCGATCCCATCCACACAGAAGAGCCGACCGCAGGAACACAGGGCCATTGCCGACGGATTGCCGCAGTACGGACAGCCTGCCTGTCCGAGGAGCTGCTGAAAATCGACCTTGGCCTCAATTTCGTTCACCACGGAGGACCAGTCAAAATAGCTTTCATCCACCGGATAACAGCCGGTCATCCGGTAGCAGTATGCACCTGATCCTGTCCCTGCCTGTTGCGCTGAAAGCGCAACAGAGGCAAGCAGCACCCGCTCGTACTTGAGTAGATAGGGGGTTCCGCGCTGCTGGCAGCGGCCCGGAAAAATGGCAAAATCCTCATCCGAACCGGGATGTTCCGCAGCGGAGATCAACAGCTCGCCCGTCTTTTCCAGGGAGATGGGCAGATGCTGCTCGCCCTGCTGCTGCACCCTGACGCTCTGCGAGCGCACCGACATGGTCATCCAGTCAATAAAGCGGGAAAAATCCGCGCTGTCCTCGCCGTTATAGGTCAGTACATGATCGGCAAACTCCGATAAGGCTCCCGTGGCCGCATGGTTGCCCAGCCCGATGGCCACCAGCTGCGCCCGCCCGGCATATTTTTTCTTCCAAGTCTGCACAGCATCCCGGCAATCATCTGTGGGTTTGCCGTCAGTCATCAGATAAACAAGCGGCTTCCAGTCCCCTTTGCGCTCCGCTGTGGTGGGGTGGATCCGGGTATCGATTTCCTGCATCAGATGGGTCAATGCCTTGCCCAGGGCTGTGCCGGAACCCAACGGCAGCTTAGGCGGATAAAAAGTCGGCAGATCCACCAGCGGAACCAGGGTTTGTACCTTACCGGCAAAGGCGATGATGGATAGAAATACGGTCTCCAAGGCATGGGGGTCCCGGCGGAGTGTGGTGATGAGCTGATTCAATCCCTGTTCAAGAAATTGCAGCGGTTCGCCGACCATGGAGTCGGAGACATCAAGGACAAGAAATACAGGCAGACGGCGCATGATATTCTCCGGCAGCAGGTAGGGTTAGGAACGGGAATTAAATAACTACGGGATTCAAAGCCGTTCTGACGGAACAGCGGCATAATTCCACTTCGGCAGAAACTCGTCGAAGTGAATTTTCATATTTTCTTTAAAACCGTCAGCCGTTTTGCGGCCTGTCTCGAAGAGGAATTCAGATTTTCCATGTGTCGTCCACCAGTTCCGAATACAGGCGCACCCGAACTCGGAGGTGTCACCGCTTGCCCCTAATGTGATATAACCGATATTACTGTATATATCATACAGTCCATAGGCGAACCCGCCGTGTGTTTTTTCAGCACTGCGAAAAATGAGTCATCAAGGCCGACGGCGGTCTTTTTCAGACAGGCTGCCGTAAAAATTACGCATTCGCGTTTCTATCTCAGGAGAATATGTTTTTATCTTCATAACCGGATGAGAATAAACGCAACTATGAAATTGTCAATGACCTGTCAGCAAGTTCCGTTGTTATTAAATTTTCATTCCTAACATAGAAAAACCACGTCCTCTGGGCGTGGTCAGAGGACGTTCGGCTTTACGCCCGATTCAAGCAATTTCTTTACTTGGCATACTCAACCGCCCTGGTCTCCCGAATGACCGTCACCCGAATCTGGCCGGGATAGGTCAGCTGCTCCTCAATCGCCTTGGCAATATCACGGCTCATCAGCAGGGCATCCTCATCATATATCTTCTGGCTGTTCACAATGATACGTAGATCCCGCCCGGCCTGCACAGCATAGGATTTCTCAACCCCTTCAAAGGAATTTGCTATGTTTTCAAGATCCTCCAGGCGCTTTACATAACTCTGCAGCATTTCCTTCCGGGCGCCCGGTCGGGCACCGGACAGCGCATCTGCCGACTGGACCAGAACATCCAGGACGCTCTGCGGCGGCAGGTCTTCATGATGGGCGCCGACCGCGTAGACAATATCGTCACGCTCTCCATATTTTTTAACCAGATCACGGCCGATAATGGCGTGAGATCCTTCTATCTCATGGTCCACAGCCTTGCCGATATCATGCAGCAGCCCGGCCCGTTTGGCCTTCTTCACATCAAGTCCGAGTTCTGCGGCCATAACTCCGCAGAGAAAGGCCACCTCCAGGGAATGCTGAAGAATATTCTGGCCATAGCTGGTCCTGTATTTCAGGCGGCCGATCAGGTTGATCAGGTCAACATGTATGCCGTGGGCCCCGACATCAAAGGTGGCCTGCTCGCCCACCTCTTTGATCTCCACATCCAGGTCTTCGGTTACCTTGGCGACCACCTCCTCAATCCGGGCCGGATGGATCCGACCGTCGGAAATCAGCTGCACCAGGGCCTGGCGGGCAATCTCACGCCGAATCGGGTTGAAGCCGGACAGAATAACAGCCTCCGGCGTGTCATCAATAATGATATCAATCCCGGTGGCTGCCTCGATCGCCCGGATATTACGGCCTTCCCGCCCGATAATCCGACCCTTCATTTCGTCGTTGGGCAGCGGCACCATAGAGACGGTCTTGTCGGCAACATAGTCTCCAGCATACCGGGCAATGGCAAGAGCGAGAATATTTTTTCCCTTCCGGTCAGCCTCCAGCTTCATCTCATTTTCAATGCGGCTGAGTCGCTTGGCCGCATCCATACGCGCCTCGCTCTCAATGGAGTTCATGAGCTGCTCTTTGGCCTGTTCACGGGTTATTCCGGAAAGGTTCTCCAGCCGGTAGCGCTGCTGTTCAATAACCGAGTTCAGCTCTTCTTCCCGCCCGGCAACGAACTTTTCTTTTTCGTTTATTTTCTGTTCTCTGGAATGCAGTCCGCCTTCCCGTTTTTTCAGGTCATTCAGCTCGTCATGCACTTTATCCAGCTTGCGGTCCAGCCGGCGTTCCTCCTCCTTCAGTCCTTTTCTGGACTCCCTGACCTCGGCCTCGGCCTCTTTCTTGCTCTGATATATCTCCTCCTTGACCTGCAGCAGACTTTCTTTTTTGATCTGCTCGGCCTCCTGAATCGCATTCTCGACAATCAGACGGCCCTGACTCTCTATATCAGCCTGATTGCCCTCGATAAATTTCTTCCTGAGAATGAAACCGACAGCTCCTCCGGCCATCAGCATCACTACACATAGAAGTACTACCATTCCGCTCATCATCATAATGAATTATCATATCTGCGTCATGCAGGTCTGTTCGGCAGAACATAAAACACATGGATCTCTGCCGTAAAATAAAAATAAGCAAAAAACATCAACCTCAACCCTTGGATCTTGAAATCAACATGCGGGGAGCAGAAACTGAAAAGAGTACCGGAGCGGACAAGTACAGAAGAAGCAGGAGACAATATGCTGACGGGGCCGGACAGCTCCGTTTCCGAACGGAATTATGCAGGGAAGATATATTTTATATCGCTACAGGATATAAAAAAAATCCCCACCCTGCCGTGTCAACGAAATGATTAAACCTATATAAATAGGTGGGCTGCTCATGCTGCACTTTGGAAATCAATGAAGGTTTCCGGCATACAGCAGGGAAGCGGCCCTATCAATGAGAGTTGGCTCAATACTCCGTTGATCACAAACAGCGCAGGGAACCCTGTTTTTATATTTATATCGTAGAAGAAAACCCAAAAAAGCTGAAAATCAGGTCTGTTCTTCCAGTACCGAAGAAATATGCTCAATCATTCCTGAAATTACACGCTTTCTTTCCTCGTAACTTTTCCGTTCAGAATGGAATCTGTTGAAATCATTCTTCAGATTCACATAACGGGCTGCAAGACGCAGACAGGCCAATACCAGCATTGTACTGGACGGCACCGTTGTTATGCCTGCCGACTCAGGGACATCCAGCTCGTTCCGCAGCAGCGTGACAGCTTCATCCACCTCCTCATCAGGGGCATCGCTGTAAAAGGAGAATTCCTGTCCGCAGAGCCTAAAGCTGATCAGGCGTTCTTCCATGGTCCGACAGCCAGTCATGTCAGCTGTTCTTCAGTTCGGCCGAATCAGCACAGCCTCCTTTACCGTCCTCAATCTCCGTCCGTGTCCCGGCTTCCTGCTGCGAATCCCATTGCTCAATCCGGTCAAGCAGTCCGTTTACCCGCCTGAAGACCTCGGAACGCTGCTCATGCACCTCAGCAAGTTCCATTTTCATAAGCTCGCATTCCTCTTCACTGCTGCGGAGCTTTTCTTCAAGAACACATACTGTATTTTTCAGGCTGTTATACTTATCGATAAGATCTCCGACAAGCCGTTCAAGCCGGACAAGCTCTTCATTATTCTCCATGCTCCGTACTCCTTCCTGATCTTTCCGTTCCGCATACCGCCCGGAAAAAAGAACAAATTTATCCTGCCAGAGCGATTATTGAATTCTATTCTTACCAGCTGCAGCCTGCAAACGCAAGGGTTTTACAAAGACATTGTGATGAAAATCTTCTGCCTGCCCCTAACGGGAATACTGCCAACTCACAGGATATCCCTGAGAATAGGGCATATGGCCGTGAAAAGGTCGCGGGTTCCGGTCAAAAACAAGAGGCAGGAAATACCGGTCGCCTTCCCACATGGGGAGTCGGCTCAGGGTCTGCAGCGGATGCCAGCCCAGCTCTCCCTCCTCGTTGGACGGGCAGGGCGTCCCGTCAAAGCCTGTAATCAGAAAAATAAAGCCCAGCCAGTGCTGCCCGTCAGGGCCGAATCCCGGCCAGCTGACTGTTCCCCGCAGCGTCATCTCCCGGCAGACAAGATCAGCCTCCTCCCTGATTTCCCTAGTCATGCAGGTATGCACATCTTCACCTTCCAGCATTTTACCGCCCAGGCCGTTGTATTTTCCCAGATGCGGATCATCTTTTCTGGCATTCCGATGGACAAGCAGAACCTCCTGTCTGTCCGGGGAAAGAATATATCCGAGCGTCCCTATTACAGGGGTGTACATTGTATGCCTCCTCTTCCTCCTTTCTGTTCACTGACTGTTCCCTTGCTGTCCCCTGGCACCGACATCGGAACCGCCCCGGTTTTCTCCTTCCTTTCTCATGCAGAAACTGTATAATAACAGGGCAGAAAAATAAAATAATAAAAGAACCGCAACAGTCGGAGTTTCAGGGCCCTGTATGTTCTCCTTCTCCATAACCGGCAGATTCGTCTTCTTCCTTTTCTTTTTCGTGACTGTCCTCATCAGCAGTCAGGCTGAGGCGGGCGCCCGGTTTCCAGTGTATTCCATCATTTCCCCCAATATCCTTTTCTGGGAAAAGGTCTACAGCAAATACACCGGTAGTCAGGGAATACTGCATGATAAAAACGATCTGAATATTATCTATACGATCATTGACCTTGTCCCGCGCAATGCCCCCGGAGCAGCAAAAATCAATGAACAGCTTATCAGACTGGTCCGCCTGCGCTACCAGAATATGCTCAACAAATTTGCAGACGGCAAAAAACCGGGCACAAAAGAAGAAAGAAGGATCTTTGCCCTGTTCAAAGGGAAAACCCGTGCCTATACATTCCGTGAAGCTGCTGAAAATCTCCGGCTGCAGCATGGCCTGAAAGACACCTTCCGGAAAGGGGTTATCCGTTCAGGGGCCTACATGCCGCTCATTAAAAAAATTATGCGGGCCAGAGGGCTGCCGCAGGAGCTGGCCTATCTCCCGCATGTGGAATCCTCCTTCAACCTGAATGCCCATTCCAAAGCCGCAGCGGTCGGGCTCTGGCAGTTCACCAAGTATACCGGCCGAGAATATATGACGGTCAATGAGCTGGTGGATGAACGTTTTGACGTGTACCTGTCCAGCGTGGCCGCAGCAAACTTTCTCAAGGAAAACTACCGACAGCTCGGTTCCTGGCCCCTTGCCCTGACCGCCTATAATTACGGAAGGGCCGGTATGGTCCGGGCGCAGAAAAAATGGGGAACCTTTCCGAGGATCATCGCCCACCATGAAACGGGCATCTTTAAATTTGCCTCGAAAAATTTTTATGCCGAATTCGTCGCTGCCCTCCGGGTGGCAAAACGCCTGGAAAATGACCGTTCTCTGATTAAAGAGCGTCCCTGGATCAATGTCACCTTCCGTCTGCGGGGCTATGCTGCAGTAAAAAAACTGTGCGATTACTTTAAAATAAGCAGAGCGAATTTTGAACGGCTGAATCCGGCTCTCCGTGATCCGGTTCTTGAAGGAAGAAAATACATTCCCAAAGGCACGCTGATCCGTCTTCCTGCCACAAAACGTATCCGGCAGCGGATTCAGAGCATGCCTTCCCGGCTTTTTCATGCCCGCCAAATCCGGGACAAGGAATACAAGATTAAAGAAGGTGATACCCTCATAGCTATTGCCCGGAAATTCAAGCTCTCCGTACAGGAGCTGATGCAGGCCAACGGACTGAGCGGCAAGGCTATAATTCGCTGCGGCAGAACCTTGAAGATTCCCCGGCCCGCAAAATACATCGGCGGAAGACAAAGAAAACAGTCTCGGATGATTACCCTGCAGGTGCATACAGAAGACAGAAAAAGCACACCGCCTCCTGAAAAAAAGGGGGTAATTCCTGAACCGCCTGCACCATCTGAACATAACGACAGCATCCCGACGCTGCGCCGACAGGCAAAAGAAGCACCGTGAGCTGCCTCTCTCTGCTTTCGATTTATAATAGATGAAAACAAATCAACATCTTGCTGACGCCGTGTACAAACAGGTCGGGGAGGAAATGATCCGCAAGGAGTTTTCTCCCGGTGCCATGGCTCGTGCAGTGGCCGAGGCCAACGGAAATAAGGCTCTTGCGGAGAGTCTCTACGCTAAGTTTCGATTCGAGGAACTTATGCGCGAACTTGAACGCGAGGTGGTTGCCGAAAGTTCCCGGCGTAAGAAAGAGGAGGAACGGCAAGCAGAAGCCATCAGGCAGGAGCGACAGAAAGGAATCTACATGTGCCCGAATTGTGGATACTACGGGAAACCGAAGCAGATGCATCAAGGCAGCGTCCTGCTTATGTTCCTGCTGCTTTCTGTCTATGTGATCCCAGGCATAATTTACGCGCTCATTTTCAACGGGCATAAGGGCGTTTGCCCGAAGTGCGGGACAGTCGTCGCAAAGAAGATGTAAGAGGCTCGAAACAAGCACTGCATACATATTGATCCTGTCACCCCCTGCTCCGTACAATGACAAATTCCGCTTCGCAGTCCACAGTTGCCGCCAACCAGACCATGCAGATCGGGGCCCTGAAGAGAGGGCATCGTTTAAGCCGCTGGTCCTTTGTTCAGAAACCGGATGAAAAACAGTTCATCCGGCTGCTCCGCAGTTTGCTCCGGATCCTGCTGATCATGATGCATGAATTCAGCAGCACGAATATTTCCCTGCGCGCCTCTGCTCTTACCTTCTCCATTATGCTGTCTATGGTGCCCCTGCTGGCAATGAGCACGGCCATTCTCAAAGGTCTGGGCAATGGCGACCAGATGCGGATCGCAGCCTATCGGTTTATCGATCAGCTGGACCCGGAGGCGGAGTGGGAAGCGGAAGTACCGCCGAACAGCCTGCCGGCTGCTGAAAACAGTTTCACGGAGGAACCGACAGCGGCTGACGATGAAACTGTTGAGAAACAGACAGAACCGCATCTGCCTCTTTCCCTGAACAGCCATCTGCATAACGCGGTTGACACGATTTTCGACTATGTGGAAAATACCAACTTTGCCGCTCTCGGTGCCTTCGGCATCGGCGGGCTCCTTATTGTGGTGGTCATGGTGCTCAGTTCTGTGGAAGACGCGATGAACGCCATCTGGCATACCAGACGGGGCCGCTCATTTTTCCGCAAAATTATGGACTATCTGGCCTTGCTCGTTCTGCTGCCCATTTCCGTCAATATCGCTCTTGCAGGTGAGGCTGTTTTTGAATCCCCCAAAATAATGGGATATGTCGCCACTGTGATTCCGTCCCCCTGGGCCGTACAGATGCTCCTGAAACTGCTACCGTTTCTTGTCATCACTCTGTCTCTGATGATGATGTATCTCTTTTTTCCCAATGTCAAGGTCAGGACTTCGGCAGCGTTCTGCGGCGCCCTGTTCGGCGCGGTCTTCTGGTTTATCGTGCAGCGGACCTACGTTATCCTGCAGATCGGGGTAGCCAAACATAATGCGATCTACGGCTCCTTTGCCACTCTGCCGCTCTTTCTCATCTGGATCCAGTTGGGCTGGATATTCGTCCTTCTCGGTGCGGTTCTGGCCTATGCCATTCAGAACCGCGATCATTATCAGCTCTCAGGCACAGTCAGCACCACCCGGCAGGAGCTACAGCAGGCCTTTGATATCCTGATTACAGTGTATAACAACTTTGCTCTTTCTCGTGCCACCCCTCTGGAGGAGCTGGTGGAACAGTGTCAGGTAATCCGGGAGACAGATCTCTCCCGGACACTTGATCTGCTTATTCAGGGAGAACTGCTGCACGAGATCGAGCAGAACGGTGCTGCCGCCTTCCTGCCCACCCAGCCTGCTGATCAGGTCAGTACCGACCGGATCATTCGCCTGATCATCGGGGAGCAGGAAGAATCAAATTCTGCGGGCGGGACTCTTGCGGATCAGATTGTGCTCGCAGCGGAACAGGCTCTTCCGCCGGGGGATTTTCCGGATAAATATCTGACCAGAAGGCTTGCTCATCATGCGGAGACAGCCTGACTGTGTTACTTGAAAAACTGAAATACGCTGTACTCCAAGAGGATTGAACTAATCACCAATCACTAATCACTAATCACTAATCACTAATCACTAATCAGGGGAGGGGATTCACCATCCCTTGAACAGATTGACAAGAAATATTATCAGAAGCTATCAGGAATCCACTGTTACATCGCTGTAGCAGCATTCATATCGGCAGATGTCATGCGCGCCGAAAGCCGTATTCCAGCACAAAGTATTCAGGATTCAGGTCGGCAAGCGGTTCACGGAGTTTTGCCAGCTCCTCTTCCGGTCCGTGCAGCTCCAGACGGCTAAGGTCGGAAATTTTGAGTGCTTCCTGCAGCAACGTGCCGACATTATCGAGATGAGATAATACCCCTTCAGCATCTTCATATCCTTCCCGGCAATGCACCTGATCGCCGTTGAAGGTAAAGCCGTAGTACAGACATTTCGATTCGCTGTCGGTTGCTTTGATAAATTCTTCGCATTTCTTTTTAAAGTCATCAAGGCAACCGTCATGCACCTTGAAATAGGGCACTATCGTGCAGCATTTATCTTTGGTTGCGACCATGTTATCCTCCTTTTCGAATTGTTGAATCAAGTTTCCGCGTGATGCGTACCTGCATAGTACGGAACGACCGGCTTTGACCGAAAGCTACTGAAACATATCGTTGAACAATAGTCAATACTTTTTGCCATATCAGTAAGTTGAGAATGAGAGGCAATACCGGAACTGCTGCGGGACAAAGAACTTGCTTCTCAGTTGGAAAAGCAGGCCGGGGTGTTGCAGGAATTACAGGCCCGACTGTCGAAAAACAGCCGGAACAGCGGAAAGCCTCCTTCAGTCGATGGATATCGATAAACCGAAAAAAAAAGGAAGTCCGAGAGAATCCGGCCGGAATCCGAGCGGTTTGGCTCAACAGGATTTTTAAAACAGCTTTTAATACGGCGTAATATACGCTATCTTTTTCCGGGAAATATGGTAAGTATAATGGCGGAAATGCCGCAGGCAGCGGTGAGGAGCGGAATGCTGCCGATTGCATGAACGTCTTCCGTCCGGGGCGGAGAAAAACAGAAAAAAAGATAGTTATCCTGAAGTTAAACCTGTGAGACAGTACTGATGAAGCGCAGCAACGTGAAACTGGAGCAGGATCTGCAGCAGCGGCTGCAGCACAAACCTATCCTTCTGACGACTCACTTGGTTCTCGGCTATCCTTCCCTGGAGACCAACCGGGAGGTGATCCGGCAGATGGCGGAGAACGGAGTGGACTGTATTGAACTGCAGATTCCTTTTTCCGAGCCTATGGCCGACGGTCCGGTGATCTTGAAGGCCAATCAGGATGCCCTAGCAGCAGGAATCCGGGTTGAGGACAGTATTGCCTTTGCCGAAGAAGTGGTACAGGAATTCCCGCAGGTGAATTTCCTGTTCATGACCTATTACAATATTGCCTTCCGCTACGGTCTGGCTGCGTTTATTGAGCGGGCAGCGGGGATCGGCATGAAGGGCTTTATCATTCCTGATCTGCCGCCGGAGGAAGGGGAAGAGTACCTCCGCTTGGCCCGACAGAACGATATGGCGGCGATTATGTTTTTCACTCCGACCTCCACGGATGAGCGCATGGCCGAGGTGGCAGGGCAGGGAAGCGGTTTCATCTACTGTGTGGCCCGGAAGGGGGTCACCGGTCGGAAGACAGCAATGGACGACAGCCTGTCTGCGTACCTTGCCCGCTATCGACAGGCAACCGATCTGCCGCTGGCTGTCGGGTTCGGGATCAGCAGCCGGGAGGATGTTGCCATGCTGGAGGGCAAGGCGGATATGGCAGTCATCGGCACGGCCACCATCAAACTGGTTGACCGGGAAGGGGCAGCAGCTGTGGGGCCGTTTATCCGCTCGCTTGCCGGGAAATGAAGGGATAAAGGATAAATAACAGGCCGGGTGCGGCTTTATCTCAATGACAATTAATCTGGTCAATAATTTTCCACAGAAAACAATCCGGCTGCCCGAAAACCTGCTGCGGCAGCACACCGCCTTTCTGCTCCGGCGTATGGGTATGAGCGGCAGATCGGTGAGCATCGTGCTCATGGATGATGCGGCAATGGCGGAATATAATCAGCAGTACCGCTCCAAATCAGGGCCGACCAACGTGCTTTCGTTTCCGGCAGCACAGAACTCTCCTGATCTGGTCGGGATCCCTGCGGAACTGACTGCGGATGAATTGGGCGATATTCTTATTTCGGTGGATACAGCCCGAAAAGAGGCCAAAGAAAAACAGATCTCCCTGCAGCAGCGGCTTACTGAGCTGATCATCCACGGCCTGCTCCACCTTGCAGGATATGACCATGAAGGGTCGGAACAGGAAGCCGAGGTTATGTTCAGCATGGAAAAAAAATTGTTCTGCTCACTTCAACATATCTATTCAGAGAGAAGAAAAATGCCGAAACTTGCCATTAATGTTGATCATATTGCTACTATCCGGCAGGCCCGTGGAGGAGCGGAGCCTGATCCGGTTCTGGCTGCCGGAATCTGCGAACTTGCCGGAGCCAAAGGCATTGTCGTGCATCTGCGGGAAGACCGGCGCCATATCCAGGACCGGGACGTCCGTCTGCTCCGGCAGACCGTAAAAACCCGGTTAAATCTGGAGATGGCCGCGACCAAGGAGATCATCGCCGTTGCCTTGGAGGTTGTGCCGAATATGGTCACTCTGGTACCGGAAAAGAGAAAAGAACTGACCACCGAAGGCGGCTTGGACATCATCAGCAATGCAAAAAAAATCAGAAAGACGATTGAAAAAATGAGCGGGGCCGGAATCCCTGTTTCTATTTTTATTGATCCGGATATTGAGCAGATCAAGGCGGCTCTGGATGCGGGCGCGATCTATGTGGAACTCCATACCGGCCGCTACTGCGATGCGGGAAATGAAAAGGAACGGGACAGAGAGTTTCATCTGATTGAGGTGGCAGCGGAATATGCCTTTGAAGCGGGTCTGCGGGTGAATGCCGGGCACGGCCTGGACTACCGGACCACCACCAGAATCGCGGCCCTGCCCGCCATTGAGGAACTGAGCATCGGTCATGCCGTAATTGCCCGGTCCGCCTTTGTCGGCCTGGATCAGGCGGTACGGGAAATGCAGGCCTGCATCGACAGAGCAGGATGATTGATGATCGGCAGGTTTATCACCCTATAAAAACAGGATGGTTGCCCGAACAGAAGATGTCATCACCACCGCTGATCAATATGCCCGTGACAACAGCGGCCAGCCCGTTTCCTATCTTTCCACCTGGCGTATCCGAAAAGAAGAAATTGCTCATGAACGCCAGCAGCAGGAGCAGATCAAGACCGGCCTGATCTTTTTCTGATGCCGAACAACGGATCATCCGGGCAGCTTTATCTGATAGCAGCGGAAAAAATAAATTATCAGATAAAATTACCTGATATTAAGATATCGCGTTAATGTTCCCGATAATATGACAGTTAAGCTGTTATCGGGCAGAATTCCTTGATAATCAATGGTTCCAAAGGCGCGCCCCTTCGGGCCACGCCTTTGGAATGCCGAGTTGACCGTACCGGCCCAACATTTGATTCCTGCGGCGCTGCGCGCCTTCGGAACCAAACGTTGGACTCGAAATTTTCCCGCAATAATCAACCGCAAGCGGCCATTATACCAGGAAAATTCCGGTCAACTCGGCATTAACCAAACATAAATTTCAAACTTGAAAATTACTAACTCAGATGCAAGAAAAGTTTTTACTTTACATTGACATACTTGGTTTTAGCGACCTTATCAAATCTGAGGAGCGGACAAAAGATCTGTACAAGATAATTGACTCACTCAATGTGCATAGCCATGATGTGTTTCAAACAATAGTATTTTCCGATACAATTTTGGTATATAACAAAGAAACGCATTCTGATGAAGATTCAGCAAAATACATCGTTTGGTACGCTACTGAGTTTGCAGAAGATTTACACTTCAGGCTAATTGGTAAAGGCCTATATTTTCGGGCAGTGTTAACTTACGGTGAATTTGAGCATTATCATTTAAAAAACACGGAATGCTTTTTTGGAAAAGCCCTTGTCGATTCTTACAACAGTGAAAAGAACATTCAAACAACAGGGCTATTAATTGACAATGAGTGTCACAAATACTTGAGATTTTTTGCATCAGAAAAGTTTGACAATAACTGGCACTTTATCTATTTGGAACGTAGCTTCAAATATTTAGATGAAATGATGTTCGAGGGTTTACCCATTAGGCGTGAAGTGTTTATGGAAGGTGAAAATGTTCCATTTTTACTTGAAGCATTAGAATTCATTAAAGACATATACGGGAATATGCGTAATCATCCTGTGCCAACTATTAGGACAAAATACCTCACAACATGGGATTTTTATCACCGAAAATATTCAGTAATTTTGGATTATTTGATAGGTAATAATTTCTCACCAGAGTCTGTATGTCCAAATTTTAATTGGGAGCCACTACTCAAAAGATTTGAGAATAAAACCTAAATTGGTTAACCAGTCATTCCACTGGATTTCGCAAACTGCGCGAAACCCAGTGAATTCAACGTTATAAGAAAATGAAATACACGAAAAAAGAGATACGACTTTTCCGTACAATAAATCTCGTGGCGGTTGTAATTGGATTGCTGATACTTCTGTTTTTGAGCAAAGCCGTCGGAATGGTCATCATTGGTTTATCGCTTTTCTTTTTGTTTCGACCATTTTCGGATGATGAGCGAGCTGAATTCTCAGATTTAGTCTCGGAATACAAAATCGTGAAGAAATATGAAGAAGGTCTACCTTGGGCGATTCTTCTCGTTCTTGAAGATGGAAGTGAAACATGGAACAAAACGATACCGGGTAGTTTTTGCGCAAGAGACCCGGAAAATGACCTGACTTTCGTATTCTCAAGTGCGGAGGACGCACTCAGGCACGCACAAGACATTTTTCCAAATGCGATTCATCGAAAATAAACTGATTATAACGAATAAATGCTGCCGACTTCGCAAGCTCAGCGGCAGATTTTTGCGTTCCAAAGGCGCGCCCCTTCGGGCCACGCCTTTGGAATGCCGAGTTGACCGTACCGGCCCAACATTTGATTCCTGCGGCGCTGCGCGCCTTCGGAACCAAACGTTGGACTCGAAATTTTCCCGCAATAATCAACCGCAAGCGGCCATTATACCAGGAAAATTACGGTCAACTCGGCATTATCAATACGAATGAGGAGGAATAAATGTTAGTTGTTTTTAATACAGTTGGATTTCTATGGTTACTTGTTGCATTCGGGATCGCCATTGGCTTGCAAAGTGCTGGAATTATAATTGACAAAAAAGGTGACTATTTCTTAGAAGTAATCGCTACTTCAATAATATTATTTGATTTCGCATTCAGGTTTTTGATTGGTAAGAATCGAAAATTGGAAGAAGAAGATGAATCAAAAAACGTTACAGAAGATGTATCAGGTCACTGGTTGATAGGTTCTAAGTTTGGAGGAAGTTTAATGTTCCTACCGACTTATATTGCAGCCATATTAGGATATCTTTTTTTGGTATTTGTTGTAAAAGTATAGAGCAATAACAGTTGTTGATAACAATGCCCTTCCACCCGACCGGGCTTACGGCAAGGCTTTTTGAAAGGGTTACATTTAATAAATTATTTCTGCTTTTCAACCTGTTTTGGGTATTCCGCCCGTCGGGTGAAGGGCGGCGTTAGGCATTCAGATGAATCTATTAAAAACTTTCATATCTATGCTGGGCGTATTTACTGCGCTAATGTACTTTCATGGGTTGGCATTTTATGAAGGTTGGATGAGTTATTGGAATTTAGAGCCTGAACTATTCCCTATATCACTCGAAGAAACTTTAGTTTATGGCTATCGGGCATACGGTCGCTTAAGTATATGGTTATTTTATATTTTAGGCTTGACCATTTCGATAATCATTTTTTTTGCTATATTGCGATGGCTTAGGACAACCAAGATATTTGAAAAATTCACTGATAATTTAACTAGATTTTCAATATCTACTAGCATTAGAGACTCAGTGTTATTTAAGGATAAAATAATCATATTTTTTGTAAAGTTTTTCGGAATATCGTTTCTTCTTCTAACTTGCATCTATACGATATTCTTTGTTTACCGAGAAGCGCAACTCCAAGGATACGATGCTGGATTTGATTACCATCACACATTAAGAAATATACAAAGAACAAATCCGTTGGCCATATATAAAACTAAAGAAGGTGAGTCATACGAAGGTACGGTTGTAACTTGTAGTGAGAAGTATTGTGCTCTGTTTGCATCAGGCAAGATTATCGTTTTAGCCCTATCTAGTATTGATTTATCCACAAGAAAAGCACCTGACATTCTGAAAAGACGGCATACGAAACACAATCCGAGACGATTCATTTACTCGGATTGACGGAATACGGATAATGGAAAGATGCCTAACAAGTAAATCAAGCGGACGCGAAAAACTGTGCCGCTTATTAAAATGTTAGGTGTAGTCACAGAGCATGACAGAAGCAGATAAAGAAATTTTAGAGATTCTGAAAGAACTATTTCGTAATAAAGATAACGAACTTATCGATCCAGATGACCTTCTTAGAGAACAAATCGTAAAATGGACAATTTATTTTTCTATTTTTTCTGTTGTTACGCTGGTTCCTGCAAAAATATTTGGGCATGCAGGTAGCGATCTTATTAATGGGGTTCTATCAGGTGTAATTGGAGTGACATTCACATTTCTCTTTGTTTATCTAAATATTAAATCGAAGAACCCAAGTTTTATATTGTACGTGTTAACTTGGTTATCAGCCGGGAAAGCTGCCCAAGCGGATTTTCCAGGAACACTTTAACACTATTATTATGAGGTTACCGATATGAACCAGAAGTATTCTTTTTTACGCCCAAGTATGATGACGGCTTTTGTGCTTTGTTTTTTTCTGTCCGCAGTGCAGGCTGTAGCGGAAAATCATGATAAAGCTCTTGCAATGCTGGACCGTTCTGCCAAGGCATTCAGTTCGGTGGTGAAAAAGGCCGGGCCTGCGGTGGTGTATATCGAGGTGGAAAAAAGCGCGGCGAGAGGCAGCAGCCCCGGACAGCCGAACCTGTTTGATGATCCTATTTTTGAACACTTCTTTGGAAAAAGGTTTCAGCAGAAACCGAGTCCGAGTCCGTTCAAGCGGCACGGGGCCGGTTCCGGCTTTATTATTGCGCCGGACGGCCTGATTCTGACCAACAACCACGTAGTTGAAGATGCGGATAATATCAGAGTCAGACTGGCGGACAAACAGGAGTTTACGGCATCGGTAGTCGGTACGGACCCCCAGTCCGATGTGGCGCTGATTCAGATCGATGGAAAAAACTTACCCTTTCTGCCTCTGGGAGATTCTGACCAACTTGAGGTCGGTGAATGGGTGATCGCCATCGGCAGCCCTTTTGAATTGAGCCAGACGGTCACGGTCGGTGTGGTTTCGGCAAAAGGGCGCTCTAAAATAGGGATTAATGATTATGAAAATTTTATCCAGACCGATGCGGCCATCAATCCCGGCAATTCAGGCGGCCCGCTGCTCAATATCCACGGCAAAGTCGTGGGTATCAATACCGCTATTTTTTCCCGCAGCGGCGGCTACATGGGGATCGGCTTCGCCATTCCCATCAACATGGCCAAAGCCATTGAAGGGCAGCTGCGCGACAAGGGCAAGGTGACCAGGGGCTGGCTCGGTCTTGCCATTCAGGATATGAATGAAGACCTTGCCCATTCCTTCGGCGTCAACCGGGCGGAAGGAATTCTTGTCTCCGAGGTTACAGAAGGATCTCCTGCGGAGAAGGCAGGCATCAAACAGGGAGATATTCTGGTTGAGCTTGACGGCCGGAAGCTGATAGATGTGGACGATCTGCGTAACCGCGTCGCCTTGACTGCTCCGGGGAGCACTATCAAACTGCGCATCATCCGGGACGGCAAAAGAGATGACATCAATGTGGTCATTGCCGAGCAGCCTGCTGATTTCAGCCGGGCAACCCGGTTAAGAATGAAAAAGCAGAGCAGTTCCGCCCTGGACAAAATGGGCCTGACCCTCCAGGAACTGACGCCTGAACTGGCCAAACAGTTCGGCTACAGCGAACAGCAGGGCGTGATCGTCACGGAAGTCACAGAGTACAGTCCGGCCGACAGCGTCGGTATTCAGCCGGGCCAACTGATTGAGGAGGTGAACAGAGTACGGGTACATAATCTGGCTGAACTGAAGGATGCCGTCAAGAAAGGGAAGAATCCGAATCAGGTACTCCTGCGGATTCGGGCCGGGAAGTACAGTAAATATGTGGTCCTGCGCTATGAGGAGTAAATCTGGTCCGTATTCCTTTCCCTTGTTCCCGGATGCCGGTTGTCCGGGAACATTCTGCTCAGTTTTTCCTGCAGGCTGCCTGTATGTCCTCTGATTCTCCGCCAGATTCACTCGACTCACTGGATTCCCTGACTGAGCTTACTGCTGCTGTCCGTGATTTTGCAGAACAGCGGGACTGGGAACAGTTTCATATCCCGAAAAATCTTGCTATGGCCCTGATCGTTGAGGCCGCCGAGCTGGCGGAGCATTTTCAGTGGCTGAACCAGCAGCAGAGCCGGGAACTTGATGCGGAACAGCAGGAAGCAATTTCCCTGGAAATGGCGGATGTGCTCATTTATCTGGTGCGCATGGCTGACCGGTTGGGGATCGATCTGCTTCAGGCTGCGCAGAAAAAACTGGGCATCAACGAAAAAAAATATCCGGTTGCCCTGTGCGCCGGAAAAGCAGATAAGTACACCCGGTATCAGCCGAAACAGAAATCGTGAATGGGGAAGCCGCACAGGCAGCATCCTTTTTTCTGCCCGCAGAGGACCTTACCGCTCTGGTTCCCCTGGGTGGCGGAATTGTCAACGATACATTCCGGGTTACGCTCCGGTCCGGGGAGAAATATATCCTGCAGCGGCTCAACCCGGCTGTTTTTCCGGACCCGGCAGCGGTGCAGGAAAATTTGGTCAGAGTGACCTCGCATATGCAGGCCATTCTTGAGCGCAGCCCTGCACCGGGCCTGACTTTGTTCCGGCCAGTCCGGAATCCTGCCGGAAAGCTCATGTATACAGAGCCGGATGGTTCCTGCTGGCGTCTGCTCACCTGTATCGACAATACCTGTTCCCTGCGTTCGATCAGCACGCCCGCTCAGGCCAAGGAAATAGGCCGGGCACTCGGCCAGTTTCATCGGCTTGTTGCCACCCTGCCCTCAGCTGCACTCAAAGATCCTCTGCCCGGATTTCATAACACGCCCCTATATCTGGCCCGATACGATAACCTCCTTCTTTCACCCCTGAATGCCCTGAACAAGGAGGCTGAGGACTGCCGGAATTTTATCGAACAACGGAGAGGGGAGGTTTTTCTTCTGGAAAATGCCCGGCAACAGGGACTGATTACCTCTCAGGTTGTGCATGGTGATCCCAAGGTTGCCAATTTTCTTTTTTCCCCGGACGGGCAGCGGGTTCACAGCCTGATTGATCTGGATACAGTCAGGCCCGGCCTTCTGCTCCATGACTTGGGCGACTGCCTCCGTTCCTGCTGCAACCCCCTTGGTGAAGAAGTCGGGAACCCGGAGGACGCCGTTTTTGCGGCTGACTTCTTTGCTGCAGCTGTGGATGGCTACCTGCGCAGTGCTGCCGACCTGCTGACCGCCAAGGACATGGAGCTGTTTGTTGACAGCGTCGGCCTGATCAGCTTTGAACTCGGGCTTCGTTTTTATAGCGATTATCTTGCTGATAACTGTTATTTTAAGGTGGACTATCCGGAGCACAACCTTTTCCGGGCACGGGTGCAGTTTGCTCTGGTGCGCTCCATTGAAGAACAGTACAGCAGGCTTACTGCGCTCAGCAGATAATCCCGACCGACAACCTGCAATTCTGTATACAAAAAGAAGATGATGAAAATAGAAGACGGAAAGACCGTTATCCTCGACTATACCCTGGCGCTTGCAGATGGCCGGGTTATTGACAGCACGCAGGATGACGGACCGTTCACCTATATCCAGGGTTCCGGCGAGATCCTTGACGGTCTGGAGCAGGAGTTGAACGGCTTGGAAAAGGGAACAAAAAAGGAGTTCACCCTTGCCGCATTCCATGCCTTTGGGGAACATGACCCTGAGGCTCTGCGTGAAATCCATAAAAATGAGCTACCTTCGCAGGTACATGTTGCTGGAACCCGGTTCCAGGGCAACGGCCCGCAGGGAAAAATACTGAACGGCAGGGTAGTGGAAGTGAGAGAAAATACCCTTCTGGTTGATTTCAATCATCCTTATGCAGGCGAACAGCTCTGCTGTTCAGTGCATATTCTTGATGTACGTTGACCCCGAAAAACTGACCGGATACAGGAGGAAATATGAACGGACAGGCTGAACAGCGTAAAGGAATATCCCTCCGACAGGTGCTGATGATTGTAGCCGGGACCATGCTGCTGACCATTGTGGCTATGGTTGTTGTCATCAAGATCTGGCTCTTTCCTTCTCCCTTTACCCCGGTTGAGCTGAGTCAAAAGGAAGAACAGCAATTAGAAAAAAAGCTGGACCAACTTGACTCCGTTGCAGCACCGTCTCGGTCTGTTCCATATGAGCAGAGAAGGGATGATGCTGTCCGGCAACCGCCTGCCAGCGGGCAACAGGGTGATCGACAGGGGGATTTTGATGACCAAGGTACATTACGACCGGAAGCCTACTCTGAAGAAGGGGCAACACGGGAAATCACCTTCAGTGAACGGGAGCTGAACGCTCTGCTGGCAAACAACACCGATCTGGCCCAAAAAATGGCTATCGATCTGGCGCAGGATCTGGTGAGCCTCCGCCTGCTGCTGCCGCTTGACCCTGATTTTCCGGTTATGGGCGGCAAGACCCTCCGGGTGCGGGCTGGGGTGGAACTGGCTTATCGGGACAGCAGGCCGGTGATGATCCTGAAAGGGGTTTCCCTGATGGGGGTGCCTCTGCCCAATGCCTGGCTGGGCGGCCTGAAGAATATCGATATAATGCAGGAGTTCGGCGGTCAGCCGGGATTCTGGCAGAGCCTCGGTGAAGGGCTGGACAGTATCCGGGTCAGAGAAGGCGAGCTGTATATCAGGCTGAAGGAGTAACCGGGCTGAGAACCCCGGCCGGGCCGGGCTGATACAGCCGGATACCGCGTTCACCGTACACCCGGGTGATATTGTTGATCATGGCGGTCAGGCCGTATTTCCCGGCAATATCCCGGCGCTGCTGCTGAATCTGCTGTTCATTACGGCCAAGCTGGTCGGCCAGCTCAAGCAGCCCGGCCTTTGCCGCTACCAGATCATTATACTCAATCGTTTTAAATTTACTCACGAATTCCAAGGGTTCCAACAGGGAAGGAGTGCGGCAGACCAGCAGCGGGATACCGTAGAGCAGTCCCTGGATAAACGACTGGGAGATTCCTTCGGCTTCATAGGAGGAAAAGAAGATCATATCAAGAGCGGAAAAAAAGCGCTCCGGATCTTCCCGGTGTCCTGTCAGGATGAAGCGGTCCGCCACACCGGTCTCAGCAATTTCCTGTTCCAGAAGGACACGGTCGTCCCCGCCGCCGACAAACATAAATTTGAAATTTTTCGGCATGAGCGCTGCCGTACGGACGATAAAGCTGTGTCCTTTGTAATGCCGCAGAAAAGAAACATTGCCCACCAGAATATCCTGCTCAGCGATATTGTACTGCTCTCGGATTTCCATGCGGTCACAGTCGGAGAAGCGGAACCGCTGTTCATCAACACCGGTGGACTGGACAACAATTTTTCCCCGCTGCACCTTCTGTTCTGCCAGCTGCCGCCCGATAGACTCGCTGCAGGCAAAGATGACATCAGCAAAGGCATTATAACTGAAAGAGGAGGAAATTGGCGCCAGAACATGTCTGGTTTTGATAACCAGGGGAACCCGGCATAGCCTGGCCAGACAACCGGCCATCCAGGAATCCTCGGAGGAATGAGTATTGATGACTGCTGGACGAAGCCGCCGGATTAGGGCATACAGCTCTTTCCAGGCTGTAAGATTGAACTTGGAAGAAAAATCAATATAATGGACAGGTATCCCTTCTGCTTTGCCCCGCCGCGCGAGTTCCGCCCCTTGCCGGACAATCATGCCCACCCGGAACCCCAGTTTTTTCATGGCCCGCAATTCTGTGAGCGTCCGAATCTCCTGTCCGCCCCAGGAGCGTGACCAGTCAGTATGAAGAATAAGCGGTTGCTGCTGCACAACAGTTGCTCCTGTATTCAGATTATTGTAGAGTCAAAAAAATTTAACTGCCTCTTCAGTATAACGGATTCCATTTAATTTGGCAAAGGTGCTTCCATGAGCCAAGTGCAATTAAAAATGCAGTATTGTCAAGTGTCGGTTCAATAAAATTATTCATTAAAATTCATTCAGTTGAACGAGACTGCAGACAGCGCGGAAAATGTTTTTGTCCGTTTTGTCCGTTTTGCCGGAGAGCCGGTGTACGGTGTATATTTTCTCGCATCTCAGCACCTCTGTTCATTTAATTTTTTACAGCACTTGGCAGATCCGTTATATTCCGGTTGATTATAAAAAAATTTGATTTCAAAGAAGATGGATAGCAGAAAAATCACGGTATCCTTTTGTCATTGATCATTTGAAACGTGTGATAACAAAAAAATATGCTCACCTATCCCCAGATCGATCCGATTATCTTTTCCTTCGGCCCCCTGCATGTGCGCTGGTATGGGCTGATGTACATCCTCGGCTTCATCGCCTGCTATCTGCTGGTCAGCTATCAGGCCCGGCGTTTTCAGTTCAACCGGCTGACTGAACATCTGGACAATCTGAATATCGCCGGTATTGCCGGAGTTATCCTCGGCGGCAGGCTGGGCTATGTCCTGTTTTACAACCTGCCCTATTTTCTGCACCATCCTCTTGAAATATTCGCCACCTGGCAGGGCGGGATGTCCTTTCACGGCGGCGCTATAGGGGTGCTTGCTGCTCTGCTGCTGTACAGCAGACGGCAGCAGCTTCCCTTCTGGCAGGTGATGGATACCTATACGGTCACGGTTCCTATCGGTCTCGGCCTGGGCAGGATCGGTAATTTCATTAATGCGGAACTGTACGGCAGGACTACCGAAGTTCCCTGGGGCATGGTCTTCCCCAACGGCGGGCCTCTTCCCCGGCATCCGTCCCAGCTCTATGAGGCCCTGCTTGAGGGGCTTGTCCTGTTTCTTATTCTCTGGTCGCTGAAAGGTAAGCCCTGGCAGAAGAAGAAAGGAAAACAGCAGATAAACTGGCCCCACGGATCAATGGGTGCGTTGTTTCTGATTCTGTACGGAATTTTTCGCTTTATTGTGGAATTTGTCCGCGAGCCGGACCCACAGCTCGGTACTGTCCTGCTGGGCATGACTATGGGGCAGGTGCTCAGCGCGGCCATGGTGACAGCGGGTACAGTCCTCTGGATTGTACTTGCCAAGAAAGCGGCAGCGACAGGCTCCTGACCATCGTCTTCCATGATGGAAGTGGTGATCGCCTCAGGCAGACTCAATACCTGCTATATAGTGCAATACAATGTTGTTTACACGCTAACTCTTTAAAATTAATATAAAATATATGTGGTCCTTTTTTAAGGAATCCATAAGCAGCCAGCAGCAAAAATTATTTAGTTGCATTTTATCGAAGATAGATTTATATTAGCCATAATTTAGATTAAGCATTTTCTTTTTCGTCACATCGTCCTTTCCCCGATGGTGATTATAGGCGCTCTTCCGGTGCCTGCCTGAAAAGTTTCTGCTGATTTTTTTTGGAGAAGCAGTATGAACCTTTTTGTCGGCAATCTTCCCTAAAATATTACTGTACCTCAACTCACTGAGCTGTTAGCTATACAAAAGTAAAAGTATATCCGTCTGATAAGAGTTTCCCGGCAATCCCTTCCTCACGGTTATTTTTTATTCCTTTATCCATCCGTTACAGAAAAAATACAAAAACAGGCAAAGAACCTTTCAGCTCCGCCGCTTCTACTACCTGCAGCGCACGAAGAGCTGAAGCACCAAAGACTTATAAAGGTCTTATTAAGGAGTTATATGCATTTTAAAGAATTCGGTTTCTGTACTTCCATAGAAAAGTCAATCGAACATTCCGGCTACATAAAACCTACACAAATTCAGGAGCAGGCAATACCGCACCTTCTGCAGGGGAATGATTTGTTAGGGCTTGCTCAGACCGGTACCGGGAAGACGGCAGCCTTTATTTTACCAACCCTTCAAAGGCTTGCTCAGAGTTCAGGGAAAAATATCAGGGCACTGATCCTGACTCCCACCAGAGAACTTGCAGAACAGGTCCATGAAAACGTCAGACAACTGGGGAAATATACAAACTTAAGGAGCTGTACCGTCTATGGCGGTGTCAGTAAGTTCAGCCAGGTCAAGGCAATCAAACGGGGTGTAGATATTGTGGTGGCCTGTCCCGGGCGATTACTTGATCATATCAACAGTAAAGCGATAGACCTGTCCGGCATTGAGATGCTGATTCTGGATGAAGCCGATCAGATGTGCGACCAAGGATTTCTGCCTGATATCCGAAGGATTCTCAAGCATGTTCCTGAAAAAAGGCAATCTCTGGTCTTCTCAGCTACTATGCCGGGAGCGGTTCGGCATTTTGTAGAAAATATCCTGTCGAATCCGGTTACGGTCCAGGTTGATCACCGGAAACCGTCTGCAGCAATCAGTCATGCACTTTTTCAGGTTACCCAAAGCCGTAAAACTGCTTTGCTGAAAACACTCCTGCAACGTGAAAATATAGCCACTGCGTTGATCTTTACCCGGACAAAGCATAAGGCAAAAAATCTGGCCCGACAGCTCGACCAGGAAGGTTTCAGGGCTACATCACTCCAGGGCAACCTGTCTCAGAATCAGAGAAGGTTGGCTATGGACGGCTTCAGAAGCGGTAAATTCAATCTTCTGGTTGCAACAGATATAGCAGCAAGGGGAATTGATGTGTCCGGAATTTCACATGTAGTGAACTACGATGTGCCTGATACGGTAGAAAGCTATACTCACAGGACCGGTCGTACCGGCAGAGCAGAAAAGACCGGCGAGGCTTTTACCTTTGTTACGCCTGAGGATGCCAGACTGATCCGAATGGTTGAACAGACCCTCGGTAAAAAAATTCTGCGGCGAACTGTTGAGGGCTTTGAAAACAATACTAACAGTGCCTCATCATCAAAGTCACCAAGGGCTGACAACGGGAAGAATAACGGCAGGAACAATGCCGGAAAAAGAAACAGTGCTTCCTCATCCGGACGAAGGAGAAAAAACAGTGCCAAACAGCGGGCAGCATCTTTCGATTTTGGTCTTTCCACCAGATAAAAATTGAACTGCAGAGCAGTCAGGGACTGTTTTGCATACCGGATTTCGGTTGCCGAAATCCTCTTTTATGAAGTGTTTCACCTTGAAACCGTACAACAAAAGGAGCAGTAACAATGGCAGAAGGAACTGTAAAATGGTTTAATGATTCCAAAGGATTCGGATTTGTCGAACAGGATGGCGGACAGGATGTTTTTGTCCATCATTCGGCGATCCAGGCACAGGGTTTCAAAACCCTGCATGAGGGACAACGGGTAAGCTTTGATGTCGTTGACGGACCCAAAGGGCCGGCAGCGTCAAATGTTGTTTCTCAATAAACCTGCCATAGTACGCCACGGAAAAGGGCACAGACAGGAACGTTGCACAGTCGGCAGAAATCAGGTATAGAGCAGGATCAATAATACATTGGTTTCAAGCTGCAAATGCAGGTTTTTTCCTGGTTGAAAGAGAAGTGAGTTGCAGTTAGAGGATCATGGCTCACTTTCTCCTTCAATCAGGAAGAACTGTTCCCGTTACCTTGGCTGAACGGAAGAGTAGCTCATCTATCCCAAATCGATCCTGTCCTTTGTCGGGGTGATGTCTATTCGGCTTCATGCTTCATCGCCTGTTACCTGCTGGTCAGCCTATCAGGCCCGGCGCTTTTAGTTCAACCGGCTGACTGAACATCTGGACAATCTGAATATAGCTCTTATCATCGGCGTAATTCTCGGCACCCGGACAGAGTGAAATGCTCTCCCGAAACCTTTTTCCGGCCGTATTTTGTTCCTCACACCCCTCCCTGTATATCTTCGAAAAGGTTGACTTAATTCTGTAATCAGCTCTCAGGCTTTCAAGAGACCTGAATTCATCTAAGAAAGACATAAACACAACATCCGGATGACCTCCCCCCACATCATGATCGTTGCCGGAGAGGCCTCCGGTGATATGCACGGTGCCTGTCTGGTCGAGGCCATGCGCTCGATGCAACCTGATCTTTCTTTTTCCGGGATCGGCGGCAAAGAACTGCGTGCCGCAGGCGTGGATATGCTTTTTGATGCCTCCCGATTGGCAGTGGTGGGCATTACCGAGGTCATCAGTCATCTCGGCGACATTCTTGCTGCCCGCAGAACCCTGATCCGCCGGATGCAGGAAAAGAAACCGGCCTTGCTCATTCTCATCGATTATCCGGATTTCAACCTTCTGCTGGCTGGCAAAGCAAAAAAGATGGGCATCCCGGTCTTCTACTACATCAGTCCGCAGGTCTGGGCCTGGCGCAGCGGCAGGGTAAAAAAGATCGGCAGATTGACCGACCGGGTGGGCGTGATTCTGCCCTTTGAAAAAAAATTTTATGCCGACAGGGGCGTTCGGGTGGATTTTGTCGGCCATCCCCTGAAAGACACAGTGAGTAGAAAGCATGTCCGGTCCAGGGAAGAAGTGCTCCGCGCGCATAACCTGCAGGTCAGGCCGGAAACGCGGATCATAGGTCTGCTGCCCGGCAGCCGGTCAAAGGAAATTCGTTCCCTGCTGCCTGATTTTCTTGCTGCTGCCCGGCTGCTGGCCGAGGAAAAGGACAAAAAAGACTGGAAAGACTTCCTCTTTCTGCTGCCGCAGGCCTCCACTGTTTCCCGGCAGCTCCTCAAGGACTGCGGCCTGTCAGCACATCAGGGTACAGTCAATCTCCATGTCCTGAACAACGAAAACCGCTACGACCTGATGGCTGCCTGCGATGCCGCAGTTGCCGCCTCCGGCACTGTAACTCTGGAGCTGGCCATCCTCGGTGTGCCGACCGTGACCGCCTACCGGCTTTCTGCCCGGACGTACCGGCTGGCCCGCCTGCTTGTCCGCCATATTCGTTATTTTTCCCTGGTCAATCTGATCGCCAACCGGGAAGTCATTCCGGAACTGCTGCAGGATGGGGTGACCCCGGAAGCCATTGCCGGGCACCTGCGGGCCATGCTGGATGATGCCGCCCATCGTGGAAATATGCTCCACGGCCTTGCACAAGTAACTGAAAAACTTGGTCCTCCGGGCTGCGCCCAGCGGGCGGCCGAACTCGCCTTTACCTGCATGAACGCCGGACAGCCTGCCTCTGCCGGATAACAGCTGAACACCGGCAACCCGCATAAATTACCAAAGAAAAAATTCACCTTCCTTCTCTGTTGTTGTATCCTATAAAGAGAGAGCCGATAAATTTCCGTCTCCGGACGGAAACATTCAGTTTATTATCTGGCTCTATTATCGTCTTTTTCAGTCATGCACATGGACTTTTACACAATATCCGCATACACTGTGTCCGATATCCGCAGAAAAATACAGATTAAACCAGATTAAATACCAGCAGAATTCCGCCTTTGTTTCATAAAGAATAAGGCGGCTTCCCGTAAAAAAATATGCGCATAATCAGAAAAAAAACATCCTCTGTTCAGGCAACGATGAAAACGGCACGGGAGCCGTGGAAAGTCCTGGTTGTTGATGACGATGAGGGCGTCCAGACCCTCACCCAGCTGATTCTCAAACGTATGACCTTTTCCGGTCGCAGCCTGCAGCTTCTTTCTGCCTTTTCGGCAAAAGAGGCCAGGGAAATACTGCAGCACGAAAAGGATATCGCTGTAGCCCTGATTGATGTGGTGATGGAAAGCGAACACGCCGGGCTGGAACTGGTGGAATACATCCGTGAAGAACTGCGCAATCAGTATATCCGGCTCATTATCCGCACCGGTCAGTCCGGCTCAGCCCCGGAGCGGGAAGTCATTGATCACTACGATATTGACGACTACAAGGATAAAACCGATCTGACTGCTCAGAAACTCTACACCACCATGCGGACAGCGCTCAAGGCATATCGGGACATCATGACCATTGAGCGCAACCGCCGGGGACTGGAACGCATTCTTTCCGCCACGCCGGGTCTGTACCTTCCTAATTTCGCCTCCATTGACGAGTTCTTCCGGGGCGTACTTATGCAGATCACCAGTCTCTGCAAACTCGAAAAAAATGGTCTGCTCTGCACGATCAACGGCTTTATTTCCACCTTTGACAACAAAGACGCCCGGATCCGTGCCAGTACAGATGATTTTCAATGTCAGCACAGATGTCAGCACGGCGAAGAAGAGAAACTTCCGCAGACCGCACCTGATGATACGATCCGGATCTGTTCCCGGATCGTGCTGGAAGGCCGGGAACCCGGGCCGGGGGAACTGCCCGAAGAAGCACTGCTCCTGCCGCTCGGCAGCCCCGGAAACCAGCCTATGGGGTTTGTCTACCTGGAAAACACCCGGCCTCTCACGGATAATGACCGGCATCTGATCCAGATCCTAGTCAACCAGTCCACCTCAGCCCTGGAAAACCTGAAACTGCATTTTGATCTGAAAGAAGCCAACCGTGAGTCGCTCTATATGCTTGCAGTGGCTGCTGAATTTAAAGATCAGGAGACTGGTGAGCACATCCGGCGCATGGTCCATTATACCCGCCTGCTCGCCTTGGAACTGGGCTTCTCCGAAGAAGAAGCTACAGAAATGGGCCAGGCAAGTATGCTGCATGATATCGGCAAATTGGGCGTTCCTGACGCCATTCTCCAGAAACAGGGGCGGCTTACCGAGGAGGAATTTGATATTATCCGGCACCATACCGCTACCGGCGCCCGCATTCTCGGGCGGCACCACTGGTTTCAGCTGGCCAAGGAGATCGCGCTCAATCACCATGAACACTGGGACGGCTGCGGTTATCCCCGGGGCCTGAAAGGCGAGGAAATTCCGCTGGCAGCCCGTATCGTTTCCGTGGTGGATGTATTTGACGCCCTTTCCCATCAGCGTCCGTATAAAAAAGCCTGGCCGATTGAGGACTGTATTGCCGCTTTGAAAAAAGATTCCGGTACACAATTTGATCCCCGTGTGGTGGATGCCTTTCTCCGCCTGCTGGAGCGGGAAGGAAAAATAATCGATTCAGCTGATTCGATTGATTCTGCAGCACCCGAAATATCTGATATTCCGGCCCCTGACAGAGAATAATCATGGGCAGCCCCCCTCTGACCATGCTCCGGGATCATTCTGCGCCCCTTCTGCTGGTTTCTTTCCGGAGGATTTTCGCGATGCTCCTTCTCAGCAGCGTCCTGATCCTCCTGAATCTGTATAGCTACCTGCTGTTCCACACGCTGATCGAGCTGTTTTCGGTCAGCGTAGCCATTATGATGTTCGTGGTAGTCTGGCACACCTACGGTTTTTCCGGCAACCGTTTTCTCATGTACTTGGGCTGCGGCTACTTCTGGATTGCTCTGCTGGACCTGCTCCACATCCTGACGTATAAAGGGATGACCGTATTTCCCGCTGTCACCGGCGCGAACACCGCCACCCAGTTCTGGCTCGCTGCCCGCTCCATGGAGGCCTTTGTCCTGTTCAGCTCCTCCCTGTTCCTTACCCATCCTCTGAAACCGACCTGTGCAATGCCCGGACTGGCGGGATTTACGGCAACAGCTCTTCTCAGCATCCTGTTCGGCTGTTTTCCTGACGCCTATCTGGAGGGCAGTGGCCTGACGCCCTTTAAGGTGTACAGTGAGTATCTCATCATTTTTTTTATCATCCTGTCCGGTGTATTTATGCATTTCCAGAGGGCATTGCTGCCGCCCCGGCTCTACCGGATGATACTGGCCGCAATTGCGCTGACCGTGTGTGCCGAACTGGCTTTTACCTTGTATATAAGCATATACGATTTTTCCGTCCTGATCGGTCATCTGTGCAAACTATTTTCGTTCTGGCTGCTTTACGAGGCAATCATCTACACAACTCTGCGTAAACCCTTTGCCGTGATGGCGCGGAATTCAAGCACCTACAATGCAGTGCCTCTGTCCACTATCCTGCTGGACAGGAACGGCATCCTGCGTCAAGTCAACAAAGCTGCCTGCCGGGAAAGCGGTCTGCCTGAAGCAGACCTGCTGGGGAGCCGGTGTCATCCCCTGTTTCACCCTGCTGCTCTACGCGAAGATGAATGCCCGTTATGCCGGGCCGTGCAGACCGGTGAAGAGGTACAGCCTGTTGAACTGGAAATTGACCGGGATCGGGGCTGGCGGGAATTTACCCTGAGTCCGGTCGGTACATCCGACCGGGTTACCGGCATGGTGCAGGTGAGCACGAATATTACCCGGCGCAAACAGGCGGAAGAAGAGCTGCAGGTGACTCTGCACAGTCTGGAGGAAACTGTAGCCCGCCGGACCCGGGATCTCCACAGCAAGGTAGAGGCGCTGGAACAGAGCCTTGAGCACCTGGTGGCCAGTGAAAAAATGGCCTCTTTGGGACGGCTGGTAGCCGGCTTTGCCCATGAGATCAACACACCGCTCGGCACAGCAGTGGGCGGTGCTTCGCAACTGCAGGATACAGCTGATGAAATCAGCAGAATGCTGTTATCCGAGGAGGTGGAGGAGGAACAGATCGAGGACGCAGTCAGTGCGCTCACGGACGCCTCCCGTCTGACCCTGGACAATCTTCACCGGGCCGCCGAACTGGTGCAGCGCTTCAGACGGGCTTCCATAGATCAGGCTTCCGATGAAATGCAGTACTTTCAGGCAAGTGAGTTGATCTGGGATGTTCTCTCCGGCCTCCGCAGCCGGTTAAAGGAAACCCGCATCAGGGTAACGGTTGACTGCCCGGATACCCTGCATATTATCAGTATACCGGGCATTATCGAGCAGGTATTGCTCAATCTGGTCCAGAACAGCCTGTTCCACGGTTTTGATAACGGTGCAGAAGAAGGCGAGATCCGTATCACCTGTCGGGGAATGAAGCGGTCTTTTCATCTGGAGTATGAGGACACCGGCAGGGGGATGAGCAAAGATGTCCTGGAACGCCTTTTTGAGCCGTTTTTTACCACAAAACGGGGCAGCGGCGGCAGCGGCCTGGGCATGTACACCTGCTACAACCTTGTTCTCCGCCAGCACGGCATGCTGGTCTGTGAAAGCGAACCGGGGAAAGGCGTATGGTTTTCCATGGATTTACCCACCGGCTCCCTGACCGACCTTGATCGGACGCCTGTCCGGGGATAACAGGGATGATTCAGACGATGGCATCCTGATGCCGGACAATATTTCCTTTAATCAGGTACATAACATGGAAACCAGCTGGTTCCGGTATCAGTCAGATAAATTTTCTTTCTTCCACAAACCAGTTGACTCGCTCCCTGATCTCACGGATTTTTTCCATCTGTTCCGCATGGCTTCCGGATAACCGGGAAGGATCATCAAAGGCCCAGTGGAACCGCTCGGCAGCTCCCGGAAAAACAGGGCAGCGTTCCCCGGCCGCATCGTCGCAGACTGTGATGACCACATCGAACTGTGTTCCCTGCCGGAGCAGATCAAACACCTCGGTCGTCGTATGTCCTGCCATATCAATCCCAAGCTCGTTCATGGCTTCAACAGCCAGAGGATGCAGCTCACCGGCTTCCAGGCCTGCGCTGCAAACGGTAAACCGGTCGCCGCTCAGTCGGTTCAGAAAGGCTTCCGCCATCTGGCTGCGGGCGGAATTATGGACACAGACAAAGAGGACGGAACGTTTTTTCGGCATGTTTGCCTTCTGTTCTCAACGGTTGATATCTTTCCGGATTTATATATTTTTATAACGATTTACAAAAAAAAATAAAAATCATCCGAACCGTCCGGTGATATAATCTTCGGTCTGCTGATTTTTCGGATTAGTGAACAGGATCTTGGTCTTGTCGTATTCCACAATATAGCCTTTGTAGAAAAAGGCTGTGTAATCGGAAATCCTGGCAGCCTGCTGCATACTGTGGGTAACAATAACAATAGTGAAGTTGCCTTTCAGCTCCTCCACCAGTTCCTCCACCTTCCGGGTCGCCACCGGATCAATGGCTGAGGTCGGTTCGTCCATGAGCAGGATTTCCGGTTCCAGGGCGATTGTCCGGGCTATACAGAGGCGCTGCTGCTGGCCGCCGGAAAGGGCGATTCCGGGCTTGTCAAGCATATCCTTGACTTCATCAAACAGGGCCGCCTTTTTCAGGGCCGATTCCACCCGGTCACGCAGCTCGCTTTTCGTCGGTCTGAAGTGCAGGCGCAGGCCGTAGGCGATGTTATCGAATATGCTCATGGGAAACGGGGTAGGTTTCTGAAAGATCATTCCGACTCGGCGCCGCAGTTCAATCAGGTCGGTATCCTTGTCCAGCAGGTTTCTGCCGTCCAGCAGCACTTTCCCCTCTGCCCGCTGATTGCCGTACAGCTCGAAGATCCGGTTGTAGATGCGGATATGGGTAGATTTGCCGCAGCCGGAAGGCCCTATTATCGCGGTAACTTTTCCTTCAATAATATCCAGCTGATTATCAAAAAGCGCCTGATGCTCACCGTAGTAGAAATGCAGATTTCTGGTGGATATTTTTGCTGTCGATGCTGCTGCACCGTCCTCCTGTTCATTAAAATGGTGGAGAAAGGCATCAACTTTGGTTTTCCCTGCGCTCTGTTCTGCTTCCATTTTTCTGGTCGTCCTTAAAAAACTCTGTACTCCTTCCGCTTCGTCCATAATGATATCTATCATATCCGTTTCCCTCTGACAATAAATCGTGCAAAAATGTTCATCAGCAGAACAGTGATCATAATAACAAGAGAAGCACCCCAAGCCACCTGATTCCAGTCGTCATAGGGTGACATGGCGTATTGATAGATGGTGACGGTCAGGTTGGCGATCGGCTCATTGAGCGATTTCATCATGTACGGACTGTTCAGGGCGGTAAACAGCAGGGGGGCGGTTTCCCCGCTGACCCTGGCTACGGAGAGCAATACACCGGTGATCAGACCGGATTTCGCGGCCCGGAAAATAATGCTCAGGGTGGCCATCCAGCGGGGATTACCGATGGCAAGGGCAGCCTCCCGCAGGGCATTGGGTACCATGCTCAGCATATCTTCCGTGGTGCGGGCAATCACCGGAAACATCAGAATCGCCAGGGATACCCCGCCGGCAAGACCGGAAAAACGGCCAAAGGGAAGAACCAGAATGGAATAGACAAAGAGGCCGATAATGATTGAGGGAATGCCCATAAGCACATTGACAGTAAAACGGACCCAGGCCCCGAGACGTGAATGCTTGCCGAATTCAGCGAGATAAACCCCGGCAAGCAGACCGCTGGGTACACCTATCCCGGTTGCGATTGCAGTCATCAGCAGAGTACCGATAATGGCATTCTTCACGCCGCCGCCCTCCATGCCCGGCGGCGTGGGCAGTTCCGTAAAAAAATTCCAGTTGATGGCTGCCGCACCCCGCTGAATGACGACAAACAGTATCCAGCCCAGAAAAAAAATACCTGTCAGGGCGGCAAGCATGGAGATCCCTTTGATCAGGAGATCGACAAACTTTCTCCGTCCGGCGGAACGCGGTTTCATAACAGATCTCCTCCCATTTTTCTTTTCACCCGTTTCAGCCAGAGCTGGGTCACGATCTGCAGGGCAAAGGTCATCAGAAAAAGCACCAGACCGAGCTCCATGAGTGAACTCATATAGACAGGTTCAGCAGCTTCGGCAAATTCATTGGCCAGCCGCGAGGCGATGCTGTTGCCTGCTTCAAACAGGGAAAGAGAGATGTCACTGCTGTTGCCGATCACAAAGGTGATGGCCATAGTTTCCCCGATGGCCCGGCCCAGCCCCAGGAGACAGGCGCCGATCATCCCCTGGATGCCGTAGCGGATGGTGATGTCCTTGGTCACCTCCCAGGTGGTGGCGCCCATGCCGTATCCCGCCTCCTTCATTACGTCCGGGACCATGCTGAAGACATCCCGCATAACGCTGCTGATAAAGGGAAGAATCATGAGCGCAAGCACGATCCCGGCGGTCAGCATGCCGATCCCCATTTCCGGCCCCTGAAAAAGCGGAAGAAAGCCCAGATATTCTGAAAGCAGGGGCTGGACATAATCGGACATGAACGGGGCAAAGACAAACAGCCCCCACATGCCGTAGATAATACTGGGCACGGCAGCGAGCAGTTCAATGGCATTGCCCACCACATAACTGATTTTCGGAGGAGCCAGCTCGACCAGAAAAAGGGCGATGACCACACTCAGGGGCACGGCCAGCAGCATGGCAATGGCTGTGGACATCAGGGTGCCGTAGATACTGCTGAGCGCCCCGAATTCCTGGGTCACCGGATTCCAGGCTTTGGAAAAGAGGAAACCAAGGCCGAACTGGCGGATCGAGGGTAGGGAATTCCAGATCAGTGAAACAAAAATACCGGCCATGACCACCAGAATCAGTCCGGCACTGGCTGCGGTAATGCCTTTGAAGAGCTGATCGGTCTGTTCGCCGGTTTTCCAGTTCCGCGAGGTTCGCCTTTGTTTGACAACGTCGCTTTGTTTCATAGGTATGTACAGATAGATAATTTATCCGGTTTATCAGGCGGAACAGGCACCTTTTTCTTTTTTCCGGGCAAAATAAAGTACCCCGTCCGGAACGGACGGGGCAGCGAACCCATTACTTTTATTCTGAAAATGAGCTGAATTAAAGGGTCACGAAAGGAGATGGAGATGGAAGGCCGCAACCCTTTAACTCATACTCGAACTGTACCTCAGACTGTACCTGTACTTCCGTGCTTAGTCGGCAGGCCATACAGGCGCATCCCCGAGGGTGATGTTTTTTTCCCAGACGTTCTTGACCATTGCCACGACCTTATCCGGCATAGGAACATAATGCAGTTTCTCCGCAGTTTCCTTGCCGTGGGTGTAGCACCAGTCAAAGAATTTAAGCATAACCGGAGCCACATCTTTTTTCTCCTGATTTTTATACATCAGGATGTAGGAAACCCCGGTGATCGGCCAGCTGTCCTTGCCCGGCTGGTCGGTCAGATACATATAAAAGCCGTCTTCCTCCTTCCACTCAGCATTGGCGGCAGCTGCTTGGAAAGACTCGATGGTCGGATCAACTTCCCCGCCGTCCCGGTTTTTCAGCTTCACATGGGCCAACTTGTTTTGCAGGGCATAGGCGTATTCCACATAACCGATGCCGCCGTTTACCTTGCGGACATAGGCGGAAACTCCCTCGTTGCCCTTGCCGCCCACACCGGTGGGCCATTCAACCGTCTTGCCGGAACCGACCTTGTCCTTCCATTCCGGAGAAACCTTGGCAAGGTAGTTGGTAAAGATGCTGGTGGTGCCGGAGCCGTCAGCCCGATGGACAACCGTAATTTTCTTCTTGGGCAGCTTGAGTCCGGGATTAAGCCCTGCAATGGCCGGATCGTTCCACTTTTCTATTTTTCCCAGAAAAATATCAGCAAGCACCGTATTGGTGAGTTTCATGGCTCCGGCATCAACGCCCTTCACATTGATGATGGGAACCACGCCGCCCATGATCATGGGAAACTGCAGCAGGCCGAATTCATCCAGCTCCTCCTTTTTCAGGGGAGCGTCCGAGGCCCCGAAATCAACCGTCTTTGCCTTGATCTGGGCAATGCCGCCGCCAGAACCGATAGACTGGTAGTTGATCTTTACTCCGCTCATCTCATGGTATTTATAGGCCCATTGCCCGTACACCGGGAAAGGAAATGAAGCACCCGCACCGTTGACTGTAACATCAGCAATGGCCGCAGAAGCTCCGAAACACAGGGCAAGCATAATGATACAGCTGACCCTTGCTGTCCAACGAACTGTTTTCATGTTCATAATGCACTTCCTCTCTACTTTTTGGTCTTCTTTTTTTACAGGGTTGTCTGTTGACCTACGATAAACTAAATCGTAGCGAGACGTCAACGCTTTCGGACACCAAGATGTCTGAAGTTTGTTAGGAAATGATGAGGAATGGATAAGAAATTTGTAATGTGCCGGAAAGTGTCTTGCTGAATGATTGGTAATCCGGCATGATTGCAGGAGATGTCGGGCAGGTTTCCGGCATGCTGCGAAGGTGTGAACGGAAGAAAAAACAGAACAGGCAGATATATTTTTGCTCGTTTAATAATTCCGGATCGTCAAGTGAAAAAAGTTATGGCAAAAGAAAAAATTCTGATTGTAGAGGATGAAGAGGACATTTTGGAACTGCTCCGGTTTAATCTGGTCGGGGAGGGGTATCAGGTGGACAGCGTGATGTCCGGTGAGGACGCATTGAAAAAGATCGGACGGAATGCGAATGCATACGAGCTGGTTCTGCTGGATCTGATGCTGCCCGGAATGGAAGGGCTGGAGGTCTGCAGAATGCTGCGGCAGAAACCGGAAACAGCGGATATTCCGGTCATCATGCTCACCGCAAAGGGGGAGGAGACAGATATTGTCGTCGGCCTTGAATTGGGAGCGGATGATTATGTGACCAAGCCGTTCAGCCCGCGCGTCCTGCTTTCCAGAATCAAGGCGGTGCTGCGCCGCAGCCGGCGGAACGGCGAAAAGGAGGACGCGGTCATTGCCGTCGGCGGCCTGCGGATCAATCCGTCCCGGTATGAAGTCTCTGTGCAGGAAAAACCGGTCCAGCTGACTGCCACGGAATTCGGTATCCTGGTTTTTCTGGCAAAGCGGCCCGGCTGGGTCTACACCCGGTATCAGATCGTGGATGCGGTGCGGGGAGAAGACTACAGCGTGACAGACCGGGCTGTTGATGTCCAGATTGCCGGGTTACGGAAAAAACTCAGCGATCTGAGCCATTATATTGAAACAGTGCGGGGTGTCGGCTACCGCTTCCGCTCCTTGGAGACTGAGGAAGCATGAACTTGATCCGCAGCCTTGGCCGGAAAATCTATCCGTCATTTTTTCTGCTCCTTCTTGCTGTTTCCTGTGTCTGCACACTCTGCAGCGTTCTGCTGATCAGGGATTTTCTGCGGCAGCAGGTCGGCCTGCAGTTGGAGACTCATGCCGGGCTGGTCAGAAACCTGCTGGAAAACCGACTGAACCGGGACGTCGGGCAGCTTGATGCCTGGTGCAGAAATGCCGCTCGGGGACTGAATATTCGGATTACAGTGATTCTTGCTTCCGGACATGTGGTCGGTGATTCAGATGCCGTAGCTGCGGCAATGGATAATCATGCGGACAGACCGGAAATTTCAGGGGCAATCTCGGAGGGAATCGGCAGCTCAACCCGGTACAGTTATACCCTGAAGCAGGATATGATGTATGTGGCGGTTCCTGTCCGCCGGAACGGAAAGGTATGGGGCGTTGTCCGCGCTGCAGCTTCCGTTGCTTCAGTCCGGCACCTGCTTGCCCCGGAATACCGGAAAATAGTGTATTACGGAATTGCTGTCGTGCTGTTCTCCGTTCTGGTCGGCTGTATACTTTCGTCCCGCATTGCCCGGCCGCTTGAGGCTCTCAGGCAGGGCCTGCTGCGCCTGCAGAAGGAAGGGGATCTCCGGTACAGGCTCCGCATTACCGGACTGCCTGAAATCGTGGCTGTTGCTGAGGCGGTCAATCAGATCACAGCGCGCTGTACTGACCGGCTTGATGAAGTGACAGAGCAGCTCAGGGAGTTCGAGTCCATTTTCAGCAGTATGATCGAGGCGGTTATTGTGATCGATCCTGAAGGCCGAGTCATCCGGGCCAACCGGGCCGCTGCCCGGCTGTTCGGTTTTACTCCTGAAGCTGCGGTCAGGCGGGATCTGCAGGAGCTTGTCCGGCACGTTGATGTGCAGCAGTTTATGGAGACCACACTGAACAGCGGTGCCCCTGTTGAGGGGGTGATTACCCTCAGAGGCGGCGGAAAGAAAATTCTGCGGGTCCACGGTTCATTGCTGCGCTCCGGGACAGGCAGGGCTGCAGGAGCCCTGTTTGTCTTCCACAATATCACCCGCCTGAAGCAGCTGGAAAATATGCGCAGGGAGTTTGTGGCCAATGTTTCCCATGAGCTGAGAACGCCGATTACCGCGATCAGCGGTTTTGTGGAAACATTACGGAACGGCGCTATGCATGACCCGGAAAACGCTGTCCGGTTTCTGGAGATTATTGCCCGCAATGTCAAACGCCTTTATGCGATCATCGAAGACCTGCTTTCTCTGTCTCAGATTGAACAGGGAGAGCAGCAGGGCTGCATTCCTCTTGCCTGGGGTTCTGTCAGAGCAGTGCTGGAGGATGCCGCTGTTGTGTGCCGCAATTCCGAGCGGGGAAAAAATATCCAGATCAGGCTGGAGTGTGATGCTGCCCTCAGAGCGGAGATCAATGCGGACCTGCTAGGACAGGCAGTGATCAATCTGCTGGACAATGCGATCAAGTACAGTAAAACGGAAAGCATGGTCACGGTGAGGGCAGAGCAGAAAGCGGATGAGGTGGTGATTGCCGTGGAAGATTCCGGCTGCGGCATTGCCCGTGAACATCTTCCCCGTCTGTTTGAACGGTTTTACCGGGTGGATAAGGCAAGAAGCTGCAAACTGGGCGGGACCGGTCTCGGACTTGCCATCACCAAGCATATTATTCTGGCCCACCAGGGAACCATATCTGTTGACAGTACCCCGGGAAAAGGAAGCACGTTTTTTATCCGGCTGCCCCGGAGAAGATGAGAACCAGTCTGAGCGCCCTCCTGGCACCGGCCTGCTCTACCGGTCAGCGGGCCTGTCCCACTCTGCTTATTGAGTTTGCCCATGCTGCGCTGGTATGCCCAGTTGCCTGAGGTCATAGCCGGAGGGCTGCTGGAACAGGCGCAGGTCAAAATACGGCAGCGCAGCAATCAGATGATCAAAAATGTCTGCCTGAATTGCTTCGTAATTGGCCCAGACCTGATCCCTGCTGAACACGTAAATCTCAAGGGGAAGTCCGGTGGGACCGGGGGCGAGCTGGCGGACCAGAAAAGTCATCTGCTGGTGAATATTTGGGTTCTGCTTCAGCCAGGCAATGGTGTAGGCCCGAAAAAGGCCGATATTTGTCTGGCAGCGGCCGTTGACAGTCGGGAAGAGAGCCATGTCGCGGTCTTTGTTGTGCAGGTCTATCTCCTTTTGTTTTGTGCGGATATAGTCTTTGATGACCTGAATTTCGGACAGTTTTTCCAGCTCCTTTTCATTCAGAAAACGGATGGAGGTCATATCCAGCAGTAAGGCGCGTTTGATGCGGCGCCCTCCGGATTCCGACATGCCTCGCCAGTTTTTAAAGGGATTGGCCACCAATGCATAGGTCGGAATTGTGGTGATGGTTTTGTTCCAGTTCCGGACCCGGACGGAATGGATGGAGACCTCGATGACATCACCGTCTGCGCCATGTGATTCCATCTCAATCCAGTCTCCCACCCGGATGATGTCTCGGCCGGTCAGAAGAATGGAGGCGATAAAACCCAAAATAGTATCGCGGAAGGCCAGCAGGATCAGGGCTGTCAGTCCTCCCATGACCGACAGCAGCCCCCAGGGCGAGCGGTCCGTCAGGATGCTGATCAAAAGAATGACGCAGAGCAGATAGATTATGATTTTAACTGCATCAATATATCCCCGAATGGTTTTTCCGGTACTGTGGTGAACAAACCGGTAAATATCGTTGACAGATTTAAGCAGCGCATTGATTGCGCCGACGCCGACCAGAATAAAACCGCAGAGGATCACGCGGCGCAGAAGTTCCACCCATTGTGAGTCAGGAGGCAGCAGCATATCCTGGGCAAGATGAAAGATCAGTATCGGCACAACCCAGGACAGGCGCCGGAAAACAATGTTTTTGACCAGTATATCATCCCATTGCAACCGGTTACTGGTGACCATATGGATGAGCAGACGGACCAGAGTATGCCGGACCACCCAGGTCGCCAGCAGGGCAAAAAGCAGGATCAGCACGGTCGCCAGTCCGTAAGTTATTGGAACGGCAAAATGTTCAGGGACGCCTGACTGCTGAAGCCAGGCAAGAAACAGGTTCTGATGTTCATTCATGGGGCAGTTGCTGTTCCGGGTATTTCAATTTTTTCAGGTTGGTCTGCATCTCATATCTCTTCTTCATTCTGACCCGAACCGGGCAGAATATCAACTGTTCCTGCGTTATTCCTTCCAGAAAAAGCAGGTGGCGGTCGCCACGTCACGTATTTTTCTATTCATTCATCCGGTTTCTCCGGTTATATTGACCGGGAGTTTACCCGTTTTTTCATAAGGAACAAGTCTGCAGAATAATTTTTATACGTGAGGCGGCCAAAATCTCAGAAGAAACTCTGCGGATTCATTGCCGGAAGGCGGAAGGCATTAACGCTTGAACCAAAAACCACTCCTGTACAGACAAAGTTGAACAACAGAATTCCGAATAATAGAAAATCGGCCGCTCCTGAAACAGAGCGGTCTGCAGAAAGGATACAGGAAGATTGCCGCTATGTTCCTGTGATCATAAAAAGGACGGATGAAGGAAGCCGTCATCCTGACGATATCCTTGAAAAGGCAATTGAAGAAGGGCTTGAACAGATCCAGAGGCCTTTTCTTTCCCTTGCCCTGTCCTCAGTGGCGGCCGGTCTTATTCTCAGTTCTTCCGTCATGGCTGTGGCAGTCATCTCCACTCTGGTTCTCGACTGCGGTCAGTCCCATTTCATGCGGCTTGCCACAGCGTTGGTGTATCCCTTGGGATTTATTATCTGCATTATCAGCGGAACCGAGCTGTTTACCGAGCATACCGCCACAGCAGTGTACCCTGTACTGGCCGGAAAAGCCGGGTTGAATCAGCTGTTCCGGCTCTGGTCAATCGTCATCCTGGGAAATATGATCGGATCGGCTGCAGGCGCCGGGCTGCTGACTTCGACCGACACTGTCATTCAGGCGGAAAAAGGATATATACTTATCGCCGAACATCTTGTGAAATATGAGATTGTTCCCCTGCTGTTCAGTGCTGTTCTCGCCGGTTGGCTCATGGCTCTGGGCGGCTGGCTGGTTCTGGCCACCACACCGGCGGTCAGCCAGATAATCTGCATTTATATCGTCACCTTTCTGATTGGAATCGGCGGGCTGCATCACTCCATCGCAGGGTCGGTGGAAATGTTCACGGCTCTGTTTATCAGCAGCCAGTTTTCCGTACTGCAGACATTATGTTTTATCGTGCCTGCCATGCTCGGCAATCTGATCGGCGGCAGCTTTTTTGTAGCAACATTGAACTACGGCCATATCCGGCAGACGCAGAACAGAAAAATATCAGAAAGATAGGCCGGTTTGTATCGGGCTGTACAGAACGGTGAAAGTTGGCAGTTAAATCTTTTGGTTATCTGAGACGGAATGCGCATCATAATTACCGGCGGCGGCACCGGCGGCCATCTTTTTCCCGGCATTGCTCTGGCCACCGCCCTGCAGCAGGAGATTCCCGGTTGTGAGATCCTGTTTATCGGCACGCAGCGGCAGCTTGACAGGAAGGCTCTGGCCGGGTTTAATTTTCAACAGAAATCCATTGCCTGTATGGGGTTGAAGGGCATGGGGCTGAAGCATCGTCTGCAGAGCCTCGGCAGTCTGCCTGCGGCCGTGCTGGAGTCATGGCGGATCATACGGCAGTTTCAGCCTGATCTGGTCTTCGGGGTGGGCGGCTATGTCACCGGTCCGGTCCTGCTGGCTGCCCGGCTGCAGTCCGTGCCTACCTGCATTCATGAGCAGAATTCCGTGCCGGGTCTGGCCAACCGGCTGATCGCCCGTTTCGTCAGCAGGATTTTTGTCTCCATTCCCGGTGAATACCCTTTTGCCCGGCAAAAAACCATTGTTTCCGGCAATCCGGTGCGCAGGGAAATTCTGGCGGCAGCGGAACAGAAGCGGGACAGGAAACAAGACGGGCCTCTGACGTTGCTGGTCATGGGAGGCAGTCTCGGTGCCCACCGGATCAACATGCTGCTGCTTGAGGTGGCGGAGCGGTTCAATGAGCAGCAGAAAAGCGGTCTGCAGCTCATTCATCAGACCGGTACGGCTGATGAGGAACAGGTCAAAGTCGGGTATGCGGCTGCCGATGTCCGGGCTGAGGTCTCGGCATTTTTCACTGACATGGCCTCGCTGTATGCCTGTGCCGACTTGGTCATTGCCCGAGCAGGAGCAACGTCTCTGGCAGAGCTGTCTGTTATGGGATTGCCCGCCGTCCTGATTCCCTATCCGTATGCGGCGGATGATCACCAGGCGAAGAACGCTGCATACTATGTGGCAGGCGGTGGGGCAGTGATGTACCGGGAAGAGGAGCTGGATGCTGAACAACTTGTCGGAGTTCTGACGGAACTGACAGGAGATGTTGACAGGTTAGGGCGGATGGCATCTGCCATGCAGAAAATGGGGCAGCCGGAAGCCACACGCCGGATTCTTGCCAGCTGTCTGGAGCTGATCGAATGATTAGGAAAAGTTCAGGAGGAGGAACACGCTAAAGTGACGCTGAGGCATGCAGAGAAAATTTATTAGGAGGAGTCGGTCGGGCCAAGCAGATGTATAAGAATAACAAAAAACAACATATTCATTTTGTCGGGATCGGCGGCATCGGCATGTCCGGTATTGCGGAGCTCCTGCTGTACTTGGGCTATAAGGTCAGCGGTTCTGATCTGGCTGAAACAGATATTACCCGCCGTCTTGAAAAGATGGGTGCTGCGGTCTGTACGGGGCATCGGGCGGACAGAATTTCCGGCGCTGATGTGGTGGTTGTCTCGACAGCAATTACCAAAGACAACCCGGAAGTCGCTGCAGCACGGGAACAGCAGATCCCAGTGATTCAGCGGGCCGAGATGCTGGCGGAACTCATGCGGCTGAAAAAGTTCGGCATTGCCATTGCCGGAAGTCACGGCAAGACATCGACTTCTTCGCTTGTTGCGGCGATTCTGGATGCGGCCGGGCTGGACCCCACTGTGGTGGTGGGCGGCAAGGTTGACTGCTTCGGCGGCAGCAATGCCCATTTCGGGGACGGTGAGTTTCTGGTGGCCGAGGCGGATGAAAGCGACGGCTCGTTTCTTAAGCTCTCTCCGGTGATCGAGGTGATTACCAATATTGATCTGGAGCATCTGGATTATTACCGCGATCTGGATCATATCAAGGATACCTTTCTTGAGTTTATCGAAAAGATTCCTTTTTACGGGGCAGCTGTGGTCTGTCTTGATGACAGCAATCTTGCCGGGCTGCTGCCGCATATTCAGCGGCGCAAAATCACCTACGGACTGACCGAACAGGCGGATCTGCAGGCGACAAAGATCTCCGTTGACGGCTGCATCAATGAGTTTTCCGTGCTGTATCGGGGCAAAGAACTGGGCAGAATCCGCCGCAACAGTCCGGGACGGCATACGGTCTACAATACGCTGGCAGCCATTGCTGTAGCTATGGAACTGGAAATTGAATTTCCGGTCATTGCCCATGCTCTGGAACAATTTGAGGGCGTACAACGGCGGATTCAGGTCAAGGGGAACCAACAGGACATTCTGGTTGTTGATGATTACGGTCATCATCCCACGGAAATTCGTGCAACCCTGGATGCAGTCCGGGACGGCTGGCCTGACCGACGGCTTGTCGTGGTCTTTCAGCCGCACCGGTACACCCGGACCAAAGGGTTGTTCGAGGAGTTTACCACGGCATTTCATCGCGCTGATGTTCTGATTCTGACGGATATTTATCCGGCCGGTGAAGAGCCGATTGAAGGGGTGGACAGCAAAGCCCTGCTTGAAGCGGTCAAGCTGCACGGTCAGCGCCATGCTTTTTATCACGCCGATCTATCTACGCTCCCTCATTACCTGCTTGACTTTATTTCTGAAAAAGATTTAGTACTGACTCTTGGAGCCGGAAATATTGTGCAGGTCGGCGAGCAGCTGCTTGACTTGTTGAACTGACTGAAGGACGGGAAAGAAAGATGAATCCGCAGCAGCGTGAAAGATTGGCGGCAGGCCGACAGGGCAGGGTGCAGTTTGATGTGCCGATGGGGCAGTATTCCACTCTGCGGACAGGAGGCAGAGCCGGGGCCTTTCTTGACGTACACACCCGGGCTGAGCTGCAGTCCCTGCTTGTTCTGCTGCAGGAGGAACAGCTTGCCTTCCGGGTGATCGGGCGGGGGTCCAATATTCTGGTGCGGGACAGCGGCTATCCCGGTGTAATTCTCCGTCTGCAGGGGGAGTTTGATCATATTGAAATTCCGGAGGTTGCCGGAGAAAAAAAAATGATCAGGGCCGGGGCAGGCTGTTCCTTGGCCCGGCTGCTCTCCTGGTGCAGCGGCCAAGGATTGGCTGGCCTGGAATTCATGGCCGGTATTCCAGGTTCAATAGGCGGAGCGGTCCGGATGAATGCCGGAGCCTGGGGCCAGGAGATCGGCGAACAGCTCCGGGCTGTTGAGGTTATTGACCCGCAGGGGAATATGCAGGAAATATCTGCAGCAGGACTGCGTCCAGCTTATCGTCGGCTGGAGCTTGCGGCGGGGAAAACGGACAGGGTGATTTTTATTTCGGCAACGTTCAGCCTGATCCGGGATGCAGAGGAAACAATACGTGCCCGCCGGAGCGAGTATCTTGGGCGCAGAAAAGGAAAGCAGCCAGCCGGGGTGGCCTCGGCCGGGTCGTTTTTTAAGAACCCGCCGGACGACTCGGCTGGCAGACTGATTGAAGCTGCCGGGCTAAAAGGGCTGCGCTGCGGCGCAGCAATGGTTTCGCCGGTGCATGCCAATTTTATCGTTAATACCGGCCAGGCTGCAGCCACGGATATTCTGCTGCTTATGGAACAGGTCCAGGATGAGGTTTTCCGACAGTTTGCCGTCCGTCTGACTCCGGAGGTGGATGTTCTGTAGCCTCCGCAGCCGATGACAGCTGACCTGATATTACGGAATTAAGGATTAATTTCCTGAAGCGTCAATGAAGCGTAAAAAAACTCGATACAGACGCCAGAGAGCAGGACGTTCACCGGTACTCCGCCGCTACCGTTCCGAGGTTATCCGGCCTGTCCAGCTGCGGATCCGCATTAATATGGGGGTGTATCAGCAGGTTGCCGGTGTCCGGCAGGAACCGGCCCTGAAGCTGCGTTTTATCGGATATGGTTTTGTTTTCCTCCTGCTGGTTCTGCTGTTAACCGGGGCTGTCCGGCTCGGATACGGGATACTGGAGGAATCAGGGACTTTTGTCGTACGCAGGATTACAGTGCTGGGCAACCGGATGAGCAATGAGGCAGAGATACTTTCTCTGGCTGATATCAGGCGGGGAACTCATCTGTTCGATTTTGATACCGAGGCCGTTGCAGAGCGGGTCCGGCAGCATCTCTGGATTGATCAGGCAGCGGTTGAACGGGTCTGGCCGGATGCCCTGACCATCCGGGTATACGAGCACCGTCCTCTGGCCCTGCTCAATATTGAGCAGAAAAAAGAGCATGGAGAAGAAGCACTGCCCGGCCTGTATTATGTGGATCATCATGGTATAATTTTCTCTCCGGTAGATCGCTCTCAACGGCTTGATTTTCCGGTTGTTACCGGTTTTGTCCCTCCCGAAAGGGCCGGAGAAAAAGAGGCCTTGTCCGGGCTTGATCTTGCAGATACAGCAGGTGATGCGTATCAGTTTCTCCAGCTTGCTGCTCTGGGCAATCCGATCCTGCCGCTTCAGTCCATTTCCGAGATCAACGTGCAGGGAGAAAAAGGAATTGTTGTCTATCTTGTCGAACGCCCCTTTCCTATTTATGTCGGATGTGGTAATGTCAAAAGCAGATATTATCAGCTCGTTAAACTGCTTGCACTCTTTTATCGGAAGAACGGGCTGGAAGGAATCAGGGCAATTCGTATGGATTATCAGGCTGGTCGCATTCTTGTAGCCAGGACGGAGCCGTAGGCGGTGGACGCAATGGATGAACTGGATATAAAGGTTGCTGAAGAAACAGAGCCTTCGGAAGAGGAAGAGACCGGAAAGATCAAAGAGCAGGTCAGGACGGCAAGTCAGGGGACAGGCGAACTGGTTGCCGGTCTGGACATAGGCACCACCAAGATATGCGCTGTTATCGGCGAGGTCTTTGATGACGGCAGTGTGAATATTCTCGGCGTGGGAACCGCTGCATCCTCAGGCATGAAAAAAGGTGTAGTGGTCAATATTGAATCCACGGTCAGATCAATCCGTCAGGCCATTGACAGCGCCTCTGACATGGCAGGATGCGATATCGAGACCGTGTATGTCGGTATTGCCGGAACCCATATCAAAGGCTTCAATTCTCCCGGCATTATTGCGATCAACAACCAGCAGATCCGGCAGAAGGAAATTCAGGCGGTCATTCATGCCGCCCAGACGGTAAAAATTTCCGACAATCAGCAGATTATTCACGTCCTGCCCCAGGAGTACATGGTGGATGATCATACCGGGATTCAGAATCCCCTGGGCATGACCGGAGTGCGCCTGGCGACCAATGTCCATATTGTCACGGCAGATGTCACCTCCCTGCATAACCTGGTGACCAGCTGCAACCGGGCTGAACTGAATGTGGCGGAAGTGGTGCTTGAATCTGTGGCCTCAGCCAGAGCGGTGCTGAGCCAGGATGAAATGGAACTCGGCGTGGCCCTGCTGGATGTCGGGGGAGGGACCACGGATCTAGCCGTATTCTGCAACGGGTCCATCAAATATACCTGGGAGCTGGCCCTGGGCGGCAACAACCTGACCAATGATCTGTCTGTGGGGCTGCGTACTCCGCTGCAGGAGGCCGAGATGCTGAAATATAAGTACGGCGGAGCAATCTCCTCCATGGTCAAGGAGAATCATATTATTGAGGTACCCACAGTCGGCGACCGTAAGGCCCGCAAGGTGTCCCAGAGGGTGCTGGTGGAAATTCTGGAGGCCAGAATGGAGGAGATCCTCCAGGTGGTCAATAAGAAAGTCTGCGGGTCCGGCTACAGAAATCGGATCAATGCCGGTATGGTCATCACCGGCGGGACAGCTCTGCTGCCCAATATCGTGGAAATGGCGGAGCAGGTGTTTGATATGCCGGTGCGGATCAGTTTTCCCCAGGGAGTCGGGGGCCGGATAGAGGATGTGGAGTCTCCCCGCTGTACCACGGGTGTCGGTCTGGTTTTATACGGCTGCAATCAGAAAGAAATTGTTCCGGTGGAGAGTGACGGTATTCTCAGCAGGCTGAGAAATTTTTTGAAAAATATTATTTAGGGCTGGATTTAAGACTGGAAAAGATTGTATGACGGTTTTATACTAATACATACGTATTTTGCGGTAAAAAGTGATCGTATACAATTGTATAATAAACATTGTTTGATCTGATGCGGGAACGAAGTGCTTGAGGGGGAAGGCATGTCCTATAGAATGGCGGAAGAAGAGTCAGTTGCGAATATCAAGGTAATCGGAGTCGGCGGCGGCGGCGGAAACGCCATCAATACCATGGTCGAAAACCGGCTTACCGGGGTCCAGTTTATTGCGGCTAATACAGATATGCAGGCTTTGGAAAATTCAAAGGCAGATATCCGGATTCAGCTCGGACCGAATATCACCAAAGGTATGGGGGCCGGAGCTGATCCTGCTATGGGCCGGGATGCGGCTCAGGAAAGTCTGGATGACCTGGCCAATGCTATTGCTGATGCGGATATGGTGTTTGTGACAGCCGGGCTCGGAGGCGGAACCGGAACAGGGGCTGCTCCGGTTATTGCGCAGCTCTGCAAGAAGCAGGGTGCGCTGACGGTTTCTGTTGTCACCAAACCCTTTTATTTTGAAGCAAAAAAACGCATGCATAATGCCGAGGCCGGCTGGGAGGAACTGAAAAAGAACTCCGATACCATTATCACCGTGCCCAATGACCGGCTGCTGGGCCTGATGCAGAAGAATTCCACCCTGGTGGATATGATGAAGATGGTGGACGATGTCCTGCTCCAGGCGGTCAAGGGGATCACCGATCTCATCAATCTGCCCGGACATATTAACGTAGATTTTGCCGACCTGAAGACGGTTATGAAAGAGGTCGGTCCGGCAATTATGGGATCCGGTGCTGCTTCCGGAGAAAACCGGGCTACCGAGGCTGCCAAGCGGGCGATTGATAATCAGCTGCTGGAAGATGTGGGTATTGACGGTGCTCTCGGCATCCTGATCAATATTTCCGCCACCAGTTCCCTGACCATGGGCGAGTTCATGGAAGCCTCAGCTCTGATACAGGAGAAGGCCCATGAAGATGCGAATATCATTATCGGTGCCCTGTTTGATGAAAATATGGGCGATGAACTGCGCGTAACCGTCATTGCCACAGGTATTGCCAATTTCAAAGAGAGCGGGGAGACTATCTCCGAGTTTGACGTAGTCGGTCGCGGGGCCAGGAAAAAGGTGCAGCCGCTCCAGACAGCGGACCGAGGCAGGACAGAGCCGGAGCGTCCGCAGGGGAATCAGCCGGTCAGCTTTGCCCGCCCGAATCCGGTGCCCAAGGGACTGCGCCCCATGCCCACCCCGATTTTTGATGAGCAGAACGACCTTGCTGAATGGGATGAACCGGCCTATATCCGCAAAAAAGCTAACTGATCCTGTCATGCTTTTTTCTGCGGACTGCACTGTGTTGCCCATCATTTGATCTGCTGCTGGTTTTTTGCATCCCCTGCTTAGAACAGAGACCGGAACAGTCCGTAAAAAATGGAAGGGTCACCTGCCGGTGGCCCTTCTCTATCCGAATACCTACTCCCTTGCTGTTTCCAATCTCGGTTTCCAGCTTCTCTATCGCCTGCTGAATGCTCACGAAGATATAGTCTGTGAGCGGTTTGTTTATCCGCAGCAGGAGCAGTTCCGTTCCCTTGAATCCGATCGTCCCTTGGCGGATTTCCCGCTGCTTTTCGGTTCTGTCAGCTTTGAACATGATTATCCCCGCCTGGCAGCCATGCTGGTTGCCGGAAATGTGCCACCCTATGCGGCGGACAGAGAGGGCAATATTGCAGCAGGTAACCCGCTGGTGGTACTCGGCGGGGTAGGGGTGTTCATGAATCCGGAGCCGCTGGCCCCGTTTGCCGATCTGATGGTTATCGGTGAGGCCGAGATCGTGTTGCCCGATCTGCTGCCTGTGCTCTCCCTCTCCGAATCGGGAAACGCGGACAGGGTATCCCTCCTGCAGCAGATCGCCAGCTCAATACCGGGCTGCTATGTTCCGTCCGGGTACAGATTCAGCTATGCTGCTGACGGACAGGTGCAGGAGATCACTGCTGCCCCCGGACTGCCCCGGCGGGTGCGCAGGGCCCTGCTGTCCGATACCGCCCAGGCAGCGCATTCCGAGCTGCTTTCCCCGGAGGCGGAGTTGGGTATGTACATGACCGAACTGGGACGCGGCTGCAGTCGTGGCTGCCGTTTCTGCGCAGCAGGCTTTATCTATCGTCCGCCCCGGCTCTGGCAGGCGGATGCTGTGCTGGCCGGACTTGCCCGACGCCCGGAAGAAATTGACCGGGTGGGGCTGCTGGGTATGGAGATGGCTGCCCCGGAGCTGCTGGATCAGATTGCCGGTTCCCTGCAGGCAGACGGCTGCTCGCTTTCCTTTTCTTCTCTGCGGGCCGACAGGATCTCTCCCCAACTGCTGGCCCTGCTGTCCAATTCCGGGCTGAAATCCGTGGCTATTGCCCCGGACGGCTGCTCCCAACGCCTGCGCCGGGTAATCAACAAAGGGCTGAGTGAGGACGACCTGATCGCGGCCGCAGTTGCGCTGGTGGATGCCGGGATCTATACTCTGAAGCTCTACGTCATGATCGGGCTGCCCACAGAGACCCGGCAGGATCTGGAGGAATTTGTCCATCTTGTCCACACCGTGCGTGACCGGATTCTTCCCTTGGGCAGAAAAAAAGGACGACTTTGTGAGCTGATCCTGTCCGTCAACTCCTTTGTCCCCAAAGCCTGGACGCCGTTTCAGTATCTTTCCTTTGGTGGGCAGGACCGTGAACAGGCCATGCAGGATCAGGACTGCACAGCCGCCGTGCTCCAGCTAAAGAAGAAAATCAAGTTCCTCAAAAAACAGTTTGCCGGAACAGACAACCTGCATATCAAGGTAGACCGACCGGATACGGTGCTGTCCCAAGCCGTGTTTGCCCGGGCTGACCGCCGCATTGCGCCAGTGCTGCTGGATATCGGCATGGGCAGGTACTCGTTTAAGCAGGCCATGAAAAAACACAGGATGTCTGCCTGGCAGTATGCTGTCCGACCGCGCTCAGCGGACGAGCTGTTCTGCTGGCAGGTGACTGATCACGGGATCAGTGAGGGTTATTTGTACAGGGAACTGGAAAAGGCATTGGCTGCACAGGCCACCCCGCCTTGTGATACAGCACACTGCCACCGCTGCGGGGTGTGCGGCAGGGCAGGGGAGGCGGCGGGCGACTGACCAGGGACTTTTCAGCCCGGAAAAAACGGTCAGCACGCATATTCCGCATTCCTTTTTTTTACCCCCACCATTGGACGCCAAGCTGTTTACTCCAGAACAATGATGGCATCTTCCGGGCAGATATTTACACAGAGGTCGCATTCCACACATTTATCGTTGTGGACGTGGGCCGGGAAACCATCCACCACTTTATAGACCTCCTGCGGGCAGACTTCTACACATTCCCGGCAGTTCGTGCACTTTTCCACATCTATTTTTACATGTCGCATTGTCCGGTTCTCCCCCTTTTGTTTGCACTATTGCACCATGTGATGAGAGAGAGACAGAGCCTGAATGTCTGTTCATCCCCCTGTATTCTGTTAAGCACAGCAGAATGGGCTTGGCAAGGACAAAATGGGTTAGATGTGAATACGCTCAGAACGAAAACCGGCTGACCGAGAAGTGCTACGTTGTTGCAATTTTCCGTTGACAAGGAGATATGTGCCTCGTAACCTGATCAGGCGGCATGCTTTCCGGTTGCCTGCAGAACTGCTGGAGAGCAGGATTCGGTTGGTTTCCAGACCGCCGGAGACACATCCCTGCTTGCGGATGAGCTTGCAGCACAAGGGCCAGGCGCATTCACCGGATGAATTTCCCCGGATCAGGTATGATTTTTCTGTGACCATGGGGGTGCAGCGATACCTGCCCGCATATTGATGTGTACAGAGACTGAACTGGTCAATTCCTGATCCCGAGGATATGGAGATATCTCGGTTTGACGGGATCAGGAATATGATTGAAGCAAGAGTGTTACATCTTATTGAAGAGAGAAACTGTTCCGAATGAGGCGGAGTGATGGCGGAGAAGAACTTGTCCTTTTTTGAAAGGTATCTGAGCATCTGGGTACTGCTCTGCATTGCAGGCGGTATCCTGTTGGGCAAAGCTGCTCCTGAAGCTGCTGCCGCATTGAATGACTTTTCATTCTATCAGGTCTCAATACCGATTGCTGTCTGTCTGTTCTTTATGATGTACCCCATCATGGTGAAGATTGATTTTGCCCAGGTTGTCAGGTCTGCCAAAACACCGAAACCGGTGCTGCTCACCCTGTGTATCAACTGGGCAGTCAAGCCGTTTACCATGTTTGCCATAGCGTATTTCTTTCTGGGCTATCTGTTCAGAGATTTCCTGCCGGGCACCGAAGTTCTTGCAAACGGCGAAGAAGTAGAGCTGTGGCGGAGTTATATTGCCGGGGCAATTCTGCTGGGCATCGCGCCATGCACAGCAATGGTGCTGATGTGGGGATATCTTGCCAGGGGAAATGACGGTCTGACCCTGGTTATGGTGGCCATCAACTCGCTGATGATGCTTTTTTTCTATGGTCCGTTGGGCGGACTGCTGCTCAATGTTAATGCCATGCCTGTTCCCTGGCAGACCATGCTGCTCTCTGTAGCCGTGTATGTCGCCTTTCCTTTACTCAGCGGATACCTGACCAGAAAATGGCTGATCAGCAGTAAAGGAATAGACTGGTTTAACGAGCAATTTCTGCATCGGCTGACACCCGTCAGTATAACAGCGCTGCTTTTTACCCTGATTCTGCTATTTTCCTTCAAGGGAGAAGTTATCATAGCGAATCCGCTCACTATTATATGGATCGCCGTTCCGCTTTTTGTCCAGACCGTGTTTATCTTTGTCCTCGGGTATTTTGTCCTTGCCCGATGGCTGAAGCTTTCCTACCGTGATGCTGCTCCTGCAGCGATGATAGGGGCGTCAAACCATTTTGAAGTGGCTATAGCAACGGCGGTTATCCTTTTCGGCTTATCATCCGGCGCTGCCCTGGCCACGGTTGTCGGTGTGCTGATAGAGGTTCCGCTGATGCTCATGCTTGTTGCTGTCTGCAAACGCACATGCCATCTTTTTGAAGAGTGTCATCTTGATTCTCCGCATTGTACAGCAAGGCATTCGGCAGGGAGAGGGATAAAGAAGGAGGTCTGAGAAAAGGAGAGTTGTTCGATGCATCAAATGGATTCTGCGGGATTCTATTCTGGCCACAGTACTACATTGTCGTGATTTCCCCGTTGACAGGAGCAGGTATGCCTCGTAAACTGTCAGGCAGGATGCTTTCCGTTTGTCATACAGCAGGCCGGAAAGCGGAGTTCGGTTGATTTTCAGTCCGCCGGAGGAAGGCCCCCGTGACAACTCTGCATGAACATTGGAATGCTATCTTTTCCGCCAAGCCTGACCAGGAACTTGGCTGGTATGAACAGGACGTTGCCCAGACCCTGAAGTTTCTTGACTGCATCCCGCAGAACAGGCCTGCTACGATTTTTCTGGCTGGCTCAGGCACATCTCTGCTTGTGGATGAGCTTGCAGCACGAGGGCACAGGCTCATCCTGAACGACATCAGTGATGAAGCCCTGAACAGGTTGAGCAACAGAATAGGCAGAAACAGCGAAGTAATCTGGCTGCACCATGATATTGCCCAATCTCTGCCGGACCATATTCCCCGGATCGATATCTGGATTGATCGTGCCGTGCTGCATTTCCTGCTCAAAGAAGAAGCTATTCAGGGCTACTTTGTCAATGTACATGCAGCGGTACGTCAGGGAGGATATGCCCTGCTGGCAGAGTTTTCCACTGCCGGTGCATCAGAGTGCGCCGGTCTTGCGGTCCACAGATATTCCATTGAAGAAATGACCGGGCGTATGGGCATGGACTTCAAGCTGGTGCAGCACGAGGCATACACGTATGTCAATCCGTTCGGCAGTCTGCGGCCGTATTTATATGCGTTGTACAGAAAAAAGTAAGGTGTTGGGAATTTTTCCTTCCTGTCAGTTTCCGGAAGAGCTGATGCAGCACCTCCCATGTTATATTACTTAGAAAAATCAGGGACGTATCACGACGATTGATGAACTGAAAGACTCGCGGAAAACGCAAAAACCGCATCCTGATCTTTTGGAAAAATTGGTATACAATCAATCGGAGGATGCCAATTATGAAGATAACTATCATCGGTGCCGGGGCCATGGGCTGCCTGTTCGGCGGTCTGCTTACGGAACACGGTCTGGATGTGCAGCTGGTTGAGGTCAGAGAAGACCAGATCAACACCCTGAATAAACGCGGCCTGACAGTGCTCCGTAATGGCCAGGAACGGGTCATTCGGGTGCGGGCTGTCCGTAATCCTGCTGAAGTTGCTGAAACAGATCTGGCCCTGATTTTTGTCAAATATGCCCAGACCGGGGCAGCCTCACAGGCTGCCGCCCGGCTGCTGGGTAGCAGCGGCGTTGCCCTGACCCTGCAGAACGGAATGGGCAATGCCGAGATTATTGCGGAAAAAGCGGGCGCGGACAGAGTGCTCTGCGGCACCACGGCGCAGGGAGCCATGCTTTTAGGGCCGGGAAAAATTCAGCATTCCGGAACCGGTGAAACAGTGATCGGGATGTGGCAGCAGGACCGGCAGCCGATGGTGACGCAAATTGCAGAAGTTTTTTCAGCAGCCGGGATTCCATGCAGGGCTGTGGACAAAATTGAGCCGCTCCTCTGGAACAAGCTGTTCGTCAATGTCGGGATTAATGCCATTACCGCCCTGACCGGTATCCGGAATGGCCAGCTGTTCGATCAGGAAGAAACAGGTGCGCTGATGCGGGATGTTGTGCAGGAAGCAGTGCTGGTGGCCGAAGAGCTGGGGGTTCCCGTTGCAGCAGTTCCGCTGGAGCATGTCCGCCAGGTTGCCGAGGCAACAGCGTCCAACCGTTCCTCCATGGGGCAGGATGTTGATGCCCGGCGTGCCACGGAAATTGACGCCATTAACGGCTATATTGTCCGTAAAGCACAAGAGTTGGGCCTTGAAGTTCCGGTGAATCAGACGCTGGTCCGGCTGGTCAAAACCCTGCAGGGGCATTATCCGGGCTGAACCTAATCAGCTTTCTGAAGAAAGTGCAACCGCCTGCAGTACGGCTGATGTCAGTCTGCTCAGGTCTTCGGCGGTGATGATATACGGCGGCATCAGATAAATCAACCTGCCGAAGGGACGTATCCAGACGCCCTGGGAAACAAAAAGTTTCTGCAGAACAGCCATATCCACCGGCCGCCGCATCTCCACAACACCGATGGCTCCGAGCACCCGGACGTCAGCAACCTGAGCAGCTGTACGGACCGGTTCCAGCTCCTGCCGGAGCTGCTGCTCAATGGCCTGTACCTTGTGCTGCCAGCCGCTTTCAAGCAGCAGGAGAACAGAAGCAGCGGCAACTGCACAGGCCAGCGGATTGCCCATAAAGGTAGGGCCGTGCATGAACAGCCCCGGTTCACCCTGTGAGATAGTCCGGGCCACCTGATCTGTACACAGGGTTGCGGCCAGGGTCATGTAGCCGCCGGTAAGGGCCTTGCCGAGGCAGAGAATGTCCGGACTGATACCAGCATGTTCGGCAGCAAACAATCTACCTGTGCGGCCGAAGCCGGTGGCGATTTCATCAAAAATCAGCAGCACGTCAAAACGGTGGCAGAGGGCGCGCAGCTCGCGCAAATATTCCGGGTGGTAGAACCACATTCCCCCGGCTCCCTGGACCACCGGTTCCAAAATGACCGCAGCGATCTCTTCATGATGCCGGGCCAGCAGCTCAGTCATGACCGCGATATCCTCCTGCTGCCATTCTCCATCGAACCGGCATTCCGGGCGGGGGGCAAATAACTGTTTCGGCAGGGCTGCGGAAAAAATGGTGTGCATCCCGGTGACCGGATCACAGACCGACATGGCATGGAAGGTATCGCCGTGGTAGCCGCCCCGGACAGTCAGCAGACGGTGTTTTCTGCTCTGCCCTCCGGCATAGTGATACTGGAGGGCCATCTTCAGCGCGACTTCCACGGAAACTGAGCCGGAATCGCAAAGAAAAACCTTATCCAGTCCCTTCGGCGTCAGATCGGTCAGCAGTCTGCACAGGTTGATACCCGGGGCATGGGTCAGGCCGCCGAACATGACATGGGACATCCGCTCTGCCTGACGGTACAGGGCCGCATTAAGTACCGGATGGTTGTAGCCGTGAATTGCGGCCCACCAGGAGGACATGCCATCAATCAGCTCCTGACCGTCCTGCAGCCTGATCCGCACCCCGGAGGCCGATACTGCCGGATACACCGGGAGCGGGTTCTGCATGGAGGTATAGGGATGCCAGATGTGCTGCCGGTCAAAGGCTGTCGGATCAATGTGGTCTTTGTATCCAGGAGACATAGCTCTCAGGGCAGAGGGAAAAGCATTCCGGTTATTCTGCACAAACTCTGCATAAAAAAAGACGAATCAGTCCTTTCGGATTGTCTTCGTCTTGCTTTCAATGCATCGTGCATCGGACTGCTCCGGTGCATTCATGCTGCCTGTTATTTTTTCTGTGATCCGGTGGAAGCTGTATTTGTTGTTTGAGAAGGAGAAGGTGCCGTCTGTTTCCTGGAGCTGGAGCTGGAGTGAATTTCCCCTTCAAAAGAAGCCCCGGATTCAACCGTCAGATTCTGGGATTTCAGGATACCATCGATCCGGGCGGTGGAATGGGCAGTGACCACCTCTGCTGTAATATTGCCCTGCACTTTCCCGTGGCAGACCAGGGTGGCCACTTCTATATTTCCCGTCACCTGGGCAGTATCGCTGAGGATGAGATATTCTCCGGAGATATCGCCCTCAACCCTGCCGTCAAAGCGGGCTTTTCCCTGAAAGGAAATCTCACCTGTAATCACCATTTCCTTGGCCAGCACACTTGCGATAGGATCCTTTTCGTTTCTCACTGCTCTTTTCTCCTGCGGCGCAGTTCTCTCTGCTCTGCCTGTCTCAGCAATCTTTTCTTCCTTCCTGAATAAAGCCATATATGCAGCGTCTCCTCATCCCCTGTTACTCAGGTACGGTAAATGACAGTTTGGCGACTGACAGATATTTGATCGGATTGACCGGTTTGCCTCTGTAGCGCACTTCGTAATGGAGATGCGGACCAGTGGAGCGTCCGGTGTTCCCCATCCGACCGATTACCTGTCCCCGCTGAATCTTGTCTCCCTGCCTGACCAGTCTTTTGCTCAGATGGCCGAAAGCTGTCTCATATCCGTTGCCGTGCTGCAGAATGACATGATTCCCTAGGCCGTAGCGGTCGTATGAGGATTGTTTTACCGTGCCGTCGGCAGTAGCTCTTATTGTGCGACCAATCGGGCCTTTGAGATCAATACCGGCATGAAACGCCAGGCGGTGATTGATAGGATCAGAGCGCTGGCCGAAGCCGCTGGTGACTCTGCCTTTCATCGGATATCCCAAGGGCATCTTTCTAATCGTTTTAATATACTTATCGCTGCGGTTCAGCAGATGTTCACTGTATTTCCTGTCAACTGCGATAAAGGGACCACCGCTGTTCTCATCTGTATGCTTACCTACCTTCACATCTACCCCGATACGGCTCATAACCGATTCAATCATCCGGCTGCGTTCATCAAGGCGGACAGCTGTTTTTTCAATCAGCTCCTGTTTTTCCTGTCTTGCCTGCTCAAGCTCGGCAAGCAGGTCGGCAATTCTTGCGGCATTGGAAGTGCCGGTCACGGCAAGTTCTTCTTCGTACCGGCAGATCAACTCCTCCTGTTCTTTTTTGAGCGTCCTGACCTGTGCTGCATAGGCATCAAGTTTGACCTGCAGGGCGCCGTGCTGTGCAGTCAGCTGCTCCTTCAGGGTTTTGTCAAAGTTTTCAGACAATTCCTTTAAAGCATCTGCCTGCAGAGCACTCCTTTCCACAAGAACGTTTCGTTCCTGAAGAAAGCCGAACCCCAGCCATGTTCCAAAGGCAAGGGCAGTCAGGATAAACAGAAGAACAGCAAGAACCGCAGCGATATAATCCCGGCGGATGACAAGAGACATCCCTTCACCGGCTTCACCGGTAACAACGAGGTGAAGCTTTTCCGGAATCATCGAATATTTTATTTTCTTCATAGAGTGTGCACGGTATATTTGGGTAAGAAAATCATCAGAAAAAGAGATCGGAATGCCGAACTTTCTCTTTATATTTTATACCAATTGTGCCGCCGGAACAACTCTAAAAGAAAGCACAGGTCATGCAATCGTCCGGATCGGGCAGGCCGACATCCCGACATACTGAAAACACGTCTGAAATCAGATGCCGTACCGTGCTGATGCAGCAGAAAGTATAACCGAAGTAAACCGTAAACTGGCCTCTGCTGCCGGAGAGGAATGTCGTATTTTTAGAATATACGCATGAATACAGGCAGTCCGGCCCTCTTGTCGGATTATATTGTCGGCCTATATTTCAAGAACCCACTCCGGAATGCGGTGCAGAATATACTCGGTAACCTGTTCCCTTCCCTTGTCGCCTTTAACCGGTTGTACCGCGCTGATCACTTCATCAAAATCAAACCAGCACAGCGTTCTGTCCTCCTTTGAATAAACCGTGAAAATTCGGTGGTGCACGTCTTCAATATCCTCTTCCTCCTGAATGGCGCCCACGATTTTCAACGCTTCTTCAAAAGGCAAAAAACGAACATCATTGCCACTCACTATATTCTCCTGTCAACCATCATTTTTTATGAAATTTCATAAAAAAAGGGGAGAAAGACAGTTCCTTCTCCCCCCTTCCTGAACCGGCTCCGGAAGAAATCAGGCAGGCTTGACAACAGCCCCTGACCGGATGCAGCGGGTACAGACCAACAGACGTGCCGTCCGACCATTGTTTTGTACAGTTCTGACTTTCTGCAGGTTCGGCAGCCAGCGCCTCCTGGTTTTGTTATGAGCATGACTGACATTATTGCCGGTTATCGGACCTTTGCCACAGATTTCACATTTGCGCGCCATAATATATTTGCTCCTTATTTTTTAAGGGGATAAAATTTTTTATTGAAAGCGATATTATACATTCCGCCTGAAAAAAAGCAATATTTTTTCCCGGCAGACAGCCGAGGGTGCGATTAAAACCCTGTGAACCGAACCATTTCTTCACCTGTCCAGAAATCCACGGTGCTCCGTCTCCCGCTGCGTACAGATATGTACCCGGACCGAATCCGGCGCGACAGGCGCAGTCGAAATGTTTTCCTGAAATTCAACGCCGAATTCAAGCGTTGTTTCTCCGGGAACATGAGCAATGCTCAGTCGTGCTTCTTTCCGAATGTGCTCTTTACCTTCACACTGATCTTCGGCATTTTTATCCGTCACAATAACGGGCAAGGCAACCATCCGTTTCGGCTATCACGCAATCCCGACCGGTTACTCCGTATCCTGATTCGGTCTTGGCTGCCGGAATCTGCGAACTTGCCGGAGCCAAAGGCATTGTCGTGCATCTGCGGGAAGACCGGCGCCATATCCAGGACCGGGATGTCCATCTGCTCCGGCAGACCGTAAAAACCCAGTTAAATCTGGAGATGGCCGCGACCAAGGAGATCATCGCCATTGCCCTGGAAGTTGTGCCGAATATGGTCACTCTGGTGCCGGAAAAGAGAAAAGAACTGGCCACCGAAGGCGGCCTTGACATCATCAGCAATGCAAAAAAAATCAGAAAGACGATTGAAAAAATGAGTGGGGCCGGTATCCCTGTTTCTATTTTTATTGATCCGGATATTGAGCAGATCAAGGCGGCCCTGAATGCGGGCGCGACCTATGTGGAACTCCACACCGGCCGCTACTGTGATGCGGAAAATGAATAGGAGCGGGACAGGGAGTTTCACCTGATTGAGGCGGCAGCTGAATATGCCTTTGAGGCTGGCCTGCGGGTGAATGCCGGGCACGGCCTGGACTACCGCACCACTACCAGAATCGCGGCCCTGCCCGCCATTGAGGAACTGAGCATCGGTCATGCCGTGATTTCCCGGTCCGCCTTTGTCGGCCTGGATCAGGCGGTACGGGAAATGCAGGTCTGCATCGACAGAGCAGGGTGATTGATTATCGGCAGGTTTTAGTTACTCCATTTTTTTGGTATATTTTTTCTCAGTTCCATCCATGTACCACTCGGTATTTGCATTCATGTAATCAGTCGGGCAACGTCCGGTGGCCTCTATTACAGTAATGCTGATATTGGAGAGGCCACCTCCCACAGTTGCGGTATTATTTCCGGAAAGTTTTGAGAATTTAAGCCCTGCTGGCCCAAGAGCTCCTTTACCAGGAATAGTGCCACCATTCTCAACCCAGAACCAAGGCAAATTGTTTTTAAGCAGACTGGTATTGGATGGAATAGCAAAATAATCAGCAATAGTTGCAGCCATTGCAGCTGCATCTGCCTCAGCTGAACTACAAAAAGCCTTATCTCGGTACGCAATAAAGTTCGGAATAGCAACTGCTGCCAGAATACCGATGATAGCAATAACAATCATCAGCTCAATCAGGGTGAAACCTTTTTCATGAGTTCTGGATATTGATTGGTTTCCTTTCATAGTTATTTCCTCCGGCGATTTTTATTGTATGATGAATATTTATATCCTCTTTAATGCATAATTCGTACCAGGATGGATAGTTTTCGCCATTCCAGATGAAGAAACTTATGAAAGATAACTATGGGGTCAACTGTGCTTTCTTCAATATTTCGGCAAGGCTGTTTTTCAGAAAACTAACAGCCTCCTCGTTCAGTACATCATGCTGAACATTCTGCAGAGCCGTTTTTATGCCGGGCAGAGGATACTCGGCAACAATATCACGCAGAATTTTTTCCGTGGAATCATGTTGATTGTTTGCATAATAGGCTGCAGCAAGAGTCAGCTGATACCTTAGCGTCTTTGGTGCAAGCTGTTCAGCCTGTTGTACAAAGAAGAGACTGTTCGGATATGCTTTATTTTTCATAAGCAGAAGTCCGGTCAAATGCATAACCTGATGATTATTCAGTGAGCGTCCAGTAATTTCTTGCAATCGTTTCAGAGCGATATCAAGGTTTCCGGTCTGGTAGGCAGAAACAGCGGTCAGGTATTGATATTCAACCGGTGCGGGATATTCTTCGGTGAGTTTCAGGCCGTCCGGCAGAGCTTTTTCCGGCTGACCAAGCTGGAGAAAGGCCAGTAATCTGTTTTTCAGGCAGGCTTCGTCTTTTTCGTCTATTTCCAGGCATTGGTTGAAATACTGCAGTGACTGCTGATAGTTGCCGAGCATGTAAACGACCGAAGCCATTCCGTTCAATGCTGCCTTTTTCGTCATTTTCGGATCCGCAGCTTTGTCCGCATTCTGAAAAGCCAGCTGAAAATAATGATACGCCTGCCTGTACTGCCCGAACTGACGATGCCATTTACCGAGATTATGCGCTGCCCTGGAGCTGTTCGGTGCCCTGCGGATTGCATCGGTCCAGAGGGTGCCTTCTGTTGCCCAGTCCAGATTGCGTGTATAGGTGGCGTGGCCGGAAATAACCAGGAAAAGGATGGTACAGAATACAACAGCAGTACGTCCGAAAAGAGAAAGTTTTCCGGGGACGTACAGGACGTGGGCGATTCCGGCTCCAAAGGGAAGAAACAGAAAGAGCGAAGGAAGATAATTGCGGTGCTCAAAAATTAATTCCAGCTGCAGGATAGTTGACTCAACCGCATGATTGAGGAAGAAGAACAGGACAGGAAAACAGATCAGGGGATATTTTTTCAGGAAAACAAGTGAGCTGACAATCAGCGATAAGATAAGTAGAATTGAAGGCAGAGTCGTCCAAGGCGAAAACAGGGAACCTGACAGAACAATATCATGCTCAATAGAGAGCCGTTCTGAAATCGGCAGAAAAATCTGCGAAAGATACATCAAGACAATACGCGGCTGGGTGAGGATACGTTCACTGAAGGTAAAAGAGCGGTTACTGTAGCTGTCCAGAAAACTTAACGGGTTGGAAATCTTAAACGGAGTAATACCCAGTCCGTACCGGACAAAGAGAAACCCGCAGATTAAGACTGCGCCTCCGGCAAGAGCAAGGAGAGTTATATTTTTTTTTGAAAAATGATGCCGAAAAAAAGAGAATTCCAGCAGAAACAGAGAAGCTGGCAGCAGAATAGCATTTTCTTTGCTGCCCAGTGCGGCAAAAAAGGACAGCAGACAGAGAATAAACCAGATATATTTTTTTTCTGTTCTCCCCCGAAGGTAGGTGTAAATGGCAATTATTGTAAATAAAGTGGCCATGGAGGCCATGCGTTGAACAATATAGGTGACCGCCTGGGTCTGGATCGGCGCGAGTGCCCAGAAAAGGGCTGCGAGCAAAGCAGCACCGGTAAAAAATTGCGGGGGATATTGTTTTTTATAGTGAATGTGCAGGAGTAGATGAAGCGTAAGAAAGAGAAACCAAGCTGTCAGAATATGGATGGCAAGATTGACAACATGGTAGCCGAATACGTTGTCCTGGCCGAAATACCAGTTCAGAGCCAGAGTCAGGCACGGGAGAGGGCGGTAGAGCCTGTTGCGCTCAGGGACAGTTGGATGTGCCCGGATGGCGTGATTTATTTGTTGGAGATTGAGAGAGGAGAGGTGGAGCTTCGTATTTGTGAGGATATTGGGTTCGTCATCCAAATGCCAAGACGTATTAAACGAGTTGACATACGAAATGAGGATAATTCCTGTGGTAAGCAGGAAAAGTACAAACGAAAAATGTTTGGCAGGTAATTTGTTCATGTCTCAAAAAAAGGGAAGCGATTTGCACACCTCCCTTTTTTGACAGCATCAGCCTGTAAAGATTATTCCATTTTCTTATTAAATGTCTTGACAGTTCCGTTTAGGCGCCATTCATCGTTTGCATCCATGTAATCCGTCGGGCAACGACCACTAGCTTCTGTTACAGTAATGCTGATATTTGACAGCCCGCCGCCGACTGTTGCTGTGTTGGTTCCCGAAAGGGGGCTAAATTTAAGTCCTGTAGCTAAATTTGTAAGAGTTTTCCCAGTATTATCTATTGTTCCTATTGTTCCTCCAGGACCTTTCATCAAACTGGTATGACTCGGAACAGCAAAGTAGTCAGCAAGTCCAGCTGCAATAGCATTTGCATCCGCTTCAGCCGAGCTGCAGAACGCCTTATCACGATAGGCAATAAAGTTTGGGATAGCAACCGCTGCCAGAATACCGATGATGGCGATAACGATCATCAGCTCGATCAGGGTAAAACCTTTCTCGTTGGCTTGGATTTTGAGTTGATTCAGTTTCATGATGTCCTCCGTTTTAAGGAATGTTTTTTGACTGCCGGCAGCTGCCGACGTTTTTTGTTCTTTCCCCCTGTAATACATGATCCGTGCCAAGTGAAGGGTTTCTGCATTTTTATTTTGCTATCAAGCAATCACAGGCAGTTAGTCTGTGTTGACTGTCAGGCGGCATATATTCTTTGTCAGCAGAGCGGCAGGCGGAGACAATCTCTGACAGGCCGTGACAAAAAGTGTCAGCCAGCGCAGAAACAGGACATCCTGCGTTGCGAAAATCGGCTCAGGAAAACAGCTCCGCCTCCCGGAACAGACCTGCTCTGCTATCCTTGTCCGACAGACGCGGTTCTCCCTGCAGAGGCCAGTCAATCCCGAGTTCCGGGTCATTCCAGATGATGATCCGTTCATGCTCCGGTGCATAATAGTTTGTTGTCAGATAAAGAAACTCAGCCCGTTCTGAAAGCACTAGAAAACCGTGGGCAAAGCCTTCCGGCACCCAGAACTGTTTCTTATTGTCCGCTGAAAGGTATTCCCCGACCCATTTGCCGAAAGTCGGTGAACTCCTGCGGAGATCCACAGCCACATCAAAAACTTCCCCGACGATCACCCGCACCAATTTTCCCTGGGGCTGCCGGATTTGATAATGGAGGCCGCGCAGGACATTCTTGCCCGATGCCGAGTGGTTATGCTGGACAAAAGAGGTCGCCAAGCCGGTTTTTTTCTGCCAGCACTGCTGATTAAAACTCTCAAAAAAAAATCCCCGTTCATCGCCGAAGACTTTCGGTTCAATAACGAGGACGTCGGGTATAGCTGCAGCTCGAACCTTCATAAACAAAAATATAGAAGATGGAATTCAGGAAGGGCAGGATTATCCGTACATTGCCGCATAGTATTTCCGGTAGGAACCGTCCATAACCGATTCCATCCATGCCTGATTCTCCAGATACCAAAAAACGGTTTTTTCTATGCCCTGTTCAAAGGTGTATTGCGGCGTCCAGCCCAGTTCCTGCGCAATTTTGTCCGCATCAATAGCGTAGCGGCGGTCATGGCCGAGGCGGTCTGTGACAAAGGTGATCAGCGATTTTCTGGGAGTGCCTGAAGCCGGGAGACCAATTTTGTCATCCAGCATATCGCAGAGCAGCTCCACCACCTGCAGATTGTTTTTTTCATTATGGCCGCCGATGTTATAGGATGCTCCCGGAGTCCCTTGTTCAACAACCCGGAGCACGGCCTCGCAATGGTCCTGGACATAGAGCCAGTCGCGCACATTGCCGCCGTCGCCGTAGACGGGAAGCTCTTTTTCCTGCAGCCCGTTGTTGAGCATCAGGGGGATCAGTTTTTCCGGGAACTGATACGGGCCGTAGTTATTGGAGCAGTTGGTGATCAGGACAGGCAGGCTGTAGGTATGAAAATAGGCCCGCACCAGATGGTCAGAGGATGCCTTGGAAGCGGAATAGGGCGAACGGGGATCGTATGGGGTCTGTTCTGTAAAATAGCCGGTTTCTCCCAGAGAACCGTAGACTTCATCGGTGCTGACATGGAGAAAACGGCTGCTGCTGCCTGTGCCGCTGTTCAGCCAGTGTTTTCTGGCTGCCTCAAGCAGGGCAAAAGTGCCGGTGATATTCGTCCGGATGAACTCCGCCGGACCGGTGATGGAGCGATCGACATGGGATTCTGCGGCAAAGTGAACCACCGTATCGATATGCTGTTCAGTGAACAGCCGGTCAAGCAGTCCGCTATCGCAGATGTCTCCCCGGACAAAACGATAATTCGGGTTTCCGCTGACATCCTCCAGATTCTGCAGATTCCCGGCATAGGTCAGTTTATCGAGATTGATTACCTGCCAGTTCTTCCGTGTTTCTATAAGCAGGCGGACAAAATTGGTGCCGATGAAACCGCAGCCGCCGGTGACCAGGACAGTTTTCTCCATCTTATTTTTTCTTCAGAGTTTTTGTCTTGTTTCCTTTCTGTATAAACCGCAAAAAAAAAGTTCCGTCCGTGTATGTTTTATACCGAACGAAACCTTTTTATGATAGCTGCACTCTGCAATATATTCTGGTCGGGAAGAGAGGATTCGAACCTCCGACCCCAGCGTCCCGAACGCTGTGCTCTACCAGACTGAGCCACTTCCCGACACGAAATTATGCATTGCCGAATCTTTTTTTCTGCCGCCCGTTAGCAGGGCAGCAGCACCGTATACATAATATTCTCCGGCAATCCTGGCAAGGAAAATTTGCTGAAAGGGTAAAAAACTGAAAATTTTCTTTATCGGTTAGTTATTAACAGCTTCGGCGAGCTTACTGCCGGGCTTGAACTTGGCAACCGTTTTGGCAGCGATTTCCATAGGCTCTCCTGTCTGAGGATTCTTTGCCTGCCGTGCCGCCCGCTTGACTGTAGAAAAGGTGCCGAACCCCACCAGGGTGACCTTGTCGCCTTTGGTAAGAGATTCAGTAATGCCCATCAACATGCCGTTGAGTGCTTTTTCTGCCGCTGCTCTGCTGATATCCGCAGCTTCCGCCATCGCTTCAACCAGTTCTCTTTTGTTCATTCTCCCTTCCCCTCTCTTTTGTGGTACAATTTTTCAGTAAACGGCCCTGCGCACGTCCTTTGTCTCACATTGACAATGATGTTCAGGGTACAGATGTACTCTGCTTTTGTCAAAGAATTTTTTTTGTTGCTGCAGCAGGACAGCCAGCCTCAACACGGGGTATTAAACCGGATGGCAGCAGTTCTGTCAACGACCATCTGCGTCAAGATAAATCTTGCTGATCCCCCTGCTTTTCAGCAGCGCAACAACCGTTCTGCCTGCTGCGCCGTTGTGCAGGCGACAGAGATCCCGCTCCGGAACCTGCACCCTCACAGCGTGCTCCGAGCCGTTGAGCAGCCGTGCCCGGCAGCCTGGAAACCCCGCCTCTGTTACAATTTGCTCCAGTTTTTCCACCATTGCAAGTCGTTCCGCTGTAATTTCCAGACCGTGTGGGATCCGGGTGGCAAGGCAGGAGGAGGATGGCTGCGCCCAAGTATCAAGAGACAGTTCCCGGCTCAGCTCCCTGATCTCTCTTTTGCTCAGGCTGCAGTCTACCAGCGGAATGCGGACACCGAGTTCGGCAAGGGCGCGCAGGCCGGGCCGGCCTGTTTCTCCCTGCCGCAGATCGTCACTGTTGGTGCCGTCCAGTAAAATTGAAATGTCTTCCTGCTGCAGGATATTCAGAAAGCAGATGTACAGATGGCGCTTGCAGAGATAGCAGCGGTTTGGCGGATTGGCAGTGAACTCCTGCCGGGCAAGTGGATTCAGCGCAATATTCCGCCATTGTAGGGCGGCCGGATCATATCCGTGCCGTTCCGGCCAAGATGCCGCCTGTACCTGCTCGTTTTGTTTTTGCAGACAGGACCGGGCATGGAGCACCATGACCTTATCCGGCTCCAAGACATCAAGGGAGATCTTCAGCAGAAACGAGGAATCCACCCCGCCGGAAAAGGCCACCCCGACCCGTCTGAAACCGGCCAGTAGAGAGCGCAGCCGGTCCAGTTTGTTCTGTTGATCCTGCGGATGAACAGGGTTACTTTTCCGGGTCAAAGGAGAAATCAGCTGTCGGAAAATAATCCACAGGTTCGCCGAGCAGGAATTTGCCGTTCTGAATCCAGTCTTTCAGAACGGCAGCGATCTTTCGTGCCCCAGGCAGCGAAGACAGAGGTGCAGTGGGTACTTTTTTTCCGGCCACTTCGATTTCGCCGCTCCGCAGCTCAGCATAGCTGACCTTACCGTAATGACGGGCAATGCAGTTGGTATAGTCATGCCCGTAGTCCACCACATGGGTAAAAATTTCCTCATCCGAAACCCCGGTAAAACGGGCTATCTCTTCGTTGAGGATAGGAATGGGAACGCCCAGTCCCACGGCCAGCGAGCAGCCGTAGCCCCGCAGGCTGACTCCCCGCAGCCAGTCAGGCGACATCTGCTTGAGATCACCCTGCACCATCATGGTCCCTGCCGGTCTGATCGGCACACCGTTATCACCGCGCGGTGCTCCGGGATTATGCTGGGTTCCGTGAAAGGTCACATAACCCACCCCGCCGCCGAGGAAGATGCGAGTGCCGATACCGATCGTGCGGTAGAGCGGGTCGTTCAGCAGCGGACTGAGCTGGCCGGCACTGCAGTAGTTGGCATTGCGGCAATTGGGCTTCAGCGTGCCCATATAAGTATAGACGATCTTATCGGACAGATTGACCGCACAGTTATAATTCTGGTAGCCGTTGCGCGGGTTGCAGAGCAGAGCATAGGTCATATCGTCCAAGGTCATTTCCCGTTTGCACTTGGTATTAGCATAGCAGTCCGTGGGATAGGCCTTGGCTTCCAGCAGCACCTTTTTTCCGGCCACCAGATCTTCAATAATATGGCCTCCACCGTAACGGAATTCTCCCGGATACACCTGATTCAGCGGATCATCCTCTGCCGGTTCAGTTGCGCCGAGGTAAATATCAATGGCAGCCACTCCGGCATAGGCAGAGACTTTGTTGATCCAGACCTTCTGGGCCTTGATCGTCGGGTTGGTCTGGCCGAAGTTGAAAAATGCACCGGATGAGCACATGGTGGAGAACGTGCCTGTGGTCACCACATCAATCCGGCGGGCCGCTTCCACCGGGCCTTCCTCTCGGACAATATCCACCATTTCATCGGCCGTGACCACCACGGCCTCGCCCGCCCTGATCCGGGCATTGATTTCCGCATAGGTTTTATTTATTTCAAACTCCCCGCCCTGTTTCGGTTCGCTCATTCCTCTATCCTCTGTGTTGATTTTCAGGCCCGTCTCAAAAGAAAATTATAGCATAACGACTTTACTATACATAAACCCGGCCTTGTACGCCAACCGTTTTCCCTGAGTGGCGGACGATTTTGGGCACGATTTCACCCGCAGCTTAGAGAAGGAACAGGATATTCTCCGTATTTCTGTGCTCTGTGTGAGTATAAAACATCACCAGATTCTCACCTGACCTGTGTCAATGTGGACAAAATCGGAGTCAGCATAATAGCCCACACCGCCGGACTGGAACGAAACAGCACAGTCCCGGACAAGGCGGGTGTTCTGTCCGCTCAGGCGGACATCCACGGCCATGCCCTTCATGTGCAGGCTGCGTTTCGCAACCCCTTTGCTCCTGCTGCGCAACTTTTGGTTCGTCTCAGGGGAGCGATAACCAGAAACGATCTCATAGGGATCGGTGCAGCCCATCTCCTGCTGCACTGCCCAGAGGATATCCAGCAGGGTCGGATCAATGGGGTGGACTTCCGATGTACGGAAATCTCTGAGATATGTATTGATCCGCTGCAGAGCGGTCGGATCGTATCCCTTGGCGTTTGCATAGGTGATCGTAAGGCATTCGTGCGTATGGGTATGATAGAATGACAGCGTTCTGGATTCCGTTCTGGATTCGCTGCTCTGCCCGGTGAGCCGGGAAAGAGCCCATGCCGGAGCGGCCTGAGCCAGAGCAAGCCCGACAGCTGCTTTAGCTCCTAAGAGCAGAAATGTACGACGTTTCATGATTCCCTCTCCTGAAGTTGCTTTTTGCGGAGATTACTCAGGTGCAGGAGCGGAATTCGGCGTCAATCTCCTTGAAGACTCCCGCCCTCGGTCTGCTGATACTTATTCAGCGATAATCAGCGATTATACCGAGGGCGTATCCTCTCCTGTTGTCCTGACGGGAATCAGAGACGGGCTACAGCGACCAACTGCTGCCGTCCGTTGCCGAACGGCGGATAGCTGGTTCTGGTCGGTGTGCGTTTATGCCAGTTGGTTATGGAAGCCGGTGTTTTGCCCTTTCTGCCGTGGCCGTGGAACAGTTCATAATGCACTACTTGACCTGATTTATTTTTATGCACCTTGACCACCACTCCGAGATGGGCGATTCCTTTCCGTGGTGTCAGCAGATCGTCAACGGAAAAATCCTTGTACACGGAACCGTTTCTGCCGAAAAACAGAACAGATCCCGGCTTGAGCAAATCAGTGCTTTCCGCAGCATTTCTGATAAGCTGCAATTTCCCGCGTTCATGATACCAGCGGGCGAGTGCTCTGGAATCCCGATATTTTGCAACAGATGGAAATTCTTTTGCCGGACATTGATTTTTCAGCCCCATCAGAACACGATGAAAAATTCCGGAGCAATCTGTCAGCGGTTCGGTTGCGTACAGAAGCGATTTTTTCTCCAATTCCGTGACGACTTCACGGAGCGGAGCTGCTACATCACCCACCCAGCACTGCTTCGAATAAGGCACGGGAGCGGCTTCAGGCGGAAGTGCTGCAGGTAGCTCAACAGCAAGCGGCAGTTCCGACGTTGAAGTGAGTTTATCACTGGGAGCGGGCCGGACGAAGTCTGTTTTATCAGCATTCATCGCCTGCCGCAGTACCGGAGCAGCAGTGTCTCCTCCGATGGTAAGGGGTTCTTTTTTCTGAAGTACGATCCCGGTTTGATCGACAGGCGGGCTTTCGTGTTTTACCTGCGGATCGTTGATTTTTTCTTCACGTAATGGGGTTGCGACACCGCCCACTGGGCACTGCACCCGGCACTGCGTCGGATGAGGCACAGGAACGGTTGCAGACGGAAGCGCAGCAGACGGCGGTTCCGATGTTGAAGTGAGATTGTCAAAGGAAGCAGGACGAACGAAGTCTGTTTTATCAGCATTCATCGCCTGCCGCAGTACCGGAGCAACAGTGTGTCCTCCGGTGGTAAGGGGTTCTTCTTTCTGAAGTACGATCTCGGTTGGGACGACAGGTAAGTTTCCGAATCTTACCTGCAGGTCGTTGATCTTTTCATTGCCGCACCCGGCAAGGGTGGCAGCAACAAGAAAAGCACCGGTCAGCGCAGTCAGTCCTTTGTGTTGATGCAATCCTCCTGTCGTTTTCATGACATTCCTCCTGGTATTTGCAGAAGCAGGCGGCCCGGCTGTCTCCCCTTCGGAGACCCGTGGCTTTCCGACACCGCCTCACGACGGTTGTGGCTTTATTCAAGTTTCTCGAGCCGAAATCTTTATTCGACTCTGACCAGAAAGCTTTGTACCCGCTATTAAAGAGCATTTTTGCTTACTTACAGTATTTTATGCATATATCGTGCCATATGTCAGAATGACAACTGAGCTACTAAAGTTTATGGTACAATTTTTAAAACCTGCGGTACAATTATCAAGCTGTTTTATTTGTGATTAATAAAGAAATAATTATTCCTTACTGCAATATTGTATCGTCATGTTTTCTGGAGGGCTATATAATTGATGCTGCAATGATTCATTATGAAGTGACAAAAAAGGGAAAGGAAGGAACAATAAACGGCAGGATGTAACGTTACAGGGGGATGCTGAAACACTCTCCGGAGTTGTCTGCCATCAGATTACAGCAGTACCGAAAATCATCCGGTTGTTCTCGTAAAATTCCAGTACAGCTGCTAGTGACGGAAGAACAAAATAATGGACCTGATTCTCCTCGACTGCATGCAGCCCGATATGCCGGTGGCCGCTGAGAACAACCGGTGCCGTCTGAGCGTGTTTTGCCAGCAGTTTTTTGACTTCGGCGTCATTATCGATGCAGAACCACTGCTTCGGGCCGCCTGCTGCTTCATCCGGCGACCAGCGGATCACATTATGGTGCATAAAAAGAAGATGCAGCTGGTCGGCATGAGCGGTCAGTTCCCGGTCAAGCCATTGCAGCTGTTCTTCAGGAGGGATGCCGCCCCATTTTTCCTTCTCTTCCGGCAGGCAGGCATCCAGCCCGATGAACCGCAGGCCGGGCTGAATCTGCCGGGCATAATAGAGTTGTTCCTGAATAGCTTTCTGGTTCCCAAAAACAACCACTTAAAAAACGAAAAATGGGTCTGTAAGTTTATATGGGAACCAGGGCTGTTCAATTCTATAAGAGCTTGTATTTTCAAGACGTATGCAGTAATTGATACAGAAAAACTTTACACGAGGATTCTGCATGCTGTTTTTTTGCTGAACACAATCAAAGATCATCGACGCGGGCAGGGCCGGCGATATGAGCTTACGCATATTCTTCTGTTTTCGATCATGGCGATCCTGAGCGGTTCGGATTCTTATCGCAAAATCCATCTGTTCGTTGATGCGCATCGTGAAAGGCTCAATGAATATTTCGGCCTGGACTGGAAAAAAGCTCCTGCATATACAACGATCCGCACTGTCATTCTGAATACTTCCGGTTCGGAACTTGAGCGGATTTTCAGGGAGCACGGCAAAGCTCTCGCGGAAGAGGAACCGGACGGAGAATTTATTCATTGCGACGGCAAAACTCTCCGGGGAAGTTTCGATAACATGAAGGATATTAATCAGCTTCAGATATTGAGTGCTTTTGCTGGCGACCGCGCCGTCGTTCTCGGCCATGAAGAAATCAGGGAGAAAAGCAATGAAATCCCGGCGGCGCGGAAACTGATGAAAGAACTCGGTTTATCCGACCGCATTTGACCGCTCCCGAATTCGTTGCAATCCGCACATATTTGCGAAACTGAGAAGCTTCGCTCTCAATATTCTTCGTAAGAACAAGGTGAAAAATGTCAGCCGGGAGCTTTTCAGGAACTGTATGGATATAAATCGTCTGTTTGATTACGCCGGGATTTTTTAGAATTGAACAGCCCTGGCTCTACAGCGGCACTGAGGCGGATGAGGAGACGGTCCGGGCCGTGTGCGAGCGACTGGACGGCTGGCCTCTGGCCCTGCGGCTTGCCGTCCAGTATCTCCGCAATACGGGCGAAAGAGCGGCAGAGTATTTGCGCTTTCTCTCTGAGGCACCGTTTCAACGGCTGGGCAGCAGATCACCAAGGACAAAGACAAGGGCGAGGTTGTCTTCCCGGTTCAGGTCGGCCACAGTCCGTTGCAGGCATTCTGTGCTGAGCGCACTCATTTTGAAGCCGTTTTCCCCCTGTATATCGATATGCAGATCAGAGATAACCGCAAATCTCACCGGGCTGAAGGGCGTGCGCGCCGGAGCGGCAAAGGTTCTTGTACCGAAGGGCAGGGCGGTGCTGAGCAGAGATGCCGCCCCTAATTTAAGCAGATTTATTCTTGAAAAAACAGTTGTTCGCATGACTTTTTACTCTTGGTTTCACCGGCCATCTTGTATTGCGGAAGATCCGGCCCAAAAGATACCGTGCATGAACGACGCAATATACACGAATTTTCATATAATCCTACCCCGCCTGTGCTCCATCTCCCTCCTGAGCAGCCTCGCAAAACCGCACTGCCGCAGCTTCACAACAGCGCAGCACATCCTGCCGGTAGCGGGGCCAGTCAAAGCCCCAAGGATCGGTCTTCCGGTCCGGCGCAACATCGCAATGGCCGTAGATATAGCGGATGGCATGACGGGACATGATATCCCTGGTCAGCAGGGCCAGTGCCTGATATTGTGCGTCCGTAAAATCGGTATTTCCTGTCCCGATCAGCTCGATCCCGATGCTGAAGGCGTTTACCCCTTCCCGACCGTCCTCCGGCATCCTGCTGATCCCGGCATGCCATGCCTTTTTTTCCTCCGGCACGCTTCGCCACACCATTCCCGAAAGATCAATAAAGTAATGCGTTGAAACGCCGTATGTATCCAGGCAATCTCTACAGGATCGGGCGGCAAATTTATCTTTTGCCTCCGGATTGAACATGGAGTGAATGATCAGCGTGTCAATCGCCGTGCCTTCCGGTCGTTCTTCAAACTGGCCGGTCGGCAGGTCGCGGATCGGAAAACTTTTGCAGGACAGGGGCATGTTTTCTTCTCCTGAAATCTTGCGCCCCGAAATACCCGGACCGGATTGCCCCGCTCCAGATCATTATGCATTCCCCATTGCTCCTGCCGGGATTTTTCGATCGAGGCGTTCCGCTGTTCCTGCAGTCGGGCAGGCAGGCGTACCAGAACCAACTTTTTGTTCAGCTATGCCGGGATAAGTTTGACGATTTTCTCCACAACGCCCACAAGTTTCACCACTGTTTCCATCGTGTCGGCGATCTTGTCCATTTTCTTGAAGGTTCCGTGCAGATCCTTATTCACCTCTTCCAGGGCTGCGGCATGCTGCCGGAACTCCGCAGTTTCGGCACTTATTCCCTCACGGACCAGTGTCCGCAGACTGGCATCCAGTTTGTCGCGGCAGGAATTCAGCTTTTTCCTTTCCGCTGAATCACGGTCGAACTTGGCGCGCTTCATATCCAGTTCAATAATCCAGTCACCTATGAGCTGAATCAGGTCAAGGTCTGTCTTTATCTTTATCTGCTCAGACACGGCTAATTCTCCTTTTTTTTATTGCAGTTCTTTCATTGCACCGGCAATGATCTTTGCCTGATCAGCGAACTCGTTCATTACAGCAACAAGCTCTATCATATTTTTGGGATTCTTCGAGCCCTTAGCATACTTCACCAAGTTTTTATGCGCTTCAGCCATCTTTTCGAAACCCGGATCCGGGAAGGAAAGAAAGTCTTCCCAGGCGTCTTCTGCTTTCTTGATGCCAGTTGCTGCGCTTTTCAGTTTTTCCAGATCATCCGGAGAGTCCTCCAGAATTTTGTTATATACGTCGGCTGCGGCTATGCGGGCACCATGCAGCCGTATGCGTTGCAGGGCCGGCAGTCTGACAACTATATCATCTCTGAGCAGCTCGATTAAAGCTGACACATGTTTTTCAGATGCCCTGATAGCCTTGTCCAACGCCTTCTCAATCTTTTTCGCCATCACGAGTTTGCTCACCTCACCGGCGATTGTCGCAAAGGCCCCGGCTTTGCGTTTAAACTGATCCGAGGATGCCTTGTCAAGAGAATCTGTCAGCTTGAGCACGGCATCATCAAAGGAATTCACAGCAGCCCCGGTCCGTTCCGGCGCATCACTGTTTGCCAGCTCTATGAGCATCCTGCCGTGTTCGGTCAGGGCATCCAGGGCCGCCATACGGGCCTGAAGATCTTCTTTTTTTATAACAATCAGATCCTCCTCACCGAGCACCTCAACGGTAATTTCCTCTCCCCGGTTGACACGCCGGTCAATTTCAGCATTGCGGGCTTTTCTATTGACTGTATTGTATGCCGTTCTGGCGTTGTCAATAACGATAGTGGATGCCGTCTGGAAATCCGTCAGCGGTTTCTTATAGAGAATAGGCGATGAACAGCCGGTCATAAGAAAAACGGTTGTCAACAGCACTATGATTTTTCTTCCCGATTTCATAAGTCTCCTCCTCTGCTTTCTGCAGATTATTGAACGATAAAAAAGAACGGCGTATAAACATCAAAAATATCAGCCGCGCACGTTTTTGTCAAACCAGCCGTCTGCTGAATCCGTAACCTGCTGTAAAAAAGCTGAAGGTGACCTGCATCAATGCGAATTAGGGGTTAAGACCTATGACGCAAAATCAGGAGGATAAAACTTCCAGATTCTGCAGAATCGGAACGGCTCTTCTGTAACTATCTGTTTTTGCTGAGACCGGATAATCCAACTCCTAATTCGCATCATCAATGGAAGACCAGCAGACCGTAGCCCATGACAAAAATCATCGGCAGCAGGGAGGCAAAGGCGATCAGGCCGAAGCCGTCCAGCATGGGATTGCGGCCCCGGATAATTGAGGCCAGCCCCACGCCGAGAGCAGCCACCAGAGGCACGGTGATGGTGGAAGTGGTCACGCCCCCGGCATCATAGGCCAGCCCGACAATCTCTTCCGGTGCGACAATGGTCATCAGCATGACCAGAACATAGCCGCCGATAATCAGATAATGGACCGGCCAGCCCCGCAGGATGCGCAGAACACCGATGAGAATGGCAAGCCCCACGGAAAAGGCTACTGAAAGACGCAGTCCGAGAGCGTACTGCTGCATGGCCTGTTCTCCCGCCTCAATCAGACCGGCCTGCGCCGCTATGTCTGCGGCCTCATCCGCCACTGCGATCAGAGCCGGTTCCGCCACCGTGGTAGAAAATCCCAGAGCAAAGGCAAAAACCAGAAGCCAGAACAGGCTGCCCTTCTGCGCCAAGGCCTGGGCCAGAGTTTCGCCGATAGGAAACAGGCCCATTTCCAGCCCCTGAACAAACAGGGCCAGCCCGACAACCACCAACGCGGCTCCGAAAAGTACCCCGCCAAGATCAGGCAGGGGCTGACGCAGCACGATCAGTTGGAAAAAACCGATCACCAGAATAATCGGCAGCAGGTCTGTCAATGCGGACCAGAGTTTTTTCAAAGCAGCCGGAAACATTTATCTTCCCTGGAGTCAAAAAAAGAATGTAAGTGCAAAAGAAACTATATGCCTGATGCAGATAACGGTCTTGAATATATTCTGTAACTGGAATCCAGTGCCAGTATATCTCATTGTCTTTGCCGGGCAATGCTTTTTTTGCCTGGTACAAAAAGAACCGCCATCAATCGTAATTTACCGCATCAGGCAGCTTGAAGTCCAAGTGCCTGCAAAAGAGCAAACTTTCCGGCATATTCCGCAGTGATTCTTCCGGTTTTTGCTTGACAAAACAGGAAAAAATGATATCTTTCATTGTTTAAAAACCGTACTCGGATGCCGAGGTGAACCCTGATAGTTTCCTGTGCTTTTTTGTGGAGTTTTTTGTCTGTCGTCATTCGGAGTCAAAACGTATTCTCTTTCTGTTTCCGACAGGCGACAGCATTTGGTTCATTCGACATCCGGGATAACTTTTCTCTTGCCTTTGATACAGACTGCCTGCGCAGCTCCGCCGGACGCTGATCCTCCCGGCTGCGGCACCGGCCCGCTTCGCCCGGACAGCACAAAAACAAAGCAGCGGACAGCGCAGAGCATACGCGCCAGCCTGTCTGCTTTATCGGTTATTCAACTAAAAGGAGTACAATGATTTATACAGAAAACCAGCAAGAAATCGCAGAACGGATTGATGCCGATGTCTCCAGTGCCATCTGGAAGGACTGGAAATGGCAGGTGAAACACCGGATACGCTCTCTGCGGCAGCTGGAAGATTTTCTGAACATGGATCTTGGAGAAAAAAAGAGAAAGCAGATCCAACGCACTGTTGAAAAATTTCCCCTCTCCATTACCCCGTATTATCTCTCTCTGATCAATACGGAAAATATTGAACATGACCCTGTGTTCATGCAGGCGGTCCCGTCCATCCAGGAACTGGATATGTCGGATGAGGATATGGCCGACCCTCTGCATGAGGACGAGGACAGCCCGGTGCCGGGCCTCACCCACCGCTACCCGGACCGGGTGCTCTTTCTGGTCAGCAATGTCTGCGCCATGTACTGCCGTCACTGCACCAGAAAGCGCAAGGTCGGTGACCGGGATAATATCCCGTCCAAAAAGGCTATTGAACAGGGACTGGAATATATCCGTAGTACGCCTGTTATCCGTGATGTCCTGCTGAGCGGCGGCGATCCCTTCCTGCTGCCGGATGAGTATCTGGATTATATCCTCACCGAGCTGGACAGAATAGAGCATGTGGAGGTGGTCAGGATCGGTACCCGGACGCCGGTTGTTCTGCCCTACCGGATTACGGATGCGCTGGTGGCCATGCTGAAAAAACACCAGCCCGTGTGGATCAACACTCATTTCAATCATCCCAGAGAACTGACTGAATCCGCCCGTGCTGCTCTGGCCAAACTGGCTGATGCAGGCATTCCGCTGGGCAATCAGTCCGTGCTTCTGTCCGGAGTGAACGACTGCCCCAGAATCATGCGGACCTTGGTGCATAAACTGGTGGCCAACCGGGTCCGGCCTTATTACCTCTATCAATGCGATCTCTCGGAGGGCCTCAGCCATTTCCGCACCCCGGTGGGCAAGGGTATTGAGATCATCGAGAGCCTGATCGGCCATACCAGCGGTTTCAGTGTGCCGACCTATGTTATTGACGCGCCCGGCGGCGGCGGCAAAATCCCGATCATGCCCAACTACCTTATTTCCTGGTCCACCAATAAGGTGGTGCTGCGTAATTATGAAGGAGTCATCACCACCTACAAGGAACCGGATTCCTACGAACCTGTTTTCTGTGACCGCAAATGCGATCAGTGTGATCTCCAGCTTTGCCTGGAAGAGGCCACGGAATATCAGCCGGTAGGGATTAAAAAATTGCTGGCAGATTATAACGATGCCGTCTCCCTAATACCGACGGGCAATGAACGGATAGAAAAAAGGGATCATGCTGCCGAAGAAGGATAAGGTCGAAGCGTATCAGGGCAGCATAATCCAGCACGGGCCGTATAATGACCGGATTTATCTTATGCGGCTCGCCGATCAAACTCCGGCAGATTTTCCGCAGCAGCTGATTGAGCTGGCAGGAGGCAAAGGCTACTCCAAAATCTTTGCCAAGGTGCCGGAAGATGCGTCTGCTGATTTTCTGCAGGCAGACTTTGTAAAAGAAGCAGAAATTCCTGGTTTCTTCTCCGGCCGAACGGGCGCTCTGTTCATGGCGTATTATCTGCAGAATGCCCGCAGGCAGGAAGATGATGTTGCAGCCCTGGAAAATATCCTGCATATTGCTGAAGACAAGCGGGGCACAGTAGTGTTGCCTCCTGATGCGCGGTTTATCCTCCGTCGATGCACCCGGAACGATGTTCCGGCAATGGCGGCAATCTATCAGCAGACCTTTGCCTCCTATCCCTTTCCCATCCACGAGGAAGACTATCTGCTGGAGACCATACAGAGCCATGTGGCCTATTTCGGCGCGGAAACGAACGGGGAACTGGTTGCTTTGGCCTCAGCGGAAATGGACAGGGAGGTTTCCAATGTGGAAATGACCGATTTTGCCACCCTGCCTGCTTATGCAGGCAATAACCTCGCCCTGCATCTTCTCCGTTGTATGGAAGAAGCAATGCAGGAACAGCAGCTCAGCACGGCCTATACCATTGCCCGGGCCGCATCCCCGGCCATGAATCTCACCTTTACCCGGGCCGGATACTATTTTGCCGGTCGATTAAAAAACAACACCAATATCTCCGGTAAGATTGAGAGCATGAATGTGTGGTATAAACCGCTCCGCCTCTCACCGAAAGAATCCGCCAGGCCAATCAGCAGAATAAAAGGGTGTTGAAAAGTAGTTTGTCCCGTAGCTGTAATGATGGCTTTTTTTTTTCGCTTTGAGACCTCCGAAGAACTTATTCCGACCTGCTTTCCGGGGTTAATCTATTGAGTTCAACCAATAAAGATTCCGTGCTCTTATCTGTCGCTGTATTTGCGATACAGCTGCTTGACTTCGTTTACAGACAGTCCGGTAATTTCGGCAATAACCTTTATCTCCAGACCTGTACGTTTTCCGTCATAATCTTTTCCTTGTCATGGAAGAGGATATCCAGCCTTGGAGTATCAATGCGAATTAGGAGTTGAAAACCGATCCGATAGACCTCCTGTAAAACTGCCTGTTCTTCCGGGCGGTGCGTCTTCCCGCTTTTCAGAATTGATACCGGTCAGACGGCGGAATGATTCGGGACGGCGGGACAGTTTTTCATGAGTATGATTTTTCGACCTCTAGGGGGATGGCAGTACAAAAAAAGTGGCTGAAAAAATATCAGCATCCGCCGTTTCTGTCAAATCACAAAGTTTTGCGGGAGGTCTCTTTATTCCTGCTCTTTCAGCTGGCGTAATTGTTCCAGACACTTCTCCGCCCGCAGGGGCATAGAGATCTCGTGATATTTATCTGCGGCCTTTTGCCAATACTCCTTCGCCTGTTGTGTTTTCCCTTGGGCCTGATAAAGTTCGGCAAAGCCTTCCAGACATTCGGCCACACCTTCCCAGCCCTCAATACGTTCAAACTGAGCTGAAGCCTGTTCAACATACTTTTGGGCAGCAGCAAACTCACCGGTCTGCACGGCCAATTTGCCGAGCATTCGTAGGCTGTCTGCCTTGCCCACCGATTCATTTATGTCACGGTATACTTTCCGGGCATTTTCAAAATCTCTCCGAGCCGCAGGCAGTTCCGAAAGACGAAGATGCACGTCGCCGAGCGCTTGAAGGCAGTTGGCCTCGCCGAGACGAGAACCGATCTCACGGTAGACAGGAAGGCATTCTTCATAACGCTTCCGAGCCGCAGGCAGTTCCGAAAGACGAAGATGCACGTCGCCGAGCGCTTTCAGGCAGTTGGCGGCAAGGTAGGAATCATCCTCCTTAATCACAGACAAGGGTATCTGCTCCAAGGCATCCTTGGCCTGCCGGTTGCGGGAGTAGCGCATATCCAGATTTGCCTGCCGGAGCAGAAAATACAGCACTGCCTTATCCGGCAGCCGCTTCATTTCCCGATGTTCCTGTACTGCCTGGAGCAGGCTTTCTGCCCTGTCATAGGCAAAATAGGGCGGGTTCGTCCAGTCAACACAGATATTATTCAAGGCATCAGCTCCCTTATCCGGTTCGGCAATCAACTGGTGATAGATGGTTTCGATCTGCCAAGTAAGATCGTCTTGGTCCTGTTCGGCGCAATAGGTAAAGGCGCAGCGGGAGAGATCGCAGTACTGCTCTTCATCTTCCAACCAAAGCCGCTCCTGCAACAACCTACGGCTACGTTCATGAACATTATACCGCTCTTCAACGGGATACGGTTCAACATAGGGTTGCTCAAGCAGTTCGGCAAAATGAGTCTCGCCCAAGGGCTGATCAAGCAGGGCATTGAGAAAAGCACGGTCAAAAAAACGGGGCACCGCAGCAGCCCGGACAGCGGCTTGCAGTTCTTCCGGCAGCTGGGCCATGCTGAATCGCAGAGACAGCCAGTCACGTTCCTCCTGACTCTCGCAGGCCTGGAGCTGCTCCAGTAATTCCTGATAGGGATTGGTTTCTGACATGAGGAATCAGGACAGCCGGGGAAAGGTTTTGATAATCTCGATGATCTTAGCCGGATTCCCCTGCATGGCGTGGCAGATACCGGCCAGAAAGGTCAGGGGAGGATCAACCGGAACCCGTAATCCCAAAGCCTTGACTACGGGCAGCCAGTGTTCGGCATCCGGCACCCCGTACAACGGATGTTCACAGCAGCAGTCAGCCCAATCCTCGCAGGTATCAGTGGAAGGGATCTCCTGCCCGGCCACCACTAGGCGCAACTGACGGCTGGCACGGGGCAGCCGCACAATGATGCTGTTCAACCAAGTGCGGAGGTCATCCGCCGCCTTTTCATAGGTGTCCACAGCCAATAGCATCGGGTTGTCGAGCTGATCCGTATCCTGCAACCAAGCGTCGGTCAGCATGATGCGCCGTTCCTCGCGCTCCTCCTTGCCGCCGCTATTGAGAACCACATTGATCTGGTTGCTGTTGCCCTCAATCTGATTATCCCGGATTTCCACGTTATGCTGTTGCAGCCATCGACTGAAGGCAGGCAGTTTGTCCCGACCCGCATGATGAACCGTGCGGCTGAAAACCTCGGCGGCATTGACCCCGTCCTGCTTGCAATCCACAAAGATCTGATAGGCATCAGTCGGAGCCATGCGGCGGCAATTACGCAACAGGCTGGTCTTGCCGCTGCCGGATTGACCGCTGAACAGAAGAATCGGCTCCGAGCAGTCCTGCGTCCATAGGCGGGCAAAGGAGGCACGCGGCCCCTGATAATTCGCTAAAATATCTGCTTTCATGGGTCAGCCGTTGCTGTTGAGCCGGTTCTTGTCCCCGTCAATATCGCTGTTTTCCACTTGGGCACCGTTACGGGCAGTCACTTCGTTCTCATGGCCTTTAATCTTGGTGCCGGTAATTTTAGTGACCGGTGGTTCAGCCGGGGTATGGGTTTCCCCACCGACTTGGACACCGTCCCGGTTGACACTGATGTTCCCGGAGCGGAGCTTGCCCCGCAGAACAAAGACGACAACGCCGATAACCACCACCAAGGCCACAGCAATAATCAGCGCGAGCTGTACGTTTTCCGTCATGCTCTTCTCCTTATCAACCTATCGAATAGAATATCCTTTCACACTCCGGATATTTACTTCCTCTTCTTCGACTCCTTCTCTTTCACCTCAGCCTTCAGATGCGGAAACAGAATCACATCCCGAATGGACGGCGAATCCGTGAGCAGCATGACCAGTCGGTCAATCCCGATGCCTTCCCCGGCCGCAGACGGCATCCCGTACTCCAGGGCCCGGACGTAATCCGCATCCAACTCCGGATGAATTTCATCATCATCGCCGCGCTCAGCAATTTGCTTGGCAAAGCGTTCATGCTGATCAATAGGGTCGTTCAGCTCGGAAAAGGCATTGGCGATCTCCCGGCCGGTAATGAACAGCTCAAAACGGTCGGTGATGGTCGGGTCGTCCTCGTTGCGGCGGGCCAGCGGTGAAACCTCGGCCGGATAGGCCGTGATAAAGGTCGGATCGATGAGTTTCTCCTCCACCAGCAGCTCAAACAGCTCGGTCTTTGCCTTGCCCGGCCCGGCATCGGGCTGCAGCTTGATCCCGTTCTTTTTGGCAAGCCCCATTATGGTAGTGTCATCCTTGAGCAGCTCAGGATCAATACCGCCCACTTCGATCAGGGCCTCGTCCATTGTGTAGCGTTTCCAAGGCGGAGCCAGATTCACCGGCATTCCCTGATAAAAAATTTCGGTGGAGCCGCAGACCTGAGCAGCAATTGAGGAAATCATCTCCTCGGTCAGATCCATCAGATCCTCATAGGTCGCGTATGCCTGGTAGAACTCCAGCATGGTGAATTCCGGATTATGGCGGGTGGACAGACCCTCGTTGCGGAAGTTCCGGTTGATCTCAAAAACCCGCTCAAAGCCGCCCACCAGCAGGCGCTTGAGGTAAAGTTCCGGGGCAATGCGCAGAAACAGTTCCATGTCCAGGGCATTATGATGCGTCCTGAAGGGCTTGGCTGCCGCCCCGCCCGGAACCGGATGCATCATCGGAGTTTCCACCTCCAGAAAGCCCCGCTCGGTAAGGAACTGCCGGAGCAGACGGATGATTTTCACCCGTTTGCGGAAGGTGTCGCGCACCTCCGGATTAACGATCAGGTCCACGTAACGCTGGCGGTAGCGGGTCTCCACATCAGTGAGGCCGTGAAATTTTTCCGGCAGGGGCCGCAGGGACTTGGTGATCATGTGCAGCCGGAATGCCTCGATGGACGGTTCACCGGTCTTGGTCTTGAACAGTTTGCCCTCCACCCCGACAATATCGCCCACATCCCATTTTTTGAAGAGCTGAAATTCTTCGCCCAGCAGATCCCGGCGGGCATAGATCTGCATCCGTCCGGTTTCATCCTGAAGGTGAAAAAAGGCAGCTTTGCCGAACTTGCGCAGCGACATGATCCGCCCGGCAACCCGGTACACGGTATTGCCCGGAGCATGGCTTTCCGGCTCTAGGGCATTAGCCAAGGGCAGAATTTCCCTGACCGGTTGCGGATCTTTGAAGCTGTTGCTGAACAGGTTGACCCCGGCCTCGGACAGGGTTTGGGCTTTTTCACGACGCTGCTTGAGGAGTTGGCTTTGGTTATCCATGTTCGTCCATGTACTTTGTCTTATGTCATTAAGGGTATTGAAGATAATGCAAAATAAATACAGTTGCTTAAATCGGAAAAAGCCATCTATGATGGCACAAAAGTAAACGAAAACAATTTGATACTTAACTGATGTTACGCAGCCGAAATGCAAAATTGGCAGATTCCACGTTTTGGGTGTCTCAGTAACTTACTGATCTTTTATTTGCGTGCGTAACATCAGTTATGAATTTTGCCCCAGCTCCTCCGCAAACAGCTTATTCGCCAGCTGCGGGTTAGCTTTGCCCTTGGTTTTCTTCATCAGCTGACCGACAAAGAAACCTATGACCTTGGTCTTACCGTCGCGGAACTGCTGGGCCTGATCCGGGTTGGCGGCAATGATCTCCCGGACAATGGCGGCCAGTTCGCCCTCGTCGCTCATCTGGATCAGTCCCTTTGCTTTGACGATCTTTTCCGGGTCATCGCCGGACTCCAGCATGTGGGCAAACACGGCCTTGGCGATCTTGCCGGAGATGATGCCCTTTTCCACCATCAGCAGGAGAGCGGCCAGTTGCGGCGCGGTAATCCGGCATTCGCTGATCTGCTCCGGTGCATATTCCCGCAGCAGCTCGGTGGTCATGAAGTTGGCCACCTTTTTCGGGTTGTTGTATTCCGCGCAGACTTGCTCGAAATAATCAGCTAAGTCACGGGAGGCGGTCAAAGTCGCGGCCACGTCTTCCGGCAGGCTGAGTTCAGCCATGAAGCGCTGTCGTCGCTCATCGGCCAGCTCCGGCAGTTCAGCCCGCATCCGCTCGATCCACTCCTCATCAATATGCACCGGCACTAAATCCGGATCCGGGAAGTATCGGTAATCGTGCGCTTCTTCCTTGCCGCGCATGGATTCGGTTTTATTGCTGTCCGGATTCCAGAGCAGAGTGGCCTGGGTCACGGAGCCGTTATCCAGAAGGATATCCCGCTGCCTGCGCTCCTCGTACTCAAGAGCGAGCTGGACATTGCGGAAGGAGTTCATATTTTTCAGCTCCGTCCGGGTGCCGAACTCCGCCTGCCCCTTGGGCCGCAGGGAGATGTTGGCGTCGCAGCGGAAACTGCCTTCCTGCATGTTGCCGTCGCAGATATCCAGGTACCGGACAATGCTGTGCAGTTTTTTCAGATAGGCCACTGCCTCTTCCGGCGAGCGCAAATCCGGCTCGCTGACGATTTCCAGGAGTGGAGTACCGGTCCGGTTCAAATCCACATAGCTGTTCGGCTCCAGCTCATCATGGACCAGCTTGCCCGCATCTTCCTCCATGTGAGCACGGGTGATGCCGATGGTCTTTTTCTCCCCGTTGACCTCGATCTCCAAGCGACCGTGCTCGGCAATGGGCAGCTCGAATTGGGAAATCTGGTAGCCCTTGGGCAGGTCAGGATAGAAGTAGTTCTTGCGGGCAAAACGATTCTCCCGATTGATGGCGGAATCCGTGGCCAGGGCCAGCTTGATGCCGTTTTCCACCACCTGCTTGTTCAGCACGGGCAGCGAACCCGGCATACCCAGGCAGACCGGACAGGTATGAGTGTTGGGCGGCGCGCCGAACTCGGTGGAACAGCCGCAGAATATCTTGCTCTTTGTCTTCATCTGGGCATGAACTTCCAGCCCGATCACGGTTTCAAATTCCATAATGTCATTCAGTTAAATAGTGACGGCGTATTGCGCAATGAATTTTCCTGTCTTGATGTTGGCCAGCTGCCGCATTGTACACAGAATCGGACAGAGGAACAACGGGCAGAGAGCACCCCTCCCGCATTCCGCTCTCACAGCCAGCAGGCACCCTCTTTCGGAGACACGAGGTTTACTCGGGTTGAGTAACGAGTGTTACTCCATCTGAGACACGCCCGTTACTCGAAGTGAGACACACTCATTACTCGGAGGGAGACACGAGCGTGTCTCTGCAATACCGACTGCCTGCTGAAGGCCGCAGGGTGACTGGTAAGTTGCACCTACTCCTTGTTGCCGCGCCGCTGGACGTTTGCTGCGCAGCCTTCTTCGATGTACCATGCCCCTTTGGTATTGCCCTGAAGATCATTGTCTTCGATAATGCCACCACCGCCATCGCATATACGAACACCCGACCAGCCATTTTTAGAAATGCGGTTAAAGCGTAGAATCGGATTTTTGGTTGTGTTAATTATAATGCCGCCCTGCGCGTTGGAGAATATCTCATTATGCTCTATCAACCCTTTACCGTTATTACAAATAAGGACACCAGCTGCTGGTCCATCATGAATGTGGCAGCGACGCAGAATCGGGTCTGCGTCGTTAAGGATTTGAACACATATATTACCTTTGCTTGAAATGTCGCAATCCTCTATTTCAAGCCTACCTTGCTCAATCCTTATATCATTTAAGGTAAGGTTAGCAACCCTTCCAATGTCAGTTTTTGACAAAATAGCTGGGTTACCAACAAGCTGGATAATAATCTCGCTTCGCTCTCCATCACCTATGATCTCAACAGGCTTGTCTATCACAATGCTTTCTTTATACAAGCCGGGTCGCACAAGAATGCGTGTGCCCGGTTCAGCAGCCTTGAGTGCAGCAGTTATTGTCGCATAGTCACAACGATATAAAGGATCAATAACCAAGGTCGGTGGATCTGTCTTTACCGTTGGCGCAAGCTGTGGCCTGCTCTCCGACGGTGGCGGAGCGTAATAGTTGTTGATCTGCGTACCGATAGCATTATTGCCCTGCGCAATGCTCTGATCTCCTCTACCAGTTTTAGTAAATGTGTTGCTGCTGGCAGGCGTGGAGTCGTCCTTCTCTGGCTGTAAGCAGGATGCTTCCGCCTCACTTCGCTCCAAGGCCGCAACAATCTGTTCCGCCATTTTAGCAAGAGCCTTGCGCACCGACGATGAAGTGAATTCTTCAAAACGCAACTCCCGCCAGTCCGCATACTGTCGCGCTGCGAGAACCTGCGCCAGTTTGTCATGTTCCCGCTTTGCTTTATCTTCCAGCACAGGACAGCGTACATAATAGACCGGCAGAATCAGGTCACCCCGTCCCAGCTCTTCTTCCCGCTTCAGGAAATACTTCAGCTCTTTCCGGCAGGCATTGCTTTTAAAAAAGGCTGGCGTGATGATCGGAATGAGAAAGGTGGTCGCAGCTAAAGACTCGTGTATGCGCTTCTCCCACGGCTGACCCCAGGCAATGTCCTCTCGGTCTTGAAAGATATCAAACGGCTTGCCGGTCTGCATCCGCACTTCACCGCTCAGGCATTCACGGAACCGGGTCAGCCGACCCTGCTCATGCTGGTCGTCCAGATTCACATAACTCATGAAGGCAAGTGCTGTCCGGCTCACCTCAATTCCCTCCGCAGCGGCAAGAGCTGCCTGTTCATCTTCTTGAAGCAGGGGAAACAACTCCCCGGCGCAGCCCTACATCCCTGCCAGTTCCGCACCGCTGTGTACCCACCGGCGCATGTTCACCAGTTCATCCGACCACGCACCCGAAGTCCTGACTTTGATAAACAGACGGAACAGCTCATTGACCAGCTTAATCCCCTCTTCAAACAGAGATATCCGCTCCAGCACCTGTCCTTCCAGGCTGTCCGGATCATCACTGTCGCCGTCAGCCGCCCCGGCGGTTTTCGGTAAACGGACGCTGCGGAATTCCATAGTGGCGGCAGTCAGGGTGATATTGAATTCATAATCACCGCTGCCGATTTTGATTCTGGCCTGTTCCGGTTTTTTGCCCAGAGCCAGCCCGGCGCGGGCCTCTTTCAGTTCGGTCTGCAGGCCCCGGCAGATGAGTTTTTCGCTTTCCGGGCCTTCACCGTATTCCAGCAGCATATGCTTTTCAAACACCACCAGAATATCCCCCTGACCGGGCAGCTCAATACTGCCGCCCCGTTCCTCGCTCTTAAACCAGAGCCATGCCAGAAACTCCTGGCCGAGGAAACGCTTCTCTTCAATAAGCTCAACTAAGTCCATAAAAGCATACCCGCCGTTCTCTTTTCCTGTCGGTTAAATACTAAAATCAATCAGAGCAATACTGCCGGTTGAAGATCATCCAGTTTTGCCGCTGTTTCCGGGTCTGCCAGCCGGAGCGCAGAGTTCCAGGGAATCTGCATGACCAGAGAAAGATCAAAGGTCTCCCGGAACAGATCTTCCAGCAGAGCAATTGCCTTGCGGCTGCCGGAAAAAAACAGCAGGGTGTTGTCGGCGGCATTCCAGCAGAGGTCGTAGACCGACGGCATGGGTGGCGACTTGCGTACCAGCTCGGCCCGTATCCGCTCTTTGATCTCCAGGCGGACAGAGCGGCTCAGACGGCGCAGCTCTTTTTCCTGCCTGATCCGAGACTCTTCCTTGGCAGTGAACTTCCTCAGCACGGCCGCAGACACCTTGCGTTCATCAATCCGCATGGACAGCACCACGTAATCCCCGGCAGCATAGGAGCTGTAGGCAAAGTCAGCATCAAACATATCCGCCACAGACACCCAGCCGATGGAATACTCATCAATGGTATCGTCAATATCCTGAAACGAGTGCTCCGCCACCCGTTCCGCAATAAAATCCCAAAAATTCTCCGGCACTTCACCTTCTACTATAAAGCGGGTAAAGGAAGCGCTTCCTGATAATAGTCCCATATCTCTCCTGTCAAAAATACCTGCAAAGCGTTCTCTGCTCTTCTCTGCGCGGCCACCAGACCACAGCGAAATCTTTATAACAAAGATTGCTGCAGGCAACAAGCACTCTCTTCATGGACGGACAGAGGAACAGAAAAAACAGACAGGCGCTTTTTTTTTCTGTTGACACCTTCCGGCAGAAAATGGTAAAAGAGCTGTGCTCGCAGCGCAGTAGGGTCGTTAACTCAGCTGGTAGAGTATCTGCCTTTTAAGCAGAGAGTCGCGCGTTCGAGCCGCGCACGACCCACCACAAAAATATACGTCCCCATCGTCTAGTCTGGTCCAGGACACCGGCCTTTCACGCCGGCAACACCGGTTCAAATCCGGTTGGGGACGCCAGAAATATCAAGGGGTTGGCGGTTCTCGCTAACCCCTTTTTTGTTGGGTTCCGAAGCATGAAGAGAGTTGTTCCTGTATAAGCTTACAGACCCATTTTTCATTTTTTAAGTGGCTGTTTTTGGGGACTCGGAAGTTATTCAGGAACAACTCTAAGGAAGCCCAGTGCTACACCCATTCATCTCCCCTGAAAAATCAGTCTGCTACCCTGCCGGGGAATCGGTGACATCAATCACATTTCCTTCCGTCCTCCTGTCAAAAAATGAATAATCAAAATCAGCCATTTCAAGCCGGGAACTGCGGGTAGTTTAGAATGGAGGTGGACGTGATTGACTATTTCAAAAATATGTCAGAAGAAACGGGCATCCCTTACCAGAACCTTATCAATTTATACTTAAGGGAATGTGTTGCCAGCAAGAAAAGGCTGACCTTCCAATAAAAAAGGCCGGAGACATCTGCCTCCGACCTTGAAAACGTCACTTCAACTGCTGCGGATCAATGATGATCGCCAGCACCCTCGTAGTCTCCCTTGCTCATACCACGGGGCAGGGCCGGTGGCGGTTCCGGTTGAATCGGATTAAAGCGATGCTCCTGAACAGTGTGGGGATTGTGGCATTCTGTACAAGCCCACCACCGCTTTTTCCCTCCGACTTTCCATTCGCCGGTACGCTTGCCGTGGAGACCCATCCGCCATTCGCTGTAAGTAGCGCCGTGACAGCTTCCGCAGACCTTATAGGATTCATTAAAGCTGACCTCGTTTCCTCGACGGTCAACCAAGGTGTCACGATTGGCGGCATTATGGCAGTCAAAACACCAGATTGCTCCCCGGCCATGCTGCAGATTCGTGGCATCGCTGATGATATCCTGATGATTCCCGATCTGGCGGGGATCATTCTTCGGGGCATCCATATTTTCACCGACATAATGACAGCCGCTGCACTGCATGTTTGTTTGCTTTATTGTTTTTAAGTGCTCCGCACGGGGCCTGATGACCGCCTGGGCAAAATCGCCACCCGTTTGATCGCCGAAGCTCGGCATGTCACCCATAGGTTCAGTACCATAGTAGGGATCGCCGTACCAGAGAACTGCTCCGGTGGTGGGTGAACACTTCACATTGGGATAACCGTACTTGGGGACAGCATTATCCACCTTTGAGAGTTCGGTGGCGCCTTTGATACTTTCATAGCATGCAGCTGGTGCAGCATCGGACGCAGCTTGGACTGCACCGGACTCGTCTTGTGCCGCATCTTCTGCCAGAGCCTCGCCAGGCATATTCTGGAAGAGCAGGCCGCCGGTTACCAAGGCTACGGCAAAAAGGCCGTAGAAAGCTGCTGCTCTCACATATTTTCTCCCTGAAATCATTTCGCATCTCCTTCCGCTGTTTTGGGATCTCGTACCTCACCGGTCAATACGCCGATAGCACCCTTGGTGAGCAGGGTCAGCATGATAAAGCCAGTTGCCCAGATGAACAGGACGTTGAAAATTTCAACAAGGGTCGGATGATACACGGCATACTCACCCAGGGGGGTCGGACTGAAGGCCGGAAAGACCAGCACTGCCGGTTTTTCGATCAGGATGATTAGGAAAACCACCAGACAGAGCACCGGCAACAGGCTGTTGTAGCTCTTCCGTATTGTGGTATTGAGCAGCATGAGGAACGGTAACACAATCAGGGCCATAGTCATCCGAAACCACGGGGAATAGGCATCCAGACCGTGGTGACCATGCATCATGTACTCCAGAGAAGCGGCATGATGGGTACCCGGATACAGTTCTGTAAAAAACTCAGAGGCAAAGACCAGGATGATGATCCCCAGACTCCAGACAATGACCTGGGAAAAGAAGTCAATCACCGAGTCAGCAATATGCAGCTTGCTGAATTTGCGGATCAGGAGGAAAAGCATAATAACCAGAGCAGATCCTGATGCACCGGCCATAGATAAAAAGGCAAAAGGGAGGACAGCAGTATGCCATGAGGAAATTCCTGCATTGCTGCTGAGGATGAAGGCGGTGACGATATGAATCAGCGGCCCCCAAACCACGGCTATGTAGATCAACGGGGTGTAAAATTTGGTGTTCATCGGCTGCCCGATATAGCGCATATACAAGAGATAGGAAACCGCCACCAGGTTGATACCAAGATATACGTTCAGTACAATGATATCATAGGTGAGCATCGAACTGGGAAAGTTGAAGATACCCAACCCGGGAATTGCGTGCCACGCTCTGTCCGGCCGACCCATGTGGAACATGATGAAGTTGAGGCCGATAATCACGAAGGTCAGAGCGATGATCTCACCAAGGACGGCCAAGTCCTTCATGTCTTTTCGTTTATAGATATAGGCGGGAATGACCACCAGCACGGCCGCCGCCGCAATATGGGCGGTGAATATAAAGTTGGATATGAACAGTTCCCAAATGATCTGGTCTGTGGCCCCGGTGACGATGAGGCCCTTGGTCATCTGCACGTAGGTGGTGTATAAACCCACAACTGCAAAAAAAGAAAGAAAGAGCAGCCAGCCATAGTAGAGGTTTCCTCCTTTAACGGCATAACTGAAAAAGTCACGGGCGAAAGCTATCGGCTTTTGAGAAGCTGAAGCTATTTGCTTTTTCATTGTCATTATAAATACCTCTCTAATCCATGTAATAGAAAAATTTTGGATCGGTGTTATACGCTTCCTTGAACCGGAACACCTTCTTGGTCGCCAAAACCTTCCTTACTTCGCTTTCAGGATCGAGCAGGTTGCCGAATTTTCTTGCACCTACGGGACAGGCTTCCAGGCAGGCCGGATAGCGTCCCTCTCTGACCCTCTGTAAACAAAAGGTACATTTTTCCATGACTCCGCGCATGCGGGGACGGTTCCCCAAATAATGGGTCTTGGGATTCATGTCCTCATTCGGTAATACCGGTTCGCCCCAGTTAAAGCGGCGTGCCCAATACGGACAGGCCAATTGGCACATCCGGCAGCCAATGCACCAGTTGTAATCAATAACCACGATTCCGTTGGGATCGCGAAAGGTTGCCCGGACCGGACATGCCTTGACACAGGGCGGGTCTTCGCATTGATGGCACTGCACCGGAAAATAAATAGCATCGTCTTCCGGAACCTGCTCCGGTTCATAGTAATGCTCGGCAGCACCGGAAATACCGACATGTTTATCAGCATGACCACCGGATTGGATACCGTAGTCTCCCAAGGGATTGCTGTCAGGAGAGCCCTCGTTCAAATTTTTCAGTTCGAACGTGTTATTGCCCCGCTCCATCCGCAACACCCGAATCCACTGGATTGCTGGATCACGGGATTGATTGTTTTCCCTGACGCAGGCCTCAACGCAGCGACGGCAGCCGATGCATTTGGAAATATTGAGTGCATAGCCGAACAGCACCCCCTCCGGGGCAGGCGTGTCAGCCACTGTGACCTGCTTACCGAACTGCTCTGTATAGCGCTCTTCCAAGCGGGCAATGGCCTTTTCCTTCTGGGCGTCACTCATCAGCTCAAAATGCGTCTGCAATGCTTCGGCTATGCTCGTTGCCTCGGCGGTAGCTGCGGTGGCTGCCGGGGCGGCAACTGTTGCAGCGGCAGTAACCCCCATCTTCTTCAGGAAATCACGGCGGGATTCTTTCGCCTTCCCGTCGTCCTGTCCTTCAACCATCTCTTTTTTTCTTTTGTCCTCCGACATCGTGTATTGCCTCCGTGAATATGGTATCTTGAATACGCTCAAGATACCGTCCGGTAATGGTTACGCAGGATACGGTCAAGCATCTGTTGCTTCTCTTCCTGGGTCAGGATGACCATTTTTTTGCCGGCCATGATCTGCTGTTGCCGCAAATCCTCCTCAGCGGAGCGGGCACGGGCGTTCACATCGCCGACTTTTCCGGCGGATTTTGTGATCGCTGTTCCGGTCAAACCGGCAGCCACCACGACACCCAGTGCAGCTGCTGCCCGCCGGAGAAAGCCCCGCCTGTCGGCAATCACCTCATTCTGCCCTTTGTGCGTACTCACACGCATCATGTGCTCTTCAGCCATAACGGCCTCCTTGTTGTGTACTTTAAAAATTATGCTTATACCTTAAAAACAATATTTTCAGTCCCATCAGCCAAATGCGCCAGTACACAGGTCGGTCAGTGTTCACAGACACAGAGGCACCCGAATACATACGGGGGAACATAATGTATTCTTACCAAGATCCTTCCGCCTCAAGAAAGGCAGCTACTGAATAACTGCAAACCACGCCGGCAGTCAAGGAAAAAAGCTGCTGTGTATGGTTTCTTTGCCAGGAGGGGAGTGCGCCTGCCGTCTGTTTTTATCTGCCCTGTTGAGCGCTGAATCTCCCGGCGCACAGCCGGAAGTTGTACGCATTTTTTTGCAGGATAATATTCATTAATGATAAATCGGGCCGTTTGTGTTCTGATAAGAGAACTGTAAGAAGCATGTTTTTCAACATAGCTTCTGAAACGGAAGAACCTATCTAAAAGCAACAAGTTATACAGCAAACAGAAAGACTGGACAACCGGTTTATGTTTCTGCTATCCTCAAAGAGTTAGTTCAGATAGACGTCCCTGACGCCTCTGCTGCAGCATTAATTGTTGGTCTGCAAAGAATGACCGAAACCTATCCAGGCACCACACCATGAAATCGCCCTTTCTGCAGATACCGGCTGCAGGTATTTTTTGCCTTATCCTTACTCTCCTCACATCAGCAGCATCCGCTGCCTGCCCTTCCCCTTTCAGCAAACTTATCCGGAACGGCGGCTATGGTGTCAGTGACAGGAAGGGCAGGATAATTGCCGCCTGCAATCCTGATACCCCCTATGTTCCTGCAAGCCTGTTCAAAATTTCCACTGCTCTGGCCGCCCAGTCCATCCTCGGCCCGGATTACCGGTTTACAACGGAATTCTATACAGACAGTGAGGACAACCTGTTTATTAAAGGCTGGGGAGATCCCATGCTGGTTTCTGAAGAAATTCAGCTGATCTTTGCTGCCCTGAAAACACACGGGGTACAGCGGATCAACGGGATTTTTGCTGATCCCTCCAATTTTGCCTTGGAGCATCGGACGCCGGGCCGGGAGGACAGCCACAATCCCTATGATGCGCCGGTCGGGGCAGTTTCGGTGAATTTTAACACGGTTGCTGTCCGGATCACGAAAAAAGGCGGGATCGTTTCCGGGGAAAAGCAGACCCCGATGCTGCCGATCATGCGCGAGCTTGCCAAGGGGTATGGCGCCGGATGGCACAGGATCAACATCTGCCGGGAAAAATGCAATGAGGAGGAACGGATAACTGAATATACAACCGAGCTGTTCCGGGCCCTGCAGAAAGATGCCTGCATTCCGGGAAAAGGAAAGACCGGGGTTGCCCAGGTACCCTCCGGGGCCAAGCTCGTCTACACGCATCAGAGCAGCAAAACGCTGCATGAGCTGGTGGTCTCTTTTTTGAAGCATTCCTCAAATTTTATCGCCAATCTGGTCTATCTGACCTGCGGCGCCAAAAAATTCGGTTATCCCGCCACCTGGGCCAAGGCTGAACAGGCAGTGAATGCAGTGCTTGTTGAGCAGCTCGGTAAAAAGACTGCTGCCGCCTTTGTCCAGAAAGAAGGCGCCGGGTTGTATCGGGGCAACTGGGTTACGGTCAGGGCAATGCTGGAGCTGCTCAGGGTGTTCCGACCCTATGCCTCCCTGATGCGCAGACGTCGTGGCGTGCGCACCAAGTCCGGCACTATGAAGGGAATTTATAATTATGCCGGATACCTTGACAACGGCAATGCCTATGTTATCCTGCTGAATCAGAAACGCAATCAGCGCAGGGCAGTACTTGATCTGCTGAAGAAAGGGCGTTACGGAAAAAGGAGGAAAAATAAAAAGAAATAAAAAGAAAACGCCTCCGTCAAAATGACAGAGGCGCTGAGGGAAGGAGGATACAAAAAATCAGCCGCAGCTGCCTGAACTGCAGGAACCGGAGCTGCAGCCGCCACCCCCGCCCCCGACAGGGTTATCGGAGGTGATGGAAAAACCGGACCGGTATCCGGCTTCAAGGAAATCAACCTTGATACTGCCGCAAGTAGTGAGCAGACCCTGCTCTACCAAAAACTGCACACCGCCTTCTTCAAACGTCTTGTCGTTGTCCTTTGGCTCATCCAGAGCCAATCCCAGTGACGGGCCTGCTCAGCCACCCTGCATCAGGGCGATGCGGATTGCAGACTCAATATTATTTTCGGTGAGATATGTTTTCAGATTCTCAACCGCTGAACTCGTTACTTCCAACATAAACATAACCTCCGGTTCGTTCTTCATTGAGATCCGATTCGGAATCAGATCGACTCTTCGGCCTTCTATGCCGTATATTTTCCGCTTCTTGACTTCAGTTCCTCTTCCGGTTTCCTGCGTAACCGAAAAAGAGTACAATGGAGCAGCCGTTCCATTGCGGGGCGTTCCCTGCAGGAAAATGAGACTTATTATATAGTACGGCAATTGATGAAAGAAGTCAATGGCGGGCAGGCAGGTTTGAAAGGAGTTGCAAAATATTCAGCCGGTTTTTACTATTACAGGCTCAGCTGAAGCAACAGGGTCCTCATAAACAGGGTAACATATGAATAAGATAGTAATATCAACAGGCGGCGGCGATGCGCCCGGCCTGAATGCGGTTATTTTTGCAATCGTCAACTCCGCAACCAAACTCGGCTGGGAGGTATACGGCAGCCGGCACGGCTATATGGGATTTCTGGACAAGGACGAACTGGTCCGCCTGATGCCTTCAGATGTGGAGGGCATAACCCCTATCGGCGGCACCATTCTGGGAACCACCAACAAGGGCAACCCCTTTTCCATGCCCGTAAAAAATTTTGCCGGGGAAGAAAAGCTGATCGATGTCTCGGACAGGGTCATGACCGGGTTCAAGCGCATGGGCTTCGGCTGTCATATTGCCATCGGCGGTGACGGCAGTCTGGATATTGCCCACCGTTTTACCCAGATGGGCATGCCGGTGATCGGGGTTCCTAAGACTATTGATAATGATCTGGAGGCCACAGACCGGACCTTCGGCTTTGACACAGCTGTTTCCACGGCAACCGAGGCCCTGGATAAACTGCATTCCACGGCAAAATCCCACGACCGAGTCTTTGTTGTGGAGGTCATGGGCAGGGAATCCGGCTGGATCGCCCTGTATTCCGGAATTTCCGGCGGTGCCGATGTGATTCTGCTCCCGGAAATTCCCTTTGATATGGATGCGGTCTGTGAGAAAATCAGTGAGAACGAACTCCATAACAAACATTATTCCATCGTGGTCGTGGCGGAAGGTGCCAAGGCAGAAGGCGGAAAGGTGATCAGTCGGGGAAAAGGGGAGACAGGCAGGCAGGAGCTGCTGCTCGGCGGGATCGGCGAATGGGTTGCTGAAGAGATCCGGCAGCGGATCGGCAAGGATACCCGTTCTCTGGTTCTCGGTCATCTACAGCGGGGCGGCTCCCCCACCACCTTTGACCGTCTGCTGGCCCTCCGGTTCGGAGCGGCCGCTGTGCGTATGGCAGCGGCCGGGCAATTTGACCATATGGTGGCCTGGACACCGCCCACCATGTCCTCGGTCCCGCTGGAAGAGGCGATCCGCTGCCGCAAGCAGGTGGATCTGAAAAGCGACAAGGTGCTGACTGCCCGTTCCATAGGGATCTGTCTCGGTGATCAGGAGTAGGCTGTGCTCTCCGATTCTTTGGAGGAAATCTACCGGCGCCTGCTGGAGCATTTCGGGCCGCAGCACTGGTGGCCCGGTGATACTCCGTTTGAGATTATGGTGGGGGCGATTTTGACCCAGAACACCAACTGGCAGAATGTGGAAAAGGCCATCAGCAATTTGAAGGCGACAGGTGTGCTGTCGTTTCCGGCCATATCTGCCCTTGACCGGGAAGAACTGGCTGAATACATCCGTCCGGCAGGATATTATAATATTAAAGCAGGCCGGTTGCAGAACCTGTTTTCCATGATTGAGGAACAGTGGAGCGGTGATGTGGATGCTCTGCTTGGGCAGTCTGCTGCCGTGCTGCGGGAACAGCTGCTTTCGGTCAAGGGGATCGGGCCGGAGACGGCGGATTCAATTATTCTTTATGCAGCTGAACAGCCGGTTTTTGTGGTGGATGCCTATACCCACCGCATCCTGCTGCGCCACGAACTGATTTCTGAAGACTGCGATTATCACCAGATGCAGGAGCTGTTTATGGATAATCTGGCTGAAGATACCGCCTTATTCAACGAATACCATGCTCTGCTCGTGCAGGTCGGCAAGCGTTTCTGCAGGAAATCCAAACCGCAGTGCAGGGCGTGCCCGCTGGCCGGAGTTAACGATATAAACCTAATGACAGAGGTTATCCCGGACTGACCGGTTGAACAGCCTGTTCACTGGGGTGGCCCTGTTTCTTCTTTCTGTCAGTCCGCTGCATGTCAATATACCGGGAAATAACGGTGAACATCTCCTGCTCGTTCAGCGGCTTGCCGATATGTGCATTCATACCGGCTTCCCGGCTTTTTTTCTGATCCGAGGTCATGACATTGGCGGTCAGGGCGATGACAGGCAGGTTTTTATGCTGCGGCATTCTGCGGAGTTCCCGGCAGGCCGTGTATCCGTCCATAACCGGCATCTGAATATCCATGAGTACGCAGTCAAAGGTTTCAGTCTGCAGGATCTCCAGGGCTTCGGCCCCGTTGCTCGCCACGGTGACAGTAATCCCTTTGCGGCCCAGCAGAATTCTGGCCAGCTCCTGATTCAGGGCATTGTCTTCTGCCAGCAACACCTTGGCGCCCTGCAGATCGAAAAATTCTTCCTGCATTTTTTCCCCCTCCCGCTCCTCCGGTTCACTGTCACAGGCGGCAAAGGGCAGAGTAAAATAAAATCGGGATCCCTGCCCCACTTCGCTCTCGAACCAGATTGCGCCGCCCATCATCTCAACGAGCTTTTTACTGATGGACAGTCCCAGGCCGGTACCGCCGAACCGTCTGGTCGTGGAACTGTCTGCCTGACTGAAGGACTTGAACAGTTTACTCTGTTGTTTCGGGGTCATGCCGATCCCGGTGTCAGCAACACAGAATTCCAGCATAACGGTACTGTTCCGCCGGTCGCGTTGTTCAACAGTGATGGTCACCCCGCCCTGACCGGTAAACTTGACGGCGTTGTTGCCCAAGTTGATCAGCACCTGCCCCAGACGCAGGGGATCGCCCTGCAGCCGGTCCGGAATATCAGCCGCAATATCAACATCCAGCTTCAGCCCCTTTTCCGAGACCTTCAGATCGATCATATCGATACAGTTCTCAAAGACTTTGGTCAGACGGAACGGAACTGTCTCGATCTCCAGTTTTCCTGCCTCGATCTTGGAAAAATCAAGAATATCATTGATGATACCGAGCAGAGACTCTGCGGAAATATACACTTTTTCGATATAGTTCCTCTGTTCTTCATCCAGATCGGTTTCCAGCGTCAGGCTGGACATGCCGAGAATGGCGTTCATCGGGGTGCGAATTTCATGGCTCATATTAGCCAGAAATTCGGATTTGGCTTCACTGGCTGCCTCTGCCCGCTGCTGAGCCTCGGCCAGTTTTACAGTAATGTATTCATATTCAGTGATATCTTCGAGAATACCGTTGACGGCAAGCAGCCTGCCTGAGCTGTCCCGAACCGGATGCGAGGAAACCCTGATGGTCCGCAGTTCGCCGTCCGGGTGGAAGAACTGCATGTCATGCTGAACAGAATCGGCTTTACCGTCCTGTATTCTGGAAAGGTGAAAACGCGCCTGATCCAGGGATTCCGGAACCCAGTCAATGATTCTGCTCCATGCTATCCCCTTGCCTTTGTGCAGTACTTCCTGGGCGCAGCCGAAGACAGAGGTCATGCTGTTACTTGCATAGGTCCATTCTTCAGCATCCGGCTTCTGGCTGAACACAACAAACTTGTCGCCGATACTCTCAACAAGCTGCTGATATTTCTCCCGGCTTTCTTTCAGCAGGGCTTCTTTTCTCTTGCTCTCAGTAATATCACGGACCAGCTGCAGCACGGAACAGCCGGTGTCGCTCTCTGTACATCTTGTTGCGGTAATCTCAAAAAATCGTCTGCTGCCCCCTGCAGGAAGAGAGCAGACCGACTTTGCCTCTTTCAGGGCGGTGTTCACATGCGGGCAGTACCACGGACTCTGCTCGCCATCAGCCAGAAGGGTGCAATTTTTTTCTGTCATGTCCCCGAACCAGTCGATCATTACCTGATTCATGTAGCGCACCGTATGATCGTCATCAATAATGATCAGCCCTTCGCCGAGCCGGGCAAGGGCGTCAATAATGGCCGAGGATCGGGCCAGAAAGGCTCTGAGTTCGCTGTTCACCTTTTTCAGCTCAGTGACTCTGGCATTGAGTTCAGCTGTCCGTTCCCGGACCTGCTGTTCCGCCTTGGCCAGTTTCCAAGCACCGAAGGCAATGAGCAGCAGCAGGACTGCACAGGCTCTGGTGATCTTTCTGCGGACAGCATATATGATTTCACTGATCACTCCGCTGTTTACACGAGAAACGACCTTCCAGAAGTACTCATCTGTTTTCTGCGGAACAGAACCGGATCTGCCGGATTCTTCAATCTGCAGCTCCTCCAGCGGCTGCACGGTGCTCCAGACCCATAAACCGTCCCGGTTGAGCAGAGACCCCTTCTGCCGCTGCCCGATTTCCTGCCAAACTGCCGGGAAACGCGCTTGCAGACGCAGCTCCTGCCGGTTGAACATGAAACCCCACTCGTCCTCATGATCAGGGCTGAGCAGCCAGTATCCTTTGCTGTTCAGCACGGAAATACGGTCTCCGGCAGCAGCAGTGGCTGCCTGAAAATTGTCCACCATGTTGCGGGCGGAATAATTCAGGATCAGAATACCGAGCCGGTTGCCCTGTCGGTCGCTCAGCGGAGTGGCAATGCGGATTGTCGGCTTCAGGGGCTGTTCGATTTTGCTGTGCTCGATATTGAGATCCAGGGGTGAGATAAAAATCTCTCCAGGCGCCAGAGCAGCCGCTTCGGTAAAATAATACCTTCCCTGTTTATTCTGCAGTTCCTCCGGCGGGATGATTCTCGGCCGGTCCGGCGAATAATCCACCCGTACCCGCTCCATACCGGCGCTATCCAGCCAGCGCACCTGATCATATATCCCTTTACTATCTGAAAAAACAACAAAGTCCTCGGCAAGATGCTGCAGATTCGCGCTGTCCGGCCTGCGTATCCGGTCAATCAGCTCATGCTGACCTGCCAGGTAAAGCAGATCCCTGCAGATGTTCTTCAGGGTATAAGACAATGTGCCCGCCCCCTGACCGACATACAGGGTTTCCCGCGTTATCAGGTGGTTTATCTCGTTTTTTATTTCCTGGCGGCCGTACCACCAGGCACCTACCAGCAGCAAAACGAGAGCGGGAACCATGCGTTTCAGAAACAGGGCGTATTGAATCCGCATAATTCACTTTTTCCGTATCCTGTTTACACCGTTGAACAACGATATGACTATGTCATGGTTTCATCTTTCCCGTCAATATAAAATTTCCCTCCTTTTTGCAGTACCGGAGAAAACCGGCATACAGACTGCTTCAAAGGTCAGGTCAACGCAGGGACTTCTTGTTCATGTCTTCGGGAAATTAGCTGCCGCAATGCTGATGCTGACACCGGCTTTCAACTCCTAATTCGCATTGATAGGCAGTTTCCTCTGTCTAATTATTGACTGATGTTACGCATTCGGCCCACTTATAGTATGCTGGAGGCATGAATACAAAATATCTTGATCTCTATAGCTGGAGCAGTATAAACTGAATACAGGATCAGCTATCTGAAAGGCGTGAAGGCAAAACTTATGCCTCTTGTGGGCATATTCAAATTATGTTGCTCCAGCTATAATTTCAGTTTATTTCAGAATATTCCAACCCGATCTGCTCTGTCGGACAGCCTTCAGGGCAGACAGGGCAATCGCATGTCTATAACTTGACCTCCCGACTGACAGGTGAGCTGTCAGGCTCCGCCTGTTCCTGCGTTGTATCGGCTGCAGAAAGACTCTTGCACGACTGTTATTTCCCCTTGCCGCCTGCCCGGTTCTTCAGTAGAATAATTTCACCGTGTTACCATAAATACTGTATCAGTACTGTATCAATACTGTCTCCTTGACTTCATGCGGGTTTCCTGCTCCCCTGCACCGGTCTCTGCCCGGAAAAGGATACCCTGCGCATCGGTAACTGTTTGGTTATGAAAAAATCAATAGGCATTGATCTCGGCACCACTAACTCTGTTGCTGCGATAAAGAAGGTCAGTACAGAAGTCCTGAAAAATGCAGAGGGCGAATATATTACGCCGTCCTGCGTGACTGTGAAAAAACGCCTGATGCGCAAACCGGAATTCATTGTCGGGCGCAATGCACTGGAATGGATACACCAGGAACCGGGAGATACCATAACTGCGGTCAAGCGTCTTATCGGGCGGAATTTTCATGACAAAGAGGTGCAGGAGCTGATCACTGAGCATGGCGTACATTACCGGCTTGCATCCCATTCACAGGGTTCGGCGAACAGCCTCGCCATTCTGGCCGGAGGAAAAGAGTTCACCCCGGAAGAGATTTCGGCAAAAATTCTGACCAAGATAAAGGCGGATGCGGAAGCTGCTCTCGGCGACCGGGTGGATACCGCCGTGATCACTGTTCCTGCCTATTTCAATGATAAACAGAAGCATGCCACCAGAACAGCCGCTGCCTTGGCTGGCCTGAAAGTACGCCGTCTGCTGCCTGAACCCACGGCTGCAGCTATTTCCTTCGGAGTGGACAGAATCTCTGGTCATGACGGTCGGACCGTGCTGGTTTTTGACTTCGGCGGCGGAACCCTTGACCTGTCCATTCTGACCATCAGCGGCGGACGGATCATTGAGATGGGCAAAGGCGGCGATATGTGGCTGGGCGGAGAGGACATTGATGCCCTTATTATTGATTATGTGCTGGAGAAAACCGCAGAGAAGGAACGGATTGCTGATATCGGCGCCTTTCTTGACCGGCAGAAAAAAGCACAGAAAATCAGGTTTCTCTCTGCGCTGAAAACTGCGGCGGAAAAGACTAAAATTATTCTGAGCAACAGCAGGGAAACCTGTATCGAGGTCCTCGGTCTTCTGCTGGATGATGATGGCGATGCCCTAGACATTGAGGTTGACCTGACCCGCGCCCGGTTTGACGCGATGATGCAGCCCATGCTGCATTCCATGCTGGAGCTTGTCCGGGGCCTGCTTGCTGATGTCCACTTTACCGAAGACCTGATCGACAATATTCTGCTTGTGGGCGGCAGTGCGCGCATTCCCTGTGTTATCAAAGCACTGCAGGGGGAATTCGGCACAGATCGGGTTCTGCTGCATGAACGGCCCATGCTTGCTGTGGCCGAAGGGGCCGCCATCCTCAGTCATCGCCTTGCCGATACCCTGGAATGTCCGCAATGCGGTCAGAATGCGGCGCAGCAGGATGCGGTCTGTCCCCATTGCGGCTTTGATCTTGACAGCTATACTGTTGAGCAGGGCGTTGTTGAAATTGTCCACACGGCTGCGCATGATTATTTTATCCGGCTGGAAAATAACCGGCGTTTTCTGATGATCGAGAAAAATACGCCCTTGCCCTGCTCCTGCACCGAGGTCTTTCAGCTTGTTGATGCGGCGCAGCAGCTGGTACATATGAAGTTCTCCAATATGGTCAACGGGCAGGAGCAGAGTATCGGCGATCTCTGGCTCGGCATTGATCGGAACGACCGGGAGAAAAGCCCCGGCAGGGAAACAGCGGCGGAAAAGGCGCAGGTCTCCCCGGAACCTGCACGTCTTGCTGTTACCTTGGATATTGATGAGAATAACCTGGTTTCCGTCAATGCGGCCTTGGTTGATCAGTCTGAGATTGCGGTTTCAAGGACGTTGTCCCGGGGAAAAGCGGACGAAAAACTCTTTCTTGCCCTTGAACAGGCAATCAGCGATGCTGACAGACGGCAGTACTCGGCCTATACGGTGATTGACCTGCTGAACCGGACCCGCTCCATTATTACAGCAATCAACCGTGTTGTGCATCCGGTGACCGGCGTGGTGCATGAAGCACGGTATGAAGAGGCGCAGGGCATGATCCGCAAGGCGGTGCAGATTGCGGAGAATGAAGAGGCGCCGCTGACCCAGATATACTATGCGGAAAGTATGCTGGAGGATTACGGCATGCTGATCGCCCCGGAAATACAGGAAACTCTGCAGGAAAGAATCGCCGCCCTGCGCCAGGCGGACAGCCACGGTTCCTACGGGGAAACAATGCAGGCCTCCGAGGCTCTTGCCGAGGCCCTGGATGACGACGGACTGGCTTTGGTCAATACCTTGGTGCAGATCGAGAATGCCGGAGAAATCTGTTATGCCGATGATCCCGGCAAGGCAAAACGGTTTCTCCGGGTTGTTTCAGACGTTCTGAAAGCGGCCGAAAAAGGTGATCCCTCTGTGGAGGACAAGGTGAATGCAATCATGCCGGAGGTGGATGAAGTGCTGGACAGATACGCCAGAAGTACGCAGAAGATCCACAGAGATATCCGCAGATAATGCGCACAGGGAACGCCTGCCCGGTCTGCAGTCTGCAGGGACTGCCGCCCGACATTGAAAAATGCCCCCAGTGTGATGCGGATCTGACCTGTTTTCAGGCTCTGGATACCCTAGCTGAACACAACAGTGCCGACAGAGCTGACAACGCCGAGGCTGCGGAACAGAAATCTTCATCAGACAACCGCGCTGCCGTTTTTCTGCTTCTGTTGCTGCTGGTCCTGCTTTCTCTCCTGTTCCTCTTTTTTTTCTTCAGGACAAGCAATCGTGTTCTGATGCTGGATCAGCAGGTAACTGCATTGAAGGCTGAAATGCAGACGGCAAAGCAGGCGGACAGGAAGCAGAACCCGGAACAGAACAAAGCTGCGGCAATATGTGCGCTCCCGGTGCAGCAGCCCAAGGCAAAGGAAAAAGAAGAGTGGGAGAAAGATCCCGACGCTGAGCACAAAGAACAAAATCAGGAAACAAAGGAGGAAGCGCAGGCCGATGGAGTTGCTGCGGTAACCTCCTCCGGGGACAGGCTGCGGAAAGGCCGAGCTGGAAACGTGCAGCAAAGAGAACAAAGCAGTAGAATAAACGTGATAACCATTGTAAACGTTGCCGAACCTGCAGCAAAAGTTACAATCGCAAAGAGTACGGTAGAAGAACCGGCAACCCTGCAGGCACAGAAGGTTGTAAAAACAGCAGAACCGGACTTATCGGATCTGCCGGAATCCAAAGCAGGCAGCGGGGCAAGCGGAAAGCCGACAGCAGCGCTGCCTGTCCTGCAGCCGCCCCCGGCCCGGCGATGGCCGGACAGTACCTTTTTATATCAGACCGGGCAGGGTGATACGGTATGGGGGATTGCCGAGCATTTTTACGGGGACGGCAGATACTATCCCGTGATTATGGAGCAGAATCCGGACCTTGTGATCAGCAGAGTCAGCAAGGAACAGATTCTCCGGCTGTTGAGCGACCGGAGCGCGCTGCGGAACTTTTATGCCCGCCGGATAGAACGGCGGGACGGTCTGCTGGTCTGGAAGCATGAGATACTTGCTGGTGAGACCCGGCAATCCATTCAGGCCCGTTTTGCACCGCCCGGTTCTTCCGGCAGAGTTTTCTATGCGCAAAATCCAGCGATTGTTCCCGGCAGAATAGTGAGGATTATTCTCCAGTAGCAGGAGGTACCTGACAGGTACTGCCGTACTCTGCCTGTTTTTTCGTATTTTCAGCCAACTTCCGGGAGACAAGAGGGAGACAGAGAAGAGCAGGAGCCTATGCAGGAAACCAGTCAGCAAGAGATAAATAAAAAGATAACCGAATACTACAGGGCGCTTACCCCGGCCTATGAAAAGTACTCTGTGCAGTCGAACAATATTCACTACGGCTACTGGGAGAAAACCGCCCGGACAAAATCGCACAGGGAAGCTCTGGAGCACATGAACGCCTTTGTGGCAAAAGCTGCTCAGGTACAGGCCGGAGACAGGGTGCTTGACGCAGGCTGCGGCATGGGCGGCAGTTCAGTCTGGCTGGCAAAGATATTCGGCTGCCGAGTGACCGGCATAACGCTCTGCAGTGAACATATTCCCCTTGCGGAACGCTTTGCCCGTGAACATAAGGTGGAGCATCTGGTGCAGTTTTTCTGTAGAGACTTTGCCGACACCGGTTTTGAGTCAGCATCGTTTGATCTGGTCTGGGTCCTGGAAAGCTGCTGTTACGCTGCCGATAAACGGGATTTCATCGCAGAGTCGGCCCGATTGCTGCAATCCGGAGGGCGTCTGATTGTTGCGGACGGCTTTCTGCAGAAAACAGCGCTTTCTGCAGAAGAACAGAAAATGTTAGATTGCTGGATGCACGGCTGGGCAGTACCGAATGTCATAAGTCCGGACCAGTTCGGCCGACACCTTGAAGACTGCGGATTTGAACATATAACTTTTTCTGATATAACAAAAAATATCATGATGACTTCGCTGTGGATGCACCGGTTTGCCAAGCTGATCTATCCGGCAGCGCGCATTATGGTCAAGCTCGGTTTCTGGCCTGAGCAGAAAAAAGGACACTGGCAGGCGGCGTTGAAACAATTCCATCTCTTTGCGGATCATATCGGTTGCTATGGCCTTTTTCAGGCGCGCAAAATCGGCTGAGAGCTGTCCTCCGCAGCATAAGGAGCACGGGTCACGTTCTCCGGCAGAGCTGTATGATGCGGGCTTTGCCCTGGCGCAGGCAGGCAGGTTGGCGGAGTGTCTGCATTGCTGGCACCGGATACCGTCGTATGCGCCTGAGTTTGTTGCCCAGAAAAACACGCTGGCTGCTCTGCTGATCCGGAAATGGGCGGACCGGCTCGTTCAGGAGGGAGATCCACTGGAACAGGTTGAGGAAATCCGACAGCAGCTTGATGCCCTGACAGACTTTGCGCTTGATCCTGTGCAGATAACGGGCCGGGATGAACTGGTCAGCTGCTGCCAGTCTCTGCATCTGGTCCGGCTCTGGCAGGAGGGACGGAACCGGGAAATTCTGCAGACAGCAGCCGGACAGGAACTGCTACATCCCACAGTGCTGGAAATCCGGGCCAAGGCAGCCTATCAGGTCCTAGCAGCCTACGGGGCACAGACATTACCGGCTGAGGTACGGCAGTTCATTGACTGCTGGCTCTCAGCCCTGTTCCATCCCGCAGTTCTTCGGACCTTACCGGGCGGCAAGGGTGAGATGGGGGAGAAGGAAGAGCAGCGGCAGAAACTGCTTGCTCTCGGCAGGAACATGGTCTGCCGATATGCCGGGCAGCAGCAGGCAGACAGCGGTAAGCAGTTTACCCGGCAGTGGGAAGAGGAGCTTGCCCTGCTTGAAATATTGCAGAGTGCAGCCTTGCCTCCGGAAGCTGAGCAGACGCTCCCTGTACCTTCTGTATATACCCCGGCCTTGGCCTGGCAGACAGGAACAGCCGATAAGCTCTGTGCCATAGTACGAAGCTGTCAGGAAAAATTCGCAGACAATGAACAGTATCTGGCAGTAGGGGCAGCCTATTCATTAGCCGGTCCTGCGCTCCTCATGGTGCGAAGCGGCCAATATGACGAAGCGGCTGCTGAACTTATTCAGCTGGATAACCTGCCGGAAAAAGAAAGCCCGGATTCGTTTATTTTTATTGCTTACGGACTGGTCAGAGCGGCTCTGGACAGCGGGTGCCATTATCTGGATGTCGGCAGGCATCAGGAGGCGGAAAAAATATTACTTTTTGTTCTTCCGCTGGTCCCCGATTTTCCCTCTCTTCAAGAGCAGCTGCTCGCAATGCTTGCCGAAGAAGATGCATACGATGATGCCGACAGGGTGGCAGTGGCCGTCAATTGTCTGACAGAACTGCACAGGACAGCCGTCTCGGATGAAATCAGCAGAGCACTCAGTTCCGTCCTGACCAGACAGGTGATTCTGCAGCACAGTGCAGGCGCGACACCCGGCGATGTGCTGCTCCAAACCATAAAAAAGGCTGTTGAGCTGAACCCTGAGGATGCCTTTGCCCGCATGACCCTTGACGATATCAGGGCGGACCTGGAAATAGCTGAAATGCGGCAGGCCGTGATTGACGGCAAACTGGCGCGGGCCGCCGGGATCGCAGAAAAAAGCAGGTATCCGCAGGTAAACGAACAGTTTTTTCACTTTGCCGCTCAGGTGGTTGAGCAGATTGCAGCAGGAGATTACCCTGATCCGGAGACAGCCGTGCTGCTGCTCCGGCAGCTTCTGGAACATGTTCTGCAGCTCAACCCTGCGCATGCGGTAGTGCAGGAGGTCGAGTGTCTCCTGTATGACCTGGAAGATCAACTGGAGTTCTGATGAATCCCTATAAACTGCTCAACGTTACCCCGGAGGCCACACCGCAGGATATTGTCCGGGCCTCTGTCCTGGCCCTGCAGGAGCGGCAGCATGCTGCCCGTGATATTGCCAAGGCCCGCAAACAGCTGATGAATCCGGCAACCAAGTTGATTCTTGACTTTGTCTATTCTGTTGACTCCGAGCCGTTTATCCGGGAGGCGATCGAAAAACTTACAGCCGGAGAAGAAGAGGTACCGAAGATTGAAGATATGGAGCGGCTTGATATTTTCGCCTGTCAGGCATGAAGAGAAAAGAAGATAAACAGCTGGTTGCCCCGGACGCGCTGGTGCGGGAAAGGCTGGTCGCTTTTCAGCGGGAAATCGCTGAGCTCAGGCGGAACAGCCGGGAACAGGAAGAGGCATTCCGCAGCCGGGAACAGGATTTACTGCTCAGTCTTTTTGAGGTGCTGGATGCCTTTGACAATGTGGAAAGAAATCTCCAAGGCAAAGAGGAGCTCCTCGGAAAAACCGGACGCCGTCTGCTGAACAATACCCGCGCTATCAACCGGAAACTGCTGCGTCTGCTCCGATCCCGCCAGATTGAACCGCTGGACCTGCAGGACAGCAAAGCCCGGATGGAGCAGTGCCGGGTTGTTGCCACCCGGCCCGATCCGGAACGGGAGAATGCAGAAATTATCCTAGTTGAAAAAAAAGGTTATGTCGATACAGCGCAGAATCAGGTGCTCCGCAAGGCCGAGGTGGTGACAGTACGGAACTGATTATCGCAGGTTCCGCTGCCAGTACCCGCCCCGGGAAGTAAGGATCAGCCTGCTTTTTTCACTTTCTCTGTTCAGCCTGCTGCTGCCCGCTCACTCAGATGAACCGCGAGCTTTTATCGAACCATTTTGGTTAACTTTATATAAATAATCTTCTTCTTTCCTCCCTCACAGCTTCCCACAATCTTCCCCTGAGTAACGATGCCTTGTTCCACTTCCCAAGTATAGACAATATCCAGTATATATGATTTCACTCCTGCGGCATTGATCTTCTCGGCGATCTCTGCTTTAAGTTCTTCACAGGACTTTATTGCAGCATATACCTGACCGCTCCCCAAAAGCACCATTAACAATCCAACAACAAAACTCTTCATAACACTCATAACAGTATCCCCCTTTTATTTTTTGTAAAAATGCTGACGCAGTCGGCGAAGACACCTCTGTCCCCTGCCCGCTACCTTCTTTAATTTCAATCAAATACACCGGTCAGAACCTGCAGCTTCCCGGAGCCACTGTTCAACTTGGATCGGCAAGGGCTGTCTGCCTGCACTTTTTACTGTGCCGTTGATCATCAACGCCGGGGTCATAGTGACACCGGCCCGCCCGATTTCATCCGGATCATAAATCTGTTCGATATCAGCAGCCAGCTGCAGCCGGTCAAGGATATCAAGAATAAGGGTCTGCAGACTGCTGCAGCTGACGCAGCCGGTCCCGAAAATACGGATAACCAGGGCTGTGTCCTCCTGCGGTTCTGCACCGCAGTGCCTGCGGTACACCTCCAGCAGGGCCTGCCGGTATTTTTCCTCGCTGCCGGAAGGTATATAGTTATCTCTGCTGATTTCCGTAAAAAGAAAATGTACAGCCTCCTGCTCATCAACCTGCTGCCGGGCAATACTGTTCAGAGCAGTATCCAGACCGAGGAGACCGATACTGACCTTGCCGATACGTATAAACCGTGGAGCTGCCGCGTCCATATTTTTTCTCTGCCTGTCCAGTTAACCGTTGATCACGGCAAGCATCCGGTTAATAACCTCATCTACAGCCAGCTGCGATGAATCAATCAGCACGGCGTCTTCGGCTATGATCAGCGGGGCAATCGTGCGTTCCCGATCATTCCGGTCCCGTGCAATAATCTGAGCCAGAATCTCCTGTTCATCTACCTGCTCTCCCCGTTTGCGTAACTGCCCGACCCGGCGGCGGCACCGCTCTTCCGGGGAGGCATCCAGATAAAATTTCCAGGCCGCATCAGGAAAGACAACCGTGCCGGTGTCCCGGCCGTCCGCAACCAGCTGCCCGGCCTGCCCCATTTCCTGCTGCATTGCGGTCAGGCGGGCCCGCACTGCCGGAACCGCTGAAACCGCAGAGGCAGCCATGCTCATTTCCGGGCTGCGGATAGCCGCGCTGATATCCTCTCCGGCCAGCAGCACCCGCACATCCAGCCCGGTCTCCACAGGGGGGAGCAGTCGGAGAGCAAGTTTTTCCAGCAGCAGAGCCAGAGCATCTTGCTGATCGGCACTTTCCGCCCTGATCCCGGCTTGAGCGCAGGCATAGGCCACAGCCCGGTACATAGCACCGGTATCCAGATAGGTATAGCCCAGTGCATCGGCCAGTCTGCGGCTGACCGTGGATTTGCCCACTCCGGACGGGCCGTCAATGGTGACCACCTCCAATTTTGCCACAGCCTTTCCCTGCTGCTCAGATTGCTCAAACTGTTTAGACACAACCCAGCTCCTGCAGACAGGTAGCCAGTGCAATAACAAAACGCTGGTTCTCTTCCTGCGTTCCCACGGTGATACGGATAAAATTCGGATAACCGTACGCCTTCATGGACCGGACAATCACTCCCTTGTACAGCATGGCCTTGTACAACTCGTTGGCATCACCCCGCACATCAATGAGGAAAAAATTGGTGCGGGAGGGATAAGGCACACAGCCCAGCTCGCGCACCTGGTCCGAGAGCCAGTCCCGACCCGCAGTGGTCCCGTTGATGGTCTTTTCGTAATGCGCTATATCCGTTAAAGCGGCCAGCGCCCCGGCCTGGGCAGGCAGATTGATATTAAAGGGCTGCCGCACCCGATGCAGCAGGGAGGCTATTTCCGGATGCATGATGCCGAAACCGACCCGCAGGCCGGCAAGGCCGAAGGCTTTGGAAAAAGTGCGCAGGGCGACCACGGCCGGAATGCCTTCCGGTCGACGGATCAGCGAAAGCACATCAATCCGCTGCTCCGGCTCGACAAAATCAATATATGCCTCGTCAAGCACCACTAGCAGGTTTTCCGGCAGCTTGGCGAGAAATTCGGCGAACCGCTCTTTGGAAATCAGGGTGGCGCAGGGATTGTTGGGATTATCGAGAAAGATCAGCCGAGTCCGCTCGTTGACCGCCGCCGCGATACCCTCCAGATCATGCTGCATGTCCTGCAGCGGAATAACAATATTCACGCCGCCCCGCACCTGCACGAATTTCTGGTACATCAAAAAGGAGGGATGACTGGTGATGACCTCGTCACCCGGACAGACAAATGCCTTGACCAGAAACTCGATCACCTCGTTGGACCCGTTGCCGAGAACGATTTCTTCCGGAGTCGCCCCGGTCCACCCGGCCAGTGCTTCGGTGAGGTAATAACTTGAGCCGTCCGGATACCGGTGCAGGCTGTGCAGCACTTCCTGAGCAGCAGCAACCGCCTTGGGAGACGGACCCCAGGGGTTCTCGTTGGAGGCCAGCTTGATGGAGCCGGTGATTCCGTATTCCCGCTCCAGCTCCTCAAGGGGTTTGCCCGGAGGGTACGGGGTTATTTCGGCGACATTGTCTGGGATATTCAGCTTCATCAAGTTGTTATCGATTAAAAATTGAGAATATTTTTCCCATATTGAAATTTCCAATTCCAACCCAAGGGACGCCACTGATGCCTGCAATTTGAGAATACTTGAGACTGTCTCATTAGTTCCTGACAAAAAGATTTACCTGCTCCCGGAAAATTCCTGCCGGCGTGTGCCGATTCTTTCAGCCAGCTGAATAAGGCTCCGAATAACTACCTTATGTTGCGTAAAATTTCAAGGAAAAAGAACATCGTTTTTTTCTGTCCTTTCTGACAGAGTATTCCGGGGTAGAACCAAAAAATAAGTGAAGCATTTGATGTTTCCACTCGTACTGTCGAGCGGGTTCGTGAACGTCTTGTAACTCAGGGGTTGGAAGCCGCAACTAACAGAACTGAATCTAAGTGTTCAAAAAGACGAAAAAATATACCGAAAACGTTACGGATCAGCTCACAACCGTACCGGGATTCCCGACCGCAGAGACATTGATGAACGTCCTGCCGAGGTAAACGGCCGGGAGCGGATCGGTGACCGGGAAGCCGATACAATTATAGGAAAAAATCACAAAGGAGCTGTCGTCACCCTTGATGAAAGAAAATCGAAACTGCGTCTTGCAGCCCCCTTGCCCGGCAAAAAAGCAAAGTATGTCAGGGATGCGATTATCTCACTGTTTTCTCTTGAAAAAAAGCTTGTAAAAAACAATCACTTTCGATAACGGCAAGGAGTTCGCTCTTCATGAGGAGATTACCGAGAAAATTGAGTGCGGGACCTATTTCGCCAAGCCTTACCATTCCCGGGAAGGAGGACAGAATGAAAACGCCAACGGTCTGTTACGTCAATATTTTCCGAAGAATATCGAATTAGTTGATATCACGGTACAGCAGGTTGTAAGTGCTGTGGACAAGCTTAACAGTAGGCCGAGAAAATGTCTTCAGTCCCAGACACCCTATGAAGTATTTGAGAAACTGACAGGGGTAGATGTCAGTAAAATTATGGGTTATGCACTGATGTTACGCAGCCTGAAGTCGCTGCAGCTCATCAGAAGCCGAACGAATAGCTTTCAGATAGAGCTTGGTCTTCAGAGCAAAGTGGTTCATCTTTGTTCTGATTTTTAGATGCTCCATTTTAAACACCGTGATAACGGAGGCAAAAATATGATTACTCTGCGCATTTACACGACGTGCAGGAGATTTGGCTAATGCTGCGTTGGACTTCAAAGATTTATGGTACACCTCGACGTTCCATCGTTTTGTATAGATTGCCGTGATCGTGTTCCGATCCGCTGTCAGCTGACTGCAGGCATCGATCATCAGGCGCAGCAGTTCATTCTTCGTGACTTCGCTCTGACGTTTTTCCCGGCGGGTTTTCAGGTCGCTGAAACGAATCGGCTTGCGGATGAGGTCGAATGCTATGGGGATCGAAACATCATCGACATGATAAAGACCGTTCAGCATGTTGATTCCTTTGATATTGCGCCCTCTGCAATGGTCGTAATGCCAACAGATGAGTTCGTTTTCATCCATCCACGGTTTTTCCTCAACAGTATCGTCGAATATCAGCACACCGTCTTCGGATGCAACTTCACGGACGGTCGATTTGACCTGTTTCCATAAATCCCTGGAACTCCATTCACCGTCAGCGAGAAAACGAGTGAATTTATCATAATTTATGCAGCTATCAAGCATATCGGACAAGCCTGTGGCTGTGGCGTACCCGAAGGTCACAGCCAAATAATCCGTGTAGAGATCAGGATATTTTGTATTCATGCCTCCAGCATACTATCATACTATAATTGGGCCGAATGCGTAACATAAGTCAATAATTAGACAGAGGAAACTGCCTATCACATATCCCCTTTGATCCGCAGAGCTTCCTCCACCGTGGTCAGGCCGCTGCGCACCTTCTGCCAGGCATCTTCACTGAGCGTGGTCATGCCTTCCCGGATGGCGACCTGCCGCAGTTCAGCATCTGCTGCTTTTTCCGTAACAAGTTTTTTGATTTTGTCCGAGACAGGAAAAATTTCAAAAACTCCCATTCTTCCGGCATAGCCGGTGTTTCGGCATTCTTTGCAGCCTTTGCCCCGTTTCAGCTCGATCTGCCCTTGGCCGGACACGGGAAACCCCATTTTCTGCAGCTCGGCAACCTCGATCTGATACCCTTCAATACAATGGGGACAGATCTGTCGGACAAGGCGCTGGGCCAGGGCACCGAGCATGGTGGAACCGATCAGAAAGGGTTCCAGGCCGAGATCCTGCAGACGGACAATAGTGGAGACCGCGTCGTTGGTATGCAGGGTGGAAAAGACCAGATGGCCGGTCAGAGCAGCCTGCACCGCATGGGTGGCCGTGTCAACATCTCTGATCTCGCCGATCATGATCACATCCGGATCCTGGCGCAGGATATTGCGGAGAATGGTAGAAAAGGTGACATCAATCAGCGGCTGGACAGAAATTTGGTTGAAATCCTCATGCACCATCTCCACCGGGTCTTCAATCGTCACAATATTGATTTCCGGGGAAGCGATTTTTTTCAGGGTGGAGTACAGAGTTGTTGACTTACCGCTGCCGGTCGGCCCGGTGACCAGGACAATGCCGTGCGGAGCAGTGATAAAGGAGTTGTATACTGCTTTGTCCCGTTTGGAAAAACCCAGATCGTCCAGATCCTGAAAAATAACATGGGTATCCAGGATACGCATGACCGTCTTTTCCCCGAAAGACACCGGAATGGTGGAAACGCGCAGTTCCGCTTCCCTACCGTCTTTCTGGCCGATTTTGATTCTGCCGTCCTGAGGGCGGCGTTTCTCCGCAATATCCAGTCTGGCCAGAGCCTTGATACGGGAAGTAACCGCCGAATGCACAGCCTTGGGCAGCTTATAGATGGTATGGAGCACACCGTCGATCCGATAACGGACCAGACAGCTGTTCCGTTTCGGCTCCACATGGATATCACTGGCCCGCTGCTCCAGAGCATAGTTGAACAGATGATTGACAGCGGCCTTGATGTGCTGGTCTGTCGAACTCAGTTCCTGGGCGCTGGACAGCTTGACATACTGCTCCAGATTGCCGATGTCCACGGTTGCAGCGCTGCCGGTACTTGAAAACTGATTTTCCGCTGCTGTAATGGAGCGCTGAAAGCCGAAAAATTCAGCGAGAATCTTGCGGATATCTGTTCTGGTGCTGAGGTAGGGTTTGACTTTGGTCTGGTTGACCTGCTCAATATCCTCCAGGGGTGTTTTGTTGTCCGGATCATAGGTGACAACCAGGAGAACCCCGTTGCGGATTTCAAAGGGCAGGATCAGATGGTTGACGGCAAAGGAACGGGGAATCGTCTTGGTGACGATTTCAATATCCAGCTCAAGCGGGTCGAGCTTTTTAAACGGGATGCGCAGTTTGTGGCTCACCGCCCGCATAATCAGCTCTTCGGTAAGGAACTTCTGCTGGCTGCCGGGCAGTTCCAGTTTCAGCGAGGAGATGATATCCACCATGTCGGGATATCCCCGGCCGGCCTGCTTCTGGTCTCCGACCAGTTTGCTGAGCTGCTGCTTTTGTCTGTCCTTATGGCGGAGAACAAACTGTTTCTGTTTGGGGGTCAGCAGGCGTTGCGAGATGAGCAGATCGAGCAGTTTGTCACTGTTAAGCAATCCCATAGTATTCTGTTTTTACGGCTCCTCCTGTGCAGCCGGGTTAGTCTCCTCATCTCCCAGTATATCAAACAGGCCCCAATCCGGCATGGTCAGTTCCGGCATCCATTTATCCAGCCCCCATTCCGGCGGTTCTCCGGCAATCAGCCGTTCCTGCAGCTTTTTTGCCTTGGGAATGATTGCGGCATCAGGGTACATGGTGAGAATGTATTTCAGGCGGTGTTTGGCCTGGTCATATTTTTCGGTGCGGACATAGAAGACTGCAACATAGTATTCATGATTGACGATAAACTCCTTGGCCGCCCGGATTCTGGCTTTAGCCTCTCTGGTGTAGGGAGAATCCGGGAAGGTGCGCAGCAGGCGGGAAAATGACCTGATGGCGTCATGGGCACCGCTGACATCCCGGTCCACCCGGTCGGTACGGGAAAAATCACACATACCGATCTGAAACAGGACATAGGGAACAGCCTCGTTCGAGGGATGCCGTTCTTCAAACTCCTCGTACAGGTCTCTGGCCTCGTCGTAATCTTCGTCATAATACTTGCAGTCTGCTGACTTCAGTTCGGCCAGCAGAGCCTGGGGACTGAACGGATAATGATCTTTGATTTGCTGAAAATAGTCCAGAGCAGTGCGGTACTTCCCGATTCTGTATGCCTCCATGCCCTTGGTCACAAGACTCTCTGCCGGTTCAAACTGCTCTTTGCTGCCTCCTGAACCGAAAAAAGACCAGGAACTGAACATGCCCTCTGTGGCGGAGCAGCCGGTGAGAGAAAGACAGGCGGCAGCAAGGAGAACATATGCGACGGCATGAACCGGAACTGCACCGTTGTTATAATCTTTTTTTATTGTCATTATATTGATTATATTGAAATAGGCAGACGTTAATTTCATCCTTAAACATCAACATCAGATACACATTTTCACATTGTGAAACCAAAGGTTCCATTCTGTCAGGATACAAATCCAAGGCATACGCATGAATAAAAAAATGACGAAAGGCGAGATATTCACCTAAGGTGTTTTTTAGAGCAGGCGATATGACTTGTTCTTTTGCAGACATATTCAGAAGCTCTTTATGCCATGAGCCTCCGGTCGGCAAACAGATGCCCCGACTTTTGAGGAGTTGCTTGAGAATATTTTCTATCCCGTTAGAAAAATTGTGAATCAGTGTTGATACACCTGCAAGTTCCAGGATTGATAAAGAGGACAGCCGGTCGTGCTGCGGAAGTTCGTTGATCACCAGGTCAATATGTTCAAATTCGGCTTCAACTTTACCCTGCAGGTTATCCATATAAAGTCAATCCGTTGGAACATATTGTTTTGCTGAATTTATTTTTTTTCTGTAAATCAAAAAGGTCCACTGGCCTTGAAAGGCTGAAAATCAGCTCGCTATAAAACTTAAAAAACAGAGAATCAGGAATCCCCTCAACTGCCAAGTCTATATCATTGCCGTCTGTCGCTGGGTCGCAGCCCGAACCGAACAGAATGACTTTCCTGACATTATACTTTTTCGCTATAGTTTGTATTTCACGCTTGTCCTGCTCTGATATCATCATCGGCACCGTTATCCATGATAGTCTTTTTAACAGGGCTGATTGCTTTCCGGCCAGAATGCATGATCAAGTGCCAGTTCACAAGGCCACGGGCATTGTTCCGGAAAAGTGCTTTTGGGCAGCCCGGTTTCTTTTGCCGCGCCGGTACGGGCATATTTATAGGCCCGCTCAACAGCCTGGGGGATTTTTTGTCTCAGACTGGGATTATCCTGCAGATGATCTGCAATCTGATCACGCTGTTCTTCAATGGTATACCGCCAGCTGTTGCCCTGATATCCCGGCTGAAACTGCCATTTGAGGAGGTGAATGAAAAGGACGGTTAATCTGCTGACAAGTTCACGCTGCAGACTTCGTCCCATATCCTCTATTTCCTCGGCAAGATGCTCGCGGTCAAGTTCCGCAAGTCTGCCTGCCCGGAGCAGCCCGGCCTGCTGCGTTGTCCAGCCGAAGAAATCGGCAGCATGTAGCTCTTCAGCCATAATTTTCCCTTTTGGTGAGTTATCTATGCGGGATATCGCTTAAACATATTCAGTTGTCCGCTTAATAGACCTTGCGATATTTTTGCTTCTTATTCCTTTCAATCCGGCAACAGTGATTACATCTGTCTTTTTTCCGAACAATACCTCAAGATATTCAACAAACTCTATAAAATGCAAACCGATGGGCTTCTTGAAATCCGCGATAATGTCAATATCACTCTCTTCCCGCTGAGTTCCTGTCGCATATGAGCCGAATAACCCTATTTTTTTAAGGCCGAATTCAGCAGCAAGAAATTGATAATTGTCTCGCAGCTTTTTGGTTATCTGTTCTTTTGTCAGCATAATGAATTGCTGGAGTCGTAGCTTCCGTTAGATATTTTTTATATTCTTCGTAATAACTGATGCCAATAATTCAATAAGCCCTAGTTGAAGGAAAACAACTTTATCCTTTCTGGTTTCCAGAACGTCAACACTTTCTGTGTTGTCAAAATCATTACCATGGGCCACCTCATGGCGCTTCCTATTGATTTCGTCAAGAAATTCTTGCCATAAAGTTCTGCGAGCTACTTTTATTGTACTCTCTTTTAGATTTAGTCTTGATTCCTGGCAACTATAAGGAAAAACGACAAGGCTTTTTTTTAAGATACTTCTTTCCTTGTCTATAGACTCCTTCAATTCTCGATTTGTTCCTGAAAACACATTGTCAAGCTCTGAGTCATGCAAACAGGAAAAAACATTTTCTACCCCAAAACCACTGAATATCAACTTAATAGTATCTGGTTTTGGATTCTTGTTTGTAGTCGTTAGAAATGGTTCAAAAGAGATATTGGCTTCAAGTTCTGAAAATTTTTCCGAAAGATTTTTGACTTTCTTCCAATAACTGTGACTGCGTTTGTCAGGAGGGTTCCCGATATATTTTATGCAATATGTGTTTTGAATTTTCTGGGGTAATTCGGAGAATGAACAATTTTTATTTAAATCTTGACTTACTGATCTGACAAGTTCTTTTGTAAAACCTTCTAAGTGAGCGACCAACAATACCGTTATAGAACGACATAAGGCATTGTACAAATCGTAATTTAAATCTTCTTGCTTTTTAGCTTCACCAAGAAGAATATCTATCTCCTGCCATTTTTCGTCAAGTTGATCCAGAAATTCCGACAGAAAAGTTGCCATTAGGAGATAACCTCCATCCCCTTTTGAATTCTTGTAGTGAGTTTTGAAACATCTGTGACGCTTCCTTCAACGGACGAAAAAAAAGTTTTATCATGGAAAAGTTCTCTGATTTTTTTAATATCTAAAGTTTTCTTTTTTTCGGAAAGAGAAACCGGAACGACTATTGAGTCAAAAACAGCGGCATTAAATTTTGACATTCTACGAAGTTCGCCATCTACGCTCCTGTATTTTGCGAACGGTAATTTTTCACCTGATAATTTAATATGCTCAAAAGTAGATAGAAAGAAATCTTCCATTTTTTCCAATTCTTCTTTGTCAAGTTTATTGAATTGTTCCATTCTTTCTGTTAGGAATTTTTTAAATTCCCCTTTATACTGTTTATATCCTTCTTTATAAGCTAACGAAAAAAACCTTAAAACAAGCTCCTCGTCTTCCATTTTCTGGACTCTTTTGCTGTCTTCTTTGTCTAAAGAGCATAATTCTCTAAAGTTATTATTTTTAGATATTTTTTTAATGAGTTTTTTAAACGGCCCTCGACAGGTTGCATTTCTTAACTCTTGAGGTTCAAGTGTTACAGAACCTGAATTTAACCTTTCAAAAATATCGTATTTAACTTGGCTGTCAGCCGTTGAATCAATACGTAGACATCGAATAGTTCTTTCTTCCAGTCTTCTAATTAAAAAGGGCGGAAGATCCCTATAGTATGAATTATTTAACTCTGTAAGAACCTCTAAACCATTTAGGGAATATTTATTTTTTAAAAAACTATAAATAGCTGTTAATCTTTGCTGACCATCAATAACAGAATATCTTGAAACATCCTCTTCAACTTCTTCGTCAACATCTATATCTTGCGATATATAAATAAATGGGACAGGAATATTAAGGATCAAACTTTCAATTAACCTAGAAGAAACTTCGTCACTCCATCGATGCCTCCGTTGATATTCAGGATTTAATTGTATAGTTTTTCTGTCTATTTTTTTTACTAATGTTTCAAGATCATACTCAATTGTTTGAGTTTTTACAGTTCTCTCTTTGGCTTTTCTTTGAATGCTTTCTAATTTTTTTTTCAGACCGGACATTGACTTTTCCCCTAACAAACAAATACAATTTAAATATTCCAAAGGTGCAACTGTCAGATACACCTTTGGAACAAGTCCTCCGTTGTTATCAATATTCTACTTTAACAGATAATGTCCTATATTGATAACAGCTTCATTTTTTACCCCTGCATCCCCGCCACAGCCTCCTTCACCAAAGCCGCCACAGTCGTTCTGACCGGCTCGCCTTGCTCATAAATAGTGATTTCCGTTTCATCCTTCTGCAGAGCCATGAGCTGAAAAAAAGCCTCCTTGGCTTGGATTCTTCTCAGCAGGCGGGCCATCAGGCCGCGCACTGCGGGATTGTCGTGCTCGAGAAAATGGAACATCGAGTAAAACGGCGTACTGCGGATCAGATCGGGCCGGGTGGCGGCAATCTCGCTCAGGCCCCAGAGGGCAGCTTCCTGGGTTCCCTTATCGCCCATAAAGTTGAGCAGATGCCGGGAAAAGGCCCCGTAGATGTCTGTCCGGGCGGACACGATGGCGCCGATGGCCTCGACCATTCCCCAGGGCGTGGAAGCGGAATCCGAGCAGGACTCAAAGAGCCGGTGCAGCATATCCGCCACTGGAGCCGGTTCACGGGTGGAGAGCCGCGCTCCGACCTGCCCGATCAGCCAGGCGGTTTTGTACCGTTTCTGCGGATCCGGCTCATAGAGCAGGCGCTGCATAAAACGCAGGGTACGCTTATCGTCAAAGCTCAGATCGACCAGCCCGTCAATGTCACCGGCCTCAACCAGCTTTTTGACTGCCAGCTTGGAGGCCCGTTGTTTTTTCCGTTTGGGGTCACGGGCCGGTTCTATCTCCGGGGCAGCTGTACCGACAGCGGCACCGGGAGCAGGAGCCGCATTATGCGCAGCATTGTTGCCCGGCAAAGCTGCCCGGGCTTCCATCTCCCTCTTCTGCGAAAAACGCTCGGCAATTTCGGCTACATCCTTATGCAGGCGGACAAAATAGAGCACCCCGCGCACAGCCCGACCGTCCAGATTCCGTTTGGGACAGATCTGGTGGGTGACATCGTCGTAGTTTTCCACCCGGCCGGTAAGGTAATCGTTCTCCGGGATCAGCTCCCAGGCCAGATCCCATTCCTCGCCGCAGGCATAGACTAGGCATTCTACCATAGCCGAACCGACATTATGGCCGGTGGTGTCGCAGACATAGACTGCGCCGCATTCACACCGGCCCACCGGGAATTCGGTCATTTTGCGCTGCAGGGCCTCCACCGGCCGGCCCACTTCCATGCCGCAGAAGGGGCACCAGGGCTTTGTGTGTACTTGTTTTTCCGCCATTATGCTGCCAGTTTTTCTTCCAGTCCCTGAGTAAAACGCGGATCAACCGGGTATCCCAGTTCTTTGGCCTTTTCCATGTTGCGCTTGGACTCCTCATAATCGCCAGAAAAATACAAGGCTACCGCCAGATTATTGCGGGCCATTCCATTGTCCGGTTCCAGGGTCACGGCCTGACGGGCCGACTCTACAGCCTTGTCGTCCTTTTCCAGCATGGTGCAGACTGACGTCATGTTGATCCAGGCGGTGAGCAGGCGGGGATCGATCTGAATCGCCTTTTCATAGCATTCCAGAGCAGCCTCGGCATCACCCTGGCCCTGACGGATCAGCCCGATGTTGACATGGGCCTCAGCCATCTTCGGGCTGATCTTTAACGCCTTTTCGTTGAGTTCCAGGGCCTTGTTGATTTTCCCCTGATCAAAATAAATGGCACCGAGATTGATATAACTTTCCACGGAGTGATCATCCAGCTCAATAGCCTTTTCCAGTTCACGGACGGCATCCTCTGTCCGTCCGGCCTGCCGGTAGACCAGCCCCAGCTTATGGTGGGCAATAATATTCTCCGGATTCTCTGTGCATATCTTCTCCAGTTCACCGATCACGGTATCAACGGAGACCTGTTGTTTCTTTTCTGACATATATACAGTTCCTTGGACTTCACTTCTTTGGTTGGTTACAGAAAGGTTGCAGCCACGCCTTTTTCTTCAAAAGCATATTTTTGTACATCATACATTATAGGCAGAAATAACGATGTGGCAAGCGATAAACGCAGAAAAGGGGTGACAGGCCGCAGCCTGCACCCCCTTGTACAGCTAAAAGAGGTTTTGTTATCCGCGCCCTTTAATAATCATGGGTTCCCAGCACTACCTTCACATCGAACTTCTTTTCCAAGTTGATCTTCAGGTCATCGTAGGCAATGGGACATTCTGCTGTTTCCATGGCCGCTTTCATACAGGTGCCGAGATGCACCACTTCCATCGGCCTGCCGATGTTACCGGTGTTCGCTTTCAGCATCTTGACCCTCGGCACAGTCAGGCCTGGACAGCCGCCGCAGTCAGTCATTGCCACCAGTTCAATATCCTCGTCTTTGTACCGGGCGAACTCGCCGTTGTTCTCGGCCATACCTTTGAAGCAGTTCGAGCAGGCAATGCATGAATGATCTTTGATCTTCTTACAGTAGAGGATTGCGATTTTAGACATGTGGTTCTCCTTTTAGGATGGGATTTAAATGGGGTTAAATATGTAGTTAGCTCTGGTGACGAATAAATCGTGAAGGGGAGATGTAGTGAATTTCAGGGCCGGGGAACAGTGAAGGCGTTGAATTTGGGCCGCCATTGCACTGTTGCTATAACTGTTTTTTTCTTGTGTTAACTGTCTGGCATAACATTTATAATTATCAGATGTGGTAATGTAGGCAGCGCGGTCTGTTTTGTCAACGGAAAAAAGCAAGGAAGAGAGGATGTTCAGAGAGCACGGAGGAACTCTCGCGGAAAAATGATCAGTCTGTTTTACACGCCCCCGCCCCCGAAAAGCTGCCCCAGTTTGTGCAGCAGGGCGGTAAGCAGTCTGGAGTCCGCCGGTTTAGCCTGGTCAGGAAGCGCCACTTTAGGGAACACTGCTGCGGAACAACTATTTTTGAGCGTTATGCCGAAGGTCGGTTATCAGACTAACCACCAGCCGGATGAGCAGGTCTTTCTGCTCCGGTGCGCTGGAGGCGATAAGCAGGGTCAGGGCGACCAGGACCTGGTCGTCAGGAAGCGACCGGTGCTGATTACTCTGCAGAAACAGGAGAAAAAGAAACGAACCGATTCGTTTGTTGCCGTCCGTGAATGGATGATCCTTGATGACAAAATAGAGCAGATGGGCTGCTTTTCCCTCTATGCCGGGATAGAACATCCTGTCCGGCAAAGCTCTGGCCTACAGCCCCGATAATCCCAGCCAAGCCGTGCCCCCGCTCCTGACCGAAAATCTCGGTGGCCTCGCCTCGTTCCAGTAAATCCAGACGCAGGGAGGCAATAGCTTCCCGTACTTCCGCAGTCTCAGGTACTCTGCCGGTTTTCTTTCCCGCCTTGGGAAGGGGCAAAGAATCCTCATCATACTGCCAGAGCAACTGCCAGGTGCGGGCATAGTCTCTGACCAGCATCAGCACAGTCCTGCCATCATCATTGACCAGATCGTGGTTTTCCAAGGTGTTACTCAATAAGTCCAGCACCTGCCTGATTTCGGCAGCACTTTTTTCCGCCAGCCGTTTCTGATGCAATGTGTATCCTTGAACCAGATGCTGTTTCAGCACGGTAGTCGCCCAGATACGGAATTGGGTGCCACGCTTGGAGTTAACCCGATAGCCCACGGAAATGATGGCGTCAAGGTTATAGTAATCGACCTGATAGGTCTTGCCGTCTGCGGCAGTTGTTGCATTTTTTGCAACAACTACTGAACGCTCCAGCTCCTCAGACTGAAAGATATTACGAAGATGTCTTGAGATTACCGACTTATCACGCTCAAAAAGCTCAGCAATCTGGTTTAAGGTCAACCAGACTGTCTCATCCTTCAGCCGTACATCAATCCCGGTTTGACCGTCGTTGGTTTGATATAAAATGACTTCACTTTGCGTAGGTAACATTTGTTTGCTCCTTGTTTGTCGTACAGCAACGGGCTACAGAACCCCTACCTCATCCTTCCCCCGTCCCGAACAGCTGCTCCAGCTTGTTGAGCAGGGCCGTGAGCAGTTTGGAGTCTGCTGGTTTATGTTCGATCAGGAAACGCCATTTGCCGGAGGTATTTGTTAAAGCTGTTCAACCTCCTTTGAAGCAATCAGCTCTTCAATTTCCTGAATCAGTGCTGGCAGATTAGGCTGCTCAAAGCTCATATTCGGTGCCGGAATGCGGTTTCGTTTGATGTTCGGAGGAATATGTTTGTGGTGAGGATGTGTACTTGCCAGAGATGTGCTGTTTGGATGAGGCTGGGAATCGTACCAATACAACTTCTCATCATCCTTCCATACTTCGTAGCCGTACCAGTCGGTTACAATGGGAATTTGCCCGAACAGAACACGTTCGCGAAGTACCAGTCTGAATCCATGCTCGAAGTGCAGTTCCCCGAAAACCCTCCCCAGTGTTGAACCGCGCCGAACAAAGACCAGACTTGAACGCTGCACAGAGGGAAACTGTTCCGTAATCGTGTACAGGAACAGTTCGTAATCTTCCGGTGTGCGAAACGGGGTACTCATGCGGCGACCTGAATAAGACCTTTCAGGCTTGGTGCTTCTCTGTTCTGACGCTGAACTTCATTGCGATATTCAGCTAATCGGGTAAGCCAAGTTTTGTACACACTGCCCCACTCACCGAAATCAAGCACCCAGGCATCGTTCTCCGGCTCTTCACCGCTGACATAAGCGGCATAGAACACATCGGAACGTACCCCGTATTTTCGTTCAAATGATAACAGGTCTTCTTCCAGCGCATGAATATCCATGAGGATGTCGCGTAGTTTCATGATATATCTCCTTTTATTTTTTTTAATCCATCGGTGTTTTCACCCCGAACAGCTGCTCCAGTTTGTGCAGCAGGGCGGTGACCAGTTTTGAGTCTGCCGGTTTATGTTCGATCCGGAAACGCCATTTGCCGGTGGAGGTGCGTTCGATTTTGATGTGACTGCGGAGGAGAAAGGTTACGGCTACCAGGGTGGCTACCTCGGTGCCGGGGAAGAAGGTTTTGCAGGTTTCATCCTGATTGCGCAGGGCCTCTATGGTTGCGGCCTGCTGCGGGTCTTGGTTGAGGACGGCCAAGGTGTCCTCAAGGATTTCCGGGTCCAGGTCGGCAGGGGGCGGTGCTGCGGGGAATTCGGCCTGGAAGGCGGCGAAATCCGGGTCAGCGGCGGCTAGGGTGTGGAGGATGCAGTGGTCTTGTTCAGTTGTGCTCATTGAGTTTCTGCTCCAATTGGTCAAGGGGGATGTGTTGCTCCAGTCCGGCCTGCTGCCAGTTTTGCCGGAGTATGGTTTGGGTTTTCGGGTCGGCGGCTTGAAGTGCCCGGATAAAATTTCGAGCTACGATGACAAAGCTGTGCGGGTCATCAAAGCGGAGGAAAACCGGCATAGCCTTCAGATACCATTCTCCGGCACTTGCGTAATCCTTCTGTAAGAGGGCAAGCTGTCCAAGCTGGTGATAGGTGCTCGCCGCGCCATGCTCGTTACTCTGTTTTTCTTTGAGAGTGAGAGATTTTTTATACCAATTTTCTGCTGCTACAAACTCTTGTTGCTCCTGGGCGATTATTCCCAAATGGTGATATGTCATTGCCGATCCGGGCTCATCACCTTGTTTTTCTTTGATCTCCAGAGATTTTACATACCATTGTTTCGCTGTTGCAAAGTCGCGCTGTTCTTCGGCAATTCTTCCTAACTGGTGAAGGGTCACTGACGCACCACGCTCGGTGCCCTGCTCTTCCTCTATCGTTAGAGATTTCTTGTACCATTGTTCTGCAGCTACAAAGTTCCGTTGCTTTTGAGCGATGCTTCCTAACTGGTGATAGGTGGCTGCCGCCTCGTGCTCGTTGCCCTGTCTGTTAAAAATCGTGAGCGATTTCTTATACCACTGTTCCGCTGCGGTAAAATCACGCCGCTCCTCGGCGATAATCCCTATATGGTGATAGGTGACTGCCGCATCGTGCTCGTTGCCATGTTTTTCAAAGATAGCCAGCGATGTCTTATACCACTTTTTCGCCGCAGCAAAATCCCGCTGCTCCTCAGCAATTCTCCCTAAATCGTGATAACATCTTGCTTCGCCTATATAATTTTTCTCTTTTTGGTGATGTTCAACAAGGTTGGCAAACAACTGTGCTGCGCCTGCATAATCACGGCTATTCAGAGCATAGGCCGCTAATCTTGTAGTTAGGGCGGTGATATCCTGAGCCATGCCAAGATGCTGCGCCAGTTCCAAGGCATGATGAAAATTGCCCTGATGCAGAGCAAAAGGAATGCGTTGTTCGTGTAATTCTTTCAACGCAAGCTGGTCGGCAAAGCTACCCATGAAATCAACAAAGGCCCGTTTCAACCCTTCCGTTGCCGGATGCTGCCGTTCCAGATGACTTTGCAGGGCAGGGTGCATTTGAAAGATATTGCTACCCAGAGCATTGACTAAACCTGCGGTTTCCAGCAAAGCAAAACAGTTTTGAATCGGCTCGCTGTTTTCCTCCGTGTTCAGCATGTACTGAGCAAGATAATTCTGCTCCACAAACCGCCGATGCAGACCGATCAACTGAAGCACCGGGCCGTATTCCTCCGGCAGGCCCTGATCAAGCACAGCCAAGGCCGCTAAAATCCGGCTTCCGGATTCGTCTCCTTCAAGCAGGGCAAACTCCTTGCGCAGATCAGCCAGTAGCTCTTTTGCCCCTTTGTCTTTTAATTGTAGCAGCACCGTGCGCAAAGCCAGCGGATGCCCGTCCAACTCCTCAATCAGAGCACGGAAATCCTCGTCATCCCGCCTGACGGTCAACCCTAAATCACGCAGCACCTGATTGCAGAACTGCCACAGCTCTTCCCCGTGCAGGCCGGACAGAGGCAGGCGGAAGCATTCCCCGGTACTTAGCCATTTTTCCGCAGAGCGGCTGGTGATGAGCACCTTGGTTTTGCCGCCACGCAATCCGGCCAGCAGTTCTTTGAGCAGGCCCCGGTCATCCTCGGACAGCATGGGCCGAACTTCCGTGCCTGCAAGCCCGGAGGCGGACTCGAAGTTATCCCAGATCAGCAGAAAGGGGTGCGCCTTCAAGACCTTGATCAACCCGGCCAGCTTCTGTTCCAGCGGCGCAGCAAGGGCATCGGTACCAAAAATACCGTCAATTAGCTGATTGATCACAAACTCTGCACTGCGGATTTCATCAAAGCTGAACCAAAAGACCTGCTGCGCAATCTGCTGATCCAGCCCGCCGGTATCCCGCAGCCAATGGAGAAAACCTTTTGCCAAAGTAGTCTTGCCCACACCGGCCATGCCGTGAATCAGAAAGGCTGCCTGGGGCTGGCGCAAGCGGGCACGTTCCAACTGCTGCACGGCCTGCTGCCGCCCGATAAAGCCGTCATCACCCAATTGCCGGGCCTGTTCCGGGAGCGGGTCCGGTGCAGCGTCTTGCTCCAGAGTAAATTTGTCCGCCCCTGGAGTCGCTGCAACCGGTCGTGCCAGCACGGTCTCATCCCCCTGCATCTGTTGATAGAGCACCGGCACCAGCCAGTCCTGCAAGGGATGTTCACCGAGCAAACAGGGCCGCTGATCATGAACCAGCATGGCCTGGCGACCGGCACGGGTGGCTTCGGCCACATTGGCGGTTTCCAGTAGGCGGGAGTAAAAGGCAGGCATAAAGTGCTGCGCCCCGCTGACATAGAGGTTATAACCCATTGCCATCACGCTACGGATACCGGCCTTGAGCAGGGCCGCTGCTACTGAGGCAAAGGCGTCCTCGGCCTGATCGTCAATCCGGGCCGACTGGCAGGCGTTGAGCACCATGATCGGAATGCGGTATTCAGCCAGCAGCTCCGAGAGCAGGCGGGCCTCCACCGGGGCAGCCTCAGCCTCGTCATTTTCAAAGAGCAGCCTGCCCTGCGCCCCGCTTTTGAAAGCGTCCGAGGAAATGCTGTCCTCAGTTGCGCCGTAGCCGCCGTGGCCGTCAAAATGAACAATATGGTAAAATTCCGGTCTGTCGTGGAGCTGCTGCCGAAGTTGGTCAAAGGTGGGCGGGCGCAGCACGTCAATATGCACAGGCAATTGCTGCTCGCGGGTCAGTTCCACCAGCGGACGGGACAGGGCATGAAAGCCCACATCGCTGTCCCCGCCGGGTCGGGCAATGACCAGCAGGATGTTGATGCGATCCTTGGGCAAGTTCTCCGGCAACGGCAGCGGATCATTCAGGTCTTTGTTGATCTGCCGCTCAATCCGGCAATGATGGGCCAAGGTACCGATCTCCGGGTCATGTATAGCCTCCCAAGGCCAAGCCAGCACACCGGGATCATCAGAAGAAATCTTCAGATGCAGATTTTCTAGGCCCTTTTGCCGGGCCTCCTGCAACCAGAGATATGCCTGCTTCTGAAACAGGGCTTCAAAGCAGCTTTTGCCCCATTGTTGCAAGGTATCCTGGACCCGCTCGGCCAGCTCAGGATATGCGCCTGTGGGTAATTCAAGAAACTGCTCCAGATACCAGCGCAGATCCTGCTGCAAATTGCTGCTCGGACGACCGGGAACACGGGTCTGATCCGGCCCGGTGAGTGTCACCGGAGCAGAGGTCTTCAGGTCGCTGCCGCCGCCGCGTATGACGATAAACTGCGGATTGTTCTGCTCGTTGTTCTGATAACCGATATGGTTGATCTGCAACTGGTGCGATTGATGCAGTCGGGAAGGCATGGTCTGCTCCTGTCAGGGATTTGAAAACGAAGAACAACAGCAACAGAATACCATGAATTCGATAAGATTCCAATTCTGTATCGGAGCTGGAGAAGGCCGTCACTTCCCGTTAAAAGAAGCCCGAATACCGAAAAGCGATAAACAGGACGGAACAGGCAAGGACTGCCTGAATAAGATATGCCGGGACAAAGCGCTGCAGTCTGGCACCGCAGTACATCCCGGCGTATCCGCCCAGGCCGAAAAGCAGGCCGAGTCCCCAATCAGGGGCAACAGCGGCTTGGGGCAGAAAAAAGGCTGCACAATGAAAAAAGACAACTCCGGCACAGGACGTTATTAGGGTACCCATAAGCGCGGCTCCGGCAACCGTGTGGACCGGTAATCCGAAAACGGAAACAAAAAAAGGTGCCATGAATGCCCCGCCGCCGATGCCGTATACTCCACCGATGACCCCGACAATCAGACTGAGCAGCATGACGGACCGAGTGGCTATCTGATAGGTCTGTCCTTGAAAAGTGAACCCCAGCGACTGCACATTAAACCAGGGAGAACTGACCGTCTCTGTCCTCTCCGGACGGCCAGCGGAAGCCCCTCCTTCCGGCCGCTTCTGCGCTCTTCTGTTTCTGTATATTCTGCAGATACTTTCCAGTAGACGGAAACCTATATAGAGCATGACCACAGCGATAAACCGCTTGAAAAGAGTCGGATCAAGCAGATAGCGGGTGCGGACAACCGTGCCGACCAGCACACCGGGCAACGTACCGAGAATGACTGCCCAGGTGAGCGGCCAGACCATTCTGCCTTCCCGGATATACCGGTAGACGCCTCCGGGAATAGCAACCGTATTAAACAGATGATTTGTCGCGCTGACTGACGGGGAGGTGAAGCCGAGATAACTGACCTGAAAAGGAAGGAGGAGGAAAGCGCCTGATACTCCCCCCATAGAGGTGAAAAAGGAAATTCCGAAGGACACCAAGGGAGGCAGCCAAGGCTGCACGTCTATATCTGCGGTCGGAAAATACACAGGACAGCAGGACTATTCACCGATCCATCTGTTGAGCGTATTGATAATTTTTCCTGCCTGTCCGGCACTGGAAATATTAAATTTCGATTTGGAAAGGTACTCTCCGTTCCGCTTCTGATAACGGCGGATCGTATATTTCTCCGGCCCGTACTCCTGTTTGTTGCGGTCGAATTCCTGATAGCGGAAAAGGATCGTCGTCCAAGCGCCTCTGGTCAGTATCTCCTTCTCAAGTTCTTTGACAACCAGCGTCCCTTCTTCTTCGTAGTTAATTGATATTTCGTCAATATCAGCAGCCATGTTTTCTCCTTGAACGTAAAAAATATTTCGTCTGTTCGGGTTTCAGTGATGTAGTCTGCCCACGGATGTATGCAGGGCAAGGGCAGCCGGTACAGGCTCTGTCTCTTCTGTATGCGTATGCTGCGGGGGAGTACTCAGCAGCTGCCGTTCCTGTTCCGATTCGGCGTATTTGATGGCAACCTCCCGGAAGGACTCATGCACCCGCATAAAAACAGCAATGAGTTCCGGATCAAAATGTGTGCCGCTGTCCCCCTGCATGATAGCCACAGCCTTTTCATGCCTGACCGGTTTTTTGTAGGGCCGTTTTGAGGTCAGGGCATCATACACGTCCGCAATCGCCATGATGCGGCCTGCCAGCGGGATCTCTTCGCCGGAAAGTCCCTGAGGATAGCCGCTGCCGTCCCATTTTTCCTGATGAGTATACGCGATTTCCAGAGCTTTTTCCAGAAAACGGTTCCTGCCCACTCTTTTCAGCGCAATCTCGATGATCTGCTTCCCGTAATATGTATGCTTTTTGATCTCCTCAAACTCGTCTCTGTCCAGACGCCCCGGTTTCAGCAGGATGCTGTCCGGAATGCCTATCTTGCCCACGTCATGCAGCGGAGCGACCCTGCAGATAACTTCCGTTTCTTCAGAGGAGAGGGCATCCTGGAACTTTTCTGTTTTCTGCAGCTCTTCCGCCATAATCTGCAGATAACGCTGGGTTCTTCTGATATGCCCTCCGGTCTCCTGGTCCCGTGCCTCTGTCAGTGCTGTGATAATTTCCAGCATTGCCTCCTGCATCAGAAAAAATTCCTGTTTCCTCTTCCGGCGCCTATGTTCGGACCTATAAAATTTCATCAGATAAACCAGGAAAAAACTGCAGATCAGAGAAAAAACAGGATACAGAGGAGAAAGAAAAATACCGGTGGCTGCAAACAGGGCTTCCCCTCCGCGAAAAAGTCCTGCTCCGATCAGGACGAAAGCAAGCAGGCCTGTCCACGTTCCGAAACGGAAAAACAAAACGGTCGCAGACAGACCTGTGAGTAAAATAATACCGGTTTCCAGCGCCTCCTTCCAGTGAGGATGCAGCAGAAAATCTCTGCCGAGAATATTGTCCACAATATTGGCATGAAATTCCACTCCGGGAAAAATCGAATCAAAAGGCATGTGATGCGTATCCTGCAGTCCGGCAGCAGAGGTTCCCACCAGTACAACCCTGTTTCTGAACTTGCCTGACCGCACATTACCGTTCAGGATGTCGGCAGCGGAAATATACTCAAACGTCCGGGCCGGACCTCTGAACCTGACAGTAAAAAAACCTTTTCGGTCCAGCGGGATAAACAAATCATCCAGCATGATGCCTTCCACGCCGAACCTGGAAACTCTGAGAAGCTGCGTTGCGGGCTGCAGGGCCGTGATCACAGTGGCAAGAGAAAGGTTAGGATATATTTTGCCCTGATAGGCCATCAGCAGGGGCACTCTGCGCAATATCCCGTCATGATCCGGAGACGTATTGACAAAACCGCTCATTTTTACCGCATCATCCAGCACCGGAATATTACAGACTGCGCCGTCCGCCGTAATCAACGGAAGCTGATCCGCAGCAGCACCTTCAGCAAACTTGACCGTAATATTGAGCGGTACCGGAAAACAACGGTCAGTCGATTCCTGTCCGGATTCCTCCCCGTCAAAGGTCAGATACATACCGGGAACAAACTTTCCATGCGCCAGGGTGTCAGCAAGTAACTCTTCACTTTCAAACAGATAATCCGGAATACCCGAATCCCTGAAACTGATACCGAACTGATTCTCTATGGTCTTGCGGACATTTTTCAGAGAGGTTCCTTCCGCATCCGGAAAAAAGATATCCAGTCCTACAGCCGCTGGCTGATCAAAATTAATTTTCTCCAGTAGTTCGGCAATCCTGTATCTCGGCCAGGGCCATTTTCCGTATTCTTTCAACGATTTTTCATCAATATCCACAATAAGCGGAATGCCTGTCGTCGCCGAAATGCGGGATGCCCACAGGTAATAGTCGTAAATTTTCAGACTGATGTCGGAAAGAATCGGCTGGGGAAACATGCAGAGGAGGGTCATGATTGATGTCGGGAGCATCCCGAACACCAGCGGGAACCAAGGGACAGAATGTTTTGCCCTCCCGGATCGGACTGATCCGGTTCGAGACCGGATGCCTGATACAGACGGAACGGTCATACCGGCTCATCCCGGCAGGAGAAGGCAGATGACCGGATACAGCAGTCCTCTCTGCCATGACAGCATGGTTCCGGCTGTACTGTCGGCTGAATCAACTCCGTTGCCGTCCCCATAGCTCTTTCCATTATCTGACAAAGATTTCCACCCGTCTGTTTCTCGGTTCCGACACATTATCATCGGTCGGAATCATGGGATCATTCTCACCATGCGATGAGACCTCAAGTGCTTCACGGGGTACATCGGCAGCCAGCAGCTTCTTTTTCACTTCAACAGCTCTTTTTAAAGAAAGTGCGAGATTATATTCACTGCCGGCCCTGGTGTCGGTATGTCCGACAACGGAAACCCTGCAGGGAAGACGTTCGTGTATCTTTTCCAGCATAGCAGCCAGCTTTTTCTCCGACGCTTCGGTCAGCTCCGCTGTCCCTGAGGTAAAGTAAAGGATGTAGTGATCAGTACTGTCCGGGATTACCTTCAGTGCGGCCTGAAAATTTTCCTGAATATCTTGGGCAGACAAAATTTCGGTTGTTGCAGGTATGCAGTTTTCTCCGACCTGCACGGCCTCATAAGCTTCAGAGAGACGAATGCTCCCTGCTTTATTCGATATAATGATCTCTCCAACCTTTCCTTCAGTATCCGGTATAAGAACAAACAGATCTCTCTGTGCCGGGCAATAAACCGCATCCGCCGCATTCTTTTTCTGTCCCGCGCAGCCAGCAATCAGAAAAGCAGACAGGGTCACGGACAGGAAAAGTTTATGCATATATGTTACCCCTCGTTATGTTACACTTTCTTGCTCCTTCCGTTTTACCTCTACTCTTTCACCGGAGCCGCTTTGACCAGAAAACTGGTCCCTCTGATACCGACCACAGCTGTCGGCGTTTTGAACTTCACGGAATCCGGTGACAGTCTGCCGATGGCGCCGGAAATATAGGAAGCTGTTCCCTGCACAAGTTCGGTCAGAAATGAAAACACCCCCTGCTTGGGATTGAAAACATAATGATCGATATTAATTTCACTGTCCGGGCCGAGAGAAATTCTGGTATTATCGGTAAAGATAACCCCCATCGCTCCATTGCCTCCGGTAATAAGTCTGTCTCCCATCTTGATACGGATGCCGTCTTTCGCTATAATTTGGCGACCGTCACGAAGAATGGTTCCGGAACCGGTGACGTTTCTGAGTCCGCCGACAAATTCGTGAGCAAAAACAGCTGGTGCCGCAGCAGGAAGTAAACAGGCAAGCAACAACAATACGATTTTTCTTCTCAACATAACTGCCCCCTGGTATGAAAAATTATTGTTTAAGGGCCCCGTCAGCAGAACAGGAACCTGTATTGCCTTCTGACCGTGCTCACGTGCATCTTTTTTATACAAACAACATTATAAAGCAGCTATCCGTTTTCCGCGGAAAAATCGATGGTGTTCCTGTCGGCATACTTTGGCCACGGTTCAAAAAACTATCTGAAAGTTTAAAAAATTTTATATATTTATCCAAAATATTACCCATTCTTTCAATATATATTTTTTTCTGAAAGTTAAAAGACAAAAATAAAGAAAAAAGAAAAAAAGACAGAGATGGAAAATCGACCAGCTGTTCTGTCTGCCAGTTTTCGGCATGAAACAGGAGAAAAACGAATCAGGCACCGAACCTGCAGGCTGTATCAAAAATGTATCAAAAAAACAGAAACAAAAGGATAAATTGCTTTTGACCTGTCTTCTTTTATAGTAATATAGAAAATATTCCGTAAGTAGATAGGAGTTACACCGGACAACAAGGAATACTTCGGACATACTTCCGCTCATCATCACCGATGATCTAAACAAAAAAAATAGTCATTTCAGCACCCGGGAATTTTTTTATTATGGCCAAAAAAACAGCTCCTCCGAAAGCCTCCCTTAAACGAACCGTCAAAGATCAGTCCGGGGCTGGCAAGCTTAAAATCGGTGAACTTCTGCAGAAGGCCGGATACATCACTGCGGCCGAGTTTAATCATGCCAAGGATATCAACAAGAAGACCGGGGAACGGCTGGGTAAAATCCTGCTCGAAAAAGGTATTATTGAACGGGACACCATACCTAATTTCCTGACTAGACTGCATAACTACACCCTGGTCAACATTGCCGAGGAGCCTCCGGGACAGGATGCGCTTAAGCTCCTTCCTTACGAAACCGCCAAGCAGTACCTTGCCTTCCCGCTCAGAATTGCCGGTGATACGCTGCAGCTCACTATGGCCGAACCCACCGATGCTCTGGAGGTGGAGGAACTGCAGAATACGGTCAAAATGGGCCTTGATGTCTGCGTATCAACCGCTAAAGATATCATAGATGCCTACAGAACCTACTATAAAATCGATGATGAAGAGTATAAGTCCTTTTTCGCCGAGGATGATGACCAGGATGTTCATGTCGAACAGGTTGAAGACTGGGGTGCCTTGGTTTCCGATGTTGCCGACGAATTCGAGTTCGAAGAAAGCGGTGAAGATGATGATGGTGTTTCCGGACAGTTTTCTGCTAATGATGCCCCGATCATCAAGCTGGTCAACGGTATTCTGGTCAAGGCTGTACAGGACGGGGTCAGCGATATCCATATTGAACCCTTTGAAAGCTCGATGCAGGTACGTTACCGCAAGGACGGTTCCCTGTTCAAGTCCATGAACCTGCCCCTGACGATTAAAAATGCTCTGGTCGCCCGCATGAAGATCCTAGCTGATCTCAACATCACCGAACGCCGGGTGCCCCAGGACGGACGTATCAGAATCCGGCTGGGCCGGAAAAAGGCGGTGGATTTCCGTGTCTCCACCCTGCCGCTGCTCCACGGTGAAGGCATTGTTCTCCGTATTCTGGATAAGGGGTCGCTGAATGTTGATCTGACCAAACTGGGTTTTGAACCGGAAACGTTTGAGATCCTGAAAAAATGTCTTTCCAGTCCGCAGGGGCTGCTCCTGGTTACCGGACCGACCGGTTCAGGTAAAACCGTTACCCTGTATTCTGCTCTCAACTCGCTGAACAGCGAGGATATCAAGATCCTCACTGCCGAGGATCCGGTGGAGTTCAACTTCAAGGGTATTAATCAGGTCAATGTCAACGTTGAAGTGGGTATGACCTTTCCCGCCGCCCTGAAAGCCTTCCTCCGGCAGGATCCGGACATCATCATGGTCGGTGAGATCCGCGATATCAGTACAGCGGAAATCGCCATGAAGGCGGCCATGACCGGCCATCTGGTTTTCAGTACCCTGCATACCAATGACTCACCGTCAACGGTCGGCCGTATGGTGGACATTGGTATTCCTCCTTATCTGCTGGCTTCCTCTCTGACTATGGTCCTGGCCCAGCGGCTCGGCAGACGGCTCTGCGCCAAGTGCAAACAGCCGGTCACCATTGAACGGCAGGAGCTGCGCAATATCGGTTTTACCGAAGAGCAGATTGATACAGAGGGATTTCAGATCTACGGGCCTAAAGGCTGTGCGACGTGCAACGGACTGGGCTACAAGGGCCGGGTCGGTTTCTTCGAGTTGCTGGAGGTTACGGAAGACGTTGCCCAGGCTATTCAGGCTGAAGTGTCAGAAGAGCAGCTGCGTAAGGTCGCTGTTCAGTCCGGTATGGTTCCCCTGCGTCAGGCAGCCATTAAAAAGGCCATTCAGGGAATCACCAGTATAGACGAGGTACTCCGCCGGACAGTCGCCCATGAGGATACCATGCCTGCCTACCTTGTCAATCCGGATATAGAAGAATACGAAGACGGGGATATTATTATTCAGGAAGGCAATGAGGATGATAAGAATTTCTACAAGCTGGTCAGAGGCAAGGTCGGTGTCCTGAAGCAGGGGAAAAAAATCGCCGAGATAACCGAGCCGGGAGAGTATTTCGGCGAAATGGCCTGCATTATGAACGAGGCCAGATATGCCTCGGTTATTTCCCTCGGACGCTGCAAAATAAAACGGTATCCCGGTGAAAAACTAACTGAACTTATTGAAAAGTATCCTGAAATTTCGAGAAAACTGTTCAGGACTATGGCAAAGCGGCTGCGTAAAACCGACAATATTGTTATTCAGCTTGCCGGAGGCAAAAGGGGACCGGGACCAGGACCGCGACCGCGATAAGTAAATGAGTAAAATATCCGTCTATATTATAGCCCGGAATGAAGCCGATAAGATTCGGCCTGCCATCAACTCCGTCCTTTGGGCAGATGAGATCATTCTGGCGGATTCCTTCAGTGAGGATGATACCGCCGTTATTGCAGAAAGCATGGGGGCCAAGGTTATCCAGCTTGATTTCCGTGGGTTCGGTGACCTGAGAAACCGGGCTATGGCTGCCTGCTCATATGACTGGATCTTTTCCTTGGATGCGGACGAGCGTTGCACGCCCGAAGCCAGAGATGAAATTCTGGCAACTGTTGCCCTGCCTGATCCGGCTGATGCCTATTATATCCCGCGCCGAAATTACTTCATGGGCCGCTGGATCAGGCACTCAGGATTCTATCCGGATTACCGGCAGCCTCAGCTGTTCAGAAAAGGTGCTCTAAAATTCAAGACCGATGATCCGGTGCATGAGGAGTATACAATCCACACGGATAAACCGGTGGGATATCTCCGCCAGCCCATCTGGCAGTTCCCCTATAAAAATCTCGAAGAAGTAGCCCGCAAGGCCAACCGCTACTCTACTCTCGGTGCAAAAAAACTCCGACAACGCGGGCGAAAAGGCGGCATGGGCACAGCCCTCAGTCGGGGCCTGTGGTCCTTTTTTCACATGTACATTCTGAAAAAGGGCATCCTCGACGGCTGGCCCGGTCTGGTGATTGCTGTTGGCAACTTTGAGGGAACCTGGTATAAGTACGCAAAACTCCATGAATTGGAAAGCGACTGGCAACCACCGGATTCCCCACCCCTGAAAAAATAAATAATGAACTGCTCTGCTTCTCTGTGCCTGAAAACTCTGCCGCAGGCGCTACAGATAGGCATTGACTCCCCGTGTACACCAGGTCCGCTTTTGTTCAATGGTTTCCTGAAGCAGCCGATCGTTTTCCGCTAAGTGACTGCGGTCGTTCCTCGGATGATACAGGTGATATGCCAGGGCATTGAACTTCACATCTCTGCGCATCAGACCGTAATTCAGCAATCTTGCGGTGAATTCAGAATCTTCTCTTCCCCAACCGGTAAAATCCTCGTTAAATCCGTTCACTGCAATGGCATCCCGGCGCCAGAAGGCAAAATTACAGGTTCTGACTCCGCCCATTCCTCTGTTCTTAAAAGAGACCAGACGGGACAGAAAAGCCGAGCGTAGGCAGTTTTTTCTGTTCTCAATACTTTCTTTGCACAGCGTTTTGGGCATTCTTTTGGTTGCCAGCACTTCTCTGGACAAATTTTCTCTCAGCAAAACTCTGGTTCCCTGGACAAAACATCCGTCCTGGGCAAACTGTGCATGATCAGCGATAAAATGCTGTTCCATAATAATATCCCCGTCAATGAGGACAATATAGTCACCGGTTGTTTTGGCAAGGGCCTTGTTCCTGCTGGCTGACAGCCTGAAGCCCTTATCTTCCTGCCAGGAATGAATCACCGGAACAGATGTTTCAGCAGCAATTCCGGCGATCATCTCAGCCGTGTCCCGCCTTGAACCGTCGTCGGCAACGATAATTTCAACCGGTTTTCGTGTCTGACGCAGCCCGCTGTTCAGCGACAGTTCCAGAGCTTCTTTCCAGTTATAGGTTGTTATAATCAGGCTTATACTGACGGACATCAAGTGCTCTCCCGGACAGGCCGCTGCTGCAGTAATGTTTCTGCTGCGTCATACACCATCTGCACGGAAATTTCCCGCATACAGGAGCGATGACTGCAGCTGCGTTTTCTGCACTCAAGGCAGTCAAGATGTTCTGCCCGGACAATCCGGTGCACTGTGCCGTGCGGACCGACTCTGGCTGGATGGGTCGGTCCGAACAGAGCAACCACCGGAATACGGGCCAGAGCGGCCATGTGCATGGGCCCGGAATCCAGCCCGATATACAGAGCGGAGCGCTGCAGCAGGGCAGCAGCTCCGAGCAGAGAAAGCCGCCCGGTCGCACTGATCAGAGGTGTCCGCATTAACTTCCCGATGGATTCCACGTACCTGCTATCCTGGGGGCTTCCGCAGAAAACCATAATTATTCCAATCTTATACAAGCTATCCGCCAAGCTTGCCCAGTGCTCAACCGGCCAGAACTTGCTCTGCCAGCGGGCAGCTGCATTGGCATAAACAATTTTCCTATATTCCCGGATTCCCTGTTCACCCAGAAAGGCATCTGCCTCTCGACGGGCTTCCCGACCGGTACTGAGATAGAAATCCTCCTCCCTTACAGGACAACCGAGCAGATTGCAGAAAAGGAGATTCTTTTCCTGGGCATGCTGAACAGCAACAGGAACCGTGATCAAAATATTCTGAAAAAAGGTGTTCAGTTCTCTGGCATCTCTGAAGCCGATCCGGATACCGCCCGGATTTGTCTGCCCCAGTAGTCCGCTGCGGAACGAGGCATGTAGGTCCAGAATCAGATCATACGGCTGCCGCCTGAACTGCTGACGCAGGTTGTTCAGAACGCCGACAGTGGCCTGCAGAGCCTGCAACCAGCTCAAGCGGCTAGCCTGCGGTTCACTGGTTGAAGGTATATGTATAGGATATACCGCATCAATACTGTCATTCTCCTCCAGGAGCGGGACAAAGGCCTGCTGGACAATCCAGCCGATGGAGCAGTCCGGAAAACAGCGTTTCAGGGCGTGAACCAGCGGCAGGGTATGGACGATATCGCCCAACGAGCTGGGCTTGATAATCAGAATGCGTTTACCACTGCAGTCTATGGAATGTTCCACCGGACAAATAGCTCCTCTTGTTACGACGACAGTTTCTTCAACAGAGCAATATGGCGGGTAACACTGAGATGGTGCTGTTCAATAAAGCCCGGAGCAACCCTTCTGCGCTGCAGCCGACTGATGACTGCTGCAAGCGTATCTGGATGATTGTTTTCAATAACTACCCCCTCTTCCTCGGTCAACAGCTCGGAAACTCCGGCAGAACGGGTCACCACCACCGGGGTGCCGCAATGCAGGGACTCTGCCACGACCAAGCCGAACGGTTCATACCGGGCCGGGAGGATTGTGTAGTCTACAGCGGAATATAACGCGGAGAGATTGGCAACATAACCGAGATACCGGACATGTTCGGGAGCAGCAGGAAAACCGCGTAAAGGTTCTCCGGCAACCAGTAGCTCAAAGCGCTGCGGATCAAGACGGGAAAAAGCGGTCAGCAGTTCATTCAGCCCTTTCCGTCTGTGACCGGTCGAGGGAAAGAGCAGAGTCAGTTTTTCTGCGGAAATATGGTAGTCTGATCTCGCCCGCAGCAGCTCTTCTCCTTCAGGACGGATAAAAAAGTCCGTATCAACCGGAGGATAGATAAGGGAGATTTTTTCAGGATCGATCTGCGGGTAATAGGTTGTAATTTCCTTGGCCAGTTCCTTGGAATGTACCACTACCCGACCGGTTTTCATTAACATGGCCTGTTCAAAGTCGGTCTCCAGCCGGTCGTGCAGGCACCGTAAAGGATGATTCGGACCGGAACGGACCCTGACCGAGGCCGGATGCACCCCGCCGATCACCGCAATCTGCGGACCATAAGTTCGGGTCAGGGCTAGGGAAAGATCATAGTCTGTCCGCATAAAAGAACGGTTGCACTGCCGAAGAAAATAATACTTCTTCCAACGGCGGGGCAGAAAAAACAGCTTGGATGTATGCACGGTACACGGCAAACCGGCGGCGAGATTCCTGTCCACCTCATAGGTGTAAATATGCACCTTATCGCCCGTTGCTGCAAAACCACGAATCAAAGCCAGCAGATAGGCCTCCATACCGCCGCCGCTGCAGAGCTGATTATGCACTATGGCAATTTTCATCCGCACCCCGATCCGTACCGTGACTATATATCCGGGCTGTTGTCAGATACTTGATCATTTTTCTCTGCTGTGCCTCGTTGCGGGAGAATGCGGCCGGCCAGAGAAAAAGCAGCCGCCACCATGCCTGCAGCCGACGCCGCCGACATATCCGGGTGACCGTACTCTTGCTGTAATGCTTCTGCAGGAAAAGCAGCTCAGAGGAAATTTTGCGCTGCGCCACTTCGGCATATGGAGTTGACACCTCGCTCTGGCCTTCCAGATGCATCACTGCGGCATCGGGGATAAGCCCCAGCTGCCATCCCTGCTTCCGGAGTTCCAGACAGAGATCAATATCTTCGGCATAGAGAAAAAAACGTTCATCAAAACCCTGCACTGAAGCAACAGCCTCTCTGCGTGCCACCAGAGCCGCTCCCAGTAGCCAGGCAATATCCCCGGGCAGATCGTCAAATTGCCCCTGACTGTAATGCTCACCGGGATACCCCTGATCCACAGAATTATGCACGCTGCCGTCTCTGTTGAGAATGACCGACCCGGTCATACCAATCTCAGGATGACTGGTCATAAATGCACACGCTGCAGCAAGACAGCCCGGCTGCAGTTCCGTATCCGGATTGAGAAAAAAAAGCAGTTCCTCAGACGTTTTTGCAATGGCCTGATTATTTGCCGCAGCAAAACCGAGGTTCTGCTTGTTGGCAATCAGTTGAACCTCCGGATAGCCGGACCGGACCAGCTCAATACTTCGGTCAGATGAGGCATTATCTACGACAATGACCCGCCGGTCAATCCCCTTCTGCCTTCGGATTGAATCCAGGCAGCGGATCAGAAGCGGATCGGTATTATAGTTGACTATGATAATACAGAGTTCAGCCATCAGTCAGGAGGCCCTCCCGTTTCCAGAGAGCAAAGATTTTGGTTCCCGGACAAACAGGACAGCAGAAAACAGAGAAAATAGAAACCCGGTTTCGTAGACCTTAAGGTAAGACTCGGCCAGCATAATGATCAGAAAAAATAGGGGAAAGGCAAAACGGAGCCGCCGCAGGTCATCACGAATCTGCCACGCCTGGAAAAACATGATCGCAAAAATCAACAGCAGCGCCAGAAATCCGGGGATTCCGAGCATAACAGCCACCAGTACATATTGATTATGCGGATTATCCGTTGCAATGCTGGCCGGACTCCTTTCCCGGTTCACCTCAGCATAAGCGGTCTGAAAATCACCGGTGCCGACCCCGATCCAGGGATGACGGCGGATAAGCTCCAGGCTATTCCGGACAAAGAGCAGCCGCATTCCCACCGAGGTGTCCGGATTGTCTCTGAATCCTTTTACTTCCTGTCGGGCCGTATCAATCCGCTGCTGAAAGACCGGACTATAGCGGTACCCGAATAGACAGACTGCGGGCAGCAGCAGACCGGCGGCCAATATTGCCAATAAACGTTTTTGCGGAAAAATCTGCACCAGCAGTAGGCCGAGGAGCACCAGAAAAGCCAGCTGACCAGTCCGGCCCTCAGTGATAAACATATTCAGGCTCATCAGCCCGGCAAAACTGAACAGCGTCACCCGAATTATCCGGGCTGCGGGCTTCCGTTGAACCGGTTTCCCCCAGATTGCAGCATGGAAAACCAGATAAGCGGCAAAGGCAAGCAAAGGATTATAGACAACGTGAAAGGTCTTGCGGGTCAGATGGGTCGGGCTGACATCCGCATAATGGAGCAGATCAAACCAGACCAGAAAGGTGAGGAGCATAGCCGTGCTGACACCGGCCACAAAGGCGGCAAAGTACAGACTACGATGGCGGGAGCTGATCGCTGTCAGCAGGACAGGCAGCATGGCAATTTTCCAATAATCCTGCAGAACCTCCACCCCGACGGAAAAATCGTTACTCCAAAGCAGACCCAGACAGAGCAGGACAAGAAAGCTAAGCACGGCAAGAGCGACCGGGTTGGAAGCAATCACAGTCCATTTTTCCCGCCACCGGCCTTCAACCAGCCAAAGTACAAGGATCAGAAGCGCAACAACAGAGACAGCAGAAGTGGACAGCGGAAGGGCAAAGGCCAGCAGGCAGGGCAGCCATTGATTGAGCCGGCCCGCTTGGGCACGCAGCCGGCTCAGTATGCTCAGCCTATTCTCCGGGGTTTCGGCTGCGTCCATCACCTTCCGATCACCTGTCGGCATACTGCATGGTGTATAGCCCCGCATACACGCCCTGCTGCTCCAGCAGGCTGTCATGCGTTCCCTCTTCCATCAGCCGTCCGTCCTGCATAACAACAATGCGGTCAGCATTTTTTATGGTGGACAGACGATGGGCAATGACAATAGTGGTCCGGTTTTTCATCAGGTTATCCAAGGCCTTCTGCACCTTGCGCTCGGACTCCGTATCCAGAGCCGAGGTTGCTTCATCCAGAATCAGGATCGGAGCATCCCTGAGGATGGCCCGGGCAATGGAAACCCGCTGCTGCTGGCCCCCGGACAGCCGGGTTCCTGATTCCCCGATCACCGTGTCAAAGCCTTCCGGCAGGGCTTCAATGAACTCCAAGGCAAAGGCAGCTTCTGCCGCCTGCCGGATCTCCTCCTCGCTGCACTCCGGGTTACCGTACGCGATATTACTGCGCACCGTATCGTTGAACAGAATCGTCTGCTGGGTCACCAGGGCAATCTGTCCCCGCAGAGAATGCAGGGTCACGTCCCGGATATCATGGCCGTCAATACACACTGCGCCGTCCGTCACATCGTAAAATCGAGGCAGCAACCCGGCTAGGGTACTTTTGCCGCCGCCGGACGGCCCGACCACGGCAAGAATTTCCCCCTGAGCAACTCTGAGCCGGATGTCGCGGAGCACAGGCTCGTTCTCCGCATAGGCAAAGCTCACCCTGTCGAACGCAATCGCATCATGAAAACGGGGAAGAACAGTCCCCTCTGTTTTCTCCCGGATTTCCGGCTCAATGTCCAGCAGATCAAAAATGCGGGTTGCAGCGGCCATGCCGGACTGGATCGTGGAGTTGATCTTGCTCATCCCTTTGACCGGTTCGTAGAGCATGATCAGGGCCGTCAGAAAGGACATGAAGGTACCCGGAGTTGAGTTGCCGTCCAGCACCTGCATCCCGCCGAACCAGATAATCAGGGCCATACCGATCCCGCCGAGAAACTCGATCATGGGATGGGACAGGCTGCGGACTCTGGTCTCAGTCATCAGGGTATCAAAGAGATACTGCATTTTTTTACCGAAAACCCGTTTCTCGTGCTCCTCCATACAAAAGGCTTTAACAATTCTCGCCCCTCGGATCGTTTCATTGAGAAAATTGCTGGCATCACCCATGCCCTGCTGGTACAATGTGCTGATCCGGCGAAATTTCTTGCCGAAAAAAACAATAGGTACAGTTGCCATAGGGATAAAAATCAGCGAAATACAGGCCAGTCGCCAATCCATGTAAAAAATAACTCCGAGCAGACCGAGTACCGTGAAAAAATCACGCAGCACCCGGATAAGGGCATGAGAGACAGCCCCCTGCAGCATGCTGACGTCATTCATGATCCGAGAAATCAGTTCACCGGTTGAGTTCTTCTGAAAGAACCCCATAGACAGCTCATTGAGGTGACTGTAGAGCCTGTTGCGCAGTTCCTTGATCACGCATTGACCGACCCACTCAAGCAGATAGGAATAGAGAAAATAAAAGACGCCCTTGATCAGAAAAAGTCCCAGCAGGGCCAGGGGCAGAACAACCAGCCATTCTTTATGCTTCTCGTAGAAAATTTTATCCAGTAGCGGCTTGACCATATAGGCCTGAGCAGCATTGAAGACGGCAACGATAATCATTGCCAGCATGGCGATGAACATTTTCCGCCTGTACGGCTGCAGCACCCTGTACAGACGCGAGAGTATGATTTTATTGGTCATGCGTGGTTGCGCAGTCTCCAGCAGTCTGTTTCGCTCTCAGCATATCCCGGCATAACGAGAGGCCAGCAAAGTCAGTCTGTTCTCTGCACGATCTCTCTGAAATTTCAAACGAAAGGGACCAGAACGGGCAGGCGGGAGAATTCTATAGTTCTGTTCAGCATATGTTCAACGTATAATACTGAGAAACTATATTATCCCGGCATAAAGATCAAGCAAATATTCAGAGGCAGTCCGGCAGAGTAATTCCGGCATCCCGATACAGCAGACACCGGAACAGAAAGGAACACCGTAGCAGGTGACACTTTTTCGCTGCCGGTGACGTTTTTCGTCCGCTATACAATTTCGCGACACATCCGGAAGCAACGAATTACGGTTATGGTTGCCAGTATTGGACGGCAGATAACGATTGGTGTATTTTTTGCAGAACAAAGTACTCAGCCACGACACACGGCAGAAAGACTGTTTCGACTGTCAACCATTATTTTGTGCGGCAGCAGGTGACCATATCAATGAAAGTATAATTCAACGAACTATGGACTGAAAGTCGCTATTTCGGCTAAAGCCGATTAAAACCGCTGACTCAAGTCAGTGTGTAACGACTGAAAGTCGTTATTCTATTTTAAAATCGTCATTATTATGATTTGGGTCATTTCTGTGATTTTCAATATAATTCCGTATCATTTCATCAGTAACGTGTCCGGAACTCAAAGCAACGCAGCCAATACCCCAAAAATGTTTTCCCCAGTATCTTCTGGACAGTTGAGGAAATTCTTCCTGAATCTTTTTTGAAGAGCGGCCCTTGAAAAATCGCACCATTTCACTCACGGATATCTTGGGAGGATACGACACATAGATATGGACATGGTCCTGACTGATATTTCCTTTGATGATCTGAATATCTTTCGAATCACATGTTTGGCGTATTATCTCTCTGATTCGAATACTTATATCCCTGCTTAACACGTTGTAACGATATTTGGTTATCCAAATCAAGTGAACTTTCAGATCATGTACGCTGTGCGATGATTTTCTATAAGGCCTCATAAATGAGAATCTACTAAAAGTCTTGGACTGAAGTCCATAGTTTTAACTGACGATTAGTTCTACTTTGGCGATCATAAACATAACCAGCTTATTTTTATTAAGTATTTAAAAACCCCTGTTTTTAGTATTATTAATATTATTAAATAGTTAATGGTATGGTCACCAATAGACCTCCTGCAAAACTTGGTGATTTGACAGAAACGGCGGATGCTGATATTTTTTCGGTCACTTTTTCGATTATCAACCCCGGAGGTCTGAAAATCATGCTCACATTCGAAAAACTCTCCCGCCGCCCTGAAACATTCCGCCGTCTGACCGGTGTCGATATTGATCTTTTCAACGGAATGACGGAAAAGATCCGCCCTTTATGGGAAGAGCGGAGAGATAATTTTGAAAAGGGCGGGAGAAAGCACAACTTGGAAGGAGCTGAAAACCACCTTCTCGCCATGCTCCTGCGAAGTCTTCGCTTATCTATTACCGTTGTTACGTGACATATGAGTTCCTCAGTTTTTTCTTCGATTCCGATGAGACGACGGTGATGCGCGCAGTGAAACGGATGGAAAAAATCGCGGTACGGGTGATTCATATTGAAAAAAAGCGTGAAATCACACGGGAAGATGCGGAATACCTGATAATCGATGCGACGGAGCAGCCGGTTCAGCGCCTGAAGAAAGGACAGAAGAAGTATTACAGCGGAAAGAAGGGAAAACACACGCTCGGAACGCAGTTTACCGCCGGTCCCGACGGACGGATTTTTTCGGTTTCGGCGTCGTATCCCGGAAGTGTTCATGATTTCAGGATATATAAGGAACAGAAGGGGCGGGAGCGTTTTCACGGTATTCCGAAGAAGGCCGACAGCGGATATCAGGGAATCGCGGCATATGACCGGCGCGCCGAAATTCCCTTTAAAAAGCCCCGGAACGGTGAACTGACCGCCGAACAGAAGGCATATAATCTTGATTTATCGAAAAAACGTATCAAAGTTGAGCATGTCATAAGAGAGGTGAAGGTATTTAAAATCATGTCGGAAACATACCGGAACAGGCTTAAAGGCCATAATATAAAGAAAAATATCATATCCGGCATAGTGAATATGAAGGTTGCGGCACGGAAAATGAAGAAAGCTGCCTGAAGCGGAAAATTTTGAAAAAGGGAAAAACCTCACCGCCTGAGAAGAACAGGCAGTTCTGCAGGAGGTCTAAAGCTGGAGCAGTATAAACTGAATACAGGATCAGCTATCTGAAAGGCGTGAAGGCAAAACTTATGCCTCTTGTGGGCATATTCAAATTATGTTGCTCCAGCTATAAAGTAGAATTAGGACAATAAAAAGAATGAAACACGAAGACCGACGTCGGTTTACGCGGATAGATGTGCAGCTGGATGTACATCTTGATTTCGGGATCCGGAAATACAGGCATGTCGCAAGTAATCTCAGTCTGAACGGTATATATGTTACAGGGCTCTATGATCAGCGGGCAGGAGATGCCTGCATCATTACGCTGATCAACCCAAAGTCCGTGCGGAACGCCGGAATACGGGCTGTCGGTTCAGTGGTAAGAATCAGCAGCACCGGCATGGCTGTGAAATTTATTTCCATGAAAATAGAAAGTTTTTTAATGCTGCAGGCAATTTTGTTTTCCTTTGCTGAAGATCCTGTGGTGTTGGAAAGTGAACCTGTTAACGGTATCTCCTTTGCTCAGGAGGACGGCCTGATTTTCTACGATGATGCACTCCCTCTGAAAAATTATTCTTTTCCGACCGCCTGAAAGAGTTCAGAAAAAGAAAAACAGCAGCCTGTCGAACTGCTGTCAAATTGCAGCAGGAAAATATTTCGTGATTCATGATGTTATGAACAAAAAAAATCAGCGCGTCTGCCCAGTTGAATGGGCAGGGTTTCTTGACAACCCTTTCCGGAAACTGCTGCAGAATCCCGGAAAAATTCTGCATCCGTATCTTCAGCAAGGCATGACTGTTCTGGACGTGGGATGCGGTCCGGGATTCTTCTCCATCCCGGCAGCAGAGATGCTCGGAGCATCCGGTCAAGTTATTGCAGCTGATCTGCAGGAAGGAATGCTGCGGAAACTGCACGCTAAAATCCAGGGAACAGAACTTGAGGAAAGAATCAGGCTGCATACATGCCGGAAAGACAAAATCGGCGTATCAGAGCATGCTGATTTTGCCCTGCTTTTTTATATCGTCCATGAGCTGCCTGATCAGAATGCCTTTTTTGATGAGATCAGGACAATCCTGAAACCGAAAGGACAGGTTCTTATGGCAGAACCTTTTTTTCATGTTGCCCGCTCAGCGTTTGAAAAGACCGTCAGAATTGCAGAAAAATCCGGTTTTGCTGACATCGGAAGACCGAAAATATTTTTCAGCAATGCAGTGCTGCTGAAGAAAAAATAACAGGCAGCGCCGCAGAACCCATTTTAGTGCCAGGGCAAACGCATGACATCTGTAATATAATTAACGAAATGTGCGAGTTTAGCCCCTATTTTTCTGGAAATATGCTTTGCGCAGCAATTTTTATACAATGATAACGCTTGAATGACACTTCTCCTTGACACTGGATAGGCATAATAAAATTTCAAGCTGTTCCTGCAACTTCCTGAGCAGAACCATCAGGTTCATGACCAGAAAAATACTGTTGATCCATGCTTCAGAGGTTTGCTGAAGTTTTTCCCGGATGTAGTTGAGTCTATAGCCGTTTTTCCCTTGACCAAATTTCCCTTCAATGGGGATCCGTTCCCGGCTGTCCCGAATCCGTTGTGCTTTCAGTTCCCGAAGACGCTCTTTGTTTTCTTCCGTTTCTTTCGGGGGCCTGCCCATTCGCTTGACACCAAAGCGAATACCTTTTCCTGCAAATCCCTGCCCTCGTTGAAGGCATCCCAACCGATATGATCAACAAAAGCCAAACCATCGACCATGCTCACGCTGAGTTTGGCGCCGAACGCCACCTTTTTGCCTGCTTTCCCCCGAACTATCGGGCGCACATGGGGCTGGGCAATAAAAACAATTCGGTCATCGCAGCGCTTTTCTCGGTTTCTGTACATCTCATCCTGCTGGCGGCTGAAAAACATGCTTCTTAGTCTGTTGCCGCAGGGCCTCATAGAGCACAATTCCGGCGCTCATGGCCAGATTCAGGCTGCGGATATGCGGATTGGACATAGGGATTGTATAACAGCGGTCGCTGTAGAGCGCCAGCGTTTTTTCGGGCAGCCCCTTGGTTTCCCTGCCGAAGACCAGGAAGTCACCGGGCGTGAAGGACGTGCGGTAATACGGGCGGTCTGTCTTGGTGGTGAAAAAAGACAGCCGCCGCTCATCCTGCTCGCTCAGAAAGGCGTCAAAATCCGGCCAATGCTGAATATTGACATGGGGCCAGTAGTCTAGTCCGGCCCGCTTGAGGTATTTGTCCTCCGTGCTGAAGCCCAGAGGATGGACGAGATGAAGCACGGAATCTGTTGCTCCGCAGAGTCGGGCAATGGAGCCGGTGTTGGGCGGAATCTCCGGTTCAACCAGAACGATATTGAAGGGGGATGATTTCACGGCACCTCTTTGCATTTGGACCGGGGTAATGGGGCAGTAGTCCGGTTTTCTGATTTCTTCAACTCAGCCCGCCCCTGCAGGCCAGGCTGAACCACTTCTTCCAATTAAACAAATCAAAATCAATGGTTTAAAACAACAGCACCGGATACTCAGAGCAACTGCCAGTGCCGTCGGCCGATGCGGGCTTACTGGTTTTTTTCGACAGGCTGATTACCCTTATCCAGGGCAAAGGCGGTATGCAGGGCGCGGACAGCAAGTTCTGTGTACTTCTCCGCAATCACGCAGGATACCTTAATCTCCGAGGTGGAGATCATCATGATATTGATGCCCTCATTGGCCATGATCTGAAACATGGTGGAGGCGATACCGGAGTGGTTGCGCATTCCCACCCCGACAATGGAGACCTTGACAATGGACTCATCACCGGTGACCGATTCTGCCCCGATTTCCTTGGCGGTCTTCTGCAGAATTTCCATAGTCCGGGCATAGTCAGTACGCAGGACGGTGAAGGTCATGTCGGTCAGGTCGCCTTCTCTGGTATTCTGGAGGATCATATCCACCAGAATACCTGCATCCGAGATGGGCAGAAAGACCTTGGAGGCTATGCCGGGCTGATCCGGGACTTTTTTGATGGTGATACGCGCTTCATTTTTATTATAGGTAATACCGGAAACCAGCATGGATTCCATAATTCTGCCCTCCTCGACGACCCAAGTGCCCTCGTTTTCTGAAAATGTGGAACGAACATGCAGCGGAACGTTATAGCGTTTGGCCAGCCCGACTGAACGGATTTCCAGGACTTTGGCCCCGAGGCTGGCGAGCTCCAGCATTTCGTCATAGGTTATCATGTCAATCTTGCGGGCCTGCGAACAGATGTTCGGGTCAGTGGTGTACACTCCCTCAACATCGGTAAAGATCTCGCAGGCATCCGCCTTGAGTGCGGCCGCCAGTGCCACCGCTGTGGTGTCGGAACCGCCCCGGCCCAGAGTGGTAATATTGCCGTCATCAGACACACCCTGAAACCCGGCAACAACAACAATTTTTCCCGCATCCAGGTGCCGGTGAATCAGCTCGGTATCGATTTCCCTGATCCGGGCCTTGGTGTGCATGGCATCCGTGTGGATATGCACCTGATCGCCTAACAGGGAGATCGCGTCACTGCCTGCCGCTTTCACGGCCATCGCGAACAGGGAAATGGTCACCTGTTCTCCGGTCGAGACCAGCATATCCATCTCTCTGGGATCAGGGATCTTCTGCATTTCTGTGGCCATTCCCAGGAGCCTGTCTGTCTGGCCGGACATGGCCGACAGAACCACCACCATCTGATGGCCTTCTTTCTGCTGCCTGAGCACCCGCTCGGCTACGTTTTTTATTTTTTCAGTGGACCCGACTGAGGTGCCACCGAATTTCTGCACGATAAGCGCCATAGTTCTTCCGATTGATTAGAATTCAGGATCATTTCAGGATCATTTTCTTCCCGACCCTCCGGAAAACCGGAGGCAGGGGATATATAAAAAGGGAGTATTGTAAAAATATATCCGTAAATTTGCAAGTCTAATCCGGCCTTAATACGGTCGGGCAGTCCCGCAGCAGAACAGGCTGAAGCGTATCCGGGATGCGTCCAGATATTTGCTCCATGTTTTCACTCTTTTTCTAACACACTGAATAGACAATCTAAATAAATTGGGAATAACTTTTCCATGCATAAAAAAATTAAAAAAGATTTGACAGCGATTTAAAAATTATGTTTACTATAATTAAGAGTGATTATTAATAACGTGTAACAATAAATACCGACTGACCCCCATATCGATCCTAAAAAAGGAGGAACGTCCTATGCAGAAATTCATCTTCACCACCGTGTTTGCTCTCGTCTCTGTTTTCTCTGTAACTTCTGTCTCTGCCGGAGATGTATGCCTGAAAGGTTACGGCAAAACACCGGATGAAGCATTTCAGGCCGGAGTGAAACTTCTTGAAGAAAAGGATGCCGAAATGGGGCAGGGATGGATGAAAGACAATATGCAGCTCCAGCTGCTGCCGAAAAAGGAAAAAGGTCTTTTTGTTTCCGTGGTCTATTCTGTGCACCATGAGCATCAGGAACTATGCGGCCTGAAGGTTTCTGCCCCGAAAGTTGCTGATACAGCCAAGGCCAACTGCGACAAAACAATATGTGAAATCTGAAAGAAGAAGACCGCAACAGCTGTGATGAACCGATAAACCGACAATACTGACTTTTACCCGTATATCCTCAAGGAGGAACGTCCAATGCAGAAATTTATCTTCACCACCATATTTGCTCTCTCTATTCTCTCTGTAACTTCAGCCTCTGCCGGAAATGTATGCCTGAAAGGTTACGGCGAAACACCGGATGAAGCATTTCAGGCCGGAGTGAAACTTCTTAAAAATAAGGATGCCGAAATGGGCAAGGGCTGGATGAAAGACAATATGCTCATCCGGCTGCTGCCGAACAAGGAAAAAGATCTTTTTGTCTCCGTGGTTTATTCTGTGCACCATCAGGACGCATGTGATCTGGGATCGGCTCTGAAAATGGCTGATACAGCCAAGGCGGACAGCGGTACAACACAATCTTCAATCTGAAGGAAAAATAGGAGTTACAGTTGCGCGGCGTTCTGCTCTTCGGCAGCCTTTTTCTGGAAAAGATAAATAAATCGGCTGCCAGCCATTCCTGCCCAGCTGCATAAAAAAAAGGAGGAACCAGTATGAAAAATCTACACGAAGTCGTTGAAACATATACTGATAAGGACAGAAATCCTTGCTACCTCGGCAGAGAAATCGTTTCCGTGTCCGCCCGGATCGATCTGGAGGCGAAAATCAAGCTGCGGATCCTGGCCTCCCTGTTCGGAAAAAAGCAGACGCCTCTGCTGGCCGAACTTATCGAAACATCGATCAATGAAGTTTTTGATCAGGTCGAACTGACCGAAGAGCTGCGGGAGGAGTTTAAAGGCATGATGGCGGAACAGCGATCAGCATAAATCACGCTTTTCCGCCTTGTCGGGCAGGCAGTTACATGCGGGAATGAGCAAGGATCAGTTTTCCTCCACACGTAACAGGTGCCCGATATTTTTTTTCACACGTCCAGCTCGGAGACCTCCAGAGCGTGGTTCTGAATAAACTCCCGCCTCGGTTCCACTTTATCGCCCATCAGGGTGACAAACAGGTCATCCGCTGTCTCGGCATCCTCAATCTTTACCTGCAGCAGCGTCCGGTTTTCCGGATTCATGGTTGTTTCCCAGAGCTGCTCCGGGTTCATTTCGCCCAGTCCTTTGTAGCGCTGCAGATGGCTGCCCCGGAAGGTTTCCTCCCGCACCAGCCGGATCAGCTCGTGCCAGGTTTCAGCCTGCAGTTCCTTTTCCTGTCCGCTGGTTGAGGTTTTGATGATCTTGAACCTGCCGTCAATGTGATCCCGAATTTTTGGATACAGATCAAGAAGGTGGCGATATTCCGGAATCAGCGGGATATTCGGTCCGACCGTAGTCCGGGTATGGGCCTGGCCGCGAAAGGCCATGTCGAATTCGTAGCAGCTCTGCCGCCAGCGGCAGGTGCGGATATCACTGAGCACAGGGTCAAGGGGGGCGAGCTGCTCCACCAGTCCTTCCAGAAAGGCTCTGTCCATAAACTGATCTGCAGAATGCACATCGTTTTCCAGCAGAAAAAGGGTTAGTTTTTCCTGGATGTTCATCCGCTCCAGAAAGCTGTTGATCCGCTCAAAAAAGGTCAGCTTCTTCAGTAGACTGACCATAGCCTGTCCTTCAATTTCCTCTCCGTTTTCCCTGCGGAGACAAAGCCTCTGGGCGGCCTGATCATAAAGGTAGCTGTTCAGGGCATCATCATCAAGAAAATACTGCTCCTTTTTGCCCCGGCCCAGCCTGTACAGCGGCGGCTGCCCGATGTACACATATCCCTTTTCCACCAGAGGAAGCATCTGGCGGTAGAAAAAGGTAAGGAGCAGAGTGCGGATATGAGCACCGTCCACGTCGGCGTCGGTCATGATAATGATTTTGTGATAACGGAGTTTTTCCTCGTCAAACTCCTCCCGACCGATGCCGGTCCCCAGAGAGGCGATGAGCTGCCTGATCTCCTCGGAGTCAAGAATCTTGTCAAAGCGGGCCTTTTCCACGTTCATAATTTTGCCGCGCAGGGGCAGAATGGCCTGGACCGAGCGGTCCCGGCCCTGTTTGGCACTGTTATGAACAAAAATACCGCTGGCCAGAGCGAAGTTATGCGTATGCGGTACTTCAATATCATAGACATCAACCAGCTCTGACAACTTTTCTACAGATACGACACGGTGATTGTGATGTTTAACGGCTTCCAAAGCGCGTTCAATGTCATTATCAAAATACCGTCTGCAGAAGGTGTCAAAACGCAGCAGTGATTTGTCTTTTTTCGAAATACGATGTTGCCGGTATCCTTCTAGGTCAACGGTTCCGGGGGCTACTTCGTACTGCTTGAGTATTGCCAGTGTTTTCCGGTAATACGTCTGAGCCAAAGCTACCCGGCGACGGGTACGGAATTCCGGAGTCCATTGCCCGCGTGTCTTTTGGCTGCGCCAAGCCAATAGCGCCTCATCCTTCCACTGCTCTTTTGACTTCCGTGAAGCTGCAGAGCGGGCTTCGGGATGTTCGGCAAAATAAGAGCGCACACGTTCAGCCTGTGCCTGCCGATTTTTTGCATCGGCCCAATATTCCTGTTGTGCATCATTCAGCAAAGCGGCATTCTGTCGGCGATATTCATCATTGTTTTCATAGAATTCCCGCCACTTTTCCGTCATATAGTTTTTATATGCTTCATCCTCCCACTGCGCCTTAGCCCGCTCTGAAAGCATCTGCCTCATTTCGGGCTGCAACATACGTTGACTGATTTTAGTACGGAATGCCTCAGTCCGATGAAGAGCGCGTGTCTTTGCAATCACATCAGGGCGGTGCAATGTCCGTTCAACATGCCGACGATGCAGGGCCAGATGTTCCTCTGAAGGCATCCGGCGAATATTGGACGGATTGTTATTATGCTTATTGAAATCTATATGATGACAATGCGCTCCGTCTTCAACCGCATACGTTCCCTTCCACCGGTTGTACCAGTCAGCCAGCATATGGGTGAAAAGCCAGCTGTCTGAACGCGGATCCCAGACCATTTCATAATCTGCAATGGTGATCCTCGGCTCTCTTATATCGGAAAGTTTACGATACAGCGGCATCAGAGAAGTATCTTCAGACAGCTCCGCAGCCGGGCAGTATTTCCCGTTGCGCAAAAGAAAACGATGATCCGGAGTGCAGACGATCTGCTCACCGTTGTCCAGAGTTACACGCACCACTTCCTGCTGCCGCTTCGTCATTCGAGGATGCAGAATCCGCTCAAGACCGATTTTTCCGTCAGCACGAATGGTGTAGCAAAAATGTTCTTTTCCCTGTTGCTGCTCCGCGATGATTTCTTCAAAACTCAAGGCGCGTCCGTCAGCCAAGGCAATACGGGTATCGCCGGAAAAACAGCCTCCTGCTGAATCGCCCTCCACGATGAACAGTTCCCGTTCTTCCGGATTTTTTGACTGGCATTCTGCCAGTTTGCCAGCCATCATCACCGAGGTGCCGCCTTTTTTCCGGGACAGCTCTCTGGCCCGTTTTGCCGCCTCTCTGGCCCGAGCCGCTTCCACGGCCTTGCTCAGGATCTGTTTGGCGACCTGCGGATTTTCCTCCAGATAATCACTGAGTTTTTCATTACAGAGGGAGGAAACAATGGACTTGACCTCGGCATTGCCCAGCTTGGTCTTGGTCTGACCTTCAAACTGCGGATTGGGAACCCGGACGGAGACAATGGCGGTCAGGCCCTCCCGGACATCGTCTCCGCCTAACTTGGCTTTGAGCTTTTTTGGAAGAACATCATCGGTGGCATATTTGTTGATGCATTTGGTCAGGGCTGACCGGAAACCGGCAACATGCGAACCACCTTCACGGGTGTGGATGTTGTTGACAAAGGAAAACAGCCGTTCAGAATAGCCGTCAAAGTACTGTAGGGATATCTCAACCTGCACCTGATCGCGTTCCCCTTCAAGGAACACGGGCTGCGGATGAATCGGGGTACGTCTGCGGTTCAGATATTCGACATACTCCACAATACCGCCCTCGAAATGAAAGTTGTCCTCAGCACCGCTGCGCTCATCTTTCAGAAAAATACGAATTCCCCTGTTCAGGAAGGCCAGTTCCCGCAGGCGGTTGCGCACGGTTTCATATCTAAAGGCCACGGTCTCCGTGAAGATCGTCGGATCCGGCATGAATGTGATCGTGGTGCCGGTATGTTCACTGGTCCCGACCACCTCCATTTCACCGGCCCTGTCCCCGTATGCATAGGCTTGGCGGTAGATATTGCCGTTCCGTTTAATTTCCGCAGTCACAGCTGTGCTGAGGGCATTGACCACGGACACCCCGACCCCGTGCAGACCGCCGGAGACCTTGTAGGTGGAGTGATCAAACTTGCCGCCCGCATGGAGGGTGGTCATGACCAGTTCCAGGGCGGTCATATTTTCGGTGGGATGTCTGTCCACCGGAATACCCCGACCGTTATCTTCAACCGAGACAGAACCGTCTTCATGGATAACAACGCTGATCCGGTCACAATGACCGGCAAGGGCCTCATCAATGGAGTTGTCCACCACCTCGTAGATCAGATGATGCAGTCCCTCTTCCGAAGTATTGCCGATATACATGGACGGCCGCTTGCGCACGGCCTCCAGCCCCTCCAGTACCTTGATCTGTTCCGCCCCGTAGGACATGTTTTCCTGTTCGCTCACGTGCTTATTTTTCTCCTGAAAGAATTCATGCAGAAACAGGCGGTGCTGAACCTGTTCTCTCCGGGGGAATTTTCCGCCTGCTGCAAAGCAGGATACTATACTTATTTTTACAGGAAAAGGCTACACATTCCCTATATTGACTCTGTATTGACCTGCAGTGCGGAAGACCGGAAATAAAATCAGGAGAAAAGACAGGCATTCTGCTGTGAAGAAAATACCTGGCAGGAAATGTATCTTTGCCGTATGATATTTTTATCTTCTCTGAATTCAGCAGGTAAAAGCAGTAAGGTGAGGCGGTAAAGTGAATATCCACTGATATACTTTCTTTTGTGTGACGGGTTTTGTTATGACAGAACGTACAGACAGGGCAGGCCGGGAACCGGAGAGTTGTTCCGGAATGCAGGATAATGAGCTGATTCCCATGATTCTCGGATTTGCCGAGAAAAAGACATTCAACGCAGGCGAGGCAATTCTTGACCCGGAGACTGGTTCTGCACGTTTTTACTATGTGATAAGCGGTTCAGTGGAAGTGAATTATATCCATGAGGCAGGAACCAGAATTACTGTCGCCCTGATAGGCGAGGAAGAATTCTTCGGGGAAATAGGCTATTTTGACGGGGTATCTAGGGTGCGTGACATCCGGGCTGCCGATGCGGTCCGGATAGCAGTCTTCACGTCCCAAGTTATGCAGAATATCCAGCAGCATGACCCTGTTCTGTACAGTGATTTTCTGGAGTATCTTATCACCAGGATCTGCGCGAGATTCAGGAGGATCATCAAGGAAAGCGAACCGGTGGCCTCGTATGCCGCCTCGCTGTCTTCAGGTTCCGGCCTCCATTACAGTGATGCCATGCTTCTGCCGCAGGAGCTTATCACTTCTGCAGAGTGGCGTAAGGTCACGGCAGCTGTGGAAGGCATAAAAACCGAACTTTTTGATCTGGCCCACCGGCTTCAGCAGCACGATGCTGCGGGTATTGCTGCCGAAGACACAGAAGTCCGCTGCTTCCAGGTACTGAAAAAATTCGCTGTTCTGCTGCCGGAACTCCATAAGCTAATGGAAGGTACCGAATATGAGAAGCATCTCTGGGGTTATATTTTCAAAGAAATCTATCCGTATTTTATGCGCAGCCGTCTTGCCGAACGATCCTATTTCAAACCCAAAGGATATGCCGGTGATTTTCTGATGATGGAGCATATCTACAAGAATATCCCTGCCGGTGAAGGCAGACTCGGTGAACTTATTGATGCCTTCTGTCTTGCCGGTCATGGCCCCCGGGCCATCCGCGGTCGCCGTGTTCTGCTGCGCAATCAGCTGGCAGCGCTGACCGGACCGCTGGCTGAGTCCGGTCAGGACATCAATATCATGAATCTTGCCTGCGGTTCCGGCCGGGAGCTCTTTGATTTTCTTCGGGACTGCACATATAGCCAAGCCATCAGTATCCTGTGCGTGGATATTGATCCGGATGCCCTCCAGCACATCAGTTCTCAGGCGGAGACCTTTCCCCACAGGGCATCAATACGCCTGATGCAGGAAAATATTATTGAATGGGCGCTTGGTCATACGCAGCAGGAATTTCCCAGGCAGGATATTATCTATTCCGTGGGGCTCTGCGATTATCTGGACAAAAGTCTGGCCAGGGCATTGATCAGACAGTGCTGCAATCATCTGAATTCCGGCGGTGTTCTGATTTTAGGCAATTTTACCTGGTATCCTGAATCGCTTTTTATGAGTAATTTTATAAAATGGGAGCTGATTTACCGGACCCGCGATGAAATGGCGGCATTATTTGACGACATGGATTTCGTCTCTGTGGAAATTCTGTCTGAAGAAAACAACATCAACCTCTTTGCTGTGGCGCGGAAAGAGTAGTATCCCCCCAAAAAAAGAACATGGAGAATCCCGGCTCAGCTTCCGGCTGCGGTTCAGCCTGTTTCAGCCTGTAATGCCTCGCTGACAGCACGTCCGAGAGCTTTTATTGAATAAGGCTTGCTGATAAATCCTGATGCTCCGAGCCGGAGGAGAGTTTTTGCTTCACCGCTTTCGGAAAATCCGCTGACAACAATGGCCTTCTGTTCAGGATACAGTTTAATGATTTCTTCATAGGTCTGACGTCCGTTCATGCCGGGTTCCATCAGCATATCCAGCATGATGAGATCGACAGGCGTGCTGCCGACAAAGTCGAGCGCCGCTTCACCGGAAGAGACCGTATCCACTCTGTAGCCCAGGTGGGTCAGCATCTTATCTGCAATATCAAGAAGCTGCCGGTCGTCATCTACCACCAGGATATGTTCGTTGTTCCCTGCAATATTTTTTTCCCGGATATCGGCCTGCCGGGTCTGTTTTTTTCTGCCTGCGCCGGGGAAATACAAATGAAAGCAGGTTCCTTTGTCGCTGCTTGCTACAGTGACCTTGCCGTTATGATCCTCCATAGTATTCCAGACCACTGACAGGCCCAGACCGCTACCGCTTTTTCCCATGATTTTTGTGCTGTAGAACGGCTCAAAAATACGATCCAGTACATCTGCCGGGATACCCGGCCCGCTGTCTTCAACACGGAGGACAACATATTCACCGGACGGCGGGCTGTTTCCGCTGACCGCACTGTCGGCATCTGTTCCGTCAACATCTTTAATATTGTCAATGCGCTGATTACAGGTCGAGATAATCACTGTCCCTTTTTCTGCAACTGCTTCTGCTGCGTTGAGCACCAGATTCATGATGCATTTGCTCACATGGATGGCAGAACAGGACATATTGGCATCTGCAGCAGTAAGTCGCTGCTCATAGCGGATATCCGGATACAGCGATTGGACATGACGGAATTCCGGAGAATCCAGATATTCCTGAACAAGGGTATTCAGATCGTATACGCCTCTGGTACTGGCAGCACCGCGGGCAATAGTAAGCAGATCGGCCACAACTGTTGCAGCTTTCTGCCCTGATTCGCGGATTGCCTCAAGGGCGGGACGCAGGTCGCTGTTTTCAGGCAGTTTCAGCAGGAGCAGCTCAGGATATCCTATCGTCCCTGAAAGGATATTGTTCAGATCGTGGGCAACTCCGCTGGCCATCAGGCCGATGGATTCCATTCTCTGGCGGCGCTGCAGCTGCTCCTGGATACATTTCTGCTCCTTTTCCATACGGATCCGCTCGGCCATTTCCCGTTTGAGCTGCAGATGCGCTTTGACCACTTCCGCAGTCCGTTCCTGAACCCGTTCTTCCAGCCTGTCACGTGCGTTTCTGACCTTTTCCTGCTCGATCTTCAGGAGTTCCTGCATAAAAAAATCACGTCTGGCATAATATTCAAAAGCATACGAAGAGAACATGCCGATCAGATTGGCACTGATACAAAAAAAATTGTTGTTTATCAGAACGGGAATGGGCACATCGATAAGGAAAAGTGTTGTCATTTCATAAAGTATCACTATTGTCCAGCCGGAAAATGTCGCCCAGATAAAACGTAATCTTGTCCCGGTATAGCTCACCATAAAGACAAGTATCAGGCCCATATAATATGCATACGTAATCGGCGGTGACGCAACCAGGACCATGCATACAATCCCGCCGCCTGCGAGAATGGCTGTAGCGGATGCTGCAGGCTGCATAATCCTGTGCCATTGTTTTGTATACGTAAGAGCAAAGACAAACAGAGCGAACGGACAGTATACTGCGTAACGGATAATCCAGAAGAATATCTTGTTCTCCGGGGTAACAAGGGCATCAAGAATACCGAAAGAGCCGTAAAGCAGGACACTGAATAAAGCAGTAAGACGAATTATGAAGACTGAGCTGGCAACGTATTGCCGCAGAAATTTTTTTTCCAGATGGCGCTGCCCGTGGCGGAACGCAAGAGTGACTGGATGCAGTGACATTTTGGGGGAGTCCGGGGACACGATATCATTCTTCATTGTTTTGAGGAAAAAAGATATGCCGTTTGTGCAGATACATTTTCTGATCGGATATTCTGAGTACTTTTACGCAGGAAGCATAGCATGGCCCGGTATAATGCGCAATTTATTCTCATCGCCGTGTAGTTGCCGTGTAGTCGTGTGTATTGCAGCAGTATTTCAGTCTGTTGAACATTATTCACATTATTCTGCCGGGCCGGAAAAGTTCTGCTGTGCAGGCAGACAGGAAAAGCTGACTAAAAGCTGATTATACGGGAAGGAGAAGGGGAGTAAATGTTGAAACCGTTAGAATCAGGCATCATAACGCGGAGACAATGTTACGCTTCATTGCTGCTCCGGTTCGTTCCGATTTATAGCGGCTGGCAGCAGGAACAGAAGAAGGTGGCCCGTCCGGCAATGACGCTTTTTTCAAGAGCAAGGCCGCACCGGGGACAGGGCGTTCCCTCCTTTCCGTACACTGCAAGCTGCAGCTGGAAATAGCCGGACTCGCCGCTGGCTCCGAGGAAATCCGAAATTGTGGAACCGCCTGCCTCGATTGCCTTGGTCAGGATGCGTACAGCAGTGTCTACAACCTGCTGCCATTGCTGCTCTGACAGGGTGTTTGCTGGCGTCTGCGGATGAAGACCGGCAGCAAAAAGGATTTCATTGGCGTAGATATTGCCGATCCCGCTGATCCGGTGTGCATCCATGAGAAAGTTTTTCACTGGCTGTCTGCTCTTTCCGGCAAGCTGCAGCAGAGCACTGCCGGTAAATTCCCGACTGAACGGTTCTATTCCCTGTCGGGAAACAAATTCCTGTTCAAGCTCCTTGGCCTGCTCTGACGGCCAGAGCGCTATACTGCCGAAGCGGCGGGTATCGTTCTGGCGAATTTCCATCCCGTTATCCAGGAACAGAATCAAATGATCATGTTTTGCCTGCGCTGCTGCTCCGGGAAACACACCCAGTCTGCCGGTCATGCCGAGATGGATAACCAGAGTACCGCTGTCCTGCAGGCGGATGAGCAGATATTTTGCGCGCCGGTCAACCGTGCTGATACTTTTCCCGCAGAGACAGGCCTGCAGAAGTTCTTCCGGGACAGACTGACGTAACGGTTTGCCGGAGCAGGAAACAGCCGTGATTGTACGCCCCGACACGTGAGGAAGCAGCCCCTGCCGGGTGACTTCAACTTCAGGCAGTTCAGGCATGATTCGGTACCTGACTCGACCCCTGACTTATCGCCAGGACATAGGGCGGAAGGAGATAAACCTCGGCCTGGGCATCCTGGCCCTGCACTGTGCAGGTAAAATGACAGGTATATCCGTTTACCGGCAGGATTGTTTCCACCTCTGTTTCGGAAAAAACAACAGACTGGTCATGAAGGATACTTTTTTTCAGGCATTCCTTGACCGCCCACAGCATGGTCAGCCAAGTATGCCGGTCATAGTCCGACTGACCGGCAAGCAGGGTCAGTTCCCTGTCCGAGGCAAAGTATTTTGTCAGAGATGAGAGTTTGTCGGATATTCTCTGCAGATCAATGCCGCAGGCCGTCTGGCCTTCCGCTGCCAGCGCAACAGCGTATCCGCCGCTATGGGAAATGGACACGGAAAAATCGATCGTTTTGCCGTGTCCTCCTCCGACAATCGGAAGCCCATATCTATTGGGCAGGACGCTCAGCTGACGCACATCATCTGTCTTTTTTCCGGCCTGCAGGGCCGCCTTGACCGCAATTCGTCCACCTAACCATTCTTTCCGCCGTTTCAGATAACGAAATTTTCTAAAATAGATCTGCTCTGCATCGGATAACGTTGCCCGTTCCAGGTACCCATTGCTGTCCTGCAGCGCGTACTCCACCTGAGCAAGATCAACAAGGGCGAGCGGACCGTGCGTATCCTGTCTGGTGCGGACTGTCAGACCGAAACAGTCTACAACGGTCGGGAAAAAAAAATAAATGTCCATAACGCCGCAGAAAGAGGATGCTTGTCAAATGAAAAGACTGCTGTATAATGAAGTACTGTTTGTACAGTGCTTTCTTAACCTATTTTAACCTATTCCCCGGAGATACTGCCGTGAGCTTCAACGATATCAGTCTGTTTGATTATCTTCTTGTTGCTGTTCTGCTTCTCTTTACAGGGCATGGCGTCTGGGCAGGCTTTATGCGTCAGCTTGCCACCTTCTTTGCCTTTATCGGCAGTTATTGGTTTGCAGGCCAATATACCGGTAAGCTGCTTCCCCATGTCCAACAGGTTACCGGGAATCCGAAGGTTGTTTTTCTTGGCTTTTTTACCATTCTGCTGCTCGCTTCGGTGTTGATTTTCCATCTCATCCGCCTGCTGTTGCGCAAAATTATCCAGGTCAAACTTCTGAACTGGGTTGACCGTTTTTTCCTCGGGTTATTGCTCGGACTCGGCAAAGGTGGATTGACAGCGGTTCTTTTCTATATGGTTGCGGCTTCTTCTCTTGCACCTGCTGATCAATTTTTCCGCAATGCTCTGAGTGCTCCCTATCTTGCTCAAGGGGCGGCTCTTGCCCGTCGCTGCATTCTGCACCCCAAGGTCAGAGCGGCTTTTCTGCCCAAGCAGGTGGACGATAAAAAGAAAAAGGAAGAACAGCATACTGCTCCTCCTCCGGCAGATAGGACAGATAGAGCAGCAGGGCAGGGTGATCAGGAGGACGATCCGGCTGCCAGTACGGAAATTCTGACCCGTTAGGGGGGCTATTCTACCTCAACCAATACAGCAGGAACCGTTGCTTTATACAGCAGCCATTTCCGCCCGCTGTCCTTCTCATTCTTTTTCAGGAAGAGGTCAACTGGTGCCTGCAGTTGTGTCGGCTCATGCTGCGGCTCTTTCCGCTCCAGAAAGACCGTTGTTGTCACCTCAGCCTTTCCCTTTTCCGGAAGGGTAATCAGCATATCTGCAAAACTGACCGTCATAGTCTCGTAACGGTTACGATAATACATCAGGTACTGGATAATCAGGTCCTCTTCTACAGTTTCGTTGAAGTTACGCTCCGGGATCACTACGATATTCTTGTCAGACAGCTGGAGTTTGATCTCCCGTATCTTCAGAGCCATCTCCATCGTGCTTTCTTCTTCCTCTTTGCTCACATCCCAAGAGAGTTCAAGGAGCTGGCGCTTAATCACCTGTTTATCGGAGAAATACCAAGCCAGCCAGCCGAGCAGCAGAATCGCGGGGACTAAAAGGAGAATGTATTTCTTGTTTATAGCTGCCAAATTCTTCATATCGATATCAGTAGAAAGTCAGTATGGATCGAATTTATTTGAAGTTATACAGAAACAACACGTCGGGCGGGAAAGGGCCGCTGCTCTGTCTGAATGAGTCCGGAGCAGCGGTGAAAAACGTGGAGCGGCCAGCCGCTGAAAAGGTCAGCCACTAATCATTTTATCTTGCGGCATTCGCGGATATAATCCTTGGTCAGCGCAGGATGTGAGCTGATGATTTCCCCGTTGCTGCTGTCGAGCTCCTGAACAAGAAAGTTGATGACCTGTTTATAGGTCATATTTTTATGCAGAGTGGATTGTACCAGGTCAGCGATTTTTTCCTTATCCTCAGGATTGTCAAAATAACTGAAAATCCGATGCTCCTCTTTATCTTCTGCTGCAGAGGCAGAAGCCGGGCCTTGTTCCTGAGCGGAGAGCACGGTTGCGTTATCTGACGCTGCCTGCAGGGCTTTGTCCGCCTTCTCTTTGACCTGACTCAGTTCAGACTGCATGGCAACGATATCATTCTGCAGGGGAGAAATATCAACAGGCTCAGGCTGTGCAGGTTGGGTGTTCTGCTGCTGTTCCAGCGTCTGAATCCGTCCGGGAAGGTCACCGAGGATTTTTTCCGATGAGATATCCTGCACCTGACTGGCTGTCTGTTCAACACAGCTCTGCATGGTATTGACAGCGTCCTGAATACCGTCAAGCGAATGCACAGCATCCTGCACCTCATGACTCAGGGATTCGAGCTGACTGGTGCTTGCCATGTCCACAGTCAGCTGTTCCAGATCCTCAATCCGGGATGTAAGCTGCGCTATTTTCTTGGTGAGTACATCACGCGTCCTGTGCAGGTGTTCCCGAATGCGGCCAATTTCATCATTCATTTTTTTTTTCTGCTGGTCGTCCTGTTCCAGGACGATGCTGGTCGGTCCCGCAGGTTCCGGACAGCAGGACTGCACTGGGCAGCCGCATTGTCCGCTGGTGGACAGAGCAGCCAGAAGCTGGCTTTTCAGAAACTGAAGGAGATCGTTGTACATCCTGGAAGAGACTGCCGGGTCGAACAGAGCGACCGCACCGAAAAAAATTGCAAACAGAACCAACAGACAGAAGAGTACCGCAAATGTCATGCCGATGAGCCACTGCAGAGCTTTCAGGACGGTCATGATGACCAGACCGAGAGAACCCCATATGGTTGCTTCCGGGCTGCTTCCGGTCAGGTGAAGCAGCAGGGTCAGCAGGACAAGTATGATTGCGGAATTGATGAGTGGTTTCTGCAGAGTGTTGTTTTTCATAAAGCTACCCTCTTTCACTGAAAATAAAATATGTAGAGTATTGAATACGATGAATTGTCGAGGAATCACCGGAATGGCGACTTGTTGTCGTTTCTGGAAAATATAGAGAAAGAAGCAGGCGTTTCAAACTTCCTCCGGCACTGCCTGACACTGCAATAGATCGAGTCTTTACTCAATAATCTGTTTCTGCTTCAATATCAACCGGTTTTTCCATTTATGGTATCATTTTGTTTGTTCCTGCGAATTGAATCAGGGGCTCAATGGGAATGGTCATGGTCTCCGAGAAACAATTCGTGGTACTCTTTTTCCTCCAGATGCTTATGCAGGATACCGGTCAGCTGCCGGACAAGCTGCATAATCTCGTCCTCATCAAGTCGGGGAATAAGAGCCTGCAGCAGTTCTTCCCTAGTAAACAGACGCAGAAAAAGGAGCAGGGACTGCTCATCGGTTGTTCGGTTCAGGCCGAAACAGATCTGTTCAAAGCCGGTGCTGCTGCTGTTGTCTTTACTGTCTGTATTCTCTGTCTTCATCCGGCCAGGATCTTCCAGTTGACTTTTCTGGTTCTCGGCCCGTCATATTCACAGAAAAAAATACGCTGCCAAGTACCTAACTGCAGCTTGCCTTCCGCAAGAATAACCGTCACTGAGCTGCCGGTCAGGGTTGCCATCATGTGTGAGGGGGAATTTCCCTCGGCATGGCGGTAGGGATATGTGTGCGGGATAATGCTGCGGAACACACCGAGCAGGTCATGCTGTACAGCCGGATCGCATCCCTCATTGATGGTGAGACCGGCAGTGGTATGCGGATTGAACAGACAGAGGAGACCGTCGGTCACCGAGCTTTTTCCGACAGCCTGCCGGGCCTGTTCGGTGATATCGACAAATTCCATATCCGCAGTTGTCTCCAGAGAAAAGCTGCCTGCGTGTAGACTCATCGTTCCTCCTGCACCTGCCATTGTCCGTTTGTGCTGCGGCAGGCTGCTGTATTGACGATTGCTGTTTTCCCGTTGACCAAGGCTGTTATTTTTGCCTTTCGGCATGTCTGACCGCTGTTTCCCTCATAAGGAGGATACGGCGTGACCTGATACAGATTTTCACGGTTCGGATTGAGCCAGGAGGAGGTCCGGCCTGAGACGCTCCGTTCATATACATGATTGAGCTGTTTCCGGTCATAAGCATCCATGGCGTTGCCGACAAGAAGACGCAGTTGGGTGCTGAACCCTGCGCCGCGTAGGGATACCCCAATATTATGTCCGCCAACCTGAGCAGCAGCCTGCTGTTTTTTTATTTTTCTTGTTTTGTGCACTCTGTCTGTCTTCACGCCTTTTCCGGTGTTTGCCGGGGCGCAGGACGTGATGAGCAGGGCTGCCGAAATTGCTGCAATCCAAGCGGCTTTCATGATTTCATGACATTTTCTTAGTTAGAGTTGTATAGATTGCAGAGACTGACATTGCCTGACGGAGCCTCCGACCGGACAGACCGGAGGCGGTACGGTACTCCAAATATTCCGTGCAGGGTTACTGCAGCTGCCAGCGACCGCTTGTATCCCGGCAGGCCGTGCTGTAGGTGCTCTCCCGCCTGCCGTCAATAAAGGCAATAATTTCAGCTTCACGACAGGGCTGATTGTTCGGGCCCTGATACGTTTTTTTCGGGGTGACCTGATACTGATAACCATGATCCGGGTTTACCCAGCTTGTTGTCTCGCCCACCGGGGTGGATTCATAGGCAGTGTTCAGCATTTGCTTGTCATACTTGTCCATTTCGTTGCCGATGATATAGCCCAATGCGCCGCCGATCGCCAGACCCAGGAGCGTAGATTCGGTGTTCTTCCCGATCGCCTGACCGAGCAGAGCCCCGCCTGCAGCTCCGCCTGCAGCCCCGGTCTGTGCTTTATTGGGCATCATACAGGATGAAAGCAGAAAAGAGGCAATAAGCGCCATAGCAATGGGAGTAATGTGGGTTGTCTTCATAAAATCCTCCGGTCTGATAATACGTTAAGTAAGATGGAACCGCTTTTGGTTGATTTCGGGACATTCCGCCCGTTGAACTCAGATTGCTCCTCCTTTTCCGGTCATACTTCGTCCCTTTTCGGGCAGAGCAATATTCAGCTCCAGGATTTCGCAGTCCTCTTCTCTGTCCAGAGAAACCGTGACATCATCCTGGTCAATATCCACATATTTTTTAATAACTTCAAGAAGTTCATTCTGTAATGCAGGCAGAAACGAAGGCTGGTTCCTGTGGAAATGATCCCGGGCGATCAGGATACTCAACCGTTCCTTGGCCACATCGGCTGACTTGCGGTTGGCATGGAAATAATCGAATAATCCCATTTATCTCCCCCTGAACAGTTTGCCGAGGATGCCGTTTCTTTTCGTATTAATGAAACGGAGCTCAACTTCTTCTCCGAGAAAACGCCTGATGCAGTCGTTATAGGCAAGTCCCGCTCTGCTGTTTTTATTAATAATAATAGGCACCCCCTGGTTTGATGCGGTCAGGACCGACTGTGATTCCGGGATGACGCCCAGCAGCGGAATGGAAAGAATATCCTGAATATCATCCACAGAGAGCATTTCCCCATTTTTTACCCGTGCCGCAGAATATCTGGTCACCAGCAGATGCTCTTTCACCGGTGTTCTGTTTTCTATGATTCTTTTGGTCTTGCTGGCCAGCAGACCGAGAATCCGGTCTGAATCGCGCACAGAGGAAATTTCAGGGTTGGTGACCACCACTGCCTCGTCGGCAAAGTACATGGCGATGAAAGCCCCGTGTTCAATCCCGGCCGGAGAATCACAGATAATATAATCAAAGGACTGTTTCAGTTCATTGATAACTGTTTCCACTCCCTCCATAGTCAGGGCTTCTTTGTCCCGTGTCTGGGAAGCGGGCAGGATATAGAGGTTTTCTGACCGTTTATCCCGGATCAGGGCCTGCTGCAGGCTTGCTTCCTTGTTGATTACATTAACGAAATCATAGACCACCCGACGTTCGCATCCCATAATGAGATCCAAGTTTCTCAGACCGACATCGAAATCAATGACTGCAGTTTTATAGCCGTGCATGGCCAGACCTGTGGCAATGGCCGCACTTGTGGTGGTTTTACCGACCCCTCCTTTACCGGAGGTGATGACAATGATTTTGGTCAAATTATCTCCTCCTGAAGACCGAAGATATCATGTTTATAATCTGTAATAATTTTAATTTATCCATTTTATTAACTGTTAATGCAGCGGAGCAATACGTATTCTGTCTGCCTCCAGCCGGATCTGGACAGCTTTGGAGCGCAGACTGTCCGGAAAATGTTCATTCACCATATAAACTCCGGCGACCGCGACAAGTTCCGCCTCCAGCTGCTGACAGAAAATACAGGTATCGGTTCTGCCGTTGTTTCCGGCAAATGCCCGACCCCGCAAGGTCCCGTAGACGTGGATATTTCCCGGTGCGGAAATTTCTGCTCCGGAACTCACCGAGGCCATGACAATCAGATCTCCATGCTCGGCGGTAACACGCTGGCCTGATCGTACAGGTTCTGTAATGATAAGGGCAGAAGGAGGTGCCTGTACAGACCCGCCCTCTGAACAGCTTTTCCCCTCGTCGGACTTCGTGTTCTCCGGCTTCTTTTCCAGTTCCTTCGCCTCGTTCACTTCCTCTTCCTGCTCCTGCTGTCTGCCGTTTCGGACAGTTCGGGTCGTGAGAACGGCCAGTCCCATAAAACCGGCCTGTTCCTGCTGTCGCTCTGTGCAGTCGGTGATGCCGACCGGAATAAAGCCCCGACCCTGCACGATATCAAGCAGCATAACAAGATCAATCTGTTCGGGGGCCGGCAGATACCGCAGATTGATGACCAACGGCGCGTGATGAAAAAAATCCGGTGCCTGCCTGACTTTTTCAGCAAGCTGCGCCGAGATGGTCTCCATGTCATGATTCCTCAGGGAGAGCACCAGGATCGTAAAGGCTGCACCTTTCAGATCAAAGGCCGGGGCCGGTGCTGCAGCGCCGGCCGTCTTTGGCCTGATTGTTCTGATTACCGGAGCTGCACTCATCCTGCGGCTTTGTTTGTGTTTTTTATATGTTTCATGACCTGCGTGTTTCTGCCCGGATGTTAAATCTTCCCCACTATACATTGTTTCCGTATGAGTTTCAGCCCGGAATTGCGCAGAACGTATTTTTTTTGCAGATTGATTATTCTCTGCAGTCGAACAGTTCAAATTCAACCCGCCGGTCAATCATGTTCTGATCGCTGTCCGGTTCACTGCCGTCCCTGGTTGCGGTTTCTCCTTTGCCTTCTGCAGTGACTCGTCCGCGTATTGCTTCGGATTCCCGGATCAGTCTGTTTCTGATGTATTCTGCCCGGGCCAGGGAAAGCTGCATATTGTACACAGAAGAACCCTGTCTGCTCGTATGACCTATGATATGCATGCATTTTTTTTCATTCAGCATCAGGTAGGCAACAAGCTGCCTGATCCAGATTCCGTATTCCTGCAGTCGGTCCGGGGCGAATTCGCTCCGGCTTGAGTCAAACAGAAAGACCAGCGGCATTTTTGTACTGTTCTGAAAACCGACGGTGATCATGTTGAGAAACGCGGTTTCTGCTGCAGTGAAATCAGCCAGCTTGCAGTACGTCAGATACAGCATCCGATACGCATCCAGCTGGCCGCCCCGGGACGAGCCTAGGAGCTGTTCAAGGAGATGGCGGACAGTTCTGTATTCTCCCTTTCTGTACGCGGCTTTTGCCCTGGCAAGCAGAGCATCTGCGGTGATGTCATGCACCGTAATCTTTGGTGCATTGCTGATGATTTCAGCGACCTTTCTTTTCGCAGCAGGATCTGCTGTGAGTACAGGGAGATCCTGCCTGCTGTAGGAAAGAAAATCCACCCATACCGAGCCATGTGCCTTGTTTTGACCTGTCTGCCGATCAGCCAGGGTGGCTGTCAGTTTGTAATATTTTTTCCCCGGTTTCTCCGGGGGAGCCGGATAGGGTTCATAGCTGATAACTCCTCTGAGGATGTAATCAGCCTGTTCAAGCTCCTCGTCCGTGGCATCGGCTGTACTCAGAAGATGCAGTCTGGCAAAATCCTTTCTGCTGCCGAGTTCAAGCAGCAGGGCGTCTATCTCCAGACTCGCCTGAATTTCATCGTACAGGGACGCCTCTTTAAACGGTTCCAGCAGGACAAGAGCCTGTTCATCCCTGATTGGTGCCAGTAGGGTACTTCCCAACTGCGGCACGGCCTCGGACAGCCCAGTCGGACCTGTTGTCCGAACCGGAGGTGGGGGCGGGGGCGGCTGAAATCTCAGGGCACAGCCGGACTGGACAACAGAGAGAAGGATGAACAGACAGACAGAAATATTTCCGGTGCATGACAGCATAGCTCTTTTCCTTCTCCTTTGCTGAGACTGCCTGAATCCGGCCGACAGGGCGGGCAATAAGGTGACCGGAAATTATTCGCATAATTCCGGCATTCCCACGCTGATTTCATCCTGACAGTTGGTGCCGGATGCCTTTGCTTTTAAAGATGCTTTCAATACGGGCGGATTCAGCTGTTTTTTTTTTCGCCTTTTTTCGAGGCAGACGGTTTTGTTTTGCGTTCTTCCGGTTCCAAGGTGACCGGCAGGGAAGTTTCTTCTTCCGTTTTTGTTTCGGCCAGCGGTTCAGGGCGGACAGTCACGGTCTTTTTATCAGGAATGGTCACGGTTGCGTTGACGCTGCTGTATCCTTCTTTATCCGCAGAGACAGTGCAGGTCCCGGTATGCACTTTTAGGCGGAACGGGACATCCGGCGAGGCTATGCCGGAGCTCGATACTTCATCGTTGCAGGCAACAGAGACTATCGTACTGTTCACCGTGGAGAGAATGGCAAGGGGATATGTTGCCTGAACGAGCTGCAGAAACAGTTCGCTGTCTCCGTTGATTGACACCTCTTTTTCCAGCAGGGCATATCCTTCTTTCTGCGCGGAAATATGGTGGGTGCCTATAGGCAGATTCAGGGTGAGCTGCCGTTTTTCAGCAATATATTCTTTTTCATCCGCAATAACGGTCACATTGTCCGTATTCAATTGGATGGTTAATTCGGGCAGAGGCAGAACAGCCTTCAGGGTGTAATTTCCGGTCAGATGAAAATCCTGTTGAAAAGGAGCGGCTGCCAGCGGGTTGGTGACTTTTACTGTATGGTTTCCTGCCGGTAAAGAGACGGTGACCGGGGTTCCGGCAGTAGTTGTCCCGACCCGGCTGTCGTTGAGCAGGACGGTGCTCTGATCAAGGTTTGCATGGACGGTGAGCAGGCAGTCAGCAGGCTGCAGGCTGAACGGAAGGACCTGAAAGCTGTCGAGGATGATCTCTTTATCTGCAGGGAGATACCCTGATTTTTCCGCCCGTACGCGGTAGCGCCCGGCAGGCAGATTGAGGCTGAGGCGGTTACCGGGACTGCGGTATTCCTGTTCTCCTATGGAGATGCTGACATCCTGCACATTGAAGATAAGTTTTAGAACAGCCGGTTGGTCGCCATCGGAAAGCAGGGAGGGAGAGAGCAGAACGCCTGCGGCACAGGTAATGCACAGAGCGAACAACAGGCAGAAAGATTGAAGCGGAAAGCGGAAAGTTTTTTGCGGCCTCTCCCTGACATCCTTGACCTCTCTGACAGAGCGGGCAGTTTTTTTTTTCGGCTCAGCCGACCGGCTTTCCAGGCTCTCTATTCTGCTGATGCAGTGCAGGTGCTGTTCGGCTGCCGGGCGCAGGCATTCCGGGCAGGAGGCCGGATCAGTCTGCTCAGCATGATCGGTACAGGACTCTGTCTGATGTCTGCAGGGCGGAAAAACGAGATCTTTTTCCGGAACAAGTCCGTCTTCCGGTGTATCCGGGACAAATTCGAGAAACTCACCCCGTTCCAGATAGAATTTTTCCACCAAGGTCGAACAGCTCAGATTTTCCTCCGTATCCGCTGTTATCTCCGTGGTAACTATATATTTATAAGATTCTTTCTGCTCCATATGATGCGTATGACGATAGAGGGTATCCTGTGCTTTTCCCTCGTTGCATAATGCGTCAAGAACGGGTTGAAGCTGTTCGTCGGGAAAGCTGCTGCCCGGAGCTGATTCAGCTGAAAAGAGATTCAACATGACGGAAGTCCGACATTCAGTGTTGTGTCGGAGAAGTCAGAGATTTACGGTTGCTGCTGCGATGTCTGCTGTGGACTTCCAGCCAGTGTACAATGTTTTGATTTTTTCTGAAAGTATTATCAGCCGGATAATCCGAAGCGGAAACAGTCCTGACCAATCCCCCTGCAATCCGCTGCAGAACCGCCTTGTTCCTTCCCGTATCCTGTCATCACGTCACTATATCCCGTCACCATATCCGCCCGCCTGCATAGCCTCCGCCCCTGAGCTGCTCCTGCACCATTTTGATTTCCGTATAATCGAGCGGATCAATCCAGCCCGCAATACCGGCCTCCTGCACGGCTCTGTGATCCGGCTGCAGGGATCTGAGCACAGCCGCGACCTGATCGGCCAGCTTCTGATCGACAGATGCTGTTCTGGCCAGCGGAAATCCCGGATATAGCTGGAGCAACATAATTTGAATATGCCCACAAGAGGCATAAGTTTTGCCTTCACGCCTTTCAGATAGCTGATCCTGTATTCAGTTTATACTGCTCCAGCTATACAGTTCCGTTGAGCAGACATAGGGGAAATCCGAATGGAATTTCTGTTGCAGAATTTTGAAATCCTCCATTTCTACGGTTCCTGCTGCTGCCATGCGCTCCAGGATACTGGCCGGTACAGTGCCTGCATCAACCCTCCGCTGCAGGACAGCGCCGACCACAGCCCAGGGCGTATCAAAAAAACGCAGGGTGTGGAGGAAAGGATACGGATCAATCCCGGCATCCCGGAACTCCTTTTCCGCCATCTGCCAGCCGCCAAAGGACCAGCGCCGCACTGCGCCGAATTTTTTGTTTTCCAGATCGCTCAGGTCATTGACAAGCCGGTTGTCTGCTGCGGTGAACAGCACGGCACCGATAGAATCGGTCTTAATCAATTTCATGGTCAGCACTTCCACTGCGCCGTGCTGCTCTTTGGCAGTTATGAAGACAGAGGGGTCAGCGGTAAAAAAATGCACCTTTTCCTGCTCCACGACCGGCAGGACATCCGGGAATTCCAACGGAAGAATGACCACGGGTCTGCCTAATTTTTCCGTAAGATATTCGCCGGTGGCCTCCCAGCGGTGCGTAAAGCCCAACGGCCCGGTCCAGGAGAGAATTCCTATCCGTATTTCTTCGGTTTTCTCCTCTGCAGCCTGACAGGGCGCAGTAAAGGCGAGCAGCAGAGCAAGTGCTGCCAGAAGTATTCCTTGCATATTTCCTCCTTTTTGTACAGCAAAACATCGACGGAGATACCTTTTGAATACGTTTTCCGTTTCAGGAGATAAGCAGAACTGCGCCCGGAAAATACGTATTATTAATAATAATTATCGCGCATAAGGCGGTAATGTCAAGGGAAACAGCAACGAAAAATCTGGTGGCGTAGCATCGCGGCGGGGTACAACGGAATAGGTGATCAGAGAGCTGGGGGGAAGAGCAGGGGGAGAAGGGAAGGTTTGTGTCTGATTTTTTTCGGATTAATAATGGGCTGCTTTCTGGGGGCTGAGGATTCCGGTTCGGATGCTGCCGTCTGCCTGTCTCCCGCAGATGTCGGCGGATTGAACAGTATCTGAACGAAGTTGTGCTTCCCCGTCTTCCTCTTCTGCCCTACAATCAGGCCGCTGCCGACGGGCGCGGAGGAAAAATCCTTCAGCATGTGTCCGTCTCCTCGGCATCATACGGCTCTATATGAACGACAACGTCAAGTACATCTGGCCCCTGCTGAAGGAGGCACTGTTTGACGTCCTCAGAAATTGAATGTCCTGCGCGGACGGACAACTCCGGGTCCACTAAAATATGCAGATCGACATAGAGACGTGAACCAAATATTCTGGTCCGTATGGCATGGGTATCTTTGACCCCCTTTACCGTCATGGTCAGGTTCCTGATCTGCTCCTGTGCCCTCAGAGATGCTCCGGCATCACTCAGCTCCTGCAGTGCGGGTACAATAATATCCCACGATACTTTGAGAATAAAGACGGCAATAATTACGGCACCAATCTGATCAACAAATCTCCAGTCCGGATACAGCGCCGCCACCACCACGGCAATCAATGCCGGAATGGAACTCAAGGCATCGGAGCGATGATGCCACGCATTGGCCATGACCGCTGTCGATTTCACCAGTTTTCCCACATGAGCTGTCCACTGGTAAAGCGCCTCCTTAGCAAGGATTGACAGAATTGGGCCGATAACAGCCACCCATCCGATCTCTCCGATATGGTCATCATGGATTGTCAGAACCGAATTATACCCCAAGCCCACCGCGACACTCACGAGTGCCAAGCCGATAGCTACAGTGACAAGCGCTTCGATCCGTTGATGGCCATAAGGATGGTCCTTATCCGGGGGAGCTGACCAGAACCGGACGCCTAAAATTACGGCAATATCTGTGCTCATGTCAGAAAGGCTATGGACGGCATCTGCGATCACAGCCTGACTGGCTCCTAAAAAACCGACGAGAAATTTTATGCCTGCTAAACTGACATTGACCGCCATCCCGCCCCATGTGACTTTCCGTATCAGGCCGATCTGCTGAGGCGACATATTCTGTCTACAGGACATCAGCTCCGGCGAGGATAATCCATTCACATTAACCCCGATAAAAAATTATTTACGCATTGCCCAAGAACATCGACATTATATCCGCCTTCCTGGCACACCAATGTCGGGACACCCAGGGCCTTAAACTGCTGACCTATAGAAATATAGTCCTCTGTATTAATTGTAAATCCGCCAATAGGATCGTCTCTATGGGTATCAAACCCAGCGGAAATAATTAAAAAGGAAGGGTTAAATTCCTTTATTTTGCTGATTATTCTGTCAACAGCCCCGCTATATTGTTCTATTTCTGTCTCCTTGGGCAACGGTTCATTATGATTGCTACCAACAGCCTGACCTTTTCCTTTTTCGTCATCATATCCCCAAAAATAGGGGTATTCATTGGTAGGATCGCAATGAATTGAAGCAGTAAAAACCGATTTAACTTCATCAAAAAATTCTTGCGTTCCATTACCGTGATGATAATCGATATCTACAATAGCAACTCTCCCTTCCGGCAATAAATACTCCGCAGCAACAGCTGCATTATTGAAATAACAATACCCGCCAAAGACACGGGGCCCGGCATGATGTCCTGAAGGTCGACACAAGGCATAGACTATTTTTTCCTGCCCAGTGCGGAGTAATTCTGCACCTGTCAGCGCGGTTTCAGCAGAAGCACGGGCCACCTCGTATGTCTTTATTTTTATGGGCGTCACGGCATCTGTACACCATATACCGCCCCAAAGCGGCGAATCCACTTTTCTCCTGAGATTTGCGTTCTCCCCAGGAAAAAGGTCAGGATAAAATTCTTCATCATCATCTTTTAATCCTGAAGCTGTATTCAGAATATAATCGTGGTACGGATGCAACCGTGCAATAAAGCGTTCGGGAAATTGTTGTGCCGTTATAAAATCAAAGCGGTCGTTAGAACGAAGGGCTTTTTTAATAGCTTCAACACGAAGAGGGGTATCCTTAACTTCATATGTTTCCGGCCCAAGCTGATACTTCCAATACGGATTATGCAGACTGTCGTTATACTTTTCTATGACTTTCATAAAGTTACTCCCCTTTATTCAACAATTCAAGAATACGTTGATGAGGAACCGGCGGGCACCAGCGCTGTTCACGCCCATTCATTCCATTGGAACAGAATATGGCATTTATCACCGCCTCTTCAGTGGCCTCGACGACAGCTTCATACACCATATCAATGTAATTATCTGAGATCAATTTCAAGGTGATAAAGTTACTTTTGGAAGTATTCACCCGGGGCTTGCGGTTACCGGTACTGAAAGCAAGAATAATCTCCCCACTGGTTGCAGCGGCGTAGGAACCCGTACGCCCGAGGCCCAGGGCCGCTCGTTTGGCAACCCGATTAAGCTGACTGGTGATCAGTGGAATATCTGTAGCAACAACAACAATGATTGAACCGTCTGATGCCGCACGACGTCCTGATTGATCAAATTCCCTGTCAAGCGTTCTCCCGACAACACCGCCGTCAATGGTCAGATTGCGCATTTTCCCGAAATTGGAAAGCACAAGAACACCGACTGTAAATGCCTTGCCTTCCGACACATTGATAATACGTGACGAGGTTCCGATGCCTCCGGCAAAATCAAAACTTGTCATGCCTGTGCCAGCTCCTATTGATCCTTGTTTCACCGGACCAGAAGATGCTGATTCAATCGCTTTCACAGCATCCTGGGTCGAACATATGCCTACCCGGACATCATTTAAAAAAGAATCGTCAGCCTCTCCGACAACCGGCAGAACCACGTCGGTTTCTGTACCGAGTCGCGGATACTTTTTCAACATATGGTTGACGACACCGGCATGAACCCGGCCCACAGAATGTGAGTTGGTTAACAGTATCGGCGTTTCCAGCCAACCGGTTTCAGTCACCTGTGTTAACCCCGCCATTTCACCGACGCCGTTTAATATAAAACCGCCTGCCGCAATTCTATTCGCGTAGGTCCGCCCGGCAGGCATAATTGCCGTAACACCGGTACGGATAGTGCTCTTCTCTGTTTGACCGGGGAGCTGAACATCATCTTTAAATCGTGAAACATGACCGACACGAACACCTTTCACATCTGTAATTGCATTATGTACTCCAGGAGTCATCCAGCCGATTTGAATGCCCAGCTCCCTTGCACCAGGACGTGGATTTTCAAAGGCAATATCAGCCTGTTTCGTTTGCTTAGCAGATCTGATCGGAATACCATATCGGCGGGCGGCTGAACGTATCACTAAACGCAGCGCATCCCGAAATTCAAGTCCGCGCGATCGGGCAGCGGTCATAAGCGAGGCATCCGGATGAAGGCTCGGCAAAGGATTTAATTCAATAAAATAAGGCGTTCCGTTTGTATGTAATCGAATATCAACCCGCCCTACATCAGGACAGGACATGATATCAAAAACTTCCCGAGCCATCTTGGTCACTGCTTTTTCTTCTTCAGCATTGATATTGGCAGGGCAGACAACTTTGACTGATTCAGCAGCGTCCCCGCCTTGTTTCATATCATAATCATAAATATTATATTTCCCTCCGATCTTATTGAGATCAAAGGTATGTTCAACTACGTCGAGCAGTTTTCCCGGATAACTTTCAAGAAAGGGAATACTGAGTTCTCGGCCTCCGATATATTCTTCAACAACAAGTCCGGCAGGATAATGATCTAAAAGACGATTTATCCTAGTCAAGGCACGTTCTCTGGTGTCGGCAACGGAATCCTGGGTAATTCCTTTACTTGATCCCTCTGAATTGGGTTTAATCATCAATGGATATTGCAGATCATCGGGCAGATTGAAATCCCTACCTGTAATTAAAATACCTTTTGGCACACTGATTCCATGATTAGATAAAACGGTTTTGGCGAGATGTTTATCAAGATTGAGATGCAGCAGAGAAGCATTTCCGCCTGTAAACGGAATCCCCATCTGCTCGTATAATCCGGGATAAAAGGCCTCCCTTGAACTTCCGATTGTTCCTTCTGCCAGATTGAAAATAAGATCAGGTTCGCTTTCAATCAGGCGTTCAATGACCTCATTGGGCTTCCCGGACACCTCTACCACTGTCACCGAGTGGTGAAGACTGCTGATCGCCTCATATATTCTATTTATATCTGCGTCAGTAAGAAGTTCAGCTGTTGCTTCTGTATTATCTGTCCGAAGGTTGTATGCAATGGTGATTCTCATAAAATGATCTCCTGTTTTTTATTTCCCTTGAACAGTATCAGCTGTCCCTGTCCCGCTGTCCGCTTTCATTGCTCGTAAGCAACTCTATCTGCCAGGACTCAGCCGAAGCAAACGTCCCCCTTTTCCATCCTCCAAAGCCCAAATTGCCCCATTTGGTCCTTGCTCAACCTCCCGGATTCGCTCGCCCATATCAAAGCGTTCGACCTCTTCTGCTTGCTGCCCCTCAAGTCTCATCCGCACCAATGATTGCGAGCGTAAGCCACCGAGAAAGGCATTTCCCTGCCAGTCAGGAAACAGCGTCCCAGAATATATGATCAGACCGGAGGGCGCGACAGTGGGTACCCAGTAGGCTTCGGGCGCATGGAATTCAGGACGGGTATCATGATCAGGAATAGAGAAACCAGAGTATTGATTCCCCCATGAGACAAGAGGCCAGCCGTAATTATCGCCAGCAATAATCAGATTAAATTCATCACCGTGCCTGGGGCCCATTTCATGGGTCCAGAGCTGCCCCTGCTTATCAAATGCAATCCCCAGCAGATTGCGATGTCCGAGAGTCCAGAAGGTTTTGGCAAGCTCACCCTTATCCTGAAAAGGATTATCAGACGGCACCGACCCGTCCGCATGTACCCTGATTATCTTGCCAAGATTCTGTGTCCAGCTCTGCGCAGGCTCCTGCTTCTGTCGTTCTCCGGAGGTAATAAAGAGCATTCCAGCTGGACCAAAGGCCAAACGATGCGAGTAATGTCCTTTTCCAGACACCTTGGGTTCTTGCCGCCAGATGACTTCCAGATTTTTCAGTTCGGGATTGTTTGCTGTAGGGCGAAACTGCGCCCGAGCAACAGCGGCGCCCCTGTTCCCAGAGGTATCCTCCTCTGCATAGGAAAGATAGACCAGGTGATTTTCCTTGTAGTCAGGATGGAGAATGATGTCTCCCAAACCGCCCTGACCACCATAAGCCACCGTAGGTACGCCCAGAACCGGCACCTTGGGTCGATCATGCATTTGGAAAAGGAGCAGGGTTCCTGGTTTTTCCGTGATCAGAAGATCTCCTGAAGGTAAAAAGGTCATGGCCCAGGGTTCATTAAAGGCACCAAAGCTCTCGGCCTGGAGCTTGGAACCTGCATTGCCTTTAATCGGTTTATCAAGCGTCTTGTGAATAGGCTCAGAGCAGGCGTTGCTGGAAAGCAAGATCAATAACAGAGGGAGGATTTCCTTTAAAATAGACATAGTTCTTTGCAGGAAAAGGGTATGGGTTTATGCTGCCCATTATCAGACCGTTTTTAGGGTGATATCATATTATGCGTTATTAACTGATGTTACGTAGCCGAAACGCAAAATCGGCAGATTCCACGTTTTGGGTGTCTCGTTCCTTACTGATCTTTTATTTGCGTACGGTAACATCAGTTATTAAGGAGCAAGTCTAATTTTTAGGATACTTCGGAATGTTGCCGGTCAAGGTGACAGTCAGAGGGGCGATGCCCTTGGTCAGGTCTGCCGTGAAGTTTGGCGACTGCCGCTGCAGTCAGAGCCGGGGTTTCCCGGAGCTTCTCACCGGTTGCGGCGTCAAAGGCAAAGGTCTGCATAGTGGTGAATCCGTCCACCCCACCGGTCACATAGACTGAGTCCGATGACTATAAACTCTACCGGAAGAATGTCAATTCTCTTCAGCCATTCTCCGTAATTATTAAATCCTCATTCCTAATCACCGTACATTCCAGCCTTCCCTGATGGAGGAGTACCTCAATCTGCTCACCGGACTCGACCTGTTCTGCGCTGGTGATGACAGCCTGTTTTCCGGCTGTTTTCCGGGCAACCGCATAGCCGCGCGCCAGGGTGGACAGCGGGCTGACCGCTTCCAGCACCCCGGCTGAGCGGGCAAGGGTCTGCTCCTTTTCGCGGATGATTCCGGTGCCGATGCGGTTGAGCCGCCGCTGCATTTCCCCGACCTTCTGTTCATGCAGGGCCAGAATCTGCAGCGGATTATTCTGTTGGAGGCGATGTTCCAGGCGGTCCAGCCGGGACTGCCGGGCGCTAAGAAAAATCCGCGTGGCATGTTCCATATTTTCGGCAAGATGATCCAGGCGGAGCATCAGGGTATCCACTGGCTGCACAGCCCCGGTGAGCTGCTGCCGGTATCGATACGTCCGGGCCTGATAACCTTCCAGGATTGCCTGCATGGCCCGGCGTAGGCGGCGCTCTGTTGCTGTAACATGTTCAGCCAGGGCGGTGCTGTCCGGCAGCAGCAGCTCCGCAGCCCCGCTGGGCGTGGGCGCCCGCAGATCAGCAGCAAAATCGCTCAGAGTAAAGTCGATTTCGTGGCCCACCGCACTGACCACCGGAATATCTGATCTGCGGATTTCCCGCACCAACTGCTCATCATTAAAAGCCTGCAGATCTTCCACAGAACCGCCGCCCCGGCAGAGGACAATGGCGTCCGCTGTGAGGCGGCCTGCCACGTACTGCCGGTTGATTTCTGCCACAGCCTGACGCAGTTCTTCCGCAGCGTGGGTTCCCTGCACTGCTGCCGGATACACGCTGAGCTGCACCTGCGGACACCGCCTGCGGGCAATGCGGATGAAATCATGCACTGCCGCCCCGCTGGGCGAGGTTATCAGAACGAGGTGATCGGGCAGAGGCGGGATGTTTTTTTTCACCTCCTGATCAAACAGGCCCTCGGCAGCCAGTTTCTTTTTCAGCTGCTCAAAGGCCAGCTGCAGTGCTCCTGCACCGTGAAAATGCAGACTGTCCACGATGAGCTGGTAGTCACCCCTGGGTTCGTAGAGGGATAGCCTGCCGGAACAGACCACCATATCGCCGTCCTCGGGCTGCTGCTCCAGATAACGCCGCTGCATTTTGAACAGCACGGTTTTTATCTGCGCCTGATCGTCCTTGAGGGTGAAGTAGAGATGACCGGAACCCGGCTGCCGGAGACCGGAGATTTCCCCGGCCACGCTGATAAAGGCAAAGCGGCTTTCCAGCATGGACTTGATGGAACGGGTCAGCTCGGAAACGCTGAAAATTTTTTGTTGGTCGGTCTGGAGGTGCATCTGTCTTACCGACTTGGAAGAACGAGCCGGAAGCCAAGTCCTTGAAAGTGATCGTTTGGTTCGATCCCGTACCGATCGGCGGCACGGCAACCATCACGAAAATTGAACCATGACCCGCTACGGGCAACCCGGCCACGGCCCGATGCAGGGCCAGTCGGATTATTATGTGGGCTGAACTTATAGTAATTGGAACTGTACCAATCAGCACACCATTCCCAAGCATTTCCGCTCATATCATACAGGCCGAAAGCGTTTTTCTTTTTCTGACCGACCGGATGGGTTTTATTACCGCTATTTCCATCATACCAAGCTAATTCATTTATTCTGTCTCCACCGCAATACTTTCCAGAACCACCTGCTCGGCAAGCATACTCCCATTCCGCTTCAGTGGGCAGGCGATATCTTTTGCCAGTTTCTCTGTTCAGCTCGGAAATGAATTCCTGTACATCTTCCCAAGATACGTTTCCAACAGGACACCTACCACTCGCTTTAAAGTTCGACGGATTATGAGTCATAATTTTCTTCCACTCCCTCTGGGTGACTTCATATTTCCCCATCCAGAATCCGTCTACACAAACCTCATGCACCGGTCCTTCATCCTCCTTACGGTCTTTTTCATCCGGTGGGGAGCCCATTTGAAAACAGCCCTTGGGAATATAGACAAACTCCATACCGGTAATAGTGTCGGTCATGGTATCTCCCCGTTTCGGTGGGGATGGGGGGACAGGTTCCGGTTCTTCTTGCGGGTAAGTTTGTGCAGTATCTCCCCGTGGGGTAAAATTGCTTCCTGTAGACTTTTTCGTGCGCATACTGACAGGATTTCCACCCTGCATTTTTTGGGGCACCAGCAAGAAATCACCCCAATTATGATTGGTCATCTTGATAACTCCGTACAAAGGTGTCTGCAGGGCATTGGCAATGACAGGATTTTTGATCCGGTCGAAGAGGCTGTCACCGTCCAGAACTTCCTGGTTGTGCCTCAGCACCCTAAGGAACGCTTGAGCAAAAACCGAATGCCCGCCTCCGCCGGAATCCAGAACCGGTTCTTCGCCCCCAGCAGTCAAGGCATTACGAGACCGACGCGCCAGCATCCTCTGGATCCACTCATCTCGACTCATACCAGAAGCGAGTCTTACCTTTGGATTACGCATCAGCAGATTGCCGGAATAGCAGGAGTCCGCCACGACCAATACGTGTTTCGCCCGAATTACCCTGAGCAGACTGGTCACCCTGGAGGTTGGAATCCAGTCAACATCGTTGTCCCGTTCCGCATCCACGGGCTGCCAGTAGCCGACACCGCTCAGGCGATCAAGATAGCCGTGTCCGGCATAGTAGATGAGCAGGTTGTCCTGTTCACTGGTCATTGTGCTACGCAGTTTGGAAATAGCCCGCATGATCTGCTCTCTGTTGCCGTCCAGCAGCAGATCAACCTCAAAGCCGTACCATTTTTTCAGCACTTTGGCCACCGCCTTTGCATCCGCTCTGGGTGTCTTTAGCGGCTTGAGATATTTGTAGTTCTGGTTACCGATCACCAAGGCATGAAAACGCCCATAGGGAGATGCAGCCTGCACCGGAGCAGCGGCAGACAGAAAAAACAGCAGGAAGAACAGCGGATTTCTGAGCATGTTTACTCTCTCGCCCTCTCAGTCTCTTTCCGCAGGTTATCCAGCTCGGCACGAAATTCTGCCGCATCTTGCGTATCTCCATTTGCTTCCAGCAGTTCAGCCAACAGGGCACGATGCGCTGCTTTGTCAATCTCCGGTCCGTACAAATAGGCCAATCGCGCCATAGCCAGGGCCTCGCCGATGCGGTTCTGCCGCTGAAAAATGCGGGCAATGCTGCTCAGGGAAGCAGCGGAGTCAGAGAGTGTTATACCCGGTTGCTTCAATTCCTCCCATTTTTGGTCAAGATCAGATACCGGTGCAGCACCAGAATTAATTTCCGGATCTCTGTACAGCTCTTCTTTTCGGTATGTGGATTCGTCGCCGTTTTGAGTCCTCGTCTCAACGAGTTCTTTTTGGAGCAGTTGCGGTTCACCGCGCCAAAGCATAACCCCGATCAGCACGGTGCCGAACAGGGCAAAATAGGTGCCGGGCAAAAAATTGGTTACACGTAGCCTGAATCCTCCGGCCTGAACACCGGCAGAAGATGTGTTTTCCGCAGAACTGGTTGCCCTGAGAGGAGTGCTGAACAGGCGGAAACCAAGATAGATGGACAGCGCACCGATGGCAAGCACGGTCAGGCGGTACACGGCGGCATAAAGCAGAAAGCCGGTCGAAAGGGTCATGAAACCTCCAGCGTCTCTGGTGTTCTGAGGAAAGAAAAAGATACCGGAAGTGTACAAGAAAGAGCCGGTTTCCGCAAGGACGGGGCCGGGTCAGTTTGACTGAAGAAATGCCCCCGTTGCCGGGGGGCGACTGCGTTGAAAATCCCGGCATATGCCGCCTTATCCCAATGCCCCGATGGCCGGACTTTTTATTGACTGTTCTCGGAATCTGTTGTATAGACAGGCAAAATCTTTTTCGTTTTTTCACTGTAACCTATCTTCAGCAAACAGAAATCAGGATGCGCATCTTCTCAGGATACTGAGTATTCCGTCTGACAGAGCCGCCCGGGTCGGGCGCGCTGACGGCAGCTGCATCTGCTCTTCCGCCCTTCTGAACTCCCCCTCCATCGGGTTTCATTACTGCAACGATCCGGAAGCCGGATGCCCTGCCGATTCAGGCTTTGGCTGAACATTTTCGGATTTTTGCAGGATGAAACTCTTGTTTCGTTTCCATCATATTTTCGGCTGGTACGGGCTGCCCGTCTCTGCTGACAGAATTTCCAGCAGTAGAGGGAGATAGGTATGTCAGCTAATACGGTACTGCGCCGGATCTATCATGCCGTCCGTCTGCTGATCAGCGCCTGTTTCTCTCTGCAGGCTGGAGCAAGCATCTATCTGTGTTGGTACAGATATAAACTTGCGGTCGCTCTGCGCGGCCTGCAGTTTATCTGTTTTTTTCAATCTATCGTCTTCCCGACCTTATCGGGAGGAAAAAGAGTAATTTTCAGACAAAGGAGAACATTATGAAAACAGGGAGAAAAATCGTCCTCTGGGCCGTAGTCGCTGCCCTGCTGACAGCAGGATCAAACTCGGCTCTGGCCTTCGGGTTCGGCAAAAATAAGTTTAAGCAGGAGGTGGAAAAAGAAAAAGGGGCTGTCAAGCTGGCCCGCGAGACAGTGCAGGGTGATTACGGCCTGATCACCACGGAAGAACTGAAGGCCTTTATCGATACAGGCAAGGATGCCCTGATCATCGATACCATGCCTTATGCGGACAGCTACCAAAAGAACCATATCCCCGGAGCAAAACAATTCCTTTTCCCCATTCCGCCCATGGAAACCTGGGATACCAAAGAGACAGACGGCAAGACCAAGGATGATTACGCAGCTCTGATCGGGCCGGACAAAAACAAAACCATTGTGGTCTACTGCGGTTTTGTCAAATGTACCCGCAGCCATAACGGGGCCATGTGGGCGAGAAAATTGGGTTACACCGATGTCCTGCGTCATCCGGGCGGTATCTTTGCCTGGAAAGGAGCCGACTATCCCACTGAGAGTGCGAAGTAGCAGGGATTATTCTTTTTTCCTTGGTCCGCCACTATATTCCCCCCCGGCAACGGGGGCATTCCTCCCTTATTTTTCTTTACAGCCTGCCCTGCGTACTGAAACGGATGATTCTTTACGTTTATACCTCCTGCAAAAAGAACATTATGATTGTATAGTAGGTTATAAACCTGACTTTGTCAATCAACTTGGGCAGACGGAACAAACCGGGGAAGAGGCAGGGTGCACAGACAGATTAACGATAAAAAACAATATGATAAATTAACAAGAAAAAGTATACCATAACCAGATTTTCAGTGTACGGAACACGGTGCGATTCCGTGGCACTCCCGGTGCTGTAACCCCTGTTGTTCTATCCTTCGGCATGTACAGGCCACTGTTCCTTGACCAGGAACGGGAAGGCCGCTGCAAGGGAGGGGAAGCCAGAAGACGAACTGAACATCTCTGTATTGCGGAGCGCGATGGCAAAGGGTTCCGGAGAGCAATTGCTCTGCCGGGCCCTTTCTGTTTCGGCAGGGCAAAAGGAACCAGAGGAGGTTCATGCATGAAAACGCAACTTGAAGCAGCCCGTGCAGGCGTCATGACCGAACAGATCAGAACCGTTGCCCGCAACGAAGGCTTGGACCTAGTGCTCAGTCATAGCTAAATTTTAGGATTGATATCTCCAAATAAGATACGAATATTAAACGAGTGCGATATGTTCAACCCTAAATTTTAGGCTTTACAAAGCACTAGAGCTTGTGCAGCGCCGGGTGGCAGCCGGGGAAATCGTTATTCTCAGCCATCCGCAACGACCAAACCAACAGGCAGTGGGGATCGGGACTGGTCTGCGCACCAAGGTGAATGCCTCCATCGGCACCTCATCCGATATCTGCGACCCGGATATGGAGGTGCGCAAGGCAAAAATCGCCGAACAGGAAGGGGCTGACACCCTGATGGAACTCTCTGCAGCCGGGAACCTGAATACAGTCCGTCAAGCTGTCCTGGCTGCGGTCAATCTGCCGGTGGGTACTGTGCCGCTGTATCAGGCCTTCCGGGAAACAGCCCTGCAGCACGCTGATCCAGGCAGACTGGACCCTGAATACCTGTTTGACCTGATTGAGCAGCAGCTGGCCGATGGTGTCAGCTTTATGGCCATCCACTGCGGCATCAATCAATACACAATTGAGCGCCTGCGGAAACAGGGTTACCGTTACGGCGGACTGGTGTCCAAGGGCGGCACCTTCATGGTGGCCTGGATGGACAGCAACGGTAAAGAGAATCCTCTGTATGAGCAGTTTGACCGGGTCTGCGGTCTGATGAAAAAATACGATGCTGTCCTTTCTCTGGGCAACGGCATCCGGGCAGGGGCCATCCACGACAGCCATGACCGCGCTCAGATGGCTGAAATGGTCATCAACTGTGAACTGGCCGAGCTGGGGCGGGAAATGGGCTGCCAGATGATGGTGGAAGGACCGGGACATGTTCCCTTGGACGAAATTGCCGCAAATATTCTGCTGGAAAAAAGAATGAGCGGCAATGCCCCGTATTACGTACTCGGTCCGCTCCCGCTGGACAGCGGCGCCGGATACGATCATATCACCGCAGCTATCGGCGCAGCAAATTCTTCCCGATACGGGGCAGACTTGGTCTGTTACATCACTCCGGCCGAGCATCTTGCCCTGCCTGATGAGGAGGATGTGCGCCAAGGTGTCCGGGCTGCCCGCCTGGCGGTCCGCATCGGTGACATTGCCAAATACCCTGATCGCCGGGAAAACGAAAAAGCTGCGGCTAAGGCCAGACGCGATATGCGCTGGGGTGATCTGGAGCAGCACCTCCTGTTTCCTGATATCGCTGATGCGATGCGCCGGGAAAGAATTCCTGAACACAAGGAGACCTGCACCATGTGCGGAGACTTCTGCGCCATGAAGCAGGGAGCTGCAGTCTTTGGCAAGGATATTGCCGGAGATAAATGCACGGAAGATACGGAAAGCGGCAGCAAGCCGTGCGCAGGAGCATTTTCGTAAGGTATCCCTTCTGAATATCAAACCTTTCAACGCAGTCGCCCCCGGCAACGGGGGCGTGGAAGGAGGCTATGGTGGCGTAAAGCAGGTAGTGTCGTTGTAAGGTGGTGAGCTGATCAGCCCGGATTGCTTGAAGGAAGCGGTGCAGGTATGAAGATATTGTCTGGAAAACCGCTGCGGAAAGACTGCCGGAGCTGGAACCGATGATTCGGGAAATGCTGCCCGGACACTGAAGATTGTCTTTCAATATGAGCAGATACAGGTTGAAATGAAATGTTGTATATATTGAAGAGGTCAGGTATGAAAATTTTGAGATTGCTTGACCGGTCAACAGCTCTTCCCTTGCAATCCCGATAAAAATATGTCATCATCTGTACCGATTACATCTCGTCAATTCACTCAGGACTACTGTATGGTGATTATCTGTTTTCATAGATGAAACTGCTGTTTCCGACTCGGTCCGGGTTCGGAAAAACCGTCATCGGCCTCGGTCCTCGCCTGACGCTCTCCCTGCGGGATCCCCGCATCTCTCTGATAGCACAGGCGGACTGCAGGCCGTCTGACGCATAAGCCGTGTTTCATACATTGCTCCCCGATATTGCTGCGGGGCAATGTTTCCTTTTACCCTCACGGAGAGAGATTATGTCTGACTATCAACCAATAAAAATATTAGGTTTCCTCTGTAATTGGTGCTGCTATCCCGCTGCTGATTCAGCCGAAACAGGGCGTTCTGTACAGATAAAAAAATAGAGGTAATCAAATGAACCGACTTGAAATTCATCAGACCCGTGCTTTCAGGAAGCAGTTTCAGGCCATGCATAAGGCCGGGAAAAAAGAACGGACGATTGCTGAACGGGCAGAGCAGATCATCCGCCGCCTGCAGACCGATCCTCTGGATGAGAAGGCAGCCTGCAGACGCACGTACAACGGTGAGCTGCGTCTGCGGGATTGCCGCAAATACAATCTCTCCTGCGGGTTCCGACTGATCGGTCTGAAACGGGAGAACCGGTTGATCTTCACCTGCATCGGCAGCCATGATGACTGCCGGAAATGGATAGAAAACAACCGGGATTTTCAGAATGAAATAGAATCGTACCCCATGCCGATACAACACGGCAAAGTTGAACACTGTACCGGAGAGACGCAAGAAGAACTGACTGCGGATGATGAATACGAAGAACAGCTCATGAACCAGCTTGATGAGCATGTGCTGCGGGAGATCTTTTCCGGACTCTGCCAAAGAGCTGTTGCCGGGTGCGGTAAAGCGGGCACACAGCAAAAAGATGCAAAAGTTGGCCGGTACCCTGCGGCCCGAACAGTCTGAAAAGCCTTCAACTCCGCACCTCCTGCTATACCTGCCATATTTTTTCAGATGAATGCTGATTTTTTCCTCATTGAGGATTATTATGCGGCAGCGTACTTCATCCCAAATAACCAAAAGTAACCAAAAGACAGGTGCGATATGATCAACAAGGTGATTTTAATAGGTAACCTTGGGGCTGACCCTGAACTCAAGTACACTCAGAGCGGAGTCCCTGTTGCGACGTTAAGCGTTGCCACCAATGAACGGTGGAAGGACAAAGACGGACAGCAACAGGAGCATACGGAATGGCACCGCATTGTTGCCTGGCGGCAGCTGGCTGAGATCTGTAATGAATATTACCATAAAGGGGCCAGGGTATATGTGGAAGGAAAACTCCAGACCAGAAAATGGCAGGATCAGAACGGCAACGACCGGTATACCACGGAAGTTGTGGCCCGTGAGATGAAAATACTTTCCTCACGGGGTGAAGGAGGCAGCTCCGGAGGCTCCGGCGTGTATGATCCCGGTCCGGCTGCCAGCAGTCCTCCTGGCGGCTATGACGATTTTTCCGGCGACCAGTCCGGGGGCGGAACCGGCAGCGACGTTCCGTTTTAAGAGAACGGAATTTCTTTGGACTGTGACGGACTGCCGAAAAAAAAAGGCGGCATAAATGGACAAATCCGATATCGTTCTTATTTTTTTTGATATACCCTGCGTGAATTTTGATTGTAATGTATCAGGCCATCAGCAGTGCCGCCTGCATTGCGGAGAACGTAAATGCGGAGCACTGCTGTATTGCGCGTAACAGACGTGACAAGACGTAACAGATTCTGAAGAAAAACGAACGATATGGAATACTACAAAATTCTCGGCGTCGAAAAAACAGCATCTGCTGCTGAGATCAAAAAGGCGTACCGTCAACTGGCCGTGAAATATCACCCGGACAAAAATCCGGACGATAAAGAGGCGGAAGCCAAATTCAAACAGATCAGCGAGGCATATGCTGTCCTTTCCGACGAAAAAAAACGGCAGGAATACGATACCTACGGCTCGGCCGGATTTCAGCAGCGGTATTCCCAGGAAGACATTTTCCGGGGATTTGATCTGAATGATATCCTCAACCAGTTCGGTTTCGGTGGTGCAGGCGGCGGGCGCACGACCTTCCGCTTCGGCGGATCATCAGGCGGCGGCAGTCCCTTTGACTTTTTCAGCCAAGGTCCCGGACAGGGAAGCGGATGCGGCGGGGGAGGATGCCGCCCGCAACCGGCCAAAGGACAGGATCAGACTTATGAACTGGCGGTTACCCTGCAGGATGTGCTGCACGGCGCGGAAAAGAATATCAGCCTGCGTCGGGACGGCAACACCCAGAATATTTCCGTCAAAGTACCCAAGGGCATTGAGTCCGGCAAACGGCTGCGCCTGAGCGGCAAGGGTGCGCCTTCCCCTGCTGGCGGCCCGCCCGGTGACCTCTATCTCAAGGTGAATGTCCTGCCCCATCCGGAGTTCATCCGTGACGGCGACAACCTGATCATGGAAAAAAAAGTGCCGTTCAGTCAGGCGTGCATGGGCACTGCAGTGGAGATCAGCTCACTGGACGGAAGAAAATTCAAACTCAAAGTGCCTGCAGGAGTCCAGCGGGAGGCCAAGCTGCGGATCAAAGGGCATGGGCTGCCATCCGGCCCCATTGGCGAGCGCGGAGATATTTATGTTCAGATTTCTGCTGATGTGCCGAAGCAGTTGAGCAGCGAGCAGGAAGAAGCGGTCAGGAAGCTGGTGGAACTGGGGTTGTAGGCCTGTTCCGCTGCATCATCTGGGATCGGAGCCGTTCTTTGCTCCGGGGACTCTCTTTTCTGTTCTGTTGACCCTTAACCTTGACCTTCAAAGATCCTGCAGCCTGCTTCGCATCCGTTGCTTGACGGCATGATCCCGATGATCGGTTTCGGGAAGCTGCAGGGCCTGCCGGTAGACTTTTTCTGCCTGCTCAGGCTTGTCCATATATTCATAGGTGCGGCCCAGGTGGAAATAGGTATACACCGGACTTGTTGTCCGTAATGTGAGAGCCTTTTGAAACGAGCGCACTGCGTCTTCATAGGTTCCGTCAGGAAGTTCACCGAAAAAAAGACGGGCAAAGGCCTTGAGAAAACCGTTGAGACTTGCCACCTCCTGGTAATACACCCCCAGAACAATATAGGCATCAGCATAGTTCGGATTCAGCTCAATCGCCTTTTGCGTATTGTGCAGGACATAGCCTGACAGCTTCACCTTTTCCTTGCTCCCCCGCAGCAGGGCAAGATTTCCGTAACTCACAGCGAGCAGATAATAGCTCTCCGCCTTTTCCGGAAATTTTTTCTGCAGCTCTTCAGCGTGCCGGACAGCCTGTTCAAAATAGGGTTCTGCTTTTTCTGAAGCAAGGTCTTCCCCGATATCATTATAGGCCTGAATCATTTTGGCATGATATGCAAAGCGGTCCGGAGCGATTGTATGCGCTTTTTTATAGTATGCCAGCGCAGTCGGATTATCAAACCGCTGCCGGGCCGCATCACCCTGCCGAGCCAGCTCCTGACCAGTTTCCAGATCCGTCTGCGCCTGCACGGTCGCTGCTGTTAAAAGACAAAAAGCAAAAAACAGAAAAATCCATATACCGGAATACTGCAGAGCCGTCGGTTGTACCGGAAGTTTCCTGTAATCTGAACGGGTTTTCATCATCTCAGGTATCATCTCAGGAAAGCAGGCCTGTTATATCTTCGACTAACTGTTCCACCGGCGTGTCATTGTCCCAGGTTATAGCCAGGCAGGTGTCATCGTCGGAAAATCGTTTATCCACTTCCAATAAGGCATGAGTAACCGTTCCGGTGGGCACAAAAGAAACCTCAATCTCCTGAATCTCGAACAGCGCATTTTCATTAGGTTTGAATTCAAGCTCCTGATATACGCCGGAAACCGATCTGAAGGAGTCACCCTCCAGATATCCCTTTTCCACATCAGTCTGAAATAACGTATATCCGCAACCTTCCATCGCTTCCAGAAAATTGACCATTGCCGGGGTGGGCAGCACAGTCAGATAATCCTTGTCCGAAGCATCCAGCGCCATGTCGATTTCCAGTCCGGTCTGAAGCCAGACACGACTTTTGTTGTTGGGACAGGAGATTGCGGTAATCGGGGTTTCTGGGTGGATCGTCGCCTCAAACGGAATGATCTTTTCCTCACCGGGCTGCAGGTCAAGCGCATCCGTCACCTTCCAGGTCTGCAGGGCAATATTACTCAGATATTCCTTATCGTCGGACTCCACCTCCGCCTGGGTCATCAGGGCCATATTTAACCCGCCGATGTTCTGCGCTACATCACCGCCTTTGACGATGATCTCGGCCCGGAAGGTTTCACCGGGCATGAGCTGTTCATTTTCCAGAACAGCATCCACCTTTGCCGCACCGATTCCGACAGAAGCCAGCAGTTTCTTCAGCATGATTCTACTCCTTTTTTTTGGGGGAATGACTTTGTGTGCAAGACACCTGCGGACCAACGCCTCCCTTCTACAGATCGGGTCCATATTTTCTTCATTTCCCAAACACTAACCTGTTTTCCCCAACTCGGTCAATCACAATCCGTGAAGCGGAGGTCAATCTGGATAAGACCGGCAGAAAATCCTCCAATAACCAATGGCTGGGCAGGATTCAGTATTGTCAGGTGATGCGGCACAGGATATGTTTACATTGGAACAAAGATAACCGGCTGAAACCGAGCAGGAGGGCGTAATGGAAGAATTGAAAATTTTTGTTGAACTGCCGCAGGAAGTGGAAAAATGGCTGATTCAGAACGAGACCAGTTTGGCGCGGCTGCTGCGGCAGCAGGGTGTGGAGGTGCGGGAAAGCCAAGATGTGAATCCCTTCCGGCAGGAGGACGGCAATGCGACTGAACGGGATATGAAACTGGTTCTTACCGTGACCAGTGCTGCCGTTGTGATTGTTGCTCTTGGTGTTGTAGCTGACAATATCCTCAAGACAATGAATAAAAAGCCGGTGTTCAGTATTGTCCGACGAGAGCGGGTCGTGCGTGATGCAAAGGGCGAAGTGGTGTTCGGCAAAGATGGCGAAGCAATCCGTGAATTTGAAGAAATTCCGTTGCTGCTGGAGCCAAGGGCGCAGGATTCAACAATGGGTGTTCAGTTGCAACTAAACGATCCGAAAACGGGCGACAAGTTTTTGCTGCGTATCGGCTCTTCCCATCAGGAGATAAAGTAAGCTATGGCGTTTCGGGCCTTTGTTGTTGGGGCAAATTATGTTGATCTGAAATACGCTGAAAAAGATGCGCAGCGTATTGCCGATAGACTGCATGAACTTGCTTACGTACTTCCCGAACCTCGGGTTCCTCCGCTTGGAGAGGATAAGAAAGCTATCCGTGAACGATTCGAAAAAGTTGCTTTTGACTGTAACCCGGAAGATACGCTGCTGTTTTATTTTGCCGGACATGGGCTGATTCACGAAGGTATACTTTGTTTGGTGCTTGATGGTTATGATCCATCTGCCAATCCGCTTCAGACCTGCTTGAACTTCAACGATATCAGCACAATCTTTCAAGGTGTTAGAGCAGCAGCTAAATTGGTTGTTCTTGACTGCTGCCATGCCGGAAAATCCTTTTCCCGTGTTGATTTCAATTTTTCCGATAACTATACAGTCCTTACTGCTTCAGAGTCTTTTAAAAAAGCGTTAGAGCTTAAAGACCACAAAGCCGGTTTCCTCAGCCACCACCTGCATAACGCCTTGACCGATGATCTGGAACAGGTTTCCCGTAACAGGCATGTCCTGCTGGGAAAGGTGCATCGTTATCTGAGGGAGAAGGTTCAAGAGCATAACCGCACCGCAGAACCATCTGACCGGGTTCCTGAAATCACCGATCTCTCAAAGCAGACAAAAGAAATCGTTCTGGCAGAGATCCCGGAAGATATGTCGCTGAAACCAATCTACGGTCTTCAGCGCATCAACCATGCCTTTCTTGCTGCTCAAAAGGATAAAACCGGCCCGGAGTTCATCCCGGCAAATTTTTACGGAGCCATTCCAAATGTGCAATGGTGGGGCGTTACCAATGATCTTGTATCTGAACAGAGCCTTTATCCTGCTGTGGAGGAGCATGTTCGGCAGGCGGTTAACGGCTATTTCCCGCTGATCGGAATTATTTACGGCAGCGGCGGCATGGGCAAGTCCATTCTTCTGCGCCGTCTTGGGGTGGCCTTGGCGGAGGAGTTTGATGTCTGGTGGCTGGAAGACACGGAGGAACTGCTCAAAGACAGAAAGGCTGCCGAGGAAAAGCTGCTGGAGTCCGGCAGGCCGCAGATTGTTCTCCTGGATGACTGGACAGCCTTGGAAGAGGATGCCCGTAAGGAATTGCGGACTTGGTTCAACCAGCTCAACAAGAGCGGCGACAGCAAGCAGCTCAAATTTGTTCTTACTGGTCGCAGTTGGAGCAACAGAGACTTATCAAAAAAGCTCATTTCTTCCGGTGGGCTGTTCGAGATGGACAAACAAAGTAATCTTGGTCAGGATAATCCTCTGCTTCTGGACAAAGCTGCCGAGGTTTTAAATGATCCTGAATGGCATGCCGCCGCCCAAGAGCTGCGTTCCACCAATCTAGCGCAGACCAAACCTTTTCATCTTCTCTTCGTCTTCATGCGGCTGGCACCGGAGAGCCTGCGGGAAAAGATCGCCAAAGGACAAGATGTAGCCTATATTTTTTCGGAGATCATTGAAAGCGATCTGGAAAGACTGTGGCAGGATGAACACAGAAAAGGGCTGGCCGCCGCAGTCAGCACGATGGCATGGCTACACGTACAGTTTATAGCTGGAGCAGTATAAACTGAATACAGGATCAGCTATCTGAAAGGCGTGAAGGCAAAACTTATGCCTCTTGTGGGCATATTCAAATTATGTTGCTCCAGCTATAGTCCGTATTTTTATTTCACCAAAAATGCCCTGCGAAACCTAGTAGCCTACCGCAATCCGGACTATCCACTTCCACCATCCACAGATTGGGGAATTCCGCTGAAATATTATTTGTATGCCTACCAAAATCCGACAAACAAGCGGGAGGATGCGGAAGAATATGTTGCCTTCATTAAAGACGACTTTGCTAAAAAGTTGTCTGAGGCGGACAGTTTCAGAGATTCCCCTTATGCGGAAAACTTCTGGCTGACTGATGCGGAGTTCATTATTCGGAAAGCGGATGTGTATTCCTCATCCATGCTGCTATACAGCATCTGCCAAAAGATGCTCAGTGAAGATCTCCCGAAAGACTGGACAGAGACGCAGATGAAGGCGATGATTCTTGCCCAACTTGAGCGGGACAACGGCCATCATGCCTATGCCTGGCTACTGCTGCAAGATGGCATCTTTACCGATGAAGCGGAACGCTGGGAGCTGATTGAGCTATATCTTGCCCTTGCGCCGAAGAATGTTCGGTTTGTAGTGCCGTTTTTGAAATGGGGAAAGAAGGCTGCGCTGAAACGGACTCGGTCTGTTGCCAAGAGTCTGCTGGAGGTGGAGGGGCAAGTTGCGGATGTCATCTGCACTGCTCTGAATTTTCTGGACAGAGACGAAGCCAAGCTGTTTGCCAAAGAGCTGCTGGATAAGGATGGGCAGGTTGCGGATGTCATCTGCGTAGCTCTGAATCTTCTGGACAGAGACGAAGCCAAGCTGTTTGCCAAAGAGCTGCTGGACGTGGAGGGGCAACATCCGTTTGTCATCTGCACTGCTCTGAATCTTTTGGATCGTGAAGAAGCCAAGTCCTTTGCCAGAAAACTGTTGCTGGAGGAAAAAAGGCAGGAGCATCAAATTATCTGCACCGTGCTGAATCTGAATCTTTTGGATCGTGAAGAAGCCAAGCCTTTTGCCAAAGAGCTGCTGGATAAGGATGGGCAGGTTGCGGATGTCATCTGCGTAGCTCTGAATCTTCTGGACAGAGACGAAGCCAAGCTGTTTGCCAAAGAGCTGCTGGACGTGGAGGGGCAACATCCGTTTGTCATCTGCACTGCTCTGAATCTTCTGGACAGAGACGAAGCCAAGCTGTTTGCCAAAGAGCTGCTGGAGGTGGAGGGGCAAGTTGCGGATGTCATCTGCACAGCTCTGAAGCTTTTGGACAGAGATGAAGCCAAAACTTTTGCCAGAAAGCTGCTGGACGTGGAGGGGCAACATCCGTTTGTCATCTGCACTGCTCTGAATATCCTGAACAAGGAGGAAGCCAGCCCCTTCGCCAGAAAACTATTGCTGGAGGAAAAAAGGCAGGAGCAGGAAATCATTTGCACCGTGCTGAATCTGAATCTTTTGGATCGTGAAGAAGCCAAGCCTTTTGCCAAAGAGCTGCTGGACGTGGAGGGGCAACATCCGTTTGTCATCTGCACTGCTCTGAATATCCTGAACAAGGAGGAAGCCAGCCCCTTTGCCAGAAAACTATTGCTGGAGGAAAAAAGGCAGGAGCAGGAAATCATTTGCACTGTACTGAATCTGAATCTTCTGGATAGTGAAGAAGCCAAACCTTTTGCCAGAAAACTGCTGGAGGTGGAGGGGCAAGTTGCGGATGTCATCTGCACAGCTCTGAAGCTTTTGGACAGAGACAAAGCCAAGCCTTTTGCCAGAAAGCTGTTGCTGGAGGAAAAAAGGCAGGAGCAGGAAATCATTTGCACCGTGCTGAATCTGAATCTTCTGGACCAAGAAGAAGCCAAGCCCTTTGCTTGGAAGCTGATTAAGGAGCCGAACCAGACGATGCAATTACGCTGCGCCGCATTGCATGTTCTCGGCAAAGAAGCAGCGGATTACGCTGCACGGGTTCTGGACAACTGGAAAAAGGAGCCGTTCAATGTTGTGCTGCGCAGTCTCAACATTCTGCCGAAGGACAAAAAGACAGCAGAAATTATCACCTCATTGCTGAAACGCAAGAGGAAAACACATGAATACTTCAGGGTACTCGCTTTCCCCTTTCCTGCCGTTGCAGCATGGCAGCAGGAGGTTGAGAATATCGTCCGCAATTGGAAGTATAAGAATCGCAGAGCAGTTGCATCCGTGCTACCGCATTATTTTGAGGATCCATATTTCCTGAAACAACCCTGTTTTGAAATTCTTGGCTGGTGGAAGCGCGATATAGAATACCAACGCAGAAAATTCCCTCAAAGTATCTGCACAGATCATATCCTCATCGCCCTCGGCCATCCCCATCTCCGCGCCCCGGCAGGCCGAGTTGCCGCCGGAATGCTGCTGGATGAAAAAGAGCATCCCGGCTTTCTCGGCGAAAAGCTGCTTCAGGCCGCAGAGGACATTGTCAATGACGGCATATATCCTGATTGGGAAAACGAAGAAAACTGAGGCGGCAACAGTATTGCGGTCCTGCAGAGACGGCTCAATGTACAGACCCCGCAGGGTTTCCGGATCATGATCTCCTCCTTATGCTGTACCCGCCGGAATAAAAATGAGTCTTTTCTTTCCGGCGTTAAAACGCCGGTCTATTCTTGGGACTGATTGAGAATGATCACCGCCCCTTCTCGCCAAAGGCACAGGCGGTGCCAGCAAGAGCGAACAGAAACAGGCACGGCGCAAGTACCTTTCTTCTGCCGAAGCGGTCGGCCAGTATTCCCAGAACAGGCGTCAGGATGACACCGGGAACTGTAAAAACAGTGAGCAGCAGGCCGATATCCTTGGGGGATAGAGCCAGTTCCGCCACAATAGAGGGAAAGGCCGGGGTGATACTGGCAACTCCAAGGACCCCCATCAGAGTAACAGCAAAGATAATCTGCAAATTTCTGTCCTGCCAGAGTTTTTCTCCGCCGGACGGCTGCGTTTCCTGCTCTGATTTCATGGCGCTTTTTGCTCCGCAGCGTCTTGTCGTTCTCTACCTTCTGCAGAAGAATACTGTTTTTCTTTGTCCCGCAAAACATGATGCGGTCAGCCATCGTAGAGGCGGGGGCCGGTTTTGTCAAGCAAAAGCACGGAGGGCAGGTAAAAGTGTGAGATTCAGAACGGTTGTGCTTTTTTGCTGTCTGCGGCAATGAGAAGAAGGATCGTGAATCGTGAAATGAAAAAAGAAAACCGGCTTCCAGCAGGAAACCGGTTTGTTCAGCGCAATACAGCAGCTGGAATGTATTTCTGTCTGTCAGCTCGCTAATGCAGGAAATCAGTGAAACAGCCATGCCCCCCATGCATTCCACGCTGTGTATGGGATATAATCGATCAGGGTCAGCAGCTTCGCCACTGCATTCGGCTTGGAAATAGCGACGTAATGACTGCCGGAAATGGTGTACATATTCCAGCCCATCTCCTCAGCCCGATCCCCGAAATGCGAGAACGCCTCAAATGAAAACCAGTCATCCGTAGCGTGAACATAGTATTTCTTCACCTCATCATTCCAGTTGAAGGTGAGCGGCTGGTCAAGGGTATGGATCGGCTGGCAATGCTGCCGTGCATCAAGCCAGGCTATCTCTTCCGGGTCGGTCAGGCCAAAGGCCGCAGCTGGCAGATTGGGAAAGCACCAGAGATTCTCGGATGGAATCGGAAACCCGGCTGCTTCATGAAGTACGGCATAATACGTCTCCAGATCTGGAAAATCCCCTGGGGACGGCATTCCTATAGCACTGAAAAAGCTCTGCGGAGGAAATGCATCTGGCTCAGTCTTATCTTCAGCAAGAGGAACAGCGGCATCGAAAAAGACCATCTTGTCAATCCGCTCCCACGGTTTTTTATATGTCGCCGGTTCCTCTCTCGGTTCTAATAACCCGCCGGTCTCCACGTCCTGCAGTGCAGCACACACCATACCGGCATAGCTGTGGCAGACCATGACTGCGTCTGTGATATTGTCTATTTCAAGGACATCAGCAACATACTGCACGTGCGCAGCCAGATCAATCGATTCACTTGCCTGAGCGTTATTTCTGCCCAGACCGGGCAAGGTCAGCGTCACGACCCGATATCCTCTTTCTCTCAGTTTCTCGGCAACGCCTTTATCCGCATCCGGTCCGTCCCACACGGCTTGGTCACCGAAAGCACCATGCACCAGCACAAAAGTTTTCTTGTCTGATTCCGCAGAGACGTCTGTGACCGGCGTCAAAATAAAGGCGGCAGCCAGTGCCAACACGGTGATTGTTCCGAGAATTCTTCTTTTCTGCATTTTTTCTCCTTGTGGCAGATTTATGTTCCCGGTTCAGGGGCAGCCCTGAACGCCATTTGTTCCATAAAAACAGAAAAAAGAAAGCAGGTCAAGAGTCAGTTCAGTTATTTCAGCATGTTGATAGCGATTCATATTCTCATTCATGCATCATTCTCTCTCCCGCTTCAGCCGCCGGTGGCGGAACCAAAAACCGAAGCCGCTCAGCGCAAGTCCTCCGGCAACAACCACATAGCGGGCAATCATCACGTCGATCCTGATGACCGCAATCAGCACCAGCAGCAGCCCCATGACGATCAGCAGCCAGTCCGTCACCACCGCAATGAACTGGCTGATCCTGCGGCCTGTTTCCTGCAGAAAAGTCATCAGGTCCGCTCCACCGTATACAATACTACATCGTTGCCCTGCCGCTGCTTCTGCAGAACGCGCCCGTCATTGATCTGCACGACCCGGTCCATCCGTTTCGCGGTATCCGGGGAAACAAGAAAACTAAACTGCTGGCCGCTGCGCATCTGTTTGAGACGTAACCTTACGTCTTTGAATCCCTTTCAGCAGTCGCCGCAATAATCAGGAATTTTTCCGTACTCATTCAGCTGCTCCATCATTACTGTCTCCCTTGTCTCCCTGTTTTGTTCATCGCTCATCGTCCTGCCAGCATTCGGTTGACCGCACTGAGCAGCGCCTTGATGGACGAGATGATGATATCCGTGTCCACACCTGCGCCCCACCAAGCTTCACCGGTCCCGTCTGACCGGTTGTCCGTTACCTCAATATAGGTGACGGCTTTGGACGAGGAACCCTCGGTCAGGGCGTGTTCATGATAAGAGGTCAGGGCAAAGTCCAAGCCTGCGTCTTTCTGCAACGCAGCACAGAAAGCATCCAGCGGCCCGTTGCCTGAAGCCTGCAGACGGATTTCCCCTCTGCCGTTCATTTCCACCACCGCTTCAATATCAGCGGCAGAGGCGGTCTCATTGTCGTCAATATGCCGTTTCAGCACATTGAACTGCTTGAGCAGAAAGCCGCCCTGCTGCTGCTCCAAGTATTCCCGTGCAAACACCGCATAGACCGCCTCATTGGCCAGCTCTCTGCCGATCCGCTCGCTTTCCTCCTGCATGACCCGGCCGAATCCCGGACGCATCTTTTTGGGCAGCTTGTAGCCGAACTGCCGGTTCATAATGTACGCAGCCCCGCCCTTGCCGGACTGGCTGTTGATGCAGATGATGGACTCGTAGGTACGGCCCACATCCTGCGGATCAATGGGCAGATAGGGCACAGCCCAGATGCCGGATTCAGCGGAGGCCACTGCATCCATGCCCTTGCTGATGGCATCCTGATGGGAACCGGAAAAGGCGGTGTAGACCAGCTCGCCGACATAGGGATGCCGGGGATGGACCGGCAGGTCAGTGCAGTATCTGTATACCCTGGCCACCCGGTTGATATCGGAAAAATCCAGCTTCGGATCAACCCCCTGGCTGAACATGTTCAGGGCCAGAGTGATGATATCCACGTTGCCGGTACGCTCGCCGTTACCGAACAGGGTGCCCTCGACCCGGTCCCCGCCGGCCATCAGGGCCAGCTCCGTGGCTGCCACGGCACAGCCCCGGTCGTTATGGGCATGCAGACTGATCCGGGCGCAGTCCCGGTTCTTCATCCTGCGGATAAACCACTCAATCCGGTCGGCATAGACATTGGGCGTAGACATCTCCACGGTCGCGGGCAGGTTGATGATCACAGGCCGCTCTGGCGTCGGTTCCCAGACCTCCATGACCGCCTCGCAGATTTCCAGGGCAAACTCGTCTTCTGTGCCGGTAAAACTTTCCGGTGAATACTCGTAGCGGACCTCACCGTCAGCCTGTTCAGCCTCTTCCCGGATGACCTTTGCCCCCTGCACACCCAGCCCGATGATCTCCTGCATCCCCATTTTGAAGACTACATCCCGCTGCAGGGTGGAGGTGGAGTTGTACAGATGGACGATGCTCTTCTTCACCCCGCGCAGGGCGGCAAAACTCCGGCGGATCAGGTGCTCGCGGGCCTGGGTCAGCACCTGGACCGTGACGTCATCAGGTATCCGATTTTCCTCGACCAGCAGGCGGAGAAAATCATACTCAACCTGGGAGGCTGCCGGGAAACCGACTTCGATCTCCTTAAAGCCGATCTTGATGAGCAGTTCAAACATCTTCAGCTTCTGCTCCAGATTCATGGGCTGGCGCAGGGCCTGGTTGCCGTCGCGCAGGTCCACCGAACACCAGTCCGGTGCAGCGGTAATAGTTTTATCCGGCCAGGTGCGGTCGGGCAGCGGCACGGTGGGACAGGGGCGATATTTTTTCAGTTTATCTGCCTGCATTCCATTCCTCACAAAAGATAGACATAAAAAAAGCCACAGTTCATGCACTGAACCGTGGCTGCCGGATTGTTTCTGTTCTTTTCTTCTTTTTAACTGCTCAGAACAGACTTCTTCCTTCTGCCACAGCCGCGCTGTGCAGTCCGGATAGGAGGCCAAGAAGGAGAAGAAGTCTGTTGAAAATCATAGTCGCTTGTTTCCTGATGATACCTCCCATCATAAGACAGGGTTCTGCATTGTCAAGCATCAATTTTGCTTTGGGAAAAAATAACTTCTGAATTTACTGTGAGCTACGTTACTGCAATTCCCCTGTTGACACGGGAAGATATGTTTCGTAAATTGATTGATCGTAATGTTTCAATATAGAAGCATGTTTTCCAGACAGCTTCTATATTTTATCGTGTTTTTCTTGCAGAAAAACTCATGCAGGGGAATTGCAGCAAAAAAATGAATAATCAGTATTCGTTCCCGGAATTCCGAACAGAATATCGGATAAAATGAGGATAAACGGAAGCGATAAAGCGTTCCGGGAAACTGAACATTCTCTCCTGTCAGTCAAGTCAGTCAAAAAAGGATGTTGGCAAATTATCTTTCCGACCTTATTTCTGGAAAAAGGCAGATCACAGCAACAAAACTTTTGTTCCTTCTCTCTCTGTTCTTTGTTGCTATATACAACATAGCTTTTTTTCGCCACATCTTAGCAGTATACCCTTTGTCTCCAAAGAATTTTTATTTTTTAATCTCATTAACTGCCGGAATAACCTTTGTTATATTTTTATTGTTCACCCTGATAACCTCAGCAGGCGGAACAAAACCGATCCTGATATTTTTTCTTATAACATCATCCGTTGCAGCATATTTCATGGACAGCTATGATGTCGTCATAGACCACATCATGATGCAGAACATAGCTGAAACAGACTGGTCGGAAACCTATGATCTGCTGAATATAAAAATACTGTATTATCTTCTGCTCCTCGGCCTGCTGCCGAGCTGGTTTGTATACCGGGTCAGGATTACAGCCGAATCTCTGAAAAAATCGATTTTCCGCAAAATACGGGATAGCTTTGTTGCCGTCCTGTTAATCTTTGCAATAATTTTAACATTCAGCAGGTTCTATACTTCATTCTTCAGAGAGCATAAGCCGCTACGGTATTACAGCAATCCCGGGTATTATGTTTATTCCTTCGGGAAATACATAAGCCAGAACTTCAATCTGCATAAAAAAACAGTCTCTCCGCTCGGGCTTGATGCGGAAGCAACTGAGCCCACTCATGACGAACAGCAAAAAGAATTGGTGATCCTCGTTGTCGGAGAAGCGGCCAGAGCAGATCATTTTTCCTTAAACGGTTATCCGAAAGAAACAAATCCTCTGTTAAAAAAAGAGGATATCATAAGTATGAGCAGAGTATTCTCCTGCGGGACATCTACAGCGTATTCCGTTCCCTGTATGTTTTCTGTTTTTCCACGAGCAGAATTCAGCCACAGCAGGGGCAAGGCAAATGAAAATGTATTGGACGTATTGCACCATACAGGTTTTGTCGATATCTTATGGCGGGATAACAACTCTGATTCAAAAGGTGTTGCCCTGCGTGTTGCTTATGAAGATTACAGCCTTCCGGAAAACAATACTCTTTGTTCAGATGGGGAATGCAGAGACGAGGGTATGCTGGTCGGGCTTGATCAGTATATTGCGGAACATCAGGGGAGAGATATTCTGATCATTCTCCATCAGATGGGAAATCACGGTCCGGCCTATTATAAAAGATACCCGAAAGCATTTGAACAATTCACCCCGGCCTGTACAACAAATCAGCTAGAAGAATGCACGCAGGAGGAAATAATCAATGCGTATGACAATGCGCTGTTATATACAGACTACTTCCTGTCCAAGGTGATTGATCTGTTAAAAAAATATGATAAAAACCATGAAACGGCGATGATCTACTTCAGTGATCACGGTGAGAGCCTGGGAGAAAGCGGCGTATATCTTCATGGTCTGCCGTATATGATTGCCCCGGAATCCCAAAAGCATATCGGGGCGCTGATGTGGTTCGGAGACCATTTTACAAAAGACATTGACGTTGACTCGATCCAAAAAAAGAGAGACAGGGAGTACAGTCACGACAACCTGTTTCATACTCTGCTTGGACTCTTTGAGATAAAGACCGAGGTCTATAATCGGGAATTGGATATACTGCACGATTAACCACTTGATATGACTTGATATATAATCATGCGCCGTGCAGCAGCATCAGGAAAAGTTGGCAGCTCTATGGAAAACATCCCGTTCATGGTGTTTTTCCCGTGTCTGCTGTTAATCTTTGCCCTGATTTTTGAGTACAGCGGCATAGATATCTGGTGGGTTTCTCATTTTTATGATCCCGGCAATAACATATGGCCGTACCGGGAACATTGGCTGTTCGATCATATTATTCATTCCGGCGGACAATTGCTCGACTGGTCTTTTGCGGCGATCTGGCTCCTGTTCTTCCTTCTGATCAACATCAGGAAAGACCTCAGAATATACCGAAAAATAGCTCTCTATTTTTTTGTCGCTACTGCAGCAGGACCTCTGCTGGTCGGTATAGGAAAAAAATTTACCCACATTTATTCTCCCTGGGATCTGCAGCTGTTTAACGGGCCGGAGCCGTATATCAGAATGCTGGATGCCGTACCCGCCAACGCGCCAAAGGGACACGCCTTTCCGGCCGGACATGCCTCCGGAGGATACTGCTTTCTCAGTATATATTTTGTCCTGCTGCGATACCGATCCGCGTACAGAGGATACGGCCTGATCTTCGGCTTGGTTCTCGGATTAATTTTCGGCTTGGGACAGCAGATAAGGGGTGCCCATTTTCCCAGTCATGATATGATAACTGTGCTGATCTGCTGGTATGCTTCACTGGCTTGTTATCTTCTTTTTTATCCGGAGGAATGGCAGTTCTTGAAAACGGAACGTATCCTCCTGCCAGGGAAAGGGGATAAAACGATGAACCTGTCTCAAAAAAAACTGTATTACATATCATGGGTAAACACTATTTAAATAAACTGTTTGAGCCAAGCTCGGTCGCGGTGTTCGGCGCCAGCGACCGCGAAGGCGCAGTAGGAAATCTCGTTTTCAAGAATATGATTGAAGGCGGCTTTCAGGGTGAGGTTTTTCCGGTCAACCCCAAGCACGAAGAGGTGCAGGGCCGCAAAGCCTATCCTGATCTGAAGAGTATCGGGCAGCCGGTGGATCTGGCGGTGATCACCACTCCGGCGGCAACTGTGCCCGGCATCATCGATGCCTGCGGCAACTACGGCATCCGGGATGCGGTGGTGATTTCAGCCGGTTTTCGTGAAGTCGGGCTGCGGGGAAAAAAACTGGAGCAGGCGGTTACGGAGAATGCCCGCCGCTACGGCCTGCGTTTTATGGGACCGAACTGCCTCGGCCTGATGCGCCCCAGCACCGGACTCAACTGCACCTTTAACAAGGGCGGGGCTGCCCCGGGCAACATTGCTCTGGTTTCCCAGTCGGGTGCGCTCTGCACCGCGATTCTCGACTGGGCCGCCGCCAACAAGATCGGTTTTTCCGCTGTGATTTCCACCGGCATTTCAGCGGATATCGATTTCGGCGATGTACTGGACTATCTGGTCAATGATCCGAAAACCAAGAGTATTCTCCTCTATATTGAAGGAATCCATGATGCGCTTTCCTTTATGAGCGGCCTGCGGGCAGCGGCCCGTTTCAAACCGGTCATTGCCCTCAAAGTAGGGCGTCACGCCAGCGGCTCCAAGGCCGCCATGTCCCATACCGGTGCTCTGGTTGGCTCGGATGACGTGTTTGAGAGTGCTCTGCGCCGAGCCGGTGTGCTGCGCGGCCTGCGGATTGCCAACCTCTTTTCCGCTGCCGGAACCCTGACCTTTCCGATCAAGGCGGCCGGTGACCGGCTGGCGATCATTACCAACGGCGGAGGACCGGGCGTGATGGCCACGGATCGGTTGGCGGATCTTGATCTGCCTCTGGCTCAGCTGTCCGAGGAGACAATGAGCAGGCTGAACGAGGTGCTACCGCCCACCTGGTCCAAGAGCAATCCGGTAGACATCATCGGCGACGCAACTCCGGAGCGCTATGCCCAGGCCGTGGAGGTCTGCATGAAGGATTCCGGGGTGGACGGCCTGCTTGTCGTGCTCACCCCCCAGGCCATGACCGATCCGGCCGGGGTAGCCGAATCGCTGATCGCCTTGAATACCAACGGCAAACCGCTTCTGACCTGCTGGATGGGCGAAGTTCAGGTAGCAATAGGCCGCCGCATCCTGCGCGATGCCAATATCCCCACCTTCAACACCCCGGAAACCGCAGTGGATGCCTTTTCCTATCTGGTCAACTACAGCCGCAACCAGAAGCTGCTTCTGGAGACTCCGGGACCGATTTCACGGGACAAGGCCCCGGATGTGGAAGGAGCGCGGCTGATCATCGAAAGCGTGCTGGGTGAGGGACGCAGGGTACTCAGCGAATCTGAATCCAAGGCCATCCTCCATGCCTTCCATATTCCCACAGCACGGGCCAGCATTGTCCGTTCGGCCAACGAGACCCTAATTCAGGCGGCAACTATCGGCTTTCCGGTGGCCCTGAAGATCAACTCACCGGATATCACCCATAAATCCGACGCAGGCGGGGTGCGGCTTGGGATCAGTAATGCCCAGGCTGCCCGCAGCGCCTATAACGAGATGATTGCTGCTGTGCGCAAGAACCGGCCGGAGGCCCGTATTGACGGGGTGACCATTCAGCCGATGCTGCAGCGGCCTAACGGTCGGGAAATCCTGGTCGGCTTGGTGACAGATCCGGTCTTCGGGCCGGTGATCACCTTCGGGGCAGGCGGAACAGCCGTAGAGGTGATGGGCGACCGGGCTGTGACTCTGCCGCCGCTCAACCGCCGTCTGGTCCAGGATCTGATCCGGCGGACCAGGGTATCCAAACTGCTCGACGCCTTCCGGCACATGCCCAAGGTGGATATGGCGGCTCTGGAACAGGTGTTGCTGCGGGTTTCGGAAATCGCCTGCGAGCTGCCCCTGGTCAAAGAACTGGATATCAACCCGCTGATTGTTGACGAGAACGGGGCGGTAGCCCTGGATGCCCGCATCGTAGTGGATTATCACACTATGACCTCGGACCGCTACAGTCATATGGCCATCTATCCTTATCCGGCCCATCTGGTCATCCGGCGGCAGCTGCCCGACGGCACGGACATGGTGATCCGGCCCATCCGGCCGGAGGATGCCGAGCTGGAGCAGGACTTTGTCCGCAACCTCTCCGAGCAGACCAAGTACTTCCGCTTCATGCAGACCATTGATGAACTCAGCCCGCTGATGCTGGCCCGCTTCACTCAGATCGACTACAATCGGGAAATGGCTCTGATTGCGGTGCTGGAAAGCTATGGCAGGGAAAAACAGATCGGTGTGGCCCGCTACAGCATCAATCCGGACGGCCAAAGCTGTGAATTTGCCATTGTGGTGGCAGACAAATGGCAACGGCAAGGCATTGCCCATCTGCTGATGCAGCGGCTGATCTCCACAGCCCGCAGTCACGGACTGCGGATCATGGAAGGTGATGTGCTGGCCACCAACAGCGACATGCTTACCCTGGCAGCCAAACTGGGCTTCACTATCACCCCCAGCGGAGAAGAGCCTGATGTGGAGCATGTGGTGCTGCGGCTGTAGGGAATGTTCAGGTCATCCGATTTCTGGCCGGGTTCGGACAGAAGGCCCCGGGCTTCGCAAGTATACCCCCGCCGCTGCCCGGGAAACCAGCCAGCAAAGACAGGATCGCTTTGAAATCGGGATATGCATATCGGCTCAGTTCTTCTGAAGAATACCTTTGTCCTTGCCCCGCTGGCCGGGTATACTGATCTGCCGTTCCGCCTAGTCTGCCGGGAACAGGGAGCCGGGCTGACCGTTTCCGAGATGATCAGCTGTCACGGACTGGTGTACGGGCATGACAAGACCCTGGCCATGCTCAGAACCCTGCCTGCGGAACGGCCTTGGGCAGTACAGCTTTTCGGCAATGAGGCGGAGATCATAGGCCGGGCTGCTGCCCTTCTTTCCGAACATCCGGCGGATATTCTGGATATCAACATGGGCTGCCCGGTGCGCAAGGTGGTGAAAAAGGGATCCGGGGTTTCCCTGATGAAGCCGGAGAGTCTGGCCAAGGCGGAAGCCATCATCCGGGCTGTGATCGCCAACACGGACCGTCCGGTGACCGTAAAATTCCGCAGCGGCTGGAACGACCGGTCAATCATTGCGCCGGAGTTTGCCCAAATGTGCGAAGCTGCCGGGGCAGCCGCAGTGACCATTCATGCCCGAACCTGGGCCCAGCAGTTCGGCGGCAGGGCTGACCGAAAAATCATTGCCGCAGTGAAGCAGGCCGTTTCTATCCCGGTCATCGGCAACGGTGACATTCTCACGCATGAGGATGGGCTGGAGATGATGGCGGAAACCGGCTGCGATGCCGTCATGATCGGTCGGGGTGCTCTGGGTAACCCCTGGCTCTTCCGACCCGGCGGAATGCCGGAGACCCTGGCCGGGCGCCTGCCCGTCATTCTCTGTTATCTGCAGCTGGCCGAAGAGCATCTGGACACGGAACGCCTGCTCTTCCGGATCAAAAATCACACCGGTCGTTTTCTGAACGGTCTTCCCGGAGCAGTAAAGATGCGGCAGGAGATTATGGGTTGCCGTTCTGTGGGAGAGCTCAGGGCATTGCTGCAGGAGAAGATACTGTCCGGTTCGGGCGCTGCTCACCCGCTTTGATTTCTCTGCTGTCTCTCTGTGCCGCCTTTCTATGTCGCACTTGGCAGCCCCAAAAAAGCCCCTTCCAACGGAAGAGGCTTTGCAGGCGGACAGAAAAAGCTGGCCGGAATCAGTCGAGAAAAAAACGAAGTTTTTCCCGGCGGCTGGAATGGCGCAGTCGGTTCAGGGCCTTTTTCTCTATCTGGCGGATACGCTCGCGGGAGACATTGAATTTTTTACCGATTTCCTCAAGGGTATACTCGGCCTTTTCTCCGATCCCGAAACGGAGACGGATGATTTTTTCCTCCCTGTTGGTCAGGGTGGATAGGACTTCTGTTACCCGGCTGGCCAGTTCACGATTTTCCACGGTGTCGTAGGGTGATTCCGATTCCTGATTTTCCAGAAAATCGCCGAGCGTGGAATCATCATCACCCACCGGGGTTTCCAGCGAAATCGGCTCACGGGATGCTTCCAGGATGGCCAGGATCTTGTCCATAGGCAGATCGGTCATCTCCGAGATCTCTGCCGGAGTCGGTTCGCGGCCCAGCTCCTTGAGCAGAGAATAGAATGCCTTGAAAAACTGGCTGCGCAGCTCCAAAAAATGCACCGGCAGCCGGATGGTCCGAGTTTTATCCAGAATCGCCCGGGTGATGGCCTGCCTGATCCACCAGGAGGCATAGGTGGAAAATTTATTGCCTTTGGTGTAATCAAACCGGAACACCGCCCGCATAAGGCCCAAATTGCCTTCCTGGATCAGATCTGCCAAGGTCAGGCCCTGATGCATGTAGCGTTTGGCGATCGAAACCACCAGCCGGAGATTGGCCCGGATCATGCAATCCTTGGCTGTTTCAATAGACCGGTTATAGGCCCCCATTCTGGTGTGGAGCTCAAACAGCTCCCGCTTTTCCTGATACCGCGCCGCAGCATTTTCCACACACTTGCGCATGTAGTTCAGCTGCTGCTTTTTCGGCTTCAGCGTCGGGTCACGCCGTTCCCAGAGGTCGATCCGTTCCTTCAGACTCCTGAGTTCCGGTACCTCTGAGGTGTCTTCCCGAACTGCATCGATAATAGCGCTGAATCCTTCCCGGATTGCCCGGGAATAATGCGCTTCCTCTTCCGGGGTCAGGAGATCAAACTGGCCCATCTCCCGCAGGTACGTGGTCGTAGTCTCTTCGGATTCGTGCTCTTCCGCAACCGCGACCGTAGTCCGCTCATCTTCTTCTTGGAACTCCTCTTTTCCGGTCCATTCCTCACCGGAGAGGGTTCTCTTTTTTCCGGAGTCTTCAACGGTCACAATTTCAATGTTGTGTGCAGTCAAAAAATCAAAAACCGCCTCAATCGCCCCGGGATCTTTTATATCTTCTGGCAGCAACTCGTTAAGATGTTTAAATGTAATACATCCTTCACCTTTTCCGGCCTTAAGAAGGTCTTCCTGAATACTTGCCAGCACCTGCCCGCAACCCCCTGCATTATGTATAACTCTCTATATTTAAAAAGCGAAAACAGACTTTCGCACATATGAAAAATATTTAGTGAATAAACTTCTATTAGATAGTATATTTTTCCAAAAAAAGCAAACAAAGAGTTCCCGGCCCGGATTTTTTCTCCGGCCTGCTGCCCGATGAACGATGCATTCCGGACGCAGCTTTTCCCCTGAAAAAATAATTTCTGCGTACTCAGGATCATTCACTCCAATCATTTATATTTATTTATATGTCCAAGAAAGACACCGAAACGCCTTCTCCGGCCGGAGACCAGCACAGGATTTTTTCAACGAAAAATCGGTCGTCCGGCATTCTTCTGCATGTTTCCTCTCTGCCCGGCCCATACGGCATCGGTGATTTCGGTTCCGGCAGCTTTAACTTTATCGATTTTCTTGCTCAGAGCGGCCAGCAGTACTGGCAGGTTCTGCCCCTCGGGCCGACCCACGAAGTTTTTAGCAACTCGCCGTATATGAGCAGCTCGGCTTTTGCCGGTAATTCGCTGTTCATCAGCCCGGAACAGCTCATCCGGGACGGCCTGCTGAAAGAGGAAGAAGTGCCTGCGCAGAACTTTTCTCCATATCATGTTGACTTCACAGCTGTATCAGCCTGGAAAAAAACAGTCTTTCAAACAGCCTGGCAGAATTTCCAGCAGTTGACCACCCCGGAAGGCAGGGAGCGCCTCTTTGCGGAGCTTGTCGGCAGACATCCCTGGATGGAAAAATACAGCCTGTTTATGGCCTTAAAAGAGCATTTCAGTCAGCAGGGCTGGTTGGAATGGCCTGAACCACTCCGCCGCTGTGAACCGGATGCCGTGCTGGAGGCCGAACAGACCTTTGCGGAAGAAATACGCTACTTCCAGTTTGAGCAGCATCTCTTTTTCACGCAGTGGCAGAAAGTGCATGAGTACGCTGCTGCCAAAGGGATACGGATTATCGGCGATCTGCCCATCTATGTCGGCCTGGATTCTGCCGATGTCTGGGCGAATCAGGATATTTTTACCCTGTCTCCCGCAACCGGCCGTCCCACCCATGTGGCCGGTGTGCCGCCGGATTATTTCAGCAGCACCGGTCAGCTCTGGGGCAATCCTCTGTACCGCTGGCACAGTACCGCTTCGGTCAGAAGGAAACTCTATGACTGGTGGGAACAACGCCTAGACACGGTGCTTTCAACCGTGGATGTTATCCGTATTGATCATTTTCGCGGCTTTGAGGCATATTGGTCTGTCCCGGCTGCAGAAAAAACCGCGCTCAACGGGGTATGGAAAAAAGGTCCCGGAATCGGGTTCTTTGAGGATATGATACGGCGCCTTGGTCGCCTGCCGGTCATTGCCGAAGATCTGGGCGTCATCACCCCTGCTGTGGAGAAACTGCGGGATGATCTGGGGTTTCCCGGCATGAAAATCCTGCTTTTCGCCTTTGACGGCACCCCGGATAACGCCTATCTGCCCCATAATATGACCAGGGACTGTGTGGTCTACACTGGTACGCACGACAACGACACGGCAGTGGGCTGGTATCTCAGCTCAAAGGTCGCTGAAGGACCAAAAAAGCAGGCTAAACGCTATGCGAACTGCCATGATCCCGATGCCTCGCATTTTCATCTTCAGATGCTCTACTTGGCCCAGTCTTCCGTAGCCGGGCTCTGCATCATGCCGATGCAGGACGTTCTCGGATTCGGCAATGACTGCCGAATGAACACGCCCGGTACGACAGACGGCAACTGGCAGTGGCGTTGTGCCCGGCATTTCTTTACCGACCATCTGGCCGGACAGCTCAGAAAAACGGCTGCTCTGTTCGGCAGGCTTCCGGTTCCTGAACAAGAAAAAGATCTTGACGAAGACGGGAAAACAGTTTAAATAGCTATTCACTCATGGCCCCATCGTCTAGCGGTCAGGACGACGGCCTCTCACGCCGTAAACAGGGGTTCGATTCCCCTTGGGGTCACCAGGGAAATACAGGGAGTCAGCAGAAATACTGCTGACTCCTTTTTTTGTTTCCCAACACTATCCCCGGCAGATAAACGGATTTATCTGTCCCGGCTTGTTTTCCGCTAACAGGTTAGATGGAAACAGGCGGCAACCTTTCTGCCCTGCTCATGCAGGGTATTGTATTTCTCTGCGGCTTCTTTGGTGGGCATAACCTCAATTTCAATGCCTCTGCTTTCGAGTTCCCTGCACAGGGTTTGTTCCGGCTGCATCATGCCGGGACTGCCGGTTCCGATGACAAGAATATCCAGGGCGGCGGCAATGATTTCCTGAATGTCGGGCAGGGAAAGGGTGTGTCCGGCTTTGCGCCACCAAGGATGGAGAATTGTTTTGTCTGGCAGGATCATCAGGTCTTTGCGGTAGGGCTTGTTGTTGATTTCCATGCAGCCGAAGGAATAGGAATTGATCATGGTGTTGTTTTTGGATAGCAGGTAATTGCTTAACAACATACTGAAGAGCAAAAAAATTACCCTTCTATTAGGAACTGATGTTACGCAGCCGAAACGCAAAATCGGCAGATTCTACGCTTTGTGCTCAAAACAGGCAGGGAGCCTGAATCTACATCCTGAATTCCGCCGCTGTCCGCAGGTCGGGTGGATAGTTAGCAGACCAACCGGGTTCCCCGGCCTCGTTCGTTAAAGCAGCTTGATATCCACAACACATTAATTTAACGATACAGTTTCGATCAACTTGAAAGCTGGATTAATCATTTTTTGGCGGCGCAGTAGGCGGTCAGTTGGAGCGGCTTATTGGCACCAAGTGCGACCGAGGAAGGCGCAAAACAGGGTGTGTCCACATACATAGTTGGGTGAACACGCCTTTCACTGCCTGCTAACGGCAAGTTCTCCTGCTACCAAGACCGCGGCATTGTCCAGAAAGGCTGTCACCGTTCTTATGACATCTTTCCCCGTTTGCCAAACGCGTCCTCACACATTCATTTTGCCCAACTTTGCGGCAGCGCCAGTCGGAACCAGAGAAGAAATCAATGCAATCCTGATCTGTGTTGCAAACACAAATGTCACGATCGCATTGTCCGGTTCTGCAATCAGAGTTTTTATTGCAGATCTCACCGATTTCTCCATTGATTTTGATACATTCGTTTAGACCGACAGTCTTACAGCGGTATCCTGAAGGGCAGTCACAGTTGTCGTTGCAGACGCATTTGCCTCGACGGCACTGGTCGCTCTGGCACTGAGCGTTTCTGTCGCAATCCGCCCCGGATTGCAGTTGTGTGCTCGCCGGCACGGAAAGCGGCAGCACGGCGCAGACCCGGTTCGCCAGCATCAGCAACAGGGAAATCATGCTGGTTCCGCATATTCCGGCCCAGTCCAACCCGTGGAACAACGAGTACACGGTGTCTGTCACCACGCAATATACAGAACACGGCTCGACCCGCACCGGCATCTACGGGGGCAGGCTGCGCACACCGCTCACGGTGCCGGGCCTGTCCTTAGTCTCGCCGCCGGAAACCGGCATTCTTACCGGCAGCGCAGCAACCGCCAATGTCGGGATCAACGCAGGCACACTCACGGCGGACGAGCGGCTCCGTATCCAGGTCGAGCATGAGCCGGGAAATGATATGCTGATCTTCCGCCTGCTTGATATGCAGGACGGCGGCGCGGCGGGTACGGTTGTTCCGGTCACCGGGGACGGGGAATACATTCTGCCCGGATTCACCGGCTCGGCTGTGAGCACCCTGGAGATTACAGTCAATGACTATGCCGCACTCAAGGCAATGGTCGTCAACGACTACGACGGCAGGCTGGTGGATATTCTGGATGTGAAGATGCTGTGAGGGGGGATGCGCAGGTTTTATTAAATGCAGCGAAAGCAGATGATTTGACTAATGAGTTGTCCGTTTTCTTGTGTTCAGGCCGACCTGTGCTGCTGGCTACTTCTAATTGTCAATTGGACCAACAGGGCAATCTGATGGTCGGAGTTCATTCCATGTTTGTATGAGTTTTGGCCTTGCCCTTGCGTGCCAGTACTGAATCAGTCTTCTGTCGCGGCTAGCCACAAATCCTGTCAATAGTTTGCAGTCGAGGATATCGAAGGTTGCATCAATGTTTGGGGTCTTGATGTGAAAATGAGGTGGTGGATGCTCATTGGCGAATATATGGATTTTCAGACCACTTACAGCTCCGACCTGCTGGCGAATGAAGTGCAGAGTGCCATCATGATCAACCTGAATATTTGAGGCGATGAGTCGGTCGAGTATCTCGGCCAGTTCCTCAATTGTGGAGGCATTCTGAATGTGATGAGTTATTGCATCGTCTGGGTACATGGTATGTATTCAGAGGTATAGCAAAGAATTATACAGAATCGTATATCCTGTCGGTTCAAGATGATATACAGCGGTAGGGTCACGGCGTGCCGTGACCCTACGATTCTCCCGCAACCAATCCTCAAATAATCGGCTTCATCGCACTCATGTAGCCGCGCAGCTTTGCGCCGATGGCCTCGATGCCGGTGCTGCGGATGGCCTTATTGACCGCGATCAGCTCCACATTGCTGACGTGGTTGTCCTTCACATCCAGTCCCTTGCCGATCACGTCGGTGTTCACGGTCTTCATGAAATCCTGGAGCAGGGGATAGGCGGCATGGTTGAACAGGTAGCAGCCGTATTCCGCCGTGTCCGAGATCACCACGTTCATCTCGTAGAGCTTTTTCCGGGTGATCAGGTTGGCGATCAGCGGCAGCTCGTGCAGGGACTCGTAATAGGCTGATTCCTCCTTGATACCGGCGGAAACCATCGTGTCATAGGCCAGCTCCACGCCCGCCTTGACCATCGCCACCATCAGGATGCCCTTGTCAAAGTACTCCTGCTCGCTGATCTCCACATCCGCCGCATCGGTTTTCTCAAAAGCGGTCTCGCCGGTTGCTTTCCGCCAGTTCAGGAGATTGGCATCGTCATTGGCCCAGTCCTGCATCATGGTCTCGGAAAAATGGCCGGACATGATGTCGTCCATGTGCTTATTAAAAAGCGGTGTCATGATCTGCTTCAGTTCCTCGGCTAGAGCATAGGCCCGGATCTTTGCCGGGTTGGAGAGCCGGTCCATCATATTGGTGATGCCGCCGTGCTTGAGCGCCTCGGTAACGGTTTCCCAGCCGTTCTGGATCAGCTTGACCGCATAGGCCGCATCCATGCCCTGCTCAACCATTTTATCAAAACAGAGCAGAGAGCCGGTCTGCAGCATACCACAGAGGATTGTCTGCTCGCCCATCAAGTCGGATTTTACCTCGGCAACAAAGGAGGATTCCAGACAACCGGCCCGGTCACCGCCGGTACCGCAGGCGTATGCCTTGGCGATATCCCAGCCGATGCCCTGGGGATCGTTTTCCCGATGCACAGCCAGCAGGGTGGGTACGCCGAAGCCGCGTTTGTACTCCTCACGCACCTCGGTGCCGGGACATTTCGGTGCCACCATAATAACCGTGATGTCGTCGCGGATCTGCATTCCCTCCTCAACAATGTTGAAGCCGTGCGAGTAGGAGAGACAGGCATTTTTTTTCAGCAAGGGCATAACTGCTGCAATAACATTGGAATGCTGTTTATCCGGGGTCAGATTGAGGACCAGATCGGCATCAGGCAGCATTTCCTCATAGGTGCCGACTTTGAAGCCGTTTTCCGTGGCCCGTTGCCAGGACAGCCGCTTCTCGGCAATGGCTGTCTCGCGCAGGGTGTAGGATACATCCTGCCCGCTGTCGCGCAGATTGAGGCCCTGATTCAGGCCTTGGGCACCGCAGCCGACAATGACGATCTTTTTCTCTTTCAGGGCTTCCACGCCGTTGAACTCGGAAGCCTCCATAAAACGGCAGCGGCCCAGCTCCTCTAACTGCAGGCGCAGGGGCAGGGTATTAAAATAGTTGGACATGATACAATCTCCCTTATGCGGATTAAAAATAGTCGATATAAGGGAGCTATTATTACCCGCAAACAGGACGGCGTAAAGTATTTATTTGCTGTGATGGTGCCGGGAGTTCTATTTTGGCAGCTTGGTGAAAAACAACCGGTGAAAAGAAATGCGGCACCTGATCTCTGTCGATCGCGCAGGTGCCGCATAAAAAGGAAGTGAAAAAGGAGAGAAGAGAAAATATTACTACTGCTGCTTGGCCTGCGCTTCCAGATTTTCTAGTATATCAACAAGCCTATCGCATTTCGTCTTGAAGTGAGCCAATGCCTGCTTTCCTTCCGCGCTTTTTCTTGTTTCTTCCGGCATCTGCACAAGACGTTTGATCTCGTTATGGACCTCTTTATGGGCAGAGTCAAGCCTGTCTGTTCCGGACAGTTCGGCAAGCTCCTGCAATCCTGAAGAGTAAAGCCATTTGCCGAGTTCGCAGTGCGTATGATCCGGCACCTGCGAAGCATTCAGCTCTTCTACTCCGTAAAAAAAGTCAGATAATTTTGATTTCCATTGCAGATGTACGATAGTTGCTGCCTGTAATTTGGCGACGTCCATAAGAGCCTCCTTTTTTTATTGCCGATAGAGATAAATTCACTACAATCCTTTCATTAAGAAGTATATGAAATTTACTTTTGATTTGTCAAATTATATTTATATTTTCATTATTGATTTGAGTTAATAATTATGCCGGAATGATAATTTTTCAGGTCGGTTTCTGAGAGTCTTGATGAGTTCTGCCCAGCGGAGAAAAATAATGATCGGCAGGAGAAAAGAAAACGGCAGCTGTGACTTGGTTTGCCGCAGCTGCCGTATCGGAGGAAAAGAAAATCTACTTGTTATATATTTTTAACTTTTCCCTCCAACGTGTCCAGAATTTCGACAAGTCTGTCGCATTTTTCCCTGAACCGATCCAGAGCCTCTCTCCCTTCCGTGCTCTTTCTTTGTTCCGGGGACATCTCCACAATCTGTCTGATCTCGTTATGCACTTCTTTGTGCAGCTGTTCGATTTTTTTCATTTCATCAAAACGACCAAAAGCCCGCAGTCCGACGCTGTATAACCATTTGCCGAAATCACAGTTCGTATGGTCAGAGACCTCTGAAGCTCTCAGCTTTTCCACACCGTGAAAAAAGCCAGATAATTTTGCTTTCCAGTGCAGATGTGCTATGGTGGCTGCCTGTAACTGGGTAACGTCCATGTGTTCTCCTGTTGCCTGGATTATGTTGAAGGCTATAGAAATATCCTTGTTATCTAATTAGCGTAAATAATAATCATTCTTTCTCTGAAAGTCAACAAACATCGTTGATTTCATGCGGGGTTAGAGATGTTTTTTTTATTCTTCATAGGCTCTTGATTATATGGAACAATTATCAGGGGATAACGAATAACAGCTTCATGTACAGCAGAAGAGGAAGAGGATCCCGGACATGGCAGTAATCGAAGCAATTTGTATCAGCAGAAAAAAAGGTATTCCCAAAACAGCGGTGGACCAAGCAACCTTTGAGGTCGGTTTCGGGATCGTGCATGATGCGCACGGCGGGGACTGGCACCGGCAGGTGTCGCTGCTTGCCGGAGAAAGCATTGACACGGTGAAAAAGCAGTTGCCTCAGTTAAAGGACGGTGCTTTTGCGGAAAACATCATTACCAGAGGCCTTGACCTGACCACAGTTGCGGTTGGTGATACGTTGAAAATCGGTGGAGAGATTCTTCTGGAGGTGACCCAGATCGGTAAAAAATGCCATGACAGCGGCTGCGCAATTAAAAAAGCAACTGGCGACTGTATCATGCCGAAAGAGGGCATATTTGCAAAAGTTCTGCAGGGCGGAGCGGCCAAGGCCGGTGATTCGATAGAAGTAGCAGAAGTAGCGCAGGCCGATGGTGCTGCGGAATAAGCTGCTGCTGCGTTAAGGAGTATGAGTCAGGATTGCTCTTGCGTCCGGCAGCTCTGGCAGGAATCACCTTGACTGCCGAACTGATTTGTCGGCATTTTGCAGCATCAGAAATAATCGTGAGTGAAATTTACCGAACCATTGCATATATCAATCCAACTGAACCGGCTGCTGTTGTGCCTGATAAAAGGCTGTCGCCGGAGCATCCCGAACAGGGCAACAGGTCTAGTTTTTCATTATGCAGAAAATACCTCTTGATTCCATCCTCCCCCTTGTTGAAAAACCAGGACGCTACATCGGCGGCGAACTCAATTCCGTCCGCCCTGACTACAGCAGGGGTAACCTTTCTTTTGCCTTGGTCTTTCCGGATCTCTACGAGATTGGCATGTCCCACCAGGGCCTGCAGATCCTCTATCATATTCTCAACCGGCAGCCCGGTCTGGCAGCAGAGCGCTGTTTCACCCCGGACACGGACATGGAAGAGCAGCTGCGCCGGCATGGCCTGCCCCTGTTTTCTCTGGAATCCCGCAGGCCGCTGGCCGAATTTGATGCGATAGGCTTCACGCTCCCTTATGAGCTGTGCTATACGAATATCCTGACCGTGCTTGATCTTGCCGGAATTCCCCTGCGCGCGGCGGAACGCGGCGAGGATTTCCCGTTGATCATCGGCGGCGGGGCCTGTGCCCTGAACCCGGAGCCGGTGGCGGACTTTTTCGATCTGATTGTCCTGGGAGACGGGGAAGAGGTGATTCTTGAGCTTGCTGCTGTCCTGCGTTCAGTTAAGGAAGCGGGCATCTCCCGCGCCGAGGCTCTGCAGCGCTTTGCCGAAATACCGGGCGTGTATGTGCCCTCCCTGTTTGAGGTGCAGTATGACGAAGATAACGGGCAGCGACTGACCGCAGTTAGGCCGCTGAAAGACGGGTATCCGGCAGTGAGCCGCCGTATTGTGCCGGAGCTGCCGCCGGTGGAGCTACTCATCCGGCCGCTGGTGCCCTTTGTCAAGCCGGTGCATGACCGCCTGGGGGTGGAAATTGCCCGGGGCTGTACCCGGAGCTGCCGCTTCTGTCAGGCCGGGATGATCTACCGGCCGGTCCGGGAGCGCAGTGTTGAGCAGATTATGGAGCTTGCCGAGCAGGGTGTGCAGCATTCCGGTTTTGAGGAACTGGCCATGCTTTCCCTGTCCACCGGTGATTATTCCTGCCTGCCGGAACTGCTCACCGGCCTGATGGACCGTTTTGCCGACGATCATGTTTCCGTGGGGCTGCCGTCCATGCGGGTCGGCACCCTGACCCCGGAGGTGATTGAGCAGGTGAAACGGGTGCGTAAGAGCGGCTTCACGGTGGCGCCGGAGGCCGGAACCGACCGGCTACGCGAGGTGATCAATAAGGGCATTACGGAAGAGGATCTGCTGACCGGTTGCCGGGATGCCTTTGCTGCGGGCTGGAATGTCCTCAAGCTGTATTTTATGATCGGGCTGCCCACGGAAACAAGCGAGGATATTGACGGAATTATTGACCTGGCTATCCGGACCGGTAAGGAGGGCAGGGGAGGCAGGGCGCAGATCAATGTGTCCGTGTCCACCTTTGTGCCCAAGCCCCACACGCCGTTTCAGTGGCACGGCCAGCTGTCCATTGCAGAGACCACAGAGCGGCTCAATTATCTGAAGCGGAAACTGCCGCGCCGGGGATTCCGTCTGAAATGGCATGAACCGTATCAGTCCTTTCTGGAAGGCGTTTTTTCACGCGGCGACCGCAGGCTCAGTGCTCTGATTGAAGCGGCTTGGCAGGACGGGGCCCGTCTGGACGGCTGGTCAGATCATTTTCGCCTGGAGCGCTGGCTGACTGCCGCAGAGCAGCTCGGATTGGACCTGGACAGTTATCTGCGGACCAGAGAGCAGGACGAGGTACTGCCTTGGGATCATCTCCATACCGGAGTGGACCGACGCTTTCTCCGCCAGGAATACGAAAAGGCCCTGACGCGCGCCTACACCCCGGACTGCCGTGAGCACGGCTGTCAGCAATGCGGGGTCTGCGACTTTAAAACAGTCCGGCCTGTGGTGCAGAAGAAAAAGGACAGGGCAGGGCAGGAGCCTCCGGCAACAACGGGCAGTAGAGCGGCAACAGGAACGCCGGGCCGTTCAAAGGGTGGGCAGCAGACCGTGTTCCGCTACCGGGTGCGTTATTCCCGGCTGGAGGACGGCCGATTCCTCGGGCATCTGGAGATGCTCCAGCTCATTTTCCGCAGCCTTCGGCGGGCTGGACTGCCAGTCCTGTTTTCCCAAGGGTATAACCCGTCGCCCAAGGTATCATTCAGCCCGGCTCTGCCTGTGGGCATGGAAAGCGAGATGGAGTATTTTGATCTGGACCTGTCCCGGCCGCTCAACCGCCCGACGGAAACTGCTGCTCAACTGAACAGCCATCTGCCTGCCTTTCTCACGGTGCAGGAAATTCTTCCGGTGCGTAAACAGACGCCCCGAACCGAAATCATCCGTTACACCTGCATCCTGCCGGAATCTGCTGATCTGGACCGGGCTGCCGTCGGAATTCAGACTTTTCTTGCTGCAGAGCAGTTTATGATTGAGCGGCAGCGAAAAAAGAAAACCCAGGAGCTTGATCTGAAAAAACTGATCAGCAGGCTGGCACCGGCAGGGGAGGAGAGCAGAGAGCTGGCTGTCGAACTTGTTCATCCCCACGGTGCTGCCGGGACCAATCCCCGCGAGGTGCTGGAAAAGGTGCTCGGCCTGAGCCGGGAACAGGCCCTGCTGACCCGGCTTGTCAAACGCAGTGCACGGCAGCCGGAGCCGCAGGAAGGTCGGTAAATGCAGTCGGTCAACATAATCGCAGAGAAAATAGAAAACATGAGCGAAGAAAAAAAGAAAAAAAAGCAGGTTGTCCTGAACGGAAAGCAGAAAAAATTTCTGCGCGGCCTGGGACACCATCTGGAGCCGGTGGTTTATGTAGGCAAAGAAGGCATTTCCGAAAATGTGGAGCGCTCGGTTGCTGATGCCCTGAAGGCACGGGAGCTGATCAAGGTCAAGTTGGGGCAGAACTGTGAGGTACCGAAGAAAGAGGCGGCCGGGCAGCTTGCCGAGGTCTCCGGGGCTGCGCTGGTTCAGCTCATCGGCAAGATGGTTCTGCTCTATCTGCCCAATAAAAAGCTGAAGCCGGATCAGCGCCTTACCCTGCCCAAATAATCCCGACCGGAGACCGGGCTGTTATCATGACTGATCAGAATCACTTTCGTATCACCGCTGCCGTGGTCCTTCCGGCTGCCGAGCTGTCGTTCAGTTATTCGCGCAGCAGCGGTAAAGGCGGGCAGCATGTGAACAAGGTCAATACCAAGGTATCCCTGCACTTTGACTTGGCCGCTTCGCAGAGCCTGACTGATGAGCAGAAAACGCTGATCCAGCAGCGGCTTGCCGGACGGATAAACAATCAGGGCGTACTTCGGCTGGACAACGACCGGCAGCGCAGCCAAAGGGGCAATCAGGAGGAGGTGATCCGGCGGTTCATCAGCCTGCTGCAGGCCGCCCTGCACGTCCGCAAAAGTAGGCGCCGAACCCGGCCTTCGCGGAAAGCCCGGCAGCGCCGACTGCAGACGAAAAAGCAGCGCAGTCAGCTCAAGCGGCAGCGGACGCAGCGGGATTTTGAGAAGGAGTGAGGCTGCGGGATAAGAAGCTTATAAAAGAACAGCTCATTCTTTCTTGAAGATTTTATTTATGCTTTCTTGGTAATCACTTTTTTTCATTTGATTTATTTCCCCAAAACGATTAAGAGTAAACTTAAATTCATTTGGTGCTATCTGATTTGTGTCATCTATGTAAATCCTTGATATACCTTTTGAATTATCCTTTCCCAAAAATAGAGTTGTATTTTCTGAACGTCCAAATAATATTTTCTGCATAGCATCCCCTTTTAAGTTAATTGCTTGGAATCTTTCATTTCTACAAGGACATTATCCAAAACAGAGATCATCTTTTCTTCAATATACCGTTCCATGCCAAGCACAACAACTTTGCGGTTTTTAACGATATGGCTAAGTGAACGTTCAAGACGAATATATTCAGCAAGAGAATCTGCAAAAGTACAAGCTAATTGAACATCGTCTTCATTAAATACATTTTCTTTTTTACTTCCAATACACAATAAAGCATAAGGTATGCCATGCAGTATCACAGGAGCTACGAGGCCTGACTTATAGTGTTTAGTGAATTCTTGTTGAATTTTAGTAAATCTATCTACAAATACTACTCTTTTAGTGAAGAAACATTTCCAAAATAATGTTTGTCGAAGTTTTTGCATTTGTATTTTCATCAAAATCAAGATTATCGACAATATCATCAGGTCTCAAAGGATCACTCGAAGGGTCACGGAACAATTCCAACTCTTTCAATTTAAAAGGAATTTCCTTGTAAGACTCTTTGTTTGAAACATCTAACCTTTCAGAATCCTTGTAACATACTCCTTTAATTGATACCCTGAGTCCTCCGTTTGCCAACAAGGAGTGGCGGTGTCTCATGGCTTCTCTATAACCACTAATCAAATTTACAATATATTTTCTTAAAAGGTTTAGCATATCCTCCATTCGCAAACTATTGCTGTTATCTTCACCTAACTCTTCGTCTTCAACCATTTTGTCGATGAATCTCTTGTACATATGCCAAGAGTTATGAGTCTTGTAAAATATCTTATGATAACTGTCAACCACATAATAAAGTTCGCGAGCCTTCCGAGTACGATTGATCAACATTAAAAACAACGTAATAGTTAACATAACCATTACTACGGAAAGAGAAGCAAAATACCACTTGCCTACATCTTGAATAGCCATTGCAACAGTTATAACAGAAGCAACCAACCCAAAACTTATTGAAGCTGCTTGGCTAAATTCTATCAGTAATTCTTTTGTTCGCTCGATCATATTAACAGGAAGGCATACTTATATTTTAAAGAAAAAACTTCTAAATGAAAAGAAAAAAAACAAAAATCATACAGAGGTAATATATTGAAATAAAACCTAAAAACAAAGCCGAACACGGATCAACGATATTAAATATAAATTATAGTGCATTTTCTTGAAAAAGACAAGTTTTGGCAGCGGAATTTTGAGAGGGAGTGAGGCTGCTCAATATTCAGCAGGCTGCCGCTCAACCTCGCTTATCAGATTGACCACTAGTGCTTTGTAAAACCTAAAATTTAGGGTTGAACATATCGCACTCGTTTAATATTCGTATCTTATTTGGAGATAGCAATCCTAAAATTTAGCTATGACTGAGCAATAGGCGGATAAGCAGATCCTTTTGCTCCGGCGAGCTGGAGGCAATGAGCAGAGTCAGGACCAGGGAAATTCAAGCCAGCTCCTGACCGGAAAGTCAAGATACTTGCACGAAACCGGGCAGGAAGGTATATTCAGCATTCATTCAGAATTCTGTCGGTTGAGATACCGCCTCTCTGGAACCAACAAACGAACCTACTGCCGGGAAAAGCATAATGACCATTGAGTTTTACGACACCACCCTCCGGGACGGCACCCAGGCCGAGAACTTCAATCTTTCGGTTGACGATAAGATCAAAATTAGCCATCAGCTGGACAAGTTGGGGATTGATTTTATCGAAGGCGGCTGGCCTGGTTCCAATCCCCTGGCAGTGGAGTATTTTGAAAAGATGAAGGGCGTGGAACTCAAACATGCCCGACTCACCGCCTTCGGCGCGACCCGGCATTTTCAGAATCCGCCGGATAAAGATCCGAATCTCCAGGCCCTGCTGGCTGCCGAGACTCCGGGAATCACCATTTTCGGCAAGAGCTGGGATATCCATGTCCACGATGCCCTGCGCATCGAGCTGGAGGACAATCTGCAGATCATCGAGGATTCCCTAGCCTATCTGCGTCCCCATGTCCAACATCTGATCTATGATGCCGAGCATTTTTTTGACGGCTTCAAGAATAACCGGGAATACTGTCTGGCGACCCTGGAACGGGCCGTCCGGGGCGGAGCGGAAACCTTGGCCCTGTGCGATACCAACGGCGGCACCCTGCCGCATGAAATTCCGCCGATCATCGAACGGGTTAAACAGTTTCTGGAGGAACTGGGCAGCACAGCTAGGATTGGTATCCATCCTCATAACGATTCCGAGACCGGGGTGGCCAATGCCCTGCTGGGGGTTTCTCTGGGAGCGGGTCAGGTCCAGGGCACCATCAACGGCTACGGCGAACGCTGCGGCAATGCCAACCTGACCTCGATCATCCCGGCGGTGATCTGCAAGATGGGCCTGGAGGCTGAGGTGGGCAAGCATATCGACAAGCTCTATACCACCTCCCGGCTGATCAATGAACTGGCCAACCTGCCCCACAACCGGTATCAGCCCTATGTGGGCGAGTCCGCCTTTGCCCATAAGGGCGGCATCCATGTCAGTGCAGTGCAGCGCAATCCCCTGACCTATGAACATATTGAGCCGGAGAAAGTGGGCAATGTCCGCCGCATCCTGATCTCCGACCAGGCCGGCAAGTCCAATGTCATGCACAAGGCGGTCAAGTACGGCCTGAATCTGAAGGCCGATGATCCGGCCATGTCCCAGATCGTCCGTGACCTCAAGGAGCTGGAAAACCAGGGGTTTCAGTATGAGGGGGCAGAGGCCAGCTTTGAGCTGCTCATGCGCCGGGCAATGGGGATCAAACCCCGTTTTTTCATTCTGGAAAGTTTCCGGGTCATGAATAATAAATACCGGATGGATTCCGCTTCGCTCACAGAGGCCACCATCCGCCTGACCGTGGACGGCGAAGAGGCCCATACCGCTTCGCTGGGCAACGGCCCGGTCAATGCCTTGGACAAAGCCATGCGTAAGGCCCTGCTCCGGTTTTATCCCCGCCTGGAGGAAATGGAACTGGTGGACTACAAGGTGCGGGTGCTGTCCGGCGAACACGGCACCGGGGCCAAGGTCCGGGTTCTGGTGGAGAGCCGGGATGCGGACAGCCACTGGAGCACGGTCGGCGTTTCCCTGAATATCATCGAGGCCAGCTGGCAGGCCCTTGAGGATGCCGTCAACTACAAGCTAATGAAGGATGCGCGGAGGGAGAGAGGTGCATCCGCATGAAAAACATATTTTTCTCGTGTATTCTGCTGATCTGTTCCTTTTTTATTATTTCCTGCAATCGGGAAGGACAGAAAGAAAAGACAGCCGGTTCGAAGACGGGACAAAACGAAACAACGGCAGTTGCAGTAGCAGCTGTCGGCCACTCGGCACCGGACTTCACCCTGAAAGATGTTCTGGGCAGAACGTGGACGTTGTCGGAACTGAAAGGGCAGGTGGTCTTTGTCAACTTTTGGGCAACATGGTGCCCGCCCTGTATCAGTGAAATGCCTTCGATGCAGAATCTGTACGAGACGCTGCCGAACGACCAGTTCAAGATGCTGGCCGTCCTCAACCGGGATAAGCCTGCAAATGCAGACAAGTTTATTGAAGATTTCGGCATTTTCATCCCCATCCTGTATGATCAGGATAACACGGTCGGGGCAAAATACGGTCTCACCGGAGTGCCTGAAACCTTTATCGTGGACAAGCAGGGTATTATCCGGGAGAAGATTATCGGCCCGGCAGAGTGGGATTCCCCGGGTGCAATGCAGATGCTGCGGCAGTATCTCAATCAATAGCAGACGGGCAGTTTCCGGTGCGGCAGGAATCATCACACCGCGACCTTCGCCTTCCTGTCCTCCTTTTTCTCGGCGTAATCATTCTCGCTGCAGGTCAGTACACGTCGGAGCCGGACAGTCGGGCGGGTGCATATTATCTTGCCCTTTCTGCCGGGCAAAACAAGGACAGACCGGAGCTCGTTCGGATCAGCGGAACAGAGCCGAAGCACCTCGCCGGTTTCCGGAAAATAACGCCTGATCTTCCCTGTGCGGCAACCCCGCCGGAACTTGCCCTGCTGTTCAATCTGCCCCTGCCCATCAATCGGGCTGACCAAGATACCCTGACCATGCTGCCGGGAATCGGCCCCAAGCTGGCAGAGAGAATCGTTGCTTTTCGGAAAAAACAGGGCGACATCACCGGGCCGGAAAATTTCATCCGGATCAGGGGCATCGGCCCGAAACGGACCGCACGTCTGACTCCGCTGCTCTGCTTTGCCGGAACAATGTGAGCACAAAAAAGCGCGTACAACTCCTGCAGTGCGCCGGGAGATTCAGCTTCCGACCATAGCCGCTATATTAACAGAATCTGATCAACTGCGTAACACCTAACTTCTTTGCAATTTTTTCGGAACGCTGTATGCTGTTTTTCATGTTTTCTTTCTTTTTTTATTCTCCAGTTTTTTCCGCAATACAGAAATAATCAAAAATAATGACAGACAACAGCCGGAATCGGATTTCCATTTGGGAGGCCAAGAACCGACTGGCCTTTAATGAACCGCTCAAGCCCGGTGATCCGCTCTTTGTCGAGACTGACTCGGCCCGTGGGGATTTCAGCCTCAAGCGACTCTACCGGGAACTGAACGTGGATAACCAGGGCATTGCCCATAGCAAACCTGCTGCGCCCCCTAAGCAATACACCCTCTTGACCGGGCATCGCGGTTGCGGCAAAAGCACCGAGCTGCTGCGTATGGCCGAGTATCTCCATGATCCAGCCCGCTATTATGTCATCCATCTGGACTGCCTGGAAAAACTGGATATCCACAATCTGAAATACTCGGATGTGCTGCTGGCCCTGGCGGCTGCCCTGTTTGACCGCCTTGAAAAGGAAGAGGGGATCGAGATGGAACAGGTGCATCTGACCCGCCTGGAAAACTGGTTCCGGGAGAAGGTGGAGGTGCATAGCGATCTGCGTGAATTTACCGCAGAGGTCAGAGGTGCGGTCAAGGCCAGGACCGGCCTGCCCTGGCTGGTCAAGCTCTTTGCCGAGCTGACCAACAAGATTAATATCGGCTCGACCTATCGGGAAGAACTGCGCCTGGTGGTACGTAACAACTTCAGTGAATTTGCCGAGGCCTTTAACCAGCTCATCCGGGCTGGTGAAGAAAAGATCCGGACTGAAGGCAAGGGGCAGCGTATTCTGTTCACCGTGGACGGCACGGATCGGCTCAACAGTGAGGACTCCAGCAAGTTCTTTGTCGAAGATGTCCATCAGTTGACCCAAATTTCCGGCCTATTCATCTACTGCGCCCCCATCCACCTGCTCCATCAGGACAACTGCCTTAATGCCAGCTTCAGCCAGTCCTTCCGTTTGCCCATGCTCAAAATTCGGGACCGGGACAATGACGAAATCCCGGAAAATGTCGCCGTGATGCGGGAACTGGCTCTGCGCCGGGTGCCGGAATACCTGTTTGACGATCTTGCCACCCTGGACTATCTGATCTCATACAGCGGCGGCCATCCCCGCGATATGATCCGGCTGCTCAACACAGCGGTCAATTTTGCCGAGGAGGAACGTATTGACCGGGCCGCTGCGGAAAAGGCGATCAAGCAGGTAGCCAATGAATACCGCCGTTTTATCAACACTGACGACTACGTCCGCCTAGTCCAGATCGATCTGCATCCGGATGCGCCTGATGACTTCACTGACCAGCAGAGCAGTGAAATGCTCTACAATCTGCTCCTGCTGGAGTACAACGACTACGACTATTTCTGGAAAAGCCACCCGGTGATCACCAGCCTGCCGGGCTACCAGAAGGCTCTTCAGGCAACCGGCTGTGTCTGAACAGAAGCACTGGCAGCTCCGGCCGGAGCACTCCGGCTGCCTGCTCCGCCTGCAGAAGATACTGGAGCGGGTGCGGGGTTTCCGCGTGCTCATCCTGCAGCATAACCGGCCCAAATACCGGGACGGGATAATTGCCTTTCTCCGGGAGGCTGAGCCGGACAGCGCCCTGCTGGATCTGAAGGAGTCAGGCAGCTTTGCCGCTTTTGAGGCCGAGTTGGGCAAGTACAGCCTGATCCGGCAGCTGCATCTGATCAATCTGGAAGCGCTGCCCAGGGCAGAGCAGCAGGCCTTTTTCAAGGGGCTGAATTATCACCGGGAACACCTCGCCCGCACCTGCAGCGGCATTCTTCTTTTCTGGCTGCCGGACCATCTCATTAATCAGCTGGCTGTGGAGGCCCCGGATTTCTGGGCCTGGCGGGAGCAGGTGTTGGATTTCAGTGTGCCGGTTGAGCCGGTGGAGCGGATGACCGTTGACTGGGTTAAAAGCTGGAACTTGGAGCTTTCTGGGAAACAGGAACGGATAAAGGAGATTGAGGATTTTCTCGCCCGTCCCGCCGAGGAGCCTTCCTTAACCGCTGCCGATCTCAAACGGGAGCTGGGCAATCTGTATGAATCAATCGGCGAATACACTGAGGCTAAAAAAATACTGGAGGCCGCAGTTGACGAGTACGGCCAGCTGGACGAAGCTCAAGCCCGCGCCTCTGCCCGGCGTGATCTGGCTGAGCTGCTGGCTACTCAAGGTGATCCTGATCAGGCTCTGATTATGCTCAGAGAACAGGTACTTCCTGTCTTCCGGCAGTTAAACAATGTACAGGAAGAGGCTGAAACCAAAGACCGGATCGCGGACATTTTTGAGCGGCGGGGCGAACTGGATGCGGCTCTCAGAATTCGGGAACAAGAAATATTGCCGTTTGTTGAGCGTCTCGGTGATTTACGTAATAAGGCCGTGACCATGGGGAAGATAGCCGACATCCTTGAGACGCGCGGCCAGCTCGACGACGCTCTCAAAATCAGAGAGCAGGAAGAGCTAACCATATATGATCGGATCGGCGATGTGCGAGAACTATTGCTTTGCCGAACCAAGATTGCGCTCCTACTTCATGAAATGGATGCTGAAACGAATCAAGAAAGGATTGAAAAATTGCTGCGCCTCGCCTTGGCTGATGCCCGGCGGCTCAAGCTGCCCAGGGAAACAGCATGGATTGAGGGGATTATACGTAAAACAAAATGAGGTATGAGTCGCACCTCCCGACAACAATATACAGATCTCACCTGCTTTAACTCCTTGACAAAAAAGTTTTTCTGGTCTTCTATCTGCAACAGGACTCTCTCATATCAACCTAAAAAAGGAGGAAGCAATGAACCCTGAACTGCGCCCGGATTTTTCCCTGCAGGGCGAGGACGAAATTTTTCAGCAGATGATCAAGCTGACCGTGAAGATGATGGAGGAGTCGAAAGACGGATGTCCGCTCCGTGTGCAGCACGCAAAGGCGACCGCCTGTGTGACTGCCAGCTTTGAGATCGAGCAGGATATACCCGATGACCTCCGTTACGGGATCTTCACGCAGCCCGGCAGAACCTTTGACGCCATTGTCCGATTTTCCAACGCTCAGGGAAGCATTGAGCCTGACGGAGAAGCAACAGGACGGGGGCTGGCCATCAAACTGCCTGAGGTTGACGGCTCCCGTGCCCTGGAAGGAGATACCGACAGAAGCCAGGATTTTCTGTTCGTGAATCATCCTGTGTTTCCTTTTCCGACCCCGAAAGAGTACCTGGAAATTATAGAACGCAAAAACATTCCGCTGGTTGGGGATCTGCTGACTCTGGCCCACTTGTTCTTTGACCGGGACCAGCTTGAGATTATCAAGAAGATAAGGGCGAAGTCCATTGCCAGTCCTCTCAGCAGCCCCTACTGGAGCGGTGCGCCGTTCTGGCTCGGAGATGCTGCCGGGACAACAGGCCAAGCCGTGAAGTACTCGGCAATTCCTGCTGCGCATACCCCCGGGCCTGCTGACCCGGAAAAAATGTCTGCAGATTATCTGCGGGAGGCTGTTGCCGAGCACCTTGCGCAACAGGAAGCGATTTTCGACTTCATGGTGCAGCAGCAGGGTGACCCGGTCAAAATGCCGATTGAGGATGCCTCTGTATACTGGGATGAACAGAAGTCAGTGCCTGTGAAGGTGGCGACGCTGCGTATCGCTATGCAGCCTGTCGAGAAAGGCAGTGAGCTGAAAAAACGCTGTGAAGCCATGTCGTTTACCCCTTGGCATGCGCAGAAAGAGCACCGCCCGTTGGGCGGGATCAACCGTCTGCGCAAAGCGGTGTACTCTGCCAGCTTTACTGAGCGGGAGCGGCGGAAGAAAGCGGTGTGAAGTGTGAATAGCTTAACTTCAGCAGATATTGCGTCCCCGGCAGGGACAGCATCCATTAAGCCGGTATTTCCACCGGGTTTCAGGGAGGAACCCCAATGTCCGAAGACAGTTTCACCGAAGTCACTGAGCAGTCCTGGTTCAGCCGAATCGGGAAATCCATCACAGGCATCTTTTTCGGCCTTCTTCTCTTTGTCGCCGCCTTTCCGCTCCTGTTCTGGAACGAAGGCCGGGCCGTGAAGACCTATAAGACCCTGAAGGAAGGCGCGGGAGCTGTTGTCTCCGTTCCTGCGGACCGGGTTGACCCGGCCAATGCGGGCAAACTGATTCACATTACCGGCAGGGCAGTCACAGAGGACACGCTGACCGATCCGGTCTTCGGTCTTTCCGCTAATGCCCTGAAACTGCTGCGGCGGGTGGAAATGTATCAGTGGGAGGAAGAATCAAGCAGCACAACGGAGAAGAAGGTCGGCGGTGGCACAAAGACTGTGACCAAGTATTCCTACAGCAAAACATGGTCAGACCGTGCAATCAATTCCTCCAGCTTCAGAAAATCCGGGTACGATAATCCCGGTTCCATGCCGTATGCAAATGCGGAGCAGATTGCGGACAGGGTTATGCTCGGCGCCTTCACGCTCCCGACCTCATTGGTCAGCAAAATCGGCGGCGCGCAGCAGCTGCCGGTTAGCAGCGAAACCCCTTTGCCTGATGAACTGGTAGGCCGGGCACAACGGCATGATAGCGGTATCTATATCGGCAATAATCCGTCTGATCCACAGATAGGGGATGTCCGCATTCATTTTGAGACCGTGCCGCAGCAGGAGATCAGCGTGGTTGCCCAGCAGACCGGCAGCAGTTTCACTGCCTACCAGACCAGCGCAGGCGGCACCATTGAACTCCTGCAGACAGGCACCAGAACCGCTGAAGCCATGTTCCAAAAGGCGCAGACCGACAACAAGATCCTGACCTGGATACTGCGGGTTGTCGGGTTCATCCTGATGCTTATCGGCCTGAACCTGATCTTCAAGGTGTTCTCCGTGCTCGCAGATGTCCTGCCGTTCCTCGGCAGCATTGTCGGGGCCGGAACCGGCATTATCTCCTTTCTGATTGCCGGAGTGCTCTCCCTGATCACCATTGCCGTGGCCTGGATCGTTTTTCGCCCCATTCTGGGTGCTATCCTACTGGCGGCGGCTGTGGTGCTGATCGTGCTGATCGGCGGCAGGATTAAGGCGGGCAGGGCAAAGGTGGCAACGCCTCCGCCTCCTCCTCCGGCAGCGGCATGAGAAAAAAAATGAGGAGAAACGGAGAGCTGTTCCGAAGCGGAAAAAGGCATTTCTTCAGAGAATTACACACAAGGATCAACTGAAATAACAAGGAGGAAAAAATGAAACGAGTACTGATGTTGTGCGCCTGTCTGTTCATACTTGCCGGCTGCGGCGGAACAGGCGGGACCGGCGGAATCGGGGGGGATGTAGAACTCCCGTTCACCGTGGATCTGAGGGCAGGGGCTTCCACAAGGATAAACAGTGACCTCACCATCCGTTTTGTCGGGGTGACCAATGAGTCCCGCTGTCCCACCGGTGCGCAGTGTGCCTGGGCGGGGAATGCGGAAGTGGAGCTGGCTCTGAGCGGTTCCGGTGATCAGGTTACCCATCTGAATACAGGCGCCCAGTACCCCCGGACAGAAAAATATCACGGCTATACCATCACCCTGCAGGAGCTGAAACCGTATCCTGTTGCCGGGCAGACCATTAGCCCCGGTTCCTATACTGCTGTGTTGGTCATTGCGCAGGAGGCGCCTGCTTCTCCCTGAAAAGCTGTTTTTTTAATCCTGCCGGGAAATGGATATATAACGCTGACTCCTGGAGCGGGTACGGCCATATTTTATGATACGGCCGTACCCGCCATTCACCATTCCGTACTTTTTCATAATCGCAACAAACTGGATTCAGGCAGAAATCAATAGATCCAGCAATTCTGGACACTGCTGAAGACTCTGTCCCTGTTGGGCCTGTCCGCACGGGCCTTTCACCGTATTGTCAAAATTGCCCGCACTATTGCCGATCTGGCCGGAGCCGAGCGGATCGATGCTGCCCATGTGGCTCTGAGGCGGTGCAGTACCGGCGGCAGCAGTTTGATGCGGGGTGATTTCTGCAGTACAAATACCTTGGCCTTGCGTAGCAGCAATGAAACTCACGTGGAGATACGTATGCCCCTTGACGACTTGGCCTGGCGCTTCAGCGATCTGATTTTCAACGGCTGCTTTCCCTCCACTGTGCATGAGCGGCTTGCAGGTGAGCTGGTCAAGGCACGGCTCATGAAGGCGTCGAACCGGTTTGACGAGGCCCTTGAGATTATCAACAGGACGCTTGACAGACTGCCTGATTATCCCGAGGCATTACTCCTCAAGGCGCAGATACTCTGGGAAGGATATGCCGATTATCCGAGAGCAAAAGCCTGTTTACAGCAAGTCATCCGAATGAAGCGAACGAAGAACGAACAGGATGAAATCATCCGCCGATGGTGTGAAAATCTGCTCAAGGAAATGCGTGCGGAGAAACGGGCGCAGCACAGGAGAGCGGAGGCGGATAAGCGGCGGGGATAGAAAGTGGGTGATGCGGGGTGTTTCCTGATTCACATCCTGCCAGGTGTGCTTCAGTTCGCTCAGAGTAGGAAGCGGGGATAAAAATGTTGGGGAGCACTTCGCTTCCCCAACCTACGGTGCTGCTTCACTCATATCAAACCTCGGTAATGATGCTTGTCCGGCGGAATTCGTCTCCAGGGAACACGCGGCCCGTTACCAAAGTGGAAAAGATATGGTCAAACACCAAACCAGATTTCCCTTGCACTCTGCCAGACCTGAAGTAACTGTGGCCCTTTGGCCAGTCGTAGGCATTGTTGATGTCGTCGCAGTCAACAGCATAGACGTTTGATGGGGTTAGCTTCATATTATCAGGTCCCGTGTGCCCGAGCCGCCGTGACGCGACTTTATTCTTGAGGTTGGCCGCTTTGCTGGCGCGTAGAGCGAGGTCGTCAGATGCGTAATATACAATGACGTTGCGGGAGGCGTGGCAGATCAACTCTCCCTTCTTCCCGGGCTCAAGCGACTCATTTACTATATCTGCTGCAACCAAGAACGTATTCCTGAATATAAATGGCACCCCGTCTGCCAGATCGTATTTGTTCCACGCTGCTAAGGTCTCACACAACACGCGGTTTCCCATAGAATGGGCCAGAATATTGATCCTTTTCAGGCAGGGATCTGCTTGGGGGTTGTGTTGGTCAGTGTTTCTCCACGCTATGAACTTCTGTAGCACCCGCGCGAAGGAATGGTCACTGGCATCCGCCGACTTCTGGTCATCCCAATAGTCCTTAACTACCCCCAAATCATTGTCACAGGGCCACACCAAGGGGACAACGAGAACCTCACGATCTTTCTTGGCATCGCAGAGTGCTTGAAATTCATTAACGGCTTTGAACACGTCTTCGGGAAGGTTTGAAAAACCGTGAATGTAAATGAGCACCTGACGATAGGGAGATTGCTTCAAGCGTGACAAGAAGTCAATGCTGCCAATCTCCGTGGAAGCACCATCGGACGTGCGTTCGCAAAAGAACACCGACTTGCTTGGTGTATTGTTATTCAAATCAAACTCAAACGTACGTCCAACTCGTGTGCGGATACTCTGCCGCGGAAAACGATTAGTGATATAAAGCATTTCCTCTCCTCCTAATTTGTATTTACCGCGATTCCTATAGACAGAAGTCTCAGGGAACAAATTATACTACAGTTTCCCCCTGTCGAGCAGAATTGCATGATAACCAGAAAACTGTCAGACTTTCTCAAATGCAGGCTCTTGTTATCTTTGTACAGGATTATCATACCTCGCGTCAAGAATAAATATTCCTAAAAAGGAAAATATATCTGTAGTCGCGCCGCTGAAAATATCGGAACTCACTTTTCATGCATTTCCCATTGACAAAGCCCCATCACCTTTCTACCATATCTGATTGACAATACTTCAAGAGCTGTACCATACACTTTAACCTTAATCCGAGCGGATTATGTCCTACGGCGATCCGGCAAAATATATTACCCGGTTATACGTCACTGAAGAATGCCGGAACAACGACTATGCCCGGGAGATCATCCGGCGCAGCGGTCTGCCGATGACCGTGATCGGCGACCGGGAACATCCGGATATCCCCGGTGTGTACCCGGACAACCTGACGCGCGGCAAGCACAACCTGCTGCTCTGCCGCAACCGGGGCCGGTTCTTCAAGCCCTGTCCCGCGACCCGCGAATACACCTGCTGCGAATACCAGGTGCTCAACATCGGCATGGGGTGCCCCATGGACTGCGTCTACTGCATCCTGCAGGCCTATCTCAACAACCCCTGGATCAGCTTTTTCGTTAATATTGAAGACCTGTTCGCCGAGCTGGATGCAGCCTTTGCCGCTGACCCGCACACCTTCCTCCGCATCGGCACAGGTGAGTTCACGGACAGTCTAGCCCTGGACAGCCTGACTGGCTTCAGCCCGCTGCTGGTCGAGTATATGCGGGACAAAGGGAATGCTGTATTAGAACTGAAAACAAAATCCGTGGTGATTGACAATCTGGAAGGGCTGGATCACGGAGGGCGTACTTTGGTTGCCTGGTCGCTGAACAGCCCGCCGATCATGCAGCAGGAAGAAATCCGCACTGCCGGGCTGGAGGAGCGGCTGGCAGCAGCGGTCCGCTGTGTTGACTGGGGCTACCGGCTCGCCTTTCACTTTGATCCGATCATCTGGCATGAAGGCTGGGAGGAAGGCTACCGCTTCACGATCAGACGGCTGTTCAAGCAGGTACCGGCCGACCGCATCGCCTGGATCAGCCTCGGTGCCCTGCGCTACCTGCCCGCCCTGAAGGGCATTGCAGGCAGCCGGTTCCCGGAATCCACCTTTTTTTACGAGGAGTTTATTCAGGGGCTGGACGGCAAGGCCCGCTATTTCCGAACCCAGCGGGTGAAGATGTATAAGCTCATCGCCGATGAGCTGGCAAAGTACGTGGCCCCGACCACCTGCGTCTATTTCTGTATGGAGAGTCCTGTCATCTGGCAGGAGGTTTTCGGGTTTACGCCGGAGGAAAAAGGCGGCCTGCGGGCCATGCTGGACCGCAGTGTGCGTTGATTTTGAATTTCGGCCCGTGTAGCTTAAAAGGCTACTAACTTAAAGAACATAATAGCTCTTGTCGCCGACATCAAAATGCAGCGGCATCCGCCATTTGGCGACCACCATCCAGGTGAACAGGAAGGCTGCCGGAAGAAGAAAATAGGGTTCAATTCCAGGAGCTTTCAGCAGCCTGCTGAAGGCTGTGCCGCAGAGGAGCAGAGGGACCAGATTCAATCCTGTGATCTTGAAGCAGAACGATTCCTTGACCGCAAACATGGATGCACCGATATAAAAAAAACCTAAGCTGACGGCCTCCAGGACATGCTCGGCAGGAGAACCGGAACCCTTCAGGCTGTAGGCAAAGGCCAGCAGCATAAAGCCGATCCAGCTCATCAGGGGAATGAACCATCGGAATCTGGGATCGTAAAGATGCACATCCGCGCTGGCCAGGGCAATGCCGCAGGCAAAGCAGGACAGATAGAAATCTCCCAGAAGGCGGAAGCCGAGAATACGCTCAATGCTGTAGATCAGGGCGGCCAGAGCTGCAATGCTCAGGCCGGTTCTGTAGAGGACAACTGTCAGGTTGTCAAGCGGCTTCATTTCAGGCGTATGTTCAGGAGTAGCCATAAGAGAAAAAAGGAAAATATTTTTTGGTCAGCGAAAAAAACAGAGAGAAAATCTACCGGCTGACATGAAATCATTCCGGGGCCGGAAAGTCAACAGCTTTTCCGTTTTCAGGACAGGCAGGAGAGGGCGCCTGTTTCTCGGCCAGCTTATTCCAGCTCTGTAAATCCCCAGAACGGATAATCCACTTTATAGGAGCCGATCTGGCCGGGCGTATGCTCCCGGCTGGCCACCAGCCAAAGGGCGTTCTGCCGCTGTTCCGGCGGATCATCGCTGAACGGATCCCATTGCGGCAGCAGGACCATCGCGTTATCTGCCGAGTATTCAATATCCCCGGATCCCTTGAACGCGGCCAGCTTGGGCTGTTTGTCGTACTGACCGTCATTGCCGCGCGTCAGCTCGGAGATCACCAGAAACGAGACATTGAGTTCGTCCCGCATGGCTTCAAGATGCCGCAGCCAGGCATCAATGCCGGTCCTCCGTTCGGAGAAATCCTTGAACGGCAGTTTATGCAGACTGTCGATCACTACCATGATGTATTCGGATTTGCTTTCATGGCGCAGGAAGTCAATATGACTACGCATCAGTTTCGGGTCCAGCTTGCGGTTCGTAACCACCCGGAACCAGGGCAGCAGCCTGTGCAGTTCTGCCTTTGCCGCCTGCCGTCTCTTCTGCTCCTGCTCCGTCAGAGTGCTGCTGTTCAGCTGTTCCGCGCTCAGTCGGCTGAGGCGGCACAGGGTGCGCTGATAGATCTTCTGGCGGCCGTTCTCAAAATCATAGTAAATCACTGGTACCTTACGACGGGCCATTTCTGTGGCCACCTGAATAAAAAAACAGGACTTGCCCGCCTTGGGCAGGCCGCCCATGATATTCACTCCGTGCAGACCGCCCATCGCCTTATCCATGCGGGTAAATCCGGACAGCATGGTCCGGTAGCTCTCACCGCCTGCCAAGTTGAGCTGTTCTTCAAAATGGAGAAACTCCCGCTCCGGTGAACTGAACGGGGAAAATGCCTTGGCTTCCCGGATCAGGGCAAAAAAAGCCTGCTGAAATTTTTTGCCCTGTTCTTCCGCCAGCCGGAGAAGATTGTACTGCCTCGGCGCGGCATCAGGCCAGCGGATCATCCGGATCCGGAAACCGATCCTGGTGGCCAGTTCACGGGCCGCAGTGATGGACTCCGGCGTATGATTGACGCAGAGAAAAATGGTATTGAGCCAGGCCAGCTGCTCTGTTTCCAGATGACTGAATTCAGCTGCGTCGGGCAGGGCAATACCGGGCAGGCCCAGCTGTCTGACGGTGAGAAGGTTATCCTCGCCTTCCACGATGATCAGGCTGCCGTTTTCGCAGCGCTGAATATCCTCGACATTGAAGATACGGAACTGAGGACCGGCAAAATTTTCGTCCCCGTGCCAGAAGGTATCTTCCGGTTTATCCGGGTGGACACAGCGGGCTGCGTAGCAGTTGCCGTCCGCCTGAACATAGGGATAGACCAGATAGCGGCCGTTATAGCCGATCTTCATCTCCCGGAGAACCGCCTTTGAGATTCCGGAGGCGGCAAAACGGCTCATCAGCTCGTCAGTCATCCGCTCCATAAAGTCAAGCACTTCATGATTGATGTTCCTGACCGGGTAACTGACCTGACTGACTGCGTAGTCCCGGTCCGGATCAAAGCCGGGCACCAGAGTTAAATCGATATGAGCCTGGCGGGCAAAATGAAGCGGGAAGCCGCCCGGGCTGCAGCGGTGCAGGCAGCGGCAGTAGCCGTGAAAATAGCTGTCCGGATTGAGAAAGACAACCAGTGTCCGGGTGTTCTGCTGCTTCTGTTGCTGTTGTGTTGCCTGCGGCCTGCCGTTTTGGGCGCAGAACGGACAGGCCGCTGTCAGGACGTTGTTGTTCTGTTGCGCCTCCGGGAGATGCCGGAGGTAAAATGCAGTGATCGGGTCGGTGCTGTTCATAGGAAGGGGAATTAAATAACTACGGGAATCAAAGCCGTCCTGACGGAACAGCGGCATAATTCCACTTCGGCAGAAACTCGTCGAATTGAATTTTCATATTTCATATTTTCTTTAAAACCGTCAGCCGTTTTGCGGCCTGTCTCGAAGAGGAATTCAGATTTTCCATGTGTCGTCCACCAGTTCCGAATACAGGCGCACCCGAACTCGGAGGTGTCACCGCTTGTCCATAATGTGATATAACCGATATTACTGTATATATCATACAGTCCATAGGCGAACCCGCCGTGTGATTTTTCAGCACCGCGAAAAATGCGTCGTCAAGACACCGACGGCGGTCGAGAGGACGGATTTACGTCCCCCGCCCGGTTTGCGAATTCGTTCTTCTTTTTCAGGCAGAGGCTGTTTCAGCTCATTCATCCCGCGACGGACCCGGTCAGAATCACACCGCAACACGTCGCATATATACGTTATGCCGCCGTATCCGAACTTTCCCGCTTCAACTGCGGCGTATCGACGGCGGTCTTTTTCAGACAGGCTGCCGTAAAAATTACGCATTCGCATTTCTATCTCAGGAGAATATGTCTTTATCTTCATAACCGGATGAGAATAAACGCAACTATGAAATTGTCAATGACCTGTCAGCAAGTTCCGTTGTTATTAAATTTTCATTCCTTACTATATTTTCAAAGAAGATTTACAGAAGCTGACGGATGAACTGAATATTGAAATTCGTATCGCGCATTATCCGCCGTACACGTCAAAATACAACCCGATAGAACATTGACTTTTTCCTCATATAACGAGATCCTGTGAAGGCGTTGCATTTAAACGTATTGAGATTGTGAACGAACTGATGAGCAAAGCGAAAATATCCGCAGGGCTGAAAGTTTTTACATCCGTTCTTGACAAAGTCTTCGAGACAGGCCGCAAAACGGCTGACGGTTTTAAAGAAAGTATGAAAATTCAATTCGACGAGTTTCTGCCGAAGTGGAATTATGCCGCTGTTCCGTCAGGACGGCTTTGATTCCCGTAGTTATTTAATTCCCGTTCCTTACGAAAAAATACCGTCCTCCGAAAGGCGAGAATACCATTTGTAACCCTTGAAACCTCGATCAAAAACAGCGAACGAACCCTTCGCCAGACTGAGCATTTTCTTCGCCCATGTGACCGTCTTTTTTTATTGGGACTTTTTTCCGGGCGCAGCCGCAAATCACAGCTTGCCCTGGCCCGTGAATTGGGGGTCACAAATGCCGACACTGCCGGGATCGGAGCATAGAGCTGCAGTAGCAGCGGGCTGCCTCATTGAACTGTGGAATCAGACGTCCAACCGGGACAGGCCGCTACCAGCTGCCGATAAAATACCCAACCGGTGCTTCAGTCGGTCCGTGGCGGAGCAAAAGAAGTCGGGTCGGCATACTGCTGCATGCAATTTGACGGCCGTTCATCCTTCTGCCCGGTTTTCAGCGAATAGGTCTGCTGTTTGCGCCAGCCCGAAATCGGAGGAAACCAGTACCAGCATTCGCTGCCGACCGGTCCGTCGAGCTGCAGTTCCTCCTGCTCGGCAACGAGGCAGGAGCTAACATGACGAAGATAGCTGGCGATCTGGTCTGACAGGTTACCCGGATAAGATTTTTTCTTTTCAGAATTCATAACATACCTCCCGATATTCAGAAATAGAAGCAGGCAGCCCGGCTGTCTCCCCTATGGAGATCCGCAGCTTTCCGGCACCGCCTCACGACGGCTGTGGCTTTGGCAACTTTCCGGTTCTGACCAGAAAGTAGTACGATACCCGCTTATTGAAAAAAACGCCTGTTGACGGCGTTGCGCTGCTTACGGTTCGTATCTGGTATCTGTTTGATCCCTTTTCTCCTCGTCGTTTCAGGGGTTCATCAGGTTGTAAAACATCCGGGTATTTTTTTTATACCACATAATTTACAGAAAGTACAGGGTGTACAATTTTTTGTCTTTTTTTATACTGTACCCGACAGGTCGAAATATAGCTAAATAAAACTGAATATTTAAGATGCACGTGCTATTTTTCCGATGGTCTTTTGACCCGATTACGAGTATTATGCAGCCCTGTTTATTATTTATCCACCGAGGAGAACCATCATGAACTACTCTTCTGAAGTTAAGGAGATGCACTGTGTGGCCCAGGGGCCGAATCACGGTCCGGCGCCCATCCCCCAGGAAGGACAGTGGAATCAGGTGCGTCAGATTGGCGATATCAACGGATTGACGCACGGCGTGGGCTGGTGTGCGCCCCATCAGGGGGCCTGCAAGCTGACCCTCAACATCAAAGAAGGAATCATCGAAGAAGCCCTGATCGAGACCATCGGCTGCACCGGCATGACCCATTCTGCGGCTATGGCCTCAGAGATCCTGCCCGGCAAGACCATCCTGGAAGCCCTGAACACCGATCTGGTCTGTGACGCTATCAACGTGGCCATGCGGGAGCTGTTCAAGCAAATCAGCTACGGTCGCAGTCAGTCTGCGTTCTCTGAAGGTGGCCTGCCCATCGGCGCTGGCCTGGAGGATCTGGGCAAGGGACTGCGTTCGGTGACCGGAACCACCTACGGCACCAAGCTTAAAGGCCCCCGCTATCTGGAAGTGGCTGAAGGCTACGTGGTGGAGCTAGGCCTGGACAAGGATGACGAGATCATCGGCTATAAGTTCGTCAAGATGGGACCGATGCTGGAAGCCATCAAAAAAGGGGTTGATCCGGCAACGGCGATGGAAGAGGCAACCGGCACCTACGGCAGGTTTGCCGATGCCGTGAAAACTATTGACCCTCGGCAGGAGTAGAGATCATGGCCTTATTTGAAGGATACGAACGAAGAATTGACAAGATCAATGCGGCTCTGGCCGAGTACGGTATTACGGATCTTGAAGAAGCCCGACAGATGAGCAAGGATGCTGGCCTGGATGTGTACTCCATCGTGAAAGAGGTCCAGCCCATCTGTTTTGAAAATGCCTGCTGGGCCTATATTGCTGGCGCGGCTGTGGCCCTGAAAAAAGGCCAGACCAAGGCGGTGGATATCGCCGCAACCCTGGGTATCGGCCTCCAGGCCTTTTGCATTCCCGGCTCGGTGGCGGAAAACCGTAAGGTAGGTATCGGGCACGGTAATCTGGCCGCCATGCTGCTCAACGAAAACACCCGTTGCTTTGCCTTTCTGGCCGGGCACGAATCCTTTGCCGCCGCAGAGGGAGCTATAGGACTTGCAAGATCCGCTAATCGGGTACGCACCGAACCACTCCGGGTCATCCTCAACGGTTTGGGCAAGGACGCAGCCTACATCATCTCCCGAATCAACGGCTTCACTTATGTGCGGACCCAGTTTGATTATGCCGACAGTGTTCTGAATATTGTCTCCGAAAAGCCCTTCTCAGGCGGTGAACGGGCCAAGGTGCGCTGCTTCGGTGCTGATGATGTCCGCGAAGGGGTGGCTATCAACCATCACGAAGGGGTTGATGTCTCCATTACCGGCAACTCCACCAATCCCACCCGTTTCCAGCATCCGGTGGCTGGCACCTATAAAAAGGAATGTGTGGAGCAGGGCAAGCAGTATTTTTCCGTGGCCTCGGGCGGCGGCACCGGCCGGACCCTGCACCCGGATAATATGGCTGCTGGCCCGGCGTCCTACGGCATGACCGACACTATGGGCAGGATGCACTGTGATGCCCAGTTTGCCGGGTCTTCCTCGGTTCCGGCCCATGTGGAAATGATGGGCTTTATCGGCATGGGCAACAATCCGATGGTCGGGGCCTCAGTGGCCGTGGCTGTCGCGATGGAGCAGACTGCAGGGTAAAAAAAAATGGCCTGCACCCGAAACGGCTGCAGGCCAAGATAATTACTCCGAAGTTCAGCGACGTAACTGTTAGTCCTCCGGATCGGCTTCTTCTGTAGAAAATTCCGGGTACGCCCCGGCCAAAGTCTCTGCCACAGCCCGCACGTCTTCTTCCGGTACTCCGGCCTCTCGTACAGCAGCGGAAATCTCAGCTATTTTTTCGGCTTTAGTTTCATCTGAAACAGCATCTTCCAATTCGGGTCCGGCTATAGCCTCCGCCACAGCTTCCACGTCCTCTTCCGGCACTCCGGCCTCTCGTGCGCTGTCAGCCGCTTCAATTATTCTTTCTTCATAGTTTGTTGCTTCATCAGGGAAATCCTCAGAAAGAGCGGCTGCACCAAGCGTTTCGGCTATCATTTCGACATCTTCTTCCGGTACTCCGGATGCCCGCACTGAAGCGGCAACCTCCATCTGTTGACTGGCGGTCAATTCATCCTGATCTGTCAGTTCCGTATCTATACCGGTCAAGCCTGCCAGTGTTGACGCCACAGCTTCGATATCTTCTTCCGGCACTCCGGATGCCCGTACCGAAGCGACCAGATCCTCCATAGTCTGCGGTGCGGATACCGCTTCCGTCGTTTCTGAAACAGGCAACGGATCCGTTCCATTCAGGCCTGCCAGAGTTTCTGCCACCATTTCTACATCCTCTTCCGGCACCCCGGATGCCCGCACTGAAGCGGAGAGTTCCTTTATCCTTATTTTCTGCTTCCTGTCACGAATTTGAGAACTAACAGCTGTATTGCTAGTTCTCGATGCAGTATCAGATGGTTGTTTCAATGAGGAAGGCACAGCTTTCTTTTCATTTACAGCAGCTACCGGCATAATAGGGTCCGTTGCCGCTTCCGGCAGCAATTCGCCTCTTATCCAGTATCCTCCCAAAAACGCCACCGACATCGCTGCTGTTGACAAAAAATAAAAAATCGGTTTCATCCAAGTCCCCATTTTTCTTTTTTTTCATCCGGGTTTCTTCAAGCGCAGTTGAAGAAACCCAAGCACGTATCCTGCAGGCAACCCTTAGTAATTGTAAATATTCATAGCGTAAACTTCTCCGCCATAACGAAATGTACCGTCACTCCAAAAGGTGTTTAAACAACCAATTTTCACCTGGAGATGATTTTCCATAGCATTTCTGGCCGTCTGAATCAAAATGTCATCATCAGTCCTGCAATAATAACCAAATGCGGGAAGGACGGAGCTAGAAGTAAAATAAATATAATAACGGCCTCCCGGCCTGACCTGCGTTATACGGATAGTGCCATTAGCGCTTACGGCCTCCGCTGAGCCGACACCCATCAGCATCGTCATCCCCACCAGAATAGCAGAAAAAAACAATTTAATCTTCTCCATAAGATTCACTCCTCGTTTTGTAAATGAAGTTAATGTGATTGACAAAGCTTCTGTATGCAATAAACAGAAACAATCTTACCCTTCAGTACATAATTATTTATTTTCATCAGCTACCGGTAAATAGAACCTTTTTCCACCTCCGACAGCAAGTCGCCCCTTATCCGGAACTCCCAAAGACACCCGGGCAAGTGCCCCTGCAAGGCCCCCCTTAGAAACTGTAATTATACATAGTTTCAATTTCTCCGCCATAACGAAAAGCACCGGAAGTCCAGGAGGTACCATCACAATAAAATTTCACCTGGAGATGATTTTCCATAGCATCTTCGGCCGCCTGAATCAAAGTGTCATCATAGGTCCTGCAATAATAAATAAATGAGGGAAGGACTGAGTCATAAGTAAAATAAATGTAATGATAATTGTCTCCCGGCCTGACCTGCGTCACACGAATAGTACCACTAGCGCTTACTCCTGCCTCCGCAGACCCGGCACCCATTATCATCGTCCCCCCGACCAGAGCAGCAGCAAAAAACAATTTAACTTTCTTCATAATACTCTCCCCTTGCTTTATATTTGACTGAGAACACTTTTTCCCTCTAACATGTTATTGAAGGTTGTGCAATATAAAAAATATCAGAGTTAGAAAAAAAATCACCCCCAGCTCTCCTCCTTCAGACTGCGCTGGACAAGTTCCTGCACAGCATCCCGGCACGGTTTGTCTTTATACAGAATCTGATAGGTCTGCTCAAGAATAGGCATTTCAACGCCCACGTCCGCAGCCAGTTTGTGGCAGGATTTAGTGGTTTTTACCCCCTCTGCCACCATCGTCATTTCATCCAGAGCCTGCTGCAGGGTCAGGCCTTCGCCGAGCATCAGGCCCACGGTGCGGTTACGGCTCAGGCTGCCGGTGCAGGTCAGCACCAGATCGCCCATGCCTCCGAGGCCGGAAAAGGTGAGCGGATCAGCTCCGAGCGCGACCCCGAGACGGGTAATTTCCGCAAGTCCTCGGGTGATCAGGGCTGCCCTGGTGTTCAAACCGTAGCCTAAGCCATCAGCGATACCGGCGGCAATGGCGATCACGTTCTTCATGGCTGCGGAGATTTCCAGGCCGATGGTATCCGAGCTGGTGTACACCCGGAAAAAAGGTGTGGAAAAAAGCCGCTGCACTGCTTCTGCAACCTGCCTGTCCGCAAATCCGACGGTCACGGCCGTGGGCTGCCCGGCAGCAACCTCATCGGCAAAACTGGGGCCGCTCAGTACGCCGGTGAACATGGCATCTGTCCGTTTCTGCCGGACAAGCTCCTGCTGCATGACCCTGCACATGGTCTGCCGGGTCTCGATTTCAATGCCCTTGACCGCTGAAACCAAAACGCAGCCGTGGTGCAGGCGGGGAACAAGCTCGGCAAAGACCTGCCGGAATCCGTGGGATGGTACGACCATAACCACGCATTGACATTCACTGACGCAGTCAAGCGTGTAGGGCAGCTCCAGATTCTCCGGGAGAACAGCACCGGGCAGATACTGCCGGTTTTCCCGGTGCTCCCGCAGGGCATCGGTGTGCTCGGCCCGATGACTCCAGAGGTTGACCTGCTCCCCTTTATCGGCCAGCAGTTTGGCCAGGGCCGTGCCCCAGCTACCGGCTCCGATCACTGCTGTCTGTTTAATCGGCCGCAGTATCATCTGACACTCCTCCCGCTTCATCCTCCTCATCCACCCCGTTGCTCCGGGCCAGCATGGACATGGCAACCACCTTTTCTTCTTCACCGAGGTTGATCATTTTTACCCCCTTGGTAATTCGGCCGATCACCCGCATGGAGTCCATGGGCAGACGGATGACCTTGGCGGAATTGGCGATCAGCATGACCTGATCCTCATCCACCACCTGCAGGGCGCCGACCACCATGCCGTTCCGTTTGCTGGTTTTGATGGCAAAGACTCCTTTGCCGCCCCGCTTCTGCAGACGGTAGTCGGTGACTGCTGTCCGTTTGCCGTAGCCGTTTTCCGTGACCGTGAGGATGGTATCGGTATCATCCGCTGCATGATTTTTCAGGACAACTGCAGCCACCACTTCGTCATCCTTGGCCAGGGTAATCCCCTTGACCCCGGCAGCAGTACGGCCCATGACCCGGACATCGGATTCATGAAAATGAATGGATTGACCCTTTCTGGTGACCAGAAAGACGCGGTCATCTCCGGAGGTGATGGCGGCACAGAGCATTTCATCGTCCTCCTTGATGGTCAGGCCGTATTTGCCCTTGCGCACCGGCTTTTTATATTCGGCAATGCTGGTTTTCTTTACCCGGCCTTTTTTGGTGACCGTGAGGATGGAATAGCCCGCATCTGCTTCGGCCAGATTCGGCACGGCAAGAATGGCAGCCAGTTTTTCGCCTTCGCTCAGTTCCAGGAGGTTGACGATGGCCCGGCCCCGTGCTGTCCGTCCGGCCATGGGCAGTTCATAGACCTTACGCCAGAACACCCTAGCCTTGTTGGTAAAAAAGAGAAAAGTATCCAGGGTGGAACCGGTGTACAGATCCGTGACAAAATCGTCCTCCACCGCAGCCATGCCGGTGATGCCCTTGCCGCCTCTGCGCTGGGCCCGGTATAAAGAAAGCTGGTTGCGCTTGATATACCCCTGATGGGAGACCGTGACCACCATCTCCTCCGGGGTGATCATGTCCTCGGGCAGAATCTCGTCCGGCGCTTCGATAATCTCGGTCCGCCGTTCATCCCCGTACTGCTCGCGAACAGCCTCGAACTCCTCCCGGATGATCTTCATGACCAAGGTATCATCGCCGAGCACTTCCCTGAGTCGGACGATCAGCTCCATGATCTCCGTGTATTCCTGAATAATTTTATCCCGTTCCAGGCCGGTGAGCTTCTGCAGCCGCATATCCAGGATAACCTGAGCCTGCAGTTCAGACAGGTCAAAACATTCAATCAGCCCGGCTTTGGCTTCAGCCGGACCGGCAGATGCCCTGATCAGAGCAACCACCTCGTCCAGGTTGTCCAGAGCGATTTTGAGGCCCTCCAGCAGATGGGCGCGTTCTTCGGCCTTGCGCAGCTCAAAAGCGGTCCGGCGGTAGACCACGGTTCTCCGGTGGTCGATAAAGTGCATCAGCACTTCTTTCAGGTTCAGGACTTCCGGCTTGCTGTTGACAATACAGAGCATGATGATGCCGAAGCTGCTCTGCAGCGTGGTCAGCTTAAAGAGCTGGTTGATGGTCACGTCGGCGATCTCGTCCTTTTTCAGATCCATGACGATCCTCATGCCGTGCCGGTCTGATTCGTCCCGCACTTCGGCAATGGAGGTGATGCGTTTTTCCTTCATCAGCAGAGCAATTTTCTTGACCAATTTTGCCTTGTTCTGCTGAAAGGGAATCTCGGTGACCACAATCGACTCCCCGCCTCCGCCTTTTTTGCGCTCCTCTACATGCATCTTGGCCCGCATAGTGATCACGCCGCGCCCGGTTTCATAGGCTTCGCGGATCCCGGCCCGGCCGCAGATAAAGCCGCCGGTGGGGAAATCCGGCCCGGTGATGATCCCCATGAGCTGATGCACAGTCAGGTCGGCGTCATCAATCAGGGCAATGAGTCCGTCAATCACTTCGTTCAGATTATGGGGCGGAATCTTGGTGGCCATGCCCACCGCGATTCCCTCAGAGCCGTTGATCAGGATATTGGGGATTTTTGCCGGAAGGACCGTCGGCTCCAGCTGTGAATTGTCATAGGTCGGGACAAAATCAACTGTTTCTTTTTCAATATCAGCAACAAGTTCCTGATCCAGCCTGGTCATCCGGGCTTCTGTATAGCGCATGGCTGCAGGCGGGTCGCCGTCCATGGACCCGAAGTTACCCTGGCCGTCCACCAGGGGATAGCGCAGGGAAAAGTCCTGTGCCATCCGCACCAGCGTGTCGTAAACCGCTGTATCGCCGTGAGGATGATATTTACCGATCACATCACCGACAATCCGGGCGGATTTAACATAGGGCCGGTTAAAGGTGGTGCCCAGCTCCCGCATGGCATACAGGGTACGCCGGTGCACCGGCTTCAGGCCGTCGCGCACATCGGGCAGAGCCCTGCCCACGATAACGGACATGGCATAGTCCAGATAGGACTTGCGCAGTTCCTGTTCGATATTAATGGCGGGAAATTCGGATGAAGTCTTTTCCTGGTCTGTTGCTGTTGTCATACCTGTTATGTCGTCCTTATTCGTCATGTCACACTGATGCCGCAGAAATCCTCCGGCAGAGAAATTTGACAATTTAACTACAAACCATGATCTTTTTCATTAACTAACTATCCGACCCGCACGTTTTTCATCTTCCCCTGCCGGAAACCGCCTGCTCTGTTGCTCTGTTTTTCTTTACCCTGAACAATAAATGCGCTATGCTCAGGCACGATGTCATATTTTCTTATTTTGATTTTCTGTCCGTGAACCCGAAAACCTGAGTGAACAGTAGAGAATCAACAACGGAGATTAACAACGGAGAACTGTTTGATGAGTGAGGAGAAAGAGGCCCGCCTGCCTGTACAGTTGCCTATAGATATCAGGGGGATTCTTGAGCTGCTGCCGCACCGGTATCCTTTTATTCTTCTGGACCGGGTGCTGGAATGTGAACGGGAAAAATCTATTATCGGTCTGAAGAATGTATCCATGGGAGAACCTTTTTTTCAGGGCCATTTTCCCGGCGAGCCGGTCATGCCCGGCGTCCTGATTCTTGAAGGGCTGGCCCAGACCGGAGCTGTGCTGGCCTATCTGTCCAATAAGGAACTTGACGGGAAACTGGTGTATTTTGCCGGAATGGACAAGGTCAGGTTCCGGCAGGTCGTGCGGCCCGGAGACCAACTTATCTATAAAGTGGAAATGGTCCGCCGGAAAACAAAACTGATCAAAGTGGAGTCCAGGGCCTATGTGAATGACGTGCTGGTGACCGAAGCCGAGCAGCTGGCCACGTTTTCCTGAAGGCTTTGAATCCTGAAATTCTGTGCAGGTTATCCCTCGGCACAGTCAATACAGTATCGGATCTTTCTGGATTTTTCTGATTATCGGCCCTGCCGGGTCGGCAAAAAATATTTTTCATTTTCAATGAGTATACACGCCACCGCCGTGGTCGATTCACAGGCGGAAATTCATGAAACAGCCTCCATCGGTGCATACAGCGTTATCGGGCCGGATGTCTCCATCGGCGCGGATACGGTGGTGGATCCCCATGCCGTGATTGCCGGTCATACCACTATCGGGGCGCGCAACCATATCGGTTCGTTTTCCTCCATCGGCACGCCGCCCCAAGATATGCATTACAACAATGAACCCACAGAACTGATTGTCGGGGATGATAACAGAATCCGGGAATATGTCTCCATTCATCGGGGCACAGCCACCGGCAGCGGCAGAACAGTGATCGGCAATCATAATCTGCTCATGGCCTACTGTCATGTTGCCCATGACTGCATCCTGCATAACCATGTGATCATGTCCAACGTGGCTACCTTGGGCGGGCATGTGGAGGTGGGCAGTTTTGCCAATCTCGGCGGGTTGGTGGCAGTGCATCAGTTCTGCCGGATCGGCTCCTACACCTACATCGGCGGGATGTCCGGTATATCTCTGGATGTCCCGCCATATGTCCTGCTCACCGGCACCAGAAACCGGATGCGGATCACCGGGATCAACAAGATAGGCCTGCGCCGCAACGGGATGAGCAAAGAGGCGGTCCGGAGCCTTGAAGGCGCATTCCGGATTATCTTCCGTTCTCCGTCTGAGGTGCTGCTCAAGGATGCCTTGGATCAGACCATGCAGGAATTTCCGGATTCCGAAGAAGTGCTTGTGCTGGTGGATTTTTTCCGGGAAAGCAAACGGGGCGTGGTGAAGCGCACAGAGGACGACTGAACCCGGATGACAACACCGATCGGGCTTATTGCCGGTGGCGGCCAGTTCCCCCTGCTTTTTACTGATGCTGCCCGGAAACAGGGCCGCAGGGTTCTTGCCGTCTGCCACCAGAACGAGACAGCGCCGGAACTGGAGCAGCAGGCGGATGTGGTCTGCTGGGTCAAACTGGGGCAGCTGGGGAGGATCATCCGTTTTTTTCAAGATCAGGGAGTCAGTGAGGCTGTTTTCTGCGGTACCATCACCAAGACCAGGATGTTTCGGGATATCCTGCCGGATCTCAAGGGACTGACCCTGTGGAATAAGATTGACCGGCGGCTGGATGACGCCATCCTCCGGGCAGTGGCTGAAACGCTTGAAGAGGAAGGGATCAGGGTGCTGGCCTCAACCTGTTATCTTGAGGAACTGCTTTTCCCCAAAGGCGTACTCGGCAGAAAAAAGCCGTCTGCAGAGCAGCTGGCCGACATCCGTTTCGCCTGGCAGATTGCCCGTGAAATAGGACGGCTGGACATCGGCCAGTGTGTTGTGGTGCGGGATGGAGCGGTGCTGGCAGTCGAGGCCATTGAGGGAACTGATGCGGCCATCCGCCGGGGCGGAGAGCTGTCCGGTTCCGGGGCAGTTGCTGTCAAACTGAGGAAACCGGGGCAGGATTTCCGCTTTGATCTGCCTGCCACCGGCACAAAAACCATCAAGACCCTAGCTACAGTCAGAGGTGCAGTGCTGGCGGTTGAGGCAGGCCAGTCCCTGCTTTTTGACCGGAAGGAGATGATTGCCGCTGCCGACCGCGCCGGGATTGTGGTTGTCGGGGTTGAGGAAGATGAAAGCGGAGAACTGAACCTTTAACAAGGAAAACATGAAGAAAAAAAATATCGCCGTCATCGGCACCGGTTACTGGGGTAAAAATCTTGTCCGCAATTTTTATAACCTTGATGCGCTGCACACAGTCTGCGATACCAGAGAAGATATTGTCCGAAATTTTACAGAACAATATCCAGGTACTGCCGGGGTATATGCCTTCGCTGATGTCATAGAAAATGAGGATGTCCAGGGCGTCGTGCTGGCTACCCCGGCGGTCAGCCACGCAGCAATGGCCAAAGAGGCCCTGCTGGCAGGCAAAGACGTGTACGTAGAAAAACCCCTCTGTCTGAGTGAAGAGGAAGGCGCAGAGCTGATCGATCTTGCTGATCAGCATGGCCGCATCCTCATGGTCGGCCATCTGCTCTGGTATCATGCAGCAGTGCTCCGGCTCAAGGAGCTGGTCGATACCGGAGCCTTGGGCAGGATTCAGTACATCTATTCCAACCGGCTCAATCTCGGCAAGCTGCGGCGGGAGGAAAATGTACTCTGGTCCTTTGCGCCGCATGACATCTCCGTCACCCTCGGTCTGCTGGGAGAAATGCCGGAATCCATCCAGGCCCAAGGCGGCAATTATCTGCACAGCAGAATCGCCGACAGCACGGTCAGTCTGCTCAACTTTGCCAGCGGGGTACGGGCCCATATCTTTGTTTCCTGGCTGCATCCCTTTAAGGAACAGAAGCTGGTGGTGGTGGGCGAGAAAAAGATGGCGGTCTTTGATGATACAGCGCCCTGGCCGGAAAAATTGGCTCTATATCCCCACTCTGTGGAATGGTCCGGCAATGTGCCGGTGGCACATAAGGCGGATGTGGAATATGTTGCGCTTGAGGAGAGCGAACCGCTGCGCGCGGAGTGTCAGGCATTTCTGGACGCCATGTCCACACGGAAGGCGCCGTACACCGACGGCCGCGAAGGATTGAATGTCCTCAAGGTGCTGAACCGCTGCCAGCAGGCCCTTGAAAGCGGAACAGCCGTGCCAGTTGAGCAGCAGGGGGCTGGAGTTAATCGAGTGAACTATCAGGCCCATCCCAGTGCGGTAATCGATAACGATGTTATCATCGGGGGAAAAACTAAAGTCTGGCATTTCAGCCATATTTTATCCGGTTCCCGCATCGGCCCGGAATGCAGCATCGGCCAGAATGCGGTCATCGGCCCCAATGTCCAGGTAGGCAGGGGCTGCAAGATCCAGAATAATGTTTCTGTCTATGACGGCGTGACCTTGGAGGATTATGTGTTCTGCGGGCCGTCGATGGTATTCACTAATGTCTACAATCCCCGCTGCGAATTCCCCAGAAAAGAGGAATACCGGCAGACCCTGGTAAGACAGGGAGCCACTCTGGGCGCCAACTGCACCATCGTCTGCGGCATCAGCATCGGCAGATACGCCTTTATTGGAGCCGGAGCTGTGGTGAAAAACAATGTCCCTGACTTTGCCCTGATGGTCGGCAGCCCGGCCCGACAGATCGGTTGGATGAGCCGCTTCGGCGAACAGCTTGACCTGCCGCTCACCGGCACAGGCGAGGTAACCTGTCCGCATACCGGGGAGCGCTACCGGCTGGAGGAGGGTAGAGTGCGTATTCTTGGGTCTTGACAGGTACCAATGGACACCCGGCAACCGCTCAAGATCCTGCTGCTGACCACCTCCTTCCCGCTGACCAGGGAATCACGGAGCGGAATTTTTGTCCGCACAATGATTGAGCATCTGCCGGATAAGGTGCAGGTAACAGTGCTTACCCCGGATGACAGCAGCACAGAACAACCCGATCTACCGGGGAAATACTCGCTTGTCCCTTTCCGGTATGCCCCGAAAAAATGGCAGCAGCTTGCCCACGGTTCCGGCGGAATCGTGGCAGCCCTTTCCCGCAACAAATTCCTCCTGTTCCTGCTTCCTCCGTTTTTGTTTTCCTGCCTGCTGACCTGCTGCCGGGAGACCCGCAGAGCAGATGTCCTCCATGCCAACTGGTCAATCAACGGCGTGATTGCCGGAATTGCCGGGCTGCTCTTCCGTAGACCTGTCATTACCACCCTGCGGGGCAGTGATGTCAATCTGACGGCAAAATCCGGCCTGATGCGGCAGCTCGTCCGTTTCTGCCTCATCTGCAGCAGGCATATTGTCACGGTCAGTCCTTCCCTGAAAGCAACGCTCGTTAAACAGTTTCCCCAATACAGCAGCAAGATCAGCGTGGTTGCTAACGGCATTGATCAGGCTTTCTTCTCTGCCGGGGAGAAAAAAGAGAGTCCTGAAAGAAAGGCGATCCGCTTCCTGTACGCTGGCAACCTGGTGCCCGGGAAAGGGGTACACTGCATTCTGGAGGCTGCTGCCTCTCTTGCTGCGCCTGCTGCGAATAACTGGCTGCTGGATATCGTCGGTGACGGACCGGAACGGGACAAGCTGGAGGCGTATTGTCAGAAGAACAGGCTGGAAAACAAAGTGATCTTTCATGGCTCAGTCGCACCGGAAGAAGTGCCGCAGTTCATGGCCAGGGCAGATGTTTTTGTCTTTGCCAGCTTTGCCGAGGGCAGACCCAATGCGGTGCTGGAGGCCATGGCCTCTGGGCTGCCGGTGATTGTCGGGGCAATTCCGGCAGTGCTTGAGCTTATTGAAAACGGTGAACAAGGCCTGCTCTTTTCGCCCGGCGATGCCGGAATATTGGCAGAACATATGCTTTTTCTGATCAACTCTCCGGCAGAGCGGCGCAAGATGGGCAGGAAGGCAAGAGAGGCCATCAGGGCAATGGGACTGAGCTGGCAGGAGGCAGCCCGGCAGTATGCGGAAATCTATATGGAAGTAACTCGACAATCATCCAGCTTGTGACTACTTTTTTCAGAAAAGGAGCGAAAAACATGAAATGTTTAATCGTACTGGTGTGCATCCTGATTCCACATTTTGTTTTGGCCGATTCCAATTGCGATCATCCCAGAAATGATTTTGACGGGCTGTATTGTCTGAACAAAATTTATATTCAGGCAGATAAAGACCTTAATCAGAGCTATTCTGAGCTGAAGTCACTTCTGGATGAACAGGGCAGGAAGCTGCTGAAAAAAGGGCAGCTCGCCTGGATTGAGGCCAGAGATGCTAACTGCAGCTATCGGGATGCCGGAAATGGATTTTTTGTAAACTTGGACTGCGCGACAAAAACGACCATAGAAAGAACCCAATTTCTTCTGGACCGCAAGCGTGAGTGCGTCAGCAGCGGATGCCTGAACAGCAGGTTGAAATGAAGGAAAACTGGAATGGGGACGGCACGTCGGAAAGATAAGAACTGTAATTCTACAGGAGAGGTCGGGACAGGTTTCAAAGCGGGCATTTTCTGTATTGGCAACGGGGAATGTTCAGAGTATAGTCTTTATATTCTTGTCTTTCCTGAATGTTATCGACAGAACAATCAATTCTTGAAAAAATTTACCTCCTGATTGCTGTCTGATCTGATAGCCGGGCCTGCAGTTTCATCTCTCTACTCTATTCGGGAGGATGCTATGAAATATATATCTATCCTTTTTATCTGGTTATTCTTTATGCCTCTGCTGAGCAGCTGCGGTGCCGACCAAGAACGTGAGGTTGTAACGCAGGTTGATTTCAAGCAGGTACTCTGGTTTGCCGAACGGGCTCATGCGGCCTACAAAACGGAAGCAGACATCAGAAAACTGCTCCCGAAGACTGTGCGGGTTATCCCTGATGTTGCCGATACAGAGGTCAGTTATTTTCTGGAACAGGATGACACCACAAAGCAGCAGCTTATTGCGGTCCGGGGAACAGCAAATTTGGAGAATGCCAGAGAGGATGCTGAGTATGTACCTTCAAAAAACAAGCATCTCGGTATCTATGTACATCAAGGCTTTGACAGCGATGCGGTCAAAATCTATAACGATGTGCTGCCTTATCTGAAAAAAGATTATCAGACAGCGGTTACCGGACATTCCTTGGGTGGAGCCGTTGCCGCTCTGCTCATGATGTATCTGCACGAAGACGGCTTTCCCCTTGTCCGGTCCATCAATTTCGGGCAGCCCAAGGTGACCAACAGCACAGGGGTAAAAGAGTATGCCTTTCTTCCCCTGACCCGTGTTGTTGACGAAAACGACGTGGTTCCCCAGCTGCCGCCGGTCACCCTGCTGGACTCTCTCCATGGCATCTATGAACATCTCGGTGACGAGGTTGTTCTGCTCAAGGATGAGTTCTACGCCTATCTTGCCCGCCATCAGGCACAGGAGAAATCCGTGGCCAGTTTCTGGAAAAACCTCGGACAGGAAGACATTCCCGATCATTTTATGGCCTCCTATCTGAAAAACATTCAGAACAAGATTTCCCATGCTGTGCAGGTTCCGTACAGTGAGCGGGGAAAGTATCTCCGATAATTACAGTAAGCGTAAGCACCTGTTGCCTACACAGACTTTAACACGATAATTGCAACTGGAGTAACGACTATGAGCGATCTGAAAAAGATGTACACAACCATCCTTGGGGATTCCTTCCCGATGGAGATGACCCTTTCCTTTGGTGACCAGACTCTGGTCTATCGTAAGCGGACTTGGGCTATCCCCACGGACGACGGCGGAGTGGATGAGCGCGGCCTGCGCTACGGCGAAAATCCAGATCAGGAAGCAGCCCTGTATGAGCTGGTCAACGGCAACCTAGCCCTTGGCGACTGCAAGTTTATCGAGCCGGGCAATTCCTTGGTCAGCGGCATCAAGGTGGAGGATATGCTGCAGGTGGGCAAACATCCGGGCAAGATCAACCTCACCGATGTGGACAACGGTCTGAACATCATCAAGTATCTAGTGGATAAACCGGCAGCCGTCATTCTCAAGCATAACAATCCCTGTGGGGCCGCTGTGGGCAGCAGTCTGGCTGATGCCTATAATAAGGCCGACCGGGCCGACCGGATTGCCGCCTTTGGTGGAGCCGTCATCACCAGCCGGGCTCTCGATAAGGAAACAGCAGAGCTGATGAGCCAGAACTACCTGGAAGTGGTCTGTGCGCCGGAGTTTGAGGACGGCAGCTTGGAGATCTTGGCCAAAGCCAAGAACCTGCGGGTTATCCGTATGGACGGCATCAACCGGCTGGCTGATTTCGAAAAATATCGATATGTTGATTTCAAATCCCTGATCGACGGCGGCATAATTGTTCAGCAGTCTGCGGTAAACTCCATTCGTTCTGCTGCTGACCTGAAACCGGCCACCGCCACCTGGAAAGGGCAGGACTATGCCTGCGAGCGTCAGCCCACGCAGCAGGAGCTGGACGATATGATCTTCGGCTGGGCAGTCGAGCATGGGGTGACCTCCAACTCGGTGATCTACGTCAAGGACGGCTGCACCACCGGTATCGGCACCGGCGAGCAGGACCGGGTAGGCGTGGCGGAAATCGCCATCCACAAGGCATACGTAAAATATGCCGATATCACCTGCTTTGATCAGTTCGGTATACCCTATGCCGATCTGGCGCTGGAAGTGGAGCAGGGCAGGCGGGATGCGGCTGATAAGGAAGCCATCGATACCAAGGTAAAAGAGGATCGCGCTGGCCTGCCCGGTTCAGTGATGATCTCGGACGCCTTCTTTCCGTTCCGGGATGCGGCTGATGTGGGTATCCGCGAAGGTATTACCGCCATCCTCCAGGCCGGGGGATCCATGCGGGATTACGCTTCCATCGAGGCCTGCAACGAGGCTGATCCGCAAGTAGCTATGATGTTCACCGGCCAGCGGTCGTTTAAGCATTAAGCAGAACGGTCCGTAGGGTCAACGGCGCGCCGTGACCCTACCCATCATTGCATATAAAAGGAGAAAGAGATATGGACGCCATTGAATGCATTACCAACCGGCGCAGTATCCGCGCCTTCCAGGACACCCCGGTTCCCGAAGAACTGCTGACAAAGATTATTGAAACGGCCAGATGGAGCCCTTCCTATAAAAACTCCCAGCCCTGGCAGGTGATGGTGGTTTCCGGGGCAAAAAAAGAGGGCCTGACCAAGATGATGATCGAGCGGCTGGAAAGCGGGGCCGCGCCCTGCCCGGACCTGCCTGCGCCGCAGTCCTGGCCGGCAGCCGAGCAGGCCCGCATAGATTATCTGATGGCGAAACGGAAGGAACTCACCGGCATGGACCTGAGTGATCCTGCGGTGATCGCCAAGGCGAAAAAAGCAAATTTCGCCTTCTATGGCGCGCCTCATGCCATCTACCTTTTTCAGGACAGCTCGCTCTCCTCGTGGTCCCTGTTCGACCTCGGCCTGTTTGCCCAGACCCTGATGCTGGCTGCCCATGCTGAGGGGCTCGGTACGGTGCCGCAGGGCTTTGCCACAGACTATGCCCAGGATATAAAGAAATACCTCGGTATTCCGCCGGAGCAACGGCTGGTGATCGGCCTTTCCATCGGATATCCGAATATGGAGGCCCCGGCCAACAGCTACCGCACCAAACGCAGCTCGGTGGAGGAAATCGCCACCTTTGTGGAATAAGGGCCCGGCACCCGCTCTGTTTAAAACAATCTGCCTTGGGGCGAAGCCCGGTCTTCGTCCGGAACACGCAGGGCCGGTTCAGAAGATCGGGACTGTAACATCAATGAAGTAATCTTCCGCGATCAGGGACACAGTCTGCTGCAGTCATTTTTGATGTACAGGGGTTCTCCTGCTGATTCACAGGGGCTGCTGCAGTTGATCTCGACGTTGCAGTTTACAGGTTCTGTTACAGAATTTTTAGGCGATGTTTTTGGGTTGGATTTTCTGTTCTTTTTTTTGTCGCTATATATGATTGCTATCATTATCAATAGAATAACAACTACAAATATTCTCAATTTTGCATCTACGTTTTCACGGGTCGGCAGTACGCTTGATATGTAACCAATTAAGATCGGCAGAATAATTGCGATTATTAAAAGCCACATTATTTTTTATAGCGCAATCTGTATTGAGATGATGATGGCTTTTCCGGTAATGAGCCCAACGTACCAGAAAAGCGTATGTGCCGAGTGCCCCTGATTCGGAAATCATCACCTCGTTGCAGGATTTACCGGCTGCTTCACATCCTGTATCCTTAACCCGAATAGTACATCTGTGAGTGAATATTTTCAACTGATAATGAAGAAGTTTAACAATGAAACGAACAAGAGAATCACTGAGTTATCCTTCAGAGAAAACAGGACTTCCGCCCGGGTCATTTGTCCATGTGGGTGATGTCTGCCAGTTGGAAAGCGTGGTCCGGGCGGTTGCGTACAACCGGGACGCGATTGAGCAGACAAGGATCGGGCTGCCGGAGCAGCTGGCCGGATTCAATGACAGCGATACCGTGACCTGGGTCATCGTCGAAGGGCTGACCGATGCTGATCTGATAGGAAAGATCGGGACAATGGCCGGGATCCATCCCCTGGTTGTCGAAGATATTCTCACTGCGCATCAGCGGCCGAAATTCGAAGAATACGATCAGTATCTGTTCATTGTGATCAGCAATCTGCTCGTGGCGACTGATGAGGAAACAGAAGAGTTTGAGGTGGAAAGGGAGCAGATCAGCCTGCTGGTTTTCGGCAATGCCGTGTTTGTTTTCCGGGAAAAGACAGATGATCTGTTTCAGCCGCTCCTCCGGCGCATTCAGACCGGACGGGGAAAAATACGAAGCATGGGGGCGGATTATCTTGCCTATGCCATCATCGATATCATCGTGGATCAGCTTTTTTTTCTGACCGATGCTGCGGATGACACCATTACGCAGCTTGAAGACAGCCTGCTTGTTGCTGAACCGCCCGGAGATACCCCGATCACCATTCAGCAGCTCAACCGGGAGGTTGTTTTTATCAAAAAACATATCGGCCCGATCAAAGAATTAATCCGCGCAGTCCTGCGCTGCGACTCGGACCTGATTCAGGAGCGGACAAAGATATATTTCAAGGATGTTTCAGATCATGCCCTGCGGGTGAGCGAATCTGTTGATTCGTACAGGGAAATTCTTGCCGGGCTGTCATCGCTCTATATTTCCGGTCTCAGCAACCGGATGAATGAGGTGATGAAGGTACTGACGGTCTTTGCCTCGATTTTCATCCCGTTGACCTTTCTTGCCGGGATTTACGGTATGAATTTCAAGTATATGCCAGAACTTTCCTGGAAGTGGGCCTATCCGGCGTTATGGCTCCTGTTTCTGCTCATTCCGGCCTGTCTGCTGCTGTATTTCAGGAAAAAGAAATGGCTCTGACAAGGCCGCCGGAGCAGCTTAAGTTTTTTATACAGGGAGTATAATTTTTTTTATTCCTTTACACGATGTTTTCCTGTGTGATATGTATTTATCAGGTAACCCTGCATTTTTTCGTCTCCGCACAGTACCGGAGGAATCTCCGGCCCGCCTGTGCAGGAGATTCCTGAAAAGTCTACAGTGGAACGTCCGATGGAACACAACGTAAAAATACTCATTGTTGATGATCAGCCGAAGAATCTCTTTGCTCTGGAAACAACCTTTAAAGAAATTGATGCGGATTTTGTCAAAGCGACCAGTGGTAATGATGCGCTCAAGGAAATTCTGCGGCACGGGGAAGACTTTGCCCTGGCAATTCTTGATGTGCGGATGCCGGACATGGACGGCTATGATCTTGCTCAGCTGATCCGGGGCTGGGAACAGACCCGCAAACTTCCGATCATCCTGCTCTCGGCAGTGTATTCGGATAATTATCATGTTTTTAAAGGATACAATTCCGGCGCGGTAGATTTTATCACCAAACCTTTCCAGCCGGCAATCCTGTCAGGTAAGATCAATTTTTTTATAGAAATATACCATCAGCAGCGCAGATTGAAAAACACCATCTATGAACTGGAGACCACCAAGCAGCTTGTTCTCAAGCAGAACGAACTGCTGGAGAAGCAGGCCAGCCATGACGAACTGACAGGATTGTATAATCGCCGCAAGCTGTCAGCGATTCTGGAAAACGGGATGCGTAAATGCAGTCGGTATAATCTTGATCTTTCGGTTGTTGTTCTTGATCTGGACCACTTCAAAACGGTGAATGATAACTTCGGACAGGAGTTCGGGGATTATGTTATCCAGGACTTTGCCCGCCTGCTTGAATCCTGTCTCAGAAGCACTGATTTTGCCTTCCGCTACGCATGTAAAAAATTCATTCTCCTGCTGCCCAAGACAGATTTAGACGAAGCTCTTGTGATAACGGAAAAAGTCCGCAGATTATGTGCAGGCAAAGAATTTTACGATGACTACCATTCCATCAGAATAACTGTGAGCGGCGGCGTGGCATCCTATGTGAAGCATCGTCCGAAATGTCATGATGGCCTGCTCCGTTCTGCAGATCAGGCCCTGCGTTATGCCAAGGAGAGCGGCAGAAACAAAATTATTGTTGCCAGTCGGGCCACGGCTGCTCTGGCAAAGCAGCTGGAGGGAAGCGCAGCGTGAGTTCCGGCCCCTAACCGGTTGTCTTGCCGAAATTCCGATCCGTTCCGCTGCTGTCTCCGGCCTCTTTTTCTTTACTACCCCCGGTATGTTCTATGAATATCAAGCTGAGCACACGGCTGGTTTCTTCCCACCTCTGTCTGGGAATTGTTCCCCTGCTGTTCATCAGCGTTCTTTTCTGGCTCATTGCATCCAACGTGCTGGAGATAGCAGGGAAGCAAGGAGCAGAGGCCGTGGAAAAGGCCGCACACGAGCAGCTCCGGACTATGTGCCGGATCAAGAAGAAACAGCTCAGTTTTCTGTTCAGAACAATGGAGGGACAGCTGCATGTGCTCAGGGGCGATCCTTGGGTTCGGGAAGCGGCACAGGCCCTGAACAGTGCATCCGGCGGAGCAGACAGAGCAGGGGATTCCCATATTCCGCAGTTTCTGATACAAGCATATGATCTGCTGTTCAGAGACATCTGTGTCAACTTTGACTGGCAGGATATTTTTCTGATCAGTCCTGAGGGCGAGATTCTTTACTCTATGACCAGGAAGGCGGATATCGGCCTATCTCTGAACAGGAAGCCGTTCATGCGCAGTTCTCTGGGCCAGGCTTTTGCCGAAATCCGCAGCAATAAGGAGCAGGAATTGGCATTCGCTGATTTTTCTCCTTATGCCGCACCGCAGAACACGCCTGCGGCGTTCCTGATTACCCGGATAGAAGATCAGCAGAGCCTGAGCGGATATATTGCCCTTCAGGTTTCCAGTGATGCTGTCCGCAGGATTATGGAAACTGCTGCGGATAAAAGCCATTCCCTTGAAGCCTATCTTGTCGGGCCGGACGGCTATATGCGTTCCGACTCTATCATCAGCCCGGAACAATACAGCATCATTGCCTCGTTCAGCTACGACAACAAAGTAAACACTGCAGCCAGCCGGAATGCCCTGGACGGAAGAAGCGGTTCAGGAATTATTAAAGACTATCGCGGCACAACCGTTCTTTCTTCCTGGACCCCTGTGGATGTTTTCAACACCCGCTGGGCCCTGATCTGTGAAATTGACGAAAGAGAGGCCATGCAGGGCAGAACAGTAATGCGGGAGACTATGGCCTGGGCAGCCCGGAAAATGAGCTTCTGCAGCTCGATTGCCTTACTGATGATTGTTGCCGCTATGGCGTTTGTTTCCTGGTGTATAGCCCGATCGGTCAGCAGGCCGATCAAAAATGCGGCCAAGGTGGCGAATCTGATCGCCTCGGGTGATTTCAGCCAGCGGCTCCGCCTGCAGCGTTCAGACGAAATCGGTTTGATGGCCAAGGCACTGGATCACATGGCGGAACGGGTGGCAAAGAATCTCCGGCATAAAACAGGTATTGCGGAGCTGTCCGGGAAGATGGGCGGCGAGGAAGACCCCCGGACTCTGGCGGATAAAATTGTCAGCTATCTGGCCGGGTACCTTGATGCGCAGATGGCTGCCCTGTATCTTGCCGAAGAAGAGGCGGAGCAGCTCATTCTGACCGGAACCTATGCTGCGGATAAGGTGCCTGCCCGGATCAGCTTCGGCCAGGGACTGGTCGGGCAGGCAGCCCGTGAACTGCGGATGCTTTCGGTGACAGACCTGCCTGATGATTATATTGCCGTCAGCTCAAGTCTCGGCAGTGCAGTTCCCCGCAATCTCCTGGCTGCGCCCTTTATTCATGAAGCCAGACTGATGGGTGTGCTTGAATTCGCTTCGTTCAGTGCATTCTCTGCTGCGGATAAAGAATTTCTCGATGATGTGCTGAGCAGTATTGCCGTAGTCTTCGCCTCAGCCCGGAGCCGTCAGATACAGGCACTGCTTGAACAGACGCAGCAGCAGGCCGAAGAGTTGCGCCAGCATGGTGAGGAGCTGCGGATGACCAATGAAGAACTGGCAGCCCAGACTGTTGAACTGCAGACTGTCCAGGAAAGGCTGGAGGCGAACAATCAGGCACTTGCCGAAAAAACACAGCTTCTGGAAGTGCAGAAAAAGGAGCTGGCTCTTGGCTCAAAATACAAATCCGAGTTTCTTGCCAATATGAGCCATGAGCTGCGCACGCCCATGAACAGCCTGCTTCTGCTTGCCCAGTCGCTGCAAGATAACAGAGAAGGCAACCTGACGGAGAATCAGCAGCAGTCAGCTGAATTTATTGTGGATTCAGGAAGAGAACTGTTGCATATTATTGATGAAATACTTGATCTGGCCTTTATCGAAGCCGGGCGGGTAAAGAAACAGATTGAAGAGGTGGTGCTGGCTGATGTGGCGGAAAATTTGCAGAATCTTTTTATTCATATGGCTGCGGCCAAAGGGCTTGCCTTCCGGGGCGCTGTTGATCCGGCTTTGCCTCCGACCATATTCACAGACCGGACACGCCTGGAACAGATTCTGAAAAATTTTATCGGCAACAGCCTGAAATTTACCGAACAGGGGGAGATAAGCCTTGCTTTCGCCCGGACCCCGGCAGATGTCCAGTTCCGCTCGGATACCCTTGTTCCTGCGGAAAGCCTTGCTGTCCGTGTTGCAGATACCGGCATCGGTATTCCTGCGGAAAAGCAGGAGGCCATCTTTGAAGCCTTTCAGCAGGCAGACGGTTCAACCGCCCGCAAATACGGGGGAACCGGACTTGGTCTTTCCATTTCAAGACAGCTTGCCGCCTTGCTGGGCGGTGAAATTCACCTCAGCAGTGAACCGGAAAAAGGCTCTGTTTTTATTCTGTATCTTCCTTTTCAGTTTGAAAAGTGCATTGGAGAGGACCAGCAGACAGAAAAAAAACAGCCGGAGAATGACCGCACCGAAGGCAGTGAACCTGTAGAACAGGCAGACTTTGATGAGGCATTCAGCCGGGCTGAAAGCCTGAGCTGCGGCCCGATCAGGAAACTGCTGGTAGTGGAGGATGACGACAGGCTACGCAGTGCGCTGCTTGATCTTGTCGGCAGCAGGGAGACAGAAGCACTGGAGGCCAAAACCGGCCGGCAGGTTCGGGAAATTCTCCGGACCCAGACTGTTGACTGCATGATTCTGGATCTCGGCCTGCCTGACTGCAACGGGATTAGCCTGCTCAAAGAGCTGTCGGAAGAGGCGGATATCTCTGTACCGCCGGTTATTGTCTATACAGGCAGAACCCTGAGCAGAAAGGAGGAGAGGGAGCTGAACAGGTATTCGGAATCCATTATCCTCAAAAACGCCAGTTCCGGAGAGCGGCTCAGAGATGAAACAAAAATGTTTCTCCGCCAGGAACAGGTACAGGTGTCACAACAGGTGCCGCAGGTGTCTGATGTGGTTGATGCAGCACCGGAACCGTCTGAACAAGATGTTGGCGAAGATACTGTCCTGCAGGATAAACGGGTTCTGCTGGTGGACGACGATATGCGAAACGTCTTTGCCCTCTCCGCTGCCCTGCGGACTGGCGGCATGAACGTCAGCATTGCGGAACACGGGCGTATGGCTCTGGATATGCTTGCTCAGGACCCGGATGTTGATATTATCCTGATGGATATTATGATGCCGGAAATGGACGGCTATACAACCATGCAGAAAATCAGAGAGAACGAAAAAATTCGCAGCCTGCCGGTCATTGCCCTGACAGCCAAGGCCATGAAGGGGGATCGGGAAAAATGTCTTGAAGCAGGAGCAGATACCTATCTTGCCAAACCTATTGATGTGAAGCAGCTTTTCGCCATGATGCGGCAGCTGCTTTCCCGGAAGGCATGACCGGGAAGGCTTTTACAGCGTCAGAACTCGCTTCGCTCAGTGAATTTTCCGCTGAGGATCAGGAGTTTCTGCAGGATGTGCTGAACAATATTACCACAGTATTCGTCTCAACCAGAAGCCGCCGGATACAGAAGCTGGTTGAACAGACGCAGCAGCAGGCCGAGGAGCTGTGTCTGCTCAATGAAAAACTGGCAGCCCGGACCCGTGAACTGCAGACTATCCAGGAAAAGCTGGAGGCGGCTGATCAGGCACTTGCCGAAAAAGCACAGCTTCTGGAAGTGCAGAAAAAGGAGCTGGCTCTTGCTTCGAAGTATAAATCTGAGTTTCTTGCCAATATGAGTCATGAGCTGCGCACGCCCATGAACAGTCTGCTGCCGCTTGCCCAGTCGCTGCAGGAAAACAGAGAAGGCAATCTGACGGAAAATCAGCAGCATTCCGCTGGAATTATTTTTGATTCAGGAAGGGAGCTGCTGGATATTATAGATGAGATTCTTGATCTGGCCTTTCTCGAAGCCGGGCGGGTGAAGAAAGAGACTGAAGAGATGGTGTTAGCTGATGTGGCGGAAAATATGCATAATCTTTTCATCCATATGGCTGCGGCCAAAGGGCTTGCTTTCCAGGTTTCTGTTGATCCAGCCCTGCCCTCGACCATGTTGACGGACCGGACACGTTTGGAGCAGATTCTAAAAAAAATTATCAGCAACAGCCTGAAATTTACGGAACAGGGGGAGATAAGCCTTGCTTTTGCCCGGCCTCCGGCAGATGTTCAGTTCCGCTCGGATACCCTCGTTCCTGCGGAAACCCTTGCTGTCCGTGTTGCAGATACCGGCATCGGTATTCCTGCGAAAAAGCAGGAGGCCATCTTTGAGGCTTTTCAGCAGGCAGACGGTTCAACCGCCCGCAAATACGGGGGAAACGGACTTGGTCTTTCCATTTCAAGACAGCTTGCCGCCTTGCTGGGCGGTGAAATTCACCTCAGCAGCGAACCGGAAAAAGGCTCTGTTTTTATTCTGTATCTTCCTTTTCAGTTTGAAAAGTGCATTGGAGAGGACCAGCAGACAGAAAAAAAACAGCCGGAGAATGACCGAACCGGCGGCAGTGAACCTGCAGAACAGGCAGACTTGGACGAGGCCAAGGCCTTCAGTCACGATGAACGGCTGAGCAGAGATAAGGAAAGGGAGCGGAACAGATATTCGGAATTCATTATTCTGAAAAATGCTCGTTCCGGAGAACGGCTGCCGGATGAGACAATTATGTTTCTGCACCAAGAACCGGTACAGGAGACTGATGCGCCGGATACGCTGTCCGAGTCCTCCAAAGAAGATGCTGTCCTGAACAACAAACAGGTTCTGTTGGTGGATAATGATATGCGGAATGTCTTTGCCCTTTCCGCTGCCCTGCGGGCAAAGGGGATGGAGGTCAGTATTGCGGAACACGGGCGTATGGCCCTGGATATGCTTGTTCAGGATCCGGAGGTTGATATTATCCTGATGGACATGATGATGCCGGAAATGGACGGTTATACAACCATAGGGGAAATCAGGGAGAACAAAACAATCAGCAGTCTGCCGGTCATTGCCCTGACAGCCAAGGACATGAAAGGCGATCAGGAAAAATGTCTTAAGGCCGGGGCTGATACCTGTTTTGCCAAGCCTGTTGATATGGAACAGCTTTTCGCCATGATGCGGCAGCTGCTATATGATTGACTGCTCCAGCTATAACATATCAAAAGCTCAACTTCTCCTATTAATTTGACGGTAGGTAGTTACCCCTCCTTTATATTTTCAGGCCGGTCGTCCTGCGAATGACGTACAGTTAGGAGCTAACTATACCTTATATTGAGGGGAGGTTCCAGAAGAATGCGGTAGTAAATGCAAGGTTGGAGGAAAAATCACTTGACAGGATTGCTCTCTATAAAGTCCGGTGAGGCGGTTACCGCATCATCTGCACCTGAACACAGAGGCACTGGCCGCACCCGGATGCTTTGAAAATAAGAATGAAAAAAAATTACTGGGAAAATTTTACGTTGAGTTGACTTGCAACGACTACACTACCTAGTGGCATATTGGCATTACTGCCATTATGACCTGTGATGGATAAAAGACGGATGCATCTACTCCCTTGGGCCTTAACCTTGGCGCTTCCTTTTTTAAACGCTATCTTTCCCATATTCATGCCGGACATAACGCCTTTATTAACTCCGGCTTCATCTCCCATGGAGCGAGAAATATAAGATTTTACAGTGACGGCCTGCTTACCGGAGAATTTTACCTTTCTAGACGTTTTCTTGGCCTGATTCACCATGCCGCTATTAGGATACGGTGTCGGAACAGGGGGTGCTGGAGGAGCGGGAGTCAGACAGACATCCGGTGCGCCCAGACAGTTTCCCCCACCTTTTGTAGATGCTGGAAATATTGCTACCATGTGAAATAACCCATCAATATTAAAGTTTAAATTACCCCAGGTTAATCTCTTCAGCTTTCACCTTGAAATCTTCTTCGGCTTTTAATACGGTATCCTTGCTCTTAATGTGGCAGGTTGATTTGATCAGCATCTTCAGCCTGCCGGTTTTAAGCTGAGAGAGGTTTTCAACTGACTGATACATATCCTGTGCTTTATGGATAAGTGTTTTTGCCTTTGTTTCAATCTTGCTTATATTGAGCGTTGCCTGCACCAGATTCGTCAGTACTTTTTTTCCTGTTATTTTCAACTGATCTATAAATAAATTTCCATTCTTTGCTGTCACGTGCAAATTGGGACAGTTCAGCTTAGTTTGGTAATTTCCCAACGACAGTGTTGAGAGAGAACCTTTGCTATAATCCTGCACCTTCATATTGATCTTATCTTTTCCTGTAAAATCAATTGAATTGCTTTGGAAGGTTATAGATTCCGGAGAATTAAATTCCATATTGCCGGTAAGAGAACTCACTGTAGTTGTATCTTTTCCTGTATCATATTCAATAATAAGTTTATTATGTGGAGAGAAAATCTGCAGGGATGTCCTGTCATTATCAAGGCGAGCATAGGCACCGTTATCTGCGCGTATTGTTGCGAACGCTTTTGCTGACAATACTCCAATGATATAGATACTGCGTATATCCTCACCGGCAATAAGCACCTTATCCCCACAGCTCAAATCAATATCATAAGGCAGGGCCAGAGCGGCATCTATCGCCTGTATCTCCGGCAGGGTGTCAATATGTATTTTTGCGGTTCTTTTTTCCCGGTCAAAAGAAACTATTTCTGCTTCCTGGGCAGAGAAACGCTTTGTGTAGTCTACAGGATAAAGTGAAGCAATTTTTGTCATATCTAATCTCCCGCTTAGATTGAAGAACGAGGCGGCTTCCAGTTTTCCGCAGCAGCAAGGTCTTTGTCTGTTGTCTCCACAAGCACTCTGGATGCTCCTTTCCAATCAGTACCGACCTCCCTGGTGCGGTGCATAACCGATTGAAGAAGATTTGCCCCTGCCATATCACAATTCTGCAGGTTTGCGTGGGACAAATCGCTATACAGCATCCGGGTCTGCGAAAAATTTGAGCCACGGCAATCCGCATAATTAAATTCAGCCCGCTCCAGATTTGCACCGGAAAAATCGGTTTTTCGCGCATTGGTATGGAGAAAACAGGAGCAAGGTAAAGTTGCCCCTTTAAAATCTGCGGCATCAAGAACAGCTTCCGTAAAATCAGCTGTATCGCAGAATGCACCCTGCAGGGTGCTGTTTCGTAAATCAGCTTTAAAGAAATCTGCCTGGTTGAGAACTGCCCGATTTAATATAGTATTCTGCATCTTGGCCGAGGTGAAGTCAGCATCCGTGAAATCACATCCGGTAAGGTCCATGCCGCTGAAGTTACACTCTGCCAACTTGCACAGGACAAATTTCGTCTGCTTTATTTTTGTTTGGGTAAAATCAACTCCCGGAAGATCAGTGCGCTCAAGTGAGGCATGGGTCAAATCAACCTGCTCCATATTACACTGCTTCATATCACAATACTGCAGGCTTGCTTCAGTAAAATTTGCACCAACCAGCTCACTTTTTGCAAGATCTGTGTTATCCAGCAAGGCCTTGCTGAAATCAACTCCTTTCAGATTTGCTCCGGAAAAATCAGCGTCCGTCAAATTACATCGGCAAAACTTTGCTCCCTGAAGTTCAGTATCAGAAAAATTTGCGTCACAGAGGGCCTGACCGCTGAAATCCAGCTGCGGCATAAATGATTTGTGAAATGAAACTTCAATAAATTGAGCGTCTTTTATTTTGGCGTTCTTAAAATTGGAATTATTGAAAGTACATTCGGAAAACTGCATTTCGGAAAGATTCTGCCCGTACAAGTCACAGTCCTCAAAAACACAACCTGTCAGTTGAGCAGGAAACGACTCCTTAAACGAGGTGAAAATAGTATGGTGAAATTCGGTTTGTTCAAGGACGGCTGTTCTGCAATCAACATCTGTAAAATTCACTTCCTTAAATGTTGTCTCATGCAGATTAACTTCTGAAAAAACAGCATTACTTAAATTGGTTGTTTCAAATAACGTGTTATCAAGGAGACCCTTTGTAAACGTAGCTGCCGACAGCGAACAGTCCTCAAATCGAGCCCGTTCAAGGATTGATTCCTGAAAGAGCACTTCATCCAGTTCTGCTTCCATGAACATGGCCCCTTTGAGATTTGCCTGACTGAAATCCGTACTGCAGAGCCGCATTTTTCCCTTGGAAAAACCGACGATCCCTTGTTCTCTCAGGACGTTCTGCGTATCTTCATCAAGCTCAAAGGTATCAAACTCAAAGAGAACTTTTTCCTGATCCTTTTCCGGAACATTATCGACAAGGAAAAGAGCATCTGCAAGATCTGCACGGGTAAAATTGGCCTGACAGCAATCTGCATTGACAAAGATTGTTCCGGCAAGTTTCGCCTCGGTGAAATCAACGCCGGACATAATGCAGTTATTGAAAACAACATTATTCAACGTTGCCCCGCGCAGGTCTGTATTTGTCAAATGAACCGCATTAAAAGTGACAGTGTCAAACGTTGCGCCCTGTAAATCAAGACCGCTTAAATCAATTTCATTCAGCAGGGTATTTTCTATTGCCGAACCGGCCCGAACCGCCTCAACGACATCATCAGAGGTCAGGAACCCCTTCATGTCTTCAATAGTAGCCATTTGTAAGTTTGGTCATTTTTAAATTTGCAGATTTAAAGATGGTTCCCTCTAGCTGACTTCCCAGAAATTCCGTCCCGTAAAGATTGGAGCCGGTAAAGTCAGTCTGCATTAAATTGGCATTTTCAAAACTGGATTCAAACAGATTCATGCTGATACAACGTGCTGCCTGCAGATTTGCTTTGGCGAATTTGGCTTGTTTCATGTCTGCGGCGAGAAAGTTCACCCCTTTAAGTATTGCAGAAGAAAAATCAGCCGCCGCCATATCTGAGCAAGAAAAATCAGCTCCGGTTAATTCCGCCTCTTCCCATGTGGAATCATTACCGATCACCCGCGTAAAATTTCCTTCAGGAAAACAACACTTCTTCGAAGCACGCAATTCGGTGAGATCGCACTCTCTCATGCTGAGTTGTTCTCCTTGGGCAGCATCCAAAGTTGCTTCTTTAAGGCTTGCCTTATGGAAATCCGCCTTATGCAGGAGCGTATTTGAAAAGTCAGCGCCATCCAATATTGCGTTTTTCAGGCTGGCTCCCGACAAATCTGCTTCAGAGAAGTATCCGTCCACAGCCTGTGCATTATCCAGGACAGCCTCCGTCATTCTTGCTTGTTCAAAAATCGTATCTTGAAGGACAGCCTCACTCAAATCAGCACCGTTCAGACATGCTGAAGTAAAGTCTGCTTCACAGGCATCTACCTTTTTTAATGAGGCCCCGGTCAAGTCAGCTTGGGCAAAATTCGCTTCAGTTAGGATAGCTTCATCAAGGAGGGCATTTCTGAGGTTCACCTTGGAAAAAACAGCCTCCCTGAAGTCCCCGCCGCGAAGATCCAAATCAGAGAGGTCAAGACCGGAAAAATCTTCTTCAGCAAAGAATTCATTATTGGCCAGTCGTTCGAGAATTTTTTCACGGGTCAGGGCTTCTTCTTCAGTGACTTTATCAAGTCCGTATTTGGCCAGAATGCGGGCCTCCATTTCTTTGTCTTCCTGACTCGGCTCCGGGATATCCTGTACAGGTTCAAGACCTGCTTCTTTCAACTCTTTCTCTAATTCTTCCTGGGCTTTTTTAACTTCCAGTTCCGCCTTCTGTATTTCTTCTTCAATGGAAATGGTCGGTTCTTCTTCTACGCTTTCTGTTTCCGGGAATTCCTCTTCAAAAGGAGCGTCTTCCGCAGCAAGGGCAGCCCAAAAATCTTTTCGGCAATCTTCTATTGAACGGGGAGATTCATCCAGCTGTTCAGATACAATAAAAAGCCCTGTAACCTCCTCGTAGTCTTCCGACCGCACTTCGGTGACCCCGCGCCAGACAAGAACGAGTTTTTCCGCCTCCATATCAACCCAGAGGGTATCCAGATTCATTTTTACTTCAGCAAACTCGGTTTCATCTTGGTCTGTTGAAGCAAGCCTATCCGTAAAGCACCGGACCCGCAAGCCGGGCAGTTGCGTTTGATAGACCGGGATTTCAGGATGCAGGTTTGTGCAAATAATCGGTTCGTCACCTCTGAGATAGCCGCTGACCTGCATGTTTTTCGGGGCAGCGTTATAATACTCCCAGCTGAAATCAAGCGGGAACCAAGGCCAGCGTTCTTTCAGCCAGTTGTTCTCATAGGTTCCAAGTTTGGAAGAACGTTGCGGCCCCATTTTATTCAGAGGGCCGAAGCCTGCCGGTTCACCGTCAGCGGAAAGCTGATGTGTTGTCCGTTTAGTGCCGACCTGAAAGGTTGCGGTACGGGTTGCCAGAGGAGTCCCTTGTGGCGGATGGCATTTGCCGATAAGCAGTAAATCCGCTTTGGGTTTGTAATAGGCAAAGTCGGATTCGTAGCGGACGTTCTGCTGTTGTTCATCATCCGGGTAGAACTCATCGCCGGTGGGGTAGAGTTGTTCTTCTGAAATAGTGGCTGTCTCCCCGTGTTTCAGGTCAAAAGTGCCTTTGATGATCAGGGTAAGTGTATGACCCGGAAAACTCATCCTGCCCACGAACGGGGCGATGGTGAATCCGGTTTTATTTAAAAATTCCACTTCTATTCAGGACGGTTAGTCTCTTGACGAGTTTTTATCCTTAGCGGTACCTTTTACTTCTAAATCTTTTTTTGCCAGTACCTTTTTGTTAGCAATTAAGTTTCCATCTATCACTACGTCAGGAGCTTGCAAGACAATTTTGGTGTCGGCTTTAATGGTAATAATTGTCCCTCCCTTCAAGTCAAGAGTAGTAAATGTCTCTAATTCGTAATTCCCTATTTCTTCTTTTTTCTCCCCTAAATATTTTGAAAGTTTTTCAGAACCTATCTTTATCTCCTTAACTTTAGTACGTGTGTGTTTTATCCCGGCAGTTACTTCACTGGTGGCAGCAAGATTTTGGGTTGCTTTCAGTCCGACAAAAAGTTCTTGTGTAGCAGCAAGTTGCTGAGTCGATTTTGCTGCCACACAAACTTCATGACTAGCTCCAACTTTCATTTCACTTTTGGGCCCGTCAACCTTGCACCACGAATTACCTTTTACTGATTTTTTTTCTGCACCAATAACCGTCACAGTCCTGTCAGCGTTAACACGAAGTTCCTGATTGCGTACAACCGTGTCCTGATCACCAGTAACCTTTATCCCTTGATTACCCCCTACAACTTGCTCATCATCGCCGGTAATCTCCAATTTGCTATCACCGCCAATATTAGTTGTATTATTAGCACCGATTTTTGACACCCAAGTACCATCGGATCTTAAGAATATATTCCCCTCATTCACATCACCTAAAGATATAATAGAATTGCTCGTCGGCGAAGACATATGAATCTGCTGCCCCCCTTCACCATCCTCAATCCGAATCTGATTTCCGCCTCCGGTCCGTATCACACTCTGCGTCTGATTACCTGAAGTTACAGGAGTTTTCGTCTCCGGGTTCGGCACGGCCCCCGCAATAATCGGTCGGTCAGGATCACCGTCGATAAAGGTCAACAGCACCTCGCCTCCCTTATGCTGAGGAAAATGCATGCCGTAATCCGCACCGCTATAAGGCTGCATCATCCGGCACCAGGCCGAAGCCTTGCCGCTGCCGCGCCCGCTGCGGTCAAAAGGCAGAATAACCTTGTACCGTCCTTGATCATCCAGTTCGGCATATTTGCCGCTGGTGGCCGCATCTATCTTCGCATTGATGGTTCCGGATATCTTCGGCTTCACCGCAGTCCGTTCCGGCCTGAATTGGGCATCTGAATAAATAGCCGTAAAGGTGTTGGCATAAAACATCTGCTCATCCCTGGGTTGCAGCGCTGCCGTTACCCCGGAAATGAGAAAGCCGGTCTGATGCCCTTCATGATTGACATCAGTGATCAGGTATTTTCGGTTGTATAGCTTCTGGTAATGCTCCTGGAGGTCAAAGGTAAAGCCGGGCACGATAAACGGCACCGAACTTTTGCCGAAGAAGAGAGATTTGCGACAGAGCAGCTCTTCTGCCCGAATTCCGGCCAACCGGTTTCCCTCTTCCGGGGTGGGAAAATGTTCGCCGTAGATATAGTTTTCCCCCCGACCGTCCGGATCAACCTCTGCTGAACCTTCCATGGCCAACGATGGTTTACGGTAATTATAGTCCTTCAGAAAAACCCTCTGCGGCAACAGACTGTGTTTGCAGAGGAATTCTTTGATAACCTCTTTGGTGTGCAGAGAATCCAGACCGGACTGAGGCGAGTAAATCAGATCCTTGCCAAGGACAAGGTCGGTCTGGGAAATGTTGGTGTCCGTGAAAACAACTTTTTCCCCCTGTTTGGTCTGCTCAAAGAAATAATAAATCCCTTCCCGTTCCGCCCACCTGGCGACAAAGTTCAGATGGGATTCACCATACTGGCAGATATACTCAAACGGCTGATAGTCATTCTGCAGCCTGAACTCAAAATCTATTCCGCTGACCAGATCACCGTCTTTCAGAGCTGCCTCCATAATTTCCGGGGCTGTCTGATCAAGAAAAACCTGATTATGATGGGTCAGGGAAAGCCACTGGAGCTTGGGCGCCAAAACGGCCTTGAAAAAAAGATACCCGTTGAACTCCTGGGTCTCTTCAAACTGGATCAGAATGCCGTTGAAGATCACGTCCTGTTCATTGTCCCGATGAATGGTGAACACCGCAGGATTTTGCAGCACCTGCAAAGGGTCAATATTCTTTTTTTCCGAGACCAAGACGATCTCAAACTGGTAGGGTATGGAGACTGCCTCAAAGCCCTTGAAACTGACCACGGCAAAGCTGTCTTTATCTGTTGCTTTGGAGGTAAAAGAGAATTTCTTTTTGGTTAACAGGGCCATTTGGTTTTCCTCCTTTTGGATTCCGACAAATTCGCCTTCAGGTCAGTGCGGCGGCACCGGTGGTCATTTTTTCAGAGAGCTTCCCGCCCACCTCTGCAAATGACAACCACTTAATAGACCGAGATAGCACATCCTCCTACCTTGTGTCAATATGTAATTATTTTGTACGAGCTGTTGAACAGTCTTCTTCCCCGGCAAATTCGGTCTCCGGTCCATCTTCATAGCCTTCCTTTGATATCAGACCGAAACCACATGCATTTCTACCTCATCACCCTCGGCAGCAGGCCCGAACAGAAAACCGGACGGTACGCCGTCCACTTTGACAAAATAGGAGGACTCCCTGTCCAGTCTGTTGGCAACGGCCCAGCCCGTGTATTCGGTCTCGCCGAGACGGAGCTGCATCCCCTGGATGGGATATTCAAGTATGCATTTCTGCGGCAGAGTCCCGGCGGGGCCGACACCGTGTGCTACGATATTTCCGCCGGTTACGGCAAACATCGCCCCAGGCCACTCCTGCTCCCCGACCGGGCCGACCTCAAACCAGGTACCGAATCCCGGATTGGCATGAACGCCTAAGCGGTACTCGGCTGATAAAGGCTTTGCCGCTGTGTTTGCCCCGGCTGCCAGTTTGGCCCCGAGCAGGCTGCTCTTCGAGCCGATCAGGGGCACATCGGCAAAAACACCAGGCAGCGCGTCCGGACTGAACTGATTATCGGTATCAACCCAGAGAATGGAGAGGTCCGGCCGTTCGGCTCGAATGCTCAGGCAGAGCAGGGTGAGGCCGTACCGGGTCTCCGGGAGCAGATCTTCTGCGCCGCCTGCAATGACCCAGAGGGCAATGGCCTTATTCCGGAGTGTGTCCCGTACAGCTGTCCAGGCCATATTTTTCAGGTCGTCGGTCCAGAAATGGCCGTCAGCATTCAGGCCGTACTGCGCGGCGATACCGGTTATTGTGGCAGCAGATACCTGCTCTTTGGCCAAAGCTGTCATCCATATATTTTTCATTGTTCTCTCCTAACCAAGAATGATTTTTGAGCCGCTGTCCACCTGCAGATTTCCTTCCTCAGCCCCCTGGATCTGAATCTGTCCGGAGAGCTTGATTTCGCCGTTGCTGATGGTGATCTGCGCATCACCGGACTGGATGGTTACAGTTCCCTGCTTCAGTTCAACAGCCGCCAGAGCGCCGCCCGAACCTTCTTCGCTGCTGTCCGTTTCCGTGGTCTGCGTCTCGCCGCCAGAGGTATCTGTGGTTTCCTCACCGCCCCCTCCCCCACCGGAGAGCAGGCGGATATAATTATCAGCCCCTTCGCCGCTGAGCATCTCAATGTTGCCCTGGGAAAGCTGGGCAGTGGCCATAATGCTGCCCGCATCTCCCTTTTCGCCGGAGATCAGCCAAATGGAGCGGGGCACGCCATCTTCCCCGGCCCCGTTGCCGCTCCGCATGACAAGATCGCCCTGCAGCAGCTCCAGCATGGCCTGGGCATCGCTCTCGTCTCCCTTAAAGCCGGAAACCAGTTTGATAAAGTTCTTGCCGTCTTCAACCGGGGGTTCGTTGCCGGAAGGCTCTATCGCTCCGGCTTCTCCCCCTTCCTCTTCGGCCTCCTCAGGCTCTGCTGCCTCTTCCTCTGTCTCGTCACCTTCCTCCTCTTCTTCCTCCTGCGGCTTGCTGCCTAGGTTGCCGCTGGTGATGGTGATATTGCCTTGGGCAAGCTCCATCAAGGCCCTGGTATCGGTTTCCTCATTACTCAGGCCTGAACCGAGCAGAATATGATTTTCCTCTTCTGTCCCGCTTTCCAGCTCGATGTTGATGCCTTCCGCATAGATATCTCCGGGTTCGGTCTTGAGATAAATATGCTTGCCTGCGGCCTTGTTGCGGACCAGGGTTTCCCCTTCTTTGGAGTAGACCAGATAGGCGGATTCACCGGCTTTGCCCTCAGCCCCCATTTCCTTGACTGTCAGGGCGATGAAATAGAGTTCCACCAGAATTTCTACGACCGAGGAAACCGCCGTGACCAGATCCACCTCGTTCTGAATAACATTCGGATCCGCATCAGTATAGGCCCGATCATAATTTTCCATGATCTTGGGTGCCCGGAGCATAAATTTCTGCAGGACCTTCATGATCAGGCCGAATTTCCAGCCGGTGATGGAGGTATCCTGAATAGCGGCAAAAGTATAATTGGCCATCAGGCTGCCGATCACCGACATGGCGGTGCCGCCCATGAACAGGTTGGAGGACCAGGCCGCCACAGAGGAATCCGACCCCGCGCCGATGCGCAGGCCGGAATGATCATCCCCGGCCTTGAACATAATATGCTGATGTCCGGGCCGGTCATCACTGTAAAAACTGCTGCCCCCGGCGGTCTGAAATCCGGAGCGGTCCTGGTTGCCTGCCTCGACCACACTGCGGGTCTCCGGATTGGGCACGGCACCGGTGATGATCGGCCGGTCCGGATTGCCGTCAACAAAGGTGAGCAGCACCTCGCTGCCCTTGCGCAAAGGAAAATGCATACCGTAGTTCGGCCCGGTAAACGGCTGCATCATCCGCAGCCAGGCCGAGGCTTTGCCGCCTGCACGAGTGGAAATATCAAAGGGCAGGACAACCTTGTACCGTCCCTGCTCATCCAGCTCGGCATATTCCCCGGAACCCTGCGCATCAACACGGGCATTGATGGTGCCGGAAAAACTGGGCCTCGGCGTTGTCCGCTTGGGACGGAACTGAACATCCGACGGAATGGCTGTAAAACTGTTGCTGTACCAGCTTTCTCCGCTCAGTTCAGGGTCCTGGGAATCCTCGCCCTGGCGGCCATGATGTTCGATATCGACACAGAGATAATGCCGGTTGAGATCCTGGCGGAAATGGCTGCTCAATGAAAACAGGAAACCGGGCTGCATCCCCACAGCTGTGCTCTCTCCCTGAAAGAGCTGTTCCTGCCAGCGCTGCTCTTCCGCCCGGATCGCGGCCAGCCGCTGCCCCTGTTCATGCGACTGAAAATGGTCGCCGTAATGATAGACATTCCCGAAGCCGTTTTCCGAGATTTGTGCCTCGCCCGACATTTCCAGACTCGGTTTGCGGTAGTTGTAATCGCGCAGCCGGACTGAACCCGGCACCAGAGAATGGACCTTGTTGAACTTTTGAACAGATTTTGTTTTTGAAATGCCGTCCAGACCGGTATCCGGAACGTAAATAAACTGACCGCCGTTTTTCGGTGCCTCATGGCTGACGAGGGTATCGGTGACTACCAGACGGTCACGACCGGAACCATGCTCAAAAAAGGTGTAGATCCCGTTCTGCTCCATGCGGCGGGCCATAAAATTATAATGGCTTTCCCGATACTGGCAGACATACTCACGCGGTTCATATTCGCTCTGGAGCCGAAAATCAAAATCTGCCGGGGTCAGGTCGCCGTCCCGAAGAACCGTATCGATAATCTGGGGAATGGTGCGGTTGAGAAAAACCTGGTTATGCTCAATCAGGGTCAGCCGCCAGCAGAGAGGAACCAGCCGCGCCTGATAGAGAAAGCGTTTGCCCACAGGATGCTCCAGGGTGCAGCGGGAAAGAATGCCGTGATACTGCAGGTCACCGGCCTCTTTGCCCCGGATGGTCAGGGTGGCGCCATGACGCAGGAGTTCGGCCAGATCAATATCCGGGCTTTCCGCCAGCAGGGCAATATCAAAGCGGAACAGGGAAGAAAGCGCCTCGACACCGTCAAAGCGGACAACCGTAAAGGTCTCCGCGTCCAGGGCATCGCTCTGAAAGGTGAAAAGTTGTTTCGGCTTGGCCATGATTCTTGTATTTTCCTGTTATTAAACAATAAATCTATATAACTGTCGCATCCTGTGTGATAAGTATACCCATGAGAAGCCAGCCTTTGTTTTTGGCACGCGAACGGATAATCACTCTCCTATAAGAACATAAACTGTCCGGTTTATCATCATGAAATATTATACTGCACAAAAGAGCGCAGACCGCTCCGGCTGTCCATCGGAAAATTCAGCGCTCAGATCTGTCTGAATGCAAGTCGGTGAAAATGATGTCTGATGATTCTTTCGGCAATTATTAGAGCAAGCCCTGCAGCATTGTGCAGACGTATCCCTGGCTTTTTGAGAAGGCTCTGTTTTATTACCTACACATACTTTATTCAATATGTTAAGAAGGCAGTATGAAAGCCGGGTTCCGGGGTCATCGGCCTGAACGAGGCGGCCGCCCGCAGGGGGCATGTGGTGACCTGATCATCATTGTCAGTTATGCGCAATATGAGGAAAGCGAGCTGGAGGGCTTTGCGCCCAAAATTATTCTTTGCGATGAGAAAAATGGGATACGGAAGTTGATTGATAAATAGAGCGGAGATACATGGAAAATAGAATAAACGAATCATTAGATACATCGTTAACTCGTTCAGTAGCAACTCAGTCACTCGCTGATGTTTTGAGTGCCGTCTCTGAAATTACAATAGATACCACCTTGGAGTCCGGTGTCTTACGTGACATACCAGTAATAGGGATGGTAATCGGAGTTCTGAAGGCTGGTAGCGATATTAAAGCAACTTTATTTTTGCGAAAAGTAGCGATTTTCTTGAAAACCTTATCCGAAATATCAGATGAGAAACGTAAAGAATTCGTTGATAACATGAAAACTCCAGAGCAAAAACATAAATTCGGTGAGGCTATCCTTTTACTGCTCGAACGGGCTGAGGATATGACAAAGCCGAAACTAATTGCGAAAATAATTAATGCTTATATTTTAGAGCATATTGAGGAGGCAACTGCGTTTAGAATTTGCTCAATGATAGATCGTTGCTATGTCCAAGATCTTGAGCTGTTAAAAAACTTTAGTGATGGTACACAAGGTGACGATACACCTATAGCTGAGACTTTGCTATCAGTTGGATTTTTGTCTAATGGCGGTATTGATGGCGGTTCTTGGGGCGAAGAGGAGGATGAGGACAGCGGCGGTGTTATTTATAATATGAACGAATATGGAAAAATGTTTGTTAACTATGCGTTGAGTAACGACTAACAAGATAAAATATACTGTGAGGAACAACCATGCCCGGTTTTGAAGTATTCGGAGAAGAGGAAAAACAGCAGGCCTTGGAAGTCTTTGACACCGGTGTCCTGTTTCGTTACGAGTTCGGTGCCCAGCGCAACGGCGTGTACAAGGTGCGCGAATTTGAGCAGGCCTTTGCAAAATACACCGGGGCTGCTCATGCCCAGGCCGTGACCTCCGGCACTGCGGCGCTTAAGGTTGCCCTGGCTGCGCTCGGCGTCGGACAGGGCGACGAGGTCATCACCCAGGGCTTTACCTTTGTCGCCACCTGGGAGGCGATCTTTGATGTCGGGGCAGTGCCCGTGTTCACTGAGATCGATCAGACCCTGAATATGGACCCGGCTGATCTGGAGCAGAAAATCACCTCGAAAACACGGGCTATTATCCCGGTGCACATGTTGGGTGCTCCGGCCCGGATCGTGGAGATTAAGGCTATTGCTGACAAGTACGGCATTCCGGTTCTGGAAGATACAGCCCAGGCGGCTGGCGCCCGGCTTGTTGGCCAGCATCTCGGTACCTTCGGCCATTTCGGCACCTTTTCCTTTGATTCAGTCAAGACCATGACCACGGGCGAGGGCGGCATGGTCATTACCAACGAGGAAGAGCTGTGGCGCAACTGTTCCGAGTACCACGATCACGGCCATGACCATGTGGTCAATCCCGGCGGGCGCGGTGGAGAAGGTCGGCGCTTTATCGGCTTCAATTATCGGATGATGGAACTGCAGGGCGCCATCGGCCTGGCGCAGCTGGCCAAACTGGACAGCATGATCGCTTCCCAGCAGAAGCACAAGGCCATTCTCAAAGAGGCAGCCGCAAAAATCGCCGGGGTCAGCTTCCGGGAGATCCTCGATGAACAGGGCGACTCAGCCACCTTTTTTGCTTTTATGCTGCCGGATAAGGAGCAGGCTGCCAAGGTCAATCAGGTGCTGCGGGACAATAAGGCCGGAGCCATCAACTTCGGGGAAAATACCTGGCATTTTTATCCCTCTTGGGAACACCTGCTGGGCGGCAAGACGCTGTGCCGGAACGGCTGGCCTTTTAATGCCCACAACAAACGCCGGGTTATTTATGATCCGGAAGCCCTGCCCGCCTCGGTTGAGCTGATGAATCGCACCCTGGTCTATCAGGTGCCGGTCAACCTGAGCGACCAGCAGCGGGATACCATGTTGGCGGCCTTGGGCAAGGCTGCAGCTCTTTAAAATATCTCGACTCCTTATGTCGGATTCCGTCAGGGTGATTGCCCGAAAATTTTGCGGTTTCGGTAGGGACATGGCGCACCGTGTCCCTCCTTATGCGGAGAAGGGCGTTCTCCTTTTTTGCGGCCTCTGCCTCCTTGCCGTATCAGCTGCTGCCGGTTCTGCCTCCGATAAAGACATCAGGAAATTCTGTGCTCCCGGGAGCGGGCAGCAGAAACAGCCCCTGTACCTCTTCCTCACCTCCGATATCAACTCCCAGCAGTCCGTTTTTGCGAGAAATACAACCCTGCAGAACGGGCAGATACTCTTCAGCAGGAAGGCAGGAGACAGCCTTTTTCATACTGCACAAATAGCACCGGGTGATTGTGTGCTGGTGAATACCCAGGAAACTCTCCGGCTTGAGGCTGTTGAGGTTTCCTCTGAACAGGGTGATTCCGGTCTGCAGCGGAGGCCGCAGCAGACAACCTTTCTGCCTGCGGTCTTTTTTGTCCGGAAAAATTCATCAAAACACTACGGCCTGATTGAGGAAAAGGTGCTGCTCCGCCTGACTCTGTCCGCAATGGATCGGGAGACCGCGACAGAGGACATTCTTAACTATGCTGCAGACAGGGATCTTGTCCTGCTGTATATCACCTGTCCGGCGGACCGCAACGACCTCTGTGACCTTACCATTAAGCAGAATGGCGCTTGGCTGATTGACAGGAAAACAGGTCGGAAGTTCAGCATGAAGGTGCTGGCCCGCGCCCGAAAAAACGGATCAGGCAGCAGCCGGAGAATCAGCATCAACAGTGATACGCCCCAGGGAATCTATACCGTCTGGGGCACGGTGACGGGCGGCGGAGCCGGGCAGTGGTCCCGGACAGCACGCATTGACCTTGATGCGGCCCTGCCTCCGATCAACGCGCAGCCGTACACCATCAACTCGTTTCTGCTTTCCCGCATCATCCCGGACAAGGCCCTGGATGACTACTGGGTCAATGAATGGCCCCTGGCCTATAGCCTCGGCCGTATTGCTCTGCGTATCGCTCCCGGTGATTTTGAGGTACAGCAGGCGAACACAAACCGGCTTGCTTTTGACAGCATACCGTACAACCCGACGCACGGCTGTATCAACACCGGTGATCAGCAGAACAGGCTGCTGCAGGCTCTTGTCCGGGCCGGGGGCTTTGCCGAAGATGATGTTTCTGGTTATACAGGAGGAACCGGACAGAAAAAATGGTCTGTTGCGCCGAAATTGGGTAAGGTATTTGTGATCCTGAAGGATCGGGACTGATTTTTCCGCCTCAGGGAGACAGGAAATGAACAGAGTACAGACTTTTACCGGCGCAAATACGGGCTTTTTTCTGCATCTGCCTGACTGGGCACTTGAGGCCCTGAACAGGCTGCCGGAATATCTGCCGAACGATGAAGAACGGATGGCTGCGGTGCTCGAATTCGCCCGGCTGAACTTCCGGCAGCAGACCGGCGGTCCCTTTGCTGCTGGTCTCTTTGAGCAGGACACCGGCAGATGCATCGTGATCGGGGTGAATCGGGTTATGCCGTCCTGCTGTTCTTCGGCCCATGCCGAGATCATGGCCATATCCTTGGCCCAGCACCTGTTGGGTACCTATGATCTGGGTGCGGCAGGGCTTCCTGCCCATCAGCTTGTTGTGAGCTGGCGGCCCTGTGCCATGTGTTTCGGGGCGGTGCTGTGGTCAGGGGTTCGTTCTCTGATGATTGCCGGGGCAGGTCCGGAAGTGGAAGACATTACCGGTTTTGATGAAGGGCCGATCCATCCGGAATGGCGGCAGGAGCTGACCCGGCGCGGCATTGCCTTTAAGGAAGATGTTCTGCGGGAAGAGGCTGTTGAGGTGTTTAGAGAGTTTGCAGCCAAGGGCGGGTTTGTCTATAACGCACGATTGGGTTGACCTCATGTGGCAAATCCGGACAGCCAATGCATAAGAAAACGAAAAGAACAAAAAAAACTATGGAGCTTCTTGCCCCGGCAGGGAGTTTCCCTGACTTTGAAGCAGCCTTGGAAGCCGGGGCCGATGCGATATACGTGGGTGCGCCCGGTTTCAACGCCCGCGCCCTGAGCCGGGACTTCACCTTTACCGAGATCGGCTCCATGATCCGGCAGGCGCATCAGCTGGGCGTGAAGCTGTATATCGCCATGAACAGCCTGATCAAGGAAGCGGAACTACCTGCTGCCCTAGAGGCTCTGTCCTGTTTTGAGAAACTGCGGCCGGATGCCCTGATCATCCAGGATCTCGGTCTGCTGTATCTTGCCCAGACCTGGTTTCCCGGCCTGTCCCTGCACGCCTCCACCCTGATGTCAGTGCACAACTCCCTGACAGCGGCAGAGCTCACGCGGCTGGGGTGTACGCGGGTCGTGCTTGCCCGCGAGCTAACCCTTGACGAGATCGGGGCAATACATCGGAAAACCGAAGCCGAGCTGGAAGTCTTTATCCACGGAGCCATGTGCTTCAGTTATTCCGGGCTCTGCCTGTTTTCCAGTCTGCACGGCGGCAAATCCAGTCTGCGCGGCCAGTGCGTCCAGCCCTGCCGACGCCTTTATTCCTGGCAGCAGGCCGGGAAAAAGGGCAGATCGGGGATAAGGCAGGGGCAGGAGGTCAGAGGCCGGGGAGCAGGCAGAAAGGGCGGAGCGGCAGATCGAAAAGGGGGAAAAGGAAACAGACGCGGCAGCGCGGACAGCGGCTATCTTTTTTCCATGAATGATCTCTGCGGCCTGGATATGCTGCCTGCCCTGCAGCGGGCCGGGGTTGCCTGTCTGAAGATCGAAGGGCGGCTGAAAAGTGCGCACTATGTGGCCAACACGGTATCTGCCTATCGGATAGCCCTAGATTGTCTTGATGAACCGGATGCTGTGCAGCAGGAAGTTCTGCAGCAGGCCCATATCCTGCTGGATGAGGCAATGGGCAGAAAACGCTCCGGCGGCTATTTTCTGTCAGCACAACCCGGAGGGGCCATAACGCCTGAGCAGTCCGGCACCAGCGGCAGGCTGCTCGGCCGAATTCAAGGGATTCAGCAGAGCCGGACACGGGACGGGAAGAATAGGCTGACCCTCCAGCTGACCCTGTCCGCCCAGATTAGTGAGGGCGACCGCCTCCGCCTGCATGACGAGACCGGTGGCAGCCGATTGAGTTTCACCCTGCGCTCTCTCCAGGTGGGAGGACGCAGGCAGAAGACCGCTCGGGCCGGTGAGCGGGTAAGCCTTGCCCTGTTTGCTGACCGGGATGAGCAGCTGCACCGGCAGTTCCGGGGTACCCTGTACAAGGTGGACGTAGGGGGCCGCGTTACAGCGGAACGGAGCGGACGTAAATGGCAGAAAAAACTGTCTGCCCGCAAGGTAGTACCGGACAGAAAAAAAGTTGCGGAAATCCTTGCCTGGCAGAAAAATGCGGTGGACGGCAGACCCTCCAGCGGAAAAATCAGGCGCAGAGATGTCGGCAGAGAGCCATCCTGGTGGGTGGCTGTGGCAGGCATCGCTGATCTCCGGCAGCGGCTGCCGGTGCGTCCGGCCCGTTTTCTTCTGCCGCTCAACCGGGAGAATATGGAGCGGCTTGACCGGCAGGCCGGCAAAATAAAAAAATATCAGTCCCGGATGATCTGGTGTCTGCCTCCTGTTGTCCATGAGGGGGACTTGGCCTGGTTCGGGCAGCAGATCCGCAGGCTGACCGAGGCAGGATATTTTCGTTTTTCCCTGGGCCATTGCTGCCAGTACGCTCTATTTTCCGGTCTGTTTTCCGACCTTTTGTCCCCGCTGCCGGAGGAACACGGCCGCCGCAGGATCCGGCTGTACGGAAACTATACCCTGAACCTGCTTAACTCGGCTGCTGTGCAGGCGGCTGCCCGGCTCGGTTATCAGGGCACCCTGTTTTCCCTTGAAACCGAACGGGAAAACCTGACTGCGGCTCTGCAGCATCTGCAGCACGGATGGCAGCACGGCGGAGAAAAAAAAATGCGCATCGGCGTTTACGCTTACGGGCATCCAGCTCTGTTCACGGCCCGGCTGGACAGCAGGCATTTCCGCTACAACCAGCTGGTCGTCAGCCCGAAGAACGAGCTGTTCACTCTGGAGCACCGGCATGGAATGACAGCAGCCAGAGCAGTGCAGCCCTTTTCCCTGCTGCAGTCCCGCCAGGAGCTGGCAGCAATGGGCGTGGATTTCCTCCTGCTTAATCTTACTGGCGGCCCGGTCAGCAGAGAGGCGGCAACGGTGAGTGCATTGCTTGCCCGGAAGGGAGTACCGCATTCAGGGTCGGGCAAAGAACCTGCTCTGCTGCGGGGCAATTTTGACGGCGTTCTGGCCTGAGGAAGATGCTGCGCAAAAATTGACAGACCGTCTGTGGTATACTCGGCACTGCAGCAATCCAAGACGTTGATCCCTGCCTTCTCCCTTCCCAAACGCCCGGATTCCTAGTCCGGGCTGAAACTCCACCTGTTTCTTTTCCGGCTGTTCTGAGGTCAAAGGTGAAAAAGATTGTCTTTTTATGGTTTGCGCTTTCGGTATTAAATGGTATAGAAAATCGTATAACTGTTATGTTTTCCGATTAAAGTGCGCTACGGAGAGGCTCTTCTGATTTACTTGGCTTTATTCATTTTTTCTTAATTGTTTCCGCATATCATCCCCAATGAATTCACCTGACGTGCTGATCATCGGTGCCGGTCTTTCCGGCTTGGCTGCGGCCACCTTTCTCAAACATAAACAGCCGGATATTTCTCTGCTGGTTATTGAGGGGCAGGATCACCCCGGCGGCGCTGTCCGCTCCCACATTGAAGAGGGGTATCTGGCCGAAGCCGGGGCGCACGGTTTTCTCGACAACGTTCTGGAAAGCCGGGTTTTGGTGCATGAGGCCGGGCTGGTCGAAGAGGTGGAAAAGGCTCCTCTGTCCAAATTTGTCCGCTACATCTGCCTGGACGGTAAACTCAACCTGATTCCACAGAGTCCGGGCAAGGTAATCAAAGCTCCGCTGATTCCCTGGACTGCCAAACTGCGGGTGCTGGGCGATTTATTCAAGAATCCTCTGCCGGATGAACCGACTGTGGCCGAGTGGGTGCAGACCCGTTTCGGCAAAGCTCTGCTGCCCTTTGCTGATGCAGTTTTTACCGGGACCTATGCCGGGGATATTGAACGGCTGAGCATTGAAGCGGTTATGCCCGGAGTACGGCAGCTTGAACGGGAATACGGGTCCGTCATCCGGGGACAGTTTCTGACCATGCGCCGGAAGCGCAAAGAGAATAAGGGCAGGGAGAAAAAAAAGGGGCTGCCCTCAATGATCAGCTTCAAGGCGGGCATGACCCGGCTGCCCCAGGCCATGGCCGCCAGACTGATGCCGAATCAGGAAGTCATGTACCGCACAATGGCTCATTCCATTGCACAGACCGATACCGGCTGGTTGGTGCGTACCGGCCATCTGGAGCTGCACGCCCGGCATCTGATCATGGCTCTGCCAGTCAACCGCTGCCTGGACCTGTTCATCAGCAGCGGCCTGCCTGCTCCGCCCATGTCGTCCATCCCGGAAGCCCGCCTTGCCACAGTCGCCCTCGGCTTCACCGAGAAGGCCGATATTCCCTTCGGGTTTGGCTATCTCGCCCCGGAGCAGGAACAGCGCTTTGCCCTAGGGGCCCTGTTCTCTTCGCACATGTTTCCGGGCAGAGCACCGGACGGGCATGTCCTACTGGAAGCCTTGGTCGGCGGTCGCAGACATCCAGAACGGCTGGACCTGAGTGATAATGAGCTGATCGATAAGGTCTACGACGATCTGAAACAGCTCATTGATTTACCGGAACCGCCGGTTTTCGGCAGGGTGCTGCGCCCGAAATACGGCATTCCCCAGCTGGAAAAAGGCTATCCGGCCCTGCTGGACTGGCGGAAAAATCTGCATGAAAGTAAAAACAATCTGCATATCTGCGGCTTCGGCTGGCAGGGCATCGGCATCAACGACATGCACAAACAGGCATGGGCTATGGCCAAACGCATTCTGGCCGGGTATCAGGAGGAGCAGAAGGAAGATGTGAAGGGGGTATATTTTTGACCGGATTCAACTGGACTTAGCCCTGCTTCTTCATCGTTCCGCATCAGGTCTGCCTTGCGCCGGGTGCTGCCGTAAAATTTCACTGAAAAATACCATCGCGTATGCATCGAATAAATCTCAGGAAACGTCTGCTTGCTGCACGGGATCGGCTGGATGCAGAGCAGCGCCGGAAAAAAAGCAGGTGTATCCACACGCTGCTGCTTGCACAGCCGGAAGTTGTTGCAGCAGAACATCTCTTTGTTTATGTTCATTTCCGCAGTGAAGTGGAAACAGCAGAGCTGATTGACCAGCTTCTTGCTGCAGGGGAAACTGTGTCCGTACCTGTGACTCTGGTCCGGGAATCCCGCCTGCTGGCTGTGCAGATAACGGACCCGGCAACCCAGCTGCACCCGGGCAGTTTTGGCATACCAGAACCGACCGGAGAGCAGATCGGCCGGGCAACAGTTGATCCGGCAACCATTGATTTGGTTCTGGTTCCCGGTTCTGTCTTTGATCCTGCAGGAGGGCGCCTCGGGTACGGCGGCGGATTTTACGACCGTTTTCTGACTCTGGATGCACCGCAGGCCGGACGGATCGGGCTTGCCTATACCCTGCAGATGGTTGATCAGGTGCCTATGGAACCCCATGATCAGCATATGGATATGGTGATGACGGAAGAACGGATATATGAATGCAGAAAACTGCGGGAGGAGAAGTAATGCGGAAAACAGCAGTGTACAGAGATGCACTTTTTCTGGAACATCAGCCCGGATTCAGTCATCCGGAATCACCGGAACGACTGCGGGTAATTTATGATGCCCTGGATCAGGAAAACATTGCTGAGAAGTTCATTTTTCCCCGGTTTGATCGGGTCTCCCGGGATGTTCTCTGGCTCAATCATACACCGGCTCTGGTGCAACGAGTTGCAGCCACTCAGGGACAGAGTCACGAATACCTTGACCCGGATACCCAGACCTCGCCCCGCTCGTATGATGCAGCCTGTCTTGCTGCAGGGGCATTGATCGATGCGCTGACCCGGATAGATCAGGGCGAAATCGACAACGCCTTCTGTCTGGTCCGGCCGCCGGGCCATCATGCGGAGCAGGATGAATCCAGGGGCTTCTGTCTGTTCAACAATGTGGCCATCGCGGCCCACTGGGCCATGCAGGAACTCGGGCTGCGGCGGATCATGATCCTGGACTGGGATCTGCACCACGGCAACGGCACCCAGCACAGTTTTTACGAGACCGACAAAATCCTCTATCTCTCCAGTCACCTGTATCCCTATTATCCGGGAACCGGCGCTGTCCTGGAAACCGGGAAAGGTATCGGGGCCGGGTACACAATCAATATTCCCCTGCCCGGCGGTGAAGGCGATATGGAATTCGCCCGGCTGTATAATGAACTGGCCGTGCCGCTTGCCCGGCTGTATCAGCCGGAACTGATTCTGGTGTCCTGCGGTTTTGACGTCTGTCTCGGCGATCCGCTAGGAAGCATGAGGGTGACTCCGGCAGGTTTTGCCTGGATGACCAGAAAGATAGTTAAGGTCGCGGAAGAATTCTGTGATGGGAAGCTGCTGGTCACCCTGGAAGGTGGGTACGATCTGACGGCCATGCGGGACGGCAGCCTTGCTGTCCTGGCAGAACTCTGCGGTGAAAAGCTCGACTGCGGCTATCCGGTGAATTTATCTGCCGCCCAGGCAGAGCAGTTTGCCGCTTCCAAGGCTCCCTGTCCTCCTCTGGAGCAGGCCCTGCAGATCAGCAGGAGTTACTGGCCGCAGCTCTGAGTTATTTACTTTTTGCACACCGTCCGGTCGGAAAATATCCGCATATATATCACCACCCCTCTGCCGGATGCAGCTTTGCTGTCAGTCAGCCGGAGAGAATGTTCCTTGTTTTGTCCCAAGGAGCTGTGGTTATAGACTGCAAAGGCAAACAGAATTGACAAACCGGTTACAATCCGCAATATACTTTTCATAGAGACTTTCATCATTTTCTCTCCCTGTTGTTTTGTTTTTTTATCCTCCCCGAATCTGTGTTTCTCCAACGGGGAGGAAAGATAATCAGTTATTTTATAGCTATTCATCCATCCAGGTACACCGTTCACATCGTTTCTGTTTTTTGGCCTTCATACTTGTTGTATGAATATCTTCTTTAGAAAAATCCTTCTTTTTCAGGCGCATATCTCTTCTCAAAGAGAGTACAAAAGAAAACAAAAACAGCAGACCGAACAGAAACAATAGTATTTTATGGGTATCAGATCTTGTCATCTTTCTATCCTCCTTTTTTTTGGATATTAACTGATGATGCTTTTATATAGAGCCCCTTTGTTGTTCTTGTATAAAGAATTTGTATTTTTTCTGTTTGCTTTTCTGTTTTCATGGCGGTGTCCGGCAGGATTTTCCTTTGGTACTCCTGCACTTGACAGCGGTTGCAGATTCTGTTTAATCTGCGCGGAACGTCTTTAATAATTTTTCATATTCGGTAACACATCATGACAAAAGGATATTTCGGTCAATGGGGCGGGGCGTTCATCCCGGAAGTGCTGTATCAGACCTTTGCGAAACTCAATACAGCTTATGCGGCTGCACGGGCGGATGCCGCCTTCTGGCAGGAGTACGTTGACCTGATGGGCAATTATTCCTGCCGCCCCACGCCGCTGACCTTTGCGGAAAATCTCTCCGATCATCTGGGCGGAGCGCGGATTTATATTAAACGGGAGGACCTGAACCATACCGGTGCCCATAAGGCCAATAATGTCATGGGCCAGGGCCTGCTGGTCAGACGGATGGGCAAGCAGCGGGTCATTGCCGAGACCGGTGCGGGTCAGCACGGAGTGGCCACGGCAACAATGGCTGCCCGGTTCGGCTTTGACTGCACCGTGTATATGGGCGAGGAGGATGTGGCCCGGCAGCGGCCCAATGTCTTCTGGATGGAAAAACTGGGCGCCACCGTGGTGCCAGTGAAGGACGGCTCACGGACGCTCAAAGATGCCATCAACGAGGCCTTCCGCGACTGGGTCACCAATATGGACACCACCCATTACGTGCTCGGCACGGCCTGCGGGCCGCATCCCTTTCCGGAAATGGTAGCTTGGTTTCAGTCTATTATCGGAATCGAGGCGGAAAAGCAGATTCTGGAACAGCACGGATCCCTGCCGGACCGGGTCTATGCCTGCGTGGGCGGCGGTTCCAATGCGATGGGTATTTTTCAGGGCTTTCTTGAGCACAAAGAGGTGGAGCTGGTCGGCGTGGAGGCTGGCGGCAAAGGCATTGATACGGAAGAACACGCCTCCAGGATGGTGGGCGAGCGTTCTGCTCCCGGCGTGGCCCAAGGCTATAAGACCATGTTTCTCCAGGATGAGGACGGCCAGATGCTGGATACCCACTCCATTGCTGCCGGGCTGGATTATGTGGGCGTGTCCCCGATTCTTGCTGATCTGGGGGAAACAGGCAGGGTGCGCTTTGAAGCGGCAACCGATACAGAGGTGCTGGAGGCCCTGACCCTGGCCATGCGCACCGAGGGGATTATCCCGGCCTTGGAATCCTCCCATGCCTTTGTCCAGGCCATCAAAGAGGCTCCGGCCATGTCCCAGGAGCAGGCAATTATTATCAATATGTCCGGCCGGGGCGACAAGGATATTTTCACCATTGCCCATGCCTTTGATGATCCCTCCTGGAAGGAGTTCATTATCGGCCGGGCTGAGGAGTACAGACGAAAAAAATAGAGACCTTCTCTAAACGGATTCCGGTGAACCGCACAGGCTGAAGCAGGGATAGAAGAGCTGGCTGAGATATGGCAATGTTTTCCTGATCCGGGCAAACCGGAAGAACAGGGGGGACAGGTGATTGACAGTATATTCTCAACATTTTGTTTTATCGCTGCGAAATGTGACAGGCTGTTTGCCGGTAAAAAATCTTGCCGCTGTCCCGCCTGAAATGGTACTTTTAACGGATAAAATCTCGCCGGAGATTGCATGTGCAACTCAAATTAACAATGAAACAGGCTGTCTGGCGTAACGGTTCATCGACTATGCGCCAAATCTGCCAGAACACCATCAACAGGCTTATATAATGAAGAAAGTATCTGCAACCCAGCTAGCAAAACTGCAGGGAATAACTCCGAAGGAATTCTTCGCACTCCTGTCTGATCAAGGACTGATTGAAAGAGAGGAGAATTCTTGGATCTTAACCCGAAAAGGAGAAAAAACCTGCGGAGAATACAAGGAATCTGCAAAGTATGGGAAATATATCGTATGGCCGGATACATTGAAGCTAACTGATGAAGAATTGACATTAGCACCAGCATCAGCAGATGGAAAACTGCTCACTTCAACGGCAATAGGAAAACATTTTGACCTGTCTGCAAACAAGATCAACTTTATCCTTTCAGAGATAGGATGGATCAAAAAAGGTCTGAAAGGCTGGCTGCTCACAGAACAGGGAGAAAGACAGGGCGGGCAGCAGGCTGAAGACAGAAGAACCGGGGTACCTTATGCGAAATGGCCAGCAAGTCTGTTGGCATCAAAAGCGCTTATTGAAACCGTCGAGCATGTAAAAGGCACATATTCCGAGCAGGAAAACAAACCGGATCAGAACGCCGGAGTAGAACAGAATGCCGGTTTCAGGGAGAAGTTCGAGGCCAAGCATCGTACCACAGACGGACATTTTGTTCGTTCAAAAGCGGAGATGCTGATAGACAACTGGTTGTACATGGCGGAAATTGTTCATGCCTACGAACGAAAACTCCCTATTGAGGAGAACGTCTACAGTGACTTTTATATCCCCACAGGGAAGATCTATGTAGAGTATTGGTGATACGAAAACGATGAGAAGTACTTGGCCAGAAAGAAGGTCAAGCAGGAAATATATCAGAAATACGGATTCAATCTTATTGAGCTGGAAGATAAACACGTTCAGAATTTTGACGACATCTTGCCGCGATTACTTCTGAAATTCGGAGTGCAGTCGTATTGAATGCAGGCTGAATAGGAATGCCGCTCCGGCACCTCCTTTACCGCGTTCGCATAACACCAGGATTAAAGCTTAGTCCGGTTGCGGACAGACCGGCGCTGCGGGATTCAGCATAAAGAACGACAGCAACGCCCACTACCATGCCTGCCCCATGTGCTTCAGGTACGCTGCCCCAGCTCAGGTGGGTGAAAACAGCCTGCTGCTGCATTATTTCAATAGCAATTTTTATGATTGCCGCCAGCCCGATAAGCAGCACGACCGGGTGCCTGTGCTCCTGCCAGAGTCTGGCCAGCAGGACAGCAAACAGGCTGTTGAGTATGCCGGACAGGCCGCAGTAACGGAGCAGATCGGTCTGACCAAAGTACAGCCAGAAGCTGATTCCCAGACAGCTCAGTCCGGTCAGACCTGCGCAGCGCAGCCAGCCGATCCGTTGTTCAAGCAGGCCGCTGATGAGCAGCAGAGGCAGCAGGTTCCAGACGAGATGCTGCCGGTCACAATGGACAAAATGTCCGCTGACCAGCCGCCATAGCTCTCCCTGGGCAATGGCGGCCCGGTTGTATACCAGTGCCTCCGGGGCCGGGCCGAAGAGCAGAAAAAGCAGCAGGTAGGCTGCGCAGAGGCTGCAGGTCAGCAAGGGGATGCCTGTGCAGCCTCTGTTTGAATCGGTTCCGATGCTCATTGTATGCTCTTCTTTTTCAGACCAAACCATGCCAGAGGCAGAAGCAGCAGCAGCGAAAGGAGATCAAAACTGCCTGAACCACCTCCGCCGGACTTGCGGGTGGAGGTGGTATGATGACCACCTGAATTTCGGGTGGTGGGGCGCTTGCTCTGCTGGAACATAGGCTGCGCCGTGTCAGCCCGCCGATTGGTTACCGGTCGGGAAGCGCGCTGCTTCTGCGCAGTAAATTCACGCTCCAGCCGTTTCGCATTCCGCCGTTCAATATTCAGCTGCTGAAATACCTCGTCCCGGACAACCACCATAGAGGTATACTCCGTAACCAGCCCGTACTGCTTGCCAATATCGGTAATGGCTTGTTTCATATCCGCCTCTTCCCCGAAATCCTCCATATCCCGGCTGAGCTGCTCAATGCTTGCATAGGCCCAGAGCCGTTCCAGTTCCGGATGGGCATCAGACTGATCCGGGAAAGAAAATCGGGTCTGATACACCTTGTCCTCACCGGAGATCCTGCCGTTCAGCTTGACCTCGGCCTCACCGCCGCCGCTGTAATGCCCGAACAGAGTCAGTTGCTGACCCCGGTACAGGCTGCCGATGTTCTTCGGCGTCAGATCAAAGGTCCTGATACCGCTGATTCTGAGTTCAGCCCCATGCAGGGCTTCGTGGGTGACCTTGGACTGCGCCAGCAGAATGGAGCCGACAATATCGTCGCTGTTGGAAACGCTCATAGCAAAGCCGTTGGACGCATCAGTCACTGCTGTCAGCAGGGGCCGGTTGGCGCTGTTACCCATGATAAAGGTGAACAACCGCACATCATGGCTCCGGATCAGCCGGATAAAGTCCTTCTGCTCGGTCACGCCCACATTGGCCACGCCGTCGGTGACCAGCAGAAGCGCACTGGTCCGATCGCTGTCCAGTTTTTTCAGCCCCAGCTGCAGACCGTCATAGACATTGGTTCCGCCGTTGGTTTGGATTTTGCGAACTTTGGCGACATACTCCCGCACGTTTTCCGGGTTGGCCGGAGTGTATCCGTTGGTCAGCTCGGAGGGCGAGTTATTGAACAGAATGATTCTGAACCGCTCTTTTGGCGACATTTTCTGCAGGGCCCTGCTCACTCCATCGGCCAAGGTCTGGTATTTGCCTTTCATGGACCCGGAAATATCCAGGATAAAAATCCAGTCTCTCCCCTCAGTGATGGGCTGCAGGTCCATAGCCGGAGTGACGGTCAGCATAAAGGTGCCCGGTTTGTCCTGTTCCGGTTTATAGGTAACCAGATCAACCGCGCCGGGCAGGTTATCTGCATGACGGTAATAGACCACGATATCCTGATTCAGGGTAAAGGCTGTACCGGCAGGCCGGAGTTCTGCGGCTTGAGCAATCTGCTCCTCAGCCTGTTCCGTGCCTTCCGCAGTAACTTCTGCTGTAACAGCCTTATCATCACCCGGAACACTGCCAGGATCGCTCCCAAGATTATTACCGAGATGCACATGGTAGCTGTCCCCATTCTTCACAATCTTCGCATCAGGGTGATTGGGCAGCCGTATGCCGTCCACCGGATATCCGGAACGCAGAATGAGATCAAAACTGAAGCTCCGGGTCACGGTTTCATTGGCTGTCCAAAAGGAGAGCTTTGTATCATCCACGCCTCCTTCTTCCAAGGGATAAACGTAACGGCCCATGGAGCTGTCTACGTTGACTGGCTGGATATAGCCGAAACGGATCCGGGTGTCCTGTCCGGCCCGGACCGGCGAGACAGCAATGTCAAAGGTCTTGAAGCTGTCCTGTTCAGTCAGCCCGGCATCCTGGCCTGCTGCCTTCTGTTCTTCATAGACCTGCCTGGCTTTTTCCTTTTCCAGGACTTCGCCGTGAACCGGTTTGTTATCAATCCACATGATGAATTCAGCCACAGCGGCCTGTTCAGGAATCGGAAAGGAGTAGATTGCCTCAAGGTCCCGGTTATGCGGATTATAAAAAATCTGCTCCACAGTGGTGATGGCATAGCCGTCCTCAATCACTACCTTCACCAGATGATCCTTGATCTCCAGAGCCGGAAGACTACTGTTTCGGGGTGTCAGCAGACCGGCTGCCGAGGCAGTGGCTGCCCAGAATACGGACCAGAGTGCAGCTGCAAAGCAGCAGATGAGCATGTTGCGTGTACGGTGTTTAACGTCTTGCATTGTTTCCTCCCTGCGGATTATAAAAAAATCAGGTGCTGAACAGTGTTCATTTTTAGGCCAAACAAAAACGAACACTGTTCATATAAATATATACCGCATCATTGAACAGTGTTCAACTAAAAAAATTCCTTTTTTATATTTTCTTGTGTAGCATGGCAAAGCAGATCTATAAATCGATCGGAAACAAGCAGAGGAGAAAAATACAGATGGGTCGGACAAAAAAAGTAGAATACAAAGAACTCCGTGAGCGTATTCTTACAGCGGCAAAGAATATGGTACGATGTCAGGGATCTGCCGCCCTGAGTATCAGAAAAATGGCTGCCGAAATCGGCTGCGCAGTCGGGACAATCTACAATGTGTTCAGCAATATTGATGAAATCATCCTAACCATCAATTCTGCCACGCTGACAAAGTTGCAGGCCAGACTGCTGGCAGATGCCTGTTCAGAAGATGATGCCCTTACAGCCTGGGTCCGCCTGAGCCACTCCTATGTGGCCTTCTGCCGGGAGGAGTATCACCTCTGGAGCCTGTTGATTGAGCACAGATTGGCACCGGATAATACGCTGCCTGCGTGGTATCAACAGCAGGTAGATGAGTTGTTTCTGCTGGTCAGCCGGATGGCGGAACCGTTAACAGGCGGGGATAAAAAAAAGGCGGAACGGGCTGCACGGGTGCTCTGGGCCGGACTGCAGGGGATCTGCTCCCTTGCAGTGAGCGGCAAGCTGGATGTGGTCCATGCGGAACCGGCAGATGTGCTGGCTGAATCGCTGGCCCGCAATTATGCGCAGGGACTGATCCTGGAAAGTACCAGTCCGCTGCAGTAGGCGGGTTCAGACCGTTTTCTTCTGATGCGCATATCGATACCGTATTGGCATCATGCCGAACCAGGTAAGAAGCATGAGCGCAGCAGCCGGTACTATAAGCCACAGCCAGCCGAAATGCATGGTCAGCCAGGCAGCGCCGGTAATCGGAAGCAGAAGTATTCTGGTGGCAGAGCGCAGTGTACCGTTGGCGCTGATAACATCGGCGATCGGCGGTGAATAATGGTAATATAGGCGCACCAGAGCGCGGCCTGCAGAATTATGCAGCATAAACCGGTCCCGGAAATCCCGGAGGATTTTGACCGAAGGATGAAACAGGGACCCAAAGGCTGCTGTTGCTACAAAGCAGGAGTCTGCCGTCTGAAAGGTGACCGAATTGCCGTAATATATTTTTCCGTCAGCAATGGCATAGGCCCGTGCGTAGAAAAAAGTGCCGGGTTTGAGATTTTCCAGTTTGCCGGTAAAGGAGCCTGTTCCCGAACCTTCGTCGGTGCTGCCTTGTTCAAGGAAATCGTCTTCACTGCTGTCTGTGTCAGTAGATGTTGACGTTGTTGAGCTGTCATCCTGAGCTATGGCGGTACTGATGAACAGACTTCCTACGCTATGCAGACCTGTCCGGATCAGATTACCTCCAGCTGCGTAGAATTCGGGAGCAGAAGATGTCGAGCTAGTTGTCTCAGAACTGTCGTCTGTCTCCGTACTGCTGTCACCAGATGTGGTATCAGTCTCCTCTGTAAAATCTTTTAGTACCGGATTGGGTGCCGTGCTGAAAACAATCCCGAACTGGGTAATACTATTCCCCAGGCCGTTGAAAATCGTGGCCGGAATAAGCCCTGTTGTTCTGGTCACCTCATAGGGTGCTCCTGTCAGAATATACGAAGAGCTGCTGCCGGAACTCTGAGAGGAACTGGCAACACTTGCCGCAAAAAGTGTATATTTGTTGACAGAAGCACTGGAAATTTCCAGAGCGCCCTTGGCCCCGACCACAACCACGTTGCTCGGAGATACCGCAGCAAGCGCAAAGGCATAGTCCTCCTCGTTGTCATGCTCAGTGTTTATAATTTCAACGACCGGCTGACCGGCTCCTTCCGTTTTTTTCACCTTTGTTTTCATTATGTTTTCCTGAAACAGCGGCGTACTGTCTGCACTGCTCACACCTTCATCGACGGAATAGGTGACCAGTACAGCTTTCCGGCTGCCGTCCTCGGCAATCGTTACACCGGTGGCTGCAATCACGGTTCCCGTATCGATCACCCCGTAGAGCACCATCTCATTCTCAGCGGATATGATCTGGACACCGTTCTTCCCGAACTTGCTGTCCGGCAGACCGCTTGCCGTGAACTGAAACAGGGCGCCGTGCAGTTTCTTTTCTTCCTCTCCTTTTTCGACGGAACCTGCCACAAGAATGCTGCCGTCCTCCCGAACAGTCATGCCGTATCCCGTACTGGCAACATTGCGGTCCGCCGGAAGCGCTATACCGTCGTAGCCGAATGTCGTGTCCAGCTGTCCGTCTGCGTCAAAGCGGAGCACCATGAGGCCGATGCTATCTGCCTCACTGTAGGAACCGGAAACAAGTATATGGCCGTCCTCGGTCAGCGCAACGCCTTCCGCATGCGCATCCTGTCCTACACCACTCAAAGAAAAGCCGGCATCGGCAAAGGACGGGTCCGGGGTTCCGTCCGCCCGGTACCGCGCTACCACAACAGTCCGTCCTTCGGCTCCCAGCGCGGAACCGGCAAGCAGAATGTGGCCGTCCGGCTGAATGGTCATGGCGATAATTTCATCGTCACTGCCACCCACTGCGGTCACCACCATGCCTTCCAGCCCGAAGCTCCGATCAAGAGAACCGTCCGGAGTATAGCGGACTACGGCGAAATCATTATTGCCCTCAGCATTACGACTGTATCCGGCAGCGAGGATTTTTCCGTCCGGCTGCAGGGCCAGGGCAAAAATTTCATCATCAGCAGTCCCGACGGCTGTGGAGACCGTGCCGTCAAAATTGAATGTTTCATCAAGAGAGCCGTCAGGAAGCAGGCGGAAGAGCATGAAATCCTTGTCAACTGTATTGGTTGTGAAACCACCCACCAGAATCCTGTCGTCCGGCTGTACAAGGACCGCGTTTGCCTGATCTCCGTACACGCCGATATCCACAGCGACCCGACCGTTATCCCCGAAATCAGAGTCAGGAACGATTGCACCGGCTGTGCAGCAGGAAAAAAGAATGAACAGAGAACAGAAAAGGGCAGGGCGGAGGCGTCGGATTTTCATGGCATTTTCTGGGGAAACGGGAAAATTATACAAACAACACAATGAATAACTGGAATAACTGAGACGACCTATTTTTATTAATACTGTATCAACAATATAATATACCTACAAGTTCTATTTACTTTCTGTCGGCTTTATTTACTCTATTTGCCGAAATGACAGGCCGGATATCGGCATTCTTTGCAGTTGCGGCATAAACCGCCGTGCCCCATCTCAGCGAACTGTTTCCGCCCGATGGTTTCTCCGGTCAGAATGCGGGGGAAAATCAGATCGAACACGGTGATTTTATGGAACATGCCGCAGGCAGGCAGGCCGATGACCGGCACTTTACCGATCCGGGCCACGAGAAACATGGCTCCGGGCAGCACCGGGGTGCCGTAGACCATATCTACAGCACCTGCTTCTCGAATCCCGGTGCGGGTCACATCGTCGGGGTCCACGGACATGCCGCCGGAGGTGATGATCAGGTCGGCACCGGCTGCCAGACAGAGGCGGATTTCATCGGCAATCCGGCCCATATCGTCGGGCGCCAGCCCCACTCTGACCATCTCGGAACCTGCTTCGGCTATTTTTCTGCGCAGCACACCTTCAAATTTATCTTCAATCCGGCCGTAGTAGACCTCGCTGCCGGTGATCACCAGCCCTGCTTTCACTTTTTTCAGAGCCCGTACCTGGACAATTTTTTCTCCTGATTCGGCAATGGATACAGACTGCTGCACCAGATGCCGTTCTCCGACCAGCGGAATCAGCCGGCTGGCTGCCACCTGCTCTCCTTTTTTCACCAAGGTGTTTGTATGCAGGGTGGAGCACATGACCTCGCCCAGCAGGTTAAACTGCAGCAGGGCTTTTTTATTGATTTTCAGCAGGCCGTCATGGGCGGCCCTGAGAGAAATTTTACCTTCCACCACGTCATCGGAATACTCAATCCCCTCGCCGGCAAGGGCTGCGGCCAGTACACAGGCAGCCTCGTTTTCATGGATTTCCTCCTGGGAGAGTTCAAGGACATAAATGTGTTCCTTGCCCAGACGGCGCAGGTGATCGATATCCTCCGGCCGAATGATATGCCCTTTTTTAAAGGCACGGCCCTTGAATTTTCCTTTGACGATTTCAGTGATGTCATGCGGCAGGACCATACCCGCAGCCTGATCAACCGGTATACGTTTTTTCATGGTTTCTGCAGATTTTGTTTCTGTTCTGCCGGCAGCGGATTTATTCTTTCTTCTTATAGTACTTTTCGGGTAGTATACCGGCTGTACTGGCTGTACCGATATGCTACATGTACAAGAAAATGTATGCTGATTTCGCAGCTTCGTCAAACCGGAACTGCCCGGATTGGGGATTGGACAAAACATACACATACCACAGAACGACATTATGATCAAACAGGAACTCCTTGATATCCTTGCCTGCCCGAAATGCAAAGGCTCTGTCCGGCTCAATGATGAAAACAGTGCACTGATCTGCCCGGCCTGTCGGCTTTCCTATACAATTCGTGATGATATCCCCATCATGATCATTGAGGAAGCCCTGCCGCTGCCCGAAGAGCAGAATCTCTGATCACCCCCTTTTCTTCGTTCCTGCACCCGGCTTCTATGGATCTCCTCGCTGCTCTGTCCGACATATTCATCCTCTGGTTCGACACCTTTGTGCGTGAACTCGGACAATATCATTTCGGTGACCGTTTTACGATTATCTGTATTTATATTGTTCTGAGCAAAGGAGCAGATATTTTTATCAGCAGAGTGCTGCTCAGAATAGCCATCCGCACTGTTTTTGATGTGGATGAATATATTGTCCGGTTTATCCATCGACCGGTCTGCGTGTCTGTTTTTCTGCTCGGCCTGCTGCATGCTGTGCTGCTGGACCCGGCCTTTCCCGCTCCCTGGGCTGTTGTTCTGCCCAATAGTATAAAAACCCTGATGCTTATTGTCTGGTGGTTTGCCCTGATCCGGCAGATCACTATTATGAACGAAAGCAATACGGCCTGGGCGCTGAAGGCTTTTGATAAAACAGCATTTTATATGCTGAAGAATGTCTCCAGGATTCTTCTTCTGTTTATCGGCATCCTCTGGGTGCTGATTATTTGGGAGGTGAACCTGACCCCGCTCTTTGCTTCGGCCGGGATTGTCGGCATTGCCGTCGCTCTGACGGCAAAAGATACGCTGGCGAATTTTTTCGGCGGTATTGCCCTGTTTATTGATGCAGCCTACAAGGTGGGTGATTACATTGTTCTGGAAACCGGGGAAAGGGGCGAGGTGGCGGAGGTCGGTATCCGGTCTACAAAAATAAAGACCAGAGATGACGTGCTGATTACTATTCCCAACTCGATTATGTCCATGACCAAGATCGTCAACCAGTCGGCTCCTATGGTCAGCTTCCGGATCCGCATTGATGTCAGTGTCAGCTACGGCAGTGATCTACGTGTGGTAGAAAAAGCATTACTTCGGATAGCGAACCAAAATACAGCCTTGGAAGAAAAGCCGGAGCCGAGAGTCAGGGTGCGGAGTTTCGGCGATTCAGGTATTCTGCTGCAGCTGCTGGTCTGGATTCAGGAACCGGCCCAGCGCGGGCTGCAGACCCATAATCTGATCAAGATGATTCACATCGCCTTCAAAGAACAGGGCATTGAAATTCCGTTTCCGCAGCGGGATGTAAATTTGGAGTGGCAGCACGGTGATGCGGAACATATCCTTCAACCGGAACAGGAGCAAGCGCATGAACACCAGCACCAGCATGACACCTGACAGCACCACAGTTGTTTTCTATCATTCCAAGCTCTGACCGCGCTGCATATCGGTACGCCGTGAGCTGACCAGACTGGAGCAGGAATTTCCCGAACTGCGGATTGAAAAAGTGGACATCCTGGCCAGTCCGGGCAGGGCCCTGCAGCAGGGCATCATGATGATTCCGGCCTTGCAGGCCGGGGAGAAAAAATTGAGCGGGATTTTTCTCAGCGCAGCTAAGGTCAGACGGTTTGTGCAGGAAACTCTGACTGGCGAGGATGGAGGATGACACAAGCCTTCTGTCGGATCTGACAGACCCGGCGTGAAAGATCATTTTTTTTCTATCTCCGCCAGCGTCTTTTCTGCTTCGGGAAGGTAGCGGCTGCCGGAGGTTCTGAAGATATCCACCGCCTCGCGGACGCATTGCAGGGCTTCATCGCGCTGGCCTTTTTTCAGGAGGATTTTGCTTAGAAGGTGCAGAGCGATACCTGTCTGGTTCCTTCCACCATATTTCTTACTGATGAAAATGCTCTCCTCACATTTTTCTTTTGCAATATCAATATCATTTTTATGATAGTAGGCTTCAGCAATGGCTGTTAATGGAATTGCCTTGGAATACATTAATTCTCTTAACGCCAAGCTCTCCTCTAGCGCGGAAAGGGCTTTATCATACTCTCCAAGAGCTATATAAGCTTTACCGAGATAGGAAAGGCTAACAGACGCACCTCCTATCCTTTTCCTTTCTCTGTACATCCTTAAGCTTTCTTCAAAGAAAGACAGGCCCTTCCGGGCATTGCCCTTGAGCAAATAAATATCTCCAATATGGTTAAGAACCAAGGGGACACCGTAACCGTTTTTTCGTTTTTTTCTCCTTCTGAGTAAATCCTCAAAGAGTTTTAAAGACTCATCCAGTTTTCCTAACTTCTTATAAACAGCTGCTATGTCGTTTTGCCCAGTTTCAACCTTTAATGCTATCCCCAGTTGTTTCGCTATCTCGAAGGCATCATTATAATATTGCAAGGCAGTTTTTAATTCTGAACATTTGGTGGAATAAAAAAAGCCTAATTGCCCCAATGATGCCCTTGTTCCTAATATATCTCCATTTCTTTTCCTTAACCGTAATGCCTCCTGAAACTGCTCTAAAGTTTTTTCCAGTTCACCTGCCCGCTGAAAGGACAGTCCAATATCAGAGAGCATATCAGAGCGTCCAGAAAGATCGTCTGATTGTTTAGTTGCTTCTATACTTTTCTCATAGAATTGAAGAGCATTGTTCACATCACCTGCATCTCTGTAGGTATCGCCGATATCCTGTAAGGCTCTGGCCTGTGCTAAAATATCTCCGAATTTCTTAGCCAACGCCAAACTCTCCATGCCTTTCTCAAGAGCAACAGCAAACTGTTTTTGCTGGCGAAGAACCTGCCCCATCATACGTAATGACAGAGATTGACCAAGAAAATCATCTCCTTTCCTTGACTTCAGACTTTCCTCGTATACAGTCAAGGCTTCCTCCCATCTGCGTTGTACCTGAAAAGTCTTGCCCAATACCTTGATCAGTATCCGGCATTTGCTGGCCGTATCGCCCTCCTGCTCACAGATCGTAATGCCGTCCCTGCTGACAGCCTCTATCTTTTCCAGTTCTCCGACGTTCCAATACAGCAGATACAGATCATACAGCACCTTGGCAAGTTCTCCGGTGTTCCGCTGAGATTTCTGCAAGGCAACAGCTCGTTCAAAATACTTTTCCGACTCACCCCACTCAGCTTCCTCATAGAGAAATTTCCCCAATGCATGACAAACCTTGCCTTCCCGTCCCTCATCCGGCACTATCTGTAGAATTTCTTCTGCCTGTCTGCACCGCTCTACGGCCTTGTCCAGCCCTTCGCATGACCGCTCCAGCCAGCCCATCTCAACCAGCAGGTCAACCCGCAGCAGCAGGTGCTCTTCGGTCGGCTCCAGTTGTTCCAATGCGGTAAGGCCGTCTTCCAGCAAGCTCCGGCATCGCTCCAGATAGCCCCATTTACGCAGATATTCAGCTATCGGAGCAAGCAGGGCTGCGGCTGCGGCGATATCCCCGGCCCGGAAGGTATGATAATGGGCCTCAAGCCGTTGCTGCACCTGTCCAAAAGTCGGCTTTTCCGGATTGAATTCCAGCTGCTCATAATACGCCGCCATTCGGACATGGCAGTCCCTGCGTTCATCAGCTGATATCCCGGCCCGGCTGAATTCCCGCACCAGGTCGTGCTGCCGGTACAGCTTTGTCTTCCGGTCAAAAATCACCAGAGCCTTCCTGGTCAGGGATTTCAGCAGTCCGGGAGCCTGCCTGTTTCCGACGAGATAAGAGATAACCTGCCGGTACATCGGTCGGGGCAGGACGGAAAGTTTGGTGAGCAGATCCCGCTCTTCCGTAGTCAGAGTGCTGCTCAGATGGCGCAGGAGATGTTCAACCACATCCGTATCGTGGAAGAACAGAGTCCGGTCTTCAAGGATGTCTTCCAACGGCATGACCTCGGCCAGACTTGCCAGCAGCTCCATTGCCAGAGGGTGTCCGGCTGTGAGCCGACGGGCCTGTTCAAGAAGTTCCTGATCTTCCTCCACACCGAGGATCTGCAGCAGCTCCAGACTGCTCTTCGGATCAATATCCTCCAGGGTGTTTTTTGACTGGCAGGAAAAACAGCGGCAGAAAAGAGGCGTAACCCGGCTGACCAGCAAGGCTTTTGATCGATGGGTCTGGTCCAGCAGGCTACTGAACAGACAGCGTAATCCTTCATTGGCAATTTGACACTGCTCATCCAGGAGTTCGTGAAGATCGTCAAAGACCAGAAGGTATTTCTGCTCCGCCAAGGCGGTAAGCAGGAAACTGATTTTGTTGGCAGCAGGGGCAGGATATTCTACCACCCCGCTTAGGGTTTGATCTCCCTGTTCCGATAAAAAATAGGCCAGCTCTGCCAGCAACTGATCTAAGTCTGTTTCAGCGGAACATTTTGTCCAGTAAATTCCGGTAAAATCTGCCTCAACCTCCTCGGCAATTTTGGCAGCTAAAGACGTCTTGCCGATCCCGGCCAGTCCGTCCACGACAATGATGACCTTTTGCTCATCCCGGAGATCGGCCCGCAACTGGGCCCGTATTTCCCTGCGGTCAACAAAATGCCGTACCTGCGGACGCAGGCAGTAGGTCGTGGGGCGTTTACCGGGTGATGTCGGTTCAGTCGGAGACGATTCCGGCGCAAAAGCAGGATTCCTGGCAATAACCAGTTCCCCCTGTATAAACGACCATCTGCCCGGTGTCTGCTGCTTGTCGCTCTCCATCTGTATGATCTGATCATGCGCATATTTATACAGATCATCCGCAGTGATGTTGCCATCCTGCGAGAGATCGGCTTTCCCGGTGCGCAGCCCCTGCACCAGAAATCTTGTAAAAACAGAGCAGAAAGGCGAGCCTGCCACCTTATCTCCTTCATAGGCATACTGAACAGCATCGCTGGCGGTAAGCACAACTCGACCGTACCCCGTTCCTTTAAAGGCCGCTTCTATCCCCGCATCAGTTCCGACTGCACCTTTGAAACCGGAAGTAAAGGCCCCGCTGTGGCAGCAGTCCAGAATCAGGACAATGCGACGGGAAAGGCATTCATCCATCAGATCGGAAATGTAACCGGCAGAAACAGCCGTTGCCCGCAGCCGGTTCTGTTTTGTATTGGGCATTGCCAGATAGAGCTTTCCCTTCAGATCCTTGACACCGTGTCCGCTGAAATAGAGCAGAATGAGGTCATCCTTCTTTTTCTCAGCAAAAAGTTCCTCAACCGCCTCCCGCACCACATGCGACGGTTCGTTGATCACCGTTTCAACAGTAAAATTTCCGATCCTGGGATCACGCAGAACATCAGCAAGAGCCTGAACATCGTTCTGCGGTGTTTCCAGCCGGGAAAAAAAGGTATCCTGATATTCGCTGCTGCTGATCAGCAGTGCTGAACGGGTTCCCATCAGCTTTCTTCCTGTGCCGTTGATGTGTTCTCTGCAGGCAGCTGATTGAGCCGTTCAATCAGCGTTGTAATTTCGTCTTCGGTATACCGCTTTTTGGGCGTGAACTCGGCCTTGGCTCCATTCGGGGCTTCCACTGATACCTTGCGGGTGCCACCGACCCACTGCTGCAGCAGACTGATAAGGCCGGGAATCGCTGCCACTCCAATTGCCAGTACAACAGCTCCGGTTGTGAGTGGTTCACCCTTGGCTCCCTGAGCGCTCTTTTCCTTCTTCACTTTTGCCCGGTTAACGGATTCGATATCGAACCCTCTGAGCTGTCCGATCAGAGTCAGGGTCAGCTGTTCTATCTCTATCTCGTCCGCATCGTCTTTATCCACCAGTATCCGCAGCTCCACAATACCACTGTCCGCCATCTCCGCCTCCTGCGTAAGTCTTCATTTTTTAAAGTAAGGATTCAATTTTACGAAGGTATTGCAGGGATGTCAAGGAAATCGAATTGATACGGCACAGACGGGCAATCTATGAGAAATCTTGTCGTTGTCTGTCAAACACTGTATCGTTTGACGATTCCTCCTGCGGGATGCAATCCCGGACAGCAAGTCTCCGGATATATTCCCGTCAGGGCAGTTCTGACCACCTCTGTTTTGCTTTTCGTCTTGGTTTCGCTCAATATAGCGATTCGGAGAAAATCGGCATTCGCCGCATCGGCTACTGGTTTTCGGGAAAGATAATATTTTTTCCGGCAGAATATTGACACAGAAAAGAAGTGAACTTATCTTTTCAGTCAAGAGAGAGGAGGGGATAGAATAAATTTACACAGCTCTTTCAGAGGAAAAAGAAAGCAGGATATAACGAATAAACTTTCACGCAGAACAGACATGGAGATACGTGAGGTTTGAAATTATTACTGCATATTTACTGCTGATATTTTATCAGATTTTGACTGTTGTTACAACTATCATCAAATCCGACAAAAATCTGTAAAGGAGGAACGCTATGAGTATTTCAGTATGGGATCCCTTTCGGGAAATGGAAGCATTGCTGGATCGCTACAGCAATGCACGAAAAAGTGCGGCAGGTGACAACAGGCAGATAGAAGCCGGAGACTGGATGCCTGTGGTTGATATCGCAGAAACAGACAATGATTTTATCGTCAGGACTGAGCTGCCCGGTGTTGACAAGGATCATGTGCATGTCAACATCAACAACGGCGTACTGACCATCAAAGGTGAGAAGAAAACCGAAGCCAAGGATGCAAAACGGCACCGGGTCGAATGCGCCTACGGTTCCTTTGTCCGCAGTTTCACCCTGCCGCAGGATGTGGATGTGGAGAAAGTGGAAGCCGGATATAAACACGGTATCCTCAACCTGACCATTCCCAAGCAGGAAAAGGCAAAACCGAAACAGATTGAGGTAAAAGTCAATTGATGTCAATTGATCCGCAACAACCTGAACAGAACCTGAACAGAATCCTGTTCAGGCTGACTGAAACGGTTCATTGTCCAACTGATATGATCTGTATAACGAAAGATAAAAGGAGGGGAATTATGAACCTGAGTGTTTGGAATCCGTTCCAGGATATGGAGGCATTGTTGGATAGATACGGCAAATCGGATAGGCAAACTACGGCTGCCGGAGAGAGGAACAAAGCCCTTGAAGTCGGCGACTGGATGCCGGTGGTGGATATCGATGAAACCGACAACGAGTTCATCGTCAGAGCTGAGCTGCCCGGCGTGGACAAAGAGAATGTTCAGGTCGCGGTTGACAATGGCATCCTGACCATCAGGGGGGAGAAGAAAAGCGAGTTCAAGGATGAAAAGCGGCATCGGGTTGAATGCGCCTATGGCTCCTTTGTCCGCAGCTTCACCATGCCCCGGTATGTGGATGTGGAAAAAGTGGAAGCAGCCTATAAGGAAGGTATCCTGAGGCTGACTATCCCGAAGGAGGAAAAGGCCAAACCGAAACAGATCACGGTGAACGTGCAGTAAGGCAGTAACTGATCAGGGCAGCACGAGCACAACCTGCTGTCCCCAATCCTTACAGTTTGCCCTGAACAGCATGGAACGCAATGTTGCAAGCCTCTGCGCTCCTGCCTGTTCAGGGTATTTTTTGTTTTTTTGGGAGGGAAGAAGCGGAGGAAAACTACCGGTCCACGTCCATGCTGGTTTTCAGGTAATTATAGTCTGAAATAATCGTCCATTGCCGGGCCTTTTTCATGAAAGCCCGCTGGGAAGAGAGAATCTCTTTGAATAGAGGATTCTCCGCAGCATAGCTGTCCAGCAGCTCGTCAGTTGCCTTTTTCATGGCCTTGAGTACAGGCTGGGGAAAGGTTTTCACCTTGATTGCAGGATATTCCGTCTTCATCTTGTCCCAAGCTTCGGCACTAGCGGCAAAATTTTCAAAGTACATATCTGCAGCTCCCGCTTTCATGGCGGCCTGCAGGATCGCCTGATGCTCTGATGACAGCTTCTCATAGGCCCGTTTATTGATCAGAAATTGCATCTCGGAGGCCGGTTCATGCCAGCCGGTATAGTAATACGGAGCCACCTTATGAAATCCCATCTTGATATCCATTCCCGGCCCGACCCACTCCAGGGCATCAATGGTGCCCCGGTCCAATGAGGTGTACAACTCCCCGGCCGGAATATTGGTGACATTGACGCCCAGCTTGGCAAAGACCTCTCCGGCAAGTCCGGGAATCCGCATCTTCAGGCCCTTCAGATCATCCAACGAGCTGATCTCTTTTTTGAACCAGCCCCCCATCTGCACACCCGTGTTGCCGCCCGGATAACTGAGCACCTTGAAGCGGTCATAAACCTGCTGCATGTACTTCATACCGCCCCCGTAATAAAACCAGGCATACTGCTCGGCCGTGGTCATGCCGAACGGGAGGGTAGTGAAAAAGATCGTATTGATATCCTTACCCTTCCAATAATAGGAACCGCTGTGGCCCATCTGATACTGCCCGCCCTTGACCATATCCAGGACAGCCAGCGGCGCCTTGTGCTTCTCTCTGCCCTCCACCCGGATGATGAAGCTGCCGCCGCTCATCTTCTCGACCATCTTTGCCACTTGAGCAGGCGGCGAGGCCAGCGGCGTCAGGGTTGAAGGCCAAGTTTCGGCCAGCTTCCATTTCACGATCTTCTTGGCGGCAGCAGGGGCTGCTGCGACCAGTACGGCAAGCAGCAACAGACTTATTCGGATAAGTTTCATTTTCATACGGCCTCCTGATTGATTGGTTCATACGATATCGGGCGGATGGTTCGGCTGGACAGTTCGGCAATACAGCCATGCACGGCATGATAATAGAATGGCTCCGGTTCAGCAAGGCCGGTCTATTCTTATGAATATCCCTGCACGTCCCCTGTCACCGCCGGGCACGACCTTTCCTGCTCCGCTGCACTGGCCCGGTCAGCACAGCCTTCTGCCGCTCCCGCGCACGGTTGTCTTTCTCCACAAGGCAGGGCTGGCCGGTAAAAGGGTTCTCGCCGGTCCAGTACATCAGGGTGGACCAGGTTGATGGCGTGGGCGTGAAGATCTGCACCTGGCGGGGGAGCACCTTCAGCTCCCTTTGCGCGAACTGCTTCAGCGCCTGCATATCCTGCTGCCGACAGCCGGGATGGGCGGCAATGATATAATAGGTGAGGAACTGCTTCAGGCCTTCCTGAGCGGTCATGCGCATGAACAGCTTGCGGAAGCGGACCAGGCTCTCCCGGCCCGGCTTGCCCATGCAGGCCAGTACCTTATCCTGACAATGCTCCGGAGCCACCTTCATCTGGCCGGAAACATGATAGCGCACCACCTGACGCAGGTAGTTCAGGCCGTTCTTTGTATCCTCCAGGATCAGGTCGTAACGGATGCCGGAAGATACCACCACCTGCTTTATCCCTTTTAGTTGGCGCAGTTCCTCCAGCAGGCGCAGCTGCTCGCCATGATCCACCTGCAGGGCCTTGCATTTCTGCGGGAACAGGCAGCGTTTGTCCGGGCAGCAGCCCTTACTCAGCTTCTTTCGGCACTCCACTCCGTACATATTTGCGGTCGGGCCGCCCACGTCGTGGATTCTCCCCTTAAAGGCCGGATGGGCAGTCAGGCCACGGGCCTCTGCAATGATCGACTTCTGGCTCCGCTGAACAATGGTCCGGCCCTGATGCACGGCAATAGCGCAGAAATTGCATTCACCGTAGCAGCCCCGGTGGGTGGCCAGGGAGAAGCGGATCGTCTCCAGAGCCCGGACTTCCCCCTGCTTCCGATGCACAGGATGGAGGTCCAGCTGATAGTCCAGGCTATGAACATGATCCAGCTCTTCCGTGGACAGATGCGGCTGAGGTGGGTTCTGGATCAGCCAGCGGGTACCGTGCAGCTGGGCCAGACCTCGCGCCGTGATAGGATCATTATTCGCGTAGAACAGACTGAACATCCGGGTGAATGCCTTCTTCGCCTGCTGGCTGCTGCCGGAGACCTCCTCAAAGGCGGGCAGCTCAAGATAGTCAGCCGGGCGCTCCGACGCGGCATAGCAGAGGCCGCGAACCCGGCGTGGGTTTTTACCATCCCGCAGGCAGACGGCCAGCTCCAGCACAGCCCGCTCGGCCATGCCGTAAAGCAGGTAATCAGCCTTGGCATCCAGCAGGATAGAGCGGCGCACGCTGTTGCCCCAGTAATCATAATGGGCAATGCGGCGCAGGCTGGCCTCGATACCGCCGAGGACAATGGGGCAGGTGTTTTTGAACTTACTGCGGATCAGGTTGGCGTAGACCAGCACAGCCCGGTCCGGTCGGCGGGTATTCTCACCGCCGGGGGTGTAGTCATCCTGTTTGCGGCGTTTGCCCGAGGCCGTGCGGTTGGCCACCATGGAATCCACACAGCCGCCGCTCACGCCCCAGAAGAGCCTGGGTTCACCGAGGCGGCAGATGTCATTACCCTGCACGTCGGGCTGAGCAATGATTCCCACCCTGAATCCGGCGTCCGCCAACACCCGGCCGATCACGGCGGTCCCGATAAACGGGGAGTCGATATAGGCATCGCCGCTGACCAGGATGATATCCGGGCGGTCCCAGCCGAGCCGGTGCAGCTCATCTCCTGTGGTCGGGAGAAAGGTCTGTCCTGTCCTGTTCTGCTTGTGCATGCAGTGTCCTTCAGTGTCTTTATCGCTACATCCTTGACAGCTTATCCTCTCAAGCTGGACCGGTTCTGTCAGGCATTCTTTGCCGGAAACATGACCCTCGTCCATCGTATCCCGACAGGGTGGTGATAAACCGGACACCCCCGCCCGGCGATAAATCGCCGGGCTATTATCGAATGTCCCTGACGGGACAGGAGCAGCGTCCCGGAGGGACCGCACGAACATAGCCCACCGTTTTAACGGTGGGCGGCCTGTGTATACCCGGCATTATTCATGGGCAGGCACGGGGACCTGCCCCTACGCCCCCTGCCGCTTTGCCCGCACCCGTGCCAAATCCTTATAGCATCATCTTAGATAATTCTACTTTGGCACTCACAAAGGCTGTGGTAATAATTTGCAATTCGGTTGTTTCTCATATGCGAAATCAATCGAAGCTTGCCTCTTTTCATGCCGTTGACGAAGCTGTCTTATAACTTCATCTTCGTTTACATCTCGACGTGGAAAATTGACTTGAGTAATGTTGTTATATCAGCGCAACTCAATAACGGGACACCGACTTGATGGTATAATCGTTGCTCGACCATAAACAACATGGCCATCATGACCATAGTCATATGATGATGCCAAGCCAGCCATCCCCGAGCCTGATAATCACCCATTCCACATTCATTTTTTGCATCCTGAAATGGCCGTTCAACCCAATATCGTTGAGCTTGCATATATGCAAGTCGTCTTGTTGACGTGTTACTTTCCGCATTACTTAGGCTATATTTAATTTTTTTCGGGGACTTAACCTCACGTCTGACAACTAATTCTACTTTGGTGACCATACCATTAACTATTTAATAATATTAATAATACTAAAAACAGGGGTTTTTAAATACTTAATAAAAATAAGCTAGTTATGTTTATGATCGCCAAAGTAGAACTACTTGACAGTTGTCGGTTTTACCAAGCTGCCCGCACCATTGACGAGAAACCCCAACAGACATTTTACCCTTTTTGGGTATCCCGGATTCATCAATAAAAAGAGCGCTATCTTCCTTTCCTCCAAAAATGTTATCCGCATCTTTAGCTACTTGGTTGTTTACAGGACGCCAATCCCAGTTCGAGTCGGAAAGAAAATACTGGAGGGGCTCATATTTAACGCCCGGAACCTTTTCCTCCATACGTTCCATGTTTTTTTGTCAGCCTGGAATAAACCTTTCAAGTATTGGAATGCTTTATCTGACAAACTTACCGTATGTCTCTTAAAAAAATGATGATATCTTTCGTGAAAAGACGTAAGTTGCCGGGCGATGCCGGTCAACTCAAAGAATTTGTCATGGGGACTTCTTTTTTCGGGGCTGGGAGCGTTCATAAAAAGAATAAAGTTATAATCAGGGCGATTGACGGGTATTTTTTTGATAGCTGTTATCAGGTGCTAGCTTGATCAAAAAGCGATAAAATTTTCCTAATGAAAGATACAACTTTATCCGGATACTGCAAGAAGTTTTTACAAATAGATCAAAAGGTTATGGTTGCCAAAGTAGAATCAATCAGACCGTAATAACGGCAATGCGTTGCTTAGCCCTGAGTCCTCCCCGGATTCAGGGCTTTTCTTTTTGTCCCGCCGCCTTCAATGCCCTGTTTTTCCTTCGTCGCTGTTGACACATATACTTTGGAGCTTTATCATGCAAAATACACTGAACATTATCTTGTTTTTTGCAGGGCCTCTACAACGGATACAACATAATATCTTTCAGCAAGGACGGAATAATCAATGGACTCTGACAGCGGCGGCTTTCTGCCGATCAAACAGGCTGAACTGGAAGAACAGATCAAAAAGGCATCCGCCTTTCTCCGGCGGGCTTCCTGGCACCCCAGAGTAAAAAAGGAACGCCTCCGGGAATCAGCCAATGCCCATGAGATCATCAGGAGTATCACCAATGCCTCGGCCCAGGAAACGTCCAGCATTGCGGACAAGGCGAAACAACTCAGTGATGACCCGCTGCTGATTTATCATCCGGATGTCGCTTTTTCTATGAATGCGGTGCGCAAAGGGATCGCGCTGGGCATGCATACGGCCAACCTGTATTCCAAGGCCTCCAATTTTTATACCCTCAAGGCCCAGCAGGCTGACGGCGCCCTGAAAAATAATCCCGAAGCCCAGACCGAATTCCGACAGAAGAATATCACCACCTCGGCGGTGCTGCTCTTTGTCACGGCCAATTATATCGTCTCCGCTTTGAGTGACTACAAAAGCGAAGCTCTGGATTCGATACAGGTCAGTTTTCCCGGTCTGCCCGAAGAACTGCATCTGGCCAATTATATCCATGCCCTCAACTATCTGCTGTACTATCACGGCTTTTTTCTCAATGCGGACAACATCCGGACCCCGCTGGATGTTGTCAAACTGACCCAGCTTTATTACCAGGAAGTGCTCAATGAGATAGAGTTTATCCGGGATTCCCTCAAGTATACGGAACCCTTTGAGAGCAAGGGCTACAAGCTGGAAGGCGAGGACTTTGTCATTGAAGGATTCACCGCCCATACCGTGCAGGTGAGTGGCAGCGTGGATTTCAACCGCCTGGAATGGGGAGAGATTGTCGGTAATACCATGTACAAGCACAGCTCAAAACGGACCATCCAGTTCCTGATGTGCTATGACGTGGAGCGGAAAAAGAATCCCATCAATGAGCTGGGCGGCTTCCCTGCTGTGACCATGGAGTACGGTCCTGCCGGAACCGGCAAAAGCATGGGCATCTCCGCGACCGCAACCGAACTTCACGACCGCTGTACGGATCTGGGCATCAAGTTTTTGTATCATCCCATCCCCCAATCGGTTGTCTCCACCTATCAGGGCGGCAGCAGCGAGAACATGGAAAAATGGTTCCGCTCCGCCACCTCACCGGACATGATTATTTATGCCCCCATTGATGACGGCGACGGCAAACTCCGCGACCGGGGCGCACGGGGTACGTCCGCCGGGGTGATTGAGGTGGTGGAGAGCTTTCTGGTCAACACCGAGGGCGCTTCGGCAGCCAAGCAGGGCAACCGGCTGATCCAGATCTACACCAATCTGCCGGAAACTCTGGATAAAGCCGTGCTGTCCCGCGTGCAGAAACGCTCCCTGCTTGCCGGAGCCACCACTGTCGAGGATTTTCTGGATCAGGATTATATCTGGTGGCAGACCTATGAGACTATGGTGCCCGGTTTTGTGGATATGCAGCATCCGGAAGAGTACGAGTTCATGTCCGCTCAGGAAATTGCCGACCGGATCAGCGAAAAATATGATGAACAGGGCGAAGCTCAGGTCTACAAAATCAAGACGATTATCGAAAAAACCATGCAGGAGCACAGTATTGAAGAGCATCTGTTCTTTGCCCGGCTCTTTCATACTATCAAAGCCGAGTTTCCCGGCTTCACTTCACGGGATGTGCGGAACATCCAGACTGCCGTCAATACTCGGCTGACGGATTTTGATTTTCCTGCTGAATGGATGAATGATCATGCCTGCTTTTTCGCCGGATCTTATGATGAAAAACTGAGCATGCTCAAGGAGCTGATGAAGGCGAATATGCAGGGCCTGTCGTTCGCCAGTATCCGCTTTCAGGAGGTGGTCCGGTATCTGGACAATATGGCCATGATCGTGGACAAGGATTTTGAAAACAAGGTGGCCCAGCGTATGGAGGAATATCGGGTGGAACAGGAGGCCCGGCGGCGCCTAGCGGAAATAACAGCAGCCTGAGATGAAATTGCTCAAGGAAAAAAACTTGCGTTATTAAGGAACAACTCTAATTATCACACGGAACGCGACAAGTTGTAGGAATATCTTATGAAAAAAAAGAATAAGCACCTCTGTGACTATCTTTATACGGACACCAGAAAGATTCTCTCCGTGTACAGCCAGCTGACCGGGGCGGTTGTTGCCGCCGGAGAATCCGTGTATACGACGGCCAGTCAGGCGGAGAATAAAAAGAAATACGATTTCAAGATATTCAAGAACGTAAAGAACGATGCTGACGGCAGCACCCAGGATAAGCAGGGCCTGCAGGAGCAGGTCAGGTCGCACCATACCCTGTTCCGGGAGCTTGAAGAGGAACTGGTGCATCAGGGATATCTGCTCGATTTATCTGGTAAAGAAATGGCCAAAAAGATTCAGGACAAGGAATTCAGAAAGACGTTAAAGGATACGTTCTGTGTCAGAGTGACAGGAAGATGCGTCATCGAGCATTACGAGAGGATGAAAAAAATCTCCGAGTCGTTTCCGAATATCGCCGCGCTCATTAACCAGAGCAATAAAGCAGCGGTGAAAAACACGGAAGCGTATAAAAAACTCGTCGAACAAATTAAAACCAAAGAGGCTGAAGTCGCAAGAATCAAAGACAGAAATGCCAGAAATATACAGCAGGCTCCATTAAAAGAACAAAAAAAACGGCTGACAGCGCTGCTGGAAGAGCAGACCACGGCCGGCATGGTTGAGCAGTGGGTTCTTGACGGCCTGAAAACCTGGATCGATACCTTCATACCGGGAATCATTAATCTGCGGGTCTATCCGGCGCAGGAGCACATGGATGTACAGGTGTTCGGACATCTGAAGCAGGATAATTTCTTTGACATGGATATCAGCGGATTCCACTTTACCTACGGCTCAATCCCGACCGAAGAGATGACGATGATCGGTATTGTTACTTCCGTACCCAACCCGGAGGATGCTGAGTTCAATCCCCATCAGGAATTCCAGGCCGGTGAGCTGTCGAGCAGGGAAGCTGTGGAGCGCGGCTTCCGTGGTGTCTTCCGGGGATTTGATACCTTTGAACAGATGGTACGCACCTGCAGATATCCGAGGGTGCTGGTGTATCCCCTGCTGGTGTACCGGCAGATGGGGGCGAAGAAATAATTTTTCTGATCAAACGCGGATCTTCAGCCCGAAGGATCACCTTGGACTGAAGATCCGCCTCCCTTCTATCTATCCTTCTGTCTTTACGCCCTCTACCTCTCCTACCTCCTCTTCCTGCACCAATCTGCCCTTACACGCCTCCAGAATACTTGCCAGCATTTGACTGTAGGACATGTCCTGCAGCGCAGCCATCTTGGCCAGGTGGCCGTCCCAGCACCAGCCCGGATTGGGATTGACTTCCAGCAGTCGAGGCGTACCGTTGTCGTCCACGCGCCAATCAAAGCGGGCATAATCACGGCACTCCAGGCGTTCAAAGAGCTTGACGCAGCTTGCACCCAGGAAGCGCTCCACATCTTCGGACAATTCTGCCGGAATGGATGTGATTTTCCAGTACGGTGAATCCGGATTCCATTTGGCCTCGTAGCCGCAGATTCTGGGCAGGTCTTCAGGCAGGGCTGAATAGTCTTCCTCAATCACGGGCAGTATCATATATGAGCTGCCCGGATTACCGACAATCCCCACGCTGATATCCTTGCCGGTGAGGAACTCTTCAACCAGGATGGGATTGTTATACCCGAATTTATCCCGGATCCCGGTCACGGCACTTTCCAGAGTTTCCAGATCATAGCAGACATTGCTCTGGGTAATACCGAAGCTGGAGTCCCCGAAATTCGGCTTGACAATCACCGGAAAGGTGAGCGGAAATTCAACAAACTGGATATCCTCCGGTTTGATCATAAACGCACCCGGAACCGGGATATCCATTTCCGTGGCAATCCCCCGGATCAGCGACTTGTCGTAGCAGTAGGCCAGGCATTGCGGAGTACCGCCGGAATAATGCATACCCAGCAGTTCCAGCAGAGCAGCCACATGCAGTTCCTTGGTCGCCTCATTCTGAAAGCCTTCATCACAGAGATTGAACACATAAGTGCATTTCCCCTGGAGCTTGATCAGATCCTGAAGCAGAGTATCGTGGTTGTACAGATAGGTGAAATTGCAGTTCGGGATCTCTGCCAGGGCCTTTTTCAGCTCATTGATGGTATGGAAATCGTCGTCATCAAAATTAGCTCCCGGCTTGACCACATCTGTTTTGCCTGGATCGCCCAGCAGAACAACGACTGAGTCGGCTACATCGGGACTTTCACGGACTGCGGACCATTCTTTGTGGGCTACCCCGGTTATTACCACCCGCCGGGCCATCATACCTAAGTCCTGGTTCCGTTTTGATTCTGCTGCAACCTCTGTGCAGCTCCGGCAATCCCTGAAACCTGCCTTGGACAGCAACGTGTCAAGCTCCTCTATAGAATAAAGGCGTTCTGCATAGAACTGATCCGCAATCACGCCTTTGGTCACATGGGTGATCACTTCTCTGGAAACCAGCCGTTCCCGATTTTCTGAGAGCGAACGCTCCCGGCAGACAAAATAATTCTTATCTATCCACTCCCAGCTGCGGGCATCAAAATGCTCGCGCATATATTCACCGTCCGTGATATCAATGAGCAGTCTGCCGTCGGGCCGCAGAATGCGCATAACCTCTTTCAGAATTCTGGCATCATCCTTACTGGAGTCAAAATAGCCGAAGCTGTTGCCTGCAATGATCACCGCATGGAATTCATCGGTTGGAAAAGGCAGTTTCCGGGCATCACCTTCTTTAAAAAGGACATTCATCCCTTCAGTCCTGCTGACTTTTCTGGCCCGGTTGATCAGGTAATGGGAACGGTCCAGGCCGACAACATTGCTGTACCCCCTGCGGGCTATCTCCAGGGTATGCCGTCCCTGACCGCAGCAGAGATCCAGGATTTTACTCTCCTTGGGCAGATCAAGGGTATTGAGAAAAATATCCACCTCTTTTTTAGTGATTTCCTTATCTTCAACCACATCACCGTCGGTACGCAGATAATTGGCATTAAAGAGATGCCGCCACCAGTCAGCCTTGACGTAGCTTTCCAGGTTATCAACCGGCCCCAGCACCTCAACGATCTTTTTAGTTCTGCTTTTTTTCGGCTTTGCCATGTTTTTTGTCCCTCTGCGCCTGTTGCGCAAAAAAATGCTGCCTGTTCAGCAGCATGAACAGGCCCGATATACGGGCGTGCTCCAACGCGCGTGCGCCGGATACGAACACCTGCTCTGATGTTTCCCTTTACACGACAGCACGGCTTTCAGCCAGTAAAATGACAATGGAAACAGAACCGGACTGTATTTTTCAAGGACAGAATAGTGGGTACCTGCAGACCTACAGATACCCGAAGGCGCTGGTGTCTCCACTGCTGATGTATCACCTGATGTGTCAGGTCGTCTTTCCTGTTTTTCCTTGACTTTTCTGTTTCAGGGTGTTCTGTTCCGGGCATCCGATAAAAACGGGTTGAGCGGAATTTATATCAAAACAACTGAAAGGAATTTGGCGATGCGACATAGAATACGCTTTCCAAAAAGAGATACAGAAACTCTTGGACAGGATGAAATATTTTTTTATTTGATGAATCCATCCGGCAGCGAAAAAATTCGTTTCCATGATTATGACCTTATTTACAGCAGACCGAATTTATATGAACAGCTGTTTTATGAACGGCTTCAGTGTCAGTCGCCGATAAAGGTAACGGAAATTCTGGAACATGCTCTTAATCAGTCAGAGCATAATCTCAGCGAACTGAGAGTGCTGGATTTCGGCGCCGGAAACGGTATGATGGGAGAGACGTTAAAAAATCAGGGCGTTGCGAGGCTGATCGGTGTGGACATCATCCCGGAAGCCAGGGAAGCAACGGAAAGAGACAGGCCGGGGATATACGATGCATACTATGTTGCTGATTTCTGCAATCCTGATGAAGAACTTCATGAGGAAATAGCCTCATGGATGCCGGACTGCCTGACAACAGTGGCTGCCCTCGGATTCGGAGATATTCCGCCTCAGGCCTTTTTCAGAGCGTTTAATCTTATCCGGAGCAAAGGCTGGGTGGCGTTCAATATCAAAGAGACGTTTTTAAGTCACTCTGATACTTCGGGGTTTTCCCGCATGATCCGCGAGCTGATGTTTTCGGAATATTTTCATGTCTACCATATGGAGCGGTACCGCCACAGGATGTCGATGGACGGCAAGCCCTTGTACTATTTCGGAGTTGCAGGAAGAAAGAACGCTCACATCCCCGATACGTTCTTATCGGAATATAATCTCCACGGCTGTTGAATCTGTTGTTTCCTGCGTGATGATTGTTCCGGGAAAATCCTGTAATATTGTCCTTGAAGCAGCTAGGCCCGACATACGGGCGTGCTCCAACGCGCGTGCGCCGGATACGAACACCTGCTCTGATGTTTCCCTTTACACGACAACTGCGCTGTCTACCAGCAAAATCCATCGCTCAAAGACACAGGCCGATCTTTTTTTGTCCTGCAGATCTGCCGCGTTCTGCAACTGCAGGACAGAACAATGAACCGGCGGCCCGCAGTTCGTTCAGAACCCGAATATTCCTTGATGTTACCCGGTGACGGTGTAAATATACATCTGTGCCGAATACAGTAAAGCGGTACCTCAGGGGGAGGGCGGGGTGACGCCCGGTCGGGAGGGTGAAGCGGAGGGGATTGATGGAACTGGAACTGCTCGGACAGATCTGGCAATGGATTGCGGAGGCTGAAGCATGGGAATGGGTGTTCAGCGGGGTCGGGCTGCCGATAGCCGGATGGCTTATCCTGCGTTACCGAAGAAAGCCCCCTGCTCCGCAGGACACCGCCCCGCCGGTCAGTAACACCTTTACCAGCAGCGGCAGTGGTGATCAGAACATTGCACAGGGCGATCATCCCATCGGCAAGCAGGTTAACCTCAATGCGGAAGAGATCACCTCACCGCAGCAGGAGGCAACGGGCCACCACAACGTCTTCAGCCAGACCGGCGATGTCCGTTATGAGGAACATCACCACCACTACGCCCGCACCGAACAGGGTATCCCTTTGCAGCGGCCCAGGCAGGCCGAGCATCTTGTGGGCAGGGAGAAACTGCTCAAGGAAGTACTGGCCGCGCTCCGGCCCGGCAGGGCGGTAACGCTCTGCGGACCCGGCGGCATCGACAAGACCGCGCTGGCCTCCAGGGTTGCCTGGGAGCTGAGTCCTGACGGCCAGCCCCCTGCCCTGTTCCCGGACGGCCTGATCTTCTACTTGTCGCGTCCCGTGTGATAATATACCTGCGAGAAGTTGGCCCTTGTTTCTTGCCCGTGAACGTATAACCGTTCTTTTATCAGAACATAAACTGCCCGGTTTATCATCATGAATATCGCACTGCACAAAAGAGCGCGTACAACCCCGGCTGTCCGCCGGGAAATTCAGCGCTCAGAACTTTCCGAACGTAAGTTGTCGGAAAAATACGGCATCAGCAGAAGTACGGTCCGGAAATGGAAATACCGTGATACCGCCGACGATTTTTCGCACAGGCCGCATAATCTGCACGCGACGCTCACGGATCCGGAAGAAGCCGTGGTTGTTGAGCTGCGCAGAACGCTCCTTCTTCCGATTGACGATCTCCTTGTTGTTGTGCGTGAATTCATCTGTCCGCATATGTCGCGCTCCGCCCTTGACCGCTGCCTGCGGCGGCACGGAGTCTCAAATCTGAAAGAGCTGATCCCGGCGGAGGAAAACGAAGAGAACCGTCCGAAAACATTTAAAGATTACGAACCTGGTTTTGTGCATGCCGATATAAAATATCTCCCGCGGATGCCGGACGAAACGGAGCGGAAATATCTTTTTGTCGGCATCGACAGGGCCACCCGGTGGGTGTACATGGAGATCCGGGCTTCGAAAACTGCGGAATCCGCCCGCTCTTTTCTGAATAATCTCATTGGGAAGGCCCCGTTCATGATCTCAAAAATTCTCACCGACAACGGGAAGGAGTTCACCGACCGTTTCTGCCCGTCCGGAGAGCGTGAACCGACCGGAAATCACGTATTTGATCGGAAATGCGGGGAGAACGGCATTGAGCACCGTCTGATAAAACCGCGCAGACCGCAGACAAACGGCATGGTCGAGCGCTTCAACGGCAGAAGTAAAGAAGTTGTTCAGCAGACAAAGTTTGAATCGTCCCGTCAGCTTAAGGAAATACTGCTGCAGTATCTCCGTATTTACAATCACCATATTCCGCAGAAAAATCCCGGTCATATCACGCCGGTTGAGGCTCTGAAAAATTGGCGGAAAACGCATCCCGATTTATTTAAAAAACAGGTATACAATCAGTCGGGGCTTGACACGTATGTAGTAAAGTGACTTGTTCACACCTCCTCCGACAGAAATGCCTTAGGCCTGCACGTTATTGCTGTAATCCGACTTCGAGATCCCGTTCCAATCCGGTCGTACTGACCGGAACGGCTCTTTCTGTTTTCGTCCGGATGCGCCGGGTCGTTGAAAAATTACGATCAGGGATGAGGATGGGTATTTTGTGCGTCTGGGGACCAAGGTCAGCGGGAAGATGCTTGAGAAGAAATAGAGTTGACGGAGGTCGGGTGCAGCGGCTGGTTATATACCCTGTCGTGGCGGCGGGGAAATACCGCAGCTTGAATCGCTAAGTTCTCGGAAAAGGGTCCCCTCCGATCTGGATGAAACTGTGTAAGTTTCGGTTAGGCTACATAGAATATTATTTCCCGAGTCAACTGCCTGTATTTGAAAATCTATTGGTCCCGTAGGTATATTCTGGATGGTACATGAATAGGTAATAGCGGAAGAATCGAAAGTCATGGGAATGCTTGTGCCGTAAAAAACTTGCCTATGGGTTAAAGAGAACTTTACGGTACTGATAGCGATTGCACCCGAGAAGTTGTCGACTGTCACGGTTATGGTGACATCCTGTCCACCACTGCTGTGAGGAGGAGAATCTACACTACCACAGGACGAACATTGTAAGGCTGCTATTGCAGCCATAATAAACACAAAAGTTATTCGCATCGTCGTTTTCTCTCTATTAGGGCAGCAAGAATGCTTTGCTATTGACCAAAGCATTCCCATGGTACAGTCACTTTGACCAAATTATTCATCCTCTTGTTCGTAGGTTTCGGTGTTGGCCAAGTCCATAGATTCGTCATTGGGCATCACCGGTACATCTGAAAGAATCTTGTAGTTCGCTTTCGGATTCTTCAACACAGGGATAATCCAATCGCCATCATAGGACGTTCCGTCGTACTGCGCAACCTCTCCCAATGTAAAGAGTGCCGGTTCAATCGTTGTCCCGTCATCATATAAAATATACCTCGCATCGGTAACATTGAGACTGTCAACAAGATCTTTTTTCGACTTTTTGTAGTGACGAGTGAGCATCTCCTTGACTTGTTTTTTGACCTGTGTTTCAGATAGATAATCGTTCGCATCAAATTTCAGATTCTTCGACATCTTGGTCCATTTTTTGATGAGTCCGGCAAGTTCACCATCCTCGCCAAGAGTGACGACCATGCGTGAGTGACCAACAACTGGAACATCCTTTATGCGACGGTCATAATATACGGTGACCAGTTTCTTGTAGTCCTGAGAAGTCCCGTCTTCACTATTGTACACTGCTTTATTCACACCGCCCACATGCGCAAGCTTAAGTTCGCTACGGATTGATCCTTTGAGGATGCCCAGGTCGGCCATATGCTTTTTGGCAATCCGCACCGCTTCGTTCTTTCCTGGCAGGTTGCTGGTATCTCCATCACCTTCGTACTTCTTGGTTCCCTTGTTGAAAACAACATCATCGCCTTCCAAGGCAAGGTATCCCGCTGGGTCGTTCTCGACGCTAAAAAGCTGCTCGGATGCACCTGTCTTAGAGTTATTTTCGGATAGAGTGACATCGGTATAGGAGCTTATTCTTTCAGCCCAGCCTTTTGTTTTTTTTTGTTTGGAGGATTCTTGTTCGAGCATATACTCAAACCCTCCTCCGTCCTGGTGTAGACCGTTCTCAACGTCAATCTGCATATTATCGACATTCACCTCTTGAGCATGAACATTCGCCACGCACATGGTGGCTATTGCGGCAAACGTAATGATAGCTTTCATTGTTTTCTCCTTTCTGGATTTTTTTGGATTAGTACTGGTACCAATTAACTAGGTAGCTTGGGTTCGGCTCATCAGGGGCATGAGAATACTTGTAGCGATCATTTTGTACACCTGGAGTCATCACGGCAGAACCGAACTCAGCAAGTTTTTCCCACCACCAGAAACCGGTGTGATAACCTTCGGCGTTGATAGCATCGAACCACGACTGCCAAACTAAATTGTTACCAGCCATTCGTGCGCCAAAGTAGTTAGAGATGTCGTCTGCGGTGGAGATTACCGCATTGGTTCTGAATCCAAGAGCTTGATGGAGTCCGTCGAAGATACCGGTAGATGATTGCCAAGGTGACCACCAGTCACTTCTTTCCAGAGAGCTGGGGATTGTCTGACATGAGTGAAAAACGATGAACTCTGTGTCGTTATCTCCATAGCCACCATTGGATGACCAGCCAACATTTCCCAAGTTGATATACGTAGATGCACCGCTTCCTGCACCATTGGAATAGACCCCGATGAGGTACTGGTTTCCATGACCACAGTAGTAGGCGAAATCCACGCTGTCGACAAAGCCGTTGTTGGCCAACGTAAACATGGGCTCGCTCGCCCAATAGTATTGCTCATAATCAAAATGCTTGATGAAGTTGTAGACAACTCCGGGGGTTGCAGGATCGTTGCCACAGTACCCTCCTTCTTCCCACGCCAGAGCATGAGCCGTGGACGACATAGTCAACAACAGGCCAGCGGTCATAAGAATGGATGTATTTCGCATAGTTTTCCCCTTCTATGAATAAATATTTGTATTTGATACTATTTCTACTTTGGCGATCATAAACATAACTATCTTATTTTTATTAAGTATTTAAAAACCCCTGTTTTTAGCATTATTAATATTATTAAATAGTTAATGGTATGGTCACCAAAGTAGAACTATTCTTGACTCATTATGGAGTGCTCTACATTTTTGGATCACCTCCTCTTATCTCTACAGTCGTAAGTTCTCTGGTGACTTGCATTGCAGGATTTAGGTTGAAACTTACAGGGGGGGTAACCTTCCTGTTAATAAAAAAGTATTTATATCAGCATGATCGGTAACAATTGTTATTCCCGTGCAAGGTTAAAACCCCTATAGAATTTGATTGCATAATCTCAATAAACTACAGGGTCATCTTGATCGGCAGAAATCCGCCGCTGTCAGAGTCCATTGATTATTCCGTCCTTGCTGAAAGATATTATCTTGTATCCTTTGTAGAAGCCATGCACATGCTGATGCAGCTTATAGGGCATAATCGCTATCTTGCGGATAAGGGAGGCCTTCTGTGCTTCCAGTTCGTTGAAAACCGAATATTCATCAACATCGGTTGGCTTTGGAATATAAAAGCGTTCCCTGACCCGCTCTCCGGTTAAAATATTGCCGAGCGCCTGCTGATCCTTGATCACAGTCTGTCCGGCGGAAAAGACAAACTGCTCGGTCAGATGAAAGACAAATTTTCTCCCCTCATCTCCTGCTGCGAACAGCTGTTCTGTTTCTTCCGGCAGATTGACGGAAAAGGACTGGGAATAGATCGGGCCGATGCAGATACGCTTGAGCATCTTGGGGTGAACAGATTCAAGCCGCTGGTCAATCGCCATAGCCACAATACCTACTGCCGGGGCCCGTGCGCCCTCCGAACGGATAACCTCCATGAAGCGGTCAAAAGCCTCCTGTTTTTTTTGACGCAGGGGTGGCTCGTCTCTGTCCTGCTTAAAATCAAGCAGATAAATATAGGGTCTGTTGCTTAGCTTATCGTAGCAGGCCCAGTAATACAGATACCGTCTTTTCTTTCTGTCTCCTGTCTGCAGGGGGATCAGCTGTCCCTCATTAAAAAAGAGAAAAAGGTTTTCCCGGATCAGCCCCCTGCGGTAGACATTATCCGCCATCCTGGCCAGCAGTTCTTCAGGTTCTTTGCGCTTTTCCAGAAGAGAGGAGAGGATCTGCTCTTTCAGTTCCTGCCCTTTATCTTCAGGAGCCTGTTCATTCTGCCGTAAAAGATCGGTTTCAAGCTGGGCGATTTCATAAAAATTGACAAAGCCGGAGTCGCTTTTGTCGATTTTCAGGCTGTCCGAAGAATTGAAGAGATATTTAATCCGGAGAAGGTCAAAAGTATAGGAGAGTTTTCTGAGGAAGGTCAGGACAATATCATGCTCTGTCACGGCCTCCTGTTCCCTCTCCTTTTTTAACGCATAGAGCTGTTCAACCGCCTTGAATGCTGTCAGGGTCTTGGTCATGTACTTGACATGCTCCTCCCGTTGCTCCAGGGCAACCAGATCATGGAGTGAGTACTCATCCCAGTTCAACATGTCGGCAACAGCTTCTTAGATAAAAAATTAGGCAAAAAGATTCTCGTCATGATCAACCGATGCTGCTGCACCGGAACCGCCTGCTCCGGCAGAGCTGCTGCCGTCTTCCCTGTAAGTGAATTCAGAAGCGCTCAGGGGATCAATACCGTAATTGCGGATCATCTCCTCGCGCAGCTCGGCTTCATCCTCGCTCAGATCCGCCGCGTGTTTGGCCAGGGCCTGGGCAACATTGGCCCGCCGGCGGATCTGTTCCGGAGTCAGCTTCATCTTTTCGATATAGGCAGTGTCGGAAGCAACGATGATTTTGGCCACATTCTCCATCTGGCGGGCATTTTTCTCGTCCGTCATGGTGTCCACATTCTGGGCGATTTCCTGATCCGCTGCCGCCTTGAGCATTTCCAGATAGGACTGATCCTTGACCAGATCCTCCTGCAGCTTGGATTTCAGGGTGGCAATCCACATCTGATGATTGCTGAGCAGCTTCTGCTGAGCCTCCTGGTGGGCTTCATGCTCCTGAATGGATTTTGTCTTTTCATCCAGAACAGCCTGCACAACCTTGAGTTTCCCCCGATTCTCCTGCAATTCGGCCCGGAGCTTGGAAACCTTGGCAAGCTGGGCCGTATGTTCGGCTGAACCGGTCTCAAAGGAATCAATCGCCAGTTCTTCGTTCTGCACCTCGCTTTCCATCTGCTCCACGATTTCCACCAGCTTAGTGGCCCGTTCCGATGCCTCGTTTTTGATCTCGAATGCCTTTTCTTTCCGCGCTTTGATCGCCTCCAGCTGGTTGCGGATGCTGGAAGTCCGCTCCGTCATAATATCAATGGTCTTCTGGCCCATAACCTGGACAACATTCAGGGTCTGTTCAATATCAGCGGACATGAGCCGTTCCCGTTTCATGGTTTCCGCCTTTCTTTTGGAATTCACCATCAGGTGCTCCGCATCCCGCATATTCTCTTCCGCAGCTTTAACCTTACCTTCCTTGCCCCAGCCGAGGCCCAGAAATCCCGTATAGGCATTGGCCTCTTCAAGAACTTTCTGCGCCTGTTCAAAAGCGGTCTGCGCATCACTGACCAGTTTTTTCTCTTCGTCAGAATCTTCAACCAAGGATTGAAATTCTTTATCCATACCGTCGATTAAGACTTTCATCCCGTAGACGGCCTTGGCCATGTCCTTCTCATCGCTCTGGATGGCCTGACGGATCGTATTGATCTTGGAGGCCAGAATCTCTTCCCGTTTTGCTCGTTCTTTTTCGTCCGAGATCTTTGAAATTTCCTCATGCTCTCTGTCCAACTCCGCCAATCTGGAGACCACATCCACCGGGCCTTTGGCCATATTGTTTAAATTTGAGGTGGTGTTGTCCACCAGACTGGCAAACAGGTCTTGACTCTGCGACATGGTTCAATCCTCCGGAAAAAAATTATGACGAAATTGAGTACGGACGCACTCACTTGCAATTCTGTATCCATTTAATTAATGGAAATGAACCGGATACGCAAGAGAATTCAACAGCAGGGGTACGGATGACTCTGCAACTGGCCGGACCACGGAATACGCATTTGACATTGTTTGACACAGTGACAGCGCGTTTTCACACAATGTCCTGCTGATCCGACACGTATTTACCGTTGTTCATTTGCAAAAAATTAGGTAGAGTCTGCGATGCTGCTGCAGGGCCGGGGTCAGGCAGTCACCGGTTGCTTCAGGGGGAATCCTTTTCGTTTTTTCCGTATGTTCCGTAAAATAAAGACATTGAGGCGAGCTGTACATCAGGTGTCGGGAAATCAAATACAGGAACAACTTTTTGCGCAGCACCCTGTTTTTCTTCATTTCCGCAGTCCGGCTCTGGAAAATGAATTCAAGCGGTTTCAAAGCAGTGAGACCCTGATATTTATCCGTGCCGGTTTCCTTTTCGGAGCGCTCACCCTGACCGGCAATATCGTATTGACCTATGTTATTGCCCCGCAGTATTTTTATCCGGTTCTTCTAATCTTCAGCAGTTTCTATCCGCTGTATTTCTTCGGCTTCTACTCAACCTATTACGAAAAATATAGTAGTCATTACCAGTACATCACATCTGCAGCCTTACTTGTTATAGCCCTGTCAATGTTCCTGTGGGCACCTGTTCTGTCCGAAGAAAAAGCACATATTTTTCTCCTGTTCGGCGAACTGGGATGCCTCTTTGTCTGCTTCTATGCCGGGCAGCTTCGTTTTACTTTTTCTGTTCCGACATCGCTTGTGTTCATGGGAACCTATCAGGTGTACCTTATATATTCCTCTCATCAATGGGATGATATCATCATACTCTCCTATGTGATCTGGCTGATGGAAGGCATTGCCTGTTTCAGCGGATTTCTTCAGGAACGAAATATCCGTACCCTGTTTCTGCAGAAAAAAATCATCAATGAACAACAGGTACAGTTAAATCGGGAATATCAACGTTCAGAAGACCTCCTGCATAACATCCTTCCTCACGCTGTTGCCGAGCGCCTCAAAGACGACCAGACCGTCATTGCCGACCATTTTCCCTCGATTACTGTTTTGTTTGCCGATATTGTCGGTTTTACTGAGCTGTCGGAAAAACTCACACCGACAAATCTGATCCAGCTGCTGAATCGTATATTTTCTCTCTTTGATGACCTGGCAGAACAGTACGACTTGGAAAAAATAAAAACCATCGGCGACGCATATATGGTTGCAGGAGGCATCCCGGAACCGAAGGGGAATCACATAGAATCCGTAGCGGATTTTGCTCTGGAGATGCAGCGGAAACTGGCCTGCTTCAATCTGAGATATGAAACCAGCTTTGAGGTCAGGGTCGGCATCCACACCGGTCCTGCTGTTGCCGGGGTGATCGGCATTAAAAAATTTGTCTATGACATCTGGGGGGATACCGTGAATACGGCCAGTAGAATGGAATCACACGGTATTGCCGATCAGATTCAGGTTTCTGAAACAACATATGCCGCATTAAAGGATGCATATATGTTTAAAGAACGGGGCCTCGTTGAAATAAAAGGCAAAGGCAAAATGAGAACCTATTTTCTGCAGGGAAAAAAATAATGGAGCTGCCCTCGGAAGGATATCTGCTGCGGATTATTGTCGGTGAGGCAGCACGATACGAAAACACGCATCTGTACGAGTGGATCATTATCCGGGCCCGTGAACAGGGGATTGCCGGAGCCACAGCTGTGCGGGGAATGATGGGTTACGGAGCGTCCTCACGTATCAAAACCAGCTCCATCCTCTGCCTGTCCGAGGATCTACCCGTGGTGATTGAACTGATCGATACCCGGGAAAAGCTGGAGGATTTTCTTGATGTGATTGACCCGGTCATCAGTAAAGGCGTGGTGACCATGGAAGAGGTGCATGTCCGGCTGTATCGGCATAAGGAGGCATAAGGGAAAAAAGGCTTGATTTCCTCCTGTATTGCTTGCATATACACGGGTAAGAATTTTATCTACAAAAGACGGCATTTTGTTTCCGGACAGCATTCCGGAAACAGCCATTTTTTTATTAAATATTTCAAGGAGAACCCGATGAGTAAAAAAGTTATCATTGTCGGCGGAGTGGCAGCAGGTCCCAAGGCGGCCTGTCGTCTGAAACGTCTGCAGCCCGGCTGGGATGTCACGGTGGTGGATCAGGACAACCTGATTTCCTATGGAGGCTGCGGTATTCCCTATTATATCAGCGGCGATGTCTCGGACGAAGCCGAGCTGCGGTCCACCAGTTTTCACATGGTTCGCGATGCATCTTTCTTTGCTGATGCCAAGGGAGTGGAGGTGCTCACCCGGACCAGAGCCCTGGCCATTGACCGGCAGAACAAAAAACTGCGGGTGAAAAATCTGGACAGCGGCGAAGAGCAGGAGCTGCCCTATGACAAACTCATGCTGGCCACCGGTGCCGCCCCGGTCACCCTGCCCATTCCGGGAACCGATCTGGATGGTGTTTTCACCATTTCCGACCTGCATAAGGCCATTGAAATCAAAAAACGGATTGCCGCCGGTCAGGTAAGCAAGGCCGTGGTTATCGGCGGCGGAGCCATCGGCATCGAAATGGCTGAGGCTTTTACCGATCTCTGGGGGCTTGAGACATCACTGGTCGAGTTCATGCCCCAGGTGCTGCCCAAACTGGTTGATGCCGAATTTGCCGCCATGCTCAAGACGCACCTTGAAGAAGAAAAAGTAGCGGTCTACACAGGAGAAGGAGCAATCGAGCTGATCGGCAACAGTGAAGGCAAGGTGACAGCGGTACAAACACCGGAGCGTACCCTTGAGGCGGATTTGGTGATTATGGCTGCCGGGGTGCGGCCGCGCAGTGATCTGGCCAGAGAAGCCGGGCTGGCTGTTGAACCCTGGGGCGGAATTACGGTCAACAGCAGGCTACAGACCTCGGACCCGGATATTTATGCTGCCGGAGACTGCGTCTCTGTCAGGAATCTGGTGACCGGCAAACAGACCTTTGCGCCGATGGGATCCTTGGCCAACCGGGAAGGCAGAGTTGCTGCCGACAACATGGCTGGAATCGCCGCCAGCTTTGACGGCGTGGTGGGGTCTTTCATTATGAAGGCATTCGAACGCTGCATTGCTGCCACGGGCATCTCCTATGAAACTGCCCTAGCCGAGGGATTTGATGCGGACTACTCACTGACTGCTCCGGCAGACCGGGCTCATTTCTTCCCAAGCACATCTGCGGTGGTTCTGCAGATGGTTTTTGATAAACGTACCCGCCGGGTTCTGGGGCTGCAGGCATTCGGGATGATGAATGACTCCATCTCCGCCCGGATTGACGCTGCTGCCGTGATGATCAGCAAGGGTGCAGTCATCGAGGATTTCATGCTGGCGGAAATGGCCTATGCCCCGCCCTTCTCTGCTGCGGTTGATTCGATCAACGCTGCCGCTTTTGTGGCCGACAATATCTGTGCCGGGCGGCTGCGTTCCGTGGGGATGCGCCGTTTTCTCGAATGGATGGATAACTTCCACAAAGAACCTGACTGGATTGCCCTGGATATTCGTCATCCCCGGGAGGCGGAGGTCTTTGTGGAAAAGTTCGGCCCGAGAAAATGGGTCGCCATACCGTATGCCGAAGTACGCAAGCGGTATAAGGAGATTCCGAAGGACAAGACCCTGATCATCCTCTGCGATGCCGGAACCCGGTCCTATGAAATTCAAGTTTTTCTTGACCATGTCGGCAGAAAAAACAGCCTGGTACTCGGGGGCGGCTTTAATGTCATCCGCCGTATCGGCGGCGGCATAGTGGCTGAGGTAATTATTTGATCTTCGGAAGGGCAACCATGCTGAACAAGATACAAATCCTGCTTGAAATGATCAAGTTCAAGCACACTGTTTTTGCCCTGCCCTTTGCCCTGATGGGAGCCTTTCTGGCTGCACGGGGAATCCCGCCGCTCAATGCATTTTTCTGGGTAATTCTCGCCATGATCGGCGCCCGGACAGCGGCCATGACCTTCAACCGTATCGTTGATCACCGTTTTGATGCAGCCAATCCCCGGACCAGCCGACGGGCTCTTCCGGCCGGGCAGGTTTCCCTGCCAGAGTCATGGCTCATGGTCATCGCGGCCTCGGCCCTATTTTTCCTGGCCTGCCGGATGCTCAACCCCCTGGCTCTGCTCCTTTCTCCTTTTGCGCTGGGCCTCACCTTTTTATATTCCCTGACCAAACGGTTCACCTGGCTCTGCCATATTATACTGGGCCTGGCCCTGGCAGTTGCTCCTCTGGGCGGCTGGGTGGCAACAGCAGCCACCCTGTCCGGTTATCCCTGGGTGCTGTCTCTGGGCGTTGTCTTCTGGGTAACCGGCTTTGATATTATCTATGCCTCTCAGGATGCGGAATTCGACCGCAAAGCCGGGCTGTATTCCATGCCTGCCTCGCTGGGCCGCAGAAATGCCTTCCGTCTGGCCGTGACCTTTCATGTCCTGGCCTTTGTCCTGTTTACCTTGACCGGCTATCTGCAGGGCCTGAATTTCATCTACTATATAGGTATCGTTCTGACCGGCACGGCCCTGTTTTATCAGCATCTCATTGTCAATCCCAGAGACCTTTCCAGAATTCAGGTCTCCTTCTTTTCCATGAACGGCCTGATCTCCCTGATCCTGTTTGTCACCGCCTGCATTTCTTTGCTCATGACCGGATGATGCTGGACGATATTGCAAAAAAAAACCGCCATACCTGAGGCATGGCGGGTAACTGAGCCACTTGTGATTAGAAAGATTGTTGGATATGCGGAAGCGGACAAACACCCTAACTTCCGCCTCTTCAGGCCTCTTTAAAAAAGGAAGAATTAACGCTGTACCCGGGCTGTCAGCTGATCCGGCCGCACTGTACAGAAACCATTGTCAGGGTGGGAGTACACCACGGCAACAAATAACCCGTTTTCTTTTTTCGGCAGAATACGAATCCGGACATTGCCGTGCATTTTGTATTCACCCAGCTGCGCATCAGCTTCCTGGATACGTTTCATTCCGGCAGTAAATGCCTCGGCAGGAGTCTTCCCGTAATCTTTGACGCAGAGTTTGCCGGTATTTGGCCCGCCTACGGTTGTCTCATTGGCCTTGAGCTCTGTTCCCTGTGCTGCAAGGGGAGCTGCGGCAAGAAACAAAATTGCTGCAGTCACGGCCAGACCTCTGTTGAATAACCTCCCTGTTGTTTTCATAATAGCCCTCCTGGCATTAGGAAATAATAATAAAAGCAGGCAACCCGGCTGTCTCTTCTGTTTGAGACCCGTGGTTTTCCGACACCGCCTCGCGACGGCTGTGGCTTTATTCGACTTTCCAGAGCCGATTCATATTCTGCTTCGGCTCCGACCAGAAAGTTAGTGCCCGCTTAGGAAATGCAGCTCAGCACACCTATTTTTATTGCATGAATCGTACCAGTAATCGATATACGGCGCAGTATTGTTCTTTCCGTTCTTCTTCCTGAAAGGACAGGAAAAAGGAACAGATGACAGGTACAAGTCAAGAAGAAAATTCAGAAATACTTTTTTCTGTAGGGACATTTTTTAGCAAAGGTGACAAAAATTGTCAGCAGCCGAACCTCTCTGCTCTCTGGAACATAGAGTATCAAGATATAATGACATAATGACGGATCACCCGTTATATGTTATGTTCTTACGAGTTACAGGTGATAATTGGTATGAAAATTGACAATCAGGAGAAAAAATGATGAAGCATGGAAGAGTGAGCTGCCTGCTCCTTGTCGGGGTTCTTTTCTTTTCACCCCAGAAAACAGCATCCGCCCAATCTGAATGCGATGTCGTTTCTCTGTCCCGACGCGGCGCCGGTCAGGTATACAGAACCTGTGATGACTGTCTCCGGGACAGCAGGCGGTGCGAAAAACGCTGCTACGACACCAATTATGTCTGTACAGCAGAAGGATACGACCGCTATGGCACCAGAAGAACTGTACAGGGCGTTCCTGCCGGGAAAGAACGGCGGGCAAGGAGACGGGCTGTCCGGCAGTGCAGAAAACAGGGGCTGAACGGATGTGACGTCGAGCACTGCACGGAAGAAAAAACAGTCCGTCCGGAGACAGTGGAAGTATGCCGTGACCGGCAACGGGATTGGGGGAGAGACAGAAGCAGAAACGAGGAATACCGCTGTGGTATTTTTCCGGCATCCCGGCGTGCTCCCAACCGTGAGTACCCGAACTGTAAAGCCTGTCTGAAAGAGCACGGGCTATGCGAGGAACGCTGCGCTCAATCCGGCTATGTCTGCACAGCAGCCGGATATAACCGGTACGGTTTTCGGGAAACTGTGCAGGGCGAGCTTTCCGGAAGCAGACGGAGAGCGGAGAAAAAAGCGATTCGGCAATGCCGCGATGCCGGTATGGACAGATGTACTGTTGAACAATGCTCCGAGGAAATGCAGTTTGATCCTGACCGGGTTACTCCCTGCCGGACAGAACGACCAGACAAAAGACCTTCTTGGAAAAAAGACAGACCGGAACGCAGACCGAACATGAATCTTCCAGTAGTGCCTCCCGCCCCCAGGCCTGCCCGCAAACCGGCCGCAGTCCAGCCTCAGAGACAACAAAGACCGGAACGCAGACCGAACCTTACGGCAGCGCCTCCTGCTCCCTGGCCTGCCCGCCGATCTGGTAAGAAATATGTGGTTTCCTGGCAGCATCTGAAAGGCCCGTGTCAGGGACAGCCCTATCATAAAATCGCCGAGCAGTGCGGCAACCGGGTGAATTTCTGGCACGGTATCTACTGCCGAGTGACCTGGAGCGACGGCAAGGTCACCGACCTGCACGGGAAAACCAATCAGGTTGATGCCTACGGCCGGGCCTACTGCACCAGAGACACCCGTCCGGCGCAGTTCAACTGCGTAAGCCAGTGTGACAACACCAACGGTGCCCTGATGACCCTGCCCAAGCCTTGATCTGTAACTTGACGTAACTGACCCGCCGGATGTTCCTCTGCCGTTGAGCAGCAGGGCATCCGGCCGGAGCAGAACAGCAGGCTCTCCGCCCTTCCTTTTTCACCAACCGAAAAGGCCGGAAATCTATGTCAATAATACGTGTCCTGTCTGACCATCTTGCCAACCAGATTGCCGCCGGAGAGGTTGTGGAGCGACCGGCTTCGGTGGTGAAGGAGCTGGTGGAAAACGCCCTGGATGCCAAGGCCGACCGGATCACCGTCCAGGTGGAAGGCGCAGGAACCCGTCTGATCCGGGTGGCGGACAACGGGGTCGGCATGGATCAGGACGACGTGCTGCTCTCTCTTGAACGCCATGCCACCTCGAAACTGACCGAAGAATGTCAGCTGACCGCCATCACCACCTTGGGATTTCGGGGCGAGGCTCTGCCCAGTATCGGCTCAGTTTCGCGGATGTCGATTCTGTCCCGACCGCAGAGCGCAGAAATCGGCACCAGAGCAGAGATCCGTTACGGCACGCTGCATGATTTTCATGATCACGGCTGCGCCTGCGGCACCGTAATCGAAGTACGCAGCCTGTTCGGCAATCTTCCGGCCCGGAAAAAATTCCTCAAAACCAGACGGACCGAACTCTTTCATGTTGAAGAGGCAATCCGGAGCCTGTCCCTTGCGTATCCTGAGGTGGCATTTTCTCTGCAGGTGGACGGGCGTAAAACTATTGTCCTGTCTGCAGCGGACCCGGCCCGGCGGGCCGGGGAGGTTTTCCGGTATTCCGGCTCCATGTTGGAGCTTGACAGCCGCAGTGACGGGGGGGATGATCCACAGGACACGCAGATCAGCGGTTTTCTCCTCCTGCCTGATGCAGGGGCTTCGGCAGGCCTGCGGATTTTGGTCAATAAACGCCCGGTGCAGGACAGGACAATTCGGTATGCCGTTGCTGACGGACTGCAGGGGCTGCTGATGAAAGGCCAGCAACCGGCCGGTGTTCTGCTGCTGGACATAAATCCGCAGCAGATCGATATCAACGTGCATCCGGCAAAGCGGGAAATCCGTTTCCGTGATCCCCGGCAGGTGCGGAGGCGCATTATTCGGGCAGTTGCTGATGCGGTGCAGCGGTACCAGGACGCAGTCCGGGCCGAGCTGTTCGGCGAATCAGCGCCGAAATCTGACAACAGCCGGGATGTTCCGCCGGATACCGGTGTCTCCTCTGCCGGTCGTCAAACAGCTGCACCGGACAGACCGCCACAAATAGATCAACCAATATATCAACCTCAGCCTCCGGAACAACAGCGGCAGCCATATACATCATACACCGCAGAACCTCTGCCTGAGCTGCAGCCGACGAAACCATTTTCCTCCTCCGTGCGAAATACGCCGCAGTCTGCAGATCGACTGCACAACATATCGCTCAGCACTGCTGCGGAAACTCTCTCTGCAGCTTTCCCTCCTGAACAATCCGAACGATCTGGACGGGTTGAACAGATTGAGCGAAAATCCGGCTTTCCTGAATACGGCGGTCTGAAACTGATCGGCCAGTTCCTCAACCTGTATCTGCTCTGTGAACAGGAAGACCGGATTGTCATTATTGATCAGCATGCGGCCCACGAGCGTATTCTATATCAGCAGCTGCGCACAGCATATGAACAGCGGGCCGTCACAGTACAAAATCTGCTCTTTCCTGCTGCAGTTGAACTGGGGCCGGATCAGGCCGACACCCTGGAGCAGGAGGCCGAAACGGTTGCTGCCCTCGGGTTGACAGTCGAATTTTTCGGCGATACCACCTGGATCATTAAAGCTGTGCCCGCGATCGTCGGCACCCTGCCGCCGCAGGAGGTTCTGACCGATATTTTGGATAGACTCGCCGATGGAACAGATGGAACAATAGCTGACCGGCCCGGGACTGTACCAGAATGCATTGACCGGCTGCTGGCCTCCATGGCCTGTAAAGCTGCGGTCAAATCGGGAAATCGGCTGCACCCCGAAGAAATGCTTGAACTTCTGCATCAGATGGATAAAAGTAAGCTGTTTTCACACTGCCCTCACGGCAGACCTGTCCTGAAGATCTTTTCCCGCCCGGAAATCGAAAAATGGTTCAGGCGTACCTGAGCAGGGAGAACCGCAGACAGATCAGCAGATATCTGAGGAATCAAGGCAATATGCAGGGGGGAGACATGATCAGTCAAGAGCAGCTGCACAACCGGATTATTGCGGAACTGCCGGTCGGCCTTCTTGTAGTGGATGCGGATTACAGAATCATCGAATTTAATCCGGAAGCTGAAAAGGTCACCGGCATGACACGAAAGAACGTGCTCGGCCGCACCTGCTCTGAGGTGCTTTCCTCCAATCTCTGCGAACATCACTGCCCTTTTTGTGAAAGTATCCGGAGCGGCGAGCCCTGCATCGGCAGAGAGGCGCTTATTCGGCTGCACAACGGTCAGAAAATACCTATTCTTCTTTCCAGTCGGGCAGTAAAAGACAGCAGCGGCCAGCTGATGTACGGAATTGAAATATTCCGGGATGCCACGGAAATGCAGACACTGGCTGCTCATAAACGTCAGCTTGTCTCCCTATTTACCCATGACCTGAAGGCTCCGGCAACCATCACCGGCGGCTTCATCAACCGGCTGCTGGCCGGAAAAGCCGGGAAAATGAACGAGAAACAGACCCATTATCTTCAGATTATCAAAAAAGAGCTGCACCGTCAGGAAGAATATATTCAGTCTTTTCTTGATGTTTCCCGAATCGAGACCGGCAGGATAGAACTGAAACGGACTCCCTGCCAGCTCAGAATCCTGCTTGACGAGATTGTGACCGGTTTCCGGGTGCAGGCAGCTGCAAAAAAGATCGAGATTGAACTGATCATGTCGTCCGGCCTGGGTAAACCGCACCTGGACAAGGTGCATTTCTGCCGGGTGATTTCCAATCTGCTGGACAATGCCATCAAGTATTCGCAGGAAAACTCCGTGGTCCAAGTCCTGGCCCGTTCAAACGAACAGTATGTTCTTCTTGAAGTCCGGGATCACGGGCCGGGAATCGCTGTTCAGGATCAGGTGCATATTTTTGATCACTACTATCGGACCCCGGCCAGATGCTGCGGAACAAAAGGAAGCGGTCTCGGGCTTGCAGCAGTCAAGGCCATTGTCGAAGCCCACTCCGGCAGTGTCTGGCTGCACAGCATACCCGGCGAGGGAGCCGCCTTTTTTATTTCCCTGCCCAAAACTGAGCTGGCCGAACAGGAGGGCAAGGGCTGCTCAGCCGGGCAGGCTCTGCAGTTTTAGCGCACGTTGTCAGCCTGCAGCCTGAAGTCAGAACTCTCTCTGCGACCCGCGCTCTTGCTCTCTGGCAGCATATTCGTCAACATTCTGCAGACCTTCCATGAGCAGCTTCATGAAATACCCGATTTCCGGGGCATCAAAATCTTCCGAAGGCAGGCCGGGGTTGAATTTGAATCTCCCTTTTTTTTCCCGGAGAATCGAAAAAAATGCCTCCTTGCCCTTCTGCCCGTTATAGGATGCTTTGATCAGGGAGCCCTGACGCATGGAAAAGCGTGCTGTTCCTCCCGGCACTTCGGTAATTGTCAGAATGCCTGTTTTAGCATTGGCATGCAGGGTCTGAAAAAGGGCTTCCGGCGGAATTTCCTCCAGCTTGCCGATCATCCCTGAAGCGTATTCGTCGGAGCGAATCTCGTTTGAGCGGCTCAGCCTCTCAGCCAGCAGACGGGTAAAATATCGGTGCAGAGCCGGATACTTATCCATAATGAACTGAAAGTTCGCATGATGAATACTCAATATCTTGGTGTCCACAGAGGCCTGTATGGTGGACCCGACCTCTTCATCGCAGATCAGGCTCATCTCGCCGAACACTTCGCCCTGGCCCAAAGTTGAGATGGAGATACCGGTCTCATTCAGCACATTGACTTCTCCGGTGAGGACAATATATAAATTCTTCCCCACCTCGCCCTTGCGCATGACAATTTCATCTTTTTTAAACGTATCCAAATGGGCCTTCTGCAGAATTTCTGTCAGATTTCTGGGGCTGATATTGCGGAAAAAGGGAAATTTGCTGATCTTATGGAGATGAGGAGCTATATTCTTGTTGCTCAGTTTCAGCGTCTCGTGCTCCGAGGCAAAGGGAATTTTGGTGGAGTATTCAAGACGGATGGTTCCGGTACAGCCGGAACAGGATATCAGACAGTCCGGAATCTGATCGGCACGCTGATATTTGATAATGATCTTGACCAGATCGCCGTAGAGGATTTCGCAGTTATCCCGGTTCTGATTGGAATAGACCGCAGTGGTGCAGACAAAAGAACTGTCTCCGTCGGTTTCCATCATAATAGCGACACCGGAGACAGTAAACGTGTCTCCGAATTGATATTTCGGACAGTTATTTGTTTCACAGACCCGAAAGACGACTCTTGGCAAGCCCATTGATCATCAATGCGTATAAAAATTACAGGCCCGTTTGCCGGGCCATGAAAACAGACAGTCCTGCCGTAAGACGAACGAACGGATAACAACGGACAGCAGGGTTGCAGGATACAGCGGTCAGCTGCAGAGCAGACGCAGACTGAAAGAACGTACTCTGCAGCCGGAAAAAGTACAAATTTTTCTTCTATTATGACAAAAAAGGACCCGAATGCGCAATGTATTTCACCGGGTCTTTCTGTTTTATTTGGTATCGGGGACTGCCGGATGCATGGTATAGTAACAGGTTACAGCAGGAACAGAGGGTTTTCCTGAGATAAATCCATGCAGCGGCCCGCACACCGCAACCGCACCAACTGCACGGTAACAGGCAGATTCGGGTGCGATTACAAGTGCGGTTTTATCAATTACGGGATGCATGAGAGCGTATTTTTCTGTTACTTTGATTTCTTTGAGAAAGAAACAGCAAGTAATCAGGATGCTGTGTTGTCCGTTCGTATAATATTATCCCGGAGAAGATATTTATGTCCTCACTGTCACAGGAAGATAAGGAATTGCTCAATCAATTGAACCGTCAGCCAAATCTGAAAACGCGTATTCAAGCTATTCTTTCTATAGCCGGTGATGACGGAGACGGGATTGTAAAAGCTGATGAGGCCGAAAGTAGGGTCATTGAGGAAGTTCGCCGGATGGGTAATGAGGTGCTCAGCGGATGGGCGGAGAGTCGAATTGAAAAATCCGGGGCAGCTCTTCCGACGGACGGTAATTGTACCCGTAGCGGTAAAAAAAACACATTGGCACACGACGTTCGGGATAATTCACGTAGTTGAGCAGGAGTACAGACAGCCGGGAAAACGGTACCGGCCGTTCAGCCGAAGTGCCGGAATAACCTGCCGATGCTGCTCGCTGCCTCTGCAGCGTGCCGTAACAGATTTCGGGGCAGACCATTCCTTTGGTCGGGTTCCTGAAAAACTGAAGGAACATTATGGGATAACATTACCGGTAAGCACTGTCCGAAATATCACGGAGACTCACGCCCGACACATACATGAAAGACGTCGACAGGAGAGAATTGAAGAATATCCGTCTATAAAGGGACGGGACTTCGTTATTGCCGAGACGGACGGCAGCATGGTTCCGATTGTCCTGACGGATACAGATGCCAAGGACCGGCGTAAAGGTAAAAAGCACAGCTGGAAAGAAGCACGCCTGAGTATAGCTCATGTTCTCGGTGAAAGGACGCTTAAATTCGGAGTTGCATTTCAGGAAAACGTTGACGAGTCGGGAAAGGTTCTCTTTGATTGCGCCTGCCGTGCGGGATTCGGTCGGGGTACATCTCTGCATTCAGTGGGTGACGGAGCAACGTGGATTTCCGGGCAGGTGAAAAAACAGTTCGGTTCACAGGGACATTACCTTGTCGATTTTTATCATGTTTGTGAATACCTGGAGGCTGCTGCACCGGCATGTTCCGGGAAAGACGGAAAAGGATCATGGAGTAAGCAGCAGAAAGAGCGCCTGAAAAAGGGACAGGAAAAAAAACTGATCGAAGCATTGAAGCCTCATCTTGAGCCGGAAAAGACAAAAGATCAAAATGCACCTGTCCGCTGCTGCCTGCGTTACCTGAGCAACCGTCCGGGGCAGTTCGACTATCCCGATGCTCAACAGCTTGGTTTACCTATCGGTTCTGGAGAAATAGAAAGTGCGCACCGGTATGTCATCCAGGAACGTCTGAAAATAGCCGGCGCATGGTGGACACCGGAAAATGCCCGAATCATGCTTTCCCTGAGAGTTGACCGTGCGGACGGATACTGGGATAAATATTGGGAGAATATAAGCTGGGCAGCGTAAGGTGTCAGAAACCGCACTTTTAATCGCACCCGGCAGATTCAGGATTAAGGAGGAACAGTCATCAGTATCGTCGGCAGCAGAACAGGCCTGAAAACCAGACAGCTCCGCCGGTTGGAGCAGCTGGGCCAGAAAAAAGTCAATCCCCATGAGATTGTCGGCCGGGAACTTGCCCGTGCCATGACCTTATTATCCACAGAACTGAACAGACAGATCGGCCTGATCATCAGTCGGTCCGGCAGAGTGGAGCTTGTCCTTCTCGGTGACCATAACCGGATCGAGATACCGGTGCTCAGCAAAATACGGACGTCCGGCAGCCGGCTGCGCGGACTCCGCTGTGTGCATACCAGCTTCTCCAATTCCGGCCTGAACGAGGAGGATATCATGGACATGGTCTGCCTGCGGCTGGATATGATGTCCGTGCTGACCATGCAGGAAGGTTATCCTGAGCTGCTGCACAGCGCCCACCTCACGGCGCAGTCTGCTGACGGTCAGGGCTGGCACCTGCTGGACCCAATCCATCCGGCTGCGCAGGACCAGTCCTGTCTCTCCCTGATCGAGGCAGTGGAGCATGATTTTTCCAAAATACGACCGATTCAGGATGTGGACAAGGGCCGGGACCGGGCGATTCTCATTTCCGTCAGCACCGGGTCGAAGCGGGAAGCCGAGGATTCCATGCTGGAACTGGCCGAACTTGCCCGTGCAGCCGGGGTGCAGGTGGTGGAGCAGGTCATCCAGCAGCGGCGCAAGGTGCATCCCCGTTTTATCCTCGGACGCGGGAAACTGCTCGACATCATCCTGCTGAGCCTGCGCCACGGGGCGAACCTGCTGCTATTTGATCAGGAACTGACGCCGTCCCAAGTGCGCTCAGTCACTGATCACACTGATCTGCGGGTCATTGATCGGACCCAGCTCATTCTGGATATCTTTGCCTCCCGTGCCCTGTCCAGGGAAGGCAAACTGCAGATTGAAATGGCCCAGCTCAAATATATGCTGCCCATGCTGAGCACCAGAGATGACGCCCTGTCCCGCCTCACCGGAGGGATCGGGGCACGGGGGCCGGGGGAAACAAAACTTGAGATCGACCGGCGCCGGATCAATGACCGGATAGCCCGGCTGGCCAAGGAACTCAAGGCCGTGGGGAGACAGCGGTATCACCGCCGCAACCGCCGCAGAAAACACGATGTGCCGGTTGTCTCGCTGGTCGGATATACCAACGCGGGCAAATCCACCCTGCTCAACACCCTGACCGATTCGCGTATCCGGGCCGAGGACATGCTGTTCGCCACCCTGGATCCCACCTCGCGTCGTCTCCGTTTTCCCGAAGATACCGAAGTGATCATCACCGATACAGTGGGCTTTATCCGCAATCTGCCTGCAGAACTGCTCAAAGCCTTTGAGTCAACCCTTGAGGAGCTGTTTGAAGCCGACCTGCTGCTCCATGTGATCGATGTCTCCAATCACGCCTGGAAAGAACAGGTCAGCGCTGTAGAAAGCCTTCTGGGTAAACTGGAAGTGGACAGAATTCCCTGCCTGCGGCTCTACAATAAGATCGATAAACTCGATCCGCTGCACAAGCCTCTGCCTGCGCAGATTAGCGACGGTGTCTGCATCTGCGCCCGCGATTCCTCCACCCTCAAAGAACTGCTGGGCAGGATAGAGCGGCACCTGCGGGGAGGAGCAGGGATAACTGAACGGGGATAATCGCTCCGTAGACGGAATACCTGTCTTTCTCCTTGACAAACAGGCCAATCTATTCTTCATTGGAAACAAATATATGGATACTACCGCTGCGAAGCGGCAGCAGGGGAGGCAAATCAGCAACATTATACAATTAAAGCAGAATTCAACGTTACTTCATTATCCAATTTTTATCCAACCATCCGCGTAGCGGATACAGGAGGCATCTCATCATATGGAAAGTTATATACTTATCGGCTGTGCAGCCTTCCTCGGCAGCCTGTTTGTCGGCGGGGCCATTATTCTAGCCAAACTGCTTTCATTCCGCACACCGGACACCGAGCTCAAACTGCAGCCCTACGAGTGTTCGGAAAGTCCTATCGGCGGCGCGCGTGTCCGTTTCAAGGTAGCCTATTATATTTTTGCCCTGCTTTTTCTCCTTTTTGACGTTGAGACCCTGTTTCTTTTTCCCTGTGTCAAAATATTCAGGGCTGTAGTTGACGGCCGGATGGCGGGTGTCACGTCACATCTTGTTGTTATGGAATTAACTATCTTTATCTGTGTTCTTTTTTCCGGCCTGCTCTACGCATGGCGCAAGGGGGTTTTGATATGGGAGTAAAAATGCAGGGTGAAGCCTCTGTGCTGGCCCAACGGGCCGGTCAACTGGCTGACAGCATTCCGGGCGGCACCGCACTTTCCCGTTCCGTGGAAATGGTGGTGGCTTGGGCACGGGCAAATTCCCTCTGGCCCCTGGTCTACGGCACCTCCTGCTGCGCCATTGAAATGATGTGCACCGGGGCCTCACGCCACGACTGGGCCCGTTTCGGGGTCGAAGTGGCCCGCGCCAGTGCCCGCCAGGCTGATCTGATTATTCTGGCCGGAACGGTTGTGGAAAAAATGGGTGATAATCTTCTTACCCTGTATGAGCAGATGCCCGGACCGAAGTATGTGATCGCGATGGGGTCCTGCACTATTTCCGGCGGCCCGTTTTATTATGACTCCTATGCCGTGGTCAAAGGCGCTGACCGTCTTGTTCCGGTGGATGTCTACATACCGGGCTGTCCGCCGCGGCCGGAAGCCCTGTTCTACGGCATCATGCAGCTGCAGGAAAAAATCAAAAAAGAAGGCCGCAATATTCCCTGGAAGATCGGGGATGTGTTCAATGAGCCTTTTGAGGATACCTTTACCAAGGCCAAGCAGGAATGGGCAGCTCTGGAAAAAAAGAAGGACGAAGAGCTGGCTGAAGCCAAGGAACAGTTCAAAAAGGATAATCCGGACTATAAACCGCCCAAGCCTGCCCGGCTGAAAAAAGAAAAGTTTCCCTCTCTGACAGCCGGGAAACAAGCTGTCAGAACTGTCAGCGGAATCAGCAACTGGACCCTGCTGCAGACCATGCAGAAGAAATTTCCGGAGATTACCGTGCATGATCATCCGGATTCCACTCCGAAGCAGATTGCGGAGCTGGGCACCGGCTATATCCTTGATCTGGTGGTCCCGCCGGGACAATACCGGGAGGTTCTGGAATATCTGCGGGCAGAAGAATCCCTTAGCCTTGATATGTTTATCCAGCTGACCTGTGTGGACTGGCAGGAGTATTTTGATATTGTTGTGCACCTTCTGTCCAGCCGGGGCGGCCATAAACTCTTTCTCCGCTGCCGGGTGGAAAAAACAGACGAGGGCGCTGCAATTGAGACCATTTCAGACCTGTATCGGGGAGCGGAATGGCAAGAGCGCGAAGTCTATGACATGTTCGGGGTGCGTTTCCGCAATCATCCGGATATGCGCAGGATTTTCCTGAAAAAGAACTTTCCCGGCCATCCACTCTGCAAGGATTTTGACGATCCTTCACGGGTGGTGAAGCGGCCTTACTGAACGGAACGCCCGGAGTTTCTGCTCCGGGCAGATTTCAGTTTTTATTTACTGATTAATCGTAACTTATTTTGAATATGTCAAGTAATGAAAAAAACGTGCTTTGTAATAATTCCTTTTGGTGGTAATTTTGATTCGTATTATAAAATGATAATTTGCCCTGGTATTGAAGCATCAGGGCTTACTCCAGTGAGAGCTGATGAGATTTATGGTACAAAACCAATAATTGAAGATATTTGTGACCAAATTTTTTCGGCCAAAATTATAATAGCTGATGTTAGCACAAAAAATCCTAATGTTAATTACGAATTAGGGGTTGCACATGCTTTAAACAAACAGGTTATAATAATTTCACAATCAATTGATGATGTCCCATTTGATTACAAACATAGAAGAGTAATAATTTATGATACGACTCAGGTTGACTGGAGCTCTGACCTTAGAAATTCTATTGTAAATACGATCTCTTCTACAGTATATGATAATAGTAATATTTTTAGTTTTCAGTCTGATGATTTATACAAAAGAATGAGCAGTTTTTTAACTAAAATGCAAATGAGGCATGCCTATGAAATAAGCAAAGATCGTGAGATTTATTCTGATAAATCTGGAAATTGTACATTAAAAGAATCTTGGCAGATAAAAGCAAAAACAATACTTAGCCATGTCTCATGTCAAATATATATTGATAAGCCAGGGGAAATAGAAATATTGAACATCCGAGATGTACTGAACGCTATAGATTTGAATTATTTCGTAAGAGATCAAAAGTCTAATCACTTAGATTTTTTTATATTATTTGATCATCCTTTAGAGTTAGATGAAATAATTAATTTATCACTTGAAATAAAAGCAGATAATTACCTCTCCGATGTAGTTGAAAAAAATAAAGGTTTTGTTTTTCAGGTCTCTATGAAAACTGGAAACTCTGTAATTGGTAAAAATAAGGAGACATATTTTTTTCCTGATATACCGAAATTTAAGAATTTACACGCTGTAGTAAAAAATCATCCAGATAAAAATATGATTGGAACAGTAATAAATTCTATCGTAAAAAAAGATATGAGAGTTATCTATCTGGACCTGTCCCACAATACTAATTATTTTGGTGACTTTAGTGCTGAATTACAAATCTAAGAATCGAGAGCCGAGGACTATTCATGGTGTAGAAATTCCACGTTAGCGCATACCCAGTTTTCATATTCGGCTGTAAAGCCAGTTGCATAATAAACATTATGTAAAATCCCCCCCAAAAAAATCTACACTTCATCTTTCATTCATCTCTTTTCCGTTATCATGAAGATATGGAAAAACTCTCAAATAAGGAGGTGAAGAAATGACTCTACGCAATGCAGTCCACATACTGATGCTCAGTCCAATATATTTTCGCCTGACGATAAAGCAACGGCTTGAATTGATAAAAGAATACTGCCAGTCAATGAATCATCTGTAAAGGGCATTTTTTGTGTTGGATGAAAAAGAAAAGGATTCACAGAATGAAGACAGCTAACGGAAATCGGAGAGGCCCAGCTGTAAAAAGGAGGAAACATGAAAAAGGAAATTCATGCGGTGACAGGTGCTTTCGGTTATTCCGGCAAACGTATTGCCCGGCAGCTGCCGCAGAACCCCGCCGCGATGCTGCTCCACCAAATTTTTCGCAGCCACTTGTCTCAATCAATGCAAACTTTTGCGTGTCCGTCTTCCCCGCTCCTTTTCCTTGACAAAAGCGGTAGCTGTCAAGCCCTATAAGCATCTCTATCGGACAAACGATTCTTGTTTATCTGTCTGAGCTGTCAAAAAACGGATGGCACGGAAAAAAAAGTTGTCGGATAATCTGACGGCGTATATTGTGTTTTTTGGGCAGCGCAAATTATTTTATATTCCTTCAATCAGTAGTAGTGGCTCGAACCTGTGGATAAGTCAACTTCAATCCCGCGCTGATGGGAATTCTGAGGCTGCATCAACGGATTTGAGCCACTACCGATCAAAGCTGGTTTCCGTCAGGATAGTCAGGCAGGAATCCCCGACGTATGAGCAGCTCCGCAAGAAGCAGGCCGCAGAGAATACCGGTGCTGTTGGCCGCAAAATCCAGCCATTCGCCGTACCGGTTCACATAGGGCTGGATCAACTCAATGGCACCGCCGTAGGCGATAAATAGCAGACAGAATATTTGCCAGTGCTGCGGCCTGCGCAGGGCTGCCGGGAAGGCCAAGAGAGCATAGGCGATCAGGTGGTGGGTTTTATCCCCTCCGGGGACAGGGGGCAACTCCTCCAGCGGGGAAAGGGAGAGAACAGTTATCGCTGTCAGCGTGAACAGCGTACAGGCAGACCAGTAGGTTCTGATCAGATTCAGCAGGCGTTGCATTGATTCATGACAGAATAGTTTTTTTCCGGGATGCTGCCTTCCTCATCTCACCGGCAGTAATGCAGGAACTCGACAAGTAACTATTTTTCAAATTTTATATCTATAAAGTCGATAGTTGCGTCAATGTTATTCCATTCATCCTTAGACTTCCTGTAATCCCTTGTATACATGTACAAAACTAAGGATGATGCAACTTGCCATTTTTTCTTCGATCTAAAGAAAAAATTTGATCGAAGGCGTGATTTCGGTGCAATTCTATACAGTTCATCCTCACTGCAATTATTAATGTAATTACTGCTGTTTTTGCATATTTTCATGCCTGTATAATTGTCGAGAGGAATTTTTTCGCCTTTTTCGTCAGCTATGTACCCCTGTTTTTTGTTCAGGGCAACATAAAGTCGCGTATCCAGCTTGTTATAGAAGTCAACAACGGCTTCAATGAGTTTCTTGGTTTTGTTATATTTTATGCTTTTTATAACGGCTTTCATCTCATATGATTCCCAGACGGGTCGTGTTTCCAGATCATTTGCAAGAGGGTTGGTATTAGCCATGCCCGTAGACCTGTTGTAGTCAGGGCATATAGCTTGAGATTTATTCTTTAACTGTGTACTGACTTCCGGTGTATTGGGAAAACTGGAACTGGCAGTGGCAATCATTCTGCTTGTTTCGGTATCAACCAACTTGACAATAACACGGACATTATTGTCATCTGCTGTTAAAGTCCCGAGCATCAATGCTCCGGCTCCGTAGTTCTTGCCAAACTCTCTTGCCGTGTCTATGGCTACAGCCGGAGATCGGTTGAACTCCAGCTCTCTTTGTAAGCGATCCAAGGTAATGCGATCAATGAATTCCGCACCTAATTCACTATCCATCAGTGATTCCATCAGGAGTTCTGAATAAGAGTTACCGAGTCCGCTGCAACTGTTGTCGCTGTGCCTGAATGAGGTGACCCCGATAACAAAACTTCCTTGAGAAATTCTATCTTTGTCCTTCACTATCTTATTAGAAATTTCAGCGATACTGGATTCTATACTGTCAGCGGCAAAGGCTGAGTTGATACATAAAAAGAGACTCAAGACCAGCCGACAAGTATTTTTACAGATTGCTTTCATCTACATTTTCTCCTTATTACATATATTTAAATAGTCCATCCAGACATGCACTTTCTCATCCAAGCTATGTGTGCTTTTGCTTCTGATCTCATCAAGACTTCTGCCGTTTGATCGTATTTTTATTATGGTAGCATGAGTTCGGCCATCTGCTTTCACCTCAGATACCGACAATCCTACATGCCAGTCCAACCCTTTCAGATACTGATTGGAAATATCGGTCTCAACTAAATCTGTTATTTTTAGCTGGTAGGTATAGCAACCATCAATATAACACCCTGAAAGATAGCTTGACGACTTTGTAAGATTGAGGGTTTCATTTTGCAGTGTTATCTGTATTGGTTCTTTTATACACCCCGGATTATTTGACACAGGTTCGCCTGATGATAATGGACTGTCATTACAAAAGATTAAAAAAGAAATTAATGCACTTGCGATTGTAACAAGAGAACCAACACCAGACAACACTGGATGTTCCAAAAACCAAAATACTATGTTTTTAAAATTTTTCATGTCTCAGAGCATGTTACTCCTGCTCCACAAACTGCATCTGCTCCTGGATCACCTCCAGCCACTGGCCCTGATTCTTGCTGTCCACCCAGATCGGCAGATTGGTGGCCGCATCGGTGATCACGATTTCCGGGATGCTGCCTGCCAGACCGCCTTCCTCATTCACCGTGGCCACTGTGGTGAGCCAGAACAGCCTGCGTTTCCCGCTGACCTCCTTGATGTACGGCCTGTTTTCCACCGGCTGATTTTTTGACCAGTCGTAATTCTTTTTGCTTTCCATGACCTTAGTGGCAATGGCCGAGGCCCCGGTCAGGCTTTCCTTTTTCTCGGAATGCCGGTAGATGTATATTTTTTTCTCCCTGCCGTCGCTGGGAATGAACAGGGAAAGACTCAGGCCATGCTTGCGTTCGTCATAGGGTTCCAGGCCGAAGTAATGAAACAGGCCGTCCCGCTTATCCACATCCTTAAACAGCAGGACATAGGGCATGTCGTTATGGTTGCCCTGCATTTTGGGAATGCGGATGTCGCCCTCATGATAACTGCGGATGGGATTGAGCAGTCCTTTCTGAAATTTGAATGATTCAGCAATGGTCCGTGAGGCGATATATGGCACAAGGTTCTGTCCTTTCAGCCAGGCATGATCGGCAATGTGTTCCGCCGGGATAAACTCGCCCAGGCCGAGAAAAATACGTCTGAGCACAGTCAGAAAGGAGGAGGATTTTGAAGTCTGTCGGATAATGTGGACTCCGGCAAATTCAATATGCGGGAAAAAAAGTCCTTTATAGCGGCCCAGAGAGACCAGCTGCAGCCAGCCCCCCTTGCCGTCCGGCACCACCTTGACGTTGGTCGGGAAGCAATTGAAATAGCGCAGCGGACCAAAGGATTTGATCGCGTTACTTCTGACGTTTTTGGAGAACAGAAGGTGCTCGCCGGTGGAAAAATGCACCTTCTGCCGTTCCGAGAAATCCGGCGAAGCAGAGGTAGCGGAAATAACAAACAGCTCTTCAATCCTGCCTTTGAACAGCTTCTGGCCCAGGTAGGTGGGATAGATCTCCATTGCCCATTTCTGTTTTTCGTCGGCAAGGATCAAGTCCGGCAGGCTCACTGATTCGGTTTCATTGATCTTCTCGCTGGCCTGCACATAAATCGAATCCAGAGGCTGAACCCGCTCGGCTTTGGTCAGGGGCAGCTCATTCAGTTCAACAATATCCAGAGAATGGTATCTGAAATAAGAGGCCAGATACTGCGGTGCGCCGCTGAGCACATAAATGGTCAGCCCGACAACAACGAGCAGAGAGAGCGGCACCAGAATCTTCAGCCTGACCTTTATCTTTTTGAGGATCAGCAGCAGCACGAAATACGCTGCCAGCACGATAAAGACAAGGCTGTGTTCCCGCAGGGTGAGAAAAAACGGCTGCCAAGCCGCCCGAAAAAGAAAGAGCAGAACCAGCAGGATAACTGCGGCAAAAATAAATATGCCTTTATTTCTGCTGAAAAAATCCGCGATCCTGGCAGATATTTTTTCCCTGGCTACCGTAAACCAGCTCTCGTCTTGCATATCTTGGATATCATCCTGCACAACTTGGTCCGGCATCACCTGTCCCCTTGCTGAAATTTCCGCAAAGCATCCAGCGCGTCCTGATCCTCTTTTGCCCGCTGTTCCTTTGCCGAATCCTCTACCGAATCTACACTTCCGGCAGCAGAGGCGCCGGAGGCGCTCTCCGGTTGCTCTTCCTCCGGTGCGGAAAAATTCTTGTGCAGGGATTCCTCCACGCTTTCTTTGACCTCATCAAAGGAATGACGGAGTTCCTCAATGGGATCAAGTTTACCTGTGCTTATGTCGTCAATGGTGGTCACGGTCTTGCTGAACACTTTGGAAAAAAAGGTCATCAGGACGCCGCCGAACCAGAAGCCGAAAAACACCGTGGGTGTTCCGAGAAAAAGAAGAATAATCTTTATGCCCGTGCCGAGCGTGTTGAATTTCCAGAAAATCAGGCTGAGGAGCAGGTCAAAGACAAGCGCAGCGGTCAGTCGGGTGCCGAGGTTCTGGTTATAGACAAAGCCTTTGTCTGCTTCAGCCTCGGTGATCTCCTGACGATGGCCCAGATTATACAGCAGGACATAGAGCTTGCGCAGGAAGAGCTTTCCTTTTTTATCAAGCAGATAAAATTGCGAGGCTAGGATAAAATAGACCAGCATCCAGATGAGCAGGGTGTCCATAGTATGCTCCTCATCATATACGAAGGCAATTTAATGATTTTGTGTTCCGGCAAGAGTATCTGTTTCGCAGCCCGGGAGCAGCACCGCAGACTCTACCCAATGTTTTATAAATGAACAATGATAAATACGTGTGTGCCCGGCAGGGAATACGCTAAAGAATCATCCTTTCGTCTGCAGAACCATCCCGGCCTGCCGTGTTGAACAGCACTCTGCTGAGTGCGAAATATTCAGAAAAGGATTAATCTCAGGATTATGGTGAGCATGAGATGCCGGTTTTCGGGCCGATGAGTTCGTTGAGGAAATCGATCAGGAGCGGTTTGTTGAACTCGGTAGCGGAAGAGCTTTTTGAAACCGAAGTTGGTAAACAGGTTGATGTATTTGTCGGTCAGGGTTCTCATTTAATATGATCAGGATGAACTGGCTGCACAGACAAGCCGATTTACTTCCATAAAAATTTCAGACCGAATTCTTTATACTCCCGGATCATCCTGTCTTTTGAAATTAATGTCAATTTACGGTTTATCGCCTGCCAGATAATCAGTCTGTCAAACGGATCTTTATGTCTGATTTTTGGGAGTCTATAAAATGCCGCGACCTCCTTTTCCGCGATATTCAGTGTTTCAAAACCGATTTCACGGGAGGCATGTACCAACTCTTCTGGAGTGATTCCATTCAGTTCCAGTTTTCCGATACCGTATTTTAAAGATATTTCCCAATACGAAACTATACTGATGAAGATGCGGTTATTCGGATTGCTGATTTCTGCTTCTGCTCTGTCGGACAGCTTTTCATCCTCAAATAAGGCCCAGAGCAGGACATGTGTGTCAAGCAGATACTTCATAGAGTTAATAACTCTTCATCGGTAATTGCAAAATCGTCCTTTATCCTGAAACCGGCCTTTCCTTTCAGGATACCGAGTTTCCTTTTTTTCCGGTACTGCCGTCTGTATTTCGCATAAGGGATTATAACAGCGATATTCTCCTGATTATGCTCGTTTCTGATAACTATTTCTTCCCCTTTGCTGACCAGGTCAAGAATTGCGAGGATGTCTTTTGATACTTTCTTATAGGGTATCGGTTTCATGGGCTGTATGTTGTCTTGTTTTTATTGGCTGTACAGAACAGCAACACTGGCCTGGGGAAATCAGTTACAAATATGGTACTTCATATTGGGCGGGGATTCTAGGAGAAACAGGGTTGACGTGGCATAACGGGGCAAATTCAAGGGGGGCTGTTGTGTTTAAATCTATCGAGTCTGACCCTTTTGATTTCTCCTCAATAAGATAAAAAAGGCGGTAATTCCCAATCCTGAAGCGATAGTATACCGAGAGGTCTTCTTTCAGTTTTTGATATTTTCTCCTAAGTAGGGATTTTTTCCAAGCTGAGGATATACAATATTCTTTATCTTCGCATACAGAGACGGATCAATCTTCTTTTTGCGTTTCTCAAATTTTTTGGACTCCGCAATCCTGAACTCAAACAAGCGTGTACTCTCCTTGTTCAAGCTCTTTGATGCCGTCCTTTAAACTCTGTACCAGCTCGGTATCCCGGAGTATTTCATCCAGTTCATCATTATCGACATACTGTGCAGAGGAAAGATACTGCATCACGGCAAATTCTATGAAGTTGGAAAGATTCCTCTTCTGCCCATCCGCTGCTGTTTTTATCATCCGGTAGACCGTATCATCAACCCGCATAGTCACTGTTTTCATTTTCGCCCTCCTGTTTTTTGAGGTGAAGAAGATATATGAATATATGGTATTCAATTTTATTCACAGCGTCAAGAGATCTCAGTGAGTGGACATTGCTGGTTTTTGGGTGCTGATGGTCAGGAAACAGGCCCCGGGTTATGTAGAAATAAGCCCGTCCGGTCGTCGACAGCCTTGCGGCTGCGAATATCCACAGGTTTTCCGCCGCAGGCTGCCGACGACCGAACTCCGTGCTGAAAAAAGGCATCGAGGTAGACAGGGACACAGGAAATCTCCGTTTTCCACTTGACGTTACTTGTCATAGATGACCCTTTTGATTCGAAAGAAACTCCAGCACTTTGAATTCAAATTTTTCGTAAGCATCCTGGAATATTTTATCTTTACACTTTAAAAACTCTTTACCAGAAGAAATGTCAGGAAACTCATAATCCCCATACCTGCTTACAATATCACACGTTATCCGCACGTCCCTGTTTGTTTGAAAATAGATGAGAAACCCAATGTTGATAGCATTTTCTTGAAAATCTAGTTTATCAACAATCCTCTCGAAAAATGTCATCTCCAATGCATATGAGTACAGATAATCCTTGCCAACACGAAGTTCCTTTTCCCCAAGGCTTACATTAAACTCGACCAATTTATCTATCTTTCGGTTTTTAGATAATCTATCGAGAATCTTATTTAACGTTTCAAAAATGAACTTGCGGAGATAGGTATTGAGCTCCACCAGTGTTTGATTGACTAGGAACACATTTATATTCATATTAGTTCCCACATTTCACAGCGGATTTTAGCTCTTTGCTTAGTTTATGATCAGATCCACCTTTCGCCCAGTCTTCCAAAGCCTCTTTCATCGTCATATTATTTCGTTTAAGATAATCTGCCGAAGGCATTATACTCGCATGCGCTTTACCATCTTGAATAACATCAAAATTTTCAAGCTTACCTACATCAATCTCGCTCACTTCGGCTCCTATTCGATCAAAAAATTTCTTAGCCTGTGAATTCATTTTTGGCTTTGAAGATATTCCGGGGTGTGTATTAGCATTCGCCAAATCATTAGCACTAGGAGAATAAGGGGGTTGGCCTTCGGTTACACCTCTAAATACACTCCCCTCTGTAACAGGTTTCGGCTTAAAAGGTGCCAACCCATACATATCAATTAAGATATTAGGATCTGACACATAATGATAGAGTGTAAGGCCAGCAAACATTCCCATCATATCCTGACTTACATACTGTCCTCCTTCGGGATCATAATACCTAAACCGGTTATAATACAACCCGGTCTCAGCATCCTCATACTGCCCAGGCCAGCGGAACGGGCAGGCCATTTGCTGCCCTTCCACATTACGCAGCTTACCGAACACACCGATATCCGCAGACCAGACTTTCTTGCCGTCCTGATCCACCATAGCCACCGGCGTGCCTAGGTAATCTGTAACAATGGAATATACCTTATCACCCTGAACTTTGCCAACCGGAGCAAAGCTTTCCGGCTCAAACAGCCAGGTGATCAGACCGTCGTCTGTTGCATTAGCACCCTGTTGCGGCGGCGCATCATCGGCAGCAGGCGGGCCGGTTGGTGGATGGCCGATGTAGAACTCCTGCTGCTGTGGAATCGGTTCGTCCTGAGTTGGCACGGCATCCTGCCTGCCGCCTTCCGCAACGGGTGCTGTTTCCACCCATTCATGGAGCGGGTTGTTGCCGTCCCAGACCCAATGGGTGATCCTGCCTTGAAACTCCTTACTCACCCGCCGTCCCAGAGCATCATAGGCAAAGCGGACCACCTGCTGATCCGGGCGAACCACATGGTCCAGCATCCCAGCCGCATTCCAGACATAGAGCCATTTGCGACCGTCCGGCTGCTGTTTTTCAATCAGATTGCCTTCAGGATCATATTTGTAGATGGTCGTGCCTTCAGGAGAGTGCGTTTCCAGGAGCTGGCCAGCAGGACCGTAGCGGCGGTCGTTTTGATCTTTGGCACGGAACAGGTTGCCCACCGCATCGGGCATGCGCAGCTCCACCACGCCGTCGCCGTATTGGGCCGAGGCCAGGTTGCCAAAGGCATCGTGCTCGTATTTGGTGATGCCTTTCTGGGCATCAATCACCCGGCGCAGCCGGTCATTGACATCCCAGTCATAGCGGACATCACGCAGGGCTTGATCGCCGTCCAGAAGCCGGTGCTGAATCGGGCGACCCAGCTTATCGCGCTCCCATGTGCTGCGGATGCCGCCGGGCAAGGAGCGTTCCAACTCCAGGCCCATGAGGTCGCGTTTGAAATGGGCTTCCCAGTCGATTCGGCCGGTCTCTCCCTCCTCCGGTTGAGCAGAGGCATGGCTGAGCCGGGTGACATCGCCCATGATATTTCGTTCAATCTCCTGGATGGCACCGAGGGATGAGGTCATCCGGGTACGCAGGCCCAGAGGATTGTATTCCGAAGCGACCCAGTCCCCCGAGCCCTGTTGTTCCTTGAGCACCCGGCCCAGAGCATCCCGCTCAAAGCGGACCGTGGCCGCATCGTTGGTGGCTTCCACAAGCTCACCGTCCTGCCGGTAACGATAGCTCTCCGCTGCACCGTCACTGTGCTCAACCTCTGTCACCCGTCCGGCCTCGTCGTAACTGTAGGAGGTGACCAGCCCGGATGCACGTTGGACTTCCGTTACCTGGCCAGCCGCATCGCGGCTGTAGACCCGGCGGACCTCGTCAAAACCGTTCTCCACGGCCACTTCGCCGTTTTCATCCAGCTCAAAGCGGTACACGTATCCGTGTTCGTTGCGAATACCGACCAACTGTTCTTCGGTATCATAGCTGAAGCGAACCGTGGTTCCGGCTTCGGTCCGGGCTGTCATCCGGCCCATGCCAGAGTAGGCAAACTGGACATCATGCTGTTTATCTTTCACATGCACGACATTGCCTTCTGGATCGTACCCAAGCTGGCGTAGATTCCCGTCCGGCTCCTGCACCTCCACAACCCGGCCCAGCAGGTCGTATTGCCGGGACTGACTGTTCCCTTTGGGATCAACTGCTGCAAGAGCGCGGCCCAGTGGATCATAGTTCCAGCGGCTTTCCGCTCCGTCCGCTGTCCTGATGCCGGTCAGATTACCCTGATGATCAAAGTTCAGGCTGGTACGGCCTCCCATGGGATCTGTAATGCCTGACAACCACCTGCCACTGTACTGGTAGGCAGTGGTTTCACCCAGCGGATTGGTTCTTTTCAGCAGCCGCCCGGTGTCTTCTTCATACTCCCACTGCCAGACCCCACCGATGGCATCAACAGCCTCAACAGGGTTGTTCAGCGTATCGTACTTGACTTTTAAGGTGGCCCCGTCCGGCCCGATGATTTCCGTCTGATTACCGAACTCGTCGTAGAGATATAAGGTGGTATTGCCGAGCGGATCAGTCTCGGATGTTTTCTCGTTGAATTCGTTGAATTCAGTAAGCGTCACCCCGCCACGAGCATCAACAGCCTTTGTTACAAGGCCGTTATTGTTCCAGTGATGACAGGTTTGATGCCCCAGAGAATTTTCAACAATGGTCAGGCATTCATCATCCAGGTAGGTCAGTTTATGATCATAAATGCCCTTGTCACCCCAGGTGCGGATACATTTTGCCGTATGATCACTGCCTTCATAGGTGAAGTAAAAACTCAATCCATTCCGGTCGGTTTCCTGGGTCAACAGATGCCTGTCATACCTATATTGCATTGGCTGAGCAAGTGCGTCAGTGGCGGCACGAAGATTACCTGCATCATCATAGGTATATCTGACCACGAATAGTTGTTTGTAGGCATCATCCGGGTGGGGCACGGAGATCGTAGTAATCCGGCCCTGCTGATCGGTTGCAACCTGCAGGATGCGCCCGCCGCTGTCGATAATTTTTTCCAGATGCTGATGACGATCATAGCTGAACTGAATGCTGTTTCCAGCAAGATCCTTTATGGAGATCAATTTCCGTTCTGCTGTTTCATCCCCTGATGTCTGAAAGCGATAGATCAGATTTTCTCCATTGCGGACCGCATATCCCTGTTCGTCCCTGAACAGGGTCAGCTTCTCCGACCGCTCAAAACACTCTTCACCAATCTCTAAGATGGGAAAGGCAATAGGCCGTCCGTCTTCCATACGCAGGGCTGCAACTTTTTCCTTGTTGTCCACAATGAGGCCGAGGTCGTACTTATGGTGCCAGCCATGCCCCAATGGTCCCTGATAGACCGAGGTGCTGAACCAAACTCGTTCCCAGGTCAAGGGGATCGGGCCGGGCAGTTCAAAATCGGTCGTCCTGGTAAAGACCTTGCCGGTAGCAATATCAACAGGATGGCCAGTTACAGAACAGATCGCATTATGCACTCTATTCTGCATACTGGGCGGCACGCCGAGAGCATCCATGAGCCTTCTGGCTCTGCTGTGCAGGGCTTCGGAAATATTTCGCATAGCTCTCCCGAATCGGCTTGCGCCTCTCTGGGCCCGGCGGATCATGCCGCCCAGTTTTCCCAGAGCTGCGAATGCACCGCGCATTCCTAGCGCCATCAATGAAATCGTCGGAGGACCGCCGATGAGTACGCTGGGCCCGGCAGGAACAGACAATACAGTACAGGCGGGCAAGACCATGCATTTGGGAGGTTGGCCTTTAGCCCTAGGCGGGGGCGGCACACCGACAGCTTGGCAGCTGATCACCGGTAATCCAAGAAAACTCTGAGCATCGCCGTCAAAGGCCACGGTGGAGCTGCCCATAAAGACTTCACTTTCATTGGTCGGTGGCGGTGGCCCGAACGGCCCGCCCATAGGGATATGGGCCGGACATGCCTTGCCACCCGATCCGGCCTGGGCCCGCATCAGGCCGTTAATCTTGACCGTCCCCCCGATTATCGGAGCATAATCACAGGGATCCATGACGATTCCCACATAGGGATGCGGAATAGGTGTTGGCACCGGCCCGGCTGGGGTGGGAATCATGATAATGTGTGTATCAAGTCCCAAAATGGGATCAAAATGCTTGGCCGCTATCGTCATCCACCCACCTCCTGCACCTGCTTCGGACGCCAATCACGGGTGCCTGCGATCTCGATGATTTTTTGCTCGGTATGCGATGCCAAGTCGCGATACGTCCCGTTCTGACAAAGGCGCATTATGGCCTCGCCCAGATAGGCAAAGGTACTTGTTTCCAGGGTCTCCTGATCCATTTTCCGCGCCGTTTTCAGGCCGAGTGATCCGGCCTGAAATGCTTTGTCCTGCTCACCGAGCTGTTCATAACAGAAGGACGCAAGGCGGTGACAATCCAGCTCGACCCGCGCATCCCCCAGCTTCGCGGCCAGCGGAGCGGTTTCTGTGAATTGCTGCGCAGCATGTTCCCACTCATTGGCAGCGATGAATGCAGAGCCGCATCCCATCCGGGCTTGGAGGCGTAGCTGAGGACATGAGGTCCGTGCTTCTTCCAAGCCCTCAGTTTCTCCTTGAATGGCAGCAGCCTCAGCAGCCTGATATCGTGCCACTGCGTCGTTATGCTGGCCTGCATTGCTCAGCCCGCCTGCAAGTGCCATGTGAACAGGCACGGCAAGGTAAAACCAGGACTGAGCAGCAGCAAGTTTTACGGCTCGGTCGCCGAGTGTCAGGGCGGTTTTCACATCCTGCTCCTTAAGTGCATTGGTGAGCTTGACAAAGAGGTGTCGATACTGACCGCCAGGCTGATCAAGGTTCCCTCCGGCAACACTGAGTTCCTCCAGGGCGGAAGCCATATCAAGCTCAGGCTCCTGTATCCAGATCCGTTGCTTTTTTTTTGAGGAAAGTGTGCTGAAGCCGGGCGTGAGGGCGTTATCAAACAGGAGTATCCGTATCTGTTCCGGTGCTTCAAGGGAAAAACTGCAGAGCCAGCGTTGATAGGCTTCTACCTGCTCAATCAGCTTGGGACGCAACACCAGCACCAGACGACTTTGGATCGCGTAATGCTGGAGAAAGGAGGAAAGGGTGTCGAGCAGCACGGTGATGTCCTGGACTGAGCTGCCGACCTGGGGAGGAAGCCAATCCGTGTCCAGACCAAGCTCGGCCAAATTCTCCTTTTCCGCTCCATACCAGTCGATCAGCTCCTGGCGCAGGGAATAGCCATAAGCGGAAGAATTGTTAAACGCTGCCTGGAGCTGGAGAAAGAGATCTCCTGTCTGGCCAGCCTGTTCGTCCTCCTCCATTGCCAGAAAGGCTTCAGCCATACGTACCTCGTCAGGCTGGAAACGCCAGCAGAGAATCCGCGCCTCTTTATCCTTGGAGAATTGCATATACTCGTAGGATAAAAGCTGTAGTCTCCGAACGATAGGTTCATTGAATGCCATGATCTACCTCAGTTGACTTTGACCATTGCACCTGTAATGGTCACTCCAGAAGGATCAGCTTTTACATTGCCTGATGCATCCAGTTCAGCCGAGGCGGTTCCCTTGACAGTGGCTTTCGCGCCGGACATGGTTGCATTTGCATCCAGCTTGACTTTTCCACCACCGCTGGCTTCGGCGTTCACATCCCCGGTGAGTTCGATTTTGCCGCCGCCGTTGGCTTCTGCTTTCACATCTCCGGTGAGTTCGACTTTACCGCCGCCGCTGGCTTCAGCGTTTACATCGCTGGTAAGTGTGACCGTACCGCCGCCGTTGGCTGCGGCCTTCACACCGCCGTCAAGCAGCACACTGGATCCTCCGGCGCTTGTTGTCAACGCATTGGCATCAAGTACGATCGCAGCTCCGCCGCCTGCACTGAGTGTGATTTTTCCCGGCACCATAGTGATGGAACTGCCGCCGCAGGTCAGAGAAATTTCAGAAGGGGCCTGGATACTCACTGTACTGGTGGTGTCGAGCTTGTAATTGCCGGTTACATTCACAATCCTGTCTCCGGCCTCCACAGTGAGGCTGGTGTTTCCTTTCACGGTCACCGACTGCGTCCCGGCCTGTACTGCCAAGGAGTCATTGCCGCTTTTCACTGTTGCGGAACGATCATTTTCTACAGTTGTAGTCATATCCTTCTTGGCATACAGTGAAAAGTCCTCCGCCCCTTCCTGATCCTCCATATGCAGCTGATTGCCGCCGCCCGATTTGATCACGCTCTGGGTCTGATTTCTCCCTTTCACCGGACTTCCTGTCTCCGGGTTCGGCACCGATCCGGAGATGATGGGCCGGTCCGGATCGCCCTCAATAAAGGTGAGCAGCACTTCGGTATTTTTGTGCAGGGGGAAATGCATGCCGTAATCTGCCCCGGCATAGGGCTGCATCATCCGGCACCAGGCCGATGCCTTGCCGCTGCCCCGGCCGCTGCGGTCAAGGGGAAGGAGAACCTTATAGCGTCCCTCATCGTCCAGCTCGGCATATTGACCACTGGAGGCCGCGTCCACCTTGGCATTGAACGTGCCGGATATTTTCGGCTTCACTGCGGTCCGCTCCGGCCGGAACTGGACACCCGCCGGAATGCCGGTAAAGCTGTTGGCATAGAACATCGGCTCGTCCACAGGGGCCGTTGCCGCTGACAGGCCGGAGATCAGATACCCGGTCTGGTGGCCCTCGTGGCTGACCTCGGAGAGCAGATATTTTTTATTGTACGCCTTGGTATAATGTTCCTGCAGATCAAAGGTAAAGCCGGGTGTCATAAAGGGAACAGAGCTGTTGCCGTAATAGACGGACTTCCTGCAGAGAAGTTCTTCCGCCCGTATCCCGGCCAGCCGGTTACCCTCTTCTGGAGTCGGAAAATGCTCACCGTAGATATAAGTTTCGCCTCTGCCATCCGGATCAACTTCAGCTTTTCCCTCTATTGCTAGGGAGGGTTTGCGGTAATTGTAATCCTTAAGAAAGACCTGCTGGGGCAGCAGGTTGTGCCTGCAGAGAAATTCTTTGACCACCTCCTTGGTATGCAGGGAATCCAGACCGGACTGGGGATTATAGATCAGATCCTTCCCCTGGGGCAGGTCGGTATGGGAGATTTTGGTGTCCGTGAAAATAGCCTTTTCGCCCTGCTCAGTCTGCTCAAAAAAGTAGTAGATACCTTCCCGTTCCGCCCATCGGGAAACAAAATTCAGATGGGTCTCACCGTACTGGCAGACGTACTCCAAGGGCTGGTAGTCGTTCTGCAGCTTGAACTCGAAGTCGATGCCGCTGACCAGACCGCATTCCTTGAGCACGGCCTCCAGAATATCCGGAACGGGCTGATCAAGGAAGACCTGGTTATGGCCGGTCAGGGAAAGCCACTGCAGCTTGGGCATAAGCACGGCTTTAAAGAAGAGATAACCGTTGAACTCCTGGGTTTCCTCGAACTGCATGAGGATGCCGTGGAAGCTTACATCCTCCTCACCGTCCCGGTGGATGGTGAAGACAGCGGTGTTCTGGAGCACCTGGAGGGGATCAATATCCTTTGTCTCTGAGATCAGGACGATCTCGAACCGGTAGGGGGTGGAGAACGCCTCAAAGCCGGTGAAACTGACCACGGCAAAACTGTCCGGGGCTGCTGCTTTGGAGACAAAAGAGTATTTTCTTTTAGTCAGAAGAGCCATAGCGTTTCCCTCCTTTGTATTTTCAGGCCGGTCGTCTTGCAAATGACATGCAATTAGGAATTCACGAAAATAACTATACCCCATATTGACAGGGGATTCCAGAGAAATAAATTGGAATAGACTTGTTCCTTTTTAAAAATCGGGTAAACTTCACGAAAAAAATGGAGCAACGTGATGACCGTCATCTTCGTTCATTGACTGGCGTGACACAGAAACAGTTCGATATTCTGCTTGAAGCGTTCACTTCAGTTCACTTCAACCTTCAAAACGCTGCGGCAGCGTGCATATCAGGAGGGATTTTCCTCTGGAACCCGAAAGCACCGTCCCGGAGGCGGCAGAAAAGGAGCATTGCCCTCCATGCGGGACAAGCTGTTGTTTGTTCTTTATTGTCCTAATCGCCAGTTAAAACTATGGACTTCAGTCCAAGACTTTTAGTAATGCGAATTAGGAGTTGGATTATCCGGTCTCAGTAAAAAAACAGATAGTTACAGAAAATCCGTTCCGATTTTGCAGAATCTGGCAGTTTTATCCTTTTGATTTTGCGTCATAGATTTTAACCCCTAATTCGCATTATTAAGGAACAGGTTTAGTACAGGAAAAGGCCGCAGTTTGATCCTGCGGCCCCTCGGTTTATAAAAGACTGTGACTCTGACTTCTGTCAGCTGTTTTTAAATTCAGCAACCAGCGCCTGAATTGACTCCTTGGCATCGCCGAAATACATGCGGGCATTTTCGGCAAAAAACAGCGCGTTCTGAATACCGGCAAAACCGGGATTCATGGAACGCTTCAGAACAATAACCGTCCCGGCCCGGTGGGTCTCGATGATGGGCATGCCGTAGATCGGGCTGGATTCGTCATCAAGGGCTGCCGGATTGACCACGTCATTGGCCCCGATCACCACGCAGACATCCACGCTGTCCATGCGGGGGTTAATATCATCCATCTCAACCAGCTGATCATACGGCACATTGGCTTCAGCCAGCAGGACGTTCATGTGCCCGGGCATCCGTCCGGCAACCGGATGGATGGCATAGGACACCTCGGTGTCGTTTGCCTCCAGAATTTCTCCGAGCTCCCGGACCACATGCTGGGCCTGGGCTACAGCCAGCCCGTAACCAGGTACAAAGACTACAGAATCAGCTGATTCCAGAATATAGTACACATCCTCTGCTGAGGCCGGACGGATTTCACCTTGCGGCCCGTCCCCGCCTGCCGCAGCCGTGGTGCTGCCGAAGCCGGAAAACAGGACATTGGCCAGCGACCGGTTCATGGCTTTGCACATAATATTGGTTAGGATGATTCCGGAAGCACCGACCAGCGCACCGGCAACGATCAGGATATTATTGGAGATGACAAAACCGGCAGCACAGGCGGCCAATCCGGAATAGCTGTTCAGCAGGGAAATGACCACCGGCATATCAGCCCCGCCGATAGGAATGGTGGAGGTTATGCCAAAGCACAGGGCCACCAGCAGGATCAGGACAAAAATGCCGTAGCCGAAGATACTGCCCGGCGTTGCGCAGAAAATCACAGCTCCGATCAGGGCGGCTGCCAGGATTGCCCCGTTGATAATATGCTGTCCTTTGAACACCACTGCTTTCTGGCTGATCTTGCCGGAGAGTTTGCCGAAGGCGACCATGGAACCGGTAAAGGTCACCCCACCGATAAAGGCGGATAAAAAGGCCACAAGAGCAATAAACACAGACAGGTGCATGTTCTGGTGGTATTCAGCCCAGGCAAGCAGCAGGCTGGAGATACCGCCGAAGCCGTTGAACAGGGCAACCATTTCCGGCATGGCGGTCATCTGCACCCGGAGTGCGGCAACTGCTCCGATACCGGTGCCGATGACGATGCCGAGCAGAATCCATTTATAATCCAGTCCGGCGTTCATCAGGGTGATGATAATGGCGATCAGCATACCCAGGGAGGAAAGCAGATTACCGCGCCGCGCCGTTGCCGGAGAACTGAGCATTTTCAGGCCGAGAATGAACAGGGCTGCTGAAATGACATAGGCAAAATTGATAAAAAGAGGGTTCACTTGCCACCTCCTTCATTTTTCGGTGTTTTCTTTGTTTTTTTCTTGAACATTTCCAGCATTCTGTTGGTGACCATGTAGCCGCCCACCACATTGATGGTAGCAAAAATCACAGCCAGCGTGCCGAGCAGGATGGAAAAGCCGTCGTGGTCCATACGCAGGGAAGCAATGGCGCCGATCAGGGTAATGCCGGAAATCGCATTGGACCCAGACATGAGCGGCGTATGCAGAGTGGAAGGTACCTTGGAAATAAGTTCAAAACCCAAAAAAATTGCCAGGATAAAAACAAAAGTCAGATATACCGGTTCCATTATTCACCTCGCTTGTTCATGATGTTCTTATACATCTGGCTGACGATCTCCCCGGCATGGGTGATCAGCGCGCCCTGCATGATTTCATCCTCTTTGTTGACTGTCATGTTTTTCGTTTCCTTGTCCCAGAAGTGGTCAACAAAATTGCCTAAATTGGCCGAGTACATCTGACTGGCAGTGACGGCTACCCGGCCGGGCAGATTGGCGATTCCTAAAATTTTGACCCCGTCCACCTCAACAATGGTGTCAACTTCAGAGCCTTCCACATTGCCGCCGGTTTCCACTGCCATATCAATGATCACAGAGCCCGGCTGCATCCCGGCCAGCATCTCGCGGTCAATAATGCGTGGTGCCGGACGGCCGAAGAGCTGAGCCGTAGTGATGACAACATCCGCTCGTGCACAGGCCTTGGCCATGCCCTCCTTCTGCAGGTCCAGCTGCTCCGGGGTCAAGGCCTTGGCATAGCCGTCCTTGGTCTGCCCGGTCTCACCGAGATCGACTTTGACGAATTTGGCGCCCAGGGATTTTACCTGTTCCTCCACCACAGGGCGGGTGTCAAAGGCCTCAACCACCGCTCCCAAGCGTTTGGCCGTGGCAATGGCCTGCAGCCCGGCCACGCCGACCCCGATAATAAACACCCGTGCCGGTTTAATGGTCCCGGCCGGAGTTGTCATCATGGGGAAGATCTTGTCGAGCTGCTCAGCAGCAAGGGTGACGGCTGCATAGCCGCCCAGATTGGCCTGGGAGGAAAGCACGTCCATCTTCTGGGCGATCGTGGTGCGGGGAATCATCTCCAGGCTGACTGCCGAAATTCCGGCTTCCTTGAGTTTCTCCACCAATTCGACCTCATTGAACGGATCAAGATAGCTGACATGGAGACAGCCTCTTTTCAGCATGCTGATCTCATTTGCAGGCGGCTTGCGCAGACGCAGCACAATATCAGCCGTTCTGAGCATATCTTCACGGGAAGCGCCCACCGTGGCCCCGGCCTTCTGATACTCGGCATCCTCAAACCGGCAGCTCAGGCCGAGGTCGGCTTCGACAACCACCTCAGCTCCCAGTTTGACCAGCTTGGCGGCTGTTGCCGGAATCAGGGGCACCCGTTTTTCCCGTGGATGATTTTCCTTCATGACCGCAATTATCATACGTCACTCCTTGGGTTGCATATAAAGAATTCTGACAGAAAAACACGCTGAAATATTGTCGGGAGATCAACCGGACTGACCTGCTGAACTCCTGGGCCGGGAAATCATGACGATTTTTGCTGCAAAGTAACACGGTACCTTGGACAAGAAAAGGAAAAAATATCGAGAACTGATGAACAGCACCGAAGTGCCTGCGGAATGACCACTCCGGTGTATCCTGAAGTTCAGGATAGGAGCTAAGAAGCCGGACAAGCCCGAATTATCGGACAAGCCTCCTCCAGATCAAGGGCGGCCGGATCTCCGCGTCAATCTGCACGACACGGGTGAAGTGCTGCTCTGCCCCCGATCTCCCGGCGTATGCAGCTCTTGTACAAAGCAGCAGAATATATTATAACCCATTCAGCAAGAATGATACGACAAGCGGTTAAATGAATTACGATTCTAAAATATATTCTCCTTTGAGATCAATATAGGGACAGGGCTGATGCTAAAAAAAATTTTCAGCGAGAAAAACGGCAGATACTTCCTTTTTTTTACAACTCTGACTCTTGTTTTTTTCTCACATCCTTTTCTGAAAATTCCTTTTGACATATGGTGCCATTTAATGCTATTGAGGGGATTGTATGATGAAGGAAAGATCTTTCTTTTCTGGCCCGGTCAACACGTCGGAATTCTGACGACCTGGCATTATGTATGGTATGTTATCTTTAAGCTGCTCCATATAAACGATACGCTGGCTTGGGCAAAAATTATTCATGTTGCTCAGACAATTCTCTCATTGATCCTTGTTTTTTTCTCGTCAAAAATTTTTCTTCGTTTAATTCTGCCGAAAATTAAAGATTTTCCTTTGGACTATCTGGCCTTTCTGGGAGTTGTTTCCTGGTTTGCAGGCTCAGGAACTTATTCAGTGAATGTTCAACAGGCATGGCTTATGTGGTACTCTGTAGGATATCAAATAACACTGCCGCTGTATCTGTTTATTTCTGCTTTAACACTGAAAATATTTTACGGAAAAATGAGCAGAGCAAAAAAAAATTATTCTATTGTGTTGATATTGATAGTAACATTTTTCACAGTAAAAACTCATCCGTCAGAGACATTCTATTTTATTCTTTTTGTTTGCTTTGTTTCTATCTTGAATTTTGATATTACAATCGAAATATTCAAAAAAAAATTCCTTATACTGATTCCGTCTATCATCGCGTTCACTCTTCTGATTATCTACGGAGTAGATATATGGCAAAAGTTTACAAGACATTTTAAGACTGATTCCTTATTAAAGGAATTTATCATAATGGATAATCATATTAATATAATAGAAAAGACAAAAATCTTATCAAGTAATTCAGAGTTGACTGTTATCTCTATAATATTAGGGTTATTAATCGGTATTAAATACGGCATCTTAAAAAAAGGATCATATGTTATCAATAAAAAAGTTTTTTTTACTTTGTTAATCATATCAGTTTTATTCTTTTTTATTCCAGTCACTCCGTACATTAGGGCGTTGTTTGGAATGATCATGCAGGCAAGCCGTACGTGGAGAATTGTTCTTGCGTGTCCGTTTTTCATTTTTTATCCGATCTTCTGCTATTTGTTCTGTCAAAAAATTCTAAAAAAAGATGATGGCAGGTTTACTTTTATAACGGGTGCTGCTGGCCTGTTGATTCTGATTGTACTTTCCAGATTCCTGATGTGGAACACGCTGTATCTGAACACGAAATCACTCGTGAATTCCGTATTTTTTAAGGAAAAAATAACCATGCAGTATACAGATGCAACCGTAAAAAGACTGGAGGGGCTGCTTGAATCCGCTAAAGCGCAGTGCAGGAGCGGGAAATGCATGTACTATATGCGGGGAGATATGGCATATATAGCCAGAGCGGTTTTAGGAGAATACGTCTATCAGAGAAGATGGAGACAACCGAATTTTCACCATCAAGTTGGCGGATTTCAGGTTATCCCTATTCAACTTCCCGACAATATGCCCAAGGATGAAAAGATATTTAAATCGTTCGATTTAAATGAGATACTCCCTTTACTGAAGCCGGTATACCATTTCCGGAGGAAAAATGATGGATCGCCTTTATATACCATTCGGGAAACGGAGAAAAATAATCTGCTGCATAACGATCTGATCTGGAAATACGAAGGTATTGCATACTATGCGTATCCTGGTCAGAAACGTGGCACGCGCCCTGTTCATCGTTTCTGGACGAGCTACCAATCTCATTTCTACACAATTTCAAAGAAAAAAATACTGAATGATCATCCTGACTGGAAATATGCAGGTATTTCCTGGTATGTGTATAAAACACAACAGCCGGACACGGTTCCTGTATACTTTTTTTGGAATGACAACTCCCGATCTTATTTTTATACAGCTTCGGAAACCGAAAAAAATGACATGACAAGCGATGGTTCAAACTGGAAATATCAAGGTATTGCTTGGTATACATTGACCAAAGGGGATAAGTAATGCGAAAGCAGCTTACGAATCACTCCTACCGTCCCTGCAGGGCTGCCCGCACCTCCTCCAGAACCCGGCGGTCTTCCTCCAGATCAGGATGCCCGATCTCCTCGTCAATCTGCACGACGCGGGTAAAGTGCTGCTCTGCCCTGCGCAGCTCGCCCCGCTCTTCGTGAATGCGGCCGATGTTCCAGCAGGTGACCGCCTCCCCAGCCTTGTCTCCGATCTCCCGGCGTATGGTCAGGCTCTGCTCAAGGTATATCAACGCTGCATCATGGTCACCCTGTGCCCGGTGAATCTCGCTGATATTATTCAGTGTTGTTCCCTCTCCTGCCCGATCTCCGATCTCCCGGCGTATATTCAGACTCTGCTCAAGGTACTCCAGGGCGGCGGGGTAGTTGCCGTGGGCATCGTAAATCTGGCTGATGTTATTCAGCGTTATGCCTTCGACATACCGGTCCCCGATCTCCCGGCATATATTCAGACTCTGCTCAAGATGCTGCAGAGCAGTCGAGTCGTACCCCCGTGCATAAAAAATCCTGCTGAGACTATTGAGCGTTGCCGCCTCCGCACTCCTGTCGCCGATCTTGCGGATGATTGTCAGGCTCTGCTCAAGATGCTGCATGGCAGCTGTGTTATCGCCCTGTGCTTCATAGATTTCGCTGATACTGTTCAGCACTGAAAATTCACCGCGTCTGTCGCCGATCTTACGTGTAACTGCAAGGCCCTGTTCCAGACACTCCAGGGCAGCGGCAAACTCGCCCCGTGTCCTGTACATCCCGCTGATGCGGTGTAGCGTTGCAAGCTCGCCGGATCTGTCATGAATCTTCCGGCGTATATTCAGGCTCTGCTCAAGACATCTCAGGGCAGCTTCGTCATCACCCCAAGTCCGATGAATCTCACTGATGTGGTTCAGGACAATGCCTTCCCCTGCCGGGTCGCCGATTTCCCGATATATCTTCAGACTCCTGATATACATGTTCAGCGCCTCGCTGTAACGGGAGATCCGGTGCAGGTCATAGCCTGCCCAGCGCAGATACAACGCCCGTTCCTGTCCGCTGTCCGGGGGCAGCAGTTCAGCCGCTTTTTTCCAGTACCCGGCAGCCTTGGCATACCGCAATTGGACTTCCTGCAGCTTGGCATTTTCAGCGCTGCCTGCTGCCGCCGCAATACGCTGCGCTTCGGTTGCCTGTTCGAGATCTTCAATGGACTGCAGCTCACAGGCGTGGGCCCGGTTAAACAGAGCTTCGGCCCGGATAAAGTCGTCGTTTTCAACAGCCTGCCGCGCTTCCTTCCTAAGCCTGACTGCTTCCGGATTTTCGGACTGCACCGTATTCAGCCGCTGGAGCAGATCCCTGTACTGTATTCCAATTTCCCGAAGCGTGCTGTCTATATCGCATCGGGGAACATGCTGCTCCTCCAGTATCCTGAAGAAAGTGTTCAGAACCGCACCTGTGACCGCGAGTTGGCGTGCATATTCGGCAAAATCCTCCGGCGTAATCCCGTAGCTGTTCATCTGCCTGTTCGTTGCGCCACGTCGTGTCGTATTTTTTCTGTTCATAAACAAGCAGTCAAATCATCAGTCAAACATACATGATGCGGAGAAGCGGTTATACCCCCAATCCTCCACCATTGATCCTGAGCCATTCTTTCTGCACCGCATAATCCGGCAGCACCGTAGCAAGAAACCGCCAGAAGCGTGGTGAGTGATCCGGATGTACCAGATGGCAGAGTTCATGCACTACCACGTAATCCACTACAGAACGCGGGGCTGCAATGATCCGCCAGTTGTAATAGATACGACCGTCCGCATGGCAGCTGCCCCAGCGTGACCGGTAGCTTTTGATCCCGACAGAAGCAGGAACTACAGTCATCTGTTGCGCGTAGCGTGCTGTTATTTCCTGCAGGCGCACAACCGCATGTTCTCTGAACCAGGATACAAGCTGCTCCCTGATCAGGTACTCACGCTGCTCCTGTACAAGACCGGAGGGCAGCGTCACGTAGAATCTGCCGTTGATCAGCTTGACCCGCTGCCCCGCCGGATCATCCTGCCCGTTGTCCTGCACACCCTGCACAACTTTGAGCCGGTAATTGCGGCCCAGATAGGGGAAGCATGCACCGGAGACATACTGCTTTGCTCGGCTATTCTGCCGTATCTTCTGAAAATGGGCTATCTTTCCCTTGATCCAACTGCTTTTCCGCTGCACCAGTTCCTCTATCTGCTCCTCCTGCAGAAAAGAGGGCACCAGCACCCGGACAGAGCAGTTCGGACCGACCGATATACAGGCGGTCTTTCTGCGCGGACTTCTGATAATTTCGTAGGTAAAAGGTATGGTGTTCATAGCTGCGGCGGTTGGCGAATCTTTCGTTTTTTATTGTTTTGTCAACCAGTTATTGTTTAAATAGCACTCATGCACATCCTCAGCAAGTCTTGTGAGGATGAGCTGACTAATCCTGCTGAACTGATCTATTCTTCTTGAATCCATGAGCATTTCCTGATCGCCATGTGCAATATTATTCCTGAAACGTAACAACTGATTGAGGTCTTTTTCATCTTCATTGGTCAGAAAATTTTCAACACCGATAGAGGCGCAGATTTTTGCAAATACCTTGGGGGTGATATTTGACTCTGTGTTTATGCTACCCGGCAACTGTGCAGTGCCGTTCACTGCATTGCGGATTTTACTGACAATTTTTTGCTGTTGTATGAAATTCGTTACAGGATTTTCGAGTGAACAGGCTCCTCCAATAGCCAAACAGAGAAATGGTTCAGAAAGATCGGAGACCTTCTCCAATTTTCGATTAATATGCCCGAAAAGTTGACCGGTTAATTCCCGAACGCCACCTTCTAAAGCTGCATAAATCAGCAGAACGCATGCTCCGCGCAGCAACTTTTTCTGCTCTTTGGTTTTGGCGAGCAGTACTGCTCTTTTTGCCAGCCCAATATCTGCCTGTCTGCGATCTACAATTTCGGCAAGAGCCTCAGAAAAGTCAGGCATTTTTAAAGATTTCTTTTGCCCTTTTTATTCTTTTTCTGACACGGGCTTGGTAATTTGAAGAAGCCCCTGTCGCAGATAAAAAATCTTTATCCTGAAGCAGTTTCCGGATTTTTTCAGCAACTTTTTCAGGATTTTTTTCAAAAGAATCTATTTGATATGCGATTCCCATCATAATACCGTCATATCTGGACGGAGAGAACGAGTAATTCCTACCGTGAAAAACATTTTCAATATTTATCTTTTTTACAACTTGCAGGGTTCTAAGGAAGAGATCTTTATTCCCTTGAAAAAGGCTGTGATCAGCCGACGCTTTTCTCATATATTCAGTGAGGTGACTGCCAAGATTTCTTTCTGGCCCAAAATTTTTTTCAGACTCCTCAATCCAAAGCAGCGCATAAAATCTCACGACAAGTTCGTCCAAGTAGAGTTGAGATTTCTGTCGTTCAGTTGGTCTGACCAAGGCAATCAGATCTTTGTTATTCGACAACTCACGAACTTCATTTGCCAATTCATTTCCGCTTCCCCGAAAAATACAGTTTCGCACCTCCTGCTCCGTCAGTGGCGAGCCTCCAGTATTAAGCCGATTAAATAGCTCATAACGCATATCATATCGGGAGTCCCATTTTATAACCTCAACCCGTACTGCACTACGTTTGATATTAAGCTGAAGTTTTAAAGGCAGGTCATCAATTTTTTTCCCTGCCAAATTAGTTACAAGATCGCCTTTGCACATTGCCCAGCCGTTTTCCTTGGAAGACTCTTCCCCTATCAATTTGCCGAAAAACGATAGCACCGTGCTGACTCGTTGCAACCCATCGACGATTTCCCATTTACCTTCATCGTCTTCAGCGATAAATATTGAAGGTATGGGAATACCACATAATATAGATTCGATGAAACGAGTTCTCTGGTAAATACCCCATCTGAAATATCGTTGAAATTCCGGATCAATAATCAATTCACCTGCATCATACATATTTATCAGCTCACCAAAACTCATATCCAGTCGGTCCGCCGAGAGCGTATTTCTAGCCTTGATCAATTCCTGTTCTAAGTCGATCATCCGTTATGTATCCTTCAAGTTTTTAATCTGACAGCCCGGAGCCGTCAGATTATTTTTAAATTTACAGTCCGTTATTCCACAGTCACACTCTTAGCCAGATTCCTGGGCTGGTCCACATCGCAGCCGCGCCGGTTGGCGATTTCATAGGCAAGGAGCTGGGCCGGGATGGTGTAGAGCAGCGGGTTCAGCTCCTCATGCACTTTGGGGAGATAGAGCACGTCATCGGTCAGTTGGGCAAGATGGGTGTCGCCCTCGGTGCCGATAAGCAGCAGTCTGCCCTGGCGGGCCTTGATCTCCTCCACATTGGAAATGCTCTTCTGATACACTGCATCCTGCGGCACAATGGCCATGATCGGCATGTCCTTGTCAATCAGGGCGATGGGGCCGTGCTTCAGTTCTCCGGCAGCATAACCTTCCGCATGGATATAGGAAATCTCCTTGAGCTTCAGGGCGCCTTCCAGGGCAATAGGGAAATTCAGGCCCCGGCCGACAAAGAGAAAATCCTTGGCATCATAATACTGCTCGATCATCTCCCGAATCTGCTTCTGCATGACCGGCAGGGTGCTGTCGATTACCGCAGCGATTTCAATCAGGGCAGCTCCCAGCTCTCTGAGCTGCTCCTGCGTAACGGTCTGCCGGACTTGGGCAAGATACAGGGTGAAAAGAAAAAGGGCAGAAAGCTGGCTAGTAAATGCCTTGGTCGAAGCCACGCCGATTTCCGGCCCGGCATGGGTGTAGATGACCCCATCCGCCTCTCTGGTCATAGTGGAACCGACCACGTTGCAGATGGTTACCACTCTGGAACCCAGTGAGGCCGCGAGCCGAATTCCGGCCAGGGTATCGGCGGTTTCACCGGACTGGGAAATGGAGATCGTCAGGACCCGCTCATTGAGCAGCAGTCGGCGGTAGCGGAATTCCGAAGCAATATCCACCTCAACCGGAATACCGGCCCATTTTTCAATCCAGTATTTGGCCACTAGGGCTGCATGCCAGGAGGTGCCGCAGGCCACCAGGGCAATCCGTTCAATTTTGCACAGCTCTTCATCGGAAAGACCGATTTCCGGCAGATCAACTCGACCGGTATCCGGAACAATCCTGCCGCTCACCGTATTGAGCACGGCCTGGGGCTGCTCATAGATTTCCTTGAGCATGAAATGCCGGTACCCGGCCTTTTCCGCCATTGCCGCATTCCAGTCAATGATCTTGACTTCTTTCTCGATCGTCTGACCATCTTCAATGCCCATGACCTGGTACGATCCCCTCTCTAGGACAGCCAGCTCATGATCGTCCAGAAAAACAACCTCCTTGGTATAGGGCAGCAGGGCCGGAATATCCGAAGCCAGATAGCAGGCATCCTTGTCCACGCCCATGACCAGAGGGCTCTGATTGCGGGCTGCCACCAGCCTGTCCGGGTCTTTCAGCCACATCACGCCCAGAGCATAGGAGCCGTCCACCCGAATCAGGGCCGTGCGCACGGCGGCCACCAGATCATCTTCAAGATATTTTTCAATCAGATGGGCCAGCACTTCAGTGTCGGTCTCCGAGGAAAAGACATGCCCCTCATCGGCAAGCTCCTGTTTCAGGCTGCCGTAATTTTCAATAATCCCGTTGTGGACCACCACCAGTTCGCCGGTGCAGTCGGAATGCGGATGGGCATTGTCCTCGGTCGGAGCGCCGTGGGTGGCCCAGCGGGTATGGCCGAGACCGGTATGGGCGTCTGCGCCGATATACTCGTCCACGGCCTTTTCCAGGTTCACCAGCTTGCCGGCAGCCCGGAATTTAACCAGTTTATCCTGATGATGATAGACAAGACCTGCTGAGTCGTATCCCCGGTACTCCAGACGACGCAGACCCTCCAGCACAACCGGAATGACTTTCCGGTTTCCGATATACCCGACTATTCCGCACATTGGTCACTCCAAAAAAAATTATACGTTAAACGGCACATATCTGCAGACTGCCGAACAGATATAAGATATAAGGAAAAAGATAGCATATCCCTGCGCTGAAGCATACCGAAAAAACGGGCTGTCAGACGCAACAGGAAAATTCTTTGCATAAGATCGGCAAAGGCGTTATTTTATGCTTTTTGTTTTTTTCTGCACCGGACGGAAACTGCAGACAGGAAAGATCAGAAAGTAAAAGGCAGGTCATGAAAGAGGAAGAATGCAAAGCAGCTGAACAGAATACATCGACCCCTGTGAAAGAAAAAGCCGGTGTTGTCGCCTATAAACCGGAGGGCAGTGAACCGCTCGTACTCCTTGTTTCGGCCCGCAAAGTGAAAGGATCGTGGGTTTTTCCGGTCGGGGGAATTGATCCGGGAGAAACAGCGGAAATCGCGGCTCAACGGGAATGCGAGGAAGAGTCCGGGTACCGTGTTGAACTGGGCGAACAGCTTGCATCGGTGGAATCATGCGTAAAAGGGAAAACAGTCCGCTTTATCTTCTTTCTTGCCTCAGTCGTTTCGGAAGCAGAGACTTGGGAAACAGACAGAACCAGAGAATGGGTGCCGCTTTCTCAGGCAGCGGACCGGCTGCCCTCAATTTTTCAGAGCGTGGCAGCTGAAGCGGCGCAGTATCTTGCCGAACAGAACTGAACACATTTGATATCAAAGAAAAGGACACACTGGACATGAACACCGCAGATGAACGCCGGCGGCTCAAGGAACTGCTGCTGGAAAAATCATACCGCAAGGGCACCTTTACCCTGACCTCAGGCAAGACCTCGGATTTTTATATTGACGGCAAACAGACCACCTTGGATGCCGAAGGGGGCTACCTCTGCGGCCGTCTGCTGTTCAGGCTGATCAGAGAGGCATCAGACCTCATAGCCGGAGTCGGCGGCATGACCCTCGGTGCGGATCCCCTGGTCACGGCGGTGTCTGTTGTCAGCCATCTGGAGGGTGAGCCGATTCCCGCCTTTATCGTCCGCAAGGAGGCCAAAGGCCACGGCACCGGCAATTTTCTGGAAGGAAAAAACAACCTGCAGCCCGGCTGCTTTGTTGCCCTGGTTGAGGACGTGGTTACCACCGGCGGTACCCTGATCAAGGTGATTGAACGGGTGGAAAACGAAGGATTCAAAGTGGGGCTGGTGGTCACGGTGGTTGACCGGGAAGAAGGCGGGGCAGACGTGCTTGCCCAGGCCGGGTATCCGCTGAAATCCATTTTTACCAGAACGCAGCTTATCGGTTGAATCCAGTGAGGAGATTTTTTCATGCGCTGTAAAAAATGCGCCGGTGAGCTGGAAGTGCATCGGCAGTGCCGCCGGGTTCGGCTGAAATGCCGCAGCTGTAAGCAGGAGTACCAAATTCACGAGGTTGCAGAGGATTTGGATGATGAAACCGAAAAACTGCTTGAGCGGTATACCTGTATTATTTATGATTGAGAAGGGAGAAAGGAGAGTGCTGCCGGATTGGCTTCACATACTTTTGGACAGGCTGAACGTGTACATGACCTCGACACCCATTACAACATCCAATATATACCGGTCGGAACCAGTTTTCACCGCATTCACCGCAACAATTGAACAAGCTCAAGTCGATCAAGTCGATACGGTGCAGAATATATGGCCCCTGCGTTATCTTGGAATCTGCGCCAGCGCAGTTCCCTTATTTATAAATTACTGCACCTCCTGGACTGTGTTCTGGCCAGTGCTTTTCTCTGGCTGCTTGTCCGCTGCTACAACGTTCCCTGGAGCCGCTACTATACCTGGCTGGAGGCGGTCATCTTTGCTGTCTCCTTTCTTAGTTTTCAGCATTTTCAGCTTTACCGTTCCTGGCGCGGCTGGAAACTCTATCTTGAATTTCTTGTCATTCTGAAAGCCTGGGCAACCGTTGTCGGTTTACTGCTTTTCTACTTTTTCATCTTTAAAATTTCAGAGGCCTACTCACGGGTTGTTTTTATCCTCTGGTCAGTCTCCACCCCCTTTCTTCTGTTTTTTTCCCATCTTATTATCCGCAAGCTGCTCCGGTATTACCGGCTGCAGGGAAAAAATATCCGTCATGCCGTTATTGTCGGAGCCGGTGATCTCGGCCTCAAAATGGCTGTACATCTGGAGGAGATTCCCTGGGCCGGGATTGAAATAGTTGGTTTTTTTGACGACAAGCTGCAGACTGAAATTCCGGCCCTGGTCGACAAACCGCTGCTGGGTTCTATTGATGCGGTGCAGGAATATCTTATGGTCCATGATATTGATTATGTTTATATTGCCCTTCCCATGCGGGCGGAACGCAAGATATTCTGGCTCCTGCGGGAATGCCGGGACCTAGGGGCGCAAATTTTTCTTGTTCCGGACCTGTATATTTTCGGTCTTCATCATGCGGAGATTCAGTCTGTCGGTGACATGCTGGTCCTGAATTTTAATCCGGCTTCAGACTGGAAACGGGCCTTTGATATTATGTTCTCTCTGTCTGTCCTGCTGCTGAGCAGTCCCCTGCTGCTGCTGATTATGGTGTTGATCAAACTGGACAGCAGAGGGCCGGTTTTTTATCGGCACCGGCGGATTACGGCGACCGGGCGGGAGTTTGAGTGCCTGAAATTCAGAACAATGGTTCAGAATGCCGATCAGACCTTGAGCAAACTGCTGGAGGAAAACCCCTGCCTTGCCGAGGAGTGGAATAAAAACTTCAAGCTGAAGAATGATCCGAGAATTACCCGGATGGGACGTTTTCTCCGCCGTGCCAGCCTGGATGAATTTCCCCAGTTTATTAATGTGCTGAAAGGGGAAATGAGCGTGGTCGGAGCCCGACCTGTTGTGGGCAGAGAGCTGCAGGAATACTATAAAAGCGGCGGTGAGCAGAGCGCGGGTCGGTACGTCTCCATGAAGCCGGGCATCACCGGACCGTGGCAGGTCACCTCACGGAATGATGTGGCGAATTACCGGGAGCGGGTGGAGTTGGATGACTGGTATGTCCTGAATTACTCTTTATTCGGTGATCTGAAAATCATCCTCAAGACCGTCCGCTGCATGATCAGCGGCAAGGGAGCGTATTAATTTCATTCTGTTTTATCAGTACTGAAAATATTATGAAATATTTTGATCAGGAAGAATCGGGTGCCCCTTGCGGGACAAAAAAATACGTCCCGCAAGGACGATGCGAACATAGCCCGTTGCTTCAGGCGGGGGGCTTCGCTACAATGAACAGAGGAGGTTTCTATGAAATCAATGACCATTCATGGCATAGACAGCGAGCTTGAAAAAAAGCTGACTGAAAGATCGAAACAGTCCGGCCTGAGCCGAAATCGTTTTGTAAAATTTATCCTGCAGAAAACGCTGCTCTCCGACCGGAAGGCGGCACGACGGGAAATGTTTTCCGATTTGTTCGGTAAATGGACAGAATCTGAAAAAGAAGATTTTGAAGAGAGGATCAAAGAGTTGAATAGAACGGACGAGTCTGACTGGCAGGAATGAGCGGGAATGACAAAGATACTTCTCGACACAAACGCATACAGCAGCTTCATGTCAGGAAACCGGCTTGTTTTTGAGTATCTCGTTGAATCGGAAATCATATATCTTTCCACCGTCATGATCGGCGAACTCTTTGCCGGATTTCATGGCGGCAGCAAGTTCTCTCAAAACAGGAGAGAACTGAAATATTCGGAGAAATAAAATCTCAGCTTCGCGGCAAAGGAAAGATGATTCCCCTGAATGATATATGGATTGCCGCTCACGCCGTTGAAACCGGGGCAAAACTGATTTCTTATGATGCGCACTTCAAAAATATTAGCGGACTGCGCTTATGGGAAGAATTGTAGTATTAAGGTGTTGAGGAAAAAGGCCCGGCGATAAATCTCCGGGATATCGACGGTCTCCTTGGCGAAAAAAAATACGTCCTGGAGGGACGCTGCGAACAAAGACCGCGAGCCGCCGTGCCCGCGTCAGCCGGTGCAGATCAGGTTGCGGAAGAGCAGCTGGCAATACCGGGTAAAAAGTATCCGGTTTCTCCTTTTTGCCTGCATATAAATTACCCGTATTCACTGGAGAAAAAAAGAATTCTTTTTCTTAACAGCAAGATGAATATACCGGCATCCTCCCGCATTATACAATATTTTGTACATTCTGGATAAAACAGCATGATTCCTGCATGGTTGAGAATATTTTTGAGGCCGACTTTTCGGAAGACGGGGGAGCAGGGTTTGGTGCGCTGTGGCTCTGCCGGATCAGGGAAGTACGGGCTGATGGTTTTCCGGCCCAGAAGGACGATGGGAACATAGCCCGCTGCTTCAGGCGGGCGGATGTACGGTCAGATAAGAAAAGGCAAAGTTGTGCCAAGCTAACATATTAAATTTACCAAAGGAGCAGTTGTTATGAAAAAACGGTTCAATATTTTTCCTCTTGCTATCGCTGCGGCTGTTTGTGCAGCTCCAGCAAGCAGTTACGCTTACGAAAATGTTGCTGATGCCATTTCATGGGCACAAGATGAAGACAATAGATGTCCAGGCTCAGATTGCAGAGATCCAGAGGGAGACAATTGGATTAATTGGTGCATGCGTTTTGTAGCCAATTGCTATGGCAAAAAAAATGCGGGGATGAATGCGATTGGAGGATGGTATACAAGTGAATTTGGTGCTCAGGAAAGTAGCTTTCCTCCTCCTGCCGGTGCATTAGTTTTTTTCGATACGTCAAAAACTCCTTATGGTCATGTAGGTTTGTCCATAGGAAATGGTCGGATGATTCATGCTCATTATAAAAAAAGTGTACGTGAAGATAGAATTCCGACCGGTGACTCCCCTTACGGTAAATATCTTGGCTGGCGCTGGCCGACTGCTTGGACACCTGATGAGCCGTTTCATGGCGGTGGCCCTAAAGATCCCGATCCTGATGATCCGCCTGTCGCTGGCTTCCCCGACTTCATCATCGACAAAGTCGTCATGAGCAGAAAGAAAAGCGGCGGCAAAGAGAGATACGTCTGGAAAATCAACGAAACCGCCTATGTCGTCACCTGGATAGACAACATCGGTGATGCCGACTGGGAAGGCGATGCCAAAAAGATCAAAGTGCCTTTCTACTTGTCCAAGGGGAAAAAGGAAGACCGCCATTCCGAATGGATACGGGTCGGTCGTGAAAAGAGCAAAAAGAACAATCTCAGGATCAAAAAGAAGCCTAAACGCGAAAGGATCAAGTTCGATCTGTTGGAATGGGCCAATGAGGGCAAAGTCCTGCCCGGACGCACCTACAACTTCGTGGCCTGCGCCGACCGGCCCAAGGATGAAGGCAACAAAGACGGCGACGTGAAGGAGAAGCACAAGTCCAACAACTGCTCCACCGAGGCGGTCTTCTACGTGGACTTCGGCCCACCCCGCGATGTTGATCTGATGGCCGACAATCTGGCCTTGACCGGCGGCAGAACCGAGCTTCAGGGAGGTGAACGCTACGGCCTGCGGGTCGATGTTTCCAATATCGGCACAGAACAGCCCTGGAACGGCTTCCGCACCAGCTATGAACTTAAAGGCCCCGGCACCGGCGGCGTATGGCAGCGTATCGGCGAGGACAAATCCAAAGCCAGCAGCCTCTATCCCGGTGCTATCCACTTCGAGGCTATGGACGGCGATGACGAAATTTCTGCGCCTATGGTGGGCGGCGACTACATTTTCCGCGCCTGCGCCGACTACGAGCAGGTGGTGCCGGAGACCGACGAGAGCAACAACTGCACTGAGATAACCTTTGAAGTGAAGGAGGTTCCGGCCGGCTCGCCCCGTATTGTCATCACCAATCCCACTCATGACGACGACTGGCGGAGCGACAGCAAGGAGCACGATGTACGCTGGGATTACTTCGATTTTCCGGTAAAAGGCCATGTGATGGTGGAATACTCACTGGATGGCGGCGCAACTTGGCGGCTGATTGATGATGAAACCACCAACGACGGTAAGAAGCACTGGGAGGACATGTGCGATTACCACACCATCGACACCCATCATGCCTACATTCGCGTGACTTCGCTGGAATATCCATATGTCTATGATATCTCTGACGAGTTCGCTATCGATCATGCCAAGGAGTGCGAGTAATAAGTAACAAGAACCTCAAGACCACCCCGAATCCCTGCGCCTCTTCTCCTTTCCGGCGCGGGGATTTTTTCTCCTTTCTTTTCCCCGCAGCATAGCATACAAGAAAAACTGATATCCCCTGTTCAATTCGGAAACGACAGGCAGCCCGTTTCCTTCTCTTATCAACGCATCCTGAAAACAGACATGACTTTTATGACAACCTGTGAGGATATCATCCTGTACCTGCACAAAAATCAGGATGGTATACCGCATCTGCACGCAACATATCAGGGCCAGGAATCGATCATCACCCTGCCTGACTGCAGCCTTCGCAAAGGAAACCTGCCGGAAAACAAAATGCAGCAGCTCCAGGCATGGGTTGAGGTGCACAGGCATAAACTCATGGCGGACCGGGAAGCGGTCAGGTTCCGCTCGGATTTATGCGGACAGGAGTCATAAGCTGCGGCAGGATGCAGTTTTTACCGGCTGCCGGGTTCATTGCTCCGCTTTTCCTCCGCCGTTATTGACAACCCATAACCCCGGCCTTTTTCATAACTCATCCAAATAGTCGGTGCGGTTTTTCAGGATTCAAGGCTGTTTCTTTTCCCTCTCTCACCAACGCATCCAGCCCCCATGACCTTTATGACAACCTGTGAGGATATCATACTGTACCTGCACAGGAATTCGGATGGTATACCGCATCTTCATGTAACATTCACGTAATATATCAGGGCCGGGAATTGATCATCCCCCTGCCTGACTCTGCAGGACGGATACCTGGAATAACGCGGGTTTTATGCTGCCCGGAACAAGGTGTTTCGGGCAGCCATCGGATTATCCGGTGTTTTTGTTGGTTTCTTCTGTTCAGAAGCGTTATACTGAAAAATATAATTCATTCCAGTGGATGACAGATATGTAGGCTGAAAGATATAACAAACTGAATTTCCGGAGAATACATGGACAATCAATCACAGGACAACAACACAACCACACCAAACGACCCGGCCCTGCTGCCGATCCCGAAAAACATGCCGATCCTTCCCCTGCACGGCTTTGTCTTTTTTCCGGGCATGGGCTTTCCCCTGCAGGTAGCCAGCGCCACTTCAAAGCAGCTGGTGGACGAGGCTATGGAAGGCGACCGGATGGTCGGACTGGTGCTCTGCCATAAAAAGCAGGTCGGGGATGAGGACACCATTTCCAGTGACGATCTGCATCGGGTAGGTGCTGTCGGGTATATCCATAAGGTGAGCAAGACTCAGGAAGGGTACTATCAGGTGCTGGTCAGCGGGATCCATAAACTCAACGTGGATCAATACACCCAGGAAAGGCCGTATATCCGGGGAGACATCAGTATCCTGCCCATGCAGATTAATGACGGCGACAAGGAGAGCGAAGCCCTGGTTCTCGCAGTCCGCAGTGAATTCAGAAAACTGGGAGAGCTGATCAATCTGCCGGCGGAGATCATGGTCACCCTGGATGCGATCACCAACCCCTATCATGTCGGGTATTTGGTGGCCTCCCAGCTGAGTCTGCGGGTCAACAGGGAACAGGAGATCCTGGAAATCGTCGAAGTCAACCTGATGCTGCATCGGGTGGCGCGGGAGATGAACCGGCGGATCAAAACCGCCGAGATGAGCAACAAGCTGCAGGAGGATATCAAAAAAGATATCGACAGCAAGCAGCGGGAGTTTTTCCTCCGCCAGCAGATGCAGGCCATCCGCAAGGAGCTGGGGGAAGACTCCGACAGTAAGGTGGAGCTGAAGGAGCTGCGGGAACGGGCCGAGGAAGCCGGTCTGAGCGAGGAAGCATTAAAAGCGGTGGAAAAAGAGCTGACCCGTCTGGAACGGATCTCTCCCTCCTCACCGGAGTACTCGGTATCGCGCAACTATATCGATTGGATTCTGGACCTGCCGTGGAGCGTCTCGACGGAAGACGCACTGGATTTCAACAAAGCGGAAAGGGATCTGGAAGAGGAGCATTACGGTCTTGAAAAGATAAAACGACGGATTCTGGAATTTCTGGCTGTGCGCAAGCTGAAAAACGACATTCACGGCCCGATCCTCTGTCTGGCCGGTCCTCCGGGGGTGGGCAAGACATCTCTGGGCCAATCCATTGCCCGGACCATGAACCGGAAATTCTGCCGTATTGCCCTGGGCGGCATGCGTGATGAGGCGGAAATTCGGGGCCATCGGCGGACCTACATCGGTGCCCTGCCGGGCCGGATTATCCAGAATTTGAAAAAGGTGGGGGCCAACAACCCGGTCATCCTTCTGGATGAAATAGATAAGCTGGGCAATGACTTCCGCGGCGATCCTGCTTCCGCCCTGCTGGAGGTTCTGGATCCGGAGCAGAATTCAACCTTTACGGATCATTATCTGGATGTTGAGTTTGATCTGTCCAAGGTTATGTTCATTGCCACGGCTAATATGCTGGAAACCATTCCCGGCCCCCTGCGCGACAGGATGGAGGTAGTGGAGCTGTCCAGTTATACGGAAAATGAAAAGGTGGCCATTGCCCGAAAATACCTGCTGAAAAAGCAGCTCAGGGAGCATGCCCTTACGGAAGAAAATCTGGAGATGGATGATGATACCCTGCTGGCGGTGATCCATTCCTATACCAGAGAAGCAGGGGTGCGTAACCTTGAGCGTCAGCTGGCTGCTATCTGCCGCAGTGTTGCTGCCAATGTTGCCCGGGGCTGGACAGAAAAAACCGTGGTTACAGCCGACAACCTGTACGATTTCCTCGGCGTGGTCAGCTATACGTCTGAGATGAAGGCCCGTACCTGGGGACCGGGACTTTCCACCGGCCTGGCCTGGACACCAGTGGGTGGTCAGATCCTCTTTATTGAAACCTCGAAAATGAAGGGCAAGGGCGGGCTGGCCCTGACCGGTAAACTGGGTGATGTAATGAAGGAATCCGCGTCCGCTGCCCTGACCTATATCCGTTCCAATGCCGAAGCCTTGGGGGTTGACGAGGAGATTTTTTCGCAGACCGATCTGCATGTGCATGTGCCGGACGGCGCCACTCCAAAAGACGGCCCTTCCGCCGGTGTGGCTATGGTCAGCGCCCTGATTTCGGTGATCACGGGCCGGGTTGTGCGCCAGGATGTGGCCATGACCGGGGAGATCACCCTGCGCGGTGATGTCCTGCCGGTAGGCGGTATTTCGGAAAAAGTCCTGGCTGCCCTGCGGGCCGGAATCAACGAGCTGGTGCTTCCGGTTCTCAATGAAAAGGATGTGCTGGAGATCCCGGAAGAGATACGCGGAGACGTGACCTTCCATTATCCGCACACCATTGAAGAAGCTCTGGAATTTGTTCTGGAGAAAAAAATGGATACCGAATAATGCTTGGTTGGTTTAAAAAAAAGCTGTCCCGCAACAAGGAGGAGGAGCCTGCTGCGGTCGAGGAGTCTGTTGTCAGCAGTGAAGGAGATGTTGATGCTGCTGCGCTGGCACCGGAGGAGACCGATCAACAGTCTGCTCCTCCCCCTTCGGGGGGGGCTTCAGGGAGCGGTACAGCAGCTCCGTCTGCACCTGAACCCGCAGCTGCAGCCGGGGGAGAACAGTCGGAAGAACAGGATAAGCCGCAGCGGCAGTCCATGTTCAGGCGCCTGCAGCAGCGGCTTGCCAAGAGCAGAAATCAGTTTGTCCATCGTCTGGATAACCTGTTTATCGGCAAAAAGAAGATTGATCAGGAACTGCTGGATGAGCTGGAGGAAATTCTGATCACTGCTGATCTGGGAGTATCCACAGCGATGGAGCTGCTGGAAGCTGCCAGATCGAGCGTGAAGCGGGACGAACTCAGTGATCCGCAGGCCCTGAAAGGGGTGCTGCGGGATAGGATTCTGTCCTTTCTCCAGGAGTCTGATCAGCCTGCGGAACTGGTGCTGCCGGAATCCGGCCCGTTTATCGTCATGGTGGTGGGCGTGAACGGGGTGGGCAAGACCACCTCCATCGGCAAAATCGCTGCCAAATTTATCAACTCCGGCCAGTCCGTGCTCCTGGTGGCCGGGGATACCTTCCGGGCCGCTGCCATTGATCAGCTGAAGATCTGGGGCGAACGGACCGGGGTGGAGGTGGTTGCCGGGGCGCCGAAATCCGATCCCTCGTCCGTGGTCTTTGACGGCGTGGCTCGTGGTATTGCCAAGGAGTATGACGTGGTCATCATTGACACGGCCGGTCGTCTCCACACCAGTGTCAATCTGATGGAGGAGCTGAAGAAGATCAAACGGGTGATCGGCAAGAAGCTCCCTGCTGCTCCCCATGAAGTCATGCTGGTTCTTGATGCCACCACCGGGCAGAATGCGGTTTCCCAGGCCAGAATGTTCAACGAGGCCGTCGGCGTGACCGGTCTGACCCTGACCAAGCTGGATGGCACGGCCAAAGGCGGTATTATAACCAATATCTGTCATGAACTGAAAATACCAGTCCGCTTCATCGGCATCGGTGAGCAGGTTGACGACCTGCGGGATTTTGATCCTGAAGAATTTGTCGATGCTCTGTTCAGCGCGGATGACGCATCCGGTGCGCAGGCTTCCTGACCGTCAGACGAACAATTCCTTTCCCTCTCCCCGATGCAATCTCGACAGTACAGTTACAGAAGCAACCAGCCGGGCTGCGGCGGCTGCCTTCTGATTCTCCTCCTCATCCTGCTGGCCACCGGCGGCTGGCAGGCTGTGGGCGGGTTTATAGGGCTGACCTTCTTAATGGTCGTCCTTGGAATTCTGGCGTTACCTGTTGCCTTTTTTGCCTTTACGAAGTGGATTCAGAACCGGGCTGCAGCCTACGAGCAGTCCCAGACCGAGAGTCATAATCGGTTTGTTTTTCTGCTGGTCAACATTCTGGTCAGCATTGCCAAGGCTGACGGCCATTTCACCAAGTCCGAGCTGCGGACCATGCTCAATTTCTTCCAGCATTCTCTGCACTATAATCAGGAGCAGATGTACTGGATCAGGCAGCTGATCAAGGAGGCGCGGGATACGCACCAGAACCTTGATGCCCTGCTGGTGGAGTTTCGCAGCAATTTTGCCTATGAACCCCGCCTGATCCTGCTGGAACTGGTGTACCAGATCATCTATACTAAAAATCGGGTGATGGACGGGGAGCTCGATCTTGCCCGGAAGATAGGTGCTTTTCTGGAAATTTCTGAGTATGAACGCCGGACCATTGAGAACAGGTACCGGTACGGACATCGTTATCAGCGGCAGGGGAGGGGAGCCTTCGGCAGCTCCGGCTCCGGATATCAGTCTGCTGCGGAGGAATATCGGTATTACACAGTATTGGGTGTCGAGCAGGGTGCTGATTTCGGTGCCGTAAAAAGAGCCTACCGCAAACTCTCCATGCAGTACCACCCGGATAAGGTGGCGCATTTAGGTGATGAGTTCAAGGGAGTGGCTGAGGAGAAGATGAAGGAGATCAATGCGGCGTATGATTATTTTCGGAAAAAGTTTGGGGGGAGTTAGGAGGTGGATGAGAAGGTCTGTCTGTTCGCAGTAACATCCGTAAGTCTAGCAGGTTAAAGTCCTGTCCGGGAATTGTCCGTACGCCCCGGTAGTATGAGGAAGCGGCGTTGTAGAGATGCAAGGTCGTGAGTTTCCCCCCAACAATAAAGCAGGCCGTAACGCAAGTGAACCTATGAGTAGCCTCGTAAACTAATTGGAGGAGCCGACCCTGTGGACGGAAGGGGAAGGCCGTTGGATGGGTGCCGGAATAACGGAAGTGGCACACGTTGACTCCCGGGGTAGCAGGGATGGCATGTTTTAGAAGATTTGCAGACCAGTGCTGGAGACCCGTCTCCGGGGGTGGTGAGAGCACCAACCGATGCGTATAAGGAAACGAAATCGCAGAGGCCCGAAGCGGGAGTCGGAGGGGTTCATAGTACCGTTCGAGACCTTGGGACAACATAACCTAGGTCAAGGGAAGGAACCCTGCTTTGTTCATGCAACCAAAGAGTGGAGGATCAGGGGATTGCCATGTCGCTAGTCACCCCGGAAAAGATCAGGACGCTACAGAGGAAGCTGTATATCAAGGCCAAGCAGGAACCGGCCTATCGCTTCTACGCACTTTACGACAAGATTTTTCGGGCTGATGTTCTCAATCACGCCTGGAGGCTTGTTCGTGCCAATGGAGGAAGCCCTGGAGTAGACGGGGTGAGCTTCAAGGCCATAGAGGGCGGGGTAGGGGTAGGAACGTTTCTTCTGGAGCTGGCCCATGATCTGAAGGAAAGAAAATACCAGGCCCAGCCTGTTCGCCGTGTCATGATACCCAAAGGTAACGGAGATTTTCGTCCGTTGGGTATTCCGACGATACGTGATCGGGTCGTGCAAATGGCGGTAAAACTGGTTATTGAGCCGATTTTTGAGGCGGATTTCTGTGCGCATTCGTATGGATTTCGTCCTGGAAGGTCGGCCCACCATGCCGTGGATGATATTGCCAATACGCTCTGGGCAGGCTGCACAAAAGTCATAGACGCTGATCTGTCGAAGTATTTTGACACTATTCCACATAATAAACTGCTGATCGTAGTGGCTGAACGCATTGTAGACGGGAGCATATTGCACCTTATCAAACAGTGGCTCAAGGCACCTGTAATCGGTGAAGACGATTGTGGAAAGAAGAAAACTGTAGGAGGCGGGAAAGGCAATCGGAAAGGTACACCGCAAGGTGGTGTGATCTCACCGTTGTTGGCTAACTGCTACCTGCATATTCTGGATCGTGTATGGCAACGACGGAACCTCAAGTTCAGGCTGGGGGCGCATATTGTCCGCTATGCGGATGATTTTGTAGTGATGTGTCGAGGCGATGTAGAGAAACCAATGGAAGTGGTGCATGATGTGTTGAACCGACTTGATCTTACACTCAATGAGGACAAGACGCACGTCGTGAACGCCGCTGAAACAGGTTTCGATTTTCTTGGTTTTACAATTCAGATGAGTCGGGGTGCTCGAAGCGGTAAACCGTATCCCAATGTACGACCGTCGGATAAGTCGCTGAAGAGAGTGAAAGCGAGGCTGACGGAACTGACAGACAGGAAGCTGACCTGCATTCCTCTGAGTGATGTGGTGGGCAATGTAAATCGCAGCCTTCGTGGCTGGGTGAACTATTTCCACTTTCGTAACTCAAGCATGGCGATGAGCAAGGCGAGGCAACATGCGGAAGACCGACTGAGAATACACCTGATGAAGCGCCATAAGGTCAGGGACAGAAAAGCGGCTTTATGTCGTTTTCCCCGTCGTGATCTCTATGAGTGCTATGGGCTGTACAAGGTTTCTGGAAAAGCGGGCTGAAGAACGGCGCATGCCTCGGTATGAAGAACATCGGAAAGCCGTGTGCGGGAAAACCGCACGCACGGTTTGATGAGGGAGCATTGAGGAAGCAAGCACTTGGTACACGTAGTAGCCGCGTGCGGCGAGGCGTCTGTAAAAGGGCCAGGATTACTGCTGAATCAGTGCTCTACTCTACCGACTGTTTCGATGTGAAAAATATGATCATTTTATTCTGCTTTTCAAGTCGTTACTGTTTGTTTTCTATCAAGAAGGTGTCGTTTTTGAGGATAAGGTGTAACCATGAAGGGTAATAATTTTTTTGAAGAGCAGAAAGAGCAGTCCTTGGTTAAGTCTACAATTGTGGCAAAATACTTTGACGCTTGGTCTGCTGTCATAATCAGTACTCAGAAACGTTACCCTCAGCATCCCCAGAAAATAGCTTATATTGATCTTTTCGCAGGCCCAGGTCGTTATGATGATGGCAGTCAGTCAACCCCGTTAAAAATATTAACCAATGCCATAGACAAGCCTGATTTATGTGAACGACTTGTAACCATATTTAATGATAAGGACGAGGATAAGTCGGGAAAATTAAGGGAAACAATTGCAGAAATTCATAGGATTGAAGAACTGAAATACAAGCCGCAGATTTACAACCAAGAAGTTGGCGAAAAGATCGTTCGCATGTTTGAAAGCATGAATTTGGTTCCGACATTATTCTTTGTTGATCCTTGGGGATATAAAGGTTTATCTCTTAGGCTTGTTAACTCGGTATTAAAAGACTGGGGGTGCGATTGTATCTTTTTCTTTAACTACAACAGGATCAATATGGGACTGAGTAATCCCTTTGTCAAGGAACACATGGATGCCCTGTTCGGACAAGATCGGGCTGATGAACTGAGACCAAAACTTGCTCAAACCTCTCCAAAAGAGAGGGAGTTAATAATAGTTGAAGAACTTTGTCAAGCGATTAAATCCTATGGCAGTCGCTACACTTTGCCTTTTAGATTTAAAGATTCAAAGGGAAAACGAACAAGCCATCATCTTATTTTTGTCAGCAAGCATTTTCGCGGTTATGACATCATGAAGGATATCATGTCTCGTGAAAGTACAAGCGACACAGAAGGTGTGCCTTCATTTGAATACAATCCCGCTGACTTTTTGCCAAAGCAGACTCTTTTGTTTCAACTTTCCCGTCCAATTGATGATCTAAAAAATGATTTGCTGGACAACTTTGCAGGTCAAAGACTCACAATGGAAAAAATTTACGAAGAACACAACGTAGATACTCCTTATATTAAAAAGAATTATAAGGATACGTTACGTACACTTTATGATGAGAATCTCATTGATGCAATTTCGTTAAAAGGGAAGCCGCCACGTAAAGATACATTCGGTGATAAAATTATAGTTACTTTTCCAAGGTAAAGAAAATGGCCACAAGTAAGATAGAATGGACGGAGGCAACTTGGAACCCTGTTACTGGCTGCTCAAAAATCAGTGAAGGTTGCGTTAACTGCTATGCCGAACGGTTGGCGAAACGTCTCAAGGCAATGGGGCAAAAAAACTATGCGAATGGTTTTAATGTTACTCTCCATCCACATGCTTTAACTATTCCTTTGAAATGGAAAAAATCACGATTAGTTTTTGTAAACTCAATGAGTGATCTTTTTCATCATGAAGTTCCTCTAGAATTTATTCAGCAGATCTTTCATATAATGAATCAAGCCAGCTGGCATCGTTTTCAAGTGCTGACAAAAAGGGCCGAGAGGCTTGCTGAGTTAGCCCCTTTTCTTAAATGGTCAGAAAATATATGGACGGGAGTTACTGTTGAGAAAGATACTTACTTAGACCGTCTTAAATACCTGAAAGAGGTTCCGGCTGCTATAAAATTCTTATCGCTTGAGCCTCTTTTGGGGCCAATAACTACTATAGATTTAACTGATATTCATTGGGTTATAGTCGGCGGTGAGAGCGGGCCAAATGCACGCCCAATGGAAAAAAAATGGGTAATTGATATTCAGAAACAATGTATTGAGTTGATGATACCTTTTTTCTTTAAGCAATGGGGTGGTGTTAATAAAAAGAAAGCTGGAAGAATATTGAATGGAAAGATATTTAATGAAATGCCAATCTTGAATAAGAGACAATTAAGTTTAATAAATATAAATAATAGCAAGATGGATATAAATAAAAAATATCCTGACTGAACTGAATCCGCACAAACCCGTGCTATTCGGTTCGTATGCATACGGAGAGATCGGTGAGTAATATGACTGGCTGGCCTTGAAGTAACGCCGCAATCTTCCCAATTCAAGTTTTTCTTGGGAATTATCAGAGTTATTTCCCTCTGTCTTCTTTGTTTGCTTTTTCGGTCAAAACATTATAGATTTATCAGGTAAAGGCGGTTATTCATCAATTCTTGTCAGCGGGAGTGGCAATGGACCTTGTTTCACCGGTGCTTATCTGGTTTCTTTTGGGAATCGGCTTCTTTGTCATGGAACTGGCTGCTCCCGGATTTATCCTTTTTTTCTTTGGTATCGGGGCTTGGTGTACAGCTGCGGTGCTGGCCCTGATCGATTTTTCTCTCCCTGTCCAGATGATCATTTTTTTGGTCAGTTCCCTGCTCAGTCTGATTATACTCCGTTCCTGGCTTCATTCCGTTTTTCTCGGCGGTTCCAGCGAGGAGAGCGATTCCGTGAATGTGGATTCCATGCCGACCACCGGCGTGGTAACAGAGGCGATTGCGCCTCCTGCTCACGGGCGGGTCAAGTACAGCGGTTCTTTCTGGCGGGCCGTTGCTGATGAACCCATAACAGAAAGTACGGTCGTACAGATTGTGGAAAGAAAAGATCTGATTCTTCATGTTCGCCCTTTGGTTACGGAAACGGATGAACAGGAGCTGCTGTAGACAGGTCTGCAGACAGTGCCTGAGAAAAAATTGTTGCCTGCATAAAAAATAATCTGATTGCAAAGGAGGAAAAAATGGGTTGGCTAATCGGGGTGACTTTTCTTGTCATAGTTATTTTTATTATTCTTTTTAAAACAGCAATCATTGTTCCGCAGCGCAATGAGTACGTTGTTGAGCGGCTTGGAAAATACCGGACAACTCTTGAGGCCGGATTCCATATCCTCGTTCCCTTTCTCGACAAAGTGGCCTACAAACGCAACCTGAAAGAGGAACCTGTTGATATCGGTGGGCAAACCTGTATCACAGCCGACAATGTCACGCTGGAAGTGGACGGAATTATGTACATCCAGGTCGTCAATGCACGTCAGTCTGCTTACGGGATTGACAACTATCACTTTGCCGCTTCTCAGCTCGCCCAGACCTCGCTTCGTTCAGCTATAGGCAAGATCTCCCTGGACAATACCTTTGAGGCCAGGGAAACGCTGAATCAGCAGGTGGTGGATGCCATTGATGACGCGGCTCAGAACTGGGGTGTCAAAGTACTGCGTTATGAAATCAAGGATATTCAGCCTCCCCGTTCGGTTCTTGATGCAATGGAAAAACAGATGCAGGCCGAACGGGAGAAACGGGCTGAGATCGCTAAATCCGAAGGTCAGAGGCAGTCGATGATCAACCGGGCAGAAGGCGAAAAGGCCGAGGCCATTGCCAAGTCCGAGGGTGAAAAGATGAAGCGGATCAATGAAGCGGACGGTCGGGCCCAGGAAATCCTCAAAGTCGCGACCGCAACTGCTGCCGGTATCCGCAAAGTCGGTGAGGCTTTGGCTGAACCCGGAGGCAATGAGGCGGCCAATCTTGAGGTGGCGAAAAAGTATCTTGATGAATTCGGCAAACTGGCCAAGGAAAATAATACCATGATCCTGCCCGGAAATCTGACCGATGTCTCCGGGATGGTTGCTACGGCTATGGCTACCCTGAAGCAGACCGGCGGAAAAACCGGCCTCCAGAAGCTCTAAAATCAGGTATAGGGGAATACAGGGCAGCTTTTTCCTGTCCTGTACAATAAGTTAATTATTCTCCCGGTCTCTTTTATTCCACAGAATTATTTATCCCCGCAGGTTCCAGGACCAGCCTGAGCCCGGCAGCATCAGGCGTGTTGTTTTCCTCCACTCTGCCTGCCAGCCGGGCAACAGCCGCCTGTACGGTTTGCGACAGCCCGGTCGGATTGATGTGCGGCATACCGGGCAGACGAAAAAACACAACGCTGCAGTCTTCCTCCCGCGCTGTACCCAGGACCAGCGTCTGCCCCCTGTCCAGATGCTCCAAACAAAAGATATACAGCCGATAGATAACGTGCTGCAGGAGAGCCGGGTCGTTATAAACAGGCTGGATGTCCGGCCCCGGTTCCAAGCGCAGGTCAATCTCCCGTGATCGGGCGGAACGGGCAAACAGTGCTGTCAGCTCGGCCAGCAGTTCATGCAGATGAAACGAGGAGAGGGGCGTATCCGAGCGATGGGCAACCCCGCTGAGGTGACAGCACAGAGTTGCAGAATTGCTTATCCGCCGCTCAATCAGGGCGGTTGTTTCCCGCGCCCGGTCAGACAGGGGATCGTCCCTGCCGCTCATGGCCAGCATATCCTCCAGCAGACCGTTAGCCTCCCGGATTACACTGAGATGGTTGCGTATTTCATGGGAGAAGTCGGCGAGCAGAGTACCCAGCGAGGCCAGCTGTTCTTGACGGATACTGTTTTCCGTGTCCGCATCCGCGCATGCAGATCTGTTCTGTTCCGGCATTATCCCTGTCCTTTTCCCTTATAGCTGGAGCAACATAATTTGAATATGCCCACAAGAGGCATAAGTTTTGCCTTCACGCCTTTCAGATAGCTGATCCTGTATTCAGTTTATACTGCTCCAGCTATATCTGCCCTTATCCAAGCCGCTGTTTTTCTGTTGCCTCACTGATCGTCTCCAGCAGATCCTGCAGGTCAACCGGTTTGATGATGTATTCAAAGGCCCCTTTATTCTTCGCTTCAACCCCGGCGCTGACAGAGCCGTGACCGGTCAGCATGATAACCTCGATAGAAGGATCGTACTCTTTGATTTTTTCCAGCACAGTCAGGCCGCTCATGTCTGCCATTTTCAGATCCAGGATCACAATATCCGGCTGCACGTCCGGCAGAACGGCAAGCCCTTCTCCGCCGCTGTGCGCATCCTCGACATCAAAATTCCGCAGCTGCAGGCGCCGGCGCAGGGTTGAAGCGAATTCAGCCTCATCATCAATGAGCAGCAGTTTCGGTTTATCGTTATCTTGTTGTTCCGTGTTCATTCATCCTCCTCCTGACGAACCGGCAGGTCAATCTCAAATTCCGTTCCTTTATTCACCTCGGAAACCACATTGATGGTACCGCCCAGTTTTCTGATCAACCCGTAGACAATGGACAGCCCCAGTCCGGTTCCCTTTCCGGTTTCTTTGGTAGTAAAAAACGGATCGAAAATATGCTGCTGGACTTCCGATGCCATCCCTGGACCGGTATCCGCAATACTGATCCGGACAATGGCCGGAGTAACCTGCCTGCTGCGCAGGGTAATTTTTCCGCCGTCACATCCTATGGCGTCTATGGCATTGCTGATGATATTGAGAAAAACCTGCAGCAGTTCGCAGCGGTCACTGGACACTCTGCTGAGCTCCTGGTCGAGAAAAAATTCTATTTGTATCCGGCTGTATGCTGTTTCTTCAGCAAGAAAATCAACTGCCTCGCGCAGAAGAAAATTGATATCGACTTCTTCAATTTTGACCTTGGTCTGGTGCGCGAAACCGAGCAGCCGGTGGGTGATAATTTTGCAGCGCGCTACACTGTTCTGGATACCGGCAAGCGCATCTGCCAGTGTTTTTTTATACGGAAAATCGTCAGTATGTTCTGAGAGTTCCTGCAGATCCTGAATCAGCCCGGCATGCTGATTGATAATCGACAGCGGATTATTGATTTCATGGGCAACTCCTGCAGCCAGCCTGCCGAGGGAGGCCAGTTTGTTGGGCTGCTCGGCCCTGGCCAGAAACTGCTCCCGCTTCAGCCCGGCTTCCTGCAGATGACCAGTAATTGCCTCGCTGATCTCAAGGGCCAGCAGGACAGCCACCAGGGCGCAGAAAACAAAAACCGAAATCAGCTGGATACGGAATCCGGCCCAGGCATCCCCGTATAAATACGGCTCCTTGATCAGCATCAATTTCCAGGGGATATTCTGCAGAGCAGCAGCTGCCAGAATCACCTGGCGCCCATCGATTTCCCGACGGCTGATCCGCAGCCCTTCGACAGCCGGTGATACGCCGGAGTATGAGGTCCCATCCTGGTCCGCTGATACAGCAGAATTTTTGTCAGTATGTTCTCCGACTGCAAAAAGAGCACAGGTTTCTCCTGCCCTGCTGAAGGCTCCCGGACTGGTCAGCCGGGCGCAGACCGCATCAACCAGAAACAGGGCCTTGCTGTATTCCGTGCTGATGGTATCAATGAAATCCTGCAGGATTCCGGCATGGACAGTGACCCGCATCACCCAGCTTTTCTGCCGGTCAGGAAGTGTGCCGCTTACCGCGATAAAAAAATGCGGCCCGTCATGCAGTCCGTCAGACCGTTCCTGTGCGACTCCGGTGAAGGCGTTGCTTATATACACGCCCTGACGCACAACCTGCTGATACCATTCCTGACCGGCATAGTTCCGTTCTTTTCCGTGATCTGCCCCGACGTAGGATTGGCGCCTCCCCTGGGTGTCAATAATCTCTATTTCCTCAAAAGCCGGGTACTGATAATGGAGGCGCTCAAAGATCGCGGTAAGTTTCAGCGGATCGCTCAGCACCGGATAATCATCTTCAACAGCAACAACCCGGACAACCGTTTCCAGTTCAGCAACAAATTTTTCCACTGCGCCTGCGCTCAGCTCAAGATGCAGCAGAAGCTGCTCCTGTTCTTTCTGAACAAACAGCCGTCGATGCTGATAATGGGAGACCACAGCGATAATGGTCATCGGTATCAGAACAAAGACCGCCAGAATCAGCGATAGGCCTCTGGAAAACCGTTTGTACCCTCTTTCGAGATCTGCACGAATCATAAAATTGCCGCGCGGCGGCGGCAGAACTTTTTCAAGCCAGTTGGAATAGTTCGTCATGGCGATATCTTCATTACGTTACGGCTGTCTCTCTTTTTCTCCGTTCTGTCAGCACTTAACAGGACTGTGATGATATTTTTCTCGCCATTCTTTGATCCGCGATCAATTCTCATAGTATAAAAGTAGTATATACCCCGGTATTACTGAAAGCAAAATTTTTATACTTGAGGAAAAGGAATAGCCTGCGGGCGGGGATTCAGACGAAAGGGGAGAGAAAAAAAGTAAACCCCGGTGCTGAACTGTCCGGAGTTGTAGGCAATGGCGTTAAGGGCGGCACCAACCCGCAGCCGGAAGTTTCAACGGTGAATGTTTTTTCTTCCTTTCTTTTGGTTTATCGCGTGTTCAGCCCTAACATCCAGCTCACACAAAGCACTCCGTTCGCCGATGCAATATATTTTACATCAGCCCGGCTCCATCGGTGGAGGTGCGGCATAGATAGTCAGTTTAAGTTCCGCATCATCCAGGAGCCGGTACTCCGGCCTGACACCGGAGAGTTGCTCGCTTTCCATGATAATGATCGGAACCCCCTCACCACGTTTATCCATAATATAACTCCGTTGACTCCCGATCGCATTGAAATTCATCGGACAACGGGCCAGCAGAGAGGTCAGCAACTCATTGCGGGCGGATTGTCGCTCCGAGAGGCTGTCAATGGTCATGGTGTTGGGAATAGTGCCCGGTGAGAAGATCTCAAGGCGGTCAGCAAAAAGGTGGAGGCGAATCTTTGATCCGTAAACTGAATAATCGCGGTGGGCAACGGCATTAACCACAGCTTCAAAAACAGCGTTCAGAGAAAACTGCGGTGTTTCAATCCGGTTCGGCGCCTTAACGGCGTACACACGCATATTGCGCTCAACAAACCGGCAGGTATCCCGTATCTGGATATCCAAAGGACCGTTGATATCCTTGGCATCAAGCTGATATCCTGCATTTCTTTCAATACCACGATAACAGACCGCCTGAATAAAGGCACCGGGCATGAAGGTTTCCGGTGTTTCGCAGGCCATCAAAACACCGCTGACTGTGGGACAGAGAGCCTCGTTATCTCCCGGTGTGATCAATTTCATTTTGAGTAAAAATTCCTGATCGTCCTGAGGAGAGAGAACAGTCCTGAATCGATTCCAAAGAGTTGCGTTTAAATCATCAAGTCGAATGCCCGGTACAGCCTGTTCGTCAAAGCGAATCAAACGAGCCTGACTCCGCTGCTGAAACAGACGTGCCAGGACATCCGGTTTCATCTGCCGCTTGGAACTGCCGATACGGCAAAAATAACCACCCGGACTCTGATGAACAAACAAACTCCTCGGTACATCAACACGAATAATTATCTTTTCTTTTTCTCGCTGAACAGGCACAAAAAGCTTACGGACAAGGCAATCCAACGGAGGTTCAATGAGATCGTTACAGACGGCACGTAGCCAATCTTCGACAAAATCAAGTTTTTCCGAAGGTATTCCCTCAATCCTCCGAGTCCTGTCATCAATACCCAAAAGAATAATTCCGGTATGGCTATTAGCCATTGCGGCAAGCTCGTCAGCCATTCCGTTACGATGAGGGCCGTTGATTTTGTCACCTTTGAATGAGATCTTCTTCAACTCAAGAATCGAGTCTTCACCCAGGGCTATCTGTTTGAGCAGGTCTGATATATTTTCCAGCATTTGCTTTTTTCACTCTCCCTTCATGCAGATCAATCAAAGCAACAAAGCAACATTATGGGCAGATAATTTTGTGAGTTTACCCCGCCGCAGGCACAAAAATTTCCATCCCCATGAGCGGCCAGATAAAGCTGACGGCCAGCCAGACCACCAGCATCAGCAGGATGCTGGCCGGGATTCCCCAAAGGAAGAATTCCCCGGTGCTGAACTGGCCGGAGTTATAGGCGATGGCGTTAGGGGCAGCGCCGACCAGCAGCAAAAAGGGCATCCCGGCGACGACAAGGGAGGAAAAAAGGATCACCTCGCCGCCCACGCCCAGATAGGGTGCAATAACCAGGGCTACAGGCAGAGAGATGGCAATGGCGGCCACGTTCATGATAAAATTGGTCATCATCATGACAAAGAAGGCCATGCCGAGGATAAAGACCAGGGGAGGAGAGGTCTGAAACAGAACCAGCCAGTTGACGGCCAGCCAGCGGGCAGCGCCGGTTTCCCATAAGCAGAAACCGATGGACATGGCACCGGCAAAGAGCAGAATGATATTCCAGGGCACTTCTTCCAAGTCCTCAAGTTCCAGAATATTGAAGAGGAAAAAGGCAATGGTGGAGCAGAGCAGAACCCCGGTTTTGTGCAGCCCGGCCAGGGCAGGGATAAAATTTTTCAGGGCGATGACCAGAATTGTCCCGATAACGATACTTGCGGCGAGCAGTTCCTTGTTGCTCCAGCGCCCCAGCTCTGTATACATCCTGGCTGCCTTCTCCTTCAGCCCAGGGATCCGTGCCTGTTCCGGTCGGAAAAACAGCATGAAAAAGCCCCAGAGCAGAAAAATCATCAGCCAGCCCACAGGAAACATGTACCAGGTCAGTTCAAAAAAACTGATATCCACTCCCATAATATCTTTGTAGAATCCCAGAGCAACCGCCCCCCGCGCTGCGCCCAGCAGGGTAACGATACTGCCTGCTCCGGCCACATAGGCCATGCCCATAAACAGCCCCTTGCCGAACCGGGTCGGTTGCTCCTCATCAGAATACAGGGCATGAATAGCCATGAGCAGGGGGAACATGGTGGCTGCTACAGCAGTATGGGCCATAACATGGGTCAGCACACCGGTCATGATAAAACAGCCCAGATAGATCATACCGGTCCGTTCACCGACAATGGACAGCATCTTATAGGCAAGCCGCCCGGTCAGGCCGGTCTTGGTGAATACCATGCCGATCATGATGGAACCGAAGATAAACAGGACCGAGGGATCCATAAAATCCCGGAATGCAGTGCCAGGGTCACGGATCATGAACAGGGCCTGGAGCACCCCGATGGTCAGACTGGTAATTCCGATGGGCACTACCTCAAAAACCCACCAGACTGCAGCCAGCAGAAAGACAGCCAGAGCCCCTTTGCCCTCGCGGGTCAGAACGAAATTCTTTCCTGTGGGATCAACAGCATCCGGCCAGGGAGGACAGAAATACACAAAGGTAAACAGCCCGATACCGGTGAGGATAAAGCTCAGCCGTTTCCAGTCAAGCATACGGCCCTTTTTGGCCAGAGAAATTGAAGGGTTCATTGCGCTGCGGTTCTACCGTATGCTCTGATTTATTTCTGGTGCCAAGCACACCAAGTATTGCACATGGAGTGAAAGACCTCTTCAAGACGGAGCACACCGATCACCGCACCGTTCTCGGTGACCGGGACGCAGGAGGTATTGTGACGGTGCAGTTCCAGAATGGCTTCCAGGATATGGGTATCTGCCGGCAGGGTGAAATCAATAGGCCGCATCAGAGAACAGATCGGCCGGGTCCGATTACCGGCACATTCAGCAAGGACATGATCTTCAAAAATATAGGTCAGATGAGGGTATGCAGTATTTTTTCCGGCAAAACAGCCCAGCCTGCCCATGTTGGGTATATTCGGCAGCAAGCCCTCCAGGATATCAAGTCGGGACAGTCTGCCCACCAGTTTGTTTTCTGCATCCAGAATGAACAGTTCAGGCAGTACAGCGGGGCCATCTTCCGTACACGAAGCGTTGAACAGGGCAATGGCATCTTCCAGGATCTGCTGGTCATGCAGCCAGGGACAACGGTCGAGCGGTATAATCAGCCCGCGTATATCCATTGATTGCGGTTCCATTTTTTTCGGCAGCATAAGTGATTACCAGCCTTTGGTCTGCAGAATATTTTTTACTGCCGCCGCATCCTTTCGATGCAGCGCTTCCCGCCGCGCTTCGCTGGCGGCCTTGATTTTATCCATCAGCTCGTTGATCTCCACAGGTTTTTGAAGGAAATCTCCAGCCCCGTGTTTCATGGCCTCCACGCCGCTTGCCACCGTGGCATGCCCGGTGAGCATCAGCACCTCAATATCCGGCTGTGTCTGCTTGATCCGTTTCAGGGTTTCAATTCCGTCAATGCCGGGCATGGACAGGTCGATAACCGCAACGTCGAAATGCCGTTTCTCCACCAGAGCCACAGCCTGTTCGCCGCAGTTCACGGCAACAACCTTCAGCCCTCTGGTTGCAAGCCGGAGGGAAAGCAGCTCGACAAACTCCTTTTCATCATCAACAAGCAGTACCTTTGCCGACAGATCTGTATCCATATATCCTCCTTTTTGCCGGAATTCTTCTGAATCTTAAGCAATTTTACCCCTTCTGCTGCTCTGCGGTCTGCTGAAGAAACTTCTGCCTCTCTGCAACCTCCTGTTCCGCGACCTTCCGCGCTCCGGCATCTGCAGCAAGAATAGCATCAAGATCAAGATCATCCCCTGCAGCAAACCTGTCCAGCGTTGCGGCAACCGTGCCGGTGATATCCGGGAAGCTGATCTTTTCATCAAGAAAGGCGGCAACTGCAACCTCATTGGCCGCATTGAGCACTGCCGGTTTGACCCCGCCTTCCTCCATGACCCTGAAGGCCAGACCAAGGGCGGGAAAACGGTCATAATCCGGTTTTTCAAAACTGAGATGCCCGCACGCGGAAAGACTGAGCCGGGACAGATTTAGAGGGAGCCGTTTCGGATACGACAGGGCATAGGCAATGGGAATCCGCATGTCCGGGATGCCCAGCTGCGCCACCACGGAACCGTCAATATATTCAACCAAGGAGTGGACAATAGATTCCGGATGCACCACCACCCGTATTTTCTCCGCAGGCACATCAAAAAGCCAGCAGGCCTCGATGACTTCCAGACCCTTGTTCATCATGGTGGCTGAATCAATGGAGATCTTGCGGCCCATATCCCAGTTCGGGTGGGCCAGAGCCTGTTCCGGAGTGACCTGGCGCAACTTTTCTTTATCCAGAGTGCGGAACGGCCCGCCTGAGGCGGTGAGGAGAATTTTTCGCAGATCATCGCGTCTGCCTGCCTCCAGGGCCTGAAAGATGGCAGAATGCTCTGAATCAATGGGCAGCAGGGCTACTTTATGTTCCTGTACCGCCCGCATGACCAGCCGTCCGGCCATCACCAAGGTTTCCTTATTGGCCAGCCCGATATCCTTGCCCGCAGCAATTGCCGCCAAGGTGGGCAGCAGCCCGACAGCACCGACCACGGCAGAAACCACCATTTCGGCCGCCGGAACAGTCGCTACCTTCCGGTTGCCCGCGTCGCCCCAGAAAATTTTCTTCCGATAACCTGCGGGAAGCAGTTCTGCAAGCTGCGCTGCTGTCGATTCCCCGGCAACTGAAATACACTCCGGCTGAAATTCAAGCACCTGCTCGGCAAGTTCCCGAATATTGGTCCCGGCAGACAAGCCGACAACCCGGAAGCGGTCCGGAAAGGAACGCACCACGTTCAGTACGTTTTTCCCGATGGAACCGGTGGAACCGAGCAGAGAGATTGCTTTCATACAAGAACTCCGGAGTAAAGCAGCAGATAGAGCAGCGGACCGGCAAAGAGCAGGCTGTCCGTCCTGTCCAGCAGGCCGCCGTGTCCTCCGAGCAGGGTACCGGAATCTTTGATTCCGGTACCGCGCTTGATGATGGATTCAGCCAGATCACCGGCAATACCGACAGGAGCAAGCAGGACAGCGGCCAGTGCCAGCCTGATGCTGCTAATTTGAGGCAGGAGAAAACAGCCGAGCAGAACAGCAGCAAATATGGCGGTAAAGATTCCACCCAAAGCCCCGTTTATGGTCTTGCCCGGACTGATATTCGGACAGAGCTTGCGTCTGCCTACAGCCCGGCCAACATAATAGGCCCCGGTATCCGAGCCTGCAGTCACGGCAGTGAGCAGCAGGAGCCAGGAACTGCCGTTTTCCTGGAAATGCAGGAGAACAAGAAAGGCGCACCCTACAGAAATATACACCACGGCAAAGCCGGTATGGAGGAGATCGGCCAGCGGATCGGTACAACGGCTGTATAAAAAGATAATAGCGGCAACAAGGCCCAGCAGGGCAAGATAGACGCCGATCAGTACCAGGGCGGCAGACCCGGTTATACCGAGCAGGACAGGCAGCAGGCACAGGGGAATCAGAAACCGCAGAAGATCAGGAGCGGCTCCCTGACGGAGCAGGGTGAACAGTTCGTGTACAGCGAGTGCAGCTCCGAGAACAATAACGCACCAGAAGAGCAGGGGCGGGGCCAGTAAAAGCAGCAGTACCCACAGCACAGCCATGAGCAGGCCGGGGATCAGACGTTCCATGAATTCACTTCCGGAAGGATTGGGTTGATTGTTGCTGATACCGCGTCTGTTCAGGTCTGTTCAAGTTTGCTCAGGAGAGCGTCTGCACTGGTTCGATCTGCTCCCCGGTTTTCCCGAACCGCCGCTGCCGACAGGCATAGACCTCCAAGGCTTCAAGAAACTGTTCCCGACGGAAATCCGGCCACTTAATTTTAGTAAAATACAGCTCAGCATAGGAAAGCTGCCAGAGGAGAAAATTGGAGAGCCGCTGCTCCCCGCTGGTCCGGATCAGCAGATCAGGGTCCGGCTGTCCGGCGGAATACAGGAGATTGCTGAACAGCTGCTCATCAATCTCCTCCGGTTTCAGTTCGCCGGCAGCGCATTTCCGTCCGATTTCCCGCATCCCGGCGATCATTTCCGTCCGGGAGCCGTAGCTCAGGGCCAAGTTCAGCCGCATCCCGGTACAGGTACTGGTCTGGGCAATGGTGCGGTCCAGCAGGTTCCGCACATCTTCGGGCAACTGGTCTTTCTGGCCGAAGCAGCCTAAGCGGATATCATTTTTCAGCATATTGTCCAGCTCTGCCTGCAGGTAGGTCTTGAGCAGAGTCATCAGACCCTTTACCTCAAGCCCGGGACGCTGCCAGTTTTCCGTGGAAAAAGCATACAGAGTCAGGTGCCCGATACCGACTTCGCGGGCCGTCTCCACCGCATCTCGGACCGAGTCCACCCCGGCCTTATGTCCGAAGAGTCTCGGTTTCCGCCGCTCGTTGGCCCAGCGGCCGTTGCCGTCCATGATAATGGCAACGTGTTTCGGAACAGATGCTCGTACAGATACATGCATAGCAGCCGGAGAGGGTTATACCTCCATCACCTCTTTCTCTTTGCCTGCAGCAATCTTATCTATCTGTGCGATAAACTCATCCGTGATTCTCTGTACTTCTTCCTGGAGCCGGAACATTTCATCCTCGGAGATCTCCTTGTCATTTTTCTGGCTTTTCAGGACATCATTGGCATCACGGCGGTCATTACGTACCCCGACCTTGAATTCCTCGGCAATTTTCTTCACCTGTTTGACCAGTTCTTTGCGCCGCTCTTCTGTAAGCTGGGGAATATTCAGACGGATGACCTTGCCGTCACTGGCCGGTGTGAGACCGATATCCGAGGCAAGGATGGCCTTCTCAAGAACTGGCAGCATCTGGGGATCCCAAGGCTGAATCACAAGCATCCTGCTTTCCGGGACAGTAATCGTGCCGACCTGGTCTACAGGAAGCTGGGAGCCGTAGGCATCCACTTTGATACCGTCAAGCAGAGACCGTGAAGCCCGGCCGGTGCGGATCCTGACCAGTTCCCTTTTTAGGGCATCAATCCGTGCCTCCATTTTTTCCTTGGCCTCTTCCACAACAAGACTGTCCATACTCTTCTCCTTCGGTATACAGTTATCTGCTTTGATCGGAAAAATTTCGGCTGCTCCTCTGCTCTCCATACTTTCTGCAGACGGAAGCAGTTCATTGTTCACGGGATAAATGTGCAGCAGAAGTATACTCATTTTTCAGGATTTGCAAAGATCAATCTTCTGCCGCTGCACGGCACAGCTGGATTGTATCGGATCTTTTATATTCTGAAATTCTGAAATAAAGGAAAAAACAGCGGGAAAGGATGTCGGGAGACCTGTAGACCTGATTATCTGACAGAGTAAAGGAGAGTAGCAAACACACGGAAACCAAACACCGATGTCGCCCTGTCAAGTGGAACAGCATGGAGAAAACAATACAGAAGCTGTACAGAGGCGGCACCAAACCTCAAACTGATGAAACCGAAAACCGAAACCGTAGAAAACGGCTCAGGCACGCACAGGTACTGCTGCAGACGCAGCGGAACAGTCAGTTAGCTGAGCAAGCTCCGTTTTTTTCTGCAGCAGAACAGCAGGGCGTAAATAGCTACTGATTCAGCAGTTCACGCAGACGCTTTGACGGCCGGAATGAGACCATCTTGCGTTTGGTTATCATCATGGATTCACCGGTCCGGGGATTGCGGCCCCGGCGGGGAGATTTATCGCGCACCGTCAGGGTGCCGAACTGCACCAGTTTGAGGGATTCCCCGCTGACCAGAGTCTCCTTCATGGCGGCAAAGATAGTATCGACCATTTCCGCCGAACTGCGCTGGGAGAGCTCAAGCTGTTTATTGATGGCAACAGCCAGCTCTTTGCGGGTTACATTACCTTTCTTCTCTACACACTCTATCTCTTCTATCTGTTTATTCATTTATTCCTTTCCTTCCCGATATCGACCGCCGAAGCGGGACATCAGCGCATTGACTATCTTGTCGTGCAGGCCGTCAACCGTTATATCATCCAGAGTCTTTTCCTCTGAACGGTAGGTGACAGTCAGGGCTACACTTTTCATCCCCTGTTCTATCGGCTTCCCACTATACACATCAAAGATATCTGCGTAAACAACATTCTGTTTTTTATGGGCAAGTATATCCTGCAGCAGATCACCGGCAGGTACATGCTCCGGCACCAGCAGGGCAATATCTCGTTTCACGGCAGGATATCGGGGCAGCGGCGCAAATGACTTCTCGGCTTTTGGCAGTTCCGGCAAAGCATCCAATGAGAGTTCCAGGAAAAAAACATCCTGCTTGATCGAAAACGCCCGCCCGGCCTTGTTTGTCAGCTTACTGAGTGCACCAAGCTGCTCTTCGCCGTCCATAATGTGCAGCGTATAACCGGGATCGGCATACGCTTCAGTCTGCTCCGGCACAGCAAAACTGATCATGCCCGACTTTCCGCAGATACGCAGCAGCTGCAGCAAATACTGCGCCACGCCCTTGATATCCAGGATATCGCTCTCCTGGCCGGAGAAATGCAGGGGCGAAGACGACGGATAGCGGAACCCGCTCATAACCGCACAGAGCTGATACTGCTCTGCGGGCTGTTCCTTTCCGGCCTGCTGAAAAAAGACCTTGCCGATTTCAAAGAGCCGGATATCGGTCTGCTGAAAGTTGATGTTGCGGCGGACATTCTCCAGCATTCCGGGCAGCAGCATGGTGCGCATCACAGCCTGCTCTTCGGTCAGCGGATTAAGCAGGCGGACGCAGTCTCTGCGGGGATCATCCGCAGGGATGTCCAGCAGATCAAGGTGTTTTTCCGCGACAAAGGAGTAGTTGATCGCCTCGGCAAACCCTAACCCGGTCATAACCGCAGCTGTCTCCTGCCTGAGCCGCCGCAGAGTATCCCGCTGCGGATAATCCATCGCAATGGCAGGCAGGGTGGTCGGAATCTCATCGTAGCCAACCAGCCGGGCGATCTCCTCGATCAGGTCCACTTCCCGTTCAATATCCACCCGGAAAGGGGGGACGGTCACGGTCAGAACACCGTTTTCGTCGCTACCGTCATCCGTCACTGTAAAATCAATACCGCGCAGATATTCGGCAATTCGGCTGCTGCTCAGGCTGACGCCGAGCAGGGTATTGACCCGCTCCACCCGGAGGGCAAGCTGCAGAACCTCCTTTTTACCGGGATATAGATCAATACCGCCCTCAACCACCGTGGCTCCGGCCAATTCGCAGAGCAGCTGCACAGCCCGTTCCATTGCCTCGGTCACGCCGTCCGGGTTCACCCCGCGTTCAAAACGGTAAGATGCCTCAGTGGACAGGTTTAGTCTGCGGGCGGTCCGCCGGACAGAAACCGGGTTAAAACAGGCAGACTCCAGCAGTATTTCTCCAGTCTGTTCTGTGACCTCGGAATGCAGTCCGCCCATGACCCCGGCCACAGCCACAGGCTTTTCCGCGTCGCAGATCATGAGCATATCAGGTTCGATCCTGCGTTCAGTATTGTCCAAGGTGGTGAAAGTCGTTTCCGGGGCCCGGGGGCAGCGGACTTCAATCGTCCCTCCTGCCAGCTCGGCAAAGTCAAAGGCATGGAGCGGCTGCCCGTACTCCAGCATAACAAAATTCGTGATATCAACAACGTTATTGATGGGACGCATCCCCACAGCCAGCAGCTGCCGCCGGAGCCACCAGGGCGAGGGCTTGATCTCCACCCCGGTCAGTCTGCGGGCAGCATAACGCGGACAGAGTTCCGGTTCAGCAATGGTGACGGTAAAGGTAAATGCAGGCGAAGTGCTGCCCAGTTCCGGGACAGAGGAAACCGGCTGCTGCATCTTCTGGCCGGTAAATCCGGCAACCTCACGGGCAATCCCTAACACACTGGCGCAGTCAGGGCGGTTGGGTGTGAGATCGATTTCTATTGTGGTATCTGCAAGATCGAGTACCTCGATAAGAGAGCGGCCGGACTCCAGTCCCGAATCCAACTCGATAATTCCGCTCTGTTCCTCGCTTCTTATACCCAGTTCCTGCCAAGAACAGAGCATACCTTCGGATACCTCGCCCCGTACCTTGGCCTTTTTGATCTTCATTCCCCCGGGCAGGCGGACACCGGGCCGGGCAATGGCTGTGACCAGTCCGGGCCGGACATTCGGGGCACCACAGATCACAGGAATCTGCTCCTCCCCGACCTCAACCTCGCACAGAGTGAGCCGGTCCGCATTGGGATGTTTTTCCACAGAACGGACTTTTGCGGTCAGGACAGCATCAAGGCCGACGTGCAGGTGTTCAACGGCATCAACCTCAAGCCCGAGCATGGTCAGGCGTTCTGCCAGCTGCTCCGGGGTCAGCCCGTCGAGAGAAATATAGTTGCCAAGCCAGCTGAGGGTGAATTTCATGAGAATAGACAGACAGTTAAGATCAGATTGTTTTCTGTAAAAAAATATCAGGAAGGCGAGCCGGTCAGAGCAGTAAAAACAAACTCAAACCGGCGGGAGACTGCGGAAAGACTAAAACGGCTTAAAATTGATTGAGGAATCTCAAATCGTTTTCGTAGTAGAGCCGGATATCATCAATGCCGTATTTGAGCATGGCAATCCGCTCCACTCCGAGGCCGAAGGCAAAGCCGGAAAACTCATCCGGATCAAATCCGACCATCTTCATAACCTCAGGATCGATCAGGCCTGCACCGAGGATTTCAATCCAGCCAGTCCGCTTGCAGACCCTGCATCCCTCGCCCTTGCAGATCACGCAGGCGATATCCACTTCCGCACTGGGTTCGGTAAAGGGAAAGAAACTCGGCCGGAAACGGACAGGGAGTTCCTCGGCAAAAATCCGTTGGATGGAAATGGTCAGCACCCCTTTCAGATCAGCAAAGGAGACCTGCCGGTCAACCATGAACCCTTCCACCTGATGAAACATGGGCGTATGGGTGATGTCGGAATCACAGCGGTACACCTTGCCCGGAGCGATATAACGCAGGGGAGGTTCCTGATTCTCCATAATCCTGGCCTGCATGGTCGAGGTATGGGTGCGCAGGAGGATGGAATCCGACACATAGAAGGTGTCGTGCATATCTCTGGCCGGGTGGTGCTTCGGGATATTCAGGGCCTCAAAATTATAGTAATCCGTTTCCACATCCGGGCCTTCAGCCACAGCAAAGCCCATGCCTTCAAAGACCGAACAGATTTCCTCCATCACCTGGGTGACGGGATGCAATTTGCCAGCAGGAAAAAAGCGACCGGGCAGGCTGAGATCAATTCCCACTGCCGTCCGGTTGTCCTCATCCTCTCCTGCTGCAACAGCTTCTTTCCTGGCGAGAAAGAGTTGTTCCACATCTTTTTTGACCGTATTGGCCAGCTGGCCGAGCCGGGGCCGGTCTTCCTTGGCCACCTGCCCTAACTGCTTCATGACCGTAGAAAGCAGACCTTTGCGACCAAGGAATTTGACCCGGAATTCCTCCAGATTTCCCTGATCGCGGATTGCAGATAAAGCCTCTTCAGCTTCAGTCTTCAGGGTCTGCAGTCTGCCTTCCATTACGTACTCCCGTACTCCGTAACCCGTCTCAGGATGCTGCAGGCTGAATACCGGCGGCCCGGACAACCTCAGTAAAGGCGGCAGGATCAACAATGGCCAGATTGGAGAGCACCTTGCGGTCCAGCTCAATGCCTGCTTTCTGCAGACCGTGCATCAGCCTGCTGTAGCTGGTGTCGTTCAGACGGGCGGCTGCATTGATGCGGGTGATCCAGAGCCGACGGAAATTCCGTTTTTTAGTTCTTCTGTCCCGATAGGCATAGCAGAGCGCCCGGTCAACAGCCTCTGTTGCTGTCCGGTACAGCCGGCTTCTGCCGCCTCGATATCCTTTGGCCAGTTTCAGGACTTTATTTCTTCTGCGGCGGGCCTTAAACCCGCGTGTTACTCGTGGCATTCGTGTACTCCGTTCCTTGTTCTGCTTCTACTGACTCTACTGAATAACTTATTTTCTACCTGTACTTACATATCCCTACATATAGGGCAGCATACGCTTGACCGCCTTGGTATCGGCAGCATCAATCAGACCGCTCTGCCGCAGATTGCGTTTCCGCTTCGGCGATTTGCTGGTCAGAATATGCGAGGTAAAGGCTTTGCTTCTCCGTATTTTTCCGCTGCCGGTTGCCTTGAAACGCTTGGCAGCTCCCCGGTTGGTTTTCATCTTGGGCATGATATTCTTCTCCTCTGCTCCCATGCCGATTCCGTTCCCGAATCCGGCATGGAAAGTTGCTGTTACGTTTTTTGATATTCTGTGTTCCGGGCTGATAACGGGCGGTCAATCAGGCTTTGGGGCCGACAATCATGATAAGCTGCCGTCCTTCCATTTTGGGTTCCTGCAGGATGACACAGTCTTCACGCAGCGCATCAGCAATTTTGCCGATTGCCTTCTGCCCCACAGACTGGGCATAGATAATTTCACGCCCGCGGAACTGCATGGTGACTTTCACTTTATTCTTCTTTTCAAGAAATCCTTTGATTTTCCTGATCTTGAAATTCAAGTCATGCTCTTCGGTCTTCGGACGGAACTTGATTTCCTTTGTCTCGACAACAGTCTGATTTTTCTTTGCTTCCTGCTGTTTTTTCTTCAGCTCATACCGGTATTTGTCATAATTCATGACCCGGCAGACCGGCGGCTTGGCCTTGTCCGAAACCTCAACCAGATCAAATCCCTGTTCCTCAGCTATCTGCCGGGCCCTTGCCGTGGGAACAACGCCGATCTGCTCACCGTTCTCCCCGATCAGACGTACTTCGGGGTAACGGATTCCCTCGTTGACCTTGACTTTAATCTCCTGCTTCTGCGGGAGTTTTCTGCCTCTTCGTTTGATATTCGGACCCTCCTGATTCGTCCTTTCCCAATACAGCCCAGCAGTCTGCCAGGCTGTCAGGCTGTTTCCTGTCCGCACTCCTTTCTGACCAGATCCGCAAAGTCCTGCGGTGTCATGGGAGGCAGATTTTCCCCGTTGCGCAGCCGGACGGTCACTGTGCCGTCTGCCATTTCCCGGTCGCCGATAATCAGCATATAGGGTGTCTTCATGACCTGGGCTTCCCGGATCTTGTAATTCAGTTTTTCATTGCGCAGATCCTGTTCAACCCGCACTCCGGCCCTGCGCAGCTCGGCATATACCCCGGCACTGTACTCGGCCTGGGCATCGGTGATATTCATGACCCTAGCCTGTTCCGGCGCCATCCAGAGCGGGAAAGCACCTGCATAATGCTCGATCAGCACTCCGATGAACCGCTCCAGCGATCCCATCAAAGCACGATGGATCATGATGGGCTGATGCTCGGCCCCGTCCTGTCCAGTATAGGTCATGCCGAAGCGTTCCGGCAAATTAAAATCCACCTGAATGGTGGAACACTGCCAGGAACGACCCAGCTGATCTTTGATCTTGATATCGATTTTGGGACCGTAAAATACGCCTTCGCCCGGATCGACCTCATAGGCCAGACCTTTTTTCTCCATTGCCTGCTGCAGGGCTTTGGTGGACAGATCCCAATGTTCATCGCTGCCCACGTATTTTTCCGGACGGGTCGAGAGATACACATCATATTCGGCGAAGCCGAAGGTCTTGAGCACCTGGAGGTTCAGATCGATAATATTGAAAATCTCCTCTTCCAGCTGATCCGGACGGCAGAAGATATGGGCATCGTCCTGGGTAAAGCCGCGCACCCGCATCAGCCCATGCAGAGCCCCGGTCCGCTCGTAGCGGTAGACCGTTCCCAGCTCGCACCAGCGGATGGGGAATTCCCGGTAGCTGTGTTTCTCCGCATTGTAGACGCCGATATGGAAAGGGCAGTTCATGGGCTTGAGCTGATAGGCCACCTCATCAATCTCCATACCCGAATACATATTCTCGCCGTAAAAATCAAGATGCCCGGAGGTCTTCCAGAGATCCCGGCGGGCAATATGCGGGGTGTACAGCAGCTCGTAGCCGTGCCGGTAATGCGCGTCTTTCCAGTAATCCTCAATCAGCCTGCGCAACAGGGCACCACGCGGCTGCCAGAGAATCAGTCCCGGCCCAACCTCATCCTGAATGGTGAACAGGCTCAACTGCTTACCCAGTCTGCGGTGATCCCGTTTCTTGGCTTCTTCCAGCCGGTGCAGATATTTCTTCAGTTCTTTTTTATCAAAAAAAGCCGTGCCGTAAATCCTGGTCAGCATGGGGTTATGTTCATCCCCCCGCCAGTAGGAACCGGCCACCCGCAGGAGCTTGAAGCTCTTCAGCCAGGAGGTATCCGGGATATGCGGCCCCCGGCAGAGGTCAACAAAATCCCCCTGCTGGTAGAGCGAAACAGTCTTTGCGCCGTCCTTTTCCAGATCATTGAGCAGCTCCACCTTGTAGGTCTCGCCCTGCTCAGCAAAAAAGGTTATTGCCTCGGCAAGCGGCATTTCCCGGCGCCTGAAGGGCAGCCGGGCTTTGATGATTGCCGTCATCCGCTCTTCAATAGCGGCAAAATCGTCCGGCGTAAAGGCGACCTCTCGGTCAAAATCATAATAATAGCCGTCTGCAATGGCCGGACCGATGGCCACCTTCACCTCCCGACCGAAGACCTCTTTCACGGCCTGCGCCATGATATGAGCGCTGGAATGGCGAAGAATATGCAGGCCCTCTGCCGAGGCCGCACTGATCGGCTCAAAAACTGTATCCTTCTGCAGAGTGACGGACAAATCCGCAGGTTCTCCGTTGCAGAGCACAGCCACAGCCTGCTTCCGCTGTTTGGCGGACAGCAGCTCTTTCAGCGCATCCTGGGCGGAGATACCGGCTGCAGCCGTTCTGGCTTCTTCACCGGGTATGGAGATGGATATGTCGGTCATTTGCTCTGCCGAAAAATGCTCTCTATAAAAAGCTAAAAAAGGAAAGGCTAATGAGCCGGGATGCCGACCCTTTAGCCTTTTAATTGGTAGGCACGGGCGGTTTCGAACCGCCGACTTCTACCATGTCAAGGTAGCGCTCTCCCACTGAGCTACGCGCCTGTAATTTTCTGTGCAATGATACTTGCGATTTTCATGTGCTTTCATATATCAGCCAGTTTGCTCCTGAGCTGACTCGGCGTACTTCCTGAAAACAGGATGACAATTACCAACAATCGCATATGCTGTCAAGAAAAAATACAGGAACCTGCCTCTGCAGTCATGAAAAAATGGTTTTCCTTTGCTGAACGCTGCTGCCGGAGCAGCAGGAAACGGGCATTTTCCGCGTGCGGTTCCACCACCCTTCGACTATATAGACAGATGGTATCGAAAACAGTTTTTATCCCTTATTTCACAAAGGAGTTGAGTATGCGCTATCAACTGAACCGGCTGCTCATGGCCGGATTATTTATTCTGTTATTTCTTCTGAGCGGACAGACCGTTCACGCCACTGTGTCCGAGTATACGGAATTTTACATTCCCTATCAGCGCAGGCAGAGCGAGGAGGTCTGTCTGAGCCGCCAGATCATGGAGGCGGAGTTCGGCATTCCCCTGGCCAGTATGATGAGCGGGATTTTTTCCCCCACCAGAACCCTGCACCAGCGGCACGGAATGGATGATGAGTGGAAGAATATCAACCTGCTGGCCGGAGACGGGATCAGTATTCCTTGGGAACTCAACTTTGACCGGTACAACGAAAACGGGGTCTACGACTACTCCTTCACCCTGGACCTGGGGCCTTTGGCGATACAGAACGGTGATAATGCGGAAGGACGGCTGAAGACCCGTGACACGGCCAAGCTGGCCATCATCGCCATTGTCCGGACAGCGGAATCCATGCACCGACCGGGCCGTTTCCGGATCTGGATTCATTTTGACAACCTGCCCTCCCAGACGGACTTGAGCGGCAGCAGGGTGTATTCGGGCAAAACTGACTGGCCGGGCTGGCCGTATACTTCATCCAGCCCTCTGTATCAGGCGTATCTGAAAGAAATGATCGGCAGCGGCTGCTGAGATCTTTCTGCTGCTCAAACCGACTTTACACGAACAGATTCCTCCATTGTTAAGCGGAAAAAAGAACATGAATGACGAAGAAAAAAGAAAGATTATTGATAGTGTTTATTTTACCAAGATTCCTTTTTTTCATGGATTAAAGAAGGTTCATCTGGATAGGCTGAAACCCCGTATTGCGGTAGAACACTATGCCGCAGGTGACATTCTGTTCTGTGAAGGTGATCCCGGAGATTGTCTCTATATAGTTGTCTCAGGGAAAGTCAGAGTCTTTGTGGAAAAGGAACGGATCGGGATAACTCAGGAAGTCGCCCGGCTGAGCAGAAACGAATCCTTCGGGGAGATGGCCTTGCTGTCCGGTGCTCTGAGATCAGCCTCTGTGAAAGCCCTTTCTGATCTGACTGTTCTGAAGCTCTGTAAAGAAGAATTTGATCAGATGATCAGGCAGAACAAATACCTTGCCATACATTTCTCAGGGCTTCTTTCAAAACGGCTTGCTGCCGCCAAGCACGAGATATATGAACCGAAATTAAGCGCAAAAGAAGTGCATGCTAGCATGACCCGGTCCGGGGTCGGCAAGTCATTGACAAAGGCCTGGCACCTGTTCTTTCTTGCAGTCCTTGCAGGTATCTACATAAGTCTGGGCGGACATGCCTTTCTTGTGGCTCTGGAGCAGGGAATGGGAAAGATTGTTGCAGGAGCCGTGTTCGGTATAGGGCTTATTCTGGTGGTTATAGCCGAAGCCGAACTGTTCACCGGCAATATCATTATGATGGTAGGACTTCTTTCCTCCCGTTACCATTTCAAGAAAGTATTGGAAAATCTGCTCATCGTCTATACGGGCAACTTTGTCGGGGCTATCTGTTTTACCCTGCTTATGTTCAAAACCGGACTGTTTACCGCCGGTACAGAACCGAATAGTATAGGCCAACTGGCAATCAGGATTTCCGAGGTCAAGATGTCTCTGTCGCTGACAGAATGTATCACCCGGGGATTCTTCTGCAACATGCTTGTTATTCTTGCCATTATAATGTCGGTTTTTGCCAAGGATATTATATCGAAAATATTCTGCTGCATACTGCCGGTCATGGTATTTGTTGCTTCCGGTTTTGAGCACTGCGTGGCAAATATGTACCTTATTCCGATAGGTTTTATAGCAAAGGGCGTTCCTCTCAGGGAATTATATACGATCTTTGAAAATATTTTCCCTGTGACATTGGGGAATATAGCAGGAGGATTGTTTATAATTTTTATCCATCCTATCAGGGTCGAACGGGTACTGAGAAACGTTATAGAAAAATATCCTTCGTTATACAGGCTGAACTATTTTGCCTATAACAGGAAAAAAAAGTAGTGCTGTCCTTGGCTTTCCTCTGAATTCCTTCATTCCGCACCGCATGAGAGCCTGCGCCACGGTTCCTGCATTTCCGCAATCGCCACGGTCACGTTGGGAAATTTAATCTTACGCACCAGCAGCGGACCGTTGCCGGAGCTGAGAACGGCTGCCGGTTCGGCAACCGCCTTGGCCCCGGTGGCGCGGCGCACTGCGGCGGATTTTTCCACACCTTCGACACTGTTCAGCCGGGCAGGGGAGTGAAATTCAATCTCCAGACCCTGCTGGGCAGCAAAGGCGAGCAGGCCCGGTTCATCGTTCTTCAGGTCAATGGAGGCCAGAATACAGACGGAATGGAGGGCCAGCCGGTTATCTGCGCAGGTCTGTTCCACAGCTGCGCGGATTTCCTCTGCCGGGGTATTACGGTTGCAGCCGATGCCCAGAGCCAGTTTTTTGGGATGGAGCAGGACGCTGTTGCCCTGCTGTCCGGTGCGGCAGCTGATCAGCAGGTCGGCGTCATCGGGTGTGCGGCACAGGATGATATCAGGGGGCAGGGCAGGGGGCGGGTATTCACTGTACTCGCTGAACAGGGAAACGCTGCCGCTATTGACGAGCTTGGCCATGACACGGGTCAGGCCCTGTTTGTCTGGAACCGCAAGGCCGTTGTCCCGGCACCAGATATCCAGGGCTGTACGGCCCAGCACATCCGAGGCTGTGGTGATCACAGCCTGTCCCCCGAGCAGTTCGGCTGTCGTTCGGGCCAGGGCATTGCCGCCGCCCAGATGGCCGGAGAGCAGAGAGACCGCGAACTGCCCCTGTTCATCGCAGACCACCACTGCCGGGTCGGTCCGTTTGTCCTGCAGGAGCGGGGCAATACTGCGCACCACGATTCCGGCGGCCATGATGCAGATCAGGTGGTCGTACCGGTGCCAGGCCTGCGTCAGGGTGCGCCGGATATTCCCTTGGACAAAGACAGGCTCGCTGCCCGGCAGCAGGGAGGCGAGGCGTTCGGCCAATCTACCGCCTCCTTTGGTCAGGGAGATAATAGCTGTGCGGGAGGTCATGTGATACGACTGAGAAAAGACACGTAAATATATTGATTTTATTGACCAAGAAGTGTAATCTGGACAGATATATCGAACGCCAATCATACATAGGAGGCAGTCATTGTGCAACGGCTCTTTGTAACAACTTTAAGTCTCATGCTTGTTGCTGCTCCGGCAGTAACATCTGCAAAAAATAAGATCAGGGTATGCCATGAAGGGAAAACTCTTCTGATCGATGTGGCAGCTGTCCGGGAACATCGCGGACACGGTGATACGCCGGGGCCATGCTCGTCAGACGCGGAAAAGAAAGCGGACGTTGAACCGGATACTGAAGCTGCCCCGGACACCAGACCGGACAGGCCGGAACTGACAGCAGAACCGGGGGGCGTTCCTGTTGAGCCTGTACAGGAGCCGGAAATGGAATTCAGGCCGGATCGGAAGCGGCACGATGCTTTTCGTCCGGACCCGGAGTTTCTGCCTGAAACCTCTGATAACGGGCTTGATAACATTCTGATAAAGCTGAACAGAACCGCCGGGGGCAGGCTTGATAAGTATATTGTGGATCTCAGCTCCGCCTTCAATATCCCCAGAGAAAAGGTTGTCTACCTGATCTACAATGAAAGGATACAGCCAGCAGATGTCTTTATGATCCTGCAGACAGCCAGGTTGGGTGGTCAGCCGTACCAGGAACTTGTTCCGCAGTTCAAGAAACACAGAAGAGAAGGCTGGCGGACTGTTGTCCGATCTTTAGGCATTCAACCCGGCTCCGGAAAGTTTGTTTCGCTGAAAAAAGATATCCCCCAGGTTATGCGGCATTATGCAGTATGGGAGGATGGCTTCGTATCTCAACCGGCAGAGCCGCAACCGCAGATAGAGCAGCACGTTGATTTTCAGCTGGACCGCGATTTCCGGCCCCATACCGGTGACAGAGAATTTGACAGCCTGCTGATCGAGCTGAACAGAACCGCCGGGGGCAGGCTTGATAAGTATATTGTGGATCTCAGCTCCGCCTTCAATATCCCCAGAGAAAAGGTTGTCTACCTGATTTATACTGAAAGGATGCAGCCAGCAGATGTTTTTATGATCCTGCAGACAGCCAGGTTAAGCGGGCGGCCGTACAGAAAACTTGTTCGGCGATTTAAAAAACACAGAAGGGAAGGGTGGGGGGCAGTTGTTTTGTCTTTGGGCATCAAACCCGGCTCCAGAACTTTTATTCTTCTGCAGGAGGATATCCCTCAGGTTGTCCGGCATTATGTTGTGACATGGAAAGAAGAACCTGAACCAAGATGGGAGAAAGGCTCGAAGAAAAAGAAGAAGCCAAAAAAGAAAAAAGGATCGAAATGGAAGAAAAGGTCGAAGAAGAAAAAGGGATCAAAGAGAAGATAGACTAAGCCCCCGAAGCAACAGATCCGCAATCCGGGTCCAGCTCACCAAACAGCTGGACCCTTTTTTGTAAAAATCTTCAGTCGTGTCACGGTATTTCCATTTCCGGACCGTACTTCTGCTGATACCGTATTTTTCCGACAACTATATCTACATTGAGCTGAAAAAGAAAGTGCCGCATAATCAGATTGCTGAAGCAACCGCTGCTTGAGTCGTTAGTCGCATGAGTGATGTTTAACTGTCCGAAATACAAAGGATCATCAGCTTATGTTTGCGACCCGTTGATGTTTATCAGCAGCCTGCTGTATTTTCTGCTTCTTCATCTCACTAAGCTACCTGATTACCCGGAAAGTTCACAATTCACAATCGGACGCCGGATGATATCCTCTGCAAAATTCTCTGCCAGCTTTTCCAGCCGTTCATATTGCTCAAGCCGGTGTAGATATTCGTCAGGAAGCTGCTGCCGTCCGCAGGCTGCGCCCCAGATTGCTCCGGCCATAGCGCCGATGGTGTCGGTATCTCCGCCGACATTCCGGATATAGCGGAGCAGCTGGGAAAACGGGCTGTTGCGCAGAGTAAGCCCGATATACACCGCAGTGACACAGGAATCCAAGGACCTTATCCCGTTCCCCAGTTCAGCAGCAGCACGTTGCGGAGATACGGGCCGGTCTGCCTGCAGCCATGCTGCGGCTGTGTCGATTTTTTCCTGAAATTCCGGAGACTGCAGATGCTCTCGGAGCCGGGCGATAATTTCCTGATGCGGCAGATTCCGACAGGAGAGAGCGGCAGTCAGCGCGATGAGCGCAGCTCCTTCCTGGCCGAGAGGATGGGCGTGGGTGACCGCAGCTGCGGCCTTGGCCGCTCTGACCAATTTTTCCTCATCGCCTGCGCTGTAAAACAGGCCCACCGGAGCCGCCCGCATGGCTCCGCCGTTGCCGTATGAGCCGTCCGGAAAGACAGCCCGGTTGGCGCTCTGCCAGGATTCTCCCCGCCGGATGCGCAGCAGCAATTTGGCCGCTCCCCGTCCGTAGCCCCGTGACCAGGTGTATGAACGGGCGAACCGCCGGGCAAGGTCATCCTGATTTACCTGTCCGCAGGCCAGCAGCGAGACAATCACATCAAGCGACATGGCTGTGTCATCGGTCCAGCGGCGTTTTCCTTGACGGCGGCCCAGAATGACCCAAAGCGCCCGCTCCATGAAGCCGCCCTCATACGGGGCGCCGAAGGTATCTGCGGCTGCCGAGGCAAGGACTGCGCCGCAGATACGGTATTGTATTTCGTCCGCTGTCATTTTCTGCTGAAATGATCAAACCCCTGAAAAGAGATGCGCTGTTCATCAGCGCCGTGTTCCGTCTGCCGGACCAAGGTGACGTTCTGTCCTTTTGTGATTGTTCCTATGGGATAGACAGGAAGCTGCTGTTCTCCAGTAATCCGCAGGAGTGTTTCGGTATCAGCAGAAGCGGCAGTAAAGAGGAGCTCGTAATCTTCACCGCCCACAGTCATCCAGTTGGTTATCCAATCGGTTACTGCCGCATCCGGCAGCGCTGCTGCAGCGGCTGCCAAGGCACTGCGTCCGGGAAGCCGGTCCTCCTCAATCCGGGCGCCGGTTCCGCTCTGTTGACAAAGATGAGACAGATCGGTGGCCAGCCCGTCGGAGAGATCCATCATGGCATGGATCAGACCGGTTCGGGCCAGCAGGGGCACGAGGTCTACCCGTGCCCAGGGATTAAGATGGGCTTTGATGAATGGCTGCAGGGCAGAGGGGCAGGCGGCAACCCCCTGTTCCATCGTTCCCGCATACCTGCCTGACTGCAGCAGGGCCAGTCCGGCGGCGGAATAGCCGAGCGGGCCGGAGACAAAAATAGTATCGCCCGGCTCTGCTGTATGGCGGTAAAGCACCTGATCCCGCTGCATTTCGCCGATAACGGTCAGGGTCAGGCTGATATCCCGACTGCGCACGGTATCTCCGCCGATCAGCAGGCAGCCGTATTCTTGGCAGGCTCCGGTAATTCCCCGGCTGAGTCGGTCTGCCCAGTGCGGATCAAAATCCGCTGGCAGGCTGAGGGAGAGCAGAGCAAAAACCGGCTTTCCTCCCATTGCCGCAATATCGCTGACATTGACCGATACGGCCTTGCGGCCCAGCAGTTTTGGCGGATGCCAAGCGCAGTTGAAGTGCACAGACTCCGTCAGGGTATCCATGGTCAGCAACCAGACCGTGTCCCGGTCTTTTGCAATCACTGCACAGTCATCGCCGATGCCCTGCAGCAGGCCGTCGGCTTCCGCATCCGCAAGCTGGCGGATATGCGCGATCAGATCCCGTTCGTTCACAGACTGTTCAGTATATCCGCATGGTTTTTAGACAGATATCGGCCAAGCAGCTCGCGGGTTTCCCGACCGTCACTGCACTGCAGTATTTCATTGGCCAGTTCGTTCAGCTGACGTGAGGTCGAATGCCGCAGCAGCCGTTTGACATGGGGAATTGCCGAAGGACGCATGGACAACTCGTCAAGTCCCAGTCCCAGCAGGATCGGGGCTATAAAAACATCTCCTGCCATTTCTCCGCACAGGGAAACCTCAATTCCCTGGTCATGTCCGGCCTCGACAGTGCGGTCGATCATGCGCAGCACAGCCGGATGCAGCGGGTCATACAGCCTGGCTACATATTCATTGCCCCGGTCCACGGCCAGGGAGTACTGAATGAGATCATTGGTACCGATACTGAAGAAATCCACCTCAGCCGCCAAGGTGTCGGCCATGACCACGGCACCGGGGACCTCAACCATGATGCCGATTTCGATTTCCTGGTCAAAGGAAATATCCTGCCGGGCCAGTTCCTCCATGGCCCTGTTGAGGATTGTCCGCACCTGCCGGAGTTCAATAACTGAGGTGATCAGAGGTAGCAGAATACGCAGGCGCCCGAAGGCTGAGGCCCGCAGCAGGGCCCGCACCTGGGTGGTGAACACGGCCTGTTCCCGCAGGGAAAGCCGGATGGAACGCAGCCCCAGAGCCGGATTGCGTTCATGCAGCGGCCGGAACCCGCTGCCGGGCAGCTGTGCAGCGAGTTTGTCACCGCCTGCATCCAGGGTGCGGATGGTAACCGGCTGCGGAGCAAGTGCGGTCAACAGATCCCTGTAGGTGGTCAGCAGAGCCTCTTCGTCAGGGAGCTGGTGCTGCTGAAAATAGCCGAATTCCGAACGGAACAGGCCGATGCCCTCAGCACCGTAATAGATAACCCCTTCTAGCTCGTCCGGGATTTCAATATTGGCGGACAGCCGCACCTGCAGGCCGTCAACAGTTTCCGAGGCAAGATGGATATACCAACGCAGCTCATCGGAAAAGGCGCGGTGCTGACGGTCGTAGCTCTGATACAGCTTCTGCTGATCCAGCGTCGGAGAAAGATAGACCCGGCCGTCATAGCCGTCGAGAATAATTGTATCTCCGGTGCGGCAGCGTTCAGTGATATTTTCCACGCCCACCACGGCAGGCAGGCCCAGCGAACGGGCGACAATGGCGGTATGCGAGGTCGTGCCGCCTTTTTCGGTCAGAAAACCCAGGACTTTTTCTGTCTGCATCTGGACGGTGTCTGCCGGGGTAAAATCCTCGCTGACTACTATAACCGGTTCGGCAAAGCCTGCCGGAAATTTCCGGCCGTGCTCGGAAAGCTGGTCCAGCAGCAGACGGACCACATATTCCACATCAGCAAAACGGTCCCGGATATATCCGTCGGCAATATGGTCGAATTTTCTTTTGATCAGGTGCAGTGTGCGGGATACGGCCCATTCCGCATTGATCCGGTGCTGACGTATCAGACTGAGGGTCTGGTCGATAATCATCCGGTCCCGGAGCATCCGGAGATGGGAGTCAATAATGGACAGGGTATCGGACAGGTCGCCCTCGAACTGACAGCGCAGGGCGGTCAGTTCCTGTTCCGCTCTGTCAACGGCGGTCAGAAAACGTTCTGTTTCAGCCGGAACAGCATTGTTTTCTAGGTAATAGCAGACAAGGTCATCCGGACGGGATCTGAGCACAACCACCCGGCCGACTACGATACCGGGTGAACCGCTGATCCCGTATAGGGTTTCCGGCTCACGGTCCGGCTGCAGCTCTTTTTTTTCTGCGGTCTGCATAGCTTTGTTGATTATTGCAGGATGTTGTCCTGTACATCGTCCGATGCAGAGGCGGACAGCAGATGCTCCACAGCGTCGGCAACCTGCTGCGCATCCGGGCCCTGGGCAGTAAAACAGACCGAAGAATCGTATCCCAGACCGAGGCTCAGAATTTCCAGGATGGAAGTGCAGTCCACCGGCTCTCCTTCCTGCCCGGTGAGCTGCACAGTTACTTCGTGTTCGCTGATAATGCTGATCAGCCGTTCCGCAACCCGGCAGTGTACGCCGTTCGGATTGCTGACCGTGATTTTTCGGGAGACTGCCTTCATTTGACCAGCCGCAGACCGCCTGTTTCTTTTTTTTCAGAGGGCGAAGGGGAAGGAGGAGCATTTGTTTCAAAGCGGACAGCCTTGATAAACCGGGCTTTGCCGCCCATGGTAAACATTTCCTGCCCGGTGAACTGCGGCGTGCGCAGAGTCCAGACAAGGGGCTGCGGCGGAATGGAGAGCAGCTGCATATGGACCTCCCACCACTCATCTTTGCGGGAATGGTCGCGTTCAATGCCGGTGACCAGAGCATAACCGGCTGTTTTGCTTTCCTCCACAACCAGCAGAACAATATCACCGACGTCCGTGGTTTCTTTGCAGGGGACAAGCTCCTGTAATTCCTGTATCAGTTTTTCCATATGTTCCATAAGCAGACAGTCTGTTTTTGGTTCGGGTTTGCTTCTCTGTTCGGCAACGGAGAAGGTTATTTGAATTTTTCCTGAATAGCCCGGAGTATATCAGTGATTTCGAAAAACACCTCGACCAGTTCCGGATCAAAATGGCTCCCGGAATCTTTCAGGATCTGACTGTAAATCTGTTCGTATCCCCAGGATTTTTTGTAGCTGCGTTCATAAGATAGAGCATCATATACATCAGCCAGAGCGACAATCCGGGCGGCAAGGGGAATATCTTCTCCGGCCAGTGGCCAGTGCATGAACGAAGTTCCTGACTGCACCACACGACCGGGATAGCCGGTGCCGTCCCATTTCTCATGATGATGGAGAACAATCTCGTGGGTTATTCTGTCCAATTCCGAGGCAACATTGGTAAAAAGGCGGGCCCCCTGCACTGTATGCTGTTTCATAATTTCATACTCTTCCGGGGTCAGACTGGTGGGTTTTTTGAGGATCGAATCCGGAATTCCCACTTTTCCCACATCGTGCAGAGGGGCGGCCTGGCTTATGAGATCCCGGAACCGTTTTATTTCTTTTGACGGTACATTTCGTCTCTCTGCCCAGCGCTGGTAGAGTTCAGCACTGAACGCGCTCACACGTTCGGCATGGGCACCGGTTTCCTGCGGGTCGTGCAGTTCCGCCATTTTGACCATGCGCAGGATCAGCTCGCGGTGCAGGATGCTCTGTTCAATAATGGCTGCCGCATTATTGCTGAAGATCCGGACCAGCATCTTGCTTTTTTCTGAAAAAACCGTTACCTGCCTCTGGGCGTCCTGGGCATTGATCAGTTCCAGAACCCCGACCAGGGCCCTGTTGTCCAGAGAGATAAGCGGAACTGCCAGAATGGAGGTAGTGCGGTAATTGTTTTTCCGGTCAAATGAGCCGTTGAATTTGTACGGCAGATCCAGGGAAATTTCATAGGCATCATCAATGGCCACGATTTCTCTGGTCAGGGCGGAAAAACCGACAATAGAATTTTCATTGATGGAGATGCGTTTATTTCTGTACTGGGCAGCCCGGGCGCCTTTTTCTCCGAACAGGGTATCATTCTGCACATAGCGGAATTCCAGGCCGTTTTTGCTGACAAGAAAGATAGAACCTGCATCGGCATGGGTCAGACGGCGCGCTTCGGATAAAATGGCGTCAAGGGTCATACTGACATCCTTAAGCCGGTTCAGTCTGCTGATGGTGTCAAGAATGGACGCTATGGTGATTTCTTCCGGCTGTCGGCAGGTCATGAGCAGAGTATCTTCACTATCAAGTTCTTTATTTTTTTCTTCAAACTAACTGAGCAGCAGATTGTTGGCAAAACTGATGATCGGCATAAGGACTTTGCCGATGATGCCCAGATAAAACAGAACCAGCAGAAGGATAAAGCCGTATGGTTCCATCTTGGCGTATTCCACAGCTGTTTTCGGCGGCAGCAGGCCCATCAGTATTTTTGAGCCGTCAAGCGGGGGAATCGGCAGACAGTTGAAGACAGCCAGCATAACGTTGATCCAGACCGATGCTGCAGTCATGGCGAGCAGGGGGTCGAAGATCGGTGCAGGCAGAACAGGGGCTAAGATTACAATAAGCAGTTTCACGACAAGGGCACTGAGCACGGCCAGCAGTATATTGGCGGCAGGCCCGGCAAGCGCTGTCAGCAGCATCCCCTTCTGCGGATTGCGGAAGTAACCGGCGTTGACCGGAACCGGTTTGGCCCAGCCGATATTCATGAGCACAAAGGCGATCACGCCCAGAGGATCAAGATGCCTGAGCGGATTCATGGTCAGTCTGCCTTGTTCTTTTGCCGTGGGATCACCCAGTTTCCAGGCCGTATAGCCGTGGGCCAGCTCGTGAAAGGTCAGGGCGAAAAGAAAAGGCGGTGCCAGGATAAGAAATTTCTGGATAAGCTGATTCGGGTCCATATCGGGGTATCGACGCAGCCGGTGCGGCTGCATTCAGGTAATTAATGTATTTTATGCAGTGTTTCCGGAGTCGGCAGGATATTTCTGCTGAATCAGGACGGCAGCTTCCTCCCTGGTGCTGACTGTCCCGTTCAGCTGGGCGCTGATGACCTGATTGAGCATGAGGCGAAATTGGGTTCCGGGACGGTAGCCGAGCCGGACCAGATCTCTGCCGCTGAGCAGAGGCTGGACATTACGCAGGCTGGTGACATACTGGGAAACAGCCCGGCGGATATGTTTTTTCCGGGCAATACTCATCAGGTAGAGGAGGCCTTCGTTGTCCAGATCATGGAGGAGCCAGTAAATATCCGCAGGCTGCATGTCCGGCTGGTGGAGCATGTGCCCGGCCAGATGATCTGCCCTGCGTTTCTGCTGCACCAGATATTTGCGTTGCTTGGGAGGCAGTTCAAAACGGTGGCAGAAATTGCGCAGTTCCTGCTCTCGTGAACGGCTGAACACAGCAAGCAGACAGACCATCCACGCTCTGCACCGGCTTGCTTTGTCCTTTGTTTTACCTTCCAGATAGAGCAGTTTGAACCAGGAAAGGGTTTCTTCTGTCTGGGTGAGCACATGGGCGAAGCGACGGTCGATCTTCAGATTGGGCCGCAGATCGGGCCAGAGCACGGGAAAAAGGTTGAATCCCTCCAGGCGGCGCAACGAGGCCAGAGGATGATCTTCGGACAGAATTAGTTGCAGCTCGCTGAAAAAACGGGGCCCGGAGAATTTTTCATACATATGCATCCGGACCGCATTACGGATCAGTTTTTCCGTATGCGGGGTGATGGCGCAGTCAAGGCGCTGTTCAAAACGGATAGCCCGGAAAATCCGGGTCGGATCCTCAACAAAGCTGAGGTTGTGCAGAACCCGTATCCTGCGTTCCTTGAGATCGTTCTGTGAACTGAAAAAGTCTACCAGCATACCGAACCGGGCGGGATTCAGATGGATCGCCATCGCATTGATGCTGAAGTCCCGGCGGAAGAGATCCCGCTTGAGCGAACTGTGCTCCACCGTGGGCATGGCTGCCGGAAAAGCATAATATTCCAGCCTAGCTGTGGCCACATCAATGCGCAGTCCGTCCGGCAGAACCACCGTGGCAGTGGCGAACTTTTCATGGGTACGTACAGTGACCTGTTTTCTTGCCGCCAGCTCACGGGCAAACAGAATGCCATCTCCTTCCACGACAATGTCGATATCCAGATTTTTGGTCTGCAGGAGGAGATCACGGGCAAAGCCGCCCACCGCATAGACCCGCATGGCAATATCCTGGGCAACCTCCCCGAGTTCACGCAGCAGCAGGATCATGTCGCGGGACAGGAAGTCGATAATAATCGAGGTGATATTGCGGGTCTGTTCTGTGGACGGATGTTCATCTTCCCGGAAGAGATTGCGGGGCAGGTTCGCAGGGTCGTTGACCAGCAGGTTGAGCAGATCGGTGCGGGTGATGACCCCACGGATAATCCTGTCCTCCGGGGGAGCTGACAGAGCGTCTTCCCGGACAACAGGAATCAGCCGCTGCCGATGTTCGATGATCAGCCGCTGGATATCGGCTTGGGTGGCGGTTTCCGGCAGGACCGCAATATCCGTGGTCATGTATTCGCTGATCGGCGTCTCACCGAGCTTATGGGCAATGGCCTTGGTGATGTCCCGTCGGGAAATGATCCCCAGCAGTCCTCTGGGGTTCTCCCGGTCCGCGTTGTCGCGGACCACCGGCAGTACCGTGATGCTGTAGCGGGTGAGCAGGTCGTTGGCCTCGTTGTTGGTGACATCCGGAGTGGCCGTGATGACGGGCGAGGACATCAGCTCTTCGGCCATAGCCTTGGGTCTGACATGCCGGTGCAGCAGGCGGAGCAGCTCTTCTTCGGCCTCGAACAGGGTTTTGTCGTGGATTGTGGCTGAGGCTGCGGAAGCATGACCGCCGCCCCCCAGTTCACGGGCGATGAGCCCGGCATTGACTTCTGAAATCCTGCTACGGCAGATGAGATAGAGCCGTTCGCCCATACAGATCAGAGCGAAAACGCTGTCCAGATTCTCCATGACCATCATGCGGCGCACCAGTACGGCAAACTCATCCACATAGGCAGGCAGGGTGAGTTTGCTGACCGTCACCCGGGCAGACTGCACCGTGTAGGTGACCGAGTTCTCCAGCAGCAGGTTGAGCAGAGCAATCTGTTCTGCAGAGAGATCCCGGTTGATGAACTGATTGACAATGTCCAGCTCAGCCCCTTTGTCCAGCAGCCAGGCAGCAGCCTGCAGATCAGCCGGGGTGGTGGTGGAATAGAGAAAGGAGCCGGTGTCCTCGTGCAGACCGAGAGTCATCAGGGTGGCTTCATCCGGGTACAGGTCAATGTTCTGCTCCTGCAGCAGACGGATAAAAATGGTAGTGGTCGAACCTACCGGTTCAATGTGTTCGGCATGCCCCTGTATGTCCCCGGGCGCATCAGGATGGTGATCGTAGAGATGGATTTCTATGCCGGGATTTTCAAGACATTCCTGCAGCGGGCCGAGGCGGTTCGGCTGCCGGGTATCCACCACGATAAGGCGGGTGACAGCAGCCAAGTCAATGTTTCTTATTTTTTTGAATCCGTACAGATTACGGATATCCTGGGACAGGAAGTCACGCAGCGGCCGCTCGGCAGACCCGGACAGAACCAGGGTTGCTTTGGGATACAGTTTTTTTGCCGCCACCATAGAGGCGAGCCCGTCAAAATCGGCGTTTATATGGGTGGTGATGATTTCCATACGCTGCAGTGTACCCTATTCTGCCGGTCCGGTACAGTATTTTTCCCGGTACAGGAGTGTGTTACCCCTCTTACCCCTCAACCCGCACAGTCATTCCGTTGTTCTCCCGGGCACGCAGGATAACGTCTCCTGCCTGGGCGGCTGCCGGATGATGACCGCGAACCCCGGAGGGCGCAAAGGTGATGGTGACCTTTTTGCCGGTGGAGATTCTGCGGACACTGATTATTCTGTTCTGGATGGATTTATCAAAGACAAGATGTTCCGGTGTGGTGGCTCCCTGCATAAAATATATGTACACCATTTCCGTACAGACCGAAGCGCCGTAGGTGATTTCCAGATCAGCTTTGACCGGCACCTCGTCCGGGTACAGGAGAGGGAGCGCAACCTGCAGGGCTTTGTAGGCTCGTGCGGATCCCGGACACAGATAGCCGTCCGCTTTAATCAGCTCGGTAAAGCTATATTCCTTGGCCGTCTCCCCCTCTTTGATTTTGATTGCGGGCAGGGTCTGCTGCCATGCTGTCGGTGTCCAGCCTGTGCCGCCGGACCGTCGCATCTTTGCCTGCATAATTTTCTGCATCATCTCCATCCGCTGCTTCTGCAGCTGAGCAGGAGACAGAGTATTCTTCTGTTCCTGTGCGGCAAGGGGAGCGGCCAGCAGCAGGAAGGAACAGCACCATGCTGCGGTTTGGACGAATCTGCGCCTTATTTTTTTTGTTTTCTTCATGTCGTGAACGAATTATATTTAGTTGTACTGAGTAGCCGGACATCGCTGTCCAATTTTACCCACTTTTTTACCCGATTTACTCGACCAGAACTTTGAACAGATCCAGCCAGCCTTTTTCCTTCTTTTCCTTTGTTTGTCGGCGGGCAGATCTCCTCTTGCCCGTTTTTCCGCGACACCAGTCGTATGTTTTCTTCCCGCCGTCGTAGGGGACTGCCAATCCCTCATCAATCAGCAGCTCTGCAATATCCTGTCTGTCCGCCTTAACATCGGCGACAATGCGGAAGTATTTTCCTCTGCGCACATTGTTCAGCCTGATCCTGCGCGCGTCCTGCAATATCTGCCCCACAACCTGTTTGGCTTCACGGGCCAGTTCTTTTTCCTGAGCACATTTGCCCCGGATTTCCGGTGTGTCGATTCCGGCTACCCGCACGGAGATATTATCGCCGAACAGCGGGTGATGCCCTTTGAGATCCACGGTTATGGTATCGCCGTCATAATTTTTTATAAACTGCACGTCCTTCAGGTTGCCGTAGGACCGTTCTTTTTTTGCGGCAACACCTGCCGGGAGATTGAGCAGCAGAAAAAGGACCGTACCGGAAGCAAGACAGGTGATACCCGGAAAGGGGTTCCGGCGGGAAAACAGGGTCTGAAAAGGGGTTTGCATGATGTCTAAATTTGATGGATTTATAAAAAGTCATAGATCTGCAACGGTTTAAAAATACTCACTTTTAGTTCTTTTTTTGTTTGCTCCACAACGCTTATCATGGTAATGTACGCATGATATTCTAAGAAGTTACCAGAAAAGCCATGTTTAACGTCAAAGATCACAAAACCCTCTGCATGTTCGACCCTTTCGATTATCTCGGACCAAAACGTCAAAAAATGCTGGACGAATCATGGGCAGGATTTTTCCGGAATCATGTCCGCCACGTGCTGCCTGTTGAACTCCTGCTCCTGTATTTCAGTGCGAAGATGGGACGTCCAACCAATGAACTCGTCGCCATAATGGGGGCAATGCTGTTGCAGCAGATGCATAATCTCACTGACGAAAAAACGGTTGCGCAGTTTGCCTTCAATATACAATGGCATTATGCCCTGGACATAACGGACACCTCAGATAAACCTCAAGCGACAGCACAAGCCTGTGTTCAACACGTTCGATAGAACAGCGCGTTAGCCTGAAAGCGAACAAGGATGTTCCTTCTGATTCCCTGCAGAATCCGTCTGATCCGGATGCCAGCTGCAGCGGCCATAAAGGGAAAGGATACAGGTGCAAACCGCTGAAACCTACAGTGATGAAAACGATTCCGAGTATCTTTCCCTGATCACTCATGTTGCTGTCCAGGCTGCCCATGAAAGTGATGCCGACGCTCTGATGCCCTGCCCGGCAAAACCGGGAAAGAAAGTTCTCCATTATCTTCGATATCAGGAAGCAGCAGATGTTGTTCAGGATTATCTTGATACCGGTGTTCTGGTTCTTTCTCATAAGTATACGCAATTGCAGAAGACATTTACAACGCTTTTAAAAACATTCACAACACGCGGAAAGATGTTTGATGTGGTTCTTGCTGCGACTTTGAAAGATCATGAGGTCGCAGGATTGTAATACGGTGAATATGGCTGATTTTAAGGAGTTTGAATGGTTGACTCTCTAAATTTGAGAGGGTCTATTTGGGAGATAAAAAGTCCCCCGTTTCTGAGTATTGCTTTGGCAATCATACTGTTCACCTTACATTTCAGGATTGTTTCTGCCTGTCCATCATAGTATAGTATGATACTACCTATGCGAATTAGGAGTTAAAATCTATGACGCAAAATCAAGAGGATAAAGCTGCCAGATTCTGCAGAATCGGAACGGCTTTTCTGTAACTATCTGTTTTTACTGAGACCGGATAATCCAACTCCTAATTCGCATTACCTGTCCCGTCTTGGAACAACCAGACTTCTTTTATGGAATATTCGTGTGTTGCACGTAACATAACGCAATAAGAGGGAAATGCAGGAAAAAACTGATAAGCAGAAAATCTTTCCTGTTTTTCGCCTCAATAATTGACACGTTAGAATATAGAAAGGTATGAGCATGAATAAACTGATAGAAGGGCTCAACTTGCCGAAGATCTTGGTCGATAAGACTATTGCCTTTCTTGATAGGCTTCTTGGCCCTTCGGTTGACGAAGCAGGCTATTTGCTTGCGGATCGAATTAAGTTTCGCCGGTTTCGAAATCAGGTGAAGATTCTCCAGAAATCAGAGGAACTCCTCGAATCGGCTGGTATTGAGGCAAGACAGGTCCCGCTTCAGACTTTAGTTCCTCTCATTGAGAAAGCATCCCTTGAAGAAGATCCAACACTCCAGGAGATGTGGGCACAGCTTATAGCAAACGCCGCGACGTCTGATGCGCGTGCGGGCCTTCATAGACTCTGCGTTCATATTCTTTCAAGTATTTCGCCTGCAGAGGCAAAGGTTTTAGAAAGAGTCTTCGGGCTGTACCGAGAAGAACGGCCGGAGCTTCTCGTCCGAATGCGAAAGTGGAACAAGGCGAGACCGGACATCCACGCAGAATTGATCTTCTTTCGCCCAGAAGAACTTTTTGAACACGCAGAAGTGTCCAGGTACGATATAGATTTATTGCTCGACAATTTTATCAGGCTAAATCTTCTTCGTTGGGAGACACCCGAAGTCGAGGATGACGAAAACGTGTCTCCGGATTTTGTGCATCTCACCGAACTCGGACTAAACGTAATCAAGGAGTGCATAGGTGGACACTCATGAACCAATGCAACGCCTGCTGAATCTGATCAGAACCTACTGGTCTGCCTGTACGCTGTTCACGCTGACAGCGATAACTGTCCTCTCCCTCTCTCCACTGGAGGAGTTGCCCCCTGTCCCCGGAGGGGATAAAACCCACCACCTGATCGCCTATGCTCTCTTGGCCTTCCCGGCAGCCCTGCGCAGGCCACAGCACTGGCAAATATTCTGTCTGCTGTTTTATTGAGTTGGTCCAGCCCTATGTGAACCGGTACGGCGAATGGCTGGATTTTGCGGCCAACAGCACCGGTATTCTCTGCGGCCTGCTTCTTGCGGAGCTGCTCATACGTCGGGGATTCCTGCCTGACTATCCTGACGGAAACCAGCTTTGATCGGTAGTGGCTCAAATCCGTTGATGCAGCCTCAGAATTCCCATCAGCGCGGGATTGATACACCTCTGCCACCCAAGCTATGCGGAATTTTTCCGTCACCAGATGAGCTGTCTCTTCAGAGAGCATGATATCTGCTGCCGAGTGCTTCGGCAAGCCGGACTGCCGCCACTGTTTTTGCCATATCATGCACCCGCAGAATATCCGCTCCCTGCTGAGCACACAGGGCAGAAACAACAGCAGTAGGGCAGTCCCGTTGCTCAACCGGGAGAGCGAGCAGTTTGTCAAAAAAGGATTTCCGGGAATGGCCGATAAGCACCGGAAAGCCGAGTTGTTTGAATGCGCCGATATTCCGCAGGATCGTCAGATTATGCTCCAAGGTCTTGCCGAAACCGATGCCGGGATCAATAATGATCCGCTGTGCTGCAATCCCCCGCGCCTGCAGCCAGCCGGTCCGCTCCCGGAAGAAAGCACAAATCTCGGCAACCACATCATCGTATTGCGGCTTGACCTGCATATTCCCCGGTGTTCCCTGCATATGCATAATGATAACAGGGCAGTCGCACCCCTGCATCACCCTGAGCATCTCCGGATCACCGCGCAGGGCCGAAATATCGTTGAGGATGGTGGCACCATTTTCCAGGGCCGCCGCCGCCACAGCAGCCTTGGTGGTATCGATGGAGACCGGGACGGTGGCCGACAGCTGGCGGATGGCCCGGATTGCCGGAATGACCCGCTGCAGTTCTTCCTCTTCCGGAACAGATTCGGCAAAAGGACGGGTGGACTCACCGCCCACGTCAAGGATATCCGCCCCGGCAGCAAGCATTTTTTCCACCTGCTCCGTGACAGCCTGTTCCCCGGTGAACTGCCCGCCATCGGAAAAGGAATCCGGGGTGACATTCAGTATACCCATGATCTGCGTTTTTTTCATGGCGTTCCAAAAATCATCCGCGAGTTTTTCATAAAAAAAGGCACAGGAGCAATCCCGTGCCTTGAACTTTATCGGTTACTGATCAATTTTTTTCAGCTTTTTTTTTGAACTGACAGAAGAGAGAGGTTACGCCTGATCCGCGTCACTTTCTTTGCCGCCTTTTTCCCCATCTTGGTTCCCTTGCTCCAGCTCTGCAATAATCCGGTCAATGTCCTCCAGGGTGATCGTCTCTTTTTCCAGCAGTTCATCCGCAACCCCTTTCAGGATATCGATGTTTTTTTCCAGCAGATCATTGGTCACCTTTGTAGCATTAAGGATAATCTGTTTGACTACCTTATCGATGCGTCGCGCTGTCTCCTCACTGTAATCCCGGTGCTGGGCGATCTCCCGTCCGAGAAAAATCTGTTCCTCTTTTTTGCCGTAGGCCAGCGGTCCCAGCTCTTCACTCATGCCCCATTCACAGACCATTTTGCGGGCCAGCTCGCTTGCCCGTTCAATATCATTGCCTGCGCCGGTGGTGATTTCGCCGAAAATGATCTTTTCAGCTACCCAACCGCCGTAGAGGATAGAGATATTATTGAGCAGGAACTGTTTGGAATGGGTATATTTTTCATCAATAGGCAGCTGCATGGTCAGGCCGAGTGCTCTGCCGCGCGGGATAATCGTTACCTTGTGGATGGGATCGGTATCCGGCAGCAGACGGGCCACTACGGCATGGCCCGCTTCATGATAGGCTGTGATTTTCTTTTCATTTTCAGAAATGATCATGGACCTGCGTTCAGCGCCCATCATGATTTTGTCCTTGGCCATTTCCAGCAACTCAATGCTGATTTCCTCGGCTCCCTGGCGGGCCGCCATCAGGGCTGCTTCGTTGACCAGATTTTCCAGATCCGCACCGGAAAATCCGGGCGTGCCGCGGGCAATGACCGCCATATCCACCTCTTTGGCCAATTTGGTCTTATTGCCGTAAATCTCCAGGATAAGCTGGCGCCCCTTGATATCCGGGACCGGCACCACGACCTGCCGGTCAAAGCGGCCGGGACGGAGCAGCGCCGGATCAAGGACATCCGGACGGTTGGTGGCTGCGATGATAATCACGCCTTCATTGGCATCAAACCCGTCCATCTCCACCAGCAGCTGGTTCAGGGTCTGCTCCCGTTCATCATGGCCGCCTCCGAGTCCGGCCCCGCGATGACGCCCTACGGCATCAATCTCGTCGATAAAAATGATACACGGCGCATGCCGCAGTCCCTGATTGAACAGGTCGCGGACCCGTGAGGCGCCGACGCCGACAAACATCTCAACAAAATCCGAGCCGGAAATGGTAAAAAAAGGCACCTCGGCCTCCCCGGCAATGGCTTTGGCCAGCAGGGTTTTGCCGGTACCCGGAGAGCCAGCAAGGAGTACGCCTTTGGGAATTCTGCCGCCGAGCTTGGTGAATTTCTCCGGATCCTTCAGAAAGTCGATGATTTCTTCAAGCTCTGCTTTGGCCTCGTCAATCCCGGCAACATCCTTGAAGGTGATTTTAACCTGCCCTTCTTCCTGCAGTTTGGCCCTGGTTTTGCCGAATCCTAAGGCACCGCCTTTTCCTCCGGCGCCCATCTGCATCTGCCGCATGAAAAAGACCCAGACCCCGATGAGCAGCAGCATAGGGAACCAGGATATAAAAATGGTTAACCAGAAAGATTCATGCTCCGGTTCTTGAACCGAGATATCCACTCCTGATTGCCGCAGCATAGGAATCAATTCAGTATCATCCGGAGTAACCGTCATAAACGGACGACCGTCAGCTGATGATCCCAGCACTTTGTCGCCCTGAATAGTCACTTTCTTGATCGCCCCGTTCTCCACGTTGCTCCAGAATTGGCTGTAGGTCATCGGGACACTCGAACTTTGTGGTTTGTTAAACAGATTAACCAGGAGAATCGCTGTCAGACCGATGACGAGCCACATGCTCAGATTCTTGTAAAAAGTATTCATTCCTAAAATAAGAAGTACGGATTTACGGATTTAGAGATTGTTTAAAGATTGCGGAGACTGGAAATCACGCTTATTTCTGCGGGGTTTCAAGGGAGTGTCTTCTGACGTTTGTAATATCCGGCTGCTGGCTATTGTTCGGCTGCCTGTTGCTTCCGATTTCTGATCCCGGTGCGGATAGCAGCATATATATAAACAGGTATAGCATAAATGTTGGAGGATAACTATATGAACTGTTTGCCGGTCAGTCAATAGCTGAATCGAAATTGAGCAGGAAAAAACCGAAGCCCCATCCTATCGTCTCCATGCTGCGGTCGGAATAATGCAGGAGCGAGCACTTGAAGTTCATTGGCAAATAGGATACTCTCAGCTCTCAGTCCGGTACAGCATACCTGATACGCTGAAGATGAAAAGGGGATGGAATCCTGCCTTCCTGCCGATATTATTATTCCAGATGGACAAGATAGAAAGAGGGATAGAAAAAATTATCAATGTTGCGGGAAAAACGCTTTCGCTGCTTCTGCTGCTCATGACTCTGAATGTGGCCTTTGATGTACTGATGCGGTATGCCCTGCATAATTCATCCGTGGCCATGCAGGAGATGGAGTGGCATCTGTTTGCTGTTATTTTTCTGTTCGGGATATCAGTCAGCCTGAAGGATGAAGCCCATGTCCGGGTTGACTTTCTGTACGAGCGGTTCAGCCCCCGGACAAAAGCAGCCATCAATATTTTCGGCACCGTGTTTTTTCTCCTGCCCTTTGCCCTGCTGATTACTGCGGGTTCCTTCACCTTTGTCCACGATGCCTGGATGACCGGAGAGATTTCCGGCAATCCGGACGGCCTGCCGTTCCGCTGGCTGATCAAGGGATTGATCCCGCTGTCCTTTGCTTTTCTGCTGCTTTCGGCAGCCGGTTATATCCTGCGCAACATCCGTGTTTTCCAAGAGTTCCGTGAGTTTCAGGAGGCCGAAAAATGATCGGCATTCTTATGTTCTTCGCCGCCTTGCTCCTGCTGCTGCTCGGCTATCCGGTAGCGTTTTCCTTCGGTGCCGCAGCCATGCTTTTCGGGGCTATCGGTGCTGCTGCGGAACTGCTGCCTGATGCAACCCTGGCCGCTGTTGCCGAAGAATTTTTTCTGATGTTTTCCATGATGCCCTTCCGCATCTACGCCATGATGACCAACACTATCCTCATGGCCGTGCCCCTGTTTATCCTGATGGGCATTATTCTCCAGAAATCAGAATTGGCTGAGCGGCTGCTGGAGTCCATGGGCATGCTGTTCGGCAGGGTGCGGGGCGGACTGGCTGTCTCCACCGTGCTTGTCGGCACTCTGCTGGCTGCGTCCACCGGCGTGGTCGGGGCTTCAGTGATTGCTATGGGGGTGATCTCTCTGCCAGTCATGCTCAAGTACGGCTACGACAAGCCGTTATCTGCCGGGACCATCTGCGCGTCCGGAACCTTGGGGCAGATCATCCCGCCCTCGATTGTCCTGATCATTCTCGGCGATGTGTTTCAGCTGCCGGTGGGTGATCTCTTTCATGCAGCTCTCGGACCGGGTCTGATCTTGGTCGGCGCCTATCTGGTCTATATTTTATCGGCAGCATATTTTTTTCCGCAGATCGCTCCGCCGATTCGTGTGCAGGAAAAGAAAAAAGGTGCGCTGCGGCAGGCATTGTTTGCCATTGTGCCGCCCCTGACCCTGATTATTCTGGTCCTCGGTTCGATCTTTGCCGGAGTGGCCACGCCCACGGAATCCGCTTCAGTCGGCGCGCTGGGTGCTCTGGTGCTGGCAGCCATGTACCGGCGCCTGAGCTGGCGGATCGTCATGGATTCCTGTCTGGAGACCGTCAGGATTACCGCAATGGTTTTTGCCATCCTGATCGGAGCAACTGCCTTTTCCATGGTCTTTGTCTATACCGGGGCGGACCTGCTGGTTGAGGAGTTCATGACCGGGCTGCCCGGTGAGAAATGGGGTTTCCTCCTCCTGGCTATGGCAGCGATCATGTTTCTCGGTTTTTTTGTTGATTTTATAGAAATATCCTATATTGTCGTGCCGATCCTGCTTCCTGTTGCCGAGACCGTGGGCATTGACCCCATGTGGTTTGCCGTCCTGATCGCCATGAATCTGCAGACTTCATTTCTGACTCCGCCGTTCGGTTTTTCTCTGTTCTATCTGAAAGGAGTCTGTCCGCCGGAAGTGCGGACGCTGGATATTTATACGGGAGTTCTCCCTTTTATTCTGATTCAGGTTATGGTACTGATGAGCATTGTGATCTTTCCGCAGTTATATGGCTTTTGATTGCGGCGTGTGAATGTTAGATGAAAAGTATCAGGAAAGAACCTTAGAGAAGTATAGTGAATAACTTGATAACTACACTCTCCTCATCCGTAGCACTATTACTTTCTGTTTTAGGGCTTGTGGTCGTTGTTCTAACGTATTTACGCAGGGGACGTATTAAGTTTGGTCAGTTTCAGTTGGAATTTGCAAAAGAACAGATTCACGCTGGTGGAGATATACATATACATCAATTGCAATCAACTGAAGAGATACCGGAGGAGCCAGCTCATAGACAATACTCCCTTATGCAACAATATCATTCCCAGGGATTAGCGCAAGCAAAGATCAGCTTTTGGTTCAGTTTGGTGTTTGCATCACTCGGATTCATCGTAATTATTGTTTCGTTGCTTACTATGGACAATCAAATCGCTTTGACATCTCAAGGGAAAACTTTCGTTGGCTTAATTTCTGGAACAATCATTGATGCGGTATCGGCATTGTTTTTTGTCCAATCAAACAAAGCAAGACATTTAATGACCGAATTCTTCGATAAACTACGAGTAGATAGAAGGTTCGAGGAGTCGTTGCAAATCTGCGAAAGAATTCCAGACCAAATTACACAGAGTCGTCTAAAGGTGCTAATGGCATTGAATTTTGCAGAAGTTTCTTCTTCTGAATCAATATTAAGAGAAGTTCTTGCAAACCATGGAGATTTAGTCGGTGAATCTGGAGAAAACATAAAACGAATGCATCTAACAAGCTGATGTTACGCAGCCGAAACGAAAAGTCGGCAGAGTCTACGCTTTGGGTGTCTCGTAAGTCACTGATCTTTTATTTGCGTGCATAACATCAGTAACAAGGAATAATTTAGCCAACGCTCGTAACTCGTGCGGTTGATTTGCGTCGTTCAGCGCTGAACAGAACAGCTCGGCATCCCTCTGATTCATAATGGAATCCATAATGGTTTATTCAGAACAATGAATATCAGCAGACTGGTTGTCTATCTGGAGCTGGGTGTACTCGGCTTTGTGCTGGTTGTGCTGGCTGTATCCGCTCTTGACCGCAGCAGTAGTAGGGAACAGCGGACCGGAGAAGTTGCCGTCCATGTTCAGCAGGAGGTGCCGGAAGAAGAGAGTCCGCCCGTGCAGCAACAGGTTGCCCAGTCTCTGCCGGAGATAGACATGGATGTCCATGTCAAACCGCGAACACGGGAAATCTGGCAAGGCGATCTGGACGGCCTGCTGAAGCGGGAAAAAATTCGGATTTTGGTGCCGTTCTCCCGGACCTTTTTCCTTCCCGGACCTGATAACGGGCGCGGCCTGCGCTATGAGGCCCTGAAACTGTATGAACGATTTATCAACGAAACCGTCGCCCTCGGATCCGAACAGATAAAGCTGGTTTTTCTGCTCACTCCGCAGGAACGGCTTAAGGACGATCTGCTGGCCGGTATCGGGGATATTGCAGCTGCTGATATGACCGTCATGACCGTACCGCCTGAACAGGAAGAGCAGGAAAAGCAGATTGCATTTTCAGAGCCGCTGCGCACAGATATCAATGAAGTTGTCGTGACGGGGCGGAATGCGCCGCAGTTCAAGAGTATTTTCAATCTTTCCGGGCTGGAGGTAACAGTCCGGAAGAACAGCGGCTATATTGCAGGCCTGCAGGAACTGAACAGCACCTTAAAATCCATCGGGAAAAAACCGGTCAAGATAACGACGGCAGATGATTTTTTTGAAGATGAGGACCTGCTGGAAATGATCAACGCTGGCCTGCTGCCCATGACTGTGATGGACAGCCATGTTGCCGAGTTCTGGGCCGGAGTATTGCATAACCTGAAAGTGCAGAAAAATATCCGCCTGCGCACAGCCAAAGAAACAGCCTGGGCGGTCCGGGCGGACAGTCCGCTGCTGAAAGAGAGTATTAACTATTTCCGGGAAAGTGTGTATCGGCCCCGAACAGGCAGTCCGCTCCTGACCGCTTATTACCGGAGCAGGGAAGGATATCTGCAAAACAATCTGAGCGGAGAGGCTGTTCAGCGGTTCAACAGCACGGTCGGCCTGCTGAAAAAGTACGGTCGAAAATATGACTTGCCGTATCTGCTGGTTGCAGCACTTGCGTATCAGGAATCGCAGCTGGATCAGGCAAAGCGCGGCAGAGACGGTGCGGTAGGCATTCTGCAGGTCAGACCGGCCGCCGCAGAGCAGGTCGGCGTGCGGCATATCGAGGAGCTGGAAGAGAATATCCGGGCAGGATGCAGATATCTGCGTCTACTGGCGGACAGCTATTTCTCCTCTCCGGAATTAACCCCGCTTGACCGGAATCTGATGACCGTGGCCGCATACCGCGCCGGGCCGGAGGTGGTCATGGCGGCCAGAAAAGAGGCTGCTCTTTCCGGATATAATCCGGATATCTGGTTCAACCATGCGGAAACAGCGATGTCGGTCCTGGGGAAGGAGGATATTTCCAGGTATGTCCGCAATATTTATTTGTACATGCAGGTCTATGAAGATATGCTTGCAGAGACGGAAAACGGTCGGTAGGGTGAGGGATTTTGTACAGGAAGGGCTTGCTGTCTTGGGATGCCCCGGACATGGCTGGCGGAGAGTTGTATGCTCCCTTGTACACTCCGTGATAATTATGTTCTGTGACGATGACGTCTGGTGACCGCGCAGTTCTGACCGTGACCAGTTACGGCCATTTTCTGAGCCACTGCAATATGCTGGTTTTTCCGGCTCTTGCTCTGCCGCTCTCAAAGCACTTCGGCTTGGGCCTTGCTGCCACGGTTGAGCTGGGATTTCTGATGTATCTGCTCTTCGGCATCACGGCCCTGCCGTGGGGGATGCTGGCGGACAAATACGGTTCCCGGCCTCTTCTTGCCCTGTTTTATTGCGGCGCAGGCTGCTGTGCTTTTGCGGCTGCACTGTCAACGGATTCGCCTGCTGCGTTTCAGCTGGCTCTGGCCGGAATCGGCTTGTTTTCCGGGATCTATCATCCTGCCGGGTTAGGCTGGATAGCCCGCAGTATTTCCCGGACAGCTGCCGGGATGGCGATCAACGGTATCTTCGGTAACCTCGGCCTTGCTGCAGGACCGCTGCTGGCCGGGCTGCTGAACTGGCTGTTTGACATCCGGGCCGTTTATTTCTGCATCGGAATGCTGAATTTTTCCGGTCTTGTTTTTCTCCTGCGGACCGGAAAAAAGCGGGCGCAGGGCGGTTCTTCCGAAAAAACTGCAGAAAAAAAGGGCAGAGAGAGGTTTACAGACAGGAAGGGCTTCGGTATTCTGCTCGTCTGCATGATGCTGGGCGGTATGGTCTACCGTGGTGCAACAGTTACCCTGCCTGCTTTGTTTGAACTCAATGCCTCTGCAGTTGCTTCCGGGGTCAATTCTGCGGTTAGCAGCCTGTCGCAGAACAGCGCTGTATCGGGTAATATGGTGGCCACGATGATCACGGCCTGTCTGTATCTGATCGGTATGGCCGGGCAGTACACGGGCGGGCTGGCCGGGGAACGGTATGATCTCCGATATGGTTATCTGCTGTTTCATCTGCTGACTGTTCCGGCTGCTTTTCTGATCGGCAGAACAGCGGATTTTCCGCTGGTGCTGGCAGCAGCAGGGCATACCTTTTTTCTGCTTGGTATGCAGCCGCTGGAAAATACCCTGGTGGCCCGGCTGACTCCTTCCTGGATGCGGAGTTCAGCCTACGGGATGAAATTTGTTCTGACATTCGGTGTCGGGGCTGTGTCGGTCAAACTGATTGCAGCTCTTGAGCAGGGGAGGGGGCTGGCAACGGTGTTTTCTGTTTTGGGAGCAGTGTCGGTGCTGCTTGTTGTGGCGATCGGAATATTGATCCGGTACACGCCCCCGATTCGATCCTGACTGATGCAGTGTCTCTTCAGTGTTCACAGAGTTCAAAGGAAAAATATAGAGGAAAGAACGTATGATTATAAGCCGATACCCTGAAAAGATAAGAGAAAAAGTATTCTTTTTTCTGTCCCTGCTTGTCGTCCTGACAGCAGTTTCAGCAGCAGCGGCTGATACCAGATTTGTCCGGCCTGATATTGATATACCGGTCAGAAGAGGAAAAGGAGAACAGTATAAGATTATCAAGTTTGTCCGGGACGGCAATCAGGTTGAACTGCTGGAGGAAAGCGGCCACTGGGCTAAAGTACGGCTGGAGGGGGGCACGGAAGGATGGATGTTCAAGCGGCATCTGGGGGAGACAATGCCTCCGGCAGAACGCCTGCAAGAATTGCAGGACAACAATACAAATTTTGAAGAGGAAAATAAAAAACTGAAAGAGAAAATTGGAAGAATCGAGGAACTGCAGCTGGCTGCCAATGAGGAACTCGAACAGCTGCGGACTTCTGCTGAAGAAAAGCTGGCTACCTGCGTCCGTGAGAAAAACAGGCTGGAAAGCCAGAAAAAGGTATCAAAGGAGGTAGACCGGACAATCTGGTTTCTCTCCGGAGCCGGTGTGCTGCTGTTAGGCTGGCTGATCGGCCGATACGCAGCCGGTTCGCAGAAAAGGCGCAGCAGGTTGCTGTGAGAGCAGGGATTTTTTTTAATTTTGATCTGATGATGATTGGGATAATGATTAATTCTGCAAACAACAAAGGAATACAGCTTTATATAGCATAGAAAGAATGAAATTAATACGATCCACAACAATTCTGGCAATCCGCCATAGAGGTGAGGTGGTCATGGCCGGAGACGGACAGGTTTCGCTCGGCCAGACCGTTATCAAACATAACGCCCGCAAGGTGCGCAGACTGCATCATGATCAGGTGATCACCGGTTTTGCCGGTTCCACCGCAGATGCCTTTACCCTGTATGACCGGCTGGAGGAAAAGCTGGAACAGTTCAACGGCAATCTCCTGCGGTCTGCAGTGGAACTTGCTAAGGACTGGCGCACCGATAAAATGCTGCGTCGTCTTGAGGCCATGCTGATCGCGGTTGATAAAAGCTCCTCCCTGCTGCTGTCCGGCAGCGGTGATGTGATTGAGTCTGATGACGGCGTGCTGGCCATCGGTTCTGGCGGAGCCTTTGCCCAGGCTGCGGCTTCCGCCCTCATCGCCCATTCAGATCTTAATGCCGAGACTATTGCCCGTGAGGCTATGAATATTGCCGCTTCAATCTGCGTGTATACCAATCATAATTTTATTGTGGAAAAGGTGTAGGAATATAGAGAAATATTGCACGTTGAACGGTTCTGAACTGTTCAGCATCCTGCGCCCCGAATGATCCTTTTACCTGATTATACTTCATGAGTGAATTGAATTCGTTAACACCGAAGCAGACTGTACGGGAGCTGGACCGGTATATTATCGGTCAGGATGATGCCAAGCATTCTGTTGCCATTGCTCTGCGCAACCGCTGGCGCAGGCAGCAGGTGCCGCCTCCTCTGCGCGAGGAGATCGCCCCGAAAAATATCATTATGATCGGCCCCACCGGCGTGGGAAAAACTGAAATAGCCCGGCGGCTGGCCAATCTTGCCCAGTCGCCGTTCATCAAGGTCGAGGCGTCCAAGTTTACTGAAGTGGGCTATGTGGGCCGTGATGTCGAGTCCATGGTCCGTGACCTGGTCCAGCTGGCGATCAATATGGTCAGCAAGGAAGAGGAAGAAGCCGTAACCGCCAAAGCAGCCTCGGCTGCGGAAGAGCGGCTCCTTGATCTCCTGCTGCCGCCTGCGCCGAAACCTGAGGCTGACCGGGCTGCATCAGATGGAGGAGTGGAAAAAAAGGACAATGTTATTCCGCTTGCCTGCAATGACGCCTTTGGTAAGGAAACCTGTCTCCCGGAAAGCGATCATGCTGCAAGAAAACGCACTGATTCTGTTGAAAAAACCCGCGAAACGCTGCGGAGGATGCTGCACAGCGGTGAGCTTAATGAACGCACGGTTGCGCTGAGCGTGACTGCCCATAAGCCGCACGGTCCGATTGTCGAGGTGTTTTCCGCCTCCGGGATGGAAGACATGCAGGCTTCCATGCAGGATGCCTTTTCCAAAATATTTCCGGGACAGAAGCAGGAACGCAGGTTCAAGGTGCCGGAGGCCCTTGAATATCTGAAAAAGGAGGAGGCACAGCGCCTGGTGGACAGTGAGAGCGTCACGGAAAAGGCGATCCGCAGAACCGAACAGGCCGGTATTATTTTTCTTGACGAAATCGATAAGATCGCTTCACGGAGCGGTTCCGGCTCAGGCTCACCGGATGTCTCGCGGGAGGGGGTGCAGCGTGACCTCCTGCCTATTGTCGAGGGATCCACGGTCACCACCAAGTACGGGCCAGTGCGCACGGATCATATTTTGTTTATCGCTTCCGGGGCGTTTTATACCAATAAGCCATCCGACCTTGCGCCGGAACTGCAGGGCCGTTTTCCCATCCGGGTCAACCTGAACGATCTTGGCGAGGAGGAATTTTTCCGTATTCTGACTGAGCCGAAAAATGCCCTGATCAAGCAGTATACCGCCCTGATGGCCACCGAGGGAATTGAGCTGCAGTTTGCAGAGGATGCGATCCGGGAAATAGCCAGGATTGCCGTTGAGGTGAATCGGAAAACCGAAAACATCGGTGCCCGCCGCCTGCATACCGTGATGGAGTGCGTCCTTGAGGAACTGTCCTTTGATGCCTCGGAACGGGAGGAGCAGACCTTTATTGTCACCCCGGAATATGTCCGCAGCCAGCTCCTGGATATTTCAGAAAATGAAGATCTGAGCCGGTATATTTTGTAGCGTTTTTATATGTTTGGATAAACTCCCGTTCTGAGCAGCGGGAGTTTACCGGTGAATCCGAGTGAATCCTCGACAGGCTACTTAATGAGCTGATTCATCTCAAAAATCGGCAGCAGAATGGAAAAGACGACAAAACTGACTGCCAGTCCCATGGTCAGGATCATAATCGGTTCAATCATTGAAGTCAGAGCCATGATCGTTGTTTCAACTTCTTTTTCATAGCTGTTCGCTGCGGTTTCCAGCATCTTTTCCAGCGAACCGCTCTGTTCTCCTACCGCAATCATTTGGATAAGCATGGGTGTGAAGTATCGGTTGCCCCGCAGAACACCGGCTAGGCTTTTCCCTTTTTCCAGCTCTTCAGCAGCCTCCTCCATGATTTTCTCCAGCAGAACATTATTAAGGATATTTTTGACAATCTGCAGAGAGGTGACCAGAGGAACGCCGGAACGCAGGAGGCTGGACAGGGTCCGGCCCAGAGTTGCCGCTGCAATTTTTATGTTCAGATCACTGAGCAGAGGAAGGGTCAGTTTCAGCTTGTCCCATATCCGGCGTCCTGCAGGCTGCTGAATAAACATCCGGATGCCGATGATCAGGGCGATGATCGCACCCACAACGAGAATCCAGTAACTCTGCAGAAAATCACTTGTTGTGATCAGCAGGGTTGTCGGCAGCGGAAGGACCTGATCCCGGTCAGTAAAAACTTTGGTGATGGACGGAACAATAAAAGTGACCAGCATAAACAGCACCCCGATACCGACCAGGGCCATGAAAATCGGATAGATCATTGCTGCGGTAATCCGGGAATGCAGGGTCTGCTGCTGTTCGCCCACATCCGCCAGCCGTTCAAGCACCACATCCAGCGAGCCGGATGCTTCTCCGGCCTGCACCATATTGACATAAATCTTGGAAAACAGCCGGGGATGTTCTGCCAGAGATGCGGTCAATGAATTTCCCTCGTTCACTGAATCCTTGATCTGGGTGATAATGGTCTGCAGGGCTTTATTCCCTGTCTGCTCAACAAGCCCGTTGAGCGCCGGAACAAGAGGGATGCCTGCACTGAGAAGAATGGCAAGCTGCCGGGTCGCAACATGGACCTCCTGCTGTTTGATGCGTCCGCCGAACCGGACAGCAAAGGGGACTGCATTGCCCCCTCTTTTTTTTCTGCCCCGTGGAACAGTTTCTTTGATTTCTACCGGATAGGAGCCGTTCTGCCGGATTTTCTGGCGGGCTGCAGCCATGGAATCGGCATCCAGAACCCCTTTTTGTTTTTTTCCACGGGGATCAAGGGCGGTGTATTCGTAAACAGGCATGAATATTATTGAATGCTCAGAAGTTATGCTGAATTCTGATGAGGACTGATGCAGAAGGGTAACCGAATTAACCGAAATCGATCTGATACAGAATATAGTAAAGATGAGTATACAGCATTGTCAAATGTTTTCTGTTCAGCTGCTTCCACAGTTCCCCGGTCTCCCTGTCTTCCGTATTAAGCCACTGTGCCAGTAAATCAGCCCGGATGAGCAGGTGGGTTATTTTTTTTTCTTTGAGATACTGAACAATACCATCAGCCGTCATCCCCGGCTGCTGCAGCCGGGCAAGCAGGAGTTCCCGATTTCCATGCTGATCAAACAGATGCGGCCTGTCCAGATGATATCCCCGCCAGCCCAGAAAAAGGCAGAGGACTTCTGCAGAATCCGGCAGGTTGCTGTTTGCGTACTGCAGTACCGGATATTCCTGGAGTCGTTCGGTTAAATACGCATCCCGATCCAGGCGGCCTGTGATATAGCTGAACGGATCAACCTCTTTGAATTGTTGCCAGATATACCTACCGTTCCACGCGAACAGCAGAATCACCGGCAGCAGCAGGACCAGTTTCACCGCATGAGCCTGTTTGACATGCCGTGCCGCCAGCAGCTCCACGTTGCGCAGACCGTACATGGCGAGAATCACCAGGAACGGGACCATCGGTACCAGATAGCGGATGCGCAGTACACCGGTATTGAAAGCGTACAGGAAATACAGGAGGCAGAAGGTCAGCATGGCCAGTTGTTCAAGGCGGACCTTGGGGGCTGTTTTTTGCAGGTAAAAGAGGAGGACAAGGGGCAGGAGCAGCAGAAATGGATTTAGGCGGCCGTCAAAATACCGGGGGTCACCGTCCTGTCCCTGAAAAAATATCCTGGCTGGCAGGAGCAGCAACTGCCAGATATTCTCACCGTACAGGACGTACCGTCTGGCAAAAACTCCCCGGACATTGCTGCTTTTTTTCTTCCCGTCTGTTTCACCTGCTTCTTCCGCCTGTGTGCCGGTTTGCTGGTCCTGCTGCTCTGCTGATGCGGCTGTGCGGCTGAAGAATCCGTTATACAGCGGATAGATCGGATTGCCGGTCCAGAGAGCATTTCTGATCATCCACGGCGAAGCGGCAAGTAAAGTGGCAAAACAGAAGAGTACCGCTGCCTTCACTGCCGGAAGCGCTGCTTTCTCTCTTTGCTCCTGACTCCGGATAAACAGTACCGGCACCATGAACGTCAGGATAAAAAGCACCAGCAGGCCGTTGTATTTTGTGCCGATGCATAGGCCGCAGCAGACACCTGCTGCCAGCAGGATACGTACCTTTTTCGTTTCCAGCCACCGGAAGAGCAGAAGCAGGGAGGCGGTGGTGAAAAAAACAAGACCAAGATCAACATAAACTGTGATGGAGAGCTTGACGATGATCGGGATGCTGAGAAAAAAAGCTGCTCCCAGTATGCCGTAGGCCGAGGATAAGCGTTTTTTCAGATGCAGATACAGCAGCAGAGCCGTGGCCAGGCCAAAGGCCATATGGATATATTTCGGCAGAATATCGCTGCCGAAATATAAAGCCCCCATGTAGAGCAGGTCCAGATTCATGGGATAGTAAGAAAAGACCAGCTCCGGAATTTCGTACATACCGCCGTGCTGCAGGTACAGCTTGGGAATCTGGAGATGATGAATCAGGGCATCCCGGCTGAAGGGCGGGGTAAAGGCCAGAAGCAGGAGACTGACAAGGGTTGCACCAAGAACAGTACCTGCCAATGTATCTGCTGGTACAGAACCTTGTCTAATCTTTTTTTTGCGGGCTACTGAAGACACGGCTATTTCTCTGCAGGAAGTTCTATGATGTTTTTTAATATATCCGGTGGAATATTGCCCTGATACACTTTGCCGTCAATCAGGAAGGCCGGGGTTCCGGTTATTCCGAGTTTCATGCCCCGCCAGATGTCCCGGCGCAGCATCTCCGCAATACCGGGATGGGTTAACGCTGCTGCCATCTCATTTTTATCCAAGCCGGTTTTATCGGCCAGTTCCTGCAGAGGGATTTCCTGTATTTTGTTGCGTGCCAGCCTATACAGCAGATCGTTCATCTGCCAGAATTTATCCCGTATCCCGGCAAGAATGGCAATCTTGGCCAAGTTACCTGAGCCTTCATGAAAAGGTTCAGGCACAGCTTGCGGATTGACAGCGTGGTCCATAGGATAGTTGCGGTGAACCAGGCGGAGTGTATCTGGATGCTCCTGCAGGAGCTGACGAAGAAGAAAATGCATTTTTCCGCACTGGAAGCACATGTAGTCGGAAAATTGCGTGACAGTTATTTGAGGTTCTTCAGCTCCTATCCAGGGGTGTCCATCGTCGGTCAGACCGTGGGAAAGCCCGCTGATATCTGTTTCATCTGAGGACAGGAGCCAGTAACGGGGCAGAAAAAAGTACAGGAGCAGGGTGCCGATGATAAATATTGAGGCAGCAATGCCGTAATTACGCAGCAGTATATCTTTGCTGCCCGGTTGACGGCTGACCCGGTCATCTGTCAGAGCGGCTTCTTTGCAGCGTCGTTTGCCTATCCAGCAGATGCAGGTGAGCGTAAAGGTAATAGCGTAAATGGTGAGACAGACAATGCAGAGCGATTTGATTTTCCACACAGCTATGCCTGCAAGGGCAAGATTTCCCGCTGATGCTGCAAGAGAGATAAAAAGGAAACTGCGCCATGCCTGCATAGTCCGATATTTCTCTGTCACCAGAAGAAGGAGAAAGAAAAGATAAAAAAGAGCGCCCCACCAGCCGACCGGTATATTAAAAATAATTGACCAGGGGCTTTGCGCAACCGTATCACAGTTGATCGCCCTGCTGATGGCGCAGAAGCTGCTGTAGAGCGGATCGGTGTAGTTTTTATAATGGCTGTGGGCGGAATAAAGACAGGCCGCCAACCCGGTTATTGCAATTAAACATGCCGTCAGCCAATATCGGAACAGAATATTGTTGCTTTGTTTATTCTTACGCATTGTCGTGCAGATGGATCATATATTTTTTTTTGATTACCTCGCTGGCGCCTTCCAACCAGCGGGGCGCAACAGCTACTGATTTTGTTCTGCTTTTTTCTGATCAACAAGAATACGGACCAAGCCCTGTTCGCCGTCAATAAAGAGCAGATCGCCGGTATGGATGCGTCTGGTGCAGCCGGTGACATCCACCACACAGGGCAGACCGTACTCGCGGGCCACTGTCCCGGCATGGGAAAGATAACTTCCCACTTCCACAACCGCTCCTCCGGCAGTGAGAAAAAGCGGGGTCCAGGTCGGATCAGTGTACGGGGCCACCAGGATCTCGCCCGGACGCAGCTCCGGGTCTTTGGACGGATCCATGATGACCCGTGCACGTCCGGTGTAACTGCCCGGAGAGGCTGTCTGGCCAGCAAGGACAATGGTGTTGCCGTAATAGCGCTCTGCCTGCCGGTCAGCGGGCAGATGCACCCCGATGGCTTTGGAGGGGGAATGCCTGACCGCCCTGAGATATTCAAGACGCCGCTGATAAATGCGTGCTTCAATATCCGGCCACTTCAGCACCCCCTTCTGCATATCCAAGGTTTCCCGGAGCTTCAGGAAAAAGATATCCCCCCGGCATCTGAGACTGCCCTGTGCCAGAAGTTTCTCTTCGATTTCGAGCAGCTTCTTCCGCACCACGGACATGGCCATGATATGGTAACATCTCGAATTTTCCCTCAGTTTAATAAGATACCTGATTCTGCGGAAGAGAAAGTGCAGCAGACGGCCGCGCGGTCTGAACAGGCGTTCAAAGGGAAGCCGGTCAAGCTGCTGCTGCAATCCGGCTTCAAGTTCATGGCGTTCCTGGACCGAAGTTTTCTCCGACGCGTCCCCTTTCCGGTTCCGGTCAACGTCGGTCAGCAGATAATTCCGCAGCATGCCGATGAGCTGGGTCGGATTTTCCTCCCATCTGGCCGACTGCAACTCCAGCTCTTTCAGCGCACGATGTCTGTGTTTGGCAAGAAATTTGTCAAAGATCTGCAGGAATGTCCGGGCCTCCGGTTTTTTGCCGAGTTCGGTCAGCACCTGCCTGGGCGGTGAATGCAGCAGCAGGTCACGGACATCGTCGTTCTGTGCCGCTGCCCGGGCAAGCTCCTGGAGTTCCAGCCCCATTTCCGCTGACAGGACACCCTCCTGACCGGAACAGAGAACAGTCAGCGCATCTGACGGCGCGTCGGGCAGCCAGTGCCTGAAAAGTACTTTCAGGGGGCCGAAACAGAGAACATATCGGGCTGCCGAGGCATTGACCCACAGGGGAATTCTGCCGATCGGATCATACAGTTTGGGCAGAAAGCTGAGGCGCAGGATGGCGGTAAAAGGATTATAGGCCGTGTCGTGTTCCACATCCCGGCATAAGGTCCGGTAATGTTCCATGAAATTATCAGGCATGTTCCGGGTCCGGGCAAAAAAAATGCCGAAGATCAAATAACCGCAGAGCCAGGTGACAAGGAACAGAGGGAGTTGCAGGAAGGAGAACCGGCGGAGCGGCAGATGCACCTCGGAACTCAGGCCGTAGAACAGATCAACCAGCTCGTGGTCGGCGATGTTGAACGGAAAAACAGGCCGGATATATTTGAGATCCAGGTAGCAGCGTCCGTGGATGAAGCGGAGCAGCGGGGCGGATGCCAGGGAAATCAGGTCTGCCGTGAGCGGAGTGAAGGGGTCGGTCAGATTCTCCACAGCAGGTTTGAACAGAACATACTGGCCTTCAGGGGCCTGGATTTTTTCCCGGTTTCCCGGGACGGTAATCGGACGGGACTGAAGCAGGTAAAACTGTCCGTCGGCGATTGCCCATTCCACATCCTGGGGAACTCCGAAATGCTGTTCTGCTTTGGCTGCCCATTCCGCCGCAGTCCTGATGAACTCCGGCGTCAGGGCTTCCTGATGCTGCATTTCAGGCGGAACCTCCAGCAGGCGGGAGGCAGCTTTCGACTTCAGTCTGCACGGAACCATGAAACGTTTTTCCGCAATCTGCCGGTTGCGCAGCTGGAGAGTTTTATGATCCAGGGTGTACCGGTCAGGGGTCACCCGGCCATCGACAATGGCGGCACCCATGCCCCAGGACGCTTCAACAATGATTTCTTTTTCTCCGGTGACCGGATTGGCCGTAAAGGTGAGCCCTGAGATCTCTGCCTGAACCAGTTCCTGAACCAGGACCGCCATTGCAGAGCCGTGTTCAATACCGCAGGCGTTGCGATAGCTTACTGCTTCCGGATTCCAGAGGGAGGCCCAGCAGTACTGAATCATGCGCAGCAGGTTGGCGCGCTCCACATAATAATAGGTCGCATGCTGCCCGGCAAAACTTGCTCCGGCCAGATCTTCGGTTGTTGCCGAACTGCGGACCGCGCAGAGCAGATCGGCTCGGCTGTCCACAAGGCGCTCATGGGCAGCCAGGATTGCCTCAGCCAGTTTGCCGGGAAAGCTGGCATTGGTGATGGTGTTGCGGATAATGCCGCAGGAGCGGTTCAGTTCACCCGCCCCGGCATGATTGAGGGAATGCAGGACTTTTTCCAGACGGAGAGAGCCGAGAAAATGGGTATATGCCTCTGTGGTCACCATGAAACCGGCAGGAACCGGAAACCCGTGTCCGAGCAGTTCGCCCAAGGCAGCTCCCTTTCCGCCGACCTCGTTGATGTCATCCTGACGGACAGCAGCAAGCGTTCTGATGTATCGGCTTTTCATGGCAGAATGTGTGTACGGCGGCGGCCGGGGGTTGAAGAACAGTTTTCCGGGGTGTTGAACAGCTCAGCGACAGGCTCCGTGTGACCGATGGTATCAGGTGTCCTGCAGGGCATGGTAGGGTATTCTTGTCTGTTTCGCAATCTTTTTCCTCGCCGTCCTCCGCAGTATGCCGGAATTTGACAGAATCGGCAAATTCTGCTATTTTGCCTGCTGTTTTTCCGCTGTGAGCTTTTTATGCCGAAAATATACGGGAAAGTCAACAAATGAACCGATGGTACAGATGGTGAACAGATGATGAATAAATGAGAAATGAGAAGAGAACCGCAGCAGAGGCCACCGTCTTGTAAAAAGCAGGGCAAACTTGGAGCCAGCCGCAGCCGATAATCTTCCCCCGGAAAAATTTCATGGAACAGCCCGGACTCCGTAAACGCCTGATCGTCTCCCCGATCTGGTTTCTTCCCCTGCTCGCTCTGGGTATCGGCATCTGGTTGCTGATCAGCAGCTACCTGAATTCCGGCATTGACATCACGATTCATTTTCAGAATGCTGAAGGCGTTGTTGCCGGGAAAACCAAGGTGATCTATAAAGGGATCCAGGTTGGGACTGTCCGCCGGGTTGTCATGGACCGCAATCTTGACGGGGTTGACATTACCGTGGAAATGGACCGGGTGACCAAAAAAGGGCTGGTTGAGGACACTATGTTCTGGGTTGTCCGGCCGGAGGTCTCGGCCGGCAGAATTACCGGCCTGGATACTCTGGTCAGCGGTGCCTACCTGACCCTGCGGATGGGAAGTTCCGCAGAATCCGAGCGCTATTTTACCGGGCTTGCCGAGCCGCCGCCCATGGGCTCTGATCTTCCCGGCCTGCATATCCGCCTGAAAACCGAGACCCTGTACTCTCTGCAGCGCGGCTCCTATGTCTACAACCGGAATGTACGGATCGGCAAGGTGGATGATTACCATCCGGAGCAGGACGGGTCGATTCTGCTCGATATATATATTGAGCCGGAATTCAGCCACCTCATCCGTACGGAAACCAGATTCTGGAACGCCAGCGGCCTTTCCGTAACCGGTGATCTGCAGAGCGGTCTGAGCATCAATGTCGAGTCCGTGGCCTCGCTCATTTACGGCGGCCTTGCCTGCGGCACCCCGGAAACGCTGCAGGATGCGCCGCCGGCCCAATCCGGTCAACAGTTCACCCTGTACAAGGATTTTTCCGCAGCTGAATACGGCATCCCCATGACGCTGCAGCTTGCCAGCGGCGACGGTATTGTACCAGGAAAAACCAGGGTTATGTTCCGGGGCCTGAAGGCGGGCGTGGTCCGGTCCATCGATATCAATGATGACGCCTTTCACAGTGTCACGGCAACCATCCTGCTTGATCCGAGAGCGGAAAAGATCCTGCGGGAAAAGACCAGATTCTGGGTGGTCCGGCCGCAGTTTTCCCTTGCCGGGATCAGAAATCCTGAGACCTTGATCTCAGGCCCGTATATCACCTTTCAGGTCGGCGACGGGGAGCATCAGGATCATTTTGTTGTTGATCCGGCACCGCTGCCCAAGGTTTTCCTGCGTCCGGGAAAACGTTTCCATCTGGAAGCGGCCGAAGCCGGTTCTCTGGAAATCGGTTCGCCGGTACTCTGCAGGGGACAGCAGGTGGGCGAGGTGACCGACCTGCAGCTGAATGCATCCGGCAGCGGCATCAAAGCAGAAATCCTGATCTATGATCTCTACAACGGCCTGATCAGCACCGGCACCCGGTTTTACAATATCTCCGGCTTCAGGCTGGACGCCTCGCTGCAGGGGATTTCTCTGCAGACCGCTTCGTTGAATTCCCTAGTCGCGGGCGGCATTTCTTTTCTGCCCTCTGAAGAGGTAAAAGGAGGAGAACCGGTGGCGGAGGGCCGGATTTTCCCTCTGTATCCGGGTAGGGAAGAAGCGCTCCGGGCAGGTGGCCTGTCTCTGACCCTGGAATTTGAACACGGCATCGATCTGACGACAAAGACAAAAATCAGATATAAAGGGATTCCTATCGGCACTCTGGTGCGCATCTGGTATGATCCGGATAGGGACAAAGTGCTGGCCGAGGCGGCTGTGCAGAAAAAGTTCAGTCGGCTGTTCCGGAAGACAACCGATATCTGGCTTGTCCGGCCGGAGCTGACATTATCCGGTGTCAGCCATCCTGAGACCCTGCTGACCGGAGCATATCTTGCCCTGCGTCCGGGATATGGCGCTCCGCAGACCCGTTTTGCTGTCCGGGCCAGCGAACCCGGGGTGTCCGACCCGTTTCCCGGCCTGAATCTGGTGCTGGAGGCTGAACGGATCGGCTCGCTGAACAAAGGCAGCCCGCTCTATTACCGGCAGGTGGAAATAGGGCGGGTCACCGGTGTTGAACTCAGTCCCACGGCCCAGCGGGTCTGGATTCATGCGGTTGTGGAGCCGAAATACATGCCGCTTGTCCATCGGACCTCCAGATTCTGGAATGCCGGTGGGGTGAAGGTGATTGCCGGGCTGTTTTCCGGGGTGTCTGTGGAAACGGAATCTCTGGAGTCCATTATGGCGGGCGGTATTGCCATGGCCACGCCGGACGGCCGGGATATGGGCACGCCTGCAGAGGATGGCGATCATTTCCTTCTGGCGGAACAACCGGACGAGGACTGGCTGGAATGGGCCCCGAAGATCCCTCTGTATCATCCGGATGACACGACGGAACAGCATCGTATTCAAGCAGGCAGGAAGAAAAAGAAGATATCGGAAAGAACATATCGGGAAAAAAACAAAAACACGAACAGGTAAGATGAGAGCGGCTGTCACCCTTTGGTTACGGGGAGCGTTGCTTTCCACTGGAACAGAATACTTTCTATCTCCTCTATATTTTTTATTATCCCTCATGGAAGCAACAGTACGTTTTATCGAACGAATTTCCCGCACACCCGCAGCCAACAGCTACCGTTTTACCCGGCCGCCCGGTTTTTCCTTTCAGGCAGGCCAATATGCCATTGTCAGTCTCGGAGAGGAAGGAATGCTTGTCCACCCTCTGTCGTTCAGCGATGGACCGCAGAAGGATTATCTTGAATTCACCAAGAGGATGACCGGATCTGTCTACTGCCAGTATCTTGAAGGATTGTATCCTGGTGACAGGATTACGGTAAAAGGGCCGATCGGAAGTTTTTCTATGCGGGATATTGTCAATGATATCGTCTATATTGTCGGAGGGATCGGCATCACGCCTATCCGCAGTATGCTGGCCGAGGCGGTGCATCAGCGTGACCGCCGGAGAATCACGTTGCTGTACGGCAATCTGAATGACGATGATATTGCGTTTTCCAGGGAGCTTGCCGAGTTGCCTCTGCCCGGTTTCCGGCTTGTTCATGTCCTGCAGCATTCCTGGGGAAAGGTGGAGGCCCGCCAGGGGTTTATTACCTCCAGGATAATTGAGGAGGAGGTGACTGCTGATATTCAGTCGTCAACCTTTCTTGTTTCCGGCCCTCCGGCTATGGTCAAAGCAATGGAGGAGCAGCTTTTCCTGCTCGGTGTTCTGGAGAATCAGATCCGGCTTGACCGTTTCTTGGGATATTCCTGAAACAGCTGCATGTCGGAAGAGGACAGGGGGTGGAAGATGACAGTAGGAAACAGGAGCGGGCAACGACAGCATAGACCGTAGAACAGTCAGTTATAAAGGAGGAGAAAAAAAGATGACCGGAATCTCGGAGCCTATGTGGCTGAAGGTTCGTCTTGACTGCCCTGAAATCACCCTGGAGGCAGTAACAGATCTGCTCGGTGTGGTCAGCGGTTCTGCGGTGGAGCAGACACCGGTGAACAACGGGCAGAGTACAGTGACCGGATTTTTCCGTTTTGAGCAGGAAACGGAACAGGAGGAGATTCTGCAGCAGCTTGACCGGAAACTGGACGAACTGTTCAGGCTGTACGAGCTTGCACCGCCTGAACCGCACTGTTCAGTCATGAAGAATGAGGACTGGGCGACCTCCTGGCAGCAGTTTTTTACCCCCTTTGCCGTTGTCCCCGGTCTGGTGATCAAACCCGGCTGGGAAGACTATACTGCCGCTCCAGATGAGCAGGTCATTGAAATGGATCCGGGCATGGCCTTCGGCACAGGCCAGCACGCCTCCACCAGACTGGCCCTCGGACTCATCCGGGCATGTTTTCAGGATGATGCATATGTGTTACAGGGAAAGGGCCGACCGGAAAAGATTCTCGATATCGGCACAGGAACAGGTATTCTGGCAATGGCAGCCGCTCTGTTCGGCGATGACCGGGTTATAGCAATGGACAACGATCCGGAAGCGGTCCGGGTGGCGGCGGAAAATATTGCCCATAATAATCTTCAGGAGCAGATCACGGTGTCAGGCGTTGCACTGTCCAGGTTTACCGGCAGATTTGATCTGATCTGCGCAAATATCATTCACGACGTGCTGGTCGAGATGGCCCCGGAGATTGCCCGCCTGCTTGCGGAGCAGGGTTCCGTGGTGCTGGCCGGTATTCTGGCAGGGAAGCAGGAAGAAAATATTATCAGCGTGTATGAAGCGCTGCAGCTGACTGTACGCAGTGTGGCATATGAAGATGAATGGGCCGCCCTGCTGCTGGATGCATGATTTCTTGATGAATTCGAGATGTAATATCAGGCGGTCGGAACCTCAAGTGAATGAGAGGTTTCACCTTGGCAGCTGTAAAACCGGATGTTTCCCTCTTCATCGACAATCCATACCTCGTGCGCACCCGTAGCCAGATACAGGTCGATTTTTTCTTCGATATCCCCCTTTGAGTTGGAAGGAGAGGTGATTTCGACGCAGATTTCCGGAGCAACTGAATACGGGGTGATGAAGCCGTATTGCCTGATGAATTCATCGCTGACCCAGGCGACATCCGCCACTTTGACCCCCTGACTTGTCTGGATCGAGCATTCCATTATCACCTGACCGAGACCGTTCTTTCCGGTTTTAATCCTGTCGCCGATGTTGAATTGATGTCTCCCGTGATTGTTGCTTGCCGGGCTCATCAATATCTGACCCCATTTATTGAGTTCAATCTTGAACGGAAGGTTTTTAAGAAAGGGGTTCTCGATTACTGCGGCCCAATCCATAACATCTCTCCTGTTATTCTGTTATTGATGATTGCAGGTGCTGTATGAGGTGATGATTCTTCAGGTATTATACCTGCAAACAGAAAAGAGAACAACCCAGTCACCGAACCTCCCTTCCTACCGACATTCTGCTTGACAAAGCCCTGCCTGCATTCTACGCTACAGGCTTCATCATTTCCGTACTTACCTGAAGCAGTTTATCCTGAACAAATCTTAAGCGGAGGAGCACCTGAGCAGAACTATGAACATTTGCGGAGTGAAGAAGGTTTCTACGTATCTTGCCATCCCACTGGCCTTAGTCGGCTTTAGTTTGGCAGCATGGAACAATGCTGCAGCAGGCCCCGATAAGTCGATTGATACAGACACCAGGGCAGATCTGGCAGCCTACCGGAAGGCAGTAGAGCTTGATCCGGACAATGCGGACAGCTGGAACCGGCTGGGGCATCTGCTCCGCCGCACAGGGGAACCTGAACAGGCCGAAGAGGCATACCTTAAGGCGTTTGCCCTGGGTGAAGCGCATCAGGATGAGGAGGAGCAGGCGCAGGCTTACGCCAATCTGGGCGATGTGTATTGGGCATACAGTGATCTGGATCAGGCGGAAGCCTTCTGGCAGAGGAGCCTGGAGCTGTTTCAGGCAACGGGGCACCCTGATGCCGGGAAGGTGCAGCAGTCGCTGGATGAGCTGGACCATCTGCGCAGCAGCACCTGTGAATAAGCGCAGGCAGCACTGCCTCCTTATCCTTTCCCTGTCCCCCGAAGCAGTTCAACCTGAACAGAGGAGCGCCTGAGCAGAACCATGAACCTTGCCTGGTTTGAGAAGATAGCCCCGCATCTGAGCAGCCCGCTAGTGCTGGTGGACTTTGTATTGATGCTAATCTTTGGCATTCATAAAGAAATTGTTAAGTCTTGGGTGCTGTCCAGGGTGGATAATGGACAAGAAAAGGACATTAAGGCGTCAAAGGAGAAGACTATGAAAAAAGGGGGCAGAGGGGAGAGCCTACCCCCTTTTTTGGCGCACTTCAATACTTCAATAACACACTATCATTCCATTTTGAGCATGTTAGCAAATGCTTTATTCAGATCCGCAGCATGCTTCACAGCAAGTTCAAAGCCGTAGCGCAGTCCTTTCTCTATGCTTTCTAAGGCCACAGCTTCATCTTCTTCAGAGACTTTCTCTGGCGGTACTATAAACTGCTGCCGCATCACCACCAGTGCAGCTCCAATCGCAGTGTCAATGAGAGGCATTGGATCCACGGTAGGAAGCGGTAATTCTTCCTCCTTCTCTATGCGAATATTGCTGACAGGATCCCACGGATCGATCCACTTCATCTCAATCAACTCGAGATCTTTAAGCGAGTCGATTATCCAGCTAATTGTCTGGCATTGGTTGGCTTTTCGTCCGAAAACATCGCGGGCATGGATACCAATAAACATGAGTGTAGAGGCAGGTATGCTCTCCAGTGGCACCTCTGGGCTGACCAATGCCGCTTCCATGATTCGTTCAGCAAACACCAGCTCCCACCACACAGCACGATTGAAGCAACGATGCCGTTCTGGCGGCGATATCCATACGCCGATGTTAGTATAGTAGTTCTTGATCTTGTTCAATGCTTCCATCCCTTCGGGAGAACTAAGAAAGCCATCGCGTTTACTGGGATGTTCTACTTGTGCATCGTTGAATACACCGATTAAGTTGATGTTGACAAAGTGATGCCATGTGGCATCACACACAACTCGACCCCTTCCTTCAGCACGGTGTCCATCATAGGCACTGATAGCACCAAAAGTATGCGCAATTGTTGGTTGTTTCGAGAAGTTAGGGAGAGTTCCTGTGTTCCCGGCTGGCACATGGCTCCATGCGATAACCTCGGGAACAATGTTAAATGGATATTCATCTGCTCCGCCAATCTCCAATTTTAGAGTGACATCAGGCGGTACGCGGCACTCACCTTCATGCGGATGATCTGGCAGAACGTCAATCCGGCCCATGCGTCCGCAAAGTAGCGGATGAGGATAACTGGCTTTGAATCCCCCGGCCCATGTGCTGTACAAAACCAGATCAATCTTTTGCGGCACGTCATGGGTGCGATTAAAAGTGCGGTTTCTGACACCTTACGCTGCCCAGCTTATATTCTCCCAATATTTATCCCAGTATCCGTCCGCACGGTCAACTCTCAGGGAAAGCATGATTCGGGCATTTTCCGGTGTCCACCATGCGCTGGCTATTTTCAGACGTTCCTGGATGACATACCGGTGCGCACTTTCTATTTCTCCAGAACCGATAGGTAAACCAAGCTGTTGAGCATCGGGATAGTCGAACTGCCCCGGACGGTTGCTCAGGTAACGCAGGCAGCAGCGGACAGGTGCATTTTGATCTTTTGTCTTTTCCGGCTCAAGATGAGGCTTCAATGCTTCGATCAGTTTTTTTTCCTGTCCCTTTTTCAGGCGCTCTTTCTGCTGCTTACTCCATGATCCTTTTCCGTCTTTCCCGGAACATGCCGGTGCAGCAGCCTCCAGGTATTCACAAACATGATAAAAATCGACAAGGTAATGTCCCTGTGAACCGAACTGTTTTTTCACCTGCCCGGAAATCCACGTTGCTCCGTCACCCACTGAATGCAGAGATGTACCCCGACCGAATCCCGCACGGCAGGCGCAATCAAAGAGAACCTTTCCCGACTCGTCAACGTTTTCCTGAAATGCAACTCCGAATTTAAGCGTCCTTTCACCGAGAACATGAGCTATACTCAGGCGTGCTTCTTTCCAGCTGTGCTTTTTACCTTTACGCCGGTCCTTGGCATCTGTATCCGTCAGGACAATCGGAACCATGCTGCCGTCCGTCTCGGCAATAACGAAGTCCCGTCCCTTTATAGACGGATATTCTTCAATTCTCTCCTATCGACGTCTTTCATGTATGTGTCGGGCGTGAGTCTCCGTGATATTTCGGACAGTACTTACCGGTAATGTTATCCCATAATGTTCCTTCAGTTTTTCAGGAACCCGACCAAAGGAATGGTCTGCCCCGAAATCTGTTACGGCACGCTGCAGAGGCAGCGAGCAGCATCGGCAGGTTATTCCGGCACTTCGGCTGAACGGCCGGTACCGTTTTCCCGGCTGTCTGTACTCCTGCTCAACTACGTGAATTATCCCGAACGTCGTGTGCCAATGTGTTTTTTTTACCGCTACGGGTACAATTACCGTCCGTCGGAAGAGCTGCCCCGGATTTTTCAATTCGACTCTCCGCCCATCCGCTGAGCACCTCATTACCCATCCGGCGAACTTCCTCAATGACCCGACTTTCGGCCTCATCAGCTTTTACAATCCCGTCTCCGTCATCACCGGCTATAGAAAGAATAGCTTGAATACGCGTTTTCAGATTTGGCTGACGGTTCAATTGATTGAGCAATTCCTTATCTTCCTGTGACAGTGAGGACATAAATATCTTCTCCGGGATAATATTATACGAACGGACAACACAGCATCCTGATTACTTGCTGTTTCTTTCTCAAAGAAATCAAAGTAACAGAAAAATACGCTCTCATGCATCCCGTAATTGATAAAACCGCACTTGTAATCGCACCCGCACGTCATCGCTTTGGTCACTAAACTGACTTTTTGGATCATTCCCTATCTGGTTCGTATAGCTGGAGCAGTATAAACTGAATACAGGATCAGCTATCTGAAAGGCGTGAAGGCAAAACTTATGCCTCTTGTAGGCATATTCAAATTATGTTGCTCCAGCTATATCATTTCTCCAAGGTCCAGTCATACTGACTTGACTCTGCTCTTCGCTATTATTTGGGAAACCAGTCCAGTGCCGCATGTTACGGACACGGGGAATACGGCTGCACAATGCTTTTCCCAGTTCCCCATGGTCGCCTGTAGCAAATACTCCACCACCACGTTCCATATGAGCTTGGATGGTTCTCACTTCTACATCAGAAAGAGATGGACCGCGCCCTGCCGCAGGGTCATTATAGATCGACTCAATCCCGAAAAGCCAAACTTGATCATACATCTCAGGTGTAAAATGTGATGGATCATCAAAGCGGAATTCTTTGATACGGTTAGCAATACCCAGTTCGGAATCAAGCATTCGTGCATCACTGACATTTCTGATATGGGCTAAAGTCAACTTAAACCGCACCCGGCTTGGCGCTTCATTTATCAGAACCCGGACAAAGGTGGATAGGCCAAAGTCACCTTCACCAAAATCAAGCCCACCGTCTGTCACGAGCAGTACTTTAACGGTACACCGCCGCCACCAAGGAAAGATCTTTTCTGGATTCAATCTGAAATCTAGGCGTCGTTTGTTGTTCAATTCAATCAGCATACGATTTAGATCCATAATGCTACCTCCTTTTTTATGTAGCTTTTGATGAATAAAGGCTGTCACGATGTGTGACTGCCGCTATAATTAGTGATAGGTGCTGATTATCAGCCGCATAGATATCAGCTACGGAAATCTTCCCCGTTCAGTTGCGCATCCACCCTCAACAGGCTGTCAAGCCGTGCCCGACAGTCTATAGGGATCAACCGGCATGACGGTTCCGGCAGAGCGAATTTTGCTGTTGACAATACCTTGCTGCCGTTCTACGCTGTGCAGACACTTCTTTCTTCAGTCACGTAAATCGCTTCCTCGGCTACGACGAGATAGCGCAACGGATCGCCCTCAGGAATCCGGTCCTCAATGCGGGGCTGGCCAAGACTGCCTATGGACTTCCTGTCTGACTTTACAGATATCCTGCTCCTCACCCTGCGCGATGTTACCCCGATCGTGGCGCTGATTGTCGGTTTTCAGGTTTTTGTCCTGCGCCAGCCTGTTCCGCATCTCAAACAGCTGATCATCGGCGGGGTGTACGTGGTGCTCGGCCTTGCCTTGTTCCTGATCGGGCTGGAAAAGGCATTGTTCCCTCTGGGCAGAATGATGGCGACCCAGCTTTCTGATCCGGTTTTCCTGTACGGCTCTGCCGAGGCGCCTGCAGCAGCGGACTGGACTGCCTACGGCTGGGTGTATCTTTTTGCAGCCATGATTGGCTTTGCCACCACCATTGCCGAACCCTCGCTCATTGCGGTGGCCTATAAGGCCAACGAGGTCTCCGGCGGCACCATCAGTCAATGGGGCCTGCGGATCACCGTGGCTGTCGGAGTCGCTTTCGGCATCAGCCTGGGCACCTTCCGTATTGTCAGCGGCACCCCCCTGTATCTGTACATTATGATCGGATATATTATAGTGATGATCCAGACTGCGTTTGCGCCCAGAAATATCATTCCGCTGGCCTATGATTCTGGCGGAGTCACCACCTCCACCGTGACCGTGCCCCTGGTTGCCGCCTTGGGGCTGGGACTGGCCTCCACTGTGCCGGGCCGTAATCCGGCTCTGGATGGCTTCGGCCTGATCGCCTTTGCCAGCCTGTTTCCGATTATCACGGTCTTAGGATATGCTCAGTTCGGGCAGTGGACAGCAGCACGGCAGAAAAAGAAAGCAGCACAGGAAACAAGCAAGGAGAAGAACAATGCTGTTTAAAACCATTGTCGCCTCAGTCAAACCGGAACTTACCGATAAGGTGGTGGATGCGGCCAAGGAGGCAGGAGCCACCGGGGCAACTATTCTTTCCGGCAGAGGCACAGGCTGCCATGAGGCAAAGACCTTTTTCGGCCTGACCCTGGAGCCGTCCAGCGACATTATCATGATGCTGATTGAGGAGCATCTGGTACAGGGGATTCTGGAGGCCATTGTCGAGGCTGGAGAATTCGACAAACCAGGAACCGGCATGGCCTTTGTTCTGCCGGTGGAGCAGGTGGTGGGGCTGGACAGTCAGCTCAAACTGATTAAGGAGAAGATTCAGGATCAGTATTTTTAGGCGCACAGAAGCAGGAAAAGGAACAGAGGGAACAGAGCAATGAATACAGAAGGAAGTATCATTCGGGCGCGGGATATAATGCGCACCAAGGTGGTCACCATCAACGGTATGGCCACAGTCAGAGAAGCAGCGGACAAAATGCGGAATGAGCATGTCAGCCATCTGCTGGTGGAGAAAAGAACTGGAGATGATGCCTGGGCAATGGTTTCCATCCGCGATCTGGTGGAGAGCGTGTTTGTCCCCGGTCGGGCAGCCGAGGAGGTCAATGTCTTTGAGGTGATGACCAAACCGGTAATCACCGTGCCGCCGGATATGGACATCCGCTACGTGGCCCGGCTGCTCCACAATACCGGTCTGACCAGAGTGCCGGTGGAGGAAGACGGCGAGCTGATCGGCATTATTTCCCTTTTCTCTCTGGTTCTGCGCGAATCGATCTTCTGATGCGCACAACTCAGCAGGATGACTGCGTGATCAGCCCGGAACGGGGCAGGAGAGAGCCGCTTCTGCCGGAGACCGGCATCTTGGCGGTCAATCCCGCAGAGACCGGCGTGCTGAAAGAATATGCCGCAGCACATACCATGCGCCGTTCCTTTCTGTTTCATTCCAATCTCTACCATTCCGACAGGTTGTTTCTGGCCGGGCCTGCGGTGGGCGCCCCCATGGCGGTGCTGTGCCTGGAAAAGCTGATTGCGCTGGGGGCAAAACAAGTTGTCCTCTACGGCTGGTGCGGTTCCCTGCAGCAGGAACTCCGGGCAACGGATGTTCTGCTTCCCACCGAAGCTCTATCCGAAGAAGGCACCAGTCCGCATTATCAGGAGCAGGCAGAGCAGGGCAGGGCGCCAGCCTCTTCTCCGGTCTTACGTTCACAGCTCTGCAATATTTTATTAGCGGCAGCTATTCCTTTTCACCAGGGCAAGGTCTGGACCACGGATGCTCCTTATCGGGAAACCCAAACAAAGGTTGCCGACTATGCAGCACAGGGCATCTGCGGGGTGGATATGGAGTATGCCGCCCTCTGTACGGTTGCCGCCTTCAGAGGCGTTGAGTTTGCCGCTCTCCTGCTGGTCTCTGATGAACTGTGGCAGCAGCCCTGGAAACCGCAGTATTCCCGGAAGGAATTCAGGCGGAAATCCCGGAACCTGCTGACCCTGCTCTGCGATACGCTGTAGGATATCTGACTGGTGCAGGCATGTTCCGGGCATACTGTATGAAATATGCTGCCCGGATCAGGCAACACAGGGTGTAAAAAATTGTTTTTCGCGTTACTTCAAGCTGTTGCAGATGATGTTATTTGCTGACAAAATACATTTTATATTCTATAGTAGATTTCGTAGATTTTGAGCAGTACAGCAGAAATAGTCGATAGTCAGGTGTTTTCCGGCAAGGAACCCGCTGCAAAAGCAGTCGGGCTCTTTTTCGGCAACCGCCTGAGTAAGGCGACAGAAGAGCTGTCATGGTGACAGCCCGTTGTTGTTTTTCAAACAAAATATTTTTGTTCTAAAGGAGTGTGGAAGAGATGAAACGCAATACTTTAAAAATGATGCTGTCTCTGGTTGCTGCTGTGCTGCTTTGTCTCGGCATGACCCTGACAACCTCTGCGTCAGATGAAAGTACTCTCGACAGCATCACCGAAGCCGCAGAAGCAGGAAATGACGCTATGGCCGAGGTGATGGACGAAACTGAGGAGAAAGTTGATGAGGGAATGGAAGGAGAGGATGAGGGCGACGATGCCTCAATGGAAGAGTCTGATGAGGGCGATAATCAGGAAGATCAGGAAGAGGCTGATACAGCTACAGCCGATGATGAAGAGACTGATGAGGAGACCGAAGGCGGAGAGTAAGTTTAAGCTCTGTTGACGCCGTTTATTTCATAAAGTAAAAAGTAAAGCGGCGCTGAGTTTTTAGCTTTTCTTCTGCAGGAGCGGTAACGGCTTGAGAACTTCTTTTTTCAGGCCGGTACCGCTCTTTTTAGTTTTAACCCAAGTTGCCACGACAACGAGGCAACTGTAAATCAGGCAGTTACAGCACACCTGAAAAGTGTACCCAACGAAAAATCAGCAGGTTGACTCTATAGGTCAACTTGCGTTAGTTTTAGGAGAATCCATGCAGCCGGAATTCCGCTTTCTGCCCGTTCCCGTAGCTTTTCTTATGGCTAATGAGGTGACTTACCTGACGAAGTCTGAGGGGATGAATCCCCAGAATAAATACTCCTCCGAGGATATTTCCCAGAGTAACCGGCAAGATATTTTTCGACGCCTGCAGGAGTTCGCTAGGTGCTGCCCCATCAATCAGCAGGCCGAGAGGGATAAGAAACATGTTGGCCACGCTGTGTTCGAATCCGCAGAGGACAAACAGAGAAATCGGAAAAATTATGCAGAGGATCTTTGATATACCGTCTTTGACAGTTGTTGCCATAATAATGGCTATGATCACGAGGATGTTGCAGAAAAACCCCAGAATAGTAGCCTGGGAGAAACTGTATGACATCTTGACATGAGCGACTTCAACAGCGATCCTGCCGATTTTGCTTATTCCCTCCGGGGAGAACATCATTCCGGAGTTTATGATAAGCAGTACTGCCAGCAGAGAACCTGTTAAATTTGCCGCATATACAATTGTCCAGTTTTTCAGAACCTTAAAAGGAGAGTACGTTCCGTTGAACAAACCGGTAATCATCATCACGTTGCCGGTAAAAAGTTCTGCTCCGGCAATGAGCACCATAATAAGCCCTGTACAGAAAACAACAGAAGCTACCGCCCGGCCGACCCCGGCCGCCTGAGCTGCCAGGTATCCGTATCCTCCTATACTAATGTACAAGCCGGCAAGAATACCTAAAAGATAAAGCTGCCATCCGGCTGTATTGGCTTTTTTTCTGTTCAGGGAAAAGCTCTTTTCATCCAGTTCGTGCATGGATAATATTGGTTCGTACAGTTCCCGTTCATATTTTTCTCCGGTCTTCATAACCTGCTCCTTTTTCTTCAGTTTGCGGACACAAATGTCCTGTTCAGAAAATCATGCTCCAAGCTTGACGGCGAGATTGCACCGTGCGTCAGCGAGTCTGATGATATTGACTGTTAACTTACAACTTGCGCTGTTTCACAGGCACCAAAAAACAGTTGCCTGTAAAGAGCAAAGTTTACTTTCTCTGTTCCGAGTTTAACGAACAGAGCATGCGTCAGCTACGACGGATCGGAAATACCGGAACCCGGAACTGCCCGAATAGCCGTGTTGAAATCTTTCTTTTGAAAGGGAAGAAGGAGAGTGACTGTGGTCAAGGACCTGCCGATACGGCAGGAGAATGAAATTCGGGTGGACCCCGTTACTGTGGATTGCATAACATACCTCCGGTTGTAAGGCTTTTAAAAAAAGGTTTTAAAAAGCAGGCAGCCCGGCCGTCTCTTGGAGACCCGTAGCTTTCCGACACCGCCTCGCGGCAGCTGTGGCTTTATCAGCTTTCCGACCGGAAAGCATGGCACCTGCTTACAGAATAAGCGTCGCCATTGTTATGAATTATGAATGTGTGGTTGCTGTCAGTAATTGTGAAGAATAAATTATAATTTTGTTTTCTACTTTCTTTTAAATATCCCGTCAAGGAAAAAAAATATATTTTTTGGTTGGAGGGATATTTTTCTATAATGGACGTGCGTTCTTAATTGTTTACGTAGTTTTGACATGTTACATGTATATCTTCTCTGCACATAAGGTGTCAGGACAGGAGGAGACGTGCTGTTCAATCACCCTGTGTTCCTTGTATAATAAGCCTATTGATAAGAAAAGATAAGTTTATGTAAAAAAAATGTAAGAATTGAAAAAAACTGTTAGAAAAGTTTATGCGGCAGGAAGGGCAGGTTTACCTGTTGGATCAGAATAGATACTGAAACCGAGCCAACACGTTTGGTATCGGCTCGGCTTTAATATGATTTTAGCTGTTACAGCAGCTCACTCGCCAGCATGGACAGAGTGGAGCGTTCTCCTTTCTGCAGGGTGATATGGGCGTACAGGTTCTGTCCCTGCATTTTTTCTATCAGATAGCTCAGGCCGTTGGACTGGGAATCCAGATACGGATGATCGATCTGATGCACATCACCGGTGAGTACGATTTTCGTGTTCTCGCCCGCCCGGGTGATGATGGTCTTCACCTCGTGGGGTGTCAGGTTCTGGGCCTCGTCAATGATGATATACATCTTGACCAGACTTCTGCCTCGGATATAGGCCAAGGGTTCGATGATCAGTTTCTTATCTTCCAGCAGCTCCTGGATTTTCTGGTGCATCTTGCTTTTTTTCGGAAACTGATTGCGGATGACGGACAGGTTGTCATACAGCGGCTGCATGTAGGGGCTGATTTTTGACTGAATATCTCCGGGGAGAAAACCGATGTCCTTGTTGGACAGGGGAACCACAGGCCGGGCCAGCATGATCTGCCGATAATTTTTCCGCTGCTCAAGGGCAGCTGCCAGTGCCAGCAGCGTCTTGCCGGTTCCTGCCTTGCCGGTAACAGAAACCAGCGAAACCTCCGGATCAGACAGGGCGTGAACAGCAAAGCACTGTTCCGCATTGCGCGGCGTGATGCCGCATACTGTTCTTTTATGGACAATGCGGATCTTGTTTTCCTCGGCCCGGTAGGTTGCCAGGGCGGATTTGTTTCCCTCGCGGAGGATGAGAAAGTCATTGGAGCTCAGAGGGCTTTCCGGCGGCAGGTCCAGGTCATCCGCTGCAATCTCGTCATTGGCATGCAGTTCGTCAACCAAGCCGTAAGAAGCATCTTCAAAAGTACGGGTGCCAGTGTAGAGCACCCCTACATCATTGACGTGGTCAGTAGCATAATTTTCTGCCATCAGGCCTACAGCCCTAGCTTTCATCCGCAGATTCATGTCCTTGCTTACCAGAATAAAAGTGCGGGAACTGTCCTCCTTGTACAGATGATAGCAGATGTTGAGGATCTGATGATCCGCCTTGGCAGAAGAGGGGAAATGGCGGCGCAGATCAGGGTGCAGCTCCTGCTCAAGTTTGATGGACAGGCGGCCCTTGTCCTCTCCCATGGACACACCACCGTTGAACAGCTTGTTGGCGCTCAGGCTGTCCAGGGTACGGACAAACTCACGGGCATGGAAGTTGATGGCCTGGTTGCCCTTTTTGAAGTGGTCCAACTCCTCCAGCACGGTAATGGGCACGATGATGTCATGCTCGCCGAAATGGTTGATGCAGGATGAGTCATGCAGAATAACATTTGTGTCAAGGATAAATGTTTTCCGTTTGTTCTGCGCTGTCATAAGCTATCCCTCCCTATACAGTTTTTCAGTGACGTATCTGCCACCTTGTTCTACTTATAGGATATCATTTTTCAGCGAAAAAAGATATTTTTCCTGGTACATTTTATGCAAAAAGAGTGGCCTGGAAAAAGTCAAGAGAAAAGGAAAAATAACGGGATAGCTGCAGGCCGGAGGGAAGCGGACGGGCGTCCTGTCTGGTGTTCGGAACAGAACAATGAGCCAGCGGCCCGCAGTTCGTTCAGAACCCGAATATTCCTTGATGTTATCCGGCAATGAATCGGCAAATTTGCCTTCCTGTTCGGAAGCGGGTAAACTTGAGTCTGAGTTTTCGGGGCTTGGGCAAGCCCGGACATCTCATGACCGGATCATAAGAACAGAACATATCCTTCGGGGGATTATCATGACGCTGCCTCAAACCACATACGAAGCGGAATACACCTATGCGGATTATCTCTCTTGGGATGATCAGGAACGTTGGGAACTGATTAACGGGGAGGCATGGGACATGTCTCCGGCTCCTTCGCGAATTCATCAGGAAATTTCCATACGTGTCAGCTCACTGCTGTATGAATTTTTCAGCAACAAAGATTGTGCCGTTTACGCCGCACCCTTTGATGTCCGCTTGTCTGCAGAGGAGAATGCGGAGGATCATGCGGTCATAACGGTTGTGCAGCCGGATATCTCCGTGATCTGCGATCGGGAAAAACTGGATGAGCGCGGCTGTGTCGGTGCGCCCGACCTTGTTGTCGAAATCCTTTCTCCCTCCACGGCGGCCAAAGATCTGAAGGTCAAGCGGGCGCTCTACGAAGAACACGGGGTACGGGAATACTGGCTGTTTCATCCCACCGACCGGACCGTCATGGTCTACCGGCCTGATGAAGACGGGCAATATGCCAGGGCGGAGATTTTTGATCGGGAGGACATGCTCGGATCGCCCCTGTTCGACGGACTGGAAATACAGCTGGCAGAAATTTTTCAGGAGGACTGAACAGGACGTATTCCTGCCTTTGAGAAAGGAGAATATGGCTACCAAAGAACGCTACATCAATCTGTTCACCGATTACGGCTTTAAAAAGACCTTCGGAGAACAGCCGAATAAGAATCTGCTGCTGGATTTTCTCAATGAACTGCTCAAGGGGGAGCAGGGCGAAATTTGGGATTTGATCTACCTGAAAACCGAACAGCTCGGCGATACTGATCTTGACCGAAAGGCCATTTTTGATCTGTACTGCGAAAATGAGCGGGGTGAGAAATTCATTGTCGAGCTGCAGAAGAGCAAACAGAATTTCTTCAAGGATCGGGCACTCTACTATTCCACCTTTCCCATCTGGGAGCAGGCGGAAAGGGGGGATTGGAATTTTGAGCTCAAAGCGGTCTACACGGTGGCGATCCTATATTTTGTTTTTGATGAGGATAAAAACGAGCCGGACAAGTACCGCTATGATATCAAGCTGTCGGACATTGAAACCAAGCGGGTGTTTTACGATAAGCTGACCTTCATCTATCTGGAAATGCCCAAATTCACCAAGGAGCCGGATGAACTGGAAACCCGTTTTGATAAATGGCTGTACGTTATCAGAAACCTGAATCGGCTGGACAGAATCCCGGATAAACTGCGGGAAAAGGTTTTCGAGCAGCTCTTTGCCGCAGCTGAGATCGCCCGTTTCACCCCGGATCAGGTACTTTCCTACGAGAACAGTCTGAAGTATTACCGGGACCTTAAAAATTCCATTGATACCGCGTTTGATGAAGGACGGGTGGAAGGACGGGCAGAAGGAAGAGAGATGGGGAGAGAGGAAGGACGGGAGCAATTGGCGCTGGAAATTGCTCAGGAGATGCTGGCTGAGGGAGAGCCGGTGGAAAGGGTGGCGCGGTTTACCGGGCTTGCCCCTGCCGTTGTGGAGGAATTGAGGGGGAAGAAATAAGAAGCGGGAGCAGGGTACTGCCGCTTCTATGCGTTGAGGTTCTTTGTTCGCCGGAAAAGTGTCGGGGAGGTCACCTCCCCGAAGTCTTGTTTTGTCTGTTTACCACGCACACGGCGTGATCATGTTGTTGCTGCCGATAATCGCGGTTCTTCTATCTGATTGTTGCGCCGTGACCAGATTATTGCCCGGTTCAACAAACTCAATGAAGTTACCGTTCGTGTCGTAGCTTGCTGCACAGGAGGTGCTGCTCGCAGCAGTCATTCCCGCTCCGTCAATGGTGAATTCAACCGGAAACTGGCCGCAGGTGCCGATGAACAGCGGGTTGCTGTCCTGATCAAAACTCACATCCTTTCCGAAGTCATAGGAAGTCCCTCCGCCTTGATGCAGCCATTCGGGTGTGCCGTCAGCTTGGTATTTGATCATAAACATATCATTCTTCGATCCGAAGCTGGTCAGGGTGCTGAATACGGTATCTGCATCATAGAAATCGCAGGTTGCACGGAAGTCTCCGGCAACATAGACCTGCCCGGCAGCATCCGTTGCAACAGCGCGGCCTATACAATCATTTGTGCCGGTAGCTTTTTGTGCCCAGCGCACCTGTCCGTCATCAATATTAAATTCTGCAACAAAAAATTGTGCGTACGTATCAGTCGGCAGGAGAGTAACCGGTACAGCACCGTTGAAGGTTATGGCATCTTCATAATAACCTGTTGCCAGTACGCCTCCTGTGTTGTTGTTGACGGCAAGAGAAGAGATCATATTGCTTCCTCTCCCATTTCCCTGCTGAGCCCATAAAAGGGTACCGTCGAGTGTAGTATATTGGGCGATGAATATATTTGCTCTGTCTGACAAGTTCAGGGTAGTGGCCGAAGCTCCGCTGCCTAGTTTCAGGATCTCGTTGAACATGCCGCCGATGTACAATCGACCAGCTGCACTGTCTACTGCCAACGCCATCCCATAATCGTCCCATCCTCCTCTTGCGTATTCCGCCCACGCCAGATCACCAGCAGGTGTATATTTGACAAGGAAGATATCATGCCCACTGCTGTACTCAGTTGACGGGTCATCAAGAGTCGCAGTCACTGTATTTCCATTATAGAAATTTATTGCAGAATAATACGAGCCGCTGAGATAGAGATTTCCTGTCGTGTCTACTGCGGCCTTGGACTCGATAACACCATACTCGCTTGAAATGGCCTTTCGTGCCCAGAGTAGCTCACCAGAAGCGGTGTACTTTGCAATGTAGAGCGCATGTTTTTCGGCAGGCGCAGTCAGGGTGACAGGGGCATCCGTTCCCAAGGTGATACTGTTTTGAAAGGTGCCTACCGCAAAGATATTCCCGGCATCGTCACGCGCCAAGGACAAGGTATTCGGCGGTAGCTCCCAAGGATCACAACCCACAATCTCGTTCACAGTGATGTATACAGTGGCGGAAGCAGTACCCTTGCTGGGGCTGTTTACAGTGTAGGTAAAGGAATCAGAGCCGGTGAAACCAAGATCTGGGGTATAGGTGATCGTGTCGTCCCCGTTGATCATGGCGGTGCCGTTGGCCGGATCGCTGATATCGGTGACATCCAGCGTTTCTCCTGTTGGCGGATTATCATTTGCAAGCACATCTATGAGGGCCGCAATATCCTCTTCTGTGACAGCCGCATCATCTACTGCCAAAGGCTCTTCCGTGCTCGGATCGGTAATGGTGAAATACCCATCGCTCAGGTCCGTGGTTGCCGGGTCTGCGGAATGGGTCACCTTGACCTGATAATTGCTTCCTTCGGCAAGATCGGAAGGAACAGTCCAGGCATAGCTATCGTCTGAGGTAAAGACTGTGGGGATATCCTGGTCAATAATTCGGTAAAAGGTACCGCCCTTATACAGATCAATGTCTACAGTGCCGGTGAAACTGTTCTCCCAAGTGATGTTTCGGGTGCTGCCCAAGCCGAATACATCGCCGTTGCTCGGCGAAAGGACCGTCAGTCGTGCCGGTCTGGTGATGGTAAAATGCTCACTGTCGTCTGTGACCGAGCTGTCCGTGTTGCTGGTGATCTTGATCCAGTAATGATCCTCCGGCTGGAGTTCCGGGACAGTCCAGATATAGGAACCAATGTTTGCAGCTGAAGCAGCAATGGTTTGCTCAAGGTGCAGGCTCTTGTACAGGTCTATTTTGACTGTACCGCCTATATTGCTGGACCAGCGGATGGTCTGTTGTCTGTTGTACGACCAAGAGCTTGTCGCGTCAGGACTGAGCACGGTCATTGTTCGGTCAGAGGTGACCTGTAAAGCGACCCAGGCCTGATTGTTGTTTTCGTTGGTTTCAGAAACCTTGTCGGCGTAATCGGCATAGAAGACGATATACTGCTGACCGGTGGGCAGGTCTGCCGGGAGGGGCAGATTCTGTGAAAAGGACTGGCTTTGACCGGGCAGGAGAGAACCAAAATAGTCTGTCCTCAGCAAGGTATCTGCGCTGTCCCAAGTTGTATTATCAGAAAGGTAATAACCCATACGAGAGGCGGCCAAAGTTCCGGTGCCGCCGCTGTTGGTTACCCGTGCGCTCAGGGTGACGGACTGGCCGGGGTTGACGCTTGTCGGGGAAACGCCGGTATCGCTGACCGTCAGATCAGCACCTGTTCTCACTTCAATGCGGACTGCTGCCTGATTATTTCCTTCATCAGTCTCGGCAACAGCTCCCTGATCGTCTGCACGGAATATCAGATAGTAGTCGCCGGAAGTCAGGCTCGCTGGGATAGTGACATTCTGTTCAGCAAAGGCGTTGCTTCCGTCATACAGGATGCTGAACTGTTTTCGGTAGAGCAGAGTATCGGAGCTGTCCCAGCTGCTGTTGGTGGAGAGATAACAGGCCAAGGCAGATGCGTCTGCCGGGCCGTCGCCGATGTTGGAGACTCTGGCGCGGGTGAAGGTGCTTGTGCCCGGCTCCAGTTGGGTACCGGGATCGGTCTCTGCGGTATCCACAACGAGGTCGGGTGTACCGTTGCTGTGTTTGCCGGGACCGGGGCAGGAGGCTTTCAGTTGCCAGTCCACCTGCCAATTACCGTAGAGTTCCTCGAACTGTTTCACCGTGATTGTTTTGTTCTCGCTGAAACCGGCGTTAAAGTACAGGTCGATATTACCGTAACCTTTAAAGTAGGATTCTGTTTTTCCAATCACATCCGTCAGGTCGGCATCCTCGTAAACATTTACCGCTGTGCCATCGACAAAGGTTCTGACAGAGCCGGTGGACTCCCAGCGCATCTTGCCAGTGGTGGGCTGGATGCTGATATGGCCGACTGGTACGCCGTCGGCGTTTTCTGCCACGGTCAGGCGGTAGGTGGCGTGATACACATCCTGCCAGTCTTTCGGACTGACGCGGTAAGTGCATTGCTGAAGAACCGGGGGATTGCCCCTTCCGGGAGTGGCACCGCTCACCGTAATGGTGAACCTGTCCGTGCCCACGTAGCCTAGGGTGTCGCCGACTTGAGCGGTGATGGTGACATCGCCGGGTGTGTTCGGGGCGGTGTAGGTGACCGTGCTGTAGTCGGGGAAGCTGGGATTGAGAGTGAAGGTGCCCTGGTCTGCGTACCAGTAAAAGAAGGCTTCGCCGTTGTGTCTGGTGTCTACTGTGGCATAGGCGGTGAGGTCAACGGTTTCACCGGGTTCGATTTTGTTAAGGCTTTCAATGCGTACTGACGGGGCCTTTACGCCGGGAATGGGCATTTGCTGTTCGAAGTTGTTGCCGATTCTGGCTGCAAACGACTCTATCACGAATAAGCTTACAAAAAGGATGGAAACAAAGCCTATACTTGTCAGTTTTGCTACTGTTCTTTGCTTTTTCATCTGTTCCTCCCTTTATTGCTCACAGCACGGAAAATTATTGCAGTCTTCCAAACCGTATTTCGCAACACAGACTATTTTTGCAGCCTCGGCTCTATTGATTGGCTTGCCAGGGCAGAAATACTTATGACCGTCATAGCTCATCTCGCAATTATAGCCGTCTTTGTACCCTTCAATAATACTTCTGTCTTTACCGGTATATACATAGGGGTAAAACCAGTCACCTACATCGTGGACGTCATAAAAAACTTCGCTCTCAACCTTCTCACCCACATCGTAATTTAATGGAATATTGAAAGAGTTAATGAGAATCTTAACAGCTTCCGCTCTATTGATATTCTCACCTGGCCGAAAAGTACCGTCCTCATATCCACGAACAATTCCTTTTTCTTTTGCAAAAAGAACATAAGGAGCAAACCATTCTTCTTTTGGAACATCAATGAACGGTGCTTCCGCTGCTGGAGCAGTAAAATCAGTATATTGATATGCTGCCTCTAATGTCATTTTTACAAATTCGGCCCTGTTTATATTATGCTCCGGGAGATAGTAACCTTCAGGATTTCCATTTACAATCCCTGCAAAATGCAGTTTCTCAACATATGGGCAGAACCACACTTCTTTAGTGATATCTGGAAAGAGGTTGTTGCAAGAAGGTAATGTATTGGCATATGTGATCAGATCGAAATTTCTATCTATGATTGCAAGTATTGCATCTACTTCCTTCACGATATGATCTCTATCAATCTTTTCTTCTCCATAAGCAATTAATTCAGCGTAATGCATGACATTTAAATACTTAACCCAACTATCTGTAATCCCGGTATTCTCGGTAATTGTTTTGATATTTTCAAAAAACAGATATAAAAGATAAGCCTTTGTCTGGGCGTTCAGATATTCTTCATACGAAGAACAAGATGGATCTTCTAAAAAATCAAAGTCATGATCACTCGTAATATCGGCATGACTTCTCAAGAATGTTCCCAAGACGAAGTGGTCAATAATTTCCTTTGGGGCTGCGACAAATTCATTCCATAGCTCACCGATTCCTTCCATTACAAGCACAGATAAAATAGTAGTCTTTCCAAGAGACAGCCCCTTGTTTTTCAAAAAAATTGCAAGCTCTTTCCCTATATAAATAGTTGCTCCTTCCTTAAATACACTAGAAAATAACTCATCAAACGATCCGTCTAACGCTCTAATTTGAGCAGCACTTATTAGCTTGTCATAAATGCTATCCATATCACCTTCAAGAGTTTCTCTCAATGTATTGATTGCATTATCAAACTGTGGATCACTAATTTTAAACTTTTGTTCTATAATAGCTAGTCGCTCAAGCATTAATCCTTTATCAAATTCTGTTGCTAGTAAAAATTTGATAATTTCTTCATTGATAGTAAGTATTTTTCCCAATCTACCGAAAGTTTTATCTAGTTCATCTAGCCTAGTTACCATTGTATTAAGACGTTTTTTCACCCATCTTAAATTTGCCTTGTCAGACCACCGGTACCAATTCTTACGCATAAAACGATAGAAGTCTGACTCTAATTCTGGTTGAAAATCTTTGATAACAGTACTAGCTTTTATTGATTTGTTAGCGTAATCAACCCATTTGGTCTTACTATAATACTCATCGATGAAATCAAGTGCTTTCGGGATGATAGATAGGTCACCAAATCTTTCAAATTCAACTAATTTTGTAAGGTTCTTCAAATAAAAATTATATCTGATTTCATCTGAGTTACTTCCTGCTAATTTGAGTTGCGCTACAGCACCAGCTGCATCATGCTCGTTTATATGAATAATATTAGGACATGCGTACATGTATATATCTTTTTGCACTTCATATTTTGTCAATTTTATTCCTAATGCATTCGTGTGCATTGAGATCAGTTCTGCATATGATGGTATGGATATAAAACTAATAATTAGCAGAGTGATACAACCAATCGACTGAAAACGATTTGATCTTTTCATAGCTTATCTCCTGGCCAGAAGACCTGATTATATGAAGTTATTTTTATTAGAAATCACTTAAGCAAAGAGCTTTTTTTCATTCAGCACTGCTTACCTTCTTGCCGCCATTACTGATAATCAGCCCCGCTTGATGCCCCCTGAGAAAATCCTGCTCAAACAGCGTCAGATCAACTGCCGCCCATGCACTGCTGAAAGACATGCAGCCCAGAAAAAGCGATGCTGCCATTACGATGCGTTTCATACTTTTCCTCCGTTATTTTAAATCTGCACAGTGATGATAAACTGCCTGGCGATTCAAAAAGACGAAAAGACGGCAGTAGACCGTATTCTTATACCGGCCCGTGATGCTGATGTAAAAAACTGAACAACTTTAGTTTGTTACACTCTCTGTTTAAGCAAAATCCGTACCGGATATTCACTCCGGAACCAAAAAACTCCATTTTGCCGATGTACTGCGGAGATAGAGCATATTCTTTAAAAAGAAAAAAAGCGTATCAGGTGAAATTGTATAGTTTTTTATTTGCCGCAGAGTCATGCCGGGTATTTTTGATACGAATCAGAATATAAACTATCTGCATTTGCATTGAAAAAGGACAAATTTTATCGTACCATTGACCCCTCATGTCCTGCTACCCGCCGCCTGCGGCGATGTGTAACTTATCACGATTACGTACAGGGTACGTTCTTCCATAAACACCAGTTATGTCCGAATCAGCATCTGCGCAGAAGATCATCATCGGCACCCTCGGGCCGGAGCATTCCCATACCTGGCAGGCCGCATCGCTGTACGCCCCGGAGGCCGAGGTCAGGCCCTATCCGCATTCCGCCGGGCTGATTGACGGCTTTCTTGCCGGGCAGATCGACCGAATGGTTATTCCGATCTACAACACCCGTGAGGGCGAGAATAAAAAGTATTTCCGCCTGTTCGAGCGCGTTAGAAAGGGGTACTGGACAGATAACGTTGTCCTGCCTGCTAATCTTTCCCTCGGCGTGTTTGCTAAGGATGTGCAGGCGGAGGAGCTGGAGATTTTGCTGGGCAAGCGGGCCGTGTTCCGGCAGTGCGATGAGTATATCTGCCAGCGTTTTCCTGATGCCGCCCTGACCAGTGTGCACGATATGGAGCAGAACGTGGCCCGTATTCGGGAGCAGGGGCTGCGCAATCACGGGGTTATTGCCACGGCCGAGCTGCTCGATGCCTTGGGTCTGCACATCATTGAGCGGGAGGTTGCGCCGCATAACCGCACCCGGTATGCCGTGCTGGGCCGGGAAATTCCGCCGCCCACCGGCTACGACGCCACCGTGTTCATGACCGGGCCGCTGGACGACAGGGTCGGGCTGCTGGTCGATATTCTGGGTGAGTTTTCCCGGCGGGGCATCAATATTCTGGACATGAGTTCGGAAAACGATGTGAAATCGCAGAAACTGCAGATCTACATCGAGGCGGAGGGCCATATTGAGGATGAGGTGATGCGGGATGCGGTCACCTATATTGAAGAGCGGATTATCGGGCAGCGGAACCGTATCCGCCTTCTCGGCTGCTTTCCCCGGGTGGATATGCGGACCAAGAACATCGGCACGTTCGGCTTTATCGGCACCGGGGCTATGAGCGCCTGGTTTGCCGACCGGCTGGAAAACGAGGGCTACCGCATCTTCATGACCGGGCGCAGCACCGAGCTTCGGCCGGAGTCAATGATTCCCCGGGTCGATGTGGTGGTGATCTGCGTGCCCATTTCTGCCACAGCAGACACGGTGCGCCAGTACGGCCCGCTGATTGAGGACGGCAAGGCTCTGATCCTGCTGGCCGGAGAATCGGAGACTACGGTCAATACAGCCCTGGAGGTGACCGGCCCCGGCGTTGAGGTCATGCTGGTGCATAACCTCTGGGGGCCGCAGGCCGCGACCATGAAGGACAAAAACGCCATCGTGGTGCGCACCGGCCGCAGCGGCAGGTTCTGCAGCGAGTTCGAGGCGTTTCTGTATAAACATGGCGCCAGTATGTATCACGATTCTGCGCAAAAACATGATCTGCTCATGGGTATCGGCCAGAAACTGCCCACGGTGATCTCCGTGGCCTTGGCCATGACCTTGGCGGAGAACGGCATTACTGCCGATGATCTGTCATCCCACTGCACCCTGACTTCGCTCTATCCCATCCTGGCCATGGCGCGGGTGCATTCTCAGAATCCGCGCACTTACGCGGAAATTATGTCCACCTCCGGCGAGAGCCGCAAGATTGTCCATGACTTTGCGGCAAACTTGGAGCATATAAAAAACATGGCGGATCAGGGCGATCAGGCAGGTATTCAGGCGCTGTGCAGACTGATGGAGCAGAACAGCGGCCACCTGACCGCCGAGTTTCTCCGCAACCGGATGGATCAGGCCAGAGCGGTTGACGAGGTGCTGGGCGCGATTATCTGAGGGGACAGCGGCCAGCCGGTGACCGCTATCATCTGCTCGGCATCGGTCTGAATAGCAATAATCAGATATTTCCTGCGGAGCTGCGGAAGACAGCAACCAGTATCCGCCGGGAAACATTAAACAGACGTCACCGTGCAATAGGTTGTCAGTGCAGTAGATAGGCTGAACAGCAGGCTCGGGAAATGCCTCAAATTTCAAAACACCCTATGAGGTATTTAAAGAATTACTACTTGAATCCAGGCTTTATAATAAGGCAGTGAACAGCGGCGAACTGGATATCATCTTTTCGGATCAGCATCTGGTCGTGGTCAACAAACCCGGAGGCCTGCTGGCCGTGCCCGGCCGAGGGCCGGAACGGCAGGACTGCGTGGTCACGCGGGTGAAAGCACAGTTTCCGGAAGCCATTGCCCAACTTGCTGTGCATCGCCTGGATATGGCGACCTCCGGCCTGATGGTCCTAGCTCTGACAGCCGAAGCGCACCAGCATCTCAGCTGCCAGTTTGCTCAGCGGCAGGTGAAAAAGAGCTATATTGCCCTGCTGGATGGGGCAGTAGCCGGAGAAGGAGGCGAGATCACTCTCCGCTTCCGGCTGGATACGGAGAACCGACCGTATCAGGTATATGATCCAGTGCAGGGAAAAATCGGTATCACCCGCTGGCGGCGTCTGCATGTCTCCGGGGCAGCCTCATCAACCTCAGGCCCCCGAACCAGAGTAGAATTCATTCCGCTCACCGGCAGAACCCATCAGCTCCGCCTGCACGCCGCCCATGCGCTGGGCCTAGGCTGCCCCATTCTCGGCGACAGCCTGTACGGCACCGGGACAATGGGTGATCCCATGTTCCTGCATGCGGCCAGGCTCTCCTTTCTGCATCCTGCAACTGGTGAGCAGCTGGAGTTCCGAAGCTCTGTCCCGTTTTAGAAACATTATACGAATTCAGGTATTTTGATGCCGCACTGATCAAGGACAAGAGCAGTTCTCAGTCTGCTTCCGACATTCTGAGCAGATATGCGGCAATCCCCCCTCCGACTGCCCCGAAGAGGTGGCCTTCCCAGGAAATGAAACCGTGCGGCAGGAGTCCGCCGAGCATTCCGGCACCATAGACAAAGGCGACAAAGATGGAGACCAGTGCCGGGATGATTTTTTTCTTCATCAGGCCGTAACTGACGAGAAAAGCGGTCAGCCCGTAAATGAGCATACTGGCGCCGATATGGTTGGCAGAGCGGGCAAAGATCCAGACCAGCATTCCGCCGCAGCCGATGATGACGGCAATCACCTGAAAAAATATTCTGGGGTAGAATAGGATCAACAGCAGGCTCAGGACAAACAACGGCACGGTGTTGCTGATAAGATGTCCGAGACCGACATGGAGAAAATTGCTGAACAGGATACCGGCAAGCCCCCTGAATGTACGGGGCACAATTCCGTAGGCATTGAGGTGACACGGGAGGGCGATATCGAGGAGATATACAGCCCAGATCGTGCAGACAAGATACGCAGGAATTGTCGCGACCCCGAGTTTCGAGCCGCCTGTGGGTGTGCTTGGTTTCATGATACTTTTTTGGTTACGGAAAAGCTGCATCCTGCAATCGACAGCGGGCTGCATTGCCGAAAACTTCCTGGCAGCGTAAACCTGATTCCGGAGTAACTGCCGGAGTGACCGGCAGGCTTCTCTGAAGCTCCAAAAAAAACGGGCAACGGAGCAAAAAAGGCCGATCAACCAAAGGACTCATTTCGGTTCACCGGCCTCCATCCGAGTGCTCTCTTCTCTCTTTTAACGAGAAACTCGGTCAGTCTTCAATAAGCCCTTCCTTGAGCGATTTACTCATGGTAAAATGCAGGGTCTTTCTGGCCGGAATATTCATCATCCTGCCGGTTTTCGGATTTTTTGTTGTGCGCGGTTTGCGGGTCCGTACCGAAAAACTGCCGAAACCGCGGATTTCAACCCGTCTTCCTTCCGTCAGGGCCTGCGTTATATTTTCAAGTATGATATCGAGCGCCTGGGATACATCCTGTTTGTAGTACCCCCCTGTCCTTTCAGTAATCTCACTGACCAGTTCACGTTTGAGCATATTCAGTCCTTTTTTTTGTATGTATATAAATGATAAATGAGGTGGATAATTCTGCAGTTGATCGTAAAAAGAGTAAAAGAAAACAACCGGAACGGTTGCTGTTGCTGCAATGAGAAAGGGTACAATTTTTCCCCTTGTCCTCCCCGGGAAAAATCATACCCTTTCGGTTGATTAAGCAGAGAAAAAAAGAAGGGTTACTTATCAGAGGCTTCCTCTGCATCCTCCCCGGCATTATCTGCAGCAGCCTTCAGCAGATCGCCGAAGGTTGAAGGCCCTGAACTCTTCATCGGCTTCTGGTTCTGGACAGATTCTTCCGCAGTACTGCTGTCAGCAGCAGCGTCTGTATCGTCACCCTCCAATGCTTTCAGCGACAGACCGATTTTGCGGTCAGCAGCAGATACATTGATCACCGCAGTTTTCAGGGTATCACCCACATTGAACATGCCGACAGGGGTCTTGATTTTTTCACGGCTGATTTCAGACACATGAATCAGTCCTTCAATTCCCTCCTCCAGCTGCACAAATACACCGAAATCCGTTACATTGGTGATGGTTCCCTCAACTTGGGATCCGGTGGGATAATTGCTGACCGCTGCCTGCCACGGATCCGGTTCCAGCTGCTTGACACCAAGAGAGAACCGCTCGTTATCCTTGTCTATTTTCAGAACAACAGCCTGAATGGCCTCACCTTTGGTATATTTCTCAGAAGGATGCCTGATCCGTTCGGTCCAGGACAGATCAGAAACATGGATAAGGCCGTCAATCCCCTCTTCAATCCCGATAAACACACCGAAATCGGTGATGTTTTTGATCTTGCCCTCAATAACAGCCCCGATCGGATAGGTTTCTTCAACCACCTCCCAGGGATTGGGCTGCAGCTGCTTCATGCCGAGCGAGATGCGCTTGGTTTCAGCTTCAACCTTGAGGACCTGTACCTCTATTTCCGACCCCACACTGACAATTTTGGACGGATGGCGGGGTTTCTTGGACCAGCTCATTTCGGAGATATGGACAAGGCCTTCCACGCCCTCTTCCAGCTCAACAAAGGCGCCGTAGTCGGTAATAGAAACCACCCTGCCGCCGATCCGGGAACCGACAGGATATGTTTCCGGCACGGTTTCCCACGGATCCGATCTGAGCTGCTTGACACCGAGGGAGACTCTGTCTGAATCCTGGTCATATTTCAGCACCTTGACCTCAATCTCCTCGCCCACCGTGTACAGTTTGGAAGGATGAGACACCCGGCCCCAGGACAGGTCCGTGATATGACAGAGACCGTCCATGCCGCCGAGATCGATAAACAGGCCGTAATCGGTGATATTGGTGATGGCCCCGCAGATGGTCTGTCCTTCCTTCAGGGTTGCCCGCATCTGTTCACGCAGCTTGGAGCGTGCTTCTTCCAGAATGGCCCGACGGGAAATAACCACATTGTTGCGTTTGCGGTTGAATTTGAGCACCTTAAAGTCAAAGCTCTCGCCGATGAGGCTGTCCAGATCTTTGACAGGACGCAGGTCAATCTGCGAATACGGCAGAAAAGCGGGCACGCCGATATCAACCGACATACCGCCCTTGACTCGGCTCTCGATACGTCCCTCAATAGTGCCGTCCTCCTCCTGAATTGCGGCGATCTGTTCCCACACCTTGATAGCAATGGCCTTTTCCCGCGAGAGCAGCAGACCGCCTTCTTCTTTCCGCTTTTCGATGAAGACCTCAAACTGATCGCCGATCTGAATTTCCCGATCCGGGTCTTCTCCGCGGAATTCGCCGATAGCGATATAACTCTCCGCCTTGTCACCGACATCAATAAGGACCGCATCGCTGTTCAGGTCCACAACGGTGCCGATAGCGACCTCCTGGACGTTGATGACGGTATTGTTGTCTTCCTGCTCAAAAAGTTCAGCAAAGCTGATATCTTCCATACTATCTTCTGCTGCCGCTGCTGCGGGCTGAGTTCCATTGTCAGTCATGGGTGTTTCTTTCCCCTGTGCACCGATACGTACCGGTCATCAGTATGGTCATTGTTGATTGTTTCTGCTGCCCCCCATGGACAGCTTTCCAAACCAGAAACATTTACCAGAGATATTGCTGAAAAACAACTTTTTCATACTGAAAGACTGACTTTTTTTTCCGCGCAGCAAGCATACCCGAAAATCATGCGGCGCGTTCCCGTTCCGCAGAAAAATATATAGCGAAAATAGACCAATATACGACAGAGCCGGACATGCAGCCCGTTTTTATGTTAATCCTGTTATCTTCCGTAGGAACTCAGCTCCTCAAGAAGCGGACCAAAGAGTTGCTCATAATAGGGGATGGATTTATGCAGGACTATCTGAAAGTTCTTGATATCCTTGTCGCCGACCACCAGATTGGCACTGTTGGCCAGGGCCTCGATATCATACAGGGTGGTGAACTGCGGCCCGACCAGAATATAAAAAATATAGCGTCTTCTGGACATGGGCATTTTCCGCATATAAGTATGAAAAATGGAGCCTTCCAGCGTTCCGCCTTCAAACCCGGTATGAAAAACAACACTGGCAAAACTGACCGAACTTACCTGTTCTATGGCTTCCTGCGCGGTTGTCACGGTAACCACCTGATAGCCCAGTGCTTCCATAGCCGAGCCGAGCTGATGCCGGATTCCGTCATCATCGTGCAGCACCAGACTCGTCGGGACATCCCGGGCAGTATCTTCCAATAACCCGGCCTGCTTTTCTTCATCCAGCCAGTTTGTATTGGGCGGCGGCGGCGGCTTGATGACCGCAGCAGACTCTTCCTTTTTTTTTTCCGGCGCCTTGGCCTTATCAACGGCTTTCCCGGCAGTTTTCGGCGCGGCAGCAGCACCCGCTGCCTCACCGGCGGCATCAAGCTGCATGGGCTTTTTACAGTGCGGGCATTTCAGCGGCAGCCTCTGGCCTGATTTGAGTTTTTTCAGGGCCTGTTCTATCTTGGCCAGCTGGGCCGCATTAAATTTAAGCGCACCCTGACAGTGGGGACAGTTGCTGATCATATTTTCTCCTTTATTCTTCCTCTTCCTGCTCCATTGCAAGACCGGTTATAGAGGTCGTACTTTTCCCTTGAGAAGCCTTGATATTATCCATTCCCCGTTTGATCACGCTGCGGTTGCTGCAGTAGGTCAGGGCCGCTTCTTCGGTAATCTTGCCCAGAGTAAACAGCCGCAGCAGATCCTGATCAAAGGTCTTCATATCAAGCGTACTGCCGTCCTGAATGACATTATAAAAGGTTTTTTCCGCTGCCACATCCTCCCCGTTGAGCAGCAGATCCGTGACCCGGAGACTGCTGCGCAGGATTTCCTGGGACGCCACCCGGCCGCCGCCGACCTTGGGCAGCAGCCGCTGACTGACCACCCAGCGGATGGTATCAGCCAGGCGGACCCGGATCTGTTCCTGTTCATCATGTTCAAACATACCGATGACCCGGTTCAGAGTCTGGCCGGCATCAATGGTATGCAAAGAGGAAAAAACCACATGGCCGGTTTCTGCCGCAGTAAGGGCAATCTCCAGGGTAACCCGGTCACGGATCTCACCCACCAGAATAACCTTGGGCGCCTGCCGCAGGGCAGCCCGCAGGCCGTTGGCAAAGCTGTCAAAATCATCTCCCTGTTCCCTCTGATTGAAGGTCGCCTTTTTATGCGGATGGACGTATTCGATCGGGTCTTCCAGGGTAACAATATGCACGGACCGGGTCTTGTTAATCTGATTCAGGATAGACGCCAGTGAGGTGGTTTTGCCGGTTCCGGTGCCGCCGGTAAAGAGAATAAGACCGTTCCGTTCTTCGGCCATATCGTAGAAACAATGCGGAAATCCGAAGTCTTCAATGGAAGGAATCTTGGTTTCCAGTTTTCTCAGTACTGCGGAATAACATCCCTTCTGCGTAAAAATATTGACCCGGAACCGGACGCTGTCTGCCCCCCGCTCCAGAACATAGGAGAGGTCACAGGAGCCTGTATTGACCAGATCGTGCAGCAGGCGCTGGTTGCCGTTGATCAGATTGAGGGCAAAAACCTCGGCCTGAAAAGGGGTGAGTTCCTTGACCGGCGGCTCGACGTCAACCGGTGTCAGCTGACCGTCGATCTCGACCTGCAGACTTTTACCCACTGTGATGTTCAGGTCGGAGACTCCTTTTTTCATGCCCAGCATGGCAGCGACCCAGTAGGCGTTTTCCGGCTGTTTCATACATGACCTCGCTGTATCAGGTTGACCTGCCCGGCACGGACAGGAACGGGAGAACCGTTTCCGCATTGACAAAAACGATCATTATTGAATACTATCCCCGGCGGATGCTGTAATAAGTATGAAACTGATATCGGCAAACTGCAAGTGTTTTTTCAGACGGGACAGGGGACAACAGGAGAAATCAGGTATGGAACTTTCTATCAGTGACGAGAAAACCAAAGAGCTGCTCACGGAAGTGGTCATTGAGCTGCTGAAAAGCAAACGAGATCTTATTCATGATATTCTGCTGGAAGCACTGGAGGAGGTCGGGCTGGCAAATGCTATAACGGAGGGCAGAAGCGACGATTTTGTTGCGGAAGACGAAATTTTTAATCCTTGACGGGAAGGCAGTTCCTGCCCACCGTTGAAACGCCGGGCTATGTTCGCAGCGTCCCTCCGGGACGTAACTCCCTGTCCCGGAGGGACAAGCGACAATAGCCCCGTGATGTATCGCGGGGCGGGGTGTGGGGCATTCAGTCTTCTTTATCAAGGAATGAGGGACACAGGTTATGACAGATGAAGAATTGTTGCAGGTGATAGAGGAGGCTAAAGCAAGCGGGGCGACTTGGCTTGATCTACGGAGAAAAAATATAACTTCATTGCCTCCAGAAATTGGTCAGTTGACGGGGTTAACTTTTCTTTATCTTAATAGCAATCAACTCACTACCCTACCAGAAGAGCTGTTTTATCTAACCAATCTAACGAGGCTCTATCTCCATGACAATAAGCTTTGTACTCTGCCACGAGAAATTGGCCAATTAAGCAATCTCAACCATCTTAATCTTGCTCACAATCAGCTTACTAGCCTGCCGTCTGAAATTAGCCAGTTAATTAATCTGACAGAGTTTGATCTCAGCTGTAATCGCCTGAATAGTCTCCCCAAAGAAATTGGTCTGCTGACTAAGCTGATATATTTATGGCTTGAGTATAATCAACTGACTCTACTCCCTGTAGAGTTGGCACAGTTAACCTCCCTAACAAGACTCAACCTAAAAAGCAATCGACTAACCATCCCACCACTAGAAATCATAGGACAAGGAATAGATGCTATTCGCCTGTACCTCGCATCTCTCCAACAGGAGGAACGTCCTCTCAACCAAGTCAAACTCCTCCTCATCGGTGAAGGTGCGGCAGGCAAGACATCACTTGTCAAACAGCTCTTCAACGAAGACTTTGATGCCCACGAGGACACCACCCACGGTATCAACATCCGTAATTGGAAGGTGGAGGAGAACGGGGATACGCCTCTGCGGGTCAACATCTGGGACTTCGGCGGGCAGGAGATCATGCACGCCACGCACCAGTTCTTCCTTTCCCGGCGCAGCCTCTACGTCCTGGTGCTGGACGGTCGTCGGGACGAACGCCCGGAATACTGGCTCCGCCATATCGAGAGCTTCGGCGGCGACTCGCCGGTGCTGGTGGTCCTCAACAAGCAGGACAGCAACCCCTCATTCCAGTTGAACTACCCCTTCCTGCAGGCAAAGTACCCGGCCATCAGGGGCTTCTTCCGAACCTCCTGTGCCGACGGGCGCGGGATCGCCGAGTTCCGCAGTGCCCTGCTGCGCGAGCTGGCCTGGGTGGAGATGATCGGCATCCGCTGGCCCGGCAGCTGGTTCCGGGTCAAGGAACGCATTGAGCAGCTGGACCGACCGTATATCAGCAGCGAGGAGTACAGCGATCTCTGCGCTGAGGCGGGCATCGGCGAGCCGCAGAGCCGGGAGGTGCTGGTTGACTTTCTCCATGATCTGGGTGCGGCTGTTCACTTCAAGGACTTTGTTCTCAAGGCCATGCACGTCCTCGACCCGGTCTGGGTCACCGAGGCGGTGTATAAGATCATCAATGCCGAGGAGGTGGCGGACGCCCGAGGCACCCTGGGCCTGAACAGTCTCGGCAATATCCTGCCCTACGCCAGGGACGAAAAGCTCTCCTGGCCCGAGTCCACCCATGTCTTTATCCTGGAGCTGATGAAGAAGTTCGAGCTGTGCTGGGGCCTCGGCGAACAGGCCGTGCTCATCCCCCAGCTCCTGCCCGTGGCCGAACCCGCGTTCAGCTTTGATTACGCAAAGGCCCTGGGTTTTGTCCTCCATTATCAGGACTTCCTGCCGCCCTCGGTCATGCCCCGCTTTCTGGTCAAACGGCACAGCCAGATCAGGAAAGGCCTCTGCTGGCGCACCGGGGTGGTGCTGGAGGATAAGGAGAGCGGCACTGAGGCCGTGGTCAAGGCGGATCATGAGGCCCGGCGCATCTATCTCTGGAGCAACGGCCCGCGCCGTAAAGAATTCCTCACCTTTCTCTGGTTCTCCCTGCGGGCGATCAACGACAGCTTTGAAAAGCTTCGAGTTAGCGAACGTATTCCCATGCCCGATGATCCTGAGGTCACGGCTGATTATCAGACCCTGTTGAAGTATGCAGAACGGGGCCATAACATGTATATTCCGGAAGGAAGCGACAAAGAGTACAGCGTGCGGGAGCTGCTGGGCCTTGTCGAGCCGAACAGGGAAGATGAGCAGTTGGAGCTGCTGCGGATGATTAAGGAGCAGATGGATGAGAAGGATTCAGGGGCGGAGGTGGTCAACAGCCTGTTTGATGTAAAACCAGGTCTTTTCGGGGTCAACATAAACCTCAACGAAGTTTTCAAACGTATCCTCGCCCGCGAGAAGCAGAAGCGAGGATAGACTGGTTTTCTGCCTGCGGGGTTCCGGTGCTTCAGCACCGGGAAAAAACTATACACCGCCCGATGCGGCAGGATATAATATATAAAACATATGATTTTTCAAATACATTGCAGGCAGCAGGAAATTACTTCCGCTGCTTTGCGAAAAAGGAGGATATGAATGGACCGGAATACCTGGTTAAAGCTGGTCAACCAGAGCGGTAAGGGGTTGTACAAAAAGGGGTATCTCGGCCGGGAGGTTTATGAGTTTGAAATTCAGGCCGCCCTTGAGGCCCAGAAGGTCTTTGCCGAAACAACCCATACAGAGAGAGTCCGGATTACCGGCATGGAATTCACCACGCCGCCGGAAGGGTCAACCTATCGGAGCATCACCGAATCTATCCACCGGAGAATCACGGCCGCGCCCAGCCTGATGGATTCTGCCTGGATCAACATCTGGCACAGTGTTGCCGAGGCGAGTTTCCTCATCACCGCCGGTGTGCCCAAAGTTGCGACCTTCCTGGATGATCATGGTATTGTCGGCATGGCTGCCTACCTTGCCTATTGCCGGGAATGCCGCGACTGGGTGCCAGCGCCGCCGATGTTTTCCGAACTGCCGCTGGAGGAGCAGAGCGCGTGGCGGGAAGTTGAAATTATTGCCGGACAGATGATGGCTGCCGGATTCACGCAACTGGGCCATGAAGCACATAAGAGATGGCCGAGCAGACAGGACAAGCCGGACCGGACGGACCAGTGAATCTGAGGTAATGAAGTTATTTTTTCTATAATCAGCTGATGTTACGAGACACTCAAAGCGTAGACTCTGCCGATTTTGCGTTTCGGCTGCGTAACATCAGTAAACAGGAGAACAAGCATGGCAATTCCTCTTCGCAGCAACGAGACAACCCAGGGCCGGAGAATGGCCGGAGCCCGTGCTCTGTGGCGGGCCAACGGCATGACCGAAGAACAGATGGGCAGACCGGTAATCGCAGTGGTCAACTCCTTTACCCAGTTCGTGCCCGGACATGTGCATCTGCACGAGATCGGCCAGCAGGTCAAGCAGTACATTGAAAAGCAGGGCTGCTTTGCCGCCGAGTTCAACACTATTGCCATTGACGACGGTATCGCAATGGGGCACGACGGGATGCTCTATTCCCTGCCTTCCAGGGAGCTGATTGCCGACTCGGTTGAGTACATGTGCAATGCCCACAAGGTTGACGCCATGATCTGCATCAGCAACTGCGACAAGATCACCCCGGGCATGCTGATGGCAGCCATGCGGCTGAATATCCCAGCGATTTTTGTCTCCGGTGGACCGATGGAGGCAGGCAGGATCAAGGGCCGGGAGCGGGGCTACGACCTGATCGATGCAATGGTCATGGCCGGGGACAAGTCAGTGTCGGATAACGAGATTGCCGCGATTGAACAGGCAGCCTGCCCGACCTGCGGCTCCTGCTCCGGCATGTTTACGGCTAACTCCATGAACTGCCTGACCGAGGCCCTGGGCATGTCCCTGCCCGGCAACGGAACCGTGGTTGCCACCCATACCAACCGGCGGGCTCTGTTTGAGCAAGCTGCCAAGCGTATCGTGGCCATGTGCAAAGCCTGGTACGGGAAGGAAGATGCCTCAGTCCTGCCACGCTCCATTGCCACCAAGGCTGCCTTTAACAACGCAATGGCGCTGGATATCGCGATGGGCGGGTCCACCAACACGGTTCTGCACATCCTGGCTCTTGTCCATGAGGCCGGGGTGAAATTCACCATGCAGGATATCGACGCCCTGTCCCACCGGGTGCCCAACCTGTGCAAAGTCGCGCCTTCCTCGCATTATCATGTGGAGGATGTCAACCGGGCAGGCGGCATCCTGAGCATCCTCGGTGAACTGGACCGAGCCGGGCTGCTGGACACCACAGTGAGCAGGGCAGACGGCCTTACCTTGGCCCAAGCCTTGGATCAGTTTGACATCATGCGGGACAGCGCAACCCAGGCTGCCCGCAATCTCTGTGCAAGCGCTCCGGGAAATAAGGGCCGCAATCTGGTCATGGGATCCCAGGGCACCCTGTACGACAGCCTTGACACAGACCGGGCAAAAGGCTGCATCCGGGATGTTGCTCATTGTTATTCCGAGGATGGCGGGCTGGCGGTTCTGTACGGCAACATTGCTGAGAACGGCTGCATCGTCAAGACAGCCGGTGTGGACCCGTCCATCCTCCACTTTGAGGGAACAGCCAAGGTCTATCATTCCCAGGAGGCAGCCTGCGAAGCTATCCTCGACGGGGAAATCAAGGCAGGTAATGTGGTGTTTATCCTTTACGAAGGCCCTAAAGGCGGACCGGGTATGCAGGAGATGCTCTATCCGACCTCCTATCTGAAATCTATCCACCTGGGGGCGGAATGCGCCTTGGTCACGGACGGCCGGTTTTCCGGCGGCACCTCCGGCCTGTCCATCGGACACGTTTCCCCGGAAGCAGCCGGGGGCGGGACTATCGGCCTGGTGCGCAACGGCGACCCGATCGATATCAATATCCCGGAACGCAGCATCAGTCTACGCATCAGCCCGGAAGAGCTTGCTCAGCGAGAACAGCAGGAAATGGAGCGAGGCGCTGCCGCCTTTACTCCGGACCGCAGCCGCGAGGTACCCAAGGCTCTGCAGGCCTATGCCCGTTTTGCTGCTTCAGCGGACAAGGGTGCAGTGCGGATGCTCTGATTGCCCGACTGTATGGGGCCTGTCGATATTCCGAAAAATACTACGCGGCAGCACTGCCGGATAACCGGATAAACATATGGATGATATTGTAAGAAAAATAGAACAGCGAGACCCGGAGCAGAAAGAATTTCTCCAAGCGGTTTCCGAGCTGATCGAAACGGTGAAACCGGTCCTGGACCGCAATCCGGAATACCGGCATCAGGCAATTATTGAGCGGATTACTGAGCCGGAGCGGGTCATCATGTTCCGGGTGCCCTGGATGGACGATCAGGGTAGGGTACAGGTCAACCGGGGCTTCCGGGTGGAGATGAACTCGGCCCTCGGCCCGTACAAGGGCGGGCTGCGTTTTCATCCTTCAGTGACCCTGTCGATCATCAAGTTTCTCGCCTTTGAACAGGTCTTTAAAAACAGCCTGACCACCCTGCAGATCGGCGGCGGGAAGGGCGGGGCAGATTTTGATCCTAAGGGCCGTTCCGACGCTGAGGTCATGCGCTTCTGCCAGTCGTTTATGGCGGAACTGCAGCGGCATATCGGCCCGGATACCGATGTCCCGGCCGGAGATATCGGGGTCGGAGCCAGAGAAATAGGCTACCTGTTCGGCATGTACAAAAAGCTGCGCAACGAATTTACCGGAGTGATCACCGGCAAAAGTCTGAACTGGGGCGGCAGCCTGATCCGGCCCCAGGCCACTGGCTACGGCGTGGTCTATTTTGCTGCAGAAATGCTGGCCCGCAGCGGCGACTCGCCGGAAGGCAAAACCTGCCTGATTTCCGGGTCCGGCAATGTGGCCCAGTACACGGCGGAAAAGCTGCTCCAGCTCGGCGCCAAGGTACTGACCATGTCCGACTCATCAGGGTATATTTACGACGAGGAAGGCATTGATGCGGAAAAGCTGGGTTTCATCATGCAGCTGAAAAATATCCGCCGGGGCCGCATCCGGGAGTACTGCGAACAGTACCCGGCTGCCGTGTACACAGCAGTTGATCCTGACGCGGAGCATAATCCGCTCTGGAATCACAGGGCCGACTGCGCCATGCCCTGCGCAACCCAGAACGAAATCAATGCACAGGACGCCCGGAATCTGCTCGATAACGGCGTGCAGCTCGTCTGCGAAGGGGCAAATATGCCGAGCACGCCGGAAGCCGTTGATTTGTTTCTGGAGAGAAAAATTCTCTACGGCCCTGGCAAGGCGGCCAATGCCGGAGGCGTCGCGGTGTCCGGTCTGGAAATGGCCCAGAACTCCATGCGGCTTTCCTGGCCGGAAAAAGAGGTGGACGGTCGTCTGCGGCAGATCATGAAGTCCATTCATACCACCTGTATAGATGCAGCCGAAGAATACGGTCTGCCGAAAAACTATCTGGCCGGGGCCAATGTGGCCGGGTTTGTCAAGGTGGTCAATGCCATGCTGGATCAGGGGCTGGTCTAAGGGGGAGGAGCCGGTAGTCGGCAGAAAAAGAAAAGGGGCGGTGGTGGAAACGGGGCAGGCACATCCCCGGAAAAACATCCCAGGAAAACAGGCAATCCGTTTTGGCAGGTGCTCCCGCCGCCCCTGCCTTTTTTTTACAAAGGAACAAATGTCAGTTCTACTGATATTGCAGTTTTAAGCAGTCAAATTTATTAGGGTTCAGGTAGAAGTCATCTGCTATGAACATGCGACGTCCCATGATAACTCTAAAGTAACCTTCAACCCACTGACCTTTGGAATACAGTTTTTTTCCATTAATCCCTATGAAAAAGAAGCTCCTCTTTACCCGAGCGAGGCATTTTTCATTATTCACGTTATCCTCCATAGTAGTATAAAAAATTATACCTAAAGTTTAGATTATTCTACATTGGACATTTTCTAAACTCAAGAATAAATTTAAGGATGATCTTTTATTTGGTATAATTCCTTTTATACAGACTATATAGATGGAGAAGGAAAATGTGATCTGCCGAAAAACTACCTGGCCGGATCCGATCTTATGTCCCTGCATCTGATTGACGCGGATATGGCACGATCATGTTCTCGGTATTGCGGATTATGATATAAACTCAATTGAAAATGCTATAGGATACATCGCCAATGGCGTTCCCAATGTAACAACTAACAACTATGCATCATTTCCGGTGCGCAAGGAGGAGAAGTATATGCGGGAAAAGAAAAAGGATCACCTGACGTGGTATATTCTAGGGGCAATCGTTATTGCTGTTGTTTTTGCGCTTGTTTTCCCCCACGCAGCGATGAAGTTCCATATCGGCGGGGAGGTTTTTCTCAATCTGCTGAAAATGATGGTTGTGCCGCTGGTGGTCTCCAGTGTTATGAACGGGATACTCGGCTTAGGGGATATCCGCAAGCTCGGGCGTCCAGGAGGCGCCGCACTGCTCTATTATTTTTCCACCACGGTCATGGCCGTGCTGGTCGGGCTTGTGGTGGTCAATATCATTCAACCGGGGAACGGAACCATTGATCAGCAGACCCTGAACGAAATTGCCGCGCAAGGTGCCGAAGGCAGCATGAACAGCGATGCCGATATCGGAACTATTCTGAATAATCTTGTTCTGATGCTGTTTACAGACAACCTGTTTGATTCCGCTGCCAACACAGACCTGCTGCCGCTGATTGTCTTTTCCATCATCTTTGCCGGAATGCTCACTACTATGGGCAGCCGGGTGGAAATCATCGTCAATATTATTGACCAGATAAATGACGCTTTTATAGCCTTTGTCCTGCTGCTGATGAAGGTGGCTCCTGTCGGAATTTTCTGCCTGGTCGCCTCCAGATTCGGCGAAGCACAGGCAGAAGGAGAGTTCTTTAAGGTTCTGCAGCAGTTGGGGCTGTATATGCTCACCGTGCTTGCCGGACTGGGTATTCATGCCTTTGTAACCCTGCCCCTGATTCTCCGGTTTGTCACCAAACGAAATCCGCTCCAGTTTATGTATCAGATGTCGCAGGCCCTGCTGACCGCCTTTTCCACGGCCAGCTCCTCAGCAACCCTGCCGGTCACGATGGAATCAGCGGTCGAGGAAGCAGAGGTTTCCGAACAGTCTGTGAATTTTGTTCTGCCTCTGGGCGCAACCGTGAATATGGACGGCACGGCCCTGTACGAGGCTGTGGCCGCGATTTTTATCGCCCAAGCAATCGGGATCGAGCTGAGCCTGACGGCCCAGTTGACCGTGGCGGTCACAGCCACGCTGGCTGCCATCGGCGCCGCAGGTATCCCGGAAGCCGGACTGGTCACCATGCTCATCGTCCTGAATGCGGTCGGCCTGCCCACGGAATATATCAGCCTGATTCTGGCAGTGGACTGGCTGCTGGATCGTTTCCGGACAACGGTCAATGTCTTCGGGGACGCCATCGGTGCAGCTGTGGTTGAAAAAATATTCCCAGCCAAGGATACAAAATAAACCTCGTCGCCGGGTTGTTGAGCGTATTTTTTCATGGTTGAATTTGCACTGGAGATTGAGCAAGGAGTATGAAGTGCTTCCTGGCTCCTCGGAAGCAATGATCCGTGATCCGAATTGCCATCATTGAGGATTATGCTCAACTTTTCAGACAGCTTCTGGTGCTCCTCTGTTCAAGATTAACTGCTTCGGGTGAGCTGTACCGTAGACTGAGAGCAGGAAAGGCGTGGTCCTCCGCAGGGGTTGTTCTCTTTTCTGTCTCCGTGTACAATGGCCGGAAAGAAAGGCCAGCTTCCTGCAGAGGTATATCCAGGGAATGCGGCACCTGCAGCCTGCCCCCTTTCCGAATTATTCGTAGAATACTCGTTGATGGTATGAATATTTCTTTTCTGCACCTTTCCGGTGCATTCGTTTTGCTGCCCGTCATCTTTATGGCAGCAAAATTCTCTTCCCGTCGCATTCTTTGCAGGATAGAAATCCCCGGCAGTTCAGCCAGGATTGTAGACAGGATTCTCTCTTTTGCTTTCTTTATTATATATCTGGCGGCCCTTTTTGTTCTGCATGTCATAGTGACCCTGCACCAGGCAGATAGTCTTGAGTATATTTCTGTATCTCCGCTGCCGCCCCCGCCCTTGTCCAAAGTTGTCCTTCCTTCCTCTCCTGCCGTAGAACTTGAAATACCACAAGGGAAATTATCCTTTGAAAAAGTCAATGACCGTCTGTTTCAGGTTGCATTTGACCGAAAGGCTCTGAACAACGTAATATATAATCTGCCGTTCTTTCCTTCCCGCGTCATTGCGGCATCACAGGGAAATTTTTCCTTTGAAGAACTTGACGACCGTCTGGTTCAGGTTGAGCTCGATCAGAAGGCTCTAAACAACGTAATATATAATCTGCCGTTCTTTCCTTCCCGCGTCATTGCGGCATCACAGGGAAATTTTTCCTTTGAAGAACTTGACGACCGTCTATTTCAGGTTGAATTCGATCAGAAGATTCTGAACGAAACGATACATAACCTGCCGTTCTTTCCGGAAGATAAAGAGAGAACTGATGATCAGGCCAAGATGATACAACAGTGTCAGGAGAGACTGGCAGAATTACAATCTGCTGCGGGTCAGGAGAAAGGAGGACAATACACTCAAAGAAATAAAGTAAATATAATATGTGATTCCATGAGTGCAAAAGACCATCAGCGTTTTTATGATGCCCTGCATACTCTGCCGATCAATACATCTGATTCCTGGACAAATCAAGAAAATAAAAATCGTTACACAGTACGTCCGATCAACAGCTATACTGAAAAAGATAAATCTTGCCGGAATTATATCATTGAAGCTGCTGTTGACGGAGTATCTTACAGATATGCAGGACATGACTGCAGGATTTCGGACTAAATCCGGTAAAAGGTCGCTATCCTTTTCACCGGATTTTCGTAGCCCGTCACATCGTGAGGAACAAAGCGGAGCTTTCCGGAGTCCGGTCTTGTGAGGCGCGAATCACTGCGGACGGTTCACGCACTCATACTTTCTTTTGATGCCCCTGCTCTTCTTGCCGCCAGTGACTTTAATGACTTGACCGGTATCGCAGCGACCGTCATTTTCCACGTACACAATGTGATTATAGGACAGGGTGTAGTTTGCAGGCATTGCTTTCAGCACCTTTTTCTGACTGTCCTGCTGACAGCCTGCAAGAAACAGCATGCTGGAAAAAATGACCACTGCATTCAGTAGGGAGCATTTCATAGCGTTTCCCATGTCAGTTGTTGTCGTCAGAAACATGCATCTCGGATAACTCGCTTCTGTGCCAATAGAATTCAATATTCTGAAACGGCAGATTGATCGCCTGAATATGATAGAAGGCGTTCTTGCGGTGCTTGATGTAATGGTATTCCCGCAGGGCCTTGGTAGTGATGAATAAATTATTCCGTACTCCATCTAAATAGAACTGGGCGTGACTGATCAGCAGCCAGGAAATGTCCAGCAGGGCATAGTTTCCTTCCACTTGGGCAGCGGCAAAGAAGGCGTTCTTGTAGAGCGAATAGTCAAAAATATGCTCCTGCTTGCTGCGCTGTTCGTCGCCATAGACCACTGTCGTGTCACGCAGGAGCATCAGATGAAGATAATTTTTGATTTCGTCAGCGCAGGCGAGACGGAACACATCCTCCCGCACACCAAGCAGTACCGTACTGCTCTCGTCCAGTACCTCAATCTCCATCTCATTTTTGAGAATCGCTGAACGCAGGCGGTATTCCACGCCATTGACCCGAAGGAAGAACAGCTCGTCGCTGTACAGAGCCTGCAGATTGGCATCACGGTGGATGATCTCGATCAGCCGGTTAGTATCGGCAAACAGCTCCGGGGTGATCACCCGTTCCTTTTCCGTATAAGTTTGCTGCAGCTTCTTCAGGTTGTTATTCAGGAAAAAACGCTGTGCATAGGCGGAGATTCTTTCCGCAGGCAGAGGTGGCCAGCGGTCGGGCGCATCCTGATAGAGCTGCTTCTGCAGCAGACAGGTATAGCTTTTCTTCAGCCCTGTCTCCTGCCGGACAAAGGTGCAGCCGAGGTTGCAGTGCGGCAGCCACGGGCAGCGGGCGCAGCCGTCGTCAATGTCGAGCAGGTTTTCATTGCGCTCAATCACGTTCCAGCCATTGTTGATCACCGCCTCCACGCCGTCTGTGAAGATGTTGCCGTAGCGGTACGCTGGCGAGGACTGGCCGCGCGGACAGGAGAAGACCTCGCCGTCAAACTGGAGCAGGAAGAACTTGCCCCCGCAGTTGACTGAGGAGCAGCAGAACTCCGGGGAGAACTCCTTGAACCACTCTGTACGCAGGGCGTTCTCCAGCGGGCTGCCGACAAAAGCCTTCTTCACCGCCTGATAGAACTCGACCTGTTCGGCATCCGTGAGCATAGCCGCGCCTTCGTCCTGTTGAGCAAATTTGCTCCTGTTTTTGCCGGAGTCAAAGCCGAACATGACATTGAAGCGGCTCATGTCCAGGCCGACTTCATAATGGAGCTGCTTGATCTCGATAATGAATTCATCTACCGCTGCAAGGTGAGCGCGGGTGACCACGCAGGAAATCTTCTTGTTGTGCGGATAGGTGGCCAGCAGCTTGAGATTTTCTCTGATCCGGGCCAAGGTGCTGCGGCCCTGTTTATCCCGGCGGAACTGCTCGTGCAGGCGGAGGGGCAGGTCCACGCTGCCGCTGATCGAAACCCGGTGCTTGACAAAGATATCCCAATGCCGCTGAAAATCAAAGAGATTGGTTTTGATATGCGGCGGACTGACCCGGAAGCCCTGCGCCTTGATCTCCTCGCCATAGGCCGCGTAATGGCGGGCGGCAATGCTGAACAGGCCGTCTAACAGCTCTGAAGACAGGGTGGTGACTTCGCCGCCATGAAAGGAGAGATTAAAGGGCAGATAACCGTGCACTAGGAGCTGCTCCAAGGCAGTGTTCAGGGTGCCGAGCACTTTATCCGGCTCCGGCTTGGCAGCGGTCAGGTCGCCCAGGTAGCAGTACCGGCAGCTCATATTGCAGAACTTGGTCGGTACATAGAGCAGATGGATGGCTTTCTTGAGCTGCATTGCAGGCGAAGCTGCTTGCTCAGTGGTGTGAACTGCTGACATCAGCGTATTATCGGTTTTCCTGCTCCTCGATCACCTTACGAAGCAATTCTCGATGTGAATCCTTTTTTATATCTGCAAATCTAGGAACAGCATGTTGGTGGAGAAGATCAGATATGTCAAAGTCGGTTACAATCGAGCCAAATTGACTGTTTGATTCCGCCGCATCTAATACTTCTATTATTTCTTTGAGAGAGAAATAACTGTATTTATCTAACTTTTCTATAATGTTGTGAGTTTGGGCAAAGCTTCCTGAACTTGATAACTGCTCAATAAGTTCCTGCTTTTCCTTGTCATATGAAAAAGCAATTCCATCAAAATGCTTGTTAGTAAACTCAGACAATGTTCGATATACGAAAACATTCCCATTTTTCTTCTGCTTCCATTCCTTAATAAGGAATGCGTTCGGTTTGTTTTCATCTAAAACGGAGTAGTAATCGCCATCCGCAGAAATGATGTGAATATCGTTTTTATCTGGAACGTTCTCTGTAAGTATTTCCCAATTTATTGCATCGCCTAAACTTCTTCCTTTTTTACCTGGAGGGTTCCCCCGTGCCAAGCGTACATTTGCAGCTTCCATGTGTTTAGCGGTGACCTTTTTACAATCAGAATCTTTAAATATTTTTGCAGTCAATTTATCGGCTGGAAGCTCTTCATTTGCGATAGCTTCATTGATCTTGCTCAGTATCGATTTGCTAACCTGTCTTGCCTCCTTTGCAATTTCTTGCAACCGCTTGTACTCTTCGTACCCTTTCATGAAAGACGGAAACTGTGGATGCAGTCTGGAATTGTTGAATTTTTTCAGAGCATCCTTGATCTTCCCATCCCGATTCCGAACAAATTCATCTTTTACCTGCTCCGTTACATACACTGTAGCTGCTCCATGTTCATGATCGGTGAACACTTCATTCAGTGAATCTAGCTCGTCGTTTGAGTAATGGTAGAAACTCAACAATATGTTTGTATCTACGAAAACATGCATAGCTTTTTCACGTACCTAATGTCACCACCAGAAATAGATAAGCAGCCCGGCATTGAGGAGCAGGAAGGCAACGTTGATCCGTTTGCTCCATGCGGCATCCCAAGCGTCGCTTATGAATTGATCAGCTTCGTGCTGCACGGCGATGAAGGACGGAAACTCAAAGCGTCGGGTTGGTTTGATGAAGAGGCGGCCGTCCCTGCCGCAGGATAGACGGCCCTGCACCGTGACGCTGTCACCATGGAACAGGAAATACTCCGTCAGATGGTATAGTTTGTACTTTCTGTCAGCGTTGCTCTTCAGTGCTGTCGGGCAATGCACTTGGGTGCTCTCCTTGCTGCGTAACCCTAAGCATCTTTTGGTGAACTCCTCAACCTTGACATGGACCCGGCAGTCCTTGTCTGCCAGCTCAAGTGTTGCAGAAGATTGCTCGCGCAGCAGCGGCTTGCGCACGGTTTCCCAGCCCTTGCTTGGTTTCTTCTTCTTGACCTGTCGTTCTCCGACCACCAGTGCAGCATAGTAAACGCACTCGCTGCCGCTCAGAGGCAAGCGGCATGGCCGTTCTTCCGTCACTTTGCCGGTGAAGCGGACATAGCAGTCAATCAGGTCTGGATTAAACTTGGCCGGATTCTCAGCCATCCATGCCCTTCTCTTGAATGCGCCAATCTTGCGCCACTGCCAGCAGGCCAGAAGAAACAGCACGGTCGGCAGAACATAACAGAATATAATCTTAGAATCAGGTAAATCGTGCGATTTAAGCCCGATATGCTGCACTCCTGCGGTCAGCAGAAGAAAAAAGATGCTTCTCAAGAATATATTCGCAGTCATCGCAGCAGCCTCCGGTTGGCTTATCCGTTATTGTTATTGCCGTTGTTATTATTGTTATTATTATTGTTATTATTATTGTTGTTGCTGCTAAAACCGGAATACCCATAGTCGGCTGCTCCGGTATTTTTTTCACCCTCTGGGCCAAGGTAATAGAGCGGGTCAAGCCGGGTTATTCGCTCACCGTCAAAACGGAGGTAGTCAGCACCGGATGCGCTGCCCAAGGTTTTCGCTGTGTTCATGCCGTAGGCAGTGAAGAGGTAGAGGGTGCCGCTCCGGAAAAGGACAGAGGGATATTCCGAGGCATGGGTCTGCAGATGTTTGGCAATGAGGTGCCGCGCTTTTGCTCTGTCTTTGATGCCGGTCTGCTGCAGATAACTGTCCAGCTTTTGTCTCAGCGCCTCATCATTTTTGACCGCTGAGGACGATTCCATCTCCAAATTTATCATGACGTGCTCCTCCTGCGTAGGAAAAGTTCAATTGCATCCTTCCGCATTGTCCTGTCCTCCCATAAGTTCTTCCAGAGTGTCATTGTGACTCCGCCTCTTTTTGTACCAGCGAAATCAGCATATTGTCAAGCGGTTTCTGTAAACCTCCCCTCCGGAGCACCATTTTCACCTCATTTTGAGGGAGGTTTCCCGGATAGTAGGTTTTGGGGAATAATGACGTAGGATCAATGAGATACTTTGCTGGTAAAAAAGTACTGCAACTTGTTGATCTGTAAAGTATTTTCTGCATTTCAACTCTGAAGAGCCCTTTTTTACCCCCTGAGCAGGGCAAAAACGGCCAAAAAACGACCCAGGTTCTCCAAAGGCTATCTAAACTTTCAGGACAACAGAGGATACGAGCGATTTTTTACCCCTACAGCCCGCCCCTGATGGCCGGGCGGGAGGAAACGGGGCGGCCCTGGTATTTTTATTCGCAATAGATTCAAAAGAACGTTATTTTTACAGGGCGGCATAAAATTCCAATATTAAAAATAGGATACTGTCTCGCTACCCCTCTTGCTGGTGCTGAACGTTATGAAAAAATGATTCTTCCAGGCAGCAGAGAGCAGGCCTGCACCGCATAATCAGACATCCTCCCGATAAAACCAGTCTATGCAGATCATTCTGTTGCCCGGAATGGACGGAACAGGGCTGCTGTTCAGGCCCCTCCTGAAAGAGTTCCCGCCGGATATTGAGGCCCGGGTGATTAGTTATCCCTGTGATACAAAACTAAGCTATAGCCAGTTAGTCAAATATGTGCGCAGAAGGCTGCCGGAGAACAAGGCCTTTGTCCTGGTAGCAGAGTCCTTTTCCGGTCCGATCGGCTATGCTCTGGCATCATCCAACCCGCCTTCAAATTTACAAGCAGCGGTCTTCGTCTCAACCTTTATAAGCCCGCCCAAAAGTTGGCTCTGGAGAATCCCTCCGTTTCTTCTGGTGCTGCTCCTCAAACTGCCATTGCCTTCATCTGTGCTCAAACGGTTTCTCTTTGGTAAGGACGTTGAAAATCAGACGGTCGATCTGTTCAAAAAGGCGCAGAAGATGGTCAGAAGCAGCATGCTCGCCTATCGGATAAGAGAGACAAGCAGGCTTGAAGGCGGAGAAAAGCAGATTGACATACCATGCAGGTATATAGTCGGAGGGAAAGACAGATTGGTCTCTCCCATTCATTTTGAAGAATTCAGACGATTAGCTCCGGGAATTAAACTGACTGAAATCCCCGGACCTCATTTTATCATGCAGGCAAAACCCAAAGAATGTGCTCAGATAATTCAAGGATATATCAAGAGATAACGCTAAGCTCGCCCACCCGTTAATGCAGAACCGCGATACGCAGTGCGGGACAGGAGGCTGCAGTAAACACCGAGTTCCGCTATCGGCAGCAGGTCTGGTGCAACGGCTGGTTAAGACTTGGATTCAAGTGATAAAGTGTATGTTTGTCGGGCAGCGTGTCAAACCAGGAACTTTGCAATAAAGATCTCGGATCGCGTAATACTTGCCTACGCAGAAAAATAGCGTTATAACTACTAATTTACATTACCAGCACCAGTTTCCTTTCTACCCGGTAAAACCAACCAAAGCGTATGAATCGTCCTGCAATGAAGTTCCGCCCTTTTCTTTTCCTCTTCCTTTTTTTTCTGCCTGCCGTTACTGCTTTCTTTTTTTCTGGTACAGCTTCGGCAACCCCGGCTCTGCCCGATATCCCTGAACCTGTTGAGCTGAAAATGCACAGCGGAACCGCAGAGGAGGCATTGGCCTTCATTGAACAGCGGCAGAAAAAAACCGAAGAGCTTGCCGCAGACTCTGCACTCCTACTGGATCAGAGCGTGAATATGGAGACGAAGGAGACGGACATCCGGGAAGCGTTGACCAATGCCGGGGAACTGTTTCGGGAAGCAGTTTCGCAGCTGCAGCGGCTGAAGGCGGAATGGAAAAAGTCTGCAGAAACCTACATCAAGCCGCCACAGCTCGGTCAAGAACCATATTCTCTGACCCTGTTTAATGAAATCAGAGTGTTTCAGAAGGAAGTTCATCTGCATCTGGGCCAGTGTACCCGGAATATCGAAGCCCTCGACAAACGGCTTGCCACCCTGAAAAACAATATCGATCCCCGTTTTGCTGATTATTCCCGTCTGAAGCAGAAAAAGGAGGACAGGCCTTTTGCTTTGGAAAAATCTGCATATATCTTCAGTATGCAGGCAAAATACTCTCTGCTTGCCCTGCGTCAGTCCCGGCTGAAGAAACAGAAGGAGAATCTCGCTGCGCTTGAAGAACAGGGCAGCGAATTGATTCAGCGGACTTTCGAGCATCTCAATATTCTGCAGGAAGAGCTTGCCAAGCGAAAGAAAGAGAAAGAACAAGCTCTGCTTGAACAGGAACGCCTTGCTGCGTTAGTGCAGAAAAAAACGAACAGGCTGGATAGTGAGCTGCTGCAGTCTGAAGTAGACTTGGAGAAGCTGGAAGAAAATCGGGACAAGACAGCAGAAAATCTGCATATTCAGGATCTCCTCAAAGTTGAGCAAAGGCGGCTTGCCTCAAAACAGGAGACCCTGAATGTGGAGCGGTCCGGCTTTGAACAGGAAAAACTCAAACAGAAGATAAGTACCCTCATGTCGGTCCTGGTTTATGCCCAGGTCAGATACTATGCCGATGAAAAACAGGAGGAACCTGCGGACAAAATTCAATACTGGAGCGAAAAGCAGGAAGAATTTCAGGGAACGTACAAGTCGGTAGGCGAAGAGCTGCTCCTGCTCAGCCGGCAGAAAAATCAGGTGCAGCAGAATTTTCTGCTTGCTGAGGATGAGCTCGAAAATACGACAGATCAGAAAGTCAGAAATGCCTTGGCCAAGCTAAAAAAACAGCTGGACGAAGAACAGGAACTGCTTGATTCAGCTATTGCCGCGCTGCTCGATAATCAGCAGAACCTCAAAGCGCTGCTTAACGAGATTAACTGGTATCTTGATTTCCGTCGTAACCAGATGCCCTGGTATACAACCCTTTCTGTTGATTTTGAACAAAATCTCCGTAAATTTAAGGATAATGCTCTGGAAGTTGTCTACCATCCGCTGTTTTCCTTCAGTCAGGTTGAGGTCAATCTTGCCGTTATCCTGAAATTCATTTTTCTGCTGCTCCTCGGCCTGCTTCTGCTCCGTCTGACCCGGAACCATGCAGTCAAGATTTTAGAGAAGAATACCAGAATGTCGCACGGCTCTGTAAACTCCCTGACCACGCTCGGTTACTATCTTGCTCTGGCTCCGGTTTTCTTTATTGTTCTCAGTGCGCTGGGTATCAATCTGACCCAGCTGACCGTTATTTTCGGTGCCCTGGGTATCGGGATCGGTTTCGGCCTGCAGACGATCATGAATAATTTTATCAGCGGCATCATTCTGCTGGCGGAGCGTGCTGTCCGGACCGGGGATATTGTCAACCTGGAAAGCGGGGTCACCGGTGAAGTGAAAAAGGTGGCGATCCGGTCAACGATTATCAGGACGGTGAACGGGGATGATATCATTGTGCCCAATTCCGAATTTGTCTCCGGCAGAGTCAATACCTGGACCTACAGCGATGACTGGCGCAGACTCACGGTTCCTTTCGGGGTTTCCTACGCTTCCGACCCGGATGAGATTGTCCGCCTGGCCACGGAAACGGCCAGAGAGGTGGATACAACCAGAGAGGACAAGGAGCACCCGATCCGGATCGTTTTTGAAGGATACGGCGAAAGCAGTCTTGATTTTTCTATCCGGGTGTGGTGCCGTATACATCAGCTCCAGGCATTTTCCGGCCTGCGCAGCCCGTACTACTTTGTCCTGTTCAGGAAGCTCCAGGAAGCCGGGGTGGAAATTCCCTTTCCCCAGCGGGATCTGCATCTGCGCTCCGTGGCGCCGCAGGCGGCTGCTTTGTTCCGGCAGCCGGAAAAACAGGAAACAGAAAAAACAGAAGACAACAATCCGCAGGGTAATTCCGCTCAGGTGCGTTTTTCCTGATTTTCGGCATAAAGCAAAAGTTTCGCATCCCGTGTGACAGCAACCTGTCGAGACAATCGTAGCTCACTGAACCTACAAGAGGTGAGGTATCGGCCACTATCATCTTGCTTCTTTTCGCATCTCCGCTGTCATTACCAGATTCGTGCAGCCATGCATCTGCTGGTGTGACCGTAACATTCTGCTGCCGGTTACTCTGTGTTTTCTTGCGGGCACAGCAGCAGGCAATTCCAGCTGTTCCAGCTCACCGCTGTTATCTGAAGGGGCAGCGGTCATCGCCCTGCTCCTGCTGTCCGCTGCTGCTCTGCTTCTATTTCTGTACCGCCGATACAAAGCGCTTTCCCTTTTCCTTAGCCTGCCTCTGTTTTTTCTGATCGGGTATCTCAATGCTGCTGCACATCTTCAAATCCCCCGGGCTGCCGGGCATATTGCCGCTCTGCTGCAGGAACAGCAACAGGTCACGCTGGTCGGCACCTTGGTTACCATGATTGAAGAAAGCGGTACGCCGGATGTTGAAGATGAAGAGCAGGAGGTACGGTCCCGCTTTGAGCTTGAGGTACAGGATATTTTGCTTCATGACGGCAGGCAGAGCTGGCAGCCGACTCACGGACGTGTCCGGTTGTCCATGCGGGGCAGTATGAACAGGAGGAAGAACAGGATGCAGCCGGGCGTGACCCTGATGGTCTCGGCGCGGGCCGGGCCGGTCACCGGTTTTCAGGTTCCGGGCGCTTTTGATTATCCCGCCTATCTTGCGGCCAAGGGAATATATATCAGCGGTTACATACGATCCGACCGGCATATCGCTGTGCTCCGGGAGCAGAAACGAACCGCGCTGCAAAAACAACTCAGGAACCAGCTCCGCAGGCTGCGTTATCTGCCGGAACAGATACGGCAGCGGGTGAGCCTGTTTCTCCGCCAGCATCTTAATCCGTCCGTAGCCGGAACCTATCAGGCCCTGCTGATCGGCAGCCGGGCCGGGGTGTCTCAGGAAATCCAGGAGCAGTTCAAGGCCACAGGCACCATGCATCTGCTGGCCATTTCCGGACTGCACATGGGCCTGCTCGGCATCATGGTCGGAGGGGGCATCAGCCTGCTGCTGAAACGCTCCGAACGGTTGCTGCTCCACGTTCATGTTCCCACGATCAGTATGCTGGCTGCCCTGCCTGTGCTGTTCAGCTACAGCCTGATTGCCGGGCTGAATACCCCGGTTGTGCGGGCCCTGATTATGGCGGTTGTTCTCCTTGCCGCAGTGGTGCTGCGCAGACAGGGAGCCATGCTGCATCTTGCGGCAACGGCGGCTCTGGCCGTATCTGCGATCAACCCGTTGACCGTACAGACCGCCTCGTTTCAGCTTTCGTTCAGCGCGGTTACGGCCCTGGCCTTATTTCTCCCGAAAATCCTCTCATCCTCTGTAGAGGAATCGGGCAGTGCGCCGGATGATCCGCAACAGGATCGGTTAAGGAAGATTCTGCACCGCTATCTTCTGCTGCCTGTGCTGGTCTCCGTCACCGCCACACTGGGCACGCTGCCCTTTATGCTTTTTCATTTTCACCGCTTTTCCCTGATCGGCCCGGTGATGAATCTGCTGGTGGAGCCGTTTTTCTGTTTCTGGGCCCTGCCTTGGGGACTTGCGGCTGTTCCCTGTATTTTTTTTGCCCCGGAGGCTGCAGCGGTTCTGCTGCGCATCGGCGGTTTGGGAATTACTGCCGGGCAGTACTGCACCGCTGCAGGCAGTGCGCTGCCTTGGGCCTCGCTGTGGACCATCACGCCTACTGGTGCGGAGATATTTTTCTACGGTCTGCTCATGCTGGTCTGGCGCTCTGGTTTTCGGGTGCTGTGGATCCGCTCCGCCGCCCTTGCCGGTTCAATCCTGCTTCTGATTCATTTCACTTGGAATCTCTGGTTCCCCACTGTATCAGAGACCAGTCAGGTCACCTTTCTGGATGTCGGCCAGGGATCGTCCTGTTTTTTGCGTCTGCCGGACGGGATACGCATTCTTGTAGACGGAGGAAGCGGCAGGGGGGAACGTTTCAATATCGGTGAGCAGGTTATCGGGCCGTACCTCTGGAAGCAGCGAATATGGCGGCTGGATCAGGCGGTGATCAGTCATCCGCACAGCGATCACTTCAACGGCATGGATTTTGTTCTGGCCCATTTCAGACCGAAAAAACTGTATATCAACGGCGATGCCCATCGGGAAGAAACCTATCAGCAGATCCTGGATCAGGCTGCGGAGCAGGGGACGAGGATTATGATTCCGAAATCCGGTAACCGCATCGCCGGGGGAGAGAACGCTGCGCTTACTGTTATCGGCATGAACGGATTGCCCGGGTCCAGCTCCATAACATCGGTGAATGATGCCTCTCTGGTGCTGCGCTACCGGCACGGCAGGAGAACCTTTCTTCTGCCCGGTGATATCGAAGAGCCGAGCGAACATGTTCTGCTTCAGCAGCGGGCCGATATAACAGCAGATGTGCTACTCTCTCCCCATCATGGCAGCAGCACGTCCAGCAGCAGAGATTTTCTTGCTGCTGTTGATCCCTCGCTGATTGTTGTTTCTGCCGGGAAGTACGGCAAAAAGTACTATCCGGCTCCGGCAAACCTTGCCTTCTGGCAGGCACAGAATATTCCGGTGGCAATTACCAGAGAGCAGGGTACAGTCACCTGCACAACAGACGGGAAGGAACTGCGCTGCGGCTCTGCAGAAGACCGGAGTGATGCCGCTGATCTCCTTTTCACGGATTAATCCTGAGTGAAGGCGCAACATGCTCTTTTTTCGTCTCCTTCCCTTGACGAAGGAAGGGGCATAGATTATTAGTATAGGCCTACTGCGAGAGTGGCGGAACTGGTAGACGCACTGGATTTAGGATCCAGCGCACCGAGTGCATGGGGGTTCGACTCCCCCCTTTCGCACCATGCTGTGCATCGTCTGATGCGCAACGCTGTCTCTGTTGTGTGGTTTACAGTAGGTAACGAAAAAACGAAAGCGGGCCGATGAGCAGAATGAACCTGCATTGCTGCTCTCCGCATTGAAGAAAAAATTCTGCCCGAGGCAGGCAACGCAAAGAAAGGACTATAAGGCGATGGATATTGCGGTTGAAGAGATAAACGAATTAGCCCGGAAGGTAACGATCACCCTGCCTGCAGAGGATGTCCGGAAAGAGCTGGATAAGGAATACAACAAGCTGAGAAAGGAAGTTGCCCTCAAGGGATTCCGTCGCGGCAAGGTGCCGCTGACTGTCCTGAAAAAGACCTTCAAGGACCGGGTGGAACCGGAGGTTGCGGAAAAACTGGTCCAGGCCACGTATTTTGACGCGGTTGAGGAAAAGGAAATCGATGTGGTTGTGCATCCGGAAATTCAGGAGACCGCTTTCCGGGATGACGGGACGTTTGAATATACTGCTCTGGTCGAGATAAAGCCTCAATTCGAGTTGCAGGAATATAAAGGGCTGGAGATCGCGAAGCCGGACTGCACAGTGACTGACGCCGAGGTGGAGAAGCAGATTGAGCAGCTCCGGCGCAGCAAGGCCGTGCTCCGTTCAGCGGAAGAGGGCCATGAAGTCACGATGGACGATATCGTGACTATTGATTTTCAGGGATTTCATAATGAGCGGGCCATGAAGGAAGTCCGCAACGAGAATTATTCTGTTGATATGGGAACCGGATATCTGGGAGAGGATTTTGAAGAACGGATGCTCGGCCTGAAAAAAGGCGAAACCGTACTGTACGAAGCTGATTTTCCGGCTGACTTCCAGAATCCTGTCATGGCCGGAAAAAAGATTGAGTTCAAGGTGGATGTCAAGGACATCAAGGAACGAATCAAACCGGAACTGGATGACGAATTTGCCAAGGATATTGACGAAAAGTATGCAACCTTGGATGACCTTCGGGCAGCAATCGCTTCGGATCTTGAACAGAAAAAAACAGGTGCTCTTGAGGGAGACCTGAATGACCGGATTATGGCGAAACTGCTGGACCTGAATCAGTTCCAGGTGCCGCAGCGGCTGGTGGCCTATGAAATTCAGGAGATGATCCGGCAGACCGAGGAAACTTTGAAACGGGCCGGGCAGACTCTTGAATCTGCCGGAATTAGCAGGGAAAAGCTGGTCGAGCATAACCGGGAACCTGCCGAGAAGCGGGTACGGGGCGATTTTATTCTGAAGAAAGTCGCTGAGCTGGAGGAGATCACCGTCACTGATGAGGATATCGAGCAGGGGTATGCCCGGATTGCGGATGAATACAAGATGTCTGTTCAGGAGGTAAAGGGCTATTTTAAACGGCGGGAAGAAGTGATGCCGTTTGTGGCTGAGCTGTTCAATGAAAAGGTGCTCGGATTTCTGCGCGAAGCCTCGAATATTGTTGAAGCGGCTGACGATGCCGGAGAGGCCGGGGAAAACGGAGAAGAGGCAAAGCAGGAAGCGGCATAAATCTGGCTGCCTCGGACTGACCCGGACAGACGACCTGAAGGACAGTTGTTGACAGAAGAAAGAGAACAGAATAAACAGAAGAGCCGGGCAGGTCTGTCCGGCTTTCTTTTTTGCTGTGAGGAAAGGATAATGAACTTGGTTCCAATGGTGGTTGAACAGAGTCCGAGAGGTGAACGGGCTTTTGATATTTATTCGCGGCTGCTCAAAGAGCGGATCGTGTTTCTCGGTACGCCGGTGAGCGATGATATGGCCAGCCTGATCGTGGCCCAGCTGCTTTTTCTTGAGGCCGACGATCCAGAGAAAGATATCACCCTGTATATTAACTCTCCCGGCGGTGTGGTGACCGCAGGGATGGCTATTTATGATACCATGCAGTACATCAACTGCGACGTGGCCACGCTCTGCATGGGACAGGCCGCCTCGATGGGCGCGTTCCTGCTGGCTGCCGGAGCAGAGGGAAAACGTTTTGCCCTGCCTAATTCCCGGATCATGATTCATCAGCCCCTGGGCGGCTTTCAGGGTCAGGCTACGGACATTGACATCCATGCCCGGGAAATTCTGCGGATGCGCAGCGACCTGAACCGACTGCTGGCCAAACATACCGGCAAACCGGTTGAAACGATCGAACAGGACACGGAACGGGATAATTTTATGGGAGCTGAAGAGGCGGTCAAATACGGCCTGATCGACAAGGTTCTGGAACGCCGTGAGGATGCCAAGGAGGAAGCATAATGAGTGATGACGCTGCAGGAGGTTCCACTGATCTCTGCGCCTGCTCGTTCTGCGGCAGAAACCAGAATGAGGTGAACAATCTGATCGCCGGGCCGGATGTCTACATATGTGACGGATGTATTGAACTCTGCAACGGCATGGTCAAAGAGCAGAACGGCGAAGAAGAGGACAGCAGCGACCTCCCTTCGCCTGCTGTGCTGAAACCGAAAAAAATTCATGAGCATCTGGATGACTATGTGATCGGCCAGGATTTTGCCAAACGGGTTCTGTCCGTGGCTGTGCATAACCATTACAAGCGGATTGAATTCCGGTCCGACGCGACGATTGATGATGTGGAAATTCAGAAATCCAATATCATCCTGATCGGCCCGACCGGCAGCGGCAAAACCCTGCTGGCCCAGACTTTAGCCAGAATCCTCAACGTGCCTTTTACCATTGCCGATGCCACCACCCTGACCGAGGCCGGTTATGTCGGGGACGATACGGAAAATATTCTGGTCAGCCTGCTGCAGGCTGCAGATTATGACGTCAACCGGGCCCAGCACGGGATCGTCTATATTGACGAGATCGATAAAATTGCCCGCAAATCCGATTCCCCCTCACTGACCCGTGATGTTTCCGGTGAAGGCGTGCAGCAGGCCCTGCTCAAAATTATCGAGGGCACAATGGCCTCAATTCCGCCCAAGGGCGGCCGCAAGCATCCGCAGCAGGATCTGATCCGGATTGATACCACCAATATCCTGTTTATTGTTGGTGGAGCCTTTGTCGGTCTGGACAAGGTGATCAAACGCCGCTCCGGGACCAAGGCTATCGGATTCGGGGCCAACATTGACACAGGCCCGGAAAAGACAGCCGGTGAACTGCTCCTTGATGTGCATCCGGAAGACCTGCTGAAATTCGGCCTGATTCCGGAGCTGCTCGGCCGTCTGCCGGTCATCGCGCCGATGAAGGAACTGGAGGAGGAGGATCTGGTCCGCATCCTGAAAGAACCGAAGAACGCCCTGACCAAGCAGTATATGAAGCTGTTTGAACTTGAGGAAATTACGCTCCGGTTTACCGAAGGAGCCCTGCAGGAGGCGGCCCGCAAGGCCATGTCGCGCAACTCCGGAGCCCGCGGCCTGCGGGCGGTCATGGAGGAGGCCATGCTGGAGGTGATGTATGAACTGCCCTCGGATGAACATGCTGTTGAATGCGTCATCAATGAACAGGTGATTGCGGACGGCGAATATCCTGTTATTCTGTACGATACGGAAAACAAAAAGACCGCATAGCATAAAATTCTGTACGCTGTACGGATCTGTGCGGAACTGGCGTGAACCAGGCAGAGGGATTTCTGTTTCCACTTGGTGCACCCTGTTTTCTCTCCTGTCTCTTCTTGTGATTTTTTCTCATGTTTGATGCTGATGTAAAACGATACCCGATCATGCCCCTGCGGGATGTTGTTATTTTTCCCGGCATGGTTGCTCCCTTGGTGGTGGGCCGGAAGAAATCCGCCCGTGCTCTTGAATACGCCATGAAGGAACGCACGCTCATTTTTCTGGTCAGCCAGAAGGATGCCAGCGTTGAGGAGCCGGAAACCGAGCATCTCTACCGCTACGGCGTGCTCGCCTCGGTCATGCAGCTCCTGCGTCTCCCGGACGGGACCATCAAGGCCCTGATTGAGGGTAAACGCAGGGCTGTCGTGCAGACCTATATTGAAGGCACGGAGTTCTTCACCGCAGATGTTGCCGAAGCCCCGGATCGGGAGACGGGTGATGCCGAGCTGCCTGTGTACAGCCGTGAGCTGCAGCATATTTTTGAGCAGTATGCCGGTATCAATAAAAAGAATATACCGGTCGAGGTGCTCAAGTCGGTGACTGCCCTGCAGAATCCGGCCCTGCGGGTCGATCTGATCTGTGCTCATCTTCGCCTGAAAAATGAAGAAAAGCAGACCGTGCTGGAGATTCTGTCTCTGCCGGAACGTATCCGCAGAGTGCTGGAAATTCTCTATCGGGAATTGGAACTTCATGAGCTGGAAAAGACCATTGAAGTCAAAGTCAAAAAGAAGATGAACGAGCACCAGCGTAATTATTACCTTGGTGAAAAAGTAAAAGAGATTCAGGGCGAGATGGGCCAGGGCCAGGCCGGAGACGATCTGGACGAACTGCAGGAGGCCCTGGAGAACAAAGACCTGCCGGAATCGGTCCGGGAAAAAGCGTTCAGAGAGCTGAACAAGCTCCGGGCCATGCCGCCCATGTCTGCCGAAACCACGGTGGTGCGCAATTATCTGGATACCATTATCAGCCTGCCCTGGCAGGAAAAAACCGAATCAGCCATTGATATTGACGAGGCGGAAACCATTCTGGATCAGGATCATTACGGCCTGAAAAAGCCCAAGGAACGGATTCTTGAATACCTTGCCGTCCAGACGCAGGTGGAAAAGATCCGGGGTCCGATCCTCTGTCTGGTCGGTCCGCCCGGGGTGGGCAAGACCTCGGTCTGCAAGTCCATTGCCAGGGCCATGAACCGCAAGTTTGCCCGGCTCTCTCTGGGCGGTGTCCGGGACGAGGCGGAAATACGCGGCCATCGGCGCACCTATATAGGGGCCATGCCCGGCAAGATCATTCATTCCATGCAGAAGGCCGGGGTGATCAATCCAGTTTTTTGTCTGGATGAAGTGGACAAGATGAGCGTTGATTTCCGTGGCGATCCGTCATCCGCCCTGCTGGAGGTGCTGGATCCGGAACAGAACAATGCGTTTAACGATCATTATCTTGACCTTGATTATGATCTCTCTGAGGTCTTTTTCATTGCCACAGCCAACAACCTGCACGGTATTCCTCTGCCCCTGCAGGACCGGATGGAGATTATCCGGTTGAACGGTTATACAGAGGAGGATAAGTTAAAGATTGCCGGAGATTTTCTTGCGCCCAAGCAGCTGGAGCTTCACGGATTTGACCGGGATGATATCCAGTTTTCCGAACCGGCTGTGCTGGAGATCGTACGTCGCTATACCCGTGAAGCCGGGGTGCGTAATCTGGAAAGAAAAATCGCCGCTGTCTGCCGCAAGGTTGCCCGCGACCGTCTGAAAAAGAAAGAGCTGAGCAAAAAATATCATCTTTCCGATCAGTCGGTGGCCGAATATCTCGGGGTGCCGAAATACAGATACGGTCTGGCAGAAAAACGGAATGAGATCGGCCTAGTGACCGGGCTGGCCTGGACAGAGGTCGGCGGCGAACTGCTGCAGATTGAATCCTCGGTGATGCCGGGCACCGGCAAAATGACCGTGACCGGCAAGCTGGGCGATGTGATGCAGGAATCAGCCCAGGCCGCGCTTTCCTATGTCCGTTCCCGTGCCATGCGTCTGGGCCTAGACCCTGATTTTTATCGGAAGCTGGATATGCATGTCCATGTCCCGGAAGGAGCGATTCCCAAGGACGGGCCGTCCGCCGGTATTACTATGGCCACCTCCATTGTTTCCGCGTTACTGAAATGTCCTGTTGACCGGCATCTGGCCATGACCGGTGAGATAACCCTGCGCGGTCGGGTTCTGCCCATCGGCGGCCTGACCGAAAAGCTGCTGGCCGCAAAGCGGGGCAATATTACCCATATTCTGCTCCCTGCCGAGAACAGGCGCGATCTGGAAGATGTACCGGCCAAAATCCGGGACAGCCTTGATATCACCTTTGTTGACCATGTTGATGAGGTTCTTGCCAGATCCCTTATCCTGCCGGAAGAGGCGCAGCTTTTCAGGGATATTCCCCTGGAATCCATCCTCAACGATGTCACCCTGTCAGCGCATAATACAGCGGTGCAGCAGTAGCGGCATCAGCAGAGGATTGCGGCCGGGAGAAGAGGGTGTGTTTTTGCAGGAACCGTTTCCTGCTGATAAAACGTGATTCCGGTCCCCGTGCTTTTTTCTGCTTTTTTCTGCTTGACGCACCAAGGGGATGATGGTATAAATCTTTCACCAAAACGAAGGGCGAATAGCTCAGCTGGGAGAGCATCGGCCTTACAAGCCGAGGGTCACAGGTTCGAGCCCTGTTTCGCCCACCATCTTACGGGGTCGTAGTTCAGCTGGTTAGAATGCCGGCCTGTCACGCCGGAGGTCGCGAGTTCGAGTCTCGTCGGCCCCGCCAAGGGGAATCAAGGGTTTAGCGTTTTTTAACGTTAGACCCTTTTTTTATTCCCCACTAGCAACGTTCCCCCGGACGGAAGTGGAAGAGGTGTATGAACTGCACCCTGCATGACTCTTGACGGCAGGGAAAATCCGTTGCCAAAGGCCGCTATCCGCTATATTGCGGAATTCAAAGTGACGTATCCACAGGCTTGATCTGCCGCTGACCGTTCCATGCGCCCGACAGACTTTACCCTCCAGCCTTTCCTGCGGGACAATTTCACTGCCCGGTTCCGGATCAGCGGTCGCGCTGCCCCCCAGTACTGGCGATCTGCATCTCCGGTATGAGCTGCGCGGCAGCTTGGCGGAACTCCTCCTGTCTGCATCGATTACCTCTCTAGGCCGCAAGCACGGCCTCTGGCAGAGCACCTGCTTCGAGTGCTTTGTTGCAGCCGTCGGTTCGCCGCAAGACAGAGAGATCAACCTCTCGCCCTCCGGAGACTGGAATGTCTATACTGTTTCTATGCCTTGAGCCATTGCAGTTCCCGGCCGGATTTTCACCAACGGGAGAGTTTTCTGATCAAGCTCTGACAGCCAAGTATCACGGCTAAGAAGGGGCAAGTAATACCATTATCGAAAACTATAGCCCCTTGTTGTCGGTCGAGGTATAACTCTGGTCATGACACCTTATAAATACCCGCTTGAAGAGTTTGACTTCGTAGCGCTCGCGAAACAAAGTCGGGACTCAAAAGAAAAAGCGCGCCTTCTGATTCTCGCCAATCTGCAGGATGGAAAAGGGCAAGAGGTGATCGCCGACATGTTCAAAATCGACGTGTCCACGGTCAAGCGGACGTTGAGAAATTTTAAAATATCAGGAATTGGCGACTTATGTGATCGCTATCGTTCTGGTGCTCCGCGAAAATTAGCCAAGTCCGAGCATCCTGCGGTGAAAGAATACATCATACAAATGCAGGAGAATTTACCTGGAGGCCGCATAACTGGTTATGACGTTCAGCAAGTACTGCTGGAAAAATGGGGTGTAGTTTATTCCTTGACCACGGTCTATGGGCTTATGCACAGCATGAATTTATCCTGGATAACCTCTCGTTCTCGCCACCCCAAACAGGACAAAGAGGTCCAGGAATCTTTTAAAAAAACTTCAGTGAACAGGCCCTAAAGGCTCTGCCCGAGGATGTTGATCCGTCCGATGTCGATATATGGTTCCAGGACGAGACGCGGGTTGGCCAGCAAGGCAGCATCACCCGTAGATGGGCGGAAAAAGGAACCCGTCCAAGGGTCATTCGACAGCGGCAGTTCAAGTACCACAAGTTTGGCAATGGCTTAAGCAAAAGTCTTTGTCCAACCGTTGTTACGAGACCTATGATGCCATCGTCGATGCCTGCTGCGAGGCATGGAACCGCTTTGTAGAGAGCACCCAAAGGATATCTCAAATCTGCACCCGTCAATGGGCAGATATAAAGAGGCAAAACTTGTTGTGATTGGTATAAATCAGAAGAAGCGCGGTTCAATGGCAAAAAAAAGTACCCCCGCCGCAATACTGCGACAGGGGTACGGGTACCTTCAGTCCGCCATCACCTCACGGCTCAACCCGGCTCAACCGCGATACCTCGCCGATAGCGACAAAATTATCTCCTTCGTGAAACGCCTCAGTGGCTTTGGGGATGTAATGGTACCCTGTATCGCCACTTCTGCGTACAGCGATCACCTGAATGCCGAAGGTATTGGTCAGGTTCAGCTCCTGCAGGTTTTTTCCTTCCCATGCTTTGATGGTAAATTCCTTGACCGCCATTGATTCGTCAAACGGCAGATAATCCATAAAACCCGGCATGGCGATCTGTCCGGCAATCTGTTTTGCAGCCATGTACTCCGGGATCACCACCTCATCAACGCCGATTTTGTAGAGCAGCTTTTCATGATCTTTATTGATGGCTTTGGCCCAGACTTTGGCTACGCCCAGCTCCTTGAGGTACATGGAGATCATGATGCTGGCGGCAATGGAATCCCCCACACTGATCAGCACATGCTCCAGATCCTGCAGGCGGATCTGTTCCAGCGCCTCCTGGCTCATGGCGTCCACCTGATATACCTGGGTCAGGACATGCTGAGCATTTCTCACCTTTTCCGGATCGCTTTCCACACCGAGCACCTCATGACCGAGATCAATCAGGGTCCGGCCGAATTTGAGACCGAATTTTCCTAAGCCGATAATACCTATCTGTAACTTCATCACTGCTCCGAATCAGCCGACCGAAAGTTTTTCTTCCGGTCTGGAAAAGAGAATTGTCGTGCGCAGGGACTGCATTGAACTGAGCAGGACAAGGGGGCCGAGCCGACCGACAAACATGAGCAACATGATAATAATTTTGCCTGCCGGAGACAAGGTAGACGTCAGGCCGGTGGTCAGGCCGACTGTGCCCAGGGCCGAGACCGCCTCGAATAAAAGTTCCAGAAACTGGCCGCGGATCTGAGTATGAGGAATGTTGCCGCCTTCGGTGAAATCCAGCGCAATAACACAGATAAACAGCAGGGATAGAGAAAAAAACAGTAGAGTCAGAGCCTTATTCACCGAATCCCTGCCCACAGCATATCTGCCGATGACCACCTGCTCTCTGCCGGTGATCCGGGCGCGGGTAAAGGCGGCAAGGATGCGGAAGGTCGTTACCTTGGCCCCGCCTGCACAGGAGCCCGGAGCACCGCCGATGAACATCAGGAAAATCATGAACACCAGCGAAGCATTGGTCATACCGGCAATATCCAGACTGTTGAACCCGGCAGTCCGGCAGGTCACCGACTGAAAGAGCGAGGTCAGTACCGCCTCATGCCAGGGTATCTGCTGATGAATACCGATAAATTCGGCACAGAAGATATACAACCAGCCAGCTGCTATCAGAAAAAAAGAGGTTCTGACGACAATGCTGAAATGCCAGCTCGGCTGTATCTGTTGCCTTATTTTTTTTACCCGGTCCAGTACCAGATTTTTTCCTTCAACAAGCACGGCAAATCCAATACCGCCGAGCACGATCAGGAGCATGATGATCAGGTTGACTGACCAGTTGCCCTGATACCCCATCAGGCTGTCGCTGTTCAGAGAAAAACCTGCATTGCAGAAAGCGGAGATTGCGTGGAACAAGGCGGAAAAGGGCACAAAACCCTGCGGGTCGGCGCAGAACAGGAGGACAGCGCCGCTCAGTTCTATCACCAGCGTCACGGTTACGATCTGGACCAGAAAGGTACCGAGATGAAACCCGGAATGATGGAGCAGGCTCTGGCCCACAGCAATTCTGTCGGTCAGGGAGACCTTTTTTTTCCAAAGGTAGAACGCCAGGCTGGAAAAAGACATGATGCCCAGACCGCCCATCTGAATGAGCAGCAGAATAACCGTCTGTCCTGTGCGGGTGAATTCCTGCCCGGTGTCGGCCACAGCCAGTCCGGTCACGCAGACCGCAGAAGTCGCGGTAAACAGGGCATCCAGCCAGGAAAGCGTTCTGCCTTGGCAGCTGAAAGGAGCGTGCAGCAGCACTGCTCCGAGCAGGATCGCACCCAAAAAAAAGAAAATTGGCAGGGATATCGGGGCAAAAATCTTCTTTATTCTACGATGTAAGTTTCTGTTCATACCGCAGTCAGGCATGTCGTTTGCGTCTGTGCTGATTGCTGAGTCTCCGCCTGCGGAGAAAATGGACAGGCTGTTTATTCAGGCCAGAATACCCCGGAATAGCCGGACCTGCAAGCTGAACCGGTTGTTCGACTGAGATCAGACTCAGGCTGCTCATTGCTTACGTTCGGACAGCTCTGAGCGCTGAATCTCCCGGCGCACAACCGGAGCAATCCGCGCTTTTTTATGCAGTGTGATATTCATAATGAAAAACCGGGCAGTTTATGCTCTGATAAGAGAATGCTTATCCGTTCGCGCGCCTGAAACAAAGACTGGCTTTTCATGGGTATATTATCACACGGGACGCGACACGTAACTCCTGTTTTTTTCCTGAAAGGAGAGCTGAGGCGATCAGTATGAAGAAAGATGCTCGGCAGATGGAGCAAAAGAACAGAGACAGCAGAGTAAGCCCCCCCGGATCGGGAATCTGGAAAATTGTGGATGATTCTGGCGAATTTCCGGAGCTCAGAGAATTTATTGAGAACGTCGCCGGGACAGAGCCTCGACATCCTTCCCGAGAAGTGATCAATGAAAACCTGCTTGCAAAATTTTCCTTTCCTCCTCTTCATGCCCCGAATCTGAGGCGACTCAAGGGACAGAAGCGGCAGAGCGAAGATGAAGATATTTTTCCGCAGTCTGCCGCAGCTGAGCTGCCAACACAGAAACAACCGGCAGGGAAGTATCTGCGAATTTTTCTGTTTGTTTTCCTGCTGATTTTTCTGCTCGGTCTTCTTGCATGGAATATAGCTTTTCTGGGCTGGCAGCCGCCATCGGGAAAAGTGGTGGAGTCTGGTACGGAAAATTCTTCAGAGGTTGTCATGTCGCAAAAAAACGACATACTCAGTCCGGGAACCGTTGCCGTCCGGCTCATCCGGTTGCCCAACCCGGCATGGTCTTGCAGGCGCTCTGTTTTTCCTGACCTGACTCACTCCTGAATTCGGGCACAGCGGAAGCCGAGAGAGACGTTACGGTGGACAGGCTCATGAACAAGTGCAGAAGGGCAATATTACCAGTGAGGTTAAATAGGTCGGAGTGTTTTCCTCACATTGAATTTAAATTACTTGCTGTCGATAATTGACAAACTGTTTATAACGGTATAAAAAAGATAGGCTTGATTTATTTGCCCGGATGGCGGAACTGGTAGACGCAAGGGACTTAAAATCCCTCGGTTCTTGTAACTGTGCGAGTTCGACTCTCGCTCCGGGCACCAGAGATTTCAAGGGGTTACAGTTTATTAACTGTAACCCCTTTTTCTTTGCATACCCTCTGTGCGTACTTTCAGTGTAATTGTGTCGGGAAAAACCCTTCTTTTTTCGAGTACGTCTGTCCTTCTTTACCTGTATAGTTTTCCATGACAAAGCAGAATTCTTGTCATATACTGTGAATCTGCCGAATATAAGCAAGGAAATAAAACCGTTCCCTGCTAGCCCTGTTAAGAATGTGTAGACTCAGAACTGTTCCTTCATACAACTGCCGCAAAGGTTATCGAAATGAAAAAATCTATCCCTGTTGCCTTGATTATTAGCTTAATCACACAGCTTTTTGTTTTTCAAACCAACGCATTAAGCAGCTCGTTATTACTACAACTTCCCCCTATCTTGGCAGCATCTCATCGTAGCGGTTCATCGTCTTCTGTGGTCAATGATAATGTAATTATTATCGGTGAAAATAGTGCTGCTGACATCATTAGTACGAGCCCGAATACAGGAATAAATGGTGAAATAGCGGTTTTGGTTTCAGGCGAGACGGCAACTATATTAGAAAATGGATATATTTTTTCTCTATTACCAGGAGCTGATAATCGTTTCCCATTTGGAATAACGGGAGAAATAGTAGGATTACTGGACAATGACCAAGGGCGAAAGATTGTTATTCTGCAAAATTCATCATATGCGGATGTGATCAAAGAGGCACATGTTGATCTCGATAATATAACATTAGATGCAAGTAACTTTGTTGGCGTTATTGCGCCGTCAGCGGTTCAGTCTGCATCTGAGGCACCTGTAGCAATGGCAGCAAAAAATGTATCAGGGGGAAATTTCTATTCATTCAGAAACGGTGCTGTTGTCGTAGGAGCCTCTAATGAAAAAATGAAAATAAATTCGACTGTAGAGGATGCTGATATAAAACTTGATGATGTATCATTGAACATGAAAATTGATCTTGCTGAAATGGGAGTTGATGCGAGTAAAATGTTCCCAATTGATGCTGAAACTTCTGTTGGTTTTGTAGTCTCAGGTTCGCTTAAAAACATTAATATATCCCAAAAAATGACTTTCAATACAAATATAGATGTCGATTCTCCTGTCGATCTTATATTTGATGCCAATATTGATAGTGAATTGGAAGCTGATGTAAAATTCAATGGTAAAGGGGCTGTGAAATTCGGCTATTTCTCACAAGCATGGAAGGAAGTTGAAGATCTTTCCTTTTCAAAGTTAACAATTACAGGATTGTCATCAAGTGACAAGACTGGAAAATTTCCTCTTGTCGGTTTAGTATGGTCTATTCCGTGCCCAGAAGGGTGTCTTATGACAACTGGTAAGACTCAAACACCGCTGAGATTGGCTAAGGAGTTAGGCATTATTATTTGGGTTTCTTTAAGGCTTGATGGTGAATTTTCAATTGATGGGGCTCTGAAATTTGCGCATATAAATCCAGCAAAATTATCGCTTGGTATAGGTGGAACTATCCCGGATAGTGATTTTTATATAAACTCGTCATTGGAACGAATCAACAATGCAGATCGATTGTTAGAATTGATGCAGTTGGATGGTACCTTTAATGCAAATTCAAATATTGGAATCGCTATAGATGCAGATATTTTTATAGGTACTATACGTATCGCGAATGCTGGAATTGATTTGGTTGCTCGCCCAGAGATACAGGTGACAGGAAACATAGGTTATGGAACTGATACTCTTGACTCGCTGTGGAGCTGGAATGGAAATGCTTGTTTTAGAAGCACCATAGGCGCCGGGGCCATATTGCGCGGTGCTGTAAAATTTGGCTTTGAGATTGATGCTACCTCTTGGTTAACTATATCTGATGAATATGAATATCGAACTCAGATTCCCAAAGAGGAGGATATGAGTAAATCAGGTTGGCATGGAGCTTGGTATACTGTCGTAGGAGAGGATATCTGTACGGCAAACCCGGCAATTACGCAGACTCCGATGTCTGGTCCTCCGGGTACAACATTTACTCAATCAGGAATAGGCTTTACACCTGAAAGTACGGGCGTAATGTATATACGTAAACCTGATGGCACTGAATATGATCCCGTACTGTGCCCAATGGACGAATGGGGAAATTTCAGTACCGATTACATTGCTCCTTCTGACAAAGCCCCTGGTAATTATACATGGAGGGTTATTGACGGACCTACCGGTGTTTCGAGCAACGAGGTCACCTACATCATTGAAGGAACAGAAGTAGACCCCACGATTGCTCAGACACCTATGTCCGGTCCTCCGGGAACAACGTTTACCCAATGGGGCACGGGCTTCACGCCCAATAGTACAGGCACGATGCATTTTCAGAAGCCGGATGGTACTGAATACGAGCCTCTCCAACAGGTGATGGACGACACAGGTCATTTTGAGATTCCCTACCCTTCACCGACTGACAAAGAACCCGGAAATTATACCTGGTGGGTTATCGACGGCCCGACTGGTATTTCAAGCAATCAGGTCACATACACTATTCAATCCCCGGAGGTCAATCCTACAATTGCCCAAACGCCAATGTCTGCCCCGGCAGGGACGACATTTGCTCAATGGGGAACGGGCTTCACTCCCAACAGCACAGGCACGATGCATTTTCGGAAGCCGGATGGAACAGAATATCCGACCAAACAACAGGCTATGGATAGCACAGGACATTTTGACATTCCTTATCCTTCACCCGTAGATAAAGAGCCTGGAAATTATACATGGTGGGTTATCGATGGCCCGACTGGTATTTCAAGCAATCAGGTCACATACACTATTCAATCCCCGGAGGTCAATCCTACAATTGCCCAAACGCCAATGTCTGCTCCGGCAGGAACAACGTTTGCTCAATGGGGTACAGGCTTCACACCTAACAGTACTGGAACAATGCATTTCCGAAAACCGGATGGCACTGAATATGAACCTCTTCAGCAGGTGATGGACGGTATAGGACACTTTGATATTTCATATCCGTCACCGACCAATAAAGAACCTGGAAATTATACGTGGTGGGTTATCGACGGCCCGACTGGTATTTCAAGTAACCAAGTGACATACACTATAGAATAGCAAGTATTTCGGTATGACTCACCATCATGCAGAAGGGATAATTGATAACCTATATACAGCACGATACAATAATCATACTGAAACAACTGCATTCCTACAATCCTGAGCAACAAGCTATTCCCCATTATGCAACAGCTCAACGCCGCCACACTCGCTGAATTCATCCTGACTTCTTACCCTGATAAGAATATCACTCCGATGAAATTGCAGAAACTTGCGTATTACGCAAAGGTATGGTCACTTGTTGCGGGCAGGCCCTGTACTGATGCTCTGTTCAAACGATGGGATTACGGCCCGGTGAACCGGCCTATCTATAACACCTATAGGGAGTTCAGCAAGCAGCCTATTCCAGCCCCTGCAAACCCTTCACAGCAGCACATAGCGGATGAAGATGCAGAGCTGTTGAAATTCATCCTTGATCATTATGTGCATCATTCCGCTGTGGCCCTGAGTGCGATGACGCATAAAGAAACACCCTGGAAAGATACACCGCCCGATCAGGTTATTTCCGACCAGGTTATCTATGATTACTATTCCACATTCTCCTTTGCAAAAAACTTTCAGGGGAAACCCTGGAAAGAAGGAACATACTACGTTTTGAAAACCAATTCCTGGTATTCATTCACAATGGATATGAGCGATGAAGAGGCGGAAACCTATGTATCATACCCCTCTTATGCGAACTATCTGGAGCGGCGGAAAAAATCCGATCTGTCGGTACAACGCTTCATGCAAAAAATCTTCTGATTCACTTGTTTCACTCGCATGATGATAAACACGAAAGGGAATACCTTGCAGAGCTTATGCAACTTTTCCCTGTTTATCCGCAGCTCCCTCTTGATGAGGCGGATGAACAAATTAAAGATTTCTGGAATAATTTAGCAAGTGCGGAAGAATTTGCCGAAGAGCTGAAAGAACTATCGAATCAAGCTGTTTATGCCTTCTTTCAGAAAATCCCGAAGGAACTCCATAAACAACTTTTTGGCGGTATCCTGAACAATGCCGGAGAGTATCGCAAAGCGACTGATCCGAACAACGGAGAAGTATTCTTTGGCCCGTCAACCAATCAGTTTGCTGGAGCCGATCCGCTCATGATCGACAGTATGTTGCGGAAGAATATTTCCTCACTCACACTTTCTCCAGATGATCCGGTATATGTTGCCGCCAGATTTTACCAACGCTTCGTTTATTTTATATCCACCCCTTTAACGACGGAAACGGACGGATATCCCGATTCATGGTTGAAGTCTACCTGATCTATCATCAGTACCGGATTGACTTTGAGCAGCTGAGAAAAGCAACACGGTGGCTGAAGCAACTGAACTACTGCCACCGAAAATCCAATGTGCCGCTGGCCCTCATAGCCTGAAATGGTGGGTGCATCATTTCAGAAAGTTCGTTGTCCATGAAAATGAACTGAATAATTTCTGAGTAAATGGATGAAGTCTTTTCATGATGAAGAGTTACACATTTTGATCCTGTGTAATAGCGTGTGTAATTCCTGTGTAATCGTGCCAAGAAAAACAGGGAATTTTCCAGAAAACGCCAGCATTCTACAGTATGGCGAAACCTAAAAATTCCCTGCAATATCAAACTAATCAGAACAAAAGAGAAGTTCACGGAAAAGGCGATTGATTTACTTAAAATCCCTCGGTTCTTGTAACTGTGCGAGTTCGATTCTCGCTCCGATTTCATCTGCTTCTGCGGATATCTATTTAGCTTGCTTACTCAACCAGTTAGCGGATTGCTTTTTGTCTTCCCCCCCGCTTATAGTCCATTACTTCAGCCGCTTGATGATCCGCTATAGGCATTCCTTGATGGCTCAGTCTTGGCCTGGGATGTTGCTCTCTTCAGGAACTGTCCTGATAATTCCTCTCAACTCGGCCAGATCATCTTCTTTCCCAATGTATTCCAAATTCCACAGGGCAAGATCAATGGCCTGGAAGGTGGCGTAGGGGAAGGACGAGGGGCTAAAGACTCTTCAACCTTCCGTAAATAGGGCTGGAAGGTCTTCATTTCACTGCGTGATCTTCTCTCGGACAGACCTGTCGCTGTTGCCTGATGGAGGCAGGTAGTTCTTTCAGTCTTTTCGATCTGTAAGGAGTTCCTTCAATGACATGGCAGAAAATAAGTTCCTTTATCGTTGAGCGAGTTGTTGCAACCATTACAGGTTTGGTTATAATCGCAATCATTCTGCCGAGCATATTGCCGCCTGAAATGCTCCCTGCAGATGCCGGGTGGCTCCAGCAGCATGCAAAAGTATTCTGCTTTTCTGTGGTCGGATGCGAAGTTGCGTTTGTGTTTCAGTATTGGTCCAAAAAAATGAGGGTATTAGGATGGGTACTGCTGGCAGTGACTTTCGCTTTGGTCGCTTTCGGTTAAATATTGAATCAATTCAAAACAGAAAACATGCGGGAAGGCCCGCCTCCACAATCTTATGACCACCTACATCACCACCCCGATCTACTACGTCAATGCCATGCCTCACATCGGGCATGCCTACAGCACCATTATCGCCGACACCTATGCCCGTTTCCGCCGACTCTGCGGCGACGATGTCCGGTTTCAGACCGGCACGGATGAACACGGTGAAAAAATCGTTCAGGCAGCAGAAGGGAAGGGCGTCAGTCCACGGGAGTATGTGGACCGAATCTCCTCGATCTTCCGGCAGACATGGCCTAGCTTGGACATTGAGCAGGATCATTTTATCCGCACTACTGACCCGGAGCATATCAAGGTGGTCCAGGATATTCTGCAGCAGGTCTACGATGCCGGGGATATCTATTTTTCTGAATATTCCGGCCATTACTGCAAAGGCTGCGAACGCTTCCTCACCGAAAAAGAACTGAAGGACGGCAAATGCCCGGATCATCAGACCGTGCCGGAGGAGATCAGCGAGCAGAATTATTTTTTCCGCATGTCCAAGTATCAGGACTGGCTGATCGAGCATATCAAGAATAACCCGGAATACATCACCCCGGAACGCTACCGCAACGAGGTGCTGTCCTTTCTCAGCGAGCCGCTGGAAGACCTGTGTATTTCCCGGCCATGCTCCCGCCTGACCTGGGGCATCCCGCTGCCCTTTGATGAGAAATTTGTCACCTATGTCTGGTTTGATGCCCTGATCAACTATCTGACCGGCATCGGCTGGCCGGACGGGCCGGATTTTGCAAAATACTGGTCTGCGACCGAGCATGTGATTGCCAAGGATATTCTCAAACCCCATGCGATTTACTGGCCCACCATGCTGCAGTCTATGGGCCTACCCCCGTATAAGCGGCTGCATGTGCACGGCTACTGGAATGTGGACGAGACCAAGATGTCCAAGTCCCTGGGCAATGTAATTCGGCCAGGTGAACTGGTAGAGGAATACGGGGTGGATACGGTACGCTATTTTCTCCTCCGGGAAATGAGTTTCGGTCGGGACTCCTCCTTTTCCACCGAGGCGCTGGTGGACCGCCGTAATTCCGATCTGGCCAATGACGTGGGCAATCTTTTCTCCCGCGCCCTGACCATGCTGGCCAAATATGCTGACTCTATTGTGCCGGAAATCGATAAGGCCACAGTGACCGAGGAAGACCGGCTGCTGGTCGATGCTCTGGAAAAAATGGTTGCCGACTACACGGTATATATGAACGGATTCGAGTTTCACCGGGCCCTGCAGACTGTCTGGGAAGTGATCGGGATGCTCAACCGGTTCATTGTCACCAATGCGCCGTGGGAACTGGCCAAGGAGCCGGAGCAGGCCGGACGACTGAACACGGTGCTCTATTTCCTGGCGGACAGCCTACGCCTGCTCGCACTGGTGCTGCGTCCGGTCATGCCCACGGCAGCAGGAAAAATGGCAGCAGCCTTGGGACTGGAGGAGGGACTGGCCAGGGCTGTGCTGGCGGAAGAGGGCTGCTGGGGCAGAATGCAGGCCGGTACGATGTTGAATAAATGCGAAACCCTGTTTCCCCGTCTTGCCAAGAAAAAGCCGCAGCAGCCGGAAAAGTCTGCGCAGAAGCAGGATAAGAATAAAGCCGAGAAGAAAGACGCCGCTCCGCAGGCAGATATGGAAGGGCTGGTCACTTTTGATCAGTTCGGTAAGGTGGAACTGCGGGTGGCGGAGATCGTCACGGCAGAGAAGATAAAAAAGGCCAAAAAGTTACTCAAACTGACGGTCAAAGCGCCGGAAGAACGCACCTTGGTTGCAGGTATTGCCAAGCATTACACCCCGGAAGAACTGGTGGGCAAAAAGGTGATCATCGTGGCCAACCTGAAACCGGCCAAGCTGATGGGCATAACCTCCCAAGGCATGGTGCTGGCCGCCAAAGAAACCGACGCGGACGGCAATGAACGGTTGGTGCTCTCCACCGTGGCCGGGGATATTGCGGTCGGGTCACGGGTGGCGTGAGCAGCGCGGAAAGGGGAAGTATTGTCCCTGAATTGGATGAACAGTCGGCCTGAATGAGCGATAAACGGAATCTGCCACCCTCCGGACAGATCAGTATAATTTTTTTGACTCTGTAAAAACAATATGTTATTTTCTGTCCTACTTTGGGGCAGGAACTAACATTTTTTTATGCTGTTTTAATTCGGGAGGAGACCCTATGCGTGTCACCAGCTTGCTCAAGCGCCACTGGCGTATTTTTTTCGTTGAAGCAATTCTGCTTCTTATTACTGTCGGCGCATTAATTGCATTGAATTTAGACTCAAACAAGATATATATAGCAGTTGTCTTTGATCAGGAAAGTTCCCGGGAGACAGTCAAGAAGGCTCTGGAGATTTATGCTGACCGAATAAATAAATACGGCGGAATTAAAAGTAAGGATGCAGAGGGTGGGAGTGACGGAAAACATCTTGAGTTTATTTATCGTGAAGATGGTGGCTCCCCGGAAAAAGCGAAACAGATAGCCCAGGAGCTTGTTCAGAATAAACATGACATTGCTGCTGTCATAGGTCATTTTAACAATGAGACAACAGCGGCTGCGGCAGAGATTTACGGCAACGCAAAGAAACCGCTGCTTGTTCCTCTCTCAGCTGTTGATATCGACAGTCAATGGGTCTTTCAGGTATCTCCGTCACCCGGTGACTACGGATTGTATGCTGCTCATTATATCAGGCAGGTATTGGACAAACAACTTGTTACAATCGTTCATTCGGAGAATAAAAACGATCTTGATGTTGTTGCATCATTTGAAAAGGCCTTTACAGCCCTTGGCGGACAGATCGAAAGAAAGGTGTCTGTGGGCAGTACGGAGGAAGCCGGTGAGGATGACGGTAAGGATGAGGAACTTTCTGAAGAGCAGGCTGATAAAATTATAGCCGGTCTGCAGGGCAGGGAGAACAATATGCTTTTGCTGGCAACACAGCCGGAGCAGACTGTATCCTTGGTTGTTGCTCTGAAAAGGGATGGTATCAATATACCTGTTATGTCGATGAATCAGAATCTCGGCAATGCTTTTGAAAAATATAATGAGAAATATCCCGGATATTTCTCAGACGATATCTATGCTCCGGCCGTGCTGTTGTTCGACAACCTGCAGAAAGAGCTTGCTCTGGTCAGAAAAGATTATGAACAGGGAGACCATGCGGAGAGGATCAGTCTGGAAGCTATGAAGACCGTTTTGTCGGCAGTCTTCATAAAAAATGCACTGGAGGCAATACCTCTTAATGAAAACAGGGAAGTGTCCCTGCATAAATTGGCCTCCTTTGTCGAGGCTTCCGACTGGTTCACTAAAGAACATCGGGTCCGGTCAACAAAACTTATTATCGGTATGTACCGTCATCGGCATCTTATTAAAGCGCCGATTAATCCGATGACCGTCAGGGAAGGTGATCTTTCGGAAGAATCTGACGACAAATTATTGAAAATTGATAATCGACTGCTCTATCCGGCTGATGTTGTTTATTCCGGGGTTGCTGTAAATAAAATCAGCAATATTGATATGGTAAGTTTAACATATGATCTGGATTTCTTTGTCTGGTTCCGGTATCGGCATGGGGTTGAACATGCTGATGATATTGAGTTCCTGAATTCTCTGGAGGCTGTGCGGCTGCTTGATATAGTAAAGGAAACGAAAAGGCGGAAAGAGGAGGATATAGAAACACCGGAAGGGGCCATGACAGCTTCTCTGGTCAGTGAAACATCATTTCCGGAAAAAGAGCCCCGCTGGAGTTACCGCTGTTATCGGGTTACAGGACTCTTCAGTACTGATGATATAAAGAATTACGCTCTGGGGCAGCAGAATTTATACGTTATGTTCAGAAATGTCCGGCTGAATAAATTCAAACTGAACTATGTTTCCGACTACCTGAATGATAATTGGGGAATGTACAGCAGAGACAAGGTTAAATATGCCGATCTTGAAGAACTGAAATTTGATGTTATCGATAATCCTCAATTGGAGCTCAAATATACATTCAGCTATCTTGCCGAATCAGAAAAAACAATGCTCGGTGCTCCTGAAGGGATCTATGCATCGAGTGATTTCAGCAAGTTTATTGCTGAATACAGAGTGGAGCCTGTACTGCTGAGTTTTCGGGGACTGGTATCCCGGGTCAACAGCTTTCTTTCCAAGAAAGCAGGCAACAGTGAAGATCAGATAGATCTGCCGTTGATGCTGATATGTTTTGCTCTCAGTTTCGGGCTCTTTCTTTTTGCCATATATGGTGATCACACTTCTGCATCCAATAAGTATTCAACATGGTGGTGGATGCTGAAACTGTCACTTATCCTGTTTATGCTGCTCTTTGGTGAGCTGGTGGTCAGTCAGCTGCTCTATAATATAAAGAATTCAGACTGGGGGGGATCGCATCGGAGTACCATCGCCGCCATACTGCATTATTGGGGGATGGGCATCGGCATTGCGGGCTTTTTAATTCCGGCCTACTATATCGCTTCAGCCTTTGACCAGTTCTTATGGAATCCGATTGAGAAGAGGACAGGTGCAGAATCGCCAGCTGTACTGCGTCTGTTCGTTACGGTGATAATTTATACCCTGGCCGGATTGGGAATAATGTACTATGTCTTTGATGTGCGCTCAAACAGTCTGGTTGCAACCTCCGGTGCTGTTGCTGTCCTTTTTGCTGTTGCCAGTAAAATCGATCTGTCCAATATCTTGGCCGGACTGGGAATCAGCTTTGCAAAGATATTCAAACTTCGGGATTGGGTAAAAATAGACGGGATTGAGGGGAAAATTATTGAAATGACTCCCCGCTCCACAAAAATCCTGACCTTTGATTCCTCTGTCGTCAATATCCCCAATTCTAAAGTAGCCGGTTCTGTTATTGAGAATTTTAACCGTCCCGGACTTCCCTACCGGCTTATTATCCATATGGAACTCGTGCCTGTGTATCGTTTTGAACGGGTGGAAAAACTGCTTCTGGATGCGGTGAGGTCTACCGACGGGGTATTGGATCGGCCGAAACCTTTTGTTCTGTTTAAAGGCCAGGGTGATTCCTGTCAGATTTACGAAGTTGCATTTTTTATCAAAGATTATGCGCGGCGGGCTGCTTTGTGGCAGGCGGCATGGCGGCGTATCTGGCGGCACCTGGAACAGGCGGGAATTGAAATGGCAACACCGCAGCGTGAAGTATTTCTGCCCAAGGCTTCGGACGAAGAGCTGCATTCGCCGTTGACTGTTCTGCACAACTGCGGTGCATTCACAGGGCTTGCAGATGAACAGATGGATCAGCTGGCTGAAAAGGCGGAATGGCAGAGGTACAGGGCTGGAGAGATGATTCTCTCTCAGGAGGAGGACAAGGAGAGAATCTCTGTCATCACAGAAGGGGTGGTCGCCCTGACCGGTTCTGACGGTCAGGAAAAAAGGCTGGGCGTGGCTGATGTATTTGGCATGGATGATTTGCCTGAACACACTACGGCCACTGCAGTAACTGATTCTGAAATGCTGACGGTAAGGAAGGAGGATTTCCGTGCTGTTACAGAAGCTGCCGGAGCACCAGTATAGAACACAGAGTACATCAGGCATGTCATGAAGGTACGGCAGTTTTATTCCCTTAAGCGACTGATCGCTGAAGGCCGGAAGATCAGCAGCCGGTTTGACACCGTTTCTTTTGACCTGTTTGATACCCTGCTGATCCGCCGTATCCATGATCCGGATCTGGTCAAGCCTGCTGTGGCCCGCTATATCAGCAACAGGGCGGCTTCACACGGTCGTAAGATCAGCTGGCAGCAGGTGCAGAAGCTGCGCGATACCTTTGAGAAGGAGCAGCGTCAGGCAACAGGCCAGCGGTTTGACGACTTTGAGGCCTGTTATCCTGACTACATGAGCCGGGTCATTGAGGCAGTTTTTGGGGAACAGGAGGACGACCGGCATGACCGGCTGCTGCAGGAGGTCACGGACTATGAACTGGGGGTGGAGAACTCGGTTCTTGTCCCGCGCGGTGACTTGGTGGCTTGGCTCCGGGAGCTGAAAGCAGAGGGAAAGAAAATTCTGGTTGTCTCAGATGTCTACTTGCCTGCCGTCCATCTGGAGCGCCTGGTCGATCATGCCGGATTCCTTGATCAGGTGGATGCGGTGATTTCCTCGGCAGACAGCTTTCTGGCCAAGGCATCAGGCCGGGCCTTTCCCATGTTGCAGGAGCAGTTTGCGCTGCAGTATGAGCGCTGGCTGCATGTGGGGGATAATCCGATTTCCGATGGGCTCCGGCCCGTTGAACAGGGCATCCGTTCCCTTGTCCTTCGTGACGGCCTGGAAAAAATGCGTAAGTCTCTGGCCAAGCGGTATTATAATTATGCCTTGGGCCAGCCCTTTTATCGCGGCCGGTCCCTCCAGCAGGTCATGCTGCCTCTGGAAGAGGAAAACACGCCGCAGCACCCTTTGTACGTCAAGGGGTTCAACCTGCTGTCCCCAATTTTGTCCGCTTTTATCCAGGGGATTGCGGAATATTGTCTGCAGGCGGGAATACAGCGGCTGTATTTCTTTTCCCGTGAAGGATGGCTGTTTGAGCGGATCTGGAACAGAATGATCCCTGAACTCTATGCCGGGGTTGACGGCCTGCCGACCACCTCCTATCTCTATGTCAGCCGGATGGCCCTTGCTCCGGCGAGCTGCGGCCATACCGGACTGGACAGAGAACATGCGGACATTGTCTTTCTGCCCCAGGGCAACAGAGATTTCCGGGATGTCTGCCGGGTTTTCGGACTGGACGCGGACCCTTTTGCCTTTGTTCTGGCGAAACATAAACTTGACCGGGACACCGTGCTTTCTCCGGCTCATGAGGGCTTTGCGCCGGAAAACCGCCTCCGCTTCAATGAAATGCTGGAGGATGCGGCGTTTCAGGAGGAAGTGAAAAGACAGACCCTGCCTGCTTATCAGGCCCTGCAGTGTTATCTGGAAGAACAGGGATTTTTTGCGCAGCCGGATGCGGCACTGGTGGACATCGGCTGGCTGGGCACGATCCAGCGTTTTCTCTATCGGGCCATTGCCCACCGTGCAGATGCCCCGCGCTGCCACGGCCTGCTCTTCGGCGCGACCCGGGGCATCCGTTATCCCGCAACGCCGTCCAATTCCATCACCGGGATTATCTACGACCGCGACCGTTTTGATCTGGCCGCTTCAACCATACTTTATAATCGGGATCTGTTTGAAGAAGCCTGCCGGGCACCGCATCCCACCCTGAATGGCTATCGCCTGAGCGAAGACGGCTATGAACTGGTGTTCCGGCATGAGGATGACGCAGTGGGCCAGGCAGAAAAGGAACAGGACAGTTTTTTCCGGCCCCTGCAGGAAGGAATTCTGGCCGGGGCAGAACGGTATGCTGCTGCGGCTACTGTGCTCGGCTATGCTGTTGCTGATCTCAGGCCCTGGTTGAACTATCTGCTGGTCAGCAGAATGGCCTTTCCCCGGACCAGGGAAATCGAGGAAATCCGTCAGCGGCATCATCTGGATGATTTTCACGGCCAGCACACAGCGAAAAAAGGAGCGGTCGAAAAGGAACTGTGGAAATGCTCACCCGCCAAACTGCGCTGGCGCCCTCTGCTGCGTACCGAATTTTATCTGCGCCTGATCAAAAATCATCTGCGGTCATAGGAGGACTGCCATGAAAGAGCAGAAAAAGCAGTATGTCACCGGCAGGTATTACGATCTGGGAGAAGGAGAGATCGGCAGGATGCTTGCCATAACCCTGCGTGCCAAGATTATCCCATTAGGCAATTTCGGTGGCGGAGCCCGGCTCAGGGGACTGCTGGTTCTGCTGCTCTCCCATTCCCTGGGTAGAATTCTCTTTCCCCGTATTGTTCCGGTGGAACATCATCTGCACCGTCTGTATCTCCTGCTGAAACGCAACAGGTGAGTTGCGCAGGGAAAAATGGCGGAAGTGCATGGGAATCGAACCCACCTGCCGGACTGTTCACCCGGCACACCGGATTTGAAGTCCGGGAGGGCCACCAGTGCCCTTTCCACTTCCGTAGATTTTCAGGAATTGAAAAAAATAATATAATAACTATTGACCTGAAAAACAACTTATTATTATAATAATTGTTCTTTTGTCAGTCCGGAAAATGTATCCGACAGATATGTGGACGGATTGCATACTGGATTAACTTTCGCTGTTAACTGACGAATAACTCTTATTATTTCCTAATTCTTTCCATGCAGTGCAAGCAATTGATCCGCCTCGCCAAGGACTGGTATACGCATGTTAAGCAGGAGACCATGGCTCCGGCCCGTATGATGCAGTTTATTGATAACCATGTAAAAGAGTGTGCAACCTGTCAGGGTGACCCTGATCTGCCGGATGAGATCGAAAAGATCAGGGAACATGTTCTGCCGGATTCCAAGCTGCCCAGAGCATTCCGTGCACCTGACAGCACACTCACTCCTGAAATTTCTCCGACGGTTGAAAAAACTGACGAAGCGTCTTCAGAGAATGATTCAACCGCAGACGGGCTGCTGTAAGGTATCAATCCGTCTCACCTTTCCTGTTTTTTATCCACACAACGGCTTGTGTTGTTTTCGGCCGAACAATTCTTTTTACCCTTTTGTCCGGTCCGGCAGGTAGAGCTTGACCGGGCCATTGTGCCGTCATGCATCCTCTGAACCCTCTGACTCTGAACCTGCACGGTCAGATTCTGATTGAGGCCAGTGCCGGGACCGGCAAGACCTATACCATTGCCCTCCTGTTTCTCCGCCTGCTTCTGGAAAAGGGACTGAGCGTTGATGAGATTCTGGTGGTCACCTTTACCCGGGCAGCCACCGAGGAATTGCGGGGCAGAATACGGCAGCGCATCCGGGATGCCCTGGATGTTCTGGAAGGGCAGGGGCCGGATGATCCGCTGCTCCGGGAACTGCTTGATCGTTCCGTTGAGGCGGTTGGGCCGGACCGGGCGGCTGTCCTGCTCGGCGATGCGCTGACCCGCATGGATGAGGCTGCGATTTATACCATCCACGGCTTCTGCCGGCTGATGCTGCAGGAGCACGCCTTTGAATCCGGTGCGCCGTTTGCAATGGAGTTTCTGGAAACAGAACAGGTCCTGCGCAGACGGATTATTGAGGATTTCTGGCGCCTCCGCTTTTATCCTGCCTCTGAAGAAGAAGCAGCCTGGGTTGCCTCGCTCTGGGAAACGCCGGAAAGCCTGCTTGCCGGTCTGGGCGGCCATTTGGGCCGTAAGGATGTGGAATGTATCCCGGCGGTCAGTGAGGCAGAGGTTGTTCGGCAGACCCAGGAGGCTGCTGCCCTGTTTGCCGAGGTGCGCTCCCGGTGGCAGCAGCATGGAGAGGAAATTACCGCGCTGCTGCGGGAAAACAAACGGCTTTCGCGAAATAACAGCACAGGATACGGTCTAACCCGCCTTGACACAGCCATAGACACCCTTGAAAACTTTCTTGCTGCTGAGCATATGCCTTGGTCGGCAGCCAAGGAACTGGATCTGTTCACCGCTGTCAAGGTGTGGTCTTGTTTAAAGAAGAAGAGTAAGGAGGAGCCGCCCGACCATCCTTTCTTTGCCCTGTTCGAGGCTTTTCACCAAGCCCATCAACAGCTTAATCAGGACCGCCGGGTTCTGGTCCTCCTCACAGCCCGGAGCTATCTGCAGAGCGAACTTGTCCGGCGCAAGCAGGAACAGGATCAGCTCTCTTTTGATGATCTGCTGACCCGGCTGGAAGCGGCCTTGCAAGGGGAGGGGGGGAAGCGGCTGGCCCGGCGGATCGGCAGACGCTTTCCGGTTATCCTGGTGGATGAGTTTCAGGACACGGATCCGCTCCAGTACCGTATTTTTGCTGCTGTGCATAAGACACATAAGACAATGCAGGAAGGGAAAGAGAGGTCGGATCTGAACGAAAGACCGGGCCTTTTTCTGATCGGTGACCCCAAGCAGGCTATCTACAGTTTTCGCGGGGCAGATATTTTTACTTATATTCAGGCCCGCCAGGACACTCTGCCGGAAAACCGGCTGACCATGACCACCAATTACCGGTCCGCTGCTGCGATGGTCAAGGCGGTCAACCGAATCTTCAGCCATGCAGCCCCGTTTCTTTTCAGCAAAGATGAAATTGACTTCCCGGTAGTTCAAGCAGCCGGTCTGGCAGACAGTACCCCGCTGCTGCAGGATAAACCGCCTGCCGCCCTGACCTGCCTGCTGCTCCCTGATGACAACAAAGGCAAACCCTTGGCCAAGGGCACTGCCGAAGAGCTGGCAGCCCGTTTCTGCGCCCATGAGATCGCTGACCTGCTGGCTGCCGGGCAGTCGGGCAGGGCACACATCGGGGACCAGCCTCTGTGTGCAGGCTATATCGCCGTGCTGGTCCGCACCCATGCCGAGGCTGATCTGATCCGCAAAGAGCTGAGCGTCCTTTCCATCACCAGTGTCGCATTCAGTCAGGACTCCGTGTTTGCCGGTAAAGAGGCCAGACAGCTGCTCACGCTCATGACCGCGCTCAATGACCTGTCTGACAGTGCCCTGATCCGCACTGCCCTATCCACGGATCTGTTTGGTTACACAGCAGAAAAAATAGAGCATCTCCGCCTTGATGAACAGGCATGGGAAGAGGTGATGCAGCAGATGGCCGATTACCAGAGAATCTGGCACATCCAGGGCGTGATTCCCATGCTGCAGAAACTGCTCAAGGACCAGCAGACCGTAAGCCGCCTCTGCGCTCTTCCCGGAGGGGAGCGGATGCTGACCAATTTTCTCCATCTGGCCGAGCTGCTGCAGGAGGAGTCCCGCCAGCGTAAGGGGGCGGATGCGCTGCTGCGCCGGTTCAGCGACCAGATCCATTCGCCGGAAAAGAACGCGGAAAACCAGCAGCTCAGGCTGGAGAGCGACGAAGATCTGGTGCAGATCGTCACGATTCACAAGTCCAAAGGCATGGAGTATCCGGTGGTCTTTCTCCCCTTTCTCTGGGCAGCTCGGCCCTGTTCACCGGACCGTCCGCTGGCCTTTCATCGGCCGGAACAGCCGGACCGCCTCTGTATCGATTTCAGAACAGGCAGGGAAGAGAGTGATGAGCATTTCCGGCTGGCGGAAAAGGAGCGGCTGGCCGAAGACCTGCGTCTGCTCTATGTTGCCCTGACCAGAGCCAGATACTGCTGCTTTTTCTGCTGGGGCAGAATAAACAAAATGGAGGAAAGTGCGCTCTGCTATCTGCTGCACGGGGGTATGTCGTCTCCGGAACAGCTTGCTGCTGATCTGCGGCAAGCTGGCAACGGAGCTGAAGAGATGGCAGTGAAGCCGTTTCCTGAGCGTTTTGTCCGGCCTGATTTGAGCAGGGCTGCTGCTGGTGTTTCCCTGAGCGCCAAGCCCTTCACAGGTCGGATCGACAGCCGCTGGCAGCTGTTCAGCTATTCCGGCCTGACGGCTCTGCACCGCTCCGATACCGGGCTGCAGCCGGAGCGGCCTGATTACGACGAAGAAGCGGGCAGAGACACGGTCGAAGAACCGGAAATGCCCGAGCCTGATGCGTTCAGCTTTCCCAAGGGAGCTGCTGCCGGAACCTGTCTTCATGCCATTCTGGAGCATATCAGCTTTCATGACCCGAACGGCCATGAGGCGGTGATCAGTGCCCAGCTGGCACGGGCCGGTTTTGCGGCAACCTGGCAGCCGGTGGTGAGCAGCTGGATGCAGGCGGTGCTCCATACCGGGCTGCAGGTGGGAGAGGGACAGGTGTTTTCCCTGTCCGAGCTGGAAGATACAGCGCGGGTCAATGAAATGGCGTTTTATTTTCCCCTTGTTTCAATGCAGGCGGGGAAATTCAATCGGGTGATGCGGGGATTTTCCTACGCCCCCCTGCCGGAGCAATCCGGGGTGCTGGAAGGACTGATGGTCGGCTTTATCGATCTGGTTTTCCGCTGCAACGGCCGTTATTATCTGGCGGATTACAAATCCAATTATCTCGGCAGCCGCCCTGAGGCGTACCAACAGGATCAGCTCCGGGCAGCCATGCTTGAACACCGCTACGACCTGCAGTACCTCATCTACACCCTGGCTCTGCACCGCTTTCTGCAGCAGCGCATCAGGAATTATGACTACGCTGAACACTTCGGCGGCGTCCTCTATCTTTTCCTCCGAGGAATGCACCCTGATCATGAACCGGGAACCGGGGTTTTCTCCGCCCGCCCGCCCTTTGCCCTGATTGATGCGCTGAATCGGGTGGTGAAAAATTAATGCCCCTTTCGGGGATGGCTGAAAGAATGGTGAAAATTTTACATCTGTCGCTAATGCAACGTTATAGAGTTGGAGACTACACCGGAACGGACTTGAAAATAGAGTGTTCAGACATCAAAAAGATCGAGGTCATCCAGCGGGCTTTTCACGCCGTGGCCTCCCTGCTGCAGAACATGGGTGTAGATCATGGTGGTGGCCACGTCCTGATGACCGAGCAGGGCCTGTACTGTCCGGATATCTGTTCCCCGCTGGAGAAGATGGGTGGCAAAACTGTGCCGGAAGGTATGCGCGCTGACTTTTTTATCCACCCCGGCCTTTTTTACAGCTGTTTTTATTGCCTTGTTGACGGAGGAGGGATCAAGATGATGCCTGCGGATGACTCCCGTCCTCGGATCCGTTGATATCTTTGCCGCCGGAAACACATACTGCCAGTGCCATTCCTTTGCCGCTCCGGGATATTTGCGCTCCAGCGCATACGGCAGGTAGACTTCACCATACCCCTGCGCCAGATCCCGCCCGTGGAGCAGCTTTACCCCTGCGAGATGATGCTGCAGAAACAGTGCCGCAGACTCGGGAAAAGTGGTTGCCCGGTCCTTATCCCCCTTGCCTGACCGGACGGTGATCTCCTTGAGATCGAAATCAATATCATGCACCCGCAGCCGGAGCGCCTCGCTGATCCGCAGGCCGCTTCCGTACAGCAGCTTGACCACGAGTTGCGGCACTCCCCGCATCAAAGCAAGTACACGGCCGACCTCTTTGCGGCTCATCACCACGGGGATGTTTTTTTTCGGTCTTGCCCGGACGGCGTCGATCTTCCGGTCAAGCTGCTGCTGAAGTACCTTTCTGTAGAAAAAGACCAGCGCGTTCATGGCCTGATTCTGCGTTGACGGAGAAACATGTTCATGTACGGCAAGATGGGTGAGAAAGGCTTCGATTTTCTGCTCTCCATTGCTCAGATCGCCCCGCGAGCGCATGTTGTGGAACATGATAAACCGTGTGATCCAGCCGCAATACGACCGCTCCGTATGTATGGAATAATGCTGAAGCCGCATGGTTTCATGCACTTCATCCATTATTCTTCTTTCCCTTGAGTTTTCTCTTGACATATCTGAAAGATGTGTTTAAAGACAAAAGAGGTTGCTTTGATAATAGATTATTCGGGAATATATTATCCGATAATAATAGAGAATTCAAGTTATCTGAGAAAATATACTGATAAGTAGCTTGTCAGGTATTTTTCCCTGAGAATATCAGTTTTCGGTGACTATCAGGACTGATTCTCTGATAATCAATGGTTCCAAAGGCGCGCCCCTTCGGGCCACGCCTTTGGAATGCCGAGTTGACCGTACCGGCCCAACATTTGATTCCTGCGGCGCTGCGCGCCTTCGGAACCAAACGTTGGACTCGAAATTTTCCCGCAATAATCAACCGCAAGCGGCCATTATACCAGGAAAATTCCGGTCAACTCGGCATTATGTTCCTGTAACAAAGAAAGGAAGTGATGAATGTACACATAAGGCGCATGAGCGACTTTTAACGGTACTTGTAGCAATAATTTTAAGTAAGGAGGCTGTGTATGAAATTTGTAGAATTGAGTCTCGCGGTTTTGGCTGTAATCGTTTTCGTTGGTACGTCCTTCGCTGGCAGTACGGAAATCAAAGAAATAAAACCGGGCATTGTTGTATCGCTACGTTCAACGAATTATCCCAAGAGATACGTGCGTCATCGCAATTACTTGGGCGAATTGACCGAAGTGAGCAGTGAACTCGACCGCAAGGATTCGTCTTTCATTATTCGCCCCGGCCTTGCTGGCGGAGACAGCGTCTCTTTCGAGTCGGTGAATTATCCGGGCTATTTTCTGCGCCACCAGAACTTCATGATCAAACTCAATGAGCGGAAAAACAAGGATCTGTATCGCAAAGACGTCTCGTTTAACGTTCGGCCTGGTGTCAACGGCCAAGGGTTTTCCTTCGAGTCGGTAAATTATCCGGGGCACTTTCTGCGCCATTGCAGTTTTAAAATGTTTATAGACAATAACAAGCGCGGCAACAATAAATGTAACGCAGACGTTGCGGTCTATAAGGGAGATGTGAGTTTCTTTGTTGATCTCGCCAATTATTCTGTTGTATCGTTACGTTCAACGAATTATCCCAAAAGATACGTGCGTCATCGTAATTACTTGGGCGAATTGACCGAAGTGAGCAGTGAACTCGACCGTAAAGATTCGTCTTTCATTATTCGCCCCGGCCTTGCTGGCGGAGACAGCGTCTCTTTCGAGTCGGTGAATTATCCGGGCTATTTCCTGCGCCACCAGAACTTCATGATCAAACTCAATGAGCGGAAAAACGAGGATCTGTATCGCAAAGACGCCTCGTTTAACATTCGGCCCGGTGTCAACGGCCAGGGGTTTTCCTTCGAGTCGGTAAATTATCCGGGACATTTTCTGCGCCATTGCAGTTTTAAAATGTTTATAGACAATAACAATCGCGGCAACAACAAATGTAACGCAGACGTCGCGGTCTATAAGGGGGATGTAAGTTTCTCGATTGATCTAGCCAACCATGCAAGTGTAAATTGAGTTTTTTTTCGCCTGTCCGGGTTGTGGTGCGGCTTCGGCACAGATATCTGAGCTTCAGATTTCGTTTCAATAACCAGTCGCTGCACACGACCCGCAAACAGCGGCGGAATTCGGAATTTAATTCAGGCTCCCGTGCCGTAACGGTCATCTCGGCGATGCGACGGCGGGCGGGTGAGCTTTATGTTCCAAAGGCGCGCCCCTTCGGGCCACGCCTTTGGAATGCCGAGTTGACCGTACCGGCCCAACATTTGATTCCTGCGGCGCTGCGCGCCTTCGGAACCAAACGTTGGACTCGAAATTTTCCTGGTATAATCAACCGCAAGCGGCCATTATACCAGGAAAATTACGGTCAACTCGGCATTATACCTGAAAAATTCCGTTCAACTCGGCAATTAGGCGCAAGAAATCTTGCTTAATTTCACAACTTTTTTAATTCGGGAGGATGTCGGTATGAAAAATTCTAAGGTGTACGAAATTAAAGGACGTTTAATAGATATAAAATCAAATCGCCCTCTACTTGGGCTACAGATTCGTGCTTATGACAAAGATATTATCTTTGATGATTGTCTTGGGAGTGACAAGACCAATGAACAAGGAGATTTTGAGATTTCTTTTTTTGAGCATGACTTTAAAGAACCTTTTGAAGAGCAACCAGAAGTCTATGTGGTAATTTACGGACCAGACATGGAACAGTTGCATTGCACAAAACCAATTCGTCTGGAACCTGGTCAATATGAAGTCTATCTTAATATCCTCATTGATGCAGGTCCACTCCTTACCGACCCACGCGTTAGCGAAGTAATCCCGAGCATCGTGCTTCCAGGCACATTTGTTGATATTTACGGAGATAATTTTGGAGATATCTATAAGAATGTTATGGTTTCCATTGGTGGACGCGAAGCTGTCGTATTGAGTGTCAATCCTCAAAAAATTAAGATAAGAATTCCAGCTGAACCCGGCTCTCTAAATCCACTGGTTATCTCTATTGCCGGGAAAACTATTGAACTCAACGATGTATTCACTGCGGACACTCAACCCGATGAAGGAACCGTAGGACATCTCGGTGCACCGACAACTTTTTCCGGTAGCGCTGAAGGAGGTGCCGGACTGGACAGCGTTGGTGAAAATCAACGTGTGTTAATCGTCATGTGTTATCCCAGTGATAAAAATCCAACCGATGGCGGAGAAACAGCCGCAGATGAAAGGCAAAGACAAATTGACACCTTTGAAAACCTCGTTAATCCTGGTTTTCGGCAAATGTCCTATGGATGCACCGATTTTGATTTTGACTATACCGATTGGCTGGCATTACCTGAAGATGATGATTTTTATTTCTGGCGCAACGCCGACATCGTTGCAGCACAGGATGACATTGATAACTTGCCAGCTGATGCCACTGAAGAAGAAATCGATGCAGCTAATGCAGCACTGGAAACTGCACAAAACGGCCAGAATCTGATGCAACGGGGTGTCGAACTTTATCACGATGCATTAAAAGCAGCACAAGATGGAGGAAGGAATCTGGCAGACTACAAAGGCATTATGCTTTGCATGGCAACAGACTGGCTGCGCGGTCAGGCATCAGGCACTTGGGACGAAGTCACCGATAGCGATGGTCATACCGTTACCCTTGCACCCAGCACCTACCTTTGGGTCATCGCATACAATGCACATTGGGGACGCCGAATCCATGAACTTTCACACGCTATCGCATCACCCGATCTTTATGGCAGAACCGGTTATATCTCCGATGGTTCTCGCTGGGACATGATGGGTAATCATAACCACATGCCACTATTCTCCGGTTATAACATGCTTGACCGCCTTGACTGGTATGATAATCCCAACGTTCAATTCTTAGACTGGACCAGCACACCCCATCATGACCAAGTATATACCTTACGTGCACATGATGCATCGAAAGATACTCTGGCAACCACCTATCACATCATCAAGATAGACATCTTTCCAGGTCTGACTTACTACGTCGAGGTTCGACAGGAACCGGATGCATTACCCGCAGACCTGGATACAACCAGCGATAGCCTGGCAGTACTTGCACCTGCGGCAGCCGCATCATCAGCCGATCCAACACAGATATTATTTGATACTAATATTGATTTCCCAGCGGCAGCACCCGCACATAAAGGTGGTGTGATAGTAACAAAAGTCGTTGATGACGATAGCCAGCTCAATCAAAACTTTCGCTATATAACATTACTGTCACCCGAACTCATGCAGGCCGGTGAAGAAGTTGTGGATGCAGCCCGGAGGCTAACCATTCGCGTCGAATCAAAAACCAACGACCGCCCGCTCACCTATCAAGTGCGTGTCAAATGGGTTGAAGTTGCCACGGCAGACCCAAGTGGTCTGTTAAACCTTCGCGTACGCCCGTGGGATTCATCCTATCAAACCAATGATATTTGGGTTGACAGTGAGGCCAACGGTTGGGGTACCTATGAAACTGCACTGGAACCAGCAACCGGTAATCCGTTAGGTAATGGTGACCGACCTTGGGTTAACCATAGCAATCGGTTATACACGCGTGTACATAATTTTGGTGTAGTTGAAGCGACGGATGTACAGGTAACATTTTATGTGAATAGTCCTCCTGCGGTTGGCGACAGTGGTACATGGGTACCCATGACTGTAAAGACCATTCCAAGCATTGCTCCCGGCAGTTCTGAAGCTATCTATACCCCATGGACTCCTGCTGAAGGAGAACATACCTGTCTCAAAGTTGCTGTCGAAACGCAACTGGGCGAAACGGATGTTAATGATAATAGTGCCCAGGAAAACGTTTTTAATTTTGACACGTCAGGTGCCAGTCCTCATGAGCCAATCCTGCTCGAAGTGAATTTGCAGAATCCAAAAAATGAATGGACCCATATACAAATGCATCCTCAGGGGATTCCCGCCGGCTGGGAAGTTACCGTTGAACACGGTTGGGTGTGGTTACCTCCGCTCGGCACTAAAAAAATGCAACTGGCATTATTCACCGATAAAGGTCGAGAAAGACCACTCACCCGTTACTTTAAAAACAAGGATGATAACAAAAGAATACCCAATGAACTTAAATTCAAATTGGAAGGCGCAACCTATACATGGTACGGCAAGGGTAAGAATGTCCACGGCCAAGCAGAGCACCTTGCGTCAACCGGTGGCATATCAATAAATGCCCGTGCCCGTAGAAAGGTAGATATTGCACTGAAAATTGATCGCGAAGTGGCGAAAGTCGGCATTCTCCGCGTTCAAGGTGCGGTCGAGCCAGAACTGGGCGATGTTCAGATTACACTGGAAATTGCTCATGAAAAAGGCCGACACAAAGTGGTTCAATTGAAAACAAACCAGAACGGTCGATTTGACTATGACTCTGGTCGATACGAACACTACCTAACCCCAGGACTCTATAGCATACAGGCATTTACTATTAACGACCCAGTAGTAGCCGATACAAAATCGGAAATTGTTAGCGTGGAACTAGAGAGAGTCATTATAAGATGATCCACAGGATCAGGCATAGTTTAAAGTTTTGTGTATAACCAGCCGCTGCACCCGACCCGCAAGCACGCGCGTTTTTTTGAAGTTAATTCAGGCTCCCGGCCCGCTTCAGTCATCGCGGCGATGCGGCGGCGGGCGGGTGAGCTTGTTGTTCCAAAGGCGCGCCCCTTCGGGCCACGCCTTTGGAATGCCGAGTTGACCGTACCGGCCCAACATTTGATTCCTGCGGCGCTGCGCGCCTTCGGAACCAAACGTTGGACTCGAAATTTTCCCGCAATAATCAACCGCAAGCGGCCATTATACCAGGAAAATTCCGGTCAACTCGGCATTAGCTGTAAAATTAAGTTCTAAAAACACACATTAGTATCAACTGGAAATTACCTATGTGTGTTTTCTTTAACGTATCAACCAAGGAGAATGGCCATGACTGATAACAATTCTCATGAACACAATGAAGTTGTACCCCACCGCATAATTCTACAAGTTAGCGAACGAATTAAAAGCGAGGATCCGAAACAGATTGTCAAGTTGATGATGAGCGACAAACTAGGCCCATGGTCAAGGCTCATCAAGGATTTTCCAGAGTTGAAAGTGCGGACACGTTGGCGAGCCAAAAAATCAGGTGAAATTAGAGAGCTAATCGCCAAGGCGCGAGAACTTGATCCAAACTATCAGCCTGGACCAATCCTGAAGTACTTGGAGGTCGTATGCCCGAATGAGTATGATGTTGATAAAGTGCTGGAGTCGCTTATGGTGTGGGCGACAATTCACACAGCTTGGGTAGCCCCTGAACCACAAGCACCACCGGTGGTAACTCCAGCTGATGATCCCCGTTCACCCAATCAGGGGTATCTTGATCCTGCACCCGATGGTATCGATGCGGAATTTGCCTGGACCATTCCTGGTGGCGATGGTGCCAATCAGAGCTTTGTCGATATTGAATGGGGATGGACACTCAACCATGAAGATCTTACAGCACACAGCATTACCCTTCTCTCCGGATTAAACAATGGTTATGAGGGACATGGAACCGCTGTTTTGGGTGAAGTCGCCGCAGTGGACAATACAGTTGGCTGTGTCGGAATTACACCGGAGCTTGATTCAGTGAGCGTAATCGGTCAATGGCGCACTGCAACAAATTATGACATTGCTGATGCCATACTGGATGCCTGTGACCGCATGGATTTTGGTGAAGTTTTACTCCTTGAGGCGCACAGTGATTACAACGGATTTCGTCTTGTTCCTGTTGAGGCCCATGATGACACCTTTGAGATGATCCGCCTAGCCACTGCATTGGGTATTATCGTGGTGGAGGCTGGTGGAAATGGCGGTGAAGACCTAGATCTTGTAACCAATCCTGCCGGCGATAACTTTTTTGATCCTTCAGACGCCTCTTTTCGTGACTCCGGTGCAATTATCGTCGGTGCTGCATCCTCAGCCGCACCCCATACACGTATGGGATTCAGTAGCCATGGTGCACGTATCGATTGCTATGGCTGGGGTCAGAATGTGAATTCAACCGGAGATGGTTGGACTGGCACCTCAACCACTGTCTACACGGGGACATTCAGTGGTACTTCCAGCGCTTCTCCCATCATTGCAGGTGCTGCACTTTCCGTTCAGGGCGTTGCTGAGGCGGGATTTGGGTTACGTTTTTCACCGATGCAGATGCGGGAAATACTGACCAATCCGGCGACATCCACAGCATCAAACGATCCTGCGGTTGATCGTATTGGTGTAATGCCAAACCTACGAGCTATCATAGAGGATGGCGAGATCAATCTGAGGCCAGATGTGTATATACGTGACTACATCGGTGATGATGGTGATGCGCATAGTAGCAGTATTTCGGCTAGCCCTGATGTCATACTCGTTCCTGCAACGGTTGGTGATCCCAATGCAGCCTTTGGTCACGGTAGCGGCACAGAGAACGACAATACTCTGGGCCATGAGGCTACAGGTGGACAGGATAATTATATCTATGTCCGATGCCTTAACCGTGGTGGTGGAGACGGCACTAACACGACAGCTCGTATATTCTGGTCACCGCCTTCAACACTGGTTACTCCCGATCTGTGGACACCAGTCGGCAACGTAACATTGTCAAATGTACCGATTGGGGAAATCCTTACCGTGAGTGACGCCCTAACATGGCCAAACGCTGATATCCCAGCGCCCGGACACTATTGCTTTGTTGCGATCCTTGATCAGGCTCAGGACCCAGGTCCTACACCTGTCGATTTCCTCGATTGGGACAATTTCCGATCATTTATCCGGGAAAACAATAATGTGACATGGCGTAACTTTAATGTGGTACCTAGCTCACCACCACCAGGCAATAAAATGATACGTCAGCCATTCCTGATGGCCGGTGCTTTCGACAAAGCACGCAAAATGCGTCTAGAAGTCACAATGCGTCTGCCCAAAGATGCTAAGGTGCAATTGAGAATACCTGAACACCTTGCTGAATGTATCCAACGCATACGCTCACCATTTACGAAGCAGGAGCGCAAAAAACGCACTGTTCTTGTGCCCCTCAATCCACATGGGCGTACGAGATTTTGCGATGTCATTTTACCTGCAAAAGGAAGGTATGAGTTGGAGCTTCTGGTGAGCATTCCTAAAGAAGCAAGAAACCACTCCTACCTTGGTTGGGCCGCTCAGTTTGAGGAAGAGCAAGAGCTTGGTCGCGTTACCTGGCAATTTGCTTCAGAAGATGTGTTTGAAAAACGTGATGCCCACCTTAAACGGTTTATGAAACGTAAATGCTGAAAAGCTAACAAGGCAAATGCACTCGGACGCCAAAAAGCGCCGCTCCTTCGTCGCTCTGCTTTTTGGCGTCGGTGATTTGCGGCGTTCCAAAGGCGCGCCCCTTCGGGCCACGCCTTTGGAATGCCGAGTTGACCGTACCGGCCCAACATTTGATTCCTGCGGCGCTGCGCGCCTTCGGAACCAAACGTTGGACTCGAAATTTTCCCGCAATAATCAACCGCAAGCGGCCATTATACCAGGAAAATTCCGGTCAACTCGGCATTGGGCGACGTGAAAAAGCACAGCATAGGAAGCTAAAGCTATCCACCTTAAAGTTATGGCAATATTAAAATATGAGAACTGCAATGCTGGAAAATCCCAAAGTACTTGATTTTGAGTCAGTACAAAATAGAAATAAAATTGAACCATTAGCATCTCATCGGGTTGTCCAATTCATACGAGACGGCGCCACAATTTGTTTAGGTGATTCATTGAAAATGTATAAACATTGGCTACCACCTACAGTCATTATTTCTGATGGTCCATACGGTCTTGGTTCATATGAAGGAGACCCACATACACCTGAAAACCTTGCAGATTTTTACGCTGCTCACCTATCCGAATGGAGCAAATACTCCAAACCGAATACTACTTTATGGTTTTGGAACTCCGAACTTGGTTGGGCAAATGTGCATAATTCAATCCAACAAAACGGTTGGGAATTTCGAAATTGTCACATCTGGAATAAGGGTATTGGCCATATAGCCGGGAACGCAAATACTAAAACTTTAAGAAAATTTCCGGTTATTACAGAAGTATGCGTACAGTATGTAAGGAAAGTTGAATTCTCTGTTAATGATCAATTTCTATCCATTAAGGATTGGCTTCGCCATGAGTGGCAAAGAACAGGTTTGCCTTTTTGTAAAACAAATGAAGCTTGTGGAGTGAAAAATGCTGCTACGAGGAAATATTTTACAAAATGTCATTTATGGTATTTTCCTCCACCCCAGGCTTTTGAAATGATACAAAAATACGCAAATAAAAATGGAATCCCAGAAGGAAGGCCATATTTTTCAGTTGATGGTAAAAAGCCACTTACAAAAAAACAATGGGAGAATATGAGAGCAAAATTCTATTGTAAAGCTGGTATTACGAATGTTTGGTCAGAGCCTGCGGTAAGAGGAGGGGAAAGGCTTAAAAATAAAAGTAAATGTTTGCATATGAATCAAAAACCATTGAAATTATTGGAATTGATTATTGAATCTTCATCTGATAAAAATGATGTGATTTGGGAGCCTTTCGGCGGTCTCTGTTCAGCGACAATAGCTGCCCATAAATTAAGTCGTCGTGCATTCGCAGCAGAGATTAATAGTGATTACTTTGATATTTCTACTAAACGGTTGGACAATTATGACATCTTCTGAACCAATAAGAGAAGTTCCTGCAACAGATTGGGATCATTATAAATTATTTAAAAGAGTTAAAGAGGCGATTTATAGTCTTCCTTTATATTTTCGAACCGAGACCAATATAGAAGGCATTTCTGCCACGGATATTTTTACATTGAACAGTGCTCTCGGTGCGACAATTGAATCTCAGGTAGTTCAAACATTGAATAATATGAGGGCTCTTTGGGACCCGGATGAAGAATATGTAATGTACTCTTTCGTTCGTCAGTCTCAAACGTTTCCTGACGTACTTTTAAAGAAAATTGGGGACTCATCTGATGTCGCTGAAATAATACTTGGTATAGAATTGAAAGGTTGGTATCTGCTAGCAAAAGAAGCAGAACCAAGTTTCCGTTTTCAAGTAACTCCTTCTGCTTGTGCGGTGCATGATTTAATAGTTGTTGTTCCATGGGCTTTAAATAACGTCATTTCTGGCTCTCCCAAAGTTTTCGTACCATACGTGGAATTTTCACGATATGCAGCTGCATATCGCAACTATCATTGGCAGTACCTACGACAAGCTAAATCAAACACAAACATAAATATTCCCACAGATATTACACCCTATCCCAAAAAAAGTGATCCCATATCTGACAAACCTGTTTCTGACGGAGGCGGTAATTTTGGACGCTTTGCTCGAACCGGTCTGATGGATTCTTATTTACATAAGGCAAAAGAGGAACATATATGTGGCATTTCAGCTGAACATTGGTTAACATTTTTTAAAGTTTTCCAAGATCAGAAAAGTATAACTGAGGTTCGTGATCAAATCAAAAAAATCAAAGCAAAAGTCCTTGCAAAAGTAGAAGGGGATGAAAATACTACCTTAATTAATATTCAAGAAATATTACTATATATTGATAAAATAGTTGATGAACTTTGATGCTCCACTTCGTTCCGCATTTTGAAAACCGGTTAGCTTGTCGTTGTGTTTAAGGATAATGTATGTTCGATCAGTCTTTTACATATAAAACAATCTCATCGTTAATAACAAAGTCTGATTTTGCTAAAAATCCTGACTTAATAGATAAAAATTATAAGTCTCAGATTGTAAACAGTTGCATTGAAAAATCATTAATTGGCTTTACAAGTAGTATTGATGTTGCAGTAAACCAGTTTAAAGGAAAACCAGTTTACAAAGTTAAGTTGTTACAGGATGAGTTGTTATTAAGAAAAGCTTCAGAAAATATTAAAAGAATAACAAGTGTAAAACAACAGGATCGAGATAGTATAGTTAATAATTTAATATGTTTTTTACGTGAAGGTGTCTCTTACAATATTTATAAATTGGATATCAAGTCATTTTACGAGTCAATAGATACTGTAGAGATGTTAAAAAATATGAAAAATGATATAACAATTTCTAAACCTACTATTCGCGTAATTGAAACTATATTAAAAAATATTGATGGTTCTGGTTTGAAGGGATTGCCAAGAGGATTACAGTTAAGTGCGACATTATCAGAGTTAATAATGCGGAAATTTGATAATTACTGCCAAAAACATAATGATATATTTTTTTTCTCTCGCTATGTTGACGACATAATAATAATTACAAGTGCATTAGAGGAAGAGTCAGAATTTATAAACAACTTAGAAACTAAGATTTATAGGGGGTTAAAATTCAATTCAAAAAAAACTGATATTATTAATATTCCAGTTGTTAATAAAAATGACGCTGAAAAAGAATTTGAAAAATTTAAATATCTTGGCTATGAATTTACAATAAAAAATCCTTCCAAAAAAAATATTAGAGAAAAATACAGGGACGTATTTATTGACATATCTTCAAAAAAAGTTAAAAAAATTAAAACAAGAATAATTCGCGCTTTTCTTTCTTTTTGCGAAAACAAAGATTATGATTTACTTAAAGACAGAATTAAATTGATCACAGGAAATTATAGCATAATTGATAGGAAATCTGGAGTTAAGAGAAAAGCCGGAATCTTCTATAGTTATAATCATGTTTCAATCGAAACCTCTTCATCTATTAAAGATTTAGATATATTTCTGAAAAAAGCCCTATTGTCAAGAAACAATAAAATCTCAAATGAAGTTAACAATATTTTATCATTAAGTGAAAGACGTAGACTTTTAAAAATTTCATTTAGTAATGGATTTAAAAGGAAAGTATTCTTTCATTTTCCCCAACAACGATTAGCTAAAATAATGCAATGTTGGGCCTATGAATAAACAAAATAAAGTAAATAAAAAAGATTACTATAGAATTTTATTGTCAGAAACTATTCCATCTGAGGTTCCATTTATTTTTTCAAACGATGGATTTTACAAAAATTGTATATTATATGAAAAAAGTAACTATCACCCGATTGAGCTTTTTCAGATCATTGTTATCAGTGAGCAAGAAGATAAAAGCACTATACCTCTAACTTACAAAATTAGAAAAGACGCCTTTTCATTGAGATCTTTATCACTTATGCATCCTTATTCTCAATGGAAATATATTGATTTTTACAGTAATTACAGTGGCATTATTTGTTTTCATTGTTCCAGAAGTAAAGCATCCCTCCGTTCACCACAAAAAATTGGCAGCTCTTTTTATGTAAAAAATGAAAATGAAAATATAAAAAAATATAAAATAGATTCAATTGATACTGAAGATGAAGATAAAACAATAAAGCATCCTTCATCCTATTTTGCTTATCGGGGTGTTAACAGATTGCACAAGTTTTTTGATTCTAGTAAATACTTGAAGCTTGAAAAAAAGTACTCTTCAATGTGGATGATTGATATTGCAAAGTGTTTTGATAGTATTTATACACACACTGTTTCATGGGCAGTAAAATAAAAATATTTTGCTAAAAACAGTATTAATATCAAGTCGTCATTTGGACAAAAATTTGATACATTAATGCAACGAAGCAATGATAACGAAACAAATGGTATTATAATAGGTCCAGAAACAAGTAGAATATTTGCAGAAATTATATTTCAAGATGTAGATATAAAGACAATAGCTGCCTTAGAGAGTAAGCACAACATTCAATTTGATAAAGAATATACTTTTCGGAGATATGTTGATGATACATTTATTTTTTCAGTAGACGAAAAGACTACCGTTTTAGTTGTTGAAGAATTAATAGATCAGTTATCCAAATACAATCTTCATATAAACGAAAATAAAATCGAAAAGCATAGTAGACCTTTTTATACTAAGCAATCAAGAATAATTCGGGCGATTAACTCAGAAATCAACATATTTTTTAAAAAGTTCACAAAAAAAGAAATAATTGATAATATAAAATTGATTTTCCCAGAACCAGTATACAGAGTCAACAATCTCATAAACAGTTTTATCAACACAATTAAATCTATCTGTTCAGAAGCCGGGGGTGATTATAGTTTAGTTTCGGGATATATAATTTCGTCCTTATCTAATAGAATTATCAGGTTGATTGATATTGATCCTGCTCAGATAAAAGATAAAAAAGAATATGGTATAAAATATACAAATGCATTTATTACTATATTAGAAACGATATATTTTTTTTATAGTGTTAAACCATCGGTTAATTCATCGTATTCTCTTGGCAAATCTGTGGTTGTAAGCTATCGATTTTTTGAAAAGGAGTTTCCTGAGTATATGCCTACAATAAAGCAGAAAATATTTGAATTAACAATTGATTTATTAAAACAAAATCAATTTTCAATAAAAACTCATAGAAAAAATCTGGTTCCTCTTGAAAAAATAAATATTATCCTTGCAATAAGCGAAATGGGTGAGGATTATCTTTTATCAAATGAATTCATGAAAAAACTATTTAGTTTTAATAGCTTTTCCTTAAATTATTTTGAATTGATGTCTTGCTTATTCTATATTAAAGATAATCAAGAATACAACGAGTTAAAAGAAAATATCGAATCAAATATTGAACAGAAGTTAAACGACTTGTCTGATATTGGAAGAAAGTCAGAGGTCGTTTATATATTTCTCGATAGTTTATCATGTCCATATTTTGATTTTGATTTTAAAGAGAACCTGCTAACCAGATTTTACAGTGAAAACAATAAAAGTATACCTGACTTAAATGAGTTAAGAAATATTATAAATTTTATGGAAGATAATGAATGGTTCATTACTTGGAAAAATATTGATCTACTAAACATGTTAGAAAAAAAAGAATTAAAGACCACTTATTAAGTATTTCATTTTGGGATAAGAGCTCAATATTTGCTCTACACTTTAGATTTTGTATAATTTTAGCAAGACTTAAAATGTCATACTCTTTTCTGATAGTTATTTAAACGACGGTTTGGATAACACAAGAAACGAGAGCGGTTTTCCGCACACACATTATGCAATGAGGGCTCTTATCCCATTTTTTTTAAAGCAATCACTATGAAACAAAACACAACATTTGGTTGCAGGGGATTGCATCCGCTGCGCTCCTGCAACCCCTGAACCATGCGTTATGTGTAAGAGAGAACAATGTGATAAAGAAAATTTGGAAAGATCCAGTATTTAGCAAGCTTATAGCTGCTGCTTTGATTTGGGTATTAGGAATCTTATATCTTGAGCTGTCTCCTAAATTCCAAAACATTAATTGGTTGACAAAGATTAGTCTGCTTTTGATTCCAACATGTTTTCTTTTGTTATGGGGTGGTATATCGAGATTAATAAGAAAAATTAAAAAATCAAAAGTTCTTGTTTACCTAAGCACTGGTGGAACTTGTAGAGATCCAATTGCTAAGGTAATTACAGAACAACTTCTTAATGAAAAAGGGCTTAACCTTAAATTAGAAATTAAAGCTATGGCAGTGAGTGACAGTTCTGATTTGAAAGTTTCATATGGAGCTAAATATGCCATCAAGTCAGTATATGGTAAAGATTTACTGTCTAATCATAAGTGTAGACAAATCACAAAGGATATATTTGAAAACGCAGATTTGATTATAGTAATGTCGCAAGATGTTCTCAAAATGCTTGAGTTGAAATTTCCTCAAAGAAACGAGAGAGTTTATTTATTCAAAGAGTTTTTTGGGCTTAGTGGAGACGTTACAAATCCATGGCCGGATGGACAGGATGAAGAAACTTTGAAAAGGTATCTTAATTGCGTAAATGAAATAAAGAGTGTTTTGGTATCTTATTTCGATAAATTGGTTAATGCATTAGCAGTTTAGTATTGATTCGAATACTGCTGAATAAAAAAAGAACACATAACAAATCACTGCACTGGATTTTTATTCCGCTGCGCTCCATAAAAACCAGTGAGTTCAGTCGTTATACATAAAAATTAAATAAAAAATGAGTATTGGAACATTTATTTCATCAGCAATAGATAATTTAAACAAAAATAGATATGATGTCGCTTTAGCTCTTGTTTGCTCTGCTGTAGACGCGACAGCCTCAACGCAATATCCCGAAATCAAAGAAAATAATAAAAGATATAAAAAATTTTTGAAAAATAATATGCGTATTATTACAACATATGGATTTCCGGGAATAACAGCCAGTGGAATCTCTATAAAATGTCATAATATCCCAGATATAAAAGCAGATTCCGAAGGACATACAGACATTGAAAACATACTTTATCATATCATTCGGTGTTCTTTAATACATCAATGCGAAATCGATCAACGGATAGATTTCGTTCCTTATACTCACATAGGTGATTTTGAAGATAAATTTAGGATTCCTGATAGTCTTGTGTTCGGCCTGCTTTTGTCAGTTGTTTTAGCAGAATGCAATAAACAAGAAAAACTCGATAAAGATTACGTCTTAAATTTAAATGAAAAGTCTTTGAGTATAAATAAAATTTGGGGTAATTTTAAAAATTTTAATATATAAATGTATAACCAGTCATTTCACCTGACCGTTACCCGCGCCGAAAACGGCGCGTGCACCGGCAGGTGAATTCCGATGTTAGCATTCATAAAAAAAAGGAAACCGTCAAATGGCAGGTTTTGTTTTAGTATGGGGTACTAGAATTAAAGAAGAACCTATTGGTTCAGTAGCGATTGATTGCCCGGCCTGTGGTGAAAGAGTTATTGCAGATACTTTTAGAGTCCTTAAAGCATCACATCTATATTTCATCAGAGGCAAATACAAAGAAGTCCAAAAGTATGTTAAGTGCCGTTTGTGCGCGGTCCCTTCCGAATTGCCTGAAAGGGCTATACCAAAATCATCACCAAGTTCTAATATCATAACGCCATCAGCTAATTTTATAAAAGAGTCAAATCCAGAACTAATAAATACATCAACACCATCTTCTGACGAAGATTTAAATATAACCGATGGAATTTCAAGACATGTGTTGTCATTATTTCAAGGGATATTTCAGGAGATAAATAAGCAAAAGTCATCAAGCAAAGCAGCCGGGAATGCAGAAGGTTTAATATTAATCGTATTGATGGCAGGGCTCATACTCTCTATGCTTTTATACGAAAAATTTAATAACCCTCAAATATTTTTAACCACACTTTGGAGTTTAACGATCATTTTGGTGATCTTCTTTTATAAATTTCAATTTATCCTTATGTTCAAAGCTGCACACAATTATTTAAATCTTCATATTCAACGATATCTCGAATTTAAAAAAATGACATTCCAAGATCTATTAGAGATGTCAACAGGGCTTAGAGGAGAATTTAAAATAGTAGCGAAATATTTATCTTGGGCAAAAACTAAGATTGAGCTTGTGAGGTACTCAGACTGAGAGCTAAAATGCTAACCCAGCGCTCCACTGGACCGCAAGGGGCGGCTTTTCCAAAGTCTGTAGCGACTTTTAAAAATGGTGCTTTCTGCTGCCTTCTCTGGAAACCCTTGCGGCCCGTGAGCTTCACCGTTCCAAAGGCGCGCCCCTTCGGGCCACGCCTTTGGAATGCCGAGTTGACCGTACCGGCCCAACATTTGATTCCTGCGGCGCTGCGCGCCTTCGGAACCAAACGTTGGACTCGAAATTTTCCCGCAATAACCAACCGCAAGCGGCCATTATACCAGGAAAATTCCGGTCAACTCGGCATTAGCCTCTTGAAAACAACTTTAATTTAAAATGGGTAAAAAATGATTTCTATCAATAGGATGAAAAAATTGTCAGTTATTATTTTGCTTGCAGAGCTGTCAAGTTTATTTGCCATACAGTCGCTGGCGCATGCAGAAGTCTTCCGAGCGAAGTTTAAAGCAGGCTCAGAGTATTTGGTTATAGAGATACTTGATGATGACTTAGCTCATTTTGAACTCTCAGCTATAGGAGATGGCCCGTCAACTGATGAGTCGCTTTATACTTCTCCAATGGTGCTGAAAACTGACTACAAAGGTGCCGCAAATGTATCTCATAATGACAACGTTATAGAAACCAGTGAGATGCGTCTTGAGATTGACAAGAGCAATCTGTGTGTCAAACTGATTGATAAAACAAAGGGAAATGCTCGTCTGACAACTGTTTGTCCGGTCGATCTGACTCAAGGGTTGAAAGGAATAAATATCGAACCGGGTCAAATACAGAATATATACGGTCTCGGCCAGAAATTTAAGCAGTTAGGTTCATCAGACGGCGACTGGATTAAGTTGGGAGTACGCGAGGGGAAGGATAATTGGGGGAACGGGTTCGAGGGTTTCCAGAATGCGGCGGTAGGTAATGTACAAATCCCGGTGTATTATGCTGTCGGCCCGGACAATATCAACTATGCTCTCTTTATGGATAATGTCTACTGGCAAAGGTGGGATTTTGAAAAGAACTGGTGGGAAGCACGTATGTATGGAGACCAGTTGCGTTTTTACTTTATGACCGGCCAAGACTTACCTGATCTGAGATCGGACTTTATGGAACTGACAGGGAAACCGCCAGTTCCTTCTCGGCAATCCTTCGGTATGTGGGTATCTGAATTCGGCTATGACAATTGGGAACAGATTGATATTCTAAAAAAAGGCTTGAGAGAAGACAGATTTCCTTTAGACGGTTTTGTCCTTGATTTAAACTGGTTCGGCGGCATAAGTCCGAAGACCAACATGGGACGTCTCAATTGGGATCAGAATCAGGATGAATTGGTGCAAAACAATGCGTACTCTTTTCCCAACCCAAGTGAAAAAATTAAAGAATACGCTGAAGACAATATTCGAATCGCGGCAATTGAAGAATCCTATTTAGCCAAGACAGAGCCTCCTCTCAATACCTTCAAGGATATCCCTCAGGATTTCATGAGTTATCTGCGAAGTGACAACAAATGTGATCCGGCCAATCAGGTACCGGCCGAGACAGAAGGTTTTTGGGGTAAAGGACGAATGTTCGACTGGTCGGACCCGGTACTCGGTAAATGGATTCACAATAACCGTCGTTTTCCTGAGCTAGCAAAAAGAGGAATCAATACTCATTGGACTGATCTGGGCGAACCCGAGACCTTTAATCCTTCCGCCTGTTATGAAGGAGTGGAGACAACTGCTGCTGGCAAAAAAAGCGGACATGCAGATATTCATAATATATATAATCTGCTTTGGAATAAATCTATTTGGGACGGTTACGTTGACAAGCAGGGCCAGGAGGATGAACTGGGTATAACCAATCCACGGCCTTTAATTCTGACCCGTTCAGGGGCTGCCGGAACGCAGCGATACGGTGCAGCTATGTGGTCCGGGGATATTGCCTCTAACTTGGACTCCCTTGCTACACATTCAAACGCTCAAATGCATATGTCTTTTTCCGGTATTGACTATTACGGTGCAGATATCGGAGGCTTTCGCCGAGAAGTACTGCCGGGTAACAGCAAAAACGAGCCCTTTGATATAAGCTATCAGGATGAAATGTATACCCAGTGGTTTGCCAACGGAAGCTGGTTCGATATCCCGGTCCGTCCTCATACTGATAATGAGTTTGGGACAAACCGTGATAGCTGTAAAGACGATTTCGGTCACAGAAAATCGCCCTGTTATGAAACAGCTCCTAATCTTGTCGGCGATACTGTTAGCAATTTAGCCAATATCCGCCAGCGTTACGAGCTGATCCCCTACTATTACTCCCTTGCTTACCGGGCTTACTTGCAAGGTGAACCTGTCATCCCGCCTCCAGTGCTCTATTACCAAAATGACGAGAAATTAAGAGAGGCTGGCCACGAAAAGATGATCGGCAGAGATATTCTGGTCGGAATCGTCGCCAAGCATGGTGAGTATGATCGCAATGTATATCTGCCCACGGGCAAATGGGTGAACTACCACTCGAATGAATGGGTTGACAGCTCAGGAGAAGAAATAAAGGATGTGCCTGTTTATCGACAAGGAATTTTTCGGCTTCCAACCTTTGTACATGCCGGAGCTATACTTCCCCAGATGTTTGTTGATAAAAATACTCAAGATGCCTTTGGACATCAATTTAAAGGAACCTCAGAACATGACGAACTGATTGTTCGCGTTTACGCAGATGAGACTCCATCGACGTTCACACTGTACGAGGATGATGGATTAACTCTAAATTATACGCAAACCGGACGACCATTCTATCATTACAGAACAACTGTTCTTGAGCAACAACAGAATAAGAATAATGACACGGTAAAAGTGACTATCGGTCCGGCTGTTAACAGAAAGGGTGACAAGGAAGTGGCAGAATCGTTTACCGGAGCTGTTGATAGTCGAGCAAACATTGTCAAGTTGATCGTTAATAATGCAGAGGCAACAGCGGTCAGTCTTAACGGCACACCATTGACTGAGTATGAGTTTCAAAAAGATTTCGATGAAGCTGAAAGCGGCTGGCACAACACCGGTGATAATCTTATCCTGGCGAAATCTATAAAAATGGACGTCAAGAATATCACAAAAGTTTTTTCTTTTCAGCTGGAAGATGTCCCGGCAAAAACGTCAGTTAACTTTGTTTGCGATAACGGCTTTACAACTCCGGGTGAGAGTATCTATGTTGCAGGCAGTATTGCTGCCTTAGGTAATTGGGATCCTGGCATGGCGGTTAAGCTCGAACCGACCATTTATGACGAATACATCACTCGAACAGATAAAAGTCTTCCCGGCCCTACGAAACCAATCTGGACAGCTGTAATCAGCAATCTATCGCCGAATACAGGCTTTGAATGGAAATGCATACGGCGACAGGAAAACGACCCGAATCAAGTTGAGTGGCAATCCGGCGAAAACAACGAGAAAACCACTGTTGCTCATGGCTATTCCGGAAAGAGTTACGGTACGTTTTGATCTTTTTCACTCTGCCGGTAAAAAGGGGCATTTCAAAGGCGTGGCCCGAAGGGGCGCGCCTTTGAAACTAGGCGCTGCACCCGACCCGCGAGCACGCGCGTTTTTTGAAGTAGATTCATGCTCCCGTTCCGCTTCAGGCCATCGCGGTGATGCCGGGGCGGGGCGGGTGAGCTTGTTGTTATCGAGCGCTGCTTTTAGCGAACTTGCGAGCGGAGCGGTTCATATGATCAGCACACAGAACGTTCCATGATAAGAATGCCTTGTCACGATCTGCAAAAGGAAGATTCATAATGATAAATCTACGTTGGTCAAGGTTAAAGCGTGGAGTAGGCCGATGCCTATACAACTTCTCAACTTCTTCAAAATAAAAAAAACGATTATAGAGGGGCCGGTTTTGATTAAGCCCAAAGGGCGTTCGCTTTGCGAAAGCGAGGTATTGGATCAATCTTAGGCCGCAATCAACCCCGTCGTAAGCGATAGGAATTATAGTGCAGGTCACATGAATTGATTCCTCGCTTTTTAGTTAACCTGTCGTGATAATGACTTTTTGTGAGAGAATTTCGCCTTAAGTTATTTGACCGGCACTATAAACCCAGACTACTCAATTAACGGCACGATATGATACAAAAACTGTCTTTTTCAGCGTCCACCGAATTCTTGAATAACTTCAAACAAGTTGAGGTTCTTGATCAAAGAAAAAAATTCGAAGCAGTTCAAACTAACAATGGCCATACAATTTTTATTGGAATCGGAACAGATGACCAACTCTATGTGATTTACGAGCAGTCAGGTAAGAAGCATGGCTGGGTACAGATCCCTGTGACAAACAACTTGATGGGCAACGTCAAAAATTTTGCCGCATCACAAAACACCAAGGACGGTAATATTGATATAGCTGTGGTTATGACCGATCCATCAGACAACAACATGCTTTACCTGTCACTTGACCACCACTTTGACAATACGGACTGGATCACTCCTAATCTGAACTGGATAACAATCACAGATGATCGCTCCGAGCCGGAAAATCGAAACTTGGTAATTTCCGACGTGCATCTATCCCAGATGAAATCTGGTAACGAAACAATCATTGTCGATACGGTGACCACTAACAATCTGATTGAACGATATTGGATCAACAAGAGGGGGGCACCCTACTGGAACAAGCACAATCTGCAATTCGATCTGAGTGCCGGAACGGCTGATCACAGCCGTGTAGGTCGCAAATCCGGTGAGTTGGTCAACGGTATCTACACCATGGGTCGGGTAGGCCCTGCCCTGCAGTTTGTCTACACCCCGGTCTATAACGCCTTCAACCCGTCAATCGCGCCAAACCCCACCAATTTCAATTTCAATGCCACCAAGCTGACAGCGACCAATTCGGACTATGACACCTGCCCTGCCTTGTCAGGCGAGCAGGATGCCACCGACCTGTTTCTGGCAGGTGGCGACACGCTCTATTACCTAGCCGCAAAAGAACAAAACCAGATGGCGACGCCGGTGGAAATTCTAACAAGTGACCTGCTTTCCGATGTCAGGGATTTCCGCGTTTCCGTTAACTCCGAGAAGGTTGTTATCTGGGTGCTTAATGGACATGACCAGCTTTTCTATCTGTCCTGTCCGAAAAACGGGATTCATGACAAATCAAACTGGTCCATACCGCTACCTTTGCAAAGCAGCGTATCGGAAATGTCCCAATACATTTCCAATCAGGGTGGGGGCATTACCGTTTTTGCCAATGTTGGAAACGGCAAGGTTCTCAAGGGAATGCAGGACCCGGCTTCTTCCCGCTGGGTATTTGCTCAAATCGAACTTCCTGCACTGAAGCATGACACCAAGCCCATCAAGCAACTTTCCTTCACCACCCACATCCGGGTCCAAGATGAAAATAACAATCCGGCCCCCGCTGCCGATGTCGTTCTGAAGCCCGATGCATGCGTCAATGTTTACATCAACAACGCCTTCTATGCCTTGAGCGGGGACTCACTGACGGTTAAGACCGATGCGACCGGTTCAGTCACCATTGTTGAATGGGTCGACACGATGCAAGGCACCAATTTCAACATTCACACAGGAGACCCGTCACAGGCGAAGGGACTAAATCCCCTGTCGAAGCCACTCGGAAAATTATCGCAGCTGAGTACTGCGGACGGTCTCAGTAACGCGCAGATCACAGCGGGTGACGGTACCAAATCCGCCCTGCTGAATACTGGGGTCACCGACGATCAAAAAAAGGCCCTAGCAGGCGTGATCAAGGACTTGAACATCGCGCACAATTCCATGTCGGAATCCAAGGTAACAGTGGGCGCGAACGCTGGCTTTACCATCAATGCGGTTGCCACCCACAAATCCTCCTCGCCGGTCGATTACATCGAAACTTGGTGGGGAGATCTTGTGCAGGCCGTTAAGCACTTTGGCGAATATACGATTGAATTGATCAAGGATGCCTCCAAGGAAGCTTGGCACTTCGTGGTTAAAGTCGCTGGCAAGGTTTACGGCTTTCTGGTGGACACTGTCGAGAAGGTTGCCGGGGCACTTGAATCGATCTGGAACAAAATCGTTGAGGGTTGGGACAAATTCATCGAATGGGTGAAGTTCATCTTTGAGTGGAAGGACATGGTCCACACTAAGGATGTGTTCAAACAGACCGTGCTGATCTTCTTCAACAAGATGGCCGAGGATATCCAGAAGGCGCGGGTCGCCATGGATACAACGATAGACAATGGGGAAAGGGCGATCATGGCTTGGGCCAATGAAGACCCATCCTCAAGACCAAGCCTTGCCAGTTTGGACACACCCACCAATCAGTTGGCCAAAGGCAAGAAGGAACCGAAAGGGTCGAATTCCGCGCCAGCACAATTCATCCAGTCGCACTTCAAGAATAATGTCAGCCGGTCAACAGCGACATTAGCGCCGCCCACAGTGGGGGTTGATCCAGACTGGTCAGGACTGACTGACATGTCGGACATCGTAAAGCGGGCTGAAGATGACATCACCGTGCTGCGTGATCACATCAAAAGCCTGTTTGTCCAGGCAGCCACTCAGGTAAATCCGGACATGCAAGCCATCGTGAAAAAAGTGATTGCTGACATTACAATCCTTGCAATGGACCTTTTTAAAGGTGCAGCGGACAAGGTGCTTGATTTCCTGACCCTCCTGATCGAGGAAATCGTAGCACTGTTGGATACGCCACTCTACATCCCGATTCTGTCCGACATTTTGAAAGATGATTTTGGGATGGAACTCCCGTCGCTGTTGGAAATTCTCTGCTACGTTGCCGCCATTCCGACAACAATTGTCTACAAGATCGTCAATGGTAAAGCCCCGTTCTCGACCAATGATACGCTTTACAAAAACCTGACCAAGGCAAAAAGCTTTGCTGAGTTGCAGAAGCTTTACAATACCTCGGATGATCTCATCAAACTGGACGAGTCGGCACAGGCGGTGCTGTTTGAAACCACCTATTTTGCATCCGGTGTTTGCACCATCATTTACGGTTTTCTGGCCGTGATTGACGAGGAGACCGATGGCGGTGCCTCCAGTGCGCTCTCTACCCCCAAGACAATCCTGTCTGTCTTGTCCGGGGGCTCTGTGGGCATCGGAAGCCTGTTTGATCTTCCGATTGGCATCAAGAACAAGGAGATGAATACCTTTGCCTCCGTTGTTTCAAAAATCAACATCCTGCAGATCGCTGCGTTCGCGGTAGCACCGAAAGCGATTGCCAAAATTAAGGGTATAAGTGGTGAAGGTCCACTAAACCAATTGGGCAAGCAGGTGAATTACGTCTCTGGTGGAGTGACAGCAATCCTTGCTTTTATCGGGCTTGTTCCCGCAGCCTATCACATTGTCGAGATCATTGCGGATGGGGAAGCACTAACGAAGGATGGTGTGCTTGGTATCGAAGATGCCACCCAGAACATCACCGGCAAGTTGGCAAAGATCGTGGGTTTTGCCGCTCTGGTGGATGCAGAGGAGGTAAGTAAGCAAATTCTGATCGCAGTTCAGGGCATTTTGTATGCAGGAACTGGGTTCATCCAAATTGAAGAATCTGCTCTCGAAGCAGTAGCATAATCTAACTCGTATATTTTGAAGGTAAATGAAATGGCTAAGACTAACTATCTCGATTCTGATCTGTCCAATGCGAAATACAAATACGACTTGGTGGTTGGTACAACCGCCGATGCCATCAATGCATCAATGAAAATGTGGCTTTACAAAAATGCACCAGATGCCAAAGAGGTATGGTACCAGCAGGAGGACGTCGGTGGCCCGATCACGCCGATGACACCAATCGAAGGCGTTGATCCGTTCCAGTATCAGACAGACGAGGAAATCCCAGACTCGTTGACAGACTCCGCTTTCGTATTTGCGATCAAAGCCGGATTCGGCCTGCCCAAAGGTGTCACGCCGCTGGACGTTCCCGACGTAATTGAGCTGACAAGCCAGCGGCAGCAGGTCAACTACAATATGTTCTTCAACACCTTTTCGATCGTGACCCTGGAGTGGGGGCGTCGCGGACGGTATGCATGGAAAAATTACACACAGCCCAATGGGGAACCGTACATCTTCAATTATAAGGTCGATATGAACATGAACGCGGCCGATCCGACTTCGAAATTTTCGGATCTTCCTGAAAAAACACAGAAACTCCTGCTGAACTACAATGCAAATTCGATGTACAGCGTCCAGCAACTGTTCCTGGATTTGAACAACGCTGGCTTGCAAAGCGTGCCGACCATCTCTGGAATCCCTTCAAACTCCCCGGTCATTCGGACGCTTGAGGAGGATTTCATCAACACCTATTGGAAGGACCAGGCCGAGAACAAACACTTTGTTCTGGGGTATGCTGTGCATAACAATAACAGGACTACTGCAGCAAGCATACAGCCAACATCACTCAACTTTCAGGTTGTCCCCTATCATGACAAAGACGGTAATGCGACAAACGAGACGAATCTTTATACGCTGAACTATCTTTCCATGACCGAGGGCCGTCCGCTCACGGTTGGGGCTGCTTTTCCCTGGAATTGGGTAGACAAGTCCAAGGTTGCCGAATTCCACGGAGCGATGGCTGTTCGCAGGGATGTATTTGGTCAATTCCTGTCTGAAAAAATTTCTCCCTACCTGTGCCATGTCTGCATCGAACCATATTCATATATCGATATCTATTCTGCCGGTCTCAAGTCTAAAACAAAGTGGCGTTTGTCTCACGCAACAGACCAGCAGTTCAGCTCGACATCCAGCGGCAGCAAAATCTTGGAATTCAACTATTCGAACAACAGCAGATCCAGCGACAAGAGCGGCTGGATATCTGGACATTTCAATATGGACTCAACCGCCTCGGGTTCAATCACGGTTTCCGGAAACGAAATCACGATGAAAATTGACTCCAAAGTGACCATGGATCTCGACAATGGGGATATCTTTGGAGTTGGTGAAGTCAGCGGTCGATGCGGATCCTACAGTTCGACCACAATTTGGGAGGTAACGGTCGACGGACAAGGGGATGTCAACGTTTTGCCCAAGTCGGGATATCCGCAGATAACTTTTCAAGGATCTAACTATGATATGGGCGCGTTCGCCAAAATTGACGGTACAGCCGACGTCGGCGAATCGTTGGATAAGATATACAAAAAGATGAGCGACGCAATGGAGAATTTCAATACCCTTGTTCGGGATTACCTGAACAGCAGTGGCGGAAAATGGATTTTTCCGGGAGGGCAAACATTCATATTCAAGGATGCTGCCTTCTCAGATGATCAAGATTTTGTAACCCATATTTCCTATGCTGATCCGTCGTAAGGTATCCGCATGTTAAGTGACTGTATAAAGATAGTTTATCCGATTCGGAATATCTCTGTCCTGTCGGCTTCTGAGGATTTACCGGCCGGGAGCGGGTATTGCATGAAAACACTACCGTTCCTCTCCTGTCCGGCTCAGTGAACGCACTTTTTATGCGACTGACTGTATCTTAACTTAATAATGCCGAGTTGACCGTACCGGCCCAACATTTGATTCCTGCGGCGCTGCGCGCCTTCGGAACCAAACGTTGGACTCGAAATTTTCCCGCAATAATCAACCGCAAGCGGCCATTATACCAGGAAAATTCCGGTCAACTCGGCATTCTGCTTTTGAAAATGAAAAAACGATTAAGCAAAAAAAATCATAAAGAATGGCTTGAATATGGTGTTATTGATGCCAGCCAAAATTCATATTGGAGACAAAAACTTTTTGAATCGGAAAAATACGAATCGTTTCAAATTGATAAAGATCATTTGGAAGGAATTTTGCCTGAAGTTGCAAGGGCTATAAAGAGATACGATCTTTATTACTTAGCTTCAAAAGTATCCGCTGATGAGGCTGAGCCATGGCTAAGTGAAGGTGGATTAATAATTTTTAAGTTTTGGGCGAAGCATCACCCTTCAGTGAAAATGTTTTCAGGGAACAGCCCTGAAGTAATATAAATAGCAGAACAAAAGCATGGAGAGGGACGATAATGGAATGGGTAAAGAATTTAACAGAAGATGAATGTAAAGCTCTCAGAGACTGGGTAAACATGGGGGCGAACATATTACTCAACATCCGCAGGGCTGAAAGTTTTTACATCCGTTCTTGACAAAGTCTTCGGGACAGGCCGCAAAACGGCTGACGGTTTTAAAGAAAATATGAAATATGAAAATTTAATTCGACGAGTTTCTGCCGAAGTGGAATTATGCCGCTGTTCCGTCAGGACGGCTTTGAATCCCGTAGTTATTTAATTCCCGTTCCTTATAGATAAATACCACCAAGACGTACCGTCCGCTGTCTGTCTGGCCGTAGGCATCATACAGGTCTTCCCCCTGCACATGTCCTTTTGCTCCTCTGCGAATACGGGAAGCGTTGCAGAAAATCTCTTCAACTTCTTCCGGCGACAGGTGATGTTTCCATGCGAGTTTTTCAATAATCTGATCAAGCCAGACAATATATCTTCAATATACATGGATACGCTCTCTTTTCAGTTAAAGGTAAAAGGAGAACATGTCAAGGAAAAACAAAGGATGGGGCCTCGGTGAGCAACATCATCAGGCGGTCCAAGCCGAAGGCGATATCGCCGTGCGGGGCGCGCCGTATTCCAGGGCGCAGCAGGTGGCCGAACTTCTCCTCAGCTTCTTCCTCGCCGATACCCATTTCAAACACTCCGAACAAATTCTACTTTTTGCGCTCCAGTCACCATATTGCGGGCAAATTCTGCGGAAGTAACATCCTTGCCTCCGGATTTTTCCTCCTTGAAATCATTTGTTAATTTATTTATATCAACAACCCGTTTTTCCCCATTTCTCCAGTGAATATCGAATTCCTTTCCACCGACCCGGACAAAATAATTGCTGGCCCCGTCATCATTCACTCTCTGCTTCAACCCGAAATGCAGAGTTTCAGGCGGTTGCTGAACAGATATTTTTTCAAATTCGCCTGCAAATAAACAGAGCATAATTTCGTCTGAGAATCGCATTATACGTACCGGTTTCTTCTCTTTCCTTTTTTTTTCTCTGCCCTGATCCGTAAATCCGGCCAGATTGCCACCAGCTCGGAACGCAGCAGAAAGCCGCTCAGAAGACTACCCTGTTTTCTGAGTTCCGCATATTTCTGTGCGCTGCCGGGTGGAGTTGCCCCGCCCACACTCAAGGCACCGTCAAGCAGACAATCGATCCAGAAGGAATCAACCTGAAAAAAACGGATGGATTCTTCCGGCAGCATTTCTTCGCGGGGAACAAGGTAATGAAAGGGAACGAATTCCAGATGCTTCAGGCGGGCAAACCAATCCGCTACGTCCCTGTCCATTGTATCCGCTGCAGATACGGAGCCGGTCTGCAGCGGCAAGTGCTGATATTTTTTCTTTTTCAGCTGTTTTTTCTGCAGATGATTCTGCACAGCGCCACGTTTCATGCTGAACAGGGCACCGGCCACATCCTGACTTTTCAGGCACAGGAGCTGTCCCAGCTCCCAGGCTGCAGCGTATGACACGTCAAACATACCGTATTCAGGATCGTATTGCAGAAGGTGATCTCCGGAGATGGCGGAAGATTCTCTGCTCCCGTTGCGAAGTTCTTTTCTGCCCGGAAGCAAAGGGCCGCGATACCAGGTTGCATTTGTATTGCCGTTCCGAAGGTGATGGGCAAGCGGAGCAAATCCCTGTGTCAGGTATTGAGCGGTACGGTTTTTTTCTCCGTCTTTTTCGTCCGGCATGGTGAATGTGCCGCTGTCCAGATCAGTCAGAAATTGTCTGAAGACCGGTGTATTGTCTATTGCCTCATGGAGCAGTTTCTTTTCAGTGATTTTATCCAGGGGGAGCTTGTCCTTCGGCAGAAGCGTCGCGATTTTTTCCAGAAAGGCTTTTTTCCCTCTGAATATTTCATCACCTATCTGCTGCCGTGCATCGGAAAGAATTTTATCAGATGCCTTTTCCGGTATCCGATAAAACTGTTCATCCGCAATTGTCCAGCTGTGCAGGACAACCAGGCGGACTGCATCATCCTCCCTTGCTCCTTGGTAATCAAATGTTCCCGCTTCGGTAAAACGGTTTTCCACGGACACCAGATATGCTGTACTCGTCCCTGCTTTTTTGGGAAGACGGTTACTTATAATGACAGCACGTTCAGCGGTATCCCGCTGGCGGACGTGGGTCAGGCAGGTTACTTCCTTTGCTGTCGGCATGATCTGTTCCAGCAGTGCCCGCCTGACATCAATGATCGTGATTTTGTCATCATCCTGCTGACCGATTTCCAGAGTAATTTTCGGGAAGCTCACGTTGTTGCTTTCAGCCTGCAGCTGCTGTAATGACATGAGCTGCGGGGTAACCGGCTCATCTTCATGAAACAGGAGCAGGGCCAGCCAGGGAAAATTCCGCTCCCAAGGCAGAGTGCTGCGCGTCAGGACGATATGGGGCAGGACAGCGGCATAGTTTTTTCTGCTGCCTGAACCTGGATAAACCGCAAAAATATCCTGCGGCGGCAGAGCAAACCGGTCGCTTGCAACGGCAATTTTTTTTGTTGCTGAAAAAGATACCTTCCCGGAGAGTTCCGGGGATGTCAGGATCTGTTCAACGGTAATCTCGTAATTTCCGCTCTGCATCAGCGGTTTTTGAAAGGGGAGGAACCGTATCGTCTCCCGGGTATTCGCTGGTTCTTTTTTCTTCTTTTCTTCCGTTGTTATCATGAGCTGTCTGTTCAGTTCTTAAGCAGCTGCCTGTATCTTTCTCTTTGTTTTCGGCGTTGCTGTATACCACTCCGGTTTGTTGTCAACATCCACCTGCAGATCAGGCAGAAAAGATGTAAGGAGCTCCTGCCGTTCGGGTTTCTCTTTCCGGATATCTGCGTCGATCTCCTTCCAAGTTCTGTTTTCTTCCTGGGGCGACGGAGCAATGAATACCCAACCGAATGCTTCAGCGATGCGGGTGGTGCCTTTATCTGCCAGGAGTTCAGTATTTATGGATACAGATGCGGGCTGCTCGGAATTACGCCCGGCCTGGTGAGGCCGTATTGCACAGCCGGTCAGGGCGTTTCTGAATTTTTTGCCGTTCAGATCCGGCTGCAGAGAATCGCCCCATAAGGCTTCAGGAACATTTTTATGCACTGGGCTGCAGGTGATATTTGTAACAGTTATTTTTTTTCTGCTGCCTTCCGTAATACGCCTGATGCGGATTGTCTGTTCGCTGCTCCAGACCTCTTTTATCCCCATTGACCCGATGCCGAAACTGCTGTCAGAACCGGCAGAAATATCTTTGCTGCTGCCGTTAATCCGGGTACTGGGAATGACCGACTCAGTCAGCAGAGCAAATTCCTGCGGATTAACAACACATATCTCGCTGCCCTGTTCGTCCTTGACCGTTCTGATCAGCCCTCCGGTGACTGAGATACTGCAGACCTTATCGTCTTCCGGTAGGAAAGAGGTTTTGAAGTCGTCCCAGCTGATGGGTTGCGGGGGCTGCTTCTTCCCTGTACCGAAATTGATGGCAACAGAGATAAATACCACCTTGATGCTGGCTTTTCCTGAAAATTCCGGCCCCCAGATGTGCAGGTCCGCTCCGATATCGAACGATTTGGTTATCGTGCCGATCCATGTTTTTTTCGTATATGCCCCGCCTATGCTGACCTGCAGCCGGGCATCATAACAGTACGGCTGCCAGGGGATGAGAAAATCCACGGCAGCGACAAACCAGACCCTGATACTGCCGCTCTGCCACATGGTTTCAAGGCGGCCGCCCACCATCAGGGCATGAGAGCACAGGGCAAAATACACGCTGCCCTTTATCTGTAACTGTTCAGTGACTTTCCATCTGACCCCTAAAGGATCAACAGTCGGATAATGTGACGGCCTCTGGAAGCGCGGATGATATCCGCCCAAGGTGAGGATAAAATCACCGGCTCTGTTCCCCTTGAACCAGGTGTAAAAAGCAAAACCGCCGGTGAGGCGGCAGTCTCTGGACAGAATATACGAGTCTTCGGTCAGTTTGGCCTCTACCGCAAGAAAGCCTTCCTCCGGCAGAAGTTGAGCCCGGATGGCCAGAGTCACCTTGGCAATCGGGGTGACTTTTTTGTTCCCTAAGGACGGAGGACAGACCAGAGTGGAAAGCCCCAGCATACGTATCTCCAGCCGGTCTCCGAAAGAAACGGTGAGCAGGAGAAAGGAATTGATGATGTTGAATGAGGAGAATTCGAGACCGACGGATAAAAAGTACTGTCCTGGAGCAGGCGGGAGGAATGTGTTGGCATTGTTCAGAGTCTCCAGCGGATCTTCATCGTTTCCGGAGGAATCGTCCATGACAAACCGGACCAGAGGAAAATCAGCCATCTGATCGATTTCCGGCATGATGAAGCGGCGGTTATAGCCGAACCCGGCTGCCAGTCCGGTAACAAAAAGAAAAGGAGGACCTCCCAGCGGCATATCCAGAAAGGCATAGACAAAGAGCGAAGACGGCGGCCCGGGCTGATACGAACCCATCCCGGAAACAGCCAGTCCCCCCAGCTTCAGAACGGTCATGCCGCTGTAGCTGACTCTGTTTTCCGCATCAACCTCTCTGAGCAGGGCGCCGCCAATTTCAAAGGCCGGGGTTTTCATATGCAGCCCCAGCCCGCTCAGAGTGAATTCCGGCGCAAACTTGTTCAGCCGGGAGCCGACTCCCAGCCCGTTGAGAGAGAATGCCACCGGCCCCATCGCCAAGGTTGTATCAAGGAGAAGCCAGAGTTTTCCTGCTGTAAACTTTGCCCCGACCCGCCTGAACCGCACCGGCCCGACACTCTTTTGCACCTCAAACCATTTTGCACCTTGGTCTGCGCCAGTGGCCGGAGCGGCCTGATCCGGCACAACCTTTTCCGCACCGTCTGCAGCAGGTACAGCAGATGCAGGAGCCGGGAGCGCAGTTCTGCTGCTTTTTGCCAAGGCCGCTGCACCGCCGAGAGGCAGATCCAAGGGATAGACCTCTGTCCCTAACTGCAGCTCGGCACTGAAGACCAACCCGCCGGAAACCGACGACTCTCCGGCTTCACTGAGAAATTCAGAAAGTTCTTCCGGGGAAAACTCTTCTGAGGCGACCAGGAACTGCAAGTTGCTGATACTGAGTTTCTGGTCCGCAGGCAATGCATCACGGACAAGTTCCAGGCCGGACAGATCAATGCTCTCCAGAATCAGGCCGAAAAGAAATTTTGCCTCTCCGCCTCCTTGGTACAGAAAGAAAATATTTTTGAGATCAACGGCAAGGTCCGGAGGCATATCCTGCGCAAGATCCGTTGAAACTGCACTGACCAGATCTCTGATTTTTACGGGCTGTCCGCCCTGCTGACTGCAGGAGGCGCTGAATAGGGTGGATTGCGGATCTTTGCTGAACTGCAGCTTGAAGGCAAGTGTGTGATCCGGTGCCGGCTGCAGCATAATTTTGCCGCCGAAATCAATCCAGTATCCCCGTTTTTGTTTCGTTACGGCAAGGGTTACCAGAATGTCAGGCTGCCGGTCGTTAATCGGAAATTTTGCGTGGCAGAAAAAGGTAAAGCTCTTCGCATTTATTTCTGTATCTATTGTAATGCAGACGCCGAGTTTTTCTATCGGCAGGTCCGAAACCGCTACAGGGGGAGGAACGAGTTCGGAATCGACTTCCTTTGCTGCCCGCCGAACAAGTTCGTCAATATTGAAGGTGATTTTGCGGGACTCGGCCAGAATCGTTGTTGTTTTCCCTCCTGTTTCAACTGCTCCAAAAAAGGTGATGCCGAGGAACTCGAACTTTGCGGATAACTGGACCTGGGGGGAAGTAAACGGGGGCGAAGGCATTTTTAGATTTTTCGCAAAGTACTTATGATCACAGAAAAAAATTCAAGAACGACGCTGTCGGTATCACAGCTGCTCTCTGGAATTTCAATCTGCGTTATTAAGGAACAAATTTATTATTCACTGCCGCTATCACTTTCTGTTTCGGCAGTTTTGCCTGAGTTGCCCTTAAACCTATATATTCGCTTTGTAACTTTGCTCCCTTTTCCTCCAACACCAACACTAACAGAACCTTCGGCTGTTTTTATTCCGGCATTACCTTCCCCGGCACCCTCGTAGTATTCCTCAATTTCAACTTCATGGGCTGATTGAATTCTTTGTGCTATTGCCATTTCCTGTGCCACACGAGCCTGCATTTCCGCCATTAAAAGTTCTACTTTTTGCCTCTCAGCTTCATCGTTTAACATATTTATATCATTCGACTCCGAAGCTCTTTTGCTTTCATTTGATGCGCGAATCAAGGCAGCAGCGGATGGACCTATTATTGGAGTAGCTGCAACAACAGCTTCAAGTGCAACTTCCCAATAATTAATTCCGCTTTTTTCTTTCACAGGAACATCAATCTTCTGAATATCTTTATTATTATCCATATAAACCCGTTAGCTTGCAGCAGTCGTTATATCATGTTTGATTTACGCTCCAGCCGAGCCGCAAAAAAGCCTTCAATCTCTTCTGTGGGCAGCGGAGCAAAAAAGCCGTCCGCATTTACCAAGAAAGCAGCGCTGTCCGGCAGGAAAGCACGGCAGTCGGTCAGCTCAAAGGCATCGGCGGCCGCGAGAAACTGTTCAACCACCTGCTGATTTTCCTCCGGCTCAAGCGAACAGGTGGCATAGACCAGCACTCCGCCCGGTTTGACCAAGGCCGCCGCAGTCCGCAGCAGGGCAAGCTGCTTTTCCTGATAGCCTGTAAAATCTTCCGACAGCCGGTTCCAGCGGATATCAGGATGCCTGCGGATAACCCCGGTGCCGGAACAGGGTGCATCAATCAGGATGCCGTCAAAAAGGCGATCTTCTATACGATCTTCTGCAGCAGTGAAGGCCTGCAGCTCCTGCTGGATGACAGTAATCTGTTTATCGAGCTGCTGCCGCTGCAGATTTTCCTGCAGCAACCGGAATCTGCGCTGCTCCGGCTCCACAGCGTACAACGACGCCTCTTCAGGCAGAAGCGCAGCAAGGGCGCAGGTTTTGCCGCCCAGTCCGGCACAGCCGTCAAGATACCGGCCTTGCGGCTTCAACGGGCCCAGGAGAGAGCAGGCCAGTCGGGCTGCCTGATCCTGTACTTGAAATAACCCGTCGGCAAAACCGGACAGGTTGGTTACCGCGCCCCGCTGCCCGTGAACGAGCAGGCTGTCCGGAGCATATCTGCCCGGAGTGGTTGTGATCTCCTGTTCCGCAAACAGAGCTGCGATCTGTTCCCTGGTCGTCCTGGCCGGGTTGATCTGCAGGCAAAGTTCCGGTTCCAAGCTGTTGACTTGGCAGATCGCCCGCATTTTTTCCTCACTGAAATGCTTTTGCCAGCGTTCCGTCAGCCAGGCAGGATGATTGAGCACCGGCGTGTTCTGCGGCCCTGCGCATTCCGGCTCCGGTATCTTTTCCCGATTGCGGGCAATATTGCGCAGCGTTCCATTGACAAAACTGCACAGCCAGCCGGGCTGGCGCATTTTTTTCAACGCCTTGACCGTCTCATTGACTGCTGCCGAATCCGGAATGCGTTCCAGACAGCAGAGCTGCAGCACCCCGATCCGCAGGGCCACCAGGGTCAGCGGCTTCATTTTACCTAGTTTGGTTTTGGAAAATCGGCTGATAACAATATCAAGATATTCCTGGCCGCGCAACACTCCCATGACCAGCATTACAGCCAGCTGGCGGTCCTCGTTGTTCAGGCAGGAGTCATGAATAATCCTGTTGATAACCCCCTGCACTGGCTTTCCGCTGCCTGCCCACTGCACCAGGGTCTGCATGGCCAGACTGCGGGAGGAGGGGGATTTGGGGGATTCTTTTTTCTGCTGCTGCATCAGGTCTCCTTGGGCAGGTCTTTACTCGGTTGAACCCCGAACATCTTCAGTGCTTCCGCCCGGTCAATGAGATTGCCCTTGCCCGTGCACAGCCGTTTCTCCGCAACCTGCCAGCTCTGCTGCGCCTGATCCAGCCGTTTGCCCACCTCGGTAAATGCCTCGACAAAACCGACGAATTTATCATAGAGTTTTCCGGCTTCTTTGGCGATCAGCAGGCCGTTGCGGTTCTGTTCATCCATCCGCCAGAGATGGTGGATGGTGCGGAGCACGGCCAGCAGGGTGGAGGGGGAAGCAAGGATCACCCGGCGGCGCAGGGATCGGGTGAGCAGATCCGGCTGCCTGCTCACAGCCGCCTGAAACGCTCCTTCCACCGGAATGAAGAGCAGGACAAAATCCAGGCTGGTCAGGTCAGGCAGGTACTGGTACTCTTTTTTGCTCAAGCCGTTGACATGCTGCTGAATCGAGGCGATGTGTCTGCGCAGATGCTGTTCCTGCTCTTTTGCATCTTCAGTCCGGCCTGCCTCGACATAGCTGTTCAGGGACATCTTGGCATCAATCACTACTGCCCGGTTTTCCGGGAGGAAGACAATGACGTCCGGCTGCTTGAGCCGTCCCTGATCGTCACGCAGAGATGCCTGAGCGACAAACTCACTGCCCGGGCGCAGACCGGATTCCTCCAGCAGCCGTTCCAGCACCATTTCTCCCCACTGGCCCTGGAGTTTGTTGGTGCCCTGCAGAGCCCTAGTCAGGTCCACGGCTTCCCGGCTGATCCGATCGTTGAGTTGCTTGAGATGCTCAATTTCCTTGACCAGGGAGAGCCTGTCCCGCGATTCCCGCTCATAGACATCCTCCACCTTGCTGCGGAAGGCATGCAGCTGTTCCCGGACCGGCAGCAGCAGATTTTCCAGACCTCCGGCGTGCTGCTCCTGCAACACCCGGCCCTGCTCCGCCAGCACTCTGCGGGAGAGATTCTGAAAATCCTCCTCCATCTGTTCCCTGCTCTTGGTCAGGAACTGCTGCCGTTCACCGGCAATGGCCCTAGTTTCGTGGAGAAAGGCCTCCAGACCGATGTTATCCCGTTCCAGCTCCCCCTTCTGTTGGCGGAGGGTATCGCGTTCACTGCGCAGCCGGTCAACTTCCTGGGCAGTTTGCCGGGTAGCCTGTTCTGCCTGCTCCAGCCGCAGGGAAAGCTGCAGGCTGGTACGCTGGCCCCGGTTGGCGAGCCAGAGCAGCAGAGAGACCATGCCCACTGCACTCAAAAAGAACCCGATGAGCAGGGATGGAATGTGCAGCTGACCGATCAGATTAGCCAAGGTATCTGCAGGCAAGAATTTCCTCCGCAGGCGCCTCTTTTCCCGCCGCCGGACGGCAAAAATATGGGAAATATGGTAGAGAGCATGTTTGTTTTTCGTGGATGAAAGAGTTTTCCGTATGTCATACCGCACCTGCGGCACGAGGAAAAGGGAAAAATAGGGTGTGATACAGAACCGGCTGAACCGTATTGGAATTGTGAAAGCCGACGTAGCCGGGAGTCGTGTTGGATGGCAGAAGAGTTATCGTCCTCAGTATCCGTACCTGCAGTACACCTCTCTATGCTCCGTCAATGCGCGGTTTGATTTTGGGGTGTGATACCGACATCACTACTTTTCCTTCTGATACCGACAAATTCTTGTTTACTTCTTCGGCTTTGCATGTTTTATATAACTATGCTGTATAACAATCTGCGTTGACTCATAATGTGGGGAACACAGCGGGGAGAACAAACAGCAAAGATATATCGAGGAAGAAATAACAGGAGGTCGGTGGATTCAGCTTTCGGCTTCTCAAGCCAAAAAACAAACAATAACGGAAAATCTAAATTAGGCAGACCGCAAAAGGAGGCAGCTTTTAAAAAAGCTATCGAGATAACAACAGCACTTGCTTCAAGTGGAGCTATTGAACAAAAACATCAAAGTGCTATGAGTCCAGCGAAAGTATTGACGGATGTACTTGAAGAAACATACAAAAAAATATTAGAACTTTATGAGCAAATTATATAGCCTTCTCCCTGTTTGCCATTCGTAAAACAAACAGCCTCGACACCACAGCCCGTGCCTTTTATCACAGCGCTGAAGCAATCGCTCTGTTCAGTTCCCGCAGGGTAAAGGGCTTGGCCACGGCAGCGCGGAACCCGTATTCTCTGTACTCGGCCATCACCGGATCATTGGAATAGCCGCTGGCCACGATGAGTCTGGCCTTCGGATTAAGCTGAAGAATTTTCCGGGCCGCCTCCTTTCCCCCCATCCCGCCGGGAACAGTCAGATCCAGGATCACCAGGTCAACCGGCGTTTCCTTTTCCTCCATTTTCCGGTACATGCTGATCGCCTCGGCACCATCCTGCGCCAGAAGAGGTTCATGACCCAACGCGCTCAGCTGGGCCTGGGCCAGGGTACGGATCATCGGATCATCATCCATCACCAGCACCCTTGTTGAGAGAACAGCTTCCTCTGAAACCGGCAGCTCCGTGTCCGTCTCATCGGCAGGAGAAAGTGCGGGAAGGTAAATGGAAAAGACCGTTCCCTGGCCCGGCTCTGAGTGGACTGTGATATGCCCGTCGTGCTTCTTGACAATTGAATGGCAGATAGCCAGGCCCAGCCCGTTGCCCTTTGCTTTGGTGGTAAAATACGGATCAAATATGCTGTCCAGAATATCACGGGGAATACCGGAACCCGTATCCTCAATTGTAATCAGGACATAATTTCCCCCGTACTGTTTCAGCAGCAGACCGGATCCCAAGTCCTCAACATTGGAGCACTGCACGGTGATCCTGCCGCCGTCGGGCATGGCATCCTTTGCATTCAGAATAATATTCTGAATTACCTGACTGATCTGGCCGCTGTCCGCATGGATCATCCAGAGGTCCTCGGCAAAAGAATAGGCGCAGGACACCGGCGATCCATGCAGGACAAACTGTGCTGATTCCCGGATCAGCTCCGGCAGCGACATTTTCTCCCTGACCGGTTCACCACCTTTGGAAAAAGTCAGGAGCTGGCAGGTCAGACCGGTCGCCCGTTCGGTTGCCTTCTGGGCATCAGAAAGCAGGGAGAGAACCGGATTTCCCCCTTCATCGCCGGAAGAGGCTGAAGAGGTGAGTTCGGCTGCGGCAAGTTCAATATTGCCGAGAATTGCTGAAAGCAGATTATTGAAATCATGCGCTATGCCTCCGGCAAGAACCCCGACGGACTCCAGTTTCCGTATCTTGGCCTGCTCCTTTTCCATTTCTTTTTCCCAAGTGATATCCCGGAAGATAATAACAGCACCGATCACTCTGTTTTCCCGATCCCGGATAGGCGCTCCGCTGTCGGCAATATTCAGCTTTCTCCCGTCGCTGTGCAGCAGAACAGTATTCCCGGTACCGTCAAACCTTCTGCCAGACTGCAGGATCATGGCAACCGGGCTCGGTATTTTCTCACCGCTTTCTTCATCAAAAATCCTGAGCAGTTCATCAGCTGGCCTGCCGACCGCTTCCGCATTATTCCAGCCTGTCAACTGTTCCGCAGCTCTGTTGATGAAAATGATTTTTCCCTGCACATCAGTACTGATTACTCCGTCGGCGATGGACTGGAGCATGACCCCGAGCCGTTCCCGTTCTTCTTCAGCCTGCTGCTTTGCCCGCTTCAGGGCAGTAATATTCCTGCAGATCCCTATAACGCCCATCAGTTTGCCGTCAGGGCAGATGTAGGGAGTTTTCCGGATATCAAAAAACAGTTCACCGTCATCGGGAGTAACAAACAGCTCCTCTATCCGTGCGGACATACCGGACACGAGAACGTCCTGGTCTCCATACCTGAAAGAACCAGCTATTTCACTTGAAAAAACAGCGGCATCAGTTTTGCCGACAATCTCCTCTTCCCGCCTGCCGGACAGCGTTTCAAACGCCCGGTTACAGCCGATGTAAGTATTATCCACATCTTTAAAATAAATCGGATCAGGAATGGAATTGATCAGGGCCTCAAGCATATTTTTCTGCTGCAGCAGCTCCTCCCTGGTTTCCCTGAGCCTGAGTGCCTTTTTCCGCAGCGTAATATGGGTATTGATCCGGGCCAGCACCTCAATCTGCTGAAAAGGCTTGGTGATATAATCGACCCCGCCGGCCTCAAAACCCGCGACCTTATCCTCCACTGTATCAAGCGCGGTCATAAAGATGACAGGAATATCGGCAAGCCGGTTATCCTGCCGGATCCTCCGGCAGGTTTCCAGCCCGTCCATCTCCGGCATCACCACATCCAGCAGGATGAGATCCGGAACAACCTTCTGCAGGATATCCAGAGCCTGTACGCCGTTCTGCGCAACACGAATCCCGAAATCCTGCTCCTGCAGAAACGAAAACAGGATTTCCAGATTCACCGCCTGATCATCAACGATCAGAATAATACCTTTTTCTTTTCGCTTCTTCTGACGACTCATATAAATGTATTCTACATTCAACATTGATTGACCGGCCCAACGATCAGGAGCAGCCGCATTGTCCGGCAGCAGGGAAACCGCACTGCCCGGTGTTTTTTTCAGAGCGTCTCTTTACAGCTTTACCAGCTTTACAGAGAAGACGCAGGAAAAATCTCTGTGGCTGCAGCACGCAAATATCCAACAACTGTATCCTATCAGAATCAGGCATGACAAGTCAAACAGGGATTTTGCTCTGATATCGAGCTGTTCTTCCTCTGCTGCCGGGCCAGACAGGCATGATGTTCTTCTGAAGTTCGTTGTCATGCAGGCCGTTCTATGGTACTTTTACAGTTCTTCTTCCATGTTCAACGGAAGATACATTTCTTCATGTTTCATGAAATTCGCCCGCCCACACCCGGCACAGCAGAACCGACGGAACTGTACATTGTTTTTTCTTTCTCAACCTGTCGGGCAGAGCAAAAAATATTTACGATAAAGCAAAACAGGAAAGACAGGAGATCGGACAAATTATGCGCTACTCACAGATGTTGCTCCCCACCACAAAAGAAATACCGGCCGAGGCTGAGGTCATCAGCCATCAGCTCCTGCTGCGGGCCGGTTTTATCCGCAAACTGACCTCCGGGTTGTATACCTATCTGCCCATCGGGCTGGCTGCCGTAAAAAAAGTGGAAGCCATTGTCCGGGAAGAAATGAACCGGGCCGGGGCCCAGGAACTGCTTATGCCGATGGTCCAGCCAGCAGATCTCTGGCAGGAATCAGGACGCTGGAAAAAATACGGGCCGGAGCTGCTCCGCTTTCAGGACCGCCACAATCGGGACTACTGCCTCGGCCCGACCCATGAGGAGGTCATAACCGATATCGCCCGCCGGGAACTGCATTCCTACCGACAGCTTCCCATGAATCTGTATCAGATTCAGACCAAATTCCGTGACGAAATCCGCCCCCGGTTCGGCCTGATGCGCGGTCGTGAATTCGTGATGAAAGATGCCTACTCCTTTGACGTCAGTGACGAAGGGGCCGGGGAGACCTATCAGGCCATGCATGCGGCCTACACCCGCATCTTTCAGCGCTGCGGTCTGGAGTTCCGGGCCGTGGAAGCGGATTCTGGCAGCATAGGCGGTTCCTTTTCCCATGAATTCATGGTGCTGGCAGACACCGGAGAGGACACGCTGGTGATCTGCCGGGAATGCGACTACGCCGCGAACATTGAAAAGGCCAGGGTCGTTCTGCTGGAAACTAACGACGACTCCAAGGATACTGCTGTCAAGCTGCAGGAACGGACCAGGGTGGCTACTCCGGGCATGAAAAAGGTGGATCGGGTCGCGGAATTCTTGGGCGTCACGCCGCAGGAAATCATCAAAACCATGATCTACCTTGCCGACGGCGAACCGGTGGCCGTGCTGGTGCGCGGAGATCGGGAGGTGCAGTCAGTCAAGCTCAAAAATCTGCTCGACGCCGCTGAGGTCGAACTTGCTGATGACGATACGGTTTGGGAAATGACCAAGCTGCCTGTCGGCTACCTGGGACCGGTTGATCTGCCGATCAGGGTCGTGGCTGATCAGGAGGTCATGACCATGCGCAATGCTGTTGCCGGGGCCAATGAAAAAGGCCATCATCTCACCGGAGTGAATCCGGGCCGGGATTTCACGCCCCTGCTCATCGGTGACCTCCGCCAGATCACCGACCAGGACCGCTGTCCGGTCTGTCAGGGGCCGCTGGAGCTGACAGAGGGTATTGAAGTCGGACATATTTTTAAACTGGGGGCCAGCTATTCCGAGGCCATGCATGCCGTGTTTCAGGATCAGGACGGCAAGGAACAGACCATGATTATGGGCTGCTACGGCATCGGGGTCAGCCGGGTAGTTGCGGCTGCCATTGAACAGAACCACGATAAGAACGGCATTATCTTTCCCCTGCCCCTTGCCCCGTTCCAGGTCATAATTCTCAATCTGGGGATAAAAAGCAAAGAAACCACAGCAGCGGCAGAACAACTGTATCAGGAACTCCGGGATGCCGGCATCGAGGTGCTGCTGGATGACCGGGATGAACGGCCCGGATCAAAATTCAAGGACGCCGATCTGATCGGGATTCCCTATCGGATAACCGTGGGCAAGACGTGGGAAAAAGACGGCAAGGTGGAACTGCGTTCCCGGCGGGATGGGACAACGACCCTGCTTGACCATGCGCAGGCGGCAGCGGCAACAACCGACATGATCCGTGCGGAGCTGTGTTCCATTGCGAACATTGTGCAGCAGGCTGCCGGACAACAAAAATAGAAAGAGTCCTGATGCCTGCCAAGGAACCTTTCGCCTCTTCCGAGGCGATGATTTATTTCAACACCCTGATTGCCACAACCCATGAGTATCTGCACGAGGTTGATCTGGCTCCGCTGAAAAAAGCCTATACCTTTGCGGAAGAGCGGCACAGGGAAGCGCATCATTCTTCAGGCAGGCCGTATATTGAGCACCTGCTGGATGTGGCCAATACCCTTGCCTCTATGCGGCTCGACCTTGATACGATTACCGCTGCCCTGCTCCACGGTATGCTCAAAGAGGAAGCAGCCACCCCTGATGAACTGGAAAAACAGTTCGGGCCTGATGTGGCCAATATCGTCAACGGGACCACCAGGATCACCAATGTCCATTATGACTCAAAAATGGCCTATCAGGCGGAGAATATCCGCAAGCTGTTCCTTGCTATGGGGTCGGACATCCGGGTGCTGCTGGTCAAGCTGGCGGACAGACTGCACGACATGCTCAGCCTGCGGCAGGCAGAGAGGGAACGACAGCGGCATCTGGCGCGAGAGACTATGGACCTCTATGCGCCGCTGGCCAGCCGTCTGGGCATCGACTGGATGAAACGGGAGCTGGAGGATCTGTCCTTTCAGTATCTTTTTCCGGCAGAATACAAGGAGCTGATGGCCCATCTGGTCAGCACTCTGGGCGAGCGGGAACAATACGTCGATGAGGTGATTGGCATTCTGCGCAGAAAACTGCGGAGGAATAATGTGTTTCCCATCCGGGTCATCGGGCGGCCCAAGCATCTCTATTCCATCTATAAGAAACTGGTGGTCCAGAACATCCCGGTCGAGCAGGTGTACGACAAGGTGGCCTTCCGCATTATCGTGCATACGATCAAGGAATGCTACGAGGCCCTGGGCACCATCCACAGCAGCTGGATACCCGTTCCAGGCCGGATCAAAGATTTTATTTCTGCGCCCAAATCCAATAATTATCAGTCGCTGCACACCACGGTGGCCGGTCCGGGCGGCCATTTCATTGAAATCCAGATCCGCACCGAGGAAATGGATAAGGTGGCCCAGGAAGGCGTTGCTGCCCATTGGGCCTATAAAGAAGGCCAGAAGATCAATTCCAAGGATGCCCGTCTGTTCAGGGAGTTGAAACAGCTGGTTCAGGCCCTGCAGGAGGTGGAAGACCCCGGCGAATTTCTTGATACAGTGCGGGGCGAGCTGTTTGATCCGGATGTCTATGCCCTCACTCCCACGGGTGAGGTACGGGAGCTGCCTCGTGGGTCCACGCCCATTGATTTCGCCTATGCCATTCACACGGCTGTCGGGGACCGATGCACGGGCGCCAGAGTCAACGGTCGGCTGGTGCAGCTGAAATACGAACTGCAGAACGGCGACATTGTCGAGATTATCACTTCCAGAAATCAGCATCCGAAACGGGCCTGGCTGCAGCTGGTCAAAACCAGCCGGGCCAGAGCAAAGATCAGGCAGTGGCTGCGTAAGGAAGAAAAAGAAAAGGCACTGCTGACCGGACGTGAGATATGTGAGCGTGAGCTGAAACAGCGCGATACCAGCCTGAAAAAACTGCTCAAAAGCGGTCATATCCGGCTGCTCCTGGAAAAACTGCGCTGCAACTCTCTGGATGATCTGCTGGCCAAAGTCGGCACCGGAACCATCACGATACAGCAGCTGGAACGGGCCCTCCTGCCGGAAGAAATGCTGCAGGAAGAAAAAGAGCAGCGGCAGCAGGAGGAGCTGCTGGAACGGGTGGCCGAGGCTGAAAGCAGGGCCGCTCTGACCGCGACCGTAAAAGGAGCTGTTGAAGTCGATGGTGTTGATGATATGCTGATTAAGATCAGTCAGTGCTGCAGACCGGTGCCGGGGGACGAAATTATCGGTTTTATCACCACCGGCAGTGGCGTCTCCGTGCATAAGGCCAAATGTCCCAATCTGCTGGCCACCGATCCGGTCCGATGGCTTGAAGTCAAATGGACCGGGGCAGCCGCCCAGAATACCCACCGCGCGGAGCTGTTTCTGCGGGCCGAGGACAGAAAGAATTTGCTGGTCGATATCAGCTCGTGTATCTCCAGTGATGACGCAAATATTGTTGAATTCAACTCCCGTACCACTCCGGACAATATTGCCGAATTCAACGTGGTCCTGGAAATTGCCGATCTGGACCATCTGCAGATTCTGCAGACCCATCTGCGGCAGATTCCGGAAATGATCGAGGTACGCAGGCGGTAATTCGATGGAATTTCTCTGCCAAGTCTGCGGCAATGAGGTGGAACCGGGCATCGGCCGCTGTCCTTTCTGTGGGGCAAAGCTGAAATTTCCCGCTCCCCGGCGGAGTCTGCAGCACAGGGTTGTCAAGCTGAAACAGGGAATGCCTACGGTAGAACAGGCCTTGGCCCGGCTTGACCGCGAACTGCACCAGGCCCGCCTGGAACGCTGCCGGATTCTGACCCTGATTCACGGCTACGGGTCCACCGGCCGTGGCGGGGCAATCCGGGAGGAAATCCGGAACAGACTGCAGTATCTTAAATATCAGGGCAGAATCAACGATATTCTTCTGGGAGAAGAGTTCAGCACCGGGACCGGCACCGGACGCCATCTGCTGCGCCGTTTTCCTTTTCTCCGGCAGCACCAGGATTTGAACCGGGGCAATCGGGGAATAACCTTGGTGATTATCTGAATTCAGGAAGTATCATCTCAACCTTTTCAATATCGGCAGAAAGGGCCGTTCCGTTCAGCGGAAACAGAGATTGACTTTTTTTCTGCTCTACCGTACAGTTTCGGGTAATTTCAGGTCTTCACACAAAATCATCCATGCCTTCCAAAAACAGACTCACCGCCAGCCAGGAGGATTATCTGGAGGCGATCTATCACATTTCTGATGACAAGATGGCGGCACGGGCCAAGGATATTGCCGACTATCTTGACGTGCGTGCGTCGTCTGTGACCGGAGCGCTGCGTACTCTAGGCAAGAGAGGGCTGGTCAACTATGCCCCGTATGACCTGATTACTCTGACGGATAAAGGCCGTGCTGCTGCTGAAGAGATTGTCCATCGCCATCAGGCTCTGGAAAAATTTCTGGTCAATGTGCTGGGGGTTGGACAGGAAGAGGCGGACAAGGCGGCCTGCAGAATGGAACATGCTGTGCCCAAGGCGATTGTGGAGCGCCTGGTGAAATATGCCGAGTATGTGGAAAAATGTCCGAAAGGCGGAATTACTTGGGAATCAGGCTTCGGGTATTACTGCAGGCACGGCTGCACGGAAGAAGATTGCAGGAACTGCCAGTATAAAGAGTAACTGTCCAGTTCCGTGTGATCATTACCTGAAAGAAGGCAGCCTCTTTTCAAGCCCGCGAACAGATCTTTCTGAGCTTTTTAAAAAGCCTGAAATTTCAAGGTGAGCAGTGTCTGAGATTTGTCCGGCACAAAGAGTAACCGGAAGCAAGCCAACTGCAAGTTGCCGGATCATTTCGGAGCAGCCTGCCTTTCTCTGCCCCCTCCTCGACGCTGGCCGAGAGAGGGGAGGGAGCGGACAGGCCGAATCCGTTCTTTTTTTTGTCGGTATTTCGACTATCTTTTCTGACAGTTAATCGTCATGCCTACCATATCGATATTCGTAGCGGTCATCATCATCATGTCGTTCATATGAGCTGTAGTAGCTCGTGCTGGGCCGGTATGTTGTGCTGGGCCGGTATGACGAACTGCTGCTGTAACCGCTGTAGCTGCTGCTGGGCCGGTATGTTGTGCTGGGCCGGTATGACGAACTGCTGCTGTAACCGCTGTAGCTGCTGCTGGGCCGGTATGTTGTGCTGGGCCGGTATGACGAACTGCTGCTGTAACCGCTGTAGCTGCTGCTGGGCCGGTATGTTGTGCTGGGCCGGTATGACGAACTGCTGCTGTAACCGCTGTAGCTGCTGCTGGGCCGGTATGTTGTGCTGGGCCGGTATGACGAACTGCTTCTGTAGTATTCATAGCGATCGTCATCGCTGGCCGACGCAGTACTCAGGAACAAACCTGCAAAGAAAACGCCGCCGATCAATCCTGTCATAATTCTCTTCATCGTTAATCCTCCTGTCTGGTGTTGTTGTATCCTTCCTTTTTTACGAGAAGGTTGAAACTCTATACTTCATACAATAGCAGAGGAAAGATTAACGGAAGATGAACAGACTTTATTTTTTCATGCGAAGAGAAAATTAATTTATTCTTTCCCATAAAAACAAACAGTTAATTTGACATCATATCATCTGTGGTCCGATATGAGATGTTTCTTCACCCCATCTTCCGCACCGTTTTTCCGATCCGTTCCATCTCGGTCAGGATCGCTTTCTCATCCAAGGTGGTCAGCTGCCGGTCCCGCATCACCACTTGGCCGTTGATTACCGAGTGAATCACATCGCCGCCTTGGGCTGCATACACCAGATGGGAAATCGGGTTGTAGACCGGGGTCAGATGTGGCTGATCCATATCCAGTATGATGATGTCCGCCTTTTTACCCACCGCAAGACTTCCGATCTCCGCTTCCGCGCCCAGCAGGGCTGCACCGCCCAGGGTGGCGGCATGGAGGGTGGTGGCGGCATTCATCACGGTCGGATCCATGCGGATTACTTTGTGGAGTTTGGCTGTCGCATTCATCTCCCCAAACAGGTCCACATCGTTGTTGGAAGCGCTGCCGTCCGTGCCGAGCCCCACGGTCACCCCCTTGTCCAGCATATCCGGTATTGGTGCTGCGCCGGAAGCCAGCTTCATGTTGGATTCTGGACAATGGGCAATTTTCACTCCCCGTTGAGCAAGCAGCTCAATCTCCTGTCCGCTGACCATCACGCCATGCGCAGCCATCACCCGTTCATTCAGCAAAGCAAGATTTTCCAGATGCTGCACCGGTGAGCAGCCGTACCGCTCTGTGCAGGTCTTGACCTCGTCCTGATTTTCCGAAAGATGGATATGATACAGAGCATTTTTCTCCTCGGCTTGGGCAGCCAGCCGCTCCAGCAGGGCAGGAGAGCAGGTGTAGACCGAGTGCGGGTTCACCGTGACGCTGATCAGCTCATTGTCAGCATATTGTTCAAACAGCTCTTCGGTGTAGGCAAAGCCGTTTTCCAGCTCGCCGTAGTTGGGTGAGGGAAAGTCGTAGAGTACCTCGCCCAGCCAGGTCCGCATTCCCGACTCTGCTGCTGCACGGGCCACATCCTTTGCAAAGAGATACATATCGTTGAAGCTGGTCGTGCCGGATCGGATCATCTCGCAGATGGAAAGCAGGGTGGAGTGATAGACCATTTCCGGGGTCAGCTGCGCCTCTCTGGGGAAGATATGCTCCTGCAGCCATTCCATGAGCGGCAGGTCGTCAGCCAGCCCACGAAAGCAGGACATGGCCGCATGGGTGTGGCTGTTGATCAGGCCGGGCATGATCAGCCCGTGCGGATGAGCGAGGCAGTCCGCCTGCGGGTATTTTTCCGCCAGATTCGGGCCGATCTCGACGATACGGTCATCGGCAACAGCAACCGAGATATTTTTCTGCTCCTGCACGTCTCGACTGTTTGCCACCAGATAGCGGCCGGAGAGGATCAGATGGTCGTTTGATTGTACCTCACGGCTCATGGTTCCAGCTCCTGTATGATTTCACAAATCAGTTTCTGCAGCTTGGGCTCTGCCCGGTTGGCCGCCTCCACAATATCTTCCAGCAGGATAGGGGTGAAGTTGTCCGGGTCATTGACATTGGCGACCACGGACAGACCCAGTACCTGCAGCCCGCCATGCAGAGCCGTGATGATTTCCGGTACCGAGGACATGCCTACGGCATCGGCTCCGCATTGCCTGAGCAGCCGGGTTTCCGCCGGGGTCTCCAGACTTGGGCCGGGAATGCAGATATAGGTGCCCTCTGTGACCCGGGAAAGGTCAAGTTTGTGGGCTGCCTGCCGGGCCAGTTGGCGCAGGGCAGGATGGTATGGTTCCGAGAGATCCGGGAAACGCGGGCCCCATTCGTCAATATTCGGTCCGCGCAGGGGATTATCCGGCAGCTGGTTGATATGATCCCGGAAGATCATAATGGTGCCGGGCTGCCAGGCAGGGTTTAGCCCGCCGGAGGCATTGGTGATAATGGCCGTATGCACGCCGAATTGGGACAGCACCCGGACAGGAAAGCCGACCTCACGGGCGGTATAGCCTTCATAATAATGGAACCGGCCCTGCAGCACAGTAACCGGTTTTCCGGCCAGAGTGCCGCAGATCAGATTACCGGCATGGCTGGTCACTGTGGAACGGGGAAAGTTGGGGATTTCCTCGTAGGGGATGGTAATTCTGTCTTCCATTGCCCCGGCCAGATTACCGAGACCGGTGCCGAGCTGAATCAGGATTTCTGGCGTGGCAGGCAGGCAGGAGCGGAGAAAGGTAACCGCTTCGTCCACCTGCTGTTTATGTGCGTTGATATCAATCATGGTGTTCTGTTGTTTTTCATCCCATAGATCGCTTATCGTATTTTTTCATTAATACCTTGCAGGTTATAACGAATTCTCTTTCCTTTCACAAGAAACAAAGCCCCCGGTATTCACACAAGCAGGTTCCGAGCCGGTCGTAAAAGACAGGGGGGGATCGCACTGTCCGGGCAGCATCCATTATGAAAAAAACTGTGAATATAAACTGTTGTGCAGATAACAATTCAGGTTCCGCCATTACCGGTGGGACGGGATGCAGTGAGTCTTTTCTTCTCAAGCACCCCGCCGGGTTGACTCCTTACCCATCAATAACGCCGTTGCAGTCGTTGTCAACTCCGTCTCTTCCGAAATTTCCCTTGTCCTTATGGCCGGGATAAACTTCGGGATCATTGTCATTGCAGTCGCCATCTTCCACACAGAAGCCGTCGTTGTCATTGTCCGTACAGACTGAGCAGCCTTCATCAACGGTTCCGTCGCAATTGTTGTCGATACCGTCACAGAGTTCCGCTGCGCCGGGGTAGATGTCCGCATTGCCGTCATTGCAGTCGCCGTCTTCCACGCAGACGCCGTCATTGTCATTGTCCGTACATACCGGGCATCCCTCATCCGCAGTTCCGTCGCAGTTGTTGTCGATGCCGTCACAGGTTTCGGTTGCGCCGGGGTAGATGTCCGCATTGCTGTCATTGCAGTCGCCATTCTCCGTACAAACGTTGTCGTTGTCATTATCCGTGCATACTGGTCCGCCCTGATAAGTTAACGCGTCATATGCCTGAATCAGGCCGTGACCGAAGGTGCTGTCATAGCCTATTGCGCCAAGATCAAAGGCAGTTTCTGTCAAAGCTGCATACACATCATCCGGAGTACTTGCCGTGTCATAAGCTATGAGCATGGCTGCAGTGGCAGCAACGTGAGGCGTAGCCATTGATGTGCCGTTGTACGAATAATACCCCCAAGCAGTACCGGAGAATGTTTCCTGAACAACTCCGCTTCCGGGAGCAACAACGTCAAGCCCGTTACCCCTGTTTGAATAGCCGGCCACAGCATCCTGTGAATCCGTAGCCCCTACAGCAATAGTTGTTGGATAAATTGCCGGATAGCTGACTTGGGTTGTGTCGGAATCATTACCTGCAGCGGCAACCACGGTGACATCGTTGCTGTGGGCATAATCAAGGGCTTCGTCCATGTAGGAAATGCTGGTGTACCCATGCGCTCCCAGACTCATGTTGATGACCAGTGCACCGTTATCCACAGCCCAGTAGATTCCATCTGCCACATCTGCAAACGAACCGGATCCTGTATCGCTCAAGACCTTGACCGGCATTACACATGCACCATAGGCCATCCCGGCGCAGCCGACTCCGTTATCTGTAGACTGAGCTACTGTTCCGGAGACATGGGTTCCGTGACCATGCCCGTCAGAGGGATCATTATCACTGTTAACGAAATCATACCCCGGCACGACACAGCCGATACCGTCCGTTCCGCCGGTGGCCAGTCCGGTATCCAGCACTGCCACGGTTACTCCGGTACCAGTGGTCAAACCCCAGGCCTGCTCACTCTGGATGCGGGGAAGATGCCATTGATAAGATGAGTAATACGGATCATCGACTGATGCGTAGGCCCAGGCGATATAGTTTAATTCGGCCTTACGACCTTTTTTGCGCAAGGCCTTAACCTCTTTTTTTTCGTTGCCCTTAGCTACTTCAAGGACTGTCAGATTCGCGTGCTCCAGATATTTCACAACTTTATATCCGGGAAAATCTTCCGGAGTTCCATGCACGACAACCTGTTTTTCTTTAAATTCCGGTTTATCTTTTGGCTGCTTCGCAAAACTTGTGCAGTGCCAGCTGAAAATCACGACAAGAGCGACGGACAAAGACAGGACCTTCATAAAAATTCCTCCGTTCAGATGCTATGTATGAAAAAAAGGAGCGGTTCCGGATGAACCGCTCCTTTTTTATAAATCAACCGTTCAGATCAATCCGATAATGAACCGGCAGCAGACTCAGTCACATGTAAACCGGATTGTGGTCTTCATGGCCCAGCTGCCTTTCACGGCAATCTGGTCGCCCTTGGCCCAGGCGGTTTCCTGACCCAGACTGTCGTGCAGCACGGAAGCATGTGCGGCCATTTCGGCATCCAGATTTACAGACATGCCGGACTCACACAGCATACCTTCAAGGTCACCGAACTCATCCAGCGGTATCTTGATCCTGTTGGTGACATCATAAACATCTTCGGAAATGTCCGGGAAGTTTCCTATTTTGGGATTACCCTTCTTGTTTGCAGGCATCACGGGATTTTCCTGATTCTCTACCCAAAGATGCGTTTCCTGAAGATACCAGCCGTCCTCGGTATCATAGGTGACAGACAGTGTGTCAACCACGCCGTCATTGTCCAGATCCTCCAGATCGACACTGACCGAACCGACATCTGTATGCTGACCTGCAATGAGCTCCGCAGACTTGTTTTCTTCTTCCGGTCCGTCGGCGGCAACCTGGAAACCGTCCTTGACGATCTCAACCTGAAGGGTAGGTTCATCGGCAACATCAGGACCGGGGCGGCAGGGACCGGGAACCTCTGTCACATTATAAAGCCGTGCAGCCTTGAAGCCCATCTCGCATGTCCAACCGTCGCCTGCGCCTTCGGGAACATTATCGAATTCCACGGTGTATGTCGTTATATTCTCCTCGCCTACCTCCTGCCCGGAATCCCATTTTACATAGACAGTATCTGCATAGTCTGTTCCCTTCATACTGCCGTCTTCTCCGATTACGACAGGTTGGTCCGAAGTGGCGACAGCACCTTCAGGAAGCTCAAGATTCAGATGGCTCAGAGCAGGATCATCATTGATTCTGATCGTGTAGTCACAGAGAACTGTGGTCCCGTATACGCACTGGGCATCCAGAACTTCTGCGGACACTTCAGTGAAGTCGCCGGCCTGGGCGGTAAAGGGAACTGCAAAAAGAACTGCTGCTGCGGAGATGAAACTTCTGCGGAATACTTTTGATGTGGTTTTTGTGGATTTCATAACATACCTCCTGGTAGAAAAAGGGTGATGAGAAAGAAAGCAGGCAACCCGGCTGTCTCCTCTATTGGAGACCCGTAGCTTTCCGGCACCGCCTCGCGGCGGTTGTGGCTTTATCAACTTTCCGGCTCTGCTTTTTCCGGAAAGTATATTATGTCAGAGAACCTGCATTTAAAAAACTGTCTAACAAATCCTTATGGTTCTTTATAGCTCAAACGCTGCCTGGTGTCAAACTTTTTTTGCAAAAAAAAAACAAAATGTTAGAGTGGTATTTCTTATACTTCGACCAGATATACGACCAATTTTTTATCATCGCTCCGTCTCTTTCTGCGGCAGAGAAAAACAGTCCCGCCTTCTCTGCATGGAGCCGAAATCTCTTCATTTTATACTGGCTCTGAAGCGAAGGACTGTTTCCTTGTCTCCGGAAGGCCGCAGAGGGTTACCCATGCCGCCCTCATTTGTCTGGGCAGGTAAAATTAATTGAACAAAACTTTCACAGCGCCAACTTTTCCTGTATGCTGTATCGTATGATAAATAGAGAGAAATACATAGAACATCTGCCCCCTACCCCCTACAACTGCACCTGTACTAATCTGTCCGGTCATGTAGGAAAGATCAGTCATGATAGTATCAGCGACTTTTTGAAAAAGAAACGCACTGCTGAGCAATGCCGTCGGCGGTAAGGAACAAGGCAGGGAGAGTCCTGTCTGGTGAGCCTCAGCCCTGAAGAGGGGAATAACTGATGGGTGGCAAGGTTTGCTGCTGCAAAACTCTAACTGATATCTTCAAGCAGTCCGAGCTTTGCCGCGTAGCGGACCAGATCAACCGTGCTGTGCAGCTCCAGTTTGCTCAGGATATTGGCCCGATGATTGGTCACGGTTTTTGTACTGATACAGAGTGTATCCGCTATATCTGTGACCGATTTTCCCTGGGCCAGAAGCCGGAATATTTCTTGTTCCCGGGCGGTCAGGTTACCGTAGGTTGAGTCGGAAAGTTCCGAGGATTCGGCAGTCTCCAAGAGGCGGCCGACAATTTCTCTGGAAAGAGCTGAGTCTAGGTAGTATCCATTCTGCAGAGCAGCCTCAAGGGCCTTGTGCAGGCAGCTGGAGACAGACTCCTTGACAAGGTAGCCGACAGCACCGGCCCGCAGCGCCCCGAGAATATAGTCGATTTTGGAATGCATACTGACGATCACGATCCGGGTTTCCGGCACTGCGGCCCGGAGTATCCTGGTGAGCTGAATGCCGCTCTTGTCAGGCAGGGACAGATCGACCACCGCCACCTCTGGCCTGATACTCCTCACCGCCTCCTCCCCCTGACGGGCATCAGCGCCTTCACCGGAAACCTCGAAATCAGTATATTTTTCAATCAGCTGTCTGAGACCTGCCCGGAAGGTATCATGGTCATCAATAAGGACTATTTTGTTCATGATGCGTATCGGCCGAAGTTCAAGTTGATATTTCGTTGTTCTGTGCTGCCGCTGCCGCTGCCGCTGCCGGGCCGGGAAATTCAATGATGATCTTTGTTCCCTGCTGCGGGGCCGAGTGAATCCTGAAGCTGCCCTGCATCATCCGGACCCGCTCCTTCATACCGAGCAGGCCGAAGCGCTTGTTTTCCAAGGCTTTGCGGAGGCCCTGTTCCGGGTCAAAACCGCAGCCGTCATCCTCCATCCGCAGGATGATGTTCGGATGTGAGGCGATCAGCCGGATTTCCGCCCTGGAGGCATCTGCATGTTTTTTGATATTATTCAGTGCCTCCTGGACCAGCCGGTAAGTATTGATCGCATGATCAAAATCAAAAACCAAGCTGTCAATTCCAGCCTTGGTAAAATGTACATCAACGCCGCTCTTGTTGCTGAACTCCCGGCAGTAGTCGGCTATAGCGCTGGACAGACCGATCTGTTCAAGACCGGGCGGGCGCAGATTATAGGAGAGTTCGCGTACGGTCCTGATGCAGTGATCGAGCAGTTTTTCCCAATCATGCACGGCCTGCTCTGCCGGAGCGTTGCCCTCTGCCGCATCATGTAGCAGGCTGCCGCCGGAAATCTTGAGCGAGGAGAGATTCTGCGCCACATTATCGTGCAGATAAAGGGAAATCTGCTGGCGCTCCGCCTCCTGCACGGTCAGAAGCTTCTGAGAAAGGGTATGCACCTGCTCTTCGGCCTTTCTGAGTTCCGCATTGGCATGAATCAGTTCGCTGGTCCGTTCCCGGACCTTCAGCTCAAATTCATTGTGATATCCGGCCAGCTGTTCCGCCATGTTGCCGAATTCTCCGGCCAGAAACTCGAATTCATCCCCGGACCTGATATTCAGTCGGTAATCCAGATTGCCCATGCCGATCTGCCGGGTTCCTTCCTGCAGCAATTTAACCGGTTCCAGAACAGAACGCATCATAAGAAAAACAACAAGTACTGTCAGGACAATAACAACAGCACTGGTCAGAATGACAATCAACAGCGTATGCCGGTATTTCTCATTGATAAAGGCTTCAGTCCTGCTCAGCTGCCGGAGATGGAGGTGCAGATGCTGATCAATTGAGGATTCCAGCTGCTTCAGCTCCTCCCCGATCGCCTCGGAAATCTGAGAAAATTCAGCCGGGTCGGCAGTCCATCCGGCCTCGGATTCCTTGAGAATATATTTGGACAGAGTGGCAGCAAAAATGGCATGGTGGAGCGTTTCGTGGGAAACCTGTTCTGCCGGAGTCAGGCCCTTGTGCTTATGTCCGGCATGCTTTTCTATCATTCCGGTCAGCTGGTCTGCTTTTTGGCGAAGCATGCGCCGGTCGATCCGATGCTCCAGGATGCCTGACTCCAGAGAAAGGAGCAGCTCCTTGAGATCAAGCATGGCAGAAGCATCAAGAGCGGCATCCTGCAGCAGCTGGTTAAAATGGTGATGAATAGTGGAGAACGTCCAGACGCAGCAGCCTCCCTGCACGAGGACGCCGAGCAGCAGAGGCAGAAAATAGAGAAGAAATCGGTTGCGCAGACCGGTTCTGAGCATAAAGAAAAGTATCAGACAATCCCGGACAGGATGCTCTTTAGAGCAGGAAAACGATAAGGAAGACGATAAAAAAGGCCGCAGCAGAACGCCACGGCCTTTGTGCAAAGGAATACAATTTCCCTTGAGCTACGACTGAGGACTGATCCTGGTGAAATTACCCGATCAGTGCATCCTTGAACGGGTTGGCAAACAGCAGAATAAAGGCGATAACCAGTCCGTAAATCGCGATAGACTCGATCAAGGCCATACCGAGGATCATGGTCGTGGTGATCGGGCCTTTTGCTTCCGGATTGCGGGCAATACCGGCGCAGGCGCTGTCAACGCCGCGTCCCATGCCGAGACCGGCAGCAAGACCGGGCAGTCCGATAGCAGTCGCTGCTGAAAAGCACACCAGTGCGAGATGAATCTTGTCCATTGTTCTAACCTCCAAAAGTAATAAAGATAAGTTGGCCTTCTTCCTTTGTTTGTATCTGACGGAACGTCTCAAAAAAAATCACTCTTCTCACTCTCAATGGGCGTGCTCCATCGCCCCGACACAGTAGATAACCGAGAGCAGGACAAAAACAACTGCCTGAATCAGCGAGACAAGCACACCGAGACAGAGAATGGGCAGAGGCGCAAAGATGGCCCCGGCCAGCATAAACAGAACAGAGAGCAGGATCTCCTTTGCCAGGATATTGCCGAAAAGACGCATGGAAAGTGAAATAAGCCGGGCAAGGTTACCGATCAGCTCAAGAATAAACATAAATGGAGCCATAACCGGAATCGGCCCGGTAAAATGCTTGTAATATTTCCAGCCGTGATAGCGGAATCCCAGAATATGGTGAAATACCCAGACAATGATGGTCATGGCAAGGGTAATATTGAGGTTGGATGTGGGGGACATGAAACCGGGCAGCAGACCGATCATATTACCAAGAACAATATAGATAAAAAAGGTGGCCAAGACCGGGAAAAGCATTCTGGCCCGCTCTCTGCCCATATGTTCAGCAAAAAAATCCATCAGGCCGCCGATCAGGGCTTCCCAGAAATTCTGTCCGGTTCCGGGAACCAGCTCCAGTCTGCTCAGCGTCAGCTTGGGGACAAGAAAGAGAAATGCCATGAGCAGCCAACTGTAGGTCAGATAGGGCTCGCAGAGCTTCTCCAGAAAGGTTGCTCCGATCGGTTCGTGCGGAACCGGCAGTCCCAGCCAGTCGAGAATAACCGAGATGAATAAAATTGGATGTTCCATTGATCTGCACTCCCTTTATATGCTTTTATGTTCTCCGGAGAATTCCATACAGCTGCGGGCAAGGGGAACAATAATGACGCTGACTGCCACTGTGGACAACCCCACCGTCAGCCCTATTATATTTATTTCAACACTCATACCCAGGACAGCCAGCAGCAGCACCAGCACAAGAAGACGGCCATAAAATCTGACCGCAAAAAGCGCTGTCGGCCCTTGCTGCACCTGCTGTTCCGGTGCAGCAGCGATCTTGTCTACGATCTGTCTGACCGTCCGTTTCAGCAGAAAGAAACTGCCGCCGGACAGGATGCCGCCGCACAGGACGGATACGGCCATCTGTCTGCCGAAAAAGTACCAGCTTCCCAAGCTGAGCAGAAGCACCAGGAAGACATTGAACTGCTCCACCCGTCGCACCAGGGGATATTCGTCGGCTGCACCGCTCTTCTGCTTATTCATCCCTGGATATTTTTTTGTTCAGCTCCCAAAGATGCCTGAAGCCTGCAGCGATTCCGAAACCGAGGAAAATAAAGGTGAACCAGGGGGAGGTGCGACCGGCAAACAGTTTATTGTCCAGATACCAGCCCATGCCGAAACCGATACAGACTGAGGCGGCAAAGGTTGTCCCGGACTGGCCGTATATTGCCAGCTCAGTCAGTATGCCTCTCTCCTCTTTGGCCATTTTCTGCTCCTGAATCACGTAGACAAGGCAAAGTCGGAGTCACAGATAGCACGCAGACGCAACAAGTGCAATATTTTTTTATGCTGCAGCCAATTTTGCCAGGCAAGCCTCTGCTGCGGCAAGGGCCTTTTCCAGGTGCGTCCGGTCATGCGCAGCCGAGATAAAAGCCGCCTCGAACTGGGACGGTGCCAGCCAGATACCCTGTGCCAGCATCTCCCGGAAATAGCGGCCGTAGCGTTCTGTATCCGCCTGCATGGCCGAATCAAAATCCGTCACCGGTTTATCCATAAAAAAGCAGGTCATCATGGAGCCGATCCGATTCAGCACGGTCGGTACCGAAGCCTTGGCACTGATTGCGGCCAGTTGTCCGGCAAACCAATCGCTTTTCTCCTCAAGCTCTTTGTAGAAGCCGGGCTGCCGCACGGTTTTGAGCATGGCCAGTCCGGCAGCCATAGCCAGAGGATTGCCGGACAGAGTGCCAGCCTGATACACCGGTCCGTCCGGGGCGATCTGATCCATGATTTCCTTTTTACCGCCGTAAGCGCCGACAGGCAGGCCGCCACCGATGATCTTGCCGAGACAGGTGAGATCCGGCAGAATACCGAAGCGTTCTTGGGCCCCGCCCAAAGCCAGCCGGAAGCCGGTGATCACCTCGTCAAAAATGAGGACAATGTCTAATTCCGCAGTCAGCTCACGCAGTTTCTGGAGAAAGGCCATATCCGGGACAATCACGCCCATATTTCCGGCAACCGGCTCGATGATCACGCAGGCGATATCCAGTTCGTCATCCCGTAGCGTCTTTTCCAGCACTTCAATATTGTTGTAGGGGATGGACAGGGTATTTTTGACAATATCTTCCGGCACACCGGGGCTGCCCGGAATCCCCAGAGTAGCCACGCCGGAACCGGCCTTGACCAGAAAGGAGTCCGCATGACCGTGGTAGCAGCCGTCAAACTTGAGCACCATATTCCGACCGGTATAGCCTCGGGCCAGACGGATGGCGCTCATGGTCGCCTCAGTGCCGGAGTTAACAAAACGTACCTTTTCAATGGACGGCACAGAGTCGCAGACCAGTTCGGCCAGCTCCACCTCAAGCGCAGTGGGTGCGCCAAAACTGGTCCCATTAGGCAGAGCTTCCTGAATCGCCCGCACGACCTCCAGATGGCCGTGTCCAAGGATCATCGGCCCCCAGGAGGCGACAAAATCGATAAACTTATTGCCGTCAGCATCGGTGATTGTACAGCCTTCAGCCTTGGCAACAAACAGAGGATCACAGCCCACGGATTTGCAGGCCCGTACAGGCGAATTCACGCCTCCGGGAAGGAATCGGCATGCCTGGTGAAATAATGTAGCGGAATGTGTTGTGTGCATAACGATGTGAAAGTCATCAGTTCAGGATAGGTTCGGAATCAATAAGCCGACGACTATACCATGCGTTTTTTTTCTTTGCAAACAGGAGTTACGCGGTTAGTAAAAATCAGGCAATATGGCAGACATAAAAAAGAAGCTCAATTACTTCCCCCTGCATTATCGACATCGGGACGGAAGGTAGGGATGTAAGGAGGATGTGCTCGCGGAGGGGAACAAGAAGGGATGATCAGCAGCTTGCACTCTTTCCGGCTATCGTGTATTTTATATATTTTCCGATGTTAAAAAGAAATATCGTATCTTCCCATGAAATCGGGATTTGGCAAACAAGGTAGTATTATACGCGAGTCTATCTCATGATTTTTTGCATATACACCACCATTCAGCCCCCTTTGTCAAAAAGGTGAAGTGCTATGCTTCCAGATGATCTGATTGTAGGATTTATTATATACGCATTGACGTTTCGGTTGGCTATCATTGCAGCGGGTATTGTGAGTATTGTCTTTGGATACAAGCTGTTTGCGCTCGGCGTGATGGGCGGAGAGAAAACCCGTATTAACGCTCAGGCAGGGCAGATTAAACTGACACTTGCCAATGCCGGGCCCGGCTTGGGTTTTGCACTGTTCGGTGTACTCATTATCGCGGTTATGCTTTTTCAAGGTAATCCAGAGATCGTCCTGAAGGATGTTCAGCTCGTTATAAAGGATTTACAGCAAGGCGGTACTCCGTCCGAGGTGCATATCGGAAGCGCAGCATTTAAGGGGGGGAACGATAATAAGATAAGTCAAGCGGTGCAGCGTTTCAATCAGGCGTTGAATGAAGGGAAGCAGTTGCAACATGCTGGAGATATCGAAGCGGCCATAACAGTTTATAACAAGGTGCTGTCCGACTCAGAGGCCCCCTTTATACTCAATGAATTAGCTTGGCTCTATCGGGAACAGCAGCAACTTGACGAGGCTCTGGTGTTGGCACATGCAGCAACGACAGTTGATCAGAAAGACTCCAATAGCTTCGACACGCTAGCACTGATTTTGCTGGATCGGAAGGAGTTTGAAGCTGCGGAACACGCTGCACAGACTGCCTTGAAGCTTGATCCTGCTAACCAGGATTATAAGGAAACCCTGAATAAAGTACAAGCTGCTAAGAATAGTACAACGCTATGATTAAAATAGTGAATCGCTGCGTTATTATAGCACTATTGCTCCTAATTGAGACGAATGCCTGGGGCGTTAATCTTTCTGGTTATTTTGGTAACAGCTACGCTGTTGTGGTCGGTATTCATGAATATCAGGATAGGAACACTTGGCCGGATGTGACGTATGCCATGGAAGACGCAAATGATATGGTCGCATTTCTTTTGAGGCAGGGCTTCAGAAAAAATAATGTAAAGTCGTTCATTAATGACCGAGCGACAAGAGAAAGTATTATATCCTATTTGGCAGACGATCTAGCACGGACATTGAAAAATAATGACAGAGTCGTCTTTTATTTCTCGGGGCATGGAGAAACTGAGCAGATTGGCTTAAATGACTTCGGCTATATCATACCCTATGATGGCAAGAAAGGACGTCCTTCAACTTGGATTTCTATGGAGAAGCTTCAAGAGCTTGCAGCTAAACTTGGCAATGCCCGCCATCAGCTGTTTATTTTGGACTCCTGTTTTGGTGGTCTGATTGAGCCGAAGGGATCGGGTATTTCATCAGAGATGCCTTTTTATCTTGACGATTTGACAAAACGTCGAGTACGCCTGTACATGACTGCCGGTGGTGCCAATGAGAAGGCCCCTATGCGTAGTAGCTTTTCTAAGAATAGCCATTATACAGCTAATCTCCTCAGAGGGTTGGATGGCCTTGCGGATAAGAATTATGACGGGATTGTAACTACGAGTGAACTTGAAGGGTATCTTCTGACAGCAGCTAGTATAAGAGGAGTAATTATGCCGAGATGGGGAACTCTTGACGGTCACGAGAATGGGGAGTTTGTTTTTAGCTCTCCGAAAACTGCACGGAACATAGTTCGCAATTCAAGTCCGGTGTCCGGCCCCACCAAAGGGAATGTCAAGAATAGCTATGAGGTGGAGAGGTTACGAGCAGAGGTAGAGCGATTGGAGAAATTACGAGCAGCAGAAAGATCGAAACCACAACCACAATTATATACAAAATCTTTATCAGTAAGAAGCACATTAACTAAAGAGGAGCAAAATCAGATCGATTATGAATGGCAGCATGATATTCAAGGTGCTGCCAGCTCTTATACTGTTGAACAATTTCTCGAACGATACCCTGTAGGAGGTCATGTTCCAGCTGCACGGCAGAAACTGAACGAACTACGTGCGCGTGGTCAATAAGTGTGTTTTTACGAGATAGGCATATATGCCTTTGGAGCTTGATATGAATATAATAAAGATTGGAATTAGTGTAGCTGCATGCGTTGCGCTCAGTGGATGTTCAGACCTTTTACTACTCAGGCCGGAGGTTAAAGGTTGCTACCCGGTGGATAGTCTTAGCATAGAGGAACGGGTTAGTCTCCAAGTCGGGAATGGCAATCCGATACTTCTGGCTGGTGATAAGGAATTTGTATGTGCCTGCTATCATCCTGGTTCCCTTGTCGCAGCCGATGAAGGGGATCATCTGGACAGAGCTGACGAAGATGATAACTTGGACAGAGCCGACGAAAATGATAACTTGGACAGAGCTGACGAAGGAGATTATTTGGTCAAAGCGGATGAAGGCGATCGTTTGGATAGAGCTAGCGAAGGAGATCGTCTGGACAAAGCCGGTGAAGGGGACCGTTTGGACAGAGCCAGTGAAGGAGATCGTCTTGACAAAGCTGGTGAGGGCGATCGTTTGGACAAGGCTGGTGAAGGAGATCAGCTGGATAAAGCCGATGAAGCAGATTGGCTTTCAAAAGACTCTACCGAACTCTCTTGCCGTATTGTATCAGGATGTCCTGGTTTTCAACTGATTGGTTATGAACCGAAACAGATCACAGTTCGTACCGAGGAAGGAAGAAAGTCTTTTTCAACGAACTGTATCACTTGGTAAAATTTATTGAAAAACGAGGATTGATATGGAAAAGTTATTGACAGCCTGCTTTCTTTCATTACCCCTTTTGATGGCTTGTGGGGCCATGCATCCTTTAGAGAAAGGGGGGGATACGAAACGAGCGTTGAATACCGTCGAGTTGCAGTATCCCAACGTTACATTTACATTTCCGTCCACCAGAAAGACGTACCGGTCCGGTGAATCTTTTCCCCCGCCGAAAACTATTGATTGTTCCAACCTCACCCTGAAATCAGACTCATTCAAAGATGCTATTGAGGCAGGAGCACTCATAGTGAGGATTAAGACCCCACGACAAGTAAAGCAGATTGTTAAGGATAAAAAGGGCAAAGAAATTGTTGAGCGCGTTAAGATAAAACCCGTTTACGGCGGAGTACTGGCATTGTGTAAAGTTTCTCCTAATGCGACTGGGCCGGATTCCCGAAGCTACCGGATTCGCGATCTTGATGACCGCCTTATTAAGGGCCAGAATGGCTTTATTTCTGTTATAGGGGCAAACCTGTCACAGGGTAATCAGCTACCCTCACTGCAAGATTTGGGAAAAGTACTCAATATCGACACAGGGCTTTCCTCTAAATCCATCAATATAGGCAGGACTAATTATTCTTGGATGCTCTGGCTGACAGACCGAACATCCACCTTTACCGATTATGAAGGTGAGATGATAATGCGTAAGCGCAAGGAGAAAGCAGCTAAAGCTAGGGCAGCAGCTAAGGATAGAGCGGATCAAGCTAGAGCTGAAGCTAAAGCAAGAGAAGAAGCAAGAAAAGCCAAGTCTGCTTCTAAATAAGCTCCCAGCTGGACGGAAGCCAGCCTCGCACCGATAAATCACATACAATGCGTAGCCCGGATGGAATACAATAAAATCCGGGCGTTCATCCACTGCGCCATCAATTTCCGCATTTCACTGTGCTGCATATGATCTTCCTCCTGCAGCCCTCCCTCCTTTCGCAGCCATCTGTCTCACATCGACGCAAACATTCGTGTGCCCGCTCCCCAAGCCTTTTCCTTGACAAAATCAGCAGCTGTCTCTACAAAGGACAGGTTGAATCGCAGTTGTGACAGGCCAGACCGGTTGTCCGTGAGGTTGAAAAAATGCGGATGGATAAAAACGACCTGACCTCCCGGCATTACGACTATTACAGAGGACAGTTCCCTAACCGGGTGTTCAGAGTGTTTGCTGTCGGAACTCTGGACAAAATTCCACTGATGGTTATTATATTTCCAAAACAAGCGCTGTGTCTCGGTATGCTGCTGCACCGACAAGCGTTTTGGAACATATTTTTTAAATTGTATCCGACCTGTTTCCTATGCCGACCTTTGCCCAACCGCTTTGGCTGCTGACAGGCTTGGTTGCCTGCTTCGCAGCCGTGCTGTTCATCAGTTTTAATATTATACGCAGAAAAAAGGAACTGCAGACATTCGCTGCAGTCAATCTGCTGCCCGGCCTGACCACCAATGTTTCCACTTCCCGGCGCAGGCTGAAGAATATTCTATTTATTCTGGGCTTGGCCTGCCTGTTCCTCGCCTTGGCCCGACCTCAGTACGGCAACCGCTGGATCGAGGTGCGGCGCAAGGGGATAGACATCCTGATCGGGGTGGATGTGTCCAAATCTATGTTGGTACCGGATATCAGCCCGAACCGATTGGAACGGGCCAAACTGGCCATCCGGGACTTTGTTGGCAAGCTGGAGGGCGACCGGGTAGGGCTGCTCCCCTTTGCCGGAACCGCCTTTCTCATGTGCCCGCTGACCACGGACTATGATGCCTTTACCGCCTCGCTGGATGCCATAGATGTCAACACCATTCCCAAAGGCGGCACGGATATCGGCACGGCCATCCGGGAAGGAGGCGAGGCCCTGGCCAACGAAGCCAATCATAAAATTCTTGTCCTGGTTACTGACGGTGAGGATCTGAGCGAGGATGCCCTCAAAGCGGCAGAGAAGGCAAAAGCTGAGAAGATGACCATCTACACTATCGGTGTAGGCACACCGGAAGGCGAGCTGGTGCCTCTGCCGGGCGGCCAGCCGGGAAGTTTTGTCAAGGATGCGCAGGGCAATTTTGTCACCTCCAAACTGGACGAGCACACCTTGACCACTATTGCCGAGGCCACAGGCGGGCTGTACGTGCCTCTGGGCAGCATGGGCCAAGGCTTTGAAACAGTGTATCAGCGCAAGCTGGCCCTTTTACCCAAGGAGGAACACGGGCAGCGTAAACAGAAGATTCCCATTGAACGCTTCCCGTGGCCGCTGGGTGCTGCTCTGCTTCTGCTTGGTGCGGATTTCCTCCTCACCGGTCGGAAGAGCAGCCGATCTCTGCGTCTACCCTTTGTCAAGACTGCGGGCAGGCGGAAAAAACAGCAGGCAACGGCAGCGGTTCTGCTCATCGCCCTGTTCTTCGGAGCAACATCAGGACGGGCTTCCCAGGGTGAGGAGCTGTTTCAGGCCGGTGATTATAGCGGGGCTGAAAAGTATTATCACAAGGCTCTGGAAAAGGACAAGGATGATCCGGCCCTGCATTTCAATCTGGGCGGCACACTGTACCGGCAGAAAAAATACGAACAGGCTGCCGCAGAGTTTAATCAGGCCCTGGCAACAGAAAATCTGAACTTACAGGCCAAAAGCTATTATAATCGGGGCAACAGCCAATATTTTCTTGGTGCAGCTCAGGAGGCGGCTGATGCGGAACAGGCCCTGAAGCAGTGGAGCGGGGCAAAGAAATCCTTTGAAGCCGCACTGCAGCTGCAGCCCGAAGACAAGGCGGCTGCCCATAATCTGGAGATGATCAGCAAAAAGCTGGAGCAGCTGAAAGAAAAAATGCGCAACTCCGGCAAGCAGTGCAATAATCCGCAGAGCGGCAAGGACGGCGACCAGCAGAAGGACGGACAGGACAAAAAGAAAGAGGAGCAGCAACCGCAGGATCAGAACAGCGCCGACGGAAAAGAACAACAGGAGGAACAGCAGGAGAGCTCTTCGCCGCAGGAGCAGCCAGCCGGTCAGCAGGAGGATGCCGAAGAGCAACCTGAGCAGCAGGCTGCACCAGAACCGGCTGAAGAGGCTGAACCGGAAAAGAAGGAAGAAACACCGGCTGTCGAAGATATTCAGCAGGCTGCGGCGGAGGAGAACGAACAGAGCGGGCAGCAGGAGGAGAAAAAACAGCAGATGAGCGAGGAGGATATGCAACGCAGGATGATGGGCAGAATGACCGAACAAGAGGCGAAGAATTTGCTCGATAGCCTGAAGGGGGAGCAGGGTGAGCTGAATTTTATTCCCCAAGGAGCACCAGACGACGAACCGGTGAGAAAAGATTGGTGATGACGATGTTCAACAGACAATTCTATAAAAAGAAGAAACGGCATATCCTGGTCTGGTTGCCGGTTTTCCTCTGCTGCGTGCTGGCCGCTCCAGCTATGGCGGTGGAGATACAGGTCTCGGTAGAACTGAACCCGACCAGTTTTACGGTGGGAGCGACAGCAGAACTCACGGTGACCGTGAACGGCACCAGCTCGGCCACCCTGGAAATACCGGAGGTGGACGGCCTGGATTTCCAGCAGAACGGTCTGTATCAGCAGACCACGGTTACCGGCGGGAAAGTTATTGCTTCTGTTACCTACAATTTGATGGTCCAGGCTGACAAGCCCGGAGATTATACCATCGGGCCGGTCAGGGTCAAGGCGGACGGTAAGGTCTATACCACCAAATCTGTCAAGTGCACGGTTCTGGCCGCCCGAAATTCCGCTTCCCAAGATAGAGATACCGAGGAGAAGGCGGACAGGATCTGGTTATGAAGGCATGGGGAAATCAATGCCGGTCGGTTGCTGTCCGGACATGGCTGCTGGCTCTCCTCTGCTGTGCGTTTGCTGCTCCAAATGCGGGTGCGGCAGCAGATATTCAGATCTCGGCGGAGCTGAACCCGACCGAATTTACGGTGGGTGAGACAGCCGGACTCACAGTAACTGTGAACGGCACCATCTCGGCTGAGCCGGAAAGACCGGAAGTGGACGGACTGCGTTTTTACTACCGTGGTCCGAATCAGAGTCGGCAGATCTCGTGGGTGAACGGCAAGGCAAAGGTATCTTCTTCTGTTACGTTCAACTTTCTGGTTCGAGCTGACAAACCCGGAGATTATACCATCGGGCCGGTCAAGGTCAAGGCGGACGGCAAGGCGTATACCACTCAACCTCTCAAATGCACGGTTCTGCCTGCACAGAACGCAAACTTAAACGCAACCGGACAACCGCAGCCGCAGACCGGGAAGACTCCACAGGGTGCTGCCCGACCGACCCGCCCCGATGTTGCCGGGCAGGTCGGCTTCATGCGGATCATGCCGGAAGCAGAACGCATCTACTCCGGCCAGCTGGTTCCCTTTATCCTGAAGGCCTATTTCCGATCGGGAATACGGATTACCCTCAAATCGGCACCCCGTTTTTCCGGGGATGATTTTCTCCTTCATTCGCTTGACGAAAAACCGCAGCAGCGGCAGGAACGGTTTAACGGCAGGCCGTATACTACCCTGACCTGGCAGGGATCTCTGTCCGCTGTCAAAGAGGGCACGGTTCCGCTGATCGTGGAAATGGACGCGGAAGCTCTGATTCGGCAGCAATCCCGCCGTCGGACCGACCCGTTCGGCTCCTCCATGTTGAACGATCCGTTTTTTGACAGCTTTTTCGGCCAGTATTCCACCCATGAGGTAAAAATCACCAGCCCGGAAAAGACCATCACCGTGCTGGACCTGCCTGCTGCAGACCGTCCGCCTGATTTTCACGGAGCCATCGGCAACTTCAGCCTGTCTGTGGCAGCTTCGCCGCTGGACGGCAAAGTCGGTGATCCGATTACCCTGAAGATGCAGATTACGGGCAGCGGCAATTTTGATCTGGTCCAGGCCCCGGCACTCACCGGGAGCGAGGGCTGGAAGACCTATCCGGCTGCGGACAGTTTTGCTGAGCAGGGCAGCGGCAAAGGCAAAAAGACCTTTGAACAGGCGGTCATCCCGATCAAACAGGGGGTGACCGCTGTTCCGTCGCTCCGTTTTTCTTACTTTGATCCGAGTACAGAGGACTATGTTACCCTGACCAGTGATCCGATCCCGCTGCAGCTCCAGGATGCAGTGGAACCAATGAAACCGGCGGCTCAGCCTCCGGTCAGCACGGTGCAGTCAGCTCAGCCGACACAGACGGAAGATGCGGGGAACAACACAGCTCCTGAGAATTCTGCAGCAAAGCCTGCTCCGCATCCGGCCCCCCTGAAAAATGAACTGGGAAAGCTGGTCCCGGCAATTCAACCTTTGTATCGCAAGCTGTGGTTTCAGGTGATGATCGGCTCTGCTGCGCTCTGTCTCCTGGCTGCTCTGCTGCTCTTTCTGCACAGGAAAAAACTGGAAAATGATCCCGCAATCCTGCTCCGTAAGCAGGTGAAACAGCAACTGGCGCAGCATTATCAGGCAATGCAGCAGGCGATTGCTGCTCAGGATCAGGAGCGTTTTCAGCAGCATTGCCGGACGGCGGTCCAGCAGCGGACCGGGGAGGTCTGGGGGCTTGCGCCGGAAGCCATTACCTTGGCGGATCTGGAGCAACGGCTGCCGGAGGATGCGCCTTTGCGGAATATTTTTTCCCGCTTGGAACAGAGCGGTTATGCAGGTGAGCACTTAGCGCAGGCCGAGCTGGAAGAAACTCTGCAGACAACCCGAAACGAACTGGAGAAGCTGGTATGAAGCAACGTACTGTGTCCGCAGCTTTGCTGTATCTCCTGAAGACGGTGCCGGTTGCGCTCTGCTTTTTTTTATTTTGTTCGATCGGCGGGTCGGCAGGCAATGCCGCCGAAGACCCGACTGCCCTGTTTGAGCAGGCCAATATCGCCCATACGCGCGAAGAGTATCAGCAGGCTGTGGACCTTTATCAGACCATTGTCGGCAGCAGTGGGGTCTCGGCCCCGCTGCTGTATAATCTGGCTAACAGCTATGCAGCTCTGGGGAAAACCGGCCCGGCAGTACTCAACTATGAACGGGCCCTGCGGCTGACTCCCGGGGATGCCGATATTCAGGCCAATCTGGAGCAGGTGCGCAAGGATGCCGGATTGTATCGGGATGATAGGCCGTTGTACATGCGGGCTGCTGAACTGCTCGGTGCAGACCAGTGGCTGCTGCTCGCCGGTTTTTCCCTGCTCCTGCTGGCCACCAGTGCTCTGGTAGCAAACTTGGTTCAAGGAAAACGCATCGTCTTCCGCTTCCTGACAACAGGTTCCTTGATCACGCTGCTCCTGACCCTGCCTCCGGCCCTGTTCCGCTATCAGGAGTGGAATGTCGGGGTGGTGCAGGAGAACACCCGGCTGCTCATCTCTCCCTTTGCCGATGCAGCCTCGTCCGGCAGCATCAAGGCCGGTCGTCTGCTCCGGCCGGGCCGGACGCATGGTGATTATGTATTGATTGAGGATGAAACCGGCAAAAGCGGCTGGCTTGCGCGGGACGGCTTTGCCCGGGTTACGAAAATTCCTGAAAAATGAATACTGTAAAAAAATCCTGCAGCCCGGCTGCCGATGAGGAGAGGGAGGCCATAGCCGGGCTCTGATCAGGATGGGATGATATTACGCTGAGATATAACCATTAAAACTCTGCCAGACCAAGCACGTCAAACATGGTATACAGCCCTTTGGGCTGACCGACCACCCAGGCGGCGGCTTTGGCAGCCCCTCCGGCAAAATTGTCCCGGCTGTGGGCCCGGTGAGTGATCTCGATCCGCTCTCCGGGACCGGCAAAATACGCCGTATGCTCACCGACAATGTCTCCGGCCCGGATGGTCTGAATGCCGATTTCCTTGTCCGTCCGCTCACCGATCATGCCGTGCCGCTCAAAAACGCCGACTTCAGCCAGATCCCGGCCCAAGCCGGAAGCCACCATCTCACCGAGTTTGAGGGCAGTGCCTGAAGGCGCATCCTTTTTCATCCGGTGATGGGCCTCGACAATCTCCACGTCATAGGCATCGCCGAGCACGGCAGCGGTTTTTTCCACCAGCTTGAACAGCACATTCACGCCCACAGCCATGTTCGGCGCCTGCACGCAGGGAAAATGCCCGGCAGCGGTTTCCCGGAGCACGGTCAGATTATCGGCGGACAGCCCGGTGGTCCCGATCACCATAGCCCGGCCATGTTTGGCCGCGACCTTGATAAACTCCATGGTTGCCTTATGAAAAGTGAAGTCAATAATCACTTCGCCCTGGTCGATCACTGCTTCCAGACTGTCAGCGATCTGCACTCCGACAGTACCCAGTCCGGCGACCTCGCCTACATCTTTGCCCACAGCAGGGCTGTCTGCCTGTTCAAAAGCAGCAGCCAAGGATAGATCAGGATGCTGGTGCACCAGATGACATATGCGCTGTCCCATACGACCGGCTGCACCGGCTACAATTACTTTGCTCATGGCTTTCTCTTGTCTTGATTTCTTGTAGGAGTTACGCAGTTGGTTTTATAACCCGCTGATTTTGTTCAACTGACGGTTTTTGCCTCCAACAAGCGAACCTATTGTAACACTTGAGATTCTTGTTTTCAACTGCGTAACTCCTATTCTTGATTAAAATATCTTCTGAAGATCGCGGAAACAATACGATTCCCGGCAGCTGTCGCCGATCCGATCTACCCTACAACAGAATACCGTCCCGGTCAACAGGCACATTTGTCCGCATGCCGGTGAGTAGCATGACGCAGCGGGTAAACTCCTTCCCCCGCTCTTCGTAATTTCTGAACATATCAAAACTGGCACAGGCTGGAGCCAGCAGCACGGTATCACCCGGTTGAGCCGCTGCAAAGGCCCGGAAGACCGCCTCTTCCATATCTGCAGCGGACTGATGACCGACTCCGGCTGACTCTGCCGCTGATGCCAGCTCCGGCCCGGCTTCGCCGATAAGCACAAGATGTCTGACATGCTGCTGTAGAGACGGAATCAGGTCGGCAAAGTCACCGCCCTTGTTGCGTCCGCCCGCAATCAGGACAACCTCTTTTTCGCCTCCCTGCCGGAATCCGGCCAAGGCCGCAGCCACCGCACCGATATTGGTTGCCTTGGAGTCATTGATAAAATGTACCCCCTCCAGCTCACCAGCCGGGGTCATTCTATGCAGCGGCGGCTGAAAATCAGCCAGCCCGACCCGGATGCTGTCTTCATCGCAACCGAACGCCCGTACCGCCAAGATAGCGGCAGCAGCATTATACCTATTGACCAGCGAATTGAGCCGGGTTGCCGCAAGATCGTATACTTCAACTTCAGCCTGCCCGTTCGGGGCAAAACCGGGCTCCAGCTGTACGCCCTGCCCTTCCACCTTTGCTCGGCAGCCCGACCGGGCGCCGAAACCATACACCGCTCCGGCAGTGGCTATCCGACCGGGCACGAGCTGCGGATCATCCATGCCGATAATGGCCGTATCACCCCGGCCCTGATGAGCAAAGAGCTGCATCTTGGCCGCTGCATAGTGAGCAAAGCTGCCGTGCCGGTCAATATGATCCGGTGACAGATTGAGCAGCAGGCCGATATCCGGCCGGAATGCTCCGGCTGCCTCCAGCTGGAAACTGGAGAGCTCCAGCACCAGTACCTCGGCATCACCCGGCTCGCGCAGGTATTCCAGAACCGGGGTGCCGATGTTGCCGCCGACAAAGACCTTTTTTCCTGTGCTCTGCAGAAGATGCCCGATCAAACTGGTGACTGTAGTCTTACCGTTGGAGCCGGTCACGGCAATCACCGGCACCTGCATCCGTCCTGCAGCCAAGGCCAGCTCTCCAAGCACCGGAACGCCCCGGCTCCGGGCTGCGTCAAGTATCTTCAGATCCATCGGTACTCCCGGACTGACTACTACCAGCTCCGCATCGGCAAAAAAATCCGCTGTGTGGCCACCAGTTTCCAGTATAGCTTCGCATTGGGCCAGTGCTGCCTGCTCTTCTGCGGAAACCTGCGGCCTGAAATCGGAAACAGCAACCTTCACCCCCCGCTGATGCAGATATCTGACCGCTGCCAAGCCTGACCTGCCCAGCCCGACCACGACGGTCTTCATGCCTTTGTTGAAATTATAAACCATATTTTCCTGCAGCCCGACCGGACCTGCGGTATTGGAAAAATTTGAAATTATGGGAGAGCGGTACACTTGTCAACCACCCTGCAGGACGACACATCTTACTCTATAAAGCGGCAAATCCGGAAGTTATTTTCTTCACGTTTCCGTTTTCCTTATCTGAATTTTTTGCTAACTTAAAAAGTTATCTCAGTGCATCGACTCGAAAATTGAGGAAAGCAGATATGGGAGCGCTGTCCAGGGCAAAAAAAGAGAAATATACCTGCTATCAACAACAGCTGCAAAGCCGATGTGAGCAGCAGCACGAATTACTGCGGCGACTGCAGAGAGATCACGCCATTGTTACTGATCCTGCCGTCAAATTCGAGCGGGAGCAACAGATTGAAGCTGCCCGGAGCGAATGTAAGCAGATCAGGCATGACCTGAGCCTGCTGGAAGATGCGCTGCGGACTGGTGATGACAGCAGAGTGCCTGCGCGATATCAACGTAAGCCCAAGGCTGAAAGCCCAGCCCGGCAGAACCTGCTGACTCTGCTGCAGGGGGTCAAATCCGCCTGGATTGAGGGCGTGCTGAAACAATCCCTGCATAACGAGGTACTGATCGAACTGCGCAAAACCCAGGAGGACGATGCCGTCGATCGGCTGGAGCAGCCCCTGAACCTCAGCCTGGATAAGCCTGATGCGTCAGAAGAGACCATACTGCTTGATGAGGATATTCAGGAAACTTATGAAGAGGCGGGAGGTACTCTGCTGATTCTCGGCGCACCGGGTGCCGGCAAAACCATTTCCCTACTCGATTTAACCCGCCGTCTGGCCAATGATGCTGTGTTTGATTCCGACCAGCCCATTCCGGTGGTCTTCAACCTTTCTTCATATACAGATAAACGGCAATCGCTGGCAGACTGGCTGGTGGATGAGCTGTGGGCCAAATACCGCATTCCCACCAAAATAGGGCGAAAGTGGATTGAAGATACGGAGCGGCGACCGCTTGTCCTGATGCTGGATGGTCTGGATGAGGTGGCGGAAGATCTCCGTCCGGCCTGTGTGCAGGCTGTGAATTCCTATCGGGAGCAATATGCCCTGCGCGGCATTGTGGTGGCCTGCCGTCATCGGGAATACCGGGAGATTTCGGGCAAGCTCAAACTGGAGCAGGCCCTGTGTGTTCAACCGCTGACAGACCGGCAGGTTGAAGACTACCTGACCGGTGGCGGTGAGGAATTAGCCGGGTTGCACGCGGCCCTGCCTGCGGATGAGGGATTCCGGGAGCTGGCCCGTTCTCCCCTGATTCTGAGTATGATGTGCCTGGCCTACCGGGATCAGCCGGTTGAAACGATTCTTCAGGATGTGGCCGGGACAGCCGAGACCCGGCAGCCCAAGCTCTTTGCTGCCTATGTGCAGAGCATGTTCCGGCGGCCACGCAGCGGGGTTGAATACGAAGAGGAAAAGACCCGCCGCTGGCTGACCTTTTTGGCGTACAATATGCAGAAGCATGGACAGACCATCTTTCAGATAGAAAACCTTCAGCCGAGCTGGCTGCTGACAAAAGGTGGGTATAGCTGGAGCAACATAATTTGAATATGCCCACAAGAGGCATAAGTTTTGCCTTCACGCCTTTCAGATAGCTGATCCTGTATTCAGTTTATACTGCTCCAGCTATATTGGTTGTATATCATGTTGTCGCGGCTTTTAAATGGCCTGCTGGGAGGAATTGGGCTGGTGATGCTCTTCTTGCTAGTTAAGGCTTTTCTTGAACAAATACTCCACATAGAATTCAATCAGACAACAATCTGCCTGATATCATTTTTATTGTTGTTCTTCGGAATAGTGACGGCTGGCTGGGCTGGATTACTTCACGGGTTTTACTTGCCTTGCCGTCGTACATGGAAATCAATGAATCTGTATAACACGGCGATATGTTGGCTACCAGTTATTATTATGGTGTTCGGCCTTGATCAGGCACTTTACAAGTTAGGTGGTGACGAACTTACTCGCATTACCATGATGATAACTGTATCATTATGGGGATTGTATTTTATTGTTTCAATCGATAGTCAAAACTATGGACTTTAGTCCAAGACTTTTAGTAGACTCTCATTTATGAGGCCTTATAGAAAATCATCGTACAACGTACATGACTTGAAAGTTCACCTGATTTGGATAACAAAATATCGTTACAAAGTGTTAAGTAAAGATATAAGTATTCGAATCAGAGAGATAATACGCCGAATATGTGATTCGAAAGATATTCAAATTATCAAAGGGAATATCAGTCAGGATCATGTCCATATCTATGTGTCATATCCTCCCAAAATATCCGTGAGTGAAATGGTGCGATTTTTCAAGGGTCGCTCTTCAAAAAAGATTCAGGAAGAATTTCCTCAACTGTCCAGAAGATACTGGGGAAAACATTTTTGGGGTATTGGCTGCGTTGCTTTGAGTTCCGGACACGTTACTGATGAAATGATACGGAATTATATTGAAAATCACAGAAATGACCCAAATCATAATAATGACGATTTTAAGATAGAATAACGACTTTCAGTCGTTACACACTGACTTGAGTCAGCGGTTTTAATTCTACTTTGGCACTCACAAAGGCTGTGGTAATAATTTGCAATTCCGTTGTTTCTCATATGCGAAATCAATCGAAGCTTGCCTCTTTTCATGCCGTTGACGAAGCTGTCTTATAACTTCATCTTCGTTTACATCTCGACGTGGAAGAATTGACTTGAGTAATGTTGTTATATCAGCGCAACTCAATAACGGGACACCGACTTGATGGTATAATCGTTGCTCGACCATAAACAACATGGCCATCATGACCATAGTCATATGATGATGCCAAGCCAGCCATCCCCGAGCCTGATAATCACCCATTCCACATTCATTTTTTGCATCCTGAAATGGCCGTTCAACCCAATATCGTTGAGCTTGCATATATGCAAGTCGTCTTGTTGACGTGTTACTTTCCGCATTACTTAGGCTATATTTAATTTTTTTCGGGGACTTAACCTCACGTCTGACAACTAATTCTACTTTGGTGACCATACCATTAACTATTTAATAATATTAATAATACTAAAAACAGGGGTTTTTAAATACTTAATAAAAATAAGCTAGTTATGTTTATGATCGCCAAAGTAGAACTACTTGACAGTTGTCGGTTTTACCAAGCTGCCCGCACCATTGACGAGAAACCCCAACAGACATTTTACCCTTTTTGGGTATCCCGGATTCATCAATAAAAAGAGCGCTATCTTCCTTTCCTCCAAAAATGTTATCCGCATCTTTAGCTACTTGGTTGTTTACAGGACGCCAATCCCAGTTCGATTCGGAAAGAAAATACTGGAGGGGCTCATATTTAACGCCCGGAACCTTTTCCTCCATACGTTCCATGTTTTTTTGTCAGCCTGGAATAAACCTTTCAAGTATTGGAATGCTTTATCTGACAAACTTACCGTATGTCTCTTAAAAAAATGATGATATCTTTCGTGAAAAGACGTAAGTTGCCGGGCGATGCCGGTCAACTCAAAGAATTTGTCATGGGGACTTCTTTTTTCGGGGCTGGGAGCGTTCATAAAAAGAATAAAGTTATAATCAGGGCGATTGACGGGTATTTTTTTGATAGCTGTTATCAGGTGCTAGCTTGATCAAAAAGCGATAAAATTTTCCTAATGAAAGATACAACTTTATCCGGATATTGTAAGAAGTTTTTACAAATAGATCAAAAGGTTATGGTTGACAAAGTAGAATTACTTGGCAGAGAGTGAGCAGGTTATTCGGATAAAATAGAAGCCTTCTCCCTTCCCCTATTCCTTCGTCCCGATTTTTTCAGGGCATTTTTCCGCCCGATCAGGTTTAATGAGCGCAGCCGATTCGTGCGCAAGGCGCATTCATATTTTTTTGTTTCAAGGAGAAAACTGTTATGGGACAAACTGTTGCAGAAAAAATTATTGCTGCCCATCTGGTGGAAGGCGAGCTGAAAAAGGGGGGGGGAATCGGGCTGCGCATTGACCAGACCCTGACCCAGGATGCCACCGGCACAATGGCCTACTTGGAATTCGAGGCCATCGGTATCCCCCGTGTCCAGACCGAACTGTCTGTGAGCTATGTTGATCATAATATGCTCCAATCTGACTTTAAAAACGCGGATGACCATATTTTCCTGCAGGGCGCGGCCCGCAAATTCGGCCTGCATTTTTCCCCGCCGGGCAACGGTATCTGTCATCAGGTCCATCTGGAACGTTTCGGCATCCCCGGCAAAACCCTGCTCGGCTCGGACTCCCACACCCCGACCGGGGGCGGCATGGGTATGCTGGCTATGGGCGCAGGCGGGCTGGACGTGGCGATGGCGATGGCGGGCAAGCCTTTTTACCTGATCATGCCGAAAATTTACGGCATCAAGCTCATCGGCAAGCTGCAACCTTGGGTGGCAGCCCGTGATGTGCTGCTGGAGATCCTGCGTCAGCTCACAGTCAAAGGCGGAGTCGGGTATATTATGGAATATTTCGGCCCGGGCGTGGCTAAACTGAGCCTCACTGACCGGGCAACGATCACCAATTTTGGTGCCGAGCTGGGGGCCACCACCTCGGTCTTCCCCTCGGATGAAAATACCCGCAAATATCTGGCTGCCCAAGGTCGGGAAGAGCAGTGGCAGGAGCTGTCCGCCGACCCGGATGCCGAGTACGATGAGGTACTGGAGATTGATCTGTCCACTCTGGAGCCGATGATCGCCTGCCCGTCCTCGCCGGATAATGTGGTCAAGGTGAGCCAAGTGGCCGGGAAGCCCGTGGCTCAGGTTCTGGTGGGTTCCTGCACCAATTCCTCTCTGCGTGATCTCACGGCTGTTTCCAAAATCATGGAGGGCCGGGAGGCGCATCGGGATATCAGCTTTGAGGTCAATCCGGGCAGTCGCCAGGCTCTGGAGAATCTGGTTGCTCAGGGCGGGGTGCTGCCGCTGCTTCAGGCCGGAGCGCGCATTCACCAATCCGGCTGTCTCGGCTGTATCGGTATGGGCCAGGCCCCGCCCACCAGTATGAATTCTCTGCGCACTTTTTCGAGAAACTTCCCCGGTCGGTCCGGCAATCAGGGCGACAAGGTCTACCTGTGCAGCCCGGAGGTAGCCGCAGCTTCAGCCATCAGGGGCGTAATTACGGATCCGCGCGAGCTGGGGGAATATCCCGCCTTTGAGCTGCCCGAGACCTATCTGCCCGGTGATGAACGCATTGAAGCGCCGTTACCGGAAGAGGAAAGCGCCAAGGTGGAAATCGTGCGCGGCCCAAATATTGCGCCGTTCCCGGAATTCGAGCCGCTGCCCGAAACTTGGAAAGGCAGGGTGGTGCTCAAGCTGGCCGATAATGTCACCACCGACCACATCATGCCTGCCGGGGCAAAAATATTGCCCCTGCGCAGCAATATTCCGGCCATCAGCGAGTACGTATTTTCGCAGGTCACGGAGTGCTTTGCTTGTGATATGAAGGAGGCCGTTTCTGCCGGGCATTTCGGAGCCGTGATCGGTGGGGACAACTACGGTCAGGGATCAAGCCGGGAACATGCTGCCTTGGCACCGCGCTACCTCGGCGTGCAGGTCAAGCTGGTCAAGAGTTTTGCCCGCATCCATAAGGCCAACCTGATCAACTTTGGCATTCTGCCCCTGACCTTTGTTGATCCGGATGATTACGACAGGGTGGAGCAGGGCGCCGAGATGGTGATTCCCAACGTCCGGGAGGCTGTGGCCTCCGGCGCGGAAGCCCTGACCGTGGAGGTCAACGGCAAGCCGGTCCAGGCCCGCTGCGAGCTCTCCCAGCGGCACCGGGAGATTATGGTAGCAGGCGGCCTGCTGAACTGGGCCAGGTAGAAAAGGTAAAAAAAAAGCAGCCGGGCAGACTCTCTGTGTCTGCCCTTATTTCTCCTTACTGTCGCCAGCGACTGATGAACCCTCCACTTTCTGCAGAAATACCTGCAGTTCAGGTGAACTGGATTGAGCTGAACCTGAACGCTGCAGCGTGATAGCGGCATCACCCTCCCACACCATTCCCAATTCTGACCGAACAGAATCGTCCTGCGCATAAGTGCGTCCAGCTTTTTCTACAAAGAGCTACAACCGGTATTTTGGCTGCAGGCACCCTCATGAAGCGCATGTTTGGGCGCCAGTAAATCTTCTTATAAAAAATTAAATATTAAATAGAGAACATACCCCTTCCGTCTAATATTATTTTCGATTCAGAGTATTTTTTTCTTGACGCCGTATTTAATATTTTATATCTTAAGATAAAGAGAAGCTATATCGGTCATTCATTATCCGGCTGCAGCAGCTCAATTTACGAACATAAAAAACTACATAATTCTATGGCAGCGCTTATTCAGTAATAAGTAGGCACCGTGCTTTCCGGTCAGAAACGGAAAGCTGAATAAAGCCACAACCGTCGCGAGGCGGTGTCGGAAAACTACGGGTCTCCAGAGAGGAGACAGCCGGGTTACCTGCTTTTTCCATTTCACTTTTATACCGGGAGGTAAGTTATGAAATCTCCAAAAACAGTATCCCGCCACATTATCTGCCCCCCTTCAAGCTGTACCGGCAGATTTTTCCCTTTATTTTTTAAAAAAAGGAATTGTAGTTTCGCCGATTCGTTGAGCACCCGCTGCTGCGGATCAGCATAACTATACTTTTCTATACTTTTTGATCGTTTGTTTTTCTGAACAAAAAACTGTGCCTGTAACTGTTATCTGCACAACCCGACAATAGCTATCCTTATTAACAAGGAGGAGAGATCGAATGAAAAAAAATACATTAACCGCATTATGCCTGGCATCATTGATGCTTACCGCATCTGCTGCCCAGGCTCAAGAGACAGCGGATACCGCGAGCTGTGAGACAGCATATGCCTTTGGCAGCAGGGCATTGAGTGAAATTCCCGACCTCAAAAATGCACGATGGGGATGGGAAATTATCCTGAACGGAAACGATGCATTAGTTACATCGATTTATGCCGGTGCCGGAGGGGAAGATACCACAAAAGGAGCCTATATAGGCGATCTTCGGATTGACAGAAATGACGATCTGGTCACCCTGCAGCTCGATATACTGGAGGGAATATCTCTCAGCGAAACGCATATTTATGTAGGAACAGAGGATGTCCCCACAACAGCAAATGGAGGATATGCAAGCCTTACGCAGCAGATAGGAAGACTCGATTCATACGGCAACGGCCTGTATAAAGTTCAACTGAATGACGAGACCCTCAATGTCGATAAGCTGTATGTTGTTGTTCATCTTAACGCGTGCAAAGGCGGCGATGATCCAAACACAAACACGGAATGCGGTGCCGACAGCCCGTGGAAAGGACCGTGGGACAATGCTGTAGAATACAAATCAGGTGATGTTGTTGGATATGAAGGCAGCAGCTATGTCAACGTCTGCTGCGAGGAGACACCAAGCATAGCAGGCATAGCACCTACTGCCGACTTGTTCGATCCTTTTACTGAGGAAGGTTGCTGGAAACTCGTAGCTGAGAAAGGCGAGCAGGGTCCTGAAGGCCCCGAAGGTCCGCAGGGTGAAACCGGTCTGACTGGCGATACAGGTCCGCAGGGTCCGATTGGTCCGGTAGGCCCGCAGGGTGATCAGGGTGAAGTTGGTCCGCAGGGTCCGATTGGTCCGGTAGGTCCGCAGGGTGAAACCGGTCTGACTGGCGATACAGGTCCGCAGGGTCCGATTGGTCCGGTAGGCCCGCAGGGTGATCAGGGTGAAGTTGGTCCGCAGGGTCCGATTGGTCCGGTAGGTCCGCAGGGTGAAACCGGTCTGACTGGCGATACAGGTCCGCAGGGTCCGATTGGTCCGGTAGGTCCGCAGGGTGAAACCGGTCTGACTGGCGATACAGGTCCGCAGGGTCCGATTGGTCCGGTAGGCCCGCAGGGTGATCAGGGTGAAGTTGGTCCGCAGGGTCCGATTGGTCCGGTAGGTCCGCAGGGTGATCAGGGTGAAGTTGGTCCGCAGGGTCCGATTGGTCCGGTAGGTCCGCAGGGTGAAACCGGTCTGACTGGCGATACAGGTCCGCAGGGTCCGATTGGTCCGGTAGGTCCGCAGGGTGAAACCGGTCTGACTGGCGATACAGGTCCGCAGGGTCCGATTGGTCCGGTAGGCCCGCAGGGTGATCAGGGTGAAGTTGGTCCGCAGGGTCCGATTGGTCCGGTAGGCCCGCAGGGTGAAACCGGTCTGACTGGCGATACAGGTCCGCAGGGTCCGATTGGTCCGGTAGGCCCGCAGGGTGATCAGGGTGAAGTTGGTCCGCAGGGTCCGATTGGTCCGGTAGGTCCGCAGGGTGAAACCGGTCTGACTGGCGATACAGGTCCGCAGGGTCCGATTGGTCCGGTAGGTCCGCAGGGTGAAACCGGTCTGACTGGCGATACAGGTCCGCAGGGTCCGATTGGTCCGGTAGGCCCGCAGGGTGATCAGGGTGAAGTTGGTCCGCAGGGTCCGATTGGTCCGGTAGGTCCGCAGGGTGAAACCGGTCTGACTGGCGATACAGGTCCGCAGGGTCCGATTGGTCCGGTAGGCCCGCAGGGTGATCAGGGTGAAGTTGGTCCGCAGGGTCCGATTGGTCCGGTAGGTCCGCAGGGTGAAACCGGTCTGACTGGCGATACAGGTCCGCAGGGTCCGATTGGTCCGGTAGGTCCGCAGGGTGAAACCGGTCTGACTGGCGATACAGGTCCGCAGGGTCCGATTGGTCCGGTAGGCCCGCAGGGTGAAACCGGTCTGACTGGCGATACAGGTCCGCAGGGTCCGATTGGTCCGGTAGGTCCGCAGGGTGAAACCGGTCTGACTGGCGATACAGGTCCGCAGGGTCCGATTGGTCCGGTAGGCCCGCAGGGTGATCAGGGTGAAGTTGGTCCGCAGGGTCCGATTGGTCCGGTAGGTCCGCAGGGTGAAACCGGTCTGACTGGCGATACAGGTCCGCAGGGTCCGATTGGTCCGGTAGGCCCGCAGGGTGATCAGGGTGAAGTTGGTCCGCAGGGTCCGATTGGTCCGGTAGGCCCGCAGGGTGAAACCGGTCTGACTGGCGATACAGGTCCGCAGGGTCCGATTGGTCCGGTAGGCCCGCAGGGTGATCAGGGTGAAGTTGGTCCGCAGGGTCCGATTGGTCCGGTAGGTCCGCAGGGTGAAACCGGTCTGACTGGCGATACAGGTCCGCAGGGTCCGATTGGTCCGGTAGGTCCGCAGGGTGAAACCGGTCTGACTGGCGATACAGGTCCGCAGGGTCCGATTGGTCCGGTAGGCCCGCAGGGTGATCAGGGTGAAGTTGGTCCGCAGGGTCCGATTGGTCCGGTAGGTCCGCAGGGTGAAACCGGTCTGACTGGCGATACAGGTCCGCAGGGTCCGATTGGTCCGGTAGGCCCGCAGGGTGATCAGGGTGAAGTTGGTCCGCAGGGTCCGATTGGTCCGGTAGGTCCGCAGGGTGAAACCGGTCTGACTGGCGATACAGGTCCGCAGGGTCCGATTGGTCCGGTAGGTCCGCAGGGTGAAACCGGTCTGACTGGCGATACAGGTCCGCAGGGTCCGATTGGTCCGGTAGGCCCGCAGGGTGAAACCGGTCTGACTGGCGATACAGGTCCGCAGGGTCCGATTGGTCCGGTAGGTCCGCAGGGTGAAACCGGTCTGACTGGCGATACAGGTCCGCAGGGTCCGATTGGTCCGGTAGGCCCGCAGGGTGATCAGGGTGAAGTTGGTCCGCAGGGTCCGATTGGTCCGGTAGGTCCGCAGGGTGAAACCGGTCTGACTGGCGATACAGGTCCGCAGGGTCCGATTGGTCCGGTAGGCCCGCAGGGTGATCAGGGTGAAGTTGGTCCGCAGGGTCCGATTGGTCCGGTAGGTCCGCAGGGTGAAACCGGTCTGACTGGCGATACAGGTCCGCAGGGTCCGATTGGTCCGGTAGGCCCGCAGGGTGATCAGGGTGAAGTTGGTCCGCAGGGTCCGATTGGTCCGGTAGGTCCGCAGGGTGAAACCGGTCTGACTGGCGATACAGGTCCGCAGGGTCCGATTGGTCCGGTAGGCCCGCAGGGTGATCAGGGTGAAGTTGGTCCGCAGGGTCCGATTGGTCCGGTAGGCCCGCAGGGTCCGAAAGGTGATACCGGCGAATACCCGTTAGGTCAGTGTGACTTCGGTCAGATTCTAACCGGTTTTAATTCCAACGGTCCAATCTGCGAAGACATACCGGTCAACCTGATTGGCGGCTGCGAAACAGCCTTCGCTCACGGTGATAGAACATTGAATTCCTTCCTTGATACAAACCGGTGGGGATGGGAGATCACTGTAAATCCAGGACAAACGAAGACAGGTATCCCGATTTATGCCGGAGCGGGACAGAATGACACCAGCAAGGGAACCCAGGTAGGCGAACTGACTGTAGCCTACACAGGAAACACGGTAACCGTTACCTACACCATGACAGCAGATGAGATCATCATGAAGGAAACCCATCTGTATGTGGGTGAGGAAAGTGTCACAACTGCAGCACCTGGCCAGTACGGTCTGCAGGATGAAGGTTTGCTCAATGCAACCACTGATAGCTATACAGTAACTGTCAGCGGCACAAAGTCGGTCAAGGTCGTCGCTCATGCTGTAACCTGTACAAAAGCGGACTAACAGCGCAGACTGACGGTTAGGATTAAAGCGAAAGGAGCAGATCCGAAAGGGTCTGCTCCTTTTTTGGTTCCGGTAACTGCCTGCGGCAGCTTCGCTTTACTTTGACACTGAGAAGTATGTTCCGACCGCCGCCTGAATTTACAGCTTCAAGTAAAACTCAGTGCGGCGTATTTGATGAGATACTGCAGGTTGCTGCATTGGGTAAAGAAGATAATATGTGATGGAGCCAGAAGGGAGGAAATTACTCAGCTGATGTTACGCACGCAAATAAAAGATCAGTAAGTTACGAGACACCCAAAACGTGGAATCTGCCGATTTTGCGTTTCGGCTGCGTAACATCAGTTACAGAGTTAAAAAAGTATAGCTTCCGAAATCCGGTTACCACAACAAATCTAAGAAGCTGAGGGAGTTACGCAGTTGAGAATAAGAAACTCAAGTGTTACAATAGGTTCCTCTTTTAGAGACACAAAACCGTCAGTTGAACAAAATCAACGGGTTGTAGATCTAACTGCGTAACTCCTAAAGCTGTTTGAAAAACATGCTTCTAACAATACAGTTTCCGGGATAGATGTTGCAACCGGTATTTTGACTGCAGGCAGCCTTATGGACCGTATGGTTGAGCATCAGTAAATCTTCTGTATTTTGCCAAGGTTACGTATCCTGAATATATAAAAAATTAAATATTAAATAGAGAACATACCCCTTCCGTCTAATATTATTTTCGATTCAGAGTATTTTTTTCTTGACGCCGTATATAATATTTTATACTTTTAAGATAAAGAGAAGCTGTATCGGTCATTCATTATCCGGCTGCAGCAGCTCAATTTACGAACATAGAAAACTACATAACTCTATGGCAGCGCTTATTCAGTAATAAGTAGGCACCGTGCTTTCCGGTCAGAAACGGAAAGCTGAATAAAGCCACAACCGTCGCGAGGCGGTGTCGGAAAACTACGGGTCTCCAGAGAGGAGACAGCCGGGTTACCTGCTTTTTCCATTTCACTTTTATACCGGGAGGTAAGTTATGAAATCCCCACCAGCAGTATTCAACCGTAGTATCCCTTCAGTCGTACCCGTAGGTCTTCCGACCGCAGACCGCAGTTCCTGTCTTCTTCCTGTTCAGTCAGGAAAGAAATCTCAGTCTGATTATCAGGACAATGCCGAGTACCGGCACGTCCGACTCAGCCTATACTGTTCTTCGGTATAATCTGAGCTTTTACAGAGGCTGAGCTGCAGCTTTAATTTAAATTTAATTCATTAACGAACAGGAGAGTACGACCCCGGAAAAACGCGATGTATTCCGGTGACACTCCGTATTTTTCAGCTTTGTTTTTAAAAAGAACAGACCCTTAATCCGTCTGAATAGGATCATACCGACTTTTTGATCTGTACAGATAAACTAATCCCCTGCCTCAGTAAGAGGCAAATAAAAAAAAGAGGAATGATAATGAAGAGAAAAAACGTGTTGACAGCGTTATGTCTGGCATCTCTGATGCTTACCGCGTCTGCTGTCCAAGCAACAGGCCCCACTGAGCAGGAACTGCAAGCTTGCAATGAAGCAAAGAATATTGAAGATTGCAAGGAGCATGTGAGGGAGCTGGCGAAGGCTCGGGAAGAGAAGTTGAAGCAGAAAGAGCTGGACCGGGAAGAGAAGCTGAAACAGAAAGAGCTGGACCGGGAAGAAAAGCTGAAACAGAAAGAGCTGGACCGGGAAGAAAAGCTGAAACAGAAAGAGCTGGACCGGGAAGAGAAACTGAAGCAGAAAGAGCAGGAGTGGGTGAAGAAGAAGGAGGAGGAGTGCGAGAATCCTAAGGAGAAACCTAAGGATAAGCCTAAGAACCCCCCTAATGACAACCCTGGTCAGAAGCCTACGGCCGGGAAGGATTGCCAGACGGCGTATGCCTTTGGAGACCGGACAGATGCCAATCCTAATGATGCGGCAGTATATCAATCCGCTGACGGAGAGCTTGATACTTATCTGGGAGATCAGGTGCTTAACGAGTTGCCGGGTCTCAAGCCGAATCGGTGGGGATGGATGCTTTCCATCTTTAATGGGGATGAGTTTACTGTACCGATCTATGCCGGTGCCGGAAAAAACGATATTGCAAGGGGCACCCATGTTGGAAATCTGACAGTTATCTACAAGGAAGGTCTGTTAACCGTATCTTTTGGTATGTTTGAAGGATTTTCTTTGAATGGAAGCCATTTGTACGTAAATAACGGAATAAATGACGGAGAGGAGCATGTGCCCACCTCCGCACCGGGCAGATATGATGACTACAGTATAGGAAACCGGACATTCGATTCCGCTACAGATACATATACCGTGGATCTTGGAACAGCAGACTTTCCATCTTCTTTATATATTGCTGTTCATAGCGTAGTTTGCGAAGGAGAACAAGGTGGAGGACAAGGCGGAGGAGGAGACTGCACTATATGCCCGGCAGGGCCGAAAGGTGAGAAAGGTGATCCGGGTATCCAAGGCCTCGAAGGTCCGCAGGGTCCGATTGGCCTGACTGGTCCGGAAGGCCCGGAAGGCCCGCAGGGTATCCAGGGTGAAACAGGCCCGGAAGGCCCCGCAGGTCCGCAGGGTCCGATTGGCCTGACTGGTCCGATAGGCCCCGAAGGCCCGCAGGGTATCCAGGGTGAAACAGGCCCGGAAGGTCCCGCAGGTCCGATAGGTCCGGAAGGCCCGCAGGGTATCCAGGGTGAAACAGGCCCGGAAGGCCCCGCAGGTCCGATAGGTCCCGAAGGTCCGAAAGGCAAAAAGGGCAAAAAAGGTGATCCGGGCATCCAAGGTCCTGAAGGCCCGACTGGTCCGGAAGGCCCGCAGGGTATCCAGGGTGAAACAGGCCCGGAAGGTCCCGCAGGTCCGATAGGCCCGGAAGGCCCGCAGGGTATCCAGGGTGAAACAGGCCCGGAAGGCCCCGCAGGTCCGATAGGTCCCGAAGGTCCGAAAGGCAAAAAGGGCAAAAAAGGTGATCCGGGCATCCAAGGTCCTGAAGGCCCGACTGGTCCGGAAGGCCCGCAGGGTATCCAGGGTGAAACAGGCCCGGAAGGTCCCGCAGGTCCGATAGGCCCGGAAGGCCCGCAGGGTATCCAGGGTGAAACAGGCCCGGAAGGCCCCGCAGGTCCGATAGGTCCCGAAGGTCCGAAAGGCAAAAAGGGCAAAAAAGGTGATCCGGGCATCCAAGGTCCTGAAGGCCCGACTGGTCCGGAAGGCCCGCAGGGTATTCAGGGTGAAACAGGCCCGGAAGGCCCCGCAGGTCCTCAGGGTCCGATTGGCCTGACTGGTCCGGAAGGTCCCGAAGGTCCGCAGGGTCCGATTGGCCTGACCGGTCCGGAAGGCCCCGCAGGTCCGCAGGGTCCGATTGGCCTGACTGGTCCGGAAGGTCCCGAAGGTCCTCAGGGTCCGATTGGCCTGACTGGTCCGGAAGGCCCCGCAGGTCCTCAGGGTCCGATTGGCCTGACTGGTCCGGAAGGTCCCGAAGGTCCGCAGGGTCCGATTGGCCTGACCGGTCCGGAAGGCCCCGCAGGTCCGCAGGGTCCGATTGGCCTGACTGGTCCGGAAGGTCCCGAAGGTCCGCAGGGTCCGATTGGCCTGACTGGTCCGGAAGGTCCCGAAGGTCCGCAGGGTCCGATTGGCCTGACTGGTCCGGAAGGTCCCGAAGGTCCGATTGGCCTGACTGGTCCGGAAGGTCCCGAAGGTCCGCAGGGCATCCAGGGTGAAAAGGGCGACAAAGGTGATCCTGGCCAGGTAGTAATTAATGTCGGTAACTGTCCAGAAAATCAGGTTATGACGGGTATTACCGTCGTGGATGGAGAATTAAGAGTAATCTGCGAGGAGTTCTGCAACTTCACCTGCAGCAGCCAGCCTGTCTGCGGCAATGGCATTAAGGAGACAGGTGAAGAGTGTGACGACGGAAACATTTTGAATGGAGACGGTTGTTCCTCTACCTGCACCGATGAGCCAACAGGTGATATTCAGCCCGGAGACTTCCGGACACAGACGCAGGGCGGATGGGGCCAGGACGAATGCAATGGCGGCAATCCTGCATGCTACCGCAACGATAACTTCGACACATGTTTCAGCAACGGCCTGATCGTCGGTGACCCGGATGGTCCTGACAGCGACACTTCGTACGCACTCGAACTGACATCATCGGCAGCGGTAGCAGGTTCCCTGCCAGCTGGCGGTTCCTCCAAGGCACTTACTGCGGACTTCACTGATCCCGGTAACTTGAACCAGATAACAGGTGTATTGGGCGGACAGCTCGTAGCCGCCACGCTCAGCGTGACGTTCGACAGGTGCGACACCGATTTCGGAGCCAGCAATGAAGAACTCGGCAACTTGGTCTATGCTGCGAGTGCATGTATTAATATGACGGTTGATCAGGTGCTTGCTGAAGCGAATACGATCATCAGCGGTGGCGCAAGTACCTTCACCCCAAGCCAGATCAGTGATTGTCTGGCCACCCTGAATGAGTGCTTCGTGGACGGAACTCAGACGTGCAATAATTTTGTACTGCCGTAAAAAGAACCTTAGTTAAGGAGAAAAGGGGCGGACTCGAAAGGGTCTGCCCCCTTTTTTTGTTCCGGTAACTGCCTGCGGCAGCTTCGTTTTACTTTGACACTGAGAAGTATGTTCCGACCGCCGCCTGAATTTACAGCTTCAAGTAAAACTCAGAGCGGCGTATTTGATGAGATACTGCAGGTTGCTGCATTGGGTAAAGAAGATGATGTGTTGATGTATGAGCCGGAGGGAAGTAACACTTGTCAGTTATCATCCTCTGTTTGCCCCTCCTGCAGTGCGCTTTTTGTTTTTTCCCGCTCTGAGGAATCATGCCCCTCCGGCGCATCGTCGGAGGCCGTCTGCTCTTCCATAGCAGAATCCACGGAATCCGATTCTATCGGCTCCGCCACGCCTGCAGAAACACCTGCAGATTGTTTTGCCAAGGCGCTTTTCACATCCTTTGACAGGGCCTCGTCACCCAGCATATTCTGCAGCAGTCTGTCGTCAAGAATAGTCTGCTGGTGAGACTGGGAAAAATTGCGCAGCCTCCAGATAAGCCACAGCAGCGATATAACCAGAAGTCCTACCAGACCAAGAAAAATTATCCAGATAAGATCACCCATACGTCCGTCTGTTGTATGTCTGCAGTCCGGGGTTCGACCGGGCTTTATTCGTCCTCTTCCCCGGCCTCCAGTTTTTTGATCTTTTCCTCCAGCAGGGAAATCAGACCGGGAAATTGTTTGTCACGCAGTACGCTGCGGATTTGTTCCATATAGTTACGGACCAGACTGATACCCTCCACCACAATGTCATAGGCCATCCATTTATCCTTTCTCAGGATCATAATATAGGAGACCGGAATGCTTTTGTCGTCTCCGACAAACAGGCTCTTGACCTCGGCCCTGTCCTTCCGTATCCGCTGGTCTGTAAACTCAATCTTTTTCTCCAGGAAATCATCAATCTGGCCGATGTAGACATACTGCAGCAGCTTGGTGAACAAAGCGATAAACTGCTCCTGCTGCTCTTTATTCAGGGTTTGCCACTGTTTGCCCATAACCCTTTTGGACATCTCATGGAAATCAAAATGGTCCGAAACCATTTTGACGATATGGTCACATTGCTCGGCAACCGGCCGTTTCCGGAATTCCTTATCCTTCAGCTGGGTAACGACTTTTTCTACAACCGGCTTCAGCTGTTCTGTCGGATCCGGAGGCGCTGCCGCCGCATTACGGATCCCGTCAGGGACAACAGGCAGAGCAAGAAAGAAAAAAAGAAAAAAAACTATATTGTACCGAGAGATAAGCATGGTTTCACCTTTTGTTGCTTTGTTGCCAGCGGCACCGCAGACCGCCTTTGTTATTTATTCGTCTTCTGCAGGAATTAAGGAGCATTCATAAATTGCTCATAGCTATGCGGTACCGTTAATATTACTCATAACGTCGGAAGACGAATTCGCTGAAGATACCGGGAGAAAATCCTGATATTCTTTTTTTATTTAATGTAGCATGTGCATTTTTCATTACATATTGATTGATGTGTACATCAGAAAATTTATCACCATCACATGGTGGATTTATTTCTATGTATTCGCTTTGGAATTTTCCAATACTGTACATTATTTTAACAGTTGTATTGTCCGACCCGACAACAGATATAAGAATTTTATTTTTGAATCTTCGCCATCGAATTCTATCTGTATCGCTGTTGTACCATTTCGATATACCGCTTGGATCAGAAACAAAAACATATAATTTATTTTTTGGAGAAAAATATTTAAATGACGCAAAATGATATCCTCCGATATTAGCGTCAGCGTATCTATAAAGTTCGGCACGGGATTGTGCAAAGCTAAAGGTTGGAACTGAAAAAACATATAATGTTATGATTATTGTAATGATTCTCTTGAACATGTTTTTTTTCCTCCTTTCATCATTAAAAGATATTTAGCCCATATCTGGAATCAATACTGAAGGCTATGTTAATATTTGCGAATTCAATATTAATTTCAGGTGTATTGGATTCACAACACGTTGATTTTGTTCAACTGACAGTTTATGCCTATAAAAAATTAAGCTATTATAATAATCGAGCTTCTTGTTTTTAACTGCGTAACTCCTATTCTGATGCCGAAGCACCCCACATCTGCTCACGATGCTGAAAATAACCGTCCCGGACAGCCACATAGGGATCAAAACTTACATCCTTCATCTTTTCATATTCACCGAGATGCAGCGACAGATTGTTGACTTCCTTGCCGATATAAATCCCTGTTGCCTCTTCCCATCCGGCAGCCCAGAAGTAATATGGTGTCACGGCAAATCTATCGACAGTTATACCGGCCGCATCCCGCAGTGTCGAGGGCCCCATGACAGGAATGACAAGATAAATACCGTCCTCCACGCCCCAATTCGCCAAGGTCTGGCAGAAGGTTGCCTCCAGGGGGGCAAACCCCATCGTGGCTGCGGGGTCACCGAATCCTGCAATCCCGCCGGTCGTGTTGAGCAGAAATCTGGTCAGCACAGTGCCGGCATCGGAAAATCTGGCCTGCAGCAGCGTATTGAGCAAACGCATCGGCTCCTGCAGATTATGAAAAAAATTTCCTACAGCGCCCCGGATATCCGACGGAACAACTTCACTGTATCCGGTGGCAAGCGGATTCATGACCCATGTGAAGGCATAATCATTAAAGGTAAAAACAGCCCGATTAATCTCTTCAAACGGATCATCTACTGCATAGACTTCAGGGCCCGCTTCTTCATCATAAAATGCATCGTCAAGAAAATCTATTTCTTCTGCATCCCCATCTTCTTCATCATCCGCATAAGCCGTGTTGTCAGAGGGGGGCAACTCTATTTTTTCTTCTCTTCCTTTTTCCTCTTCCTCCGCATAGACCGAGCTGCTCAAGGGTGACAACAAGCCGTAGCCGAAAGCAGAACAAAAACACAGACTGACAAGGAGCACTACATTTTTTTTTCTCATCATGCAATCAGGCCGGCTCGGCGCGCCCCCTCCATTTAGAGCCCCGCAGCTGCGGGAAACAATGAACAACGATGAACAAAAAATCAGGAAGTATGAAAAAACTATTTTACCCCGCCGAAAGCAAATTTGGAAATCAGCGACTCCAGATCAACTGCCGACTCGGTATCCACAAGCAGATCTCCGGCCTGATAATACTCCTCATCACCGCCGGGGGTAAGCTGAATGATCTTGTCGCCGATAATCCCCTGGGATTTCACCGACGCCATAGAATCCTTTGCCAACTTCACCTTGTTATCCAAGGTCATGGTCACCACGGCCCTGTCATATTCATTCAGCTGTATTGCGGTGACCGACCCCACAGTCACCCCGGCTATCTGCACCTCAGCACCATTTTTTATCCCGGAAATATTTTCAAATTCCGCATTCAGGGCATATGTACTGCCTGCATTCAACCAGGAAACTTCACCGAGCTGCAACGCCAGCCAGCCGAAGGCGGCGAAACCGAGAACAAGAAAAATACCGACTGCAATTTCCAAACGGGAATTATTCACGGGATACTCCTCAGGCTACAAATTCAAGTTACAAATTTAAATATCCGGATATTATCGGCTGATCAGGCTTCTCCGGCATCAGCTTTCACAGCAGATTTCCGAGCGTCATTTCGGCAAATTCACGGATATGCGGTTTTTCCGAGTCCCTGATCTGCGCAGCATCGGTAAACAGGTCCACCTCACCTTTGTTGAGCAGGACAATCTGATCAGCCAGCTCAAAAACTTTCGGAATATCATGACTGACAATGATCGCCGTATATCCTAACCGCTGCTGCGTCCGCCTGAACAGATCATAAATTTCCTGAGTCATGACCGGATCAAGGCCAGTGGTCGGCTCGTCAAAAAGAACGATCTCCGGGTCAAGCTGCAAAGCCCTGGCCAGTCCGACCCGTTTTTTCATGCCGCCGCTGAGCTGAGCCGGAAATTTGTTTTCATGACCGGTGAGTTCCAGCGTTTTCAGAGTGGCGGCAATCTGCTCCTGAATCTCCTGTTCCGTCAGCTTGGTCCGCTCCCGGAGCGGCAGGGCGATATTTTCAAACACAGAAAGCGAGTCAAACAGCGCTGCTCCCTGAAAAAGCACACCGAACTTGGTGCGCAGTTCACGGAGTTTTCTGCGGCCCATTCGGGTGACATCCTGTCCGTCAACCAGTATCCGACCGCTGTCCGGTTTCAGCAGACCGAGAATCAGCTTCAGATTGACGCTTTTTCCCTGTCCGCTGCCGCCGGCAATCACCGTGGTTTTTCCACGGGGCACGGAATAACTGATCCCGTGCAGCACCCTGTGCCGCTGGGTTCGTTCGCCGAATGTCTTGATAACGTCAATAAATTCAACTGCCGGTGTGTCCGGCTGATCTGTCTGACTTTCGCCTGCCTGTTTCTTTTCCTGTTCAGCAGCCATGCTTCCCTACCTTTCTTTCCTACAAGAGTACTGCTGTCAGCAGGTAATCAACAATTAAGACTGAGATCGACGACAGAACCACGGCCTGGGTGGTCACTCTGCTGACGCTTTCAGCTCCGAACCCTGCGCCGCGAATCTGCAGGACAAAATAGCCGCGTCCGGTACTGATCCAGACAACAAGAAAGGCAAAGACAAAGGATTTGATCAGGCCGATCTGCAGATCATGATTGGTTACACTGGTCATCATGCCGTTGAAAAAAGAACCGGAACTCACCTCCATCATTTTGACAGCGGTAAGATATCCGCCGTAAATACCGACAATATCAAATATTGCTGTAAGCAGTGGGATAGAAAGAACTGCAGCGATAAATTTAGGGGTGATCAGATAACGGAAAGGATCGACTGCCATGCACTCAAGGGCATCGATCTGTTCACTGATCCGCATGATGCCGATCTCGGCGCACATAGCAGAACCGGCCCGGCCTGCGACCATAAGGGCGGTCAGAATCGGCCCAAGTTCCAGAATCAGGCTCAGGGCGATACCTGAACCCAACATGCTTTCGGCTCCGAATCTCTTCAGCGTGTACACGCCCTGCAGCCCGAGCACCATTCCTGAGGCCAAGGCAGTGAAAAAAATCACGGCTATTGATCCGGCGCCGATAAAACGAAGCTGCTTGAGCAGCTCTTTTCCCCGAAACGGCCGTTTGAACATGCCTGCCAGGGCGGCCAGAAAAAATATGCCCATCCTGCCCAGATCAGTCAGCAGATACAGGCAACGATCACCGAGATAAAAAAACGGCTTGCCCCAAAATATAGAGTTTGATTTCTGCAAGAGACTGATTGTTCGGTTGGATTGCAGATAAAAGTCCGTGCTGCACAGACAGCAGCGACGAGGCTCAATTTATTTTTTCGTTTAAACAGCTATTATACTCCCTGTTCAGTCAGTTTGAGAATACCATAAAAGAAAAAAAAACATAAACATTTTATTGCCGGAATCTTCACAGCCGTTCCGTGTTGCTCATTTCTACACCGACCTTGCCCTGAGTTCTGCGTGAGGAAAATGAGGACTATGAAACAGAGAGAGAAAAGAGGATAACAGGCTGTCAGATACGTCACAATATTTTTTTTTGCATCGGGATCGATATTTTTTGCCCCTCAAAAGAACCAATATGCCATCTGCAACAGGCGGGATGAACAGGTGCATCAGAACAAAAAAACCGGCTCCTCCTTAACAGAAAGGAAGAGCCGGCCAAAAAAGAAGAGATGAAGAACATTTTCTATCTTGCACAGACTGTGCCATTTCTCCCGAACGTGTCCCCTCGCAAGTAATCATACGTAATACAGAGAAGATACAGGTTGCTTTGACACGTATCCGCCGGGCGATAATCGGGCCAGACCGTACAGTTTTTTTGCCGTGCAGGAAAGCAGGAACAACGGGAATTTCTGAAAAAGATACGTTTTATCATTAAATTAAAATTAGCATCTGCATCTGTCCAGTATCTGTAATGCATATCAATTTTACTACCACTTATCCTGAGGGAAGCAGTCCGGGCATCCCCCGGACGGAGCTTCTTTTGAGAAAAAATCTCTGCGCCTTCCGCTCGCGGTAGTCCTCTTTTGTGCCGGTCTGGAAGCCGAGCCCATCACACGTATTTAGAAACCTGTTCTACTTACCTTTCCTGCTTCCTTGGCACAAAACGCCAGACCGGACTTATCACCGAGGAATAGACATCACAATAGATTCGATTGCATTCATATGTATTCTCCTGTATACTGAAAGCAGATAATCAGTCTGTAAAGCAAATCAGGAGAAGAAAATGTCCAAGACCGTCACATTAAGGTTGAACGAGCAGATATATAATAAATTTAAAGGGGTTGCCCAGCAGGACAACCGTTCGCTGTCCAATTTTATCGAAACAGCAGTCCTCCGCTATATCGAAGAAATTGCGTATGCGGATGAATTTGAGATGGCCGAAATAAAGGGAAATGAAGAACTGAACCGCAGTCTGAAAAACGGTATCAGCGATGCCCGGGCAAAGCGGGGACGTTTTGTCTGATTTTCGAATCTTTGAAACCGATGAGTTCCTGAAAAAAATCAAGAAAATTCCTGCGCCGGATGCTGTATTCCTGCGGAGGAAGCTGGATAACTTTACCTATCCTCAAATCAGAAAACAACCCTTTTGGGGCAACAATATCAAAAAGCTCCGAGGCTATTCACCGGATACCTGGCGATACCGAATCGGCAGATTCAGAGTTTTTTATCTTATAGATCAGACAGAGGAAATTATCTATATGCTCACCATTGAAAACCGGAAAGATGCGTATAAGTGAATGAATAATGCGAATTAGGGGTTGAAATCCATAACACAAAGTCAACAAGATAAAACTGAAAAAATCTGCAGAATCGGAACAGTTTTTCTGTAACTATCTGTTTTTGCTGGGACCGAATAATCCAACTCCTAATTCGCATGAATAAGGTTCAGATGTGTTTCCTCGGCACAAAACGCCAGACCGGACTCATCACCGAAGAATACACCTCCTTGGTAAAGTTGAGCATTCCTTCAAAGCCTGCCAGAGCCTCTTTGCGTTCGTGGTTATGGTCGCAGAAGCCGATGCCCAGTTTGTAGGCAATGGGCCGTTCTTTGACCCCGCCGACAAAGATATCCACGCCTTTTTCCTTGAGGAAACTGTTCAGCTCCAGCGGGTTGGCATCGTCTACAATAACCGTGCCCGGATCGGTGATCGCCTCCAGCTCTCGATAGTCCTCTTCTGTACCGGTCTGCGACCCGACCATGACCACGTCCATGTCCACCAGTCGGAAGGCCTTGACCAAGGAAAATGCCTTGAACGAACCTCCTACGTAAATGGCTGCCTTTTTTCCGGCCAGAGCCTTGCGGTATTTCTCCAGCTTGGGCACCAGCTCGCTTACTTTTTCCTGCACCAGGGCCTTGGTCCGCTCCATGATCCGGTCCGCTTCCGGATCATCCGGGTACTTATTCTGAAAAAAACGGGCAATATCGTACAGAGCCTCGGACATATCCTCAATACCGAAATAGGAGACCCGCAGCGAAGGTACGCCGTATTGCTCCTCCATCATATTGGCCAGCTGCATGGTGGAGCCGGAGCACTGGACTACGTTCAGCCCGGCACCGTGCGCCCGGCGGATATCATCCACCCGGCCGTCACCGGTGATATTGGCCACCACCTCCAGGCCCATCCGTTCATAATACTCCCGGATCATCCATATCTCGCCTGCCAGGTTGAAGTCGCCGAGGATATTCAGGGAAAACTTGGAAATACCGCCTGTATCACCGGTGCCGATCAGCCGGAACATGGCATCACAGGCTGCCTGATAGCCTGCCCGTTTGTTGCCTTTGAAACCCTCTGACTGCACCGGAATCACCGGAATGCCGGTCTCCGCAGCTACTTCCTTACAGACTGCCTCCAGATCATCACCGATAATCCCGACAATGCAGGTGGAATAGACAAAAGTGGCCTTGGGACTGTGCCGTTCAATCAGTTCCAGCAGGGCGCGGCGCAGCTTTTTTTCTCCGCCGAAAATGACATCGATTTCCTGAAGGTCCGTGGAAAAGGAAAGCCGGTGCAGTTCCGGGCCGGAGGACAGGGCACCCCGGATATCCCAGGTGTAGACTGCGCAGCCGATAGGGCCATGCACCAGATGCAGGGCATCAGCAATGGGATACAGCACCACCCGCGAGCCGCAGAATACGCAGGCCCGCTGGCTGACTGCCCCGGCCAGACTGTCCTTGTTGCAGACAATATTGAAGGGTTTCTCCCCTTTGACGTAAATCTGATCTTCGCGTTCTTTTAAGGCAACTGCTTCCATGATGCTCCTTGGTTTGAATCTACGGATTATTTTATGGTTATGCAGATATCGTGCCGGGCAGGCGTCCTGCGGCTTGTCATACAATTTTCGCAGGTTGCAGTACAGAAGGGAAGCAAGGGAAGAACAAACGCTACATGATCACTACATTTATGTCAAAAAAGCGGCATGAGTGAAACGTCCCATATTTATTCTTGTTTCATCCTTGTCAATCAGTCCGACATATCCAAGTATATCCATCAACCCTGTGCAGCGGGTTTGCCCCGAAATTCCTTCTGTCCGACAGTCGGCCGTACAGCTCTACGGCGCGGAACAATCATACTGCAATTATACTGCAGGCAGGACGGAATCTTCCTCGCCTTAAACCAAAAGTCATCGGATTCTGCTTGCTTCCATCGGTGTACGGGGTACAATGGACAAAGTGAAAACAGACCGTACAAAGCAGCCTGTTCACCTGCTGCTGAAGGTCAGGTGAGAATCAGGGGCTGACGGAACAATTATTTTTAGAATCTCAGGAGAAGGTATGGACGTTGAAAAACTGCTCGGCAAACTGCTGCACGAGGTCACAGGTTCCGGCGGAGCACAGTTTGCACGGAAATACAATGAATACAGCAAGGGCGGCAAGAAAAAGAAATACAAAAAATATAAAAAAAAGTACAAAGGCAAAGATGCATATTATGGGCAGAGCGGTTCTTCGCACCGGTCTGCCCACAAAGGTTCACTCCTTGGTCAGCTTACCGGCAATCTGAAATCAGGCAAAGGGCTGCTCACCGCCATCGGCCTCGGTGTCGGAGCCTATGAAATTTATCGGTCAAAGCAGCAGGCTCAGCAGCCGCAGGCCGGGACTGTGCCCGCTTACACCCCACCGCCAGCAGCCGGACAGTTCTCCACTCCTCCTCCCCCGCCGCCTCCGCAGCAGGCTCCGGTCGGGCAGCCGCAAAATGCTCCGGGTTCCGCTGTTCCTCCTTCGGCTTCTACGCAACAGCAACAGGCAGGCGGACCAGCTCCTCTTGCCACCGGGCTTAACGAGCAGGAAGTGGCACGCCGTCTGGTTCAGGTTATGATCGGGGCGGCTCATGCAGACGGCATCCTTGACGGCGATGAAGAAAAGGCCATCCTTGACCGCCTCCGTGATGCCGATCTTGCTCAGGAAGAAAAAATGTTTCTGCTGGACGAACTGCACCGGCCCCGTTCCATTGCGGAACTGACCGAGGGTATTGAGGATACCCGTCTGGCCCAGGCCATGTATGCAGTTGCTGCCTCAGCCGTAGTCATTGATACAGAAAGCGAGCGGATGTGGTTTGATGAACTGGGTGAAGCCCTGTCTCTCAGCCCGGAAGTCCGTCAGTTTATCGAAGAGACCCTGTAATTATTTGTCATTTATTCTCCTGATTAAAAGCGGAACAAAACGAAAATGTGCGGTATTGCCCTGCTCTATAACGAAGACCTGTCCGGCGAAGAACATCTGTACAGGATGCGGAATGCCCTGACCGTTCTGCAGCATCGCGGGCCGGATGATCACGGCATATGGCAGGACCGGGAAATCAGTATCGGGCACCGCCGCCTGTCGATCATTGATCAGGCAGGCAGCAGCCAGCCCATGTCTGATCCGGACGGACGTTTTGTTCTGACCTATAACGGAGAAATATATAATTACAAGGAACTGCGCCCCCAACTGAAGACAAAATGGTGTTTTCAGACCAAGGGGGATACCGAGGTGCTGCTTGCCGGCCTGATCACCACAGGAGTTGATTTTATCGACAGAATGGAAGGCATGTGGGCCTTTGCCCTGTGGGATAATCAGGAAAAAACGCTGCTGCTCTGCCGGGACCGGATGGGCAAAAAGCCGCTTTATTATCAGACGTCTTCCTCCTCTTTTCTTTGCGCCTCCGAGCTCCCGGCCCTGAACAGACTTGCTGGGCAGTCCTGGTCGGAAAATACGGACTCCACAGCGGATTTCCTGCGTTACGGTTATTATCTTCCCGGAACCACAGCATATCAGGAGGTGCACGAAGTCCTGCCCGGCCATGTGCTGCACTGGTCTCCAAGGACATCTCATAAAGAAACCCCTTACTGGTCGCTGCAGCTGCGCACTTTTCAGGGGACCATAGATGACGCTGCCGCAGAACTGCGCAGCAAAATGATCAAAGCTGTCGAACGGCGTATGGTTGCCGATGTCGAAGTCGGGGCCTTTTTGTCCGGCGGGATTGATTCCTCCCTTGTGGTTTCGATCATGTCCGCCATGTTAGGCGTACACCCCAAGACCTTTACCATCGGCTTCCACGAACGTTCCTACGACGAGCGTGAATTTGCCGAGCAGATTGCTGTCCGGCAGGGCACGGATCATCATGTCAAGATTCTGGAATCTTGGGATCAGGAGCATCTGACCGATCTCATCCTCAACAATATCGGCCAGCCCTTTTCCGATTCATCCATCCTGCCGACCTCAATGGTATCGCAGCTTGCCGCCTCAAAGGTCAAGGTGGCTCTGTCCGGAGACGGAGGCGACGAACTGTTCAGCGGCTATCAGCGTTATCAGGCCAGATCCATTCTGCGCTGGTACACCCGGCTTCCCGGACCGCTCCGGGCCGGGGCGGAAAAAATCATCCGGGCCATCCCGGAACCCATGAGCCACCACAGCCGTTCGCTGATCAAGAAAGCGCATCTTTTCCAGGATATCCTCAACCGGATTGAAGAGGAAACCCCGTACTTTGCCCCGGTACTGTACAGCCGCAGCGATTATATCTCCCTGTTTCCTGATCTCGACGGACAGGGGCATACGCCTCCCAATATTCCGGAAGAATGTGATCTCGACGATATCCGGCGGATGATGTTTGCCGACGCGCTGATCTATCTGCCGCAGGATATCCTGATCAAGGTTGACCGGGCCTCTATGGGCTGCGCACTGGAAACAAGAGCACCCTTCTTGGACCGGGATGTGGTTGAGCTTGCCTTTTCGCTGCCCCGCACTTGGCACCGCTCAGGAACAGCAGGCAAAAAGATGCTGCGCCGGGCATTTTCCGATATCCTGCCGGAGGTTATCTGGAACCGGCGGAAACAGGGATTCGGTGTCCCCATCCATGACTGGTTCAGAAAGGAGTTGGGAGAAGAATTCGAGGAACTGCTTGCGGCGCATAACGGGCCGCTGAACAGGACAGCAGTGCTCCGGCTTGTCCGGCAGCACAGGCAGGGAGTGCGCGACCACGGGTACCGGCTGTGGTGCATGTATATTTATCTGCTTTGGAAAACAGCGGAACATAACCGGTCAGAAACGGTCCGGGGACGTTGATTCTTCCTGCCGTCATTCTGTAAACGCAGTATAATCCAGACATGTTGCGCGAACACAGCAAGTTGCTGACCGGAATCCATATGACGGCGGATATTTTTCAAGTCGCACTTGCTTTTATTGCAGCGTATTATTTGAAAAAAAATTTTCCTTTTGCCGATGGACAGGGGCTTTCAACAGAACCGAATTATTATCTGGTGCTTCTGGTCGCCGCCGTGCTTTCTTCTTTTATCTTTCGTCTGACAGGGTGTTACAGGTCATACCGGATACAATCCCAGTTTCAGATCCATCTGAGAACAATCAAAGCGGTTTCCGGCATTTTTGTCGGCACAATTCTCGCTCTTTTTCTCCTGCATGAAAATAATGTCAGCAGGATGCTGCTTGCCCTTTTTGCGGCCATCCTGACCGGGTTCCTGCTGCTGAGCAAGAGCATAATTTATTATACCCTCCGGCATTATCGCGCTAGAAGCTACAATACCCGCAATATCCTCATTATCGGCACAGACCGACGGGCCGAACGGATTATTAGATCGATTCAGCAGCATAAAGGTACAGGCTACCAGCTCCTTGGTTGCCTGCGGCCATACCAAGACAGCACCGGGCAGCCTGAACGTTCTGATGCAAAGGAAAAAAATATGCGTATTCTCGGTTCGGTCACTGCGTTACCTCTCATCCTGACCGAAAGAATTGTCGATGAAGTTGTCTTTGCCGCTGATATAGGTCGGATTGAACATGTGCATGAATATATTCAGTTTGCGGAATCCATAGGTGTCAATATCCATATTGTTCCTGATTTTCAGCTGGAAAAGATCATGTATCAGCCTGAAATCGCTTCCGTCTCCCTGCAGGATTTTGTCGGCTTTCCGACCCTTGCTCTGTCCACAACGTCTCAGCGGCAGAACGCTCTGCTTGTCAAAGAAATTATGGATTATCTTGTTGCCGGCAGCGGACTCATTCTTCTCTCTCCGTTCTTTCTGCTGATTATGCTGCTTATTAAAGCGACGTCCGAGGGACCTGCCTTTTTTATCCAGCAGCGTTGCGGTCTGCACGGTCGTACTTTTCCCCTGATCAAATTCCGCACTATGGTCAATAACGCTGAAAAACTCCGCAAGACCTTGGAACAGAAAAATGAAGTTGACGGCCCGGTCTTCAAAATCAGCAATGACCCACGAGTCACCCGGGTCGGCAGATTTCTCCGCAGAACAAGCATAGATGAATTGCCCCAGTTGCTGAATGTCCTCCTGGGCCATATGAGTCTGGTCGGCCCGCGCCCGCCCCTTCCTGCAGAGGTCCGGAAATATGAGCCGTGGCAGCGCCGACGCCTGTCCATGAAACCGGGGCTCACCTGCACCTGGCAGGTCAACGGGCGCAATAATGTTACATTTGACCGCTGGATGCGCCTGGATCTGGAATATATTGACAACTGGTCTCTGAGGCTGGATATTAAGATTCTCCTGAAAACCATGAAGGAAGTTATCACCCTGCATGGTCAATAATTTTTTATAATTAACTTAACGTTTCCTCTGCATTTTCAATGGACTCTCTGATCGAACAGGCCGGACTCGGCGACATCCTCGCCAAGGTCCGGGATGAAGAACGGCTTTCCCTGGAAGATGGTAAACGGCTTTTTCACTGCCCGGATATCCTGGCAATCGGCTATCTCGCCAATATTGTCCGGGAACGGAAAAACGGCAATCATGCCTTTTTTATCTACAACCAGCATATCAACTATTCCAATATATGCACCAATCTGTGTAAATTTTGCGCCTTCGGCAAGAAAAAAGGAGATGAACTGGCCTACGAGATGACGGTCGAGGAAATCAAGGACAAGGTGCGGCAGCGGCTGGACGAGCCGATTACCGAAATTCACATGGTCGGCGGTATTCATCCTGATCTGCCTTATTCCTATTATCTTGAGGCCCTGCGCGGTATCAAGGAAGTGCGGCCGGAGGTCCATATTCAGGCCTTTACCTGCGTGGAGGTTCAGCATCTGGCGGATCTGAACGGCAAGTCTGTGGGCGATACCTTGGAGGAACTCAAGGAGGCCGGTTTGGGGTCCATCCCCGGCGGCGGAGCCGAGGTGTTCAGTCCGCGCATCCGGGAACTCACCTGTCCGGAAAAACTGAACGGACAGAGCTGGCTGCAGGTGGCCAAGACTGCGCACCGGCACGGTCTGAAGACCAATGCCACCATGCTCTACGGCCATATCGAGACCATTGATGAGCGGCTGGAGCATCTGGATGCCCTGCGCACGGCTCAGGACGAAACCGGCGGTTTTCTCACCTATATTCCCTTGGCCTTTCATCCGAAAAATACGGCGATGTCGCAGTATGCCCAAACGACCGGCATGGAAGACCTGAAGAATATTGCCGTAGCCCGGCTGATGCTGGACAATTTCCCGCATATCAAGGCGTACTGGGTGATGATCGGGCCGAAGCTGGCCCAGGTGGCCCTTTCATTCGGCGCGGATGATCTGGACGGCACGGTCAAAGAGGAGATTATTACCCGGATGGCGGGCGGGGAGAGCGAGCAGGCTCTGGGGCACAAGACGCTGCTCCGGCTGATCAAGGAAGCGGGACGGGAGCCGGTGGAGCGGGATACCCTGTATGAGGTATTAGGGAGGTTTTGAGGTGGGTGCAGACTGGCCGCCTTTCTGCATGTCATACGGAACGCCCTTGCGTGTAAACGCATTTTAAGGCCGAAGCTTTCACGCTCTGACTGTCCACGCTTCCGGCGGACGGCTCCTTATCCTTTCCCTGCCTTTTTCTCTCCTGTTTCCGCATGGAATCCATAATCTTTTCCCATATTTTCTCCTTCGACCATTTCCTGAAGTATCCGTAGACCGTACTCCACGGCTCGAACTCCTTCGGGAGCATCCTCCACTGACAACCTGTTCTGTTCACATATAAAATACCGTTCACAATTACCCGGAGGTCACGTGTCGGCCTTCCAGGTTTCCCCGGACCGCTTTTCGGTTCCGGAAAAAAAAGAAGCAACCCGCTTCGGACCCCGCAGGGCAGGCATAGTTCAGGCTGTGGCTGTCTATTCTGTCGTATAGATATATGATATTAAAATATAATGATGTTTAATTTGCACTCTGATATGAGAAAATCTATCTGTCGATGGGTCTCGGACAAAGGCCAACTTTATCCGAGTCTATTATCACACGGGACGCGGCATATAAAAAAATCTAAATTCGAAACCGATGAAGCAGAGTTTCTCCTTTTCTTTGGAAATTATCATCAAAAGTCGTATAGTATAATCTCAAATCCGTTGTTGACAGGAGGTAAACGCGCCGGAAGCGTCGCTTATGCAGGAACATCTTTATTGTCATTTTCAGGCTGTTGACTCCACCAATACCCTGGCTGTCCGGCTGGCGGAACAGGGGGCTGAACACGGCACGGTCATTCATGCCGACTGCCAGACAGGGGGCCGGGGCCGGGGCGGACGGCGGTTTGTTTCCCCTGCGGGCGGACTGTATTTTTCCCTGATCCTGCGGCCGGAGATCGATCTCTGTGCGCTGCCCCTGATTACCCTGGCTGCCGGGACAGCCCTCTGTAGCTGTCTGAGAGCAGCGGCAGATGTGCCGGTGCAGATCAAATGGCCCAATGACCTGTATCTTCAGGATCGGAAACTTGCCGGTATCCTTACGGAGTCCGGGCCGATCCGGCATGGCCGGACAGATTTTGTCGTCATCGGGGCAGGCATAAATGTCACCACGGCACCGGAACAGTTTCCGGCTGATCTGCGGCAGAAAAGTACTTCCTTGGCTGCTGTTGCTGCCCGTTGTCCGGAAAGAGAAAAATTGCTGCCGCTACTTGTTGACGCCCTATGTGCAGCTGTCCGGCGGCTGCGTGACGATAACGATAAAGACGCTCTGCTTGCCGAATGGCGCAGTTTTGATTATCTCCGGAAACGGCCGCTGCAGTATGTCTGCCATGATACAGTGATTCCGGCCACAGGCGTCGGCCTTGCCGATGACGGACTGTATCGCATACTTGATGCGCAGGGAAAGGAACACCGGATACCGGCGGGTGACCTGAACCCCATCCGACTGCCCTTATGGAGAAACGTTATAAAGGAAATGGGAACAGCATGAAGAAAAGAAGGAACAACAAGGTATAATAGAAAAAATGGAACAGAAAACATTCAAAGCCCTAGTGGTGCGTGGAGATGAAAAACAGGGATTTGTCCGGGCAGTGGAGGAGCGCAACCTTGCCGATCTTCCGGCCGGAGAGGTCCTGATCCGGGTTCATTTTTCCTCGCTGAATTATAAGGATGCCCTGTCTGCTGCCGGCAATCGCGGCGTGACCAGAAAATATCCTCATACACCGGGGATTGATGCAGCTGGGGTGGTTGCCCGATCAGCCTCGGATCAGTTTGCCGAGGGGGATGAGGTTATCTGCATGGGCTATGATCTCGGCATGAATACGCCCGGCGGTTTTGCCGAATATATTTCTGTTCCTGCCGACTGGGTACTTGCCCGGCCGGATAATATTTCCCTGTATCAGACCATGCAGATCGGCACCGCCGGTTTTACGGCGGCCCAGTGCGTGGAACGGCTGATTTCTTTCGGGGTGCGGTCGGATCAGGGACCGATCTTAGTGACCGGCGCCACCGGAGGGGTCGGTTCCATCGCAGCTGTCCTGCTGAGCAAGCTCGGTTTTCAGGTTACAGCGGTCACGGGCAAGGAAAGTGCGCATGATTTTTTTCGGGATCTGGGTTGTACAGACATCCTGACCCGGAAACAGGCGGCTGGCCGGACAGGAGCTGCCATGCTCAGAGAACGTTGGGCAGGCGTTGTGGACACCGTGGGCGGGGAGATACTGGCTGGGGCAATTAAAGCGACCCGATATAACGGTATCGTCACCTGCTGCGGCAATGCCGGATCCGGTGATCTGCCCCTGACGGTCTATCCCTTTATTCTGCGGGGCGTCTGCCTGGCTGGGATTGATTCGGCAAATTGCTCCATGGTCCACAGGGAAGAGATCTGGCAGCACCTTGCCGACGGGTGGCGTCCTGATATGCCGGAGAGTTTTACGCAATCTGTCCCGCTTGACCGGCTCAACCAGTATATTACCGCCATGCTTGCCGGAAAAAACAAAGGCAGGATCGTGGTTGATCTCGGAGGAGCTGCGGCATGACGGTAGAGGAAGCCCAAGAGGTTTTGAACATTGAAGCGGAAGGGATTTATGCGGTCCGCGATGCCTTGGGGCCTGAATTTCTCCGTGCTGTAGATCTGATCATGGCCTGTCCGAGCCGCTTGGTGATCACCGGGATCGGCAAGTCCGGACTTGTCGGGCAGAAGATTTCAGCCACCCTGAACTCCACCGGGACACCGTCTTTTTTCCTTCATCCGGTGGAAGCCGTGCATGGTGATCTGGGTATGGTCAACCCGACTGACGTGGTGCTGGCGATTTCCTATTCCGGTGAGACGGCTGAACTGAATCTTCTACTGAAGAGCCTGAAAAAACGCACTGTGCAGATTATCGCCATGACCGGCAATTCCACGTCTACTCTGGCGGAATATGCTGCAGTTACGCTCAATGTAGCTGTGCCGAGAGAGGCCTGTCCGCTCGGCCTTGCCCCCACCACTTCAACCACAGCCACCCTTGCGCTGGGAGATGCTCTGGCTGTTGCTCTGCTTCGGCGCAAGCGGTTCAGGGCAGAAGATTTCCGGCGCAATCATCCGGGCGGCAGTTTGGGTGAACGGCTCAAGGTGGCTGTCCGGGAGGTGATGCTGACCGGTGACAGAGTGCCGCTGATCCGGGAGGATGAGAATCTGCCGACTGCGGTCATTGAGCTGAACAGCAAGAATCTGGGCGCAGTGCTGGTGGTTACGGAATCCGGCAGGCTCTGCGGCATTATTACCGACGGCGACCTCAGGCGGCACCTGCTGCAGGGCGGTCTGCTGGCGGGAGAGAACAAATCAGAAACCAACGGAAAAAAGCTCACCGACGTGATGACCCGGCAGCCGGTGAGCATTGATCAGGACATTATGGCGGCGGACGCGCTCAGCCTGATGCAGAGTAAGGATATCACCGTGCTCGCTGTGGTGGACAGGGACGGCAGGGTAGAGGGCATTCTCCATCTGCATGATCTGTTGGGAAAAGGCGAGTTCCGTTTTCTGATCTGAGCTGACAGGAAATTATCCGGGAGAGCAGAACAATGCAGATCTGTCCGAAATGCAAAGAGAAAACAGATACTGAGAATTCTACAGCATGTTCGTCCTGCGGTCTTGTTTTTGCGGAATATGAACAGAGAAAGAAGGCGGAAACCGGTCAGGTCTATCAGCTGATCGGTGCGGGAAAACTGCAGGAGGCCAAAGAGCTGGCAGAAAAACTTTCTCTGGAATTTCCGGAAAGCAAAGGAGAATTTATCCTTCTGATCTCCAATATCAACCGGGATATCAATATTACGGAAAAATACCGGCAGGCCAAAGATCTCTTCAATCAGGGCGACTATAGCGGCACAGTGCTGCTGCTCAGAAATATACGGGCCTTTGATCCCGGACTGGAGGAAAAGGTTATCTCTCTGCGCCGCAAGGCGGAGCGGCAGAACGAAGACAGCGGCAAATTCAGACAGGCGGTCGAGTTTTTTCAGCAGGAGCAGTACGGAGCTGCAAAGGAACTGTTTCTCGCAGTCCGGGGAGAACGGCATCAGGAGGAAGTTGCTGAATATCTGCACAAACTATATGCTGTTCGAACAGAGCTGATCAGCGGAGTTATTGCGGCTCTGCGGGAAAATAATCTTCTTTTTGCTCAGGAAAAATTTAACGAGGTGCTGACAATCTTTCCGGATGCAGACGGGAAGTATACAGCCATTGCCACTGTGCTGCAGCAGAAAAAAGAGATCAGCGATCGGATTCTTGAAGCTGCCGGGACGGCAAGAAAACAGGGGCGGCTTCTGGAGGCCAAGGTCATGTATTCGTTTCTCTCTTGGCAGCATCATGAGCTGCGCCCGAAATTACGGCCGTATCTGGATGAGATCGATAAAAACATTGTTGTCAGTCTGGCTGATTATGACCGGAAGAACCACATTGATCTGACCGGAACCGGCCTCCGGATCGATGAGAACGGCTTTCTGCTTGCAGCACCGAGCAAACAGCAATCTCTGGACGACAATGCTCCGACCGGACATGACGCCCATATTGCTCCTGTCTATATCTGCCCGGAGCCGCTGACTGATCCTCCCTGCCTGCCTGTTAATATTGGCGGCGAGGAAATTTCTGATTTTACCTGAAGCAATCTGCTGTTAAGGGGGGATCGGGACATATTTTTAATGGAAGACGGGAGCAGGAACGTAACGAAAACACCAACAAATTCATAATCAAAATGGGACATATTACAACCTCTGAAAACAACTATCGATTTCTGCAGCAACGCCTGTCGCAGAAAGTGCAGGGAAACCGAGAATCTGAAACATTGATAAAAATTCTGCAGATCTTATTTTCCCCTGAAGATGCGGCTCTTGCCGGAAAACTTCCTCACAGCCTCACCCCTGTTGATGTGTTATCCAGAAATCTCAATATATCGGAAAAATATCTGCATGAGAAATTGACAGAAATGGCCCGTCGGGGCGTTATTTTAGATGTGGAATACAAAGGCCGCCGGTATGTGACCCTGCCTCCGGTAGTTATCGGTTTTTTTGAATTAGTTTTTATGCGGGCCCGTCCGGATATTCCGATGAAGGAATTGGCTGATCTTTTTCAGAGATACTTCGACGAAAAGGATGGTTCTCTTTTTCGATCATTCTGGCAGGGACAGACTCAGCTCACACGGACGTTTGTCATGGAGGAGACAATACCGCAGATTGACCATGCAGAAATTCTGGACTGGGAAAAAGCAACGCATATTATCTCCACCGCAACGGCAATATCTGTCAGCAAATGTCAATGTCATCATACAGCACAACATCACGGAAGAGCCTGCGATAAACCAGAAGAAGTGTGCCTGAGCTTTCATTATATTGCAGAGAGTCTGTCAAGAAATGGTCATGCGCGAGCTATATCACAAGATGAAGCAATGGACATACTCAGCAGGTGCAAAGAACATAATCTGGTCCAGATCGGAGATAATGTTCAGCGCAAAGTGACTTTTATCTGCAACTGCTGCTCATGCTGCTGCCACCTGCTCAGAGGTATCCGAGACTATGATATCAGTAATGGTGTTGTTTCCTCAAACTGGATTATGCAGGTCGATCTTTCCACATGCACCGGATGCGGCAAGTGCGTTAAAGCATGCCCTGTCAATGCAATACGGATTGAGGCAAGCGAAGATGAAGGCAGAAAGAAGAGATGGGCAGTCCGTGATGCGGAGATCTGTCTGGGATGCGGTGTCTGTACGAAAGTATGCAGAAGCGGGGCAGCCGTTATGCAGCCCCGTGCCCAGAGGATCATTGCGCCGGAAACCGTTTTTGATCAGCAGATAGCAATGGCTGTAGAGCGGGGCAAACTGGCGGATCTGCTTTTTGATGATCCGGAAAGACTCAGTCATCGGGCATTAGGAAGGATCGTCAGTCTGATTGAAAAATCTGCGCCCTTCAGAGCAGCAATGGCTTCGGAATCGATAAAATCGTCCTGTGTAAACGTTCTGGTTAAGGGTGCAAAGAAACGACTTGGCGATATTGCAGATCAAATTGCATAAGTGTCCTCGGCTATCGGCAGAATACCCTGCACGGGAGTGCCGGATATCTCGGAAAAGACATTACTTCACTTCACTCTATTCCGCTTGGTTGCATCAGGAACATTCCATACAGGAGAGTTGGCACTTATTTACATGTTACGCTTCTTTCTCTCCCGCCAGTACCACATACATCTCCATCCTCTTCCGTTCAAATCTTTCCCTTCCCGCCGCAAACATCTCCTTGCTCCGCTCTATCAGGAAATAGAGCACCGGCACGACCACCAGGGTCAGGAAGGTGGCGACCAAGAGGCCGAAGATGACCACCACGGCCATGGACTGCCACCACTGACTGGACTCGCTGACCCAGGAGATGCGCAGGTTGCGGAAGTCGTAGGAGACCCCGGTGACCATAGGGATCAGGCCCAGCACCGTGGTCACGGCGGTAAGCAGAACAGGGCGCAGGCGGGTGGCACCGGCAGAAACCACCGCCTCCAGCAGGGCAAAGCCGCTTTCCCGCAGCTTATTGGTGTAATCGATCAGGACAATGGCGTTGTTCACCACCACTCCGGCCAGGGAAATCACCCCGATACCGGTCATGATAATACCGAAGGGCTGGCGGTAGAGCATCAGGCCGAGGAAGGCTCCGCCCATGGACAGGATCACTGAACTCATGATGATAAAGGGCTGGCTCACCGAGTTGAACTGGGTCACCAAGATCAGGAAGATGAGAAACAGGGCAATGACAAAGGCTTGGCTGAGGAATTCCTGGGATTCCTGCTGGTCTTGTTTTCCCCCGGTAAAACGGACCGTGTAGCCCGGGGGCAGGGGCATGTCGGCCAGCAGCTTCTCAGCCTGCTCCCGGACCACCGGCCCGGGAACCTTGGTCTCATCCACATTGGCCGTGACCGTGACCGTGCGCTGATTATTGATCCGGTTGATATTGCCCAGAGAACCGGTAAAATCCACTGTCGCCAGGGTGGACAGGGGAACGATAACCCCGCTGGGTGTGGGGATCATGAATTCGCGTAGTACATCATCGACCCGGCGGTCCTCTTCCGGCAGCTGCACCGTGATGTCGTAATCCTCATTCCCTTCCCGGAACGAGGAGATTGCCAGCCCGTTATAGGATGTTTTGATGGCAGAGCCTATTGCGCTGGTGCTCAGGCCGAATAGGGCTGCCTTCTGCCGGTCGATTCTGATTCTGACCGACGGCGTCCCTTCCACGAAGTTATCGCGAATATCCTCGACATGAGGTGTCTTTTCCAGAACAGCTCTGATCTCCTTGGCAATCGAGCCGAGCACAGTAAAATTATCGCCGCTGATCTCAATATTGATTGCCGCGCCCGTGGGCGGGCCTTGCGCCTCCATAGCCACGGTGATCTTGGCCCCGGCAATATCCCTGAGTCGCTTCCGGATATCCTCCACTGTCTCGTAGGTGGAACGGGAGCGGTCTTCCAGATCAAGAAAGCGGATGCCCACATGGTTCGGGGTGTTGGGATCAAAGGCTGAACCGCCCCCGGTGGAGCTGACCGCCTTGCTGTAGATGGTCTTCACGTTGTCCAGATCACTGGGGCCGGTGGATGATTCTGCAGAATGATCGGTGAGGGCGAAAGATTTTTCGTCCTTACTCTTATTGGCAAATGATTCGCCCCTACGCTCGCCTGCCACAGCCTCCTCGATCTGGCGAAGAATGCCGTCAATATAGTTCAGATCTGCGCCTTCCGGCATATCTGTGTTCACGTAAATTCCCTTGGGATCAATATCCGGAAAAAATTCCTTAGGCTTTTCAATACCCACCACCAGGAGCCAGCCCTGAACCATGAAGACCAGCAAGAAAACAGCAGCAGCAACTAAGGCAAGGGGATGGGCCAGGCAGAACTTGAGCAGCCCGGCATAGGAGCGCAGCAGAGGTCCTTGGATGGTTACCGGCTGCTCTCCGGCCGCTTCCACCTCGGCAGAGGAGACCGACCGCACCTGCTTGGCGCTCTTCATGAACAGGGAGGCCAGGGCCGGATTGATCACCAAGGCCACAAACAGACTGGAGGACAGGGTGATGATCAGAGTCTGGGGCAGATAGCCCATAAACTCACCCATAATGCCGGGCCAGAAGAGCATGGGCGAAAACACAGCCAGGGTGGTCAGGGTGGACCCGATGACCGGCATAGCCACCTCTGAGGTTGCCTTCATGGCTGCCTCTGCTCTGGGCACACCCTGTTCCATAAAGCGATAGATATTCTCAATGATCACAATGGCGTTATCCACCAACATGCCCAGGGCCAGGGTCAGACTGAACAGGACCACCATATTCAGGGTGATGCCCAAAAGCTGGAGCATGGTAAAGGAAAGGAGCATGGAAAAGGGGATGGCCATGCTCACCAGCAGGGCATTACGGATTCCCATGGCAAAGAAGATCACGACCACCACCAGAACCAGGCCAGAGAGGATGTTATTTTCCAGATCTGCCACATTGGCTTTTGTTTCCTTGGCCTTGTCCAGCACCTTGGTAATGGTGGTTCCACTGGGCCAGCTCGGCCGCTTTTTGTGCAGGATGTCTTCAACCGCATCGGCAATGGCGATAATGTTCTCGCCGGAACGTTTCTTGACCGCGATATTCACTGCAGGCAGGCTGTTAAGCCGGGACCGGCTGGTCTCCTCTTTAAAGGTGTCCAGCACCCTTGCCACATCCCGTGCATAGACTGGCTGCCCGTCGTGTGTCCCAATGACTAGGCCGTACAGCTCCTCTGGAGTGGTGAACTCGCCGGGCACCCGGACCTGAAATTTGCCGTCGCCCATATGCAGAGCCCCGCCCGAGGTGTTGCTGTTTTCACCCTGAACAGCAGCCTGCACCGCAGGGATGCTCAGACCGAAATAGGCCAGCTTTTCCGGAAAGAATTCAATCCGGATCTCCCGTTCCCGCGCCCCGGTGATCTCTACGTCCAGCACGCCCGATACGCCCTCGATTTCGTCCTCCAGATCATCAGCGATTTCTTTAAGACAGCGTTCGCCGCAGGTTCCGGCCAGAGAGAAGATCAGGATCGGTATTTCAGAAATATTGACCTCAAAGACATAGGGATCATCTTCCAGATCATTGGGCAGCTCGCCTTTTGCCTCATCCACCTTGTCCTTAACCTTGCGCAGGGCATCGTCGATATCCACGCCGGTGGTGAATTCCACATCGATCAAGGATTCGCCCTCGGAGCTGACCGACTTGATATTTTTGACCCCGTCCAGACTCTTGAGTTTATTTTCAATCTCAATGGTGATCGAGCTTTCAATATCGCCCGGAGCCACACCCCGGTAGGCGGTGGAGATAAAAACATGCGGGATGCTGACATCCGGCTCCGCCTCCCTGGGCAGGGTGAGGTAGCTGTACGTACCCATGACCAGGATCAGGGCGGCAAGGACCAGAACGGAAATGCTTTTTTTGACGGCAAGATCAGAGACTATCATGGCGGGAACTCCCGTAGTGTTTTAAGCAGTAAATATTGACCGTGGTCGATTTTACAGGGTGTTTGAAAAGGCGTCAAGGGAGGAGTGCGTCTGAGGCCTCGGCAAGCCCACATTTTGGCTGAGCTGTGACGGAGTAGTATATTCGCGCTTGCGACAAACCAGGCGCGGAAGTCATATAGCTGGAGCAGTATAAACTGAATACAGGATCAGCTATCTGAAAGGCGTGAAGGCAAAACTTATGCCTCTTGTGGGCATATTCAAATTATGTTGCTCCAGCTATATACCTTCTTTTTGTGCTTCGAGCTTGCTCGGGCGTTTCCCTTTGTTCGATTTTGCTTTTGGAACGACAGGGTTGGGATCTTCAATATAAATTATAAATTATTTGGTCTTTATGAACATCTGCCATGAACTTTTCATCGTTATTATCAAGTTTCCGAAGAAATTGAGAATTCTTCCCGTAAAAACCATCACAACCCACCCAGTTACAACGAACGCCATTCTTTCGCGCATGGAAAACCATGTCAAGAGCCTGCTCATGCTTTGTTTGGAAAACAATTTTATCGGCGGGAATCTTGGCCTTAAGACAACGTTCCTTGTCATCCGTCCAGCTTTTCGGTAAATACAGCCGACAGTCGATCGGCGTTGAAAAGCGACCATATCCCAAAGTTGCAAACACTACTACTTGACAGTTGTCGGTTTTACCAAGCTGCCCGCACCATTGACGAGAAACCCCAACAGACATTTTACCCTTTTTGGGTATCCCGGATTCATCAATAAAAAGAGCGCTATCTTCCTTTCCTCCAAAAATGTTATCCGCATCTTTAGCTACGTGGTTGTTTACAGGACGCCAATCCCAGTTCGATTCGGAAAGAAAATACTGGAGGGGCTCATATTTAACGCCCGGAACCTTTTCCTCCATACGTTCCATGTTTTTTTGTCAGACTGGAATAAACCTTTCAAGTATTGGAATGCTTTATCTGACAAACTTACTGTATGTCTCTTAAAAAAGAGATGATATCTTTCGTGAAAAGACGTAAGTTGCCGGGCGATGCCGGTCAACTCAAAGAATTTGTCATGGGGACTTCTTTTTTCGGGGCTGGGAGCGTTCATAAAAAGAATAAAGTTATAATCAGGGCGATTGACGGGTATTTTTTTGATAGCTGTTATCAGGTGCTATCTTGATCAAAAAGCGATAAAATTTTCCTAATGAAAGATACAACTTTATCCGGATATTGTAAGAAGTTTTTACAAATAGATCAAAAGGTTATGGTTGACAAAGTAGAATTAGGGGTGTCAGCATCAGGACCTCCCTTGCCAGTCGGCCCTGTCGCACCATCGGGGGGGCCATAAGGCCAGTTTCAGTCCCAAGGCGTGAAATGGGTGACCGCTACCCGCCAGAAGGTCGCTCCCGGAGCATACCGGCTTGCATCTCCCAAACCGGTCACTTCATCGGCAAAGGAACCGTCATTGTTCAGATCATCCGGCGCATCGTCTCCGGTCGAATCCAAGGCATCAACAACACCATCGCTGTCCGTATCCAGCAGCTTAACCACGACACCGTTTTCAGACGGTACCCAAACCCCGCGATCCCGGTCGTAATACCCGACGGGCACGGCCTCACCAACATCGAATCCAAGGAAGTTGTCCACCCAGACTATAACCGGTTTCTCAAAGCGCACCCGTGCCGCCCCGTCCACCGAAAGTTCAGAACAATAGGTATAGGCAGAATTGGGCGGCAGTGCCGCAGGCATGGATTCTTGGGTTTTGAACTCCGTGGCCCTGGTAGTGATATTTGATAATTCCTGAATATCGTTGCCCTGCTCATCAAGCAAATACGCCTTGTTATCGCCCTGGAAAACCATCGTCGCGGACCGGTTGCCGAACTCGTCGCTGATCTCTGTGCTTGTATGGGTCACCACTGTGTCAGGGTTGCCGTCAAAGCTGATCGTAGTGGCGACTGGATCTTCAGTCAGTAGCTGCACAGTTTCAGCAACCGCAATATCATTCCAGGGCACAGAAACCTGACGGTGCGAGGTGATAAAACCATCATGCGTATAGGCAAGGGTCATGGTACCGCCGCCCTCAACAGGAATGGTGAACCTGCCCTCGGTATCAGTGAGCACGGTGCCGTATTCAGGATGGCCATGCACCGTGATCCGCACATCCGCCAGCGGCGATCCGGCCAGATTCTTTACCAGGCCGGTAATCAGGGCAAATCGTTTTTCATCGTATGCATCGACGGTCGCATCCTCAGGGACAAGGTCGTCATACTGCTCCCCATACGAGCCTTCCGGCTGCGGTTCCGGGCTGCCCGTCACCTGCACCGTCACCTGTGCGCTGACCGTGCCTTTCGTGCCTGAACCGGTAATGGTGTAGGTGGTGGTATGTTCGGGAGTTACGCTCAGAGAATCATTTGCCGCGACTGCACCGATTCCGTTGTCGATGCTGACAGTATCAACGTTGCTGCTCTGCCAGGACAGCTCGGTGGAGGCACCGAGGGCAATGCTTTCCGGGTCTGCGGAGATTGTAATTGTGGGGCCAGCGGGTAATACTTCTACCGTGGCGGTATCCGAGGCGGTGCCGCCGGGACCGATGGCGGTAATTGTGTAAGTGGTCGCGGCAGTCGGCTGCACGGAAAACGAGCCGTTGAGATCAACCGCGCCGATGCCGTTATCAATGCTCACGGAATCAGCATTTGTGCTGGTCCAGGAAAGCTGCGAACTGCCGCCCGCTATGATGGAGGCCGGATCGGCGGACAGAGAAACCGTAGGCGGCTGAAAGACGGTGAGCGTGACGCTTTCGGTGACCGTGACGCCCGCACCGGTGGCAGTGATTGTGTAGGTGGTCGTCGCGGTCGGTGCTACGGAAACGGAGCCGTTGAGGTCAACCGGACCGATGCCGTTATCGATGCTGACAGTGTCGGCATTGTCTGACGACCAAGACAATTCAGCGCTCTGACCCGATGCTATGGACTGAGGAGTTACCGTCAGTGCCGCAGCGGGCAGGTCTGCATCAACGGTCAGCCATTTCTTCAGGTAACTCCAGGGCTTCCTGTTGATCTTGATGTTTAAGCTGCTTTCCAGCAGATCGACCAGGAATTCCAGTGAAAAAACGTTCCGGTTGAAATCTTTGGGGGTGAATATTTCAGCCCCAAGGATCTGTACCCGGGCACTGCTGATCCGGCCTTTTCTGACTCCATCGCTGTTGCGCACATGGACGCACATGGAGACGCCCCTGTTTGGGGATTGCTCGAAAAGAATCGTTGAAAACGTTGGGCTTCCCCGACGTACGGGTATATTTGACAGGCCCAAGGACTGTGACTTCAACGGCTTCAGAGGTGCTTACTGAAAGCAATGCGAAAAGCGTAAACAGGAGGAAGTAGGTTGTTTTTCTCATAAGAGGTTGGCCTGGCCGGGAGACTAATTGCGAATATTTATTATTAAATATGATATCTCCTATACTTTTTGTATGAAAAAGTCAAGAGAAAAATACCCGGAACAATGCCTTCTTTACAGGCCGCCAGTTATCTGGTACAAGAAGAAATGAAAATATAACTAACAGTTACTCTATTGTACCTGGAGATCAGACGGAATATTCCCCGCCCCGATAATGAAAAACAAATCCATATCCTTCTGCGGCCAGAACCTCGTCATCAGATATCTGCCCCAAGCTGCCACGGCTGTTGACATTGCCTTTGCCGGTTTTTCGGCAGGCAACCCGCTTGATCCGGTTGCAACGTTTGATGTTCTGTTCGATCAGGAGACAGATTCTTTTTCTGTCACAACCGAGGGCGAAGAAATCGGCGCCGAACTGGATCTTGCTGATCTTACTCTGCTCCTCTCGGCCCGTGCAGCATATGAATTTGCCTGTACCATAACCGACGGACTGGTGATCTATGGAGCTGCTGTGCAGGCCAGCGGCGGGAGTATACTTATTCCCGGCAGGACAGAAAACAGCAGGCTCATTGCCTGGCTTGTTCAGCAGGGATACAAATATCTGACGAGCGAACTGATCTGTCTGGCGCAGAACGATCAGCTGTTCGCTTCTCTACCCTGCCCGCTTTTTATCAGACAGGAGGAGCGGCCTGTACTCGAACCGATTATCATGGAGTTCATAGCCCCGAAAAACAGCAGTCGAATACTGCGCAGCAGGACAGGCATGGTGCTCTCCTCCGGCATTCTTTCTGATGATTTTTCCGGCGAACCCGCTGCAGGGCAGCAGAAACTGGCCTTTCTTCTCTTTGCAGAGTATCAGCAAAATAGCCGCTTCTCCCTTGAGTCTGTCAGTCCGGCTCAGGCAACCGGACGGCTCATGGGATGTCTGGCAAATCATCATAAATTAGGGACAAAAAACGTTACCCGGCTTGCCGCCCTGACCCGGCAGATTCCGGCTCTGTCTCTCCGATATGCGGACCTCGGACAGCTGGAAAACATTCTGCCGCCGATTCTTGATTTTATCCTTGCAGCCGAAGGCACCCGGCCGAACCTGCAGCGGGCTGCGCTTAAAGCATTTTCCCGCCTGACAGCAGCAGAGCATCCGCCGCAGAAACAATTATTTCTTCTACAGCAGGCTACTCCGCCGGGGAAAAAAAGAAAAATTACCATCGGCATGGCCACCTATGATGACTTTGACGGGGTATATTTTTCTGTTCAAGCCCTGCGGATGTACCATCCTGAAATTATCGATCAATGCGAAATCCTGGTTATTGACAACCATCCGGACGGCCCCTGTGCGGAGAGTCTGAAAAAACTGGATACGTCCATTGACGGCTACCGCTATGTACCCCTGCCGGATGTGCAGGGGACAGCCGCCGGACGGAACGCCCTTTTTCAACATGCCGGGGGAGATTATGTCCTCTGTATGGACTGCCACGTTTTTCTTGTTCCGGGCGCAGTACACAAACTGGCAGAGTATTTTTCAGCCCACCCGGACAGTCCTGACCTGCTCCAGGGCCCTATGATTCACGACAATCTGAAAAGTATTTCCACCCATTTTAAACCGGTCTGGCGGGGCGGCATGTACGGCGTCTGGGGACATGACCCGCGCGGTGATGATCCTGCCGGAGAACCGTTTGATATTCCCATGCAGGGCGTCGGTCTTTTTGCCTGTCGCCGCAAGGCCTGGCCCGGATTTAATCCGAGTTTTTACGGATTCGGGGCGGACGAAGGATACATTCACGAAAAATTCCGCCAAGCTGGCGGCCGAACCCTCTGCCTGCCGTTTCTCCGCTGGCTGCACCGTTTTGACCGCCCTATGGGAGCACCCTATCCTGTCCACTGGAAAGACCGTATCCATAATTATCTGCTCGGATTCACCGAGCTCGGTTTGGATACCGCCCCGGTCAAGGACCATTTCACTAAGCTGTTGGGTGCGGAAAAAGTAGCAGCTCTCTTTAAAGAAATTGAGAAAGAAATAGCCGGTTCCCCCTCCTGCCCATGAAATTGCACAATCCCGCAGCATAATTCCGGACATCCTCGGCAACAGGCTCCGGGCAGGAACTGGAATTATGTGCAGAGATTGAACAGATAGCCGGTAAAGAGAATCCCTGACCCGACCACGGCAATAAACACAGCGATCAGCTTGGGTTTGAGCACCTTGCGCAGAATCACCATTTCCGGAAGAGAGAGAGCGATAACGCTCATCATAAAGGCCAGCACCGTGCCGAGGGCTGCGCCCTTGCCCAGCAGGGCCTCCATAACCGGAATAATCCCGGCAGCATTGGAGTACATGGGAATGCCGAGTACGACCGCAGCAGGAACAGACCACCACTGCTCCCTCCCCATAACTGAGGCCATAAAGTCTTCCGGCACGTATCCGTGAATGGCCGCTCCGGCCGCTATTCCGGCAACCACATAGAGCCAGACTTTGCCTACGATCTCCCGGACTGCTGTCCGGCCTTGTTCCACCCGGTCGGCCCAAGTCAGTTTTTTCTCGATCACCAGCTGCTGGACATTGCGCATCTCTTGGACCCAGTCCTCAATCCAATGCTCAAGCTGCAGCCGCCCGATGACCCACCCGGCAACCACAGCAATAGTCAGACCGGACACGAGGTAGAGCGAGGCGGTTTTCCAGCCTAACAGGCCGTACAGCAAGATCAATGCTACTTCATTGACCATGGGAGCGGCAATGAGAAACGAAAAGGTCACACCCAGCGGTATTCCTGCCTGCACAAAGCCGAGAAAAAGCGGCACCGCCGAGCAGGAGCAGAACGGGGTGACAATCCCCAGCAGCGCGGCCAGCACATGCCCGGCAGCCTGTCCCCGACCGGCAAGGTATTTCCGCGTCCGCTCGCGGGTAAAGAACGAACGGATCATGCCGATAAGAAAGACGACCAGGGTCAGGAGGAGCAGGACCTTGGGGGTATCATAGACAAAGAACTGCACAGCCTTGCCGAGGTGACTGCCCTCTGTAAGTCCGAGTATTCTGTAGGCAAAAAAACGGGAAAAGGGCAGCAGCTGCGAATAGAGAAGAAACCACAGGGCGAGCCCTCCTCCTGCCGCAACAATTTGGCGTATTCTGTCGGGGTACCCCTGCGTTCTGTCTTGTCCGTTTTCCTGTTTTTTTTCCTGTGCGGTACAGCCGCAGCCGATCGGTTGAAGAGGTTCCATTTCCGCTCCTTCGGTTATTTTTGTTTGGAAGCGCGTAACGCTGCTGCATCCGGCAGGGCAGCGAGCATCTGCTGCACCGCCGAGTCATCATTCAGCCAAGCGGACAGCTGTATAAGCATGGTTTCGGCATATATTGAATCACCATCTGCCAAGCTGTAGAGAATCCATGTACCCTGCCGCCTCCGCCTGACCAGACCGGCTTCTTCAAGAATTTTCATATGCTTTGAAACCGTGGGCTGAGCCAGCCCCAAAACGTGCTGAATTTCGCAGACGCAGAGTTCATCGCGCTCCAATATTTTCAGGACTCCAACCCTGTTGGGGTCGGAAAGGGCCTTCATGATACGGATGAATTGTTGCATAGTTGCAGTTCCTGCTCCTCGGCGGATTGTTTACCGGCAACTGCCTGCACCGTTTGAAGTATTCTTTGGCTTCATTTATTCCTATATTGCAATATAGGAATATTATGATCTGCCTGTCAAGTTGATATTTTCGTCACACAGGAAAAGTAAAGGAAGTAAAGGAAGTAAAGGAAGTAAAGGAAGTAAAGGAAGTAAAGGAAGTAAAGGATAAAGGGAGGTGCTGGACAGCGGAAGAACCCGGAGAATTATCTGGAAAAAATTGACAATTCTGCATAAAAAAGGTATTTTTCTGATTATGTTGGACGGATAGAATTTCATATACTTGTACGGGAGGATCTGATGACAGAAAAAAAATTGGAAGCCGCAAATGCACCTGACAGCCAAAGCCGTCGGAAAACTATGAAAAAGCTGGCTGTAGGGGTCGGCGCACTGGCCGGATACAGTTCATTGCCTGAAAAATGGGTATCGCCGATCATTGAAGGCATTGTCCTTCCTGCCCACGCCCAGACATCGGCAGCGCTCTCTGTCACGAATCCGACAATGGAGCTGATCGGCGGGAGTTCCCGTACAGGTGACATGACCCTTCGCGTAACCGGAAGTGTCTCTCCCCCCAGATCGGGGGCGGATCTGAGCTTAACCATTGAAGGGCTTACAGAAGCGACAGGATTCCATCGGCAGGAGGAGAACCGGGGAGCCTCGGGTTTTCTCGCATCTGTGGCGGATAGCCTTGTTCCGTCGGCTGAAGCCGGGTCACACAAGAAACACAAGGTAAAGGTAAAGACCGATGCCAAAGGAGCCTTTTCGGTCATCATTGTACTCCACTTCGGTCCGGGGATCGTCCTGTTGAGGTGTGCATGTAAGATTTTCGGCGTGTTTATCGGTTATATAGGTTCTCTGGAAGTGCCGGACTGCGACCCCTGTACTACGAAAAAAGGCACCACGGACAAACCGAAGGAAACCACCACGACTGAGGCGCCAGCAGAAGAAGCGGAAGTGGAGGTGGACAACGCGGCACCATCAGCATGCGAGCTTGTCGTAACTGACACTGACGGGAAAACAGTGACCTTATCGGTCGGAAAAGACGGCGGGTCCGGGTTGGAAGCTCGGGGAAGCGTAAATAGTCTGCTGAAGAAGCTCAGATTGGAGGCTCTGGATCAGGATGCACTGGGTACGACAACCTTTACAGTCACCTGCACATTGACCTATGAAGACCAGACAACAAACGAAGAGGTCGGCGAACTTTCTGCTTCAGATACGATATTTTCATATACCCATCAGACACCAGATGTTGTCATTGAACTGATAGTAATTTCCATTACTGAGGATTTGCCGATTTGAGCAGAACGGATTTTTCCAATTCAACTCCTGACCGGGTAACCTCTCAGAATCAAGAGAGTTCAGGGGGGGGGGGATTCCTGTAAGGCCGTGGTGTTCTGCTGCGGCCTTTTTTTATTCCGCAGGCAGCTAGCAGATGTGCTGGCCGCTCGATATTAAGTTAAGGCAACGACAGGCGGAAGTCAGGCATTGCGTATGCTCAACAACAAGGCCCCCGTCTACCGAATCTTCCTGTACAGCGCTGCAGCAAGCGTCTTCCAGTTTCTGAGCAAGGTGAGCCGTGACTGCCGCTTTTTCAGTTCCTGACTGACCTCCAGCGGCAGATTTGCCTGCAGAAAAATATCCCAGTAAAGTTTGATCCACCAGAAAATGTGTTTGGGATGTTCAGCCAGCAGGGCCCGCAGACGCCCCAACCGTCCTGTCGGGGCGTAATAAATCCGTAGCCACCAGTCCGGCGGCAGGAAAGTATCCCGCAGGATCGGGAGCATGCCTCTGCCTTTCTGCTCGCCCAGTTTTCGTCTCGGCCAGCCTGTGAACGATGCCCCGACTTTTTTTGGTTCTGGTTCGTTCCGCAATGATAACCGCCTGCACACGGTCTCGCTCCAGGGCGTTAAATAATGCAGGTGCGGCAGTGCTCGGAGTAGGTGGGGATATACCGATTTAATCCGGTCCCAGTCGATGGTCTCCAGCCTGCTTTCGATAAGGCTGACGATATCGGCAGCGGAGATTAGTTTATACGGATCATAGGTGAGCGGTGCATGGAATCCATGCTGATACAGATGCCACAGCATTTCCTCATCTGCCAGAGTGTATGCTGTTACTCCGTCTGCATCAAAGGATGCTGCATTGCGGTACAGCATATCAAAGTCAACCTTTTCGGAATACGGCGGGCAGTCCGGGTAGAGATTACGGTGCAGCTCAAGACAGATCCGGATTCCATCCATTTCCTGATAGAGCTCTGCCAAGTGCAAGTGGTCTGCTGCTGTCGGAGTACCCGGATCGAGAAAACCGTGCTTTTGCAGCAGGGCATGGGCAGGCAGGGCGTCCTTCCAAGGAAGCAGCAGATCGATATCCCGCATAGGACGCAGGCCCGGTTCCGGATACTGGGTATGACAGAGGGCTGCGCCTTTCAGGACAAGAACCGGAAAGCCTTCACTTTCCAGCAGAGCCAATATTCTGCCCAACGCCTTGGTCAGCAGCAGATTGGTCTGCCGGTGCCTGAGACAGAGTAGTCTGAGCCTGCGGAGAAAATTGTCTGGCAGGGCAATCCCGGCAGCTGTGCAATGTCGGTGCAGCAACGGGGCCATGCCGTGCGCCTCGGCCTGCTCAAGCAGATCATCCCAGCCGCTGAAACCGGCACATGCTTTGACAAGAAGTTCCTGCTGCAGCTGATGCGGTTCGATTCTGGCGCAGAGGCTGAGAATTTGCCGTGTGATCCCAATCCCATGCATGTTATCTGCATCCGGTTCTGCAGCCTGCTGTGCAGCGGAACAACTCACCGTCTTTTCCTGAGAATGGAGTGCTGTTCTCATAAAGTTGGGAATATAGCGCCAATCCCCTATTTCCGGATGCACACAGACATAGGCAGGGACATCTGCGAGGCTTCCGTACTGACGATACTGGGCAAGTGCCCGATGATTGCCGTCAATAATGACCCAAGGACCGTCGGGCTGAGCGCAGATCAGTGTAAGGGCAAGCTGCGGAGATGAGCGCAGATCAACCGGCTGTTTCCCGCTCTGTTCACTATGCGTTATAAAGGATTCAATCCTTTTTCTTGTCGAATCATCGGCCTTCTTCTGGTCAAAATCTCTTAGTCTGCCAGTATAGCCTTCAGTCCACGGAACAAAATCGCAGTCAAGCAGATAGACGCTATCTGTGTCTTCCGGCTCCAGCATGGCTTTATATAGCTTGAATGCATCTGTCGGGGCATGACGGTCCATCTCATGACTGCCGAGCACCACGCTGGTTTCGCAGTTCTGTTCATGCTTCCGGAGTTCCTCCAGAGAAAGCGGATGAAGAATCTTCAATGCCCTACCCTATGCCCTGTCCCTGCTTTGCCTGCGGCAAAGAAATCAGCTGTGTTCGATAGCCGACCCCTCGGTATCGTCGTCGGCATTATCAGCGTACCGCAGGACTCCCTGGGCAAGCAGTGCGTCAAGCGCAGCAGCAATATCAGCGCTGACAGCAGATTTCTGCGCAGGAAAGGCTTCTTCCAGCAGGGCGGTCATTTCTTCCTGCGAATGGCCTTTGTCCGCCATTGCGCAGACCAGCCGGGCTGTTTCGTTAAGGTAGACGCCTTTGCCGGTGGAAACAGCATAGAGCAGCGTTTCGCCGTCAAACTCTTCTGCTTTGAAATCAGGATTCAGAGAAAATTTTCTTGTCGGTTCCATATGGTTTCATATGTCAGATTTGGTCATGCAGAGTTGAAAGAAACGGATACTCCGGGCTGACCGGCGTCATGCGGGGAGCAGCGTTCTGTCGTTCAGGAGAAATCAGGAAAAAGTATCCCGGAAAAATTCAGGCAAAGCGTCTGCAAGCAGGGGCCGCAGCCCGGCAAAGCTCCCGTAGGTCAGCTGCAGGATCGGAACATCTCTGCTCAGCCGGGCTAAGCCGCTGATGCCGTGCCCGGGAATATTTCGCGCATTTACATAGCATTCCATAAGCCGCGAGCAGCCTCTGCCCGGTGTTAGTTTGGTCAATTCGGTCCGGGCACCGGCCCGGAACCGGGGAAATAGGATTAATGCCGGTCGGGGAGTCGCCGGAGTAAATGCAGGATTGAGCAGGCGATGCGGCACCATGAACCCGCTATCGCCTGTCAGTATTTTGGCGCTGTCATTGTTAAACCGGACATACGGAGCAAGGGCCGCTGCAGCCTCCGGGCGGAGGGTGACCGGTCGGGTGAACGGCTGGATGCGGTACTCATCTCCTGAAAGGATGACCAGTTCATCGGTCAGATAGCCGCAACCGCAGGCTGTCAGCCAAGCAGCAAAGGTACTTTTCCCGGCGCCGGTGTTGCCTGGAATGAGCACGCCTTTTTTCCCGCAAAGAACCGCTGCCGCATGAACTGCCGGCCCACTGTCGTTGTTTTCCAGGCATTGAAAAATAATTTCATTGAGCAGGGCATAGGCCAGCTCCCGGCGGCACTCCCCCTGATAGAGCAGCTCGCCTTCCCGGTGCAGGGACATCGACTCTTTCCCGGAAAAGACAAGCCTGCATTCGGCATGGGGTTTCGCATGCTGAACGTACTGAGCGTGCTGATTGTCCTGCAGATCTGCACATAAAAAATCGACAAGGGCTGCCGCTGCCGGGCTGTTGCAGCTGATACGGACGTATTGGCCGCAGAAACCGACAATTTTATCGACACGCTCACCGGCACGACAACAGAGCGAAGTGTTATACATTTTTCATCATTTCATGCAGTTCTTCGGCCATCTGTTCAAAAACTTTTCTGAAATTATCTCGGCTTTTTTTCATGGTTTCTAAAACAAATCCACCTTGTTCAAGTTGATCGTCGCCGAGTGCGAAAATAGGTACGTTAAACTTTTGAGATTGCGCAATCAGCGAATTGAAATCTGAAACATTTGCTAAATTATATGGCTCGTCATTTGCTGAATATCTCTTAAATTCTTCAGCAGTTATTGCCATCTTAATTGGTTCGAGTGCTGGAATGAGCTTACCTGAAACAGTCTTTTTAATTATGTCAATCCAGCGCTGAAAAGATTTGGCGGGAGCGCCACTTCTGGGCCTATATCTTTGTGAAATAAATCCTATGAATTTAGGTGGGATATTGGGGAGTCTATAATCTACGGTATTGCTTCTGAAAGAAGCCACATCCGTATTCCACTTAGGGACAACACTTGAAAGTGACTTGATTGCCTGCGCACAGAAGAAATCAGGAGACGTTGGAACAATAAAATAATCGCTGGACATTAGAAGGCACTCATTAAGTGCACCAACACTGGGACTCATATCGATTATGATATATTCAAACTCATGTTTTTCTCCCGTTATACGAAGAAGTTCACCAATACTTCCCGGTAGATTTCTGATCGCAGGTATAGCTGTACTGGCTGTCAATGCAACGCTTACTTGCGTCTCAATCTCTGAAAGCGCCAAGTTGCCGCAATAAATAAACAGGTTGCCATTTCCTGTCGGAGCAGGGTTTCCCGGCTGAAGACCGGTCAAGCTCCCGGACATAACCGGTTGAAGCCCTGCGGAAAGGTCGCAACCAGGGTTGGTAGCATAAAAATCCTCAATATCTTCTATAGAATTATAATCGAGGACCAAGGCAGTCAAATTACATTGTGGGTCGGCGTCAACAATCAGTGTTTTATGTCCCTGCTCCGCAAGAACCCAGCCGAGATTAAAGGCTGTGGTTGTCTTGCTTACTCCACCTTTGTGATTAAACAGTGAAATTAGTTTCATCAAATTTCTCCATCCTTAATCCGTACTGCAGAAGCTGATCAGACGGTCAAGCCGTTCCAGAGCTGCCCCGGACGCCACAACCTCCCGTGCCTGCTCCACCCCCTGACGCAGATCGTCTGCCTTTCCCGCAGCCACCAGGGCTGCTCCGGCATTGAGCAGCACCATATCCAGCCGGGCACCGGGGGTATTGCTCAACACTTCGCGTACAAGGGCGGCTGATTCCTCGGCAGTGGCGCCGCCCCGGATATCCTCCATCCCGGCCCGTGCCAGCCCGACATCCTCCGGGGTAACAGTATAGGTCTCCACCTTGCCGTCATGGGCATCCGCCACATGGGAAGCACCGGTGACCGTCATCTCGTCCATATTACCCTCACCCCAGACCACCAGGGTTCTCTTCATCCCCAGCCTGCCCAGCACTTCGGCAATGGGCACGGTCAGTTCCTTGGCAAAGACACCGGTGAGCTGCACATTGCTTCCGGCCGGGTTAGTCATGGGGCCGAGGATATTAAAAATCGTCCGGATCCCCAGTTCCCGCCTCGGGCCGATGGCGTGCTTCATGGCGCCGTGCAGCATGGGCGCAAACAGAAAGCCGATTCCCACCGTGCGCACGCATTCACCCACCCGGTCTGCCGATATGGACAGGTCAACCCCCAAGGCCTCCAGCACGTCCGCACTGCCGCAGGACGACGACACGGCCCGGTTGCCGTGTTTAGCCACCGGGATACCTGCCCCGGCCACGACAAAGGCCGTGGTGGTGGAGACGTTGAAGGTTCCGGAACCGTCGCCGCCCGTACCCACAATATCCATGAGCAGATCAGAGGCGGTATCCACGCCGGTGTCCACAAAGGTGGCCTTTTCCCGCATCACCCGGACGGCCCCGGCGATTTCGTCAATGGTCTCACCCTTCATGCGCAGGGCCGTGAGAAAGGAGCCGATCTGGGCATCCGTTGCCTGCCCGCTCATGATCTCCTGCATGACCGCAGTCATCTGCTGTTCGTCAAGGTCCCGGCCGGTCACCACCCGGGCGATAGCTTCCTGGATCATAATGGAATTTCCTCAAAGTCGTAGTTGGTTGCAGGTTCTGCTTTGCTGCGGATTCTCAGCCGAAACGCGACACCTGTACATTCAGCCGTTAAAGATACGGTATGATGGACTCTTCTGCAAGAAGTAATTCCGGACGGCTGTCTTGTTGGCGTAATAATCTAACTGTCGCGTCCCATGTGATTGGATACCCGGAAGAAGCTGGTTAACCGCTCGGAATGCAATCACTTGGCGGAATACGGGCAACTGCTTGCTCGTATCGTGAGTAACTGCATGGTCGTGGCATGAGCAAGTGCTTGGGGATGGATTCGTGCTGTAATAGGCTGTGATATCGGGATGGGTATTTTTTGTTGACTTTTTTGATTCAGCATGGTTAAAAGTTGACATTAATAGCTGATGTTACGCACGCCAATCCATCTTGTTCTCCTGCGGTCAATGTCGGTAAAGGTGGTGCTTCACCGGCATATTCTACAGGAAGGATGGATTGGCTTTAACTCCTAATTCGCATTCATAATCTACAATATCCTCTAGCAGGAAAAATACCATGATGCATTATTATAGATTCTTTTCTGCCTCAATTTTTGGCCTCTTTGCCTTCACTGCTCCTTCATTTGCTGCGCCTACGAACCCATGGATAGAATCTATGGCAGATGAATTTGCTTTGGCTGCAGCGCGATCCGTTTGCTACAGCGGACTGAGCAGGCAATCAAGTCACTCAATCATAATAATTCCGCTTCCAAACAGTACAGTAAACCTTGATAGCTTATGCCATTCCAGGATAAATAGCTATTGGCATGCCGGAGGAGTAGCCAAGCCACGATACTATTCTCAGGACTGCAACGCGGAGATCAATAACAGATATTACGGTGGCGGTTATACTAGTTTTGTTGAAGAATCTTATTTTGAAACGCATTCGGCCAACTACCCTAACTGCAACGCCACCAATGCGTTCGTTTGCTGCTCACCACAATTCTCGAATTAGGTCTACAGAAACGGGGGCAGGTCTTGCATTATAAGTTTCTTTAATAGAGTTGTTCCTGAATAACTTCAGAGTCCCCAAAAACAGCCTCTTAAGAAATGAAAATGGGTCTGCAAGCTTATATGGGAACAACTCTAATGAGTAAGGCCGGGGAACCCGGTGCTAACCAGCCGCTGCACCCGACCTTCGGAGAGGAGCAGAATTCAGGAGTTAGAATCAGGCTCCCGTTTAGCGACCCTCTTTATATCCACATCAGGCAAAGGAACGAGAACTACCCGTTCTACCTCATCACCAACAAACTCAACGCTATCCCCCGCAAGCACCCCGAACAGGAACGGATACTGGACGTTGACACTCTGACGTTCCCGAAAAACCGAAAAGAAAAAAGGGCAACTCTTACCAAGTGAAAGCTGCCCTCCATCAGTCTTTTGATAAATCCGCTAGTCCATCGCGGAGCAGGACTGCATCAGTAGTTATTCAGGTAATTATCCACTTCCCAGTCAGTGACTGCAGTACGGTAGTCATCCCATTCTTTCTCTTTGTTCTCGATGTAGTGATCGAAGATATGATCACCGAGAGTCTCTCTGGCTATCGGGTTGGCCTTGAGGGCATCGATGGCCTCCTTCAGATTGGCAGGCATGCTCTCGATACCGGCGGCTTCCTTCTCGGCCGGGGTCATTTTGAAGATATCCTGATTGACCGAATCCGGTGCTTCCAGGCTGTTTTTAACGCCGTCCAGACCTGAATTCAGCATCATGGCAAAAGCTAGGTACGGGTTGCAGGTCGGAGCAAGGATACGGGATGGCAAGCAGGGACGGGGCAAGGTGATCACCGAATGCTCCATCCAGACTTCGCAGGGTGTTAAGGTTGCTGATGTTGCTTGGGTTTCAGACGAATTCTTTGCCCGATACGGCTATGACACGCCATATAAACGCGCCCCGGAAATATGCGTCGAGATAAGTCTCTCCCTCAAATTCAAAGGGAGAGATGGAGGAAAAGATTGAATTATATCTGGCAAAAGGGGCAAAGGAGGTCTGGCTTGTGCATGAAAAGGGTGACACGGAATGCTACACCTGTGAAGGCCGGACAGATGAAAGTGCTGAACTGCCTGGCTGAATACTTCTTTCTTTTAAACCGCTCAATATTTTCGCAGAGGATCCGGCTCATTGTTCGGGTTGTTCAGAACCGGAACAATGAGCTGCAGCAGCACCTGGACCAGCTTATCCGCGCTTTCAGCAATCTGATCCACTCTGGATTCCAGCATATAGCAGGGAGTGGTGACTATTTTATTTTCCCGATCAACCGCGATTTCTCCCTGCATGGTCGGCTGATGCGCAGCGCCTAACTGTCTGATGTGCTCTTCCGTCTTTTTATCCTGGCCGATAGTCAGGGTAACCTTGCCGAGGATTCTGGCGAGGAGGACCGGAGCGATACAGAGCGCGCCGATGGGTTTGCCTGCCTGATGCACGGCTCTGACCGCCTGCTCCACGTCAGGATTGACCGAGCAGTCCGGGCCGTCAAAGGCATAGGTGCAGAGGTTCTTTGCCGCACCGACCCCGCCGGGGATGACCAATGCATCCACGGTGTCCGCGTTGAATTCGGCCAGATCCTCTACTTTGCCACGGGCGATGCGGGCCGCTTCAATCAGTACATTCCGCTGCTCATCTATTTCCTGCCCGGTAATATGGTTCAGCACATGGTGCTGCATAATATTCGGGGCAAAGCACTGATAATCAGCCCCGTGTTTATGAATGGCCCACAGGGTCAGAGTTGCCTCGTGAATTTCCGCACCGTCCTGATGGCCGCAGCCGGACAGGATAACAGCTATTTTTTTATTCTTCATGGTTTAGTTCTCCTTCTGGTTTTCCTGTTGCTCCTGTTCTGCTCAATGGATTTCAGTTAAGTTCAGTCGTAACCTTTCAGCCTGGATCGGAAAAAATGAATTCTGCTCTTCCTCACTCGGCTCCTGACAGAAGATGGAGATGTCAGGCCGTTGGGAAACTGGATATAGACATCTACAGCGTGGACGCAGGCGCACTCCGTGCTGTCGCCTTTTTCTATCCCCTGGACGATGCGTTCCACATGCTTCTGATGGCGGTATACCGGCTGGGCTTCTCAGATCGGCAGACTATTGACGATTTCAAGACGGATTCCCAGCTCGTTCGCCCGAAGGAGGGTTGGTGACAGGCTCATAATAAAACCGGTGTGAGAAAAAGGATGCGGTACATTTATAGCCTATTAACTTCAGGACTGTACAAAACCGGAGAAAATTATGCAACAGCGGAATCTCTTGCAAAAAGATTAGCGCTACTCTTGAAAAAGATGCTTCTTACATCGTCACGAGGCCTCACCATACATTTCAGAGATCAGCTTCCGCAACTGGGAAGCATCTGCTTTGGACAAAACATCAATTTTCTGCCCAAGACGAGTCTTACTGATCGTCCGTACCTGATCCACGGCGATTTCAGCTGCTCTGCCTGCACAGGAAATTTGCATCCGACTTCTCCATGTCGGATGCAACGATGAGGTCAGGGGGCAGATAACAACCGTTTCCAAATTTTTGTTCATGGGATTCTGACTGACAACAACCACTGGACGAACCTTACATATTTCACTGCCCTGTGTCGGATTCAGGTCTGCAAAATACACTTCATAGCGTTGCACCTTCAACTTTCTTTCTCCAGCCCATCCGCAACCGTCACATTAAAATCGCTCCAGTCCTCTTGCTCCTCAGACATGGCTTTGTAGGTCTCTTCCCAGGAGAGCTTTTTATCTCCCTGTTTTCGGAGAAAAAGTCCCGAATCTGTTTCTTCAAGAATCAACGAATCGACAAAGCCATACTTCCGCAAAACAACTTTCGGCAGGCGAATCCCCTGAGAATTGCCGATGGGAACGATCTTAACCTTCTTTCTCCTGAAATTTTTTTCCATAATCCTGCTCCGGTTATGAGTTTGTGTAAATCACATATTTTTATTGGGGTAATTACCGTAATTACATAATACCATTCCTGCACCAGAAATACAAGAAAAGAAAGTGAATAGCTCATGTTACCGCAGCCGAAACGCAAAATCGGCAGATTCTACGCTTTGGGTGTCTCGTACTTACTGGTCTTTTATTTGCGTGCGTAACATCCGTTATTCAATGTTTTTCCAACCTTCTTGTTGATTTGCTATAATTTTATAACACTCGGCAGCACTACTGCCCGATTGAATTTCATCACCCCCTGCGTCTGCTCCGGCAGCAGGGCGACAGGCCCGTTCTCAGTGCAGTTCTTTCCGGTCATTCCGATCAGGTCGAGGAACTGCATGGCCTCCTGAGAAAGTTCGACAAAGGTAGACTGCTTGAGGAACTCGACACGGGTCTGATAGGTGAACAGGCCCTTCAGGTTCTGGGGAAGCTGATTGCGCAGGCGGTTCCGCAGCTCGGCCTGCGATACTTCGGTGAGATAATCCGGCAGGGTGCGGTGGCCGCAGCGCAGCCAGTCATAGCGCAGCAGGTCCAGGAGCAGGGCACTGTCCCTGCGGTTCCTGACCAGTTCCGTCAGAATCCGGTTCATGAGCTGATGGGTGCGGGCAACCCGGAAAAAGTCATACTCCCGGCAAAGGGTAAGTAGTTCGACAAAGAACGCGTAAGGTTCCTCGTTGCGGCGAATGAGATACTGCCAGAGGGAGCGGAAGAACCGGTTGTTGTGGAACGACTCGGTGCATTCACACAGCTCGTACAGCTCACGCAGTTGCCCGTGCGCCAGCCAGCGGGTGGCCAGCACCGCATAAGGCGGTTCCTGGCAGAAGATCAGGCCGAACTCCTCTGTCTGCCGGGCGATCTCTGTACCGGGCAGCACCTTGAGCAGTCCTAACTGGAGGTAATGGGGCGCAAGCCTGAACACCCGGTTGAACGAATCCCGGAAGCTTGCTTCGGTTTCAAAGGGCAGGCCGAGGATGAGGTCCACATGCAGATGAATATTGTCCGGGGCGAGCAGGCGGCGGATATTGCGGCAGGAGGCGTCGAGATTCATCCTGCGGTTGACTGCTGCTAGGGTCGGTTCGTGACAACTCTGTATCCCGATCTCGAACTGGAACTGGTTGCGGGGAACTGTGGCGAGCAGCTCGAACATGGGTTCGGTAAAGCGGTCCGGGGCAATCTCGAAATGAAAACGTACATTCCCCGCTTGCTCGATGAGAAATTGCCAGATCTCCAGAGCACGCTCAGGATGCGCATTAAAGGTACGGTCCACCAGCTTGATGATCATGGGCCGGGCCGCGATCAGCTCGGTCAGTTCCTCTTTGACCAGGGCAAGGGGCTTGCGCCGCACCCCTTTGGACCCGGAAGAGAGACAGTAGGAGCAGGAGAACGGACAGCCGCGGGAGGATTCATAATAGAGCTGCCGATTTTTCAGGGCCCCGCTGAAGTCCTCCTGCCGGTAGGGAGAAGGAAACGAGGCGCTCGGTTCGGCCCTGTACAGCGGCTGCAGACGGCCTTTTCCGAGGTCGCGGTAAAACGCATCAGGCGCACCTTCGATTTCCCCGATAAAGAGGGTGCATTGATCCGGCAGTTTCCCCAGGGCCGGAGCCTGCGGTCCGCCGATAACGATGGGCAGATTGGGCTGCAGGCGGGCGAGATCGGTGATCAGACGTCGGATATACCGGTGGTTCCAGATATACACGGAAAAAAAGACCGCCCCGGCCGGTTGACCGCTGATGCGCAGCAGGGTGGCATAATACGGATCATTGATGGTGCACTGGCTGAGAACGATGTCTGCTTCAGGCAGATGCTGTTCCAAGGCATTGCGGACCGAGAACAGGGCCGGGCAGGAATGGGAAAAACGGCAGTTCAGCGCAACAAGATGCAGCATCATCAGACGGTGTTGTATTTCAGTGTCCGGGCTGTTTGCCCAGTTTTTTGATCAGCGGAACCGTGTCGTTCTGCGTTTCTTCCGTCCGCAGCACGGTCGCATCAACAATGACCTCATCGGGCCGGGTAACACTGCTCACACCCATAGCCCGGTACATTTTCAGACTTTCCAGCAGAGGAACGATGATCTGATCAACAAGGATTTTGCTCTTTGCCCCGGTCTTGGGATCACGCACAGCGATCATGGTGCCTGCCCAGGAGGCAAGTTCCTGCAGCGCTGTGACAAGCTCTGCTATGCGGGCAAACAGATGCAGATTTGCCGGTTCAGTTGTGCCGGGGAGAACCGCCTGAAAATCCGTATCCTGCAGCAGGCTTTTTTTCCGCTGCAGAAGAATATCTTCAAGCTGCTCCCTGCTGTCTGCCACCAGAAGATTCCCGTTAACAAAGGCGTAGGAAGGCTGCAGCATACCATTGGCTGCCAGCAGCGAGACAACCGGTATGCTGGCGATCTGATCGCGTTTGACCGGCAGTCCGGCAGTGATTTTCCGGAGAAAAAATTCTAGCTTTTCCTGATTGCGCACCGCAATGCTGAAGCAGATGCGGGGGACAGGAAAAAAACCGGCCGTGCTGATTGCGGTCACATTGAAACCGAATTCCCGGCCGAACAGTCCCCAGAAGGTCTCCATATCCATTCCGATCTGCTGATTAATCCAGTCTGTCATTCTGGCTGCTGCCGCCAGTTCGCCCTCTTCCCCCCGGGCAACAGTGGTCTGCCACCAGAGCTGCGGCTCCAGCCAGTTGCACCAGAACGAGATAATCTGGTCCGCCGATGTTGCCTGCAGACTGTGGTTGCGGATCGGGGATCTGGTATAGATTCTGCGCTGAAAAGGACGCAGCTGATTTTCTGAAAAACGGGTTACCGCCCTGAAATGCAGGGAAGGGCCTTCCGCATGGTAAAAAAAGCCCATGCTGCGCACACCTGCAGCCCAGGGACGGTTTTCAGGGGGCTGATTATTATTCTCTGCGCCGGACAGCGCATTCATGAAGCCGTGGTGGAGCTTGAAACGAAAGAGATCTGCATAGAGAAAAAGTTCGTTTTTTTCTGACCGGTGTTCCCGGAGCCGAGTATAGTCTTCCTGCCGGAAACCGGACTGTCCGGTGAAAATATGATGGAGAAACAGGTCAATGCTCTGTCGGACCGGCTGCCGGGCAAAGGAAAGCGCAACATATTGTCCGACCGGAACGAGGTACAGCTGTTTTTTATCTTTCAGGCGCAGGGAAGTAATAGTGAACCCGTAATACTTGCGGGTAGCTCTTTTTCCGCCGAGCATGTTGAGCAGGGCAGATTGGACCGCCTGCGGGTCGTCCGGGCCGCACTGCAGCAAAATAAGCAGATTGTCGGGCAAGGTATTTTCTTTTTCCCTGCGGGGCAGAGAAAACGGGGCGGCAAGCCGGGCAACAACAACTTGCCTGCTGAAGATCTCCGGGAAATCCGGATGGGTAAGCAGCTCCATCAGCCCGGAAGTTGTACGCTCCAGCGGGCGGCGCAGGCTCGGTTTTATGCGTAGCCGTTGCATGACGGAGCGCCATTGAATCTCATTCAGAGCCCGGCCAAGCGGCGAGGCAAGGAATGCCCGGCCTGTTGCTGCGGCATCACGTATGTCCAGAATTAGTGCAGCATTCCGGGAAACCAGCGCCAGAGGTTCCATCGGAGGGGCATGGGCCGGGATCTGTTCGCTGATGTATTTTCCGGGAAGCGACAACAGGATCGACCGGTCAATGCTGCAGAGCTGGCGAACCGGTCCGGAGGTAAGGAATTTTCCGGTCAGGGAAATAAGGCCGGGGCTGCTGACCTTTTTGACTTTTTGTACGGCTTCCTGCGTATTTTTTTTCAGGGGAGTTTTGCTGTTTCGGGAAAAGAATACCGGGCTGGACAAAACAGCAGAAACGGCAAGGAAAAGAAGGAGAATAGGGCGCGGACGTTTCATGCACGCTTCATATCTGTTGATTGCACAGCTCCGGGAGGCGTTTTTGAGCGGAGCTGTCCGTTAACCGGCAGAACACACAAAGGGCAGCTCTGCCGGAAACGTTTATCCGGGCCTGCCGGACCTTCAGACAGTAAATTCAGTTATCCAGAAATCGTGTTTATTGCAGAAGCTGGTTGCACATGCCTTGCCGGTGTAGTCTTTCGGCAGATCAAAGGATGATTCCGGTTTGTCGGCCGGGGAGAAAGTCTTGCCGCCGAGCACGGTTCCGTCGGATAGGACAACCGTATGGCGGACAATAAAATGTTCTGCGCTCATGGGATGGTTTGTTGTAACAGAGACCTTACCCTCTGCAATGCTGACCTGCGGGGCATGGCTGCCTGACTTACCCGCCCATTGGCCTTCTTGGTCCTTGCTGTAAAGCACCCCGGGACAGGAGCAGGCCGAACCTTCGGCAAAGGCGGTACCGGTTGAGCCCACTGCAACGGCAGAGGCGGCAACTGCTGTTGTTTTCAGGAACGTCCGTCTGTCAATCATCATTTTTCCTCCGGTTGGGATTGCAAAATAACTGTTGCAGTCAGCAACAGTCTGAATAAAGAGAGGTTTACGGGGTTGGCGGAGAATGCGCTTTAATATTTTACCCGTACCCGCCAGGTAAGTACTGTACTTTCTTTGGGCTCGATTTTGATCTGCCAGACCGCTGTATTGGAAGCCTCCTTGGTATGGGGTGCGGATTCTTCCACCATTTCCCAGTCACCAGGCACCGGCTCTTCGACCCGTACAGTGACCACCTCCTCCTTGGCATTACGCAGCACCATTTCAAAGGCGCTTTCAAAAGCGTAATTATAGCGGCTGAAGCCGGAGAGCTTTTTGAAATCGATCTGCTTTTTATCTGCTGTGACATCAAAGGCTTCACCGAGTTTGAGGCGAATTGTCTCGTTTTCCGGGGTATGATCGATCAGGTCTTCGCCCACGAACTGGAGGCTGCCGGCACTGTCTTTTTTATAGACCCGCATGATCCCGGCAGGCAGCGGCTGCCCGGCACCGGCCTCCTTGGAATTTTTCAGCTCAACAAAAACGCCGACTTTGAGCTTTTTACCCAGATCACCGGCCCGGCTGCTGTAATAGTAATTCTGGCCGTTCAGGACAAATTCTTTGTTGACCCGGACTTCTTCAGCCTGCAGCAGGGCGACCTGCTTGGACTGCTTTTCTTTGATGGTGGTCGGGCGTCCGAGGGTGTAGAGGTGGTACTCAAACATGGACTCTTCAGCCATGCCGTTGTCCATTGCAGCCGATTCCGCCAGAACAGCTCCCCGCGCCATCATCGGCTGTATCCGTTTTTTTACCCGGTTCACATCACCGGCCACCAGCTTGAGCTGCGCATTCTCATAGGTTGCGCCGCTTTCGTTGTCCAGGGTCACCCAACCGTTGAGATCCAGAGTGGTGTCATCCGGTCCGAGTTCCGCCACATAATCCGCCTGCCAGGAAAGGCCGCCGGTCAGGTAGCTGAGCACCACGGACTGCGGTTCATCAGTGTGGCTGTTTACCAGCATGGTCAGGGTAGGGCGGTCCCGCAGATTTTCCGGCACCGAAGGGAAAATCAGACGGCCCGGAATGCCGGATTCGATATGATCTTCCACCCGGAGGACAGTACCGTTCCCTGTGCTGAGCACGGTTGCCTCCTGCTCAGTTTCTTCGCCGGTAGTTGGATGTGTTTTGATCAGCATTACCTTTTTCCCGGCGTATTTTTCCAGCAGGGACTGGGGGGTGAGCAGGTCATATTCAAAATTCTGCTCCAGGATCTGCAGACCCGGTGCGGTCAGCAGGGCGGTCTGGGGTCGGATTTTGGCGCTGACTTCCCGGAAGGCAAGGGTCTGCTGCCCCGGTTTCAGGGTGAGCTGCCGGGTATCGCGGACCAAGGCAAGATCCTGATTATAGATGGTGACAGAAACAGATTTCTGATCATCAAGCGTGGAAACTGTCTCATCAGCAGCGGAAGCTACAGATAGGGGGAGCAGGAAAAGTAGGCCGAGCAGGCTGAGGCAGATGATATGCAGCATAGGGCATCTCCGGGTTGACGTTGAACGTTGAAGAAAGTTGACAAGAGGAAGAAAGGTAACGTTGGTCCAGGTACGAAAAATATCTGTTCTCATTGTATCGGTCTGTGTTGTCGGCTGCTGTTTCCTGTGGTACAAGGAAAACAGTACGCACATCCCGATCCCGCCAAAAGATGTCCGGATAGGGAAAACTGCAGAGAAAGCTGTTGACAGCTTACCGGATGAGCATACAATGGGGCGCTAAGTCCTATAAAGATAAAGGTATAAGATAAGTACATATCCGGCTGACCGCTGTTCGCTATTTTTCTATCTCGGCAGAGAGATTACGCTGAAATTCCGTTGCTGTCAATCAACAGTTCATCGGGCAGTGCAGGATGATGCGGTTGCGCACTGCTTTCCCTGTCCGGCAGAAAATAAATTCAGCATATATTGCAATGACGTATCTTCACCATTTCGGTCTGGGGCAGCCGCCGTTCACTCGGCAGCCTGATCCGGATGTTTTTTATACCGGCGCCAGTCGGCTGGATATCCTCAGAGGCCTGCACAATGATCTTCGGCAGGGCAGGTCACCGATTCTGCTTACCGGCCCGCAGGGATCCGGCAAGACCGTGCTCTGCAGACTGCTGTGCTCTTTAGCGCCTTCAGGCCGCAGAGTTGTGTATCTGGACAACCCGGCAGGTTCCTTTGATGCCCTGGTTCGACGGATTTGCGGACATCTGGGCATGGATTCTGCAAAGGAGCCGGATGCCGTTGCCGGACTGCATGGACTGCTGGACAGGAAGGAACAGCAGATTCTGCTGATTTTTGATGAGGCTGAGAAGATGTTTCTTGCTGCCCTTGAACGCATGTTCCGTCTGTTCAGCACTCTGAACAGAACGAATCTTCAGGTTGTTCTGGCTGGCCAGTCTTCTCTGCGTACCTCTGTTGAACAGCTGGCTGACTACTGCTCCGAGGTGAATATTGCCTCGGAATATACGCTGAAGGCTTTTACCAAGGAGGAGGCAGGAGCGTACCTTGATTTTTGTCTTCAGGCTGCCGGATTGATCGGGACAGACACCGGAGAACCTGTTTTTTCTGCCGGAACAGGGCAGAAACTCTTTGAGCTGTCCGGCGGTCTCCCGGGTTCACTGAATATGCTGGCTGAAGATGCTCTGCAGGCAGCAGCGGAAGCAGGCTCGCCGGTTGTGCTGCCTGTGCATGTTGTTGAGCGCCTGGAACAGGAGGTTCCTGTAGAGGAGGACGATGAAGGGAAGGGCGGCGGATTACGGATGCTGCTGCTTTTTCTTCTGCTGGCCAGTTGTGCTGTGTGGTATCTACAGAGCGGTTTTCGGTCGGAGCACGGAACTGCCCGTTCCGAAGCAGAGCAGGCTGATATGTCGCTGCTTTCTGCAGAAGATGCAGAGGAGGCGGAACCGTTCCCGGAGGATATTTCTGCTCCCCAATACATTGTTCAGGAAGATGCTGCCGGTGTCCCGGACGATTCTGATCACAATTCTGATCATGACGCTGACCCTACGTACCCTTCTGATAATTCCGCAGAGTCACCTGCATTCTCCCTTGCCCTGCCGCAGCTTCTGGATTTCAGGTCCGGGGATAAAGAAGCTGAAGAGGCAGGGCTGAAAGATAGCGGATCATTCAGGGAACATGAAGAATCGCTTGGCGAATACGCAGGGGTGAAGTCAGACAGGGAAACTCCTGTCGTGCCGGTTCTTTCTGCTGTGCCGGAGAAGAAGGTATTGCGGGAAGCGGTTTCTCTGGACAAGGAAGAGGGCGCCGAAACAGAAGACGAGGTATCTGCACAGAACGGAACCCCGGAACTCGTGCCGACGGCAAAAAAACTGCCGGATATCCAACCGGAAAAAATTATTGAACTGAAACCCGACAGGAGAAAGACTCGGCCGAAATCTGCAGAAAAACTGCCTGCCAAAGAAAATGCGGCAAAAATAAAAACCCCTGCGGAACCTGCAGGGCCGGAAACCGCGCAGCCGAAATCCGGGGAAAAAGTTGAACCGGAAGAATCCGGAAAGAAAGTTGGACCGGAAGCAGCAGAAGAACTGGCCGCAGAAAAGGAGGCAGCAGGGCAGGGGACCGGAACAGCAGGCTCGGTAACTGCGCCGCCGAAAAAGAAAACCCTGGTTTCTGCTGCATCCGCACGGGGAAAAGGGCTGCCTGTGGTTCCTCCGGTGCAGATACCTGCTGATATTATCCGTATAGAAGGGAATGCGGTGGAACCGGTAAATCCCGACCGACCGGTTGCTCCGGATCCTGACCGCCTTTTCCGACGTCTGCTCAATGCCGGAAAGCAATGGCAGGCAGCTGCACAGACAAAAAAATATACAATCCAGCTCCTTGTTCTTGCGGCCGAAGATGCGGCAGCCAAAATCAAAGAGATGCTTGTGCGGGATGAATATCTGGAATACAGCGACAGGTTGTATCTTCTGCGCCGGGAAACCGTGCCGCCCACCCTGTTTCTCTGCTACGGAATGTACGGGAGTATGCAGGAGGCCCGTAGGGCCCGGAACACGATGCCGCTCTTTCTGCGCAAACATCACCCCTATGCCCTGTCTGTTGCCGGTGTGCTGAAAAAGGCGCGGAATTAGTCTTTCTTCCGGAAAGATACAAGGATTTGTACAGAGTGCAGTGCAGCTCAGCTGCCTTTGTTCAAAAAAGAGGCAAGGTTGATCTTTTTGCCGGACAGATTGAGTTTTTTCCGGATGTTTTTCCGATGGGTGGCCACAGTCTGGGGAGAAAGCGTAAGCAGCTCGGCAATTTCCTTGGTTCTTTTTCCTTGGCGGATAAGGTTCAGCACCCGCAGTTCCGTGGGGGTGAGGAGGGTATAAATGTCCTCGCGTTCACAGCTCAGAGGGCGGACAAGGTCAAGCAGATTGCTGCGGATCAGATTCCTGAGCCGGGCCCGTTCCTCAGCCGGAGCCTGGACTGTCCTGTCAAGGTCGGGCAGGATCAGCCGTTCGATATTCAGCCGCATAATCCTGCCGAGCTTCTTTTTTTCCTGTTCAATTTCCTGCAGCAGGCGTTTGAGCACAATGTTCGTCTCCTGCAGCTCCTGATTTTTTCTCTCTAGTTCCGCAGTTCGTTTTCGTACCTCCTTTGCCAGGTTGTTCCGCATACGCTGGAGAGCGAGGTGGGTGCGCAGCCGGGCGAGCAGCTCAATCCTGCTGTATGGCTTGACAATGTAATCAACGCCTCCTGCCTCAAATGCTCTGACTTTTTCCTGGGGAGAACCGAGACCGCTGAGAAAAAGGACAGGGATATCTGCTGACAGCGGGTCTGCTTTCAGGCGTCGGCAGACCTCGTAGCCGTCAAGATCCGGCATGACCAGATCAAGCAGGATGATGTCCGGCCTGTTCTCTTTCTTCTGTACGCTCTGCAGGCCTGCCTCGCCGCTTGCGGCAGTCTGTGCCCGGTAACCGTGTTCTTCCAGGGTCAGTTTCATGAACCGCACATATAAGGCATCGTCGTCGATAACCAGAACAGTCGCGGCAGCTCCGGGCGGAATATCCCTTCTGTCCTTCGAAACAGACGGTGTCTGCTGTGCGATGTCAACTGAGTGCACGGAATGCATGTTTTCCCCTTTCCTCGAAGTTTTCCAGGCACCGAAATGCTTATTTTTGAGCAGTTTTTTTGAGTAATTATTTCCTGAAAGGATATTTTTTCCACCTCCTGATTCATTGTAACCCGGTGTAGGATGCCTGGTCAACAGGGAAAAATAACCGGGTGGGTATTTTTTATACCCGTTCTGCCCCCTTTTTTTACACCTGTATTTGTTCCTAACTTAATTGATATAATTAATATTATAAGGTATAATTTTTTGTCCTGCAGTAAAAGAAATTAAATGCCCTTTACGGTCAAAAATGTTCACGGAACAGAAAGTAAGGACGTCCTTTATGCTATCAATATATCTTCATATAGCTCCTCATATAGCCGGGTCGCTATCTCGTATCATCAGAATTCGATTCACTGCAGCAGTATTCCTGCTGTTTACCGTGCTGTTCACCCTCTTTGTGCAGGCAGCTCCGGTCCGGGCGGCGGCAAATGATATTCAGGGCAGGGTCATGGAGGACGGGAATGCAGATGCTTCCCTTGATGACGCTGTAGATACCCCGTTGGGGGGAGTGCATGTCTATCTGTTCAGAGATACTACCGGTGACGGCATACCGAATACAGGGGATGACAAAGTTGCCTCGACCGTGACGAATTCAAACGGAGAGTACAGCTTTTCCGGTCAACCAGACGGCACCTACTGGGTAGTTGTCGAGTCTGCTGATTTTGCCCGCAGCGGCGGCACAATGGAGCAGACCTACGGCGGAATCGGTGCATTGACCGATCCTGACGGCAAGGAGCTGACTCCTGCTGAGCCCCGGACAACAGCTGGCCCGGCCTTCGGCGGCCGACGCATGGAAGTGCCGGACGGCTTTTCCTCAGATGATCCCAATAATCTGGAACCTGCTGAACATGTTATACAAGTTGTCCTGGACAGCGTCACAACGCATACTGCAGTGGATTTCGGTTTCGGCTTTGTCAAAGGGCTGGCAGCAGGATATTCAGAATTTTATATTCCCACCCAAGTTACAGGCACAGGCACCGAACCGGTTGTTGATACCTTCGGTGAAGTGGACGGCGGTATCTGGAATATCTTAAGGGATCTGGATCCTGACCCTGCTATTACCTGCGGGATGCACTATATTATTTCCGTAACCGCGTCCACGGACAGTACCACGATCTATTATGATCATTGGGAAGACGGATATAATTTTGATCCGCTGAACCCGTCCACGGCTGATGAAACCGTGGTCAGAAATTCCGGTGAAGTGGCTGTTTTTGAAAGCGGGAGCATTCCGGAGAACAGGGGAACGGACGTATACTACGATGGTCGGGATAGAATCTTTGTCGCCGGTGGCCCTGCCGTTGTTACGCTGGCAATTTATCCGGAATGTGTGGACGGCCCTCCTGGGAGCGGCAGCGTCTATAATGCAGCATGGGAAATTTTGCCGGTCAAACCGTTGCAGACAAAATATACCGTGCCTGTGGGCGAGGGGATGACAGGCAATGGTGCCATAGATTTTCAGCAGACCTTCCTGACGATCCAATCGGCCGCTGATAATAATACAATTACGGTGAATGATCCGGTTCACGGCGTGCTGACCAAAACTCTGCAGCAAGGTGAAGTATTTGATGTCAGGCATACTTCCCCCGGCACGGTCGTGACAGGGACGGAACCCCTTCAGGTGCATGCCCTGGCCGGGTTTCAGTGGCCCACGGCAGCATCAGAGGCTGATGGTATAACGATTTTTCCGGAAACCCTGATGGATAATGAGTACTACAATCCGATGGGCAGTTACGGAGACAGTTCTGGTGATGGGGGCAGTAACAGCGAGTATGCGACTGAGTTATATATCAACAATCCGAACGACAGTCCTATTACCATTCAGTGGGAAGATGCATCAGGCACGGGCACAGCGAAAATACCCGCCGGTGAAACAAGAAGTTACTCTGAAATTTCCGGGCATTTTGTTCCTGTTGATTCCGCGTCCTATCTCAAATCTGTCGGCGGGGAAAAATTCTGGGCTATCGGGCAGAGCGGGGTCAGCACAGCTGATGTCACTGGAGATACGGCGATAGGAGATAATACGCACACCTTTTTTGACGGCGGCTTCAGTCTGGTTCCTGAGTATCTGCTCCGCTCGGATTATTATCTCAGCTGGGCGCCCGGTGATGCTGATCCTGTTCCGGGGACAAACGCTTCAGCTGCATATGTGACTGCGGTTAATGACGGTACTGAAATTTTTGTTGATTTTGATGGCGACGGCGAGCCGGATCCGTTTGACATCGACGGCACCATTGTAACCAGTTATGTGCTCAATCGGCTGGAGTCCATAGCAATCCGCAATCCTGACAGTCCTTTTTCCCTGACAGGTGCGCACATCTGGAGTAACGGTCCGACTTCTCTGGTCTGGGCGCCTTATGCCAAGACAGCCAGTTATGTCAGCCCGTCTCTGGACTGCGATTATACAGGTTCCCCTTTACCCCTGGACTGGATGGATGCTGTGCTCAGCGTCATCAAAACAACCGATTCAACCGCCCTCAGACCTGAGGCGAATCAGATCGCAAATTTTTCCCTGTCCATTCCGGCGTATAAAGCAGTCGATAATGTCGTCGTCCGGGATACCCTGCCCTTGGGCTGGAATTATGAGGCAGGAAGTTCAACCGCCACAGTTACTAATTCAAGCGGTACCTTTACGTCCACTGCCGATCCGGGTCGCAGCGGAGACGGCCTGACAACCCGGGAGGTCCTGACATGGGATCTGGACAGCCTGATAGCTGCCGGTGCAAACGATCTTGATCCGACCGATTATATTTTTATCACCTTTACCGCAAGGACGAACGCAAATGTCAAGCCCGGGTACAACCAGAATGATGTTGAAGTGACCGGTACCCGTGATCCGGGCGGAGAAACGCAGACCTTTACGACCACTGATAAAAAAGCGGTCTATGTCACCCCGCTGACCATTGATAAAGACACCTCGACGCCTGTCGTGGTCATGAACGGCGAGGCCACTTATACCATTGCCCTGGAAAATACAGACCCTGATAATGATCTGACCGCTGTTCGGGCAACCGATCTTCTGCCTGCCGGTTTTACGTATATCAGTTCAAGTTACAGCGTGATCGATAACGATCCTGCAGGAGACGGGAGCGGCATAGGGGATACCATACCTGGCGATGCCGCTGCACCGACCACGGAACCGGCCAGCGGTGCCACTGATCTGACTTGGGGTGACTGGACCCTGGGGAACGGTGACAAACTGATTATTACCTTTATTGTCAATGTCGGAAATGTGCCGGGTACGTATGACAACACGGCTTCCGCCGATGCAACCCGGGGCCCGGATACCTTTACGGTAACAGATATAGGTACTTCCGGTAACGATCAGGGGACTCCGGAAGGTGAGGACCCGGAAGAGGACGAAGATGTCACGATTGAGCCGGACATCAATATGGACAAGATTTCCGAGGTTGAGGCCGGCGTTTTGGCCAGCCCCGGAGAGATAATCACCTATACGGTCAATATTGAAAATCCCACCGGCGGTCCGTTGAACAATATCGTGGTGACAGATGCTGTGCCGCCGGGAACCACGTATGTGCCGGGTACGGTGACGATTGTTGAAGGGCATAAGCTGGATCCGCCAACGGTTATTGCCGAGGAGGACTTTGCAGTTGCAGGCCTTTCCGGTGGTACAGGTTGGATTGGTGATTGGAAGGTACTTGGTGGTGAAGCTGATTTTGATGGGGGTGATGTCCAGATCAACAACGGTCGGCTCCTAATACAGGATAATGAAAATGGCGGTGAAGGCGCATATCGTGAAGTAGATATAACAGGTTACGATTCCGTTGAACTGAATTTTGACTACATAGGGCGTAATTTAGTAGACCCAGGGGATGACCAGTATGTGATCATTGATATTTCTACCGACGGTACAACGTGGACAGAATTAGCTCGTGTAGATGAATCCGGCGTAGGGTCAATGCAACTTGACATTACAGGATTTATTGATACCGATACCCAGATTCGTTTCTTAACGTCATCCAGCAATGCAAATAGGGCGGGCAGTTTTTTTGACAATATTGAAATCATTGGCACAAAGACTGACTTCATCAATGTACCCGGTCATGACCCGGCTGATCTGGTGATTGCCGCTGACGGGTATGATCTGGCCGCAAATGACGGGGTAGATGGAAGCGGGCCGGATTTTATGCAGATTACCTATCAGGTGAGAGTCGATGATCCTCTTGCTGCCGGTATTATCAGCATTGACAATACGGCCGGGGTTACCTCTGATGAATTTATGGGGGTATATAAAGAGGACAGCGAAAGCACGCCTGTCTTTATACAGCCTGAAAAATTGTTGGTGACCACCTCCGAGCCATCCACAGGCGAGGTGGACGGCAGCGAACGTGTCACGATCGGTGAAATGGTGCGTTATCGCATTGCAGCCCGTATTCCCGAAGGATCGTTCCCGAATTTCCAGCTGAAGGATAATATACCGAGCGGTCTGCAGTTTCTTGATGACGGTACTGCCCGGTTTTCCTTTGTCTCCAACGGAGGCGGGATTACCTCTTCGACCTTAACCTGCATTAATGATTCCGGCGATGCGTATGATCTGATCAGCTTGCCTTCCGCAGCTGTGGATTGCGTATTTCCAGCTCCTCCAGCAGGAGCAATCAGCGGAGGGCCGTTCGGTTCAGATGTGGATGTAACGTTCAGTCTGGGTGATCTTACCAACTCCGATTCTGATGAAGATGCAGAATACATGGTTGTTGAATTCAACGCATTGGTCCTGAACGTCAACGAATCTCCTGAGATTAATCAGGGGGTAGACAACACGACCGGAGCTTCCATTGCAAATTTCCGGCCAAATACTGCAACACTTTATGTTGATGATGTACAGGAAGGCGATCCCTCTGACATCGTGACGGTGGATATTGCTGAACCTGCCATCACGGATTTGGCCAAAACGGTCAGCCCCGGACCGTATCTGCCCGGCAGCACGGTGACCTATACATTGACATTCAGCAATACGGCAACAGGCAACAATGCAACCACTGCCTTTGATCTTGTTCTGACCGATACGTTGGACGCAAACTTGACGCCCGGTACGGTAACGTGGTTATCCACCACGCAGACAGATCCATGTGCAGGGGGAACAGCATTTAACCACTCTGAATCGGCCACTGGTCAGAATGTTACTGTCAATGTGTCCTGTCTTGATCCCGGAAATCGGGTTACGATCACAATTGAAGCAACCATTAAGGATGGAACACCAGGCGGTACAATATCCAATACCGGAGATGTTACCTACACCAGTCTTCCCGGTGAACAGGGAAATTGCGGTGCAGCACCGTTTGTCTGTAGTGCTGATATAGATGAACGGGACGGAGATGACGGGGCTGGCTCAGATGATACGGTGCTGGATAATTACGCAGATTCTGACACGGTACCCTTGGATGTTGAGGAAAGCGCGGATCTGAGCCTGGTCAAGGTGGTGAACGATACAACGCCTGCGGTTGGTGATACGGTAACGTTCACGCTGCAGGTGACCAACAACGGTCCGAACACGGCCACGAATGTTGCGGTGACGGACGTTCTTCCGGGCGGTTATACCTATGTTTCCGGGAGCATGAGCGGCGGGGACGGGCAGGATCAGAGCGGCGATCCGACCCTGGTGTGGACGGTGAACAGTCTGTCTGCGGCGGCAGGTTCCAATACGGTGACCCTGACCTTTGATGCGGTGGTGAATGCGCCGACCGGCACGGCGGACGAGTATCTGAATTCGGCCCAGATCACGGCTTCGGACCAGTACGATCCGGATTCCGATCCGGATTCGGACGAAAACACGGACGATCTCGGCGACGGTCTTCCGGACGACGACGAGGATACGGCGGCGGTGATGCCGGAGAGCGCGGATCTGAGCCTGGTCAAGGTGGTGAACGATACAACGCCTGCCGTGGGCGACACGGTGACCTTCAGCCTGACCCTGACCAACGACGGGCCGGACACGGCCACGAATGTTGCGGTGACGGACGTTCTTCCGGGCGGTTATACCTATGTTTCCGGGAGCATGAGCGGCGGGGACGGGCAGGATCAGAGCGGCGATCCGACCCTGGTGTGGACGGTGAACAGTCTGTCTGCGGCGGCAGGTTCCAATACGGTGACCCTGACCTTTGATGCGGTGGTGAATGCGCCGACCGGCACGGCGGACGAGTATCTGAATTCGGCCCAGATCACGGCTTCGGACCAGTACGATCCGGATTCCGATCCGGATTCGGACGAAAACACGGACGATCTCGGCGACGGTCTTCCGGACGACGACGAGGATACGGCGGCGGTGATGCCGGAGAGCGCGGATCTGAGCCTGGTCAAGGTGGTGAACGATACAACGCCTGCCGTGGGCGACACGGTGACCTTCAGCCTGACCCTGACCAACGACGGGCCGGACACGGCCACGAATGTTGCGGTGACGGACGTTCTTCCGGGCGGTTATACCTATGTTTCCGGGAGCATGAGCGGCGGGGACGGGCAGGATCAGAGCGGCGATCCGACCCTGGTGTGGACGGTGAACAGTCTGTCTGCGGCGGCAGGTTCCAATACGGTGACCCTGACCTTTGATGCGGTGGTGAATGCGCCGACCGGCACGGCGGACGAGTATCTGAATTCGGCCCAGATCACGGCTTCGGACCAGTACGATCCGGATTCCGATCCGGATTCGGACGAAAACACGGACGATCTCGGCGACGGTCTTCCGGACGACGACGAGGATACGGCGGCGGTGATGCCGGAGAGCGCGGATCTGAGCCTGGTCAAGGTGGTGAACGATACAACGCCTGCCGTGGGCGACACGGTGACCTTCAGCCTGACCCTGACCAACGACGGGCCGGACACGGCCACGAATGTTGCGGTGACGGACGTTCTTCCGGGCGGTTATACCTATGTTTCCGGGAGCATGAGCGGCGGGGACGGGCAGGATCAGAGCGGCGATCCGACCCTGGTGTGGACGGTGAACAGTCTGTCTGCGGCGGCAGGTTCCAATACGGTGACCCTGACCTTTGATGCGGTGGTGAATGCGCCGACCGGCACGGCGGACGAGTATCTGAATTCGGCCCAGATCACGGCTTCGGACCAGTACGATCCGGATTCCGATCCGGATTCGGACGAAAACACGGACGATCTCGGCGACGGTCTTCCGGACGACGACGAGGATACGGCGGCGGTGATGCCGGAGAGCGCGGATCTGAGCCTGGTCAAGGTGGTGAACGATACAACGCCTGCCGTGGGCGACACGGTGACCTTCAGCCTGACCCTGACCAACGACGGGCCGGACACGGCCACGAATGTTGCGGTGACGGACGTTCTTCCGGGCGGTTATACCTATGTTTCCGGGAGCATGAGCGGCGGGGACGGGCAGGATCAGAGCGGCGATCCGACCCTGGTGTGGACGGTGAACAGTCTGTCTGCGGCGGCAGGTTCCAATACGGTGACCCTGACCTTTGATGCGGTGGTGAATGCGCCGACCGGCACGGCGGACGAGTATCTGAATTCGGCCCAGATCACGGCTTCGGACCAGTACGATCCGGATTCCGATCCGGATTCGGACGAAAACACGGACGATCTCGGCGACGGTCTTCCGGACGACGACGAGGATACGGCGGCGGTGATGCCGGAGAGCGCGGATCTGAGCCTGGTCAAGGTGGTGAACGATACAACGCCTGCGGTTGGTGATACGGTAACGTTCACGCTGCAGGTGACCAACAACGGTCCGAACACGGCCACGAATGTTGCGGTGACGGACGTTCTTCCGGGCGGTTATACCTATGTTTCCGGGAGCATGAGCGGCGGGGACGGGCAGGATCAGAGCGGCGATCCGACCCTGGTGTGGACGGTGAACAGTCTGTCTGCGGCGGCAGGTTCCAATACGGTGACCCTGACCTTTGATGCGGTGGTGAATGCGCCGACCGGCACGGCGGACGAGTATCTGAATTCGGCCCAGATCACGGCTTCGGACCAGTACGATCCGGATTCCGATCCGGATTCGGACGAAAACACGGACGATCTCGGCGACGGTCTTCCGGACGACGACGAGGATACGGCGGCGGTGATGCCGGAGAGCGCGGATCTGAGCCTGGTCAAGGTGGTGAACGATACAACGCCTGCCGTGGGCGACACGGTGACCTTCAGCCTGACCCTGACCAACGACGGGCCGGACACGGCCACGAATGTTGCGGTGACGGACGTTCTTCCGGGCGGTTATACCTATGTTTCCGGGAGCATGAGCGGCGGGGACGGGCAGGATCAGAGCGGCGATCCGACCCTGGTGTGGACGGTGAACAGTCTGTCTGCGGCGGCAGGTTCCAATACGGTGACCCTGACCTTTGATGCGGTGGTGAATGCGCCGACCGGCACGGCGGACGAGTATCTGAATTCGGCCCAGATCACGGCTTCGGACCAGTACGATCCGGATTCCGATCCGGATTCGGACGAAAACACGGACGATCTCGGCGACGGTCTTCCGGACGACGACGAGGATACGGCGGCGGTGATGCCGGAGAGCGCGGATCTGAGCCTGGTCAAGGTGGTGAACGATACAACGCCTGCCGTGGGCGACACGGTGACCTTCAGCCTGACCCTGACCAACGACGGGCCGGACACGGCCACGAATGTTGCGGTGACGGACGTTCTTCCGGGCGGTTATACCTATGTTTCCGGGAGCATGAGCGGCGGGGACGGGCAGGATCAGAGCGGCGATCCGACCCTGGTGTGGACGGTGAACAGTCTGTCTGCGGCGGCAGGTTCCAATACGGTGACCCTGACCTTTGATGCGGTGGTGAATGCGCCGACCGGCACGGCGGACGAGTATCTGAATTCGGCCCAGATCACGGCTTCGGACCAGTACGATCCGGATTCCGATCCGGATTCGGACGAAAACACGGACGATCTCGGCGACGGTCTTCCGGACGACGACGAGGATACGGCGGCGGTGATGCCGGAGAGCGCGGATCTGAGCCTGGTCAAGGTGGTGAACGATACAACGCCTGCCGTGGGCGACACGGTGACCTTCAGCCTGACCCTGACCAACGACGGGCCGGACACGGCCACGAATGTTGCGGTGACGGACGTTCTTCCGGGCGGTTATACCTATGTTTCCGGGAGCATGAGCGGCGGGGACGGGCAGGATCAGAGCGGCGATCCGACCCTGGTGTGGACGGTGAACAGTCTGTCTGCGGCGGCAGGTTCCAATACGGTGACCCTGACCTTTGATGCGGTGGTGAATGCGCCGACCGGCACGGCGGACGAGTATCTGAATTCGGCCCAGATCACGGCTTCGGACCAGTACGATCCGGATTCCGATCCGGATTCGGACGAAAACACGGACGATCTCGGCGACGGTCTTCCGGACGACGACGAGGATACGGCGGCGGTGATGCCGGAGAGCGCGGATCTGAGCCTGGTCAAGGTGGTGAACGATACAACGCCTGCCGTGGGCGACACGGTGACCTTCAGCCTGACCCTGACCAACGACGGGCCGGACACGGCCACGAATGTTGCGGTGACGGACGTTCTTCCGGGCGGTTATACCTATGTTTCCGGGAGCATGAGCGGCGGGGACGGGCAGGATCAGAGCGGCGATCCGACCCTGGTGTGGACGGTGAACAGTCTGTCTGCGGCGGCAGGTTCCAATACGGTGACCCTGACCTTTGATGCGGTGGTGAATGCGCCGACCGGCACGGCGGACGAGTATCTGAATTCGGCCCAGATCACGGCTTCGGACCAGTACGATCCGGATTCCGATCCGGATTCGGACGAAAACACGGACGATCTCGGCGACGGTCTTCCGGACGACGACGAGGATACGGCGGCGGTGATGCCGGAGAGCGCGGATCTGAGCCTGGTCAAGGTGGTGAACGATACAACGCCTGCCGTGGGCGACACGGTGACCTTCAGCCTGACCCTGACCAACGACGGGCCGGACACGGCCACGAATGTTGCGGTGACGGACGTTCTTCCGGGCGGTTATACCTATGTTTCCGGGAGCATGAGCGGCGGGGACGGGCAGGATCAGAGCGGCGATCCGACCCTGGTGTGGACGGTGAACAGTCTGTCTGCGGCGGCAGGTTCCAATACGGTGACCCTGACCTTTGATGCGGTGGTGAATGCGCCGACCGGCACGGCGGACGAGTATCTGAATTCGGCCCAGATCACGGCTTCGGACCAGTACGATCCGGATTCCGATCCGGATTCGGACGAAAACACGGACGATCTCGGCGACGGTCTTCCGGACGACGACGAGGATACGGCGGCGGTGATGCCGGAGAGCGCGGATCTGAGCCTGGTCAAGGTGGTGAACGATACAACGCCTGCCGTGGGCGACACGGTGACCTTCAGCCTGACCCTGACCAACGACGGGCCGGACACGGCCACGAATGTTGCGGTGACGGACGTTCTTCCGGGCGGTTATACCTATGTTTCCGGGAGCATGAGCGGCGGGGACGGGCAGGATCAGAGCGGCGATCCGACCCTGGTGTGGACGGTGAACAGTCTGTCTGCGGCGGCAGGTTCCAATACGGTGACCCTGACCTTTGATGCGGTGGTGAATGCGCCGACCGGCACGGCGGACGAGTATCTGAATTCGGCCCAGATCACGGCTTCGGACCAGTACGATCCGGATTCCGATCCGGATTCGGACGAAAACACGGACGATCTCGGCGACGGTCTTCCGGACGACGACGAGGACAATGTCTGTGTGACCCTTGCCTCCCTGCAACTGATCAAGCAGGTGGATCTGACCACGGATACTGCTCCGGAAGATGCAAGCAAGGACGATATCATAACCTACACATTCAGGGTGCGGAATACCGGTGCTGAAACGCTGACGGACGTGACTGTAAGCGACCCGCTGCTCACCGGCTTGAGCTGTGATCCCATTCTTTCCCTTGCCCCGGGTACAACGGTGGACTTCAACTGTACAGGGGGCAACACGTATACGATTACGCAGCTAGATGTGGATAATGGCTATATCGACAACACGGCTACAGCCACGGGAACGCCGCCGTGCGGGCCTGATGTGACCTCTTCCGTCGTAGCCCGCGTGAATATCGGCACTACTCCGACCTATGCCGTAGTGAGTTCATTCAGTGCGTATTTAAATGATAAAAATCAGGTGGTGCTGGAATGGAAGACCTCCAGTGAAACCGGTACGGTCGGTTTCATGCTGGAGCGGCAGAATGAGCGGACCGGCAGATATCAGCCGGTCACGAAAAAAATACTGCCCGGTATGCTGACTCCGCCGCACGGCGGCATCTACCGCCTTGTGGATACAAGAGCAAAAGCGGGTAAGCAATATACCTACCGGGTTGTCGAAGTAGCGGCCAACGATCAGGGCACGGTTTCCGGGCCGTACACGGTGCAGGCCGATGAACCTCTGCCGAAGAACAGCCGGATGTTTTCCGGCGGGGCCGGAGGCTACACCCTGACGCATCATAAATTTTCCGGCAGACAGTTCAGGCGTTTTACAGCCCGCAGTAAAGTGCTCCGTAAATTCGCTGCAAAGCGGAAAAACAGGGCCGGTACCGTGCTGAAGATTCCGGTCTCCCGGAACGGTTTGGTGTATTTGAGCGCTGCGGAGCTGGCAGCCGCCTCCGACCTTCCGGAGAAGCGGGTGATCAGGCAGGTGAAGTCCGGAAGATGCCGGCTGACCCTGGCAGGGAAGGCTGTTCCGCTGCTCAGGGCCAATACCGGTTCCGACCTCTGGTTCTACGGCCGGGCTCCGGAGCGGAGCGACATCGGACAGAATATCTACCTTCTCGATTTCGGGAAAAAAGGCAAGAAAATGAAGAGTACGCGGGGCCGGGCAAAGAAGGAAGTCTCTGCGGAGCAGTCCTACCCCGCCCGTGTGCGTGCAGAGGAGAATCTGCACCCCTTCCACCTGTATATCAATACTCCGGTGCATGATTTCTGGGCCTGGGAACTCCTGTTCGCTCATGATGCCGCCGATGATCCGGCGGGCAGTACTGCTGTTCATCCTGTTGCCGCGCCGTATCTGACAGGGGAGGGCGATGCGGCGGTTACGGTCAACTTGGTCGGAATGACAGGCCGTGGACCTGCCGGAGTGCCGCTGTACAAGGTGACAGTCTTTCTGAACGGCACGGATATCGGCACGGCGGAATGGTCGGAAAAGGGCGACTATCAGTTCCGGGCCGATATCCCGGCTGCTCTGCTGCGTGAGGAGGGCAATGAAGTACAGGTCGTTTCGCAGCTGAACAGCGGCGTGACCTACTCGCTGATCTACCTAGACTCCATTGAGCTGGAGTATCTGCGCAGCTACGAGGCGGTCGATGGAGAGCTGACCTTTTCCGACGCCGGATATGACAGCGTGACGGTCCGGGGGTTCAGCAGCAGCAAGGTGCTGGCCCTTGATGTGACAACGCCGGATGCGCCTCGGCGGGTACGGACCCTGCCCGGTAAAAATCAGGCCGGAGAATATACGGTCACTCTGCTGACCGAGCCGGGGCATACGTACTTTGTCACGGAAAATCTCAGCCCTGTCTTTGCCGGAGAGCTGAGTGCGGACACGCCGTCGCGGCTGCGCAGGCGCTATAACCGGGCTGATTATCTGATCATTGCGCCGTTGCATCTGATGGAGTCGGCACAGCGGCTTGCTGATCACCGGGCATCTGAAGGCCTGAAGGTCATGCTTGTCGATATCGAGGATGTGCAGGATGAATTCAGCCACAGCCTGGCGGCTCCTGAAGCGGTGCATGACTTCCTGTCCTATGTCTATACAAACTGGATTCAGGTGCCCCCGCATGTGGCTCTGGTCGGTGCCGGATCCTATGATTATAAAAACTACCTTGGTTACGGCTATCCCCTTGTGCCGGCCAAGCTGGCAGCAACCCCTGACGGTTTCTTCCCGTCCGACAATGTCCTGGCGGATGTTGTCGGCAATGACGGGGTGCCTGAATTTGCGATAGGTCGGATACCTGCGGTGGACAGCACCGAGCTTGACCGCTATACTGAAAAACTGATACACTTTGAACAGGATCAGGCGGAACGCGACACCGGTACGGTAATGACGCTGGTGACGGATATGCCTGATCCGTCTGCCGGAGATTTTGCGGCCGGTGCGGACAGAGTTGCGGAACTGGTGTCGGCACAGGGAGTTGCGGTCAACCGGCTTGCCGCAGATGCGCTGGGTGTGAACGGGACGCATGACGGGATTATCAATGCGCTGCAGCAGGGAGGCGGCATTCTGCATTATATCGGTCACAGCTCGATGGTGGCCCTGGGCCGGAGCAGTGCGCTGCTCACTGCAGATGAAGTTGACGCCATGCCCGATATCGGTGTGCCTATGCTGATGGTCAGCATGACCTGCTCTGCCGGGGCCTTCGGCTATCCGCCCATGGACAGTATCGGCGAGACCGCAGTGCTGCGGGCGGACGGAGCAGCGGTGGGCTTTTTCGGGGCCTCCGGTCTGTCCGAAAACCATCTTGCCGACATAATGGCGAAAGGCTTCTACCGCAGCCTGTTTGATCCGGAGAATGTGAACCCGAGGATCGGCGATGCAGTTGTCGGCGCGAAACAGTATTATTCTGCTCAGGGCGGGGAACGGTCCGTTCTGGATATTTACAATCTGCTCGGTGATCCGGCACTGCACGGGCCGGTTGCAGTACCGGACAATAAACCAACGGACAAGATCAGGACGGATTGATGGTGCAGCTCGATAGTATTTACAGACAGGCCGACAATATCGTCACCCGCAGGATTATGGATGAAACCCTGCTGGTGCCCGTTTCCGGTGAGCTTGCCTCCATGGAGGAACTGTATACCCTCAATGAGACCGGGGATTTCATATGGCAGGCGTTGGACGGCGTTCGTCCTCTTTCCGAGATCAGGTGCCAGCTTGAAGAGCAGTATGACGCACCGGCAGAGGAGATTGAAGCGGATCTGCTGGAAATCATAAGCGGGCTGGCCGATGCCGGGCTGGTTACTTCTGTTGGAGGATGACGACTTTGGAAACAGACTGCACCGGCAGAGAACCTGATAATTCTGATGATCTGGCTCGTTATTTTGCCAGAGCTGCGCAGGCGAGGACACCGCTGGCTGCTACGTTCGAGCTGACCCGGCGGTGCAACTTCCGTTGTGTCCACTGTTATCTTGGTGATCAGCAGGCAATTCGTCAGCATCGCCATCAGGAACTGGACACGGACAGCGTTATCAGGCTGCTTGATGAGATGGTGGAGGCCGGAACCCTGTTTCTTACCCTGACCGGAGGGGACCCCATGCTGCGGCCTGATTTTGTCAGGATTTACGCACATGCGGTCCGCATCGGTCTGTTGGTTTCAGTGTATTGCAACGGCTCACTGATCACAGAGGAGATTACAGAGGTATTTGTTCAATATCCTCCAAGGATCGCTGAAATTACTTTGTACGGTGCAACCCGGAAGACCTTTGAGACGATAACACAGCGCCGGGGGAGCTATGCAGACTGCATGAAAGGTATTGCTCTGCTGCACAGGGCAAAGGTGCGGCTGCGGCTGAAATCCATGGCCATGACGCTGAATTACGAAGAACTGCCTGCCATGCGGAAGATAGCCGGGGATTTGGGCCTGTCATTTCGGCATGACTGCTCCGTCATTCCCGCTCTTCCTCATGAAGATAATGGCAGTCGGATAAACATTCGGGATACCGGAAAAAACGGCCTGCGGGAGACCTTGGGTTTCCGCCTTGAACCTGAGCAGGCTGCGGCAGTGGATTTCGGGGCAGCCGAAGTAAAGAAAAAACTGCAGGAGCTGACGGCTGAGAAAGGAGCTGCTGCAGAGCCGTCAACAAAATTGTACCAGTGCGGGGCAGGGCAGGCATCATACCATATTACCTCGTACGGCAGAATGCAGCCCTGTCTCATCACGCTTCGGCCTTCTGTTGATCTCGTCGCCGGGGAACAGCGAATTGCAGACGGTTGGAATACGTTGTGCGCACAGGTTGAGGAACAGACAGTAACAACTGATTTTCCCTGTATCGAATGCAAGGACAGCAAGTTATGTACGGGCTGCCCAAGCAGATTCTTTAGAGAAACAGGCTCGCCGGAGGAACCGCCTTCCTTTTATTGTCATTATGCGGCATGCCGCAGGCGAGGAAGCTCAAAGGAAACAGGGCTTCAATAAAATACAGCTTACTGAGATTATTCCTACCTTAGGAATTTTTGAAGAAAAAGTCAAAAGCTCGGAGCATTCGATACTGAGCGAATAAATGGAACAGAAATAATGAAAGAACAACAACACGGCACAGCTCCTGTTAAGCAGCAGGAGGAGACCGAAGGAATCGTGCAGAAACAGCCTTATGAAAAACCCCGGCTTGACAGGGTGAAATTATTTGCCGATCAGGTCTTGGCTTCCTGTTCAGGGGGGGCAATGGCTCCTCCATGCGGCATTTTTGACCCTCTTGCATCATAACAGGCTTGATTTGAGCAACGCAGGGCATCCTGTTGTAGACAGCGTATACAGTATAGGGGGGGTATTTGTTACGCTTAACTCGGAACGTTATCTGGTGCCGGAAGACTCTTCCGCTGCAGAGAACAGTGTCTTTGTTTATCCTGCAACTGCAGAATATGCAGCTGCTTCAGCTGCAGTCCCCTGTATTTATGTATATATAGCTGCTTTACAGCAGAGATCTTCTCCAGCAGTAGGCGAAAAAATATTTTCTCAGCAGCGGGCATGTCTCTACAGGGCTGAAAACGGCTACATCCAACAGTATTATCTGGATGATAAAAAACAGGAGATCCTCTGGAAACTCGCAATTGACCATGAGTTTTCCCGGTTTAACTATTTTCTCTGCGCAGATAAGGTTAACCGGGAGGAGTCGGTCCGGCTTGATCCCTGGAAACTGGCATCCACTCTTTTTCTCTTGCAGCACAGTTTTATCAATCACCAGGGCCTGATCATTCACGCTGCCGGAGGCTCTGTTTCCGGGAAAGGGCTGGTCTTTTCCGCTCCTTCCGGCACCGGAAAATCCACCCTCAGCAGGCTGTTGCTGCACTCTCCGGATAACCGGCTTTTCAGTGAAGAGCGTCTGATCATCCGCTCTGTTGAGAACAAGTGGCAGGTATGGGGAACCCCCTGGCATGGGGAAGGGAACATTGCCCGAAATGAATCCGCCCCGCTCTCCGCGCTGGTTTTTCTCCGACAGGCCCAGAAAACAGAAATTACCCGACTGTCTCCGGCGGACGGGCTGCACCGGCTGGTGCAGACAGCGTCCATTCCTTGGTACAGTAAGCAATGGACAGAAAAAGGGCTTGCTCTCTGTGAACGATTGATTCAGGATATCCCGATCTTCGAGCTTGCCTTCCGGCCGGACCGGACTGCAGTGCAGGCTGTGGAGCGTCTTGCAGCGGAGTTGTAAATTCTAAACTCAACGGAAAAGTGAGGCAGGGGCGTATGGAACACAATTTTTTTCTGCTGCGGATATTTTTTCCTCTCTTCCTGTTCTGCTTTTCTCCGGTTGCAGCAGCAACAGAACTGCTCTCAGAGTCATTTTCCGCCTGTGAACTCCCTGAAAACTGGGAAGTGGAAAATCTTGGCGGTGACTGTCGCTGGATATTTGACAGCAACAGGCAGAACGAGACCGGCGGAGAGGGTTGTTATGCGATGGCCAGCAGTGAGGACTGCAGTTCAGGGACAAGCATGGATACAGTACTTTTCGTTTCTCCTGTTGACTGCTCCAGGTTGACAGAAACAACTCTTTCTTTTCAATACGATGCGTATGAACAGCTGAATGCCAGCACCTTTGCTGTAGAAATTTCTCTTGACGAAGGAAACGACTGGTCTCAAATCTGGGTTAGAAACCAGTCCGATCCCGGACCAAAAACAGCTGTCTTGGATATCAGCGCAGAAGCAGACAGGCGACCTTCCGTGTTGATCCGGTTTCGCTATACAGCTTCTGCAAAGGATTGGTGGTGGCAGGTTGATGATGTACAAATTTCCGGCAAGAAAGGAAAGAACAGGTGAACTGGCTCCTTTTTCTGCCTGCGATGATCAGTCGGCAACAGCAGCCTCTATGAGTGTGTCATCCGTTATCAGTATCCGGGATCAGGGTGCGCTTGATCTGGTACGCTCTCTGCTGAAACAGGGAATATCTGTCCGCATCCGGGTTTCCGGCAGCTCTATGCGGCCGCTGCTCAGCGGTGGAGAAATCATTGAAGTGGCTCCCCCTGCAGCCCGATCACCCAAAATTGGGGAGATCCTTTTGTTCTATGATCAGCAGGGGAACCCGCTCGTTCATCGCCTGATCAGACGTCGTTGTTGCAACAAGGTCCTTTATCTGCAGACCAAGGGTGATGCCTGCGCAGGTTGTGATGGTTTTATTCCGGCAGGGCAGGTTCTCGGCCGTGTTCAGCGTATCATTATCAAGCATAATACTATTGATCTGCAGCACCCGGTCATGCATTTTCGTTCCTTCTTTATTGCTCTCCGAAGTCTGATATTGTATTATTATCTGCAGTTCTGCAATAGACTGTCTTCTGCATCTGATTAAGTATCAAATTACAGCCGGTCTTTTTGTAAATAGCTGGCCGAATATAATTGATAGCTCCAGCTTGACTACCGAACCTCTTTTTCAGCATTTTTACAGCGCCAGAAGTCTCGGTTATTAGGGTGGACTGCTTGTTCCAAGGTCTTCCCACAACAGTTTCAGAAGAGCGAATTACATGCGGTAAGACACCCTCCTCTCCTTCTACAATTTACAACCAGCTTTATTTCCGTTATAATTTCATATTAGAGGAGCTTGAAAATTATTCGAGACAGGGAGGAAAAAATGAAAAGTCCGTCGTTCATAAACTGCAATGTAATATTTTTGACTGTTCTGCTGACTGTCTGTTTTTGGGGGACGACAGCCGCCGAAGCGCAGACCGGTTCTATAAAAGGTTATGCGAAAGATAAGGACAGTGGGGACGGTATACCGAATATACATGTGCGGGTATGCATTGATCCATGCCTTAAGCAGAGCGATTGGATTACCGAGGCAGAAGATACACAGACGGAACCTGTCGGATACTATGAAGTGACGGGACTTCCTGCAGGAACATATAAAGTGAGATATCTCACGTATAGCATTGATACTCCTTCGTATGTGGCTCAATGGTACAACAGCTTGGATTATGCTGATGCTGAAGATGTAGATGTTAAAACCGATCAGGCTGTTAGCCTGGACGATGTGCTGCTTGAGCAGGGTGTAAGCATTACAGGGACGGTGACAGATGCCGACTTTGCCCCTATTGCAGAGGTGAGAGTATATGCGTACAAGGAAGGTGACAGGGATAACTGGGTGGCCTCTGCTATAATAACTGAACCGGACACAAATTACACTCTTTCCGGTTTGGCTCCGGGGATCAACTATAAAATATATTTTATGGCCGACGGGTATATCAGCGAGTGGTATGATGATAAACGCGGTTCTGTCGAATCGGTTCCTGCCGGTGCTGCTGATGTTCTTAGCGGCACTACCGATATCGATACTGTCCTGAATAAACGAGTATCTCTTGTGCCGGTATATTATCTGCTGTTACTGAAGTAGAAGGAAATATACTGATTATGTTACGCAGTTTGCGAGACTGTAGCCTGTTGCTGAAACATGAGATTTATTCTCTGCGCAGAGCGATCCGTGCGGCACGGGTTCCCCACCCTTGACCGGGCCATCGGGTCCGGACTTGACATAGAGAACAGAATAAGTCTATAACTGATGTTACGCATTGGCGCCAAATATATTATCTTGGAGGCAATGAATACAAAATATATTGACCTCTACACGGATTATCTTGCCGTGACGTTCGGATACGCCACGGCAACCGGCCTGTCGGACATGCTGCGGATGGCGAGTATACCTCTATGGATTTATGGAAACAGGTCAGACCGGTCATCCGCGAAGTGGAAGCCGATGACGGTGTGCTGATATTCGACGATACCATTCAGGAAAAACCGTGAATGGATGAAAATGACCTTATCTGTCGGCATTCTGATCACTGTAAATGGAAAAACGCCAAAAGAATCAGTCTACTGAACTGCGTTTATCATGTCGATTGGCTTGAGCTGCTGCGTTCAATGGTTAATACTTGTATGAGGAACCGACTGCGGTTTACCCGGATTCTGTCTGATTCATGGTTCAACTCTGTTGAAAATATGGAGCATATCGAACTCGGACATAACAAGGAGTTCATCGGTGCATTGAAAAACAACCGACTCGTCGCGTTGACTGAGGAAGACCGTAAAAACAAAAACCGTATAGATCAGATCAAATGGTCAGAACAGGAAGCCGTTATCGGTTGGCTGAAAGGACTGAAGTTTCCAGTTCGTCTCGCCCGGCAGATCTTTACAAACAAAGACGGAAGCACCGGCATCCTGTATCTCGCCTGCAGCCAAGTTTACGACAATCTATAGAAAACGATGGAAAGTCGAGGTGTTTCACAAGTCATTGAAGTCGAATGCGGCGTTATCCAAGTCTCCTGCGCGCCGTGTAAATGCGCAGGGCAATCATATTTTTGCCTCCATTGTTGCTGTGTTTAAAATGGAATGCCTAAAAATCAAAACAAAGATGAACCACTTTGCCCTGAAGTCGAAGCTCTATCTGAAAGCCGTCCGTTCAGCATTTGATGAGCTTCAGAAACTCAGGACTGCGTAACATCAGTTGTTAACTTATCGATCTTTTTTTCTGTCATTTACAGCACAGGTTTTCTCCGCAGGAGCTTCTTTGCTGCTTAATGTTATGATCGCTCGAATGTTGGGTGTCTCAGGAACAGGTCTTTTTTTTCAAGGTATGATGATTGCCGGTATCGGCTCTGCTGTTGCCCGCTTGGGGATGGATAATGTTATCACACGCTTTATAAGCGTTTATTTTTCCGAGAATGATTTTGACAACATGGTACGTGTTGTACGTACCGGGCTGAAAGCAGGCTGTGCAGTGACTTTTGTTCTTTTCTTTCTGTATGCAACGGTCAGCCTGCTGACCCCTTTTTCTTCTTTTCAGTTTATGGTATTATCCATACCATTTCTGACTTTTTCAGCTATATATTCCTCGGCGTTGCGCGGCATCGGAAAAGCAGTATTGTTTACCCTTATACAGAGAGGTTTCGTCCCGACTGTCTTTATCCTGCTCTTACTTGTTCATAATGTTTTACAGCAGGAAATGATTCCGGAAAAAAGTTTTCAGCTTTATTTCGTGGCATCTTTGTTGGTCGCAATATTTTCCTGGGCTCTATGGAGATTTTTTTTATCAGGTCGCGATTCAAATTCAGCAAAGCATTTCAGCTCAGATCATTTTACCTGGACTACCCTCTGGCAGGGAGGAGTTCAGCATACCTATGTGGTCTCTCTCCTGAACTTGGCTGTATTTCCTTGGGCAGGTATTTTCTTTCTCGGAATATTTTCCAGTCCTGAACAAGTTGGTCTTTACGGAGTTGCTTGGCGTCTGGCAACTCAATTATCTTTAATCCTGATCGCTTCAGGAAACGTAGCTGCACCTGAATTTGCGAAACTCCATGCACAGGGGAAAATACGGCAACTTGAAGCAGCTATCCGAAAAACCTCACTGACTGTTCTGCTTGTTTCTGCCGTTTCGGCCTGTATAATGATAGGTGCCCACCGGGAAATCCTTGCTTTGTTCGGAAAAAAATTCATAACAGCTTCTGGTGTTTTTTTTATCATATTGACAGGACACATAATCCGCTCCTCTGCAGGGAATACAGGAATGCTGCTCATGATGACAGGACACGAGCGGGAGGTGAAAAAAACGCTTCTTATCTCGTCATCAGTTCTGATTTGCTGTACCATTCTGCTTAGTTGGATATGGGGGGCGCCGGGAGCAGCTTGGGCCAATACGATTGCTTTGAGTGTACAGAGCGGTTGTCTTATCTACTATTGTATTGCAATTCTTCATGTAACCCCGCTTCCTTATTGGAAATATATATCTCCTTAAAAAGATTCTGCTCACAGGATTATATGTACCTCTCAGATACTACAGATATAATAATTAAACCGGTACGTTTATTTGAAAAAGAATTTACATTTATCCTTGATAAGGAAATTAAAGATATTGTAAAAAATATTAACGATAAAACATTATGGATCGTCACCTTTAATTTTCAAATGCTTGGGAAATGTAGTGAGGATGAAGGATATTTATCGTTACTCTCGTCAGCTGATCTTTTTACATGTGATGGAGCTCCTATTGCGTGGATTGTTACTTTTCTCACGAGATATAAAGTTCCTCGTATTACAGGAATACAAATAGTAGAATATATAATAAAGAATACAACCAAATCTTTTGGTATTATTGGAGGAAGATCACATACAGCAGCACTTTCCAATATGAAAGTGGATTTTAGTCGAGTTCTATTTATTTTTAACGGAGATATTAATCACAATTCTAATAAGACAATAAGTAATTTCGCAGATTCTATCAAAGCAACAAAACCAGAATATGTTTTTGTTGCACTCGGAATAGAAAAACAGGATATTGTATGTAAATATTTAAAAGAAACTGGAGTTAAATCGATTTATATAGGAGTTGGAGGTACGTTTGAAATATTAGCTGGTGAGCAAAAAAGAGCTCCAGAATGGATTTCAATTATAGGAATAGAATGGTTCTTCAGATTTATTCAAGAACCAAGAAGATTATTTAAACGATATTTTATAGATTACCCTAGAGGCATTTATTTTTATCTAAAAAATCGTCTTTAACGATTGGATATATTTTTCCTCTCTATCTTTTTGCCAAGCGACGGCTTCCTTAAAAGCAGCATCATTTCTTGTATTAGTATGATGAATAACAGAAGATATCTTTTTCGCAAAACTTATATGATCTTTAACTACTGCAACAAAGCTTGGAGGAGAATTTATCCCCCGAAAGGCTTGTTCTGTTGCAACTATAGGTATAGCATAATTAACAGATTCTACAGATTTGATCTGTACTCCTGATCCAAGAATTGAAGGGATTGCAATGCATTTAGATGATAAAATAAATTCATCAATATTTTCAATATAACCATGATAAGTAATATGACCACCGCAAGGTATAATTTTTTCTGCACCTTTCCCAGCAATACCTATTTTTATATTAGGCAATAGCGGTACAACTCGGTTAAAAAACCATATAAGACTCTTTCTGTTTGGCTCCCAAAGCCAATTTCCAAATAAACATATATCTCTTACAATAATAGATTGATAGTAAAATTTCTCTGATAGAATCTTCTTTTTTACAAATGGAGACAAAGTAATCGTATTTTTTTTATCGATATTTTTATATGTTTCTATAAACAGATGTCGATCTTTTTCACTTATAAAAGTCGCTCCGTTATTAGGTGCAAAATTCATTCTCTTTTCATATTCCTTTATTTTCTTTGATTCTCTCAAGTAAAGTTTTTTTATCACCCCTTTTTTAAAATATGCCAAATCAGAATAAACAGATGGTTCGAAATTATGATTAATCAAATAGTATTTTCTATGCATTTTATTTTTCTTTATACACCTTTCTTGGAGAGTCCAGAGCATTTGCCCGTGATCAACAATCATTAAGTCATATTCATTTAATGATAATAGAGAATCAAGTATTTTTTTATATGATATAGAAGTATATTTTGCCATACTAAATGGAATGTCTTTTACAATCGATTTTACCACCCATGATAACGAGATAAGAAAAATATTTTTTGTTTCGATATTACGATAACCAGCTATGTAGATTCTAACATTTTTTTCTTCTCTAAAAGAAAAATCATTCTTTTTTTCTTTTCTTCTATATCCGACCAAATCTATAGAATACCCTTCTTTCGCAAGGCTTTTGACGAGTGTCGATGTATAAATCTCTCCGCCTGTAGAAAGCTGAGGGATAACAGTTGTTAGCATGATAATTTTTTTCATCATTATTAGGAGTTACGCAGTTGGCAAAAATCTGGTAACATAGCTGCATGAACAAAGCTAAGATAACAGATTACGATTACATAGATTTTCTGATAGGGACGCAGAAAGTCTATAGCTGTACGGAAGCCGGGCGTGTTCAACCCGATGAAACAGGCGGTCCGTCGCATGATGCCTTCACCCGGCAGCTGCATCGGCTTTTTCCGACTACAGACCGGCTCTGGTCGGAAGTTAGGGATCATGTTGAGTTCTTTCAGAACAATTTGATATTGTTCATCTTAAAGGTTACGGCATGATCAAGGTATTCAAGAAAGTCACAAAAGACGATGACTTTGAATACCGGGCCACTAATGACCTGATGCGGCTTAAATATGCTGAGATCAGTTGGATGATTGAAACATATCATCGCGGCATTAAACAGTTCTGCGGCATTGAACGCTGTCAGGCCTGTTCAGAGAGAGCGTAGCGAAATCATATCGAGATGGCTTTACGGGCCTTTCTTCGGCTTGAATATCATTGCTTTGCTAAAGGAATCTCTTGGTTTAAGGCAAAAATTTCTGACTGTTACGGATTTAGGGGAGGGGAGCAGCCAGCCCTAAAAACCTTTAAATGTCTGTCAAACCTGAAAAATCAGTGCGTTATCTTCAGCCAGTCTGGTCTATTGAACCCCTCAAGCTTTAATCCTAATCGGTTGATTTAAGGATGTTCTATCGGGGGTCCCCTAAATCCGTAACAGTCAGAAAAATTTCAATTGTCAGAGATGCTGTCAGAGCATATTTGGCAAAGCCAATTTATACCCTCGAACCTATCAATCTTTATGCAACTGCGTAACTCCTAATTATATTAGAGTTATTCCTGAATAACTTCCGAGTCCCCAAAAACAGCCACTTGAAAAACGAAAAATGGGCCTGTAATCTTATACAGGAACAACTCTATTATAAAATGAATATCTTTTTTAAAAATTTAACATAATGTTTATTGGAGAACAACATATAGGATTCACCTTGATTTAACATCTGTTTTTTGTATGTAGATGCATCAATGTTCATTATATTTTTATCTATATCAAAAAAATCTTCAATTTTTTTAAAATTACCTTCTATCAAGTCTTCATATTTAGTGTTTATATAATCTCTATTATGAATCTTAGCTTTTAACTTAAATAAGTTAATTCTGTAAAAACTTCTAATTTTGAAAAGGATGTATTCAGATAATACAAAATTGATAGTAGTATTGTTTGAATCTCCTTGAAAAGAAGACCAAATATTGCTTTTCAAAGCTCTTCTATGTGATGCATACTGAGCTATAGAATTTTTTCGTGTAATAAGAATTATTTTATAATTCTTATTTGATATAATATAATCCATAACTTTTCTATTATGATTGAAAAATAGCTTGAAACCAAAAAAAGACGCATTTGTATTATGACACGTTTGTTCCTCTACGGCCTCAAGAAAAGAAATAGGGCTTAAATCTCTCTGATACAGAGTATAAGGTATATTAAAGATATCGCTAAAGATTTTCTTTGGATGGAATAACTCCGCATGACAGTATATTTCTGGTATAGAATTAAGTATGCTCATCAGCATATTTGAACCTGTTCTGGCTTCACTTATAATTACAAATTTTTTCATTATTAATGAGATGATAAGAAATCAGTTATTATGTTTAAGTATCTATCACAATTCATTTTTTCCGCATATCCTTTTACATCAGGATACCAACTAAGCCTTTCGTCTTCTATATTAAAGTCTTCTTTGAATATAGAATTATAATTATTGAACGGAATGCCGATTTTGTTCATATACAATGAAAATTCTTCTATAAATTCTTTTTTCTTCTGAAAGAAAAATACTTTTCCTCCATAAGAATTACATTGTTCAATAGAATATGCATTACATATTAACCAGATAAAAATGAAAGACATAAAGGCACTTTCTCTTTCAATGCAAGAAAAATCTTTTTTTACATGAAAATCAAGTATTTCTTTTAATTGATCGTTTATATTAAAAAGATTTTTCTTAAAAAGAAAAAATTTAGCTCTCTCTAAAAAAGGAAAAACCCCACTTTTTATCTTGAAATTAATCATAGAATTCCATACACTTACAGGATTCCTAATTATATGTATAGGTATAAAATTTTTATCTTTAGCGAAATCTTTAAGGATAAAATGACATCTATTTGTCTGGTAACCTATAAAATCAGGTTGCTCAGATAAAATATTTGTCAATAACGAAAAAAAACTATAATTAGGAAAGAAACTGTCCCCACGATGACACATGAATATATTTATGATTTCATCAGATAAAAAACTATAATCTTCCCATAATTTAATACCATGGATTGGATGAGCATCTTTTGAAGAATGTAAGATTTTATCGCATATATCCTGATGGCAAGGCTCATAAAGAAATAATCTATTCTTATTAGAATGCTTAATCAAATGCCATATAATAGTCGTTCCAGATCTGAAGTATCCATTTATAATAATTTTTTTTTTCATATAGACTCTCTATTTTATCTTTTTTTTATTTTTGTAAAATTTCAACAGATCATACTATAAAGGCTGTACTGACAGTAGAAAAAAAGTATTGTTCATCAATCTAAACGTAACCACTCACAGGGTACTCCGCTCATGCAGGCTGAGAATCCGATTTCTGTCCTCTGAAACAGCAACGCACAGCATCGGTAAGAACCTCGAAAGTCGATCTGCCCCGGAGCCTGCATGTCTGCCGCAGTGAAAGAATCCGTTCAACCCGCTGGTTTCTCTTGTCGCTGTTCGTGCCCTGAGAACGTTTCCGCCACAGCACATCGAAGCGGATCATCCGTTCCGCCGCCGCCCATTTCCCGCAGACGGCAGGTTCCGGATCACCGCGCTCCGCCAGTCCGCCCGGCGGATCAGGTCTGCTGCTTTTCGGCCTATTTCTTACACCCTGTAGCCCCGTCGCTGACCAACCAGGATACCGTTCCAGCCTTCCGATCAGCTGTTCAAACGCCTCTGCGGAGTGTTTCGGATGAATCATGAAAAAAGCGGTGCACCGGTTCGCCGTCACCCATAATCAGTTGAGTTTCCTGCCGGTTCTCCGGGTTGTTTCGTCTGCATGCCCGATGCCTCCGCTTCGTGCGGCATCCCGTATGCTTTCATAATGCGGTTCGACAGCCGCCGAAGCCCAGTCAATTCAGCTTATACCGTCAGGAACCACTGTTTTCTGCCGCTACCCTGTGAGGGGTTACATCCGAACTAACCGCAATAAATGTTTCCGGCATAAAAGTAACCCGACAGGCTATGATTGTAGAGTTAGGGAAATATGCAGATAATTGTCGTTTAGACAAGAGGTTAAATTTATTAAATTCACCTGCAAACCACATATATTTTTTTTGTATATGATTAAAACGAACAATGCTTCCCACCTTCAGATAAGCATTCCCCGGCAGCCAACTCACAAAGGGCAGGCGCAAATGGAATTCAAAAGGATACCAACGGTTAGGCGTAGTAATAAAATATTTTTTTGCCACTCTCATCACTTCGGAAGCGAATTTTCTTTGGGCTTCAGCCCCTCCTACATGTTCAATTACCGCATTACTGTATGCAACATCAAAATATTGATCAGGCCACGGCAAATTAAGTGCATCTGCAGTTTGTGCGTTTACGCCCGGATATTTTTTTCTTATATTTTTTATATGTTGGGGGGAAAGATTTACTGCTGTAACATTTTTTTTCCAAGGGTAAATGTCAAGAAACTGTATCCCTTCTGAATATTTGGTTCCAACCTGAGATCCAATATCAATTACACGAGTCGTTTCGTCAGGTCGAATCCTTGAAAAAAACAACTTGTTTTTTTTCTTTCTACTGATTTCAGAAAACTTTGTAAAAAGCATCGTTTTGTCTATTTCTCTTAACCTACTGATTTACGCACACGAATAAAAAGTCAAAGAGTACGACACAGCGAAAACGTGAAGTCTGCCGATTCTACGTTTTGGGTGCGTAACATCAGTTAACTTAGAGGCTGTTGACATTTAACCTAACCATTAAGCTACTTAGAAATTGTGCGAGCTCTACTATAGGAAAGCTCATTTTCGGCAGGCGATGATTTAGAATTTTTAGCTGAATAAAAAAATAAAAGTATAAAAGGTGATAGACCAACAAAATTGATTGCAGATTCACTCATCATTCCGGTACAAAGTGTAGAAAATAAATATACAGCAAGAACGTAATGCTCAGTTTTATTTTCTTGATTCGAAAAACGAGTGAAAAAAATATACATCATTACAAACATATAATAAAACATCCCTATTAGGCCTGTTTGGCTAATTAAAGCTCCGAAATAACTCTCTCCAATCTCCTCCCTGTTTAACGTAAGTTCATCAAGTTTTGCAAAGTTACCTGCATTACCGATACCTATTCCAAATGGATCTTCTAATATCAAATGAACCGCTGAAACAAGGCCGCTAGCATGTTTTGATGCGCTGTAATAATTACCATACGATGCTGTATTAATCAATATATATGATGAAATTACAACGAAAAGGATAGAAAAGAATGCAATGACTCTTGGACGAACTTTTTCAGAAAAATTAATATATACCCCCAATATAACAGCAAGAACACCACCCTTACTAAAGGTTAGTAATAGAGATAGCAAAAAAACTATTGATATAGTATATTTTTTTTGAAAGAAAAAATATAGGGTTGGATATGCAAGTATATGCGCTATAATAGTTGGCTGGGCAATAAAAAACGAAACAGCCCTTCTTTGCACACCAGACCCTATTAACAAAAAATCCCAAGTATACCAACCCCTAGGAACCCCATTACTTCCAAGCCAGTTCGCCAATCCTTTACTATGTACAAACTCATCATATCTAAGCCAATACCAAAAAGCATTTCCATTATAATGAAAATATATGATCTCCGCATAATTACTAATCATCAAGGCAAAAAGAAAAAAAATTAAATAATTATGAGCTAATCTGTAGTTAAAGTTACCATTTACCTTATAAAAAGAAGCTGCTATAATAGAAGATATTATAATAAGCTGCCTTAATGAAAGAAGAGAATGCATTCCATACGACATCCAGTTTACACAACAATACAAAGTGTATACTATAGACAATAAATACAGATATTGATTTTTTTTAACCTTGAAAAACTTTACAGCTCCTGTTAAGATCAGAATGAATGCTATCCCCTCTTTCAAAGAAAGAGCTACTTGTGTATAATCAGAAAGAAAAACATTAACTATTGGTGCTGCTATATTTTGCAAGAAACATGCTGCTGTAAATACAATAAATGCGAATAGCTGCATAACTTAAAGAATGTAAGCGTTGTTATTTCGATCTCTCAGACGGATTTTGTTTATCGATACTAATCGATTATCTGAATTTTTCTATATAATATATTTTATGCTCTCTGCTATAGTAAAAAGAAAGTCCCCCCCCCCCCCTTATGTTCTCTTGCTTTTGACTGCTGCTTTGAGCATATTACTCTATGTATCATTATGTCGCAGCAACATGATTGTTACAGCAGACAGGAAGGCTGACAAAAGGGCTCAAAATATATTAGAGTGGTTATATATATTGCCAACTAAAAAAAACAACAAAATACTATCAGGCCAACATGGGTGGAATAACGCAGCACTCATATACAAGGAAACCGGCTCTTGGCCAGCCATACTTGAGCTTAGTCTATGGAATGGAAAAGCAGGGTTTAACAGGTGGCCACATGCGAAAAAAAATCGTGAGGTTCTGAAAGAATATTGGGACAAAGGCGGATTAGTCAGCATCCATATGCCGGTACCTAATCCGATAAATAAAACTAGCCAGCTCGACAGAACAAATTTAAAAGATGATAAAATTTCCCTTTGTCTTCAGGAAGGTACCGTTTCAAACAATAATCTTAACCAATGGTTAACAGTTTTTACTTCTCATATTAAATGGTTGGAGTTAAACGGAGTTATTGTTTTCATTAGACCCTTACACGAAATGAACGGAAGCTGGTTTTGGTACGGAAAAAAAGATACAGATATCTACATAAAACTATACAAATATCTGTTTGAGTTCTTGGTGATAAAATCAGACCTTCATAATATTTTATTCGTATACTCTCCAAGCCTGATGCACAATAATTTAATCAACTACTACCCTGGGGATGAATATGTTGATATTGTAGGAGCGGATATATATCGAACTCCTCCTATCCGCAGTGAAGATATGGAAGCGTACAACCTATTGTCTTCCTTGGGAAAGCCATTTGCAATTACAGAGCTGGGTTGGAATTCACAAAAGAATACGCCAGCCCCCAACACGCAAAATGCATATAAAGATATTGTCTTATCAATAAAAGAAACGGTACCTCGGACTGTTTGGTGGAATTCTTGGACGGATAGCCGAAACCCTGCTTTGCAGAAAGAAATAAAAAAATTGTATAGAGACCCTTGGGTAATAACACGAGATGAAGTCAACTGGAAAAAATAAGTTGTACCTGTTTTCCGAGCTAACTTCATCTTCTTCCGCTGCTACGGTTAAAGAGGTTGGATCGATATCCTTTCAACAATGGAGTTCCATATAAGTGCAGTCATTTCCACATAAACTTCTCGATCTAAACTCATAGCTGTTAACGCTGTTGCGTAACCAGAATCTCCAATATCAACATGAAGAAGAAACTGCTTTACCCCGACATATTCTGTGTCGCTGTTACATTCAATTTGTACCATATATGCACTTGCATTTCCACTTGCTAACGTTGGAACTACACCTGTACCGACAACCTTTCCACGGGAACATTTATTGGCAGCTAACGCCGGTGTAAACACACAGGCCATAATCGCAATAGCTGCTACAATCACCGAACCTACTTTCAATACAACACGTTTCATTTTTTCGCCTCCTTTGAAGGGGATGTATGTACTTAAAAAAACAGATAAATATTGCATTTTTATTTGCCATCCAGAATTTCGTTATCATCGGCAAGCCGTTTTTTATAATCTTTGTCCTGCCGGACATGCATTGCTCTGAGCTCACCCCGTGTCATACCGCCATCCAGAATTTCGTTATCATCGGCAAGCCGTTTTTTATAATCTTTGTCCTGCCGGACATGCATTGCTCTGAGCTCACCCCGTGTCATACCGCCATCCAGAATTTCGTTATCATCGGCAAGCCGTTTTTTATAATCTTTGTCCTGCCGGACATGCATTGCTCTGAGCTCACCCCGTGTCATACCGCCATCCAGAATTTCGTTATCATCGGCAAGCCGTTTTTTATAATCTTTGTCCTGCCGGACATGCATTGCTCTGAGCTCACCCCGTGTCATACCGCCATCCAGAATTTCGTTATCATCGGCAAGCCGTTTTTTATAATCTTTGTCCTGCCGGACATGCATTGCTCTGAGCTCACCCCGTGTCATACCGCCATCCAGAATTTCGTTATCATCGGCTATACGTTCTCTATATTCTTTATACTGCTGTCTCTGCATTTTCTTCACTTCCTCCAATGTCATCCCCTCCCCCTCGGCGTCCTGCAGAGAGGCAGAATCAACCTGGTCATCAGGCAGGGCAGCACCAGCCCGAACAAATTTTTTCGCGCCAAAGGTCTTGACGATTATTTTCTTTTCACTCCTGAAGACCTGAATACTTTTATTATCTTCACTGAACAGCCGGTTAATCGCTTCGGACAGTTTGACGTCCTTATAACTGCCGCTCACCTTCTTGTCCGCCAGTTTCTGATCATAGAAAAGAACAACACCTGCCTGACGGGAGATATCCCCTAACACCTTGTTCAGGCTTTCATCCTGAAAACGAACAGTCACGGGGACATCCAACCAGTCTGATTTATTTTCCGCTGCCGACAGACAAACAGTAGGTGCAAACAGACAGCTAATAATCAACATTATGATAATTTTATATTTTTTCAGCTTCAGCATACCTGTATGTCTATCTGCTATAATTACCATTGAATATCCACAGCCATTTATTTTCATTAAACTATATCTCAAGATTGGAGTCAAGAAAAAAACGCGGTTTCAGCCGTTCTTCTCTTTATTGTTTTTCATGGAATAACATCGGATTACAATGTTCCGTCTGTCAGCCTGCTATCCAGTACATGCTTGACATCATAGATTACGGCAAGCGGACGGCTGATGCGCTCTATCTTTTCTCTGCCGAACTCTGCAAATTCTCGGTGGGCCACAGCCAGAACAACTGCATCATAATATTGTTCCGGCAGCTCATCAATCATGGTTACCCCATAATACTGTTCCGCTTCCTTCGGATCAGCCCACGGATCATGCACCTCTATATTGGCACCATAAGAAGTCAGCTCGTTAATAATATCTGTGACCCGCGTATTGCGCAGATCCGGACAGTTCTCCTTAAAGGTCAGACCGAGGATGAGAATCCTGGAATCCGCCACATGGATGCGCTTTTTGAGCATCAGCTTGACGACTTCCGAGGCGATATAGCTGCCCATATTATCATTGAGCCGCCGCCCGGCCAGAATCATCTCCGGATGGTAGCCGACCTGCTGCGCCTTGTGGGTCAGATAATACGGGTCAACACCGATGCAGTGCCCGCCCACCAGACCGGGCCGGAAGGGCAGGAAATTCCACTTTGTACCTGCGGCCTTGAGCACCTCCAGGGTATCAATGCCAAGACGGTTGAAGATCAAAGCAAGCTCGTTGATCAGGGCAATGTTGACATCACGTTGCGTGTTTTCAATGACCTTGGCCGCCTCAGCCACCCGGATGCTGCTGGCCTTAAAAGTGCCTGCCGTGATGATCATACCGTAGAGCTGATCAACAAACTCCTCAATCTCCGGGGTGGAGCCGGAGGTCACCTTGACGATGGTCGGCAGCCGATGCTCATGGTCACCGGGATTGATCCGTTCCGGACTGTATCCGGCAAAAAAATCCCGGTTAAAACGCAGCTCGGAAACCTTTTCCAAGATCGGGATACAGACCTCCTCAGTGGCTCCGGGATAGACAGTGGATTCATAAATCACCACATCCCCCGGTTTCAGCACCTGACCGACAGTATACGAGGCGCTTTCCAGCGGATGCAGATCAGGCCGCTTATTGGCATCAATAGGAGTGGGAACAGCCACAATAAAGACATTGCACTGGCGCAGGTCTTCAATCAAGGACGTAAACGAAAGATTTTCCGCTGCAGCCAGTTCTTCAGCACTGACCTCACGGGTTGTATCAAGCCCCTGCTGCAGTTCCGCAATTCGCTGTTCTTTCAGGTCAAAGCCGACGCAAGGCATTTTCTTGCTGAATTCCACCGCCAGCGGCAGGCCAACATAACCGAGGCCGATTATGGCCGGTCTGGTTGAGGTAAGATCAGGCATGTTTTTGCGACGTTAATTTTTGATGTTGAGATGTTGAATTGCATTGGATTGGTATTTACCGCTGCAGATCAGGCGGAAAGAGAAGCTACACGCCTCTCCCGATATCCGGCCAAATCCGGGTATGCAGCTGCAGCTGCAGCCGGACCGGCAACTGCTCCTGCAGAATCAGTTCCGCTACCCGGGCCGAAGCAAGGCGGTTAACAACCGGCGAAAAAAGCACCGGCACAAGTCCGGTCAGACCGTGCTGCCAAACAATATTTATTGCCCAAACAGCATCTTCCTCTGAGTTGAGAACAAATTTAACTTCATCACGGCTGCCCGCGTTTTTCCGTTTTTCCAGCAGAGCAAGATTATCCCATTCGTTCCGTTTAGCCATCCCGGAGTCAGGGCACTTGATATCCAGAATTACTCCGACTCCGACCGGTACCCGGGCGATGTGCAGACTGCCGCTGGTCTCCAGCAGTACTTCCCGTCCCTCGGCCAGCAGTTTATCCATCAGCGGATACGCTGCTTCCTGGAGCAGCGGCTCTCCGCCGGTGATTTCCACCATACTGCCGGGAAATTCCGCTACCCAGGAACAAATCTGCTCCTGGCGCATCAGCGTTCCTTCTTCCTCCCAGGTATAGCGGGAATCGCAGTAGGAACAGCGCAGATTACAGCCGCAGAGCCGGATAAAGGCACAGGGCAGTCCGGCGCGGGTAGATTCTCCCTGGATGGAGTAAAACAGCTCGGAAACACGCAGCAGATGATCTGCAGATTCAGGCACCGTAATAAATTACGCCGCTGGAGTCAGTCTCCCGTACTTCAACGCTGTACAGCGCATACCGATCTGTGCTCAACCCGTCTGTAAGCTCCTCAAAAAGGAAACGGGCAATGTGCTCGGAGGACGGATTGCGATCCTGAAAGGCTGGATGCCCGTTCAGGTCGCAGTGGTCCAGTTCATCAACGACTCTGTTGACTTCTTCTTTCAGCACCTTGAAATCAATCCCCATCCCCAAGTTATCCAGCTCCTGAGTACGGACTGTCACCTTGACCTTCCAGTTATGGCCGTGCGGTTTTTCACAGTTTCCCGGATAATCCCGCAGATGATGGCCGCCGGAAAAATGCGTTCTTATAAAAATATCAAACATGATTGGCCTGTATGCCCTCTATGATAATATCATAAAAATCGTTATCTGCTGACTAGCTGAAAACTACGTAGCAGAAAGTCACCTGTTTTTCAATTATTTTATGCAGCAGTCGGCAATTTTGCAGGCGAATGCGCAATGATAATCCCTGCCGTCTCGACCTGAGCTTTCCATCAGTTCAACCTGCTTTGCCGAAAATTTTCGGTACAGTATACGGAACCTGAAGATACTCAAGCACCTTACCCGTTTTATGATAATTATGCTTATGGAAAAAACGGGAAAAGTTGAAAGATATACCGATATAGCCACTTCTTTCCCTGTCTGTTTCAGATGTATCATATCCCCGTGAAAAGTAGCCTGCATGCAGCTCCGTCCATTGCAGCCAGGAGTCTTCCAGCTCGTCAAAACCGGCAAGTTTGACAACCAGCGCATAGTACATATTGGAGTAGTCATCAAAAATACCGTTGACAGGTACATTAAAGGCATATTCGACGCGGAAGTCTATTTTGCGGTCCAGGTCCGGGTAGTATTCCATAAGCATGCCGGTCAGCGCACCGAGGGTATTCATCGTCATATCGCCCCAGTCAAAGCCCTGCGTTTCACTGGTCGCATCATCAAGTTCCATAACTGCCTGCACTGTCCACGCCGACAATACACCGTAACTGCGGGCGGTTTCCCTGTCGTACCCCCAATGTTTATACAGGCCGATAAAGGCCTCGGAGAGGGTGCAGGTGGCCCAGAAATGGCCAGCCTTGTCCGCACCTCCGTATTTTGAATCCTTTTCAAACCAACCTTCGTCGGAAAAGTGAAAATCGCCGGAGCCGTAATCCCAATCAGCAAGACCATACAAGGTAATAAAGGCAGCTGCAGCGATATTGGTGTACAGGGCTTTTTTCTCCTTGGGTAGACTGCCCCACCAGCCAGCATATATATTGTCGGCTACCCGGTCGGATTCCGTTGAATCCGGTATATTGCTGCTGCATGCCCGGGAAGCAGGCAACGGCAATATAACAGCAGCACAGAACAGGATATAGCGGACGCATCCTTTCATTATTTCTTCAGGCCGGAAGAGGGTACTTGATTCAGCTATAAGCTGTCTATTGGACAGTAATATAGAAGGGGCCGACGATTTTCCTGTCATGGAAACAAGTATATGCAAATACCCCTGATAGCCCGAACTTATTTTTTTGTTTCTGCTGCAAAGAAAAAGTTGTTTTTTTATGAAGAATAGAGTAAAAATATTTGTACTATATCTATGCCTAATATTGAAAACTGAATTTTATTCCAATTTCAAAGGCAGGCCGACTGACGAAAAAAGGCAGCTGAAGCTTGAGGAGATATCACCAGATTTTTTTGGGGATATAAGTTTCAGCTGCCTTTCTTTAATGAAACCCCACAATGTAGTTTCTGTCAATTTCATTTTTTTCGCAGCATTCGGAGAAAGGTGGAGGCACAATCGAAAGTTCACCATGTCACCGGCTGAGGTCATGCTGCTGCTGATTCTGTGCTATCGTTCAGGATATCGTATATTTTAAGCAGTTTACAAAGGTTATGTGCCGGTTATACTGATATTTAACTGGATTGAAAAAAAACTGGCACGCAGAGTGCCCCGAAGGTCAAGTCAACGCAGGGACTCCTTGTTCATGTCTACGGGAAACTGGCTGCCGTAATGCTGATACTGACACTGGTTTTCAACTCTTAGCCTGATTCGCATAAGCAGGAAACAGCAAACGAGAACAGCATCAACAATCAGGGCTGTTCAATTCTATAAGAGCTTGTGTTTTCAAGAGGTATGCAGTAATTGATACAGAAAAACTTTACACGAGGATTCTGCATGCTGTTTTTTTGCTGAACACAATCAAAGATCATCGACGCGGGCAGGGCCGGCGATATGAGCTTACGCATATTCTTCTGTTTTCGATCATGGCGATCCTGAGCGGTTCGGATTCTTATCGCAAAAATCTGTTCGTTGATGCGCATCGTGAAAGGCTCAATGAATATTTCGGCCTGGACTGGAAAAAAGCTCCTGCATATACAACGATCCGCACTGTCATTCTGAATACTTCCGGTTCGGAACTTGAGCGGATTTTCAGGGAGCACGGCAAAGCTCTCGCGGAAGAGGAACCGGACGGAGAATTTATTCATTGCGACGGCAAAACTCTCCGGGGAAGTTTCGATAACATGAAGGATATTAATCAGCTTCAGATATTGAGTGCTTTTGCTGGCGACCGCGCCGTCGTTCTCGGCCATGAAGAAATCAGGGAGAAAAGCAATGAAATCCCGGCGGCGCGGAAACTGATGAAAGAACTCGGTTTATCCGACCGCATTTGACCGCTCCCGAATTCGTTGCAATCCGCACATATTTGCGAAACTGAGAAGCTTTGCTCTCAATATTCTTCGTAAGAACAAGGTGAAAAATGTCAGCCGGGAGCTTTTCAGGAACTGTATGGATATAAATCGTCTGTTTGATTACGCCGGGATTTTCTAGAATTGAACAGCCCTGCATCAACAATAAAGGGAGCAGGATGATTCCAGCTCCCTCTTTGTGGTGAACGGCGAATATAAAGTTACCAGTAGTTACTGGACTGACAGTTGAAAAGTGCCGTATTGGGCAGACGAATAGCTTGTCGTCTCAACAGTATAGGTTCCAGGATCCAATGTGCGGATAATTTTGGCGTTCCAGTCACATCCTCCGTCATCATCGGAAAAGACAACTTCGCCGTCTCGTCCGCCAAGATGCAGAAAAAGGTAGGGATCGGATAGCGTACCGGAGCCGGAGCAGGGGCTGCCATCCATTTCAATGGTGATTGTGGCAGGACTGGCTATGGTGAACGTATAGTAGCGAGCACCGTGTGGCTGTCCTTCCCTGTCAGACCTACTGTCAGACGTGCATTCACCGTCATCAACCAGTTCACCTGTTACTGTGTTACCAACAGCAATCATCTCAAGGCACGCATCCTCTATCCCATGATAAGAATCAACCCTTGCTTTGAGCGCAGCCAAAGCAGCGGCAAGACTGGTTAATTGCTTCGATTGATCATCCACCTGATCGCTGAGATTATCCTGCTGATTGCTGAGCGCAAGAACGGAAGAGTTGATCGAGCCAAGCTGTACATTCAGAAGGATGATATCAGCCAACAGTGCATCAATACCGACGGCATTGTCATTAATAAGAGTACGCAGTTCCGACACGCGGTCATTTAATTCGGTCGCCAGTGCACTGCCCTGTGCCACCAGATCATCTATCTGGGACTGTATATCGCCAAGTCGCATCTCAAGAGCCGCAATATCTTCCTGATGCTGTGCAGTCAATGCACCAAGGTCACGGCGCAGAGTTTCGATATCACCCTCAGCCGCTGCTATTCGTATAAAAGCATTACTTATGTCCGCCGAGTTGAGTGCAACCTGGGCGGCAACATCGGCCAGATCTGCCTCGACAGCGTCAATACGTGCGTTAATCGCATCGGTTTCAAATTTCAGCTCGCTGATAGCTCCTTGGTTCGCTTCAATCAGGCTCCGATTTTCAGCAATTACCCCTCGGAGTTCATCAAAAGGATTTCCAGGGTGAGCATTGGCGTTGGCATTGCTGTTGGCAGCCAGACAAGGTTGTGAACTGAGCAGTAATGCGGCGGCAAAGGTGGTTAAGATAGCTTTTTGGGTTTTCATGCGAAATACCTCCAGATGTTTCACTTTATATTATAACGCCAAAGAATCGTTGTTGAATAACTATGTCTTATAGTATTCTATTCTGTTTGCAGGAAACAGAGCTGACAGTGACGCTGAATCGGGAGGTTCTTCCTGAACAAAGAGAATAAATGACTAAGGTCAGGAAACCAGCCAGTACGGCTGGCAGAAATAATGCGGGTGAATACCCTTTCTACGGAGAGCATAACATACCTCCCGGTACAAATTGAAAAAAGCAGGCAGCCCGGCTGTCTCCCTCCTGGAGACCCGTAACTTTCCGACACCGCTTCGCAGCGGTTGTGGCTTTGTCAGCTTTCCGTTTTTGACCGGAAAGCACGGCACCTGCTTACTGAATAAGCACTGCCATAGTTATGATTATTATTGTTTGTGGTCGGGTTAAAATTTTAATACTTTTTTTCTTGTGTTACTCTCCAATTAAGATACAATTCTTTTGATTCCGGGTCAAGGAAAAAAGGGGAAATTCGAACTGTTTTTCAGGCAGCAGGGCCTTTGAAAGGCCAAACAAACTTATCTTCCGGTACCACTCATTATAAGCTCGAATTAGAGTGGTAAAATCAATAATTTGCGTTTATTCTTTTGAGAGCGGTCAGTACTCGGACAGTGCCTGCTCAACAGGTTTCCCCCACCACCAATGTACCCGCAGTATCTGGTAACGGCAGGCTACCCATTGACTATCATGATATGCGGTTTTAAGAAAAAAAAGGAAAAACAATGGAAAAAAAAGAAGATAAACAACAGAAAGACTCAAAACTGAAAGAACAGGCCAAAAAACAGCAGGAGGCCATTGCTGCCGACAAAAAAAATGAGCAGCTGGAGTATGATCTCACCTCGCCGGAATGGTACCTGAACCGCGAATTGACCTGGCTGGAATTCAATCGCCGGGTTCTGCATGAAGGCCAGGATGAACGGACCCCGCTTCTGGAGCGGATCATGTTTCTGGCCATTGTCGGCAGTAATCTTGACGAATTCTACATGAAACGTATCGGCGGCCTGAAGCAGCAGGTTGGGGCCGGAGTGCGCAAACTCACGGTAGACGGCCGGACCCCGGGTGAGCAGATCGATGAATGCTATGAGGTGGTGCGCGGTATTCTGGTGCAGAAAGAAAAACTGGAGCAGGAACTGTTCACCAAGCTGGTCGGAGAGGGGATCAGGATTGCTGAATATCAGGATCTTGCTGCTGATCAGCAGGAAGAGGTGGACACATACTTTCTGGAAAATATTTATCCGCTCCTCACCCCGCAGGGCATGGATCCGGCCCACCCTTTTCCTTTTATCTCCAACCTGTCCATCAACCTGCTGGTGGTGACCAGATACCAGCATGACAATCATCCGTTTCTCAACCGGATCAAGGTACCTACCGGCGTGGGGATTCCCCGTTTTATCCGGGTGGGACGCGAGCATCTTTATATCCGTTTTGAGGATCTGATCGCCAATAACCTGAGCATTGTTTTTCCCGGCCTGCTGATCGAATCCTGTGAATTGTTCCGGGTCACCCGCAATGCAATCACTGAACAGGACGGGGCCAAGGCCAATGATCTGCTGGCGGTGATTGAAACGGCACTGCGGGACCGGAAATTTGCCGAGATTGTCCGGCTGGAGGTCGGTTCCGAAATGACGGCATCCCATCGGGGCATGCTGGCTGCAGAACTGGGCATTGATGAGGAAAAGGATGTTTTTACCGTGGAAGGAATCATCGGTAAACGCGATCTCTTTGAAATTGCCTCGCTTGACCGGCCGGAGCTCCATTATCCGGTGCACCAGCCTCTGGATCATTTCCGGCTTTCCGGGGACTCGCCGAATATTTTTCATACCATCCGGGAGCAGGGCGCCATGCTGCTCCAGCATCCCTATGAATCCTTTGATACCTCGGTGCAGCGTTTTCTCCGGGAGGCCAGTCGAGATCCCAAGGTACTGGCCATCAAAATGACCCTGTACCGGACCTCGGCAGGTTCCCGCATTATTCCCTATCTGCTCGATGCGGCCCAGAATGGCAAACAGGTTGCCGTGGTGGTGGAGCTTATGGCCCGTTTTGATGAGTCCGCCAATATCCGCTGGGCCGAGAATCTGGAAGAGGCCGGGGTGCATGTTACCTACGGCGTGGTCGGCCTGAAAACGCATTCCAAGGTGATTTTTGTGGTGCGCCGGGATTTTGACGGGCTGCGCCGCTATGCCCATATCGGTACCGGTAACTATCACGCAGGCACGGCCAGAATGTACTCCGACTTGGGCATGATCACCTGTGACCGGATCATTGCCCAGGACCTTACCGAGCTGTTCAATTACCTGACCACGGGCTATGCGCCGGAGCGTAATTACCGCAAGCTGCTGCCCTCGCCGAGAATTCTGAAAAAGGCCCTGCTGGAAAAGATTGACCGCGAGATCGGGAACCACAGTGCAAAGACACCCGGCAGAATTCAGTTCAAGACCAATGCTCTGGAAGATAAGGATATTACGGCTGCCCTGTACAAGGCGTCCATGGCCGGAGTGCAGGTGGACCTACTGATTCGGGACACCTGCCGGCTGCGTCCGGGCATTCCGGGGCTGTCGGAGAATATCCGGGTGATCTCCATTGTGGGCAGATTTCTGGAACACAGCCGTATCTATTATTTTCAGAACAACGGGGATGAGGAGTATTTTATCGGGTCTGCGGACATTATGAAGCGTAATCTGGAGGATAGGGTCGAGGTCATCACTCCGGTGGAGCCGCAGGAGCTGCGCAATGAGCTGCGGGAGTTCCTTGATGTCCAGCTTGCAGATCAGCGGAGTGCCTGGGAAATGCAGGCGGACGGCCGGTATATTCAACGCAGAAGCAAAGAGGAGACGGAAATAAGCAGCCATGAAACCCTGATCCAGAAGGCGGAAAAACGCTTTTTTGATGCCCAGCTTCTGGTCAAAATGGAGAGAAAACGGATTATGAAGCGCAAAAAGGGGAGAAAGAAAAAGTAATCCGGTCAGATGTGCTGATCCACGGGGTGGAAAAGTCCGCCAGATCGGAACATAACCTGCAATGGTTTTTAATTTGTCTTTGATCAGGCTGATCTGCGCCTAGGAATGAAAATTTAATAACAACGGAACTTGCTGACAGGTCATTGACAATTTCATAGTTGCGTTTATTCTCATCCGGTTATGAAGATAAAAACATATTCTCCTGAGATAGAAACGCGAATGCGTAATTTTTACGGCAGCCTGTCTGAAAAAGAAGAACGAATTCGCAAACCGGGCGGGGGACGTAAATCCGTCCTCTCGACCGCCGTCGGCCTTGATGACGCATTTTTCGCAGTGCTGAAAAAACACACGGCGGGTTCGCCTATGGACTGTACGATATATACAGTAATATCGGTCATATCACATTAGGGGCAAGCGGTGACACCTCCGAGTTCGGGTGCGCCTGTATTCGGAACTGGTGGACGACACATGGAAAATCTGAATTCCTCTTCGAGACAGGCCGCAAAACGGCTGACGGTTTTAAAGAAAATATGAAAATTCAATTCGACGAGTTTCTGCCGAAGTGGAATTATGCCGCTGTTCCGTCAGGACGGCTTTGAATCCCGTAGTTATTTAATTCCCGTTCCTAAACACTTAGGAACGGGAATTAAATAACTGCCGCATTTCGTGGAAGCGATGCCCGTCATTATGTGCATCTCGATCAGGCAAACGTACCAGTTATTAAATCCTCATTCCTTAGTGTAGTTTTTCTCTGTAGATTTTCCTCCGCTGTCACACCAGGCCGCTTCCCGTCTTTTGCGCCCTATAATTTTTTTCAGCCTTCCTTGTTCCTTCTAAACCTCCTGACAACGAAATTTCCTGCCCCCGAAAAAATGCGTAAGCGAAAAATGGCGTTTTTTAGAAAAATATTCAGATTTGATGAGGAAAGAAGAAGTTTCCACTGTGCAGAACCTGTTAAAAATATATATGAAGATCCGATCTAACTGCTTGAAACAAAACAGTTGATATAAAAACCAACAGGTCGCTCCTCTAACTTCCTTAACCTAAAAACCTTGTCCCTTCAGGGGCTGAGGCTTTACTCTTCTCTATTGAAGGTTATCGGCAAATCAGGCTCAATCCTTTTTGACCGCTTCCTATCCGTTCAGGTAAAAATAGAAAATAAAATATATCTTTTCACCCTTTCTTTTCCAAAACTGAAAATACGT